>NZ_CBCPMH010000002.1:0-1738 GCF_965119705.1 Gallibacter sp. Marseille-QA0791 | reverse complement strand
ATAGAAGGAAACACATAAATTTTCACGACCATCATATAGATAGTAGGCGTCTTTATCGACTGATATGAAATCCCCTTCGTTAAGTGTAAATTCTTCATAGGCATATGAGAAGCGGATGCTCCCTTTGAGGCAGAATATGATTTCTAAAATGCCTGTATCGTGTATTATTGTCGGTGTTTCTTCTACTGAGTATATACTTATACTCAGGGGTGTATCTCCTATCTGAGTCATTTTCATTAGAGTTCCTCCTGATATCTTTTAACAAATAATATCACAAATTGAATTGTGAGTGTTTCGGGAGCTTTATTTTTTTGCGACTAAAACGGGTTAGTAAAAATGTTAAAGCAAACGCGCACAGACCGAAACCTGAAATGATATATAAAGATGTGGAATGTGAATTGAACGCCTCACTCAAAGAAGTGAAAAACTTAGGACCGACAAAAGCTGCAACGGAAAAGACTAAAAACATTATACCGTAATTAACACTATTGTTTTTTTCTCCAAATAGATCTGCTGTCAATGCTGGATAAATCCCCATGCAACCACCATAGCAGCATGCCAATGATATCATACATATGATGAATATTTTGTAATTGTCTGAAGTGCATGCCAGAGCAAAGGCTGCAATGCTTAAAATCAATGCCATGGATATAAGAGATCGGAGCCGGCCGATTTTATCGGATGCGAAACCCCATATGAGGCGGCCGACTGAGTTGGCTATACCGACGATACTGATGGTAAGTATGGAAAGGTTATCGGTTTCATGGAGGCCTCCAGCTATGACAGCTAGTTGTTTAGATTGGGAAACTATAAAAAGCCCGGCGGAGGCAAAGAGCATAAACACAGTGGCTGTGAGCCAGAATCGTACATCTTTGAGCATTTCCGACCATGTCCTGTCATTTCCTGTCTTTTCGTTCGCGATATCTTTTACTGATCTGTCTGGGATGAAGTCTTTCGGGAGCCATCCTCTAGGACAGCTGCTGATAAAAAAAGCGCTGAGCACGGTGATCGCTGCGATGAGTGCTCCCATTATCTTAAAAGTATGAAGCACACCACAATTATCTATCATGTCACTAATGATAGGTGGAAAGATTATTGAACCCAATCCAAAGGAGCATGTTGTCATACCACTGATGAGACCTTTTTTATCAGGGAAAAAGTTTATCGTGTTATTTATGGTGATGCCGTATACAGCACCGCTGCCAAATCCAGTAATGATGCCGAAACCGAGCCATATAGCATAAACGTTGTTGGCAGTACCGCTCAAAAACATCCCTGCGAGAATCAAAACAGCGCTCCCTATCATGATCTTTGAAGGCTCCAATTTTCTCTGGAGCAGCCCTCCTGCAATCATCGTAAAGGGAAAAACTGCGGCATTGATCGAAAAAGCGACTGCCAATACAGAGGCAGTGATATTAGAAGATCCGAATATCGTCGTTGCTTCGTTGACTAGTCCGGCTTGATAGACACTCCAGCAGTATCCAGTACCTGCGAACACGTTACATATACATGCAGCGATAAGTATTATCCAGCGCTTTTTTTCTGTTTCCAAAGATTTTATCATAGATATGCTCCTTACTATAAACTATATTAAAACGATAAAACCGACTCATGCATTTAAAAGAGCCGGAAACAGAAATATGATGATTTTAAGGTTTTACTTGGATTTGAGGATTATGTCCTTTGAAAATGAATGGAAAACAACAGATATCATATCGATAATGTCTGTTTATGATTT
>NZ_CBCPMH010000001.1:0-2829372 GCF_965119705.1 Gallibacter sp. Marseille-QA0791 | reverse complement strand
GAAAAAAGCCTTGATTTATGCGGGTTTGAAAGGCTCTAAAGCGTGACATCTCTGCCTTTGTTTCCGCTTTCTCTCGGCGGCTTTGATTTTCTTCATGCGCCCGGCGCAGTCGGGGCAGTATTTTCCCCGGTTGGATTTGGGGACAAAGGCCGCCCCGCAGACGGCACACCGTTTCCGGCTTCCCCGGCACAAGAGGGCTGCGGCCAGCTCCCCGTCAAGGGGCAGGACAGCCACACGGAACCAGTGGCACATGAGGGAAAAGGAAATGCTCTGGACGCACACGCAAGGCTCCCCGTCGTCCAATAGCAGGCAGTTCCCCTCATCGTAGTTACAGCACTCATGTACCAGCCGCCGCGCCCGCCGGTGCTGGCGGTAGTCCATGTGGGGCAGGTTATCGCTCATGGCTCTGCTCCTTTCTGCGGTGCGGCTCGTCCCGGCGCAAAATCTGGTCGATGTTCCGCTTGACGGTCTGCAACTCCTTGAACCGCTGTTTCTGTTCGTGATAGGTGTTATACAGGCCGTCTTTCTCGGAGATAAGCTGCTCGATCTCGGCCTGCAACGCTTTCCGGGCGGGCAGCTTGGTAATGCCATGCGCCTTGAAATACCGGGCTGCTGCGTCGGCTATGATAAAATCGCTCTCATGGGCCTGCCGGTATGCGGCGCGGGCTTTCTCGGATTTCTGTGCCCGCAGCCCGTCGCGGGCGGCCTTGGTCTGGGCGTAGGCCAACACCTGCCGCTGCAACTTCTTTTTCCCTTGCAGCTTCGTTTCCAGTGCTTTCAGTTCGCCGCTGGTCTGGCGCATTTTCTGATAGGCGGTGTCAACGGCGGCTTCTAACTGCTCCGGGGAAGTAAAGCCGTATTGCTGGTAGACGGACAGCGTTTTGGCGGCCTGCTTCAGATTGTGTATCTTCGCCCAGCGTTCATAGCCCCGGCCTTTGCCCTCGGCCATTTTCTGCTCAATGTCCACAAGCCGCTGCACTCCGTCCTGTTTCGGGGCGGCTATCTCGGCTCTGGCAACCTGCAAGCGGTCTTTTATGGTGCGTGGGGGATCGGGGGATCTGGCTGGCGCTTCGGCTGCTCTGGCGGCGTTTTGCTCTAAAACGGCAAAGACAGCGGCGCGGTCAAAATCGTCGCCCAGCTTCCGGGCGGTAATTGGCTTTGTCCTGTCCGGCGTGAGGTAGGAAAGCCGCCCCCGGCTCTCCTTGACGGTCACACCCTCCTGCAGCAACAGAGAGGAAAACTCGTCAAAGCTGGCGGCGGTGGCAAGGGCTTTCCGTAGGGTCTGCCGCAGCTTCTCCTTGTTCGTTTCAAACTTGGTCTGCCGGGGCGTGATACTATCGGCAATCATGGGGGCGTTCTGCTTGTCCAGCGCGGCCTGTCCCTTTTTCTGCGCCCAATACTCCCGGTCGGTGACGCGGTTCTTGCTGCCGTTCAAGAGGTCGATTTGATAAAGCCCCTCCCGGTGGCACATCTCCATGACTTCGGATTTGAAGTAGCGCAGGGCAGCGTCGGTACATCGGTGCTTGCAGCCGACTTTCGTATCGGCCGGCCTGTCCATGTAGGGCAGGAACGGCACTTCCTCAATCCGCAGGCTGTTTATGACGATATGCACATGAATGTTGCCGCTGTGGTTATGCCCGTCCGGGTGGGTGCAGACAAGGGCCTGGTGGCCGGGAAAATGCTCTTTACAGAATTGTTCCCCCAACGCCTGCGCCCGGTCTACGGTCAGGCCGTTGTCCGGCCCGTCCCGCGGGTCAAAGCTGATGATGTAGTGGTGGCTTTTCACATCTTCCCGCCGCTGGTTTTTCTGATAGCGGAGATTGGCCCGCATACACGCAACGGCAAAATCCTCCCCGTCGCAGTTCAGCGTGGACAGCCGGTAGTCCTCGCGGGGGATAAGCCTGCCGGTTTCATCAAGGACGGGCTTCATGGTAAACTCGTCATGCTCAAAGAGAAGATATTGCTCGGCGGCTCCGTAGTCGGCGTTTTTAGAGTTGATATGCTTGAGTGTTGCCAACCGCGTCACCTACTTTCTTGAGGACTTCATACTTGAGGACGGCAAGGTCGGATATGGCGGCGCGTACCTCGCCGGAAAGGGTGTTGTAGGGTACGCCGTATTCGTTCAGATACCGGGCAATCTGATTGAGGTTGCCGCCGATCCTGCCGTACTCGGCTGTCAGCTTCCCGACAGCGGAAAGCAACTCGTCATTGACCGACGACACATGGACAACCGGGCGTATGGTCGCCCGCCGTATCGCCTGCCGGAGAAATTCGGACTGGCTGATACCATAGGGCGCAAGCCGCGCTGTGAAGTCGGCATACTCATCTTCGGACAGCCGGGTTTTCACAACGCGGCTGCGGTGGGGCGTGTTGTATTTCTTTCGCATGGTGTGACCTCCTTTCTCGCCCGTAAGGGCGCATGAGCAGGGTTTGGGGAAGGCACTCCCCAACAAGTTTCCCGCGAGGGGCAAAACTGCAGAATTGCGGATTTTGGCACCGTGGTAGAAACTTGCTCTCCGTGACTGCAAACTTTCTCTCACTTCCGTCCGCCACTTTTTTGGAAAACTGCAACCACAAAAGTTTGTTTCTCTTTTTCTGCTACTACTAATCCTGTAAAGGGCATTCCTGCCCGCTTTCGCTAAAATGACACCGGACGCAGTGGTTTCTACCCGGTGTTGGAGAAATCCTTTCTCTTTGCCCTCTACTACGGGTAAATGCTCCAAATGCCAAACACCAGGGCAGAAAAATTCCCTCCTCGCTTACTACTACAACCGGCAGGGGGCAAAATGGCCGGGAGCGGAGCCGGACAACAAAAAAAGCAGTAAATCTTTTTCAAGACTTACTGCTTTCGCTGGCCGCGTCGGTGGCGGCTGGTATTCAGTTTTTATGACTTGTCCGGTGGTTCGTCAAGCCGGAACTTGAATTGACAGTCAATTAACCGCTGCTTTACATAGTCCTCCACCTCGGCGTTGACCTGCCCGTTCACTTTTGAGAAATAGCGGATATATCCGGCGTAGTGGAGCAGGACAGCGTTCACGGCTTCTGGGTCGCCCTCACGGGCTTTGAGGATTGTTTCATAGGGGAGAAGTCTACTCATACCGGCTCACCCCCATTTCTTCGCGTAGCCGCTGCAAGGCAAGCTGGATATGCCGCCCCGCTGTGCTGCGTGACCGGCCAATACACGCGCCGATCACGCGCTGCGGCTGGCGCAGAAAGTAATAGCGCAGGATTTCTTCCCGCGTCTGCTCCGGCAAAACAGAGATCGCGTCGGCAAGGGCGGCGTTGCAGAGCAGGACGGTCTGACCGCAGACGGTAAATGGGTATTCCTCGTCCGGCTCCGACGCGGCAAACTGGACAAACTTCTCGTTCATCAGATAGTCAAGGGAAACTTGCCGTTCCCATTGCCGTTTAAGCTTCAAAATCTTGTCCAAGGCGGCACAGCGGATAACAGTCTTGCAAAAGGCGTTGTACCTGCGCTGGATATATTCTTGATAGGCTATCTGGTCGGTCATGGAAATTCCCCTTTCTGAATAATAGTGCGGGGCGGTGGCACTTCTTGCTGTCGCCCCTTGATTGCCTACCAGCAAAGGCGGGCGGGGCTGTCAACGGCTGCGCATATGCGCCGTTCATCTTGACCGTTGACTGGCTCGGCTGGGTTTGCTATTTACCCGACAAACTTGAATTTATTTTAAGCTATCACGTTTTACCTTCTTAAGCCTTACTATCATTACCATAGGAATTTCTTTGTTGGTTTTAAAACATTCTTCATAAAATCCATCAATGACAAATCCAGCTCTAAAACAAAGGTTAAAAATATCTTGTATGGAACGATGATAATAAATCTGCTCTTTCGGTTGCCCTTCAATCGCTATATCATAGTAACTGTGCGGTGTCATATATTTTTCAGTCAACGTGACAAAACAAGGGTGTTGCGTTGCAAAGACAAAAATTCCGCTTTCCTGCAACAGTTCATAAACAGCCATAAGAAGTGGTTCAATATCCGTAATATCCATAATTGCCATATTAGAAACTGCTTTCGTAAAGGCTCGATTTCTTTTTAATTCTAATATACTTTTTCTATCGGTCGCATCCGCCACACAAAATTCAATTTGTTTTGCATATTGTGATTGCCGTCTTTTAGCCAATTCTATCATTTTTTTGCTGTAATCAAAAGCGACAACCGAAGCGCCTCTTTGTGCAAGATACGAAGAATAATTTCCATTGCCACACGCAATATCCAAAATGTAATCCGCAGGATTAGGAGATAGAAGTTCCGTTACTTTGGGACGCACTACCTCTCTGTGAAATTCATTAGATTCGTCACCCATTGCATTATCCCAAAATTGTGCGTTCTCCTCCCAGATTTTTTTACTTTCCTCTGTTCCCATGTTCTCTCCCACTCCCCAAATTTGCTTTTTTGCTTCCATTAAATCTTCCTTACTATATTCCATTGTTACCCTCCATAACTTCTGATTGTTGCCGTCTTGACGATTATGTATCTTTACATTACCTTCTGAAACATATGGCGCACCTTGTCCAGGCGGCTGTTTGGACGGCGGGGCTGGATGACCGGCTGACCGACAGCGGCCTGATATCCTTTCAGCTCTGTAAGGCATACGCTCCGCCCGTTGGTGTAAAAGGCCAGATCAGTACGGTATGCCTGTATACAGCGGGCGGGAATCTCGCCAGTAAAGACAACTTCATCCTTTTTTACCTGGGCCGTTTCGATGGTGGCACAGTATTTCGGTGCATCATGATAAGCCCTGGAAAGGTATTCCTGGGGCGCATAGAGGATGAAGGAGAGATAAGGTTCCAGCAGCTGCGTCCCCGATTCCTTCAATGCCTGTTCCAATACAATCGGGGCCAATGAGCGGAAGTCCGCCGGCGTGCTGACCGGACTGTAATAAAGCCCGTATTCAAAGCAAATCTTACAGTCCGTTACGTTCCAGCCGAACAAGCCCTGCTCCAGCCCGTAACGGATACCATCCCTGACAGCGTTTTGAAAACTCTGGTTCAAGTATCCCAGCGAAACCCGGCTCTCGTATTGTACACCGGAGCCAAGCGAGAGTGGTGTAACAGACAGTCCTATGGATGCCCAAAACGGGTTGGGCGGCACCTCGATATGGATGGTGTGGCTGGCTGCTTTGAGCGGCCGCTCCATATAAATGACGGAGGGTTCCTTTACCACTGTTTCAAGCTTGTATTTTTCCGACAGCAAAGCGGAAACAACCTCCAACTGCACCCGGCCCAAAAAAGAAAGAATGATCTCATGGGTGATGGAATCCACTTCGCAACGCAAAAGCGGGTCAGTATCCGCAAGTTGCGTAAGAGCGTCCAGCAGCCGTTCTCTTTGCGCTGCCGTTTTCGGCGCAATCGTCGTCCGCAGCATGGGGAGGGGGTCCTCGCGCCACCTTTTACGAGGGAGCCGGGTTTGGTCCCCTAATACATCGTTTAACCTCACGCTGTCGCTGGGAAGGATAACAATTTCACCCTGATAAGCGGTGTCTGTCCGAACAATTTCCCCTTTGGATGGAATACGCATCTCTGTGATTTTCAGCTTTTCTCTCCCGGCCAGGGCCACCGTATCCCGCAGGCGCAGCGTTCCGCTGTATAACCGTAGATAGACACGCCGCTGGCCGCAATCGGTGTACTCAACCTTGAAAACGCTGCCGCATAGGGCGGCGCCCCCCTGTTCCCCAATCGGTTGGAACAGCCCTGTCACCGCATCCATCAACGGTTGAATGCCAAGGCCATTTTTGGCGCTGCCATGATAGACTGGGAACAGGGAGGCGTCTTGAACCCGCTGCTGTTCCTCCCGCGCAAGTTTTTCCCGGCTGATTGGTTCTCCTGCGATATACTTTTCCAATAATTCATCGTTATTTTCGATGACCGCATCCCATGCTTCTATGTCGGTATTTTCCTCCAGGACTATTTCCGGGGACAGCGACACCGTCTGCTTGATGATAATATCGGCGGAGAGCTTATCCCGAACAGACTGAACCACGCTCTGCAAATCAACGCCAGCCTGGTCGATCTTGTTGATAAAGATAACGGTGGGAATGTTCATTTTCCGCAGGGCATGGAACAGAATACGGGTCTGGGCCTGCACGCCATCTTTAGCGGAGATCACCAAGATGGCCCCATCTAAAACAGCCAAAGAGCGGTACACCTCCGCCAAAAAATCCATGTGGCCGGGCGTATCCACAATGTTAACTTTACATCTGTGCCACTGGAAGGAAGTGACTGCCGCTTGAATGGTAATCCCACGCTGCCGCTCCAAAAACATGGTGTCCGTCCTCGTTGTCCCTTTTTCGACGCTCCCCGGTTCTGAAATGGCTCCGCTGGCATATAGCAGGCTCTCCGTCAAGGTCGTCTTTCCAGCGTCTACATGGGCAAGAATTCCAATATTGATTATTTTCATGTGATTGTCCTCCCTTTACAGCCCCAAAGGGCATAAAAATCCCCAGCAGTAAAATACTTTTACCACTGGGGATTATAAGTTGCGGACATACACATATACAGCATACACCTGTTTGTGATTGCTGTTTTTGGGGATATGTCAAAATTGATAAGGCAAAAGTATTCTTAAATTGGGTACAAAAAACTAAGCCCCTACAAAAGGAGCTATCATAATCCTTTGTTCCCACTATTTGATTATAGTTTTATTTAAGAATACCTTGCCGCATATTTTTTACTCCTTTTCTGGATTAAATCATTGTATCACATCAGTTTTAGGAAAGCAAGTACCTAAAAGAAATTTTTCTTCCCCTTATATGTAACAATCATACCGGCTTCCTAGCGTTCAGAATGTTTTCTGCTGTCTGCTGTGGTGTTTGGTTGGAATTGTCCAACCAAAAGCCGATCCGTGGTGTTGTCTGCATTTTACTAAATACAAATTCAATGTATACAGAAAGATATAAGGAGTGGGAGGGATTCCGCCGTAGTTGGCATTGTAGGAAAATCCAAAAGTTTAGATTTTCCCACAATGCTTATCTTTTGGTCTTTGGTTCGGAATAGTGTAGTGCTGGCGGTCTATCTCTTGTTTTCGGTTGCTTGCTTCCTTACCGTACATGAGCATTTGCCCCTGGGTTGTCGTTTCCGTAGCCCTCCAAGAGGTTAATCACTCCCCAGATACCAAGTCCGGCTCCCAGTGCGATAACAAGGGTCTGTAAAACTTCGATTGCGCTGTTGAAAAATTCCATGAAATTCTCCTTTCCTGCCGCAATAGCGGCTGCCCGAAAAAGGGCATAAAAAACGGCGGTCAGTTTTGGTAACTGCCGCGGTCATAAGTCCCCGCGCCGTTTGAAATTCTGCGGCGCAGCGGTATTCAGTTGTAAGAGTGGGGAAACATGGATTTCCCAGTAGGGGCGCGTATCATGTAACCAATGGTTATGTAGTCGGTTGCTGTAATTCCTCCTTTCTCCCGTATCGGCGTTCACACTGGCGTAAAATGGTTTCGGCAAACTGCCGTGTGCTTTCCTCCGCCCATTTACGCCAGTATTCCCGTTCTGCGGCGTCTATGGCTTCTTTGAGTTCTACCAGTGCCGCCACAAAGTTATCTATCATTTCCTGTTGCTGCTTCGCTTTTTTCTTTCTGATACGTCTGTTCATGGTGTGTCCTCCTGCAAATCTACTCCGCTGATTTCGTAACAGTCGAAAGGTTCGTCCGGCTTCACGATTGCGGGGCGGCGCTTCATGTACCGTTCCACATCAAAAGCGTTCTTCTTGTCGTAGTCGGAAAGGTACTTATATTTCGGGTGCTTCGTTATATCGAATTTGTCCGAAAAGAACGGGCGCACACCCCGTAACTGCAAGATACATTTCCCGCCGTCCATGACGGCGATTTCGTCCTGTGTCATAAGCTCCTTGCCTAACTTCTGGTAGTTCAGCCCGTGGGACAGCTCCCGCCCTCTGGTTTCGGAAGTGTTGAAGCTGTCAATGGTTTCTTTCCCCAAAAGCTCCGACATTTCTTTCAGTGTGGTTTTCTCCTTGCCACCAAGGAAAAGGGTGGTGTCGCAGTTGCCGACTATGGTATCGGCGTTGTCCTTATAGATTGCCTTTAGCTGTGACTGGCTCTGCAAGATGATAGAAGCAGAAATTTCCCGGCTCCTTATAGTGGCAATCAGCTTTTCAAACTTTGGTATCTGCCCGATATTTGCAAACTCGTCTAACAGACACCTCACATGGACGGGCAGCCGCCCGCCGTACACGTCGTCAGCTTTATCACATAACAAGTTGAAAAGCTGCGTGTAAAGGATAGACACAATAAAGTTAAAGGTGTCGTCCGTGTCGCTGATGATAACAAACAGTGCCGTTTTCCGGTCGCCCAGTGTGTCAAGCTCCATTTCGTCGGTTTCCAGAAGTTCCCGTAGCTCCCGTATGTCAAAGGGGGCAAGCCGCGCCCCACAGCTTATGAGGATTGAGGAACGTGTCTTACCCGCACTTAACAGGAATTTCTTGTACTGCCGGACGGCAAAATGCTCCGGGTCTTTTTCTTCCAGTCGTTCAAACATGAGGTCAACCGGGGACTGAAATTCCGGGTCGTCCTCGCGGGCTTCCGACGCATTTATCATTTCAAGCAGCGTCGTAAAGTTCTTCTCGTCCTCCGGGGCTTCATACCAGATATAGCCGATAAGGGCGCAGTAAAAGAGCCGTTCGGACTTTACCCAGAAATCCTCCCCGGATTTTTCCCCGTCGCCTTTGGTGTTGGCGATTATGGTATTTACCAGTTTCAGAATGTCTTTCTCGCTGCGGAGATAGGCGAACGGGTTATAGTGCATACTTTTCTTGAAGTTTATCGTATTCAGCACTTTTATCTTATAGCCGCCCCGCTGTAAGAGCTGCCCGCACTCAACTAATACGGTTCCTTTCGGGTCTGTGACAACGTAGGAGCTGTGCATTTGCATTAGGTTCGGCTTCACGAAAAACCTCGTCTTGCCGCTGCCGGAACCTCCGATTACAAGGATATTTTTATTCCTTGCATACTTTGGCTGCTTCGGGCGGCTGCTCATCATAAGCCGCTCGGTCTGGGTTAGAATGACATTGTTTTCAAATACCGGGTCTACATACGGTTTAATATCTTCGGCATTTCCCCAACGGGCAGAGCCGTATTCCATGCCTTTCCGGTACTTCTTCGCGTTCTTGCCTTTGAAATAGACAATCAGCCGGATAAGCACCGCCCCCGCTGCGCCGATAAGCAAGTCCATAGGGTGTAAGCTCGGCGCGGCGTCCCCAAAGGCTGCGGAAAATCCCGTCCCAAGGGAAAGCAGCTTTTCCGACAGGTCAGCCCCCGGCGAAAGCCTAAAAGCCTGCGCTGCCTTGTCAAAGAACCAGACAAAGAGCAGATAGGGGATATTCGGGATAATCAGCTTTTTCAAGTCTATGTTGTTCAACGGTCAATCCCCCTTTCCTTGTTCTTGACTTTCTCCCGGTTCGCATTGAGCTGTTTCGCCTTATCCCGGAAAACGGCTAATGCCTTTCGGATAGAGGGCTTCTGCTCCCGTGAGAGCTTCTTTGCGGAAAACTCCTTAAAGGCTGCGGTCAGCGCGTCAGCGTCCCGCGCCTTAAAGAAAACAAGGTACCGGGGCGGGCTTTCCGTCGCGTCCTTTTTCAGCGCAAAGTCAATCCCGTATTTCTTCGCGGTACTCTCAAAGGCTTTGATATTGTCCTTCGTGATTTCGATATTGGAAACGCCTGCGTTCTGCTTCATAAGCTGCTTTAGGGTCTGCTTGCCGTGGGGCATTTGCCGCTTGTTTGCCTGCTTCTTTACCTGTGAGAGAAAGAATTTCATGGATTTTTGCAGCACTTCCGCAGACAGTTTTCCGGTCTTGATTGACAGGACAATCACTTTTTCGTTGACTTCCTCCTGCAATTATCGTCCTCCTTTCGTTTCCGGGCAGAAAAAAAGGGCAGTCGTTTCCTGGTTGCCCTGTGCCTGCCGCTTTCATTAAATCCGTACCCTAAGCCCGTTCAAGTCCTCGGCGCGTACCCCTACCAGATACCAGTTCTGCCCGTACTCCATACGGGTCGGCTTCCATTTCCCCCTTACGAATACTTCCAGACAGTCGCCGCAATGCAAGCCCCCGTAGTAGTCGGAAAGGTCAAAGCGAATGTCGTAACGGTCGGTCAGCTCGTCAAATACCAATGCTCCGGTTCTCTGTGCCATAAAAAATCCTCCTTGTGTTGTTTAAAGGCTTTCGCCCTCGTTGCATGAATAATAGTCCGGGTCGCCAAACTGGGGCTTTCGCGGAGCCAGTGCGCCGCTTGCCATATCGTGGGCGACAAGGGAAGTGTAGTAATTGCCGATAGTGGACGGCGCGTTGAACAGTGCCGCCCGTAGGTACTGCTTGATGTTGCGTATCTTCGTGGTGTTCTCCCGCATACAGTCAAGGACGAACCGGATATGTTCGCTGTCCAGTTTCATAAACTTTGACTTCACAAGCTCTGCCGGGTAGTCGTCCCCGGCGATACGGATTGTCCTGCGCTTTGTGCAGACTGTTTCAAGGATAAGGTCAACGATTTCATCTATCCGGTCATGGTCGTAGGGCATATCCTGTTTGAGAATGTCATAGCAGATATTGTCTTTTATGATTTCCTCATATACCCGGTATGCGTCGTTCGGTTCCTTTCGTTTCTGTTCCGGCGGCTCTGCCGCGCCCTCAAAAGGAGAGGGGTCAGGGGAATGGATAGGAATGGAATGGGTACTTTGTGTATCTGTATTTGGTTTTTCTTTTTTTGATAGATTAGTCTTTTGTTCTTCTTTAATTATTTGCATTGGATTTTCCGACGTCGGATTTCCCGTTGTCGGATTTTCCAATACCGGATTACCCGCTGTTGGTTTTTCCAATATCGGCTTTTCCAACTCCGGGGGCTGTGGCTGCTCGTAAATGGTGTACTCAATGGCGGTCATTTTGCCTTTCTCGTCTCGTCCCTGCCGCCTTGTGATATATCCGGCTTTTTCAAGTTCCCAAACGGCGGTACGGATAGCGTCGATACTTTCCCGGTTGATATGGGACAGCCCCGCAAGGGTATAGTCCCAATCTTCGGGAAGTGAAAGCATTTGTGACAACAAGCCCTTTGCTTTTAAGGTCAGCTCCTTGTTGCGTAAGTGGTGGTTGCTCATTACGGTATATCCCGTGTTCCGTTCCACTCTGAAAACTGCCATAGCTAATCAGCTCCTTTGCTGTGGATTTGTTACGCAGTAGAACGCGGATTTTGAGGGAAAAGGTATCTTTCCCTTGCTTCCCCGGTTCCGCGCTCTGGAAGCCTTATATATCAAGGCTCTTTCTGCCCCTACTGCGTAACATGAGGGCATAAAAAAAGCGGCGTTCCTGTTCTTCCGGGGTGGAAGTGGGAAACGCCGCCTTTGCGGTTTCATTTATTTTTCTTTATATCACGACAGGGCAATCAGTAAGTAGTAAATTAGTAGTAAATTTCCTTTGTAATGTTCAAAAAGTCAAGGAATATCAAGGGTTCTGGACTTTGATTGGTGTACTGCCGTGACACACGAAAAGTATTTTTATCATATCTTTTATATCCTTTCAAAAGCCTTTAAACCTTGATACTATGGGTTCTCCGGCGCTTTTTCAAATTTTTATATTTTGCCCTAAACCTACGCTAATCTTCGTAACTCTACGCAGATTCACGGGCAAATAGTGCAATAAGTGGTAGCTGAAATGATAACATCTAAATTGTAATGTTCAACCATATATTTTTTATTGTCAGAAGCAGTTGTCGCAAATTTTGCGACAACGGAATTTTATTCGGATAATTCTTCTTTCAGGGCATTGTTGATATGCTTTCCAATGGTTTTTACATCGCGTCCAAACAATTCTGCCATTTGGCTTCTATTCAACCAAACGGATTCATTTTCTATTTTAACCGGCAAAGAGATACTTTTATCTTTCCTTGAAATATAATGATTTCATTTTCATTAGCCATCACATTTCCTCATTTCTCAATGGAATATATGTCTCAATTTCAAATTTTACATACAAATACTCTCCCGGTTAAACTGGGTAGAAACCGTCTTCCCAATTTATATCATAACAAAAGATCTCTCAAAATTCTACAATAATACAAAGCTCATCTCGTCTCCATTTTTTCGATTGGCCTTCTGAATGTTTCTGATGTATTCAGCGTCGTTTCCCATCGTAAAACTGCTTAATACAGATTCAAACTCTCCTAAAAGCTGCTCCTCGTCCAACAGAACATGGTACATTCCATCATCTTCAATCTGAATTCTACAACTTCTAGTGAAAATTTTTGCGAGTTATCGCAATTATTTGCAGTAGGATCTGCCATGATCTTCACTCTTTCAGCATGATCAAATAACTCTCCAGTCTTTCATTCAGATATCCTGCGAATAATTTCTCCATGGCTCTCGAATTGTGCTTTGTATGGTATTCATCAAAGGCTTTATAGTAGGCTACCCGATCTGTAAATTTAATATCAATCGGCGGATATCCCGCTTTCATCAGTTCCAGATTTACAAGCAGCCGCCCCGTACGGCCATTGCCGTCTATAAACGGATGAATGCCTTCAAATTCAATATGGAACCATGCGAGCCTTGAAATGATATGTTCGGTGCTAATTCTATAAGTTTCCAGCAACTGTTCCATCTTAGGTTGAATGAGATAAGGCTGTACCGGCTCATGTTTTGCCCCCATGATTCTTACCGGAACTTTTCTATAGACTCCACGGTCATCCTTTTTATCCGCCAGCACCAGATAATGAATCTGCTTTATCACACTCTCTGATAATGGCGTCTGCTCCTTTACCAGATCCCGTACAAAATAAAAAGCGTCTTTATGGCCGACCGCCTCCATATGGTCTTTGAGAGGTTTTTGATCAATGGTGAGACCACGCAGCACCATATCTGTTTCCCGCAAGGTCAGCGTATTGCCTTCGATCGCATTGGAATTATAAGTGTACTCCACCACAAATTCCTCTGTAAAACGCTCTATTTCTCCTTCTGTCAATGGGCGCCTGGTGTCCAATTCCGCTTTCTTTCGGTCGATCACCTCTAACAAGCTTTCCGCAGACCTATATCGACCATCCTCCGGTTTCTTTGCCTCTTCCGGTATCTTCCAGCTACGTCCTTCACGGGTAACTCCCGGGATTTTTCCTTCTGAGCATAAGGTTCGTACTCTTCTGTCTGAAATTTTCCACTTTTCTGCCGCCTGTTTCACTGATATATACATAAGTATTTCACCTCGCTTAGATAATAATATACCCCATTATCGGAATAACAGCAACGCTATCGGAATAATGTTTGGTGCATTATCGGAACAATATAAAAAATCCGGCAGATACATTTTTATCTGGCTGATGAATCACCAGTTCTACAATCATGGCTTCTTCTGGGATTTCTTGCACAAAATAAGACTTTCCAACTGCCCCTCCTGTTTTTACAAACAGAATATCATCTGACTTCATATGGGATCCTGAAATAATCCAAATACGCTTTATATTTATCCTGTGCCGCCAGACATGTGTCTGTCAGATAGCCTTTTTCATTGTCCCACTCCATTAATCCCCTATAGTAAAACATCTTCAGGTTATCCTCAATAATGAACGGCACGATATTATATTTCAAACATTCCCTGAACATGATCAGCCTGCCCACACGACCGTTACCGTCCTGAAACGGATGGATCCGCTCAAATTTTACATGGAGATCCAGAATACCTTCAAATGTTTTTTCTTCTTTTGCGTTATATTCTGTCAACAATGCTTTCATCTTGCCGGCAACTTCTTCAGGTAGAGCAGTTTCCATACCGCCAACCTCATTAGGCATTTTTTTATAATCCCCCAATGCAAACCAGTCTTTTCCGGAATCGCTGGTTCCGCTTTTTAAGATCAGATGAAGCTCCTTTATAAATTTCTCAGTCAAAGCTGCCTTTGCATGGTCGATGATCATATCGATACATCGAAAATGATTTACGGTTTCGATCACATCGTCTACGTTGAGAACTTCGTTTTCCACACCAATGGTATTGGTTTCAAAAATATATCTGGTCTGCTCATGGGTCAGGCGGCTACCTTCAATATGGTTTGAGTTATACGTTAAATCAATCTGTGTTTTATGGTAAATACCGCCGGAATATTTGCTCGCTTTTTGGTCCTGCAAAATGTCCAGCAGTGTAAGCGGATGTTCCTTCTTTTTATTTAAGCGCTCCGGTTTTTCCGCGTCCTCAGGAATATTCCATGTTTTTCCGGTAAGAAAAGCACCCGGCACACGCCCGTGAGCGCAGTAATTCCTCACACTGCGTTCCGATATATTCCATTTTTTTGCTATTTCAGCAACTGAAAGATACCGCATCTGCTTTCCTCCGTTATCAATCGAATCCAATACCATATGAATCTATATTATAATATACCATATTACCGGCAATAAATCCAGCAAGCCTCTGCATCGTACAGCATATTTTTGCCGTTTTCGGAAATTTCAATTACCATCAGCGACTCATATACAGGAGAGGATAAGGATTGCCTTGTTCATCGAGGTCTGTCCTCCCATAAACCCTGAAGCCCATGTGTTCATAAAATCCCCTGGCCTGCGGGTTCTGCTCATTTACAGCCAGCCTCTCAACCGCGCAGTTTTTGATTCCATACTGTACCAGAGACTTTCCCAACCCTTTTCCTCTCTCCTCCGGGTCGATGAACAGCATTTCCAATGTCCCGTTCTCCACTCCCATGAAGGCTGTCGGACGGCCCGCGCCATCTTTCGCAATCATCAGATGGGCGACCTCTTTCAACGCCTGCGGCACATATTCTTTTATGCTGCTGATTTCATCGTCCGACAGGAACAGATGGGTGGCTCTTACGGAGTTTTCCCATACCTCCAGCAACCGCTCCAGCAAATCAGGTGTCCTGACTTTCACTTCCTCTATTCTCATACTGTCTGCTCCTTTGTTTTCCGGGACTCGTTGAATTCTTTATCCCCCTGTTGGCAGCTGGGGCAATATGTGCTGCTTCGCCCACCGATAACCATGCGGCAGAGCGACGTTTTGCATGTCGGGCACGGCTCTCCCTCGTGACCGTAAACCTGTAAAAATGGCGTGTTGCGGTAATCCCGGCCCTTTGTTTCCAGATATTCTTCCGGAGATATTTCGTTTTTTCGGATAAAGAACGACAGCCGCTCCGGGATGACCTCGGCAAGGCGTTCCCACTCTTCTCCTGTCAGGCTGTTCGCCGGTCGCGCCGGATATATCCCCGCTGCAAACAGTATTTCATCGGAATAGATGTTCCCTATCCCGGCGATCGCTCCCTGCTCCATCAGGCATTCCTTGACAGCTTTCTTTCGTTTTCCCAGCTTCGAGGCCAGATACTCCGCGGTAAAATCCGGGGAAAGCGGTTCCTTGCCTAGCCTTTCCATCCCGCTGTATGTATCCGCTTCCTCCTTTTGAAGCAGCCAGAGACGTCCGAAACGGCGGGTATCCGAAAACCGCAGCGCCTTGCCGTTATCCATACGGAAAACGATATGCGTGTGCTTTTCCTCCGGATAGTCCGCCGGCGTTACCAGCAGGCAGCCGGTCATCCGCAGATGGATGATGACCTTATCGCCGCTTTCAAGCCGGATGACGAGAAATTTTCCCCGGCGCGTTGTGGCGTCAAAGGTTTGTCCCCTGAGGCGGCGGCAAAATTCGTCGGCGGCAGGGTGGGCGATGACCTCCGGGCGTCTGACGGAGATACTTTCTATCGCAAGCCCTCGTATCTGCGGTCCGATTATCCGTTTTACCGTCTCTATTTCCGGCAGTTCAGGCATGGCTTTCACCACCTTTCTTCGCTGATTTTTTGATTTTCTCGTGATAAAAATAGTTGACGATCACAGGCGACGCATCGAATGACCGCTTCACACTGTCGTCGTTCGTCACATAGTCGAGACCGATTTCTGCGGCATAGGCCTTCAGCTCCGCGTCCAGCGTTTCCCAATAAGTGCGGTCTCCCTTCCTGTAAATTTTCAGGTAAAGAGGCAGCAGTTTCCTGTGCTTTTCCCGTATGTAATCCATGATTTCCGCCTTATAGCTTCCCCGCAGGTTGAGATTTTCCAGCCATATCAGATTGCACTGTCCCTTTACCCGGCGGATAATGGCTTTGACATTGGTGATTCCGGGGAATATGGGCGAGACAAAACAGGTCGTGCGGATGCCGGCCCGGTGAAATATTTTCATGGCCGCAAGCCGCCGCTCGATGCTGACCGCATTGTCCATATCTTCCCTGAAGCTTTCGTCCAGCGTATTGATCGACCATGAGACGCGGGCCTGCGGGAAGGTCCGTATCAGGTCCAGATCCCGCAGTATAAGATCGCTCTTTGTGGAAATGCTTATCCTGGCGCCGCTTCCCTTCAGCTGCTCCAGCAACGCGCGCGTACGGCCGTATTGCTCCTCCTGCGGCAGATAAGGGTCGGTCACAGAGCTGATGAACAGTTCCCTGCCTGCGTATTTCTCCGGGTTCCTGATTTCCGGCCACATCTTGACGTCCAGGAAGGTCCCCCATGGCTCCTGATGACCTGTAAAACGCTTCATGAAGGACGCATAGCAATACCGGCAGCCGTGGGTACAGCCCACATATGGATTGACCGAGTATTCGCATACGGGCAGATTTGACTTTGTAATGACGCTTTTTACCGCAGTTTCCCGTATCAGCGGCAATTTTCTGCTTTCATCAGACATCGTAATACTCCCACACAAATTCACCTTTTATTGATGACTTCGTAAAATTCCATCTCTATATTTCTTCCGTTTCCTGATTTACCAGCATGGTAAGATTTTTTGTAAAGGTTCTGGAAAGGTTGATCAGTTGCTTTTGTTCCTCCGGCGTAAGCATCGACATCGCCGTATCTTCCGCCCATGTGATATGTCTGACGACTTTTTCGCAATATGCCCGGCCTGCTTCTGTCATCCGAACGATCTTGTTCCGTTTGTTTTCAGGCACTTCGGTGACAGTAACGTAGTTGTCGGACAGCAGGTTCTTGATGATAAGATTGACGGTCTGTTTGGACTGGAAAGTCCTCCTGCATATCTCCGTCTGAGTCATCCCGTCTTTTGCGTAAAAGAGAACGTTGACCACCAGCAGAGTCTTCATCAGCATGCCATTGCGTTTCGCGTATTCGTCGTAGAGGGCGAATTGTTCATCTCTGAATTTGCAGTACAGATATGCGTTTTTCCTATCTTCTTTGTTCATAGTCCACCGCCTTCAATCTATTTATTTACAGTCAATTTATTTACTGTATTATAGTGAAAATACGTCCCCCTGTCAAGATGTATCTCCCTTGATAAGCAGCCATGCTCGAGATTTTCAATGATAATGTGATTAAATTACACCAAAACATATATAATTTTATGATTGTAGGATTACAATACATATGTTACAAGTGAATAAATAAAAAGCGAGGATAGGTTCACTTTGTGTTATATTTGAATCACCACAAAACAAAAATACATAAAGGAGCATCCTCGCATGGCAAGTATAACACAGGATATGAGATACCGTCTATCACTTATTAAATACGCTGAACGTTATGGAGTCACCAAAGCAGCTATCAAATACAAGACTAACCGTCAGTATATCTATCGTTGGAAAGCTCGCTACGATGGCTCCTGGGATTCCCTGCGCGATCGTTCCAGACGTCCTCATTCCCATCCCAACCAGCATACTCCCGAAGAGCTCAAACTTATCCGGGATATGCGCAGGAGGAACCCTCACACAGGTCTGGTCGTCTTTTGGGTTAAGCTTACACAGCGCGGTTATTCACGCTCCATCACAGGTCTTTGGCGTGTCCTCAAAAGGCTTGATATGGCTCCTCAAAAGCTTCCAAACCCGAAATACACTCCTAAGCCTTATGAACAGATGCTGTACCCCGGTCAGCGTGTGCAGATCGACGTGAAGCACGTACCTTCTTCCTGCATGGTCGGCGATGTGAAAGGAGAAAAATTCTACCAGTATACCGCTATCGACGAGTTCTCGCGGTTCCGTTATGTAGAAGCCTTTCAGGAAGCATCCACTTATTCATCTGCAGTATTTCTGGAGCATATGCTGAAAGCCTTCCCCTTCAAAGTCCAATGCGTCCAGACGGATAATGGATTTGAGTTCACAAAACGTTTTGGTAACAGCAAGGCAGACAATGATCTCACGATGTTTGAGAAAAAATTGAAAGACCTTGACATTCAACATCGTAAAATCAAGCCCTTCACCCCCAGACATAACGGCAAAGTAGAACGCTCCCACAGGAAAGACAATGAGTACTTTTATGCAGCTCATCGCTTCTATTCATTCGAAGATTTCAGCAGACAACTCAAAGTCCATAACAGGCGATACAACGACTTTCCCATGAGACCTCTTGGATGGCTCTCTCCCAGACAGACCTTGCTTAATTTTTTAAATGACGGTGTAACATATGTTTGACAAACCTACACACCAAAACATATATAATTTTATGATGAGCTTGTATTTTTTATCGCTTTTTCATATAATAAAAGTGTGATCAAAAGACACCAAATATCTCATAAAAATGTGATGGAGTATACATATGGAAAGATTTATTTTAAAGAAACTGCTAAACTGGAAGAATTCTCCCTATCGCAAGCCTCTGATTTTAAAAGGTGTGCGTCAGGTCGGTAAGACCTGGGTCCTAAAGGAATTCGGCAAACGCTATTACGAAAGCACTGCCTATTTCAACTTTGACGAAAATGAAGAGTATAAGCAGTTTTTTGAAACTACAAAAGATGTGGACCGGATTTTACAGAATCTGATGTTGGCGAGCGGTCAAAAGATTATACCGGAAAAAACTCTCATCATTTTCGACGAGATACAGGATTGCCCTAAGGTCATCAACTCCATGAAGTACTTCTGTGAGAATGCGCCCCAGTATCACATTGCCTGCGCCGGCTCCCTCCTGGGCATTGCCCTGGCAAAGCCATCTTCTTTCCCGGTAGGTAAAGTCAACTTCATGCAGATCGATCCCATGACCTTTACGGAATTCCTGCTGGCCAACGGAGATGAAAATCTGGCAAAATATCTGGAAATGATCAACACTATTGAGCCGATTCCCGACGCCTTCTTTAATCCTCTGTATGAAAAGCTGAAGATGTACTATGTGACCGGCGGCATGCCGGAACCCGTCAAGATGTGGACAGAGGCACGGGATGTGGATGCCATGCAGGAAGCCTTGTCCGGGATTATCGATGCCTACGAGCGAGACTTTGCCAAACACCCCAATATCAGCGAGTTCCCCAAGATTTCAATGATCTGGAAGTCGATCCCGTCCCAGCTGGCGAGGGAAAACAAAAAGTTTATCTATAAAGTCGTCAAAGAAGGGGCAAGAGCCCGCGAATATGAGAATGCCTTACAATGGCTGGTGGACGCCCGCCTGGTTCATAAGATCTACCGCAGTACTGCTCCTGGCCTGCCTGTGTCTGCCTATGATGATCTTTCCGCCTTTAAGATCTATCTGGTAGACGTGGGGCTGCTCCGCCGACTGGCACAGTTGGCGCCGACTGCCTTTGGCGAGGGTAATCGGTTGTTTACTGAATTCAAAGGGGCATTAACTGAAAACTTCGTACTTCAGACTCTGATTACACAGTTTGAAATGACTCCCCGATACTGGTCACAGACAAATCCTCCTTATGAAGTGGATTTCCTGATTCAGCGTGAAAACGATATTTTCCCCATAGAAGTCAAATCTGAAGCCAATACTGCCTGCAAGAGCCTCAAAAAATTCAAAGAACTGTTCCCGGATCAGGTCAAGCTCCGCGTGCGGTTTTCGCTGGATAATCTGAAGCTGGATGACGATGTGCTGAACATTCCACTGTTTATGGCTGATCAGACGGACAGGTTGATCGGGGTGGCGCTGAAACAAAAAATATAATATTCAAGTGTGCATCGCATCTTATAAAAGCTTAATACTCGTAGTAGCTTACGATTTCCTGTTCCAGCTTCACACCGCGCTCCAGCATATATTCTGTTAGGTCTCGATATACTTCCTGTTTTTCCAAGGATTCGAGGCGCAAGCGGTCATTATCTGACAAGGAGCACAGACAGGACTGAAAACGTACATCCTCTAATTCCGCGCGCGACATCAGATGCATCTGAAACGGGATTCCGGTCACGCGACATAAATGTTCGTGAATGTAAAGGCCTCCGGCATCAATATCTCCAAAATGGCGATATGTGAGAGACGGGTTATCATAATATATTTTCTTCAGAAAACCCCGCTGAGAACGAGTGGCATAGCCACCCAAATAAAAGAAACTTTCTTCCTGCCCACAGCATCTTAACCAAGATGTGTAGTTTTCTACCGTCGTAAAAAAAGGCGTTCGAACCTGTATTTGCCCGATTTTATCTATCTCATCCGCAAAAAATTCAATGCCGTTTGATAGACGCCCTAAGTCCAGTTCTTTCCCATGGATATGCAGTATAATGTCGCCCTTCAGGCAAAGTTTCTGCTTTTCTCTGGCAATGTGATATTCGCTGAGTATCTCATCTTCCAATTCCGTTTCGCCGCAGGGCCGGTCGAGATGATCCCGAAGCGCATTACACACAGCGGTCAGCGTATGCTCCTCCAGATATTTGGAGTCACCGTATATCAACAAAGAAGCTTCTCTCAAATAAAGTTCTTTTTCATTATTCTCAATAAATACAAGGGCTTTCAATAAATCTTCCGTCTGATGATATTTGGACGGAATTTTGTTCTTTTCCAGAGCTCGGCGCAGCTTACCGCACTCCCGTTCCGCCGCGGGAGTGCGTCCGCCATATAAAGAGAGCAAATTTTCCACATGCTTGCGCTTTACAGATTTCGGCTCATATCCGTACTTTTTCGCCAGATAGCTTTCGATTTCCTCTATCTTTTCATCCACCAGATAGATGTTCTCAATCTCGTTGCTGAATCCTTCCGTTTCGTAGGTCACGAAACCTTTTTCACTGCACCGTAAGATCACCTGATTTACAGCTTCGATCTGTAATATATCTCCGTCGTTACGGTTGTAGTCCTTATAAAGCTTAGACGGAGTCAGTTTTGTCCGCCTCACGATCACATTGGTTCCGCTGTCTTTTTTGCTCTTCCTGTATTTTTCCGCCAGAACCGTCAGCATCTTTTCCTCGTAATTCACCATATCCGCCTCATTTGCCTATTTACAAGCTGCTCACGTTCTCTTCGTGAAATTGTACGATCCCAAGCTGCATGCTGTCTGCATGCACGCGCAGTACAGGCAGAATCACTTCGCACTCGTTCCCGATGGATTCTGTCTTGTCCGGAGAGCAGAAGATCACCTGAAGTCTCTGTTCCCGCATGAATTTGAGCATCAATTTCACATTCCCCGGATCCATCTTGGCAAATGGTTCATCGATAAATACCAGCCGGGTAGAATTGACGCGCTGATTGTAGATCATCAAAAGAGCCGAAGACAGAATCAACAGATACGGAATCTGTACTTCCGCACCGGAGTTGTATCCGGTCTGACGAGACAGCTTTGCCCGAGTCAGTACCTGATTGCTCATCAATATCTCGTAATTCATATAGTTCCGATAATCGGCAAAGCGGGCGATCGCCTCCTCACTGTTCTTTTCGATGATACGGTTGATTATCCTCTTCATCTCTGCTTCCAGCTTCTCACCTTCCTCGTTTGATACAACAGCCATGGTATCAAAGATCATCTGACCTTCACCGCTACCTCCCAACTGCTCCCGCTCATCCAGATAGCGGGCATATTCTATCACCTTTGCATATTCCGATCCGTCCTTCACATAATTGACATCAAACTGATACTTTGCCGCAAAATCCAATTTATCCAATTCTCCATTGATCTGTCTCAGATCTTCTTTGGCACGTTCGCAGGACTTGAGTATGGTCAACACGAATTCGTTCTTAAATATATCCTCGTATCTGCGAGTCTGTTCCGCCAGCTTCTGACGGATCTCCTGCAGGTTGTCCATCCAGATGCGCTCCCTTCGTCCTGCATACTGTTCTCGTCCTTCCATTCCTCTCGGCAACATGTTCCCGGCATGTTTTGCGTTATAATCCGCCTGCTTCTGCATCAGCATTCCTTTATGCTGTTCTATACTTCTTGTTATACGTCTTCTGGTCTCTTCCGCCAGGAGACCGCCCGGTCCCTTCCTTCCATTCTCCAGATACTTTTCATACGCCTCTACCGTCTGTCTCACGATTGCGTAATGTTGAATTTTATACTGTCCGAATCTCTCCTCCTGCTCTTCCAGAGCCGCAGTCTTCTCCTCGATCTTATCCTGACTCCTCTGTATTACGGCATCCTGCCCGCTCTTTTCCCGAAGCTTTGCATTATATTCAGCCCGAATTGCTTCCTGCTCGTCTGAAAGTCGTCCGTCCAGTTCATTCAATTCCAGATATTTCTGATTGTCCTCCTGGGCTTTTTTCAGGCGCATAAGCTGAGCTTTTGATGCCCTGACATCTTCCGAAACCATCTGGTACTTCCGGTGAGCGTCATAGTCGTACTCCCGGAACATTTCCTGGTACTGCCTTATACGGCTCTTGCGGTCTTCCAACTCCCCTTTTTCCGCCAATCCGACTTTTTTATCCTCATTCAGTCTTGCAATTTCCTTTTCAGCCCGTATCCGATTGAGTTCAAAGGTCTTCTGCCCCAAATAATAAGAATGTATCCTGTCAAAGCGCAGGAAATAGCTGTCCATGGCTATAGACACACGGCCTTCCGCTGAGATGGCATTTTCATACTCTTTTACAGCACTCAACTCTACAGCGTGAATCCTTCCCAGCTGATAGTCGAAATACTGCTGTGCTATCGGATTTTTGATTTCCAGCTTTAAAACTGCCGAATCTTTTTCCACACGTATCTTTTTCTTCATCAACAGCTTTGTGTTGAACAGATGAGCGTATCGATGCTTCGAACGATTCAGCACATCGTCCGCAATATCATAATACCGGGGCTCTACCAATATCGTGTACCTGCGCGGCCCCAGGAACGCTTCGATAGCGTCTCGCCATTTTTCATCTTTCAGGCCGATCACGTATTCGCAGGCAAAACGCGCTTTTGCCTTTATACCTCTCTTTTCAAATTCCCGGTTGATCTCGTTGCGGAGTCCCACATACTCGGGGATACGAGCAAATGTATTGCGATGTTTCTTGCAATCTTCTATGATACGGTGCTGCACGTCCAGACTTCGTTCCAATTGATCCAGCGTTCTCTTGATCTCTGCGATTTTCATGATCAAACCGTCATAATATCCATCTGTTTTCCGTTTGAGCCCGGTCACTGCCGCCGCCTTTTCCGCAGCCGTATAACCATGACTGCACAGAGACATCAGTACTTTATGATCTTCCGGAAGCTTTTCTTCCTCAGAAAACTCATCCATCAGCTCCTCGACCACCGTCTGAAAATGTTCCAGTTTTTTGCACGATTCCATCAACGTCTTCTGTTCCGCTTGCAACTCCTCTGCTCTCCGACTTTCTTCTGCGATCATCCTGGTGCTGTCCAGCTGCTCCAAACCGACTCTCACCTGCACCAGCTGACTGTCGATTTCTTTCTGCCTGCGTTCGAGAATATCCAGTTCTTTCTCCAGGTCTTCCTTTCTTCTCCGGGCCGCTTCTCGTTCACCGTTCTGGCGTTCGATCTCACGTTTCAGTTCTTTCTTCTTTTTGTAGACGATACGTATATCATCGGCCAACAGTCGGTTATTCTCACGTTCACAGGAATCGTACTCCCCGATTATCTCATCCAGCTCTCCTATCTCCTGCTGAATGAATTCAAAACTCTCCCTCAGCTTTTCGATGTTCTCCTTTGCCTCTATCAGCTTTCCGAAATCCACATTTCGTTCCTCCAGGACGCTCTCCCTGATAAACCGATCTATTCGGGCGTTAGGATCATAGGACATGATTCCCCGAAGTTTACGCAGGTATGTGGGAAGCTGTCTCAGATTCAGTTTCAACCCTGTCATCTGCAGGAATTTAGGAAGACCCTGCTCTCTGTTCAGCAGCTTCAGCCTGTATTTTTTCTGAAGGAAGGAAGCGCTGCACGGCATGATAACGCCATTTTCTTCATATGTATGCTCTACCTGCTCCATGACCGTACGGTCCATCACATATCGATATGTCTGACAATTGTTGGCCGCACTGGTTTCGATCACCGTGCCGAGCAGGAAAGATTTGTTCTCCGCATCGTCAAAGTATTCCAGTACGATATGGCTGTATACATTAGGCACCCGGTCAGCCGGACGCATATATGTCCCGGCCGTGGCATCAAGAAGGCCTCTCGTATAGGATGACAACGTACGGCTTCCTTTGCTTTCCGACGACTTGTTGAATACCGTATCCCCATACGCCGCATACTTGATAGCATCAAGCATGACGGATTTCCCATTTCCATTCTTTCCGGCAATCAGCGTGAAGAAACCGATGGGAGCCGTCGCATTGGAAAACCCGTACCAGTTGATCAGCCGCACTTTTCTTAGCAGGATCATTCTTCTTCCTCCTCAAATTCCTCCGGGACGATCTCATCTTCCGTCTCAGCGATATTTTCCGTTTCATCTTTCAGGTATTCTCGCGCTACAGTCTGAAACTGCGGAAGATCCCAACCGAATTGCAACGAGGGATAGAGCTGTATCATCATGTCCTCGCCTCCTTCATCGTCGTTGAAATTGATCAGACTGTATTTTTTAAACAGACGGAACGCCGCGTTAAGCTCCGTACGCGTCAACTGGACATCATAGGATCTGATCTTATCTATGAGATCTCCCTTTGTTACAAAATTTCCTTCGCTGTATCCGATATTCTCCAGATAAACTTCCCAGCACACCAGCAAAAGATGATATTGCAACGTAGAAAACGTCACTACATTGGCCCTCTTCAAACCTACCGTATCCACATCCTCTTCACTGGCAACCAGCATGCACACTCCCGTTTTTTCCTCCAGTATCACATCAAATCCAATCATCCGCAGATAATCGGAAATATCATGCCGGTTGGATTCTCTGGAGACAAACTGATACAGCTTGTCGTCCTTGTCCCTCAAAATAAAAGTAGACTCCAACAGCTTCCGTATACAACGTTTAAACAGATGGTTACTTTCCTCTTTTACCGTTATCTGTAAATTTATATCACTCATAATTTCTTCCTCTTAATATTGATATCGCTTATCCTCGCGGCCTCAGTCTCCACCATGCCGTCTCGGAATTCTACTTCGTAAGGAAAGCCTGTCGTACCCGAATATATCATGCTGGCTGCAATCATCGTCGCATCGTCACGGGTATGTACTCCACACTCTTCTACGGAAATTCTCTCCCTTCCTTTCATAATCTCGTCAAAATGCTTCTCTACATTATCCATGCTGTACCGATCGGGTGTCTCCAACAGAAGTTCGTCCGTCAGACGCTGCTTTTCTTCTGTCGACAGTTCTTCTAAAACAAGGCCTACATTATTTTCGTTGGGATTTCTCTTTTTACGCCGTTCAAAAGACTTCCTTCCGATATATCTTATACTCATAAGCCGGTGCGCTTCCGAAAGCTTTGAGATCGCTTCTGCCCGATTATCCTCGTTGAGATTTTTTAAGAACAGCAGTATCCGATTCAATTCGTGCTCCAGGTTGGTATTTTCGCTGAGCACCATCATCATCCTGGTGGAATACAGATTATAGTAATTGTTGATTTTCCGGTCGATATATGACATTTCCTGCTGGTATTCAAGATTGATGAAGCTGTCCAACTCGTTGAACAGTCGGTCTATCTTCTCCCTTGCGTGTATTTTGTCCGTATTCTCTATTCTCATATATTCCTGCAGCATACGATCGTAAAGTTCCGAACGGCGCAGTTTTCCCATCATTCTGTCGATTTCCGAAATGTATGACGGTATCAAGCCGCTTTTTTTGATAAAGAAGTAATCGTTGAAAAAGCGGTTCAGAAGTTCGTCCTTCATCAGAAATTGTCCGAAACTGTTGGCGTCTGCCATCTTCATGACTGCTCGCATGATCTCTTGAATGCTGTCTTTCAGAATCAGAAGTTCGTTTTTCAAATCGCACTCATTTTCTACCAGCGGAACAAGGATATTATGATAGGGGCGTATCGACCGGGCGTTGTCCTTGCTTAAAGAAAATTTCAATATTTCATACATGGAAAAGATATGATTCGTAATAGCACCGTTCACATCCCTGTCAAAGATCTTATGAATAGCGTCTATCAGCTTGCGGCAATGCGCCGATACGGACGCGATGTTATCACCGCTGCGTCCGATTTCCTGAGGAGTGATCCATCCGCATGCACGAAAATAGCGCAGGATCGTAGACGCGTTTTCCTGAGAAGTCTTTCCGCCGGCAATCTCCTCTCCGATGTTTTCCGTTTCTATGGAGTATGCGCAATTTTGAAGATATAGTATCAACGTATTTCTGGCATCTGTTTCATAAAGAACGGATATTTCCTTCGACTTTTCTATCAACTGGCTGATACACTCAAAATACAGGGCTCTGTTCTTGCAACAGAAAGGATTGAAAAATTTCTCGTTGATCGTTTCAAAAAAAGACATCTATACATTCACCTTCTTTAACTCCTTCTGAAAGACAGAGCGTATGAATCTCATTAATTTCATCATAACATATGGCATGAGAAAAATACAGAGACAAACTGCACGCCCTTCCGCCTTTCTTCGCTCTTTGTCATCTCGTATCTGCTTATTGAGCCTGGCGGTGATAGCCTCCACGATTCCTCTCGCTGCTTCCTTGCAATCCCCGAGGACATCACTGGACAGGGCATCGATATCCGTTATGCCTCCGGAATATGCTCTCTCCAATATTTTGTGAATGAGTTTTTTTGCAATGTGTTGTATAATTGTTTTTATAGAGACCTTTTCCTTTCGTGATGATTTTATTTTTGGTCAAACATATTTTATCACTTTGGAGTCGGTCTCTTCTTTTATTTCTCTGAAAACTCCACAATTATTTTACACTATCATGAAAAAGGCTTGGTCACGTAATCGTCAGCGCCAAGCTCATACCCATGCAAAACGTCTTCTTCCAGATCCCTTACCGAGACGAACAGGACCGGGACTTGTTTTTTGCCTTCAGCCATCCACAGAACTGAAATCCGTCTCCATCAGGCAGATTGACGTCGAGTATCGCCAGAGCCAGCGGGCTGTTTTCCGCCGCCTTCTCCGCTTCTTCCCGGGAATGCACTGAAATGACGCGATACCCCTCTTTTTCCAACCCGTAGGTCATCGTTTCATTCAATTCCACATCGTCTTCCAAAACAAGAATCGTAAACACAGCACATCCTCCGCAAGAGATATTTCGATCCCTTTGATTATAGCAGAAAGCCCGGACGGAATACATGTTTTTTATCCGGCCCCATGCCGCGGCTATGCTATTTCCTTCCCACCAACATCCGCGATTCACCCAGCAGCATCATCGCCGCCCGTCGGTGGGAGCCAAAGGCTTCTTCAGCTGTATCTATCAGATGCACATCCTCATACCCCATGTCCCGCAGCTTCTGTGCGAAGGCCTCCATATCCCCATACATCCGCGGCTTCATTTCATCGTTGAGGGCGAAGGTACCGCCCTTTTTCAGCACCCTCAGCGTTTCCATCAGCAAATCCTGTCTGTCAGCTCCGGTGATATTGTGATAAACATAATTGCTCACAACAGCGTCAAAATATCCATCCGGAAAATCCAGCTTATTGGCATCGCCATACCGAAAAGTACAACGATCTCCCACGCCTTCGCTGGCGGCGTTTCTCTCACAGAGAGGCTGGCTGTAGTTATAGACAGCGGCCCAGTAGTCGATACCGACGACCGTCGTTTCCGGCCACGTCAGCGCTGCGCGGATTGATAACGCCCCTGAACCGCAGCCCACATCCAGCAATATCCCTTTACCGTCATACTCCATATGAGACAGGATGGTCTGATGCACCCGCTCCATGATCCTGCCTCCATTAAAATCATACTGCCGTCGGATCCACGCGAGCCAGCCAATAATGGCCAGCAGTCCCACTATGATGACCACAAACAGGATACCGATAGCAGTGATGGAAAGCACGGCGAACGACAGCACCGCCAGCAATGCCGCAAAAACCGCCGCCCCGCCCGCCATATAAAACACCGGATTTGACATCCAGCTTCCGTAATCTTCCCCGTGGTTTCCCAGACGTATCGCTTTCTGAATTTGTTTCCTTTCCTGTGTTTGTATTCTTTCGACGGACATGATCCCACCTTCTTTCTCCTTCATCCGACAATAGTTTTCCTCCCGGAACACCAATCCCACTTTCGCATCCGCTGTTGGGGATCAGCTTTTCTTCTCACATTCGCCACTAAAAAACCGGAGCCTCGATAAGATCATTATAGTTAGCAATGCCTAACTTGTCAAGTGCAGCAACTTCCCTCCATTCCTTGACTTCACACTTCCCGGGTGATATACTTTCATCTCCGAGGAACAGGAGGTGTATTATAGATGAAATGTTATAAGATCTGTTTCAGCCCGACCGGTGGAACGAAAAAAGTCACCGATACGCTGACAAAGGGGCTGGCATCAGAGAGTCATATCGTAGACCTGACAGACAGCCGCGCCGATTTTTCCGCAGTCCGCCTTACAGCTGATGATATCGCTGTCATTGCAGTCCCATCCTACGGCGGCCGTGTGCCTGTGACTGCTGTCCGACGTCTCTCCGCCATCGATGGAAACGGAGCGAAAGCGATCCTCCTCTGCGTCTATGGCAACCGTGCCTATGAAGACACACTGGTCGAACTGCGGGACGTGGCAGCCGATGCGGGATTTCACGCAATCGCTGCTGTCGCCGCTGTAGCCGAGCATTCCATCGCCCGGCAATTCGCAGCAGGACGACCGGATACCGCCGACCAGCTGCAATTAAGAGACTTTTCCAGAAAGATACTCGAAAAGCTGTCTGCCGGTTCTTCGTCTGAACCGTCGCTGCCCGGAAGCCGGCCTTACAAAGAACTGAAGCTGATGAAGCTGGTGCCTGTGCCGGACAGCAAATGTACGAAATGCGGCCTGTGCGCGGAGAAATGTCCGGTTCAGGCCATCGATAAAAACGACCCTGTCAATGTGAAAGACCAGACCTGTATTTCCTGCATGCGATGCATTGCCGTCTGTCCCGTTTCCGCCCGCGACGTAGACCGGGAGATGCTGGCAGCTCTCAGCACGATGCTCAGCAAAGCAACTTCCGACAGAAAAGAGTATCAGCTATATCTCTAGCGCAGCTCATATGATTTTCTCAGGTATTGGTAAAGACCTTCCGCAAAAGCTCTGTGACCTTCTTCGGTAAAATGTACGCCGTCATAGGCCAGTGGGATCTCCCACTGGCCGGCATCGACAAACTGCACTCCGAGGCGCTGGCTCAGCATCCTGTAGCACCCGGCCAGCGCGACGGAATCGTCTGCCAGTTCCTGAGTCGGCACCCATTCCCCCGGCTTCATTGGCGGCGGCGCCACCAGCAGGATCTTTTCCCGAATCAGCTCCAGCCTCAGAAGGAACAGCTCCATCTTTTTCGACACGGCTTCCGGGCGATGACCCTGCAGCAGATCGTTGGTCCCAAGCATGACGATGAACAAATCGACATCGCCATGTATTGGAACTGGCGCGCCCGGTATCTCCCTTCCGTTCTGACCCCTGTTGACGATTTTCCATCCCGTCTTTTGGGCGAGGATATCGACCCAGCGGTTTTCCTCATCGTAGCGGCCGCCGAGCCATCCTCGCGGGTCGTACCCATATGTATTGGAATCTCCGAAACAAATTACTCTCATTCTATCACCAACTCCGGACGAAAGCCCAGATAATCTCCCGACACCAGCATATACCTGATGCCGTCGCAAACTCCCCTGATACTGTCGCCGAACCGGCTTTCCCCGTGGCAGTGGGAATAGATCACGGCGGAAACCCCGTACTCCCGGGCCATCTCCGTGAAAGGCGAGGTCTCTTCCAGGATATTTGTGGGCGGGTAGTGGAGAAACATGACGAACTTCCTGTATCCGGCCTGCCGGGCCATTTCGAAGGATGTTCTCAGACGCTCCGTTTCCCGTGCCACCAGCTTCTCCGCGTGCTGCTCCCGCTCCGCGTCCCAGCCGATGACATTTCCCTGAAGATCCAGATAAAACGGTCCTTCAAAGGTATATCCCTTTGTCCCCACCAGAGCGTAGTCCTCATAGACGGCGAAGTTATTCTGAAGAAAAAACAGTCTTCCGGCAAATTCCTGATTGAGACGCTCCGTCTTGCTCACATCCCAGAACATGTCATGGTTCCCCCGGAGCAGTATCTTCCGGCCGGGCAGCGATTCGATGAAGGCCAGGTCTTCCCGGCTTTCATCCAGCTTCCTCCCCCAGGAATGGTCTCCGGTGAGGACCAGCGTGTCGTCAGGGCCCACTGTCCTATTCACGTATTTTTCGATCTTCTTCTCGTGATTTTTCCACACCTTGCCAAATGCATCCATTGACCTGCCCCGCTGAAATCCCAGGTGCAGGTCTCCCAGCGCATACAATGCCATGCCAAATCATCTCCTTCACATGCATACACCGCGGGCTGCGGGCTTCACCCCTCAGCAGTTTCCCGCGTACACGTACTTCAAATACTTCTCCGCCACCGCCTTCAATCCGTATATCTTCCCCACATCTGTCGCCTTTCTGTCCCTCATCTCGTATCGCGGAAAGAATCTTGTGATGTGGAGAGGTATCTCCTCATCTATAGATGCGATCCAGCGCGCCTCTTCCTCCATCTCCTGCTGTGAATCGTTCTCTCCGGGGACTATCAGCGTAGTCAGCTCCACGTGACAGCCTGCCGCCGCTCCCTTGATAAAAGACTTCACCGTATCAAGCCTGCCGCCCAGCTTTTCATACCATTCCTCAGTAAATCCTTTCAAATCGATGTTCATGGCGTCCATATGAGGAAGCAGCTCATCCAGCACCCATAGCTCCGCAAAACCATTGGTCACCATCACGCTCTTCATACCATATCCATGCACCAGTCGTGCAACATCGCGAACGAACTCGTATCCCACCAGCGGCTCGTTGTAGGTAAAGGCCACGCCTATATTACCGTTGCTCTCATACCTTTTTGCCAACTCGGCCAGCTCCCGGGCAGATATCTCACTGCAACCCACCTGTCCCGCTCCCGCCATGGAAATCTCGTGATTCTGGCAGAAGGAACAGGACAGGTTGCAGCCGAAGCTCCCTGTGGACAGCACCATGCTCCCGGGAAAAAATCGGGACAGCGGCTTTTTTTCCATGGGATCGAGAGCCAGCGATGTGATCATACCGTAATTGGCGCAGATTATCCGGCCGTCCTCATTCTTTCTGGCTCCGCACCTCCCGTATTGACCTTCTTTCAGAAGGCAGTGATGGGGGCAGACAGGGCATACTTCGTAACCCCTCCCTCGCCTGCCGGATCGGTCGCCGACTGAACAACCGCTTTCCTTTACGTCAGCAGCGCCATATTTCCCTTCCATCAGAAATGCCTCACCACCTCAAATCGCTCCAGCCTAACATCTGTCGCTTCTTCATCTATTCCGGCTTTCATCTTCGCGATAAAGATCTGCTGCTCCACGGTATCGACCCCTTCCAGGTCAGGCAGCAGCAGGCCCCGCCGGTGATCCTGGGTAACGATGACTCCATAACGTTTCACATCCAGCTGCTCCGGCGATGATATTTCCTCAGGTTCTCCAAGCACATCCACGCTGTATACAAGTTTTCCCAGCTCTCCTGCCTTCACTTCTGGGAATCTCGGATCCCTGGCCGCTGCGCTTACAGCATTTTCTATTATTTCCTCCGCCAGCGAAGGGCGCACCGGAGCGATAGTGCCGATACAACCCCTGAGTCTTCCTTCTTCCTTGAGAGATACGAAGGCTCCCGCCCTCCTTTCATACATCTCGTCGGGCAGTCCCGTCGGAATATCCATCTTCCTGCCCGTCTTCACATACGTTTCTACCGAGCGGCGGGCGAGAGCCACATATGCGTCCTCTTCTTCGCGTGATTTCTCAGCGTCCCGCATCATCCTTTCCTCATACTGACTGAGGAAATCACGATCTACCCCTTCGCCCATGACTTCATAAGTGCAGACGCCGTACCCGACGCCAAATGTCCCTTCATATGAAAGCGGCTCCGCCTTTACCTCCAGACAGTCAAGTGCTCCCGCCATGATGACGAAGGATCTGTGACCGCACTCAGCAGCCTTTTCACAGAAACCTTCCGCAAACTCCAACAGCTTCCCAAAATCCCCGCGGCCCATAACGTCCATGATACGTCTGTCATATTCCGGGCCTTCTTTCCGGAACCCGTAAGGGCCGTCTTCTTTCAACCTATGGGACAGATCCCCACTTCCAATGACTGCGATGCGGCGGCCGCACGAATCTGCGGCTTTCCGGATGCACTGTCCCAGTTCATAGTGAGTGGAAAAGGCCAGCCCCGACAGCCCTATCCTGACCACACGATAATCGGTATAATACTTGTTCAGGAACCAGAGAGGTATCATTGTCCCATGATCCAGTCTCCTTTCCCGTTCACCCAAGGTCCCTGCCGGTATCCCGCATCTGCCGGCTTCCTGCGCCAGCGCTTCTACAAGCTCCGTGTCATACCTCACATCCAGCTTCACCTGAGGTGCGCCGAACTGCCCGAAAGCACCCGATGCTCCCGCTCCCGGCGATATGTGGAAATAGTCGACATACATCACCGTATGGGGCGACAGCACGACTACCGTCTCCGGCTCCCACGACTTAAGCTTTTCAGCTGCCTTATGGTAAGCGTCGATAGTAGCCTGTATCGCCAATTCCTGTCCACGCCCCACCTCAGGTATTATCAGCGGCGGATGAGGTACCATTATCGCTCCCGTTACATACATCTCTCTCCCTCCTTTAATGTGTGCGCTGGCCTGCCTTCGCTTACCTGCCTTCGCTTGCCTGCGCCTTATATGAATCTGCCGGTCCTGCTGTCCGGTGCCTTCCTTATGTCCTCCGGCCTTCCAACAGCAACGATACGGCCTCCCTCTTCGCCTCCGTCCGGCCCCATATCGACGATATAATCGGCGCTGCGGATCACATCCAGGTCATGTTCTATCACGATGACCGTGGCGCCGCTGTCTATCAGCGATTGAAACACATTCATCAACGCTTCCACGTCAAGAGGATGAAGCCCTATGGTAGGCTCATCGAAAACGAATACGGATCCGCCCTGCCCTTTTCCCATCTCACTGGCCAGCTTCAGCCGCTGAGCTTCACCACCGGAAAGGCCCGGGGTCTCTTCTCCCAAAGTCAGATACCCCAAGCCCAGATCACAGAGCACCTGGAGGCGCTGCTTCACTTTTCTGGATCCGCTGCACACATCCAACGCCGTCTTCACATCCATGGACATCAGCTCCGGCAGCGAATAGTATTCACCATTTTCCATCCGACACCTGATGCTTCCGGCATCCTTTCCATACCGGCTTCCACGGCATTCCGGGCACGTGATGCTGACGTCCGGCAGGAACTGGACGTCCAGACTTATCTGCCCCGTGCCGTCGCAGACAGGGCAACGCAGTTTCCCCGTATTATATGAAAAATCACCTGCTTTATATCCCGCCTTCTTTGCGCCCTCCGTCTTAGCGAATATCTTTCGCAGCTCATCGTGTACATTAGCGTAAGTAGCTACCGTGGAACGAACGTTGATGCCGATAGGTACGGCATCGATAAGCTTTATTTGTGTAATGCCTTCAGCATCGACCTTCTTCACATGCTCCGGCAGCTTCCTTCCATCAATGACCGATTCCAGCCCCGGGACAAGACTTTCCAGTATCAGCGTTGTTTTCCCGGAACCTGACACACCTGTCACCACCGACAGCTTTCCCTTTGGGAAATCCACTTCCAATGGCTTGACGGTATGTATTGTGTCGATCGAAAGATGGATGCGCCCCTGGCTGAAAAGGTCTTCCCTCATCGAATCGCAGCGGTACGTTCTTTTCACATGGCGTGCTCCCGACAAAAACGGACCTATTTTAGAAGCGCTGTTTTTTCCCAGTTCCTCCGGCCTGCCCTCGGCTATCACGCGACCCCCATCGGCGCCTGAGTCCGGTCCCATTTCGACTACCCAGTCAGCCTTCGACAGTATCTGGATATCGTGATCCACCAGTATTACCGAATTCCCATCATCTATCAGGTCGTTCATCACTTCCGCAAGTCCTGTCATATTGAAAGGATGAAGACCGATGGAAGGCTCATCCAACACATACAGCACTCCCGTAGTCCTGTTGCGGACGGCTCTCGCCAACTGCATCCGCTGTCGTTCTCCTGTCGAAAGGCTTGAGGCGGCTCTGTCCAGGGTCAGATACCCCAGCCCCAGATCCAGCAGCCGCCTCGCCGTATCATGGAAAGACTCGCATATGCTCCCGGCCATGGATCTCATTTCCTCCGGCAGGGAATCCGGTACTCCCTCTACCCACCTCGACACATCTCTCAGCGTCATGGCGCAGACCTGATCCAGGGAAAGGCCACGCAGCTTCGGCGCCCTGGCTTTTTCCGAAAGGCGCGTACCATGACACTGAGGGCAGATATCCCTCTTGAGGAATTTTTCCACTCGCCTTATGCCTTTCTCGTCTTTGACCCTGGCCAATGCGTTCTCCACCGTGTAAACGGCGTTGTAATATGTAAAATCCAGCTCTCCCGCCTGCTGAGAATTCTTCGCTCTGTAAAAGATATGCTTCTTTTCCGCAGGCCCGTGATAAACGATATCCTTCTCCCTGTCGCTCAGTTCCCTGAATGGGATATCTGTGCGAACACCCATCTCCCGGCAAACGTCTGTCATCAAAGACCACATGAGAGAATTCCACGGCGCTACGGCTCCCTCGTCTATAGTCAGCGTTTCGTCGGGCACCAGTGTCTTCTCATCCACAGCCCATACCACGCCGGTCCCTTCGCACTCAGGACACGCTCCCTGACTGTTGAACGCCAGTTCCTCCGCTGACGGCCCGAAAAAATTTTCCCCACATATGGGACATGTCAGTTCCCGCTCTGCTGCCACATCCAAAGTCGGCTCTATATAATGTCCATTGGGACACCTGTGACTTGCCAATCTGGAAAACATCAGTCTGAGACTATTGAGCAATTCTGTCCCGGTGCCGAATGTGCTTCGTATACCCGGCACTGCCGGTCTCTGATGAAGCGCCAGCGCCGCCGGGATGTACATCACCTCATCCACCTGCGCTCTGGATGCCTGGGTCATCCGCCTCCTGGTATATGTAGACAGAGATTCCAGGTATCTTCTGGAACCTTCCGCATAGAGTACTCCCAGTGCCAACGATGATTTTCCCGAACCTGAAACGCCGGCGATGCCCACTATCCTGTTGAGGGGAATATCGACATCCACGTTTTTCAGATTATGGACCCTTGCCCCGCGCACTTCTATCCTGCGGTCTGTCCTGCTCTTCATCTAAAGATTCCCCTTCAAACCTATCTCTTCAGCTTTTTCTCTCATTCCGGCGATGGTCTCGCGGATCACATCGTCCAGCTCCATCCCCAGCATCTCGCAGCCCTTGCGTATTATGCCCCTGTCCACTCCCGCAGCGAAATGCTTGTCCTTGAATTTCTTTTTCACGGACTTCACCTCTATATCCAGCACGCTCTTTGACGGCCTCATCAGACATGCGGCGTGTATCAGCCCCGTCAGCTCGTCGATGGTATACAGCACCTTTTCCATCAGACTTTCCGGCTCGGTATCAGTACAAATTCCGTACCCGTGACACTTCATGGCCCTGATGTAGATCGGATCTATCCCTCTTCGAGTCATTATCTCCTCAGCTTTGATACAGTGCTCCTCAGGATATTTCTCATAATCCAGATCGTGAAGCAGACCTGTCACTCCCCAGACTTCCTCGTCCTCACCGTTTATCCGCGCGAAATGCTCCATCACCGCTTCCACCGTCAACGCGTGATTCAGCAGCGACGGCGACTCATTATATTCCGTCAGAAGCGCCCAGGCTTCCTCCCTCGATAATTTCTTTTCCATGTCAGTTACCTCCTTTTATTGATATTATCACATTGTCCACCGCCGGTAAAGGGTGCGGCGGCGAGACAAGGGTGGCAGTAGCATTGACGGCGAAGGGCCGCTGGCGTACATCGGCAGCACATCCAGCGGCTGTCAGCAGCATATTGTCACGTCCTGACATACGCCTCCAGACTGCCCATGACCGGGCCGCCTGCATTATATGAAGTCTATATACCTTCCATGGGTATCGTTCGTTACTGCCATGCCGAAAATGCCGCTTTTTGATGGAAAGTTATACTCTTTCGTTGCAAAATCTGTTTTTCAAGTATAACTCGCCCCCGCTAATATCCTCCAAATATTGGAAATACTGACATTTTTACTGCTGTTTTCTGCCTCTGCCGCAGCTTTCAACATCAAAATACCCCCTATATTCAAGGCCATTTCCCCGTCTTCGACACATCTGTTATACTTTTTTTCTGCATTTTCGCAAAAAAAGTATAATCCGAGTCAAAAAAGGACTCTGCCTTCGACAAAATGGAAAGTTTACTTGACATCACACTGCTCAGCTGCTACCATATCCATATGGAAAGGTTGCTTTCCATCGAGAGCAGCCGCAACACACATCAGGCAGGTTTGACAATGAAGAATCGTTTGGAAGAACTGAGAAAAACCCGGGGAATCAATCAGGAGGAGCTGGCTTCCGCGCTGGAGGTCTCCCGCCAGACCATCGGCTCCCTGGAAAACGGGAGGTACAATCCCTCCATACTGCTGGCATTCAGGATAGCCAGATATTTCGATATGGCCATAGAAGACATCTTTATCTACGAGGAGGACGACCATGAAACGAAGAAGTAAAAATATGATATGGTACCTTGGATATGCCGCTTCGCTGGCGTTGATACTCATTATTATTCTGACCGACCTGCCAGGAAAAGCGGACATGGCTCTGGCCGTCCTTATGGCTGTCATCTTCTCCGTTTCCCATATGAATATCTTCCACAACAAAATGCTCTCCAGGGACGACGACTACAGGGTCAGCGTCATGGATGAGCGCAACATAGCCATCAGAGAAAAGGCGGGCAATATTGCCAATATGGCGACTATGACACTGCTGGGCCTGGCCACCGTCATATTCATCGCCTTCGACTACATATTTTCCGCCATCGTCACAGGCGTAATCGTGGCTGTCCAGCCTGTCATCCTCATCATCATAAGCAATGCACTGGAAAAGAAGATGTAGCAAGGAGGTAGTTCCGATGAAAAGCAATGATAAATCCCTCCCTCTGCCTGTGCTCCTGAAATCCATGACGGAGGAGCTCCACATCGCCGATTTGCCCGAGGACTGCAGCAACACAGAGGTGCAGGCTGTCCGGAAAGGGCCGCCTGCAAAAATCCGGCCCGTCGGAAAATATCCGACGGGCCGGATTCGTTTATCAGGAAGACTTTTTCAGTCTCATTCCGCCGGAGCAGTCTCCGGCGCTCCTATTATTTCATCGGTGATAAGCTTCTCTATTTCTTCCTGGCTGTATCCTGCTTCTTCCAGGACATCGCGGCTGTTTTCTCCCAGCAGAGGCGACGGCTTTTTCACATATCCAGGAGTCCCGCTGAACTTTACCGGTATGCCAAACGCTTTAAACCGTCCCACATTTGGGTCTTCGATCTCTATTATCATATCTCTGGCCAGCATCTGAGGATGAGTCATGGCATCCACCGGGTCTACGATAGGCGTCGCCGGAATGTTGTACATGGCAAACCTCTTCATGAGCCATGCACACTCCTTGTCCTTGAAGCAGTCCCTCATCAATGCCGTGAAACTCTCGAAGTTCTCACATCTCAAATCGTTGGTCGCGTATCTCGGGTCCTTTTCCAGCTCCGGCATCTCGATCGCTTCGCAAAAATCAGGCCACATAGATTCATCATTTATCCCCACCGCGATGAAGTCGTCCGCGCAGTAATATGTATCGTACGGTACGATCTCCCTCGGCTTTGCGTTGCCTGTCCTGCTGATCTCTTTTCCTGTCAGCGCGTAAGCCAGCACAGCATCCTCTATTGTAGCGAACATCGTATCCAGCATAGCCACATCTATTCTCCTGCCTTTACCGGTACGCTTTTTATCATAACATGCCAACACTATCGCCAAGGCCATCGTCAGCCCCGTATAGCTGTCCGCCACAGACGCGCCCGAGCGAAGCGGCGGATATTCCGGAAAACCCGTCATCTCCATGAAACCGCTCATACACTCTATGACATTATCGTAAGCTGTATTGGTTTTGAGAGGACCTGTCTGTCCGAATCCCGTTATGGAGGCAAAGATTATATCGGGATTGACTTTCTTCATTTCCTCATACCCCAGCCCCAGCTTATCCAATGTGCCGAACTTGAAGTTTTCCAGAACCACATCTACCTTCCCATAAAGGCGCTTTATCACTTCTTTTCCTTCAGGCTCGCTCATATCGACAGCTATGCCTTCTTTGTTACGGTTGTATACCGCGAAATAGCCGCTGTTTCCGTTGGCCGCATATGGATTCCAGAATCTGGACTGGTCGCCCGTCTCTATTCGTTCTACCTTTATGACCCTGGCGCCGTAATCGGCCAGATTCATCGCGCAGTAAGGTCCGCTGTAAGCCTGTGTGAAATCCAATACTGTTATTCCCTCCAATGGCCTCATTTGCCGTCACCTCCTCCGCACATTATAATTCCTTCTTCAGCCATAGCCGCTATTTCTCCGCTATCATAACCGACAGCACGCAGCAGCTCTTCCGTATCTTCTCCGAGGAGAGGCGCTGATCCCGCCGGCACATCATCTGCCCCTGATATCTTTATAGGAAATCCTGGCATTTTAACAGTTCCGAGTGCTTTATCTTCCACCTCTACCACCATGTTCCTGGCACTGAGCTGTTCGCTGTCGAAAGCTTCCGGCACCGTGTAGCCCGGACCGCTTGGGATGTTATAGGGCCTCAGCAGCGCTTCTATCTCCCACTTGGTCATATCCTTGAACTTATCGGCAATGATCTTCCTCAGGCTTGTATCGTAATTCTCGCCTCTCGATTCGTTGGTGGCGTATCTCGGATCGTCCAACAGTTCTTCCATATCCATGGCCTCGCAGAATTTCTTCCATTGGCCGTTGGTGGACACCGCTGTAGATACGATGCCGTCCTTAACTTCGAATGTATCGTAGGGAGCAATACTCCTGGAGCGGTTGCCTTCCCGTTCGAATCGTTTTCCTGACATTGCCGCCTCTACAACACTATCTTCGAGCGCGGTGAACATGCAATCGGCAGAAGATATATCTATTTTCTGGCCTTCTCCTGTCGTCTCTCTGGCCATCAGCGCACTTATTATGGCAAAAGCCAGGAAAACTCCTCCGAACTGGTCGGCCATCCGTGAGCCATGGGCTGTCGGCTTATCCTCGGGATAGCCTGTTATCTGCATCAGCCCACACAGAGCTTCCGCAGTAAGATCATTGCCGGCAGTATTGTTCATAGGACCCGTCTTGCCGAACCCCGTCTGAGACGCGTATATTATCCGTGGGTTTCTCTCCTTCATTCTGTCGTAATCGAGGTCACAGCGTTCCAGCTCCCCGGCAGGGAATGAATCGCAGACCACATCCGCTGTTTCGATGAGCCTTGCTATTATTTCCTGACCCTTCTGCGAATGTCTGTCGGCGCATACGCTGCGCTTCCCCCTGTTCATATATGCATGGTAAGCGCTTCCCTTCTCGTTCTTTGGAAAGCTGCTTCTCATCACGTCGCCTCCGGTCTTGTGATCTTCTATCTTTATGATTTCCGCTCCGAAATCGGCCAGGAGCATCGTCCCGTAGCTGCCCGTATGGCCCTGGGTAAAATCGATGACCCTGATCCCGTCTAATATTCTGGACATTTCTCCCTCCGCATTCTTTCGATTTGCTTATCTACCCGGTCTGCTTATTTGCCCGGATCGTTTATTACGAACGTAACGTCTCCCTTTACTGTCAGTACAGGTTCATCGAATACCTCGGAGCGATCCGTCTCCTGATTGTATTCCGATGTCTTATACATCTCGTATCCATAGACTCTCGATCTGTTTCCCTGCTTGATGAGCCATACCACGATTTCTACCGCATCCAGCATGTGGACCGGTCTGAGGATGTTGCCTTCCGTATGTACGAAGAGGCCGCCGTCTCCCTTGTCTCTGATATTGCTCAACTCAGTACAGCAGTCGATGCACTTTTCCATCAGCTTGCATCCTGAGATCATCTCTCCCGGATAGTGCATATCCTCCCCATGGATGGAAAGCCTGAACTTCAGTTCTGTAACGTCGCTCCCTTTCTTCACTTCACTGAGACTGCTTCTCTTTTCAGCTTCGATTTTAGCCATTGTTTTTCCTCCTTGTCTGATAAATATTCATGTCTTAAATGATGTGAGCCGCACGCTCTGTAAGTACGCGGCCCATTCCGTTTTTAACCTGTTTGGGATCTAAAACGCGAAACCGCATATTAAGAATCCGATAGTCGTCAATCCCGCCGCTACCGCTGCAAACGGTATCTGCGTGAGCGCATGCTCCATATTTTCTATACCGCAGCACTGCGAAGTGAGCACTGTAGCGTCAGAATAGAAGCAGGCATGGCTTCCGAATGTTCCACCCGATACGATGGCGCCGAATACTACGAGAGGGTTCGCGCCTCCTGCCAGCGCCAGCGGGATGAGGATAGGTATCGTAAGCGCCGGGATTCCCCAGTTGCTTCCTGTGATGAAGGACAGTCCCGCTACAACCAGGAAGGTGATAGCCGGGAACAGACTTGCGTTCATAAACGGCAGTACCGCGTCGATGACAAAGTCAGGCAGACCTATTCCGTCCATCGATACCTGTACAGTGAGTGCTCCCATGGTGATGAACATCATCGGTACCATAGAGGCAAACCCTGATGCGAAACCTTCACAGAATTCGCTGAATGAAAGCGCCTTGGTAGGCAGGTACATGATAAGCATCACGATGATACCGAATGCCAGACCTATAAGCAGGTCTCCCGTGTAGATACAGAGGAAGATGACCACTGCCAGTGGTACGAGGAAGAACCAGATGTTGCCCTTCTTACCATCGTCATCCATCTTCTCGGATTCCATCAGCTTATCGAATTCCGTTATACCTTTGTTGTATTTGTCGCTCTGCTCAGAGTAAACTCTTCCGGTAGTGGCGACTCTCTCATACGCCTTCTTCATCGGTCCGAACATCGGTATTATTCTGAAGATAACCAGAGGAACGACGATAACTGCGACCCAACCGTAGAGTATAAACGGCAATGACTGGATATATATGTCCATACCGCTTCCGTAGCTTACCATGCCTGCTTCCTCACCTACTACTCCGGCGTAGAATACAGCCCATGTCGACAGCGGTATCAACACACATACAGGAGCTCCCGTGGAGTCTATGACGTAAGCCAGCATTTCTCTTGGAGACTTATATTTGTCACATGTCTCTCTCAGAGATGCCGAAATGGTCAAAATGTTGAGATAATCATCCATGAATACGATGATCCCCAGTATCCATCCTAGTATCAATGTGGATTTTTCGGATTTGGCGAACTTTCTGATGAACTTACCAAATCCAAGTGCTCCCTTCGAACGCTGCAGCAGGAAGGTAAATCCACCCAGCAGACCGAATACCAGTATCATCCATATGTTTTCGGCGCATGTAGACATAAATCCATCGAGCGTTGCTCCTATTACATTCCACGTGTCCGTCATGAAGAATCCGATAACTGCTCCCAGCAGGAGAGCTTCGAAGGTCCTCTTGGTGACCAGTGCGAAGACTATGATCACCAATGGCGGCAACAATGTCAGTATCCCGAAATTGTCCATATGGTTTTCACTCCTTTCATTCTCTTGATTTTTTTCGTGTACACGCCTATATTAATCGCAACAACCGTGCCAACCTGTTCTATTTTTTTGAAATCATTGATTTTTCAACGTTTTATAAATTTTTCAAAAAATATGATTGTGCCGCGCGGGTAGTTATTCTGCAACTCCACCTCTTTTTTCCACCGTCCCGGTTCTTTATATATGCTCATCACTCCGAAAACTTACCTCTTTTGAAGGCTTTTTTGAGCAAAAGAAAAAAGTTGCGTGTCCGCAACCTCGAGAGTTGTGAACATGCAACTTCTTTGTGACCACCCGGTCTTTCCATCGACTATTTAGATATTATATCGTATTTTTTTAATTTTCTCCCTATGGTAGATTTGTCTACATGTAGCTGTCTGGCTACTTCAGCCGCCGTCTGATACTGCTCCAGATATGTCATCAGGATTTCCCGCTCATACTCGTCCATCAGCTGACTGAGGGTGACATTCTCTCCGGCAACCGCTCTTGTCCTCCCCTTCTGGGCCGAAAACAGCAGATTTTTCACTTGTCTGGCCGTGATATATTCTCCATCGTAGCTGACAACGAGACGCTCTATCATGTTGCGGAGTTCACGTATATTCCCATGCCAATACGCGTGAGTCAGCTCCGTCATCGCTTCAGCCGATATGACCTTGGAGATACCGTACTCCTCGGAAAACTCGTCCACAAAGTGTGCCGCCAACGCCTCTATATCTTCCTTTCGATCTCTTAACGGTGGTATCTCCAAAGGGACTACATTGAGCCTGTAGTAGAGATCCTCTCTGAAATTTCCCTGCTCCACTTCCTCTTTAAGATTCCTGTTGGTAGCTGCGATGATACGCACATTGACCTTTATCGATTCTTTGCCGCCTATCCGCATGAATTCCCGCTCCTGCAGGACTCTGAGAAATTTGGCTTGCAGCTTCAGCGGTATTTCCGTTATCTCATCGAGGAAGAGTGTCCCCTCGTTAGCTATCTCGAACAATCCCGCCTTTCCTTTAGTATCAGCCCCCGTAAAAGCACCCTTTTCATATCCGAACAGCTCCGACTCCAACAGGTTATCCGGAATAGCAGCACAATTTATCTTGACGAAGGGCTTGTCGTCTCTGTTACTCATATTGAATATGTAATTAGCTATCACTTCCTTGCCTACGCCTGACTCCCCCGATATCAGCACCGTCGTATCCAGCTGTGCTATCCTTCTTACCGTATTCAATATCCGCTTCATACTGTTGCTTTTGGCAATGATCTTGGGACGCCTGGCCTCGCTGTTTGCCCTCAGATATTCCAACTCCTTTGCCTGTCTCTCCGAAAGAGTTTTTGTCTCTGACAACAGGTTTTCCAGTATCTTCGTCTCTGTCACATCACGCTCCGTGCATATCACCAGCTCTACATCCCCGTCCCTGATGTATGGCACGGCAGTAACGTACAGGCTCCCGCCATCTGCCAGCTTCTGTATCATGCGGCACTCCTCCCCGCTCTCGATAGCCTTCAATACAGATGACTCGTCCACATATCCGACCTTCTGAAGATATTCCATGTTCTTTCCCAGGATCTCGTCCAGGCTCATCCCACCCCCGGTACGCTCTGATTCCTTGTTGACCATCAGCACGTTCCCCTGTCCATCTGTTATAAACACACCCACCTTCAGCGTGTCCATTATATTGAGGAGTTCCCTGTAGTGCTCTTCTATCAGCGTTTTCTCTTTTATCCCCTTCATCAAATACCTCCCGTCGAATCTGCTCCCTTCAAGGCCCCTCCCTTTCCATAGCGTTTCGATCAATTATATGAATCATTTCCTGAAAAAATGCGGAAACTGATCATATTATCATCGGCAGCTGTCCGTTCTTCACGCATTTCGCTATTGCGAAACATTTCGCTATTACGAAATATTATAATTGAAACATCAAATATAATCAAGAATCCCTTTTATTCTTTCAAAAGATCTGGAGGATCTGGAGATATGCAAAAAATCAGACCCGATATGGACATCGGGCACAATATACAGCAACTGAGAAAAAGGGCCCACATGACGCAGGACCAGGTCGTAGCCCACCTGCAGCTCCTTGAAATAGAAATTTCCAAAAGCACATACGCGAAGATAGAGACCAACAGGATGAACATAAAGGTGAGCGAGCTTGTAGCTCTCTGTAAGATTTTCAACGCCGATATCAGTGAATTCTTTGAAGGGCTCATGGATTGAGTCCATTCGACCTTTTCCGTCCACTACAGTATCGTATAATTTCTTTCTGGCGCACATCTGTGATATTTTTCATCAGACTCCCGCCACAAAAAATATCACGAACACATCTATGATGCATCCGCGATATCCGCTGCTATCTTCGGAAAAACAGCCTTTACACGAACAGGATTTGTTATCACTTCATCCCGGCCATCTTTTTCAACGATTCCCCTTCAAATCTGTAAGTCGTCCATTCCGACATAGGCTCCGCTCCCAGAGCCAGATAAAAATCTATGCTTGGCTTGTTCCAGTCCAGACACCACCATTCCAGACGACCGCAGCGCCGCTCGACCGCTATTCTCGCCAACTCGCGAAGCGTGGCTTTACCGTATCCCCGCCCACGATACTCCGGCATGATATACAGATCTTCCAGATATATCCCTGCACGGCCTAAAAATGTGGAAAAATTATGGAAAAACAGCGCAAATCCCACTTCCTTTCCATCCTCCAACGGAAATATCACTTCAGCGATCTTCTTTTCAAAGAGCCATTCCTCCAGCAGCTCCTCAGTCGCTATCACCTCATCCTCCATCTCCTCGTACTTTGCCAGCTCTCTTATAAAGTTCAAAACAAGTCCTGTATCATGTCTGTCTGCCCTTTTAAATCTTACTTCGTTCATATATCCTCTCTCTTTCCATTCTTCTATTTGATTGTCTATTATACCACATAAAAAGAACTGCTGCGTCAGTGGTCTTTCGCTGACACAGCAGTTCTTTGATATTACAGTCTAATTTATCACAATTCCTGTCACCAGGAAGGCCAGCGTGGCAAGTCCCGCTGACAGCAGACAATACGGCAACTGGCTCAATGCATGATCCATATTCTCTATCTTGCAGACGGCCGATGTAAATACCGTGGCGTCCGAGTAGAAGCAGGCATGACTTCCGAAGCATCCTCCGCAGGCAATAGCCGCCAGGATTATATATGGATTGCAGCCTATTCCCACGGCAATAGGAACGATGATAGGTATCATCACTGCCGGCACACCCCAGTTGCTTCCCGTCGTAAAGGACAGTATGGCAACGACTACGAAGGCGATGGCCGGGAATACGGCAGGACTCAGTATGGACTCAACCGCGCCGCTGACGTACTCAGGGAGCTCCATTGCAACCAGCGCATCTCTCACCATGAAGGCTCCGATTATTATTATCACCGGAGAAATCATGTTTTTGGTACCTTCCATGCAGCATCTGCAGTAATCATTGAATTTCATGACCTTGAGAGGTATGTACATCACCGCACATATGGCGATGGCTATCATGGCGCCTTCCATGAACATTCCCAGAATAGCCCAGATCACCAGTATGGCCAGAGGTACGATAAAGAGCAGGCTCTTCCACGGAGCGACCTTTACGACTTCTGTATCATCCTGACCCTCATTGAGGTAGGCGCTGCGATCACTGTACACGTTCCCGCCGCTGTCTACTCTCTCATAAGCGGTCTTCATCATCCCCATCTTGGGCAGCCAGTCTGCCGAGAACAGGAATACTACCAGTATTGCCGCGAAGGAATAGAACATGAACGGTATCACGTGCATGTAATTGGAAATAGCCGAACCGGTAAGATCCAGTGATTTCTCAGCCATGAACAGCCCCGCGAAGAATACGCCCCAGGAACTGACCGGCACCAGTATGCACACAGGCGCTGCCGTAGAATCCAGGATGTATGCCAACGCCTCTCTCGGCACTCTGTTCTTGTCGGCCGTCTTCTTCATAGCCGCTCCGATAGTCCCGATGTTGGAAACATCTCCGATGAAGAAGCAAAGTCCCAGCACGAAAGTGCTCAGCAGCGTCCGTCTTCTGTTGGTGGCAACTTTGAGTATATACTGGGTAAGTGCGTCCACACCTCCCGAATGTGTTACCAGCTCTATGAATATGCCGATGAATATGGTCAGCAGGATCACCCACACAGTATCCGCATCCATGATGACAGCATACAGCGCGTCGACAAACGGCGTGAAGAAATCCAACTGATACATTAGAACATATGATAACGCGGCTCCTATTATCAGGGCTGAAAACGTCTTCTTGGTTATGACCGCCCAGACTACTATAAATAACGGCGGTATGAGACATAACCATTCAAATCCACTACTCATACACTCCTCCTTTCTTTACTCTTCCTGCACTCCTATGACCCCTGCTTCCGCCAGTTTCTCTATCTCCTTCCTGGAAAACCCGGCTTCTGTCAGAACTTCCACGGTATTCTCTCCCAGCTTCGGAGACGACTTCTTTATGCGCCCGGGAGTCCTGCTGAACTTCACCGGAATGCCGAAGGTCTTCAGAGGTCCAACATTGGCGTCGTCAAATTCTATCGCCATATCTCGCTCTACAATCTGGGGATGATCCATGGCATCGAGAGGATCCAGCGTTGGCGCCGCCGGGATATCGAATCTGGCGAATGATTCGAATATCTCGTCCTGAGTCTTCTCCGACAGCACACTCTTCATCAGCTCCGTAAAGCTCTCGAAGTTCTCGCATCTCAAATCGTTAGTGGCATACCGGGGATCATCCTCAAGTTCCGGCATGCCGATGGCCTTGCAGAAGTCCGGCCACATGGTCTCATCGTTTATCCCGGTGGCAAAAAAGCCGTCAGCGCAGGAGTAGGCATCATATGGAACTATCTCCTTCGGCTTGGCGTTGCCCGTTCTGCTTATCTGCTTTCCCGTAAGAGCATAAGCCAGTACGGCGTCTTCGATGGTGGCGAACATGGTGTCAAGCATGGCCACGTCCAGCCTTCTTCCTTTGCCCGTTCGCCGTTTATCGTAGCATGCCAGCACGATGGCCAGAGCCATAGTCAGCCCCGTATAGCTATCGCCTACCGACGCACCGGAGCGAAGCGGCATATCTTCGGGAAACCCGGTCATTTCCATAAATCCGCACATACATTCGATAACATTGTCGTAAGCTGTATTGGTACGAAGTGGTCCCGTCTGACCGAAACCTGTGATTGAAGCAAAAATTATTTCAGGATTGACTTTTTTCATCTCCTCATATCCGACACCCAGTTTATCGAGGGTGCCGTATTTGAAATTTTCAAGTACCACATCCACCTGACTGTAAAGTTTTTTTATCACTTCCTTACCTTCAGGTGCGCTCAAATCGACTGCTATCCCTTCCTTGTTGCGGTTGTAGATGGCAAAATAACCACTGTTTCCATTAGGCGCGTAAGGGTGCCAGAATCTGGACTGGTCTCCTCCGTCCACCCGCTCCACCTTGATGACTCTGGCACCGTAATCGGCCAGGTTCATGGCGCAGTATGGTCCGCTGTAGGCCTGCGTGAAATCAAGTACTGTAATCCCTTCAAGTGGTCTCATTTCCTGTCACCTCCTCCACATATCACGATGCCTTTTGCGGCCATCTCTCCGATTTTTTTCTCGTCCAGCCCCAGCGCTGTCAGAAAGTCTTCCGTGTCTTCTCCCAGCAGTGGGGCTGACCCTGCCGGAGTGTCGTCGATTCCCGACATCTTGATAGGCACGCCCGGCATCTTTATCCTGCCGATCTGCTTATCATCTACTTCAACGACCATGTTCCTTACCTTCAGCTGCTCATTATCAAAAGCTTCGGGAACCGTGTATCCCGGCCCGCTGGGTATGTTCAGCGGCCGCAGCGTCTCCTCTATCTCCCACTTCGTCATCTTTCCCAGCTTCCCGGCGATTATCTCCCGAAGGCTGGTCAGGTAATTCTCACCGCGTGATTCATTGGTGGCGTATCTGGGGTCCTCCAGCAGCTCCTCCATACCCATGGCTTTGCAGAACTTTTCCCACTGGGCGTTGGTGGATACCGCGGTAGAAACTATGCCGTCCTTCACTTCAAAGGTGTCATAAGGGGCTATGGCTCTGGATTGGTTCCCTTCCCTCTTGAACCGCTTCCCCGTCATCATCTCCGCGATGAGGATATCTTCGAGGGCGGAAAACATGCAGTCGGTAGACGCGATATCTATCTGCTGCCCCTCTCCCGAGATATCCCTTTCCATCAGCGCCGCCACTATGGCGAAGGCCAGGAACACACCTCCGAACTGGTCGGCCATTCTGGATCCGTGGGCTGTAGGGACTTGTTCAGGAAATCCCGTTATCTGCATCAGTCCGCACAGCGCCTCTGCCGTGATGTCGTTGCCGGCCGTGTTGCTGAAAGGCCCCGTCTTTCCAAATCCCGTATGGGACGCATATATGATACCGTGGTTCACCGCCTTTGCCTTTTCATAGCCCAGGCCCCACTCTTCCATCTCGCCGGCCACGAAGGATTCGCACACCACGTCGGCCGTTTTTATGAGTTCCATTATCAGCTGCTGCCCGGCTTCCGAGGTTCTGTCTATGCAAACGCTCTTCTTTCCCCTGTTCATATAGGCGTGATACGCGCTTCCCTTCTTGTTCTTGGGGAAGCTGTTCCGCAAGACGTCTCCTCCCGTCCGAGGATCCTCTATCTTTATCACCTCGGCGCCGAAATCAGCCAGCAGCATTGTTCCGTAACTGCCCATGTGACCCTGAGTGAAGTCTACTATCCTTATCCCATCCAATATCCTCGCCATTTTTTCCTCCTATCCTGTCGTCCCGGATAGACACCTCCCTTTCCGGGATGTCCGCAATCCCGCATACAGTGTTTTCGGCCTTCGCTATGCTTCTGTCACTACGAATGTAACCTGTCCTTTGACGGTCAGGATAGGCTCATCGAACACCTCAGAACGAAGAGTCTTTTGATTGTACTCAGATGTCTTATACATCTCGTATCCATAAACTCTGGATCTGTTTCCCTGCTTTATCAGCCAGCAAATGATCTCCACTGCGTCCAGCATATGTACCGGATGAAGGATATTGCCCTCGGTGTTTACAAACAGGCCGCCATCTCCTTTATCTCTGATATTGCTCAGCTCGGTACAGCAATCGATACACTTTTCCATCAGCTTGCAGCCGGAAATCATCTCCCCGGGGTAATGCATATCCTCGCCATTGATGGAAAGCTTGAATTTCAGCTCAGTAACATCGCTGCCCTTTCTCACCTCACAAAGTCTGTCTCTCATTTCCGCTTGAATTTTAGCCATTTTCAATCCTCCTTTACAGAAATACTATTGGTCTTGAGAAAAATTATTACTGCCATTTTAAAGAGCAAACGCCATGCCAACGCGAAAACGTTGAAATTTCAACGCTCAAAAAAGAGAGCCTGTTGCGTCATTACAACAAGCCCTCTTTCGAACGCTGCGGTTATAAGAATTTTCAGTATTTTCAGCTTTTATTATCGTGCGATTGCATAGCTACAACCGTTTTGCGATATTACAACAGCTTTCAGATTTTGATGCCATATTTCTTCATCTTTCGCGATATCGTAGATTTATCCACGTGAAGCACCCTGGCAGCCGCTGTTACCGTACCGCATTCTTTCAGTACGTCCTGGATAATCTGTTTCTCATATCTTCCTACCATGTCGTCAAGATACAGCTCTTCTTCCGCCGCCATATACCCCCCCCTATTTCAAAAGCGGAGCTCATGCTTCCCTTCAGGCAAAATTCCACCTGTATCCGCGATATGTCGTTCCCCGCTCCGCTCACCACCAGCCGCTCGACGACGTTACGCAGTTCTCTCACATTTCCGGGCCATTGATAACGCTCCATTATCTCCATCGCTTCCGGACCTATGGTTTTTTTCATATTGTACTGTTTGTTGAAGATATCGAGAAAATGCTTAGTGAGCAGTTCGATATCCTCCTTTCTTTCCCTGAGGGGCGGAAGAGCGATCGGCACCACGAACAGTCTGTAATAGAGATCTTTCCTGAAGGTTCCCTTTGCCACCTCTGCCTTCAAGTCTCTGTTGGTAGCCGCTATTATTCTTATATCTACAGAAATGCTCTTTTCCCCACCGACGCGCCGTACCTCCTTGTCCTGAAGCACTCTCAACAGCTTTGACTGTATCGGTATGGAAAGCTCTCCCACCTCATCAAGAAAAAGCGTACCTCCATCCGCCAGCTCAAAAAGACCTATCTTACCATTGCCACCGGCTCCTGTGAATGCACCCTGTTCATATCCGAAAAACTCCGATTCCATCAGCGTCTCCGGTATAGCCGCGCAGTTGACCTTCACAAAAGGTGCTTCACGACGACGACTGCTCTTATGTATGATATCGGCGATGACTTCTTTTCCTGTTCCCGACTCTCCCGTTATCATAACCGCAGCATCTATCTTCCCTATGTCCTCAGCCATTTCTCTGATGTGAAGCATATTGATATTCCTGGTCACCATCCTGCCACAGAGCTCATCCTTGCGGCTCTGAAATTTCAAAAGCTCCTTCTGAAGTTCCTTCTTCATCTCCACCTGTTCGTTGAGCAGCGACTTCAGTTTTTCCACCTCGCTGATATTCCTCTCGACCGACACTATGATGTCTATCTCTCCCTGACAGAACATTGGGATACTGGTAGTCATGCAATGTCCCCCTGTCCCGAGCTCCTCAACGATACATTCCTCCTTACGGCTGGCCATAACCTTGAGAGTCGCTGACTCCGTTATGTATCCAACCTTCAGCAGCTCATCCATGGTTCGCCCAATCACCTCATCCCTCGTCAAACCGCCGGTCTTCACAGACTCATTGTTTACGATGAGAACCTTTCCCTCACCGTCGGTTATCCAGATACCTGTCCGCATATTATCTATTATTTCCTGGAGGATATCATAATTTTGCCTGATAAACGCACTATATCTCATCTCTCTCACCTTTTAACGTTTCTTTTGCTCATGAAAATAGATTGAATTTTTCCACTACTTTACACTACAGCGAATGCAGATGTCAAGACGCACGGCTGTCAAGATCCAAAGGAAACAGAAAGGCAAAAATCAAAGCACCCATCCGCAGCGCATCCCTAAAAAGGCTGAAAACGCTGCTATTTGCCGGATTCTTCTATACAAAGTGAAATCCGGCAGTTGCAACACAGCTGCTTGCCGAATCTTTTCGTACCGACTAAAATCCGGCAGTCCTGACGCCTGCGATTGCCGGATTTTCATTCCGGCATAAAAAATCGGCAGTATCGCCCGCACATGAGCGTTACTGCCGAAGTTTCTGATATGAACTGACTGTAAATGCTGCCGGATTTCTCGCTCCACAGGGAAATCCGGCACAGGTTTGTGTTCGAGCTGCCGGATTTTATGGAAATAACGATAATTCGGCAAGTTGTCGTGTTCGGCATGCCGGATTATCAGAACTTTCCCGGAATCCGGCAAGAACTGACGGTTCCAATGTGTTGCTGTTATTGATAAAACTTCGCCCACTCCTTTTTCCTGTGCCGACATCCGCCTCATCGCCGTTCCGCTCTGAAGATCACCATGTTATCGTCGGTAAACTCCGCATACACGTCAGTCCTTTTCAATCGAAGATATTCTTCCACTTCCTCCGCGATTATGAAGAACTCCGTCGGATCTGCACCTTTCAGTGAGGAGTCCTGATAACACCTGTCCGCAATGAGAACGGTGCCTCCATCACGGCAAAGCCCCAGGATATTGTCTATAGCCTTGAACTGATCCGGATATTCTATGTGGTGCAACATGAACGCTGATACGACTACGTCGCTTTTCCGATAAAGCTTCATGTCCGGAGAAAGGATATCGTCCATAGCCACCTTCACCCACGGAAACTTTTTCTTGCTTTCCAGAAGCATATGAAGGCTCTTGTCAATGGCCAGCACATCCGTGCCTTCGCCGCTTTCCTCCCACAGATTGCATGTGCCGCACCCTACATCAGTAAAGGTTTTATCGTCCATGGTCTTTATCATATCCTGCAGTTTTCTTATCGTCCGCTGATAAGGGATATCTTCTTTCATATATCGATTTATAAAATCCGATGCCATTTCGTCAAAATTCCATGAGTCGATGATATCGTCGTAATTTATCAGCTTATTGTTCCTGTTTTCCCGTCCGGTCAAGATGATCTTATCGAGACTCTCCCCATCACGGTTCTCTATCATCTTGTTGATAGTTCCCTTCAGCTCCCGTTTTATCTCCATCAGCTCCGTTATCTGGGACTCAAGGGCCTTGTATTGAAGATAGAACATGTCCAGATACTCGTTATTCGTCCTGTCGAAAGCCAGTATCGACTTTATTTCATTTACGGAAAACCCGAGCCTCCTCAGAATAGCGATGGTCTCTATCTGAACCAGATTTTCCACGGAATAATCCCGATAATTGTTCTCAAGCCGTTTAGGTTTGATCAACCCATGCTCCTCATATACCCTGAGCATCTTAGGGGTCACAGATAATTTCTCGCAAACGGTTTTAGTATTCATACTCCTCCATCCTGTTATATGTAACTAACAGTACTATAACGCTTATTAAAGTATGAGTCAATATCCCGTACACAGTCAGTTGTCTTTTCTCCGTTTCCTGTTCTCATCCTCCAGCATCAGCTTCAGTATGGTGATATCAGTCTCTTTCATTCCATCCTTTCCGACGATACCGATGTTTTCTATGGTCTTTTCCACATCTTCCGCCACGATACCTTCTCCGCCGGCGAACCTGCTGCCTGCCATCGCCATATCGTGAGCGAGAAGCGCCGCATCTACAGATGAAGCTATCTTGGCCGCGCAACTGGCCTTCGCACCGTCGCACACTATCCCGCCTACATTAGCCAAAGTGTTTACGATAGTATGACATATCTGCTGATACGTTCCTCCATACAGATAAGTTATAGCTGCCCCACTGGCGCAGCCAGCGCTCACCGCGCCGCAAAAAGCCGACAACACACCGATATGACGCTTTATATGTACAGCTATGAGATTGCTCAGCAGCAAAGCGCGATACAGCCTGTCTTTCCCTATGCCCAGCTCCCTGGCATAAAGAACCACCGGTATGCTTGTGGTGATCCCCTGATTTCCGCTGCATGAATTGACCACCACAGGAAACGCACATCCGCCCATGCGTGCATCGGAGGCAGCCGCAGCATAAGCCTTGGCCCTGGTCTTTATGTCATTCTCGTTGTTTTCCAGCAACGTCCTTCCCACCGCGGCGCCATAGACTTTCCTGATGCCTTCCTCTGCCACCGCCATGTTCAACTCAGCCTGATCCCGGAGCAGCTCCTCTATGTCACTGTAATCTGCTGTCTCTGCAAAATCCAGTATATCCGCTACATTGAGAAGGGCCTTGCTTCTTTCCATATCGCTCTGATCGTCGTCGGAGGAAATGTCCAACAATACATCATCGTTTTTCCTCATATAGATCACATTGGTATGGCGCTCTTTTATCCTCACCTCGGCCTCATCGTTACCACCGGCCGCCAGAACGCGGATGTACATGTTTCCTTCTCCCAGCTCCAGTCCGCAGCTGCAGTAGCCTGTTCCCAAAAGCTCCTTCGTTCGTTGCCTGTCCTCTTCTCCGGCACAACTGAGGACCTCCAGCTCACTGTCACCGCAATCGAGCATCGCCCCCAGCACAGCTGCTGCTTCTATGCCATGCAGCCCGCCGGAATTTGGCACCACGACACCCTTCACATTTTTAATGACATTGCCACTGCAGATCACATCAAGATGCTCCGGAAATTTCCCAAGAAGTGTTCGCGCTTTCGATGCGGCATAGGCGACAGCACCCGGTTCAGTACATCCAAAAGCAGGCACGAGCTCATATCTCAATATTTTCTTATACGCGGTCTCCACTTCTCTGTTCATATATCTTAACCCCCTCGTTATCTTCCCACCATGTCATTACTTGCTGTGACGCTCTATCCTTATCTCGCATATACCCTCATCTTTGGCGATGACCTTACCCAGTTTGAACTCATATCCATCCATCCTGGAACAGATCCCCCTGTCTCCATCCATTGCTATATCGCACAGGAGCGGTATCTCATCTTCCTTGACTCCCAGCTTCTGCCATGCCGCCACCAGCGGACAGTAGTGAAAATCTATATACAGCTTATCCTCGGTATTTTCAACGATTTCCATCTCAAAAACCTTCTGCCCCGTTTCATCTGCGAAAACCTTCAAAAATGAGCGCAGATCTTCCGGATCTTCGCAGTTCTTGAGCATCCTCTCTACTCCGTGAAAGCATCCGCATCTGTAAATAGCTGCTCGCCCCACCGCTTCCATGTCCAAGCCTCTCTTTCGCGCCTCATCGAGCAGAAGATAGAACCATGTTGCCCTGTGTTCTATGGCATTTCTCACCAGTGTCGTCTTCTCATCATCTACTATAGTCGGTTTGTTGTTTATCGTACTCATGAACTCATCCTCCTCTTTCACCTTTTGTTCATCCTGTTCATCTGTCTTTACATCAGATTATGAACTCCGCCCTAAGGGCTGAGTCAATAGGGTGTAACAAATTAAACGGTTGATATAAATGAAAAAAGAGACCGAACCGCAAAAGGTTCGATCTCCCGACTTACTCTTTTATCTGATATTTCTTCCCCGTCTGTAAACTGCTGTTCCGGCCAGAACCGATCCCGATACCGCCAGAAGGACAAACCACAGCAGGTAACTATTATGATCACCGGTCTCCGGAGCATTTGGGCTGTCATTTTTACCGGTATCTGCCGTCGTGCCTGTGGCAGGGATCTCTACTGCCGCCTTCGCAAATCCGCAGACATCACATTCCTCATGTCTGGATCCTGCTTCCGTCGCGGTCGCCTCCTTATCTGTCACCCATATATATGAATGCGGAGCGATGTTGATCTTCTCACCACATTCACATCTGTTCCAGTGGTTATTTTCATCCGAATACCAGCCAGTTCCGTCCGGCGTGTGGTCAGGGAGCTTTTCGATTATGGTCTCCTCCAAAGAGATTTCCTTTGTTCCCGCCTCATCCTCATAGATCCTGCCGCAGTAATCGCAGGAATAATACCGGATATTTCCGGGCGTCAGATGAGTTGCCTCTTTTTCAGCTGTTTCCTCCAGTGTATGAGGCACGCAGGTGAATGTACCATTGTCGTACTGAAAACTTCCATTGAAGCACCCTTCTCCACTACTGCCTGAACCTTAAGTATCATTTCCAAAGAGAAAGCTTCTCTCTGCTCTGCCATTTTTTCAAGCATATTCAGCGCCAGGAAATAATTGCGGATTTCCTGCTCCGGTTTCAGAAAGTGTCTGTGAGGATCTCTTTCAATAACCTCGCTTGCCTGATTTTCAGTAAGCGGATTTCCCTCAATCCGGTTTGATGCATAAGAACTTTTTTTCTTTGAGTTCTTTCTCAATCTGTTCCTTGTTGCTGCAGGCATACAGGTCTTGCTAAGTGAGAACCGATTCTCATTAATAGCAGTGATTCTTTTCAGTATTTCGTTGGTCAACGTAACCTTTATCATTTTTACATATCCTTCGTTACTCTGTATTTCATATGCTGATTCTATTATAACCTTTTTTGACTTAGTTACATTATTTTTTCACTATTATTTCACTATTTTTCATATTATTTACAAAAACAGCCCGGAACGCATCAGCATTCCAGGCCAAAAAGTGGTGGAGATGACGGGATTGCGAAAGCTCTATACCCTTTGATATTACTTAGTTTCAGGCTTTTACTTTCCACTCGTCCCCTATTCTGTCTCCAATTAACCTCTTACCGTTTAAGCCTCAGGCTTTAAGCTTTACAATTAGATCTTCTTTAATCGTATTATAAAATCCGGAATATCATATATAATGATTTCCCAATAACTAAATAACTGCTTCCCTATTCCCAGCTTCAAAAGTCCCGATGTAATCTTCCAATTTTTCAACTGCGTTGAAATTCATTCTGTCAAATACATCTGCATAGGTATCAAGGGTAATATGGATGTTTTTATGTCCCAACCAATTTTTCAAAACTACCGGGGGAATTCCCGCTTCTATACATCGTGTTGCAAACGTGTGCCTGAGAGAATGCTGTCCGTTATATTCAATATCTGCTTTCTCGCACACTCTTCGATAAAAGCAATTTACCTGACTCGTTGAAACAATACTTTTCTTATTAAAATCATAAAAAACCAGATTATGCGGATTCTTCTTCATTTTCTTCATCGCTTCTAACAAGTATTTTTCCAACATCTTGTTCATCGGTATGTCACGAATACCAGTATAAGTCTTGGTACCATCTTTTATGAAATCTCTGTATTCTAACCCTCTCGATACAGTAGACCGGACATGAACGATTTTATTTTTGAAATCAATGTTATCAGGGCTCAGTGCATTAACTTCTCCCATCCTCATTCCACTAAACAATTCTATCAACAGCTGAAGTCTGTAATCATTTCTATTTCTTGGAATTCGATATTCTTCTAACATTTTCACAAATCTATCCTGCTCTTCCTCGGTAAGCCCTCTTACTTTCTTATCTTTCTTATTTGATTTTGGGCATCTCAAATCTTCAGAAAGCATAAGATTTTCTTCGATTATGCCTTTTTTCAACGCAATAGCAAACGCCATCCTCATCTGCTGATAAATCTTTCCTATAACGCTGTTTGAATAATTCGTTATTGAAGAAAGAAATATATCTATATGCAGCTCTGTCAACTCAGCAATCGGAATACTCCCGATTTTATTCCTCTTAATAATTCCCAAGGTTCCCATGTTTCGTGAATATCCTTGCTCGCCAACATAATTTTTTTGTAAATCCAAATCATAACGATACTTGACGATTTCCGGTATCGTCGCGTTTACGTCAATCCCTCGCTGCCGCTTTTCCTCCTTAGCCAGAAACACTTCAGCCTTATATACGCATTCATCTTCATCAATACCGGTAAAGGACTTTCTGCGAATAGATCCGAATTCATCTCTGTATGAAATTCTGTATTCAATTTTCCCACTGTCTTTATACCGGAAAGTACCCTCACCGTTTATTCCTTTTTTCGGTTTTCCTTTTGCCATTTCAACATCTCCTATCTCCAGTAAACTTCTTTATGCTTGTCGTGCCGCCTTGAGAAATAGTCGATCAGTGCATGAGCCTCCACCACTTTATTCCTGCCAAAATTAGCTGCCGGGAATTTCGGATCGTTAAATAATTTCTGTACGGTAGCTTCACTCCAGCCCAGAAGTTTCATTAAATCACTTATCGTGTAAAATTTAACTTCGCTTGACACATATACTCTCATTAACTGACTATTGGTTTTTATATCCATGGATGACTCCTTCTATATAGAATCTGCTTTTAACATACCGCATTCTTTTTCTTTTGTGAAATGTGCGATTTTCATTTTTTAATCTTTTATAAAATACTCCCGATTAAGGAGCATCGATTTCAACAGGGATTTCAAATCCCAAGCTGATCGTTAATGCTTTTTCAATATTTTTAATATCGTCTTTTGATGCTTGTCCAATATACTCGGTTATTCTCCGTTTATCTATTGTCTTTATTTGTTCCAAAAGCACCAGCGAAGTTGTTTTCAGCTCCTCTACATCCTCTATCAAATAATGGGTGGGTAGATTACGCTTCTTATACCTACTTGTTAGCGGCGCCACGATCAGTGTTGGACTGAATATATTCCCCAAATTATTCTGTAATATAATCACCGGGCGAATTCCTCCCTGCTCCGATCCTACATACGGACTCAAATCCGCTACATAAATCTCCCCTCTTTTAAAACTTCTCTCTTCCATATCTGCCTACCTCCTATGTAAGAGCCGGCAGAATAGCAGTAAATGCCTTCTGCCAGCAAAACATTTCTATATGATATCTTCCATATTTGTCCTCGACATCCCGGAAGTGAGGAATCCATCAAACGGCAAGCAGCGTACTTGCTCCACGGGACTCTCACCCCAACTGTGGTTCTCACAGAGCCGCCCCCATTGCGTGATCCTGCTTTGCAGGGCTGTGGCTGGACGGGAGTATCATTATCCTCTATGGTGGTCATCGCGCAGGACAGGAGCTGCCTGTCGTTTATTGCCGAATATTTATCGCTTACAAGTTCTTGTAATAGGCGTATCCGCAAATGGCGCTTATACTCATCGTATTACCATAGACAATGTATCTGATGGACTGAGTATTCTGTTATGAAGGTTCATCGGAGGTTTTTATTTTGTCTGCTTCTTATAAGCTTTCATCGTTCCTCCTATGTGGTAGGCACCCGTAAACCCAAAAATATACGCCTATATTTATTTCTATTTTTTTCCCTGCAATCTCTAACGGAGAATTAAATCTTGATAAGATCTCCATTTATGAATACAATATTGATATACTGGTTAAATTTAGTGCAGAGAGGTACTCAACATGCCTGAAAATCAAAATATAGAATGGAAATCAAAATGGAGAGATGACTATCTGGAATGGATCTGCGGTTTTGCCAATGCACAAGGTGGAACGATCTATATTGGAATCGATGATAACGGTCATGTTATAGGTCTTACCAACACCAAAAAACTGCTCGAAGATATCCCAAACAAGGTTCGGAATGCAATGGGTATTGTTGTGGATGTTGATCTGTTATCAGAAGATGAAAATGAATATATCAGGATTACAATTCCCCCTTACCCGGTGGCTGTTTCCTGTAAAGGAGTTTATTACTATCGAAGCGGCAGCACCCTACAGACCCTGTCCGGCCCCGAGCTCGAACGCTTTATTCTCCGAAAGCGAGGTGCAACATGGGATAATATGCCGCTTACTGCTTTTACCATTGACGACATTGACAGCAAGCTTGTTGAACGATTTAAAGAACTCGCGATCAAAAAAGGGCGGATTGATAAAAGCGTTCTTGATGAGCCTACCGATGTTTTAATGGAAAAACTCCACCTTACCAACGGCAGATACTATACAAACGCCGCCATGCTGCTGTTCTGTAACAATCCAGACAAGTGGCAGTTAGGTGCTTATACAAAAATCGGTTTTTTTGAAACCGACGCTGATCTGCTTTATCAGGATGAAATACATGGTTCTCTGATCGAACAGATCGATCAGATCATGGAAGTTCTCCATCTCAAATACATGAAGGCTAAAATCACTTATGACGGCATGCAGCGGATTGAGCGCTATTTTGTTCCTGATGAGGCATTAAGAGAAGCTTTACTGAATGCTCTATGTCATAAACAATATGAAAGCGGTATTCCGATTCAGATTAGTGTGTATGAAGACAGACTCTATATTGCCAACTGCGGCAGACTGCCTGAAAACTGGACAATCGAAAATTTGATGACCAAACATGCTTCAAAGCCATATAATCCCGGAATTGCCAATGTATACTATCTCGCCGGCTTTATTGAAAACTGGGGTCGCGGTGTTGAAAAAATATGCAGTGCCTGCAAATCTTATGGCGCACCGCTTCCGGAATATACGGTAAATCCCGGCGATATTATGATCAAATTCACTGCTTCTGAAGACATGCTGATATCTACCTATCTAAAGAGGGTGACTGAGAGGGTGACTGAGAAGGTGACTGAGAGGGTGACTGAGAGGGTGACTGAGAAGGTGACTGAGAAAGAGCAGGAAATTTTATCACTTCTTATCGAAGATCCCGCCTACACCTACTCTGTCTTATCAGATAAGCTTGGTATCAGTCGAAAAACAGTATCGCTACGAATTCAATCTTTAAAAAGCAAAGGCATCATTAAACGAATTGGCTCTGATACAAAGGGGTACTGGGATATCAACAACGACTTACTAAAATAGTCTTCAAGGGGCGGCAATCTGCCGCCCCTCTTTTGCTACTGTTTATTTCAGTTTCTTTTTTATCACTCTAATACGCCTCGAAACACTTGGCTGAGTGAGATTCATCTTTTCTGCAATTTCTGTCTGTGATTTCTCTTCAAAAACATACATTGTCAGTATTTCTATTTCTGCGATGTTAAGGTTTTTTATTTTCTTTATCAGACTCGTATTTTCAATTTCCTCGATCCATCCATATCTACTGTCCTGAAAATATCGTTCTTCATATGAAAACTTCTCTATAAACTTTAGCATCAAAGAATTTTGCTCTGGGCTTTTCCCTTCATTATATGGATAACTGACTTCCAGATACTGATTATGTCTGCAGAAAACCCGTTCTTTCTTAAAAAGCTCCCAATCAAAGCGTTTCATTTCTTCAATCGAGCTCTTATCCATTCCGGCTGTTTCATATTCTTTCTCCAGCACTTCCCATTTTCTAATATATTTTTTCTTCTCTGTATTATAATTAAATTTCATTTCCTGACCTCCGAATTCCAAACTGTTCCAACTTGTTTGAAATCGGAGATCACGGATATTTCGCCATGTCAGGCTGCCATTTTCTTCTCACAGGGTGCTCCGTTCCGAGCCTCCCAACATAAGCGATCTGAAAAAGGCAACAAAAAAACCTGACAAAACATATCCTGAAGCAGGATCACTTATGTTTTGCCAGGCTCTTAATGATTCTTTGTCAAGTACAGACCATTCACAAACTCTCGGATAGCAGCGCCGGCCTTAAGGGTTCCTGCCCAGTTCACCGGTTCTTCTGCTATCCTCATTATTCAGTTTTACTTTTCATTTTCTTTTCCTTTATATTCAGCGACCGTTTCACAAACACTCAGTGTACAGTCAACATGTTTGATATTTAAATAGCTCCCACATTTAGAACACTGTACATCTATAATACATCCATTATGCGACTGGCTCTTGAACAGCCGCTTTCCGCATATGGGGCAAGTGATGATATATTTTCCTCTCTCCATTCTTTCACCTCCCAAAGACAATTGTTATTATCTTATATCGGAAGTTGCGAAATTCCTTTATCATTACCTTCCTTATCAAAGCTTCGGACATGAAATATGCCTGTACCGTCCAGTGCAAATTCCAGCGTCGTTCCTTTATTCGCAATTATTTCATATAAAGGAATAGGTTTGCCTTTATAATATTCCACTCCCATACGCTTCACCTCTCATACCGTCTTAATTCAAATCCTTAATTACCTTTACTGCTATTCCCTGTATGATACAGTTGTCAACAACGATATCGGACATATCCTTGTTTTCAGGGTGCAGAATGATACGTCCATTTTCTTCATCGCGATACAGTCTCTTTAATGTTGCTTCTTCTTCAACAAGAGCTACTATGATATCCCCATCGTTGGCATCAGACTGCTTCCTTATTACTACCAGATCTCCATCTTCAATTCCGGCTTCGATCATAGACTCACCTCTTGCTCGCAGGATGTAGAATTCTCCTCTGCCAAACAGACTCTCCGGAAGCGATACATATTCTTCGATATTTTCTTCTGCAACATTGGGAAGTCCACATGCGATATTTCCAAGTACCGCCGCTCGGATCAATCTCGGATTAGAGTGATCGATAATTTTTGTACGAATTTCTTTACCGTCGTAAGAAATCATCCCTCGATGATCCATCTCCACCAGATACTTGTACGCTGTACTTCGTGCGATCCCGACATTCTCTGCGATCTGTGCCATGCTCGGAGATTGATAATGGAGCATATAATATTCCTCTGCAAAGGTTTTGATTTTTTTCATTGTATCGATACTTTTACTTCTCATTATGTCTCTCCGTTTCTATCAGAATCAATCTGTTTCCGATAGGATCATTATACGCCCATCTCTGCAAACTGCAAGTGCTTTTTTGAATATAAAACAAGATGGGGAAATAGCTCCCCATCTTTAGTAATACCCCATCTTTATATATTCGTCTGATCCAACTGCCATATCTGTTGGATTTTATAAGAATCAGATATGTATTGGTATTTATAATTATTCCCGCTCGAAGCCGTTCCTCTTGTAGAGCCATATGAACAGCACGACAGCCAGCGCGGCTTCCACCGCCATCACCGCTATTCCCTGCGCGGTTACCAGGCTTTTACCGCCTTCCATCATCCTCATCATCATTTCCATGACGATGCCCGTGAAGGTGAACTGCGAGATCTTCTCCAGCGCTTCTATTAGATTGGCAAACATCGGTATCAGCATGAATACCATGAGCACCGGCGTTATGACAGTGCCCGCGCTCACCTGATTCTTCGCGAATATCCCCAGCACCATACCGACAATACAGCTTATAAGGGACGCCATCAGAATCACGGCGGCAAATGCCGGTATATCCGCAGCCGCCATATCATATCCGCTGACAGGGATCAGCAGAAAACATACTATGCCCGTTGCCAGAAATACGGGTATGATACTTCCCAGAAAGAATTCCAGCCCGTTCACGGATGATGTCATCAGCACTCTCAGCGTGTTCTTTTCCTTTTCCTCAGCCAGCAGCAGAGCCGGGCAGTATATGCCTATCATCCCTATGCCCATTACAAGACCCATCGCCAGTGAATATCCTCTTGCGAACTCATCCATCCCCGGTTCGCCCTCCATGACATTAACATAGAGCAGCTTCATGATGAAGGTGAACACGATCGCGAATATGGGCATTATGATACAATTCTTGCCAAAAAAGGCACGCGTCTTGGTGTCCATTATGGCAGCGACTTTGTTCCAGTGTATGGTCTTCATGACAGCTCCCTCCCCGTTACTTCAAGAAAAACGCTCTCCAGCGTCGGCTCGCACGAATGAATAGTCTCTATCTGGCTGTTCCTCATCCATTCTTCTATCTGTGCAGCCGTTTCCGCGCTGTTTTTAAGCTCGAGCCTGCTGCCGTCGGCAAGGAGTATCCTGTATTTCTTTTCTCTGTTGTATTTAAGGCAGATATCCCCCGGAGAGCCCAGCTCCACTATGACCCCTTCGTTTAGCAGCGCCACCTGATCGCACATCTTAGTGGCCTCCTCCATGTTATGGGTCGTCAGGAATATCGCCATGCCTTCATCCCTGAGCCGGAAAAGCATCTTGTGTATTTCGAGAGCCGTCGAAGGATCGAGTCCTGACGTAGGCTCGTCGAGGAAAAGCACCTGTGGCCTGTGCAGAACGGCTCTTGCCAGTACCAGCCTCTGCGTCTGCCCTTTGGAAAGCTTTCCCGCCTGCTTTTTCCTGTGCTCCCAGAGACCTGTCTGCTTCAGCACCTCTTCGATACGCTCTTCAGGTACTTTCAGTATCCTGGCAAAATATCTGAGATTCTGATAAACGGTCAGGTATTCGTAAATACCACTGTTGTCTGTGACTATGCCTATCCTTTCGTATATGGACTCGTCGATCTCTTCGGAATCCACTCCAAGGATATATGCCTTCCCCGAAGTCTGCCTGAGCTGACCTGTTATGATCTTTATGGTCGTAGTCTTGCCCGCTCCGCTCGGCCCCAAAAAGCCGAGTATCTCTCCGCGGTGCAGGCTGGCGTTAATCTCCCTGAGCACGAGATCATCTCCGAATTTTTTGGAAATGTGCTCAAGGCGAATCATCTCTTTCTCCATAATTCCTCCTATGTTTGTCGCCCGAAGGGTGACATCAGTTGTCCGGCTCAATCGGTTTTCGCTGATATGATACCAGCATTTATAAGGCAAATCAATAGGAAAAGCGGTCATTACCCCCCCCCGCAAATACAAATCGAATTTTCCCTTGAAACCGTTGGAATCACTGGGTTTTACGACTTTAAAAAAATCGCATTTTTATCGTTTTTTTATCAGGTATGATTGAAGGCTCCTCTCGCAGCCGTTCTTTCATAGAATGGTTCGAGCCCCGGCTGCGCGCCAAAACACAGCATAGTCGGCGTATGTTCTCTTGCCATTTGAAGAAGTCTGCTGCCGATCCCCTTGCTAAATTTCAAGGTTTCAATATTTATTTCACTGCAAGGACCTGATTACGGTCCAGAAGGTCGCGGCCCTCGTTGATCTGCATGAAGCAGCAAATCACATCCACGCGGACAATAGATTTACGCCCAATCCGCAGGACCGGGATTTTTCCCCAATCCACAAGGCGGCGGAGGGTGTTGCGTCCAATGCCGGTATAGTCGGCAGCTTCTTCAATCGTCATGCCGATCTTACCAAAGCCCGCAGGCTGAACAGCGGAGTATCTTTCTGTATGAGTACGCCCGGAAGTCCCGGACGGAATATTCGCATAACAAACAGGCGAATTTGAAGTCATAATTGTTCGCCTCCTTCGAGAATAAAAAAGCAGCCGCGCCGATCTGGTTGGAGCCGTTGTAACATACGGCGCACTTCGGCGCGGCTGCCTTGACTTTTCAGTAACTTCAAGCCCGCTGTATTTGCCACGCATCCCCAGCGGTGGGGATATTACAGGCCGCCCCTGGCAGGGCTGTCATAACTCCGCAGCATCGTTCAAAGCGTGTGCCGCAGGGTTCCCCCTCAAGTCTGTGGGAGGTCGTGAGAAAGTATCTTTAACCCCCGCGCTGTCATCGCGCCCGGAGTGCCTGTCCGAGTCTAAGGTATGCGTTGATCGCTCAGATAGCTTGTCCCATCACCTCCTTGAAGCTATCGTCCTGGCGGCGCACCTTATGTCGCTCATCACGCGGGTTTCGTACCTGCAATACCGTATATTCAGTTGTCATGGTTCTGTGAAGGGTGAGGAAAATGTGTCCTTCACCTATCACATTTTTTAAGGCCATTTGTTAGCTATTTTTGAGGCCCACCGCGAACTTTTTTGAAATTTTTTTGATTGCCCTGGCAAGTGAGAGGGAGATGCTGGCCTTCGTCACTCCTTCAAGTCTGGCAATCTCGGTGACAGACTTCCTTTCAGCATAGTACAGCCAAATCCGGCGATACTGCTTTGCGTTCAGAATGGCTTTCAATGCAGCCAGCCGTTTTTCCCGCAAAGCCTTTTCCTCTGCCTGGGCATCCGCCTTCAGAAGCTCGGAGAAAAATTCATCTTCGGCGGACTGAACCGCTCCGACCACATCCAGGCACTCATTCAGATCCACACGGTTGTCGTTGAAGCTGCGGCCGCTTTTTTCTCTCTCGTGATAATCCTCATCAGACCAGGCTTTCCATTTCAGAAATTCTTCCTCACTGGAAAAGTCGGCGCGGGTGAGCCGGATGTGTCCGCTGACGCTTATGTAGATGATGCTGTCCTGATCGTGCTTGTTCAGGGCATATTCACTTTTCTTATCAAACATACTTGTCCTCCATTTCAATTCAGGGGTTGGTGGGTGAACGGTGAATTGAAATGGAGATGGCGGGGACCGGCAACCTACGGAGAACCGCAGGATATGACAAAAAACGCCTGACTGGATATAATCCAGCCAGACGCTATCTGGTGTGTTTTGCTGTTTCTCTACATGGTATAGTTCATCTTCTTGTGCATAGGTCCCCGTTGCCGGGGACAGGCTTTTTTTGGCAGGTAAATTCCTGCCGGATTATGTCGAAGCTGTTCTCGCTTCACGGCGGCTCCCTCCTAAAGCCGCCGCTACATTCAGCACAGGGTCGTCATCCTCATAAGGGCATGGAGAACGGCGGCCTTGATGTTACTCAAAACCGCCGCAGTACCCCGAAAATCCATTATGGGCGCACAAAACTACCTGCCCTGCAACGGTTTTTTTCTTTTCCCCGTTGGTCGGGGCAGGATCGCTTGGCTTATTCGGTTTATTCTTGCTCTTGTGCGGCTGCCTCTTTCAGCCGGTCAAAGCTCTCATCGCTGATGATGTGTTCAATCCGGCAGGCGTCGGCCTCCGCAGTCTTGGGGTCAACGCCTGCGGCGATAAGCTGCTCGGTAAAGAAGCAGTGACGCTCATAGATTTTTTCGGCAACCTCGCGGCCTATATCGGTTAGATGGAGAAAGTGATCTTCGTCCATTGTGAGAAAGCCGCCGTCCCGCAAGGTAGCCACCGCATGACACACGCTGGGCTTTGACACCTCCATGTGCCGGGCCACATCTACGGAGCGTACCATACCGCGTTTCTTTTGGAGAACAAGGATGGTTTCCAGGTAGTCCTCCCCGGACGCATGAAGTTTCATCTTTCATCTCCTTTTCCTTTGTGGCCCGAAGAATAATTCTAACTGCTGTTTATTTTGCAAATTCCAGCCGCCATGCCAACTCACTTCTCCATTTTCAATGAAAATGAAGTAATCACAGCATCTTTCTATCAATTCCGGGTCATGCGTAATAATGAACAATGTTTTTCCCGCTTTTTGCAATTTTCCAAGCACCTTTGCGACTTCCTCCATGTGGCGAAAGTCTAATCCGCTGGTCGGTTCATCAAAAATCATGATTTCCCGGCCAGATGCCACAGCGCTGGCTACTGCCACTCGTTGTTGCTGACCACCAGACAAAGACATAGGATGCCGTTCAGTAAATGGCGTCAAATTTAGATCAGATAAAATTTTCTCTGCTATTGGCCGATTTTCTTCTTCGTCTCCATCCATACTCAAAAGAACTTCATCCAACACATCTTCTGTAAAAAGTTGATGGCTTGGATTTTGCATCACCATATAACATTGATTGAGACGTTTTTTTCGTAAGTAAGTTTTCCCCTTTATCGTAATTGCCCCGGATGCCTTTTTTTCCAAACCACATAAGCAACGGGCGAAAGTTGTTTTTCCTGCGCCATTATTGCCTATAACCCCCACAATGCTGCCTTGTGGAATTACAAGATGTTCAACTTTTAACACTAAGCTCTCAGCATACGCAAATCGGAAATCGGATAAAATGATTTCGTCTTTGTTCTTTGCTGTAAAAGTGTGATGATTGTGGAATGTCACCGGGTAAAGAGAACGAAGTCCCATACGCGATATTTCATCCGGGGGGATTTTTCGGAAATCGGCCATTGAGAAGTCATTCTCAATCTGTCCGTCTTTCATGTAAAGAACGCGGTCTGCCAAATCCATTAAATAACTTAGTCTGTGTTCAGCAATTAAAATAGTTTTGCCTTGATTTTTCCAAAGTGTAATAACTTCTGCAAGTTCACGAATAGATTTTATATCCAGATTGGAAGATGGTTCATCTAATACAAAAATCTCCGGCTCCATCATGGCTGCCGACGCACAAGCTATTTTTTGCTTTTCTCCTCCTGAAAGCGCAAAGATACTTCTGTCCATCAACGTTTCAATATGCAGCTCCGCCACTGTTCTTTTCATCCGGGCGATAATCTCATTTTCCGCTATCCCCAAGTTTTCACATCCGAAAGCCAATTCAGAATTTGTATCAACGGCAAAAAACTGACTCCGTGGATTTTGAAATACCGAGCCTGTCAGAGAAGCAATTTCGTACAACGGTTTTTCTACAATACTTTTCCCATCAATAAAAACACGCCCTTCAAGCCGTCCCTCATAATAGTTTGGTATAAGTCCGTTTAACAGCCTGGTCAATGTGGTTTTCCCACAGCCTGACTCACCGCAGAGCAGGACAACCTGGCCGTCCGGAATCGTAAAATTGATGTTATGAAGCTGTCCGGCATGATCGCCGTTTTCATAGGAAAAAGAAACATTTTGAAATTCAATCATGCCAACACCCCCAGCAGTCCAAATTTCCGTAAGATGGTCAGAATGAAAAGCACAACACAAAATGCAATGAGAACTATGTCTAATGCCTTAAACCCGATCTTGCAGATATTAGTACGGCGTACTGGCGCTCCAAGTCCGCGGGTTAAAGCCGCCGCAGACAATTCCTCACCAATTTTAATAGAGCAAATCATCATCGGGACAAACCGATATTCCAGCATTTTGACAGTTTTCTTCCCGCCAAACCGAATCCCCCGCATCCGCATAGCGTCACCAATCGCATGGTATTCCTCGCCCACTGTGGGGAAAAAGCGGAACATAACAGACAGAGGAATAATCAGCTTTTCCGTCAAATGAATACGTTGCATGGCGGCTACAAGCTCACTGACTGTTGTTGTACGAACGGTGTAATATCCCATTGCCAGTCCTGGCAACACACGGGAAATAAAGCCGCACAAAAAGAGCAAAACAAAATTTGTAGCCCCGGTAGTCACAGGCACAACAAACTGTTCCCCAAGATAGCAGGTCACATAAATGATCACGCAAACGAGAGCCGCTTTCTTTTTTCCAAAACAGAAAAGTAGCAGAATGGGGATAGCGGTCAGCATTGGCTTTGTAACCAACGCAAGACCGCCGCCCTCGCCGCCGAGAACCAAAAAGCAAATAGTAATCAACACGATTAGTTTTGTGCGCGGATCGAGAGTAACTCCCTTTGATTTTTTTGAGGCACTCAGCAATTCCCAGGACATTATGCTATTCCTGCTTTCTTGAAATGCTTTTTCAACAGGCTCTTTCCAATCAAACCACCCACAAGTCCGCTGATAAAGCAAACGATTAACAGCACAACCGCCATCCAATTTGGCAGGTAAGTTTGAATCGTATCGGCCCATGCCTGACCATAGCTTTCAACTGCGTGCTGAAAGTAAGCCTCTCTGGTTACAAATACCGCCATATAGTTGCCGATATACCAAAGGCTGAATACTCCATTTGTTACGATACTCATTTTTGCGCTGGAATATTTTCCAGCTTTCCATACAAGGTCAGCCAAAAGTCCGGCAATTACTCCTGTAATAAGGCTCCAATATCCCATACCAGTCAAAAGCATGACAAGGCCCATCAAAATGCCCATAATGGTAATCATGCCAAATTTTTTTGTTTTCGTCAGAAAGAGCATAAAGGGGATGCCTCCGACAATCGGGCAGATAATCGTCATTAGCGGATACATAATTGGAATCAGGCTTAAAAAAGCCAGCGCACAGGTAATGACAAGATAGATGGCTGAATAAATGCCAATTGTAACAAGGTCTTTTGCTCCAATCCGAGCCGTTTTCGTATTCATAGTAATCAATCCTCCTGACTTTTTGTGTTTATTGTCCATGTTTGACTATGCTGCTGCAATTCTACAAGATGGCGATATAATCCATCTTCCTCTATGAGTTTGGAAGGCGCACCTTGCTGAACAACTTTTCCCTGTTCCAGAACAACAACTTTATCTGCACCAGCAACAGTACGCATACGATGTGCAATAACAAGAACCGTCTTTCCTTTCGTTAGCCGGGTGATTGCGTTTTGCACAGAGGTTTCATTCTCCACATCAAGGGATGCTGTGGCCTCGTCGAGCAGAATAACAGGAGCATCCTTTAACAATGCCCTTGCAATGGAAATACGCTGACGTTCACCGCCGGACAGGGTAGAACCGTTTTCTCCAATCATTGTCTGATACCCTTGTGGGAAACGAGATACAAACTCGTCACAGCAGGCGGCCTTTGCAACCGCAATGACTTCTTCATCCGTGGCGTTTCTTCGGCCAATACGGATATTCTCCATAATTGTATCGCTGAACAAAACCACATCCTGAAAAACAATCGAGTAATTGGAAAGCAGCGTTTCCGGTTCAACTGTCCTGATATTGATGCCGCCAAGTCGGATTTCTCCACCCGTTGCATCCCAAAAGCGGGCTGCCAGCTTTACGGCGGTACTTTTACCACTTCCAGATGGGCCGACTAAGGCTGTTACTTCTCCTTGCTTTGCTGTAAAGCTCACGTTTTTCAGAACAGTTTCTCCGTCCTGATAGGAAAAGGAAACATGGTCAAAGGTAATGTCATATCCTTTATTCGCACAGCTATCTGTTCCAGACAGCTCCGGCTGGCTTTCCATTTCTTTCATACGCTTGATCTGCAGATTGGCGTTGAAGATTTCAGACAACTGCATCATAACGCCGCTTAGTGGTTCATATACCCTTGATGCTGCCAGCAAAAACAGTAAATAGGTAAAGAAATCTATACCACCACCGATCAACAAAGTAGTTCCCACTAAAATAACCAAAGGAAGACCGAGTCTCAAAAGCATTTGAGCAGAGGTCAGCAACGTGCCGGAAGTAAGCTCTACTTTGACAGACGCATTAACCACATCCTGTAATTTTGTTTCAAGTTCTGTCAAATACTTTTCTGTTTGATTACAGGTTTTAAGGTCTGCAATGTTGTCCAAAAACTCCTGAATACCATCGGCAGCAGCAAGCCTCGCCCCCATTCTTCTGGTTCCCATTCTGTCCTGTAACTTTTTGCTGCCCACGATCAGCAGTAATGCTACGGGTACAACACAGAACAAAGCCAATGCCATACGCCAGTCAAAAGCAAACAACCCGACCATAATAAGAATAATACTGATAATGGAACCAATCATCTTTGGTATGGCACCAGAAAAAGTCCGTTCCAACTCATTGCAGTCACTCATCATGGAAGTTGTCATTTCTGCAAGGTCATGTTCTCCAAAATAAGACAGCGGGAGTTTGCGGAGTTTTTCTGCCAAAGTAATACGCCGTGTCGCGCTCTCTTCATAAGCTGCAATATAGGTACAGCGATATTCAATAAAATTCGCAATGAAAATGACAACAACGCTGACTACTGCAAGAACGGTATAGAGCCAAATGTTAGGACTATCGGCCTTCTCGCCTAAAAGGGGCTTACAAATTTCTTGCAAAAGCATAAGACACAGTGCCATCGGCACAAACAGACTAAGACTTGAAAACGCGGAGGCAGCACCGCCCTTTTTTAAGTCTGCCGCTCCTTTATCGCTAAGAGCAAACAATCGTTTAAGCATGAGCCACAACCTCCTTTCCTAAATTCCATGTAACAGATTGTTGATACTCCTGCCACATATTTGCATAAATGCCATTCAAGGCCAGTAATTCTTCATGTGTTCCCATTTCTGAGATTTTTCCATCAGCCATAACAAGGATACAGTCTGCATTTTGAACCGTAGTTAGTCTATGGGCAATCATCAGAACCGTTTTACCGTTCATCAAATGCTCAAATGCCTTTTGTATCTGGTACTCGTTCTCGGCATCCGCAAAGGAAGTTGCCTCGTCTAAAATGATGATTGGTGCATTTTTCAAAACAGCCCTTGCCAAAGCAAGCCGCTGCACCTCGCCTCCAGAAAGATAGACTCCCTCTGTTCCGATAGTTGTATGAATACCTTGCGGAAATTTCTGAATTATCTCATCGCATTGTGCCTGATGAAGTGCTGACAGGACCTCCTCCTCTGTTGCGGTGGGACGGGCCATACGCACATTCTCTAAAATGCTGGTCTTAAACAACCGCGTCGTTTGAAGTACAAATGCAGTTCGTTCAGAAAGACATTTATCTGAAATATCCCGAACATCTACACCGCCTATTTTAATACTGCCTTCATCCACATCGAAAAAACGTGGAATAAGGCTGGCCGCCGTTGTTTTTCCAGAGCCGGATACTCCTACAAGCGCATAGGTCTTTCCAGACGGGAGTTCAAATGACAAATCATTTATCGCTGGTGTATGTGCCCCCGGATAAGTAAACGTGACATGGGAGAAAGTAACGTTATTCCCATCAGGCGCCATCGGCTGTTTTGCTTTGTCCAGCGGCTTTTCACCTAAAAGGGAATCAATTCTCTTGACGGCTTCTTCTGCCGCGATTTTATAAGAGGACACATACATGATCTTGTTAATCATTCCTGCACAGGCTGGCGTGAACAGAATATAAAACAGCCAGTCGATCACAAACCCCCGGTAATCTGCGGCCCCGGAAAGGAATAGCAGACCAAAGGGAATTAAAAGTAAAAATGACGCATTGATTAACGCGTAAAAAATACTCATAGGCCATTCACAGACAAGAGCAAAGGCTGTAATGTTTTCTTTGTAGTTCAGAATAGAACGGTAAAAACTTTTGAAAGAATAAATAGTCTGCTGAAATACTTTTACAACAGGGATGCCCCGCACATACTCGACAGCTTCGCGGTTCATTGTTTCCCCTGCATCCTGCACTTGTTTGATGTATTTTGGAGCGGTAGTTCCCATGACAGCGCCCTGCACGACAAACCCCAAAGCCAGAGGAATTAAACTAAGCAGACCCAGCCGCCAATCAAAAATAAATAAAAACGCCAAAATAGTAAAAGGCGTAATAAAAGCTCCCACTAAATCTGGTAACTGATGAGCGATAAATGCTTCTGTGGAGTCAGAGTTTTCATCAATCACTTTGCGGATCTTGCCGCTGCCCTGACTGCCAAAAAATCCAAGAGGCAATGTCGTCAGGTGCTGTAAAACGGTCATTTTCATGTTTTTTGCAACGCTAAAAGCCGCCAGATGAGAACAAAGCAGCGCAATGTAGTAGAGCAAAAAACCACCCGCAGCAAACGCCACAGCAAGCCACGCATATTGCATCAGAGCAGAAATAGAAACTTGACTGAGATCAGGAAGAGCGGTAAATATTTCTTTTGCTACAAACCAAAGCCAAATGAACGGGCAAAGCGAAAGAACCGTACTGATTGCAGATAACACGCAGGAAAAAAAAACTAAGTATTTCTTGGTTCCTGCAAATTGCATCAGGCGTGATATTCCACTTGCCTGCTTTTTTTGTGCCATAGATGGACACCCCTTTCCAAATGCGATTTGCATTTTTTCTTTATTTGTGTTATTCTATCGGTTAGACATCACTAACACATCTCTACATTAGCGTCATTTTATACTTTGGTCAATATGGTTAACGGCCTTTGTGCTGACAGCCGAAAGGTTCGTGCCAGAAGCCGAAAAAGGGGGCATTACTTTTGGAAAATATCATAGAGCAGATATTTGAACCTCAATTCAGGCAAATATCTTTACGCCCTGTTTCTGGTAACAATCAGATCAAAGGCAGTGGCATCACTTATCGTCCCACGCCGGATGTGGGGGAGGGATATTATTGGGTGCAACCAATTCGTAATTTGTGTGCGGTTACAATCGCTGATTTGACTTTTAAGAAAGAAGTAGAATTAAATTACGAACACCCTTCTTTCCTTGCAGTAGGCAATTATGCGCCGCCATTAGTACCACATTTTCAAGGGAACACTGTGGCCTCTTATTCTGCCCGGTGTGTACGGACAGAAAATCATCTGGTCGGTTATATCAACAATGCCTCAAGGTTTCGTGCTGGAATATCCGAGGGCGGTACAATGCGTTGCGTATCTGTAACGATGCTGCCGGGATATTTCCGTTCCTTCCTCCCGAAATGTTTTTCTGTAGACCATCAGGAACTTGTCCACTCTGTTGAAGGATTGTCTGGTATGGTAACGATGCCGGAACTTGAATATCTGTTTGCTCAAATCTGCCGAATCAACCCATCAGCCCAAAGCGGCAGCCTTTATTTTGAGAGCAAGGTACTGGAATTACTTTCGTTGATACAGATACAGCAAGAACATCAAAAAGCATTTCCTGATACATCAGCATTGGATGAAGATACGATTGCCATGATACATCGTTTAGCAGCCTTTTTGCAAAATCATTGCGATCAGCACCTTACACTTGAAACGTTAGGAAAGATTTTTTATACCAATAAAAACAAACTCTCTTATCTCTTTCGTTTGGTTTATAGAGAAAGCATCCCTGATTATATTCAAAAAATGCGTTTAGAGAAGGCGCAAAAACAACTGGAACATCCAGGGATTAGTATTTATGAAATTGCCCATTCCATAGGGTTCAAAAATCAAGGAAGTTTTTCAGATTGGTTTAGAAAAGAAACAGGATTTTCGCCATCCGAATATCGCAACAAGACCAACGGGTGGGATTGACAAAATGAAAGACCGAAATACAAGCAAACACTTATGCTTGTGTTTCGGCCTTTTGCCTATGCTAAATATATATCAATTCATTTTCTATAATTTCCTCCGCCTGCGCTTTCAGCGTGTTCATTAACCCCACCCAGCGCATGGGGTCATGGGCTTTCAGTTCCTCGGTAACGCCCGCCGCCTCCATCATGCAATTTCTCTCCAATAACGAATTATAAAATGAAGCTAAAGCGCATATCGCATCATTCCCAGCACATCCTATGAACAATAGAATGTAATAGGGTGATGTGATATGCCGAATGTAAAAGATTGCCCTGGATTTGAAACCTTCGGTGCAGATGTTCAGCAGGCGCGTGAAGCTGTGAAAATGTCCCGCCGGGAGCTGGTCGAAAAGGTCGGCATTGACCCGCGCTATCTTGCAAATATTGAGCTGTGCGGCACAATACCCAGCGTGCCGGTTGTGATGCAGCTCATCCGCATTTGCAAGCTGCCCGCAGAACGCTACTTCAACCCGGAGCTGCTTCGGGAGGACAGTGAGCAGCGCCCTCAAGCCCCCATAAACAGCTCCATTCTGGAGCTGGCTGCGCGTTCTGATAGAACGCTTTTTCCATTTTAAAAAAATCGCATTTTTATCGCTTTTTTATCAGGTATGATTGAAGGCTCCTCTCGCAACCGTTCTTTTCATAGAATGGTTCGAGCCCCGGCTGAGCACCAAAATACAGCATAGTCGGCGTATGTTCTCTTGTCATTTGAAGAAGTCTGCTGCCGATCCCCTGTTTCCGGTAGGCTGGCAATACCAAAAGTTCCGTGATCGTGCCGAAAAAGCATCCGTCTGTAAGGATACGCAGGCAGCCGACCAATGTCTCACCATCTCTGGCGGTTATGTTAATTGTCCTTTTGAGCGCTGCTTCTGTCTTTTCTTCATCGTAATCACCCGGCCATACCTGATTGGCAAAGCGGATGAATTCATTTGCGTTTAAAATGTTATCATCTGCAAAATAACGGATCATATTCTATCATCTCCTTGTTTTGTATCGATTTCATGATATGGGCTCAGAGAGCAACCTGCAATTACTGCTTTTCAAAGATGTTAAAATACGTTGCTTGTTATCAACGCACAACTTCATTTATAATAAAGCTACCACCAACAAAGGAGGATGTCCCTAATGCTCAGCGAAAATATCAAATCGATACGAAAATCAAAAGGACTTTCACAACAGGAACTTGCTGTCAAACTGAATGTTGTGCGACAAACAGTTTCAAAAGGGGAACAGGGACGCTCCGTTCCTGATTCTGATATGTTGATCTCCTTATCAGAGGTACTTGATACACCGGTGCATATCCTTCTCGGTGAAAAGGTATCCGAATCGCAGGCTGAAGACTTGAAGGCGATCTCCGAAAAGCTTGAAGTAATAAATTTGCAGCTTGCGCATAGAAAAGTTACAAGGAAAAAGATCCTTCGCTGGATTTTCATTTCACTGTGCCTAATTATCATAACGATTTTCGTAATCCTGTTGGCGTTGGAAAGCCCTTACTTGAAGTGGGATTACAATGATCCCGAAGCCGCCGTTCTTGGGGTAACCTTTCACTCACTGGAATGGCTGTTTACTCGAACAGCACCGATTCTCTTTATTGTTTCAGCCATTGGAATATTCCTGACACGGGAAAAATAGTTTCAAAGGCGAAGTGCAAATATGAGGAATTCACGAATCCTTTTCGACTTATCTTCTTCTGTCAAATCGTCTGACAGCAGGATACCAAGCTGCCCATATACGCAAAACACCGCAGCGGTCTGAATATCATCAAACTGAATTTCGCCTTTTTGTCGAGCGCATAGCAACAATTCCTCTACAAGCGGCACCAGCTTCTCGCACACTTTGAGAGAAAGCTGATCATGAAATTTCTTATTTTCTTCCCCGTGAAAAACAGAATAGTATTTCTTGTCACGTTCTTCCACAGTGGCAGGCATGCCTTCAATAACCTGTCGTAAAGTCTTGTATTTGTTCTTTTCAATGCCTGCAAACTGCTCCAGCAAGACATCCGCATATTGTTCAATCGCGCTGTCAAACAGCGCTTCTTTAGATGGGAAGTAGCGATAACATAAACCCTGTGCAATACCGATTGCTTTCGCTATATCAGAAATCGAAGTTTTTTCATACCCATTTTCTCCGAACAATTTAAGCGCAGTATCCAAAATTTCCTGCTTGCGCACTTCCGGCTCCTTTGTAACACGCATAGTCTGGCTCTCCTTTCTTTCTATGATCACACTCCCACTCTAATGAATGCTAATCATTTTTCGCCCATAGCAATACATGCCGTATTACCAACCTGTTCCCATAATACATTATGAAAATATACGGAAAGCATAGAAACGAGTTCCGCTTCAGAATAGATCTTTACATCCCCTTCTTTGCTATGACGCATATAAAAATTCATTATCGCGCGCCCTACAAAGGGCTGCCAGCAATCTCCCATCAGGAAAGTTCCTCCCGGCTTCAATACCCGGTGTACTTCCCTTAAGACATTTTGCGGTGCAGGGTAATGATGAAACGAGTCGTTGCAGTACACAACATCAAAAGAGTTGTCCGGGAATGGGAGCGACTCGCTGTCTCCCAAGAGCAGCTCGACTTGTTCCGGGAGTTTCGACTTCGCAACAGCCAGCATTTCTTCGGACAAATCAATGCCGCATAGATCTTTGTGATTATCCTTTTGCAGAATGAGCTTCAGCATTTCACCCGTCCCACACCCTAAATCCAAAGCTGACTGAAAAGGAATGTGGAATAGTTTTTCCAGCAGGATGGGATAAAGGGAGCGGGCGTGCCGGCCCTTAATATCTTTATCATAGGTGGCAGCCTGTTGATTAAAAGATGCTTTTGAGTTTTCCTTTGTGGTGTTCATGGCTTGACCTCCTTTCCATCTATTAGTATAGCGTTCTTTTTTGAAATGTCAATGAATAATGTTCATTCATTTTATATTGACACTGTATTATCTTAAATAGACAAACACAAGGACAGCATTACATGAATACTGCCCTTACCCTTAGTATTGTGCCAAAACTGTGTCTGCCATATAAACAAAATACCGGATATTTTAAACCACATGATAATATGAATACCCGGTATTTGTTATAAAACACAGACTTACAAACCGCAATCACAAAAGTTCGTCGATATTTCCCGTCTGTATCGCACATATATTCTTCTGTATTTTCTCCTCCGGCCAATCCCACCATTTAAGGTTTAACAGCTCAGAAATTCTTTCATCTGAAAATCGCTTTCTTATCTCCTTTACCGGTACACCACCCACAATCGTATACGGCGGAACATCTTTCGTAACGACTGCACGAGCGCCCACGATTGCTCCATCTCCGATCGTGACTCCCGACATTATAACAGCTTCAAATCCGATCCAGACATCATTACCGATTACAATATCCCCTTTATTGTCCCATGCGTCGGTTATCTGATTCACGCTCAGATCCCATTCTTCAAAGAAAATGGGAAAGGGATATGTAGACAGCGATCGCATAGTATGATTTGCACTGGTGAACAAAAACTTTGCTCCGCAGGCGATCGAACAGAATTTGCCTATTTTCAGACAATCCCCATTGATTGGATAATGATATAAAACATTGTTTTTTTCAAAATCCCGCGGGTCATGAACAAAGTCGTTATACATCGTATAATCCCCTACTTCGATTCCGGGATCGGTAATTACATTTTTTAAATATACAGTCTGATTATCTCCTTTGCGAGGGTATATGTTTCCCGATATAGTCATTTAAAAAGCCTCCCTATTTAGTCAAGTGTTTTTTCCTTGAAAATCAAGGATTTTTTAAGTTTCTATCTCAGATGAATGAGCCTCGATCATGAGCATTTCTCTGTATCTGGTACGAAAATAGGCGGTTTAGGGTATACGAAATAAAACGTCTCTGTTTTTCGTTTTACATGGCCTTGTGTATACCCTTCCATCTATGGCAGCGCACCTCCCGTGTCTACCAGGATCTCCCTGCATTCCTGCAGATGTCCTCACTTCCTTCGTTCCGCCTGCCCATAACCAGGGTGTCAGCTTAGCTCCTTCTCAGGGTCCTGCCCTATGGTGATTATACCTGCCGACTACTGGCTCATTCTTTGTAAACATAACATTTACTGACCGACTTCCCGTGACAGCACTGTCGCCAGTGGACGTTTTCCTCTCACGTTCTGTCTGCTTTTCACAGTTCCAGCCTTCCTTTTTCCTCCGTGGCTGAAGCCAACTGTCAGTCTGTTTAGCATACCGACAATTCGCTTCAACCACAGCAGGTTCTTTCTGAATGTCTGGATTTCTTATGCTGCCTTGATGTTCCTTCCAGGCCTTCGGATATCCTGTAACATCTTTTCCCCATTGTAATCTACTCCCTTTTTCAGGATCGTATAGAATACCCGGAGAACTTTGCATGCTACTGCAATTACCGACTGCATCTTTTTCAGAGGATTCCGGTCTCTTGTCTGATAATACTGATGGATCTCCCTGAATTCTGCATTCTTTCCAATCACCGAAATCGCTGCTTCATACAGCACATACCTCAGCCGCTTTCTTCCCCGGTAGCTGATATGGCTTTCTCCCGCATGTTTTCCGGAATCGTTCTTCACAATTGCGTATCCTGCAAGCTTCTGCACCTGTTTTGGGTTATCAAACCTGCTCAGTTCTCCAACTTCTGCAAGAAAGCCGCATACTGTTTTTAATCCGATCCCATGAATCGCCAGGAGTTTCTCCACATATGGAACCTCTTTGATCTTCTCTTCCATTCTTCCCATCAACTCTGCCATACGCCCCTTGTATTTCTCATAGTCTTCCAACAGGCTTTCGATCTCCAGCGCTGCTGCTTCCGGGGCTTCCTGGCTCCCTATGCTGTGCTCAGCTGCCGATAGCAGGGTCTTTGCCCTCTTCATCCCGGCGCCTCTCAGCTTTGCATTCCGCCAGATCTGATTGATCCCTTCCGCTCCCAGTTCTCTGATTTTTGCCGGAAGCGGTGCCTCCTTAAGTACCATCAGCCCGCTTACTGCATCCATTTTCCCATAAACGTCTTTATATTCAGGAAAGTAAATGCTGATCCACCGTGCGATCCGGTTTCGGATGCGTGTGATTTCTTCCTGGGTTTGAAACCGCAGGTTTGACAGGCTCCGGATCTCCGCATAAATCCCTGTGGGGATATACGGGTAAGAGAATCGTCCTTCATTTACCAGGGCGGCAATCGTTTTCGGATCTTTCCGGTCATTCTTGTTTGGATTGTTGTCATCCATCTCCTTCGATTTCTTTACATGATGTGGATTTACATGAACCGGTCTCATTCCACTGTCCTGCAGGAACTTTCCAAGGTTGAACCAGTAATGTCCTGTCGGCTCCATCCCCGGAATCACAGCAGTCTTCCCATGTTTTTCTTTTAAATCCTCAACCCATGCTTTGAATGTCAGGAATCCGACTTCATCATTGCTGAATGCCAGCGGAGTTTTTGAATACTCATAATTACGCCAGTCGAATGCTCTTGCATAATGAGTCTCGCTTCCGACATCAATCCCAAGAACTAAAGTTTTTTCCGTAATAGATGCAATTTTTGCGTTTTGTGTGTTATACTTCATTTCAGATACCTCACTGTTTTTTAAGATTTTACTAACCGCTCAAAGTCAGCAAATCTTATTTTACTCTGAGGTATCTTTTTTTCTCAACCACCTTTCATGAAATTCCCTATATTTGAATTATACAGGAAGCTCCTTAAACAAATCCTTACATTAAAAAGCTTTACTTAAATTCCCTTCCTTACCAGTTAAACATCGCATTATAGACAAAATGTAAAATAAGAATAAGTACAACTCCTGCTGCGGCTCCCGCAATGATCAGATACCATTTTATAAAGCTCTTTGCTGTATTCATATCATTATATATGGAATCAATTTTATCACTGTTGATGTTTTTCTCTCTGACCTCCTGAACATCGATATCTTTTACTAGCTCATCAAGTGTAAGGCCAAAATAATCACTCAATAGCACAAGTCTTTGAAAATCCGGATAGGACTGTCCGGATTCCCATTTGGAAATAGTCTGTCTTGATACCTTCAGATCCGCTCCCAGCTCCTCCTGCGACAAGCCTTTTGATTTTCTTAAATTAATCAGCTTTTCATTAAAATTCATAGTTGGTCTCCTTTGCTCTGTTTTTTATAAAAGCAAGCATTACATGTACCCCATCTTTTATCAACCAACTGTCATTGGCAATTTGTCAACTATGTATAACATTTGCAGATCTGCTGCAAAATATTGCCGAATGTTATTCAAAATACCCCTTCAAATGATCAGCCGCATCTTTGCTCACTTCGAATGTCATGTCCATATCCAGCCCGACGATCTCCGCAGTAATATAAGGCTCTTCATATAATGTGATCGTGGCTACATCGTAAAGTGTCCCGTCGGTATCGGTCTGACCCAGCTTTATTGTTTTTTCCTGCGACAGCCCGAACGTTCCGACTTCCACCGCTCCCTCCGGCAAATCCGCCAATTTCCAGCTTTCTACATCCATGCCCGAAACGAATGCTTCAATGTCCTCACCGGAAGATATGATTTTGGTAACTTCCGATGTGCCGGCGGGAATCACTGCAATCTCCTGCGCCTTTGAAAAATCATCTCCGTAATCCGCTCCCGCATCTTCGTTTACCTGACAGCCGCACAGAAGCGCTATCATCATTACCGCTGCTAAGATCCATACTTTTTTCATAACATCCTCTCTTTCCCTTTACTTCAATCTATTAATCTCGGTCTGTACCCTTTCCAGAAACGCGCCCGCGTGCGCGCCGTCCATCTGCGTATGATGGAATTGGAACGACAGAGACAGATAATATCGAAATCATTTCTTCCTGTTCAACAACTTAGGATTTGTTTGTATCTTTATTGCTCCTTTTCTTGCTTTTCCAGATACTTAACAACCTCTTTGTCCCATCTAAGTTTCTTAACTCCACCAATTAAAAAGATCGCAATCCCAATGCAAAGTATAACCGTTCTTCTAATTGAATCTGGAGAAATACAACACGAAATCACTAGTCCTGTACCAGCACCTGTAAAAAAATCAATAATAGATTGCTTATGTTTATAATACTTCCCGTATAATCTTTCCTTATCTATTGTTTTTACCATTTGTTTGTCCTCCTTCAATAATTTATCCAGAGAAATTTCAAACATATCACTCATAGTTACTAACGTATTCAAATCTGGATAGTTTTTTTCATTCTCCCAATTTGATACCGTCTGTCTGGTAACATGAAATAATTCGCCGAATTCCTCCTGTGACATTCCTTTTTCCTTTCGAACATTTAATATTGTTTTTCCAATACTCATCGTTTTACCTCCTAAGGATATTATCAGTGGAATGTAACAAAAAGAAAAGCAATCCATCTTTTACAGTCCGCTATTATAAACGCAAAGATTTTTTGACAAGGAAATTTTTATTAGTTTATAGCCTTCAGTCCTGCAAATTACGATTTATTTTTATCCTTTATGAAACCTGTTATTATTAGTGCGATTCCAATTACCGCTATTGGAATATATGCATAAACAGGTATTTTAAATACAAATCTATCAATAGCGGTCAAAATAATGTAGATTATTATACCCAAACTAATAAGCCAGCTTCTTTCTTTCATTTTTACCTCATTTTCAAATCATGCTTTACCGCTCATATTTCATAGGGGTATATCTCATACCATCCGATACTTGTTCAATGTCCAAGTCCACAAAGCCCAACTTATGATAGATGGGAACTGCATATGGAGAAGAATTTACTGTAATGACTTTACTTTGGCTGTTTTCGAGAAGATGCTCCCATAGTTTTCTGCCAATGCCTTGTCTATGATACCGGGCTTTAACGAAAAAACAGCAAATATGTTTTCGGTTATCATTTGCAGCGATAACGCCTTTTAGCTCTTTATTATCGTATGCTCCCCAAAATTCCAAAGTTTTAATTATTTCTATATTATCTATAAAGTCTTTGAATGACTGAATGCCTTCCTCTGAATAATCGGGGGCTTCAAATTGTAAAAATGTTGACCAAATCAGATCAATAGCATAAGTAAATTGAGTTTCATCCAGTTTTTTAATTTCCATACAAAGCACCTTACTCCATTGAGATTTATATCTTCTTCTCCATAACATCGTAACATAAGAAATCGCTGCTTCCCACGGTTATGATATTAAACTTCACATCCCTATATCCTCTTTTCAGATAAATCTGTTTCGCCGGTAATGAAGCATCCAGTACAACCCTTGAATACTGTTCAGAAATGATTCTTTCCGCAAAATCAAGCATTTCTGTGCCAAATCCCTTGCTCTGATAATCAGGCAGAACAAAAAGACGGCATATTTCATTGCCCTTAACAGTAATAGTCCCTATGATGTTCTGTGATGTATCAAGGCAAAGGAATACACGATTCTTTTTTATATCATCTAAAATATTTTCTTCGCTGTGATGTTCAAGGAAGAAATCCACTGCACCTTTCGGATAATAGTGTGGATAAATCTCTGAAATCGTGAGTTCTGAAATATTTTTTACTGTATTTAAATCCGTTAAAACAGCTTGCCGTATACTCATTTTCCTGTCTCCGTAAATCAGGAATTTGATGTTCTCAAGCAATCATATTTCAGATGGATAGAGCATCACTTTTTCTATCTTTTCTGCTTCAAAGAATGTTACTTTAAGCGTCATACAATATGGGAATGTCTGGTCTTTCCCGTTCAAATAAAACAAATTCTCTCCACTCTTTAAAAAGATACCCGTAGTCAGCCATGTTTCTTTATAGCTTTCTTCTGAAGATTGTGCCAGATATGTAGCAGATAACGGTTCTAATTTGATTTCCGTTCCGTCTTCTTCTTTCAGATCGCAACAAAACATTGCGCCTTCTTTACCATAAGTATTATAGGTGTATTGCACAGAAATATCGGTGTCTTCTTTCGCCTTAACTGCAAGAAAAAAGGATTTTTCATTTGGAGGGGTTTTGTCTGGTTTTGCAAGATTTTCTACTTCCAGTGTAACCTCTCCATTTTTAGAAAGATCTAATTCGGTCGGCTCTTTGATATCCTTTTGCGTATATACAAACTCCTCATTTACGCTTCCCTCCGCAGGTCTCTTTTCATCAACATTTGAATTTTCATTTTGGCACCCTGTGAAGGCAAAAGCAACTATCAAAACTACTGCAAATATACCAGCTTTTATAACGTTCTTCTTCATTATGAATCTTTCCTTTCCCGTGAATATAAATGGTTATCTATGTATTTACCTTTTCAAATTTTCCAAAGCAGCCGGATTGTTTTCGAGAATCGCACGGGCAGTCGGGCAGCTTTCTAATTCCGGGCAGTCGCCGCAGGTGGAAACACCTTTATTTAACGCACACTTCCGAATCCCGCACAGACTGTCGCAGAATATCGTTTTCGCTCCGTTCATACGGCAGCCCTCGCAGTTAATATGTTCCGGCAGAATCGGGGCGTTGTTTAGCTCTGCCCACAGCTTCGCAGTTTTCTCCCGCAAAGCCGGATCGTCATTGACGGTCGCTATGTATGCGTCGCATTTTTCGCAGTTCAATCCGCAGTATCCGATCAGATCTTTCATAGGTTATACGCCTCCTGTCTCTTATTCTTCATCAGCAATTTCACGCTCAAAGATCGAATACTTCCAGTCATCAGTTCCGGAAATCAAACGCCAGCCCTGTTTTCCATATTCATTGAGCTTCTCAATATACCGATCCAGCTTAATATGAACATTAAATGATGGCTCTGCGCTTAAATCAACTGCCATATACTCATACTTCTTCATAACAAACTGCCTTCCTATGTATAAGTCTTTATGAAAAATTTTTCATTATATCCGCAACAAACTGTGCCTGCTGCTTTTTCAAATACGATTTCACAAAGGGCTTCAGCAACCATTTCTTCGCTTCCACTTGTTCCGTAAAATCAATTTCTGTTTCATCGCCTTTTGCAGTGAAAATGCCAGTCCAATGACCTGTCATATTGCTGTTTTCCATATCAAATTCCCATCGTCTGTATGGCTCAACAAGCGTCACAGTAAAGGTCGTCGGGTAGCCATCTTTGGTATATTCGATAAATTGCTTATCACTGATAACTTCTGTTTTACTCAAATCACTTCTCCAAGCAGCGTAATTCTCAATGTCTAAAACAAAATCCCACACATGCCGAAGCTCGCTCGGAATCAACGCTTTTATATTTGAAGTCGCCATTTTCACACTCTCCCTAATTCCCATTGCCCTAAGCCATACTTTATACAGGTCTGATTAAATGATGTTCTAAAAAAGTTTCAAAGGTGTTTGCAGCTCCGCTATGTTCGGTAATTTTCCCACTTGTAACCTTATCTATATCAATCCCTGTAATTTCCAGAATTTTATTTGTGGGCGTTATTCCAACGAATTCACCTTTATGAGTGCCTCTCATAATATACTCTGAAATAACATAGTCATACTCCTCATATTGGCGGAGAATCTTCATTGTGTAGTCAGGATAGGTTTTTTTCAAAGCTATCAGATGCTGTCTCATTCCGTCCACGCCCACGAAAGTAGTTTTTTCTCCTATTCTGAATACACAGTCCTCCGATATATACTCAGACAGTTTATCAAGCATATTTTCAGAAACAATCACTTCATAAAAATCTTTTACGATCTTCTTATTATCCATTTTGTTCCTCCAGAGTTTTCTGCCTTGACCGCATTAGGTAGTGCTGTCCTGTTAAGCGTTTTTATATTTGTAGTTACTATTTTCACACTTCCTTCCCCAAATCAGTCGTATTTCTCAATATGCACGGTGGCAATCGCCGACTGATTCGGCTCTCCGGTAACAAGGTCTTGCGGCGCAGGCACAAGCAGCATAAATCCGTCCTTGCCATATCTTAATTCATACCCTTGTGCATACGCTTCTTCCACAGAGATGTGCTGTACCTGTCCGATTACCATAGCCGTAATACCCGCACCGCTTAAATCCTGTATTTCTTTCAAGGTACATTCCATCGTGAGAAACGCTTCGCTGATCGCAGGTGCGTGAATGGTTTTGGCGTTGGAAACAGTAAAGCCTCCTGCTGCAAATTCGTCATCGTCCCATTCATTCTGATGAATAGTATTTACCAGCTTATCATAACAGCTTATCGGAAGGAAGTTAATGCAAAAGCATTTTTCCCTTTGGATATTGGCATAGGTGTGGGTATGCTGATACAGGTTGCCCATCACGGCAAAGAAAGCGCTTTTATCTCCGTGAAAGCAGCTCCACGAATGAAAGCACACATTCGGTTTTCCGTTTTCTTTCCAAGTCGTGACAGCAAAGAGAACGGTTGGTATGCCCGCCGTTACTTCAAAGTGCGAAAACAAGTCAAATTCCTCCGGATATGCCGGCTTAAAATACTGAGGGAAATCCTTTTCTATCTCTATCTTCATAGCTGTACCTTTCACATATTACAGCTTCTCTACATCTTCCACATAGATGGAGACTTCGCCGCACTTCGGACAGATTGCTACCTTCGGCTTGCCGATCCTGCCGCCGAACAGTTTACTCTCGTCAGAAGACATCACAATGCCGTAACCAGCGCCTTCCACCTTTATTGTACAGTTTTCTTTCATCTCAGTTCCGCATCTTACACATATTCTCATAATTATGTTTCCTCCGTTTCATAACCTCTTGTCTCTGACTATATGATCATACACTATGGATATACAACCGGAAAGAGTTTTACTGAAAAAATTACAAATAAAGCAGCTCATATTTCAAATATGATATGGCTCGTTCCTCTTGTCTTTTGTTAGTATAGCTTGTTTCACATTCTGTAAACCCATTTACGGTCAAAAGAATAATTGCTATAATAGCTCGTATAAATAGTTGCCAATAGAATCTCTGTAATTAAATCAATTTTTCTGATATAAGGAGATAAATGAAAAATGAGAAAAACAATTTTGATTTTAGAAGATGATGTTGATTTAGCAGAGGGAATAGAATTATCTTTGCAATGCGAAGAATTGAATTTTATAATATGTTCTACGATTGCAGATGCAAGAAAGGCTATACCTGAACAAAAAATCGATTTAATGATTTTTGACATCAATCTTCCTGACGGTAATGGGTTGGAATTTTGTCGTGAAATTAAGCAGAAAGTGTCAATTCCCATTGCCTTGCTTACCGCAAAAGATATGGAACTAGATATTGTAAAAGGACTTGAAAGTGGTGCAGATGATTATATTACAAAACCATTTAGTTTAATGATTCTTCGTGCCAGAATCAGAGCCTTGCTTAGAAGAAATCCAATAAAAGATGAGCCAGAATACAACGATTCTATCTTTCTGTTCCGCTTTGAAACGATGGAATTTTATAAAAACGGCATACCAGTAGAGTTAAGCAGAACAGAACAACGAATACTATACCTTTTAATATCAAATCCAAATATAATTATAACTAGAGACCGTTTGTTGGAATGGGTATGGCCTGAAGGAACAGAATATGTGGAAGATAATGCTCTATCCGTTGCTATAAGACGGCTAAGAGACAAACTGGAAGATGAATCTTCCAAGCCCAAATATATTAAAACAGTATACGGAAAGGGTTATATGTGGGAGAACTTATAAATGAATATATATGCTCTTATAGTCTTAGCTATCATTATAAATATTATACTTTTATATCTGATAACTCGCTGGTATAGAAACAAATTATTTACTCAATATCAAAATTTTCTTGATAAAACAGACGAAATATTAAGTGGAAAAAAGATAGACCTTTCATATGATGAATCACTGGATTCTGCAATTTCTGAACGTCTCAATCGGATCATGGAAATATCCCATATGCAAAAAGAAATTGCTGAGGAAGAAAGGGATACTATAAAATCTTTGATTACGAATATTAGCCATCAGATTAAGACGCCCCTTGCGAATATTATTTTATATACAGGTCTGCTCAAAGAACGAATAAGTGATTCAAAATCTGCTCGATTGGTAGACAAAATAGAAAATAATGCAGGAAAATTAAATTTTTTTATGAAAGAGTTGCTTAAATCTTCTTATGCTGAGCAAGAGATTATCTCCGTGTCTCCTAAAATTGTTGACTTAGATACTGTAATTAAAAAAAGCTGTCAATCTGTAGAATTTGACGCAATAAAAAAAGACATTCAGCTTATTTCAGAATACCATACCTACAAAGTATATGCTGATTTAAAATGGACAGAAGAGGTTTTTACAAACATCCTTGAAAATGCGATAAAATACTCTCCTAATGGGGCAACTGTAACTATTCGATCTATCTTATATGAATCTTTTGTTTGTGTTCAGATTGTTGATAATGGTATCGGTATTCCAGAGGAAGAGCAGGGAAAAATATTCCAAAGATTTTACAGAGGCTCAAATGTAACAGACAAGCAGGGATTTGGAATCGGATTATATTTAGCCAGAGAAGTATTAAGAAAACAGCAGGGATATATAAAAGTAAAATCCACATTGAATAAAGGAACAACTGTCGAGGTTTTCTTATCACGTGAAGATTTCTAATCAAACGAAGCAAGGCTTTTTTCTCAATCTTGAATTGTGTCAGAAATGTCACTTTTGAGAAAGATTTGAGAAAGAAGTCTTTGTTATTCTGTGAAAAAACAAAGAAAGGAAGACCAAAAATGAATATTCTATCAGTTAGAAATCTGAAAAAATATTATCAGATGGGAGAAAACACGGTAAAAGCATTAGACGGTATAGACCTGGATATTAAAGAGGGTGAATTTCTGGCAATTGTAGGAACGTCAGGAAGTGGAAAATCCACATTGTTGCATATGCTTGGAGGTTTGGATAATCCTACTTCTGGCGAAGTATTGATTGATGGGAAAGATATTTCCCAATTGTCCCGTGACAAATTAACAATTTACAGAAGAAGAAAAATCGGATTTGTTTTTCAAAATTATAATCTTCTTCCGCTTATGAATGTATATGAAAATATTGTACTTCCGATAAAACTGGACGGAGTTAAGCCGGACGAAGATTATATTGAAGAAATACTTCGATTATTAAAATTAGAGAGTAAGAAGTATTCTATGCCTAATCAATTATCCGGCGGACAGCAACAAAGAGTAGCATTAGCAAGAGCATTAGCAACTAAACCAGCAATTATTCTTGCTGATGAACCGACTGGAAATCTTGACAGTCGAACAAGTCAAGACGTTTTAGGTTTGATGAAAATATCTAGCCAAAAGCTGGCACAAACAATTGTGATGATAACACACAATGATGAAATTGCTCAAATGGCAGACAGGATTATCCGTCTGGAAGATGGAAAAATCGTGAGAGGTGGTGAGTAAAGTGCTCAAAGTCAATAATAAAAAAGTAATAAACGATCTTGCAAAGACAACATACTCGGCACATAAAAAACGAAATGTCTTGATAATTTTGGCTATCTTCCTGACGACTTTCTTAATATGCACAATAATATCTATTGGATTAAGTTATTGGGATACAGTAGCACTCCGTCAACAAAGAATGCAGGGCATGGATTATGATATAGAATTAACGGAGCCCAGGAACGATCAAGTGTCTGCTATCCGTGAAATGGAAAATGTGAAGTATGCAGGACTTAGCGTAAAATGTGCAGTTTTGTCTAAATATAAAGACAAAGAATTAGATAAAATAAGATTATTTTGGCTAGACAATACTTGTTGGGAAAAACAGACAATTCCTGCTTTGGATTATTATAAAGGGGAATATCCACAAAAAGAAAATGAAATTATGCTTTCTAAAACCGCCTTAAATTCTATGGGGATTGAAAATCCAGCTGTAGGAATGGAATTGCCTTTGGTGTATCAAACCTTATCAGAAAATAGTGATTCCGGAGAGATAACAAAGACGTTTATATTAAGTGGCTGGTTCCTAGATTATTCTTCAGGAACAGATAAAGGGTATGTTTCAGAGGATTTTTATCGAACAACAGGAGTTTTACAAACAGATTTTACGCAGGGAGAATTAAAAATCTCTCTTAAAAATCCTCTTTATTCCGAACGTGATATTACAGAAATGCAGAACCAGATAAACATATCAGGGAAGCAGATTATTGAAGCGGATTATGATACGATTTCAAATTTCTGTAAAACAATTATCGGACTATGCGTATTATTGTTGCTTATTTTTATGAGTGGATATCTGTTTATTTATAATACGTTGTATATTTCTGTTAATAAAGATATCCGTTATTATGGACAACTTAAAACAATCGGTACTACTTCTATTCAGATTAGAAGAATGATAAATAAGCAGGTATTGTGGAATACAGTAATTGGAATCCCGTTAGGATTGATTTGTTCTGCTGTAGTAGGGAAAATTGTAATACCACAGTTATTACACGCCCTTAATCCGACAATTATGCCAAATGATGTTGAAGCAGTATCAGTGTGGGTATTTATCATAGCTACTGTGTTTTCTTTTGCGACAACAGTAATCAGCAGTCAGAAACCTGCAAAAATAGCTATGAATTGCTCTCCTGTCGAAGCGATCAAATACATTGGAGCTTCTTCTTCAAACAGGAAAAGTAAAATTAGAAATGGTGGCAATATACGCTCAATGGTAAGGACAAATTTGTTCCGTGATAAGAAACAATTTGGGGTTATCATGTGTTCTTTGAGCTTGGCATTGTCTTTGTTTTTGATAATCAACACTGTTATTTATGCGAATAATGCAACGAACATCTTAAATCATTCCTATGATTATGATTTGATGATTTTAAATCAAACTTTACTTTCTGATAATGAAGAACAAGCGATCACAAATGATTTAATTGAAAATGTAAAGAATTTAAATGGCGTGAAAGATGTTAGAACTTTGGAATCTACAACGGCAACTGTGCCTTATCAGGAAGATGTTTACGGAGAATATTATAAAGAATTATATCAATCCAGATATACTCCCGGTAATTATGATAAAGACATAAATATGTATAAGCAACAGGCGGATTATAGCAATAATATGTTTAGTTGTAGAATTGTAGGAATTGATGATTTAGAATTTGAACAGTTAAATCAAGAGTTAGAGACTCCACTTGATAAGGAAGCTTTTGATAATGGAGAAATAGCCTTTGCTTCTAAAATATTTACTGAAGGAGATAATGGCATGGTAGGTAAAAAGGTCAGCTTTTCTGTTCCAAATTCTGATAATTTAAGTAAGAAAGGAACGATTGAGATAGGAGCTTTGACAGATTTTCCAGCTTATTATTCCGCCGGTTACAATCCAGATTTGATTGTCAGTGATGATTATTTTGAGAAAATAGTGCAACAGCCATTGATTGAAATGATTAAAATTGATTACAAAGAGGCATTTTCTAAAAATACAGAAGATTCAATAATGGATTTGATAAAAGACAGTAAAGTCTTATCTGTCGATTCAAAATTGAGCAGATATTCAGATATGAAAAATTCAGAGAATCAGATTACTGTGTTAGGAGGAAGTATCGGATTAATTGTTATGTTGCTTGCAATTTCCAATTATTTGAATATGATGTCTGCAAGCATACAAAACCGCTCAAAAGAATTTGCCATTTTAGAAAGTGTTGGTATGACTAGAAAACAAATAAAAAAGATGGTTGTTTCTGAAAGCTTATGCTATACGATTTTATCTATTGCTATTGCAATGATAATAGGATTACCAGCAAGTTACTTCGTATTTGAAAATCTTAATATATATGCGATTCCATTTGCTTTTCCGATGATAAAAAATTTGATTTTGTTCTTAGTCATTATTACAATTTGCGTGGTATCGACTTTATTGATTTTGAGAAAAACGAAAAATGAAAGCATAATAGAATTATTACGACAAGATGAAATGTAATCGAACTACACCCAGACAATCCACGATATATTATTACTGTCTGGGGTGTGGGATATAAATTCAGCGGAGAAGAAAAACCGTAGCTGTATTTCACAATTCATTGTGATCTGCACGCTACGGTTTTATTTGTCCTCATTTAATTTTGCTTCAAACACTTTTACGGTTCGCATGCAAGTTTTGGTTGCTTTCAAAACATCTACCAGCACACGGATTTCATACATATAACAGCAAGCGATATCTCTACATAGAATGTATCCTCTTTCAATCAGCCAGATTTCAAAACATATCGAATTTCCCGGACATTTTTGCCGCCGATTTTTTCCTCTATCACATCTTCTGCCTTCAAAAATCCATAGCGCTCATAAAAACATCTTGCCCGATTGTTTTCTTCCAGCACCCATAAAAAAATTTCTTGAAATCCCTGCGCTGATAATTCCGCGGTCACGAATTTCAATAATTCTTTTCCATATCCTTTTCCCATATATTCCGGGAGCAGATACAGAGAAATGATCTCTCCGCAACCTTCAAATTGCGGAAAACGAGATTGGCAAAAGCTGCTGGTTCCAACCATTTTTCCCCGGTCAAACAAAATCAGTGTATTCCAGCCGGGGCTATCTATCACGGAAGCCCAGTGACCTCGTGGTATCGCATTCAGATAACTATCCGGTAAAATGTCTTTATACGCATGTTTCCAGCTTCGCTCATATATTTCACTGATAGACATACGATCATCTTCTGGTCTTATATGTCGAATATACATTTGTCTGCTCCTTAATTCGCTGCTTTCATCTTTTTAAATTCATCTACCGCTTTCTCCGGTGACAGTATCCTCATCTTTCCGGCAAACTGGAACACCCAGCCGTAAAAAGCCGGACTAAGTTCTACAGAGACACATGCGGTAAAAGTGCCGTCGCTGTGCGTTTGCGTCTCTACTTCTGTGCCAAACTGGTCAATGATGTACTTCATCAATTCGTCCTTACACAAAAGTTTCACTATCGTTTCTTCTCCGCCAAACATGCGGAAAACCTTGTTGCCAAAATCCGATATATTAAAGTCTTTCGGTTCTGAGATAGCTGCTTCTTCTAAAATTTCCGGCAAGCATAAGCGGTCTACTCGAAAAGTAATCACCTTCTGCCGTTTCTCAGAAAATCCCACCAGATAGTAATTGTCCTCATTCCAATAGAGCGCATATGGGCTTAGGATATATTCTTCTCCATCATGGCGGAGTACCTTATGCTTTTGCCCGTCGTATTCGTAATACTGAAATTTAATCTTTTTCTTCTGATTGATTGCATCGTTTAAGATATCTACAATATAGTACAGCCTGCGGTTATCCGCCTTCATTTTCCCAGTGCCATGTACATTACGAATCAGCTCGTGGCGCTGGCTCTTTCCTGCCAGAGCAATGAGCTTTTTGATCAGATCATCGCTCTTATCCTGACTGATAAAACGAGCTGCGGAAACTGCGTCAATCAATAGCTTTAGTTCCGGAATTTCAAACACACGCTCACCCCAGAAATATTTATTGGGAGAGCTTTTAATCCTGATTATATCAAGATCCTCTGACTGGATCAAAAAGTTCATGTCTTCTCTAAAGGTTTTCCTGTCTACAGTAATTCCATTCTGTGCAAGAAAATCCATAATTTCATTTGTTGCTAAAGGATGATTTTCATCACTTTTCTCATAAAGCATCTTCATAATGAGAAAGATACGATCCCTTGTGTGTACTGCGTTCATGTAATCTCCGTTTTTTTCTTTCTGTTACATTTATCTCTTGCTCAATGCTATGTTTTTATTATACCTCACACTTACAGCATTCAGCAATCGGTATGTAAAGAGATAATATCGAGCAAGATTCCTACAATAGTTTCTATTTTTTCACTTATAATCTTTCTTGCCATAATAAAAAGGGCGGCTCTGTAAAATACTCAGGGCCGCCTAAGAATCTATTTATTTTCCCTTCTTCGTATTAGGATTAGCTACAGCCTTTATCTTTTCAAAAGTTTCTGAACTAATCACATGCTCCATCCGGCAGGCTTCCCTTTCAGCCGTTTCCGGATCTACTCCGACTTCGATCAGCCGATCGGTAAAGAAACGGTGCTTTTCATAAATATGCTCCGCCACTTCACGACCCACATTGGTCAGATGGAGAAAGTGATCCTCGTCCATCGTGAGAAAGCCGCCGTCCCGCAAGGCAGCCACCGCATGGCACACACTGGGCTTTGATACCTCCATATAGCGAGCTACATCCACAGAGCGTACCATGCCTTTTTCTCTATAAATAACAAAGATTGCTTCTAGATAGTCTTCCCCGGACGCATGAAGTTTCATGTTGCAGTTCTCCCTCAAATTATCAGGCAATGCTCCAGCCCTCTGCCTGCTCACGGATTGTAATGAAACGGCGATAAAGTCCTTCCTGCTGAACAAGCTGCTGATGTGTTCCTTTCTGAACAACTTGACCTTTATCCACCACTAAAATCTGGTCAGCGTGTTCAATCGTTGCCAGACGGTGAGCGATAACGATAACCGTTTTTCCAATGGTCAATTCACTGATTGCCTGCTGGATCAGGTGCTCATTTTCCGGGTCAATACTTGCAGTTGCCTCATCAAGAATTACGATATTAGCGTTTTTCAATATGGCGCGAGCAATAGAAATGCGCTGTTTTTCTCCGCCAGACAGCGTAGAGCCACCCTCGCCGATCACCGTTTCATATCCATCGGGAAGAGCCATAATGAAGTCGTGGCACCGAGCCTTTTTCGCGGCCTCTATAATTTCTTCTTTTGTTGCACCTGGATTACCGAAACGGATGTTGTTTTCAATGGTATCGTGGAACAGGTAGACCTTTTGAAGGACCATCGAGATATTGCGGAGCAAACTGTCACAGGTCATGTTCCGTACATCCTCACCGCCTACTGTGACCTCGCCGCTGTCCACATCATAGAAACGGGCAATCAGGTTACAAATCGTGGTCTTGCCGCTGCCAGATGGCCCTACAATGGCCGTAGTGCTGCCCTGCGGGATGGAAAAGCTGATATTCCGTAAAACAGGAACTTTATCGTAGGAGAATGTCACATCACGGAAAGCAATGTCCGTGTTCTGCAAAGAAATATCTTTCCCGTCTTTGTCTATAATGTCAGCGTGTTCAATGCCGTCCAGTTTGTCCAGCGTAGCATCAATGACCTCCAATACATGGGCGGCGTTGTTCATGGCTTCCACACTTCCAAAGATCATAAAAGAGAACATATCCAGCATGAGCATGGTAGGAAGTTCCATACTGCCGTTATAGGTCAGCAGAGCGGCCACAGCTACTATGGCGATGGAGGCAGCTTTCAGCGAAAACAGGTGCAGACAGTTGAAGGGCATATATTCCACTTCAATTTTGATGTTGATTTTCTTGCTGTCGCTGTATGCTTTGCGAATACCGGCAATAGACACACCTTCCTGCTTAAAGGCTTTCACCACCTGCATCCCTCGCAGATACTCGATGGAATTTTCCACCATATCGTCCTGTGCCTTTTGATGGATAGGAGCGTTTTGGTGGCTGCGCGCCTCCAGCAGGTGAAGAAACAGGGCAGACAGAAGGACACCAGCCAGAGCAATTCCTCCCGCCAGAGGGCTGTAAAATGCAAGGAACAATATCAGGACAACAACGGTGATATATCCATTCACAACGGTGTTGACCATATTCATGGCGAACATTTCCATAAACGAGAGGTCGGTTGTAGCGGCTGCGGAAAGTTCGCCCATATTGTTCTTGCTGAAAAAGCCCAGCGACACCCGTTTCAAAATATCTCCCAGCCGGATTCTCTCGTCAGCGGTTGCTTCATATCCGACACTTTCCTGTGTGATAGCTCGGAGATAAGAGAACAGGTATCGGCCCAATACAGCTAAAATCATAGCCGCCAGCATGATCCAGATGTCCTGGCTCTCCAATGGGTCAATGCCATTGAAGTCATCCAAAACAGCACTCAATCCCTTTGCAGCCAGCATAATAGGAATTGCAGTAAAAATGCTGTGAATGAAAGCATAGACAAACCCAATGTAAATACGCCGTTTATATTTCCCTGTCCATTGGATCAATCGATTTACAATGCGAAACATATTCAGTTACCCCCTTTCCCGGAACCAGCAGACCAGTTCTGCGCTCCGATATGCGCCTCCCACATATCCCGATAGAGGGCATCGCCATCTAAAAGCTGCTGATGCGTGCCCGTATTCTCAACCTGTCCGTTTTGTAGAACGATGATCTGATCGGCATTTTTGATGGTGGACAGACGATGAGCAATTACGAGTAAAGTTTTCCCTTTTGTTAATGCGGCGATGGATTGCTGGATCTTTTCTTCGTTCTCTTGGTCGGTGAACGCAGTTGCCTCGTCCAAAATCACGATGGGGGCATTTTTCAAAATCATACGGGCGATGGAAATACGCTGCTTTTCACCACCTGAAAGCCGGTTCCCCGCATCCCCGGCCATCGTGTCATAGCCATTGTCCAATTTCCGTATAAACTCATCACAGCAGGCGGCTTTTGCTGCCGCATATACTTCCTCGTCCGTAGCATCAGGGTTTCCCAGCCGGATATTTTCCTTGATGGAGCAGTTGAACAAGAAGTTATCCTGTGTAACAAAGCTGACAATATCGGCAAGCTGGGCCAGCGGCATACTGCGAATGTCCACACCGCCAATGGTGATTTTTCCATCGTTCACATCCCAAAAACGGGCAATCAAGCGGGCGATGGTGGATTTACCTCCACCGGACGGGCCGACAAGTGCCGTAAACTTTCCCTCCGGGATTTTCAGATTGATATGGGAAAGCACCTGTTTACCGCTCTCTTTATCATAAGAGAACGAAACATCCTGAAGCTGAATGTCTTTGGACTGCGCCTCCACTGGTTTTCCAGTATCGGGCAGTTCTTCCACATGGAGCAGCTTGTCTACATCGTGTACGGCATATTCAACCGTTTTCGTTTCATTGACATAGGTGGTAAAGTTCATCAGCGGACCTACAATCCCCAGCGAGAGGATCAGGCACATCACAAGATCCTGCGGGGCCAGGCTGCCGGTCCAATAGAGATACATACCAATCGGGAGCGTCCCCAAAAAGGTGGATGGTAACACCGCAGAAATAAAATTCATCAACTTCCAAGTGCTTTGATACCATTTGAGGGTGTAGTCCTTGAAAGATTGAACCGCCTTTGTGAATTTTTCATAGGAGCTGGAGGACTGGTTAAACGCCTTGATAACTTCAATGCCCTCCACATACTCTACAATCACGCCGTTCACATAGTTATTGGACTCCATGTAATCGGCATAGAGCTTATTAAAATTCTTCATCATCATGGCAAAAGCGATAAAAGCGAGAGGCACAGTCACCAGCATAGCCAGAGCCATACGCCAGTCAATGCAGGCCAGATAGACAAAGACTGCTACGGGGAGCAGCAGGTTGGAGATACACTCCGGGATCATGTGGGCCAGCGGCAGCTCAATCGTTTCTACCCGGTCTACCAATACACTTTTCAGCTTACCCACGGACTCTCCGATGACTGTCCCCAGCGGAGCTTTCATCAGCCGCTGGGCAAGGGTCAAACGAATATTCTCCAAAATGGTGTAGGCAGATATATGGGACAGGCTCGTTGAAATACCATAGAGCAAGAAGCGTATCGCATAAGCGCCAAGTCCGATCCAGCACCATTTCCAAACCTCTGCCATCACAGGTGAACCGTCGATAAAGAGTGTGATAATTTGGTAAACACTCCAATAAGGTATCAGTCCGGCAACCACACTGATGATTGCACATAAGACGGACAGGACAATCTTGCCCCGGCACTGTGAAGCAAAGGAAAACACAATAGAAATCCAGCTTTTCTGCTTCATTTCCTTTCCTCCTTTAGCAAAAAATTAGAGAGCACCAATCTCTTTGGTACTCTCTAAGTATTACAGGTATTCAATTTGTCTGCCACTCTGCGAAGCCTCGTTTTGCTCCATTTAGATTTTTATTTTTCGATATTCCAGCGGTGTTTTCCCTTTGACTTTTTTGAACGCTTCGGAGAATTTGCTGGTGTTCGTATAACCGACTTTTCCGGCAATCACTGTAATCGGTTCATCCGTTTGTGTGAGAAGGGACGCCGCCAGGTCCATCCGATAATTCCGCATATAGGTATAAATAGCGGTGCCGTAAACTCCCTTAAAGCACTGCTTTAGGGCAGAAGTAGAAATATCAAACTTTTCAGATAGTTCCTCCATTGTGAAGTGACGTTCCGGCTCCTCCGTCATAAATGCCATGATTGCTTTAACTTTCTCTACCTGTGTTTTATAAAAATAGGGGCGCTCCACACCTAAAACCGTAGGGTCTACTGTCTTGAGCGTGACCAACAGTTCTAATACCTTTACCCTGAGATATTCCAAGCGGATATTTTCCGGCACCTGGTAGAGTTCCGAAATCACATGGTCGGGAACGGAATTCCCGTGCATGATAAAAGGCCGAGCCTTTAAGGCAAATTGGTGTTCAATCTGTTCCAGATCGATAGAAAATAGGGACAGAAGCTCTCCGAGACTTTCCGCAGCTTCGGGAACAGAAATTGTAATTGTAATCCCGTGGTAATGACTTACGGGAAAGCTGCAATGGTTGTTTTCCGTAGCAGAACTGTCCAGCATAATATCGCCGGACGCAAGATAAAGATAAGCACCATTGCTGACTTCCCACTCAATGCGTCCCTCCCGGCAGTGATGGATAGAAATATAGTGAGTGTTGTCGAAGCGCCTCGGCGGGCAACTTGCCATGTGGAAGTCATTATATATAACTCCAATTCCGGGATACACCTCATAGTAGGTTGCTGTTCCATCTCCTGTTTCGTTTTTCATCTGATAAACGGAACAGGATTCGTCCCGGCAGAGCAAATTCATATTTTGCTGCGAAAAAAACAGGTCGCTTCTGTTCAAACTGTGATCACCTCGATTCAATAAAAAAGTTTTTGAGGAGCTGAAGCCCTGTGGCATCCAGCGCATATTGTTCCTGTACCACACCGTGTTCCAAATGTAGAACATGAGTGCAGCAACTGACGATCAGCTCATAATCGTGGGTGATAACAAGAGAGGTCTTTCCCATCTCCTGTATCGTTATGAGTTCATCGGCCACTTCCTTCATGTGCTGTAAATCCAAGCCGCTGGTAGGTTCATCCAGCACTAAAACCTTACGCTCGGAAACAAGGGCGGTAGCAATCGCCACTCGCTGCTTCTGGCCGCCGGAGAGCGCCATCGGATGCCGCTCCTTAAACTGCAACAAATCCAATCGGTCAAGAATTGCATCCGCCTTATCCGAAGCTGGCTCCGCCATGCTGATGAGCATTTCTTCCTCTGTGCTTTCTGTAAACAACTGATGGTTGACATCCTGCATGACCATATAGCACAGGGACAGCCTCTGTTTTCTATTATACGTTTTCCCATCCACTTTCACAATGCCCTTACAGTGTTTCTCTAATCCGCAGAGGCACCGGGCCAAGGTTGATTTTCCAGCTCCGTTATGGCCGATCACCGCGATAATGCCCGCCTGCGGCAGCGAAAGACTGTCAATATCCAGCGCATCCCTTTGCTTTGTATAAGCAAAATGAAAGTTCTCACATTCGATAGTACCGCAGCTTACAGCAGAATGTGCTACCACCGGGAACGCCCCCAGGTCAAAAGGCCGCAATCCCATTTCTGCCTGTTGCGCTGCGGACAGTTTCAAGGCGTCCGAAGCCAGATAATCTTTTTCGATTTTTCCGTTTTTCAAATAAATAACACGGTCTATCAGCTCTTTCAAATAATAGAGCCGATGTTCCGCAATAATAACTGTTTTCCCTTGCTGTTTCCAAATCTGGATCATCCGGCGCAAATCTTTTGTGGCTGACATATCCAGATTAGAAGATGGTTCATCCAGGACAATGATGGGCGGATCACTGGCCGATACAGAGGCGCAGGCGATTTTCTGCTTTTCCCCACCGGAAAGAGAAAAGATATTTTTCCCCAGCAGGTTCTCCATCCCAAACTGCTCCGCAGTCGATTTCACCCGCTGAATGATTTTTTCTTCAGGCAAGCCCTGATTTTCACATCCAAAGGCCAGTTCGCTAGTAGAGTCCACCGTAAAAAACTGTGTGCGGGGATTTTGAAAAACGCTCCCCACATATTTTGCTGTTTCATAGAGTGGAAGTCTGCTGATGTTCTTTCCATCCAGCAGGACTTCACCGCTTAACTCGCCCTCATAATAATTTGGGATCAGCCCATTCACCAACCGGGTCAGGGTTGTTTTTCCGCAGCCAGATTGTCCACACAAAAGGATAACTTGCCCGTCCGGGATGATTAAGTTAATGTTTACAAGCCCGCCGGCATCCGTTCCCCCGGCATATCGAAAATTGATGTTGCGAAATTCAATCATAGGCGCCTTCCTCCTAACAGATAAAGAAACCGACCCAACAGGGTATCGCCAGCAGGAAGAAGAAAAAGTCCAAAGGCCCAAAGCTGATTTTACATATATTCGTCCGTTTCTGCAGCGCTCCAAGCCCTCGCGTAAGAGCAGCCGCAGACAGTTCTTCTCCGATTTTGGCAATCGAAATCATCAGAGGAACAATCCGGTATTCCAGCATCTTCATGGGACTGCGGAAGGTAGTGATGCCGCGCATCTTCATAGCGTCCCGAATGGCTGCATATTCCTCTTTGACTGTGGGGAAAAATCGGAATACCACCGACATAGGGATCACGATTTTTTGTGGAATGTGCATCTTCTCCATCGCAGCAACAAATTCGCTGACGGTTGTCGTACTCACCAGATAATATCCCATGATAAATCCGGGGAGCATATGCGTATAAATTCCGACTGCGGCTCCCAGGATAAAATTCCATGTGCCAGTGAGCAGCGGTAATACCGTTAATTCCAACGCAAACAAAACAGCGTATGTAACTGCAAATCTGGCTGCGGCTGTCCATTTTCTCGAAAGGAGCAGAAAAATAATCGGACAAGCCATGAGGCACGGACGGACGAAATTCATAAATCCGCCTGTACCTCCGGTAATCATAATGGTGCTGACAGTTACAGTCAAAAACAGTTTTGTCCTTGGATCGGTGGGAATAACAGCTTTGTTTTCAAATTTTAGCGTTGTAATCGCCGCATCCATCAGGCAATCCCCGCCTTTTCAAAATGTTTCTTCAACACGGCCTTGCCAAGAAGCGCCCCCAAAATGCCGCCGATAAAAGTGACAACAAACAGAACCGGATATGTCCAGCCAGGAGTATAGGACATAAGGGTATCTACATATTCCTGTCCATAGCTGCTTACAAGTGAAGCAAAAAAAGTGTCACGAGTTAAGAACATCCGGCTTACATATCCCATGATCCAAAGGGAGAACACGCCATTGCCAAGGAGCGTGCATTTCCAGCTTTGATACTTTCCGGCCCGCAAAATTACATCGCCCAGAACGCCAAAGATGATACCAAAAATCAGAACCAGCACGCCGCTACCCATAATTAAATTCAGCAAGCCAAGGATAATGCCAGTCAGAGATACCATGCCGAATTTTTTGACCTTCGTTAAGTACAGCATAAAGGGAATACCGCACAGGATGGGGCACACCAATCCTAACAGCGGGATAAAGATAGGGATATATCCCAGCATCATACCCGCAAAGAAAATGACAAAATAGATGGCGGTGAAAATGCCTACGTTGATAAGGTCTTTGGCTTGTAGTTTGTTACTTCTTGCTTCCATTCTCTACATACCTCCAGTATAGTTAGATGCTTCTAACCCATTGTGATTAAAAATAGCGAAACAGGATTTCGCATAATCAAATTTTACTATAACCCAAATAGACTGTGCCACTCTGGATAGTTTGAAAATACTCCAAATGGTTACGAATATTTGATTTCATATACCGTCAAGCAATGCAAACATATATATATGCTTTGCTCTTTTATCACCTTTTCGCCCTAATATATTTACCATTCGGCACATAATGATTTCTATTCATGTTGAACTCGGACTTCACTATTTACACTGAGCGCATATATGTAAAGAGACAGGAAAAACACCCTGTCTCGTCTTTCTATTTCCCCATGCTCAGCCATCCCTTTTCCGGATTCACATAACTGCCGTTTAGCCTGACTCCCAGATGCAGATGCGGTCCTGTTGAGTTACCTGTATTTCCAACTTCACCGATCACCTGACCTCTCACTACTTTCTGTCCTTTTGATACATTGATCTTGCTAAGATGTCCGTAAACAGTCTCAAGGCTGTTACTATGTCTGATGATAATGCATTTTCCAAGTCCTCCGTTCCAGCCTGCGGAAGTTACTGTCCCCGATTCACAGGCAAGTACTTTTGTCCCGGTTGGAAATCCGATATCCAGTCCCTGATGATTTGTTGAGCCGATCCCTCCCGGAGAAGATCTCGGTCCAAAATGGGAAGTTATATTTCCCTGTGTCATACCTGCTATCGGAAGTCCCAATTTTCCGCTTCCGTTAAAGATAACATCATAGGAATAGTTGCCATACGGATAATATCTAAGCACATGCTCCACGTAATCCGTGTCTCCATATGAAGACCATCCGTTTTTCTTCGCCTGCTGTTTGGAATATTCTACGGCTCCCGCCTTCGAATATCCACCGTGGTTTTCAAGCGCCCATGATATATATCCCACACCGAAGTTATACCCCTGCAGGGCAAGCTTTATCCTGTCCATATCCACCGGATTTTGGACTCCAGCAGCTGTAAGAGCGCTTTTAAGATATTGGATACCGCAGTTTATGGAGTACTCCGGATCGGTTATCCCGTTTGGCTTTTTCGGATACTTCGTATTAAAGCTGCACTCTGAAGCCTGCATGGGATCCGTACCCCTGCCGCCTGACTCCTGCATCATGACCGCCTTGATCAGCTCTACATATTCCGGTATCCCGTATTCCTTCGCATACTTTTCTATTACCGGAGTATAGCTTTCCACTTCTGCACTCACGGGGAGATAATCATTGGAACTGCTGTCGCCAAAAAAGTAAAGAGCCGCCCCAAAGAGACAGCATATTACAACAGCAAGCACCGCGATCCAACCTCCCGCAAACAGGAATACAAAAAGTGTTTTTAAACTTGCCGCGATCGCTCGCACTGCATGAGTTGCCCTGACAGCACCTTTTCTCATGCCTGAATATTTAACATGTTTTCCGGTAAGCCGTTTTTCCGCAAGTCGTTTCGACAAAGCATGTTTATTTGCCGAATACGATATTTCATTACTGCTTCGCCCTGCCTTTTTTATCTTTGTTCCCGGCCTTCTTACAGTGTATGACGATCTGCTTATGTCTGCTCCCCTGTCCTTTATTCCTTGCCTTCGCTGCCGGATCTCGTTTTTCAAAACAGTGACGCTCTTTCCTCCGGCTTCATTAAACTTCCCACCGCCTTTTCGCATAAGTGTATTCCCTGCGCCGGAAAGCCTGTTTACGGCATATTCTGCCGGCGAGCCTTCGGTGCTCTTTTGCTTTTCTTCTACCAGTTCCTTTGTTCTGGCATAGGAATGTTTCATCCTGCTTGCTGCTACTGAGGCTTTATCCAGAGTCTTTATCGTTCCCTTATCAGCACTCCTCGTCTTTATGTCAGCCATTAAGCAGCACCACCTAAGTTCTCACCCGGTTTTGTCGTCATGAGCCTGTAAAGCTTACTGTTTTTAGGGAAGTTGTTTTCAAACGGCACCAGCGCGCTTCCCACTTTAATAAGGCCGTGTCCTGCATCGACATTACGGATAAAGGAAAGCTGCTGTTCTGAAATGTGAAGAAGCTTCGCCAGCTCAAGCTGATCGCTCGCCGCCTGATTAAGCATGATGATAAACTCCGAATTCGCAAGCATTGTTCTCGCCGTATGCGAATGAAGCGCATCTTCTACATTCTGCATAATCCCGGTACAATTCGCTCCGTACTTCCTAACCCTTCTCCACAGCTTAAAAAGAAATTGTTCGGAATATTGGTGCATAAACAGCAGATAAATCTCATCGATGAATATGAATGTCCTTTTCCCTTTCATTCTGTTTGATGTTACCCGATTTAAAATGCTGTCCAATATAACCAGCATTCCCACCGTTCTAAGCTGCTCTCCCAGCTCTAAGATGTCGTAACAGATAAGTCTGTTGCTTGTATTGACATTGGTCTGCTTGGCAAAAGTATTCAGCGTTCCTCTCGTAAAAAGCTCAAGTTCAAGAGCAAGTGAAATCGCTTCCGGTTCCGGCTGTCTCAAAAGCTCATCTCTGAAGTCCGAAAGCGTTGGCGGCATGCCTTCATACCCGGCGTTCTGATAAGGGCGATATATATTCTCCGTACATCTGTCTATGATAGACTGCTGCCCTTTTGCAAAATGATGACCTGCTATGATCTGCTCGCAAAGAGACTGTATAAACTGTGATTTTTCAATAACAGGATCAACCTCTCCGTAATCTCTTCCCATATCCATGGCATTGATGTGATTCGGACTTGTCGCAGAAATCTCTATCACTTCTCCGTTCATTGCCTTGACAAGCGGCGCATACTCCCTCTCCGGATCGATGATGATAATATCCGCATCTGATGAAAGCACCAGATTTACGATCTCGTTTTTAGCCGCAAAAGACTTCCCACTTCCGGAAACACCCAGAATAAAGGAATTTCCATTTAAGAGCTGCCGTCTGTCTGCAATGATCATGTTTTTACTTATAACATTCCTGCCATAATATATCCCTTTCTCATGTTGGATTTCCTGAACACGAAACGGCATAAACACCGCGAGCGATTCCGTCGTAAGCGTTCGGAACGCATCGATCTTTCTAACCCCCGCAGGAAGTACGGTCTTAAGTGCGTCAAGCTGCTGATATTTTAAAACGGAAAGCTGGCATAAATGCTGTCTCGTTATAGTCAAAAGAGCTTCCGTATCATCATCGAGCTGTTCTTTTGTATCTGCCATATGAACGATGGTGAGCACTGCAAACATCATTCTCTGATCCCTTGTAGTAAGGTCGTTTAAAAATTCCTTGCTCTCCTTTCTCTGCTGCTCCATGTCATACGGCACGACAGCAGAAAAATTGTTATTGCTGTTCTGACGACGCTGCCAGTTGGTAATGTTTGTTTCCACGCCAAGAAGTCTGTTTTCCACCTCTCTTACGGCTTCATCCGTAGGCACCGGAACAATATCGATCGACAGCATGAGATTTCTGTTCATTTCCGTAAGATCCGCAACCATAGAGTCTTTGATATACGCAGCATAATCTCGTAAAAACAGCACTCTGCCGAAACGATCCCCTATCTTGAAATAGTCTTTTTCATTTTCATAGGAATCCGGGCAGATATAATCTCGAAAATCATGTCCTTTGTGCATGTGATCTTTAAGATCAAAATGAAAATACTCCTCTTCTCCTTTCCTGTAAAAGTCAAACAATATTTTCAGTCTCTCCTGCATACCAAGCTCCACACAGAAGGCCCCAAGGCGCGCAAACCCTGATATCAGGTCATTGCCCGCTCTTTTAAAATAGTTTCTTGCTTCCTCCACATTCTTTTTATTGATCGATATCGTCACATACTTTTCCTGAATAAAGGAATTTGTACCGGTCACATTTTTAAGCAGCATATCGTTATATTCCTCGCGGTATTCATCCAGTTCATCTCCCGCCATATCGATCAGGATCTTTTTCTCAAAGTCAGCTCGATTGATCTTACGGTTATTGATCGTAAGCTTCGTCGTTGCGCTGCTGTCAAGAGAGTTTAAAACTTCGGAGTACTCTAAAAACATGGCTTCTTTATCCTCACGGCTTGCCACGGAATAATTTATATCCTCGAATTTATATGATTTAGAGAACTTGTTTTTCCCTACCTGAAAAATACCGTCTTCATAAATCTTTTTTACCGGAATGATATCCTGAACGCCTTTCGGTATTTCAAATCCTTCTTTATCCTGTTTAAATGTCTTTCTCAGTGTTTTTATCATTTTTAAATCTCCCCTTTTTCCCTTTATCTTTCTTTCCCTCTTCGATCAGCTGCCAATACATATTAGTATTCCGAAACACCAGCCGTTTCGGTATCAATATCTCTGACTTTATATACGCCCATATGAACTTTTCTGCCGTCATACCGTTATACTTTACAAATCCCACTACCGCAAACGGCACCGCTACAAGGATACAGACCCAGCTTACGGTCTCTGTTCCAAGATGCGGCCTGAGCAGAAAATATGCACATACCGCAACGATACACGCCAGAACAGAAAAAATGAACTGCCGAAGCGACAGTCCGAAAAACATGGATTCCGTATATTCCCGTATCTCCCGATTTATCTTTACTTCCACTTGTTACTCCTTTCTAAAGCCCCATCATTTCCCTTACTATGCGATCCGCAAGCTTTACTGCTCCCACAAGTACCAACATATTGAAAATGAGTTCTCCTACATAACTCCACACCATGGCAGCAGGCGCCGCATCTTGATTCACTACCGGCGGAGACTCTGCGAATACCGAAAAAATGATGCAGGCAAGCAGTATGATCGCACCTTCAAGACATACCGCCGCATAGGATTTCAAGAAGCTTTTACCGATCTGCTGCGTCGGTTCTCCGGCGAATGTTGAAAGCGGCACCGGCGCGATCGCTGTGTAGATATACAGTTTGAAAAAACGCGCATAAACGCTTAGAATAATGATGAAAGACAGGATCGTAATCACAAGGCTGCATATGAGTGTGACCGCCCAAAGCGGTATGCTTTCAAAGAACCCGCAGTCTTCAATCGCCTCCACCATCTCATCCGGAAGTATTAGTTCATTGTTGTTTCCAAGCCCCGAAGCTTTCATGATCGTGCTTATGATCCCCTGCACGATCTCAAAGAGTGCCATCATTAGTTCCAATCCGTATGTCACAACACCTTTGGCGATGGCAAAGCGAACAAACAGCTTTACCGCATGCTCCGGCTTTTTGACCTCTGTAAACGACCCGCAGGTTTTAATCACGCCTACAACGAAAAACAGGACCAATAGTGCCAGTCCTATCGCCATCAACGCTCCGTGGATATCCTGAATGATCTCCCATATCCCTCCGCCGCGGAAATCTTCCGGGGACTCCGTAAGAAGCTCCCATACTTCAGCGAGTTTTTCATTCCAGTTTTCAAGTGAATTTTGCAGATTCTGCACGACCCAGTTGTCCGACACATACATCACCTCCCTGCTTAAGTTCTTTATTCATGTCCATATCACCTCCTGACTCAAAAAATTGAAAAGCCTGACAGGGTTTTCCGATCAGGCTATGTAACAAAAGGTATATGCATTTCTTTTAAGCAGGTTTTGTAGCTCTTCACATTCCTACTACACAGCCTCATATTCTCTGCAGCACGAATGAAAAGATCTATGCTCTATGTATCGGCAGCATGTAGCTGCCTTTTTAATCCTATGCTCATCCTATAATCAGATTCAGGATTTCTTTCGCAAAGGTGATCACGATACCTCCCGCAAGAGTAAGAAATCCATTGGCTCTTTGGCTCGGATCATGACTTTTGAATGAAAGCCCCACCTGCACGATCCCAAAACCCGTAAGGATCAGCCCTAACGCCCGGATCAAACTGAATATGAATGTTGACAGGTTATCTATTACCGAAAGCGGATCACTTGCGGCAAATGCAGCCCCTGTCCCTATGGTGCTCATTAACACTATCGCTATATAAAGCACCATGCCTTTTCTCAAATGATTTTCTTTACGTTTTTTTCTTTTTCTCATACATCCTCCTCCATTTCATAAAGCTCTTGTATGTCTGATTCCGACAGCAGAACATATTCACCTTCTGAAAGCTCTTCGGGCTGTAAAGTTTCTTTTCCCGCATAAAAGCTCTCTGCAAGAATCGTCGCTACAGCTGCTTTAGCTTCTCCATGAATATATGGCTCCATGCCGCCATCTGCTGTTTCGGAAACATTCGGATGTTTTAAAAGATCATATTTCAGATCCATCACAGGTCTTTCTCCCCTGATAAAAAGAAGTGCGTACCGATTATCCAGCATACGCACTTCATCCGGTGTCATCAGCTCCCGACCCGACAACTGATAATTCGTTGAATAATTACCGTTCCTTCCTGTTGACTTGCCATAAGTGTTCAGATCAATCGTTTCCTTTCCGAGCAGCTCCGATACATACTTATGTGTGCTCTGCTCATTCCCTCCAAGATAGAGGAAGGTATCGCAGTTTCCGACAATGCTCTCCCATTGTTTCTCAAACAAAGTCTTCAACTGCGCCAGATTTTGCAGGATAATGGATACGGAAACGCTTCTGGAACGCATGACCGAAAGGATCTTGTCAAAGTCCTCCGGAAGGCTTACATTTGCAAACTCATCCATGACAAAATGCACATGCATTGGGAGTGCGCCTCTATACTTATGATCTGCAAGCCAGAAAAGCTGCTGGAATATCTGTGTATAGAGGATACTCACGAGAAAATTAAAACTCGTATCATTGTCGGGAATGAGAGCAAACAGCGCTATTTTTTTCTCGCCCATAGAGGCAAGCTCCATTTCGTCGGTAACGGTAAGTGCCGCCACACTTTCCAGGTTGAACTTTTCAAGTCGCGCCGCGAGGGTGATCTGGATGGATTTCAAAGTTTTCGCACTCCCCGAATGATAATTCTTATAGTACTTCACCGCGATATGATCCGGATCTTTTGCTTCCAGATCAAAGAACAGACTGTCGAGCGGACTGTAGTAACTTTCGTCCTCCTCACTGACATCTCCTGCCCGGAGCATTTCCATGACCATGGGAAAATTCTGTTCATCTTCCGGCGCCTCATACTTCAGATAAAAAATGAGTGCGGAAAGCAGCATGGAGGCGGCTGTATCCCAAAACGGATCCTGCGTCTGACTGCCTTTCGGAGTTGTACTTTTGAACAGATTCGTTACCAGTCTCTGTACATCGTTATCATCTTTTAAATATACAAATGGGTTATAGCAGTGACTTTTCTCCATATTGATAAGGTCGAGCACTTTGACTTCGTAGCCTTTCTTCTTTAACAGCCACCCTACATCGCGAACGATTTCTCCCTTCGGATCAAGGACAACAAAAGAAGTATTCGCCTGCATGATATTGGGCTTACAATAAAACCTCGTCTTTCCTGCTCCCGATCCTCCGCACACAAGAATATTCAAGTTGCGCATATGTTTTCTGGCGTTAAGACCCAGCATCACATTCTGCGTCAGTATCTTGTTTTTAAATCCCCCGCGCTTCCTATATCTCTTGTTTATCCGCGCTGCATTTCCCCATCTGGCAGAACCGTGTTCCTCACCTCTGCGATAGTTTCTGCGCATGCTCAGTGCGATCCCGATCACTAAAAGGTAGAGCAAAATAAAAACAGCGACCGTCCTGATACTGTCGCTGCACCACTTTATTGATAACGGTTTCTCAAACACTTTATCTGCTTCGAGAAATATCTCTAATATATTACCCTGCATATACGGTGCTGTTTTAAGAGCCAGCCAGGTTACAGGGACGATACCAAAAAGCGCAAGGAGGAAAACCGTTTTGTTATCATCTCTCCTCATAATTTTCTTTTCCCCTCACCGTTTTCCGCTTCGCGTTAGCGGTCTTGATAATAAGCTCATCGACCGCATCTGTGGATCTTGCATTTTCAAGCAGGCTGTTCCTTAGATCATTCAGCGCGCGGACAAGAATGCTCTGCTCATATCCATCGAGTTTTATATACAGCTTCTCTTCTCTCATAACTCGAATCACCGTTCCTTTCTTTCTGTTTTAGCAACCGCCTTATTTTTATCAGGCAGCACCGCGTCTTTTGCCGGCTCCGATCCTTTCTTCCTGTCAATATCCTCGCGATATGCCTCAAGCTTTTTCCTTACTGACGGCTTATCTCCTTTAACAGTACCCTCCATGGTTCGGACTGATTCCTTTGAGCTTTGCGCGGACAGAGGGCTTTTTTCTGTCTTTGCAATCTGGGGGTTTAGCTCTATGTCGCCCTTTCCTACCGGCTTTACCTTGACTTCATCGGCTAAAAGATCATCTCTGCTCTTTTCCGGGATCTCATTTGCTCTCGCCTTTCGCTCCTCAACTGACTTTTGCACTTCTCCCAAAACTTCTGCTTTATCGACAGAAGCAAGTTCAAAGCGTTCCATGATCCTCTGGATCTTGGAAGCATCCTCAGCCCTCGCGATCACATCAACTGTCGCATGATCACTGTTATCGCTTTTATCCTTCAGCGCGCAATAAAGGACACCGTACCGCTTCGCCTCGGAAGAAAACTTTTTAAGATCTCCGTTCCGAACAGAAAACACCTTTAATTCCTTTCCGGACTTGATCAGATTCGTGAGCCTTGCTTTTCCTTTCGTCTTATGCTCTTCTCTGAGAGCTGCCGCTAAAATCACGGCAAGATTTTTCGCGCCTTCTCCGCTTATCCTTACCGCCACCTCAAGCCCTTCAAGAGATAATCTCACGACCTGTTCTGCAGCATCTCCTCCTGCCATCATCTGCTCATCACCTCCCTCTCAACTAATGGCACTAAAAAACCCGAAAAATCGGGTTCTTTCAGCACTTTTATAACTTGTCTTTTACATTTCTTTTGTTGTAAAGAATTCTTCTAACTTCCATTACGTCGTCGATCACAACATAGTACACAACATAATTCCCCACATAGATTCTGTAATATGGGTATTTTCTTTCTTTTACTGAATGGTATGGTTCAAAACTCTCTGCACAGCTGCTTCTTTTTATAATAGCGTTTTCTACATCATCAATCAGCTTATTTGCTGCCACCGGATTTTTCAAATGCTCCGTAATGTAAGCAACGATTTCATATAAATCCTCTTCGAATAACGGAAGAAAGCGCACATCATATTTTTTATTTCCCATTAATACGCTCCCTCACCCTTCCAAACACTTCGCCGGCGGTATAGCGTGTTTCATCTGCTGCTGCCGCTTTATCCGCCTCGTCCAACTTCATCTCTACTTCTTCCGTCAGTGCGGCATACTGCTCAAGACTTAAAACCACCATGGAACCATATCCGTTCTTCGTCAGATAAACTGCATCGCCATTTTTTACAATGGATTCAATCTCCGTAAAGTTATTTCTCAAATCAGAAACCGGTCTTATATTAATCATCTCTCTGCCTCCATTATCTATCTCTTCTTTTTATGGCGTTATTTTATCATAATTATGCCATTTTTGCAATATTAACAAGCCTTCTCTGATTCTCTTTTTTCGGTATCCGTTCCGCGCACCCCTGCCATCATCTGCTCATCACCTCCCTTTGATTTTCTCTTTCGATCTGTTCCATTTTCTTTGCCATACTTTCAGTGTTCACTTTTATATCCTCTGCAAGTCTCACCTCCCCTCTGATATCCTTTAAGGCACTTGTAAGAGCTGCTATCTGCGCTTTAAGCTGCTTCTTTTCAGACTCCGGAAGTACCCGTCTGTATTCCTTTCGTAATATTTCCCTCATCTCCGTTATATCTTCCTTTTCACGCTCCTTTTGTTCCAAAAAAGAAAAAAGCTCCTCATCTGTATGGATTTCATACTTGCTGAGGAGCCGGATCTGCTTTGTATACTTCTCGCATTTAAGCAGGTCTTCTCTTAAAATTTCAGGTACTTTGTTTGCATCTTGCGTGTACTTTGGAAGATAGCCGAGCATATAGCAGTATTTCAGGTAAAGCCCCCGTAAACCTCCCACTTTTCCTATACGATCTTTTCTCGTTAGCAGGAAATACTGCTTTTTCAAAGGCTTACGCTTTTGAAAGCTTTTGAACCGAACACTTTCCGGATTGGCAGACAGTCTCTGCATGATCCGTTCGTTCGTATATTCTTTTCCGAGCCGCATAAGCCGAATCGGTTTTTTCCACCCTTTAGGTGTCACTGTCCAGTATTTTCGTCTTTGACTCAACTGCACGCTGTAACCAAGGCTCTTTAAATGCAGTTCAAATTCCCGTAAATTTAGACTGAGGCTTATCGCTTCATCAACAGCTTCCCTTGCCATGCTATATCTTGTAGGTATTCCGGCTTTTTCCTTCTGTGACAGGTGCAAAGGTTCTCCGCGCCCTGTTGGCTTTTCGATTACGGTAAGTCCGTACTGTCTGCAAATGCTGTCTGATACCTCCCTCATATGCCGGTAAGTACTCCGGCAGTCATGATACTTTTTCCCGTCCGCGAATGATACCGAGTTGATCACAAAATGATTGTGAAGACACTTTGTATTAAGATGTGTAGCCACGATCACCTGAAAACGGTCTCCCCAAAGCTCTTCGGCGAGCTTCACCCCGATCTCATGCGCCATGTCCGGTGTAATATCATCATAATCTGCAAAGCTCTGATAAGCATGAAACGCTAAGATTCCATCTTCCTTGCCAAACCGCTTCTTGATCGTTTCGAACTGCTCCTTTGCATAAGTCACATTGCAGTTGAGCGCGGTCACATATCTTCCGCTCAAAGTCTTTCCTTCATCCGACGCATACCCGATCACATTCCCAATATCCGATTTCAGAGCAGTCTTCCTTGAATCCGTCGCATAGTCGATCGCCCTCGCAAGATTGGTCTTGACCTTCCATATCTTCGTGGTTCCCATCACTTGCCTTTTCCGTATCCAAAAACGGCTTCTTCCACCGCCGCCTGAAATGCGTGGAGCCTTCTGAGTTCCGTATCTAAATCCTGCGTGCTTACTTGTCCGCTGCTGTTTGCTTTTATGGCGATCTGGTTCAGATTGTTTCCGATATGGGAAAGCTCCCTGTTGAATTTATAGAACTCATCTCCCGGAGCTTCCCTCGGCTCGTAACCTGAAAGAAGCTGTCTTATGAGCGCGGCTTCCGTAAGGCACGCCTTCTTTGATTTTTTCTGGAGCTGCTGTGCCTCTTCTCTGTTAAGCCATATCTGTTTCTTGATTGTTCGTTTCATATCTTTTCTCCTTTCCGGGGTCTTAGGGGTCTCCCCTAAAAAGCAGGCATTTCTGCTCCGCAGGAGTAGAAATGCAGTGCTTGCTAAAAGAGGTACATGAGCTTACCGCTCCTGTACCTCCCTCTTTTTAACTGCCTGTTTGTATGACAGTCCCAATTCATTATGCGCCAAAAAACTGTACTTATATCCTCTTCCTGCACCGACTATGATGTGATCCATGACCGGTATGCCTAAGAGCTTACCGCACTGAACCAGTCTTTTAGTCGCCTCGTAATCCTGCTTAGAGGGCTTTACATCACCGCTCGGATGATTGTGGAAAAGCAGGACAGCTGCTGAATTTGAAAGGATACTGCTCTTGAAAACCTCTCTCGGACTTACTTCTGAACTGTTGAGTGTACCCTGACTTACGATATTCATATTGATCACGCTGCCGTCCGTTTTTACATTCATGACACAAAATATCTCCCTGTCATACTCACTGATATATTCTCCGATCACCTCTACTGCATCATCTACACCTCTTACCTTTTTATCAGAAAAAATGCCCGGCTCCTTCACAAGCCTTATACTTACCATGTCGAGCTCATACTTATTCTCCATCTTCATCATCCTCCAAATATACCGACATATCGACCACTACCATCGTTTCTTCTGGCATGCTTTCAACATATTCCTTAAGCTGAGCAAGGGTCATCTCCATCTCTATCTCTCCTCTCTTTCCATCGTTTTTTCAGGCAAAGGCAACCTCATTATCCTGATATCGCCTGTGTCTTTACGCGTGATCATCTCGGGATGACGGAACATTTCTTCATATTTTTTTCTGAGATTATCCGGAAGCGAAAGATATTTTTCGCTTTCTACCGGCGCATAGCAGATAAAAAAAGAACCGCAGATTATATCCTGCAGCTCGCCTTCCTTATCAAATATCCCTCGGTTTGGTTCAAGTCCATTGATCTTTCCTTCATCGTTACAAACGATCGCGACCTCATCTTCAAAAGGCATATACTCTTCAATATATCCTCCAACAAGGTTTTGCATAGACTCTAAATCACCATCGATTTCAACGATTTTTGGAGTTTTCATCGGTTCAATATACAGTACCTTCAGCTTAGCGTTCTCTCCCATTTTTCATCATCTCCTTTTCCTCTTCTATTTCAGAAAATCGTATTCTTCTACATAAATAATCATTAAAATCCTTGCCGTATGGCGGCGGTTCATCGTAGACCGCATACACACCCTCAAGAGCCTTCATAAGTCCCTTTGTAGAGGTTCTTCCTGCAAAATCATTATCAAAATGAAGATGCAGATCATATGTCCTGCAGTTTTCCGAAAGGACCTTCTGAAGAGCAACAGGCACTTTTGATGTGCCGTCAGCTCTCGGTCTGTATACGCCAGCAAGGGATACAAGGTTTTCTTCTTTCCAGTTAAATCCGTCCATTTTTCGCAGGGTAGCAAAGCTAAGCAGATCGATCGCACTTTCAAAAATATGCGTACTATTACTTGCCGGACTTAATATTTTGAAGCAGTACCTCTTATCACTTCCGGCAGCATCACCTAAAATCCTCATCCCGTTTGTGGCACGAAAAGATGCATACCTTGGGACATTCTCATTATCGTATCCCACAAAAATCGCATTGCCATATTCCCTGGATTCATATAAAAGGTCATTTTCAATGCAGTATTTTATGATCTCAAGATCGATTCCTCTCCTGCAAAGATATGCAACTACTCTGCTGCTCCTTTCGTTTCTTTCCGGAAGCAGCAGCTTCTTATCCTGAAGTTTTCCTTTAGATGAAGCAGGGGTGCTGCGATATGCGCACCCCTTATCGTTTAATAAATTAACGGCTTCAACAAACGGGATCTCCTTTACTTTTATAAGGTAATCAAGCGCGCTGTAGCCTCCGATCCCTCTGGAAAACCACATCCATGCACCGTTGCTGATCTTAAGACTATCGTGAGTTCTGGTCGAATAAATACCATTTCCGATCCTGACAAGCTCACTCGGATCATAAAGCTTCAGGTATGTCAGAAGATCGATCTGTCTGGTCTTTTCGATCTCTTGCGTAGTCACCCAGCCCATTTATATCACCTTATCTTTCATAATCCTTTTCCTTTTTATCACGGGAGCCTGCAGGTATTGTCAGATCTTTGTCTGCTACAATATCCTTAAGATTTTTCATTTCATGCTCGCTTAAAGTAAGCCCTCTCGACATGTGGGTGTGATCAGGCGACCAATCGCGAATGTCGAATTTAGGTCTTTTGCCGTTCCATGATACGACATTAAGTTCCTTTGCCCAGCCATGCTGATTCTGAGAAATCACTCCTATATGTTCTACGATTTCAAAACTGATATCATTGTTATTTATCATAAGTTCCTCTTCCTTTCTTTTCATATCATCTTTCAATTCCTGTAAATACTCATCAACACTTTCCCTTATTTCTTCTGTGTCCACCTCATTGCACTCTTTCCATGCAGTCGTGCAGATTTCGAGCGGATTTTCAAAGCTAAGAAGATCCATCATCTGTTCATGAGAAAAGTAATTCCCTTCTATCATGAATAAAATCTCGTCCCTGATCACAGTTTCATAAGAGCTTTTTATGATTTCCTCCGGCTTTTTTCCAAGCAAATCGTTTACATACCTTCCATATTCCACCTCCATTTTCTCAAGTAGTTCCCTGTTAATATCACGCCTTTCTCCTATAACTTCCACCTCCTTTCCGGGCAATAAAAAAACCGAATGACCTCGGATCGCCATCCGGTATGTATCCTGAGCGCGCCTTTTTTCTGCCCTGCACGCTCATATATTAAATAATGATGTCCTATCGTTCATATTCTCTGTCCGGCACATCCTGAAGCTCTTCCGGCTCCACATCAATTACGGTATTTTCCTTTTCATCCAGATTCAAAAGGATATTAAGTTCATCAAGCCTTGCGGACTTTTCCTTGAGCTCATCTTCATGTTCAAAGGTTTTGCTGGTCTCTATCCTTGCTTTATCAAGCTGAGTCAAAACATTTTCATATTCCGCTTTTACAACAGCAGCCCGCTTTTCAATACCTGAAAGAACATTGTCGATCCTTATGATATTGCCGCTTGCATCGTTTCCGAGTTTTACCGTATGCTGCATGGAGCGTTTTAAAATAATCATAAACTCCCTTGCAACTGTATCAAAAGAAAGCTCCATATTAAAGCCGCGGTATTCACCCAGAAAAACCGGATCAGGACTTTTCATCGCCTTGCACTCCTGTAAAATCCGCTCTCCCGCCTGCGCTTTTTCCACAAAATTCTCTCCCTTTATTAACATCCCTGCAAATTCCTTTTCATCGGAAGGCTGTGAATTTAAGAAAGCAATATCTTCGTTAAACCCTTGTATCTGCTCTTCATAGTACTTTATCTGTGCAGGAAAAACCCGCTCGATCCTATCTTCAAGGGAATACTTTTCACTTAGAAAATTTTGCTTCAAAAGCTTCAGCTTGGATACCTGAATATCAAGATCCATCTTTTCCTTGATGTGAGGATTTCCCGTTGCAAGCATTTTGATTTCTGCGTAGGAAAGAACCGCCTCATCAAAATCTTCGGCGCTTCTCACAGGGGATTTCCCCGTCATGACCTGGCTGATGAATTTCTGTTTGTTCTCCACCAGCTGATAGAGATATGCGTCGAATGTTTCTTCCGTCACATACCGGAAGATCTCAACTTCCTCATTTTCATTCCCCTGTCTTATGATTCTGCCTGATCTCTGCTCCAGGTCAGTCGGTCATTTTTTGCGGACAGTTCAATACATGCCTGTCTGTTTCGCTCCCTGCCCCTGCGTTTCGTTTCCGTTCCTTGAACCTTTCTTATCCTTTTCCTGCACTCTGGGCAATACTTTGATATTGCAGAGCGGGGAACATATTCAGCACCGCACACCGTACAATTCTTAGGCTTTAACGCTGTCCACCGCTTTGTGGGTGTGATATGTAATTCACCGACAAAGCCGATGAATTTATAATAAATCTTGATTTCCTGCCGTATTGTTCCGTCTGTAAGTTTCTCACATTCCGAAACAAGTATCTTGTCTATGAGTGCGTTTATGATGGTTGCGTCCAATTCCTTAATTCCTTGATAGTTGCGGATTAAGGAGAGGAAGTCACGGACACCCTGCGATTTCTCATAGCTGTCGTTGAGCGTTTCCGTTACCTCTTTCAGCCTTGCTTCAATTTCAAGCTGCTCTTTCTGGTATTTCCCCGACATCATCTCAAAATTCCGCTCCGTAATACGCTCCATCACCTTATCTTCATAGAGTGAGGAAAACAGCCTGTCCAGTTCTGCAAGGCGTTTGTTCAGCTTTCTCTGCTCCTTTTCCAGTGTCCTTGCCCTGCTCTGGTCTGTTTCCGTGAGCCGCTTTTCAATCACCCTTACCGTCTTTTCATCATTGACCGCCATATCCGCAAATCGGTTGATGTCAGCAAGGACAGCATTGAATAAATCCCTCGCTTCAATGCTGTGTGCGGTACACATAACATTGCCATATCTGCCGTAATTATTGCAGGTGTATTGTACGCAGTCGATGATGTCGGGGCGTTTCCTCCTGTTGGCACTCGCCGCCCGCATCGCATAGCCGCAGTCCGCACATTTGATAACGCCCGAAAAGATATTCTCAAATCCCCCTGCATTCTGCTCCCGCCTGCGGCTCGTCATAAGCTGTTGGACAGTATCAAATTCTTCCTGCGTGACTATCCCCTCATGGGTGTCAGATATCACTTCCCATTCTTCGGGTAGCTTGGATGGTCTTTTCTTGCTTTTCATGTTGGCGGCAATCCGCTTGTAGCCTGCAAGGTTTCCCGCATATATCGGGCTTCTTAAAATGCCCCTTACGCTGTTCTCGCTCCAAATATAACGGTTTTCCTCGTTACCCTCAAAGTACCGTTCATAGCCTGTTTCCCCACGCTCCACCGCATAAGCGGCGGGGCGTAAGATATGTTGTTTGTTGATGTGCTTGCAGATTTTGGCGATTCCGTTGCCTGCTAACGCAAGGTCAAATATTTCCCTTACAACGTGTGCCACTTTATCATCAATCAATAGGTGATTATGGTCGGCAGGGTCTTTGACATATCCGTATGGTGCTGTCGTCCCCATGAATTTCCCCTGCTGAAACCTCGCACGGTACGCCGATTTTATCTTGACCGACACATCGGCAGAATACATTTCGTTTAGGATGTTGCGGAAGGGCGTGATGTCCATCGCCGATTTATTGAGCGTGTCCACGCCGTCATTGACCGCTATATACCTCACGTTATGCTCTGGGAAAAACACTTCCAGATATAAGCCGCAGTCAAGATAGTTCCTCCCCAGACGTGATAAATCTTTCGTAATCACGCAGTTTATCAGTCCGTTTTCAATGTCCTTAATCATGTTCTGGAAACTTGGTCTTTGGAAATTCGTACCAGAGTAACCATCGTCCACATACGTTTTTGCTAAGTGCCATCCCTGCTTTTTCACATAATCCGTGAGGATGGATTTCTGTGTCGCAATGCTCGCACTCTCGTTATCCGTGCCATCGTCCTTTGACAAGCGGCAGTACATGCCGACTTCGTAAACCTTATTCTCCGTTCTTATTCCTGCCATACTGTAAAACCTCCGTATCTGTCCTATCTGTTTTCATGTCCCATTGCGTACATTCTAAGCGGACAGCCCCTCCTTGTCGAAGGTGTCACCCTCGGCAATCTTCTTCCGAATATCCTCGGAAATAATCGGGATAAATGCTTCTGTGACTGTCTGTGTGCCGACATATTCACGGCTGACTATCATCTGCACTGGTGCTTTCGGCACGATACGCTTACTCTTTTTATCTGCTTTCTTATCCTCGCCCATACTTAAATCTTCCTTTCCAGACAGGGCAGGAGAACGTCTGGAAACGCCCCACCCTGTCAATCAGATACCATCAATCCCCGCTGTTTAATTCTTTCTGTAATGCTTTAAGGAGTGCCGCCGCTTCATCAGCGTTCAATGTGATACCTTTTCCGCACTTCTCACGGTTCGGAGAAAAGCTGCGGATGTCATATTTCGGCTCTCTCCCGTTCCATGAGATAAGATTGATTTCCTTTGTGTAGCCGCTGTCACTCGCAGACAATACGGCGATTTCCTTTACAATCTTATACTGGATTTCTTTCATTCCTTACCTCATTTTCCTTAAAATTCTGTCTTTCTCCTGTTCCAAATTTCTGCATTTACCTACCGAAAAAAGAAGATTAGCGGCTGTCCCTGCCCCGTTTCCTCTGCAACTCACGTTCCAGAAGTCGGATGATGGTTTCCTCCATCTGCTTCGGCGTTGTGTTCTTCGGAAAATACTTTTTCAGCCTGCTTGTGTTGATTTTCAAGGTTTCTTTCTGGTTTCCCTTTTCCTCCGTCATAATCGCAAATATCGTATCCATGTCAAGCCGCCTGCTCTGGCTTAGGCTTTTCATCCGCTGTGCCTGTGAGAGTGAGGGCGTTGCTTCTTCACTCTCCATCGTGGCAAAGAGGTTTTCCTGCTCGTCTTTCTTCAAAAAGGACAGTTCCACCGCAGGCGTGAGGGCGATTTTCCCCTCGTCCACCATCTGCAAAATCGGCGGTATCAGTTCCGTCAAGCGGATAAAACGCTGCACGGTCATCCTGCCCACGCCGAAGCCCTGTGCCACCTTATCGTCCGTCCGCAACTTCGTCACAACTTGTGACGAGGTTAAATCCGTGCGGAAACCCTGCCGCTTCATGGCTTCGGATTTCATCTTGTAGGCAAACGCCCGCTCGCTCGGCAGGATATTCTCACGCTGCAAATTGCTGTCTACAAGGGTGATGATGGCTCGGTCACGGTCTAAGGGCAGGACAAAAGCGGGGATTGTGTTTATCCCTGCAAGTTCAGACGCACGGACACGCCGCTGTCCCGCAATCACTTCATAGCCGTTCCCGTCCTCTTTCGGGCGTGTGATTATCGGCGTGACAATGCCAAATTCCTTGATGCTTTCCGCTAATTCTGACAGCGTTTCATCTTCCGCCACATGAAACGGATTGTCGGGAAACGGGTACAAATCTTTAGTCTTTAACACCTTAAAATCCTGTTTCTTCAATCAGTTTCCTACCTTTCTCTTGATTTATTTCTTCCTGTTTTCTGCAATTCTTCTAATACGTCTGGCGGGATTTTCTTTAATAGCCGCCCCATCTGCTCATTGGTTCTCTGCAATTCAAATATCTTCTGATTCGCTTTCTGCACCTTTAATTCCTGCTCGTACTTTTCATCACGCATACGCCCCGCATAATCCGATTCCTGCCCGATTTGCTCCTTTAGGCTGTCGATATAGGCTCTCTGCTTACTGATTTCCTTAGAGAATTTCTCCACGTCTGGGAGCCATGCCGCAATCAGTTCCAGAGCCTTGTCACGCTTCTTCCCTGCATTAAAGGCGTTGATGTCAGAAAGGGCAGACACGATTTCTTCATACTGTTTATCAAGCCTGCCGCCCAGCTTATAGAGCCATGTGGGGATGTGTTTCCGCTTGGTTTCCATCGAAGATTGACCTCTCTCAAGCTGATTCCAACGTGAAGACATTCGCTCATGGTAGGCGGTCTGCCACTCGGATAATGATTTCTGGTTGCCTAAAATGGTTTTCGCTGACAGCTTGTTGTCTGGCGTAATCGGCACAAAACAGAGGTGCATATGCGGCGTTCTCTCGTCCATGTGGACGACTGCGGAGAGGATATTTTTCTCCCCGACACGCTCCGAAATGAAGTCCAGAGCCAGCGTAAAATACTCTTTCTGTTCTTCGGGCGGTAACTGGTTCATAAATTCTGGCGAAGCCGTGATAAGCGTTTCCACCATCATCACGCTGTCTTTCCTTGTCCTGCACCCTGCTTCGGCTACCTTTCGGTTAATCTCTTTCTTGTAGGTGTAGCGTGGCGGTGCAACAAGGTGATAGTTATTTTTAGAGCGTTCCATGTCGATATCTGGATTGCTTTTGTAGGCTTCTTTCTTCCGTTCGTTGTGGCGTTCACAAGCCGCAACGCCGCCCGCTTTGCGTTTCTGGAAACGCAGGATTGCATAGGGCATAATCCATCATCTTCCTTTCTTCGGCGGGTAAACTGCCCTTTGGGTGACAGCGGTGACGGCGGTGACAGCAGTTTTGGGATACCCCCTCACAAGAGCCGTCACCGTCATGCCGCCATTCTTTTATCCGAAGCCGCACGGCGCAGGATAGCAGGGCGTAAGACCTGCCATAAGGGAGTCCAGAGGGAACGTCTGGCACACGACTTTGCAGGGCAAAGTGTAGTGTGTTACACCCTGTAAACGCAGTCGGAAAAATCGGAAGGATTTTTCTGACCGCAGGGGTGGTTTTACACGCCGAAAAAGGCGGGTAAATCCCACGCCTGTATCTTGCGTTTACGGGGTGTTCTCCCGTAGGGGTGACAGCGGCGGGGTATCCTAAAATCACTGTCACCGCTGTCACCCGCAGGGCAGAGCCGCCCGCTTTACACGGCTTTAAGCTTCAATGACAGTAACAGGGGGTATCCCAATATCGCCGTCACCACCGTCACCGCTGTCACCCTCCCGCCTTGCAAGGGCAATCTGCCTGCCATCCTTTTTGCGGCTGTACTGGTAGCTGATACAGTTCTCACTTAAAAATGTGGTGCGGTATTCATTCAGCCATTTCGTAATCACCGTGGGTATGGTTTCCGTTTCCCCCATTGCGGCTAACAGCTCCGTTGCCGTGCCTGCCCATTCTTCCTTATCCCTCATAAAATCCACCAACCGAAAAAGGACATCTGGTATCGTTTCTTTCGCAAGCTGCTCCTGCGTTTTCCTCTCCACAAGTTCCCAACTGCAATCACGGAAACGGAGCGTATATTCCTGATAGGGCGTGTCCCTGCCCGTCACATACAGCTTGGCGGTGTCGGATGCCCGTTTCTCCTTTTCCAACACAAAGGTAGCGTCGGCGCTCCCCGTTAAGCCTGTCGTCCCAGACACCTTGTTGAACACATCGCTGTCATTCTGCTTTCGGATGTGGTGGACGACAATGACCGCCAATGAGTGCCTGTCGGCAAAGTCTTTGATTAGGGAAATGTCCCCATAATCACTGGCATAGGCGTTGTCTTTTGAAGCTGTACGGACTTTCTGCAAGGTATCAATTACAATGAGCCTGCTTTCTGGATAGTCTTTCAGATAATCCTCAAGCTGCACGATAAGACCGTCTGACAGCTTGCAGCTTGCCACGGCAAAGTGGAGCCGCCCGCTTGCTTCGTCCGTCAAGCGGAATAGCCTGTCCTGTATGCGGCAGAACGTGTCCTCAAGGCAGAGGTAAAGCACGTCGCCCTCCATTGTCGGCATATCCCATAAAGGGATTCCCTGCGACACGCATAGGCATAGCTTCAGCATGAGCCAGCTCTTGCCTATCTTCTGTGAGCCGCAGAACAGCGACAAGCCTGTCGGGATAAGGCTGTCCACCACAAAGGACGGCTTCTCAAGCGGCTCATAAAGGAGCGTTTCGGCGTTGACTGTCTGTAACTTCTGCATGGGTTTCCTCCTTTCGGGCGGTGTCTTTGTTTTCATTGCACATAGGCGTTGACCTCCTTAAAAAAGATTTACTCCCACGAAAAAAGTGAGAGTATGTAATGCCGCCAATCCCACACAAATAAAAAACAAATTTCTTTTTCGGGCGGTGTCGGTCACGGTTGGAGATACTTCCTCATTTCCGCCTTTACTTTCTCCTTTGCAATCGCAACAGATTTCTGTATTGCCGAAGCGGTGCAATGCTCCATAGCGGCGATTTGATAAAAATTGAACTCATACTCGTAATAGAGCAGGAAACGCCGCCTTTGTATCTCTGGCAGGCTCCCAACCGCCTTACAGAGCGTTTCATTCCGTTCTTCCTCAACCATGCTTTCATCAAGGCTCTTAGGCACACGCAACGCCCGCCTGTAAAGGGTTTCGTCCCATACCTCGTTGAACTCCCTGTGCCGCTCGTCCCATTGGAGAAGATTCCTGTTCCTGCGTTCCATCTGCCGAAATTCAAAGAATAACCGCTCGGATACTTCCAGTTCGTGGTGTTTCTCCTGCCCGTCCTTAAAGCTGATAAAATACCTTGTGCCGCTTTCCGTGGATTCCTCCCGAAGCGTGTACGCCTTAACCCTGTATGCCATCCCTTTGTCCTCCTGCCAAAAATAAGCGGGGAGATTCCGCTCCCCACCCAGTAGCCCGCAGGATAATGGGATGTATTAGACGCTTATAAAATTTTCCGCAGCTTCTTCCGCAGATGGTCTAACCTCGCATAGATGGCACCAGTCGTCAAATGCACGAGCGGGGCAATTTCTTTTGTGGAATACCCCTGCATTTTCAGCAGGACAATTTTCAAGGTACGTCCGTCTACTTCCACTAACACTTGATAGAGGTTTTCACTTTCAATTTCATCCAGTAACTCCGCAACCGTACCCACTTCCGTCTGCCGCTCCCTGTCTGCCATGTCCTCAAGATATTCCGCAACGTCATTCGTCCATCGGTAAAACCGCCTGTTGGAATTGAAGTCTGCCCTGTCTGCAATGCGTATCTGCTCAATGGTCGCTTCATCAACGCCGCACTCACGCAGCAGCTTTTCCTCCGCTTCTTTCCAGATACGCCATTTCCTGTCCTCCCGTCCGTGGTTGTATGCCATTCTTTCTTCCTCCAATCAGAATTGATTGAGAGGGCAGAGAAAAGCCCCCTCATTTTCCCAAAGGAAAAAACAAGGGGGCTGAACGCCTTAAATTTTAACTTTCTATCATCTTTCTTAGTTTTATTAGGATTCTGGCTTTTCGTTTGTTTACAACGCTCTGGGTTATGCCCAACCTCGCCCCGACTTCACGCTCGGAAAGTCCGTCAAAAAAGATTGCCTGTATCAACTCCTGTTCACTATCCGACAGCAAAGGCAGGGCGGCATTCAGCCTGTCCACCATGACCGCATTGACAACGGTTTCCGCAATGTCCGCCGCTTCATCAGCGATAAAGTCCAGAGGATTCCCCTCGCTGTCCGTAAATCCATCCAGAGAAAGCAGGCTGTTCTTCGTATCTAATTTTTGCAGATAACGCCACCGTTCCTTATCTCGGTAGAAGTCTGTGTATTGCTCCCTCACAACTTCAAGCAGACAGCCCTGAACGGGGATAAACAGCTTGTCCATATAAGTCTGGTCGGATTCCCTGCAACGACAAAACTCCGTGTAGGATAATTCCACATAGCCGCCACTTTCTTTGATATATACTTTTCTTGGTGCATACTTCACCGTAAGTACCTCCCATCTGAATTTTTGAAATGCTTAAAATCCAGATGGAGAGGCGGGGAGCGGCAACGCACATCAGAAACAATCCTGCGGCACTTTCCAACAAAAATCGACAAAAGAAAAACCGCAAAGGCTCTGTGACCTTTACGGTTATAGGAATTTATAATTCTGTTGTATGGAGATTGTACTTCTACTTTCAAGGTGAGAAGTACCGCTGCACTGGCAGAAATTTTTTTAACTGGTTTCCTGCCGTTCTCTGATATGCTATGTATTGATAAATTTTACTTCGTATGAGCAGATGAATAACCGCCCGAAAAAAGGACATAAAAAAATCCCTCCAAATTTAAAAACAAATTCAGAGGGTAATTTAGGGTATAACAAAATAACCCACCCGAATATCGTTTTTTTTATTTGGTGAGTTTGTTCTTTCAAATACGAAACAAAAAGAGCCGATGATTCGTGAATTGTTCCACAATTTCATCGGCTCTGCGTCTTAAGCGTCTGGCTCTTTGATGACAGTTATCTTCAAGTTGTCAACTTTAATCAATCTTTCTTGTCTGCATTTTGGACAATAAAGAGGATAATTCTCCAAAACAGTGTCCTTCCTAATTTTATTACGGGTTTTGCTCCCACAAACAGGACACAATATCCATTCACATTTCATCATAATTAGTCTCTAATCCTTTCAAATCTCATTTTATATGACTTTTGCAAGCTGTTAAGCTAACTTGTGGAACATATGCCGAACCTTATCTATACGGCTATTCGGGCGGCGGGGTTGGCAAATAAATTTACCAATAGCTGGCTGGTATCCTTTTAACTCTGTCAAGCAGACTCCCTGCCCATTTGTGAAATAAGTTAAATCGTTCCTGTATTCTTGAATACATCTAGCAGGGATTTCTCCTTTCAGAATGACCTCGTCATTCTTTATCTGAGTACTTACAATATCTGCACAATACCTTGGAGCATCATGATACGCCCGTGAGAGATATTCCTGCGGTGCATAAATTTCAAAGTGGAGATATGGCTCTAATAGTTCTGTCCCTGCTTTTTTTAAAGCCTGCTCCAATACGATAGGGGAAAGCAGCCGAAAGTCTGCGGGGGTACTTACAGGACTATAATACAATCCATATTCAAAACAGATTTTACAGTCTGTCACTTTCCATCCATACAGCCCCTGCTCGCAGCCATAAAGAACCCCCTCCATAACCGCATTTTGGAACGATTGATTTAAATATCCAAGTGAAACTCTGCTTTCATACTGCACTCCGCTTCCAATAGGGAGCGGCTCTATGGACAACCCGACAGAAGCCCAGAAAGGATTTGGCGGGACTTCTATGTGGATGGTATATTCTGCTTTTCTAAGCGGTCTTTCCATATATATAACAGTAGGCTCTTTTATTTCTGCCTCCACATGATATTTTTCCTCAAGGATGGCACAAATGACTTCCATCTGCACTTTCCCCAAAAAAGAAAGTATAATCTCATGCGTTGTAGTATCCACATAATATTTTAAAAGAGGGTCGCCATCTGAAATTTCTGTAAGTGCCCCAAGCAATATTTCCCGCTGTTCAGATTTCTTTACTGCAATCGTTGTTTGGAGCATAGGGAGAGGATTTTCAATAAATTTTCTCTGCGGCAACAGCATTTCGTTCCCCAAAATACTGTTTAGCTGCAAAACATCATTTGGTAAAATTACAATATCACCAGAGCAGGCTATATCGGATGAATATAATTCACCGTTTGTCGGAACACACATCTCTGTGATTTTTATTTTCTCTTTTTCAGATATTCTAATAACATCCCTCAAATGCAATGTTCCGCTATATATACGCACATAAACAAAACGCCGCCTTTTCTCTGAATATTCAATCTTAAAAACCTGCCCGCATAGTTCAGATTGACCTTCAGGCGTTGATGAATAAAATTTACTGGCAATCACTTCTATAAGCTGCCGAATCCCCAGATTGTTTTTAGCGCTTCCGTGATAAACGGGAAATAACGTTCCGTTTTGGAATCTCCTGTTTTCTTCCTGTTCCAGTTCTGACATTTTAAACGGTTTCCCTGACATATATTTCTCTAATAGTTCATCGTTTCCCATAATTACCGCATCCCACTGTTCCATATCGTCATTGTCCGTTACATTTATATGGGGATGCTGCCCAACCTTTTGCTTCACTATAATTTCCGAAGAAAGCTTTGCTTTCATTTCTCGATATACCATTGGCAAATCAATCCCCTCTTGGTCAATTTTATTGATAAAAAAGATTGTCGGAATCTTCATTGTCTGTAGTGCATGAAACAGTATACGGGTCTGTGCCTGTATGCCATCCTTTGCAGAAACTAATAATACTGCTCCGTCTAAAACGGATAAAGAACGGTATACTTCCGCCAAAAAATCCATATGACCTGGCGTATCTATAATGTTGACTTTTACATCCTCCCACTGAAAAGATGTCACTGCTGTCTGGATAGTGATTCCCCTTTGACGCTCCAAATTCATTGTATCTGTTCTTGTTGTGCCTTCATCTACGCTCCCTAGTTCTGCAATTGCACCACTGGTATACAATAAACTTTCCGTTAATGTTGTCTTTCCTGCGTCAACGTGAGCCAGAATGCCTAAGTTAATTATTTTCATGTGATTTTCCTCCTATCAACACCCAAAAAAGGGCATAAAAATACCCAGTGATAAATACTCCTATCACTGGGTAAATAACTCCAATAGCCCCAAAACACTTATATGTTTTCGGGCATATAAAATTACATGATAAAAGTATTCTTAAACTGGGTACAAAAAACTAAGCCCCATATTAAAAGTGAAACGGGACTGCTACTTTTTGTTCCCACTATCAAATTGACAGTTTATTTAAGAATACCTTGCCGCATATTTATTAACTCCTTGTATAATACTGAATCTAAGTCACCAACCACCAGTTCAACTGGTGGTTTGATTTTAGCCCTCCAAAGGGCTATATTACTACTCGCCCCACAGGGCGGTGTCACAAGCACTTTTACTGGTCCGCTATAAAGCGGTACTACTAGAATCTTCTTTTCTTGATTCTTCTGCCTGCTCTTTTATATACTTCTGTACAGCTTCATCAGTGATATTACCAATGGTTTCGACATAATACCCTCGCGCCCAAAATGCTTTGTTCCATTTACTTTGCAATTCTGGGTGCCTATCATAAATCATTAGTGTACTCTTTCCCTTTAAATATCCCATGAAACTTGAAATACTCAGTTTAGGCGGTATTGCTACACTAAGATGTACATGATCCACGCAAACTGCACCTGCAATAATTTCTACATTCTTGTAGTTGCACAATGTTTTTATTATTTCTCTAACATCTTCCCTCACTTTTCCATACAACGTTTTTTTCCTATATTTCGGAATGAAAACTATATGGTACTGGCATTTCCAGCGGGTATGTGATATGCTTTTATTGTCCACTTGGACCGCCTCCTATTCTTTGAGTTGGCTTGCGACACCATACTCATTGTATCATAGGAGGCTTTTTCTTGATATCCTCACCGTTTCCACTTACACCATTCTCCCCAGCATAGCTGGGGGTTTAGTACTTTCAATTATATTCCTTAACCCTTTATTTGTCAAGCTGACAAACTAAAGCAGAAAAAGCGGCAGGATTTCCCCCTGCCACTAATCATCTGTTTATGCAAAAATAATTTCCTTTTCCACAATCTCCCTCGCACAAGCCCTTATGTTATTGAGGCATCTTGTCCATTCTAAGGCGTTTTCTGCCTTTAGCTGTTCCGTTATGCCCTGTGCCTGTTTCATACCCTCTATGAGCCTTTCAAAGCGCTCCTGTGCCTGTCTGTCAATGTCGGCAAGGTAGGCGTTTAGCCTGCCGCTTGTAAGAAGATTGGTGTATGTAACTTTACGGTACTGTTTTAGATAATCTAAATGCCGTTGCCCCCAGATGCCTATTGCCTGTTCTTCTTCGGCGGGTACAGTTAAGCACGGTATTAAATAATCGCCTTGCCTTTCGTATTTGCCGCCCATTTCCTCAAAAATTGTCTTTGCCATTGTCTGTTACCTCCACATTCTTTTTTATTTTGAATGTCCGCAAAATCCGTCCTACATCAGACGGTCTCCACGGACAGTCAATATCGTGTATTGCAACGAGCTTATTCTGCACATTTGTGCCTGCGCCCATCTTCTGGGTAGAGCCGATCAGGATACGAACCGCCCCCTGTCTCACTTGAGAAAACAGTGCCATTTTTCTCGCTTCCGTGTTTGCTTCGTGGATATATTTTATCTCTTCCTGCGGCACGCCTCTTAAGGCAAGCTTGTCCCGTATATCATCATAAATATTAAAAGAGCCATCATCTTTTGGCGTGGAGAGGTCGCAAAACACAAGCTGCGTCAGCCTTTGAGCTTTCCCTTTTTCCCATATTTTAAATATGTTGTCCACACAGGCATTGACCTTGCTGCCTTCAAAATCAGGCAATGTTTCGTTTTCAAGCCTCTGATCAAGGGCGAGCTTTCTTCCGTCGTTTGTAATTTTAAGCATATTGTCTTTTGACGGATCAACCATTTTATTTCTCACACGCTCCGCTCTTTCAGAAAGCTCCTCTACCATCTTTTTTTGAAAATCAGATGGCTTTACCGCCACATTATGATAATTGGCTTTCGGAACCGGGAGTTTCAGCATATCCTCCGTCTGAATATCGGCAACCTCTTTAAACATTGCCATCAGCTCCGGAAGGTTATAGAATTTGGCGAACCGGGTTTTCGAGCGATATCCGCTTCCTTCCGGCGCAAGTTCTATCGCAGTCACCGTCTCGCCAAAGGTAGACGCCCATGCATCAAAATGCTGGAGATCATTTCTCTGCAGCATATCATATTGCAGATACCGCTGGATCGTATAGAGCTCCGTCATGGAATTGCTTATTGGCGTTCCCGTTGCAAATACGATTCCCTTGCCTCCCGTGATTTCATCAAGATACCGACATTTCATGAAAAGATCAGAGGATTTGAATGCTTCCGTCTGTGCGATCCCGCCTACATTTCTCATCTTGGTATAAAGGTACAGGTTCTTATAATAATGAGACTCGTCGATAAAGAGGCGGTCTACGCCGAGCTCTTCAAAGGTTACAAGATCGTCCTTTTTACTCTGATCATTCAGCTTTTCAAGCTTTGCTTTCAGTTTTTTTCTGCTCTTTTCAAGAGCCTTGATGGAAAACCTTTCCCCTCTCCTGTTTTTAAGCTCTGCAATCCCTGCCGTAATCTCTTCGATCTGTTCCTCTAATATTTTTCGTTGCCTTTCCTCGCTTACCGGGATTTTCTCAAGCTGAGAATGTCCAATTATAACGGCATCGTAATCACCTGTGGCCACTCGCCCGCAAAATCTTTTTCTGTTCCTTTTCTGAAAATCCTTCTTCGTTGCCACTAAAATATTAGCGGAAGGGTATAGCTGCAGGAACTCACTCGCCCATTGCTCCGTCAGATGATTCGGCACAACAAACATGGATTTACTGCAAAGTCCAAGCCTCTTTGATTCCATCGCGGCAGCTGCCATTTCAAAAGTCTTCCCCGCACCTACAGCGTGTGCAAGCAATGTGTTTCCTCCGTACAATATCCTCGCAACAGCATTCCTCTGATGCTTTCGCAGCGCAATTTCCGGATTCATGCCGGCAAAGACTATATGACTGCCATCATATTCCCTTGGTCTGATCGAATTGAATTTCTGGTTATATCTCTCCGTCAAATACTGACGCCTTTCTGAATCTTTCCAGATCCAGTCAGCAAAAGCCTGCTTTATAAGTTCCTGTTTTCCCTGTGCAATTGCAGTCTCCTTCTTATTCAGCACCGCCTTCTTTTTCCCATCCTCATCCGTCAGATAATCAAAGATCCTCACATCTTTCAGATTCAAAGTTTCTTCAATAATCTTATATGCGTTTATTCTCTTCGTACCGTAGGTGCTGTATGCACTGACATTTCCGCGATCACTGTTTTTTCCTTCAATGCTCCATTCACCTGTATAGTTTGAATAATGCACATGAATGTTCCACTGCGCATATTTAGGCGTGGACAGAAGCTCAAAGATGAATTCACTTATCACCTCTGCCGGAATCCAGGTGGCTCCAAGTCTTACGCTTATCTCTCCTGCATTAAGATCTTGCGGCTGCACATTCTCAAGGTGCCCTACATTAATCCGATATCCTGGATTGCTTTCAGCCAGGGATCTCGCCACCCTCAGTTTCTCCCTGACATTCCCCGACAGATATTCATCCGCCGTAAGGTACTTTTGAGATTCTGCACCAAGCTCGTACTTTGGATTAAGAAAAATTACGCCTTTCAGGTCGTCATATATCTCCGTTTCTTCTTTTCCCGTAAGCTCTGACATAAAAGGCATATCCACAAAAGCCCGCTCGCCGATTGCGACCGCCAGCGCTTCCGACGCAGTATCGCACCTTGCCACCGGCCGTGCAGGTGAGATCGTTCTCTTTGAAAACATATCCGCTTTTCGAATCAGATTACCGTTTTCATCGATCACTTCAAGTGCTGAAAGCAGGCAATACGAACTGTCTTCTGAGAATGCCGAACTGTTTGCTCTACTATTTATAAGACCATATTTTTTTGTAAAGGTATCGTATAGAGCATTGAGTTTTCCCTGTTCTTCTTTGATTTCCTCTTCCGGAACATCTTCTGTTTGCAGTTCTATCAGGCGGCGAACGCTATCGCGTATTCGGATCATTCCCTTTACTCTGCTGACTGCCGTATCGGAAAGTTTTACCGGATACATCATGGAGTTCTCTCTGAAATATACAGCCCCGTCCGCTACGGTAAACGAAAAGTTTCGCACTTCCGGGTCTGCCGGGACTGCCTCTTCTTCCTCCATTTCATCTGTTTCATAATCTGAAATCTCACCATGAATTCCGGAGACCGCCTCCGAAAGAAGCGTACCAAGATCCGCATTTTCAAAAGGAACGCAAGAGGCTTCCGGTCCGAACCTTCCTGAAATCATCTTCATTTCGCCGAGTATCATTTCAGGATTATCTGCAAAATAGGAATTGATCTTTATTCCGTCTTCAAGCTCGCTTAAATACATCCAGTTTTGTTCCGGGATTACCATGCGGTCTCGTTTCTGCAAAAACAGGATATCCGAAGTGACCTCTGTTCCGGCGCTGTTAAAGGTATTATCAGGAAGCCTGATGGCTCCAAGAAGATCCGCACGCTCCGCCAGATATCTCCGCACTGAATTGTTCGTCTTATCCATCGTGCCTTTTGCTGTAACAAACGCAATTATGCCTCCGGGTCTTACTTTATCTAATGTCTTTCCGAAAAAATAATCATGAATCAGCCAGTTATATTTATTGTATTTCGGATCAGACACTTTAAAATCTCCGAAAGGCACATTGCCTATCGCCACATCAAAGAAGCTGTCCGGAAGGTTTGTATTCTCATAACCATCGACTGCTATACTCGCATTTTGATAAAGCTGCTTTGCGATGCTGCCGCTTATTTTATCAAGTTCAATACCATAAACCCTGCTTTCTCTCATGCTGTCAGGAAGGCAGCCGATGAAATTTCCAACTCCGCAGGACGGTTCCAGGATATTCCCCTGCTTAAAGCCCATATTTTCAAGCACCTTATAGATTCCATCTATCACGGTCTTTGGAGTATAAAAGGCGGTAAGCGTCGATTCCCTTGCAGATAAATATTCCTCATCTGTAAGAAGCTCTTTCAGACGGATATATTCATCGCACCACGACTCATTTTCTTCATCAAATGCTTCCGGTATTCCTCCCCAGCCTGCATATTTTGCAAGCACATCCTGCTCAGCAGTATCTGCGTATCTTTCTTCCTGCTCAAGTTTTCTCAAAAGTTCAATCGCATTTATATTGTCTGCAAAGCGCTCCTTCTTCGTTCTATAATCATCAAACCCGCCTGCGATACGATAATCTTTTTTCTCACCTTTAAGTGTTTTCGGCACATTCTTTTCAGAATCAGCTCTTTCCCAAAGAGGAACGATATCTGCTTTTAAGCTCTGCTCTGAAGAATCTTCTTCGGATACTGTCTTTTCAATTTCTTCTTTTTCAGAAAGTTCATGTGCAGCATCCTGCTTATCTCCTGCAATAAGGTGCTCATTTGCAGGCGTTTCTCTCATCCTTCGCTCAAACACTTCGATTGGAAGTTCCTGATTGATCAGAGGGCAGTTCTCATCAAAGAGCTTTACCGAATCTTCCGTTATCTCAAGGATTTCATACTGTGAGGCTCCAAGATACACGGTGTCTCCAAGATGATATTCATAGTGGATATTTTTATCCGGCTGCTTAAGCTCCTCCTCTTGTTCCGCCCTCTTCTGCGCTCTTTTCTCCTCCTGTCGTTCAAGCCACTTGGGATATTCGGAGAGTTCCTTCGCGTTCAGATATCTGTTGATTTTTATCAGATCCCCGATCCTGCGGCAGACATCTTTCCACTTTAAAAAGAACCTCGGAGCATCTTCACCGTAACCTCTATGAAGTTCGATCCCCTTACTATTATGATTTTCACCAATCCTGGTTCCTTCCTTGATATCGGATCTTCCTCCGATCCCGTATTCCTGTTTCAGAAACGCTATATTCTCCTGCTCTGAAAGGCTCTTTTGAAACTGCTCATAAATTCGGAACTTCCCATTCTCATACAGGCTTCCGGAGGTTAAGGCTATATCGATGATCTCCTGTGAAAAGGTAAAGCTTCTCGGATCGATTTCACTGTAAAATGCTCCCGTGAGCATAAGTCCTTCCAGACATTCTTCTATAACGCGCCAGTCATAGTAGGCTCCGCTTTGCGGTATTCCCTGCTCGCCTTCATAAAGAAACAGGACATTACTGTAGAGTTTACAACCATAACCAAGCGCTTCTTTTTCAGGGAGTCCCGAAAATTTTTCTTTCAGAAAAGAAATCCTGCTTCCTTCATCAGTGTTTTCTTTATAGAAAAGCTCGATCTCCTGTAAAGTATTCTCATCAAAAAAACTGCGTACAGCTTCCGCCACTTTGTCTATATAAAAAAACGGAAGACTTCTGTCTTCCGCTCCGCGATCAAAGTATTCTAATTGTATATGAGTTCCCTCAGTACGATCTCCTTTGCTCTCTGTCTGATATTGTTCATCTCCTGTGTCCACTGCATCGGAGATTTCTCCTTCAGTTCTTCGCTGATCTTCTCCTTCACTTTCATCTGCTCTGTAAGCCTTTGCATCATCTCTTCCGCTTCGCGCTCGGTCTGCTGCAGATGTTCGCTCAACTTGCACGACGTCAGAAGATTGTAATATACGGTCCGCTTCTCCTTCTGAAGATAAGCCTTCCTTCTCATTGCCCAGACTCCGAGTTCCGTTTCTTCTGTCTCCGGCACCTTTATATCCGGTATCTGAACCCCGTTTATCATCGTATAAGTGATCTCCATCTTTTTCGCTCCTTTCCTTTTCCTCATTATATTCGCTCTGTTTTACAGCTCCAAATGTGCGATTCTCTTTTTCGAGCATTAGAACGGTTTTCGCAATTTCTCTAAGTCCCATTGCCGCAATATCCACGGTTGCATATCCAAGAGCATTCAGGCTGTCTTTTGTGTTAAACTGACTGATCCACGAGAACATCATTTCTTCCGCCATATCCTTTGAAGCTTCAAGGCGGCTTCCCATCATATATGCAACGCTTTCTGCTACAGTTTCCCGGAATACTGCCGAAAGATTGTCTTCGTCAAGATCATCAAGAAAGCTTCCCTGCCTGCACGCCTTCAGAGCCTCCAGATACTCTGTAAAGTTATCTTCCGCCCCGTTTTCAGCGGCGCTGATAATTGCCTCTTTCAGGCTGTCTTTCCTCTCAAGCTCTCCAAAGACCCCTTCTAATGCGCTGATTACTTCATCTTTATATGCGTCCTTCATCTTCCAGATCGGAACCGGAACCGGATTCTTTCCTTCATGCGTATCTGCAATGTCAAAATAATGTTTCAGTGAGGCTTTCCCATCCGGAGAATCGTAAAACACAGCAATTCCTTTGGCTCCTCGATTTACCCATCTGTGAAATCTGCCATTCCATTTCTCAATTTCAAGAACCGCAGTTGCTTCCGGCTTTTGTGCGTAAACAAGCAGATTTTCATCAAATCTCAGCTTATAGTTATTACTTGCTGTTTCAAGAAAAGCTTTCCAGTCCTCCGGACTTCTTGCGACTTCTTTTGATATGGAATCATAAAGCTTCGCAATATACACATACTTGCTTGCCATATACTTCACCTGCCTTTCTTCACTTTATGACAAACAACTGACCTATGTAAAGGGCGCAGCTGCTTTTGTACGCCCCGTAATTATCAGGTTTCTTCCCCACCGCTGAGATAGGAAATCACCTTATTTCCTTTTACCGCTTCTTTAAGTCCTATCAGCGCTGCGATCTCTGACGGTGCATAACACTCTATCTTCTGAATATCCTCCAGGCTGAAATTCAAGATCGCCTTTTCCGTTCGATATCCATGCTCGAACAGCTTATTCAGTACCTTTATCGTCGTCTTGTCCATCGCCATTTAACTTTTCCTCCACCTCTCTTACGATCCTTTTCATACAAAACCCGCAAAGCCCGGATCTTGCATCGTAATAGCAGCATTCCTCACATAATATCTTCACGATTTATTCTCCTCTCATAAGATACTCGCCGTACTCCGTAAAAGAATACCAGTTCGTTTTATCAAATGGATTCTCATTATGACATCCTTTTCTAATCACATCCTGCTTTACCAGCGTTCCCATGGCGTCCTGTATCATGCTGCGGCTGAGAAAAGGAAGAAATCCACTCATCATCTTCTGCGAGCACCTGTACCATCTTTTGTTATTGAATTTCCTGATCCGCTCATCACACACTCCGGGCTTTAAGTGTTCCCAAAGAAACTGCATGATAATGGCAGCATGAATTCCAAAGCGGATCGCCAAATCCATTCGAAATAAACACATATCGCCCCTCCATTTACAGAAAACAGAGGAGCAATCTGCATACTGCTCCTCTGTAAAAACTATTTACTCTTCGTCATCCGTGTTTTCCTGCCCGTTCTTTTTTCTTATCTGCAAAGCTGCAATTGTTCCGCTCGCTATTACAAGCAGTGCGATCCAGATCCAGACATTGAAATCATCTCCTGTCTTTGGAGTATCCGGCATTACAGGCTTTTCTACAGTAACGGTCTGGCCTTCATCTTCGATATCTTTATGATCTGCCACTTCTATATCAGAATCTGCATAGTAAAGTGTTTCAAATACAACAAGGTCTTTTCCATTTAAGCGCCCTGCATCGAATTTAAAGGTCACTTCCGCAGTTCCGCTCTCTTTTTCCGCGATAAAAGTTGCTTCCGCTGTAATCGCATTTCCATCTATCAAGACCTGCTTTTCTGTGTCTTTATCCATCAAAGTGCCTTTCAGAGTATAACTCCTGCCTTCTATAAGACCGTCGTATTCCACCGTATCTACAATCGTCACTTCGCCATCAGAAGAAAGAATCTTATCTCCATCACTTCCATCCTTTGCCGTTGTCCCGATCTCAGGGAAGAAAATCGTCTGCCCTTCGTCCTCAATATCTGCATGGACTGCAAGCTCTCGATCCCCTTTATACAGGCTCTCAAAGACAACAATTTCCTTTCCGTCAAGATCGGAAGCATTGATCACAAATTCCACGCTTACCTCGCCGGAAATATCTTCTGCCTTGAATTTCTTTACTACGGTGATCTCTTCGCCGCCGATAAGAAGCGGCTTTTCCGTCTCCTTATCCATCAAAGTACCTTTCAGAGTATAAGTCTTTCCTTTCTGAAGTCCTTCATAGGAAATAGTATCAACGATTGTTACTTTTTCATTTGCAATGCTTTTATTAAGCCCTGACTCCTTATCTTTTGCCTGCGTTCCGATTTCCGGATAATATACGCTCTGCTCTTCATCCTCGATATCCGCATGTATTGCAAGCTCTATATCTTCGTAATACAGCTTTTCAAAGGCAACGACCGCCTTACCTCTCAATAGTTTCCCTTCAACTTCAAATTCAACACTCACTTTTCCACTCTCATCTCTGGCAACGAAAGTAGTCTCTGAGGTCACCGCTTTACCGTCTTGCTTGATCGGTTCTCCTGTTTCCTTATCCATTAAAGTCCCGATCAGTTTATATTCTTTCCCCTTTTCAAGTCCTTCATAAGAAACGGTATCTACGATGATCACGGTGTCTTCCGCTTTACCAAAATGAGTGCCTGTTTCCTCATCCAGTGCCTCCGTTCCTATTTCGATACGGTCATCCGTAAGCGTGCCAAGAGGAATGGTTACGCTGTCTTTATATACACTCACTTTGAACTTCAGAAGCTTCATTCCCTTATTGGCTTCACACCTTAATTCTTCAAGTTCGTAGTCATCATAGATCAGTGCGCCCTTATTATCATCAGGCGCAGATGTTCCAAACCAGATACCATCCTCTGATGTTTCGCCCCTGTTCGTATTTGCCGTATGCGGATTCCATTCTGCGCTGGTACTTGCATATCCGTTTTTGTCAGTCACGAGAATATGACTTTCTCCTGTCGTAAGAGATGTGATCTGAAACGGCACATTAGCGAGCCTATTTAAATCGCCATCCGATACCTTTACAAATTCCAGATCCCCTCTCTTTACCTGCTCCGGTGCATCTGGTGCGTTATATGTCCTGACGGTTTCCGCAGTTCCCTCAGATGTGATATTCACCGTATATACCGCATCGCTTAAAAGATATCCCTCCGGAGCTTTTTTCTCTTTGATCACGACCTTTCCGAGCGGAAGGCTTATGGTCTTTCCATCGTTTGCGTAATAAAAATCATCACCTGAAACAAGATATTCTTTCGTGAACTTTATCTGCCCGTTTTCATCGGTCTTGAATGTCCAGCTTCGTTCCGGCTCCATCCCGGATACACTGCTTTCCGCCTTTGCTTTATAAAAGTCCACTGTAAATTCGGCTCCTACAAGACTTGCTCCGCCCTGCGGGCTGCTTTCTCCTGTTTCAAGATCGAGCTTCTGAAGCACGAGATCCATAGGATTTACCTGCGGTACTTCCTTTACATTTACCGTCACTGTAGTATCAGCTTTCACACTTACATTATGACCCGACACATCGATCGCATAGCCTTTCGATGGTGCAATCTCCTTTACCGTGTAATTTGCAACGAGAACATTGTCAAGACTTCCCTCACCGGAAGAATCCGTCGTGATCGTTCCGATCAGCTCACTTCCGTAGTACACGCCATATTTCGCCCCCGCAAGGGAGTAGTTTGGATTTCCGTCGGTCACTACGCCATTAGCAGACGCTTTTTTAAGCTTTATACTTCCTGTGTCGTTAAACGATCCTAAAAGATCCTGGCACCCATCCACCTTGATCAGATACGCTCTATAATTTACCGGCGGATCCGGCAGGCTCTTCACATAGTTATACAGATTCTGTGCTTTTGTTTTCCATGTACCGCTGAGCCCTCTGAACGGATCAACATCTTCACTTGTCGTCTTATCATACGCAATGGAAATTATGATGTGCGTAAGTGCATAGGCGTCATCCTTTCCATCCCACTGGCCGCTGAGAGTTTTATCCGTATACTCCGAAAATCCCGGCCCGCCATATCCGTAGTAAAGACACTTTGCCAAAACCGAATCCGGCTTTAGGAAGCTGTATGAATATGTTCCCGATCCCGGCGTTGGAAGCTGCGGCTGAGCACAGTAAACAGGGCTTTCTTTATCCCCTGCGTAAAAATAATGGGTGAAGTGTGAACTGTAGTCGATCCTTTCACCTACTCTGATCGTGATCTTCCCGTCTGCTGCATGAGCGTTTATTGCATTAAACGGCATCATGCCGATAAGCAGCGCAATGCACAGAAGACCTGCAAGGATCCTACTCCTGTTTTTCTTTCGTATATTCTGCATGTTACTCCTCCAATTCCCTGATTCTTAAGGGAGAATGTCCGCAATAGCTCTTTACCCTCCTTGTCGTTAAATTCATACTGCCTGCGGACTTCAGGCTATATGTAAAAACCATCTGCTGCATTGCAGATGGCTATACTTATGAGTAAGATTCTTCTTTTTCAGTAAGTTACAGGTTGTCCGAAGGTTGGGGTGTGGGGAAGGAAACGGCAAAGATACTCCTGCTATGCTTACCGCTCTTTGCTTTCCTTCAGCCTCTCACGGTATTTACCGTAATACTCCATTGCTTTTATGATATATTCCTCCCGCTTTTCAGCCGGAAGATTCCTCGGAAAAAGCTTCTGCACTCTGCTGTCTCTTAAAACAAGCCTCTCTTTCTGATTCGGCTTTTCTTCCTGCATGATAGCAAGAAGCGATTCTTCCGTCAGCTTCCCGCTCTCAAGCATACGCCGCATTCGGATTGTCTGGGCATGAGACGGAGTGCATTGTTCCATATCCATGATTTCACATAAGGTTTTCTGCATCTTCTTCGGAAGATAAGAGATCTCCACCGCCGGACGCAGAGCAACCTGTTCCTGGTCCACCATTTCCAAAATCTCCGGAATCAGTTCCGTCAGGCGTATATATCGTCTGATATTGTCTTTTCCTTCACCAACCATGGCTGCTAATTGCTCGTCAGAGCGCATACCTTTTAACTTTGTCGCCACTGGCGACGAAGTTAAATCCGTTCTCTTTCCCTGCCGTTTCATCGCCTCCAACCTCATCTTGTAGGAAAAAGCTTTCTCGCTCGGAAGGATCTTCGTCCTTTGGAGATTGGAATCCACCATAAAGATAATGGCTTCATCGCGGCTCATCTCAACGACTTCCGCCCTTAATGTTTCAATTCCTGCAAGGGCGCAGGCCCGCTTTCGCCGGTGTCCAGAGATCATTTCGTATTTCCCCTCTTCCTTTTTCCTCACGATAGCAGGAGTAATAACGCCGTATTCCCGAATACTTTCCACCAGCTTCAACATCTCTTCATCGTCCATGACCTTAAAAGGGTGACTCGGAAAATCGTCGATCTGATCGAGAGGTATATCATGGATCTTCTTTAGCTTCGCCTCGTCCCGCTCCTGCTGCGTAGTAAAAAGGTCATCGAGCTTCGGAAGTTCGAAGTCGATCTCTTGTTTTCTCGCCATTCCTTATCACCTCCTTCGTCAGATTTTCATAGGCTTTTGCTACAGAGCTGTTTTTATCATAAGCATAAATGCTTTTCCCCTGAAAACTTGTCTCAGCAGCCTTTACCGCAACCGGGATCTGAGAAGAATAGATCTTCATCCGGTTTCCGTATTGATTTCTTAAAATATGCAGCGTCTGTTTCGCAAGATTCGTCCTGCCGTCCACAAGCGTCAAAACGATACCATCAATTCTCAAGTCCGGATTAAGGGTCCGTTGCACTTTCCCTATGGTCTGAACAAGCTGCGTCATGCCCTTTGCCGGAAGATACTGTGCCTGCACCGGAATCATCACACTGTCTGCCGCTGCCAATGCGTTCACGGTGATCATTCCAAGAGACGGCATACAGTCGATAAGGATATATTCATAGTCTTTCTTGATCTCTTTCAGGCAATTTTTTAAGGTCATCTCTCTGCTCATGGCGTTTACCAGATTCATTTCCATTGCGGAAAGTTCCAGATTCGATGGCAGGAGATCCACCCCTTCTTCATGATGCAGGATTCCCTCTCCTTTTCCTATTGGTCTTTCTGTAAGAGTCTTATTCATCAGGTCGGCTAATGTGGTTTGCAGTTCATCGCCATTTTTCCATCCGAGACAGGTCGTCAGATCGCCCTGCGGATCTGCATCGATCACCAAGACTCTCTTTCCCTCTTTTGCAAGACCGATCCCCAAATTGACCGTTGTCGTTGTCTTGCCGACTCCGCCCTTCTGATTACATATGGCGATTATCTTCGCACCTTTCATCTTCTTTCACCTCACAGCCAAACATCGCCTTGATCTGCTTATACGCCTCCTCCAGCACTTCATCAATGGACTCCTTTTCCCACTCTTCATCCTCTTCCGTAAGCTCAAGTAGAAGATCCAGTACATGCCCGTCTTCGATATATTCCGCAAAGTATTCCAGGAATATATCTACTGCGTTCTCATCCAGAAACGGAAGTCCCTCTATGATAAACTTCGCATCCGTTTCAAGGACAGAGGCAAGCTGAAGCAGCATATCAAATGCCACGTCATATTCTTCCTTCTCCGTATACCTGCCTATCCTGTGGATCACATCCGTATATACGTCGATTGTGATTCCTTTTTCTTTTGCCGCTTGCAACATGCTTCGGTCGAGAACTCTTGCCAGAGCTTCGATAAACTCCACAGGGCATCTTTCTTTTTCTTCACATTTTACAGCTTCGTTTTCTTTTCTTTTTCCTTCAAATACGGAAATCTTCATGTTCTACCTCCTGAAATTCTGCATGAAAAAAGCCACCTCCTTATTGAGATGGCTATGTAAAACAGATATTCACTAATATGTATGTACTGGATTCTATGCTTTTTTCAGCAGCTTCAGCAGGATCTCATCTACTGCGTCCGTATATCTACCCTGTTGAATTAAATCATTTCTCAGGTCAATGAGACTTCTGGTTAAAATTCTTATTTCTTCCGAGTTGAGACAGATTCGAATTTTCTTTTCAAACATCGTTCTTCCCTCCTTTGCTGGCAGTGTATCAGAAAGAAGGTTTAAACTGTACCCATAAAACTGGACACAGAATTTGGGATACAGCTTGAAGGAAAATGAGTTTTAATCCACCTCCAAGCAGTAAAATACGATATAATCTATGTATCTTCACGGAGGTGATGAAATGAAATCTTTGTTTACAAAGGAACAGATTGATGAACTCAGGTTAAACCCATACACCTATAATGTCAGCAATACGACCATAAAGTTCACAGAAGAGTTCAAAGATGCATTCTGGCGTCTGTATCTGCAGGATATGCCCCTGCGTGACATCGTCAGGACTTTAGGCTATGATTACGACGTCCTTGGCGAAAAACGTGTTGGAGGTTTCATTTACAACCTCAGAAAGAACCGCCTGACACCGGAGCAAAGGGTCGCCTCCTCATCTCCGCAGCGAATTACACGTCCGCCTGCCAATACTGATTATACACATATGTATGCCAGCGAAGCCATTAAAAACATGTCTGCCGAACTTACATATCTTCGTCAGGAAGTTGAGTTTTTAAAAAAACTTTCGCAGCTGGAGATAAAAAAGGATTCAGAGGATTGATTATGGATACAAGCTCATCTAAATTCCAGCTCATACATGAGCTTGTCAGCCGGGAAGATAATGTTCTTACGATCACTGAACTCTGCTCGATTGCCCGTGTTTCCAGATCCGGATATTACAACTGGGTCAACAGCAAAGATAAGCGGGATGAACAGGAGCGGAAAGACCGCCATGACTTTGAATTGATCTTGGAAGCCTTCTCTCACCGGGGATATGATAAAGGAGTTCGAGGGATCCACATGCGGCTTCTGCACATGGATCCGCCGATTCTCATGAATGTCAAAAAAATCAGTCGGTTGATGCATAAATACAACTTGATCTGTCCCATACGGCAGGCAAACCCGTACCGGAGAATGGCCGCAGCATTAAAAACCAATAATGTTGCCGACAACCTTGTAAACCGTGAGTTTGAGGAACACGGACCACGAAGCATCCTTCTGACTGATATTACATATATTCCTTACAATGGCACATTTGCATATTTATCGACCATAATTGATGCTTTTACCAAGCAGGTGCTGTCATACGCCATCAGCGATAATTTAAAGCTGGATTTTGTACTTCTCACGGTTGAACAGCTAATCAGGAACCATAGGATTTCTTTGGATGAAGAAACAATTATCCATTCCGACCGGGGAGTCCATTATACAAGTTACAAATTCATCGAAATTGTAAAAGACAGCAATCTCAGGCAGTCTATGTCCAGAAGAGCCAATTGCTGGGATAATGCTCCTCAGGAGAGTTTCTTCGGACATATGAAAGATGAGATTGATGTCAGCAACTGCACTGACTTCTGCGAAGTAAAGGACATCATAGATGATTGGATCGACTATTACAACAATGAGCGTTATCAATGGGATCTGGCAAAACTTTCGCCCAATGAATATTACTCATATATCACGACGGGGATTTATCCGTTAAAGAAATAGAAGGTCAGCATATCAGTCTAACCTTCTATATATTTCAGTCTAACAATTAGAGATGTCCAGTATCATGGGCAAATCTATTTGGGCATGTCCAGTTTACAGGGTCAACCCCTAATTATTTGTCCTTGACATGGGGTACAGTTTAAAGAAATCGCACATTTTTGTCCCCAATCTGTCCCCTATTCTCCTCAAAAATCCCCTATTTTTTGTGTTTTTTTGCCGTTTGTATGCGTTTGTAAACGGTCTGAAATCACGTTTCAAAAAACGCCGCAACCATTGAAATCATGCGCTTTCCGTTGCAATAAAAAAGCCCGGAACGCGTCAGCATCCCGAGCCGATTAGTGGTGGAGATGACGGGAATCGAACCCGTGTCCGAAAGCATTTCCGACGGACTTTCTCCGAGCGCATCTTCTGTTTTAAGATTTCGCCTCTGAAAACGCCCAGAAGCAGGCTTTTCCATCAGCTATCCCGTTGTTCCCTCATGCTGCCGGGCTTTCACATGAAGTTTTCCTGTATGCTTGATACCGTACATCCGGCCTACAGGTAAACCGGAGACGATACGCACAGCTTTCAGACTGCCTTACGCAGCCATAGCCATAGGTGCGAAATTATTGTTCTTTTTAGCGTTTATATTTAAACGGCCACTTTTAACGTAGACTTGGCGACTACGGCTCGCTTATCCGGCTTCCACACCCCCGTCGAAACCAAAAACATCCCCATATCTCTCTTATATATTATATCACAGATCTGCTTATTATGCCACCGGCTCAGCCGGCTGATGCGGTCAGGCATCTCCTGTCCCCGGCGTTTCAATATGCCTTATCACTGTGCTTTACCTTCGTCTTCGGAAGCATCAGAATGATCGTCCGCTTCATCCTCAGAGTTGAGATCGACCGAAGAACCTCCCCTGTACTCCTCTCTGACATCCTCGATCTGCTTTTCCAGCTCCGCTATCATCGCCTCGCAGATCTTTATCCTCTCACAGTGCCCCGCAATGGTCTCATCTTCTATCTTGCCATCCTTGAAAAGATAATAGCAGTAATCGCCAATATCCTGTTTCAACGTTTCTATGTCCTGCTTCTCTGTGCTTATCTTGGCTTTCAGTTTACTCACTTCTATCAGCTCGTTCGCCTTGTTTCCCGCTTTGTTGACGGCAGCTCCCGCTGTTTTGCCTACTTTGTTAAGGAAATTCTGCATAACACGGCCTCCTTACCTTCTCATCGCCTGCTGCATCCTTCTGTCAGCATCCCTCTTGGCGATATCATGTCGCTTGTCATACTGTTTCTTTCCACGAGCCACGGCTATTTCCACCTTGGCCAGTCCCCTATCATTAATGTACATCCGCAGAGGCACCAAAGTCAAGCCTTTCTGCGTAGTATAGCCGATCAGCTTCCTTATCTCCCGTTTATGGAGCAATAGTTTCCTGGGTCTCAGCGGATCAGCGTTAAATCGATTGCCCTGTTCATAGGGGCTTATGTTCATCCCATAGAGCACGATCTCCTCACCCTCTATCTTCGCGTAGCTTTCCTTGATGCTGACCTTTCCCTGTCTCACAGACTTTATCTCCGTGCCTGTGAGGCATATTCCCGCTTCATATGTCTCCTCTATGAAATAATCATGTCTTGCCTTTTTGTTATTGGCCGCGACCTTCATCCAATATCGTCCTTTCTCAATGAAAGCACACCTTCCCTATGCACTCTCCGATATCTATAATACCTATCGCTTCATTCCTGCTGTCCATAGATGAACTTCTGTCATCGCTCAATACGAAGATTTCATCTTTCCCCAATGTCACTTCACCCATCGGTTCCATATGCACAGCTTCGACCATATGCTTCTCATACGGTTTGTCGTTGAGATAAAATATATCATCCTTTATCTCAACTTTGTCTCCGGGGCCGCCTGCCACCCTTCTTACCAGAACGGATCCTTCTCCTTCCTCTCCATGGACATCACTGCCGAATGCCACCACATCACCCACCTGCGGTTTCTCACTGCTAAATGATTTGTAGGCCAGCTTATTGATGAGGATATTCTCCCCGTTTTTCACAGCCGGCTCCATCCCGCTGCCTGTAACTGAAGTCACGGTAAACACCGCTGAAAGAGCGACAGCTGCAAGCATCCCCATCAAAGCAGCTGTCAGATAGAGCACCATTTTTCTGACCATATAGATCCTCCTGTCGAAAATATGTACCCGGTATTGCTCTATCTTCCTGTTTTCCCGGCCTTTCCCCATCCCATCAGATGAAAATCACAGCAATCCTATCTCACTGAAAGGATACAGCCTGAAAAACGCTTTGCCTATTATGTCATCTTCGCTGACAGCGCCTACTTCGGCTGACCTGCTGTCCAGGCTCACACTTCTATTATCTCCCATTACGAAAACTTCATTCTCCGGCACCACATAATCGTAAAGCTCACCTGTCGTATACCCTTCCAGCGTGTAGTCTTCTTCCAGCTGTACTCCGTTTCTGTAGACATTGCCGTCGTAAATGGACATCACATCGTTCTCAACTCCTATGACACGCTTTATCAATATCTTATTGCCGCTGCCGTCGTCCTTTTTCACATCGGAATTGAATATTATGATATCGCCGTAATCAGGGTGATCCTTAGTTACATACGCCAGCTTATTGACGAACAGATAGTTATTCTCATAAAGGGTCGGCTCCATGGAGCTTTCCTTCACTATCGTAGGCTTTATCACCAACGTTATGGCCAGGACTATCACCAGCGCTATTATTATGTCCTTTATAAATTCCTTCATCTTCAGTCGATTCCTCCAAACCGGGAAAACGGCCATACGCAAAAGAGGACATTGCCCTTTATATCACGCATGTTGACCGGACCAAGCTTTTCATTTCTGCTGTCGATATACTCTTCCCTGTTATCACACAGTAAAAAGACCTCGTCCTCCGTCAGCGTCACCGACATCTCTCCATCCGAACCCTCAATACCGTTTTCTGTAATATATTCCTTACTGTCTATATATACCTTGCCATCCTTTATCTCAACAGTCTCTCCCGGAAGTCCGGCCACCCTTGCGATTATATTGTCATCCGACACCTTCTGAGCATTGGTAGCGTTCTTTTCCAGTATGACCAGCTGATCCCGTTCCGGGATCCCTCTGTTCTGCGAATATGAAGTCTTGCTGACTACCAGGATCTGCCCGTCATTTATCGTAGGAGACATGGCATCACCGTCATTTACTTCGGGTGCCACCAATATGAACATGACCATCGCCAACACGATGGCTACCATATATGGTGACTTCCTTCTTCTTCCATATGCCTGCTGATTTGCTGCACTGCTGCTCATAAGCTAATCCTTTCCATGTATCAACAGATGTTCCGCTCTTATAAAGTCGGACGGAGCCGGCGCTTCCATCACTTTGCCCCTCAGGTCTTCCGGGATATCCGGCGAATCGTCGAATTTCAATCTGCAAGCGTGAAGAAGTTGCGTCGTTATCCCATGCTTCTTCAGCCGCCCGTTTATCCTGACGTCTCCGTATTTGCTGTCCCCTGCGATAGGGAACCCGGCGTTGGCCAAATGAAATCTGATCTGGTGAGTCCGGCCCGTCAATATACGCGCCTCGACGAGGGAAAACTGATCTCCGCACTCTATCGGCCTTATATAGGTGACAGCCTCTTTACCTTCACTGCTGTCCGCCAGCTCAGAAACATTACGTCTTTCATCCTTCTTCATCCTGTCATCCAGGACCAGAGCCGTCTCCAAACGACCGCAGATTATGGCCAGGTAGTACTTCTCAACACCATCGCGCTGCCTGATAAGGCGTGTGAAGCTCCGCAGCGCGGCGGCAGTTTTCCCAAAGATCACAAGCCCCGTCGTATTTCTGTCCAGCCTGTTTACAGGCGACGGCGTGAAAGTCTTTTCCCCCGTCGGGTCGTAGCTGCCCTGTTCCTGAAGATATCCGCACACCTGATTCGCCAGCGTATTCTTCTTTTCCCTGGAATCTCCATGGATAAGAAGCCCGCGAGGCTTATCCACTATCAGGATATCCTCGTCCTCATAGACCACCTTGAACTGCTTTTTGACGGTGCTCTTCTTTTTCCCGGCAGTCAGCTCCCTGAACTTTTCCTCAGGCATATATACAGTCAGCTGATCACCGATACTGAGTATGGTATCCTCCCTGACACGCCGACCATTGAGCTTTATATCCTTCCTTATCATCTTGTAGATGAAACTGAGAGAAGCACGTCTGAAATATTTTCGCAGGAATCTGTCGAGTCTCTGATCCGCCTCATTTTCGGTTATCATTAATCGCACCATAAATGTAATTATACAACACTTTCACATCCAAATACAAATTTATTGTAGCGAAAAACCTATCTGTGAAGAAATTTTCATCAAAAACCAGGCTTTTGGATTTGAGAAACCATATGAAATATGTTAAAGTTAATATGTATGTGGAAGGAGTATTGAAATGCGAAAGATCAAGGATTTTTTTTACGATAAGAACGACATAATAATCGTGTTGATAATACTGGCGGCGGCAGCCTTTATAATATATACAAGGATAGGCGTCATAATGGATTATCCGGAGCAATTGGCGAGGGAGGCGGCAGCGGCTGAATCTCAGCAGCAAGAGGAAACTTCAAATACCGACTCCAACATCGTCTCCATAACCATCGACGACGCTGCCACCATAACGACAGTCTCTGAAACATTGGAAAGCGAAGGTCTCGTTTCTTCGGCCGCTGACTTCGAAGAATACGTGAACAGTCAGACTGCCGACGGAGAGGAAGCGACGCTGAAAACGGGGACCTTCCAGATCCCGGAAGGTTCAACACAGGAAGACATCCTGGACATAATAATCGAATAACTTTTATCATCATTTGAATAAAAGGAGGTCAATGATGGCTCTAGTTACTACAAAGGACATGTTCGCGAAAGCTTTGACGCAGGACTATGCGGTAGGCGCCTTCAACGTCAACAACATGGAGATCATTCAGGGCATAGTTGAGGCTGCAAAAGAGGAAAAGGCTCCTCTCATACTCCAGGTCTCCGCAGGCGCGAGGAAATACGCCAAACCGGTATACCTGGTGAAGCTGGTGGAAGCTGCCATCGAGGATACGGGACTGGATATCGCCCTTCATCTCGACCATGGCGAGGATTTCGACATATGCAAAAAATGCGTGGACGACGGCTTTACTTCAGTGATGATAGACGGCTCCAAGCATCCCTTTGAAGAAAATATAAGGCTGACTAAGGAAGTCGTCGAATACGCCCACAGCAAAGGCGTTTCGGTAGAGGCCGAATTGGGTAAACTGGCCGGTATCGAGGATAACATCAAGGTGGACGCCAGGAACGCTACATTCACCGTTCCTGAAGAAGCCGCTGAGTTCGTGGAAAAGACAGGCGTAGACTCGCTGGCGGTAGCCATAGGCACCAGCCATGGAGCTTACAAATTCAAAGGCACTCCATATCTGGACTTCGAGAGGCTGGAGGAAATACACAAGCTGATACCTGATACTCCGCTGGTTCTCCACGGGGCATCGACCGTTCTCCCGGAATTCGTGGAAAAATGCAACGAATACGGAGGAAACATACCGGGCGCTCAGGGTGTGCCTGAGGATATGATAAGGACTGCGACCAAGCACGGAGTATGCAAGGTCAACATCGATACGGATCTGAGACTGGCTATGACAGCTGAGATCAGAAAACATTTCGCCGAACATCCGGAGGACTTCGATCCGAGAAAGTATCTGGGACCTGCCAGAGACGCCATCAAAGGAATGGTGCAGCACAAGATAAGAAACGTCCTCAACGCATCCAATAAGCGATGACGCGCAAAGAGAATCGAAAAAATAATCTTGACTTACAGCAAAGGGGAGACGCATCTCAGCGGCTCCCCTTTTTAATGCTATCAAACTCATCAATCGTCCTCTATCCACTCCGTAAGCTCTTTGATATTGTCCTTGTCACCGATGACGAATATGATGTCTCCTTCCTTGAATTCATAATCAGGATCCACATCCTTATATACGACACCACTGCTCTCGATGGCTATGACGTTGACACCGAACCTCCCTTTCAGATCCGTCTCCGCAACAGTTTCATCCTCCATCTCATAGGAGATATTCAGCTTCGATATGCTGATCCTGTCACTGAGCTGGGCGAAGTTCGGCAGGTTAGCCGCTTCAAGGCGGTTTGCCAGACGCGCCGCCATATCATGCTCAGGATATACTACCTGCGCCCCCAGCTTTTCCAGTATCTCACCGTGCTCACTGCTGGTGGCTCTTGCTATCACCCTGGGTATCCCCATTCCCACCAGATTGAGGGTCGTCAGAATAGACGTATCCATCTGCTCTCCTATACAGACGACAGCCACATCACAGTTCTGTATACCCGTCTCCAGCAGCGACGCTTTATCCAGATTCTTTATCACCAGCGCGTTCTCCGTGTATTCCCTTATCTCTCTTACCTTTTCCTCATTCTTATCGAGGATCAGCAGGTCTGCCTCCATCGCCGCCAGTTCACTGGCCAGAGCGTATCCGAAACGACCCAGGCCTACGATCCCGTAGGACATCTTTCCTCTTTTATATCTGTTGAACATTTTTACCTCCTGTCATTATCCAATGGAAATATTGCCTTCTGGATAGCGAGTTCTCTCGCCTTTTATAAAGTACCATAGAGACGCTATTGTCAGCGGCCCCAGTCTTCCTATATACATGACCATGATGGAAAGCAGTTTTGCTCCCACACTCAGGTCAGGGGTTATTCCCGTAGAAAGGCCTACGGTGCCGAATGCACTGGTCATCTCAAAGAGCGCATCTATGGTGGAGACCCCCGGCTCCATTATCACCATCACATACGTTCCCGTCAGTATCACTCCGATAGCTATCAGCGTTATCACTGCCGCTTTATGGAAGGCGTTGGCCGGTACCGCATAGTGAAAAGCTTCTTCCATCTTGTTGGTCGCCGACGACTTTATCCCCTGGAGCAATATGAAGAAGGTACTGGTTTTTATACCGCCTCCGGTAGACCCCGGCGAAGCCCCTATGAACATCAGCACGATGATAGCCAGAAGCCCCGCGTCGGAGAATTCACCCAACGAATATGTGGAAAATCCGGCGGTTCTGGCAGAAACACTGTGAAAGAAAGCTCCAAGCCACGATACATCTTCCGTCAGTTTTATCAACAGAGTCCCGGCCACTATCAACGCCAGACTTACCGACAGCACCACCTTCGTGTGCATGGAAAACCTCTTCCAGCGACATCGCTTAGCCAGCATTTCTCTTATTACCAGGAACCCTATACCGCCGAAGAATATCAGCACACATGTGACTATGTTCAGCAGCACATTGTTCTGATATGGTATCAGATTCTGAAAATTTCCAAGTATATCAAAGCCTGAATTATTGAACGCGGCTACCGAATGGAACATGCTGATACCCGCGGCCCTGAGAGGCGGGTAATCCTGAACGAATACAATGAAGCTGAATACAGCTCCCAGCAACTCGAATATTATGGTCGTATAAAATATACTTTTGACAAACTTGACCATCCCTTTTCCCGAGTTGACATTCATCGCGTCCCTTATCAAATTTCGCCCTTTGAAATTCACCTTTTTACCTATGGCAACGATGACACCGGCGCCCACAGCCGTGACGCCCAGTCCTCCGATCTGTATCAGAAGTCCCAGAAAAAACTGCCCCAGCGACGTGAACGTGTCGCCTGCGTCGACGGCTATCAGTCCCGTCACACATACGGCGCTGGTAGATGTATAGAGAGCGTCAATATAGCTCAGATCTACTCCTTCCTTTACGCTGCACGGCAGTATCAGCAGCACTGAGCCCAGCAATATAGCCAACGCAAAGCCCATGGCTATGATGCGTCCTGTCGGCTGCTTCTTTATGAATCTAAACATGAATATCCTTTGATTATCCTCCTGTCTGTATCTGTATTCTATATCTTACTGTATATTCTCATTCGTTTCATTCACCGTCTATCATACGGTATCCTACCCCCAGTTCATTCAATATATACCGGTTCTTCCCCGGCCTGCTTCCGAACTTCTTCCGTATATTGGCCATATTGACCTGCAGCCGCTTTATACTGCCGCTATCCTCCATGCCCCATATGGCATGTATAATAGACGAATATGTCATTACCTTTCCCGAATGCTCCGATAAGAAAGCAACGATGTTGTATTCTGTCTGGGTAAGGCTTATTTTCTCATCATTTATCTTCACCTGACGCCGATCGTAGTCGATGCTGAGATCCCTGGCCTTAAAAACTCCTTCAGGCGACACCCTCGCCGCAGCATTGTACCTGGCGTTCCTCAGTGTGGCCCGTATCCTGGCCATCAGCTCCGCAGTCCCGAAAGGCTTCGCTATATAATCGTTAGCACCCATATCGAGAGCCTTCACCTTGTCCGATTCCGCCAGTCTGGCCGACAATACTATGACAGGCGTGATGAAAGACTTCCTTATCTCCTCTATCATATCCATCCCGTCTCTGTCCGGCAAGCCCAGATCCAATATTACCAGATCAGGATTGTGAGACGCAAACATAGTCATCCCCTGCTCACAGGTGGCTGCCGTCATGACCTGATATCCGTTCATTTCCAATACTGTTTCCACAAAATCACGGATATTCTCCTCATCTTCGACTATCAATATCCTGTATTTATTATTGCTCATCCTGCAAATCCTCCATCTTCAGGAAAAAGCGCACTGTGGTGCCTCTTTCTCCGCTCTCGGCTTCGATGGTGCCGTCATGAGCTTTTATGATGGCGGCGCAAACCGAAAGTCCGATGCCGCTGTTTGTCCTGCCGGCATCTCCATAACGTTCTCCATATCTCCCGTCTTCTCCCACGAGCGCCCCGATTTTCCCCTCATCTATGCCGCTGCCGTTATCTGACACCTGAAAAACAGCCTTCTCATCTTCGACCTTTACCGAAAGGATCAACCTCGTCATCCCCTTAGCATGCCGAACGGAATTTTCCATCAAATTAAGCAGGACCTGTTCTATGAGGAGCGCATCCATAGGGACGCTGATAAAATCTTCCGGCATGGATACTTCCGGCTCTACGCCTGGATAACGTTTCCTGAATTTCATCAGTACCGAATCTATCAATTCCTCCAGCGGTACGGGAGTTTTGATGACGGACACATTACCGCCGTCGAGTCTGGTGACCGACAGCAGATTTTCAACCATGCGTATGAGCCATTCCGACTCCTCACATATGCCCTTGAGCATTTTCATCTGCTGCTCTTTCGATAGCAGATCATAATTTTCCATGACAGCTGATCCCGCGCCGTATATGGTCGTCAGCGGCGTGCGTATATCGTGGGAAACGGCTCGCAGCAGATCTGCCCTGACCTTTTCCTTTTCCGCCTCCCGTCTCAGCTCTTCCTGGCGTTTGGTCTTCGTAGCCAACGCACTGGTCATCGCAGCGACCAGCAGCATAACGATGCCCGAAAAGATATTTTCCGGCATGGAAACACTGAACTCAAAATACGGGAATGTGAAAGCGAAATTTACAGCCAATACACTGAGAAACGCCGCCAGTATCCCCCACTTGTACCCGTCGGTTCCCATGGCGACGATAAACACTGCCAGAACGAAGATGACCGGAGCGATAGCCTCCGTGTCAAGGAAATTCTGAATGGAAATAGTGAGTCCGAATGACAATGCCAGGACCACTGTCATCACCACAAAATCTCTTATTTGATTTTTCATTTCTACCATATTCCCCTCCAGCACGGACATTATAACACAGCGAAAGTAAAGATACGGCAAATATTTGCTTTTTTCGTTTCTGAGCACACATGTAGCCGCAACGCCGCAAATTTGAACGGTTTTGCGAAAATTCAATACATTAACTGACTCGTACGACCCATTCGCGGCAAAAAAATCGAAGGGCGATCCTTAGTCCAGATCACTCCTTCGAAACATGCGGCCTTTCGTGGCCGACCCATTCTTAAAGCTCTTCTATCATATCATGCTTTAGCTTCCATAGATTATATGAAAGGTCCACGTAATATGTCTGCGGGTTCTCAAAGCGCTTCATCTCATCCCACATGGCGTCCAGCTGTTTTGCGCAGTAATCCTTTATCTCTTCGATATCAGGACATCGGTACACACACTTTCCGCCCTCGAAGATCTTCTCTCTCAGATTCTTCACATAGAAATTCCTTATTTTTTTTCTCTTCCATACAGCCTCAGGGTCGAAGATCTCATATTCTTCTCCTTCAGGTATCGTCTCCCCGTCCAGGACGATGACATCCGCCAACGCTCTGTTGCTGTCCTTATCGAAAAGTCTGAAGACGCTCTTGAATCCCGGATTCGTTATCTTCTCCACATTCTCACTCTTCTTTATCTTCGGTATCATCCTGCCGTTCTTTTCCAGAGCTGACAACTTATACACGCCACCGAAGACTGGCTCCGAGCCGGCGGTGATGAGACGTTCTCCCACTCCAAAGGAATCCACGCAGGCGCCTTCCGAGATTATATCCCTTATGAGATACTCGTCCAGCGAGTTGGAAACGACGATGGAACAATCCTCCAGCCCCGCATCGTCCAGCATTTTTCTGGCCTTCTTCGTCAAATATGATATATCTCCGCTATCTATCCTGATGCCCATCTTCTCCGGCTTCACTTCCTTGAAAACTTTTATTGCTGCCGGTACGCCCGACTTCAGCACATTGTAAGTATCCACCAGCAATGTGCAGTTGGTAGGATATATCTCCGCGTATTTTTTGAAAGCCTCATATTCATCATCATACATCTGTACCCAGCTGTGCGCCATGGTCCCCATGGCAGGGATCCCATGATCTCTGTCAGATATGGTACATGCCGTACCCGCGCAGCCTCCTATATACGCTGCCCGCGCCCCATATATGGCCGCGCTGGCGCCATGGGCTCTTCTCGTGCCGAACTCCATGACAGGTCTGCCGGCCGCAGCCCTCACTATCCTGCTGGCCTTGGTGGCTATGAGGCTTTGATGATTTATTATCAGGAGTATCATCGTTTCTATGAACTGAGCCTGCATCACAGGTCCTCTGACTGTAATTATCGGTTCTCCCGGAAATATAGGAGTACCTTCCGGGACAGCCCATACGTCACATGTAAATTCAAAGTCCTTCAGATAGCTGAGGAATTTCTCGTCGAAGATCTTCTTGCTCCTGAGGAACTCTATATCTTCATCCGTGAACTCCAGATCCTCCAGATACTCTATCAGCTGTTCGAGCCCCGCCATTATGGCGTATCCGCCTTCGTCCGGGATCCTCCTGAAAAACATATCGAAATACGCAATGTCGTCTGCCATATCGCTGCAGAAATATCCATTGGCCATGGTTATCTCATAAAAGTCAGTCAGCATCGTCAGGTTCAGTTTCTCCTTCATTTAACCGTTCCTCCATTTTACCTTTCTCTTTTATCACTATGCACGATGACGCTATAACTACGGCGCCGCCTATGAACTGCGCCGCGCCTATCGCCTCGCCCAGGAATATCCATCCGAAGAATGTAGCCGTCACCGGCAGGAAATTTGAAAACATCGCGGATATGGTCGGCCCCAGGACCTTCAGGCTCCTGACTGTGATCATGAATCCCATCCCTGCGCTGACAAATCCCAGATACATTATCCCGCCTACTATCTCCGGCGTAAACGTATCTACAGGCGGCATCGTATGTATCGCATACGGTCCAAGTATCAGGATCGTACAGATGAGCTGATTGAACGCCATCGTCGGGCTCGCGTAATTTCTCGAGATCTTCGCCGTTATGAAATTATATATGTTCCACGATACCACCGCCCCGAAGGCCAGCAGATATCCTATAGCTCTGCCCTGCAGCAGTTCCCGAAAATCCGCTCCGATGACGATCCCCACGCCTATCACACATATCAGCACTCCCAACATCATCTTAGCGGTGAATCGCTTCTTGAATACGACGCGTTCCGCTATGATAGACACAGCCGGTACGAAGGCCAGTATTATGGTGATGATCGACACCGGCAGATAATCCATCGACGAGTATTCACAGAAGTAATACAATATCTCTCCTGTCAGAGAGCATATGATAAAAAACGGGATGTCTCTCGGCCTGACGTAGAACTTCCTGTCCTTTATCATCTTAGCGATGAAGACTACCAGCACACCCATGGTATACTTCAAAAACAACAGATTGAGAGGTTCCAACAGCTCAAGGGCCGATTTTGCCACGATATAATCCAGTCCCCATGCGCACACCAGCACGCACATCAATAGAAACACCACATTTCTTTCCTTCAAACTTTCACCACCTGATCAAAAATATTGCTGAGATATGATTGCCGTAGCTCTTCTGCGCCTTTAGGCGCATCGTTATTATTATATCATCTCTTCAAAAGGTCTACAATCATGTTTTGATGTAAAGAAAGCTGCCGCTTCTTAACTGTCAAGACATTTGTTACACTTTGAGAAATACTCTGCTACTACCTGATGGGGGATTTTGAAGTCCAATACTGTCTTCGCTGTGGCTTCTCTCTACTTTACCATTCTGCCACAGTGAATACGGTCTCGTCCTTTTAAACTTCATCTCCTCCTCTTTACTGCTTTTTCAAATGCACTGTCCTTTTCCGTCTTAGCATCGTCATTTACGAATTCCGGTTCATTGTCTACCTGGATAGTCTCTATCTTGAATCCCATTCTTTTTCTCAGACTCTTTATGAATTCCTTCATCTCGTATGCACTTTTCTCTTTTATCCTCTTCAGCTCTTCTTCCGTATATGCATTCGGGCTGTGCTGAGGCTTCCTCGACCTCAACGCAAGGCTCCGAACGCTTCCATCATACTTTCATACTTTTCAAGATGTCTGTATACGAACTGCCTGTAGGTGTGATATCTTCTTGCTGCCTTTGTCACTCCATGCTTTAGCGCATATTCATATACGCGCTGGCGATACTCATTTCTTCTGTTACCTGTGCCCTTCAGGGTACAATAGCCATGAGGCGATACTCCTTTTGATATGTTTTTTGTGGTGAATTAATTATATCAGAGTATTCCTCTTTCTTTTTTCTTTTTGTTACATATGTCTTATCACATTACATTTCTGAAAGCATCGACCGGTGAAGTGAACAGGTCGTGTCAGATATCTGCCGCGACGAAACATTCCCCACAGCGGATATGCCTATTGACTGGATTTTTAAAGCGTATTAGGCATAAATAGCAGATCCGGACCCGCTTTCCCAAAAGCGATATGCCTAATGACAGTTTCTTTTCCTGAGCATTTAGCATTTTTCTTGTAAGAAAACGGCGTAGCTATGCCTAAAAGCAGCATTTTTTCAACGTATTTGGCATACCAGTCGGTTGGCAGAATACCAAAACAGGTCAATAATGCCTATTAGACTTCATAAATATATGTATTTTGGCATTTTCGATGATATCAACATTTCATCATTCAAAGAATCAGGCATACGAACGATGCCACCTGGGATATCGATATTCGAGAAATTGGTAAATACCACCGAAGCATGTGCCTCCGGGAAAGCTATTACAAAAGAGGTGTCGTTCTGTATCAGATCGACACCTCTTCTTATTCACCGGGCCAGTGGCATATCAACTCCCCTAGTTTTCCAGGAATCCTGCCGCTCTGAGACTTGCCAGAAGCTCATTGACCTTGTTCTCTATATCGGTAGTGGAGCTGCTCGGCGAAAGGTCCGTAACGGCCGACGCGGCTGTCGGTGCCGCTCCGGTAGCTCCGGTCGGGCCTGTCGGCCCGGTAGGGCCAGTTGCGCCGGTGGCGCCTTCTGCTCCTGCGGCTCCTTCCGCACCGGTCGGGCCTGTCGGTCCGGTCGGACCTGTTGCGCCGGTAGCGCCTTCCGTCCCTGCAGCTCCTTCTGCACCGGTTGGCCCTGTTGGGCCTGTCGGGCCCGTGGCGCCTTCTGCTCCTGTAGGTCCGGTTGCTCCCATTGTCCCTGCTATTCCTGTAGGCCCGGTTGCTCCGGCTTCCCCCGTCGGCCCGGTTGGGCCTGTTGCTCCGGTTGGCCCAGTCGGGCCAGTTGGGCCTGTTGGGCCGGTAGCTCCGGTAGGTCCCGCGATACCAGTCTCCTCAGTAACAGTGACCAGATTGAAATCCGGCGACGTTCCCGGAGTCCCGGCAGGATTGCTTCTGGCCACCTGGTACAGCGCTCCATTGTAATAAACCATCGCTCCTGCAGCGTAAGCTGTTCCCGGTGTGAATTCGGCTACTGTATCAAGGCCTGCACCGGCAGCGCCCGTCGGGCCAGTTGGACCTGTTGCTCCGGTCGGTCCGGTTGCTCCTGTAGGCCCCGTCGCTCCTGTAGGTCCGGTTGCTCCAGCTATCCCCATAGCTCCGGCAGTACCGGTTGCTCCGGTCGGTCCGGTTGGACCAGTTGGGCCTGCCGGACCCGGAAATCCGATAGGCCCTTCAGGCCCCATCGGCCCCTGCTCGCCTCTTGGTCCTCTCGGACCCGGACAACCCCTCGGGCCTGTCGGACCTGTCGGGCCGGTAACACCTCTGTTGCAGCAGCTATTATTGTAATTACCGCAGCAGCAGTCGTTATTGTTGGAATTATTAAAAAGCATATACTTTCCCCCTTATCAGCATCCTCATTGCTGACTGTCATGGATCTCTCATCCATACGTCATATCGGCGTCCGTCTCGACGCCCATACTCTACCATATGCTTTTTCCCCAATAGGGTGACACTTTTTCATCCTTTCACCGCTCCGCAAAAAGGCGCTCGAAGTATCGTTGATTTTTTCTGACAGATTCGTCCTCAGGCTTCAGGACAGCGGAACGGAGATGATACTGCCACGCCCCGTTGATATCGCCCATCCTGTCACAGCACACGCATAGCTGTATCAGCGGTATGAATCCGTGAAATTCTTTCTGCTCGAACCCGCCCTCTCCATATCTGTCAGGAACAGCCAATGCCTGACCATACCAATATGCCGCCTTTTCAAAGTCCCGTTTTTCCATGAACAGGCGCCCCATATCACAACACACTTCAGCCCTCGGTATATCATACCGGAAGCTCTCCAGCAACAGCCCCATACGCTTTTCCGCATTGCCCATCTTTTCGTAGCACCTGGCCGCCTGCAAGCACGCGTCTATCTTGTTCTCCTTCCATCCTTCCTCCGTCTCCAGAAATTTTTCCAGCACCGCAGCCGCCTCCTCATACCGCTGGTGATACAGCAGCTCTCTCCCATAATAAAAAAGGCTCCTCGGACTGAATTCCTCTCCGGCACAGAGCATATCTTCATATATCCTCAGATTTCTGTCTGGATCTCCCTGAAACACCTTACGATGCTCTATCACCACATCGGAATAGACCACCTTTCCTGCAGGAGTCACCGCTTCATGCACTCTCCCCTCCCAGCGGAACCCTTTCCCGTTCCGGATCAGCCTCTCTCGGTAATACGAGAAATTAGCCTTTCCTTTTTCGTCAAACCCGGTCGCGTACCTCATCATTACTACGTCCGTATCAGGCTCCAGCGTCCGCTTCAATTCCAGCAAGCGCGCCTGGTTTTCCGGCGTGACTGCATCGTCTGCGTCCAGCCACATCCAATAATCCATGGCAGCGTTCTGACACGCGAAATTCCTGGCGGCAGCGAAATCGTCATGCCATTGGTAATGAAAGACCGACGATGTATACTGTCTGGCAATTTCCTCTGTCTTATCGACAGATCCTGTGTCCACTATGATGATCTCATCGACCACATCCTTCATCTGTTCCAGCAGCCGCCCGAGAACCGACTCCTCATCCCTCACTATCATACACAAACTGATGGTTATCATATCGTCCTCCTCATATATCTGATATGATACATACTATTCGAGAGTTCTGGATTTATCCTGTGTCTGCTGTTATAATATTATAAATACATAAAAGGATGTGACATGATACAGGCATGAAAAACAGAAAAAATATTATCCCCAGATTACATAACGCACTTAAACGGGAGCTTCGGGAACACCGCAGTTCCTTTATCATATATACGATATTACGTGCTCTTGTTATCGGCGTACTGATATTCACAGTCGTAACTGAAAATTATGAGAGCGCCTTCCTGTGCCTTCTCACTCTTGTTTTGCTGATAGTTCCCAGCTTTCTCCAGGTAGCGCTGCGCATCGAGCTGCCTACCATGCTGGAAATAACTATGCTCATTTTCATATTTGCTGCCGAAATATTGGGTGAAATATTCAATTTCTACAGTATTTTCCCCTTCTGGGACACGGTGCTCCATACTCTTAACGGTTTCCTGGCCGCCGCCATCGGTCTTTCACTGGTACGGCTGCTCAACAAGAGCGACAGGCTCCTCATATACCTGTCACCACTCTTCACATCGATCGTGGCGTTCTGCTTTTCCATGACCATAGGAGTGTTCTGGGAATTCTTCGAGTTCTCCATGGACAGATTTTTAGGCTTCGATATGCAGAAAGATACGGTCATACATACAATATCTTCGGTGATGCTCAATCCCACAGGAGAAAATGATCCTGTCGTAATGGAAAATATCAGCGATGTCACAGTCTCCGGGCATGATCTTGGCCTCGGAGGATACCTCGATATCGGGCTCATCGATACGATGCAGGATCTTTTCGTGAACTTCATAGGCGCCCTGGTGTTCTCCGTGCTGGGATATTTCTTCGTGAAAAACAAAAACGACGACTCGGTCGTCGTAAAACTCATACCACACAAGAAGGATAAGGACAAGGATTATCTTGCTGATCAAACCGACTGAGGCCGGTCCGTCAGATTTGCCGTTGTTCCTCGTCAGACATTTTCCTGCCGATGTCTACCCTTCCGCTGCCTTCAGGTTGCTCCGCCTTTCAGAGTTTCTTCTCAAAGCATGCAAGGTACACATCATTTATACCTTTGAACGAGCATTTCACTGTTCCCGCTCTGCTGTAGCCATGCTTTTCATATATATGGCGGGCTATGGTATTCTTCACGTTGGTATCTATCCTCAAATAATCACAGCCATTTTCCGATGCATACTTTTCGTAAAAATCTATGAACTTACCGCCGTATCCACGCCCCGAGCATTCCGGATCGACCGCAAGCGTATGAAGCACCATTACTTTATCGTAAGGCACATCATATCCCCAGTCGCATTCTGCGTACTCCGGCGCCTGTACGTTATCCATCTTGGCAGTCGCGACTATTCTGTCGCCCTCCTGATAAACGAACAATGATCCCTGTTCCAATCCGTCCAGGGCAGTCTTATCCGTAGGATAGATCCCCCTTACCCATCCCACCATTTTCTCATTCCTTTTTTCCTCTTCTATCAGTACTGATTCGTATATCCGAACCACTGAGTCCAGATCTTTCTTCGTCGCTTTCCTTATCATCTGTTCCCCCTTCTTGACGCGTTTCTTATCCGTACGCAACAATAATATTATAATGCTTTTTGAAAAGAAAACAACGCTTTTTCACTCTCCGTCTTTCCGTATATCCCGCCTGCGCCACGCTCTTACTGTCACGTCCGTCACCTTCATCACCACAACTGCCCCCATCAACGCCAGGCTTATCCATTGCGATACGGACAGAGTCATGATGAACCCCCGCGCCTCATCTCCCCTCAGGAATTCCAGGCAGAACCTCATTGGAGCATACATAAAAATGTACGCATATAAGATATCTCTCCTGTCCTTCACACGACGAGAAAGCCAAATAAGTATAAAAAAAATGATAAGCTCTCCTGCCGCTTCCATGCCCTGCACCGGTATCAGCGGCACTCCGTTGGGCGCTATCATGGACGACTCATATGTGATATGGAAAGCTCCTGACGTTTCAACGCCGTAACAACATCCCACAAGCAAACATCCTGACCTTGAAATGCCGTGAGCCAATGCGAAAGCAGGCACGATGACAGGAAAAAAATCCGCCCCGGCTTTCCCATATCGTCTTGCCATAAAGCAGCTCACCGCCAGTCCTCCAATAAACCCTCCGTAAAATACCATGCCTCCGCTCATGTATTTGAGCGCAGTCACTGACAACGGCGCCTGCCCCGATGTCAGCTCTCCTGCTATGGCTCCTGCGGATACTGCCAGATACAGTAGCTTGGCGCCAGCCATAGCACCTATGGCGCCGAAGACCATCACATAGAGCGTATCGTCCTTGCTCAATCCAAATCTTTTACATGAAAACAAGGCGCATGCCAATGCAAGGCACACGCCTGTTATCCCTATCGCTCCATATATTGGTATCTCCCGTCCCAACACCATGATGTCCGACATCACAGGCTGGCTCCTATGCCTGCTATCCCCAGCAGACCCACGCACGCCACACAGGCCACGAAGAAAAATGCTCCTCCGATAATACCTATCAGCGACAGGACGAATCCCGCCATCCTCAGGTTGTCATCGTATCCTTCCTCCTTCGCCTTGGACGAAAGGACGAGTCCTATGATCCCCAGGATTATGGACAATATGGACGAATATCCGAAAAACCAGAGCACTACCGATATTATACCCAGCACCAGGGACGCTATAGCCTTATTCTTTCCGGGGATATCTCCGTTAGGATAACCTCCCGATCCATTCTGATTGTAGTTCATTCTCTTCTCCTTACTGATATCAAGGTTGCTTTTCTATTCTCAGCTTCCTACATTATACGTTACGGCCTTCCAAAAGTAAAGTCGTCGCGACGTGGAAGCAGCTCGACAGTCTCAAGTCCATCGGATTCTATCAACATTCGAAATAAACCCATAAAAGATGGTAGTTGTCCCGAAAAGTTGCAATCATCAATTTGTACAACCTGCTGTTTCTATAGGGAATCATATTCAAATGATAGATCTTGATTATTTTATTGCCCACGGAAAACGACAGCCGCAGTGCTGGCACCTGTCAGGCAACGGAAAGCTCTCGGCCTTAGGACCTCTGGGGACGGAACCGTAGTAATGCCACTTCTTTATCAGCTCCCCGCACTGCGGACACGAATCCAGAAGTGGAGCACCACATTTCTCGCAAGTCTGTCCCGGTTTTATCCTTCTGAAATCCGTTTTTGCATGCCCTTTTTCACAGACATGGATATAAAAATTAGTCATGACCGCTCCTCTCCGTCACGAAATTACCTGTGCAACTCATATAAAACAGGGAGCTGCCGCATCGATAAACTCTCCGCTGCGACAACTCCCATATCTTCCTTATTCCGATCCGTCAGATCAACAGTCAGCTATCAATCCCAGCTGAGCGGATTGGCCTTGAGGTTTTCAAGTTCTTCATAGAGCTCTGAACCGAGGAAGTACTTTCCTGGCTTTTCAGGCTCTTCTCCTCTGGCTATGGCATCGATACCGGCCTTTACCTTTTCAGGCGATGCAGGCAGGTCGTAGATCCTCACGCCGCAGGCATTGTTGATAGCGTTGATGACAGCCACGTGGTCTGAGGACTGGAATGCTTCCGATGCTCCGGACGAACCGAAAGGTCCTCTCTCGTCATAACCATCCATATGGATAGCCACCATATCGTCAGGAATATCCTTAATGTAAGGAACTCCTGCTCTCAGCATATTGGTGTCCTTTCTCACGTCTTCATAATTTTCCTGAAGAGCGAATCCGATAGCGTGTGACATTCCGCCGAATGCCTGACCATTTACGGACTGGATATTACCTACCTTACCTACCCAGTCGATACATGTCATCTTATCTACCGTAGTCTTTCCTGTAGCAGTCTCTACGGATACTTCTGCCATGAACAGGGCATATGTGTAAGCGTATGTAGGTTCGCCTGTTCCGTCGTTAGGATCGAGGAAGTCGAAGTAATCCCATTCGTCCGCGGCAACCCAGTGTCCGTCATATCTCGTAGGTATTCCTTCGTCTATCATCTCCTGATAGGTCCTGTATGTCCCATCTTCCTTTCTCATAGCGTCAGCCAGCATCTTGGCAGCTACGATGGAGGCTTTACCATTGGCGAAGTGAGATCTTGAGCCTGCGGACTCACCGGTGTTAGGGCAGTATTTGCTGTCCGTCTGGATCACCTTTATATCATCCGGAGTAACGTCAGGGAAGTAAGGTCTGAGTGCTTCCAGCGTGCAGACAAGGGAACCGGCATCTCCGCCCTGGCCCTGATCCTGCCATGTGTCGTACTTTCTGAACTTGCCGTCACCTACCAGCTCGATAGCCACGGTAGCTTCATCGACTCCGCCCAGGCCTACGTTGTATCCGCCCCAAGCGATACCGACGCCCTTTCTCACTTCCGGTGTATCTTCAGCCTTGGCTCTCTTTACAGCTTCTTCATAGAGAGGCTTCAGAGTATCCATCATTTCTTCCATAGGATACTGGAGGAACTGTCTCTGGTTGAGGTTCGTATCTCCAGGCCTTGCAATATTCTTATATCTGAATTCGAACGGATCCATGCCGATCTTTTCCGCCATCATATCGATAAGAGCCTCGCCGCATGTATAAGCCTGCGGAGCTCCATACCCTCTGTAAGGTACGCCGAAGTTGTGGTTGGTCACAGCACTTCTGGCAAGACCGACTACGTTAGGAACATAGTAAGGGAAGAACATGAATCTGAGTATCTTCGTCAGCTTATCGTCACCCATCTCAGGATATGCACCATTGTCGAGACCTGAATCGAATTCACCTGCTATGATCTTTCCATCCTTGTCGCAAGCCAGTCTTCCGTTGAAGAAGGCAGGGGAGCGCTTACCGGAGAAGGCCATGAATTCAGCATAAGTCATGGACAGTGCAACAGGCATTCCCGTCACCTTGGTAGCAGCTCCTACCAGTGCGTAGGAAGCGGCGTTCATCGCCCATCCGAAGGAACCTCCCGTAGGGTTTTCTATAACTCGCAGATCTTCAACAGGGATACCGATAGCTTCCGCCATATCGTCTCTGTCGAAGTAAAGGGTCATGGTCTTACAATGTACGCAAAGCTTGCCATCTTCATCATAATATGCCTGAGCCGTATCTCCTTCTATCGACATATGCGGCTCTCTCGATGAATAGAAGCTTCCCTCTACGGAATATGCAGCTTCGTCTATCATCTCAGGCACATGCTCGTAATCGCCTTTCAGTACAGGCTGCTGGCTGTATATGTTGTCGAAAGACGCATGTATTCTCTCAGCATCAGGTTTTACAGCATCCAGATAATTCATGTATTCCGTCAGCTGTTCCAGTTCAACTTTCACTTTATTGGCAGCAGCTCTGGCATGATCCTTAGTATCAGCTACTACCATAGCCACAGGATCTCCCCATCTTACGATCTTCTCATCCTGCAGGATCTTATGTGTCTGTTCAAATTCCACCGTTCTCGGTGAGAACTGATATGCCATCAGCTTTCCTGCCGGAGCAAGATCCTTAGCCGTGATGACCTTTACAACACCTGGCATTTTTTCTGCTTCTTCAAAATCGATATTGAGGATCTTCGCGTGGTTCGTCTTCATTGGCATCACGAGGACAGCATGCAGCGATTCAGCCGGCATCTTCAGCTCGATATCGTCACCATAGTCGCATACACCACATGCCTTTGCCATAGCATTAGGACGAACGAGCGGTTTGCCATAGAAGCCTTCCTTGATATCCTTCGACCAGTCATATGTGATATCCTCAAATGTCTTCTCGCCTCTGAGGATAGCAGCAGCTTCCATTACAGCGTCTACGATCTGCTTGTATCCTGTACATCTGCACACGTTTCTGTGCTTCTGGAACCAGTCGCGGACGTCTTCTCTCGTAGGATTCGAGTTTTCCTGCAGCAGCGCGTAAGCCGAGACGATGAATCCCGGAACGCAGAATCCACACTGTACAGCTCCAAGATTTACCCACGCATACTGAAGCGGGTGCGGATGGAGCGGATTACCGATCCCCTCTATGGTTATAACCGAACTGTACTCTTCGATCTTGTTGATCTTCCTGGTACAGGAACGAACTACTTTGCCATTAAGGATAACGGAACATGCGCCGCATACGCCTGTGCCGCAGCCTACTTTCGTTCCGGTAAGTCCAAGACGACGAAGTACGGATGCCAGCGTATCCTTTTCCGGATCGCAGATGAACATACGGTCAGCACCGTTGATGTTCAATGTCATTTTCTTCAAATTCATAATAATTGCCTCCGATTTAACAACATTAACCCAAACTGCACAACAACTTTAGAGACAAATAAAAAATCCTTTCCGTCTCTCGGAAAGGATCGTAAATAACGATAACATCAAACAGCATCAAACGCGATCTCGCCCCGCGATATCCCCTTCGCGGCACGCTCACAGAGTCGGCACTCATCCTTTCCTAATACGGGAGGCCCATATGTTTCCACACAGACCCTATCGGTCCAGTCTCCATGCTTTGCCAAAACGAAGGAGTTCAGGACTCGGATTTCTTTATTCATCTGTCACGTTGATAATATTTTATCAGGAAATGGCTAAAAAAGTCAACTATATATGTTACCTTTTCGATATCAATTTGCTGCATTTGCGATACATATTTGCAATATTAAAACAGGACCAAATATACTTCCATATCATGCTCCTCTGTGAACTCCTCTATGGCCTCCTCAGCCACTCTCATGGCCTCATCTTTCGGGTAACCATATATCCCGGCGGATATCAGCGGAAAGGAAATAGAGCGGCACCCTTTTCTCCACGCCTGTTCCATGGCGCTGGTATAAGCGCTGCGCAGCAGTTTTTCTTCTCCATTACCGCCGCCGTTCCATACAGGCCCCACTGTATGGACGATATATCTGGCCGGCAATCCATATCCGTCCGTTATCACTGCCTGACCTGTCGGACATGGAGCCAGCTTCCTGCAATCCTCCTGCAATTTGTCAGACGCGGCTGCTCTGAATATGGCGCCACACACTCCGCCACCTCGCGCCAGCTGAGAGTTGGCTGCGTTGACGATCGCGTCGGTCTTCATCTCTGTTATGTCGCCTTTCACCTTTTTAAATGCCATACTGCTCTCCTTTCTCATCCCATCTGCACTTCTTTATATCCACATGGCGCTCATCCTTCATAGGGACTCCTTCCATTATCAGCAGACCTCTCTGCTCATCCCATCCAGGAACCAATCTGCCAGCATGATCGACGACCCTGTGACACGGATATTCTCCATATATTCCGGCCACCGACAATGCTTTCCCCACCAGTCTGGCATTCTTTTCCCGTCCTATCAGCCGGGCTATCTGACCATAGGTAGCGACGCAACCTTCCGGTATTTCCTCCACCACTGATAATATCTCATATATCAGGTCTTCATCCAGTGTACTGCTCATCGTTCTATCTGCCTGTTCTCTCTTATCTGCTCATATACAAAATCAAACAGCTTTATTACATTATCCGTGAGAACGCTCTCTCCTTCCTTGTACGTGTCGCTCTCCCTGGCCTCCACGATAGCCTTCGCTCTGGCTTCCGCACCTTCCTGAGCCATGTCCAGCGCCAACGCGTCCTGATCTCTTATAGCCGTTACCGATATGATGCAGCATCCTGCCAGCTTCACCTTCAAGCCGTATTCGTCATCCATATCGCCTGATACCTTATCGTATCTCTCCTGCAGCTCATCAAAGACACCTATCCATTTGTCAGCCACTTCCTCAAAGGTCCGTCTTGCTATACTCTCCCTGTATTCGCCGCGGCAAAGCTGATGATCATGTCCCGGCAGACTTTTCCACGTGAAATATTCCAGCACAGAAAAGACGCAGACCTCGTGTACTCCGTATTCGATGCTGTCCAGCCCTTCGAAAGGCGGCACCTGGAAAAAATCGCCGAGCTTGTCATACAGTTTGGTGAAGATATCGTCCGCCTTGTAATTTTTCATAAAATCTTCGAACTGCGCTTTCACAGACTCCGTCTCTTCCATCAGTGAGTCCACATCGTAGAGTTTTTTCGTGCCGTCTCGCTTCATCTCCTCATAGTATTCCTCACACCTGGCGACAGTTTCCGCTTTAAGGCCCCTGGTAAGGCTCCTGACATCTATAACCTGTCCGGCTATCTGACCTCTGGTCAGTTCCCGTTTTTCTCCAGTACATATCCTTTGCATTTCCATCGCTGTTTCAAAATCCATGGTATTCCCCCTCGTTTTCCGGTTTCGTCGTATCGTCTTCATTTAACTATACCAAAAACAGGCCGGTGGAGCAATAGCCCGTCACATCTCATCCTTTCTCCTGGCATAATCATCCTCATATTTGTGACGCATCCTGATAACGTCCGATTCTGCCAGTTTCAGCTCCATATCCATAGTGCGGGTATGGACGCAGCAGATACATGCCTTGTCCACCAGCAGCCGCAGCGCCTCCACATCATCCTCCGTTTTCGCCCTTACGACTGCCCCCACATCCTTTATCAGCACTGCCGGCCACCTCTTAAGGGAAGAAACAGCCTCATTGGTGTTTCCGACAACAGGTATCCGCTCTCCTATCATCTGAGCCATATCGTCGACCTGGGCATATATATCATCTCCTTTAGCCGCGCATATGTCGACAGCCGGCGTCCTGAAAACATCCGCCTTCGAAAAGCCTGCTCTCAGCTCATCAGCAAGCTCTCCCGATATACTCACGATGCCGTAATCGCCGGCACCCTCCATCCCTTTCACACTACGTCCGCATACCTGTTCCAGGAGCAACACACGTTCCATGGCCTGTTCCCTGGTCCTGCCACAGACGAGAGCTCCATGATGTATCATCAATACCGTCTCCATGCCGCTCCTGAGCACATCATCGACGGCATCTCTCAACTCTTCGCTGCCTGACGGTCCATAGGCAGCGATCCCTACGCCCGCCAGTCTTTCCCACTCTCTTTCATTGATATCCATGGACTCCAATCCCGTCATTCCCAAAGCCGTGGCATATTTCTGATGAGTATGAACGACAAATCTCACATCCTCGAAGCGGCTGTAAGCAGCCATGTGAATCAGCTTTTCACTCGAAGGTTCCCGGTTCCCTTCCCACTGCCCTGTGGATATATCCAGACGGACAATATCCGCTTCTTCCATCCTCTTGTAATCCAGTCCACTGGGCGTTATCAGGCACTCACTCCTGTCCAGCCGGCCGCTTATATTGCCCCAGGTCCTCGCCACCAGCTCCCGTTCCAACAGCTGCTTTCCCAGCTCCACTATATCCTTTCTCATCTTTCTTTCATCCATAGAAGATCTCCTTCGTCCCACACATGACCGCAGACCGATAATAAAATCAGGCCCCGTGCAATGACACGGGGCCGTTCATACAGCACAACAAGATCAACTCTTTATCATCCTGAGATAATTCTTATATTCATTTTCCGTAAAGCTGCAGAGATATACATTCATCACCACATCAGGATGGGCCTCGAACCATTCCACTACGGTGATGACAGCGATCATAGCCGACTTTCCCAACGGGAAGCCTGCCGCACCCGCAGAAATGCACGGAAACGCCACGCTGTCACACTTCTTTTCCACAGCCAGATCCAGGGCATTGCGATAACAGCGCTCCAACAGTTTACTGTCCTCCTCATCAGATGCCTCGCCACCGTAGACCGGACCAACCGTATGGATTATATAATCGGCGTTGTCGATGCCATAAGCTCCCGTGACCTTGGCTTCGCCCGTCTCACAGCCACCCAGCGTCCTGCACTCGTCAAAAAGCTCCGGCCCTGCCATCTTGTGGACAGCCCCATTGAGACCCCCGCTGCACAGATAAGCCTCTGCTACCGGAGCGCCGTCAGCGTCGTCCATGATTATCTCATCCACCATGCTGTCTCCCAAAAGAGTCCTGTGAGCCGAATTGACGATGGCGCTCACCTTCATATCCAGCACGCTCCCCTTTACGAAGGCGACATGGGACTTAGGCTCAAAACCTGCTATTTTGCCACGTATCGCCTCATTCACCCATATCTTATCGGAATAAGGGTTTATCACAAACCCCACACAATCAGGCCATTTATCCATAGCTGCCAGCAACGCGCCGAAAGGCTGGCTTATCGCAGAGCTGCTTTCTCCCAGCTCCATCTGTTCCTCGCTGGTGAACAATGGGATCAGGTAACGGCCTTCCTCATCGACAGGTATGTGCTTAAAACTGATAGGCATATCCTCATCTATGGAAAAGCGCACTCCCTCCTGAAGATTTTCCTGGCTGGAAAGCTGTCTCAGCAACGCTTCTGGTATATCGATAGGGACCAGAAGCTGCATATCGTTAGTCTGACCCTCCTTCAGGGCATTGAACACCGGCTCTGTGGGAGCCCCGTCGCCGCTGTGATACCAGTTGAACAAAGCGCGTTCCAACGCGGCTGCATATCTGTCGTTCATTTCATGTCTCCTTTGCTTTTGATATGGAAATTATATCACAGTGCGGCGCCGCCTTCAATTGTTCTTCGGCCGAGGGCGGTGTCGGCACTCAGTTGCGGAAAAATATCCTCTGCTTTCGCTCCATGGCAAAGCGAGCCAGCTGAGTATTCTCCATGTCTTCCCGACTCATATCGACAGCTGTTATCTGCCTGTTTTCATAGGTGGTATAGTAATATATCCCATTTTCCAAGCTGCAGCAGCTGCTGTATATGGTCTTTTCATACAGACCATTCCCTAAATCGCAGCATCCTTGCGGAAAGGCAACCGAATCCAATATGTGGAAGAACTGACCTATGCTTTCCTCCTCCGGATCTGTCACCGCGGAATTTTCCTTCACGAAGACGGCTCTCACGAATCTTGACTCCGACGAGAGGTCACCGGGAAGTCCTATTGCTCCCGTCCCATAACTGGAAGAGGAGAGTGGGATCCGAGGTGCCATGAGATTTTCCGGTTCCTTAGATGACAGCGCCATATATCTGCCGAGCCCCGACAGCTGCATGGGAAAAGGCGGATTATTGGTCAGCACGCCTGCAGGATTATCGTACACTCGAAGACCATCTACCACACTCTCAACAGTTATCGAAGCACCGCTGCGGTCAGCCACTATCCAGTGAAGCTGCGCCGGAGGGACATCGGTATCGAAAGGCGTATCCACGATGGTCAGTTTTTTCAACAGCCCGCGGACCTGCTCGATATCAGAGCACTGACTCAATATCCACGGGATGAACTCGAAATGCGCCACCTCTCCGGATGCTCCGGAGGCTTTGCTATATATGGCATTTCCAACGAAATTGAGACCTGCCGCCCACACACCTTCTTCATTCATCGCGTCGTAATACAGCGGAACGCCCTTCATAACACTGGCAGTCCCCACAATTGCATGATGATGCTTCATCTCATCTGCATGTCTGAAACGGAGTGGGAAATTTCTCGGCATCACGACGATCTCTTCGCCGTACGAACAGGAATTATCCAAATTCCTTCCGCAATAAGTCTTCCCGTTCCTGTAGACTACTGCTGTACACATGGCTTACCCTCCTTTTTTCTACTTTGCTCCGGCTGTCCCGGACCTCCTGTGGGTCCCTGTAAACAACTCTTTACAGGATCCGTCCACGGGCTGCCAAATCCATCCGTCGCCGGCGGTGTAACGATTATTCCCGGCGAGATGTGATTTATTCCGGCGTTTTCAGCCTGTTTCAAAAAAAGAGCGGCAAACAGCAATGCTCCATCTCACTGCTTTATCGCCGCTCCATATTCCCGTTCCGTATCCGTCAATACGTCTTCTTTCCGTCGACCATCATCATTTTCTCCGGATTAGCCTGGATGTCCGGCTTAGCCACCTTTTCCTCCCAGTCTGCCGGATCCACCTCTTCCATGGATATATTGATAGCTTCCTGAGGGCATCCCCATGTTTCCAGGAACAGCTGATTTATCTTCTCGACGATCTCTTTCTTGGTCTTTTCATCCTTCGGATATGCTTTTATAGCTATATATGGCATATCGTCACCTCCCTTTTTATTCTCTTATATCAGTCTATCAGAAAGACAGCCGTAAATCAATGCGGAGTTCTGCCATTACCGTTCACAGCCGACGCGATCACTTTTCTTCATCTCCGGTATATCCGTACTTTTCCATCTGCTCCGCCACATACTGCTGACGCTCCGCAGCTAATTCAGGATTCACAGAAGGGGAATAGACGGAAGGCGCATTGGGAAGTCCTGCCAGCATAATACATTCATCATCGCTGAGCTGCGCCGGCTCCTTTCCGTAATATCCTTCGCTGGCCTGCCTTATCCCGTAGTATCCGTCCCCGAAATAGATGGTATTGACATAGATTTCCAATATCTCATCCTTGGTATATTCCCGTTCCATCTTCATAGCCATGAAGGTCTCCGCAACTTTTCTCGTAAAGGTCTTGTCCAGTGAAAAATACATATTCTTAGCCAACTGCTGTGTTATGGTGCTGCCGCCCTCCTGCAGGCTCCCCGCCACCACGTTGTTCTTCACGGCACGGCCGATGGCGATAATGTCAAAGCCGTGATGCTTCCAGAACCTGTGATCTTCCACCGCTACAACGGCATCCAGATACATATCCGGCAGCTGCGAAAGAGACGTATACTGAGATTGGCTCTGTATCTCTTCCACCGCTTCGGTCAGCGGTTTTTCCGCCAGAGCATCGCTGTACATCTGATACCCCTGCCATATCACTGCCGCCGCCCCCAAAGCCAGCAGCATCACCGCCGTCAATACGATACGCTTCAACCATTTCATAAAAAACCCACCTCCGCTTTTCTGTCACTGTGCTGCCGGAAGTTTCATCTTCCTTACAGCACCAGTATAAGCGGGGATGGGTCGCAACACAATAGACTGGGGCTTACACCAATCTTACATTTTTGTCACAATGAGACTGTCAGCAGAAGATGCAGGTATCTATCCGATATTTCCTAATAACGCGGGATCCCTTCCGAAAAACATTCTCACATTCCCAAATATGTTAAAATATTAAATATAAAAAAGACACGATAATGTGAAAGAAAGGTATTTATTTAAGAAAGGACGTCCTAAATGTGGAAATTTTATGACAGAATAATAAACCAAATTCCTGACGATTTGGATGCATGTATCGACTATATCCACGTAGGCCCCATGTGGACCATCGTCACTGCGGGGAAATACGCTGGTATCGCTGTAACGGTCAACGAACAGAACAAGCAGATACCCGATATGAACCATCTCCTCCACATGCCACTGAAAGAAGCCGCAGCTTTTTGCAAGTCATGGGATTTCATAAAAGCTTCCTTCGGTACAGCCGCGCTGAATGCGTATGTAAATTCTCCTGAAAATACGGCAGCTCGCATATGTAAAAATGATACCAATGGATTCGATGATTACAGGAAACTGGCCGCAGGTAAGAAGGTCGGGATAGTAGGTCACTTCATAAATCTGGAACGGTTTCTTTTGGATTCCGATGTATATGTGCTGGAGCGCAGGCCGGAACCAGGTGATTATCCCGATCCTGCATGCGAATACATACTTCCCGAAATGGATTACACTTTCATAACAGGTTCTGCTTTTATCAACAAAACTCTTCCAAGGCTCATCCATCTGAGCAAATACCCTATCATAATCGGGCCAAGCTTTCCTATGTCCTCACTTCTCTTCCAATACGGTGTACAGGAATTGAACGGTTACATGCCGCTCACCATCACTGCCAAAAACGCTCCGGCCATCGGAAGCGGCCAGATACATTTTTCCCGATTCGGCAAAAAAGTTAAGATAAAATCCCCATGTAAAAGATACGACGATATTTCATTCCGTCATGCGAAGCTATAAAAAACAGCCCCCGGCATCCCGAAAAATCCAGAAAGACGCCGAGAGCTCCAATTTATCCGGGCAGTTGTGCATGCATGGCCCCATCACACGTTGACATGAACCACGTTCCCCATCCCTGATGTGTTGGCATAGGAATAAGCGGCGCCGAGGGAATAAGCCTTCGACACCACCTGTCTGCGGCCTGCCGCTGTACCGCAGATCCCCGGGATATAGATGTCGGCTGCCCGCCCGTACTTGTGGGCGGAATTGGAAACACCGCCCACGTTAGCGTTATGACGGGCGCATCTCAAACCGGATGTTATGGTTATAGGCTTCCCATAATATGACCGCAGCGCCTCGAGGATATCGATCAGTTTGCTGCTGACATTGGCAGGATATCCGTTACAATATCTTCCTCCGCATTGGCACTTGAATTCCGCCTTGCTGAAATGGGAAGAACCATTCCACGCAGCAGATGATGAACTTCCTGCCGTTCCGACACCGCCATTGAGCTTGGCGATGGTCCGGGTCCCTGCAATGCCGTCTACCGTCAGGCCGTACTTGCGCTGTGTAGCTTTTATGGCTGCAATGGTATCGGGTCCTATGATACCGTCTTTCGTCACACTGAGTTTTCCCTGCAGCGACTTGATCGACGATACCAGTCTGGCATTGGTATCGACACCATATATCCCGTCAGCAAAGACACTGTGCCCTCGCTGAAAAGCTTTGATAGCCGCGACAGTCTTCGACCCTACTATACCGTCTATCGGCCCGGTATAATAAGCATAATAGTGAGTCAGGTTCTTCTGATATTGTTTCACCGTAAGCATCACTGTTCCCCCGTTTCATCGTCGTCATCGAATATCCCCGCTTCTCCATCGTCCGTATGCTCCTTCTTGAGTACTTTCAAAGTCTCCTGAGCATACTGAGCGCTCTCTGTCACATTGTTGTTTTTCCACCATACCCATATGCAACTTGCGATCGCCGCTATCTGCGTCGCCATCTCAGTGACAGCCGACTCGTCAAATGGGATAGGATTTATCCCTTTAGCCGTAAGAATAGCGTTTATCAATAAAAAGGCCGTCACTATCAATCTGATGATGGACCTTGTCACTTCCTTTTTCATAATAAAAAACCTCCTACATTAAAAATATGCCGCAGGAGGTTTTATGTGATTGTCAGAAGTACGTGCTCCGTACTCGTTTCCCCATCTTCTTGAGACACTTCTTAAGATCATTGATGATCTTCATTTTCGTGGAAAAGGTAATGGTCTCCTCCATTCCCTGATGAGCCGGGTTGACAGCGCTCCCTATAAAAAAATCGATATCAGTCGCTTCTTCGAATAGTATCCGGGCCATCAATGACGCGCTGTCCCTGCTGTAACACCACTGGACATAAGTCCCGTTATCTTCCAGATAATCTTCCGCATACTGCAGGACTTTGCCAATGGTCAGGACACCTTCAGTGGTCAGATCCACACCTTTTATCTTTCCCATAGCCGGTACATCCGGATCGCTCTGTATATAAGGATCCTCCACTATCTTCTCGCCAAGATAATCAGCCGCTATACTGGCTGTAGTTCCGCCACATACGATATGCTTTCCCCTTTTTGAGAAAAACAGCGACATCATCTTCTTATTATCCGTCATGTTGGCAGGCGGTCCTATCAGCACATTGACCTGCTCCCTTCCTTTTATGCAGATAGTCAGCGCAGTCGTATCGTCTCCCGGCTCTGCCACATACCTCTTGAAACACTCATCAAGCAATATGGTATTCATAGTCTTCGCGGAAAATCCCACCACGCTGATGGGCTCCATATATTCCGCTATATCGGCCCTGCCCCATCTCCCTTCATAACTGGCTCCGCCATGAGCGACTCCTGCGTTTTCCACACCATCACTGACAGCGATGATAACATCGCCTTTTTGCAGCTGCATCCGTGCCGACTCTATGACCTTGTCCCCTACGATGAAGGAAGAAAAAGGTATTTCCACCTCTGCCCCATCTCTCAGCAATATCGCAGAAGGATTATCATACTGGAATATACTGAGAAGTCCGGATGTCGATATATGCAATACTGTAAATGTAGAATATGCCAGCTCCCTCACCGAACAGATGGGCAATGCCTCCGCTACAGCGTTGACACAATCGGCAATGGGAAGATCTTCGGCTATCATCCTGGAAAGCATCGTTGATGTGAGAGTCGACAGTATGCATGCCTTCACTCCACTTCCCAGCCCATCGGCCAGGACCACTACCGTAGAGCCGTCCTCACATTCCACTTGCTCAACGTGATCTCCACAGATCATCTCTCCCTCCTTCGTCAGGCTCCCATATCCTATATCAGCGTAAAACGTCTCAGTCATTGGATATCACCTCCTTGAGGCGTTCCAACGCTACGAGAGTATCCGACGTGGTCTCGCCCAGCAGAGAGGCTATGCTCTGGACAATCTTCAGCTGTTTCTTGGCCATATCATCAGCTATCTCGATCGCCTGATACTGACTGGCCCGCTTTTTTTCTCTAAGATCCATCTCTGTCGTGATATCGCACAGGACACAGATAAACTGGCGACTTTCACTGTCATACATTATTGTCTGTTCCACATAGAGCTCATACTCTGCCAGATATACCTGTTCATCTACGATATCGCGTTTCTTCAGCATCACCATTTCGAAAGGTTCCGGATCCAGCAGCCGCCCGATGTTTTCGCCCAATACATCTCCTTCATCCATCACTCTGAGTATTTTTTTCGCCTTTGTGTTGAGTCTCTGTATCTCCAGCTTCTCGTTGAGGACGATAACGGCATCCGGGAAATTGACCACGACGGAATCCGACAAGTCCCCGTTGCGATTGAGCATATACGGAAGGCACATGGAAATCTCGGCCTTTCCCTGTATAATAGCTGCGGCCTTCTCACGACATGTGTCATATCCACATGAACCGCAGTTGAGTTCTCTCTGCCCCGATACCTTATGCATCTTTGTCAGCATTGCTTCTATCTCGGCTTCAGATGGCTGCTCCGTCTTCTGCGGAATAGGTTCATGGATCTCGCGGATATCTTCTCTGTCATACTCATTCACAAGGAAATCCTGCTTCTTCGCATATCGTACCACCTGCAGATAGTTTTGAGCAGGTGTATTTTTCATCTTGTCCAGGATAGGTCCATCGGCGCAGCTTCCCTCGCACGCCGACATCTCTATGAAACACCGATGCAGGCTGCCCTCCCTGATCTCCTCCAGAACGTCCATACATTTCTCTACTCCGTCCACAGCAAAATATGTGTATCCCGGATTTTTCACCATAGTCTCTATGATGCCTCCTGCTGTCGGAAACAGTCTGGCCTTCCCGCCTTCACGTCTGTCTTCGCTCTTTTCCAGCTCTATGCCTTCTTCACTGAGCCAATTATTGAACTCATCAAACATCAGGACTGCATCTATCAAGCTGTCTTCCTCTGCTTCAGCTTTTTTCGAGATACACGGTCCGATAAAAACCACTTTCGCGTCCGGATGACGGCGCTTTATATCCCGGCAATGAGCCTGGACCGGCGTGATGACCGGTGCTAACGTAAATAATATATCCTGATAATACTTTCGCATCATCAAATTTATGCTAGGGCAGCATGAGGAAACCAAAATATTAGGGCGTTCCTCTTCCAGTATCCGCTCGTATTCCTTTTTCACTATCGTAGCTCCTATGGCGGTCTCTTCGGCTCCTGCAAATCCCAGCTTTTTCAATGCCATCTCCAGCGAGTCTATACCTATCCCGGGATAACTGGCAGCAAAAGACGGCGCAACGCTGGCATAAACCTGCCCCTGCTGCAACAGCACCTTTACTTTCTCCAGATCGCTGGCTATGACTTTCGCATTCTGAGGACAGACCGCGAAGCATCGCCCGCACAGTATACACTCTTCCTCGACGATATGTGCCTGCCCCGCCGTGAACCTTATGGATTTCACAGAACAGTTTCTGATGCACTTATGGCAGTTTTTGCAGTTTGTTTTCTTCAGTCTCAATATTTCTCTCATACTTTCTTTCTCTGTTTTCCATTGCTGTCTAACTTGCCCAACATTTACAGTTAAAGTAATGTCAGTATCACTATGGTACCAGATGCCTGTTTTGATTACAACCGATATATCGCCGACAACAGTTCATTTCACAACAATATAAAAAGAACGCTGCCTAAGGGTAGCTACTCATAAAACAATACCAACAAACGACTAAAACAGGGCAGTTGCCATACAGGGTGCACGAAAGCGGGGAAGAGGTCAATGACTTCTTCCCCGCTTTTTATGCTGTATGAAACTAAAGAGCTACACTCTTGCTTCAATAGCCGTTAATTGTCGCTTGTTGTTGAGAACTATGAAAAAATGTGCTATAATAAATTACAATGCTTTTTCTTTGGACAAGTGAAAAGTGACATTGTACAGCAAAGCCTTTCTAAGATTATTTGAACGGCAGCTATGCAAGGTAAACATATGCATCCTGCCAAATAGGCAGGATGTTTTTTGTGGGGGTAAAAATATGGAAAAAGTAATTAAATTGAGCGTAAAAGATAGTATGGTGGAGATGCCTGAAGATATAAGTAGCTGCCTAAAGAATCTGTTTTCCGGCTGTAGAGTAAACTTTTTGCTTGGTGCTGGTTTTTCATCAAAATTACTTGGTATGCTGGGTAATAATGAAATCGTTTTTGAGGAACTTAGAATATTCAAAGCTCACAATGAAAATGAAGAAAAAAAGGCGACCATTATTTCAGCGTATCTTTACTGGCTATTCTTCAAGAAGTGTATTGCTCCTATCGCTGATAAGGTTAACATATACTCGGCTGATTTTACACCCTATAAAGAATTTGGCAATATAGTTTATCGTATTTTCAATGAAAGAAGTAATCCAGTACTTGACCGGCAGTTTAATATTTTCACTACGAATTATGACCCAATTATTGAAACAATTTTCGATCATTCAAAGTGTATATGTAACGATGGTTTTGAGGGTAGAATACGGCCTTTGTTTTCTACTGATAATTATACAAAATCGTATTACAGACAAGCGGTGTTTTCAAATAGAAAAGCTGAGATTCCGTCACTTAATCTTGTAAAGTTACACGGTTCCGTAACTTGGGCATGGGATATTATTGAAGGTAATCTTGAATACCAGTTGTACAATTCTGCTATACAGAAGTTCCATGAGAAATACACTCCTTTGTTTGATGCCGCTATAGAGGAACCAATTGAAAAGCACTTTTCAGCTACAACATCATCTGATGCCATAAAACAAATTAGAGCTATGGTTGAATCAAATTTTTTAGATACTCTAATTGGAAGATATAAAGACTTTGATTCTATGCTTGAAGCGTACAAACACGCTTTTCTAATTGTTAATCCGACAAAAGAGAAGTTCAGTGATACTTTATTGAATAAGACATATTATGAGTTACTACGAATTTTTTCTAACGAGTTAGAAAAAGAAAATGTATTACTTATTGCAAATGGTTTTTCCTTTAGAGATGAACACATTCGAGATTTAATAAAGCGGTCTATGGTTAATCCATCATTGAAATGCCTAATTTCCTGTTACGAAGAGGAAGACATTGCAAAATACGAGCGACTTATTGGGGAAACCAAGAACAACAACATTACTTATATTTGCCTTGAAGGACAAGAATTATCTTTGGAGTATTTCAATCAAATATTATCTTGTATTCATGCATAGTTTATGAGGGATAGTTATGCAAAATGATTTCTATAAAATTGGACAAGTGGTAGAGGTACGAGGGCAAAAAATACGAATTAGAGTTTTTGAAAATAAAAACAGTAATATTTTAGTTTACCAAGGTCAAATTATTAAAAATGTATCTGTTGGCAGCTTTCTTAAGATACCAAAAGGCTTTAGTAATATTATCGGGAAGATAGAAGGCGAGTATATACAAGAGATTTCATTCCCCACAAACTCTATAAATACACAGCGTTTTACAAAAGAGAGTGCAACTATTGATCGTATTATCGAAGTCAGTATTATGGGTGTTCTCAACAATGGTCGCTTTCAGCGAGGGCTAATTGATATTCCGCTTGTCTTTTCGGATGCATATATTCTCTCTAATGATGAAGTACAAAAAATATTTGAGTTTAGTGAAAAAAAAGAGACATCCATTTGTATTGGAGCAATTAATGACTACAAGGAAGAAAAACTATATGTAAATGCAAGTTCTCTTTTTGCAAGTCACATTGGCATATTTGGCAATACCGGTAGCGGAAAATCTAATACATTAGCTAAGATATATACCGAATGTTTCTCCAAATTTAAGCCAGCCCCTGGATTCTCAAAAAGCAAATTTATTTTAATTGATTTTAATGGCGAGTATACAAAAGCATTTGACGACACTAAGCGAGTATACAATCTCTCTACAAGAACAGACGATGGAGATAAAATACCTATTTCCCATGCATTTCTTGAAGACATTGATATGTGGGCGATCATATGTGAAGCAACCGAAAAGACTCAACGCCCGTTCCTAAATAGAACAATATCCTTATATAAACGTTTGCGCGAAATCAATTTAGAAAACGGGTCAGTTGCGAATTATATTCGGGTTTTGTTGACATCAATGTTCGATAATTATTATGAAAATCCAACATTATTTGTAAAACAGCTAAACCAAATAAAAGATATACTACAAATACTTTTTCGTAATACTGATGAGGCATACAATATTCTTGATTCTCTATATCCTCGCAATCAAGGCTCAAAGGTAATACTATGTCGAGATTCTACAACTGGAACCATATGGCCAGATACGAAGGCTCAGTTCAACCAAGCAATTACAAGCGAAATAGTGGATGCGCTATTTATTAACGGTAATTTTAGTGCACTTGATGAATACTCCTTATTTGACTTTTCAATAAAATTCAAATTCCTGGAAGAACTCAGTTCACAACGAATAAATGAAGAACATATAGCTCCACTGATTGGTAGATATGAAAATCGCTCAAAAAGGGTAAAAAAGCTATTTTCTATTTCGGATAATACTACTAACGATTGGTTGTCTGTGTACTCACTCGTCGATGTTAATGTTGAATTCAAAAAAATAATACCTCTGATAATTTGTAAGCACTTTTATGATATTCATAAACAGAACTATCAAGGAAAGAGTTTACATATTATTATCGATGAAGCACATAACATATTATCTACCGCTTCGGAAAGAGAAAGTCAAACTTGGAAAGATTATCGATTGGAGACTTTTGAAGAAATAATTAAGGAAGGGCGCAAGTTTGGCGTTTTTCTTACAATTTCTAGCCAGCGTCCTTCTGATATATCCGAAACTATCATTTCTCAACTTCATAATTATTTTATTCATCGCCTAGTAAATAATGAAGATATTCGTGCGATAGGAAAAGCGGTAGCGTTTATTGATAACACGTCGTATGAGATGATTTCGGTGCTACCTCAAGGCGCTTGTATTTTTACCGGTATCGCATCCAATTTTCCTGTTTTAGTACAAGTTGATTTGCTACCGAAAAACTTGCAGCCTCAGAGTTCCACTGTAGATTTATCAGAAATCTGGGCTAATGGATAATTACCATGAGTAGCAGTTATAAAAATCAAGGTTATAACTTGCATTTTCAAAAAGCGATAAAAAAGACAAACCTATAATTTTGAGGTCATTTCAGTTATAATTACGATTTTGATGCCCATGATGCCTAATAGAAAAATGATTTTGCATGGAATATAGGGATAAATAACAAGATAAAAAAATTGATAAGGCACATTGGCGTTACCAAAGAACACTGCCAATAAACGGCTACCATACGGATTCAACGAAAGCGGGTAGGGGGCAAAAACTTCTTGCCCGCTTTTTCTATGCTGTGTGGAACGATAGAACAGCATTTTTGCACTTCCGAGGGATATTATAATTCCTACTCCGTTTCTGCACTCCGCAAACCGCATAAATACAGGCTTTTTGCCCGTCTAAATATCCATGCTGACAGGAAAAATAAATACTATGTTTGAGGGCGCAAGCGGTTTATCCGTTTGCGCCCTCTTAACTGACTAACAGCAAAGTTAGGAAAAGCCGTCAAGGACGCGAAGCATGAAGTTTATCCTTGACGGCTTTTTCTGGCTTTGCTACTCGTCATCTGTCAAAGCGGAACTTGGGCAGGGCTTCCATTAACTGCGCTTTGAGGTAATCTTGAATATCGTCGTTGATACACCCTTGAAAGTAAGACAGATATTTGATGTATCCGATGTAGTGCTGGATAACTGTATTCACTGCTTCCGACTCCCCTGCGGCTGCCTTTACAATCGTTTCATAGGGCAGCAAATTGTACTTCCTATTCTTCATTTTCTAACGCCTCCATTTCTTGTCGCAGTAAGCGCAATGCCCTTTTTCGTCTACGGAAGATCGTGCTTCTGCAAACTCCAAACAGCCTTCCAATTTCGGTATCACTGTAACCGAGATAGTACCGCAAAAACAGTACTTCCCGCCGCTTTTCCGGCAGACGCGAAAGCGCGGCTGCTAACTGTTCGCTTTCCACAATGACCGCTTTCCCGCGAACGGTAAAAGTGGTAGGCATATCGTATTTCACAAAATGCTCGTCTGTTGTAGTAACAGGCTCAAAATCAAACTCACAAAGATAGTCAAGGGACACTTCAAACTGCTGTTTTTTGCGTAGTTTCTTGTAAACGCCCAGCGCCGCATGATAAAGCACAATCTTACAAAAGGCATTGAAAGTATGCTCAATATGCTCCCGATACTGCTCGCTATTCATCATTTTCTCACCCCCTTTCTGCCAAAGTGAGGGTGATAACAACCAACGCCCATGCAGCATAAAACCACATGGGCGTTGGGAACAGGAATTATAAGAGATAATTATATGATTTGTGTGTTCATACTCATAAGCGCAAAATCCCGTATAGGTGCAAAGGCTTTTTTTGACCATAAGTTATGAGAAATAACAATCAACATAATAGATACCTCCAAACAAAATAACAGAGCCGATAACCGCATTTTTATCTGCGTGTTATCGGCTCTGCGTCTTTGCGTCTGGCTCTTTTCAATATTTACTTGAATTGTTCGATATGACCTGACTGGATTGCCGCAAGATTACAAGCAATTTTTTCTTCCGACCAATCCCACCAGCGCGTTGTCAATAACGCCGAGATTGTTTCATCGGGAAAGCGTTTTCGGATAGGTTTGGCTGGAACGCCGCCCACAATGGTATAAGGCGGGACATCTTTTGTTACAACAGCCCTTGTGCCAATAATAGCACCGACCCCTATGGTAACTCCGGCAAAAATTACAGCCTCATATCCAATCCAAACATCGCTTCCAATAACAATATCACCTTTGTTGTCCCATGCTTCGGTTATATGACTAACATCAAGCCCCCATTCCTCAAAGAAAATAGGAAATGGATAAGTTGCAAGAGAAGTCATGCTGTGGTTGGCACTGTTAAACAAGAAACGCGCACCGCAAGCGATAGAGCAAAATTTGCCGATAATTAACCTGTCATGGTTAATAGGATAATGGTAGAGAACGTTGTTCTTTTGAAAATCAACAGGATCATTTACAAAATCGTTATACATAGTATAATCCCCCACAATAATGCTGGGGTCGGTAATAACATTTTTCAAATATACAGTTTCTCGGTCTTTTGACCGAGGATATATTTTTTGTTTGTCCATCATAATTTGTTGTCCTCCTTAAAAATCAAGTTATTCAACCGAATAACAGATAGTTGTGTATTTTTGACGTTTACTAAAGTTTCCTGTTTGCATTTTGGGCAATACAGCGGAAAATTGATAAGTTCAGTATCTTGACGCACTTTAAGTCTGGTCTTATTTCCACATACAGGGCATAGCAGCCATACCATTTGTTTCATCAAAGACTTCCTCCCTTGTGGCTTGTTTGAATGAGTGTTTTGCGTTCCCACTTTCTGCTTACAAAATAAAGTAGACCTACAATAGCAGGAAGTACTGGAGAAATTGCCTGCCCATAATAAATGCCGGCGAAACCCATATTAAGCACAAAAGCCAAGAGCCAACTTGCAGGCAGACGCACGATAACTGCGTCCAGCAAGGCGTTAATCATAGCAATATTTGCCGCACCTACACCAATAGCAAAGGAATCCAGGGTATACATGGCGGCATAAATTAGACTATTGACGCTGCAACAGATACGCAGATAGTAAACTCCATCATTCACTACCTCCGGGCTGGTGCTGCCGAAAAGTAAAATCAATGGGTCAGCAAAAAGCTGTACGCCTATTACGACAACAAGTGTTACGGCAACATTCATCACTAAACTGATTTTCACTACCTTTCGGGCACGGTCGATTTGTCCAGCCCCCATACACTGGCCTACCATTGCCGTTACTGCCTGTCCAATAGCCCAGCAGGGCATACCAGCAAAGGTGTTAATCTGCAATCCCACATTAGAGGCAGCAGATACGGCGGTGCCAAACTGATTGAGCATACCCGCCACAAGTAGATAGGCGGTATTGACTACAACCATTTGGATTGCTGTAGGCAGACCGACTTTTACAATGGCGGCTAACTTATCCCATCGGAGCGTAAACTTTCTGTGATTTTCCATAGAGAAAAATATTTTGTGCCGCTTCAAATAGAATAGCGAAATCACAAAGGAAATCCCTTGCGCGGTGATTGTTGCGTAAGCTGCTCCCGCTGTTCCCATTTCAAAAGGGCCCACCAAAATAATATCTAAAACAACATTGATAATGGTAGCAATTCCCACAAAATAGAGTGGAGATTTAGAATCCCCCAGGCCCTTTAATACAGAGCAAACCGCATTATATCCAAAGACGAATACAGTCCCGCAGCAAATTATTTTCATATAGTCGCAAGCGTCTTGATATGCGTCTGCGGGAACGTTTAACATTTTGAAAAGTGGTTGATAGGTTGCCAAGCTAACAATCGTTACGAACAAGGAAGAAACCAGCGAGAGTAGAGCCAACATCTGAAAAGACTCCGACTGTCCCTTTTTATCATTTGCTCCTTTGTATTGAGCAATCAATACGGCTCCGCCCATCGTCATACCAATACAAATTGAGTTGATGATGTAACAGAGTTTAGAAGCGTTACCAATGGCCGCAAGTCCCGTATCACCTACAATCTGTCCGACCACAAGCATATCTACCACATTATAAAAAGATTGCAGTATATTTGCTAAAAGCAACGGGAAAGCGAAAATGGCCAGCTTTTTTGGCACACTTCCCGTCAACAAGCTATGTTCTTCTGTCATTTTGTTTCCCTCCAATCGAGTAGGAGGAAATTCCTCTGATTGGGGAATTTCCGACCTCTCACACCACCGCTCATGCGGTTCCGCAAGCGGCGGTTCAACCAACTTAACATATGACACGCCTTTCGGCGTAGTAATTACTCATGGAGACTAGCCCAAATGTGGTTAGTCTTTCATTGCTTATCGCTTTATGTACCCAGCCGTTATGCGCAAGCCTCGCATAACGGTCTCCACTGTAGGCAATTTTGTATGCCGCCCAGCGGGGTACGTCCAGCTTCATCAGGTTCTTTGCCCTATTCTGCGGTGTTTTCCAATGCTTCCAAATACACATCCGCAGACGGTAGCGTATGTTTCTGTCCAAACGCTCACATAATCCCTTCATGCTCCCGATTTTGAAGTAGTTTATCCATCCTCGGATAAGCTGGTTCAGTTTCTGCACTTTGTAACTGTTGCTCACTCCCCAGCTCCTGCATGTCAGCTTCTTCATCTGTGCTTTGAATTTCGCTACTGCTTTCGGGTGCGGTCTGGCTTTATATCCTTTGGCTAATGTGTCATAGTAAAATCCAAATCCGAGATACTTGATTCCTTTGGGCTTGTCCACCTTGCTCTTTTCAGCATTTACTTTCAATCCCAGCTTTTCCTCAATAAATCGGGTAGCACTTTTCATTACCCTCTCCGCCGCCTGCTTACTTCCTACCATGATAATCAGATCGTCCGCATAGCGCACGAAATCCAACCCTCTTGCCTCAAGCTCTTTATCCAACTCGTTCAGCATGACATTTGCCAACAGCGGCGATATATTCCCTCCCTGTGGTGTGCCGACAACTGTATCTTCATACTCGTCATCGATCATCACTCCACTGGCCAGAAATTTCCTTACCACTGAGATAACGTCTCCGTCCTTTATTGTCCGTCCGAAAATCGTCATCAACTTGTCATGGTTTACCGTGTCGAAGAACTTTGCAAGGTCGATATCCACTATCCAGCTATGCCCATCGTTCATCATCTCTAATGCTTTCAGCACTGCCTGTTGCGCACACCGATTCGGTCTGAATCCATAACTATGCTCGTGAAACTGCTCCTCGAAGATTGGCGTGAGTACTTGTGTTACTGCCTGTTGTACAAACCGGTCAACTACCGTTGGTATTCCAAGGTTTCTTGTCCCTCCATCTGGTTTTGGTATCTCCACCCGTCTAACTGGCTGCGGTTTGTACTTCCTTGTCCGCACCTGCTTCCTGATGTTTTCGCCGTTTTCCGCAAGATATGCGCCAAGCTCTTCAACGGTCATCCCGTCTACGCCTGCCGCTCCTTTGTTTCTGACGATTTGCAGATATGCCGCATTGAGGTTATCTTTGCTCACTATCTGCTCCATGAGACTTCTTGTGTCCATGCGTTGTTTCCTTTCTGCCCCTTTTGCCTTTGCCGCCTTTGATGTCATCGACAGGCGTTTGCTCCGGCTACGAAGTGGAACGTACTTCAACTGATTGATTGTTCGGTCCTTCGCTCCATCCCCATTACAGGAACTTCTTCACTACTACGACCTCTGCTGACTTCTCACAGTTCGTTGTTACTACGGCTAATGAGACCGCCTGTGAGACCTCCCCGCTTAAGGTGCGGACTCTTTCCCTCCATATACCTGCCACATTTACTGGTACTTCCAGCAACTTTTGGACTTTAGCGTTTCTTGCCGCCTTATCCGTATTTCCCAGCCTTATATGTGGTTCCTGTCCGTCAGGCCAGAGGTTTGCCTACAGCTTCCTCCAGATTCCACCTCACGATGGACACCCTTGCTGTTCAGCTATGTGCTTCGTCGTTGCCTACGCGCACTCGGGACTTTCACCCGTTAGAGCCCGCCCATGGCGGGCGAACAAAAGAAAAGGGCACACAATACCGTGCGCCCTTTGCGTAATCATTCAAAAATGAGCATAACAAAAGGCCACAAACAAAACATTGTCTGTGGCCTAAACAGTCAATTATCTATTGTCAATCTCAAAAAAGGGTATAAAAACCAAAGACAGTACTATATCTGTCTTGGCCTTTCCGATTTAGAGATCAACTTTCCGAAAAGGCTCCGCACAATGTTTCGTGGTATAAACTTGTGTGGAGCCGAAATCAATGCAAAACTTCCCGAACAACATCGTACCAACCCTTTCTTTGTATTTTATTTATTATACAACTTTGATTGAGAGTTGTCAATTTGCAAGAGTGATTATAGACGAAAAAGTGTCTTAGTTGTCAAGACATTTGTTACACTTTGAGAAATACTCCGCTACTACCTGATCAGGGCTTTTGAAGTTCAATACCGTCTTCGCTGTGCTGTTATATTTCTTCTCGTGTCTCGCTACTTTCTTCTTAAGCTCTTTCTCACTTGTGAATACTTCTCTGCCATACAGGATCTTCCCGTCTTCTCTGTGACTTCTCTCTACCTTCCCATTCTGCCATGGCGAATACGGTCTCGTCCTCTTAAGCTCCATATTCAGCTTTTTTACCGCTTTTTCAAACGCACTGTCCTTTTCCGTCTTATCATCGTCATTTACGAATTCCGGTCCGTTGTCTACCTGGATAGTCTCTATCTTGAATCCCATTCTCTTTCTCAGGCTCTTTATGAATTCCTTTGTCTCGTATGTGCTCTTCTCTTTTACTATCTTCAGCACTCGCTTCCGGCTGTATTCATCTATCGCCGTTATCTGATAATACTTATCTCCGTAACACGGGAACCTTATACATTCCTGAGGTACATATTTGATATCTCCCTGCACCTTCTCTCCCGGGTATGTCCCCTGCATGTTCTCATATTTCGTATAGCTTTTCTTCTTTCTCTCTACTTTTCTGTATCCCCTGTTTCTTATCTGTCTGCACATGCTTTCAAAACTTCGGCTATATCCTCTGCTTTGACATCTTACATATACTTCTGCAAGACCATATCGTCCGTTTCTTCTAAGCATGTTCTTTATCAGCTTCAGTTCTTCTTCCGTATGCGCGTTCGGGCTGCGCTGAGGCCTCCTAGACCTCAGCGCAAGGCTCTGAACGCTTCCATCGTACTTTTCCAGTTGTCTATATACAAACTGCCTGTAGGTATGATATCTCCTTGCAGCCTTTGTTACGCCATGTTTTAAAGCATATTCACATAAACGCTGGCGAAATCTCATTTCTTCGGTTATACTTTTCATGAGAGATACTCCTTACTGATACTTGTTTTTTTGGTCGAAAACTATTGTATCAAAGTATCTCTCTTTTTTATTTATTTCTGTAACATATGTCTTAGCACATTACACAAGAGTGATTATAGACGAAAAAGTGGCTGCAATTTTTTGCGTCTAAAATCAAAGAAAAGAGCAACAAAAACCGGTTGCCGAACGGGATATTGAGTGAGAGAACACAAAAGGGTTTGGGATTTTCCCAACAAGCTAAAAAGGGCAAATGGGTACTCATTTGCTGTGCTTGCTCCCTACTCAAAACAAGGAAAGGACGGGAAAGGAATGGAACGGAAACGAAAAATCAAAGACGGGCATATCGTGGTAAAAAATCCTTTATATCAGGAGTTGCCGACGCACGAAATTACCATACAATCCGGCAGGACGCTCTATCGTTTTACGGGAAGTTATAACGGCAAACGAAGCCTTCCCCATAAAGTTTTGCGGCTTATGGCAGTATCGCCTATTGATGAAGAAAACAAGGAGCGTTAAAATGAGTATAAGCAATCCTGTATTGGCAGACTGCCCGCCGATGAAAGGAGCAGAAAATATGTCAAGGCAGTCTGACAAGATTACCGCCCTCTATTGCCGCTTATCACGCGACGACGAATTACAGGGCGACAGCAACAGCATTGTTAATCAAAAGGCGATTTTAAGTAAATACGCAAAGGAAAACGGCTTCAAAAATCCCTTGTTTTTCGTGGACGACGGGTATTCCGGGGCAAACTTCAACCGTCCAAGTTGGAGCGAGCTTTTAGAAAAAATCGAAAACGGCGAAGTTGCAGCCTTAATTGTCAAAGATATGTCGCGGCTTGGGCGCGACTATCTGAAAGTGGGCTTTTATACCGAAGTCCTGTTCGTGGAAAAAGGCGTGCGGTTTATCGCAATCAACAACGGTATAGACAGCGCGAATCAATTGGACAGCGACTTCACCCCGTTTCTCAATATCATCAACGAGTGGTATGCGAAAGACACCAGCAAGAAAATTCGCGCGGTGATGAAGTCCAAAGGCGAAGCTGGCGAATACCTCTGCACTAACCCGCCTTATGGCTACAGGAAAGACCCGGAAAACAAAAAGCGGTGGATTGTGGACGAAGAAGCCGCCAAGATCGTCAAGCGGATATTCGCCCTTTGTCTGGACGGATACGGGCCGTCGCAGATTGCCCGTATTCTGAAAGAGGATAAAGTCATAACGCCGACAATCCATTTTCAGCAAACAGGCAGGGCAGCGAGGAACGCACCACCGGACAATCCTTATCACTGGACGGGAGATACCATTGCCGACATTTTGGAGCGTCCGGAGTATAAAGGGCATACGGTAAACTTCAAGACTTATAAGCAGTCCTACAAGAGCAAAAAGGCTTGCTACAATCCCGAAGAAAAATGGCTTGTGTTCGAGAATACCCACGAAGCAATCATTGACGCTGACACATGGGCGCGGGTGCAGGAATTACGAAAGAACAAACGCCGCCCAACGAGGACAGGCAAGACTAGTATGTTTTCCGGTATTGCGCGTTGCGCCGATTGCGGGGAGAAACTCTATTACTGCACAAGCAAGAACTTTGAAGCAAGGCAAGACCACTTTGTCTGCTCCACTTCAAGGCTCAAAGGAAAAGACGTTTGCCCGACGCATTTTATCCGCGCTGTTGTATTGGAACAGGGTGTACTCGCCCACATGAGAATGACGATTGCTTGTATCGCTAACCACGAAGAACAATTCCGCAAGGCTATGGGCGCGAAGCAGAAAGCTGAAGCGAAAAGAGAACTTGCAGCAAAGCGGCGGCAACTCACACAAGCCCAACGGCGGATAGAAGAACTTGACCGTCTTTTCAAGCGTATTTACGAGGACAACGCCAACGGGAAATTATCTGATAGCAGATTTCAAATGCTCTCTGACGATTACGAACAGGAGCAGGAAGAACTGCGGGAAAAGCTGTTGCGATTGAATGAAGAAATTAACGAGCAGGAAGAACAGGCAGAGAACATTGACAGATTTATCGGCAAAGTAAGGAAGTATCTCGACTTGGACGAACTAACTCCCGCTATACTCAATGACATGGTAAAGGCGGTATATGTTCACGCGCCGGACAAGTCGAAATGTTATAGGGAACAGCAGATTGACATTTCCTATGACCTTATAGGAATACTCCCCGCGTCTTTACTGAATGACCTGAAAAACGGCGAAACGGCATAGCCAAAGCTACGCCGTTTCCCGAAAACATTTCTAATACTGTCTTATGAGTGCCGCCCTAAGGAGCGTCCTTTTTTGACATACGTGTCTCACGCGAGGCTGAAAGCAGGCCAGTATCTCAGCAACAGGTACGACAGAGCAGTCATCGCGATTATCACCAGGATAGACATTTTCCAGCCTTCATTGAGCATATATCTGGGTTTAAGGCCATACCCCACCGGCACCGCCCTGATGGATGTCGGAAGCATATATGATAAGTTGACACCTATGGATGCTATATAGATATATGGTATCGGATTGAGCCCGATGCCTTGAACTATAGATATCACAATAGGTATGGCAACAGCCGCCGTGGCTGTATTTGACGTCACATCGGACATGATAAGTGTCACCGTGATGATGACCAGGACTGTAACAAGTCCGCCCGTCAGTCCCATGCGGGCTACGGCATCTCCGATTGACTGAGCCGCGCCCGTCTCACTTATCAATGTCCCGGCAGCGAGGCCGCCTGCAAATATATATATGAGCTCCCATATTATCTTTTTCTGAGCCGATTTCCACAGCATGACACGCTTTCCCTCGCTGTCGACCATGAGAAACGCGATTATGCCACATATTATAAAGGCATAGGCCGGCTTGAGTCCCGGCAGGAGATCCTGATATGCCTGTCTCGTAAATGCCAGCACTGTCGCAATGATAAACAGCGCCAACGACCATTTCTCTTCGAACTTCATCGGCGGCATCGCCTTATATTCCTTTACGAAAAATTCTCTGGAGCCTCCAAGGCTTTCATCTTTCTTGACATCACGCAGCATAAACAGGATATTCAATATCATCAGTACGATGAATATAGGCAGGAATCTTACGACCCAATGCATATAAATATACTCTTCCCCTGTGATCTGCTGGATATAATCGACAGTGACCAGATTCATCGCCCCTCCAAGCGGAGTCGCTATGCCTCCCAAGCCTGCCGCGTAAGCGATGGTCAGCAGCAGCTTGGAACCGATACGGCTATTGCCGATATCACCTTCCCCTATATAGTTGAGCATGGCTACTGCTATAGGCGTCATCGTGGCGCAGACTACCGCATTTGGAAGAACTGATGAGAGAAGAGCCGACAACACGAACCAAAATATGATCTGGCTCCTGAGATTGTCGCCTATGAGCCCCAGGAATCTGGCAGCGATACGCTTGTCCAGTCCTGTCTCCTCCCACGATACCGTGATGATAGATGCTCCCAACAGCAGCATTATAGTCTCTGACGCATAATTGGATATGATAGCAGACATATCCGTCATCTGCACGATCGCGTTCAACGCTATAGGCAAAAATGCCGTTACGGCATAATCGACAGGCGCAGTTATCCACCAGTACGCCATCCATGCTATAGTACCTACAGCTGCCCTGGCTGCAAACGTTCCAAAGATTCCTTCAGGAAGGAGAAACGCGCATAACAGAAACAGCACCGGACCGACGAGCAGATTGATTATCCTTTCCTTACCCATGATATAACTCCCTGATAATATGATTCTGATAACGCAAACTCAAGTAGTTTATCATATGTCGCGGGGAAAAGCAAACTTCATTTCGGACAAGCCGTAACTGCTACGCCCGTATCTATACTATCTCCATTTTTGATGATTGCCTTCCATAATCTCACACCATAGATCCTTGCCGCAGAAATATGATATCGTTTCTGATTGATAGGCTCAGAGATGCTTCCAGTCCATTGGCATATATTTCATCAAAATTCCATATATATGAAATTTTCACTCTTCCACAATAAGCAAACCTTATTTCAAATTTCTACACTGTCAGAGCTACTCTACGGATTACTTTAACCCATACTAGGCAATAATTCTAAATATCATAACCGTGATTTCCTTCTGTCCATGTAATCCTTAACAAAAGCCGACTTCTACCATATTGATCGTAGAAGTCGACTCTGTTTCATTGTAGTATTTTATTTTCATATTGCCAAAACTTATTTCTGTATTTTCGTTTTTCCATCCTTTGTCAAAAGAGTTTCATACAGATCTACTCTTCTATCGCGAAATCTCATCATTTTCGTTTTTTCCGGAGAGTCCAGATCTATTTCACATGTCAATATTACTTCTCCGTACTGATCCGCCTGTGCCATGATGACGCCTGTCTCGTCGGTGATGAAGGATGATCCGAAAAATCTTATGGAAGTCTCACCCATATCCTCTATCCCCGTCCTGTTGGATGCCACGACAGGAACCATATTAGCGATAGAATGACCTATCATAGCATTGGTCCAGCGTTCCGCTATCACCTTCTGGTTTGGAAGTTCTTCGCGCTTCACGGGATCTGTCCCTATAGCTGTCGGATAAAGCAACACCTCCGCTCCCTGTAGCGCCATACAGCGCGCAGCTTCCGGAAACCACTGGTCCCAGCAAATCCCCACACCAATTCTAGCATAACGCGTATTCCACACACGAAAACCAGTATCCCCCGGCGAAAAATAGAATTTCTCATAATATCCTGGGTCATCAGGAATATGACTTTTCCTGTAATACCCTAAGACGCTTCCATCTGCATCGATAACTGCCACAGTATTATAATACATCTCATTGCATTTTTCGAAAAAGCTTATTGGCAAAACGACTTCCAGCTCTTTAGCCAAGTTAGACATACGTTCTATCAGAGGATGATCTTCAGCCGGCTTCGCCCATTTCAGATATTTATAATCCACTTTCTGTGGAAAGTATATATTCTCAAATAGTTCCTGCAGCAGTATTATATTGGCACCTTTCATGGCTGCTTGCCTTATGAGTCTTTCAGCCTTGTCAACATTGCTCTCCACATCACGACTGCACGTCATCTGAGTAGCGGCCAACACTACTTTTCTCATTCAGCCTCTCTCCTCTCCTGCTTTTTCCCTTTCCCCGTAAAACGTATCACCACTTTGACAGCGACGAGGATAATAAAGATGACACCTATATATCCATTAGCCGTATAAATTATGTTCATCAGCTCATTGTACGGTAAAAACAATGGAATAAATGCTCCAATCATCGCCATTATGAGCATCACCGTCTTTCCAGATACCTTCTTCTCATCAACGAATCTGATAGCCGGACCATACAAAAGAGGAACAGCCGATGAATATATGCCGAACATGATGATTATCGCAAATACCGCTCCAAATATCGGGCTCAGATTCGTAGCTAATGCGAGAATAGGGACCTGAACTTCCGACATCGTCTCTATATTGGCAAACATAGCGAACATCACGAACAACACTGTAATGCAGAACAGCGCCACACCAAGGATCTGTCCCGAAGCAGCGATCTTGATACTTGGCAAATTTTTGCCATAAAATGGCAGGAACACCACAACATACATGATACCGAACCCGGCGTAGTTGAGAACCGATAGATACCATGTATCCGCAGCCTTGAGTATATCCAGCTCAGGCGTCAACTTGATCCCTTCGCTTACAGAATAATCTCCTGTAAATATATTCGGAATGGCTACAAGAATGATGATTATTATCAAGGCAGGGCCTATCTTGCTAATGATATCAGTTATCCGGTTAAGGCCCATTATAACTGTCAGACCGCTGACTGCCGCCATGATAACGACACCTACCCAAACAGGGAGCCCGTAATACTGATTCAGCGTGGCACCAGCTCCAGCGCACATCACCACATAGCACAGGTACGAAAACAGGTTGGCGAAGAAATCAAAGAACTTGCCAAATATCCTCCCGGCATAGTATTCGTAAACACCGCCCTTATTATCGAACTGTTCCCTCTGTCCTACCGTGATGAATTCCGTATCCATCGCTGATCCAACAATGAAAAATAAAACCAGTGCCGCGAATCCCATTACCCCGTAAGCGGTAAAATATTGAAGTATTTCCTGTCCGCTGGCAAACCCCGACCCTATGGCAAAAGCCATATATGTACCCGCTACCGTTATTATCGCTCCTATATTGCTTTTCCTTTTGCCCATTTTATTTTCTCCCTTCATATACCACATTGCCGTCCATCATCGTCATCAATACCGGCATGTTAAACATCTGATCTCGATTATGTATGATCTCAAAAGGATTCTTCCCAAGAACGACTATATCGGCCAGCTTCCCTGGTTCCAGTGTTCCCAGCTCTTTCTCCTGTCCGGAAGCGAAAGCCGATCCATATGTATAATTACGAAGAATGTCGTGAACCGAAAGTTTTTCCCACGGATTATATCCACCCTCCGGCTCCAGCTCATTGGTAACTCTGTTGGCAGCTCGAAATATCCCCTTAAACGGCGTAAAGTCTACGACAGGATAATCCGTACCGAATGCTAGGTGAGTTCCGGCATCTTGGAGCGACTTAAAAGCCCACATGTACTTCATTCTTTCTTCCCCTACCAGATAATGGAACGGATGAAGCGCATAATGGGTCCTCGGCGGATGCTCCGGTTGAACGGAAGCGATAACACCTATACGCGCAAATCTTGAAATGTCCTCGGGGGCTATGATCTCAATATGCTCTATAGCATGTCGCATGTCGTGAAAACCATTGGACTCCGCTGCCTTTTCAAAAGCATCGAGAGCCATTCTGACAGCTCCGTCACCACAACAATGTACACGACATCTGATCTGCATAGCATCAAGTTCTTTTACGCGATCAAAGAACACATCTGCAGGGACAAGCGGTTCACTGACAAAATCCGGTTTGTCAGAATAAGGTTCAATAAGATAACCTGTATGTCCCATCGGAGTACCGTCAAGGAATTCCTTCACTCCATTGAATGTTATTAATGGCCCTGTGAATTCTCTCCTCATGGCCTCTATCTTTTCATTGTCTTCCATCATTCCCACGGAAAAATTCACCCTTATTGACAAATCTCCTGTTTCCTGAAGTGTCCTGTAGGCATCTGCCCTTAATATACTATAAAGCGGCAGATCTGCTACCGATGTAATTCCCAGACTATTGGCCATCTTTGCAAAAGATTTAATAAAGCCGGCAATCTCTTCATCGGATATTTCATCGAATATCTTCCTCAGTAATGGAGCTACGGCACCTTCATGGACATAGCCTGTGGGCTCTCCGTCCCCATCCCTGAAATACTTGCCGCCGGGAGGATCCAGCGTTTCCTTCGTTATGCCAAATCTTCTCAATGCTTCACTGTTAAGCCATGCTCCATGGCATTCCTTATTAAGAGAAAACACAGGTGTATCCGGGAAATATCTGTCCAATAACTCTCTGGACGGCAGTTTCTGTCCTGGCCAAATAAAATGATCCCAAGCTCCACCCAAAATCCAGCATGATTGGTCTCTGTCTTTATTTTTTTCATACAGTATCCTCGCAGCCTCATCCTCATCTTTCGTGGCGCGGATAGTCCCGAAAAACTCCATCATCGCAGCCATAGCCATATGCACATGATAATCGTTGAATCCAGGCATCAAAAATCCTTCTTCATAATCAAGAACCTCATTGGCCATGCTTTCTTTCCAATCGCTGACAGGGACAATACTTCTTATCCTGTTACTGTCGATCAGAACGTATCCGTCGATCAACGAATCCGATAATGATGTATATATTTTTTTACATCGTATCGCTTTCATCACTTCACCTCCATTTCTGTTGAAAACATTTTATACAGTAACAGAACATGCAATTGTTTTGCCAATATACATATTAATTTGATTTTTCAGTAAATTGCTTTCTCTATTACATATCTATCCTCTATTCACAATCGCATCTTCCCATCTTTTCGTAGTTTTGCAACAGCTGCTGAATTTCCACCCACAAAAGCTATAAAAGCACCTCTTGCCAATGCAAAACTGCAAAAGTTGCATTAGCGCAACATCAGCGTCACTTTACTGCTGTTTTGGGCAACAAAAAACGGAGATGGATATCGGCAAATCATTTTCGATATCTATCTCCGGGAAGATCAAACCTTCATTCGTCCATTTTCTCACTCTCGTTCTGCTATCATAGTATAATTCCCCTTCTTCCGATAAAACAGCTTTTCAAACTCATGATCAGTAAAATCGGTTCCTTCTTCTACCTGCTCTTTCGTAATAAATCTCACACAGGTACCGCAAGAAGAACTCAGTTCCCGCGGAACTGGCTGAAGTTTTCGCTCAATCCCCCGCGACTGCAGGAATCTGTCGTACTGGATAGCGTCGAAATGCGTATGAAAAGTCATCACGTACTCCATGACCGCACCATTACTTTCGCAAAGACAGTCTGTAGCCGTCTTCCGTCTCTTCGACATCCACCGTGTGCTTGTTTTTCCCTGCGAAACGCTTTATATTTTCAAGGGCGGTCTTATTATCTACCAGAACGACTATCTCATCGTGTTCCTCCGCCATGGCCTTTTTCGTCCTTATTACCGGCTCCGGACAGGAGCATCCTCTGGCATCCACGTTCACTATCATCTGCGATCCCTCCTAACACTTTTGAATCTCATTTTCTGCTGCTTGCTGTCGGCGCTTTGACCGATCCTGCTTATTCCTTCGCTCTTGTTATGTTGGTCACAGCTATCAGGGCCGTGATCACCAGACATATTATTACCGCTGCAGGACCATACTGCGACGGACCTTCCGGCGATGACGCCAGGCCGAAATTATGACAGATAGCCGCTCCTGTGATGAATCCGATGATCACCACTACGGAATCGGTATTGCCCTCTCCGGCCAGTATGACCTGTCTCAACGGGCAGCCTCCCAGCAGCACCGAACCGAATCCCACCAGCACCATGCCCATGAAATTCCACAGTCCGTCGTCGTGGGCTACAGGCTGATCCTCAAAGCCCAGATTGAATGCTCCTGTGATCAGGTTCCCTATGACGGCAGCTGCGATCACACAGATAAACCCTATCAGCATGGTGGTATCCTTGAACAGCACCGTATCTCTGATCCCGGCCACAGTGCAGAATCTCGCTTTCTGAGCCAGCGCTCCCACTGCGACTCCTGCTATCAGTGACATTATTATCGGGGCATGCATCGATCCCGGCCCCTCCACGCTGAAAAATATGAACGCCGGAGCAGCACAGAGAAGTATCAGCAGCCCGACATTGACAGCCGGATAGACAGCTCCTTCACACTTGCTCAGCTTATATGTCCTCCTGAGGGAAAATCCCTTATTGAGGCAGAATATCCCTGCCAGTATACCGACGATGAAGCCTGCCAGTCCCACTATCGCGTTGAGATCTCCGCCGCCGATCCGGAGCATCATCCTCAGCGGACAGCCGAGGAACATGAGCGCACCTACCATTACGCAGACGGCCAACACAAATCTTATGGCCGGTGACGATCCTCCTCTTGGAGAAAATTCCTTCCCTACTACAGCCATTAAAAAGGCTCCAAAGGCCAGTCCAATTATTTCCGGCCTTATATACTGTACAATCTCTGTTCTGTGAAGGCCTATACCTCCCGCCGTGTCTCTGAAAAAGCAGGCGATACAAAATCCCATATTCCCGGGATTCCCGAAATAAACAAGTATTACCGCAATCAGCCCTACTACACCACCTGTGATCCCTATCAACGCTGTTTTCTTCATTTTACATCTCACCCTCCTGAAATGATAACCTCAAATAATAACTTTCTTTTACGAGGTTATCATTTTCGACGAAGATAGTAAAAATGAAATTCCACATGTATCGACCGCCGTTCATAGGAATTTTCTATTTTGCAGAACCTTCCCGTTCAAAACTGCCACGTCATTCTTTTCCTACACCACGACGATACTGAATTCTTGCTTTTCCTCCGCATATCCTATAACAGCAGCCTTTTCACCGTCCTCTCGTAGTTGCGCAGCTAATCTTTCGCCTTGCTTTTCCGGGACAGATATCAACAGTCCTCCGGAAGTCTGCGGATCATACAATACATCTTCGATCGACAGCGGTACATACTTATCTACAAAGATCTCCTCCGAAAGATATTCTCTGTTCCTATACGCTCCTGCTGGTATCATGCCCAACTCTGCCATTTCCAGTGCCCCCGAAAGAAGAGGCACGGAAGCATGATCTACCCTTATGGACACGCCACTGCCGTTGGCCATCTCCAAGGCATGTCCCAAGAGTCCGAATCCTGTGATATCGGTACAGCCATTCACATGAAAATTCTTCATCGATTCAGCCGCATACCGGTTGAGTCTGCTCATCGACTCGGTCATCAGACGGCACTCCTCCTCGCCGGCCATTTCTGCTTTGACGGCAGTCGTGAGTATCCCCGTCCCCAGGCCCTTCGTCAATACCAGTGCATCTCCCGGCCTTACGCCGCTGTTTATGAGGACCCCGGAAGGCTCTGCGATCCCTGTCACCGAAAGCCCGTACTTCGGCTCCCTGTCCTTTATCGTATGTCCTCCCGCGATCACGGCTCCGGCCTCTCTGACCTTTTCATAGCCTCCCCTCATTATTTCGCGTATGACGTCCTCCGAAAGCTCCTCGGGGAAGCAGCATATATTCAAGGCGAGCAGCGGCGAGCCTCCCATCGCATATACGTCGCTGAGCGCATTTGCCGCAGCTATCTGTCCATAATCGTAAGGATCGTCCACCACAGGCGGGAATATATCCACAGTCTGGATCAGCGCGGTTTTTTCGTCCAGCCTGTACACCGCCGCGTCATCGCTGGTATCGAACCCGACCATGAGAGCCGGATCATCGAATACCGTCATACCGCAGAGCACTTTTGAAAGGGCACCCGGCCCTATCTTTGCAGCTCAACCGGCATGATCGGACATCTCCGTGAGCCTGATATCGGCCGCCGTTTTTTCCTTATTCATTCTGATCCCTCCTTTCGATACCGTTCCTGTGAAGAGCCCATCCCTCTGCCGGCGATCAGCTCGGCAGTCCGTCCATGCACTCCTCTGACACCCATGCGATAGATCTCATAAGGCACGTCCAGCACCTCCACAGCCTCCATCAACTCTTTCTCATTTTTTATATCTATCCTGACGGCGAACCCGCAGCTCTTTGATATCTCTCTCGGAGTAGGGATTATCGCCGTCCTGAATTTCCTGCAAAGCATCCGTTCCGTTTCGATCGTATCCATGGTAGCCGAAAATACCAACGCCAGAAACGGAGAATCCAGCGTTCCCGCCATCTCCCTTCACCTACGAGATCACGATGGTATTGTCCGCATCGTGCATTATCTCAACGTTAGAATACATATTGGTGACGCTGCCGACCGCAAGATCGTCGTTCAGTCCGTAATAGTCCAGACATGCGCCGCACGACAGGATCTCGACGCCGCCCCGCTCAAGCTGCTCTATCATATCCAGCACTTCCGATCCCTTCGTCGTCAGATAGACGCCCCTGTTCAAAAACATGATCGTCTCCGGCTTTACATCTGCCTCTGTCAGCGAATAGATATAACTTTTCATCAGATTTTTCCCCAGCTCCTCGGCTCCCTTGCCTATGGAGTCGGCAGCGATCATTATCGCGATTTTTCTATCATCCATTATTCCGACACCTCGATCCTGAACTCTTTCCTTCCTGTGCTTTCTCCCTCCGGCCTTCCGGCGCTCTCTGCGCACACATTCGTAAAGCGTCTGCGGGCCGACGCTGCTTACATATGTATTATGTGTCTTACCGCAAGCCATTTCAATGATCCATCGGCAGTATTGTTTTTTTCGATACATTTCGATACAGCTATAGTTTTTATGTGTGGAAAGGGCGGGCTGCGGTATATGACAAACGGTACAGCCACACAGGCTGTACCGTTTATATCAACAAACACAGTTGGATCCGCTTCATTCACATACCGCTAGTACTCCAGTCCCTCAGGACGCATCGCTTTATTGTCATACTTCCTGGCAAGCAATGCACACACTATTGCGGCAACAGCATATATGACGGTTACGATATTTATGCCGCTGAGGATAAAATCAAACGCTCCGTCAAATCCGTATGTCTCCGCATAGTATTCCGGACCCCAGGAGCCTTCATAATACGGCATGAAGAATATCGCGGCGACGCTCACAATAGTTAAAACACCGTACAGCTTCGCGAATCTCTTCAGGTCGCCGTAAGCCAGCTTCGTCTTCGGATTCAATGGATGCAGATCAGGATAGAGCTTGGTAAGTCCGCCGCGTCTTCTCTTAAAGAACATATATAACAGTGGGAATATGGCAACACCCGCCATACCGCCCAGGAAATAGTCAGCTCCATTTACCATCAAAGCTATGATGCAGACGATCCATCCCGGAGATACGAAAGCGATTATGCCCGCTGTGCTCTTGATAGGGATCTTGAACGGTCGCGGAAGCTCCGGATGCTTTATTCTGAGAGCTACCAGAGAAATCCATATCAACGTATAATCTACCATCAGCAATGTTACCGTTATAGTTATAAGCGTATCAAAACTCAAAGTGCAGCCTATCAACGCCACTATGCCGACAGAAAGTATCGAAATATACGGCATATGACGGCTCTGCGAGATCTTTGTCATACACTTCGGTCCCAGATTATCTTCACAGATCGCATAAAAATTTCTTGAGAGAGATGTCATGCACGTATTGAAACAGGACATATTCCCTACGACGGCAATCACTACGAATACGCTTCCCAGACCTACCAGGCTGGCAACATTTCCATAGTTTATCGTATCTCCCCAATCCTGCCAATGTCCCAACGAACCTACTCCCGCAGCTGTCGGCAATATGTATACAAGTGCGATTATCGGCAGCGCGATAAGCAGCGATTTCCAAACCACCGATTTATCCTTGCAATCACCTGCCAATGTGGAAGCCGAAGTGAAACCCGAATACATCCACATTCCCAATGCCAAAGCGCCTCCCAGACTGAACAGGAATCCCTCGTCAGGATTATACACTGGATCTATCGGCGAATACTCCATATGCGTAAATCCTATTACAGCGATCCCGGCAAAAGCGATCAGTATCAATGTTGAAATGACCGTCGCTATCCAGCCTACTTCTTTTATCCCTCTCAGATTTACAACTGTAAAAAGTATTATGATTGCAGCCTTGAGCAGATACTCCTCTACTCCGTTAAGAGGAAGCAGCACACCTATATATCCTACACTGAGAATAACATATCCCGGCATCTCGATATACTGAGCTATGACGCGCCCCCATCCCGCCATGAAGCCCCAGAATTCACCTAAAGCCGCTTGATTCCACTTATAAAATCCTCCAGTATAAGGTATTGCCGATCCAAGCTCGGCTGCGGTCAATGCCTGCGGCAAAGCCCATACGAACGGAAGGATCGCAAGAAGGATGAGAGTCAGTCCTGGTCCTCCCGATGACACCATCTCTTCTACCCCGAAGGCCCCTCCACAGCAGAAACTGAAAATCATGAACAACATCATCGCTATCGTGATATCCTTCGCAACGATCTTACTGTTGTCTCCACGCAGAATACCACCGGAACTTCCGGCATTATTACTAGTACTATTCATTTGTTCACCTCCGAAAATCTTTTCTTACCATTTGTTTTCACTTGTCTCAAAAAGATCTTAAATAATAACGACTGATTACAATTTTCACAACAAAAATTTTAAAACCGACATGTATTACTATAATTTAACGGAATTTTAAAATAATTCTTATTTTATGTTTTTTTTAGATAATTTTGCTTATTTTTGTCCCCCGGTATTTTATACAGATAGTTTTTGACGCAATAAAATACTGTTTTTTCAAATTTTGGCGATTACAATCTCTTTAACGTCTTATTCAGTTCATAACAGCTTCCATTCTTAAAACCGAACATCATTTATACTTTTTTCTTTCTTATACAAGGAGGGCTAGATATGATAATAGGAATTCCAAAGGAAACGAAAGATCAGGAATCGAGAGTCGGATTAACGCCAAAATACGTGAAAAAGCTTACGAAGCAAGGGCACGGAGTAGTGATCCAAAAAGGTCTTGCAACGCTGGCTGGTATTCCTGATGAAGACTATATCGCCGCAGGGGCATCTGTTGCCGAAACGATGGATGACGTATATAACAGCGCTCAAATGATCGTTAAATTCAAGGATTATATGGAGGGCGAGTACGATGTTCCAATAAGACAAGATCATATAATATGGTGCTGCTTCCATCTCGGCGAAAACGAGCCTGATGATATCATTACAAAGAAAATGATAGAGTCAAAGGCGACCGGCCTCGCCTATGAAATGCTTCAAAACCCTGATGGCAGCAGACCACTGATGAAGCCAATGAGCGAGATAGCCGGAAGATTAACGACTATTATCGCAGCAAACCTCTGTTTTCTCCAAAACGGCGGCGCCGGAGTTTGTCCGGCAGCTATCACGGGAAGCAGAAGACCCAGATACATCATCATAGGAGGCGGTCAGGCAGGCTACGCAGCAGCTCAGATAGCAGAAGCCTTCGATGCTCAGGTCACTGTCTTCGAATCCTTTCAGGACAGAATGCTTTACCTGAGGGACAACCTCAAAAAATCCGAGATCCTGTCCTATGATGTAGATCAGATAAACCAGCGTGCACTCGACTGCGATGTACTGATCAACGCCATATATCCATATCCGGGAATGCCTGTTCCGGTCGTTCCCAGAACTACGGTAAAAAAGATGAAAAAGGGTGCGGTGATAATGGATCTGGCTGGGACCAACATAATAGAGACCATGCGATACACGACCATAAGCGACCCTACATATATAGAAGAAGGTGTTGTACACTACGGTGTGGATAATATGCCTGCGATGGTCCCAAAGACAGCGATGGACGCATATATGCAGATCACATACCCGTTTATCGAAGCTATCGCCAACAAAGGACTGAAAAAAGCATGTGAAGAGAGTGCCGTTCTTTCAAAAGCCATGAACTTCTACAATGGTCAGATAGTCAACAGGGATGTCGGTCTCACACATGATCTTCCTTGGGTAGATTTCGATCCCCAGATGATAAAAGAATAGGAGGTAATCATCTATGGCAAAAGTAGCTGTAATGGGCAGCGGTAACGGTTCTCAGGCTATGGCCGCAGATCTGACTCTGAAAGGTCACGAAGTGCGGCTGTATGAGATGACAGATTTTATAAACAACCCTAATACTAAATACGTATTCGACAATAAACAGATCAGACTCGAAGGAAGGGCCGGCAACGGCATTGCAACAATTTCCTGTGTCACTTCCGACATAGTCGAAGCTGTGAAAGGAGCCGAAGTGATCTTCCTTCCTCTCCCTGCCTTTTCTCACGATTATTATGCAAATCTCCTGGCGGAAGTTGCAGAAGACGGACAGATCATCGTTTTGACCCCAGGAAATCTCGGCAGTCTGGTTTTTAAAAAAATATTTTCAGACAAAAATGTCTCTGCCGACGTAGTATTCTGCGAAACCGCTACACTAAATTACGATGCAAGGATCCTCGATCCGGGACACGTCTATGTTTACGACAGAAATTATGGAATTAAATGCGGAGTTCTGCCTGCCAGCAGATCATCGGAAGTATACGAGATATTAAAAAAATATTATAACGAATTTATTCCTTGCGAAGATGTTCTCGCCTGCGGGCTCCACAGCCTCAATCCGTGTCTGCATCTTCCAGGCTGTACGATGAATGCCGGCCGTATCGAACGTTCGAAAGGAGACTTTTATCTTTACGAAGAGGGGATCACTCCTACCGTAGCTAAAGTTATGGAAGTTTTAGATGCCGAACGCGGCTCCATCGTAAAGGCGTTCGGATATGAACTTATGACTGTCGCCATGGAGCTTGCGGAAGGCCGCGAGCCGAGAACAATATGGGAAGAGGTAAACGGCTGCCAGACGCTTGAATTCATCAAAGGTCCAACCAGCTTAAAAAACAGATATTTTACCGAAGATATCCCGTACGGTCTCGTAGCATGGTCGGAATTAGGCAAAATGCTCGGTATCCCCACACCTTTAATAGATTCCTTCATAGAAATCGGCGCGATAATAATCGATGAAAAGCCGCGGGAAACCGGACGAACGCTGAAAAAAATGGGTATCAATGATATGACTATCGAGGAGCTGAAGAAATACCTTGGTCACTGACATATTTTCTCCTTTTTAAAATGGCTGCCGCATCTGAAACGAATGCGGCAGCCTTTCTTCATGTTATTCCATTATCCTCCTGAGCTTCAAGAGAGATGCCCCGTATCTGGGCACCTTTATATCTAATGAGGCGCTGCCCTTTCTTCCATCCACAAGGAAAAATTCCGAAACCGGTTTCACAAATTCCTGCATGCATTTTTCCTCCTCCGGAATGAGAAATTTAGGCATTCCCATTTCCATCATCTTATCAAAAATGCAGATTTCTCTTCCAAGATTTATCTTGGTCGCTATATACCTGCCTCTAAGATTTGTCAATTCAAGCTTATATTCCTTATTTTTTTCTACCGTGAACCTCAATATGTCGAGTTTGTTAAGATCCGTATATTCATCTATATTGCTGAAAATTTTTGCATCATAATCATAAAAAAGAATCATGATATCGTGATTCTTTTTTGTAGCGACATATGCATCGGTATTATCTAAGATCTCATCTCCCAACATAGACAGGCACATATATGCATAAAAAGACGGCTTCCTTATGCGATTGGCCAAAAATATCCCCGTATCTCCATTGATGATATATGATTTTTCTCTTTTCCTGTCAAAGACCGTATTGATGAACTTCTGATCATGCTCCATTTTAAAGCTGCTGCGAATGATCCACGGAACTACATATATAGAATCGAGGATATAATTTCCCATATATCTGCCTGCCTGACATCCCGATATTTTTTTCACCGTTATCTTACATCCTGCATTTTCTCCTATTTCAATGATATTTTTAACGATATTCAATTTTGTTTTTTCTGAAAGGTCTCCTATATACTCTATATTGACCGTAAGCTGTGTCAGCTCCGAATATCTGCAAAATTCGCCCAGCGCTTTAAAAATCTTATTATAATCTTCTTTCGTCTTTCTTGTCGTATCATAGATGAACAAAATCGAATTCGATTTTTTCTCTTGTAAAAATTCCAGAAGCCTGTTATTGAAATCTTCAGCGCTTCTGACTCGCACACACAGCCTGAAAGATGCACTGATACTTTTCACCAGCTCATGTTCTCTTCCATATCCGGCACATGTATCACAATCCCATTCGATCAGCTGTTGATACTGCGTCTTTCTCCTCCTGCTCTTTTTATCGATATCTATCTCCACTATATCAGTGTAAAAATACGACTGGACCGAATTCGAAAGCCTTTCCGCACCTAAAAACGTATCTATCGCCTCTACCGCTTCCTTGGCTGTAAGTATATCTTCGCTGGCTTTTATGATCAACCGTTGGATATTCTTTTCCCTGTATTCGTTGGGGGCCATCTGGAACCACTTTTCAAAATACTTCACATAATATCTTGTGGCTGAAAAACCGCATTCGAACGCTATTTCGCTGATTTTCTTGTTCGTCTCCAGCAGCAGCGGTTCACTTTCTTCTACTCGGGTAAAATTCAATAATTCCTGGAAATTCAGCCCGGTTGAATTCTTTATTATATGAGACAAATAGTACATATTTATATGTGTCTCATTGGCGTATTCCTGCAATGTGATTTTCTGATTGTAATTTTCCCATAAATAGTACATCAATGATCGGATCCGTCCCGCCTGCGCCTGATTATTCTTTCCCTCATATCGATTGACAAAATGCTTCCCGCCTGAAGTGTTGTAGTAAAAATATTGAAAATCGGAAAGGAGGCTCTGCAGCAGTTCTTTCCCGAGAGCTTCAATGTTCTCATCGCTCCCTGTTCTCGTGATCTGCATTTTTGCCAGGCTGAACAAGCGCTCCTTCAATTCTTCAACAGGTCTGTCATATCGTGCATCATTGAGGTACGTCGCCGCCATCAAAAAAAACGACGAAAAATCCGTCTCATTATATTTCTTAAAATATTTGATATTTATATGCGTCGTCAATACGATATTGTTTTCTTCGGTTTCATATACTCCATGGATGTCGCGATCATTAAAAATGAAGACCTCGCCTTCTTTGAGCATCAGAGTTCTGTATCCCACGATTATTTTTACAGTCCCCTTTAATGCCACTATGAGCTCAAGATCCTCGGGATGAGTATGGACAGGCTGCTCGTGAACACTGCTAACATATGAATTTATCGGAACTTTAGTATAATATTCTATCTTTCTGTTCAACATTGTTTTTCCCCTGATCACATGACAGATAAAACAGCCAACAGCAGCTTTGTTTTCATCAGTCGTCATAGAGCTTTCGCTGCCGCGGCTGCCTGTATCTGCATATCGAACTTCCTTTCCCGTTTCACGGTCGAGCAAAGCCGTCAAAAGTCGGTAAATTTTTGTCTCTGTTTCTATTATTCCGGGATCCCGACGATCTCATCCTCTATAAGCGAATCTATTTCGTCCTGTCCGTAGCCGATCTCCTTCAGCACGGCGCAGGTGTCCTCGCCAAGAAGAGGCGAAGCCTTATCCACGTTCCCCGGTGTCTCGCTGAACTTTACCGGTATGCCAAAGCCTTTGAATTTCCCCACATTCGGATCGTCCATCTCTATTATCATATCCCGCGCTAACATCTGTGGATGGGATGCCGCCTGAAGCGGTGTATTTACCGTCATGGCCGGAATGTTATACTCATTGAAACGGTCCAGAAGCCAAGACGATGACTTATCCTTGAAATACTCTTTCATGAGAGCGGTAAAACTCTCATAATTCTCACACCGTCTATCGTTATCGCTATACAATGGGTCTTCCTTGAGCTCCGGCATCTCTACAGCTTCGCAAAAATCCGGCCACATATCTTCATCGGTAATCCCAACCGCAAAAAAGCTGTCTTGACAGTCATATGTATCATAAGGCACGATTTCACGGGATTTTGAATTCCCTGTCCTGCTTACCAACTCCCCTGTAAGGCTATAAGTCAGAACTGCGTCCTCGATGGTCGCAAACATAGTGTCGAGCATAGCCACATCCAATCTTCTCCCCTTGCCTGTGCGCCGCTTGTCATAACATGCCAGCACGATGGCCAGGGCCATGGTAAGACCCGTATAGCTGTCTCCCACCGATGCTCCCGATCGCAGCGGAGGGCCGTCGGGGAATCCCGTCATTTCCATGAACCCGCACATGCACTCGATCACGTTATCGTATGCTGTATTTGTCCTCAGAGGCCCTGTCTGGCCAAACCCTGTAATAGAAGCGTAAATTATCTCCGAATTCACTTTTTTCATCTCATCGTAACCAAGCCCCAGTTTATCCAAGGTCCCGAATTTGAAATTTTCCAGAACTACATCCACTTTCCCGTACAGCTTCCGGATTATTTCCTTTCCTTCAGGCTCGCTCATGTCAACCGCTATGCCTTCCTTGTTCCTGTTATAAACGGCAAAATATCCGCTACCACCATTTTCTGCGTAAGGACTCCAGAACCTGGATTGATCCCCGCCGTCAGGCCTTTCCACTTTAATTACTCTCGCGCCATTGTCCGCCAGGTTCATCGCGCAATACGGACCGCTGTAGGCCTGCGTAAAATCAAGCACCGTTATTCCCTCCAGTGGTCTCATCACGCATCCCTCCCTTCGCAAAGTATCACATGCTCGTCCGCCAGGCGGCTTATCTCCTCATCGCTGCGGCAGATCTCCTTCAGAAGCGGCTCTGTATCCTCTCCCAGCAAAGGCGCCGATCCCGTCGGCTTATCATCTATCCCCGAGATCTTGATCGGTATCCCCGGCATCTTTATCCTTCCCAACGCTTTATCTTCTATCTCTACAACCATATTTCTCGAATTGAGCTGTTCGTTTTCGAAGGCTTCCTTTACCGTGAATCCCGGACCGCTCGGGATATTCCACGGGCGCAGCAGCTCTTCCACTTCCCACTTTGACATATCCCTGAACTTATCGGCGATCTTCTTCCTCAGACCGTCTTCTCCATAATAATGTTCCCCGCGGTTTTCGTTGGTATCATATCGGGGATCATCGATGAGCTCTTCCATCCTCATAGCTTCGCAGAACTTCGCCCACTGACGGTTGGTGGAAACCGCGGTGGATATGTATCCGTCTCTTACTTCAAAGGTATCGTATGGAGCGATGGCTCTCGATCCGTTTCCTTCACGCTCACCTTCCTCTCCCGTCATCACCGCCTCCATGAGCCAGTCTTCGAGGGCGGTGAACATGCAGTCCGCAGTGGAGATATCTATCTTCTGACCTTTGCCGTTCTCATCTCTTGCCATCAGAGCCGTAACTATTGAAAACGCCATGAACACGCCACCGAACTGATCTGCTATCCTGGATCCATGAGCTGTAGGCTTGCCGTCCGGAAAGCCCGTCATCTCCATGAGGCCGCACAGAGCTTCAGAGGTAAGGTCGCTGCCTGCAGTGTTGCTGAGCGGTCCGGTCTTGCCGTAGCCGGTCAGCGACGCATAGATGATCCCGGGCTTTACTTCCTTCATGCTGTCGTAATCCAGACCGTATTTTTCCAACTCTCCCGCCGGGAACGCATCGCAAACTACATCCGCCGTCTTTATCAGCTCCCTGATAATGTCTCTGCCGGCTTCGACCGATTTGTCTACGCATACGCTCCTCTTCCCTCTGTTCATATACGCATGGTACGCACTGCCCGCTTCATTTTTAGGAAAGGCTCCGCGGAGAACGTCTCCGCCATGTTTCGGATCCTCCACCTTAATGACTTCTGCTCCAAAATCAGACAACAGCATCGTTCCATAACTTCCCGTATGGCCTTCTGTAAAATCTATTATCCTGATCCCGTCAAGTATCTTTGCCATAACGACCTCCTGTCTACTGTGGATCGTCTACGACGAATACTACGGTACCCTTTATCGTCAACACCGCCTCGTCGAATACCTCCGAACGATCTGTCTCCTGATTGTACTCCGAGGTCTTATACATCTCAAAACCATAAAGTCTCGATCTCGAACCATCTTTTATGGACCAGCAGATGACCTCTACCGCATCCAGCACATGAGCCGGATGTACGATATCAGCATCTATATGAACAATCAGGCCACCATCTCCGTTATCTCTGATATTGCACAGCTCAGTACAGCAGTCGACACATTTTTCAATCAGCTTACAGCCGGATATCATCTCTCCGGGGTAATGCATATCCTCCGCCCCTATGGAAAATCTGAACTTTAAATCTTTGACACCAAGACCTTTTTCGACTTTACTCAGCATACTTCTTTTTTCGCCTTCTACCTTTGCCATTTCAATGTCTCCTTTCTCTTCTTAATAATTCGCTTCATGTGGCACGTTTAAATTCATCTCCTCAAAAAGCTCCATCATTTACGCACCAGATGTCGTTACACTTTATTATTACGCAACATCCATGCCATCTGAAAGCATTGAAATTTCAACGATATCAAAAGGCGGAGTTTATATTTTTCAACTCCGTCACACCACTATAGGCAGTTCTCACACTGATGAACGTCGATTTTGTGTTGCAATTTACAGGCTTAACCTTAAATTTCCTTTTGTCAACTAAGTTTCTTCAAGGAAACTTAGTTGACCTCCATAACTTAAAAATATATCTATATGTTATACTTCTTTCGCTTTTTCGACATAGTAGACTTATCTATTCCTAACATCCTGGCTGCTTCTGTAGCATTCCCACATTCTCCAAGAGCTGTTTCGATGATATATTTCTCATATTCGTTCATCATTTCAGCAAGAGAAGCCATGCTGTTTTCCTGTTCCAAACCCATAAACATATTACCTTCTCCTGCGCTCAGACATCTGCGAACCTGAAATTCCGAAATTCTGCTTCCTGCTCCGCTGACTACCAGACGCTCTATTATATTCCTCAGCTCTCTGACATTGCCCGGCCAGTCGTATTCCTCCAGCACTCTGATGGCTGCTCCGCTTATTTCCTTCTCTATGCTGTACTGTTCCTTAAATTCCTCCAGGAAACGGTGTGTGAGCTGGGCGATGTCTTCCTTTCTGTTCCGCAGAGGTGGAACCTCTATTGGGATCACGAACAGCCTGTAATACAGATCACTTCGGAAATTCCCCTTTTCCACCTCTTCCTTGAGGTTCTTGTTTGTGGCCACCAGAAGTCTGACATCCACAGGTATTGTCGTCTCCCCACCTATCCTGCGTATTTCTCTGTCCTGAATGACACGCAGCAGCTTGGACTGGAGTGCCATTGGCAAATCGCCAATCTCATCTAAAAACAACGTTCCTCCGTCAGCCAACTCGAACAATCCTATCTTTCCCCTTTGATCAGCCCCTGTAAAAGCGCCTTTTTCATACCCGAAAAACTCGGATTCCAGCAGTGTTTCAGGGATTGCCGCGCAGTTTATCTTGATAAATGGCATGTCTGCTCGTTTGCTGCTCATGTGGATAAGATTCGCCACCACCTCTTTTCCTGTTCCCGACTCTCCCGTGATCATGACGGTAGCATCAAGAGCGCCGATACTCTTTACCCGTTCTTTGAGATATATCATATTACTATTGTTAACTATCATGACATCTCTCTTGCCTCTGTTTTTCCCCAGCGCATCCATCAGCTCATTCTGAAACTTCTTAGCGATATCCTTCTGCTTATCCAGAAGATTCTCCAACATAACTATATCCGTTATATCCCGTTCGACACAGATGATAAGATCTATCTTTCCTTCACATAAAAGAGGCACGCTAACGGCAAGTGAAACGCAACCTTCTCCTTCTTCTTGTATTATGCTTTCCTCCTTACCGCTCTCTATAGCATTAAGTACTGAAGATTCATCCAACACATATCCGATATCGATGAGTTCTTTCATATTTTTCCCCATCAGCTCTCTTCGCGTCAACCCTCCGGTTTTTATCGACTCATCGTTTACCATTACTACATTGCCTTCCCCATCCGTTATCCAAACTCCTACACGCATACAGTTGATGAGTTTCATTATCACATCATAGTTCTTCTGTAAAAATTCGCTGTATTTCATTATAGCCCCCCATATGAGCTGCTCTGCGGGTACTGTCAGGCTGTTCCACCATTATTTCACAGGGAAAACAGTCTGCTCGAAGATATCCGTCTCCAGAGCCTTGAGCGCAGTCTCCAGCATCTTCCTTCTGTATTTCTTCTCATCTTCCGCCGGCAGATCCGGTCTTCCCACAGGATGCGGTATCGAAACTCCCGGCACGACTCTGTTGGCGCCCACCGAAAGGGATATGGGAGTCACCGTACATATGTGAACGATCGGGATCCCTGCCGCGTCTATATGCTTCACTATCGTTGCACCGCAACGCGTACATGTCCCTCAGGTCGATGTGAGGATAGCCCCCGACACCTCTTCCTTCTTCAATTCCTCCGCAATGGCATCGCCGAAGACGGCAGCCTGATCCGTTCCCATGCCGTTCCCTACCGTTACAAAGGTGAAGTCGCACAATTCACCGATCCTGCCCTCTTTTTCGAGATCGACCAGCACATCCACCGGAAGTATCCTGTTTCCGTCCTCGTTCCCGTATACAGGATCGTATCCTCCGTGGACCACCATCCCCTTCGTAACGCCTTTGCCTCCATAGCTCTCATCGTAGTTGTAGCGTTCGAACTTAGTGCAGTTGCAGGCCTCCAGGTGATCTGGATTGCCTTCCGGCACCATCCCTCCGGATGTTATGACGATTATCTTCGCCTTGCTCATATCCTTTATGGCCGGACTCGGCATCACCTTCTCGAATACGGGAAGCGGCAGCTCCGTCTCGTATTTTCTTCCGGCTATCTTATCCAGGAGCATATCGACACATCGCTGCGCCCCGTTCTTCTCCGCGAAAAAGTTCTGTCTTATACCGCGCTGGACATACCCTTCTTCCTCGGGGCCGCCTATCTTCACGCCCGAATTTATCTTCCTGATGAGCAGGCTCATCTTTTTAAGCGCGCCGCGCATATCCCTCGCGGAATTTCCCGTAGGGATCACATAGGCGTATTTCCTGTAAAGCTCCAGTCCTGGGTTTTCCTTGTACATGCCGCTTACGGAAGTCATCCCCAGCTCCTCATACGCAATCCTGCATACTTCTCCGCAGGCCATCCCGTATCTGCCGGCGTTGAATGCCGGCCCGGCCACCAGCAGGTCGGCCTCTTCAGCCTTGAGGAGCTCCACCAGCTGCGGCCCGACAGTCTCCGTATTTTCAACGAAATAATTATCTCCGCATACGATGGTGGCCGTTATCTCCGCATCTCTGCCCAGCAGCGCCTGCAGCGCCGTTCCCGGGCCGAAGGGGCCCTTCCTCACCTCCAGCGGATGGCCTGCCATCTCCTCGCCGCCTATCTGTCCGAAAAACTGATTTATATAATGAACTATCTTCATACCCGTACCTCCTAATATACGTATGAACTCAATCTGTGAGTCCCCTGGCCGATAACGGATCCCATGATGATGGAGAGAGTCACGTGTACGCTTCCATCGTCATGAAGGCTTTCATCCGAACCTCCCGACATATACCTCACCTGCGCTGCATCGCCGATGACGCGGTCCATGGGAGGCAGCGTTATGAACGCGTTGCAGTCGCCCAGATTTATTATTGCATCAGCCTCGGGCGTAGTATCTGTGATAGGCTCCTCGACTCCGTCGGGACCCAGCATCATCACAGTCCGTATTCCCTTATTTTCACATCCCCGGCATATCATCATCAGGTCGGCTTCGGGGTTCCCGCCGCCTTCCTCGGGGATGGCTACGCCGTCCAGCCCCATCAGCTCCGCCAGTCTGACAGCGGCCGCGCAGCACCGCTTCTTATCGGCGAGGCCCGGATAAGTCGGAACTACTATCAGCCCTCTGAAATCAAGCTCCTTCCCATGTCTTTTGTACATCTCTTCGACCAGCGTGTTGTTCTGATGATCGTACGTCGTCAGCTTGTCTCCGGCCACCACGCAGCAGCCGTTCACCAATGCGCCGTCGAACACCTCATTGGGATGCAGCAGCGTCGTATGGAGCCGTTTCGCATCTGTTCCATACAGATAATTATCGTGAAGCAGCCCCTGCGCCATTATCATGTACATGATACCGACCTTGGGCAGATCCTCCGCAGGCCTTTCCAGCTCATATGTCTCCCTGCGATCCGGCTCCTTGTCCAGCGCCGCCTTCGCTATATAATGAGCTGCCTTCAATCCCGCCTCCCGGACCGCCGCTTCGTGCTCGGCCGGCCACAGACCTTCCTTCGCCTCTATGACCAGCACGATATTGTTGAGCTTTGAATATCTGCAATAATCTGCTCCCGGGCCCGACATATCTATTATTCCTTCCTGGAAGCCCACTATCGTCCCGGTGCTGACGACCGAGCAGCCTCTCAGTACCTTCGTCACTCCTTCTCCGCATCCGTCGTACTCCCCTATGATCCCCGGGAAGGACGTCTTGCCGTCCGCCTTTATCCTCGGTTCGATCACATCCTTTACAGGAATTATCCTCACCGAATCACCGGGCTTTGCCAGTTCCACATCCAGCTTTTCAAACGACGGATCCGCAATATAATCCAACAGGCCCTGCCTGTCGATGATCAGCATTCCGTCGACTATATCGTTCCTTTCTCCGAAGGAAATATCGTTGATTTCAATAATATCCAGATCAAGCCGCATTCACATAACCACCCTTCCGTTCATCTGTAATCCTCCGACATCAATACCGCCCGTTTCTTCCCGGCAAGTATCGTCCGTTGCTATAAAGGATATCATCTGCATGGTTATTTTCAATAATCCGCTTGTAGAGACTTCTTACTTTGTTGGTTAAAATCGCCATCACTTCCGCATTTATATCGATCAGGCGCATCCATATCTGAAAAAATAGCAAAGATATAAAAAAGTGGAATTGACGGAATCAAAGATTCCTATTTCCACATGCTTGCTTTCAGCTTTAAATTTTCCGTTGTCACGATCCGAAATACGGACTGTCATCGGGCGGCTATATCCTTCAGCGCGTCGACCACATATCGTATCTCATCAGGCGTATTGAAATATCCGAAGGAAAACCTGACTGTCCCCTCCGGGAACGTCCCCAGCGTCTTATGGGCGTGAGGCGCGCAGTGCAGTCCGCACCTTGTCATTATCCCGTACTCGCTCTCCAGCAGATAAGCGGCCTCGGCATTGTCCATATCGAGAAAAACGAGGGAAACTACCGCACATCTGCCGTCTGCCTCCGGCAGCCCTGCAAGCTTCACGCCTTTCATATTGCATACGTCCTGCAGGAACATGTCCGTTATATACCTCTTCTTTTCCATGATCCCTTCCAGCCCCTCCGCGTCGATGAATCCCAGAGAATGCTTCAGCCCTATTATCCCCGGTATATTGAGCGTCCCCGGCTGGAACTTATCAGGAAGAAATGACGGCATTTCCTCCTTATCCGAAGCGCTTCCTGTTCCGCCTGAAAATACCGGATCCATTTCCCGGGCAATGCGATCCGACAAAACCATGCCGCCTACGCCCTGAGGCCCCATCAGTCCCTTGTGCCCCGGAAAAACGACTGCGTCAAGGCCGTACCGCTTCATATCTATCACCGCGCTGCCAGCAGTCTGAGCCGCATCCGCCGCAAACATTACCCCGTGCTTCCGGCACAGCTTCCCTATCTCCTCCAGCGGTATCAGCGTGCCGCAGACATTGGAGCCGTGAGTTGTGAGAACGAGCTTCGTATTTTCCCGTATGAGTCCTTCCACCGCCTCTGCTTCAAGCTGTCCCTTCACATCGCACGGAGCCTCGCTCCATTCCACGCCCTGTTCCTCCAGCTGTGTCAGCGGCCGGACGACCGCGTTGTGCTCCATTGACGTAGTTATGACATGATCGCCTTTTTTCAACACGCCCTTCAGCACCATGTTCAGTCCCATGGTCGCTCCCGGCGTAAACACCACGCCCTTCGGATCGTCCCATCCAAGCAGCCTGCATATCTGCTCCCTGGCTTCTATGATCTCGGCCTCCAGGCTGTATGCCTTACCGTATCCGCCTCTGCTTATATTGAATCCGTTGAGATCTATATGCCTTCCCACTGCTTCTCCCAATCCGGGAGTCTTTGGGAACGACGTGCTTCCATTATCGCAGTATACCTGTTTCATCCTTCGTCCAGCCTGCCTTTCTCCATTTTAAACTCCGTCTTTCCGGACTTTACGCGATATGATCGCCAAGTCCGGCGCCGCATTAAAACTCAAATTTATATCCGCACTTTTCCAACACGAAGAGCTTGAAGGTCTCCGCCGTAGGCGACATCGTGAACTTCTCGTCATAGACCATATAAAATTCCCGTTCCGCCGTATACTCCTCTATCTCGAAGACATGATATCCTCTGTCCGCATTTTCTCTTTCCGATGCCACTTCAGATATTATAGACACACCCATACCTCCGCGTACCAGCTGCTTTATCGCCTCCATGCTGTTCATCTGGGCCGCCACCTTTATCGACGAAAAGGCGATGCCTTTGTCGGCCATCTCCCGTTCCAGCGTCTCTCTTGTAGCCGAACCGCGTTCCCGCAGTATAAAAGGCTCGGATATCACGTCCCGCAGCTTTATTCTGCCCGAATCCGCATCATCGAATCTGCCTCCCTTCGGTGCGATCAGTACGGCCTTGTCCTTCATGATGAGCCTGTATGTCAGTCCATCGCTGCCCTTATGTCCCGTAAAGCCTATCTCGCCGCTGTGAGCCTTGATACGCTCCGCCACCGTACCGCTGTCGGACTGTTCCAGCCTGAACCTGGCTCTGCCGTATTCCTTCCTGAATTGAGCGATGAGAGGAGGTACTATATATTCTCCAGGTATGCTGGAGCTCTTTATATCCACGATGCCGTTTATATTGAGCGAGAAATTCTGCAGCGAATAAACGGCCTGTTCTCTCATATGGAGCATGTTCAAAGCGTAATTGTAAAACAGGCGTCCCTCCGCTGTCGGGACCGCTTCTTTTTTCGTCCGCACTATGAGCTGTAGCTGCAGCTCCTTTTCGAGAGCATTGATATGGGCGCTTATGGTAGGCTGAGTGATGAACGTAGCTTCCGCCGCCTTCGAAAAGCCCTTATATTTCACCACGTTCACAAAGGCTTCTATCTGCTTAAAGTCCATGATTTCCCTCCTGACCGCAGAGCACCCTGACGTCGCCTACCATCCTGGTGATATTCCTTTCGTCGGCATACTCCAATATCATGACTGCGTACTTCCTCGACGTTCCCGTGGTATCTCTGTACTGAGCCAGCGATATACTCCCCTGCGATATGATGGTGTCTCTGAGAACTGCCAGCGCTCTGTCAAGCGTACCGCTGAAGATGCAGTACTGATGATTGAGCCGCGTCAGCGTTCCCGATGCGCACATGGAATCGATCAGCTTCCTGGCCAGCTTCCTGTCCCTGAACTCCGCCGAGGCTTCATCATCTGTCGGCGGCTCTATCCCGGCCTTTTCGTACAGACCGGAGATGGATTCCGCCATCTTCTGCTGTGCTTCGTCATATGTCACGGTAAATCCTTTGAGCATGATTGTCCCGTTCTTTTCCTCCACGATACCTCTGCGCAGCAGATACCCGGCCATCAGCTCTACCTTCCTGGCGTCATCCGTGCCCAAAAGGCTGCCCAGCTTCTCCCGGAATTCGCCCTTCGGCATTCCTGCACTGATGGGATTATCCGCATGGTACCGGTTCATCATATCTTCGGTCCGTTTCTCCGCATCCTCCAGATAATCCCTGTGCACTGCCAGCGAGTCTCCTATCTTCACCAGCTCACCGCTTTCCGCAAGCTCCTCCGTCATCCTTTCGAACTCCGCCCGGCATCCTCCGGCCTTTTTCATCACATGGGACATATCCTCCAGCCTGAAGCTCGCCTCGAGAAACATCTGCAGCAGCACATCTCTACCTGATCCCTCGTCATACCTGCGGAGAGCGGTCAACGCTCCATCGTCGAACCTCTTCTTCTTTTCTGCCGATGGATCCAGTACCCTTCCCCCGCCGATGGTCTCCATCGGCGAATAGAACCGCAGTATGAATCTGTCGCCTCGCCTCACAGCGATATTCTCTTCGAATCTGAGCTGAGCATAGCAGCTCTCTCCATGGCCTATTGCTTCACCATCCAGGATCACCACCTTGCACAGTGCTTCCATGGATCCACAGTAAAAATGGACGCGGCTCCCGTTCTTAAGAAGCCTGCCGGTATTGTCGAACATGTCTATCCTCACGTCTATCATCCTGGTATTCTCCAGCGAGTCTGCCCTGGCCATCACATTACCTCTGGCGATCTCCTCCCTCTTGATCCCGCCCAGATTTACCGCAGTCCTCTGCCCTGCATCCGCATGCTCCACGTTCTGTCCGTGGACCTGCACATTCCTGACTCTCGCCTTCCTTTCCGACGGATATATCATCACCTCGTCGCCTGCTCGGACGCTTCCTTCCATCATCGTGCCCGTTATCACCGTGCCGAATCCCGATATGGTGAACACCCTGTCTATAGGCATACGCATCAGCTCTCTGTCAGTCCGTCTGTCCTCGCATGTCTCCGCCATATCGAGTATCATCTCCTTCAGCTTGTCTATCCCTTCTCCCGTATACGATGACACTTCAAACACCGGCGCAGCTTCAAGGAATGTCCCCTCCACATTGTCTCTTATATCCTCTCTGACCACCTCGAGCCATTCCTCATCCACCAGATCCTTCTTCGTAACGACGACGATCCCCTTCCTTATGTCAAGCATCTTCAATATTTCGAAGTGCTCCCGCGTCTGTGGCATGAAGCCTTCGTCAGCCGCCACAATGAGCAGGACGATATCTATGCCGCCTATCCCTGCCAGCATGTGGCGTACGAATTTCTCATGTCCCGGCACATCTATTATTCCTATATCCATCTCCCTGTCGTTGGGCATATCGGCAAAGCCCAGCTCGATGGTTATTCCCCGCTGCTTCTCCTCCTTCAGCCTGTCTGTATCTATGTCCGTAAGAGCTTTTATCAGGCAAGTCTTTCCATGATCTATATGACCTGCCGTTCCCACTATCACATTCTTCATTTTGCTTTTCTCCCTGCATCATCTTCAGCAGCGCCGTCTATCGCTTTTACAGCGTCCGATATCAGAGGCAGCTCCTCCTCGGCGACTGTCCTCATATCGAAATATACATCTCCCTTTATTATCCTTGCGATAACGGGAATGCTGCCCTTTCTCAACATCCTCTCCACCTTTTCGGCAGGAATATCGCCGACCAGCCTTACCGCGGCTCCCTTCAGCTCAGCGGACGGGGCGCTGCCGCCTCCGACGCGTCCCGTTACCGGCACTACCTCCGCGGAAAAATGACGCAGCTTTCCCAGCTCTTTTACGAGGAGCGCTCCTCTTTTCTCGATGCTCTCCCGGCTTTCCGTCAGCATCCTCAGCACCGGTATGTTTTTCATTGCTCCGTCCCGGTCCAGATACTCCCTGAATGTGGCTTCCAGCGCCGCCAGCGTTATCTTGTCCACTCTGAATGCCCTCGCCAGCGGGAACGTCTTCATCTTCTTTATCAGCTCTTCCTTTCCCGCTATTATTCCGGCCTGTGGTCCTCCCAGCAGCTTATCTCCGCTGAAAAGTATCATATCCGCCCCCTGCTTGAGTCCATTCATCACCGTAGGCTCGTCTATCCCATACTCGCTCAGATCCATCAGTAGGCCGTTGCCCATATCGTATATGACCGGAAGCCCCATTTCTTTTCCCAGCCGGGACAGCTTTTCCAGATCCGCCTCCTCGGTGAATCCCACGATACGGTAATTGCTCGTATGGACTTTCATTATGGCCGCCGTCTCTTCATTTACTGCCGTCTTGTAATCCGACACGTTGGTCCTGTTGGTAGTCCCCACCTCTCTGAGATGAGCGCCGCTCATCTCCATTATCTCCGGGATCCTGAAGGATCCTCCTATTTCCACCAACTCACCGCGCGAGACGATCACTTCCTTACCCTGCGCCAGCGCCGCCAGACACATCATCGTGGCCGCCGCATTGTTGTTCACGACCATAGCGGCTTCCGCTCCTGTTATCCTGCATATGAGCTCTTCGACATGGCTGTGTCTCGAGCCTCTGCTTCCCTTTTTAAGATTGTATTCCAGATTGGAATAGCCTGCCGCGATTTCCATCATATTGCGGCGCGCCGATTCCGGCAGCACTGCTCTTCCGAGATTTGTGTGCAGTGCCACACCGGTGGCATTCACCACTTTTATGAGATTGTACCTTTTTTCGTTCTCTATCTTTTCAATGATCCTATCAAAAAAAATCATGTCATCAAAAAAAATCTCCTGATCACATGATTTAAGTATGCGTTTTCGTTCTTCCGATATGGCTTCCCTGACGGCTTCCACTATCAGCTCTCTGGGAGTATCGTCAAAAAAATCCTCCAAACGCTGATCTCGCAGCGTTTCATCAACATTGGGGAGCTTCGACAAAAGCGCTTGTTTTCTGTTCATTTTTTCCTCCTGTACGAAAAATGTTGGCGGGAGTATGTGGGAATCGAACCCACCTGAGAAGCTCTTAACTCCTCAAACCGGTTTTGAAGACCGGAGGGCACACCAGCACCCATCTACCCCCATGTCTCGTATCCTCTGATAAAGAAGGGCAGGAATCCTGTTAGCATTCAATGCTTCGTGAGATCTTCTTTCATTCTGTCTATGACTATTCGTGGAAATTCATTATGGATAAAGCAAAATTTCAGAATACCTGCCCGATGCTTTTACATTTACTGTTCAGCTGTATCAAATATACTGCCTGTCCGCCAATATTTTCAGCGCCTTATCCTTGTTGGCCTGGCTTATCCTTATTATCGGACCTGTGCAGCCCATGCCGCTCTCGGCATAGATGTCCTCCTTCCACAGAGCCTCCACCGCGTCATCCAGATCCATTACCTCTATGCCAGGTATCTGCTCCGTTACCACCTCGGCAGGCGGTATCTTCACCTCTTCACTACTGTCATCGCGCGCGGCCTTCGGCTGTGAAAGCTCTTTCAGGATATCATCTAGGCCTGCTTTTTTCGCAGCTTTAAACTCTCTTTTCGCAATACCGGTCATCCCGTTTGCTATGAGGTTGGAGGCGTACTCCACTGCCCCTGCTATGAGCGGCGCTCCTGATGCTCTCGATATGATGAGTATGACCTTGTCAAAGCCCTCGCCTATTCCCGGGCCGTATCCCCATCCGAGATACTCGTATCCACCTCCCGATGTGAAGGATGAGAAAATCTTTATCATGAGATTTCCCGTCAGCGAATCCATGACCATCACATCAGCGCTTCCCTGCAGCAGATCGTTTCCTCTCATCACGATGCCTCCGTCAGCTCTGGCGGAGCTGGCGAATTCTATATCGTAGCCTCCATCCTTCAGCTTCAAAAGGGCTTTTTCACACTGTCTCGCTCCGTCGATGTTGGCGATACCCACTGTCGGTCGTTCCAGACCGTCGGCTTTAGCCGCTATGATCCCATATACGGCGTTTTTGACCATCGCGCTGATTCTGTCAGTATCGGATGTACCTGTAGTCGTCGCGATGTACATGGTCCTGCCCTTTGCCGGCGTGACGATCTTTCCCACCGTGGACACTCCTATAGGAAACGGATAATGCATCGTTACAGCACCGTCTATCTCACCGGTGCGGAGCATTTCCTCCATCTGATCATGGGTATTTTCTCCCTTTATCAAAAGAGGTTTCAGCCCCTTTGCCTCCGCCAGCGCTGCGGCCTGCATGAAGGTTTCCTCACCGTGCTCGCTTCCGTCGGCAGCTATCCCTATTACATATTTTTTGCCGAAATCTTCCGATTCGATACCTTCCGCTATATCGAGGAAGGCCTTCCCTATCATCTTCTTTATGTTCTGCTCCGACATCTTAGCTCCTTCCTACTTCTCCAGTAGATCTTCCGCGAAGGACCTCATCGCGTCGGCGATCAGCTCCTTTATACGCTCCTCATCGACTCCCGACGTGTCCCCGCTTCCGCTGCCGTCGTTAGCCTCTACGATGAAGCTCACTCCGTCGAAGAGATTAGTCATTCTTCCTAGGAACAGACTTCCCTTTCCGATTATCATCGCCCGTCTGATCTTTCCTTCCAGCATGTCCTCTCTTGCAAAGCCGAGATAAGGCACGCCCGACGGTATATGACCCTGGGTAGGCGCCCATCCTGTCATTCCGTGCTTTTTAACGAATTCAGGTATATCCTTTCTCTCTATATCTCCCCGCTTCACGCCGAGAGCCGCGATCATCTTATAGTTGGCCTCCGGCACATCTCCCGCTCCTGCAGGCTTCGTTATATCCGGATTCTGCATCTCCGGCGAGAACTTGTCCACATCGGTCAGCTTGAGCCCTGCCGCATCGATCGGATCCGTTACCAGAGACCCGATCACAGCCTGAGGCGATGATCCCGTGCCTACAGTATGTCTTCCGGTGATATCCGTCCTGATCATCGGGCTCACTCCGTCGTCGGCGGTGATGAGCACAGCGAATCCTGCTATGGCGTCCTCCAGTATCGGCATTTCCTTCTTCACATGATCCTTCCCGTTCATACCGAGCTTTGCAGTGCAGCCGCCTGCTGTCACCGCGACTGTCTTAAAGGTCCCGGCTTTTACCAGAGATGCCGCATTCAAAAGAGCATGGGAAGGTCCTGCACAGAAGCCTCTGACATCAGAACCCGTAGCGTTGGTCAGCCCGGCTACCTCCGCAGCGGCCTTGGCGAAGTTTCCGCCGCCCCGCTGGTTCATATCTCCGCACGCTTCCTCACAGCAGTCTATCACGTACTCGATCTCCGACGGATCTATTCCCGTATTTTTCACGAGATGCATCAATGACAACACGCTGGATGCCTTCGTCACCAGGTTCTCCAGCATCACATGGGCCGACAGATTCACATCTATATCGTGCGCCCTCTTGACCGCTCCCACGAGCTTGCCGCCGTTGTAGAGAGGCTCTGCATGCTCCTCTTCGACCAGCGCAGCCAGCTCCTCTTCCGTCGTATCCGCATTTTTATTTAAAATCGCTGCTCTCTGCGCTCCGATGAGCTCATGAGCCGCGAGCTTTTTTTCAACCTCTTCAGCGAATGTCTTTTCCAGCTTCACCAGATCGAAAACGTCGCAGATCTGTATCAGTCCGAAAAATTCATCCTGGGGCATGATCTCCCCGTATTTTCCTTCTCTTGTTCCGCCGCATTTCTTGTCGTACCACGGAAATTCCGTTTCCGACAGCTCTTCCGGCCTCCTGTTGCCTATGTACACCTGATTCGGCAGATATTCCACTATATCCTCATAGCTTCTCAAATGTGATGGCACTGCCTTCAGATACTCCGACTCGGGATTTACCGTCCTCTCCGTCGTCTGTGTCGTGCCGTTGTACAAAACCATATCAGGTGTCGCTGCCAGTGTATAACTGGTACCCTTAAGTACCGCATATCCGCCCATTTGTTTCCCTCCGTTTTTTATTGAGGAGCGGGCCCTCCGCAAGGGCCGCTCCCTGCGAATCACAGTCCTATAACTGTTCTCTTATCGCATTCATCTCACTTATGATGTCATCCACATCAAGTACCATTTCCATCATGCTTATCTGCTCTTCGTAGACAGCTTCGTCCACTTCGGCTTTGATCTCAGGTTCACAGATGTGATATACCGCGAGTCCCAACGAGACTCCTGCCAACGGACCTGCATACGTAGGATCTCCGAGAGTTACCGTTTCTGCGGCCAGTCCTGCTGCCTCTCCCTCTGCTGCTCCCAGCAGCACTACGAGATCGTCCTTACCGTACTGGTCATAGAATTCCTTTACTCTCTTCTGATTCTCCAGATCCATGGCTCCCGCCGCAGTTCAGACAAAGCATTCAGTCGATGAAAAAACAACTTCTGCTCCCGCGCTCTTGGCGCATTCCGCTATTGCCGGTCCTGGGATGCCGTCTCGGTCTCCGATGATGACTACTTTCTTGTCTTTCAACAATGCCATTAATGCTCCCTCCTTTCCATTGATGCGTCATGCGAAGCATGACATTGGGCCGCCGGCTTTCACCGGACAGCTCACTTCGCAATAGTCTCTATATACATTGGATCATGTATATCCGTCTTCATGATGCTACAGATGCCGCTTTATCATATCCTCCACGGCTTCCGGCGTAGCGTCGTCCTTTACCAGTTCCTCTACCTTTTCTCCGTTCTTGTATATGGCTATCACAGGCAGCCCCATTATTTTCTGGCTTATGGCAAGCCTTCTGGCCGATGTGGTGTTGAGCTTACAGAACTTTATCTTGTCGCCGTACTTTTCAGCCAGATCCTCCACATGAGGCATCAGCGCCTGGCAAGGTACGCATCCGTCTCCGAAAAAGTCTACCAGCACTGTTCCTTCAGCCTGCAGCACTTCAGGTTCAAATGTCTTCTTATCACAGATAATCATGTTGTTCCTCCTTTACCGTTTATCCGATAGCGTTGACGTTATTCGCTATCCTCTATGTATTTTCCGGCCTGCACAGCGGCTATGGCGCCGTCAGCCGCAGCCGTCACCACCTGTCTCAGGCTCTTCACCCTTATATCTCCTGCAGCGAATACACCGTCTACATTGGTCTTCATATCCGCATCTGTCACGATATATCCGCCGTCCAGGTCTATCTGCCCTTCGAAGAGCTCAGACTTAGGCAGATATCCTATGAATCCGAACAAGCCGAACATTCCGTCTTCCTCGTCTGCCGTTATGGTCGTTCGCTCTCCGTTCTTCTTGTTTCTGACTACCATGCTGGAAAGAAGGCCGTCTCCGTCCACGCTTTCGACTACCGTATCCCACATGAAATGGATCTTATCGTTGGCGAACGCCTTCTCCTGGATCGACTTGGCAGCTCTCAGCTCATCTCTTCTGTGTATTATCGTTACCTTTCTCGCGAACTTGGTGAGATAAAGCGCCTCTTCCACCGCCGAATCTCCTCCGCCTACCACGTAAACTTCGAAATCCTCAAAGAATGCCGCATCGCATGTGGCGCAGAACGATATGCCCTTTCCAACGAATTTTCCCTCGTTATCGCAGCCTATAGGTCTCGGGAACGCTCCTGTTGCGATAATGACGGTCTTTCCTTCGTACACGCCCTTGCTTCCCGTCAGCGTCTTGATCTTCCCTTCGAGCGATACTTCCTTTATCACGTCGCTGGCCCTCTCGGCTCCGAATTTTGCAGCCTGCTCGGCCATTCTCGCTGCGAGGCTGGCGCCGGACTCGCCTTCTATAGTCTGTCCCGGATAATTTTCTATCTCATCCGTTATAGCTATCTGGCCGCCGTCCTGGCCCTTTTCTATTATCAGGGTGGACAGTCTCGCTCTTCCCGCGTAAATACCGGCAGCCAGCCCGGCAGGGCCTCCTCCCAGCACGATCACGTCGTATACCTTGCTCATGTCTCTTTCCTTTCTCCTCATGTCTTCAATATAGCTTCAGCGCCGTCTCCGTATAAGAACGGTCCAGCACCTGAAAGTCCTTGTTCAGCCGATCGTCGTTGTTCTCGTACTTTTCCCGTCTTCCCATGTCAAGTACGGAATAATCCGCGATCCGTTCCCAGTCTGCCGCGGAAGCCTCGCTTCCCTCTTCCAGTATCAGAGTCAGATACGGAAACGGCCGAGCGCGCCTTCCGCCCATGGGATCAGCGGCCAGATGACTGTTCTTTTTGAGGAAAACCTCCTCGCACCTGGAAATGACCTGCTGTACTCCGCCGTCTATGAAGTGGAGCTCGTATCCGGTCTTGCTTTCGATAAGCTCCTTTACCATCGGATTGTTCGTCAATATGATGTAGCTCATCTTTCCTTTCTCACCGCCTCCTGACCCGGCGCATTCTCTTCCTGCGCGTTACGTTTTATTATTATGCAAATACGATGCCATTTTGCGGACAAACCCCTGATGATTTTATCCTTTGATTTATTTCCCAGGCGAATCGTCACCAGCGGGGAGAACAAAGTCAAACATGATTTCCGCAGAAGCGTTGATTTTTTCCGCGATGCAGGTGACGGTCGAAAAAATCACGGGTAAAGCGTCTGCCCTGCGGGAAGTAAATTCCTTCTTTTTCCGACGCAAAGCGAGTTGATTTTTCACCTCGCCGCAGCTCTTTTTCGCCTTTTTTCCGCCTTATTTTTTTGCGCTTTCGCAACAGATGCGGTTTTGCACCACGCGGCCGCATCCCATGTCTGATGCCGCTTCCACGCGTTCTACATCGCTTATTTCCTCATCTACGGCCTACAGTTTATGATAAAAAAATATACGTCTCAATCACTTCATTGTTTTTTGCTTTAACACATCAGCTTTGTTTGCCACGACTCTTGTGGCCGTCCTCATCTTTCAAGCAAATAAATCTGATCCCGCCTTTGTTCTTCCTTCGTTCGCCGTCTCCTCTTACCAGCTCTCCATTGATCCGCATTTCCGCTCCCGTATCCGGATCTTTCATGCGGATAACACTGCTCCGACAACGGACAGCGGGGACGGCAATGCTGCCGTCCCCGCTGTCCGTTGTTAATAAGTCAGTCACCTTTACAGTAAGTCTTTATTTCTTCTATGCTCAGTCCTTCAAGTCCCAGATCCTCCAGCGATACGCCTTCCTTCCACCAGTCTGTCTCGTGGAAGACCGAATAGATATTGACGATGGAATCGATCACAGGAGTATCCACACCCACGGCCTTTCCTACGGCTGACCAAGGCACGAGACCACACGGAGCGTCCTCCGTAAGGTACCTGCTGAAAATATCATTAGGCCCCTGGATCGGCGTGAGTCCTATATCTCCATGGGCAGCTCTGTACAGATCCTGCCACTCCCAGTCTTCTCCCCGTTCCTCTATATGCTTTATATTAGGGAAGATATGGAACGGATTTATATCGTATCCCAGAGCCTTTGCTACAGCCCTGCGCTCATTGTCGATAGCCACATCCACCTTGACCGCGGAAGGAGTGAATCCGTGCTCGTACAGGTAGAAATCATTGTTCTTATACTCTATCGGGCCGGCGTTGAGGATACACGGTCCGCTGTGGAGCGCAGGATTTATGAGCGCCAGTCCGCATTCCAGCACATCGCTGTACGTGCCTCCTATGTCGAACATCTTCTCGATCTCGGGCATTAGTTTTTCTTCCGCCGATACCGGTAGGAAGCCCAGCTCTATCTTATCGAGCTCCAGGATATTCACCTTGCCCTGCTCCACCATCCTGGCGTCATACATGAGATTATTGGCATCCACCAGCGTCGGACACGGGTCATCCCCTATTATCTTCTTTATCTTGAGAGAGGCGAACGCTCCCGGTATCGTCACGATGACCTGATCTGCATCCACCCTTCCCTTGAGCAGCTTCGCATACCCCTTATGGGCGAAGGCCGGCGTCAGTATCACGATATATTTCACTCCGTCTATGGCTTCATTTATATCGTCCGTTACCTTGTTGAGCTCAAAAGTACCCGCTATCGCTCCTATGGACGTCACCTGTTTCGTCTCAAACACCTTCTCCATGTTTTTTCTGAACTCGGGCATCTCATACATGTTCACCTTATACCCTCTGTTGGTCAAATCTGCTGCCAGAGCATGCGCTCCGTTTCCTCCGCCCAATACCGCAACTGTATTCTTGTCCATATCCGCACCTCCTGCTGGATTACTGTAATAACGATGCTGATCATTCCTTGTGATCCGGAAGCGGTTCGCCCGTTTTCCACGCTTTTACCATCTTTATCTCTCTCCATATTATGAACAGGAACTGTATGAATCCCACATAACCGATAAGAGGATATATGTAATTGATCAGCTGTTCGAACGGCAGCTGTCCTCCGAAGAACCCGAGGATGGCTATTATGATGCATACGATAGCGAACTTCAGAGTCTTCTCCTTCGATACGCGCGATGCTACCGACCACATGAGCGGCACAGCCGTCGTATAAATAGCCATTACGATTACCACCGCATAGATCACGTGGAGAATAGGGGAAACGGATTTAGCCATTTCGAGAGCCGGTATCGAGAATTCTCCGACCACATCCAGCTCCGATCCTTCTGCCAGTACCAAAAACAGCAGTCCGATGGTAAACAGGATATTCCCGAATACAGCACCCATGATAACTTCCACCTTATTCTTGGATTTTGCACCCATGGCCGACATGAACGGCATTCCCATAACGATGTTCCACAGCGCGTAAAGGACTCCCGACATGAACCAGCTGTCAGCAGCCAGAAGCACATCATGAGTATTGATGTAAGTTTCCCATGTTTCTAAATCAAATCCGAACTTTATCAAAACGGCAATGGCCATGATCGTGGTCACGATTATGATGAGAGGCCCCATAAATCCGATGGTATCTATTACCCGTGCAAGGCCCAGCAATACTGTTCCCGTGACGATAACGGCGAATACCAGGCAGCCTACCCAGGCAGGCGCTCCAAAGAGCTGATTCAGTGTAGCTCCGAACCCGGCTATCATTATAACGAGAGACAGGAACATAAAAATAGGTATAAACCACGACAGCAATGTTCCAATATACTTGCCACACAGATTTCGATAACAATTAAGCCCCTGTTCATCCTTTGTTTCTTTTCCAAGGCTCATAATCGCCCCGGCAGTCCATGCCCCAAGAACACAGTTTACCACCATTACGCCTATTCCCTTTGCAAGTCCATAATTGGTAAAATACTGCATAACTTCTTGTCCTGTTGCGAATCCCGCACCTATGAGAAATGCGCAGAATGCGCCTGACAGCTTAATCACCATACTTATGCGCACTTCATTTTTTCCAATCTTTAACATAGCACTTTCCTTTCTAAAATAGTAAAATTGTATACGATAACTGCTTGTTAATAAATAATTGCAATATATGTGCCAATATTCCTTTTAACGCACTTTTCCCCTTCGATTCTCTGCAAACGCGAAAAATCAATGTTTTTCGACTCCGAAAGCCGCTGAAAATCTCCCGTGGATCTTCGTAAGCGTTTTGCGTATTTGCAATATTTGCAAATACGCACCTATTTTTTCTTGATATTCAACTTGTTCATTTTCCTCGTAAGTGTCGACTTATCAATTCCCAACTTTCTCGCCAACTCCTTTGTCGTTCTACAAGATGCCATTTTCGTCTCTATTATTCTTTTCTCATAGGCGTTCATCTCTTCCTTGAGGGTCATATTCAATGAATTGATAAACTGTGCGTCTACTGATATATCCGAAAACAGTTCCCTGATATCGCTCTGCTCTATCACATCTCTTTGAGTTACTATCACCACCCGTTCTATTATGTTCTCCAACTCACGGACATTTCCCGGCCATCTGTATTTCTCCAAGCTTTTCCATGCTTCTTCACTCAAACTTTTATCTGTTTCATATTTATCATTGCACTTTTGTAAAAATGCTTTTCCCAGTATCCGGATGTCTTCTCTCCTATCTCGTAAAGGAGGGATAACAATCGGCACCACATTAAGTCGGTAATACAGATCTTCCCTAAAAGTTCCCGTTTTAACGGCCTCAAGCAGATTCACATTAGAAGCCGCCAAAATCCTGACGTTAACAGGGATATAATTATCCCCTCCTATCCTCATCACTTCTTTCTCCTGTATAATCCTCAACAGTTTCACCTGTAGTGGTAGCGGCAGCGAATTTATTTCATCCAAAAATACCGTACCTCCGTCTGCTGATTCGAATAAACCCGGCTTGCCTTCCTCCTTGGCACCTGTAAACGCCCCTGCTTCATAACCAAACAACTCCGATTCCAACAGCTTTTCCGGTATCGCGGCACAATTTATATCCATAAAAGGAGCATTTCTTCTGTTGCTGTTCTGATGTATAAGCTTGGCAGCCATACCTTTTCCTACTCCTGTCTCGCCTTCTATCAGTACCGTTGTATCTGTTTCTGCGACAGATTCCATGAGTTCTACGGTTCTCTCCATTAAGCGGCTTCTAAATACAAGTTCTGTATCTTTGTATTTAAAACTTTTAATATCCTTTTTCGTATCCGTACTTGAAACGCAGTATATTCTTATCTCCCGATTTTTGCAGAAATCTTTGATGTCATCGAGTTTTTCGGCAGCAATCACTGTATTTTTACCTTTGATGTCAGCCACATACTTTATTTGAGCCGTATCGATAATCGAAAGCATCTCTTTCTTGTCTATTTTTTCCATACCATCCCCCATACCGATTTTGCAAAGTTCTCAACAAAAATATACGGAAGGACAAAATCCTCCCGTATATAGATAATCCTACACGTTTTTTCCGAATATCGTCTGTTCTTTGACTTCTATCGCAGTTGTCTTTATAGCTTTTTCACAAAGTTGTACTCTTGCCTCCAGCTCTTCTTCTCTGGAAAGCTCAGGATACCCCGCAGGATAAGGAATGGCCACTGCCGCATATATTCTGTTGGCTCCCACCGAATACGATATAGGACAAATCGTGCAGAGATGCACTACAGGGATCCCCGCAGCGTCTATCTGTTTAACTAACGTTGCACCGCAACGAGTATCCGTTCCTCAGGTAGAGGTCAGCAGAGCAGCCTGAACTCCCGCATCCCTCAGATGCTGGGCCATCTCCTTGCCGTATCTCGTCGCTTTTTCCACCGACATGCAGTTTCCTACTGTAACAAGCATTTTATCGTACAACTCGCCTATCACGCCTCTCTTTTCAAGCTCTTTGAAAGCGTCGTAAGGCAGTATCCTCGTTCCCCATTCATTTCCATATACAGGATCATATCCGCCGTGTGCTACTTCTCCCTTGAAATTTTCTGCACTGCCGCCGAAATCATCTATGGTATAAGCGCACCACTTGGATGCAGACAGCGCCTCGAGATGATCAGGGTTTCCAACAGGCACCATACCGCCGGACGTGAGAATAGCGACCTTGGCCTTTGACAGATCCTTCACAGGAGCACTCGGTACGATATGATCGAACTTAGGCATTTCAACCTCTGTGATAAATGGCTTGCCCAGCGTCTTTGCCAGTGCCATATCCACTGCCCTCTCTGCACCGGTCTTTTCTCTCCAGCAAGGTCTTCTGATACCTCTCTCGAAATACCCTTCCTCCGCAGGGAGACCAATCTCTCCGCCTGCCGCTATCTTATTGGCAAACTCGGCAATCTTAGTGAGGGCCTTCTTCATATCACTCGCCTTTATTCCCGTAGGGAATATATATCCGTATTTCTTATACATCTCCAGACCCGGATTTTCTTCGTTCAACGCCGAGATGGCAATGATTCCTTTCTTAAACGCCGTCTCGCATACTCCGCCACAGGCCATGCCGTACCTTCCCGCATTGAAACCAGGGCCGGCAATTACCAAATCGATGTCATTTTCATCCAGGATCTTTTTCAGTTCTTCCTGGACCTTCTCCGTATTCTCAACGAAATAATTATCTCCGCATACAGCAGTGTTTACGATCTCGATGTCCTTGAGCATGCTCTGGAGAACATTTCCCGGACCAACCGTGCCTTCACGCAGCTCAAGAGGAGCATAAGCGGCATCCTCTCCGCCAAGCTGTCCAAAGAACTGATTTATATAATGTAATGCTCTCATTTCTTATCCTCCTTCCTCTTAATACGGTTCCGTGCAGTAACAGCCGTTGGCTGAATTGCTGGTCGATCCCATAATCACCAGAAGTCCTACCTTTATCTTTCCGTTGCCAAGCTCGCAGTCGGCAGGAGATCCTGACAACAGATGAAGCTGTTCTCTATACCCAATGTTCTTCTCCATCTCCGGCAGCTCGATAAAGCAGTTATCATTACCTGTCGAAATGACTGCTGTAGCCTTCGGCGATGTGTTGGCCATAGGCTCAGAGGTCCCGTCAGGTCCCGGGTTATCGTGAAGGACGATGACGCTGGCAATCCCTCTTTCTTCCGCTCTCTCACAGATGAGCATCAGATCCGCCTCAGGGTTGCCGCCGCCCTCCTGACTTATTATAATACTGTCAGCCATACAGGTCTGCGCCAGATTTACCGTGACCATAGCGTTTCTTTCTTTTTCAGCCAGGATTGTGCTTATCGGTGATGCTATCAGACCGCAAAAGTCCAGATCCATCCCGTGGCGCCTGTACAACTCTTCAATAATCGCATGATTTTGAATGTCGTAAGTCGTGTTCTTGTCGCTGGCAGTAACACAATTTCCCGAAACGATTGCGCCGTCAAACACTTCATTAGGGTGGAGCAGTTGTGCGTTCAGTTGTATCGCGTTCAGTCCGTAAACGTAATTGTCATGCAGCAGTCCCTGCGCCATTATAAGAAACGCGTACGATACCTTAGGCAGCTTCCTGGCAGGGTCGACCGGCTCCCTCTTGTAAGTCTTCACCTCGTCTGCCTCCACGTCAAGGCCCGCCTGAGCCAGGTAAAGAGATGCCTTCAGCCCCATCATTCTGATTTCCGTCTCGTGCTCCGTCGGAGTCAGACCGTCCACCGGGTCAGCCAGTACGACTACATTTATAAGCTGAGAAAATCTGCAGTACTTCGTAGCCGGGCCCGACATATCGATTATGCCCTCCTGAAATCCGATTATCTTTCCGCAGGTAGTTACGCAGCAGCCTCTGAGTACCTTGGTAGTTCCTTCTCCGCAGGCGGTGTAGCCGTCCAGGATCCCTGGGAAAGCCTTTCCCGTCTCCACCTTAACTCTAGGCTCGATCACATCCTTTACAGGGATTATCCTGGTCGACTCGCCCGGCTTTGCGATATCGACATCGATGTTTATAAGCTTGTCCGATTTCACCGTCTCTATAAGCTCATCTTTGTTTACCGTCAGTACTCCATTTTCAATAAATGTTTTTTCGCCAAAAACTACATCTTTGATATGGATGTATTCTAGGTTTAAGCTCATTTCCTTCATTGGATATTTACCTCCTTTTCAAATTCTATCTATAAATACTAGCATTTTACATGCCAACTATGGACTCCTGCAGTAAAAAAACGCATATCAATACAAAAACCTGTATTTCAGCCCTTTCTGTAATGTTAAAAATTACATTTTCAAAACTATAAAAAAAACATAGTTTCCTATTGTCTTCGTTGTCGATTCACAACCGATGCATAAATGCAACTCTTTTATTTTTAATTGGTTATTTTTATGAGAGAGGATTATAATAATACATATTTTAAATGATGAAAATCAGATTCGATTAACGAACTTGGGAGATTGACATGGAAAACAGACGAAACAATATAGATAAACTAAACAGCTTAGAATTTCAGGGACTCCTCAATAACGAATTTCAGGGACTTCTCAACTGTATAAAAGATGGTATCTTTATAACAGATGGAGCGGGGAAAGTTGTTGCCTGCAACGACGCTTCTCTAAACTTCTGCTATGCAAAAAAAGAAACACTGATAGGGAAAAATATGCGCGATCTTGTGGAAGACGGAACCTTCGATGATTCCGTCGCTCTGAAAGTCATTGAGAAAGGTGCACCTGTTACAGAAATGCAGAAAAGCTTGACTGATAAAGCAGATCTTCTCGTCACCGGCACACCCTTTTTTCTTGACAATGAAATAGCTTACGTAGTCATTACCGAACGCGATGTGACAGAACTGGTAAAACTCGAAAACACACTTAATCAGCTCAAAGAAATCACTGAGACAAGCCTCTATCATCAGTCCATAATGCCTTTCATCAAATCCGAGCTGGTATTCGAGAGCCCTGTAATGATAGATATGATAAATATGGTCGCAAGGATCTCAGCAAGCGATGCCACCGTATTGATCCAAGGTGAATCTGGGACGGGAAAAAGCATGATCGCTAAATTCATATATCAGAACAGCCTTCGTAGAGACAAACCCTTCGTAGAACTCAACTGCGGAGCTATCCCTGAAAATTTATTGGAATCAGAATTGTTTGGATATGAAGGAGGAGCTTTCACAGGAGCAAACAGCAAGGGCAAAATAGGCCTATTCGAAATTGCCAACGGAGGAACGATTTTTCTCGACGAAATCAGCAGTATCCCAGCTCACCTTCAGGTTAAAATACTCCGTGTCCTTCAGGAAAAAGAGATAATGCGTGTAGGCGGGACAAAATACATACCTATTGACATACGCATAATTTCAGCGACAAACTCAGATCTTGAGGCTCTTGTAAAAACTGGGGAATTTAGAAAAGATCTGTTTTACAGACTTAATGTCTGCCAGTTTACTATGCCGGCTCTCAGAGAACGCCGTGAAGATATCGCCCCGCTGTGCGAATTTTTCATGAAAAAATTCAACGCTAAGTATCACTGCAATAAAATACTATCACCTTCTGCAAAAAAGCTTCTCCACTGCTACACATGGCCAGGCAATATAAGAGAACTGGAAAACATCATCGAAAGGATCATTATCATCAATACGGCAGATATGATCACCAGTGAAAATATCGCACCTCTATTCCCTATGTCGAACCTTGAGGCCGCACCTCACAATAACTCAGGTTCGATAGATCTGAAAAGTGAAATTGAAAATTTCGAAAAGAATGTCATCATGGCAAAAGCAAAATACTGCAAAACAGTTACGGAGCTCTCACATAGCCTTTCCATCGATAAATCTACTGTAACAAGAAAACTGCAAAAGTATGGTATCATACTGTAATCGACCATTTCAATTAAGCTCGATGATACAGTCAACAGAAAATACGAATCCGCAGGTTCGGATCTTTCTGCTCTCATTCAAGCAAAAAAAAAATCGCCCTAATGGACGATTTTTTGTTGTTGGTTGCGGAGACAGGATTCGAACCTGCGACCTCCGGGTTATGAGCCCGACGAGCTACCAGCTGCTCCACCCCGCGTCGATATCAAGTTTTTTCAGTCCTCTGCCGGTTTTCCGGACTTGGTGCCGGAGACCGGGGTCGAACCGGTACGAGAATTACTTCTCACGGGATTTTAAGTCCCGGGCGTCTGCCAATTCCGCCACTCCGGCAAATAATAATCTGAAGCGGACACTTCAGATTATCAGTTGGCTCCAAGGGTGGGGCTCGAACCCACAGCCTATCGGTTAACAGCCGAGTGCTCCACCATTGAGCTACCTTGGAATATTAGATTGTGCCTCGTAACGGCAAGTGTTATTATACCGCAATATGCAGGCACATGTCAACCTAAAATCGATATTTTTTCATTTTTTCACCCTGTCCGAAAAACCGACTTCCACTGGCGCCCGTCCGGCTTCCGCCTCCGCATCTATCACCTCAGGCTCCAGCATCCCGGGTTTTTCCCTCATGAGCCGTTCATCTTCTCTTCGTATCTCCTCCATACTGGCGCTGTGGTCCGCCTCCATGGCCAGCCGTATCATCTCTATCTTCCGGGAAAATTTCTCTACGTTGGCTTCGTCGCCTTCAGCTTCATATATTGCCAGCAATTCCTCCATAGTCTCAAGATGGCTTCCGTTGAGGCGCAGCGTTTCCGTGAACTCAGCTATCGCCTCGTCCCGGCGTCCCGTCATCTCGCAGGCCACTCCCAGATAATAATGGAGCGGCCACCACCCTTTGAATCTGGATGACAGGAAGGGCTCCAGCAGCGCGATGCCTTCTTCATACCTTCCGGCCATGATGTGATTGCAGCCTTCCTCCACTTGCAATGGCTCCTTCAGCTGCTCCAGCCGGGTTTCTATCTCTACCTTATCCTTCCCCTCTTTGCTGAGTTTTATGAAGGATTTCCACGTTATCTCCGTCTTTTTGTAAAGTCCCATGTTGAGATAAGCGTAACCCAGATAATAATACCCTTGTGCGAAGTCCGGATGAACAACCGTCAATATCTCAAACCAATCCAGTGCCTCTGCCTTGAACCTGCCGATATATTCCTCGCTCTCTCCGGCCAGATACATGGTTCTGCACGCCCTGGCACAGCCGTACATGCCGTCGAGAGAACCGGGATCTGCACAGAGAGCCGCGCGAAAATGTATACACGCACTGTCCATGTCGCCCTTTTCCGCCGCTTCGCTGCCCTCCCTGGACATGATACGAGACATATCACCGCCATACAATGCCTTCAGGATCTTCACATAATCTTCCACATATGCAAAGTGGGGGTCACTACCCATGACCCAGGTCATGTTCTCCGCCACGACTGCCATGGACACATCTTCTCCTCCTGCAAATCCACCCACGTCTTTCTTTCTCAGGGGAACCGGAACGCCGCGCAGCGCCTCTCCCGCCGATGATTTCTTCATGAAATCATCCGTCAGCTCCGCGAAGACCATTTCATCCAGATATTTTCTGAAATACCTGCCTATCCTGTCCTCTCTGATTTTTATATCAAATCTGCTTTCTTCGCTCATATCGTCCTTTCTTCGGGTATTTCCGGGGGTCGGGGCTTCCGCGGCATTCTTCCTCATCCGGCCACCGGCCCTTGTTTCCGATTCCAAATCCGGGAAGCAGCCAATCAAAAACTGTTAAAGAGCCCTGAACCTCTCGTCTCTGAACATGTCATGGTTTTTCATGGCTCTTCTCAGCATGTTCATCATCTTCTCCTTATCGTCAGGCAGATCTCCTCTCAGGGACACGTAATTGGAAGCGTGATTGCTCCTGAAGACGCACTTCTTGCTCACGTTGGTGTTTTCCAACATCAGCAGCGTCTCCGCCATCACTTCTTCCGGAGTGAGCAGCTTCATCTTTCCTGATTCTATGTCCCTGGCCATCGGAACCGAAGGATCCACTATCAGAGTGAGCAGCCCCACATAGGACGGCTCCATCTCACTTATCATGGTGCCGGTCTGTATGGCATGATCCTCCCAGCCATCCCTTCCGGCAAGGCCCGATATGAACGTGACGGAAGCCTTCATCCCACAAGCTTCTATTTTCCTCACGCCATCGATGAGCTGCTGTCTGGTCTCACCCTTGCAGATATCCTTAAGAACCTTATCACTTCCCGACTCGGCTCCCAGATACACCATCGTCAGCCCCGCCTCGTACAGCTCGCGCATTTCCTCGTCCGTCTTCTTAAGTACATCGGTGGCTCTGCCGTATATGGTCACCCTCTCACATTCAGGAAAATTATCCGATATATATTCCAGTATCGGCATCAGTCTCTTGTTGGAGAGAGCCAGCGCATCTCCGTCGCACAGGAACATCCTTTCGACACGGCTATACCGCCTTCTGGCCCACGCCAGATCTTCCAGCACCTCTTCCAGATTCCTGACTCTGAACTTCTTATCCTTGAACATCTTGCAAAATGTACACTTGTTATGAGTACATCCTATGGTCACCTGCACCAACAGGCTGTAGGCCTCGCTGGGCGGTCTGTATATATCTCCTTCGTATCGCATATCTTCCTCCCGTTACATCTTCTCCGGCGCCTTCATCCCAAGAAGGTCAAGCCCATTCCTGATGACATTCCTGGCGGCCATCACCAGTGCCACCTTGGCAGTCTTTTCTGTCTCGTCATCCACCAGTATATGTTCATCGTGGTAGAACTTATTGAATGCCTGCGCTATATCAACTATATGTCTGGTAACGATAGACGGTTCATACTTTTCTCCCGCCTCGGCGATAACTTCAGGCATTTCATATATGAGCTTTATCAGAGCATGGGCGCTGTCCGACGTTATCCTGGACGCGTCAAACCCTTCCTTCGCGCTGGCCATCACTGCCTCTCCGGCATTCCTCAATATGCTGCATGCTCTGGCATGGGTATACTGGACATAAGGACCCGTTTCCCCCTCGAAGTTGAGGACCTTGTCCCATGAAAACACGTAATCCTTTATCCTGTAATTGGACAATTCGTTGAATATCACTGCGCCTATCCCCACTTCTCTGGCAGTTTCGTCCACATTTTCCGTGTTTACATTCTTCTCCATGATTATCTTTCTGGTCTGCTCCACCGCTCTGTTGAGCACGTCTTCCAGGAATATCACACGACCCTGCCTGGTGGACATAGTTCCTTCTTCCATACTTACCAGGCCAAAAGGCACGTGGACGCAATCATCGGCCCAATCGTATCCCATAAGCCCGATGACCTTTTTCCACTGCTGGAAATGAAGATTCTGCTGAGATGCCACCACGTATATATTCTTATAGAAATCATAGGTGTTCTTCCTGTAGATAGCTGCCGCGATGTCTCTTGTGATATAAAGCGTGGAACCGTCAGACTTGGTTATCAGCGCAGGCGGCAGATCGAACTGGTCAAGCTTCACTATCTGAGCGCCGTTATCCTCTACCAGCAGGCCCTTATCCTTCAGCTCCTGGACCACTGCCGGCATCTTATCGGAATAAAAGCTTTCGCCGTTATAGGAGTCGAAGGTTATTCCCAGCATATCGTATACACGGTTGAATTCCCTGAGGCTCTCATCCCTGAACCACTGCCACAGCTCCACCTCTTCAGGCTCTCCGTTCTCAAGCCTGACAAATATGGCCCTTGCCTCGTCCTCAAGTGACGGATCCTTCTCCGCTTCCTCGTGGAACTTGGTATAATAGGAAAGGAGGGACTTTATAGGCTCCCTGATGACATCCTCCTTATTGCCCCACTTCCTGTAGGCGCATATCATCTTGCCAAACTGAGTCCCGTAATCACCCAGATGATTTATCCTGATAGTATCATATCCCAGAAAATCGTATATCTTGTATATGGAATTACCGATAACGGTGCTCCTTATATGACCTATATGGAAAGGCTTTGCGATATTAGGCGACGAATACTCCACGATCACAGTCCTGCCTGCGCCTATATCACTCCTTCCGAAGTCCTCATCTTTTTCAATGACCTCTTTCACCACATTGTCCGCAAACTCAGCCTTGGACACGAACATATTCACATAGGCATTGACGCTCTCCACCTTCTGGAACATCTTTTCGCCCTCTATAGCTTCCGCGATACCCTTGGCTATCATCGGAGGCGCCTTTCTCATTATCTTCGCCAGCTTGAAACATGGGAAGGCGTAATCCCCCTTACTGCTGTCAGCAGGGACCTCTATCATAGGCAATATCTCATCCCTTTCCAGCCCCTCGATGTGAGGTGCCAGGATATCCGCTATTTTCTCTCTGTAATTTATCATCTTTTTTCTCCTCTTCTGCTTTTCATCAGCCGGCGTTTATTTCAGCTTTACAACGGTAACGCCATCTCCGCCTTCATTGAATCCGCCGTTTCTGAAGCTGTCGACATTTTTGTTTCTTTTGAGCATATCCTGTATGCCCCTCCTCAGGATGCCCTCTCCCCTTCCATGTATGACCGTTACCTCCTTGAGGCCCGATATGAAGGCATCATCTATATATTTTTCCACATCCATCACTGCGTCATCCATGTTTTTACCTCGTACATCGATGGATGCCGATATGGTCTGAGCTTTACTTTTGTACAATCTTCCATATCCTGAAGCTTTTTTCTTTTTCTTTGGCTTTCCACTGTCTATCAGCATGATATCCGATAAATTGACGCCGATTTTCATCATCCCCACCTGCACCTGCAGATTGCCCTTCTCGTCGGGAAGGGATATCACTTCTCCGTTCTGGTTCAACGTCAATATCTTCACCCGGTCTCCCAGTGACAGTTTGTCAGGATCCACCGGTTCCCTGCTGACCTCCCGCTTTATGGTCTCTCTGTTCTTCCGCTCCAGCTCTTTGAGTCTTCGCCTGTTCCTGTCGAAACCGGCTGTACGTTCTCCCATGCTTTCCAGCCTTGACAGCGTCTTCAGCTCCTCCTGGACCTCACGTGACACTTCCCTGGCTTCCTTTACGATAGCTCTGGCCTCTTCTCTGGCCCTTGCCAACTCCTTCTCCCTGCGTTCTTCCAGCTTCCGCGCTTTTTCTTCCAGCTCCTCCTTCATCTTCTTCATCTGGATGTTGAGCATTATGGCTTCGTCCCGTTCCTCCTCAGCCAAGCGCTTATCTTCCTCCAACGCTGAGATGACATCTTCGAAAGCGATATCCCCTTCCTCCAGCAATTCTCTTGCCCTGTCTATTATTTCCCGGGAAAGGCCCAGCTTGCCGGAGATCTCAAACGCATTTGATTTCCCCGGGATCCCTGTGACGAGCCTGTAAGTCGGGCTCAGGGTCTCAACATCGAATTCCATAGATGCGTTCTCCACACCATCGGTAGAGATAGCATATTTCTTCAGCTCCGTATAATGAGTAGTAGCTATGGAACGAGCTCCTGCACTCTTCAGCTTCTCAAGTACAGCTATAGCCAGAGCCGCACCCTCTGTCGGATCCGTACCAGCTCCCAGCTCGTCCAGCAGTACAAGGCTCCCTTCATCCGCTTCAGCCACTATGTCCACGATATTTGTCATGTGAGAAGAGAACGTGGAAAGACTCTGCTCTATGCTCTGTTCATCACCGATATCGGCGAATATCTGACTGTAGACTGGTAATCTGCTTCCCGATGCTGCCGGTATATGAAGCCCTGTCTGGGCCATCAGGGAAAGAAGCCCTGCTGTCTTCAGTGTCACGGTCTTTCCTCCCGTATTGGGTCCTGTTATCACCAACGTATCATAACCATCACCCAGGGAAATATCTATAGGCACCACCTTGTCACGATCTATCAGCGGATGCCGCGCAGCTCTCAGATCCATGGCTCCGTCCACGCTGATCTCCGGCTCCTCTCCGCCCATATCCAACGACAGCTTTCCCTTTGCCATGAACATATCCAGATCCACAAGCAGCCTCTGATTATTGATGAGATCATGGTGAATTTCCGCCACAGACTCGGACAACTCCGTCAGGATACGATTTATCTCCGCCTTTTCATCCAGCTCCAACTGCCTAAGCTGGTTGTTGAGATCGACTATAGCCTGAGGTTCTATAAAAAGCGTCGCCCCACTGCCACTCTGGTCGTGAACGATGCCAGGCACTCTGGCCTTGTGCTCCTGCTTTACCGGTATCACATATCTTCCGTTCCTCATAGTCACGATGGAATCCTGAAGTATAGTCTTATTATCAGCCGAATTGAGAATGTGGTTTATCTTGGCTCTTAACGCTTCATTCTGCCTGACTATCGCCCGCCTGATGCTCCTCAGCTCCGAGCTGGCGTTATCCGCCATCTCATCCTCCGACAGTATGCATCTGTCTATTTCATCAGCAAGTCGTTTGTGGACAGCCAGCAATTCCGCCGCCGAAAAAATGACAGGCAGATCAGGTACGTCACCCTTCAGAAATGAGACCACCCTCTCAGCAGTCCTCATATTGTACAGGATACGCAGAAGCTGCGCCATCGTAAGGGTACCGCCTTTAGTCGCAAATGAAACACTTTCCTCAATATCATAAAAACCACCGACAGGTAAGGGTCCTTTGTAGCTTATCAGCCTTACCGCTTCTGTGGTTTCACCTTGACATTCCCTTATTTGAGACACGTCATCAAAAGGCTTCAGCTCTGAAATGACTTTCCTCGTCATTTCAGAGCCGGCCTTTTCCATAAGCATGTCGATCACTTTATCGTATTCAAGAATATTTAACGTCTTTTCTTTCATTTAGAATCAACCGTTGCTATTTTTGTATTTATCCAGTTCCTTCTTAAGCTGGAGATTCTCCATCTGGAGGTCGAAGAAGCTGTTTTCCAGCTCTTTGCACTTGCCTTCGATCTCCTTGACCACTTCGTCCATGCTGCTCTGGGCCTGAGCCTTGGCGGCCTCAGCGGCATCCATCAGCTTCTGGATATCGGCGTCCTTCTGCTTTATCTGATTCATCAGCTCATCCTTCTGCAGGACGATGGCCTGGGTCTCCTCCTTGTAATCCATGTAGTTTTTCTTGGACTCATCCCACAGCTGTACATAATGCTGGGCATCCTTTTCCAGCTGGATATTCATCCGTTTCAGCTCTTCCATCTCCTCCAGCACCTGGAAGTACTCGCTGGTGATATTTACGGCCGCGAGGACAGCGATGTTGGACGGTACCACGCCGGCTGCCTTGGCCGCTTCGGTCACTTCCTGCATCTTCATGTCCACATGAGCAGCTACCTGGATTATTTCTTCTCTCGTTTTTTCTCCCGCTATCACGTATTCCTGGCCGTAGATCTTTACCTTTACCTTATTGTTTTCCATACGAAACTCTCCTATATCTCCCTCAAAACCGCATTGAGTTTTTCCTTAAGGGCATCCAGCACCTTATTGTGCACCTTTGCCACTTCTTCATCTGTCAATGTCTTGTTTCTGTCTCTGTAGGTCAGCGCGAAAGCTACGCTCTTCTTTCCTTCGTCTACCTGCTTTCCTCTGTACACATCGAAGAGCTTGACACTTTCGAGTATCTCTCCACCGTACTCTTCGATAGTCTTCTCTATCTTTCCGACTTCCATATCCTCATCCACCAGAAGAGCGATATCTCTTGACGTGGATGGATACTTAGGAAGAGGTGTATAGGCTTTTTCCGTATCGGCATGTCTTATGAGGGCGTCGAACATGATCTCACAGCAATATATCCTCACGCCGTCCATCCCATAATTTTCGGCAACATCAGGATGTATCTCACCCATGATGCCAAGCTCGTCATAAAGAGCCTTCTCCCCGCCTCTGCCGGATGGGACTGATATCCGCGCGCATCTTCCCGGATGGTACACACCATACTGGGATTCAGCCGTGAACACGGCATCCTTTATCCCCATCACTTTCAGCAGTTCCTCCACGACTCCTTTGAGGCCGTAAAAATCCTCACCGTTACCGTACATACCGATACACAGGGAGTATTGCTCCTCAGGCAGATCGTCGCTGCTCACCATGTTGGCGATAAAAGTGTTTCCTATTTCAAATGCCTTTACTTTCTCTATTTTTCTCGAATAATTCCTGGCCAGCACTTCCAGCATATTAGGGGTGAGGATAGTCCTCATGACGGAGTTTTCCTCTCCAAGAGGGTTTATTATCCTGACAAAAGCCCTTTCCCACGAATCTTCGTCTATCCTCACGTTGTCCACACCTTTCGGGCTGACAAAAGAATAGGTCTGTATCTCATTGAGTCCCATGGCACAGAGCGAATCTCTCGTGAGATCTCTCAATGCTCTTTCCTCAGACATCCCCGCTTCACAATTGCCCTTAGGCAGTGTCACAGGAAGCTTGTCATATCCGTATATCCTGGCCACTTCTTCTATATAATCCTCCTCCTCAAGCAGATCCTGCCTTATGGTCGGAGGTGTCACCGTCATGATATTGCCGCTTCCTTCTACCTTTATCTCAAGGCTTTCAAGTATGTCTTCCATTTCCTGACGCGGCAGCTCTATGCCCAGGACATAATTGACTCTGTCGACTCTCACATCGATAGTCTTGGCCTTTTCCGGCACAGGATAATTGTCCACACTGCCTTTGCATACCTTACCGGCGCCTATCAGTTCTATCAATCTGCATACTCTGTCAGCTGCGGCTTCACAGAGATTAGGGTCTATGCCCTTTTCGAATCTGGACGATGCCTCTGTCCTGAGCCCCAGCTTCTTGGATGTGGCTCTGACACTGTCGCCGTTGAAGTTGGCTGACTCTACGATGATAGTAGTAGTGCTGTCTTCTATTTCCGAGTTGAGTCCTCCCATGACACCTGCTATGGCAATGCCTCTTTCAGCATCCTTTATCAGCAGCATATCCTTGGTCAGCGTCCTCTCGTTTTCATCCAAGGTCACGAATTTCTCGCCCTCCTCGGCATTCTCCACTATTATGGTCCCGCCCTTGACCTGATTGATGTCAAAGGCATGTATAGGCTGTCCATACTCCAGCATCACGAAGTTAGTGATATCTACGATATTGTTGATAGGTCTCATACCGGCGTACATCAGTCTCTTCTGCAGCCACCACGGCGACTGCTCCACCTTCACATCGGTCACTATCCTGGCCACATATCTTTTACAGCTTTCAGGGTTCCTTATGTCCACCGACACGTAATCCGCAGACTCTCCTTTGCCGTTTTCGTCTCTTATCTCGATATCAGGATATGTGAATTGCTTTTTGAATGTAGCGGCGGCTTCCCTGGCCATGCCTACCATCGAAAGGCAGTCAGGTCTGTTAGGTGTTATTTCAAAATCCACTACAGCCTGCCTGAGACCCAGGGCCTCGGCAAAATCACTGCCCGGTTCATAATCTCCCTCCAGGATCCATATACCATCCTTGTGAGCCACCGGCACCACCTTATCTTCAAAGCCCAGCTCCTCGGCAGAACACAACATTCCATAGGATTCCACACCTCGCAGCTTGCCTTTGGTTATCTTCACTCCGCCTTCCTTCTTCGGCTGGCCGTGGAGCGGTCCCGGTATCCTGCTGTTGTGAAGCGCCACCGGTACCAGGGCACCTTCGAACACATTGGGCGCGCCTGTCACGATCTGCAAAAGATCGTCTCCACCTACATCTATGCGGCACACCACCAGCTTATCGGCGTCAGGATGCTTTTCGATCTTCTCTATCCTTCCCACCACGACGTTTTCCATTTCCTCGCAGAAATGCTCACACGTCTCCAGATTGGAGCCTGACATTATCATCCTGTCGCAGAACTCCTCCGTATCAACTCCCGGATCTATATAATCTTTAAGCCATTCTATTGGAACTAACATCTGTCAACCCTCCTATTTGAACTGATTTATGAAGCGCATATCGTTCTCGTAAAACAATCTTATATCATCTACACCATATTTGAGCATCGCTACTCGCTCTACGCCCATTCCAAAGGCGAATCCGGTGTATCTTTCCGTATCGAGATCGCCCACTTTCAGCACATGAGGGTGAACCATACCACATCCCAGTATCTCTATCCAGCCGCTTCCTTTGCACACACTGCAACCCTTACCGCCGCACTTGAAACATGAAACATCCATCTCGGCGCTGGGCTCCGTGAACGGGAAGTGGTGAGGCCTGAACTTGGTCCTTGTGCTGGTCCCGAAAAGCTGCTTGGCAAAGCTGTCAAGCGTCCCCTTCAGGTCAGCCATAGTTATTCCTTCATCCACCACCAGTCCTTCTATCTGATGGAACATCGGTGAATGAGTAGCATCAGGAGTATCACATCTGAAGCATCTTCCCGGTGAGATCACCTTGATAGGAGGCTTCTGCTTCAGCAGCGTCCTCACCTGTACAGATGATGTCTGGGTCCTCAGCAGAGTGTCCTTGGTAATGTAAAATGTATCGCTCATATCTCTCGACGGATGATTCGGTCCCGCGTTGAGAGCATCGAAGTTATTGAACACAGTCTCCACTTCAGGGCCTTCGGCTATGGAAAATCCCATGTTCATAAACACCTTGGATACTTCCTCGATAGTTATGGTCAGAGGATGCTTTACGCCTAAGGATATCTCCCTTCCCGGCTCTGTCACATCCAGCTTTTCCATCCTGAACTGGGCTTCCTTGGCAGCTTCCTTCACTGCCTTGAATTTTTCTTCCAGCAGACCTTCTATTTCCGATCTTACTTTGTTGGCCATCTGTCCCGTTTCTTTTCTCTCTTCCGGGGACAACTTACCCATCCCGCGAAGTATCTCCGTAAGCTGGCCCTTCTTTCCGAGGATCTTTACTCTTATCTCATCGGTCTGCGCCAGAGTGGAGGCTTTCTTCAGCTGTTCCTTCGCCTCTTCCAAAATCTTGTTTAACTGAGCTTGCATTTCTGTTACCTCTCATTTGTTTTTATCTTTTCCGTGACTGGTACATGAGTATGCCCGCGGCTACTGCCGCATTGAGTGACTCTATGGACCCTTCCATCGGTATTCGTATCTTTACATCAGCAGCGTCGATGAAATCCTCACTCACGCCGTTGCCTTCGTTTCCTATGACCAGCGCCGTATCAGAGACGATATCGGCTTCAAAGCAGTTGATCCCGCCTTCGGGACACGTCACCGCCAGCCGTTTTCCCATTTCCCTGACCATACGGATCACATCGCCGGCTTTTCCCGCCTTTATAACAGGTACCCTGAACAGGGAACCGGCAGCCGCTCTCACTACCTTCGGCGCATATACATCGCCGCTTCCGGCCATCATCACGATCCCTCCGTACCCGGCCGCTTCGGCAGTCCTGATTATTGTCCCTATGTTGCCGGGATCTTGCAGACGGTCCATGATGAGCACATTCCTTCCGCCAACCATCTTTCGAAAACCATCGATATCATAATTTCGCATTTCCACCGCAGCAATGATCCCCTGTGGAGCCTCGGTATCCGAAAGAGCCCGAAACAACGGTCTGCTCAACATGACTGTATGCTGCCCCTCCAGCCATCGCTCCGGCTGTCCGCCTTCCTCCACGAAAACAGTCATGGCCTTTATCCCCATATCTAACGCATCCTCCAGAGGTTTGACACCTTCCAGCAGATACGATCCTGTTTCGTCTCTGTACTTTTTACGTTTCAGTCTGAGGGCATTTTTATATGTAGGGTTTTCCTTTGATGTGATGATTTTCATTATTTCCAACAATCAGAACAATAGCCGGCTGTAACCGGCTATTGGAATATTCTTTTCCTTTCCTTATCTCTGCAAGAAAGTCGGGATATCGATACGCGACGACCCTTTGTAAACATCATCTTCCGCTGCCTCAGCACTTCTTTCCGGTTGCTCTGTCATTCCAACGCCGTCTTCCGCGCCGCTTCCCGGGATGACGGAACTGTTAAGCAGATCGCTGCTGCCCTTTTCGAATCCGGCAGCGATGACCGTCACCAGTATTTCGTCCTGCATGTCCTCCTTGATGGATGCTCCCAGTATTATGATAGCGTTCTTGTCCGCTTCTTCGTCGATCTGACTGGCCACTCTGTCCACATCGAACATCGTAAGATCCCTTCCTCCGGTGATATTGATGAGTACAGCTCTTGCGCCCGATATCTTGGTTTCCAGGAGCGGACTGTCGATAGCGCCTCTGACAGCGTCTTCCAGCTTGTTCTCGCCTTTTCCTGTTCCCACTCCCATATGTACGATGCCTCTGTCCTTCATGATAGTCGTAACATCGGCAAAGTCCAGATTGATGAGCGCGTCATCGACTATGATGTCGGATATGCCCTGAACGCCCTTCTTCAACACTTCGTCCGCCATCTCGAAGGCCTCCAGCAGCGAAGTCTGCTCCTGGACTGTTTCCAGCAGCTTGTCATTAGGAACGACCACCAGAGAATCCACGTATTTCTTCAGGAACTTTATCCCCAGCTCAGCATGCTCACTTCGCTTCTTTCCCTCGAATCTGAAAGGCTTCGTTACTACGCCTACCGTAAGGATACCCATATCCTTCGCTATCTTGGCGATTATAGGAGCCGCTCCGGTACCTGTTCCGCCTCCCATTCCGCATGTAACGAATATCATGTCAGATCCGGCGATGAACTTTTCCAGATCTTCCAGGTTCTCCTCCGCCGACTTCTGACCTACTTCCGGATTCCCTCCGGCGCCCAGACCTTTAGTCAGCTTCTCACCTATCTGTATCTTCGTCTCCGCCTTGCTTTTGGCAAGAGCCTGCTTGTCCGTATTCACAGCGATGAAAGTAACGCCTTTCATGCCTCCCTCTATCATCCTGTTAACTGCGTTACATCCGCCGCCGCCGACACCGATGACTTTTATCTCCTGCAGCGTCGAGTCATTCATCTCAAATTGTAACATTCAGGGGTACCTCCTATAAATTCTCTTTACTCTATGGTTTTCAAATGCGAAATTCAAAGCATTTTCCTGCATAATAAACATATACATTATAACATACAAATTTTACGGCGTAAAGGAACAATAATTATTACTGCTTATATTGATAACACCGCTTTCGATGCTGCTCTGGTACAGATTATATATGACTGTCCTCAGGGCGTCCGATTCGATGGAACTCATGACATTGTCGTATTTCCCCTTACATATCAGCGTATCGTACACATAAGCCTGGACATCATTCCCGTCGATGTTTATCCTCTTGAAGTAGAGGTCATTGTTCTCCATCGCTTTTATCATAGCCATCGTCTTCTCATAAGCGTCGCTCTCCTCCACTTCGATGGTCTTTTCCAGTTCAGCGCCGTTCACCTGGATATTGTCCACCAGTGTCACCTGACGTTCCTCCTTGGATATTTCCAGCACCATACCGTCGTTATCGGTTATGACGAATTTCTTTCCCATCTTGAACTGAGCCTTTCCGCTTCGCTCCGTCACATGTATCACGATTTCGTTCGGCAGTTTCCTGTCCACGTCCACATCCTCGATATAGAGATTTTTCTTTATCCTGCGCTCCACGAACCACGGATGGACGTCGAAGATGTTCATCCCGGTCCGCAGCTCTGACAGCTCCAGGACTTCCTGATCCGAGACTTCCTCGTTGCCGGCTACGGCGATACCGTCTACCGTAAAATAATCTATATGACTTATAAAGTACAGTCCCACACATATCAGCAGGAATATTATGAAGCGCAGCAGATAATGCTTCTTTCTGCGCCGCTTCTTTTTTATCGTTTTTTCCGTACGGTTGTCACTTCTCATACTCTCTAATATCTCCGCCTAACAGCCTTATCTTGTCTTCCAACTTGCCATATCCCCTTTTAATATATTTAGTATTTCTGATAACGGTATCCCCTTCCGCCATGAGCCCTGCAATGACAAGAGCAGCGCCTCCCCTCAAATCGCCTGCGCGTACATCCGCACCACACAATATATTGTTATTTTTTATTATAACTTTTTTTTCGGATATTTCAATATCAGCTCCCATTTTTTTCAATTCTTTTGTATATCCGAACCTGTTTTCAAATATGTTCTCTTCTATGGAAGAGCCCTTGCCCACACTGGTCAGGAATGCCGCCAGCTGGGGCTGCAAATCGGTGGAAAATCCCGGATATGGCGCGGTAGCCACACTGCACCGCATCCTCTCATCACCCTTTGCAGCCGCCCAGATCTCATCCCGGCTGTACCCCACATGATACCCGCCTTCTTCCAGCAGAGATACCAGCGGATCCAGCGTACTTCTTTCCAGCCCCTTCAGCAGCACATCGCCGCCGGTAGCCAGTGTCATCAGCAGATATGTACCGGCTTCTATCCTGTCGCCTGTGATGCTGTGCTCACATCCTGTCAGGCTCCGGCCACCTTCTATCTCTATGGTGTCAGTGCCGGCGCCTCTGACTTTTCCTCCGCACCGGTTTATATACTTCTGCAGATCCTCTATCTCCGGCTCTCTGGCGCTGTTTCTGATCCTGGTGATCCCTTTTGCCGCCAGCGCCGCCAGCATCAGGTTCTCTGTGGCTCCCACACTGGGATAATCCAGCCGGATATCAGCGCCTCTCAGACTCCTCGCTCTCAGCTCTATATATCCTTCTCTGCAGAAAACTTCCGCTCCCATTTTCATCAGCCCCCGCAGGTGAAGGTCGATAGGCCGTCTACCGATATCACAGCCTCCCGGGCTGGTTATTACTGCTTCGCCACATCTGGCCAGCAGGGAACCGGCCAGAAATACACTGGAGCGCATTTCCTTCATCAGCTCGTCAGGTATCCTGCACTCAGATAGAAATGATGCGTCTACCGACAGTACGCTCCCCTCGCGTGTGATATGACAGCCCAAGGCGTCCAGTATCCTCGTCATGCTGTCCACATCCGATATCTCCGGACATCTGCGAAAGATATTCTCTCCCTTTGTGATCACTGATGCTGCCAATATGGGAAGCACCGAATTTTTTGCCCCCGAAACTGTCACCTCGCCCGAAAGCTTTCTGCCGCCTTTTATATGATAACTACCCAAAAAAACACCTCCGAACCATATTACATGATATGTGTGAGGTGTCTTTGTCGTTACTGCCTACTGTGTCTTTTCAGGACCCAGTATATTATCGCATATTATCTTCACCGCGTCGAAAGGAGCGCAGGCCAGACTCCCGGCTGCCATCTCTTTCATGGCCTCCGGATTGTTCTTCAGCTTCAGGATCTCGTCAGCCAGCTTATCATTGTCCAGATCTTTCTCTTCCACTATTATTGCTCCCCCTTTATCGGCTACTGCTTTCGCATTGAAATACTGATGATTTCCCGTTACCGCCGGGGACGGTATGAATATGGCAGGTTTGCCGCACACAGTCGTCTCAGCCACTGTAAGCGCCCCGCTCCTGCTTATGACCAGATCGGAAGCCGCCAGATATTTGGCCATTTCATGGATATATTCCACTATCACCACATTATCCGCCAGGGCCACGCCTCTGTCGGCCAGCTCCTGATTTATCGCTTCATAATAATAGCCTCCTGTCGCCAGATATATCCTGAAATCACTGACACCGTTGAATGTCTCTATCACCTTCATCATGGCTCGGTTTACGCGTCCTGCCCCCTGGCTTCCGCCGAAAGCCAGCACCACGAAATCTGAAGGCATCAGACCCAGTTCAGCTCTCGCTTTTTCCTTGTCAGCTTCGATGAATTCATGCCGCACAGGATTGCCTGCCAGCACATGCTTCTCCGGGAACCTGAAATCTCCGGATGCTTCTTCAAAGCCTAAAAACAGCTTTTTCACGCCTTTTTCCAGCAATTTGTTAGCCATGCCCGCCACGGCATTCTGTTCGTGGATATATGTCGGTATATGGAGCTTCTGAGCTTCTTTCATCACGGGAGCACTGGCATATCCGCCGGTTCCTATCACCACGTCGGGTCTGAATTCCTTGATGATCTTCCGTGACTTCTTCGCTCCTCTTCGAAGTGTTCTCATGACTTTGATATTCCTCAGAAGATGCTGTCTGTCGAACCCGTCGGCAGCTATCAATTCTATATCGTACCCGCTCTCCGGCACCAGATCGCGCTCCAGGCCGATCTCAGAACCGACGAACAGCACCTCCGCATCCGGCTTTCTTCGTCTTATCTCATCAGCTATAGCGACGGCCGGATATATATGCCCCCCTGTGCCACCGCATGTCATTATCACTCTCATTTAATTCACCCCTGTATTCTTAGGACCATGCCTCGATATATTTATCAATACTCCCGCGGAAAACATGAATATCAGCAACGCGTTCCCTCCATAGCTTATGAACGGGAGGTTTATCCCGGTAGCCGGCATGGACGACGTGACTACCGCTATATTGAGGATGACCTGTATAGCTACCATCAGTATTATTCCCGAAGCCAGCAGCACGCCAAACTGGTCAGGAGCGTTGACTGCTATGTGGACACCGCGCCATATGAAAAGACAATACAGCACTATCAGGAGAAGGATGCCGACAAATCCCAGCTCCTCGCCTATTATTGCCAGTATGAAATCGTTCTGCGGTTCCGGCAGATATAAGTTTTTCTGGATACTCTTGCCCAATCCCACTCCGAAAAGTCCGCCCGAACCGAGAGCCAGCAGCGACTGGACCGCCTGATATCCCTCATTGAGAGGGTCCGCGAACGGATCGGTGAAGCTGGTGAGTCTGCTGTACCAATAGCTGTCCTTCATGAACAGCAGTATGCTCAATATCCCGGCAGCTCCCACACCACCTGCCGTCAGAACATATCTCCACTTCAGTCCTGCTACCAGCATCATGGCTACGATTATCCCGCAGACAGTTATAGCCGTAGAAAGATTTGGCTGCATTATTATCAGCGCGCCATAAAGGCCGGCTACGCCCACCAGCGGCAGTATACCCCGGGTCAGCGATTTTATCCTGTCCCTGTCCTCGCTGAGGAACCACGCTACGAACATTATGGCCGCTATCTTGGCTATCTCGCCCGGCATGATGGTCACAGGCCCCAGCCTTATCCATCTGGTGGCGCCATTAGTAGTCTGCCCCAGCGGTGTCAATACCAATATCAGCAGCAGAACGCTGGCTATGAATATGGGTAATGCGAATTTCTTATACCTCCTGTAGTCGAAGGCCGCTCCCAGTATCATGACTCCGAATCCAAGCAGCACCCACATGCCATGACGCAACAGGTAGCTGTAGGCGTTTCCGTCCTGACTTATGGAGTAATAATAACTGGCGCTGAAGACCATGATAACTCCGAATATGACCAGCATCAGCGTAAAGAGCATCAGCCAGAAATCCCCTGATTTAAGCTTTATCGCTTTTTTCTTTCTCTTGACCGTTTTTACCTTTTTCTCCGTTTTTTCCAATCGCCCTCGTCACCTTTCCAACGCCTGAACACAGGCTTTAAAATGATTGCCCCTCTGCTCGAAGCTGGTGTACATATCCCAGCTGGCACAAGCCGGCGAAAGAAGAACGACATCTCCCGGCTGAGCGATCCTGTAGGCTTCTCTTACACAAGCTTCCATATCCTTGAGTATTATCGAATCGGTAAATCCCGCTTTCTCCGCCGCATCCTTTATCTTGGTAGCTGTTTTTCCCATCAGCAGCAGCATTTTCACCCTGCCGTCGAAGGCATCGACGAATTCTTTGAATGATGCGTCTTTATCGTATCCTCCCGCGATCAGTATTATATTCTCCTTCATGGCTTCTATGGCCTTGATGGACGCATCCGGATTAGTTCCTTTCGAGTCATTGACAAAACGTATATCGTCTATGGTTCCACACAGCTCCAGTCTGTGCTCCACTCCGTTGAACTCCCGCATGACTTTAGCTATGACCTCCGCCGGGATCCCGCCGAAAAATGCTATGGCACAGGCCGCCAGCGCATTTTCCAGATTATGCGCACCCGGTATCTTCAGCTCCACAGGCCTGCATATCTCAGTTATCTTTCCTTCCTCGTCCTTGATGATTATCGTATCCCCATCCACATAGACGCCGAAATCCAGCGTGGTCTTCCTGCTGAAAGGCACGACTTTCGCTCTGCAGTCTTTCGCCAGCTTCATACATTCTTCATCGTCGTGATTTATCACACAATACTGTTCAGGCGTCTGATTCCTGAATACCGCCGCCTTTGCTTTCCCGTAATTCTCCATCGTCTTGTGTCTGTCCATATGGTCAGGCGTAAGGTTCAGGATGGCCGATATCTCAGGCTGGAAATCTTTTGTGGTCTCCAGCTGGAAGCTGCTGGTCTCCGTCACGAGCCAGCTATCGTCTTCCGCCGCCAGCGCCTTGGATATGACCGCTACCCCTATGTTTCCCACCACATAAGTCTTCCTTCCGGCCGCCTTATAGATCTCGCCGACCAGAGTCGTCGTGGTTGTCTTGCCGTTAGTCCCGGTGATAGCCACATATTTACCGTGGCCTATCCTGTAGGCTATCTCCAGTTCTCCTATTATCTCCGCTCCCGATGCCTGAGCTTCCTTTATGAAATCCAGATCCGGAGATACTCCCGGGCTGAGAATGAGCATATCGAAGGCGCTCATGTCTTCCGGCTCACATCCCAGATAACAAGTCACTGACTTGCCCTCCAGGAAAGCGATCAGCTGGGGATCCAGCTCATCCTTCTTCTTATTGTCCTGGACCGAAACATCCGCTCCCAGCTTTACCATGGCCTGGACAGCTGCTTTCCCTGACTTTCCCATACCAACGACCAGTATTTTCTTATCTTTGATATCTGTTACGCTTTCTCTTGGCATTGTACCACTCCTAACATGATGAACGAATAACTAAATGATTGCAAATCCCACCAGACAGCAGATCACGGTAAATATCCAAAACCCTATGACCACATGTACCTCTTTGAAGCCGCACTTCTCGAAATGATGATGTATAGGCGCCATCCTGAATATCCTTTTTCCCTTTGTGATCTTGAAATACCCCACCTGCAGCACTACTGAAAGCGCCTCTATCACATATATGAGCCCGACTATCAACAGGAACAGCTCCATCTTCATCACTATCGCCGCCGCCGCCAGTCCTCCGCCCAGAGCCAGAGAGCCTGTATCTCCCATGAACACCTTTGCCGGATTCCTGTTGAACACCAAAAATCCCAGACAGCCTCCGCACACAGCAGCACAGAAATACGAGCCTGATGCCAGTCCGTATGAGACTCCCGCCACCGCGAAAAACAGCGTCACCAGCGCAGTCACTCCTGAAGCCAGACCATCCAGCCCATCAGTAAGGTTCACCGCGTTGGTCATCGCCAGTACCACGAAGACGATAAATGGTATATACCATATCCCGAAGTCGACATATATATCCGCCACAGGTATATATACATACGTGGTCTCCGTCGAATAATTAGCCAGGAACACTGCCAATGCCACCGATATCACTATCTGGAGGCCAAATTTCTGATACGCCCGGAGGCCAAGATTGTTCTTCTTTATAACCTTCAGATAATCATCGAAGAATCCTATGAGCCCGAAACCTATAAACACGAACAGTATTATCAACGTATCCGCCATGCTGCCATCCCATATGAGCGACGCTGTAAAAGCCGCCGCGGCAGTGCTGATGATTATGGCGATGCCTCCCATGCTGGGAGTACCTGCTTTGGACAAATGACTTTCCGGTCCTTCTTCCCGTATGTTCTGGCCTGCCCTGGCTTTGAGGACAGGTATTTCCAATTTGGTCAGAATGACGGAAATCACAAAAGCTGCTATGATTATTATCCCGATATTGACGTAATTCATGATATCTCCTAAATACTTAAAACTTTCTCTACTATCTGTTCCATCTTCATTCCTCTGGAACCCTTAACTAAGATTATGTCCCCCTGACCTATGAATTGATTCATTTTCCCGTATAAATCTTCCTTTTTTTTAAAGTACATCACCTGAAGGCCGCCTCCCGACGCGCCTTCCGCGATACGTTCCGCCTCGCTGCCTACAGCTATCAGTTTATCTATCCTCAGCCCTCTCGCGAAAAGTCCTACTTCAAAATGCTGTTTACCGCTCTGCTCCCCTAATTCATACATATCTCCCAGAATAGCTATACGGCTGCCGCTGCACGAACTTCTCTCCAGGACCTTCAGCGCGCTCTTCATGGAATCGGGACTGGCGTTGTACGTGTCATCTATGACTCGCAATTTATCGTTTTCCAAAAGCTTCAGCCTGCTTCCCGTAAGCTTCAGCTTCGAAAGGCCAGCCTCGGCCTCCTCTGTGGAAAGCCCCAACATGTGGCTCACCGCTATGGCCAGAGTCCCGTTGACTGCGTTATGCCTTCCCGGGACAGGAATTGCTACTCTGCTGCTTTTGGTCATATGCTCAAATGTAAATTCTATACCATCCAATCCCCTGTCGTCAATATCGGATATTATATAGTCGCTCTTTCCGTCCTCGCCTACCATCACCTGACGGTAATCTCCTCTGGTATTCTCCTTCGTCAGGAACCGGCCGTCCCACGGGAATATCAGCGCACCTCGCTCCTGCCCCATCGAAGAGATATGTTTCGCCACTTCCATCTTGGCATGAAAAATACCTTCCCGGCTTCCCAGATTCTCTATATGAGATACTCCGATGTTGGTTATGACAGCGATATGCGGTCTGACGATCTCCGCCAGTCTGTCTATCTCTCCCGCTCTGTCCATACCCATCTCCAGTACTACTGCCTGTGTGGAGCTGTCCATCTGAAAGATAGATAACGGCAGGCCGATGCTATTGTTGTAATTCTTCATGTTCCTGCCGCAGCGATACTTCTCGCTGAGAGCGTAATATATCATATCACGGGTCGTAGTCTTCCCAACGCTTCCTGTGACAGCCACCTTCATCACATCAAGAGTATCCAGATAATAGGATGCCAGCTGTCCCATGGCATAGACAGTATCCTCCACCTCTACCACATTGATGTCTCCATCCTCTGCATGATCGTACCATCCGTTTTTGTGAGAAACGAGTACAGTCCTGCACCCTGCTTCCAAGACCTGCGGTATATAGGTGTGACCATCGTGGTTTTCGCCTTTTATGGCGACGAACATATCCCCGGCCCCACACTGGCGCGAATCATGCTTCACTCCGGTTATGAATCCTTCATCACACGTCTTTATCAGACGTCCTCCCGTCGCCTCGACAACAGCTTCTATCGATATCTTATCCATATCCACCTGCTCATTCGTACAAATACACCTTGCTGCCCTTCTTGACTTCCGTCCCCGCCGCAGGATACTGCTTCGTTACGATGAAGTCACTTTCGGCAGCCGCATCTTCATCCATATCGTATGACAGCGAGTCGCCTGCCAATATACCTATCGCCTCGCTGGCCTTCTCACCTACTACATCCGGTACCTGCACACGTTCCTCATCAGCTTCCTCCTGGCTTTCTTCATCAGGAGAAATATTGAGATATCTCAGGGTATCGGACAGTATCTGCTGGACCCCCGGCGCCGCTGTAGTACTTCCATATCGGACTCCCTTAGGACTGTCTGCTATGACCAGCACCGCCACTTGCGGATCATCCATCGGCGCCATAGCTATACAGGACGAATAAGTATCCTCAAGATATCCTGTGCCTTCATCGTTGACTTTGTTGGCAGTTCCCGTCTTGGCACCTACCTTGTAGCCTTCGACTTTGGCAGTTCCGCCACCGCCTTCATCTACTACATACTGCATTATATCGCACAGTTCGTCGGCTGTCTCTTTGGAAACTACCTGGCGCACGACCTTTTCATCGAATGTCTCGACCGTATTGCCGTCGGAATCCCTCAACTCTTTCACCAGTCTCGGCTGCATCAGCTTCCCATCATTGCCGAAAGCGCTCACTGCCGTTATCAGCTGTATCGGCGTGACCGCCACTCCATGACCGAAGCCTATGGTCGCCAGCCCTACAGGGCCTGCCGAATCCTCATCCTGAAGTATGGCTGTACCTTCTCCCGGAAAATCTATCCCTGTCTTTCCCGTTATCCCAAAAGTAGCCATATAATCATAGAATTTTTCTATACCTATCTCTGTAGCCAGCTGAACGAGCACCGGGTTACATGAATTGCCGACAGCCTGCTTGAGAGTCTGCGTCCCGTGAGGATTCTCGCTTCTCCAGCAATGTATGGTCTGTCCGGCCACCTCTATAGACCCGGTACAGGTGTACGTTGAATCCAGATCTGTAACACCTTCTTCAAGAGCTATGGCCGTTGTCAGTAATTTGAACGTGGATCCAGGCTCATATGCGTCGGATATGAGGAAGTTTCTCCACATCTGGTTCCAATATGTCACCTTTTCACTGTCGGACATGCTCTCCAGCTTTTTCTGTTCCTCCTCATCCAGCGGTGTCGTCGGATCATTGAGGTCGAATTCAGGAGTCTGAGCCATGGCCAGTATCTCCCCGGTCTTCGGATTCATCACTATAGCCATCACTCTTTCAGAGCTTGTGGACTCCTGTACCTGAGCTATAGCCTTTTCCGTGTAATGTTGTATCACCTGGTCTATAGTCGTCACGATGCTGTATCCGTCCTCAGCCTGATAATATCTTTCCTCTCCATATGACAGCCTGTTGCCGCCTGTATCGGTATAATTGACCCATCTTCCCGCGATACCGCTCAGATATGTATTGTATTGCAATTCCAGGCCCGAGCGTCCTTCGTTGTCATCGTTGACCGTTCCCAGTGTATGGGAGGCGAAAGCCCCCAGAGGGTAGCTTCTCTTGGTATCCTCGGCGATTTCCACACCCGGCAGATCAGCGTCTCTTATCTTGTCAGCGGTGTCCTTATCCACTCCCTGCTCTATCTTGACGATGCTCTGCTCCTTGGTCACCTCGCTTTTGACCTCTTCATAATCAAGTCCCAGTATTTCCGCCAGGCTCTGAGATACCTTCTCGATATTCTCATTTTTCTCGGCGTTGGTCTCCCCGGATCTCACGTCCGACGGCCGCACCCATATGGTGTAGCATGTGACGCTGACTGCCAGTTCGTTACCGTTAGTATCATATATAACGCCTCTGTCAGCCTCTATCGGCGTATCTCTCGTCTGCTGCTCCACTGCCTTCTCCGAGTACTCGCTGCCCTTCACTATCTGTATCCATCCCAGCCTCAGGCAAAGCAGAAGCAGACATACGAAGACTATGATGAGAATGATTATCAGATTTTTCTTGCTGCTGTTTAATGATGTCACTTTACTCCCCTTTAACTTTGTTCCCCTTTAAAAAGCGACCCCGGACATGGTAATCAGCTTATTCTGCCCGGGTATCACAGTTACATTTTATTATCTTTAACTACGACATATTATACTTTTCATCAATTATTTATAGGCTTTTTCCTTGATTATATCCGCAAATCCATCCTCCGGGATATCGCTGCCGGAAATATATACTTTATCTCCATCGCCGGGATATATCATCTTGAGCTCACTCGTAGCTTTGCTCTCTATGCGGTCCACATTGTTGGCACTGTAGACCTTCACCTGCAGGTTCTCTATCTCTCCCATCAACGCGCTGTTTTCACGGATCATGGAATTTATATCATATCTCAGCGTAGCCGAGTATGCCGTTATTATTATCAGCATTATCATGGCTATCCCTGCTACCAGCACCAGCGAAAATGCTGCTTTTTTCCCGTTCCCCAACGGCAAAGCCACTTTTTTCGTTCTTCGCTTTCTGCGGCTTCTCCTCTCCGGCTCCGGCTGCGGCTTCATATCCAGCCCGTATTTCTGATATTTTTCCTGGTATTCATACCATCTTTCAGGTGCTATCATGTACTACCCCTTCTTTTCTATCACTCTCAGCTTGGCGCTTCTGGCTCTGGGATTCCGTTTCAGCTCTTCTTCTCCCGCGACAATAGGTTTGCCGGTGACCTTGTTCACATCCGACACCTTGCCGCATATACACACCGGGAATTCCTTAGGGCATGTACACGGATTCAGCCTGCGGTTGAATGCCTCTTTGACTATACGATCCTCCAGAGAATGGAATGTTATGACGCATAGCCTTCCTCCCGGCAACAGCACGTCGCAGAATCGATCTATCGCCCTTTCAAGCTGTTCGAGTTCATTATTCACTTCTATCCTTACAGCCTGGAAAGTCCTCTTGGCAGGATGAGGTCCCTCTCTTCTGGCCGATGCCGGGATGGCCGCCTTTATCACGTCCACCAGCTGGCCTGTGGTCTCTATCTTGCCGGTTTTTCTCCGTTTAATGATGAAATCACTTATGCGTGACGCCCATTTTTCCTCGCCGTATTTTCTGATGACTTCCGTCAGTCTGTTTTTATCATATCCATTGATCACGTCGTAGGCGGAAAAGCCATCGTCTCTGTTCATTCTCATATCCAGCGGCGCATCGTGCATATATGAAAATCCACGCTCCGCGTTATCCAGCTGAAAAGAAGAGACTCCTATGTCCAGCAAAGCGCCGTCTATACCGTTTACCCCCAGTTTTTCCAGTATATCCGTGATTTCCGAATAATTTCCGTGAACCAATTCTACCTTGCATTCCATATCCGAAAGCCGCTTCCCTGCCGCTTCTATAGCGTCTGCGTCTCTGTCTATTCCGATCAGCATACCTTTCCGGCTCAGATGTTCCGCTATCCCGGAAGCATGTCCGCCCCCTCCCAGCGTCCCATCTACATAAATGCCGTCGTCTCTTATTTTCAAATTGGATATGCACTCCTCATATAAGACCGGCACATGTTTAAAATCCATACTGCTCCATGCTTTCCGCCACTTCACTGGCATTCATCAGCTCTCCCGTATCCGGGTCGATCTCATCCTTCCAGTATTCCTTGCTCCAAACTTCTATGGTTTTGTTGCTTCCTATCGTCACCAGATCTTTTTCTATACCGGCATATTCCCTCAGATCCTGAGGTATGGTCAGCCTTCCCTGCTTGTCCACATCGCACTCGGCCGCCGATGAGTAAAAGTGCCTTCTCAGCTTTCTTGCCTGAGGATTTCCTGTCGGAAGGATATCCAGCTTCTCCTCCACGAATTTCTCCCACTGATCTTTAGGATAAATGGTCAGACACCGATCCAGAGCCTTGGCGATGATACATCTGCCCTCCAGCTCGTCCCTGAATTTTGCAGGCACTATTATCCTAGACTTGCTGTCTATTGAATTGTAATACTTGCCTACAAACATTTAGTCTCCTCCCATTTTTCGTATCTCCATTTTAAACCACTTCAAACCATTTATCAACAAATTCACTCCACCAGCGGACACTTTTGCTCAAAAAATAAAAAAGAGACGAGAATCGTTTTATTCTCGTCTCGTCAAAAACACTATATATTGTATTCTCTTTCAGCAATACGCCATCATCTTGTTTTTGTGACGTTTTTTTATCTTTTCACGTCCCTCCACTTCGTCCTCTGTCACAGTTCCTTTATCACCCTGGCAGGAACGCCTCCAACCACCGTCTTCGGCGGCACGTCCTTCGCCACTACAGCTCCGGCCGCTATGATCGCTCCATCTCCTACTGTGACTCCCGGCAGCACAGTAGAATTGGAACCGATCCAGACCTTGTTCCCTATGTGTATGGACTCAAGATGATGCAGGTGCCGCTCATCCGGATCCATGCCGTGGTTGATGGTAGCAAAAACCACATTGGAACCAATCAATACATCGTCGCCTATGTATACACCGCCCTGATCCTGAAAATGGCAGCAGAAATTAATGAAGACGTTCTTCCCAACATGTATGTTCTTTCCGCATTCAGTATAAAAGGGAGGAAACATCTTGAAAGACTCATCGACCGGGTTCCCCGTCAAACGCGAAAAGATATCACGTACCTCTTCAGGGCTGTGATACGAATTGTTCAGCTCGGCCGTGATACGCATCGCCTCATCGGCAAGCAGATCCAACACTTCTCCCGCATCAGTCCCTCCAATTACTGTATTGTCCTTCTCCAGGTGCTTTAAAAGCTTCTCTATACTCATAATGACATCACTCCTTACATTTCCTGCCGTCGCCGCAGCTATTCCCCACGCCGGCTCCCGGCGCCTGTGGTCTTGGCCGTTTCATCCGCATTTCGTCTCCTTCAAAAATCCGGAACTCATGATGTTATTATATCTGTCGCACCTTTACATGTCTAATTGCTATATCACATCGCTGGATATGCTCCCGAGGAATCGCTTTTCACACTGCTCACGTCACCGCTCATGCCAACGGCACGGTTTACAGCTTGATCTCCACCGGCGCATCCAGCCGCAGGCTGTCCTCTCCCACGATACAATCGTAAGCCAACACTTCCACACCGACCTTCTGCGCTTCACGGAGCACTTCTCCGAACTCAGCGTGAGTTCTGTCGTTAGGTCTGAAAAAATCTATCCCTTTCATCTGTATGACGAAGATCACACAAGCCACGTACCCCGATAACGCCGCTCCCATAAGCTCCCTTATATGTTTAACGCCTCTCTCAGTCGGAGCGTCGGGGAACATCGCCGTCCCATCCTCTTCCAATGTCACGCCCTTCACTTCCACCAGCGCCTCTCTGCCAGTCTCGTCCTTCACATAAAAATCCAAACGCGAAGCCCCGTACACATATTCACTTTTTACAGCTTTGACCTTTCCCATGCCACCTATCCTAAGCTTTCCGGATCTCAGCGCCTCCCCCACCACCTTATTGGGAGCCTGAGAATCTATATTGATGAGGATCGGTCCTCGCGCGGTCTCCTTCGTCACACCGATGAGAGAATATTCCAGTTTTCTTTTCCCCATCCTCCCGCGAAAATCCTCCATTATCAGATCCGCACCTGCCACCAGCAGCTCGCGGCACCTTCCTGTATTTTTCACATGTGCCCGCCGCACACATCCTCCGGTCTCCACTTCAGCGATGAATCTATTGGGCCTTGATATGAACTTTCCTCTGCATATCTTTTCGTATCTCATGATCTGATTTTACCAGATTTTCTTTAAATAAATAAAAAAATGTTACATTTTTATTATATTTCATTCATTTTACTTGAAAGGATTTACCATAAAGTGTAGAATATCGGTAAAGTTTATACCAAAATGTCTGTCTACAGGAGAATTGCGATGAAAAAGAAAAAGGGATTGGTTTTTTTGATTCTAGCCGTATTGGCCTTTTCCATGTATTGCCTGACAGGATGCGGCGAGGAAAAATCAGGAAATACCATAAGCGAACCTGATATAACTGTCGATTATCTGCACGGTGAGTACAGCGATCAGCTTATGACCGACGGAGCGGTCACCATGCTTGGTTCCATCGACGTGACACAAAATGGCGATTCCTACAGCATCACCATAACGGAGAAAGAGGTAGTACCCAACTCCGGATACGAGGACGGATACTATATAGCTGATACCAATATCACAAAAGAGGCTGAGATAGGCCTGTACGCCAGAATGACCTCCATGGTTGACGGCGAAGAGGTGGTCGTCGACGCGGCAGAGCTTATGGAAAGCAATGAAGCTGCAGACGACGATGATTCCCAGCAGCTCTACACGATTTACCTGATGGGAGATTCCGCCGAGCTGATATTGGCAACAGACCCTGCAAGCGTTATCACGGAATAGCCTCAGACCTGAAAAGAGTTGAAAAAACGCGCCTGCCGGGCGCATATCGAAATAAGTAAAGCCACCTTGTTTCCTTGGCCGGATAGGTGGCTTTACTAAGTTAACTTATTTCGCCGGAACGGGTAGGGCACGTTACCTGTCGGCTGCCTTGTTAAGTATATTATATGCCATTGGTTTACTGTTGTCAATAAAGCACCTTGAATGCAGTTGTCCCCTGTTGTATAATGCTTTCAAGAGGAATCAGAGACACGGTGGACGGTCTGCCCCTTGAGAAAGGGGGTGATGAGTATGTACATAACCTTGTCAGAGCTTTTAGCTTTCTGCACATTCGTTATTGCTCTCATCGCCTTGGTCGTAAAGATTAAGCGATAAAGTTTTACATAAAGTAAAACACCCGTCCTAAATTGCCGAAGTTGGACGAGTGTTTTTCATTCACCATTTGAGGCAAACCGTTCACGGATTCCTCTTTATGTTTATTTTATGCTATATACGTTCAAAAGTCAATATATGCGGTTATTTCCGTAATGATATATAAAACAAAACCCCGCAAAACCCAATGAAAGGAGAAAAGCGAGGTAATGTACAAGGCTGTAATGATACACCCTCAAGTCGCATTGATTAAGCCTGTTTTATCCGTTTTTGCTCCGACAGAATCATATACAAAAATAAAGAAAATCCCCTGTAATTTCAACGCTTCCGCTGATTTACAGGGGTTTATCGTTTTTCTACACATTGAACAGGAAGTGCATCACATCTCCGTCCTTTACGACATAATCCTTGCCTTCGGAGCGGACAAGCCCTTTTTCCTTAGCGACCGACAGCTTCCCGCCGCATTCCATCAGTTTATCGTAAGCGATGGTCTCCGCACGGATGAAGCCCTTCTCGAAGTCGGTATGAATCTTGCCGGCGGCTCCCGGAGCTTTTGTGCCATTCTTGATGGTCCACGCCCGTACTTCCGGTTCGCCTGCCGTCAGGAAGGATATTAGATCAAGCAATCGGTAAGACGCCTTCACCAGCTTGTCCAATCCTGACTCCTTTATTCCCATCTCTTCCAGGAACATAGCCTTCTCCTCATCGTCCAACTCAGCCATCTCCGACTCGATCTTGGCACAGACCACGATAACTCCCGCGCCTTCTGTTTTCGCGAACTCGCGAACTTTTCTTATATACTCGTTGTCCTCGGAAGCAGCGTCGTCTTCCGAAACGTTGGCCGCGTATATGACAGGCTTGTAGGACAGAAGGTCGAGGCTCTTCACGAACTCCGCTTCATCCTCATCCAGCTCCATGGCTCGTGCCGACTTTCCTTCTCCCAGGAAATCAGCTACACGCTTCAGTATATCCAGCTCCTTCTGCAGGCTCTTGTCCCCTTTGAGATTCTTTGTAGTCTTCTGTATCCTCCTGTCCAGCACCTCCATGTCCGACAGTATCAATTCTGTGTTTATGGTCTCTATATCGGAGATGGGATCTATTTTTCCATCCACATGTACCACGTTGGAATCATCGAAGCATCTGACCACATGAACGATAGCCGCCACTTCACGGATGTGGCCCAGGAACTTGTTCCCCAGCCCCTCGCCTTTTGAAGCTCCCTTTACGAGCCCCGCTATATCATAAAACTCGATCGTCGCATATACCGTCTTTTTCGAATCATACACCTCATGGAGTGTGGTCACCCTTTCATCCGGCACTGTCACTACGCCCACATTAGGCTCTATGGTACAGAACGGATAATTGGCGGCCTCCGCTCCTGCTTTGGTAATAGCATTGAAAAGTGTGCTCTTTCCTACGTTTGGCAGTCCTACGATCCCTAATTTCATAATATGTTCTCCTTATCTATCTTTCTTTTTTGCTCTGTAATGTCTGTATAAGATCACATAGGCGATAACGCACACTATGATGATCGTCAGGCTCAGTACCTGAGCCTGCCTGAATGGACCTATCATCAGGCTGTCGGTCCTCAGTCCCTCCACGAAGAATCGCTCCGCCGAGTACAATATGCCGTATAGCAGCAGCGTCTGTCCTTCAAACTGCCTTCTGTTGTCCACATATATGAGAAACAGAAAAAGCAGGAAGCACCATATAGACTCATAGAGGAAAGTTGGATGCACCGTCTGTCCGTTGACCGTTATGGCCCACGGCAGATCTGTAGGTCCTCCATGGGCCTCTGAATTGAAATAGTTTCCCCATCTCCCGATGGACTGGGCGATAGCTATAGAGGGTACAGCCAGATCCATCAGATTCAGCGGTCTCACCTTCCATATCCTGCACAATACCAGTGCCGTGGCCATCCCCAGTATCAACCCCCCATGTATGGCCAATCCGCCCGCTCTCGTATTGAATATGGAAGCAAGGTCGCCGGAATACATGGACCAGTTGAATATGACGTAATAGAGCCGTGCGCCTATGATGGCGGCCGGGATGCAGAAAATCATGAAATTTATCATCTGGTCAGCAGTCAGATGGTGCTTTGGCGCCCGCCTGCAGCATATCACCGCGGCGATTATCATGCCGGATGTTATCATCACGGCATACCACATTATATCTATTCCGAAGACAGTAAAAGCTACGGGATCCGGTGGGTTTGGCATGTCGTCCTCCTCATAATCCTACTCGCAAAATTTTCTTCTCCACGCCCTGTCATCATACTTTCTTGATGAACTTAGTCCCACAGTGAGGGCATGTTATATTGATTTTTCCGGCGCCTTTAGGTACCCGCAGCTTTTCCCCGCACCCAGGACATCTCATGATCTTATGAGTTTTATCTCTGCCTGAACGCTTTCCTGCTCCGGCATACCCTCCAGCTCCATAAGATCCCCCGTCTGAGCTTCCCGTCTGATTTCTTCTGAACCTGGCCGTAAGCTGAAGGAACTTCTGGTTTTCCCTGTACCTGGCATTGATGTTCCTGGAAAACATCCTGCAATATACATATATGAGCAGCGCTATCGTCAACAGGTCCAACAGTCTCCATCTGACGAAAATATCGACGACGATCACCACCAACGCTATTATCAGCAAAAATCTGTTGAGATTATCAGTTCCGTATCTTCCCCTCATCAGATTAGCAAACCACATCCCGAATCTGTTCATCCAAATACCTCCTGCGCGGCTTCCACGGATTTCATCGCGTCCTTACAGTAAAAATCCGCTCCTATCCTCTCAGCATAGTCGGCTGTCAGCACGGCGCCCCCTACCATCACACGACAATCAGGAGCCGCTGCCCTTATGGCGGTTATAGTATCTTCCATGCTCTTCAGCGTAGTCGTCATCAGCGCGCTGAGGCCTACCAGCTTGATATCCCTTTCCACTACCGTCTCCACTATCTTTTCCGCCGGAACATCCCTTCCCAGGTCTATCATCCTGTAACCGTAGTTCTCCATGATGACTTTCACGATATTCTTTCCTATATCGTGGATGTCTCCTTTTACAGTAGCTATCACTACTTCTCCCAGGGATACCGACTCCTTATCGGACTCGGCCAGTCTCGTTTTTATCACATCAAATCCGGCCTGCGCCGCCGTTGCCGCCTGGAGCATCTGTGGCAGAAATATGGTCCCCTTCTCGAATCCTTTTCCCACATTGTCCAGCGCAGGTATGAGAAAATCATTGACCAGTTCCATCTCGTCGTGAGACTCGAGCAGCTCCTCCACAGCAGCTACAGTCCCAGCTTTTATACCTTTCTCGATACAGCAAAATATATCGCCGTCCCCTTCTGCTGTGTCCTTCGCCTGCCCACTATCAGGTGCGGCTCCGCCGCCTTTTTTCACCAGACGGCCAGGCTCCATTACTGCTTCACCATAACGCTCGATATATCTCGCGGCATTTTCATCGACATTCTTCAGTACATTGAAGGCAAAGATGGCCGACATCATCTCTTCCTCATTAGGGTTTATTATGGGAAGATCCAGCCCGCACTCCATTGCCATGGCCAGGAACGTCCGGTTGATAATGACTCTCATCGGAAGACCAAAGCTGATATTGGAAACACCAAGTGCTGTCTTGAGCCCCAGCCTTTCTCTGACCATCTTCACAGCTCTGAGAGTCTCGTTTACTTCTTTCTGCTGCGCCGATGCCGTAAGAGTCAGACAATCTATTATCACATCCTCCTCCGGTATGCCGTAATCTGCCGCCCTCGCGGCGATCCGCTCCGCTATGGCAAATCTTCCTTCGGCTGTCGCCGGTATGCCATCGCCATCCAGTGTCAGCCCTATCACGGCGGCGCCGTATTTCTTTACCACAGGTAAAATATCGTCCATCACATCAGGCTCGCCATTGACGGAATTGACTATCGCTTTTCCGTTATACACCCGAAGAGCCGCTTCGATGGCCGCAGGATCCGATGAATCTATCTGCAACGGTGTTCCTGTGATGGCTTGGAGTTTTTTCACCAAATCCGGCAACACTGCCGATTCATCCAAAGACGGCACACCTACATTGACATCCAGTATTTCCGCCCCGGCATCGATCTGTTCCACGGCCTGATTCAATATATAATCCATATCTCCATCCAGCAGTGCCTGCTTCAGCCGTTTCTTACCCGTAGGATTTATCCGCTCTCCTATGACAGTCACATGATCCACATGGACCACATCTGTACCGCTGCATATCCGAAGGCCGCGTTTTTCCTTTCCCGCCGCATGTTCTTCTTTCCCGGCAGCCCCCGGTACGCCATTTTTTATCAGCTCATCCCTGCATTCGGCCAGTCCCGCTATATACTCCGGTGTTGTACCGCAACAGCCGCCTACCATGTTGATGCCTGCCTGCATATATTCTTTCATGGTCTCGATGAACTGGCCGCATGTGATGTCATACTTTCCCGTCTCCGGGTCAGGCAGTCCCGCATTAGGCTTGGCGAATACAGCCACTGACGTGAGTTCTCTGAGCTCTTTCGCCATCGGCAGTATCTCCACAGGTCCAAGTGAACAATTTATGCCAATGGCATCTACTCCAAGACCTTCCAGCGTCATAGCCATCGCTTCCAGGCTGACTCCCGTGAAGGTCCTTCCGTTATCTTCGAAAGTCATGGAGACCATCACCGGCAGTCCCGAATTTTCCTTGACAGCCAGGACCGCCGCTTTGACCTCGTAAAGATCTGTCATCGTCTCGATGACCACCAGATCTGCGCCGTTGTCTTTCCCCGCCGTTACCAGATCCGTGAAAGCCTCATAAGCCTCCTCAAATTTCAGGGTACCCATAGGCTCCAGCAGCTCTCCCAATGGTCCTATGCCAAGAGCCACCTTCACAGCTCTGCCTTTGTCCCCGGCCTCATCTCTCGCTTCACAGGCAGCTTTCATGGCGAGAGCTACAGCCTCATGGAGAGGTCTGTCCAGCTCTTCCGTCTTGAACCGGTTCATTCCAAACGTTGATGCATATATGATGTCAGCTCCCGCATCTATATACTGGCTGTGTATGTCCTTCCATATCCGAGGATGCTCCAGGCCGAATTGAGTCGTCGTTTCATCCGGAGCCATCCCCGCCCTCTGAAGCATCGTTCCCATTGCCCCATCCAATATATATATCTTGTCGTTAAAATCAATCGCCACAGGATTTCCCCTCTCTTCTAAGTGTACACTTATCTCTCAGGACACATTCTTCACACGTAGCCAGCCTTCCTGTCACAGGGTGATCCGCCAGTCCTATGAAGGCTGTGACCGATTTCCTCGGTATCATGAGGCTGTCAGCAGTCACGTTAAGCCCGATCTTCCTCTGACCGTCTATATATGTCACTACAGTCTTCTGAAGCTCAAGCGGGGAATCTCCATACCCCGGACTGAACCGTTCAGTCATGTATCCATCCACATGTTCTCTGATATACGCTTCAAAGTCGTCACACATCATCTCCGTCAGCACCGAAGCGCCGCTGTCCATTATGACCGCTGCAGCCATGTCCGTGACCTGTGCTTTCCTTATAGCGTTGTCCACGCCTATCCCCAGCGTGAGCGCCATCACCACCACCTTGCGACATCCTTCCAGATGCTTTTCCAGGGAAATCCCGGATATCTTCACATCATGCCGATCCATGACACGGTAGATCGCCTTTGGTCTTGCTGCGACAAAAATAGTCTTTTCAACATCATCCAGCTTCTTCATCAACGCCGCGTCATCACTGCCTGCTGATCCCAATGCCGCCAGCCACCGCATCCGTGGAATAGACGCCTTTATCTCCAGATTCATCTCTTCTCCCCTCAGTATCGGTCTTTAAAGCAGATCCTTTATATTATCGTATACTTTGATAGCCACATCCGCGTTGTTCATGATGTAGACATGGATACCGTCCACGCCATTGGTTATCAGGTCTCTTATCTGGTTCGACGCATACTCTATGCCCGCTTCAAACAGCTCCTCAGGCTTGTTTTCATAAAAACCTATCATCTTGGTGAAATCGTGAGGCAAGCTGGCTCCGCTGAGAGCCACCGTCCTCTCTATCTGCCTGGAGTTGACGATAGGCATTATCCCCGCCGATACAGGCACATTTATCCCCAGCATCCTGGCCTTACCGATGAATTCATAGAAGAGTTGGTTGTCAAAAAACAGCTGTGATATCAACGCTTTGACGCCGGCTCCTATCTTGTACTTGAGATTCTGTATATCCTCGTCCAGCGATTTGCTCTCGTAATGGCCTTCCGGGTAACAAGCTCCCAGTATCTCTATATCATCGTTGCACTTCCTCTGTACTTCGATAGCCAATTCATTAGCATGATGGAAATCCTTCTTTATTTCCTGGTCAGGCACGATGTCTCCTCTGAGGGTAAGCACATTTTCTATCTCTGCCGCCTGAAACCTGCCTATCATCTCCTTGACGTCTTCTCTGGACGAATTTATACAGGTGAGGTGCGCCAATGTCTCTATGCCAAATCTCTTCTTTATAGTCGACGCTATCTCGCAGGTGTAATTATCAGTCATGCTACCGCCCGCGCCGTATGTGACACTGATGAAGTCAGGCTTGCACACCGACAGTTTCTCGACCGTATCATATATGGTATCGATATTGGCCTTCTTCTTTGGAGGGAATATCTCCATGGAAAAAACAGGTTTCTTATTCTGAAACAATTCAGGTATCTTCATAATTCTCACTTCCTGTCATCATGTGATCAAAAAAGGTATCTTTTAACAGTATATTATACATCTAAAAAGGACGCAATGCAATCTTTCCCAAACTGTGATATACTGTACCTCAGCAAAGGAGACACGATATGAAACAGTTCAGCAAATATTTCGATCATACGCTCCTGAAGCCTGACGCTTCACGGAGCGACATACTCAAGTTATGCGGCGAAGCCGCTAAATACGATTTCGCATCGGTATGTGTAAACGGCTGTCATGTGGCTGCAGCCTGTGCTGCCTTGAAGGACACAGATGTAAAGACAGCCGCCGTAGCCGGTTTTCCATTGGGAGCCATGTCAACCGAGGCCAAGGCTGCGGAAATATCAGACGCGCTGGAAAACGGAGCCAGTGAGATCGATGCAGTGATAAATATCGGCGCTCTGAAAGAAAGCCGATACGAGTACATAGAAGATGAGCTCGCGACGCTGGCCGCCATCTGTCACGAGGACGACAGTCTGCTGAAAGTCATACTCGAAACATGTCTGCTCACCGACGAGGAGATCGTAAAGGGCTGTCAGCTGGCCGTGAAGGCAGGTGCGGATTTTGTCAAGACATCTACCGGCTTCAGTACAGGAGGCGCGACGCCTCGCCATGTGGCACTCATGAAAAAAACCGTCGGATATGACGCCCTGGTAAAGGCTTCCGGCGGTATAAAGACTCTTGAAGATGCGAAGCAAATGATAGAGGCCGGTGCTGACAGGCTTGGCTGCAGCGCCTCCGTCCACATCATCGAAGAACATCTCACACAGTCCTCCAGGTCATGACATTGTCCGTGAATCCGCATTCCAGCTCGCCCCTGTCCTGCAGATATGTCAGATAGCATTTGGTGGTAGAGGACAGGAGAGCGTGCTGGGAAACAGTCGTCCTCATTCCCATAGTCTCGTACATCCTCTTCAATATCTCATCCAGCGATATTTCGTCGCTGCATATTTTCTTTATTGACTCTATTATCCTCTCTATATTAGCCCTGTTCAGGTCGGCAACTTCCGATATATCTGTCTCGGCTATCCCGTGAGCCGGTATGAAAAGCTGCCCTTCCAGGTTCTTTATGAACTCCAGCGTATCCAGATAGCCGCCTACATCGTAGAGATATCCGAAGCTCCTCTTTTCCAGATATCTGCGGCTGAGATAGGAATCCGCCAGAAACCAGACATCATCGGATGTCTTGACTCCTATCATCCCGAAGGTATGGCCCGGAAGATATACCCACTCTATCCCTTCCAGACTGTTTTTTTCTATGGAGCGAAACCCTATCATCCCCGGATGGGAAAATATCGTCCGCAGCTTCCTGCATGGAAATCCACCGTTCATATACGCCGCTTCCAGATCGGAATAGTGAGCGAAGGCCATATCGTATTCCGTACAGTAAGCCGGTATATGATATTTCTTCATGAGATACTCGTTACCACCAAGATGATCGATATGGGTGTGAGTGTTGATGATGTAGTCTATCGACCATCCCTGCCCGCTGATCATCTCGTCTATCTTCTCGCCGTCTCCTTTGGCCCCGGTGTCAATGAGGCACACTCTGCCGGGAGACGTCATATACACGCCTATGTTGGTGCTGTGCTCTATATAATATGTCCTTTCCCCTGCCTGTCTCAGTTCCATACTTCCGAATTATCTCCCCGTTCTAACATATCCGCGGAAGCCCTTCACCGTAAAGGACGTCAAATCTCCGCGTAGCCCCCAGGCGTGTCTTTATATACGCTCCGGAGCCTTTCTTCACTCTGCCTATTATAGCCGCGTCCTTTCCATGGAGTGTGCTTCGCATTGCTTTCAGAGCTCTTTCGGCATCCTTTTCCGGCACTACCGCTATCATCTTGCCCTCGTTACCCATATAAAGCGGATCCAACCCCAGGATATCGGCAAAACCCTTCACGTCCGCATGGACAGGTATGCTGTCCTCGTCCAGCTCTATCATACATCCGGAACTGTCAGCTATCTCATTTATGACTGTACCAAGGCCTCCACGAGTCACATCCCTCATGGCCCTCACATCTGATCCGCATCGGAACAAGCTCTCTACTACGTCGTTCAGCGCTGCACAATCACTCTCTATGTCGTTATCTATCGCCATCCTGTCACTTAGGATACAGGCATGATGATCTCCCAGATTCCCCGATAATATCACCACATCGCCTGGCTGGCAATTGGCGCTGCTCACATCCCTTCCATCAGGGATCTCTCCTATGCCTGTCGTGTTTATATAAAGTCCGCCGCTGCCTTCTACGACCTTTGTATCTCCGGCCACCACCATGACCCCGGCCTCCCGTGCCTGCCTGGCCATGGAGCCTACGATACTGTCCAGCAGCTCCGTATCCAACCCCTCCTCCAGGATGAATCCGCAGGTGATATACCTGGGTATGGCACCCATCATCAGCAGATCGTTCACTGTTCCGCAGACACATAGCTTTCCTATATCTCCGCCCTTGAACACCAGTGGTGTCACTACGAAAGAATCAGTGCTGCAGGCGATCCTGCCGTTTACTGACAGCACGGCCGCGTCCTCCATTTTATCCAGGATCTCGTTTTTAAAATGCTTTCCGAATATATCGCTCATAAGCTGAGCTGATGATTTGCCCCCACTCCCGTGAGCCATTGTTATCTTCATATCTGTCTCCTCAATGAACGTTCCTGTACCATATGCCGCAAGCCCCCTCCGACGAAACCATACAAGGGCCGAAAGGTTTCACCGGATCACATCCCCGTCCGAACATCGGACATTCATCAGGGTTTATCCTCCCTACGATCACATCTCCACACCGGCACTGGGAAGGAAGCTCCATATCCTGATACAGGTCTCTGCTTCCGCCGTCGTATCCGGCCAGTTCCTCTCTCAGATAAAGCCCGGACTTCTCTATTATGCCAAGCCCCCTCCACATGGCAGGACCTGTCTCGAAAGCTTCTTCCATAATAGCGACAGCTTTTCTGTTGCCTTCATCCTTTACCGCGTTTCTATAGAGATTTTCCACCGCGGCGCCGCCGGTCTCTATCTGCCTGACTATCCTGTATATGGATGCCAGTATATGCTCCGCTTCAAACCCTGTCACTACAAAAGGCCTGTGATATCGTTCTGCCAGTGGCTTATACACATCGCTTCCCGTTATGACGCTGACATGACCCGGGCATATGAATCCGTCCACATCCTCCTGGTTTTCGCAGATCCATTCCAGCGCTACCATTACAGTCTTCAGCGCCGTTACCAGCTTCACATTCCTTATCCCTCTTCGCGCCGCCTCCTGTACCATCATGGCATAAGTCGGCACTGTTGTCTCGAAACCGACTGCCGCCACCACATATGTGCGGCCCGGATCTCCAGCGGCTTTTTCCAGCGCCTCAAAAGGAGAATACATGATATCCACATTGACGCTGCCGTTCCCCTTTGCCTCCGACAGACTGCCGGAGCTTCCCGGTACCTTCATCATATCGCCGAATGTCAGCAACGTGTGATTTTCCCGTGAGGCGTATTCTATACACCTGTCGATGTATGCTGTCGGCGTGACGCACACAGGACATCCCGGACCCGAAATAAGCTTTATTTTATCGGATATCAGGCTCCTTATTCCATTTTTGAATATAGCAGCCGTATGAGTGCCGCATACCTCCATGATCTTGAGAGGTCTTCCGTCATACGCCGCCAGATAATCGATGATCTGTTTTACATCCATTGTATTATTGCAGCTCCTCCAGTTCGGTAAACAACTCCATAAGCTCCTGGGCCTTATCATGCTCCATGACCTCTATGGCGCATCCTGCGTGGACCAGCACATACTGACCTACCTGCGGTTCGACAAGACCTGTATTGACATCTACTGTATTGCCATTAAAATCAACTTTAGCCTTTCCCTCTGAAAGCTCAAGTACCTTTCCCGGTATCGCTATACACATATCATTTCCCCCTAATGATCCCGGCCTTTGCCGGGAACTGAATCCGATTCTCCGAATCCTTATTATTATACAATTATTTGGGCGATTCGTAAACATGTTGAGTGGGGCTCATCATATAAAAGGCGAAATCTCTTACACACCCTATCCACCGCCTAAAAAAATATTTGAGCTTCCCCACCTTAGGCTTTATAATATTACCTGTAAGTCAACTGATTTTGAAAGCAGGTTTTTATGCATGAATATCCTATAACGGAACAGATAATAAAAATAGCCGGAGAGCACTGTAAGAAATCCGGTGGTTCCAGAGTCACAAAGGTGAACCTGGTCATCGGCGATTACTCCGGATATGTGGGCGAATCGGTCCAGATGTACTTCGACATAATCTCTCAGGACACCATATGTGAAGGAGCCGTCGTGGAAATACAACACGTAAAGCCTAAGCTCAGGTGTACCCGGTGCGGTGAACTTTTCGAAAAAAGACCGATGACCTTCGACTGTCCCAAGTGCGGCGGCCAGGGAGAGCCTACCGACATAGGCAAGGAATTTTACATCGAAAGCATCGAAATAGAATAAACCATATTTGGAACGGAGGTATTTAAAATGCACGATATACGAAAGATAAACGTCATGGAGGGAGTCCTTGATGAGAACGACCACATAGCAGAGCACATAAACGAACATATGACGGCTCACGGCGTCCTCGTGGTCAACGAAATGGGCGCACCCGGCGTAGGCAAGACCACAACACTTAAAAATATCGTCAAACACCTCGATGTCAAGCCTTACGTGATCGAGGGGGACATCGAGTCCGATATAGATACGCAGGATCTCAACTCTCTGGGCATCGAGACTCACCAGATAAACACTCATGGAGAGTGTCATCTTGATGCTCCCCTGGTGGAGCACGCGACAGAGCACATGTCTTTCCCTGAGCCCGGAATACTGTTCATCGAAAACATAGGTAATCTGGTATGCCCGGCCGAATTCACCATCGGAGAGCACGTGATGATGCTCATCTCCACCGTCACGGAAGGAAGCGACAAACCGTACAAATATCCACTGGCTTTCGAGAAAGCTGATATCATACTTATAAACAAAGTGGATCTGGCTCCGTATCTGGACTTTGATGAAGAATATTTCATGAAAGGCGTACGCGCTCTCAACAAGACAGCGCCCGTATTCAAAGTATCCGGCAAGACCGGCGAGGGTTACGAGGAGGTAGCTAAGTGGCTGCAAGACAGAGCGAAAAAATTAAACTCTGGGGAATAGTCCAGGGTGTAGGGTTCAGGCCTTACGTGGCCAAGACAGCCGAAGCCCTGGGTATTAAGGGACAGGTCCTCAATATAGGAGGGCTGGTGGAAATAACTGTCACAGATACACCGTCCCGCATATCATCATTTATAGAACACATCATAGCCGACAAGCCGGCTCCTGCCGAAATAGTCCACATCAGGCGCGAGCCGGTTTCTTTTCGTGACTTCGACTCTTTCACCATCGTCACCAGCGCAGAAGGCGACGATGAAACGGCCATGCTCCCCGCTGATCTGGCGATCTGCCCCGACTGCTTCGACGAGCTTTACTCTGAAGGCGACCCGCGGTATCAGCATCCTTTCATAAGCTGCATGAAATGCGGCCCCAGATACACCATCATAGACAAGATACCTTATGACAGGCACAACACATCCATGGTGGATTTTCCCATGTGTGATTTCTGCGAAAATCAATATACAGATATCAATGACCGCAGATACCATGCCCAGACTATCTCATGCCACAACTGCGGGCCGCAGTTGCTCTGGCAGGAAAATCCGGCTGCGTCTCCACGCCGAAGCTTCCTGACAGATAAAAGCCTTCGAGCAGACAGTGGGCTACAATTAAACGGGGACTGCGAGATACTGGATCACGCGGCAAAAGTGCTGAAAAGCGGCGGCGTCATCGCCTTCAAGGGTGTAGGCGGTTATAATCTGGTGGCAGATCCCTTCAACGTGACCGCGACAACAACGCTGCGGGAAATAAAGAAACGCGAATCCAAACCCTTCGCGGTGATGTTCAGGAGCGTAGAGCAGATAGAGCGTCACTGTTACGTGAACAATACCGAAAAACAGTTATTGGAATCATCCGCTCGTCCTATCATACTGCTTGAGCATCGAGATACGGACTGCGATGAAATAAACAGAAGCCGCTTCATCGGCAGCTTCCTGCCGTCCTTTGCCGCCCAGTATATGCTGCTGGACCGCATAAGTCCCCTGATATTTACCAGTGCCAACCTTTCCGACATGCCGATGATAAAGGACGAAGCGGAGATGATGGAAATGATGGAGCACGAGCCCCTCATCGACGGCATGATATACAATACCCGAAGCATACGGATACGGGTCGATGACTCGGTGGTCCGCGTCATCGACGATCAGCCGCAGATGATAAGGCGTTCCAAAGGTTACGCGCCGGTACCCCTCTATATCAGCATCGATGAAACCGACGCCTGCAAAACTTCCGAACGAAGCCATAAGTCCAGAGTGGACGAAGCCCTTCCCCTTTCAATCTTTGCCGCAGGCAGCCAGCTAAAGAACTCCTTTGCCTTGACAAAGGGGTCCTTCACCTACATGAGTCAGTTTTTCGGCGATATGGACACGGTGGAAAATCAGACGCTATATGAAGAAAACGTAGGCCGTCTCCAGGACCTCTTCAGGATAACCCCCGATATCGTCGTCTGCGACATGCACCCTCTTTACTACACCACCGGATTCGCCGAAAGGTACGCTGCCGAGCGCGATCTTCCCCTGGTAAAGGTCCAGCACCATCACGCCCATGTAGCGTCTGTCATGGCTGAAAACGATATAAAGGGCAAAGTCATCGGAGTCAGCTTCGACGGCACCGGCTACGGCACCGACGGTTCCATATGGGGAGGCGAATTCTTCATATGCGAAGGCGGCGACTGCCAGCGCATCGCACACCTGAAATATGTGAACATGATAGGCGGCGATTCTTCCGTTAAGGATGCCCGCCGCTCTGCTCTCAGCTATATCTATGCCTTCGACAACGGATATCTTTCCATACGGCCTTACGATGACGACGGATTTTCCGGCCACGACCTTCCTCGCCGGATCGCCGTCGATATCTCCGATATCATCGACTACGGCAGAGAGCGCCTTCTGGCTGCTGACGATCACCGCATCGTCATGTCCGCCCTTTCGGCAGGTATCAATACTGTACACAGCTCCAGCATGGGAAGGCTTTTCGACGGAGTGGCCGCTCTTCTTGGTATAAAGGACTACAACGATTACGAAGGACAATGCGCCATCATGCTGGAGGACGCTGCCGCATTTGCCCGCAAGCACCCGGGGGAAGATATCGCCTCTGATCTGGCTCTGTCGTTTCATGAGAGGATATCCGACATGATACTGCAGCAATGCCTTGCAGCCCGTGCAGAGCACAAGGTCTCCCAGGTGGCTCTCACCGGCGGGACCTTCCAGAACAAGATACTGATGGAGGATGTACTGGAAAAGCTGAGGGCTAATGGCTTCACTCCTTATTACAACATCTCCGTCAGCCCTAATGACGGCGGCATCGCGCTGGGCCAGGCTTATGTGGCAGCTCATCGAGGAGGAGAATATGCAGGTTGATTTTCCGTAACAGAAGCGCAGAGAATAGACAAATATAAACCTTGATATCCCTTCTCTTTTTCTCTTCTGCCAGATCTTATCCGTAAGCTCAAAATTCGGCACACCTGACGCAAGTTCTTGCCGGATCCCTGAATCTATCTAAAGATCCGGCACGTCCGACACAGTTCCTTGCCGCATTTTACGATATAAAATGAAAACCGGCGCACGCTTGCCGGGTTTTTTATATTATCCAATTTTGCGGCACGAATTTGCGAATATATTTTTAGTGAAAAGGCATTTATGTTACAAAATACGGTTTTGCTTGCCGAATCACCATTCTTTTCGCAGGTTCCGGCAACTTTTCATGTGCTCGCTGCCGGATTCCTGTAAATATCAAGATACTCGGCAAACATCCGTGTTTAGCGTGAGCTTTCACTGTTAAAGCATCAGGACACTAAAACGAAGCATGTCAAAAGCATACATATCAAAAGAACGCCTCACTTAATTGTGAAGCGTCCTTTATTATTGATCGATATGCGTGTTTACAGCAACGCCGTATCTCTGTCCGAAAGCTCTTTATATGTGTGATATCTGGCCTTGGCGTTTTCCTCAGTCATCTCGAAGAGCTTCTCAGCTATATCCGGGAATTCTTTGGCAAGGGACGAATATCTCACCTGATCCATGATGAAATCTCTGAAGCTTGCCGTAGGCTCCTTGGAGTCGAGCGTGAACGGATTCTTGCCTTCCTCCTTGAGCTCAGGATTGTATCTGTAGAGGTGCCAGTAACCGGCCTCGACAGCATCCTTGATGTTCTCCTGAGCCTTGCCCATGCCCTTTTTGAGTCCGTGGTTGATACAAGGAGCGTATGCGATTATGATGGATGGTCCGTCGTAATTTTCGGCCTCGATGATAGCCTTCATCAGCTGATTCTTATCCGCACCCATACCTACCTGAGCGACGTATACATAACCGTAGGACATAGCCATCAATCCCAGATCCTTCTTCTTTACTCTCTTACCGGATGCAGCAAATTTTGCGACAGCAGCCTCCGGAGTCGCCTTGGAAGCCTGACCGCCTGTGTTGGAGTAAACTTCAGTATCAAATACCAGGATATTGATGTTTTCACCGGATGCCAGTACATGGTCGAGACCGCCGTATCCGATATCATAAGCCCAGCCGTCTCCGCCGAGAGCCCAGATGGACTTCTTGACCAGGTAATCCTTCTTCTCCATTATCTGGCCGCAGATCTCCTTGGCTTCAGCGTTTCCACTCTTCATGTTCTCGATAGCAGCAATGACGTTATCGCTCTTTTCCCTTGTCACATTGCCGTTATCCTTGTTTTCTATCCACTCTGTCATCGCCGTCTTCAGCTCAGCATCCACATCCATTTCCAGAAGCTCCTTCATCAGGTCTTCCAGCTTGTTTCTGATCTGCTTATTCGCTACGACCATACCGTAACCGTACTCGGCGTTATCCTCGAACAGCGAGTTGGCCCATGCAGGTCCTCTGCCGTTCTCATCCTTGCAGTAAGGCATTGACGGTGCCGATGCACCCCAGATGGAGGAGCAGCCTGTAGCGTTGGCGATCATCATCCTGTCTCCAAAGAGCTGAGTTACCAGCTTGATATACGGAGTTTCTCCGCATCCCGAGCATGCACCCGAGAACTCGATATATGGCTTGGCGAACTGGCTTCCCTTTACGGTCTGAACGTTAACGCGGTCTTCCTTTCTAGGAAGCTTGATACCGTAATCCCAGTTTACGCTTTCCTTTTCCACTTCGGCGAACGGCTTCATCACGAGAGCCTTCTCCTTGGCCGGACAGATATCCGCGCAGTTTCCGCAGCCCAGACAGTCGAGAGCCGATACCTGCATCCTGTACTGGAGGCCTTCCATGCCCTTCCCTCTGGCCTGTACCGTCTCGAATCCGGCAGGCGCAGCAGCCTTCTCCTTCTCATCCAGGAGCATAGGTCTGATAGCCGCATGCGGACATACGAAGGAGCACTGGTTGCACTGTATGCAGTTTTCAGGTACCCACTCAGGCAGGTGAGCCGCGACACCGCGCTTCTCGTAAGCTGCCGTACCGGATGGGAATGTTCCGTCTTCGATACCATCAAAGGCGCTTACCGGCAGGCTGTCTCCCTCCTGCTTGTTCATCGGTATCAGTATCTGCTCTATGAACTCAGGCAACTCCACAGTCTTTCCTTCAGGGTCCTTGGCGTCGGCCCACGATGCAGGCACTTCTACCTTCCTGATAGCGGTGATGCCCTGGTCAACGGCAGCGCAGTTCATATCCACGATGTTCTGACCTTTCTTGCCGTATGATTTTTCTATACCTTCCTTGAGATACTTAACCGCATCGTCGATAGGAATTACGTTTGTCAGTTTGAAGAAGGCAGCCTGCATGATCATGTTGATCCTGCTTCCCAGTCCTATTTCCTCTGCTATCTTTCCTGCGTCGATGACGTAGAAGCTGGCCTTCTTAGCAGCGAGGTCTCTCTTTACCTTAGCAGGGAGATGCTCCTCCAGCTCGGCATCCGACCACAGGGAGTTCAGCAGGAACGTTCCTCCGTCCCTCAGATCCTTCAGCATATCGTACTGTCTTATATACGCCTGGTTATGACACGCTACGAAATCGGCCTGATTTATCAGATATGTGGACTGTATCGGCTTTTCACCAAATCTCAAGTGGGATATCGTAACACCGCCGGACTTCTTCGAGTCGTAAGCAAAATATCCCTGAGCGTACATATCCGTTTCATCGCCTATGATCTTTATAGCCGTCTTGTTAGCTCCTACCGTACCATCGGAACCCAGACCCCAGAATTTGCACTTGATCGTGCCTTCCGGTTCCATAGCGATACCCGGTACATACGGCAGCGAAAGATTTGTAACATCATCTTCGATACCTACTGTGAAATGATTGAGAGGCTTTTCCTTAGCCAGATTAGCGTAAACGGCTTCTATCATTCCAGGGTTAGTGTCGTTGGAGCCAAGACCATAACGTCCTCCATAAACTTTAGGCGCATCGTCTTCGTCGAAGAGAAGTGTCTTCACGTCCTGGTAGAGCGGTTCGCCCAATGAACCAGGCTCCTTGGTCCTGTCCAGGACAGCGATCTTCTTTACCGATCCAGGCAGCACGTTCATGAAGTACTCCTTCACGAAAGGTCTGTAAAGTCTTACCTTTATGAGGCCGACTTTTTCGCCCTTGGCGTTCATATGATTTATTGTTTCTTCGATAGTCTCACATACAGATCCCATCGCTACTATTATTCTCTCCGCATCAGGAGCTCCTACATAGTCAAACGGCTTGTAGCTTCTTCCCGTAAGCTCACTTACCTTGTTCATGTAGTCCACTACGATCTCAGGGATAGCTTCGTAGAACTTGTTGGACGCTTCCCTGCCCTGGAAGAAGATATCAGGATTCTGAGCCGTACCTCTGATGACAGGATGCTCAGGATTGAGAGCATTGTCTCTGAACTTCTGGACAGCGTCCCAATCTATCAGTTTCTTGTAATCCTCATAGCTGAAAACTTCTATTTTCTGTACTTCGTGAGATGTCCTGAATCCGTCGAAGAAATGAAGGAACGGAACTCTTCCCTTGATTGCGGAAAGGTGAGCTATTCCGCCCAGATCCATTACCTCCTGAACAGACCCGGATGCCAGCATGGCAAATCCCGTCTGCCTGCATGCCATAACGTCAGAGTGATCTCCGAATATACAGAGAGCATGAGTCGATACGCTTCTGGCCGCTACGTGGAACACTCCCGGCAGAAGTTCGCCCGCTATCTTATACATGTTAGGTATCATCAGAAGCAGTCCCTGAGATGCCGTATAAGTAGTAGAAAGCGCACCTGCCGCCAAAGAACCGTGAACAGCGCCCGCTGCGCCAGCCTCTGACTGCATTTCAGCTACTTTTACAGTCTGTCCGAATATGTTCTTCCTTCCATAAGCAGCCCATTCATCTACAACTTCAGCCATAGTCGAGGACGGTGTTATCGGATATATCGACGCCACGTCGGTAAAGGCATAGGATACGTGAGCCGCAGCCGTATTACCGTCCATTGTCTTCATTATTTTCTTTGCCATATTTCCCTCCATTTTATAGCGTATATTGTACGACTATTGATTCAGCCTTTATAGTTTCAGCCGTAATACCATACAATTTGAAATTGGTTCTAATACCGCACACTATCATTCATTTTATCGCAACAGTTTATCTCCGTCAACTGTGTACTAATAATTATACAAAATACATGAAAAAACTTCTAACCGCTGCAGCTGAATTTATTGACCCGTGTATTCCCCTGTATACTGTATACAGTTGTACCATAAAACCATCTCTTTGTCAATTATAATTGTGATCTTTCACAAAATACACTTCTCTTCTGTTATACCTGTCATCACGATCTGTCATCGGATCGTAAAATCGAAAAGGCGGAGAAGAGTTTCTTCCCCGCCAGCTTTCTATAATGTCCTTTTCATACATCCTCGCGATAAGGTATCGTTATGGATGTCAGAACTGATAGTAATACGACCTGTCCCGCTGTCTTTTATTCATGTGCCGGAAGCCTCTTGTCCATTATCTTTTTCCTTATTATCTTTATATCTCGCCATATTATAAAAACCCATCCTATCAAACCTACATATCCCACGGCAGGCGTTATGATATTAACAAGTATCTCAAACGGGATATATGAGCCAAAGAAGCCCAATATAGCGATTATAAAGCAAACTATAGCAAACTTCTTCGTCTTTTCTTTCGTGATTCTAGCGGCTACAGACCACATCAGCGGAACAGCAGTGGTGAAAATAGCAAGAGCCAGAACTATGGCATAGGCCCATCCCAGTATCGGTGAAATCGCCTGAGCCATGGCCAGTGCCGGCACCGACAGCTTATCTATAATATCTATCCTGGAACCTTCCGCCAATACCAGGAAAAGCGCGCCCAGGCTGAACAGTACATTTCCAAATATGACTCCTACGATGACTTCTGTCTTGTTTTTTGCTTTTGAACCTATTGCGGACATGAATGGAAGGCACATAACTATATTCCACAAGGCATAAAGAATACCTGCCATTATCCATGAGCTTGATGCCAGGAGAACATCGTGAGTCGTTATATAATTATTCCAATTATCAAAGTCGACACCATGCTTAACTAGAACACTTATGGCCATAACCATAGTAATTACTATGATAGCAGGTCCAATGAATCCAATGGTGTCTATAACGCTAGCCAGACCCATCAGCACGATAGCGGTCACTAGCACTGCTAATATAAGTGATCCTACCCACTCTGGTCCTCCGAACACCTGATTAAACGTAGCTCCAAATCCAGCCATCATCTGCATTAAAGTGAGGAACATAAAGATTGGCACGAACCATGACAAGACAGTTCCAACATATTTACCGCAGAGATTCTTATAGCATTCCAGGCCCTGCACATCCCTGCTCTCATTGCCCAGATTCATGACGGCGGCCGATGTCCAGGCACCCAATATACCATTTATCACCAGCACGCCTACCGCTTTTGCTATACCGTAATTTGTAAAATACTGCATGACCTCCTGGCCGGTGGCAAACCCTGCGCCTATGAGGAACGCGCAGAAAGCTCCCGCAAGCTTTATTACCATACTGATACGTACTTCGTTTTTTCCGATCTTTAACATAACATTTTTCCTTTCCCTTTTCCATACGAAGTATTTCTCTTTCTATTTCGCGGATTTCATTAAACATACGGGCGGCCTGCGACTTTAACAGACCGCCTGCTATATGAGAGATGAAATGAATGACTATCGCTTAATCCAACATCGAAAAGTCAAACTCTACATATGGCATTTCCTGATTGATCCCGATTTCCGGGTGGACTATCTGACCGTTGACCGTGCTGATGCACCTTCTCAGAGCCGCATCGTCCATAGCCGCCTGTTTCAGACCCTTGTTGGCTATGTTCATGATGTAAGGGCCCGTTATCATCAGCAGCGCTTCTGTCGCCGTCTTAGGACACAGCGACGGCATGTTTGGTACGCAGTAGTGGAGTATCCCCTCTTCTGTGAAAGTAGGGTCGCCGAGAGTTGTGTAATGTGACGTCTCCACTATTTCCGCCCCTGCTATATCCATTATCAGCGAACAGTTCTTCATTTTCTTTACCGTTTCCCGTTTCACCAATGGCTCTCTCTTGCCCGGTTCCGGTGACGGATATATGCAGTTGATAAACAGATCACACTCTGTCAGCAGTTTCTCCAGGTTGTGTTCTTCGAATAATACTACGTTCGCTTCAGGTATTGCCGCCTTCAGATAATCTATCCTGTTCCAGGACGCCTCGATTATAGTCACATCCAGCCCGAGGCCAGCAGCCACCTGCGCTGCATTGAATCCGGCCGAGCCTCCACCCAATACCACTACTTTCGGTACAGGCAGACCATATACTCTTCTCAACAACAGCCCCGTACCACCATTCATTGTCTGACAGTATTTTACCGATTCCAGCATCGCCAAGCTTCCCGCTATATCGCTCATCGGCTTCATAGTAGGCCTCGAACCGTCGTCAAGAACAATAAGTTCCATGGAAAGGCCTATGCTCTTACGATCTACCAGCGCTTGCGCCATTGGCTTATCGTAATCCTCGGCCAGATGAAACCATGTCATGATCATCTGGCCTTCCCTTATGAGATCGAATTCCTGTGGCTGGAGTTCCTTCACCTTTGTTATAAATTCAGCCTTATCGAAGATTTCTTTGGCTGTATCAGCTATCTTCACGCCTGCTGCTTCGTAATCTTCATTTGAAAATCCGCTGTTCTTACCAGCGTCCTTCTGCACCCATACTTCATGTCCCGCAGCCGTAAGTCTTCTGGCCCAATTAGGTGTCATCGCAACTCTCGTTTCATTAGTTTTAACTTCTGTTGGTGTACCTATGATCATTTTCCTACCTCCTGTTCAGCATTTGACTTATTCTGTTATCTTTTATTATTGCAAGCAGCGTGCCATTTGACAGAAGATATGAAAAACGTTGAAATTTCAATATTTTAATGTTTTTCTGAAAATTGCCCAACAAAAATAAGCGGCGCAAATTTGCATCGTAAACGCGAATTTACACCGCTTATCGGATCAATCGTCGTATCCGGCCTCTATACCATATTTCTTTATCTTACGATTCAGTGTCGATTTATCTATTCCCAAAGCTCTGGCTAACCTGCTGCTGCTCTTATAGTCCTTCATTTTTGTGATTATAATGTTCTTTTCGTATTCCTCTACATAGCTCTTGAGATCACCTGACGAAGTACTTTCGGCGATACCCATGTCAAAACTGTCCAACTGCTCCATTATCTGTCTGGCATCTACTTCTTCCCTGTCGGCTATTATCACAAGACGTTTGATTATGTTCTGCAGCTCACGGATATTACCCGGCCACTGATATTTGTACAGCACATCCCATCCGCTTTTGGCGATTTTAAGATCAGAATCGAATTCCTCATTGTATTTCTTTACGAAATATCTGACAAGAGGGAATATATCTTCTTTACGCTTTCTGAGGGGAGGAATGTTTATAGGCACCACATTGAGCCTGTAATAAAGATCCATCCTGAAGGTCTTCTCTCTTACCGCATCCTTGAGGTTGGCGTTAGTCGCCGCTATTATCCTGACATCGACCGGAATATATCCTCCGCCGCCTACACGCATTATCTCACGGTTTTGCAATACTCTGAGTATCTTTCCCTGAAGACTCATCGGCATTATCCCTATCTCATCGAGGAAAATAGTCCCTCCATTGGCCTGTTCGAACAGTCCTACCTTTCCTGTATCTGAAGCTCCTGTAAAAGCTCCTTTTTCGTATCCAAAGAATTCGGATTCAAAAAGGTTTTCCGGTATGGCGTCACAGTTTACTCTTATAAAAGGCTTATCTTTCCTGTCACTGCACTGATGTATATGATTGGCTATGACTTCTTTGCCTGTACCCGATTCACCCTGTATCAGCACTGTAATATCCTTTTTAGCTACGCTTTCCGACAGCTGAATGATCTTTTCCATCTCTTCGCTGTCGTATATTATGCTTCCACGTGCCCCTCGCGCGTCTTTTCGATACTGCTCCAGCTGCTGACTGTATTCCTTAACCAACTGCTGATTCTTTCTAAGCTCCTTCTCAAGACGATTTATCTCCGACACATCCCGCTCCGTTACCACCACAAACTTGACCTTTCCGTGCTCTATGAGCGGAACGCCTGTTACTGTTATTTCCTGCCCGTCATCCCGGCCTTTCTGTATCATGCTCTCTTCCAGCCCTGTCTCTATGCATTTCAGCGAAACAGCTCCGTTCTCGCTGAAATATCCCTTTTTTATCAAATCGTTTACATTTTTCCCCAGAAGCTGTTCTCCGCTGAATTCACTCAGTTCTTCCGACGCTTCATTCATCAGGATTATATTCCCGTCACCATCCGTTATGAACACTCCATCTCTTATGCAGTTCAGCAGCCCCTGGATATTTTCATGATTGAATTCTTTCACAGACAGCCTCCTTTCCATGTTCTGTATTCCGTTATTATACCATAATGAGAAAATTTTTTATTATTTAAAAAATTTTATACTGTATACCAGGTCCTGGCTGCCACGTATGCTTGTTATAATGGTGATTTGCTGGTATAATGAACGCTGTAATCATCAGCGGCGTTGCCGCAAAGATGCGTTCATTGAAAAATGCTTCGACATGCTCGCATTTTATAATGTCCGCTGTAATCATCAGCGGCGTTGCCGCAAAGATGCGTTCATTGAAAAATGCTTCAACATGCTCGCATTTTATAATGTCCGCTGTAATCATCAGCGGCGTTGCCGCAAAGATGCGTTCATTGAAAAATGCTTCGACATGCTCGCATTTTATAATGTCCGCTGTAATCATCAGCGGCGTTGCCGCAAAGAATCAAAAAACGAATATTTCATTATTTACGATAGATCAGGGAGTACACCACGTTGAAAAAAATCAAAGCATGGAAACACGAAAAAGAATTCGATACAAAGACTCTCATAACAAATGAGGACTTTTCCGGGGCTGATGTCGCGGAAAAATCCGCAGGATCTCCAGACTCAACGGCTCCGTCGAACGCATCAGCTGAATCTGAGGATGTGAAGACGACGAAGAATAAGGAAACCCGTGAAGCTGTGAATCTGAAAACACTTTCAGACAAGCAGAAACAGTCATCCGGTGAAGCGATCACACAAGTCTATGAGCCGCGCCCACTCACTCCTGATGACGATATATACGATGATATCATCGAACAATTCGCCTCAGCTCCTACCAAACCAAAATACTGGTTCGAAGAATTCGGAGATTACTGGTCATGCAGCTGCGGCCATATAAATAAAGGTGATTTTTGCAAAAGCTGCGGTCTTGAACGTGATCTTCTGAGATCTCTGTTCATACTCCATAAACCAGCCGGAGCCCAGGGAAAGCTCAGCAAAAAACTTAATAAATCCGCAAAGGAGAAAATCGATAAGGAAGAACAGCAGCATACCGACAGAGAAAACCGAAGACGAAAACTTGAAGAATCTGAAGACGGTCAGCTGAAAGTCGTTCCCATAGAAATCGATGACAGTTCTCAACAGGAAGCGGCCACTATGGATCCATCTTCTGACATGTCCGTATCCAGCGAGACAGATACCCCGGCCTCCGAGGAAGCCGATGGCAGCCCCGATGAGAATATTTCATCCGAAACAGAAGGTAATACAGTCAATACGTCATCTAAAAGCAGCAAGAGCAGTACTGAGGCTTCGAAAAACGCCATCGCGACAGGGCAGCCAAAGGCTTCAGAGAACACAGATGCCACCTCTGATTCCGGTGACAAGCAAACGTCAGCAAAGCCACCTGTTCCCCTCTCTGTTCCTGTCTCCCCTGAGACCAAACGCAGAAACAGGAATTTCAGGATAAAGATAATCATCGCCATAGTCGCCTGTCTCCTTCTCATCGGACTTGCAGGCGTCGCCATATACCGTTATATGGCAGCCCCTGCCATGCAGTATCAAGACGCACTGCAACTGCAGGCTGACGGCAAATATGAGAAGGCCATCGAGAAGTTCGAGGCACTTGGCGACTACAAGGATTCCGAGGACAGGATATGGCAGTGCTACTGCAGTCTGGGAGACCAGTACTTTGAGGCCGGAGATTTCAACGCAGCCATCGATACGTACAACACGGCCATCGAGCTGAAAGACGACGAGTCCCTGCATGACAAGATATGGCAATGCTACTGCGGCATCGGAGATCAATATTTCAACGCCGGCGAATACGATCAGGCTCTCAGCACCTACTATGTAGCAGCTGATCTCAAAGACAATGAGGAGATACAAGATAAGATCAATCTTACTAAATTCACCTATGTGAAAACCTACCAGAGCGACAGGACCGCACAGGTAGAAGAGTATATGTCCGACCTGATGGCCATAAAGTATCCCGGCATACAAGAAATATACGATAACTATTACGCATGGCATGTAAATATCGTCGCCAATACATCAGCGGATGACGCGTCTACCGATGTCAGCACCGTAAGCCGCCGTGACACCGTATATTTCCACGTTTCCCTCAGTGGCGGCGAACCGTCGGAGCAGATACTCCTCTACTACGAGGTGACCTGGCCCAACGGCGATACTCAGATATACGACCTGGACTCCACATGGGAAGCCGGCTCCAACATAACAGCCAGATTCCAATATCCGATCCCTCTGTTCGGAAAAGAAGGGAAACTCACATTCAGATTGTACGACAGGAGTACCAATGAAGAAATGGGAAGCGACTCCGTCACTTTCAAGAACTGATACCAACTGAAAGCATGCGCCGTCAAACGCACGACATGACCAACAGCAAAGCGCTTGCGGAAACCGTGACAACTGCTACAGCCACGGCCCACAGGCGCTTTTTATGGATAACTATTGTATGCTTTTTCAATATATATTCTATCGCACTCAATCAGCGTTATACACTCTGTCGAATATCTCCATATACTGTTCTTTCGTGAATTCCACAGGATTCGATGGATTGCAGACGTGTTCTGACGACGCCTGAGCGAGGTACTGGAAATCCTTCGGGTCGATAGCTTCGAAGGAACTGAGTTTAGGTATCCCCAGCTCCCTGCACAACCCCTTTATGACTGCAATGCCTTCCATCGCCACTTCCTCATCTGTTTTCCCTGAATCGTCCACGCCGAGAGCCTTAGCCACGTCAGCATACTTCCCTGGATTTCCCGAAATGCTGTATTCACTCACATCCGCCAGGAATATAGCATTGGTGACACCGTGAGGAATGTCGTAGAATCCTCCGAAACACTCGGCAATGCAATGCACTGCAGCAGTATCCGCGTTGCCGAAAGCGATTCCTGCCAGCATGGATGCCAGCATTACCTCTTCCATCGCATCCTTATCTCTGTCGTTTGCCGCTTTGATGATATTGTCGCCTATCAGCTTCACGGCGTATATGGAGATCGCATCCGTTACAGGCGTGGCTACAGTAGATACGTAAGCTTCGACGGCATGGGTCAGCGCGTCTATGCCGGTGGAGGAAATCAGCGAACCCGGAAGCCCGTCTATCATGTCCGGATCTACCAGCGCCAGCACCGGCGCACACTTGGGATCGAATATATTTCCCTTCAGATGTGTTTCCGTATTGTTTATAACGGCATTGAAAGTAACTTCGCTGCCCGTTCCGCACGTCGTAGGTATGCAGATCACAGGCGCGCTCTGCACATCCAGTTCCACATCTATCCATTCCCTCGCCGTCTTGCCATTGGTCATGACGGTAGCCATCGCCTTCGCTGTATCCATGGCACTTCCCCCACCAAGGGCTATCAGCACGTCAGCGCCTGCTTCTTCGGCGATCTTTGCCCCCTTGTCGCAGTCGTAGTCTCTCGGATTAGGCACTATACCATCAAACAGCGTACACTGAAATCCCGCCTCTTCGATATGCCCCTTTATCTGATCTGCCATTCCAATCTTCACGATTCCTTCGTCGGTGACCAGCATCGGCTTTTTAAACCCTCTGCTCTTTATTTCCTCACCAATCTCTTTCACTACGCCTCTTCCAAACCTTATCTGCGTCGGCAGGAAAAATTCAAAATTACTAATCATCAAAGCACCTCCTGATCATCTCTGGTTTGCTGAAGTCACTCGCCACAGCATCACGCCCCGAGCCTGGTATTCAGACCTCTGGCTCTCTCATTCTGGACCCCGTAATCATCCATATATGCGTATTTTATAAAAGTTTTTTCCTTATATTTCATCTCAAGCTCCCAGGCTTCCCTGTAAAATTTCATGATCTTCACCTGACTGAGCTGACTGTCCATCGTCTTATATGCCTTGAACAGTATCTGCCTCCTGATGGAATATTCCGCATCCTCGATTATCTTTTCCAGAGTGCCTCCATCCGGAAGCACGATACCATCCATCGTCTCTATCTTTTTGCGCACCATAGGTATCTCACCATCGGTCATCACATCGTAATGAGACGCGTGCATCTCGTTGGCGTCATAGACTACGCCGACTCTGCCAGTTTTATCGAAAACCTGAGATTTGTTAAAGAATACGTTGCGCTTTACCTTAAAATCATAAATCATAAAGTAGTAAGGAACCCACACCTTTCGCATTCCTTCCTGCTGATATCTCACCATTTTTATACCAAATATCTTGGGCTCTACTGAACACATTTTGGCCTCTATCGCCTCGTCCTTTGTCCATATGGTCTCCGTGACGAAAGCCGTGCCTTTATCGCCTGTCGTTATCATGCCTGAGTTTTTATCCATTCGTTTCACTAACCTTTTCATGGTGCAGGCTCCTTTCTTTCCCTGGACTTTATTCCGCCCTTTCCGCTTCTTCCTCTTCTTTGAAAACGCCTCTCCGCACTTCCAGTATGTACGCGATAAGCACAGCAGGACCTGCGATGAGATTGAGTATGGCCAGTATCCATCCGAGCCAGTTATATCCTCCCACCATCGGGGTAAAGAGATATATCGCACTGAGTATGAACAGTACCACGATTGATACTCTGGCTGCTGCCGTTCCTTTTTTTTCTTTCATATATCACACCTCCGTTAAAGAATCCGGATCCAGCCTTTCTCCATCTTTTTTATAAGTCGCATTGCAGACGATGAAGTAGAGGATAGCCCCTGTTACAGATACGACGATGCTGGTAGGCAGCCCTGCCGGACATCCCAGTATGAACTCCCATACGACATACAGGATCGCCGAATAGATGATACATGCCATCGCTGCCGGCGTAGTCTTCTTTTTGTAGAACAGTCCTGCTACGATCGGTATGAAGAACATGGAGAACAGGAATCCTCCCAGATAATACCATGCATTCGCTATTCCATCTGCCCAGAATATAGTTCCTACTACGCACAGTGCACCGAACACGCCGACCGCTATCCGCATTCCGAACAACGTCTTCTGTTCCGATAAGCTCTTATTGATAAAGCCTCTGTATATATCGTTGACCGCACAGGTAGCGAACAGCAGCCAGTCGGAGGAAACCGTGGACATTACCGCCGCACACAGTGCCGCTACGAACAGTCCCCTGAAGCCTACAGGCAAAACGGTAAATACCATGGACCAGAAGCCTTCCGCAGGCGTCGATGCCACATCTCCGAAAAATGCCAGGGCTGCCATTCCTGCGATGACCATGGCCGAACTGAATGTGACACCCATGGCAAGCATGATGGAGTAGGCCGTTTTGATGTCCTGCCCTGACCGTGCCGATCCAAAGCGCTGATAACAAGCCGCCTCGCAGTACATGGCGCAGGCCGATATAGCCCATGCACACGCTTCCCATACGCTCAGACCTCCCATAGGAGTCAGAAGCTGAGGATCTATCGCCTCCACTCTGTCCCACACTACAGGCAGCCCGCCAAACTGAACTATGATACCTACCATCAGCGAGCCGACTGCCACAGTCATGATGGCAAACTGGATGAGGTCGGTGACCGCAAGGCCCCACAGGCCCGAAAGAGCCGTATATATAGCGATTACCGCACCTGCCACTATCAATGAAACTATCATCGACATTCCCGATACCAGCTTGAGCACCTCCGCAATGGCGAACAACAATGCCGAATCATACAGCAGATTTGCTATATACGTGACTGCTGATATCAGCTTTACCTTCCCGCTGTACAGATATTTCATCATATCCGGGACGGTAACCACCCAATCAGGGATCTTGTCCCTGACATGAGGCCCTATTATCGTCGCCAGCGGCAGTCTCAGTATAGCTTCCGGAATAACGAACACCAGCAGTATCGAGATACCCATCGTCCATCCGCATTCTGCAAGGCCAACGATAGTCCATGAATCATACCATCCTGCCGCACCTACACCTATCAGTATCGGTACAGTCAAACGCCTCGATGCCACATAGAAGCTTTTAACGCTCTTCCCGGCGCGCTTTTTCATGCTGACACCTACCAGAAGGATGCCGACAAAGTACGCCGCTATGACCATCCAGTCGATCGTACCCCATAACGCCTTTAAATCCATTGATAAAACCACCTCTCTTTCTTTGAAAATATCATATCGATAAGTAATTTCACAAATATATATTGCATGAAGCATGCCAATTTAAATTGCTTGAATTTTCAACATATTAAAAGACATCATCGTTCCATCAGTGCAACGACAATGTCTTTTTCAATGCCTCATCGGGCTGTTGTGGACTACAACCGTTCCTATGACTCAGCTTCACCTTCGGTTGCATGTATGCAACCGCGTTTCCTCCGGGAAACCATCCGGCTAAAAGCTGTATCTTCTCTCCTTTGCCTCTTCTTTATACATCTTCAGCTTTCTCGATATGGTAGATTTGTTTATACCAAGCCTTCTGGCCGCTTCGGACATGCTCCCATATCGCTCTACAGCCTCCACTATTATGCGCTTCTCATAATTGAACATCATCTTTTCCAGAGACACATCGCTTGAAAAGATATCAACGACATCGCTTTCGCCATCCTGCGCCCCTATCAGACACATCCTGACCTGAAATCCGCTTATTTCTTCACCTTCCCCGCTGACAACAAGCCTTTCCACCATATTCCTCAACTCACGCACATTGCCCGGCCAGCTGTATTCCTCGATTTCCCTGACTGCGCTGTCAGAAAAGCTCTTTTTCAGATGATATTTATTGTTGAACTGTCTGAGGAACAGATTTACCAGCGGCAGAAGATCTTCCTTCCTCTCTTTGAGAGACGGGATGAATATCGGAAGCACCATAAGCCTGTAGTATAGGTCATCCCTGAATCTTCCCTTTTCTACCTCTTTCTTCAGATTCCTGTTGGTGGCGGCTATAATCCTGACGTCCACCGAAATGGAGGCCGATGCCCCTACACGCCTTATCTCACCGTTTTCAAGCACCCGAAGCAGCTTTGACTGCATCGACATCGGCAGTTCTCCTATCTCATCGAGGAATATTGTACCGCCGTCAGCCTCCTCAAACATTCCCTTCTGCCCGCTGCTCTTGGCTCCGGTAAAAGCTCCGCCTTCGTAACCGAACAGCAATGAGTCCGTCTTCGTCCGGCTCTCTGTTTATGATGCCCACGGACTTCTTATCCTTCAGGTATTCCCAGAAAACCGCACCGGTTTCCTCGTTCTTGAGGATCTTCTCGTTGACATCACCGAGACCCGTCTCGTTAACTGCCATCTCAGCCAATTTCGCCGCATTCTGATAGATTATCTTTCCTGCTTCATAGATCAGCTTATCTACCTGCTCCTGAGTGTAATCCGAAATCTGATCAAATGCCTTTCTAGCTTTTTCGATCTGTTGTTTAATAGTCTCTGCCATTGTTTTCCCTCCTGTTCTTCTTATATTACCCGCAAATCTGCGTGAGTAACGTAAATTAATATTCCTGTCGTCTTCGACCCACTACTTCTTCAGGTCAGGCAGTACGAACACTACTGTACCCTTTACCGTCAGTATAGGTTCGTCGAACACCTCTGAACGATCCGTCTTCTGGTTGTACTCGGACGTCTTATACATCTCATATCCATATACTCTCGAGCTGGTTCCTTCTTTTATCAGCCATACTATTATCTCTACCGCGTCCAGCATATGTACAGGATGCAGGATGTTGGCTTCAGTATTTACAAAGAGACCTCCGTCTCCGTTGTCCCTTATGTTGCTCAGCTCCGTACAACAATCTATACACTTCTCCATCAGTTTGCATCCTGAGATCATCTCTCCCGGATAATGCATATCTTCTCCGTGGATAGACAGTCTGAACTTCAATTCAGTAACGTCCTTCCCCTTCTGTGTCGCAGTTAAGGAATCTCTTTTTTCAGGTTCTATCTTAGCCATCTTTCCCTCCTTGTGCATATCAGCTTTGTTTTTACGCCTACATATAGAGCAAAAGACGTGCCAATTTGCAAAATGGCTGATTTTGCAGAAAAATAGCCATTTTCATCTTTTTTCCTTGTTGCTCACACGCAACAGATAAAAAGTCTGAATTTTCTCGCCGACAGAAACTGCCCATTTCAACTATTTTGTCATCGCGGTTGCACAGCGAAAACACAGTTTCCACTCCGCAACGGTTTCTCATCAACATTTTTCACATTTTTCGATTTGTGCAATCTTTATCTTTTTACGCTTACAGACATTTCTTATTTTCTGGCAAATGTCTACAAAATCCAATGGGTTTGAAGATACTGGACTATTTTTGTAAAGGGCTGAGGCAGTCTTTTTTCGGCTTTAATGGACTCGTCACAGGAATGAGAGCCCGCAAACGTTGAAATTTTTACCTACATTACGCAAAAAAAGTGAAATGTATATAAAAGTTTCTCGTCACATCTTCAACAGCGCCCTTCTGATACAAAAAAACGACCTGCAGGTCTTCCCCACAGGTCGTCTTATCTTTAATTTGATTTATGGATCGGCTCGATTACTCGATGATCTCAGTTACTACTCCGGATCCTACCGTTCTTCCGCCTTCTCTTATCGCGAATCTCAGTCCTTCTTCTATCGCTATCGGTGTGATCAGCTCTATCGTCATCGTTACGTTGTCTCCCGGCATGCACATCTCTGTTCCTTCCGGCAGCTGCAGATCTCCCGTTACGTCCGTCGTTCTGAAATAGAACTGCGGTCTGTATCCGTTGAAGAACGGCGTGTGTCTTCCGCCCTCTTCCTTCTTCAGCACGTATACCTCTCCCTTAAACTTCGTGTGCGGATGGATCGTTCCAGGTGCCGACAGTACCTGCCCTCTCTCTATCTCATCTCTCTGCACTCCTCTCAGCAGCGCTCCGATGTTGTCTCCTGTCTCCGCCTGGTCAAGAAGCTTTCTGAACATCTCGATTCCGGTTACTACTACCTTCCTCTTCTCCTCCGTAAGTCCTACTATCTCTACTTCGCTTCCTACCGTCAGGCTTCCTCTCTCTACTCTTCCTGTCGCTACTGTTCCTCTTCCTGTTATCGAGAATACGTCCTCTACCGGCATCAGGAACGGCTTGTCGTTGTCTCTCTTCGGCTCCGGAATGTAGTTGTCTACCTCTTCCATCAGCTCTACTATCTTGTCTCCCCACTCTCCCGCAGGATCTTCCAGTGCCATCAGCGCCGATCCTCTTACTATCGGTGTGTCGTCTCCCGGGAATTCGTACTCGTCAAGCAGCTCTCTTACTTCCATCTCTACCAGGTCAAGCAGCTCCTCGTCGTCTACCATGTCGCACTTGTTCAGGAATACTATGATGTACGGTACTCCTACCTGTCTTGAAAGCAGAATGTGCTCTCTCGTCTGCGGCATCGGTCCGTCTGTCGCCGCTACTACCAGGATCGCTCCGTCCATCTGCGCTGCTCCCGTGATCATGTTCTTTACATAGTCCGCGTGTCCCGGGCAGTCTACGTGCGCATAGTGTCTGTTCGGCGTCTCATATTCTACGTGCGCTGTCGCTATCGTGATTCCTCTTTCCTTCTCTTCCGGCGCCTTGTCGATCTGGTCGAACGCTACGTCCGCTCCCAGTCCGTATCTCTGGTGCAGCACCGTCGTGATCGCCGCTGTCAGCGTTGTCTTTCCGTGGTCTACGTGACCGATCGTTCCGATATTGATATGCGGCTTGGTTCTTTCAAATTTCTGTTTTGCCATTTGTAATTTCTCCTTCCTTTCGAACAGTGTCATGAATCGTCGAGGATCGTCATTATCTCCTCTTCTCCGCTCCCGATATCACTGCGGAAATACTTACTTATTTATCGATTCGAGCAAGCTGTCCGGTAATTTTTCAAAATGATCGAATTGCATTACATATACGCCTCTGCCCTGAGTCTTCGAACGAAGATCTGTCGCGTATCCGAACATCTCCGAGAGAGGAACGAAGCCTCTTACAGCCACAGCTCCGTTGTTCATATCGGAGCCCTCGATTCGGCCTCTTCTCGAGCTGATATCGCCGATAACATCTCCCATGTATTCCTCAGGAACTGTAACTTCGACTTTGAATATAGGCTCCAGCAGCACAGGGTTTGCCTTCTTTGCAGCCTCTCTGAATGCCATGGATGCGGCTATCTTGAATGCCATTTCCGAAGAGTCGACTTCATGGTAAGAACCGTCGTACAGCTCTACTCCCACGTCTACGACCTGATATCCGGCAACAGGACCTGTCTGCATAGCTTCCTTGATACCTTCCTCGATCTTAGGGATGTATTCCTTCGGAATAGCTCCTCCCACGATGGAGTTTTTGAACTCAAAGCCTTCTCCCGGCTCACGAGGATATATCCTGATCTTGACATGACCGTATTGTCCACGACCACCTGACTGCTTGGCATATTTGTGATCTACATCGGCTGAGGATGTGATCGTTTCCTTGTATGAAACCTGTGGCTTGCCCACGTTGGCTTCTACCTTGAATTCTCTCAGAAGTCTGTCAACGATGATCTCCAGATGCAGCTCACCCATACCGGCAATGATCGTCTGGCCCGTATCCTCATTTGTATAAGTCTTGAACGTTGGATCTTCCTCCGCCAGCTTGGCAAGAGCAATACCCATCTTCTCCTGTCCTGCCTTGGTCTTGGGTTCGATGGCGATCTCGATTACCGGATCAGGGAATTCCATGGATTCAAGTATGATCTCATGCTTCTCATCACAGAGAGTGTCTCCTGTAGTTGTGACCTTTAGACCTACTGCTGCAGCAATATCGCCGGAGTATACCTTCTCGATATCCTCTCGCTTATTAGCGTGCATCTGCAGTATTCTTCCCAGTCTCTCCTTCTTGTCCTTCGTAGAGTTGTATACATATGAACCGGATTCGATGGTTCCCGAATAGACTCTGAAGAAGGCCAGCTTACCCACGAACGGGTCCGCCATGATCTTGAAGGCCAGCGCTGAGAACGGAGCATTGTCATCTGCCGGTCTTTCTTCCTCTTTCTCCGTACCAGGTACGATACCTTTGATAGGAGGAATATCCAGCGGTGATGGCATATAGTCAATAACTGCGTCAAGCATCATCTGGACGCCCTTGTTCCTGTAAGCGGAGCCACATGTCACAGGGATCATCTCGCCTCTGATAGTCGCAGCTCTGATCACCTTCTTTATCTCCTTCTGAGTGATCTCTTCACCCTCCAGGAATTTCATCATCAGATCTTCATCCAGCTCGGCGACTGACTCCAGAAGCTTTTCTCGCCATTCGTCGGCAAGATCCTTCATATCTTCAGGAATATCGGTCACCTCGTATTCCTTCCCGAGGTCGTCCTTATATATCTCTGCTTTCATCTCTACTAGGTCAATGATTCCTACAAAAGAATCTTCTTTGCCTATAGGCAGCTGGATAGGTACGGCATTTGCTTTCAGCCTGTCCTTTACCATGTCTACGACTCTGTAGAAATCGGCTCCAAGGATGTCCATCTTATTTACAAATATCATTCGTGGAACGCCGTATTTCTCCGCCTGTCTCCAGACAGTCTCTGACTGAGGCTCAACGCCTCCTTTCGCGCAAAGCACGGTGACCGCCCCGTCCAAAACCCGGAGTGAACGCTCTACTTCAACTGTGAAGTCTACGTGTCCCGGTGTATCTATGATATTGATTCTGGTATCTTTCCATTGGGCTGTAGTAGCAGCAGAGGTAATCGTAATACCACGTTCCTGTTCCTGTTCCATCCAGTCCATGGTAGCCGCGCCTTCATGAGTTTCGCCCAGCTTATGAGTCCTGCCCGTGTAGAACAGTATTCTTTCCGTAGTGGTCGTTTTTCCGGCATCTATGTGTGCCATGATCCCTATGTTTCTTGTCTTTTCTAACGGAAATTTTCGATTTGACACATTATCCTCCTTTCTGCTCTTTATCCTATTGTCAATATCGTCATAAGATTACCAACGATAGTGGGCAAATGCCTTGTTGGCCTCTGCCATCTTATGAGTATCTTCCTTCTTTTTAACTGATGCTCCAGTATTATTGGCTGCATCGATAAGCTCTTTCGCCAGTCTTTCCGACATGGTCTTTTCGCCCCTGGATCTCGTGTAATTTGTAAGCCATCTGAGTCCCAGAGTCTGACGTCTGTCAGCTCTTACCTCGATAGGTACCTGATAGTTGGCACCTCCGACACGTCTGGCCTTTACTTCGAGAACAGGCATGATATTGTTCATAGCTTTTTCAAATACTTCCAAAGGCTCCTCACCCGTTTCCGCCTTCACTTTTTCGAAGGCATCGTAAACGATTCTCTGGGCAACGCCTTTCTTTCCGTCCAGCATTATGCTGTTGATGAGCTTAGTTACAACAACACTTCCATATACCGGATCAGGAAGTACTTCTCGCTTTGGTACGTTTCCTTTTCTTGGCACGTCTCTTCCCTCCTTGATAATACTAAAGTCGGTACTCGAAAGCGACACGCGGTTATCCTTCAGGCAGCTGATACCGCATACCTTACTCCGTCTGTCGTCTCCGTGGTGCCCCTTCGTATATTCGCGGAAAAATCACCACGGACTGAAATCCCGTGATTCTCGCGTTTGACCCGCGCACCAAATCAAAGATTTTACCCTAAAGGGTACAGGTGGCGGTTCATAAAAAAAGGGCACTTAGAATTTACCGATTACTACTTCTTAGGCCTTTTAGCTCCGTACTTGGATCTGGCCTGCTTCCTGTCAGCTACGCCCGCAGTATCCAGTGTTCCTCTTACGATGTGATATCTCACACCTGGAAGGTCTCTGACTCTTCCGCCTCTGATGAGTACGACACTGTGCTCCTGGAGATTATGTCCGATTCCAGGAATATATGCCGTTACCTCGATACCGTTAGTAAGACGAACCCTGGCAACTTTTCTCAATGCCGAATTAGGCTTCTTAGGAGTCACTGTCTTTACAGAAGTACACACGCCTCTCTTCTGCGGCGAGTTTACATCCGTAGCAACTCTCTTCAGCGAGTTCATACCCTTGTTGAGAGCTGGAGCAGTCGACTTCTTTTCACTGCTGGTTCTGCCCTGACGTACTAATTGGTTAATTGTAGGCATCCTTTTTCTCCTTTCTTCATAATAAATCATATAGCTTTGAACAATAAAGCCCAAAGCTATCAAATATTTTACCACGCTATTCATTATTATGTCAATAAAAATCATGTATAATACCCGTTTAATCCGCGTAAAACCACAGTCCTTCGCCGCTCGGAACATCCGCTCCTGGGGGGGCCGTCCCGTTTACGAAAAAAGAGCGCCCACATCGCTTTCACACGATGCGGACGACTCCTTTGAAATCGATTCTCAAAATCGATGACCGGTTTTATTTCTCGCCAGGGTGCTTTCTGTCTTTGAATGAAGACTCTGTAGCGCCTCTCTGGTCTTTCTTGGCGATGTACAGGCTTCCCGAGCCTCTTCCGCAGAGAATAGGTGGTTCGCAAGCTGTCGCAGCAGTCTCCGGAGTTGCAACGTCTGACAGATCAGCATCGGTCCTGTCTAACTGAGTAGCAACCTTCCAGGCCTCAAACTGACAGATGTATGACTGGTTGCCAACTTTTTCGATCCAGCCATGGTATTCCATGAAGTCCCCAACATATACAGGCGCCAGGAATTCGATCTCCTTATATCCTAAGAATAAACTGATATCTCCGTCAACGTATACCATCAGCTCTGTACCTACGTCTCCCCACTGGTCAACGATCCTTGCGCCGTTTACCAGTCCGCCTACATAATGCGCGTCTTTTGCGCTCATCATAAGATGGTGAACTACTTTCTTACCTACCATAATTTTATCCTCTCTTTATTCTGTTATGCAAAATCCATTAAATGCATCTATTCTTTGTAATGCATGCCCGTCCCAAACAGGACCTATCGTCCGCATCCTTCCCGCTGCCGGGCGTATCCGGAGCTTCCATCATATCAGGCGTACAATCGCCGGGCTCTTTCTAAAAAAGGACCGCGTCAGATGATGCGGTCCTCCGATGTCCAATCTGTAATCTCGGTTGGGTCTATTTAAAAGCCGGTGATCCAGCAGCCTTAGCATCCGCAGCGAACTTAGGATCGCCGAATTCAGGTCTCTGCAGGTGCTTAGCAACCATCAGAGTACCAGTACCGTAAGCGCAAAGCTCAGGCGGGTTAACCATTTCAGCACCCGATCCGTTGATTACGTTGCCGTTCTCATCCTTCGAATCCTTCATCCACTTATAAGCGAAGAATTTGCAAGTAAGCGATGTATTACCAACCTTTTCGATGTATCCGCCGTATTCCATCCAGTCGCCGGCATATACAGGAGCTGTATATCTAACTTCCGAATATCCAACGAACAGTGATTCGTCACCGAACAGTCTGATAGCCAGCTCAGTACCAACGTCTCCCCATGCAGTTACGATGTGAGCTCCTTCTACCAGTTCTCCGGCATAGTGAGCATCGCCGGCTGACATTCTTGTCTTCAGGCTTACGTATTCACCGATCATCTTTGGATTATTTTCTCTTTCCATAATGCAATCTAAAGGTGTTTTCATTTTTTAGTTCCTCCTTTTGTTCTGCCTCGCAGAATATTATTAAATGAGTAATTGTTATTTTTATAAAGCAGTTTTGTCCCGTTTCTTTTGGGACAAAACCGATTTATGTCCCAAAATTTTCACTAATCCTGCCTTGTTTTCGGCCTTACTTCAATTAGTCAGCAAAAACCTTTGCCGGATCAAGCGGCTCTACATCGAGCTTCTTAACGATCTTGGATACGTTCAGCATGTGGATGTAGTCAACGTTTCCTGCCAGGATGTTGTTGCCCCAAGTACCGCAGCCTTCCGATACTGCCGGCGACAGAGCGTTAGTCTCAGGTCCCCAAGCGTCAGGTGTAGGCTGGTTAACCAGAACACGAGCTACAGGAATCTTCTCTCCGAAGTAAAGGATGTGATCTTCGTCGTTGGAGAATATTCCGGCAGTGTGACCTGTACCACCATCTTCTTCCATGTTTCTGATAGCCATATCAACAGCGTCTTCAAACTTGTCATAGCTCTTGAGAACTACTACAGGTCCCATGATTTCCTTACCAAGGATATCATCCTTACCAACGCCTTCTACCTTCAGACCGATAACCTTTGTTCCCTCTGGGATGTTGTATCCGGCAGCCTCGGCGATAACATCAGTATCCTTACCAACGAGACCAGGGTTTACCTTTCCATCCTGGAACAGAGCGTCACGGAACTTGGCAACGTCAGCAGCGTCGTCAAATATAACAGCGCCCGCTTTTCTCATTTCTTCGAAGAATTCAGCTTCTACATCTTCCGGATACAGGAGCAGGTTATCTCCGTCACAGAGGATACCGTTATCACTTGCGATAGCTACGATGGACTGCTCAGCAGCATCCTTCAGGTCATAGCCTCTGTCTATAACTACAGGAGGGTTACCAGGGCCTACGCCGTAAGCAGGAGTTCCGCTGGAGTAAGCAGCCTTAGTAAGTCCAGCACCGCCTGTAGCGATAACCAGATCGCAGTTAGCCATCAGTTCCTGCGACTTCTCGATCGTAACGTCGTTAACGATCTGGATGAGGTCTTCAGGAGCTCCGTTTGCGGCCAGAGCCTTACGGATCAGGTTAACTGTTTCTGTTGAAGTCTTTTCTGCACGTGGAGCAGGTGAAATGATAACTGCGTTCTTGCACTTAACAGCGTGCATGAAATTTCCTAAAGGCGTAACCGTAGGGTTAGTAGCCGGAGTGATACAACCTATAACACCGATCGGATGAGCCGCCTCAATGAGTCCGATAGAAGGATCTTCATTGATGATACCTACAGATTTCTTGTCCTTGAGATAATCCCAGAAAGCAGCAGCCGTACCTTCGTTCTTGCCTATCTTGCTCTCATAGTCACCGAGTCTCGTTTCTTCTACGGCCATCTTAGCCAAAGGCTTAGCATTCTCGTAGATAATTTTTGCACCCTCGTAAACAAGCTTATCTACCTGTTCCTGGGTGTAATCGCTGATCTGTTCAAACGCTTTTCGCGCTCTTTCGATTTGATTTTGAATAGTCATACTTATCAATCTCCTTTTTCCTTACTATTCTCGAAATTAATTAAACAAGCTAACTACTTTTGTGTTTAAATTATCTCAATATTAACTACATTTTAGCATTTACGCCTATTACTGTCAAGGCACGCATCGTGTGTATACAATGTCCTTTTCTCATGACTGCCATAACGATATGTCAGTCCTTCGCACCTGATTTTTCTTCACCTCGCCGCTTTTTTGATTATTCATCAGCCCATTTTCGGTAAAAACTCAACATTTTTGTTATGAAATTACAGCATTTTAGTCGTCAAAATTTGAATTAAAAAATAAAACGGGAGTCCTTCATCACCAGCACTCCCGTTATGATCTTAACCGTATCTGTTTTTCATATATTATCCGGCCTTATCTGTTTTGCTTCTTTCTCGCTGCAGCTATAACAACCATGGAAACAAGCGCAATTGCAGCCATAGCCACTGGAATCATCATATTACTGTCATCGCCGGTAGCTGCGACATTATCAGCTGCCGGTTTATCCGTTGCTGAAGAACTTCCTTCACCACCAGGTTCTGTAGCCGGCGGCACATATGTGTTGAGATCTTCTTCAGCCATCGTGGCCTTCATGTAATATACATCCGTTCCTGTTACGTTACCTGCACTGTCGGCACCGCCCAGCTGTTCTTCGCTAGGTGCTCCGCCGCCCCAGTAATTTTTGGAAACATCGACCGTACCGGTTACATCATCATCAAAGTCAAGATAGCTATCAGGCCCTATATTATTCTGTTTAAATGTAGCGCCGGCATCATAGAATTTAATCCTTGACTCTCCCGTAAAAGTATTCCCCGTAATCGTCTGGTTCGGCTTCATGATATTCAACTTTCCGTTATCGATAGTATTGTCCGTGAACCTGCTACGTTCACCTCTCAGGATCGTCGCATAATCGCATCCGGTAAACGCAGAACCCGTTATCACAACGTTCTCTACTGATCCATCTTCGCTATCATATACGCCGTATCCGCAGTCCTCGAAAGTGCAATCGCTGATGGTTATCGTCTCATCAGCAGCATCCGTACCGCTGCAAGTAATCCCGTAATTCAGATGTTCTTCTCCGATCACGGTCACATTATCTATCGTATCGCCAGCTGCGGCGTTAATCGCTCTGTTTCCCTGGGCGTTTGACTTTTCTATCCCTGACAAATCAAATGTTATATTCTTGAAAGTATTCCCTCCTGCAGAATGAAGTACAGCATCGTTGTTTCCGAGGCTATCAATGGCTTTGGTGACCGTTATCGCCTTACCGGAGCCGTCAATAGTGATACCCTTGATGTTCCAGATTTGATTCCATGTTGCCACGGTCATATCTTTCAGTATTGTCACTGTCTTATCGTCGCCCTCCATGGCAGCCTTTACGGCTTCCTCCAGTGATTTGAAGCTCTGATTTCCGACTTGTGCCACTGCGTCAATACCGATCGCATCATCGCTGCCGCTTTGCGGCTGCAACACTCCCTCAGGCATTGAGTTGGCACCGCTTATCTCGACATCGACAACCATCTGCTCCTCTGAAGGACCTGTGAATTCTTCAATACCATAAAGTCCGCCTGACACATATCCTATCCGCACGAGATCCTTGATATCGTCGCTGCATCCGAGCGTCACACCGCTGACTTTACAATCTACTGCCTGTCCAACGACGTTTCCATTCGTCGAAATACTGCCAAATAAACCGCCAACACCCATCTTAGTCGCATTTTGTTCGGCATATTCTCTGGTCGCATTACTGCTGACCGCGATATCGCTCACGCTGCAGTCCGTTGTTATGTTATTGTTATATACAGTTCCAAGAAGTCCGCCCACTTTTCGGGTTCCTTCGATAGAAACGCCGCTGACAGAGCAGCCGCTTGTAGCTATGGATCCTTCACCTCTATAGCCTATCAGCCCCCTACATTGTCACCCTCATAATCGGCAGCGGAATATATACCATGGATATAGCTTCCTTCATTGCCGATGACAGAGCAGTCTTCGACCCGCGCATAACCTTCCCCTGCCAGGCCTCCCACTTTGTAATTCCCCGTGATATTTATATTACCGGTGATATGGCAACCTTCTACAGTTCCGGTATATGCGGAGCCTGCCAATGCTCCTACCTGGGCTTTTGCAGTGATATCCGCATTTTCGATAGTCAGATTTTTTATGATCCCCGGCGTTTTCAGCACGCCGAACAATCCGGCATATTCGAGATCATCATCGTTTATCGTCAAATTGCTGATTTTATTTTCATTTCCATTAAACGTTCCGGCAAATGCATTTTCGCTGGTTCCTATAGGAATCCAGCTTTCACCTTCCAGATTGATATCTTCATTTAGCGTGACTTTCTTTCCGCTGAAGTTTTTACCATTATTTACCATTTCAGCAAACATTTTCAGTTCGTCAACACTATTAATGGTAAACTCCTCTTTGCTGTCGTAATCCTCTCCCCATCCGCCTGAAGCAAATACTGTCGACGGGATCATGGCGATCGCCATTACTACCGCCGTCAGCATAACCGCTAATTTTCTCTTTTTCATATTTTTTCCTTTCCTAAAAAATGATGAAATAAATATTCAATCACATTATAGCCTACACCCCCCCCCGAGTCAATTTTTTTGAGTATCTGTGGAAATATCCCCGTGATAAGGATATGAAAACGTTTATATCACGGCGTGCTCCAACAACTTCAGCATCCTCTGCCGATAGCTACCAAGGTTGTTCCAGCATCGTTCCAAGTGCAAAAAACAGAGCCGGATATTTACCATCCGACTCTATTAAATCAAATATTGCCTCTATTTTACCATATTGCGGGTATTTTCAGGCAAATCACTCCCATCCATCTGAAATCGTATCATCAGATTCAGCGCCTGCAGTTTCGATCTCCGCTGCGTATTCTTCAGCTGCCGCGTTCTCATCATCAGCGCCCATAACGCTGTTCAGCTCTTCGATGTTCTCGTCATCATCCTCTGCTTCAGCCTCCAGCTCCAGTTCTCTCTGCATAGCTCTGTAAGCTTCTATGAGGGCTGTATTGACACCGTAATCCAAATCTATGGATCTGTATTTCTTCATACCTGTTCCCGCAGGTATCAGCTTTCCGATTATGACGTTTTCCTTAAGACCCTGCAGCTTATCATTCTTTCCTTTTATGGCAGCGTCAGTAAGCACTCTGGTAGTCTCCTGGAAGGATGCGGCTGACAGGAACGAATTGGTCGCCAGCGATGCCTTGGTAATACCCAGGAGCAACCTTTCCGCTTCCGCAGGCTTGCCGCCCTTTTCCACGGCAGCCTTGTTGGCCTCTTCTATCTCAAATTTGCTGTACTGTCCTCCCGGAAGGAGTCCCGTATCTCCAGGATCGTTTATCTTCATCTTGGAAAGCATCTGTCCTACGATGACCTCTATGTGCTTATCGTTTATATCTACACCCTGCTGCTTGTATACCCTCTGCACTTCCTTCAGCAGATACTGGTACACTCCTTCGACTCCATTGAGCCTGAGGATATCTTTAGGGTCAAGCGGCCCTCTTGTTATATTATCGCCCGCCAGGATATACTCTCCCTCTGATACGCAGATCCTCGCTCCATAAGGCACTTCATAGATACGTTCTTCTTCGCCTCTGACCTTGACTTCTGTCTTGTTATCCATAGTCGATTCTATGGAAACGACAGTCCCATCAGCTTCACAGATGACCGCAAGGCCTTTAGGCTTCCTGGCCTCAAACAGCTCTTCGACTCTAGGCAGACCGTGAGTTATATCGGAACCTGCAACACCGCCTGTATGGAATGTTCTCATGGTCAGCTGCGTACCCGGCTCACCGATGGACTGAGCCGCTGTGATACCTACAGCTTCTCCTATATTTACGCTTTCACCAGTAGCCAGGTTCCTGCCATAGCATTTGGCGCATACGCCGCTCCTGCTGTGACACGTCATTACTGATCTTATGGCTACCGACTCGATCCCCGCCGCTTCTATGGCATCAGCCGCTTCTTCGCTGATCTCCTGATCCTGCTCGACGATGATCTTGCCCGTCTCCGGATGGCACACATCCAGCAGAGCCGTCCTGCCGACGATACGATCCTTGAGCTTTTCGATGACTTCCTTGCCGTCAGTGAAAGCTTTTACCTCTATACCTTCATCTGTACCACAGTCATCCTCTCTGACGATGACATTGTGTGATACGTCTACCAGTCTTCTCGTCAGGTACCCGGAGTCGGCTGTTCTCAGAGCCGTATCCGCAAGACCCTTCCTGGCTCCGTTAGTGGAAATAAAGTATTCCAGTACGGAAAGGCCTTCTCTGAAGTTAGCCTTGATAGGGATCTCGATGGTCTTTCCTGTGGCATTAGCCATAAGACCTCGCATACCGCCTATCTGTCTTATCTGGTTCTTGCTTCCTCTCGCTCCCGAATGAGCCATGATGAACAGGTTGTTGAGTGAATCCAGCGAATCCATCAGCGCGTCCGCAACGTCGTCGGTGGCTTTGTTCCAGATCTCTATTACCTTTTCATAACGCTCTTTATCCGATACGAGACCTCGTCTGTAAGCCGCTTCATACTTGTCTACCAGCTTGTCGGCCTCCCCGATTATATCTTTCTTCTTTTCCGGTATCTCCATATCGGAAATACTGATGGTTATAGCCGCTATGGTGGAATAATGGAATCCCATATCCTTTATATAATCCAGCATCAGCGCAGTTTCGGTATTGCCATGGATTCTGTAGCATCTGTCTATTATCTGTCCCAGCTTCTTTTTATCGCACAGGAAATCCACCTCCAGCGAATAAGGGTCAGCCTCTCTGTCTTCCACGTATCCCAGATCCTGCGGTATCTTCTGGTTGAATATGAATCTTCCAACGGTAGATTCCACCAGTTTGCCGCGGGTATCATTCTCATCCGCATACATCCTCACCTTTACCCTGGCGTGAAGACCTACCATACCTGTCTGATATGCCATCAGCATCTCGGACAGATCTGTGAACACTTTGCCATCGCCCTTCTCGGCCGCTGACGTCCTCTTGCCTTCTTCCTGGCCCGGATGAGTCAGATAATAACTTCCCAGTATCATATCCTGGGTCGGCGTCGTGATAGGCGAACCATCCTTAGGCGCCAGTATATTATTGACAGAAAGCATCAGGAACCTGGCTTCTGCCTGAGCTTCCACGGAAAGCGGCACGTGTACCGCCATCTGGTCTCCGTCAAAGTCGGCGTTGAAGGCCGTACAGGCCAGTGGATGCAGCTTGATAGCCTTACCTTCTACCAGAACCGGCTCAAAGGCCTGTATCCCGAGTCTGTGGAGGGTCGGGGCACGGTTGAGCATTACAGGATGCTCTTTGATGACATCCTCCAACACGTCCCACACCTCAGGCCTTACTTTTTCGACCATTCTCTTGGCGCTCTTTATATTATGGGCGTTACCGTTCTCCACCAGCTTCTTCATGATGAAAGGCTTGAACAGTTCCAGCGCCATCTTCTTAGGCAATCCGCACTGATAAAATTTCAGTTCCGGGCCTACTACGATTACCGACCTTCCCGAATAGTCGACACGCTTCCCCAGCAGGTTCTGTCTGAATCGTCCCTGCTTTCCCTTCAGCATGTCTGACAGAGATTTGAGCGGTCTGGACCCCGGACCAGTAACAGGCCTTCCCCTTCGTCCGTTATCTATCAGTGCATCAACTGCTTCCTGCAGCATCCTCTTCTCATTTCTCACTATGATGTCAGGCGCTCCCAATTCAAGAAGTCTGTTGAGTCTGTTATTTCTGTTTATTACACGTCTGTAAAGATCGTTCAGATCCGATGTGGCGAATCTTCCGCCGTCCAGCTGCACCATAGGTCTCAGATCAGGCGGTATGACAGGAATGACCTCCAGTATCATCCACTCAGGCCTGTTACCCGATATCCTGAGGGCTTCGATGACCTCCAGTCTCCTGACGATTCTTATCTTCTTCTGCCCGGTGGCATTGGCCAGCTTATCCCTAAGCTCCTTGGAAAGCTCATCCAGATCGATATGTGTCAGCAGCTCTCTGATAGCCTCCGCACCCATACCTGCTTTGAACTTGTTATCAGGGTTATCCTTTGCCTCTCTGTACTGATTCTCTGTCAGGATCTCTTTGTAAGCGAATTCTGTATTTCCCGGATCCGTAACGATGAAGTTGGCAAAATAAAGGATCTTTTCCAGTGTCCTGGGTGAAATATCCAACACCAGCCCCATCCTAGACGGGATCCCTTTGAAATACCAGATGTGAGATACGGGAGAAGCCAGCTTTATATGGCCCATCCTCTCTCTTCTTACCTTGGCTTTAGTGACCTCTACGCCGCACTTGTCGCAGACGATACCCTTGTATCTTATCCTCTTGTATTTTCCGCAGTGGCACTCCCAGTCCTTCGTCGGTCCGAAGATCCTTTCACAGAAAAGGCCGTCCTTCTCAGGCTTGAGGGTCCTGTAATTTATAGTCTCGGGTTTCGTAACCTCTCCGTGAGACCAGCTGAGGATCTTTTCAGTGGACGCCAGCCCGATCTGCAGAGACTCAAAGTTATTCAACTCATAATTAATATTATCGTTCATTGGTCACTTCCCCTTTCCTACTCTTCTTCAACCGGTTCAGACTCAGCTTCCTCAAACTCCTCGTCGTCGTAGTCATCCTCTCCTTCTTCAGCTTCGCCCTCATCGAAATCATCAATATCATCAGGCTCATCACCTTCAATATCGACATCTACCATATCTTCGATGACAGGGATACCTTCTATCTCGCTGGTCTCTTTTATCTCTATCTCCTCATTGTCCTCCGTAAGCACCTTTACATCGAGGCACAGACTCTGCATTTCCTTGATGAGGACCTTGAATGACTCAGGGATCCCCGGTTCAGGTATGTTCTCGCCCTTTACGATAGCCTCATAAGTCTTTACACGACCCACGATATCGTCGGACTTGACCGTCAATATCTCCTGCAGAGTATATGCTGCGCCATATGCCTCGAGAGCCCATACTTCCATCTCTCCGAAACGCTGTCCGCCAAACTGGGCTTTTCCTCCCAGAGGCTGCTGCGTTACAAGGGAATATGGACCTGTACTCCTGGCATGGATCTTATCGTCGACCAGGTGGTGAAGCTTCAGCATGTACATGTATCCTACCGTTACAGGATTGTCGAAATACTCTCCTGTACGTCCATCTCTCAAGTTCAGCTTACCGCTTTCATCAAAACCGGTCTCCTTCAGCAGCTCTATGATATCCTTCTCGGTAGCGCCGTCGAATACAGGGGTGGCGATATACCAGCCCTTGTTTTTCGCCGCCAGTCCCAGATGGACTTCCAGTACCTGCCCTACATTCATTCGGGACGGTACGCCGAGAGGATTGAGCATCACCTGCAGAGGCTGACCATTCTCCAGGAACGGCATATCCTCTTCAGGAAGTATCCTGGAAATTACACCTTTGTTTCCGTGCCTGCCGGCCATCTTATCGCCGACGCTTATTTTTCTCTTCGTAGCTATATAGCAGCGAACAAGCTTATTGACGCCAGGAGGAAGCTCGTCGCCGTTATCGCGGGAGAATATCTTGACATCCACCACGATACCAGTCTCACCGTGAGGTACTCTCAGCGACGTGTCTCTGACTTCTCTGGCCTTCTCGCCGAATATGGCTCTCAGCAGTCTTTCCTCGGCGGTAAGCTCCGTCTCTCCCTTAGGAGTCACCTTACCTACAAGTATGTCCGAAGAATTGACTTCCGCGCCTTTTCTGATGATACCGTCTTCGTCGAGATCCTTCAACGCATCTTCACCCACATTTGGTATCTCCCTGGTGATCTCCTCAGGCCCCAGCTTCGTATCTCTGGCTTCTGCCTCATATTTCTCTATATGGATGGACGTGAGCACATCTTCCATTATCAGTCTTTCGTTCAGTATGATGGCGTCCTCATAGTTATAGCCTTCCCACGTCATGAACCCTATCAGCAGGTTTTTTCCGAGAGCTATCTCGCCGTTTTCCGTCGACGGGCCATCCGCTATGACTTCTCCTTTTTCCACGTGCTCGCCATTGTAGACTATAGGGCGCTGGTTGATACATGTCCCCTGGTTGGAACGTTTGAACTTGAGCAGCTTATATTCATCGGTTCCTTCGCCGTCATCTCTGAGCACGACGATCTTATCAGCGTCTACAAAGTCTATGACACCCGAATGTTTAGCTATCACAACAACGCCTGAGTCCTTGGCTGCCTTGTGTTCTATACCTGTTCCCACTATAGGCGCCTCTGTCACCAGCAACGGCACAGCCTGACGCTGCATGTTGGCGCCCATCAGCGCTCTGTTAGCATCGTCATTTTCCAGGAACGGGATCATAGCCGTAGCTACCGAAACCACCTGTTTCGGCGATACGTCCATGTAATCGACAGCTTCTCTCGGAACCAACTCCGTCTCTCCGCCTTTGCCACGCACGGAAACCTTCAGGTTGGCGAAATGCCCTTCTGAATCCAGCGGCTCATTGGCCTGAGCGATGATCTTATCTTCCTCATCGTCAGCTGTGAGATAATGGATCTCTTCGGTAACTCTTCCCGTCGCCTTGTCTACGACTCTGTATGGTGTTTCGATGAACCCGTATTCATTGACTACGCCGTAGGTCGTAAGAGAGCCTATCAATCCTATATTAGGTCCTTCAGGCGTCTCTATCGGACACATCCTTCCGTAATGAGAGTGATGGACGTCTCGCACCTCAAATCCCGCTCTCTCTCTGGAAAGACCGCCCGGCCCCAATGCTGAAAGTCTTCTCTTATGCGTAAGCTCCGCCAGCGGGTTGTTCTGATCCATGAACTGGGAAAGCTGAGAGCTCCCGAAGAACTCTTTTACCGCGGCGGTAACAGGTCTTATGTTCATAAGGCCCTGAGGCGTGACCTCGGAGATATCCTGAGTCGTCATCCTCTCCTTTATGGTCCTTTCCATTCTGGAAAGACCTATCCTTATCTGGTTCTGCAGCAATTCGCCTACAGTCCTGAGGCGCCTGTTTCCCAGATGATCTATGTCGTCTATATTCCCGATGCCGTAATTGAGGTTCAACAGGTAGCTGACAGACGCGAAGACATCGGCCACCAGTATGTGTTTAGGTGAAAGCTCGTTCTTCCTCATCCTGATAGCGTCCTTCACCGCTTCCTGTCCCTCATTTTCGCTGAGTATTTCCATCAGCACGGGATAATAAACCTGTTTCGGCACTTTTATGTCCGAAATATCGAAATCTATATATGCGGCTATATCGACGAACTGATTGCCTATGACCTTGGTCACCCGGCCTTCTTCCACAGGACTCTTGACCATTACAAATTCAACGCCAGCATTTTCTATCTGTCTGGCCAGCGTCTTGTCCACGTTCTGGTCTTTCTCCGCCAGTATTTCGCCTGTGTTGGGATCTATGACATCTTCAGCCACCGCATTCCCTACCAGACGATTGAAAAGGCCCAGCTTTTTATTATATTTGTACCTTCCTACCTTCGCCAGGTCATATCTCTTCGGATCGAAGAACATGGAATTGAACAGCGACTGGGCGCTCTCTATAGTCGGCGGTTCACCCGGTCTCAGTTTTTTGTATATTTCTTTCAGGCCTTCCTCATAGTTGGTGGTCGTATCCTTCTCCAGCGTCTTCATAAGCCTAGGGTCCTCACCGAACATGTCGATGATCTCCTGATTGCTTCCCAGTCCCAGGGCTCTCAGAAGTGTCGTGACCGGCTGTTTTCTCGTCCTGTCCACGCGAACAGAGATTATCTCGTTGGAATCGGTCTCGTATTCCAGCCAGGCTCCTCTGTTTGGTATAACGGTGGTAAAGAACAGATTCTTTCCTGATTTATCTATCTCCTTGTCATAATAAGGCCCCGGGGAACGGACCAACTGAGTAACGACGACTCTCTCCGCACCGTTGTAGATAAACGTTCCTTTCTCGGTCATAAGCGGAAAATCTCCCATGAAGACTTCCTGTTCCTTGACCTCTCCGGTTTCCTTGTTGACAAGCCGCACTTTTACTTTTAATGGAGCTGCGTAGGTGACATCTCTCTCCTTGCATTCTTCCTGCTCGTATTTAGGAGGATCTGTCAGGGAGTAATCGATGAATTCGAGGGCAAGATTATCCGCGTAATCTTTGATAGGCGAAATGTCCTCAAAAACCTCACGAAAACCTTCTCTTACAAACCAGTCATACGAATCGGTCTGTATCTGGATCAAGTTAGGCATTTCAGCCACTTCGTTGATCTTCGAGAAGGTCATTCGCTCTTTCCTACCTAATTTTATCGGCTTTGGCATATTCATCACTCCTTATAAATTTAACAGATTACATTTGCAGGGCAGTTTATTATGATATCATAGAGTTGTCAAATCGTCAATATATTTTGGGAAATTTTTCATTCAGGAAAGAGACGCGCTGCAAATACCTGCATAATAAGCGACCGCACCGGAAAACATCCGGTGCGGCCACTCCGCAAAGCTATTATATTCAGAACACGAACTCTTCTAAGTTATTTGCTTTTCTCAACCTTTTTGGAGATGATAAACATTACTACGCATATGAGAGCGCACGCAACCGTGAAGATATCCATATAAGTTCCTATGAAGCTTACGATGGAATCCACATTGACATTTTCGATTATCCCATCGAAGTAATCTCCGGATTCCCACGAATCCGCTGTTCCCCAGCCTTCATACCACGGTGTGAACAACAGCATGATGACATTCATAACGGTCATGATGAAAAACAGCAGCGCGATCCTCTTGGTATCGCCCTTTGCCATCCCGGTCTTTTCATTGACAGGGAATGCAACAGGATCCTTCTTTGCAAGTCCGCCATACATTCTCTTCCAGATGAAATAGAGAACAGGTCCGGATGCCATAGCCGTCATTCCTCCCAAATAGTAGTCTGAACCATTGATGAATATCGCGAACAGCACTACGCAGATAGGCACTATACAGAGGACTACAAGGAAGCCAAAGCCGCCAGGGATCTTGAACTTATATTCCTCTTCCGGTATCTTCTTTCTGAGCACGATAGCGGAAATGTATACCAGTACATAGGACGCGATCAGCATATGTACATCCAGTATGATTACGAATCCAAACGGAAGCATACAGAGGATCATCGTCGATATAGCCACGGTAAGTACAGCGATATAAGGTACGCCATGCTTCTTATCGCACTTGACAAGGACTGGCGGCGCCAGATAGTCGTCTGCCAGCGAGAAAAATCCTCTCGAACCTGACGCGATATACGTGTTGAATATGGAGCACTGCGCCAGTATCGCCACTACTACGAAGAAGACACCGAAGGCAGGGCCCCAGAATGTCTCTACTACAGTCGCATATCCAACAGTATCCGCTTCTGTTCCCCAGTTTTCCCACTGTCCCAGAGAACCGAGGCCTGCTACTGTAGGGAAGATATATACTGCCATGATGAGCGGTATAGTTATCAAAGTTCCCTTAGGGATGACCTGAGGATTGGAAACCTCTCCTGCTATAGTGGACATGGACTCATATCCCGAGTACATCCACATGCATACCGATATGCCGCCGGCGATAAAGAAGAGCCAGTCAGCAGCGCCTGTCGGTTCATAAGCGGTAAGCTGGAACGATATGGTGTCTGCTGTCTCGGCATTTCCGCCCCAGTTGAGGAATCCACATATGGCAACGATACCGAAAGCCACCATTACCAGGATAGACAGTATCGTGCTGGCTACGCCGACATCCTTGATACCACGTATATTGATCCAGGTGAAGATGATTATCATTGCTGCTTTTATAGCGAATTCACCAGTCCAGCTCAGATCCCACTGGGCTGCCGCATATCCGCCTGCCAGTATAACGTATGACGCATTATCGATATAAATAGAAATAGTTCTCCACCAACCGGCCTGGAATCCCCAGAACTCTCCCAGAGCTTCCTGGACCCACTTATAATAGCCTCCCTCCTGAGGTCTTACGGAACCCAATTCAGAAGCCACAAGTCCGAAAGGAAGCGCCCATACGAACGGCATCACGCAGAGCATAACGATAGTAAGCCCTGGCCCGCATTCAGGTATCATTTCCTCGATACCATAACAGCCTGCCGCTACCAGACAGAAGATCATGAATACGACTGTTGAAACCTTGAGGTCATGCTTCTTCAATCCATGCTCTCCTACATGAGCAACTTTGTTGTTTTGATTTTGAGTCATGTTTTCCTCCTTTGCTTAAATTTTATAATAGTATTGCGTATCGGATAACATAACATATGTTTCAGAATATTACAATGCTTTTGAATTGTTTTCTAAATCTCGACAACTTCGTTGCGAAAATCGAGCAAGCAAATTACATTTACTACCTGTACAATATTGTAAATTCGCCTTCCTGAATATTAAAATAGTAAAGAGGGCCGATGCGCCGACAGTTCTTTCCCGCCGGCGCATCAGCCCTCTTTCTCCCATTATCCCCTTTGATCTTATTACGTTCCGAATTGTATTCAGCTTTAACTGTTCCCTGTCTTTTTCGCCGCTCTCTTCGGTTCTACCTTCACAGAAATGAGGTAGAATACGATCCCTATCACCGCGAAAATTACCGAGCCGTAAAGTATGATATCCAGCATCAGGTCAAAATCCGCCAAAAATCCCGGATTTCCACTTTCCTCCGCATAATATTCAGGGCCCCAGTCACCTTCGAACCAGCCCAGCCAAGGATAGCCGAGAAATCCGAATACAGCCAGGATTATGAAATTAAAGGATATGCGTCTCGTATCCCCTACAGCAAGTCCTGTCTTAGGATTGAGCGGATGGCCGACAGGGTCTTTTTTAGCAAGCCCGCCATACATCCTCTTCCAGATATAATACAAGATCGGGCCCGAAACGATCCCCAACATACCACCTATAAAATAATCGGTGCCGTTTATAAAGAATGCTATAAACGCTATGACGCAAGGTACGACGCATACTACACACAGGAATCCGTATCCGCCCGGGATCTTGAATTTTCTTTCTTCGTCCGGGATCCTCTTTCTCAGTATCAAAGCCGAGATGAAAATCATGACATAGGCCGATACCAGCAGGAATACATCCACTACTACCACTGCCGTGAAGGCAAAATTGCAAAGGATCAGATTGACGATCCCCACTGACAATACGGAAATATAAGGTACGCCATGCTTTTTATCGCACTTTACCAGGAACGGAGGCGCCAGATTATCCTCAGCCAACGCGAAGAATCCTCTGGATCCGGACGCTATATAAGTGTTATATATGGAGCACTGAGCGAGCACCGCGACTATTACAAAGAACACTCCAAAAGCCGGCCCCCAATTGGCAGTAACAACGTCGGCATATCCTACAGTTCCGGTCTCAGTCCCCCAAAAGGCCCACGCTCCTCCGGCATCCTGTACCTCAGCTACTGAGATCCCAAGTATATCCGCTACTTTTTCATCTGTAAGAGTAGCAAGTCCGGCAATAGTAGGGAAAATATACACCGCCATGATAAGCGGTACCGTTATCATCGTCGCCTTAGGGATGACCTGAGGATTTTCAACTTCGCCCGCTATAGTCGACATGGATTCATATCCCGCATACATCCACATGCCGATAGCGATACCCATACCGATATAATATACCCAATCCGCAAAGCCTATCCCCGAGAAACCTGTGATCTCTCCATCTGCAGTTACCGGTATCACAGGGTTCTGTTCCCAGTTGAGGAACCCGCATACAGCTACCATGGCAAAGGCAACGATCACGAGAATGGCCAGAATGGTGCTTACAATACCCACATCTTTTACACCCCTTATATTGATGTAGGTGAACACCAGTATCATCAGTACTTTGAAAGCAAATTCCATTCCCCAGCTCAGATCGAACCAGTTGGCAAGATATCCTCCTGCCAGAATTACATAGAGAGTATTGTCTATGTAAATGGAAATGGTTCGCCACCACCCTGCCTGAAAGCCCCAATACTCGCCGAGAGCCTCCTGCACCCATTTGTAATATCCGCCTTCCTGCGGTCTTGCGGATCCCAGCTCCGATGCCACCAGTCCTAACGGTGTGCTCCATACGAACGGTAGCACGATCAACATGATAACGGTCAGGCCTGGTCCTGATTCCGGCATCATTTCCTCGATACCGTAGCACCCTGCCGCGCACAGGCAGAAAATCATGAACACTACCGTAGATACCTTGATGTTATGTTTTTTCAAACCATTTCCGCCCACTTTAACATCATCATTTTGATTGTTACTCATCTCACCCTCCTTTTCAATAAGATACGCGCAGATCATTTCTCCCTACATTATACAACTCTTTGCGGAAATTTCAATATTTTTCGAATTTTCGCTCCTTATCAGCGTCAATAAATATCAGATGCCCCTTTTCTCCGCTTTCACTCTCGATATAATATGATAATCTTATGGGCAGGATCTGTTTTGAGCCATACAAATAAAAAAGATCGGAACCTCCTGCGCCCTGTATCGCGCAATATAGTTCCGATCTCTTATTCGCAAATGTCACACAGCAAATAGCGGATCCGGCTTATTTGAGTTCAACAACTGCACCAACTTCTTCCAGCTGTGCCTTGAAGCCCTCTGCTTCAGCCTTTTCGCAGCCTTCCTTAACATTGGAAGGAGCTCCGTCAACCAGCTCTTTGGCTTCCTTAAGACCCAGACCTGTGATTTCTCTTACAGCCTTGATTACCTTGATCTTCTCAGCGCCAACTTCCTTCAGCACTACAGTGAATTCGCTCTGCTCTTCGCCGCCGCCTGCTGCGCCGCCGTCTGCAGCCGCTACAACTACACCTGCTGCAGCTGATACGCCAAATTCTTCCTCACAAGCTTTAACCAGCTCGTTCAGCTCTAAAACGGACATCTCTTTTATAGCTTCTATAATTTGATCCTTGTTCATCTTTTTTCTCCTTTACACAAATTTTAAACAACTTTCCCGTCCAGCCATTTGCCGGACAGACGCCACGGTGTTTTACGCTTCCTTCTGCTCCGCGATCTGTGCCACAACTCTCGCGAAGTTGGCCACTGGAGACTGAATGCTTCCCATAAATTTGGAAATGAGCGTATCTCTCGATGGTATCGAAGCCAGCTTCTGAAGGCCTTCTTTGTCGTAGTATTCGCCTTCCACGATACCGCCTTTAAACTCCATCTTATTGTACTCCTTGATAGCGCCATTCAGCACTCTCGCAGGAGCTGTCGCATCATCATAGCTGAAAGCAAATCCGCTCGGTCCCGCAAGGATGTCTTTTATAGCTTCGTATTCAGTACCTTCGATGGCTCTGTTTACCAGAGTATTCTTGTAAACAGTATAGTCCACATCGGCTTCACGAAGCTTTTTTCTCATCTCATCAGCTTCCGCTACCGTAATGCCGATATAGTCGATGACTACGACTGATGCTGCTCTTTCAAACTTATCTTTTATCTCGTCGATTATTACTTGCTTTTGTTTGTAAGCTTCTTTCATTACCGCGCATTCTCCTTTCATAGATTTGATCGATTGCCAGAGGCAATCATCATGACGTCTCTCGTTAAAAGACGCCATGGCGTTTAAGGTACTCTATAAAAAAGCCCTGCTGTCCGCAGGCAGCAAGGCAAATGTATTTACATTGTACCTCGGCGGGAATACATTAAGGATATTCCTTACGGTCCATCCTCCCGCTGTCTACGGCCTATTATATTCTTTTTTGTTTTGTTTCAACTAGCCCAGTTTCATGGCGTTGATCTTGACTCCCGGACCCATAGTCGACGAAACTACTACGCTCTTGAGATACTGGCCCTTCGCCGATGCCGGCTTGGCCTTTATGATAGCTCCCATTATAGCGTTGAAATTATCAGTCAGCTTTTCCTTTCCGAATGAAGTCTTACCTATAGGCGTATGGATTATGTTGGCCTTGTCGAGACGATACTCTACCTTACCGGCCTTAACTTCTTCTATGGCCTTGGCAACATCCATGGTGACCGTACCGGACTTCGGGTTCGGCATCAGGCCCTTAGGCCCCAGCAGCTTACCGAGTCGTCCTACGACGCCCATCATATCCGGAGTCGCGATAACTACATCGAAATCGAACCAGCCTTCGCTCTGGATTTTCTGAGCCATTTCCTCGGCTCCAACGAAATCCGCGCCGGCCTCTTCGGCTTCAGTAGCCTTAGGACCTTTGGCAAAGACAAGAACTGTCTTGGTCTTTCCTACACCGTGAGGGAGAACTATGGCTCCTCTTACCTGCTGGTCCGCATGTCTTCCATCGACACCCAGTCTGGCGTGCAGCTCGACCGTCTCGTCAAACTTTGCCTTCGACGTCTTCACTACGATGTCCATAGCGTCTTCTACATCGTATAATTCAGTTTTATCATATTCCTTTACGGAATCCTGATATTTCTTTCCTCTCTTAGGCATTTCTTTCCTCCTCGTGGTTCTAACGACCAGCCGCGCGCCTCATCGACAGCCGTCCGGTCTCCCACCGTCTGCTAATCTTCAATAACTATTCCCATGCTTCTTGCTGTGCCCTTGATCATTTCCGTCGCTGCCTCGAGGCTTGCGGCATTGAGGTCAGGCATCTTTGTCTTGGCTATCTCTTCAGCCTGCGCTCTGGTCAGCGTTGCGACCTTAGTCTTGTTAGGTTCACCGGATGCTGAATCGAGTCCCGCCGCTTTCTTGAGCAGTACAGCTGCAGGCGGTGTCTTACAGATGAATGAGAATGAATGATCTGCATACACAGTGATCACTACAGGGATTATCATTCCCGGCTGATCTTGCGTTTTAGCGTTGAACTGCTTGCAGAAATCCATGATGTTGACACCATGCTGACCTAAAGCCGGTCCTACAGGCGGCGCTGGATTAGCATTTCCGGCAGGGATCTGAAGCTTGATATAGCCTTCAATCTTCTTTGCCATTTTTTCTCTCCTTTCTTCCTGATTTCCCCACAGGGGATCGATATTGGAACAAAGCCGCATCTTCCGGCATGAGGCCGGCGACAAGCTCTGTTACATACACCGTTGCTCTAGATCTTATCGACCTGAGCGAAATCCAGTTCTACAGGCGTATCTCTTCCGAACATGGATACCTTCGCCTTCAGCGTCTGCTTCTCCATGTTGACCTCTTCAACAACGCCCATGAAATTCTCGAACGGTCCGTTGATGACCTTTACAGTATCACCAACATCTATATCGAGATCTATATATATTTTCTCTATTCCCATTCTCCTTACTTCTTCCTTCGTAAGAGGAATAGGGTCCGAGCCATGTCCTACAAATCCCGTGACTCCTTGTGTATTTCTCACAAGATACCAGGATTCATTGGTCACTATCATCTTTACGAGGACATATCCGGGGAATATCTTTCTCGTCTTGACCTTTCGCTGCCCATTCTTCACCTCTACTCTGTCCTCGGTAGGCACGATAACATCGAGAATAAGGTCTTGCATCCCTCTGTTCTCGACGATCTTTTCTATATTTACCTTAACTTTGTTTTCATGACCGGAATAAGTATGAACTACATACCATTTGGCCTCACCATCGCCTCTCAGACCTTCCAGGCTCTCCAGGTCAAGTTTTTTTTCCTCTTTGTTTTCGTTTTCACACATCGTACTAAAAAGCTCCTGTCCTATCCCTTAGAAACATACGGCTCTTATAGCCGCCAGCACTCCTGTGTCAACTGCCCAGAATACTACCGCAAAGGCTGCACAAGTAGCCAGCACTATGGCGGTAAATGATCCCAGTTCCTTCTTTGTCGGCCATACTACTTTCTTCATCTCCAGCTTCACGCCTTTGAAGTATTCCTTTATGCTGCCTCTCTTCCTCTTCTGAGCAGAGGCAGCCATCGCTCTCTGCCTGTTAGATGTCTGCTTTGCTGCGGCGCCGCCTTTTCCTTTTGACGTTTTTGCCATAGTTCTTCTCCCTTACTTGGTTTCCTTATGAAGCGTATGCTTCTTGCAGAACTTGCAGTACTTGTTCATCTCTATACGATCACTGGTATTTTTCTTGTTCTTCATCGTATTGTAATTTCTCTGCTTGCATTCAGTACAGGCAAGCACAACTTTTACTCTCATATCACTGTCCTCCGTTCAATTCACAAAGTCGGCTCAGCCGATTCGTCGTCCTCGATGATAAACTCCCTTAAAACTCCGTCAACATCACGATAAACGCGACATTTTCTTCGTTATAAAAGTAAGAGCAGATACTGCCCTTATTCGGTTATTCACATAAAGTCGCTAAATAATTGTATATTACCACGTTGTCAATGTCAAGATTTTTCGCGAAAAATATGCAGACAGCCTGTCGGCCGCCTGCATATCCTGACTTTCAGATCGTCTTCAAACCGTCTATTTTTCCGTCATCTCAAGGGCATCTGCCGGGCATACGTCTATGCAGGCCCCGCAACCGATGCACTTATCCTCGTCCAGCTTCCAGTCATCGACCTCTACTTCCAGAGCGTCGGCAGGACATTCATTAGCGCACATGTTGCAGTAAACGCATCTGTCCTCATCCATGACCGGCTTCATCGACACTGCGGCAGGTTTCTCATCCGCCTTGTCGCCGGCTTCACTTTCCGTATCCGAAGGGATACCTATAGTCAGGCACTTCTTAGGACACTTGTCGACGCATGCTCCGCACTTGACACACGCGTCATCATCGACTTTCCAGATTTTTTCCTTTCTGTCGACTTCAAGAGCGTCGCACGGACAATTCTTAGCACACAATCCGCAATAGATGCAGTCATCCTGATCGCAGATCAGCTTCTCATCATCTGTTGACGCTTCAGCTGCCGCCGGAGCTTCTTCTGTTTTTTCCTCAGCCTTTGCCTCTCCAGGCGCGCCGATAATCAGGCACTTCTTAGGACACTTGTCGACACATGCTCCACACTTGACACATGCGTCATCATCGACTTTCCAGATCTTTTCCTTCCTGTCGACTTCAAGAGCGTCGCACGGACAATTTTTAGCGCACAATCCACAATAGATGCAGACATCCTGATCACAGATCAGCTTATCGTCGTCCCCGGAAGCCGCATTCGCGCTGCCGCCTTTATCGTCTTTAGCCGCAGGCTTCTTCACTTCCACATCGACGATATCTATGACCTTTTCCGTACCAGGCTCCGTATACTTAGGGTTCATATCGAGACAGTTTTTCGGACACGCTTCCACGCACTCTCCGCACTGGACACACTGCATCCTGTGTATCTCCCATTTGCCACCCTTTCTGTCTACATTTATAGCGTCGGCCGGACATCTTTTGGAGCATATCCCGCAGAGAATACACTTATCCGCCTCGATATCTATGCTTCCTCTCGTCCTTTCCTGCCATTCTCGTTCCACCACAGGATACATGAGAGTCGCAGGCTTTTTGAATGCGCTTTTCAGTACTGTTTTGGCAATTTTAAAAGCTCCCATTAACTCTCACCTACCTTTCTGTACAACTGATGCAAGGGTCGATAGTCAGCACCATCATCGGTACGTCCGCCAGATCGCAGCCCTGCAGTATTTTAACCAGTGCCGGGATATTCATATTGGTCGGGGTCCTGACACGCATCCTCTTGAGGAATTTCGTGCCGGCTCCTTTGGCATAATAATATGCCTCTCCTCTAGGCTGCTCCAGCCTTACCATATGTTCTCCCTCTACATTTCCTTTGACCGGAACGTCTACCGGACCATCAGGAATCTTCTCAACAGCCTTGACGATGAGATCTATAGACTGGAACACTTCTCCTATTCTCACCTTACATCTCGCATAGCAGTCTCCCGCTTCCTCTATGACAGGTTCGAATCCCAGTTCACCGTATACGCCGTGATTGTCAGTCATTCTCAGATCCTGCACGACGCCGGATCCTCTTGCCACAGGTCCCACCGCGCACAGCTCCATAGCGTCTTCCTTAGAGAGCACGCCTACACCGCACATCCTGTTTTTAACAGAATCGTCCTCGATGAATACATCGGTGATCTCTTTCACTTCAGCTCTGATGCTTTCCAGCTTGGAAGCTATCTCCTTCAGCTCTTCATTGTCGATATCCTTTCTCAGACCACCTACCTTACAGATGGAGAAGATAACTCTTCCTCCTGTAGCTTTCTCGAGGATATCCAGTATAGTCTCCCTTATCCTCCAGCAGTGCATGAACAGACTTTCGAAGCCGAACGCATCAGCCAGAAGTCCGAGCCACAGCAAATGGCTGTGGAGCCTGGACAGCTCGTGGAGTATCGTCCTGAGATATTCAGCTCTCTCCGGTATCTTTACACCCATGGCGCCTTCGATGGAAGCAGCCGCTCCCCATCCGTGTCCAAAGCTGCAAATACCGCAGATACGCTCTATAACATATACCATCTGGGTATAGTCCCTTTTTTCCACCAGCTTTTCCAGTCCTCTATGGATAAATCCGATAGATGGAATGGCTTCCACTACTGTTTCATCTTCGACCACCAGGTCGATGTGAACAGGTTCCGGGAGTACCGGATGCTGTGGTCCGAAAGGAATTATAGTTTTCTTACCCATATTATTACCTTCCTTTCCTATTTCTTCGGATTCCATGGAGTAGGTTCGGCCACCTTGAAGAAATTGCCTTCATAATCCAGCTCCATATGGTTGAACTGGATGCCGAACAGGTCATGCATTTCGTTTTCATATATGAATGCAGGCCAATATACACCTGTTATACTTTCTACTTCATCTCCCTGGGAAATAACCAATCTCAGATTTACCAGCTGATAATCCTTGTCAAACGAATAGATTATCTCAAAGGTGTCGTCTACGACTGTGGCGCAAGCCTGGCCAAATCTATAGCCTTCAGCCTTAAGATCCTTTACCTTGGTCAGAAGCTGGGAAAGTTCTACAGGGGTGAAGTTCTGTTCAACAAATACTCTCTCACTCATCAGTTTTCCCCTCCTTCCTCAGCCGCCTCAGTCTTTTCATTTTCCTCAGCTGCCATGTCCTCGGCGATCTCCTGGTTCTTCGCCAGTTTTTCTCTCTTTTCCTGGAGCACAGCCAGACCCTTTACTACGCCGTCTATTATGGCCTCCGGTCTTGCCGCGCAGCCCGGAACGTACACATCTACCGGGATAACGGTGTCTACACCGCCCATGATATTATAGCACTGTTTGAAAATGCCTGCCGAGCAAGCACATATGCCTACGGCCACTACCACCTTAGGCTCAGGCATCTGCTCATATATCTGTTTTACGACATCCTTGTTCTGCTCGTTAACAGAGCCGGTAACCAGGAATACATCCGCGTGTTTCGGGTTACCTGTATTTATGATACCGAATCGTTCCACGTCATACATAGGTGTAAGACATGCCAGAACTTCTATATCACATCCGTTGCAGCTGGAGCCGTCATAATGGATTACCCATGGTGATTTTGCAATATATGACATTTCTACACCTCCTTTAAACTATCAGATACAGCACGAAAATATTGATAACGCCGCAGATGAGAGCTACTATCCACGCCGATTTGAAAGCGAACTGCCACTTCATTCTGGCGAAGCTGTTGTCTATGAGAACTTCGAAGAAGTAGGCAACGACAGCTACGACTACTCCTATTATCGTTCCCCATACAGTGCCATTGGCGAAGAACAGGAATACGAATCCCAGCAGGAATACGTTTTCATACCAGTGAGATATCTCTATCCATCCCAGCGTTCTTCCGGAAAACTCTGTAGTCAGACCTCTTACCAGCTCCTGATGAGCGTGGTGAGACATACTCAGATCGAACGGCGATTTCCTGAACTTGATAGTCAGGATAAATACGAAACCGATGAATATACCTATCAAAGGCAGGAACGGCATCGAGATCCCTTTCATGATGTCGCTTACGGTAAAGCTTCCGCAATACATGTAGAAGCCTATAGCCGTCATCAGCACCATCGGTTCATAAGCCATCATCTGCAACAGTTCACGCTCAGCACCCACCTGTGCATATGGCGAGTTGGATGAAAAGGCTGCTATGATGAGGAACGCACTGGCTACTGTCAATGTGAATATGACCAGCAGCAGGTCTCCCCCTCCAAAGAATATGGCTCCGGAAGCCATCACAAAGATGACGAAGATGAGGACATAATAGTCCTGAACTCTCGTTACCGTCTGTTTTTCCTTTTCAAAGAGCTTCAATACGTCGTAGAAAGGCTGAAGAACAGGAGGGCCTACTCTTCTCTGCATCCTTGCCGACAATTTTCTGTCAAGACCTGCCAGAAGACCTCCTGCCAAAGGAGCCAGGATCAGGTATGCGATTATGGATATTACATTCTCGATAATCATTACGCGACACCTCCCAACAAGCTGACAAGGGTTCCGATCATAACACCGATCCCTATTACCAACATGGCGGTAGTCAATATACCACCTATGAGATTCATCTTCTTTTCTCCGAAGTAGCTGTCCATATGCCAGTTCCTCAGTGTGAACGCAACATCTTTGCCCATGGAGCCACGATAAGTCCTGTTGTCTCCTTCGTTGACACCGGCAAGATAGATCGGAACGATCTTCTTCTTTGTCTTTCCGAAGCAGAACGCCGTCAACAGCACCAGGACCACCAACATAACGACCATGATGATCATATTGTTGGACGACAACACCGATGTGGCCAGACCGCCAAATACACCTTCGAGATAAGGTACCAGCATGTACATGGAGATGAGCGGGAAGATAAGACATACCACGATAGTAAGTCCTGTCAATGTTCCCTGTACAAACCATTCTTCCTTATGTACATCCTGTTGTATATTCTTTTCATTGGCAACGATGGCCGAAAGCTTACCCATCCACTTTATCCAGTAGAAGGCTGTAACGGCACTTCCGAAGCAAATTATCCCTACCAGGATGAAATTGCCCGAATCCACAAAGGACGTCATCGCCGCCCATTTTGATATCAGCATACCGAACGGAGCCAGGAACATTCCTGCGATACCTATAAGCATGAAGCTTGCCAGTCTAGGCATTCTCACAAAGAGACCGTCCATATCCTCGATATCCCTGCTTCCGATATTGTGTTCGGCAGTACCTACGCACAGGAACAGCAGAGACTTGGTAACCGCATGGAATATTATCAGCATTATTCCTGCCCATACAGCCTCGGCAGTACCTATGCCGCCGCATGTAACAATCAGACCCAGGTTTGCTATAGTCGAATACGCCAGCACTCTCTTGGCATTGCTCTGAGATATGGCGGCGAAGGAGGCCATCAGGAACGTTATCCCGCCGACCATCATCGTCATTATCCCTGCGAAGTTGCCCATGCCGAGAACAGGCGACAGCTTTATTATCATGAATACTCCGGCCTTTACCATCGTAGATGAGTGAAGGAGAGCTGATGTAGGCGTCGGTGCTACCATGGCACCCAGGAGCCAGCTGTTGAACGGCATCTGAGCCGCTTTTGTGATACCGGCGAAAGCAAAGAATGCTGCCGGGATAGCTACGATCTCGCCGTAAACGGAGCCGACCATCAGCATCGTATCGAGCTCTATCGTACCGAATACCGTTCCCAGTATAACGATCCCGACTGCGAAGCTCAGACCTCCGAGAAGGTTCATGATCAGCGCTCTGAACGCGTTATTGGTCGCTTCCTTGGTCCTGGTAAAACCGATGAGCCAGAAGGACGACAGGCTGGTGATCTCCCAGAAGAAGTACATCCAGATCATGTTGTTGGATGTTACCAGACCTACCATAGCGCCCAGGAAGATGAACATCACGAAGAAGAACCAAGGTCTTCTGTCCGGCTGATCCGAATGGTGATGCTGAAAATCTTTCATGTACCCCAACGCATAAACAGTTATCAAAGAGCCAATAATACCAATAATCAATATCATGATTATCGAAAGTCTGTCAACATACATGTTGCTTCTGACTTCAATGCCGTGTGCTTTAGTAAGCTCAAACCAAATCAACAGAGGAGTTTGGATGACAGCGAAAAGAGACGCCAGATATTTCTTATGCTTGATGCCGATTATGATGATATATATCGCAAGCAGCGCTTCGATAGCCATCATAATGTAGTTGACAAATTCGGCGTGGAACTCGAACGAAGTCCCGCCCGATTTGAAATACTGGACAGCCACGACGATGGATGCCGCCGCGATGACTATCGCCGCCAGCTTGACAACCACGTCTCTGACCTTATCCCCCTTGCTTACTAAAAGAATCAAGGCAATAATTATTGGAAATCCAATAAGAAAAAGAATAGTGCCCATATAATCCTCCTAATAACAAAAACTAACCGAGCTATAAATTCTCATGCTTATTATACATATATATATATGAAATAATCAAGCCAAATCCAATATGCGAAATACTCTGAAAATTGCTCTATTCGTTGGTTTTTCACCTGATTGGGGCCCTGTTAATTATTTCGCAAACTTATACAGAAAACGCCAACAACATTGTTGCCGCTTTGGAGGTATTTTTTTGAAAAAGGTCTACGATATCGTCATAATCGGAGGCGGAACCGCTGGCATGACTGCTGCCATATACGGCTGCCGTTCCGGGAAAAAAGTGTTGATAATAGAACGCAGCGTCTTCGGCGGGCAGATAATATCCACGCCGGAGATCGAGAATTATCCAGGACTCATTTCGCCCAAAGGCCATACTTTTGCTGCCGATCTCTTCCGGCAGATCGAATCGCTGGATGTTGAAAAAGCCAGTGACGAGATCTTATCAGCAGCATATGAAGACGGGCTCTTTACTGTTCGCGGGAAAATCAGTGTCTATACCGGTCGTTCTCTCATCATAGCAGTCGGTACGAAAAACCGGAAACTGGGTCTTCCGGGCGAAGAATCATTTACAGGCCGTGGAATATCGTACTGCGCTACCTGCGACGGAGCCTTTTACAAAGCCAGGGACGTAGCCGTGGCAGGAGGAGGAAGCACTGCGCTGGAAGAGGCTCTCTATCTGTCCCTCCTGTGCAGAAAAGTCTACCTCATCCACAGACGGAACAGCTTTTCAGGGGAAGCCGCTCTCGTCAAGAGGGTCGGCAGCACCAGCAACATAGTTGCCCTTCTCGACACTGAGATCAGGGATCTTCGTGGGAAAGATCGCCTCGACAGCATCGAGATATCCTCCGGGCATATCGCCGGCGAAGGTTCGATCCGTATTCTCCGGATACAGGGACTTTTCATAGCTATAGGCCAAATACCGCAAAACACGCCCTTCGCCCACCTGGCAGACATGGACAGCTGCGGCTACATCATCGCAGGCGAATCATGCATGACAAAGACACCAGGCGTCTTCGCCGCGGGAGATTGCAGGACAAAAGAGCTGAGGCAACTGGTAACAGCCGCGGCTGACGGAGCCTCTGCCGCAGCCAACGCCGTGAAATTCCTCGAAAAATGAAACCGCCGTTTCCTTTAATCGGAACGACGGTCTTGATTCGTAATATCGCTTATATCTTATCCAAGTTCTAATTTTCTTTTGCTGTTTCCACTTTCCTCGATACCAGGAACAATACTATACACGCTACCGCGCACACAGCCGTGAGTATATAAAGCCCGGTCCCGATGACATTCACTATCACATTTACATCAAATTTTTCCAGGATACCATCGAAATAGTCTCCCGAACCCCACGAGTCCGCTGTTCCCCAGCCTTCGTACCACGGCATGAACACACAGGCGACCACATTCATGATGGTCATGAGCAGGAAGAGGAATGACATCCTTTTCGTGTCTCCCACAGCCAGGCCTGTTTTCGGATTGGACGGGAATGCCGTAGGATCCTTCTTCGTGAGCCCGCCATACCTTTTTCTCCATATAGTATAGAGGATCGGACCTGTCAGGATACCTACCATTCCACCCAGATAATAGTCGGAGCCGTTGATGAAAAACGCGAATATGGCCACACATATAGGAACGATGCATATCAGCGCCAGGAAACCGAACCCTCCCGGTATCCTGAATTTATATTCATCCTGCGGTATTCGCTTTCTCAGTATCATAGCCGAGATGTATACCATTATATATGATGCGACCAGCAGGCATACATCCAGTACGATAATGAATCCGAACGGCAGCATACAGAGTATCAGATTGACGATACCTACAGAAAGCACCGATATGTACGGAACACCGTGCTTCTTATCGCACCTGACCAGTATCGGCGGAGCCAGATGGTCATCGGCCAACGAGAAGAACCCTCTGGAACCAGAGGCTATATATGTATTATATATCGAGCACTGTGCCAGTATGGCGACTACTACGAAGAAGACACCCATCGCCGGTCCCCAGAACATCTCGCACACGTCCGCATATCCTACCATGCCGGCTTCGGTACCCCAATTCTCCCACTGTCCCATGGAACCGAGTCCGGCTACTGTAGGGAAAATGTATACAGCCATGATGAGAGGTATCGTTATCAGCGTTCCCTTAGGTATGACCTGTGGATTCGCCACTTCCCCCGCTATGGTGGACATGGACTCATATCCCGAATACATCCACATCCCTATGGAAATGCCTCCGGCAATGAAGAAGAACCAGTCGCCGATACCATTTGCCTCGTAGGCCGTTATCTGGAATGAAATATCTGTCCCTTCGCCCCAGTTCATGAAACCGCACACAGCGACCATCCCGAAAGCGACCATTACCAGTATGGAAAGTATCGTGCTCACTATCCCCACATCTTTCACACCTCTCACGTTGATATATGTGAAGACAATTATCATCAACGCCTTGATGGCAAACTCCGCGACACCTCCCAGATCCCACTGAGATGCAGCATATCCGCCTGCCAGTATTACATAAAGTGTATTGTCGATATATATGGAAATAGTTCTCCACCATCCTGCCTGGAAGCCCCAGAATTCTCCGAGAGCCTCCTGCACCCATTTATAATATCCACCTTCCTGCGGTCTTACCGACCCCAGCTCTGAAGCCACCAGCCCAAATGGCAGTCCCCATACGAAAGGTAATACACAAAGCATGATTATCGTAAGCCCGGGACCGCACTCTGGAATCATTTCCTCTATGCCGTAACACCCTGCAGCCACCAGACAGAAAATCATGAAAACTACTGTCGAGACCTTTATGTCGTGCTTTTTCAAGCCATGATCTTGAGTCTCAACAGCTTGTCTACTCCCCTGCTGACTCATTTTTTACCTCCTAGCAATACAATGAACGCGATAATTACGTGAGATATTATATCATCCAAGCGAAAAGTTTCATTACTTTTAGACTATAAAAAAAAATACAGCAACTCCGTTAATTTTTTTCCTAAAAATTGTTTTTTCCTTAAATATTCGGAAAGTTTAACCGGTATTTCACGAAATTTCCTGATCAGGATATTTCATTTCGATATTTACCAGAAAAAGAAATATACCACGAGAGCCGCTATTCCCGGGAGACCCAAAGCTCCTGCCGCAAAAGCCGTGATGAGATTCACAGGCACCGTGATACCGATCGCGCCGCCAAAAAAATTCAAGATCACCAGCAATGCTCCGCCCGCTGCTCCGTTGAGCAGCAGCTTCAGCATGAACCTGGCAGGAATGACAAGCATTTTCCCGAAAAAGAATATCAGCGCTATCCCCGCCGCATACGCCAGAAATATTCCGGCTTCCATTCCCACGTCCATCATATCCTCCATCATCCAGCTGCCTTGCGTCAGCGTCAAAAAACGTCATTCCCCACATGGTAAAAAAATAAGAGACGACAGTTCTCGTCTCTTAAATATATTCTCAAATCGGGCGTTCTATTACAGCAGCCTTCGGAAAATCCCGGGCGACCGTACCGGCTTACAGCTCCCGCCGCCCTTCCATAGCCTTCAGCAGTGTCACTTCATCTGCGTATTCCAGATCTCCTCCCACCGGTATCCCGTGAGCTATCCTTGTGACCTTTATCCCGGAAGGCTTGATGAGCCTGGCTATATACATAGCGGTAGCTTCTCCTTCAATGTTAGGATTGGTAGCGATAATAAGCTCTTTTACATCTTCGTCCTGAAGACGCATGATAAGGCTCTTGAGATTGATGTCATCGGGACCTATGCCGTCCATAGGAGATATCGCTCCGTGAAGCACATGGTAATATCCTCTGTACTCCCTTATCTTCTCCATGGCCACTACATCCTTTGGGCTTTCCACCACGCAGATGACGCTCTTATCGCGGCTTTCATCAGCACATATGGCACACGGATCCATATCGGTCAGGTTCCCGCATACCGAACAGTATGTCATTGACCTTTTCGCGTCGCTTATAGCCTCTGCCAGCTCCATGGCCGACTTATCATCCATGGACAGGATATGAAATGCCAGCCTTTGAGCTGTCTTTCCCCCTATACCGGGCAGCTTGGCCAACTCGTTTATCAGACGGTTCAGCGGTTTCGCATAGTATTTCATATTTCTACAGTCCCGGTATGCCCAGCCCAGCCGTCAGTTTATTCATTTCGTTCTGGGAGATCTCTTCCATCTGTCTCAGCGCCTCGTTTGCCGCTACCATTATCAGATCCTGCAGCATCTCTATATCTTCAGGGTCTACGACTTCCGGCTTTATGACGATATCCTTTATCTCTTTCTTTCCTGTTACGGTCACCGTAACAGCGCCTCCTCCCGATGAAGCCGTCGCTTCCATCTCGTTTATCTCCGCCTGAAGCTCATCCATCTTGCGCTGCATAGCCTGCATCTGCTGCATCTGCTTCTGCATATTCCCCATGCCCGGCGCTTTCGGTTTTTTCCCTGCTCTCATTCCTTTTCCCATATTTCGTTTCCTTTCTTTCAGCGGTCATGCTCAAAGTCCGCCCTTCGTTAGATCATCTTATTTCCACATCTATCCCGAGGATATCCCCGGCTTCCCTGGCTATATCCTCCGCCTGTCTGCCATTCTTGGATCCGCTGCTTTCACCTTTCATGACGACCTTCATTGTCCTGCGCTTTCCCGTATGCTTTTCCATCAGGTCCTCCAGCAATTGTCTGTTGTTCTCGGCGTGGCTTTTCACATGTTCCGACGAAGCCGTTACCGTAAACTCATACTGACCGATATCTGTCAACGCCGCTCCGCTGCCTATTATATAGAAGCTCCCCTTGGCAGCCTCCCCATCCTCAAAGACAGCCTTCCACAGGGCATCGCAATCGTACCGGGGCTGTTGATCATACCCGGTATTTTCCTGACTGCTGTCCGCGTCCTGTCCCGGTCTGCGCTCCTCGCCTTCCGCGCTTTTTCCATCACCATCAGCTGCGTTTCGGTCTTCGCCGCTCGCTTTTCCCGTCGCTGCCGGTCCCATTGACGAATCTGAGACTGTCTGTCCCTTCACCGCAGTGCGTGCTGCCCGTTCCTCCGCTCCGCGCATACTGTAGACATCGGCAGACATGGTCACTGCAGCCAGCTCCAGCAGGATCCTGGGCTGAGTAGACCATTTCGCTTCCCTCATGGTTTTAGACAGCTCCAATATCCCTCTGTTTATATCCGCCAGCTCTATGCTCTCACTCTGTTTCCTTATCCTCTCTATATTCTCGACAGACATATTTATCACATTCTGAGGGTCCCTGATGAACTTGGCCATCAGTAAATTCCTATAATGATTCACCCAGTCACGAATGAACTGTCTCACATCTTTACCGTCAGAAAGGACTTCGTCTACGAGCACCAGAGCGTCAGCAGTCTTTCCTTTTCTCACCATATCAGTCAGTTCTATGAAGATTTCCTCACCGGAAGCTCCTAAAAACTCCAATACATCTTTAGCGCCCACATGAGTATCGCCGCCGGATATACACTGATCCAATATGCTGAGTCCGTCTCTGACCGATCCATCGGCATTAGCCGCTATTATCCTCAGCGCGTCTTCAGACACGTCTATCTCACGTTTACTGCAGATCTCGGCCATACCCTTTATCAGCACGGCTTCCGGCACACGTTTGAAATCAAGCCTCATGCATCTGGACAGTATAGTGGCTGGCAGTTTCTGAGGCTCCGTCGTCGCCAGGATGAAGACCACATATCCGGGTGGTTCCTCCAACGTCTTAAGAAGGGCGTTGAATGCCCCCGGAGAAAGCATGTGGACCTCGTCTATGATATATACCTTTTTCCGGCCCACAGCAGGCGGATATTTGACGCTTTCACGCAGCTCCCTTATGTTGTCCACCCCGTTATTGGAAGCGGCATCTATCTCTATCACATCGATATACGTCCCTTCCTTTATGGAATTGCAGACACTGCAGTGTCCGCATGGTCTCTGCCCCTCCTCTGCCGTGCAGTTGAGGCCTTTGGCCAGTATCCTGGCCGTAGTAGTCTTCCCCGTACCTCTCGTACCGCAGAACAGGTAAGCGTGACTGGTGCTGTCTGAATCTATTTGATTTTTAAGTATTTTTACGATATGCTCCTGTCCCAGTATCTCGTCGAAGACTTCGGGACGATAGGCTCTGTACAATGCTGTGTACATCAGGTATCCTTTCTTTCGACCTTTCATCCGCCCAATCGGGCAAAATATAAATTGCCCTTTGAAAGCTCCGCAGGCGTAGGAGAAGGCTTATCTGCGGCACATAAGAGCTTCCGCTTATTGCTGCTTCCTTCCGGACCTGACAAGGTTCACGGCGTCCTATTGCGCAGGACCCAAACCATGCGAGCGGAACCATCAAAAGGCAATTTATCTCTATGATTATATTATGTTTGAGAAGCCACGTCAAGGGGTATGTAGCTCATTCCAGTCTGCGCCTACTTCCCCACCACCTTATATATCTCATCCGCATATGGTGGTTCTATCTCAGTCAGGCAGTCTCCCGAACTGTCCATGACGCCGAAGCTCTCCTCTTCCACCTGGCCTATGATAGTACATTTTATCCCAGCCGCGTCCATAGCGGCCAGCATCTCCTCTTTCTTCGCCTTTGGCGTCACTATGACCATAGCGCCGCTGGAAATCAGGCGAGTAGGATCGATATGGAAAAAATCGCAGATCTTCTCTGTCTCCGGCTCTACAGGTATCTCATCCGACCACACCCGGGCTCCCTTATGAGAGATCTGACACATCTCCCAGACAGCCCCCATGACACCGCCTTCTGTTATGTCGTGCATACCGTGAGTCCCTACCTTCCCGGCCACTACACCTTCCGGTACGACACTGACCATATCGAGGAATGATTTGGCGCGCGCCAGCTCCTCTTCTGTCAGTACATCCATCAGCTTTTTCTCATGGTCGCAGGCGATGATCCCGCTTCCCTCCAAGCCGATGGATTTGCTTATCATTATGTAGTCGCCAGGCACCATATCGTCGCCGCTCTGGGAATGGCCTGCCAGAGTCTTGCCGATGGCTGTCGACACTATCACAGGCTGATTGACAGCGGGCGTGATCTCCGTATGACCTCCGATGACCTCCACTCCCAGACGTCCGGCCGTCTCGGCGGCCTGCCCCATGATATGCTCCACATCATCTTCCGTCGTCCCCTCCGGCAGCATCACTGCCAGCATGATGCCCAGAGGCTGAACTCCATTGGAAGCTATATCATTACACGTTATATGTATGGAAAGCCTGCCGATATCGTTGACGGCTGCTGTAATGGGATCGGTAGACATAACACAGTCATACTTCTCAAAATCCACCACAGCGCAATCCTCACCTATTCCCGGTCTCACCTTCACATCGTCGCTTCTATAAGTTATCTTATCGAATACCAGCTTCTTCAACAGATCGCTGTCCAGTTTTCCTGTCTTCAGCATAAATATCAACCCTCTATCATTTTCAAAAATTCTTCTTCTGTGATTATCGGTATCCCCAGCTCCTTGGCTTTCCTGTTCTTGGAAGACCCGGAGAATATATCGTTGTTTATCAGATAATCGGTCTTACTGCTGACCGCCGAGGAGGTCTTTCCTCCGGCCTTTTCCACAGCGGCTTTCAGTGCGTCCCGGTTATCGAAATGCTCCACCTTACCGGTTATGACGAAGGTCAGTCCGGCAAGCTGGTCGCTCCTGCCCTCGTCGCTCTCTTTCACCAGCTCCAGCTTCGGCATCAGGTGAGACAGCAGCTTCAGTTTTTCTCCATCGTGGAAAAATTTCACATAGCCACTGGCCATCACAGCTCCTATCCCGTCTATGGCCGTCAGCTCCTCCTCAGTGAGGCTGCATATCCTGTCCCAGTCGTCACCGCATTCCCTGGCTATCATCCTGGCATTGGCCACTCCGATATTAGGTATCCCCAATCCGAACAGAAGCCTTGCGGGCGTAGTATGGCTGGCCTTTTCAGCAGCAGCCGTCAGGTTGTCGAAAGACTTCTCTCCAAACCCCTCCATCGTGACGATACGATCCCGCCATTTGCCCAAATCGAACAGATCCGCGAATTCCCGCACCATCCCCTCGTCCACCAGGCGTTCCAGCGTCGCTTCCGACAATCCTTCTATGTTCATTGCATTCCTGCTGACAAAATGTGTGAAAGCTTTTATCCTCTTGGCCGGACATTCCGGATTTGGACAATGGAGAGTCTCCACACCGTTGTCGTCCTCTATCACCGTATCGCTGCCGCATACGGGACATTTGTCCGGCGGCTGAGCCGTGCCGCTCCTGGTCAGATTTTCCGCCACCTGAGGGATTATCATGTTGGCCTTGTATACCCTTATCTCATCCCCTTCTCCCAGCGCCAGCTCCTTCACGATGCTCAGATTGTGGACCGAAGCTCTGCTGACGGTGGTCCCTTCCAGCTCCACCGGTTCGAATATGGCGATGGGATTGATGAGCCCTGTCCTGGATACGTTCCACAGTATCTCCCTGAGGGTCGTCTCCCTCATCTCGTCCTTCCACTTGAAAGCGATGGAATCCCTGGGGAATTTGGCCGTCGCGCCCAGGGATCTGCCGTATTCTATATCGTCGAAGGTAAGAACCAAACCATCGGAAGGCAGCGGGAAGGCCCCTATCCTCTCCTGGAAACCGTTCACTGCCTCTTCCACCGTATCGGCGTTGACCTTCACGTACTCCACCGTTTCAAAGCCCTGCTCTTTCATCCATTGAAACTGCTGGTGTCTGAACTGAGCGTCCTTTCCTTCCGCCAGAGAAAAGGCGTAGAACTTGACGTGCCTTCCGGCGGTTATCTCGTTGTTGAGCTGTCTCACGGTGCCGCTGCAGAGATTGCGGGGATTCTTATACCTGGCATCCGCATCGCCTATAGTTTCATTGATCTTCTCAAAATCCCGGTAGCTGATTACTGCTTCACCTCTCACCGTCACCGGGCCCTTCTCGGGGATCGTAAGAGGTATATTTTCGAATACCCTGGCGTTGTTAGTGATGACCTCTCCTGTGATACCGTCGCCGCGGGTGACAGCCTTGGTCAGCTTGCCGCCTTCATAGGACATAACGATAGTGAGCCCGTCCAGCTTCCACGAAAGGAGGCCAGCCTTATCGCCCAGCCAGTCCTTCAGCGCCGTCACATCCTTGGTCTTATCCAGGGACAGCATCGGCGACGGATGCCGCTCCTTAGGCAGTCCGCTCACCACCTCGTATCCTACCCTGACGGTTGGACTGCCTGACAGGACGATGCCCGTCTCCTTTTCCAGAGCCTGAAGCTGGTCGTAGAGCCTGTCGTACTCCAGATTGGATATTATCTCCTCATCCCGCTGATAATACGCTTCGGCCGCCCTGTTCAAAAAGGCTACCTTTTCCTCCATCAGCTTTCGCTTATCATCCATAGCAATACACCTCTCTCCGGCACACTGTCATCACAGCTTTTTGAGGGGAGCGAACCCCAGCGCCAGCTTTTTCGTCTCATCTCCGAATTTCACCGCGACGATTTTTCCATCGCAGGATATCACCTGCCCCTCCCCGAACTTAGGGTGGGAGACCGCATCCCCCGGCGCGAGATCCGACGAAAGGGCCTCGACGTTTTTCTTCGTCTGTTGTCTTGCATATTTCAACTGATCGAAAGGCTTCAGCGATTTGCTTTTCGTAATGCCATCGGTAAAGGCCCCGCGACCTGCGTCCGTCTTTTTCTTCTCGTATATAGCGTCTCCCTCCAGCAGCTTTTTATCCAGCTCACGCAGAAATTGAGACTCCCTGGTATAGTCGGTCTTACCATAAATGGTCCGCTGCTGGGCGCTGGTGAGCCACAGCCGCTCCTTTGCTCTGGTTATCCCCACGTAACAGAGACGCCGCTCCTCCTCCAGTCCTTCCGGTCTGTCAAAGGCTCTCCATCCCGGGAAAAGACCATCCTCCATGCCCGGCATGAATACGAATGGGAATTCCAGGCCCTTGGCGCTGTGCATAGTCATCATCACCACCGCATTCTCACCGGCGTCATGATTATCTACTTCCGCCAGCAACGCTATCCTTTCCATGAACTCCGAAAGGGAAATGTTAGGGTCTTCCTCCTCATAATCGTATATGACCGATTTGAACTCCATCAGGTTTTCCATGCGGCTCTCAGCCTCCAGCATGGCCTGTCCCGCCGCGCTTTGTTCCTCCAGAGCCCTCAGATAACCTGATTTCACCAGCACTCCGTCGTACAGATCCGATATCTTCATGTTGTCCTTTTCGGCACTGTATGACTCTACCATATCCACAAAGCTCTCGATGTTGGCCGATACCTTTGAGGAAAAGGACGACGTGACCTCCCTGTCCGTCAGCGTATCGAAAAGGCTCTCGCCTCTTACAGAAGCCAGCGATCTGAGCTTGTCCAGTGTCTTTCCCCCTATACCTCGCTTAGGCTCGTTTATTATCCTGGCCAGGGCCAGATCGTCGGACTTGTTCTGTATCAATCGGAGGTAGCACATGATATCCTTTATCTCTTTCCTGTCGTAATACCTCAGTCCTCCCAGCACCCGGTAAGGGATGTCCCGCCTGGACAGAGCCTCCTCGAAGGTCCTGGACTGTGAATTCGTCCTGTAGAGGATAGCGAAGTCGCTGTACTTTCTGTCTGACGACTTCATCCTGTTTATCTCGCCGGCCACAAAGTACGCCTCATCCCGTTCGTCATCGGCTCTGTAGTATATTATCTTGTTTCCCGGCTCCTTGTCGGTCCACAGCTTCTTGGCTTTTCTTCCTCTGTTATTGGATATGACCGAGTGAGCCGCGTCCAGTATCGTAGACGTGGATCTGTAGTTCTGCTCCAGCTTTATGGTCTTGACTCCTTTGAAGTCCTTCTCGAATTCAAGGATATTCCGTATATCAGCGCCTCTCCACTGATATATGCACTGATCGTCATCGCCTACGACGCATATGTTATTGTGCGCTTCCGCCAGCATCTTTATGAACAGGTACTGTATCCTGTTGGTATCCTGATACTCGTCCACCATTATGTATCTGAATCTGTTCTGGTATTCCAGCAAAACCGCCTCGTCCTGCTCGAAGAGCCGTACGGCATTCAGCAGCAGGTCATCGAAATCCATGGCGTTGTTCTTCTTTAACGTCTTCTCATAAGCAGCGTAGACCTTACCCGCCATCTCTGCTTTGATATCGTCTCCGTATACCCTCGGGTATTCCTGCCACGTGATACGCTGTTCCTTGCACTTGCTGATAATGCCCAGAAAATAAGACGGAGTGAATCGCTTCCCGTCTATCCCAAGCTCTTTTATTATATTCTTCACCAGCGTCTTTTGATCGGTAGGGTCATAGACAGTAAAATCCCTGCCGTACCCCAGTACCTCCGCATGGGCTCTCAGTATCCTGAGACACGCCGAATGAAAGGTAAGTATCCAGGATGGCAGACCATGGCCTACCAGCGCTTCCACCCTGTCCCTCATCTCTCTGGCTGCCTTGTTGGTGAATGTCACAGCCAGTATATTGTATGGGTCTACGCCCTTCTCATCTATCATGTAAGCGATGCGGTGGGTCATGGTACTTGTCTTGCCGCTGCCCGCTCCCGCCAAAATAAGGAGCGGCCCCTCAGTGTACATAGCCGCTTCCTTCTGTTCTCTGTTCAGTTTGCTCAGATAATCCATATCGTCCTTTCCTCGTCATCTAAAATATAAAGTTGTTCAGCACACTCATGAAGAACTGTACACACGGTGAAATTATCATGCCTGTTATGCCGAATATGATGAGCGCTATCAATATCCAGTTGCCGTATCTGTACAGGGTCCAGTAAAATTCCGTATGCTTGATGTTGAATATCTCCGATATGATGGAAAATCCATCGAGAGGCGGACACGGTATCAGATTGAATATCATGAGCACCAGGTTTATCTGTATCACGTACATTATCATGAGCCACAATATGCTGCCCACGCCGCTGGACAGGAAAACAGCCCCTGCCGTCATATACAGTACCTTGGCGATGATGGCAAAGACGATGGCGATTATCAGGTTCATGGTCACACCGGCCAGCGCCACCATCAGCTCATCACGCCTCCTGTGCCTGAAATTAGATGGGTTTATCTGCACCGGAACGCCCCATCCAAAGCCGACGAACAGCAGTGCTGCCAGCCCTACCGGATCGATATGAGCCAGAGGGTTTATAGTCACCCTGCCCTGCATCTTCGGCGTCGGATCTCCCAGCTTGTATGCCACCTTGGCATGAGCGAACTCGTGGAAAGCCAAACCGATTATTATGCCCGGCAGCATCATCAGCTCACTCATCAGCCAGTCCATAGGATCAGCAAAGTCCCCGTGCCTGAAAGCGCTGAGGGCCAATATCACTATCAGTATGACAAATGTGATGTCAAAATTACGTCTCAACCGTACGATACCTCCATTCTTAGATCAAAAGATAGCTGTCGTTTCTATAGTATATCATTTATCATGATAAAATGACAGCAAAAAGACTATGAAGTATTTTACCATATCTCTGTGGTGATAATGTGGTCGTCGTCATCGTAAAAATGCCGCCGCATCGGTTCTTCACCGACACGGCAGCATCACTTCCTCCAGCCTTCGAAGCCTCCCTCTCCGGCAGGCAGCGCCCCGGGCCATTCCGGCCTTTACAGCAGCATCCTGTCGTTGTCTATCTCGAATTTTTCTATCAGCTTCTCCACAGTCATCCTGTCCCGTTCCTGACCGCTGATATCCAGCTTTATCTTTCCATCCTGCATAAGTATGGTCCTGTTGCCGTGTTCGAGAGCCGCCTTCATATTGTGGGTGATCATCATAGTACACATCCTGCCATTGCCGGCGAAGTAGTCGGTCAGCTCCAAAACCTTTCTGGCCGCTGATGGATCCAGGGCCGCCGTATGTTCATCCAGAAGCAGCAGCTCAGGCTCTGAGATGACAGCCATGAACAACGTCAGCGCCTGTCTCTGTCCGCCGGAAAGGAGCCTTACCTTTTCCTTCATCCTGTTCTCAAGTCCCATTCCCAGCAGCTCCAGCTTTTCCTTGAAAAGCTCTCTGTCGCTCTTGTTTATGCCGGCCTGGAACCCCCGCTTTCTCGTCTTGTTATAGGCGATGGACAGGTTTTCCTCTATGGTCATATCGAAGGCAGTCCCCTTGAGAGGATCCTGGAATACCCGGCCTATCATCCTGGCCCTCTTGTGCTCAGGCAGTCCGGATATATCCTTGCCGTTGAGAACTATGGTGCCGCTGTCCACCGGGAAAACTCCCGCTATGGAATTCATCAGCGTAGACTTACCGGCTCCGTTGCTTCCTATTATGGTCACGAAATCGCCCGGCTCCGCATGGAAATCCACTCCGTCAAGGGCCACCATCTCATTGATGGTCCCTTTCCCGAATATCTTTGTCAGGTTCTCTATCTTAAGCATTGTCCGCACCTCCCCTGGCTTTCTTCTTCCTCAGAGAGAAGCTTCCTCCCATCATTCCCATGGCAAGGGCTATGGTCACGATGACTGCCGATACCAGCTTCAGGTCCGTAGGCGGCATACCGATGTACAGCGCCACGCCTATGACCATCCTGTATACCACAGCTCCCAGGGCGACGGCGATGAGCCGTCTCATGAGGCTCCTGGTGCCGAAGATAACCTCACCTATGATGACCGACGCCAGACCGATGACTACCATTCCCGTGCCCATCCCCACGTCGGAATATCCCTGGTACTGGGCCAGCATGCCGCCTGCCAGTCCCACAAGCCCGTTAGAAACGGAGAGTCCCAACAGTTTCATGTTGTCGCTGCTTATTCCGTAAGCTCTGACCATCTCCTCGTTGTCTCCCGTGGCTCTGAGGGCAAATCCCTTTCGCGTCTTCAGGAACCCATACATCAGGACGATGATGATGGCCGTTATCACTACGCCGAAGACGATGGAGCTCCACTGAAAGCCGTTCATCGCATCCTCCACCATTCCGTAGAGGGTCGGTACGCTGTTGAGGTTGATATTGGCCTTTCCCTGGATCCGCAGATTTATGGAATATATCCCCAACATGACCAGTATGCCTGCCAGCAGCGGCTGTATCTTCAATTTAGTGTTGAGAAGCGCTGTTATAGCTCCGGCACCCATGCCGAAGATAAAGGACAGGATCAGTCCCGCCACGCACATCAGCACCTGCATGACAGGCGTCATCCCTGCTGCTGCGGTACACATGACAGCGGAAATAGCAGCACCTGTAACGATGCTGCCGTCTACCGTAAGGTCAGGAGTATTGAGTGTCCTGAAGGACAGGAACACACCCAGAGCCAGTATGGAATATATCAGTCCCAGCTCCAGCGCTTCAAGCAATATTATCACTAACATTTTACATAACTTCCTTTACAGATTAATTTATCGGGTCATGGCCCTGCAGCCGACTTGCGGCATGCGTGGCCGCACCCCTGCAGTCTTACAGGTCTTCCTTGGCAAGATCCGTCGCCTGATCCAGCACATCCTGCGGTATCTCTATACCCAGCTCATCAGCAGTCTGGCTGTTGACGTATATTGCCAGTTCCTCCATGGTCCTTACAGGCATCTCCGCGGGGTCGGCGCCATTGAGTATCTCTATGACCATGTCGGCCGTCTCTCTTCCCAGATAGTCATAATCGACTCCGTAGGTAGCGAATGCCCCATCCTTGACCATCGAGTCAGCTCCTACATAGAAAGGGATACCTGCGTCGATGAACACTTCATTGGCCGTCGCTATGGCCGACGCCACCGTGTTGTCGGTCGGCGAGAACACTATGTCACATTTCTGCGCCAGATTCTGGGCCGCAGTCTGTATCTCATTGGCGCTTGTTATGGCCGAGTCCACCACTTCGATGGAGTTATCGGCGGCATATTCCTTCAGCTTGTCGATGGTGGCTACTGAATTGGTCTCGCTGGAATTGTACAGAACGCCTACTGTCTCGAATCCCGGTGTTATCTCCTGAGCCAGTTCCATTATCCTCTCCACCGATATCACATCGGATGTTCCCGTGATGTTTCCGCCGGGATGCTCCATGTCCTCAACGACCTCCGCAGCCACAGGATCCGTCACCGCGGAGAACACGATAGGTATCTCATCGGTCTCACCCATGGCTACCTGAGCTGCCGGTGTGGTTATGGCCACGATGACATCCACGTCATCGGCCACGAAGCCCTGACAGATGGTCTTCAGGTTGGACTGCTCGTTCTGAGCGTTCTGATAATCTATCTCGATATTTTCCCCATCTACATATCCTTCTTCCTCAAGCTGCGCTATGATGGATTCCCTTATCTGGTCAAGGGATGTGTGTTCCACCAACTGGACCAGCCCTATCTTGACCGTGTCGGAATCGCCGCCTCCGGAACCTCCGCAGCCAGTCAGCAACAGCGTAGTCATCATCAGTAATACCGCCAGTATCGCGAAACTCTTTCTCTTCATTTTTCTTCTTCCCGCGGACTTCTCTGCCCGCTTCCTCCTTCCATCTTCTCTCGTTATCTTGCGACCTCTCCCGTCGTCCCCTGTTTTCATGGCTTCCAGCTCATAAAAAAAGCCCGTCCTCATTCAAGGACAGGCGTAAACCTGCGGTGCCACCTTGTTTAACGCGAAATGCGTTCTCTCTGCGGAGTGCAGTCACACTCCCTGCCCGTCACGTCGGCATCACGTCTCAGCTACTGGAAGACCTTCATTCCCGCCGCTCCTCTCTGCAGCGGTTGCGGCCGTCTGCGCTTTTCATATCCGCACGGCCTGCACGTCTCCTTTCACCTCGCCCTCGGAGGCCCATTTACCGGAACTGCGTCTGTCCGGCTCCCACCATCCCGGACTCTCTGCGAAACCGTCTCCCGGTTTTACTTCCTCGTCATCGGTTTAAAGTATCACAATATGTTAATATACTATCACCATTGTGGCGGACAGTCAAGGGTTTTCATCGCTTCCCGGGTCTCTGGGTTCCCGGGTCTCTGTCTCCTCCCGGATCTCTGCCGCCAGCGTTTCCCTTGACCCGGTCGTCATCCCGGTCCTTTGCACGCACCCTTGCCGGATTTTAGAAAAACCTGCGATTTCCGGCAACTCCAACACGCATTCGTGCCGGATTTTCGCTGCAATGAAAAAATCCGGCAAGCAAAACATAGAAAAAACGGATCTTCCGAGAAATGCGCCTCTATTTATTGTGATATTTTTATATATATGTATTATATTTCTAATAAATGCAGATGATTAAGCGAAGACCGCGCCGAATTTCGTTCCATAAAAGAAAATCCGGCACAGAATCATGTCAGGCTTGCCGAAAAATCGAACTAAATCGAAAATGCGGCAAGAACTCGTGTCAGGGCTGCCGGATTTTAAAAGATTCCGTAAAATCCGGCAGCGCCCCTCTTTTTTCTTCCCGTATACTAACAGGAGCGCCCCGAAAAATCGGTAAGCGCTCCTGTTAATCGCTCTGTATAGGTGCTGTCTGCCGCTATCGCAGGTCCTGGCACATGTACTGCAGCTCCACCTGACCGCTGTCTTCCATGAGGCTCTCCAGCGCGCTTATATCGCTGCTGCCTGCCAGGGCTTCCGACAATCTGTCTACGCTCTGTATCAGTCCGGAGAACAGACTGGTCTCCGGCACATATTGAAATTCCCGGATATCGCAGTCCTCAAGGCCGTATTCGTATACCATATCCTCTACGGCGTCCTCATAGGTATCCACCACATCGTCTACCAGATCTATCTGCTGAGCCTGCTGAGCCGTGTATATCCTTCCGTCCGATATGGACCTGACGTACTCCTCACTCAATCCTCTGCCGTCAGCTACGATGGATACGAACTGGGCGTAGGATTCATCCACGAGAGACTGGAAGATGGTCCTCTGTTCCGCCGTCATAGGCGCTGTGATATCTCCCATGGCCTTGTTGGCACCCGATGTTATGGTCTCGGTCTGTATCCCGTACCGTTCCAGAAGACCCGAGATATCATACAGTGTTCCGATGGTCACACCTATGGAGCCTGTCCAGCAGTTCCTGTTGGCCACGATCTTGTCGGCCGAAGCCGAGATATAATAGCCTCCCGATGTAGCCTGAGATGCGAAGTAAGCGTACACGGGACGACCTGTGGTCTCCTGATATTCCCGTATTTTGAGGTGGAGTTCATCGCTTTCATAGACGCCGCCTCCCGGGGTATTGACAAAAAGCATAAGCCCTCTGTTATCGTTGTTGTCCATCATCCCCTGGACCGCATCCATAGCGTACGCCTGGCTGTAAGTACCGCTGTCCTCGCTTATGGTACCTTCCACGTAGAGGACACCTATGTGATCACCGCTAACATCAGCAGCTCCGCTCAGCTCTCCGGCGCCGTACTGGCCGGAATCACCTCTCACCAGCACGGATAAGATGCCTAGCAGTATGAGTCCCGCCAGGATACATGCCAATATGAGCATGGTCTTCTTGCCGCCCGTAATACCTGTAGGAGCGCCGCCGTAATATACCGTCCCTCCAACGGTCTGACCGCTCCCCGCGCTGCCGCCTGCATACCCGGTTTGTCCGGTGGCAGCCTGCCCGGCAACATCCTTTTCGGAAGCAGCCTGCCCGGCGCCGCCGGTCTTTCCCCGGCCCTCCGCACCATACAGCTTTTTATGCCACACGTCTCTGGCTCTAGGCGTCTCCTGATTTTCCGGCCCGCCGTCTCCCGTTATCCTGTTTCTATCGTCAAAATTTCCGTTATTCATCTGCAACTGTATCTCCGTATCCGATTCCGATCACCGCCGGCATTTCTCATATGCTCTTGTCGGCTATCTCCTTCAACATCCTGGCCTGCAGTTCTTCCGGCAGCATCTCGCCCAGCTCTCCTTCCTTGCTGGAACGCACTGTCAGATTCCCGGCTTCCACTTCACGCTCGCCTATCACGCAGATGTAAGGAGTTCTGGCGTTCCTGGCCTCTCTCAGCTTGTATCCTATCTTCTCGTTCCTTATATCAGCTTCAGCCCTGATACCTGCCTCCTCAAACTGCTTCGCTATCTTCAGCGCGTAGTCGGAGAATTTCTCCGTCACCGTCAGCAGCTTCACCTGTACGGGAGCCAGCCACAGCGGGAATTTCCCAGCGAAGTGCTCTATCAGTATACCTATGAATCTCTCAATGGAACCGAAGATGACTCTGTGTATCATGACAGGTCTGTGCTTTTCCCCATCAGGACCTACGTATGTCAAGTCGAAGCGCTGCGGCATCTGCATATCCAGCTGTATGGTACCGCACTGCCATGTCCTTCCCAGAGAATCCTCCAGATGGAAATCCAGCTTAGGGCCGTAGAAGGCGCCGTCGCCTTCATTTATCACGTACGGAACGCCTATTGACTCCATGGCTTCCCTCAGGGCTGTCTCCGCCCTTTCCCATTCCTCGTCGGTACCCATGGAATCGTCAGGTCTCGTGGAAAGCTCGATGTGATACGTGAAGCCGAACATCTTATAGACGTCATCGATGAACTTCACGACGCCGATGACCTCATCCTTTATCTGCTCCGGCAGCATGAAGATGTGCGAGTCATCCTGAGTGAAGGTCCTTACTCTCATCAGTCCGTGGAGCGCCCCCGACAGCTCGTGTCTGTGGACCTGACCCAGCTCACCCAGTCTTACGGGAAGCTCTCTGTATGACCACATCTTCCGTTTGTAGACCAGTACCGAACCCGGACAATTCATCGGCTTTATAGCGTAATCTTCACCGTCTATCTTTGTGAAGTACATATTATCCTTGTAGTGATCCCAGTGTCCTGATGTCCTCCAGAGCTGCTCGTTGAGGATGAGAGGTGTCTTTATCTCCTGATATCCCCTTTTCCTGTGCTCCGTCTTCCAGAAGTTCTCCAGTTCATTTCTGATTATCATACCATTAGGCATAAAGAACGGGAATCCCGGTCCCTCTTCATAGAGGGCGAAGAGATCCATCTCCTTGCCTATCTTCCTGTGGTCCCGCTTCTTGGCTTCCTCCAGCCTTTCCAGATATTCATCCAGTTCCTGCTGGCTAGGGAAACAGGTGCCGTATATCCTCTGAAGCATCTGCCTGTCCGAATCGCCTCTCCAGTAGGCTCCCGCCACGCTCTGGAGCTTGACGGCCTTTATCTGACCCGTCCTGTCCATGTGAGGCCCCGCGCAGAGATCCACGAAATCTCCCTGCCTGTAGAAGGATATGACTTCATCCTCCGGCAGGTCTTCTATCAGCTCCACCTTGTAGTCTTCGCCCTTGTCAGCCATGAACTTTATCGCTTCCTCTCTGGGCAGCTCAAATCTCTCCAGCGGATAATTGGCCTGGATTATCTTCTTCATCTCCTTCTGTATCTTCAGAAGGTCCTGATCGTTGAGCTTATGCTCCATATCGAAATCGTAATAGAAGCCGTTCTCGATAGCCGGTCCTATGGCCAGCTTGGTGTCAGGCCAGAGCTTCTTCACGGCCTGAGCCATTATGTGCGACGTAGTATGTCTGTAGCGCAGTCTCACCTGCTCATCTTCAAAGTTTATCTTCTCCTTTGCCATTTTTTCCTCTCCTCTTTTATCCTTATCTGTCGCCTTTCTCAAGCGCCAGCGTTATCAGTTCGTCTATCAGTTTATCGTAAGGCAGTCCCGACTCTTCCCACAGCTTGGGATACATACTGATGCTGGTGAATCCCGGAAGGGTATTGAGTTCATTGAGGACCACGCGGCCGCTTTCCTCCAGGAAAAAATCTACGCGCGCCATTCCGGCACAGCCCATGGTCTCATAGACCTTCACAGCCTTGCTGCGTATCTCCTCCTCCTTTTCAGGCGGCAGATCCCTCACTATTGCTGTCCTGGACATGCTGTTCTCGTACTTGGCGTTGTAATCATAAAACTCATTGGCCGCGAATATCTCCCCGATACACGACGCCTGAGGGCTGTCGTTGCCCAGTACAGCCACCTCTATCTCACGGCCCTTTATGGCCTCCTCCACCAATACCTTGTCATCCTCACAAAAGGCCAGCTCCAGGGCCGCCGGAAGATCTTCCTCTTTCTTGACCTTCGTTATTCCCACCGACGAACCGGCGTTGGCAGGTTTCACGAACAGCGGAAAAGTATTTTTGAAAAACTCCCTTATCCTCTCTGTTTCCGCAGGCCGATCACTCTCATAAACATTCCTGTAGGAAACGCAGCATCCGGCCTGAGCTACGACACCGCTCTGGTTTATGATAGCCTTTGTCATCACTTTATCCATAGACGCCGCCGACGCGGCGGTCCCCGATCCGACGAATGGGATCCCGGCTATCTGAAAAAGTCCCTGTATGGTCCCGTCTTCTCCGTTCCTGCCATGGAGCATCGGCAGTACCACATCCACCTTCAATATCTCGAAGCGTCCGTCTCCTGTCTCCGCCATGATCCCTCCCACGCTCCTGTCGGGCGCGATGAAGGCACGCCTGTTGCTGTCATCCTTTTCCCACGAGCCGTCACCGATATTAGCAACAGGGGAACCCGTCAAAAACCAGTTCCCCTCTTTAGTAATGCCTATGGTACTTATGTCATATCTGTCTCTGTCTATGTGGTTGAGTACGGAAGCCGCCGATATACATGAAATCTCATGCTCCGACGATACGCCTCCGAACAGCACTGCCACCGAGATCCTGTCAGTCATATACATCACCTTTCTCTGTATCAATAATATCCTGTTCTCCAGGAGATATTCTCGCTTATGCTCTGCACATCCTGCGTCGGCTCATATCCGTCCTGGGCAAAGAACTCCTCGTGGAGCCTGCTGACATTTTCCGATAAAGTCACCGGGATATTGTAATATGCTCCTTCGCTCCAGTCGCTGTGCTCATACGGCCATCCCACGCTGTCAGTCATTTTATAGGATGTGATATCCATCATCATTCCCATCATATCGGCTGACGACATATTAGTCTTTATATCCGGAAGTATGTCGTTGGTTATCTTACGCAGCGTACTCAGCTTCATGGTCTTCGCCTTCTCGAAGGCTGCCTGCACAACGATCTTCATTCTTTCGTTTCTCCTGAAATCTCCTGTCGCGGCATCCTTTCTGATCCTGGCATATGTAACAGCCTGATTCCCGTTGAGAGTCTGCATCCCTGCCGACTCTATCTTTTCGTTAGAGCCGCCTATATTGTTGTACGTATCCTCTATATACTTATTCATCTCGTCTATCTCGGATTCCTGGATCTCTATGTCAAGACCTCCCAGTGCATCGACAGTATCCGCGACGGATTTCCAGTTGACGATGACGACTTCTTTTACATTGAGATCCAGATTCTTATTGAGGGCATAGAGAACCTTCGTTGGCCCGCCATAATAATATGAATGGGTAACTTTATCCAGTCCCACGTCATCCCCAAGATCCAGCATGGTATCTCTGTAAACGGAGAACATCTTGATCTCCCCTGTCTCCTTATTGAGGCTGGCGACGATTATGGCGTCGCTTCGCACCCCCTCGTCATTGGACATATCCCTGGCGTCGATACCTATGAGGGCTATGTTCCTGTAATTTCTCAGCTCTGAATCCACCTGAGGGTTTATCCCTATCATATCGGGATCCAGCTCCACACGTCCTACGTTGTCAAGGGTATTCTTCACTACCGAGAGCCCGGCAGCGATAACACCTCCCACGCCGATGACCAGGATCAGGAGCACGACAAGCGCGATTTTCAGACCGCGTCCGTTCTTCCTGCCCTTCCTGCCGCCGCTTCCGCCTTTGCCTGACTGCTTTCCATCCATCTCAGGCCCATCATCCGCGTCATCTCTGTTTTTCCTTCCCTGCTTGGCTATTCCCTGGCGGGCGCTGGCCCGCTCTTCCATATACTGCTGTTTCGCCAGCTCGTCCAGCTTTCTTCGCTTCCGCATTTCCGAATTGCCGTAAGGTGTATCGTCTATGGAGCTACCGCTCCTGTAAGCTTCAGTCTCACGGCCGCTGTTTCCGGACGGAGTCTGGGCTTGTCCGCTCCTGGATCCCCCGCTCCGCCCCGACGTACCTGATGATGGGAAATAAGCTCCATACAACGTATCGTCTTTGACGTAATGTCCTCTGCTGCCGTTACTGTTTTCTCTCAATCTTAAATATTCACGATATGCCTGCTCTCTGGCACGCTGTTCGTCGTTTCCGCTTCGTCCGTTTCCTGATGTGCTGCCGTAATTCTTTCTGCTGCCGTCATCACTCATTGACATGCTCCTTTCACATTACAGACCATTATACCAACAGAATGCCAGTAAATCAACAAATGCAGGCGTTTTGGCCCTGAAAGTTATGTGAAGATTCCTCTTCTGCGTTCTATGCGTCTTTCACTATTTCTTCTACTTTGCCCTTGAGACCGGCATGAAGATCCTCTGCCTTTTTCCTGTCATCTCCCTTTATACAGTAGTAGAACTTTATCTTCGGTTCTGTTCCCGATGGTCTGGCGGCCAGCCACGAACCATTTTTGAACACGTATTTCAACACATTGGCTTCCGCCAGTCCGTGAGCATCCCTGCTGTAATCGAGCAGCCTGTCTGTATCAGCAATATCAGCAAAAATTTCTTTCCCGCCGTTTCTGAGTCTCTCCATTATAGCGGCGATCCTCTCGGCTCCTGCCGCTCCTTCCAATACGAAGGAGATCTGCTCGTCTATATAATGGCCATGCTTTTCATAGAGCATGTCCAACACATCTATCAGTGTCTTTCCCTGAGCTTTCCAATAAGCCGCCATCTGACACATGAGCATGGAAGTGGATATGCCGTCTTTATCTCTGATATGGGTCCCTGCCAGATAACCGTAGCTCTCCTCGTATGCCATAAATATCTTATCTTCATCCAGTTTATTCATCTCAGCCGCCAGATCCTTGAATCCGGTGAATGTCCTGATGGTATCCACGCCATAGCTGGCGGCCACATCCGGCCCCATATCTCCGGTGACGATGGACGTTATCAGCGTCTTCCCCGACGAAGGGCGCATCTGTCCGAGGAAATCCGCCAGCAGCGCCCCCGTCTGATTTCCCGACAAATACACGATCTCCCCGCGATGTCTCACTCCGGCTCCCAGCCTGTCGCTGTCCGGATCGGTCCCTATCACTATATCGGCTCCGCTGTCCATCGCTATCCCTTCGGCTATATCGAAAACTTCCGTCTCCTCCGGATTAGGTTTCCTGACAGTAGGGAAATCGCCGTTATAATCAGCCTGCTCCTTTACCAGCACCACATCATCGAACCCCGCCCGTTTCAGGGTCTGTAAGACATATTCCCTGCCTGAACCGTGGAGCGGTGTGTACACTATCTTCAGATTTTTTTCCGCGGAGTCATCCACCGCTACCTTCAAAGTCTGTACAGCCGCCATGAACCTGTCCACCACATCCTGCCCAATAGACTGTATATTATCATCGTCGGCCTCAGCCACATCTATATCCAGCTCATCGCGGAAATTCTCCACGCTTTCCGCGATCTTGGCTGCAAGACTGCTGCAAAGCTGGCATCCCGTTTCATCGTATACCTTGAATCCGTTATATGCCGGCAGATTATGACTGGCAGTTATCACTATGCCGCCATCACACTTCAGCTCTCTTACGGCGAAGGACAGCAGCGGTACCGGCGAATACCTGTCGAAAAGCAGCGCTGTTATCCCGGCAGCAGCCAGCACTTTAGCTGCTTCCCCCGCAAAATATCTCGAATTGTTCCGCGTGTCATAGGCAATAGCCACCTTTTTCCCGGGTCCCAGCAGCTCCGCCATCCCTCTGGCGGCCATTCTGATGGTATATTTATTTATCCTGTTGGTCCCCGGTCCCATGATGCCTCTCATCCCTGCCGTTCCAAAGCTGAGCCTCCTGTAAAAGGCGTCGTATATCTCGTCCTCTGACATATCAGCCAGCCGACGCTTTTCTTCATCGTCCAGATAAGGGCTGTTTACCCACTTTTCATACGATTCTCTATAATCCATCTTCCTGCCTCCAAACACGAAAAACCTCTGCCCCAGGTAATTCAGTACTGTAAATATACACATGCCCGCTGCCATTGCGACATTTTCCCTGACATTCACCGGCCCCTCGCCCATGAGCCACAGCACAGCCGGTTTCGCCGTCCCGTAGGCTATGAAATAACACAGGGCTATGTTGACGGTAAACCTGATACCGCTTCTTACCACGCTTCCCCGATGTCTGAACGTAAATTTCCTGTTGAGGATATAGCTCAAAATACTTCCCAAAACGTAGTTGGCCGCCGATGAGATCCAGTAAGAGCATCCCGCCAGATTGTACAGGCAAAACATCACCGCTGTTCCGAACACAGTATTGACGATGCCTACCGAAACAAAACGGGCAAATTTTTCGTCTATGATCTTCCTCATATCTGTCCACGTCCTGTTCATTTCAGAATGCTGCCGGCTTTTCCCGGCCTCTTCCCTGCGAACACATGACTCTTTATTATATATCCTGCACCATTTAAAATCAAGGTTTTGGATGATCTATACCCCTTCATTCCCCTTCGGCTCCGCATCTGTGCTGTATCACCTTTTCCATAGTCACTACCGACACTTCGTATGCCGTCTTGGTTATCGCTTCTCCTTCGTTGGTATATTTCCTGTATTCCCGGCTTTGTATCCTGCCTTCCACATACACCTTATTTCCTACCTGCAGCTTTCCACTGTAAACAGCATTCCTTCCCCATGCGATAGTGGGTATGTAATCGGATTTGTTATACATCCTGTTGACTGCTATCATCAGATCGCATATCTCCCTTCCCAGGGGCGATGTCCTGCGTACCGGCGGCTTGCATATGAATCCTTCTATCGCCACGTGATTCTCGTATACAGGCTCATTTTCCCTACAATACTCCATGTTCCTGACGAAGACCGTCACCTCCAGCTTGCTCCTGCCGTCCACCTCTTTGTTGTATGTCCGTACCTGGCCGGCCACCTCCAACCCTTCTCCTATTCTGGGAGAACGACCGCCCAGGAGCTTCTCCGAAATTATCAGCCTTATCCTGTCTTCATAGCCGCTTCTTCTGAGTATTCCCAGCAAGACCATATAAAATGCTTCCCCGTATGTCTTGTGATTGAAGGCCGGCTCAGAAAGGACCTTACCCGACAGGTATGCGACGTTTCCATCAGTTAACTTTTCCATCAAAAAATCCCCCTCCAGGCGCATATTCTCTTAAATCATATGCGTCCGCAAGGGGACTTTATACGTGCTCGATGGATTTTTATACGTTGCGAGGCACATCCAGATCCAGTCTCATCACTTCCGGATGACAGCTGACCCCATACTGAGGACAAGTGAGACATTCGAAGAAATTGGGAGCATCCTCCCTTGGCACTGTCACGAAACCCTGCTTTCTGAAAAATCCCGGAGCCCTGGCCACCAGGAATATCCGTTTTCCCCCAAGGCGCAGCGTCTCTTCTATCCCTCTGTCCAGCAGCGTCTTTCCCAGCTTGTACTTCCTGTATTCCGGAGCTATGGCTATCCCATCCACGATGAATTCATCCTCACGCTTCGCCAGCACGAATGCTCCTATCAGCTGTTCTTCCCCAGCTTCATCCTTCCTGACGATCTGCCAGCATTTTACCAGGTCGGTGGGTACCGGTTCATCCTCCGAGAATTCCAACTCATTCTCTATGAAAAACGGTACCAGTTTTTCGTAATCTTCGGTTTCGGATATCTTGAAATTAAGCATATCGGATCTCCTCCTTTCGATACATCAGTCGTCATATTTCCACGTCTTTTCCGACACGAACACTTCCAATCTGTTGTGAAGAACGCTGAAATTCAAAGGCAGCTTTTCACCATGCTCTCCGTCTATATCAGTGCTGATATTTTCCTCCGATTCGATCGTCAGCTCGTCTGTCTGGAAATAAAGCACGTGCTTATTGTTGGGGTGCCTTCCCTGCACTACCTCGAACAGCATTGGCCCCAGCTCCACGATAGGCATCTTCCTGAAGGCGATGACATCCAGTTTGCCGTCATTCATATATGATTCCGGAGACAGCTTTCTGAAGCCCCCGGCCGACTCGCCATTCATCACCACCATGAAGTATATCTCCTCCTCGTATACTTTGTCCGGTGTGATGAGCTTTACAGGCAATGCTCTTATCTGCGGTATCTCGGTGACCGCCTTGAGATAATAGGCCAATGTACCTATGGCATTCTTCAGGTTGGGATCGGTCTTCTGGCTGACATCTATCAGCGCTCCCAAAGCTGTCACATTGACGAAATATCTGTTGTTGACTACTCCTACATCCACACTGGTAGTCTTGTTCCCCAGCGCTATATCCAGCTGATAATTTATTTCGTTAGGCAGCTCGAAATAGTAGGCGAAATCATTTGCTGTCCCTGCCGGGAGTATGGCCAGCGGCAGATGTATGTCATGCCTCACCATAGCGTTGACACACAGATTTATCGTCCCATCTCCACCGGCGGCTATGACACGACTGAATTCACCAGGATCGATCTCTCCCATGACTTTATCTATGACGATCCCTTTGGCCGCCCTCACAGGTACGACCTGATACCCCGCCTCCTGACATCTGTCTACTATGTAATCCAAATTGTTCTTGAAGACTCCGCTTCCGGAATGGGCGTTGTAATAAAGAAGAATCTTATCAGTTTTTTTACCTTCCGCCATCTTTTATCATCCTCCTGATATCGCTTATAAGATATAACGAGCCCGCGAACAATATCACGTCGCAGCAATTCTTCCTGCTTTCGGCAAGTGCCAGGCTATCCTCCGGACTGGGCGCTACGTCAGGCTCCACACCCATGCTCTTCAGACGCTCCGCCAGCTCCTCCGCCTTCATTTTCCGCGGATTATCCGGCTCCGTAACTATTATATCCTTTGTTATCCCGATCAACGAATGCAAGATATCGTTTACAGCTTTGTCGGCCAGCATTCCTGTCACCAGCAAGATACGGCTGCCCTCAAAATGACGTTTCATGGTATCATACAGCGCCTTTGCCCCGGCTTCATTATGAGCTCCGTCCACGATGATGACCGGGTCTTCTCCCAGTATCTCGAAACGCCCCGGCTGCACGGCTTTCTTAAGGCCCCGGTAAAGCGCCTGTCTTTCCACCTTTATCGCTCTTTCTTTACGAAGCACCTCTATCACGGCCAGCGCTGTCTTCAGATTTTCCACCTGATGGCGTCCCGCCATGGACAATTCAACATCACTGTAATCCGTCCCGTACATCTCCAATGTCACCGTCTGAGAAAAGGGAGTCTCGTGGGACACACCGGCCCTGATGCGCGATACGTCGTAGAGACGGCAGCCCTTTTCGTAGGCTGTCCTGGCTATGACAGCCGCCGCGTCGCGGTCACTGACGTTGGACACTACCGGGACTGCCGGCTTTATTATCCCGGCTTTTTCGGCCGCTATCTCCGCCAGGGTATTTCCCAGCACATTCATATGGTCGTATGAAATGGAACAGATAGCGCATATGAGGGGCTTGTCGATTATATTGGTGGAATCGCCCCTGCCTCCCAGACCGACCTCAAGTATCACTATATCAGCGTCCTTTTCGGCGAAGTACAACAGGCCTATAGCTGTAACCACCTCAAACTCTGTCGGTGATTCCGATCCTTCCGCCACCATTTCGGCAGCGGCCGCCAGAGCTCTGTTCCCGTATGCCTCCAGGTCGCTGTCGGAGATATTCTCTCCTCCTAACTGTATCCTCTCGTTGAAACTTTCGATGAAAGGTGATGTGAAAAGACCTACGCTGTAACCACACTCCGCCAGGCCAGCCTCCAGGAACTTGCAGACCGAACCTTTTCCGTTGGTTCCTGCCACATGGATGACATCCAGCTCTTCCTGAGGATCGCCCAGCTTTTCCATCAGTGTCTCCATGCGTTCAAGTCCCAGGACACTGCCAAATTTATTGAATTCGTGTATTTTTTCTATGATATCTGTCATTTCACCTTTTTCTCGACAAGAGCCAGTCTTTCACATACCTTGGCAAGCATTTCCTCATATTTGACCTTTTTGGCCTTTTCCTCGTTTATGACTTTTTCAGGAGCTTTACTGATGAAGCCTTCGTTGGACAGCTTTCCATCCACTCGCTTCACTTCGCTCTCCAGCTTCTTCTTTTCCTTTTTGAGCCTGTCCAGCTCTGCCTCGTAATCCATGATATCATCGAGAGGGATAAAGACCTCCGCTCCGTCCACTACTGCGGACATAACCTCTTCAGGCACATCAGCCTTGCTGGCAGCGAAAATTATCTCCGTTATATTGGCAAGATTCTCGATGTAGCGCACTCCGGCTCTCACCACAGGTTCTTTGCCGTCAGCGCAGAGCATCACAGCCCGCAGCTTCCTGCTCGGAGCCGCATCAGCTTCGGCTCTTATATTTCTGATGCTCCTGATGATATCCATAGCCATTTCCAGCTTCTCCGCTTCTTCCGGGAAAGTCAGCGCTTCATCGTAGAGCGGCCAGCGTTCCTTTATCAGGAAATTGTCCGGATTGTCCTTCGCGGCTCTGCCTTTTGGCAGATACGTCCAGATCTCCTCGGTTATATATGGCATGAATGGATGGAGCAATCTCAGCATATCCTTGAGGACTCTCACAAGAACAGCTCTGGCTATCTGCTTGTCAGTCTCATCATCGCCGTAAAGTCTTCCTTTCACGATCTCGATGTACCAGTCGCAGAATTCGTTCCAGATGAGATCATATGCCCTCTGTCCCGCCAATGCCAGATCGAATTTTTCCATAGTTTCTGTTATATACCTGACCGCATCGTTGACTCTGGATATTATCCACTTATCCTCGTCTCTGAGGGCAGCAGCCTTCAGGTCGGTCAGGTCGGCCATCTTTCTGAAATCACCATCATCGTCCTGCAGATTCATTATCACGAACCTGGACGCGTTCCACAGCTTGTTGGCGAAATTCCTGGCCGATTCCAGTCTGTCGGTCTTGAATCGCATATCGTTACCGGGAGTTATACCTGTAGTGAGCATGAATCTCAACGCGTCGGCTCCATACTGGTCTATGATCTCCAGCGGGTCTATACCATTGCCCAGGGATTTGCTCATTTTTCGGCCCTGCGCGTCTCTCACCAGACCATGGACGTAGACGTATTTGAACGGGACTTTCCCTGTAGTCTCCAGAGCCGAGAACACCATCCTCACTACCCAGAAGAATATGATATCATATCCCGTCACCAGCACATCAGTAGGATAGAAATACTTGAAATCTTCCGTCTCCTCCGGCCAGCCCAGAGTAGAAAACGGCCACAGAGCCGACGAGAACCATGTATCCAATACATCCTCATCCTGCTTTATATTGGCGCCACCACACTTGCTGCATTTGTCGGGGGCTGTCTCGGCCACCATCAGTTCACCGCAGTCCTGACAATAATAGGCCGGTATCCTGTGGCCCCACCAGAGCTGCCTCGAGATGCACCAGTCTCTTATCTCCTCCAGCCATCTCAGATATGTCTTCTCGAATCTTTCAGGCACATGTATCAGCTCACCCTTCTTCGCTGCCTCTATGGCAGGTTTGGCCAGCTGATCCATCTTGACGAACCACTGATCGGAAAGCATTGGCTCCACTACTGTACCGCACCTGTAACATTCACCTACAGGTATGACTTTTTCCTCGGTCCTGACCAGATATCCCGCCTCATCCAGGTCTTTGACCCACGCCTTACGGCATTCATATCTGTCCATGCCTTCATATTTTCCGGCCAGACTGTTCATCGTCGCGTCAGGATCTATGCAGGACAGATTCTCGAGATCATGTCTCTGCCCTACCTCGAAGTCATTAGGATCGTGGGCCGGCGTTATCTTAACAGCACCTGTTCCCTTCTCCGGATCAGGATATGGGTCGGCCACTACAGGGATCTCCCTGCCTACCAGCGGCAAGATCACCTTTTTACCTACCATTTCCCTGTATCTCTCATCGTCCGGATGTACGGCAATGGCCACATCTCCAAACATGGTCTCAGGTCTGGAAGTCGCCACTACGATGCCTTCGCCCCCATCGGCCGCAGGATATCTGAAATACCAGTACATCCCGTTCCTGTCCTCGTGTTCTACCTCGGCATCCGAAAGAGATGTCCCGCATTCGGGACACCAGTTGATGAGCCTGTTGCCTTTGTATATGAGGCCCTTGTTATAAAGCTGCACGAAGAAATGATTCACCGCTCTGCTGCATCCTTCGTCCATGGTGAACCGTTCTCTGCTCCAGTCACAGGAATCGCCCAGCTTTCGACACTGCTTCGTTATCTTGCCTCCGAATTCTTCCTTCCATGCCCATGCTCTTTTGAGGAATTCCTCTCTTCCCAGGTCTTCTTTCTCCAGACCTTCCTCTTCTCTTATCCTGTTGACCACCTTCACCTCAGTGGCGATACTTGCATGATCGCTTCCCGGAAGCCAGAGAGCGCTGTATCCCTGAAGACGCTTGAACCTGGTCAGCACGTCCTGCAGCGTCTGATCCAGCGCATGTCCCATGTGGAGCTGCCCTGTTATGTTTGGAGGCGGCATCACTATGGTGAAAGGTTTCTTGTCAGGGTCCCTTTCAGCTCTGAAGGCCCCGCTTTTTTCCCACATCTCGTAGATCCTGTCCTCAAAACTCTTCGGATCATATGTTTTCGCTAAATTCTTTTCCATCTTTTCAATATCTCCTTACCGCTTCAGGCCGCCAGGCCTTTTTTTCTCTGTTCTTCATATTTTCTCTTCGCACGGACACCGTATACACCGCCTGCGATGCTGACGACAGCTAATATCACCGCTATTATGGCATATGTCTTGTACACTCCTCCGAATCTATCAAATTCCATCTCCTGAGCCCCATCAGCTGTGACTTTGTACCGGTAGATGTCCCACCCGGTATCCAGATTGACGTCTATATGATCATCTCCATTGGACATGATGCCTTCCTCGTATTCGTAATTATCGGCGAAACGCGTAAATATGGCTACTCCAAATTCCGACTCCCCGACTGTGAAAACATACATGGCTTTATTGCCATGCTCCTCTGTCGCCGTCACTGCTATATCATCGGCTTCGGATTCCTTCTCTATTATGGATACCACCTCGCTCTCCGAGGCTCCCGATATATAATCGGTGGCTATTGGAAACAGGACAAAGGCTGCGAATACAAGCCACATCATTATTATCACATTCTTCACTTTCCGCCCGCTCCTTTCCTTTCCTTTTCCATGTCGCGCTTCATGGCCGCGACCATTTCCGTTCTGAAGCAGAGATTATCACTCATAGGGTTTATGGAAAACCCGGCGATACCGCTCTGAGGCATCAACAATATTGCTGCCAGGTCATCAAAGTTAACGATCATACTGTGCTGATCCTTTTCGATATCACACTTCAGCATTTCCTCTCCATCTGTGAAGACCGGATAGTAAAGTTCTCCATTTTTAGCCTTTATCAACTCAAAGCTTATCCTGGTGTCCTTCTCGAGCACCACTTCCTTCAGCTTCTCATCGTACTCAGGATCTTTGTCCATGGAAACCGGAATCAACAGTCTTGCCTTCACCACTTCATTGAGCAGTCTTACGGAGTTCTCCTCGTTAGGCTCCTTTCGCGCATCTTTTATGGCTTTTTTCAGAGCCGGATTCTTAACGGGCTTTGCCTGTTCCATCGTCGATATTCCTCCTTATCTGTCCCTCCGGATCATATTTCCAAAAGATATGCCTTAAGACCTGGACGTCCTGTCGATCTGCTGCCCCTCGCCTCTGTCTCCGCCAGCACTTTCGCCTGAGCCAACAGACCATCGCCATATGTCCCGCATGTCAGTCCCGCCCCAGTTTCCGTTTGCGCTCCTATCCCCATCAAGCCTGCCAATCCCGAGGGTGTGACCATCTCCGTCTCCACATCAGCACTCCTGAAGACGTAGCTGCATTTTTCACGAAGCGCCATCACCGCCGGCACCGGAACACTTATCTCACCGTGGCTGCACAGGATAGTGCCGTGCCCGTCATATATATCAGAGACCACCACTTTATCAGGTGCTATGATTTCAAGCGCCATCCCTATCGCCAGCGCATTCTTCACCGCTTCGTCCCTGCCGACTTCATGGAAATGCACTGTTTCCAATGTCGCGTCATGTACCTTCGCTTCAGCTTCCTCTATATGGCTGTATATATCGAGAGCGGTCTCCTTCGCCGCCTCTGAAAATCCGCTTTCTTCTATGATTTCTCTGACCTTCCTGAAGCTCCTGCCGTGACCATGACTGTGTCCATGGTGTTTTTCACGATCATCGTGGCCTTCGTGTTCACCTTTCAGCGTTTCCTTCTCCATCATCTCATATATCCGCGGTCCATTGCCGCTCAAGCTGCTGACGGCATTCAGCAGCATATCGCCGCTTATCCCATTACTGCAGTCGAAATATAAAATCTTCATCGATCTACCATCCTCTTCCTAAAAAGATACTACCTTTTAATATACATTGAATGGCCGAAAAAGTAAAGTATCAAAACCGCTGCAACAACTGTCTCTCGGTCGACAGAACGGTATGACGTCACCTGCGCGCCGGTATCATGATGTTTCCCCGTATTTACATTTTGATGATATGGGATTATAATTGTATATATTAAAATACAGCAGACGTATACATTATATGCGTCTCCTGAACAGGAGGCCTGATGAAAAAACTTGAACAGCGAGAATGGGCATTCATAGACGACATAGTCTACTACATCTACAATAATGACGATTTCATAGACGAGCGAAAGACTTTCCTTTCCTTTATAAATCAGCTGATACCCAATAACTTCTCCGTATTCCACCTCTCCGACAGATCTGGCGAACATCTTCTTTGCGATCCCGTCATATTCGTACCGGGAGAAAAGAACGGAGCCACTTTCGAGCAGATCGAAACCATCTACCGTTATATAGAGAAATACGAAGAAGAAGACTTCGGGAAATGGATAATGCTGGTTGGCAAGAGAGACGTATACAGAGAAATGGATCTCATCGATGACAACGATATCCGAGCCACCGGATATTTCAACGACACCTACGCGACGTTCAATGTCAAATACAGCATGCAGATAATATCAGCCTATAACAAGGAATTCCAGGGTGCTATCGTTCTGGGCCGAAGCAAAGAGGACGGTGACTTTTCCGATAAGGAGCTGTATATGATGGAAATCATAAACAAGCATCTGAGTCTGAAGCTATACAAGCTGTCCCACCGTTCTCCGTCCGATGGCAATGTATATACTCATCTCGATGAGAAAATTTATGAAATGGCAGAAGACAGTATGCTGACAAAGAGAGAGACCGAGGTGGTCTTCAAGGTAGTCAAAGAGAGCATGACCAACGAAGAGATATGCAGCGACCTCTGCATCACAGCTCACACCCTCAATAAACATCTCAGCAATATATACATGAAATGTGGCGTCAACAGCAGAGTAGCGCTGATACAAAAAGCTCTTTCATAAGTTCGTCATAGCCGCGCGGCAGGTAACGACCTCCCCTGCGGCTTTTTTTATCTTACTTTATCTTATTTTTGTCATACTATTTATGTATTTGCAGTCTATTGATTATTCATTTCCGAAAATTAGGTAGCTATTTTTCGTCATTTTTTGTCTTCTGCACCAAATATAGCTTTTTAATGCCATATAATACGCAAATTAATAAAAACGCTGCCGTACAGACAACATTTATCATACTTATAAATATGTATTCATTACAAAAACCCTACATATTTTCAGGTATATATACTTTATATCACGGCAATATTCATCAAATTTATCAGTCTTTTAAACAATTAAAATTATTTGATTTTAACGAATACTTTGTTAACATTTTTTCATGCGAATCAACACATGAAAGGAGCCAGAAAACATGAACTTTCTTGAATTATCATTCTGGTCCGTTATACCTCCACTGCTGACTATCTTTCTTGTACTGAAGACCCGAAAGATCCTCCTTTCCATGGCTGTAGGTATAACGCTGGGATGCTTCATCCTGGGTAAATTCAACCCGATAAACGCACTTAAACATTTCGACAGCATATTTATAGGAACATACAACGAAGACGGGACGCTCACTCCCGGCTCCATCACTACACCTGACAACCTGATGGTTCTTCTGTCCATGGTGATAATAGGGGCCTTGATAGGACTTCTCGTGAAGTCGGGCGGCTCTCATGCATTTGCGGAATACATGGCAAGACGCATCAACAGCAAGAAGCGCGCGGGCCTGATGACGTGCCTCCTGGGCACCCTGCTGATGATCGATGACTATTTCGACAATCTGACTACCGGTGCTACCATGAGAGCAATATCCGATAAGAACAGCGTTCCTCGCGAGAAGCTTTCATATTACATAGACTCGACGGTATGCGGCATCAATTCCATATCACCTATATCCAGTTGGTCAGCATTTCTGGCAGGCCTCCTGGCGACGGGAATGGCCACTGCGGGTCTGGAGGGCAATTCCTACCAGCTCCTGCTCAGATCCATCCCGTACAACTTTTTCATATTCGTCTGTCTTGTAATGGTTTACTGCGTAGCGGCTTTCAACCTCAATATAGGGCCTATGGCCCGCGCCGAAAAGAGAGCCGCTACGACAGGAAAGCTGTTAGAGCATTCATTCAGCGGCGATTCGGACGAAGAAGCTTCATACGATGAGCTGGAGCCTGCAAAGGGCAAGCCTGTGGATCTGATATTCCCTATAACGCTGCTGATCTGCCTCGTACTTTTCTTCATGCTCTACACCGGCGGCTTTTTCACCCACTACGATCTGATGCAGACAGTAAGCCAGATGGAGGGCATACGCTCCCTCATGTATGGTCTGGTATTTACAATAATAATCACCGCCATATATCTTAGGATAAGAAATACGGCGCCGTTCACAGAGCTGGCAAGCGCCGCTTTCGTAGGAATAAAATCGATACTTTACGCGAACCTCGTTCTCATACTGGGATGGACGCTGGGAGGGGTTTCCGAATCTCTCGGTATAACTCAGTTCCTCATATCAGTATTCCAGGGAAACATCCCTCCTGTGTTCACGCCAGCTATCCTGTTCCTCCTGTGTGCAGCCACAGCGTTCGCCATCGGTGGCGGATGGACGACTTTTGCCATCATGATACCTGTAGTCGTGCCGTTCGCAGTAGCTACGGATGCCGACATGCTCCTGTGCATCTCGGCCATAATCGGCGGAGCCGGGATGGGCGCCACATGCTCACCGCTGGCTGATACATCTATTGTCTCAGCTACATCGGGAGAGCTGTCTATCATAGATCACATAAAGACCCAGGCGCCTTATTCCATCATATGCGGTGTGATCGCGCTGGCAGGATATCTGGTGGCCGGGTTCACCGAGACCCTTGTTTTCGGTTACATAGTGGTAGCACCCCTCTTTATTATCAGTGTGGCTATCATGAAGAAGATCAGCCTGAGAGAAGCTGTCCTGCCATTTTCCACAGATACGGAAAGAAGCAATCAACAGTTATCTGTTGAATAGTCATACTCTTTACTCCTAAACAGCACGAGCCCCGGCAATGCGCCGAGGCTCGTGCTTGTTTATGTCATATCACGTTACTACTGCTTTCCTTCACGTCTTTTTAATCGTACCTATTTCGCTCCATCCGGAGAAAGTCCAGGCTCCAATGACATTGCCGTCACTGTCCTTTTCCTCGATAACCGTATCAGATGTAACAGATATTGGCCGCAGTGGAAATCATAAACATGGGCAACAAAAAACCTGGCGCATTCCCGCTGACCCAGGTTTTCAAATTAAAGATATTCTATTTTTCCGCTGCTTCCACCACGTGCTTCATCAGCACCGCTGTGGTAACGCTGCCGACTCCCCCCGGAACAGGTGTGATAGCGGCAGCGGCAGTTGCCGCATTATCAAAGTCTACGTCGCCGCACATCCTTCCGTCATCGTCGACATTGATACCAACATCTACGATGATCTGGTTTTTCCCCAGGATATCTTTCTTTATCATCCTGCTCTTCCCAACAGCCGCTATCACGATATCGGCCGTGCTGGCGATAGACCTGAGGTCTTCCTCTCTCGTCCTGCTGTGGCAGATGGTCACTGTGGCGTTTTTTCGCATGGACATCATGGCCACAGGCCTGCCGATGACTAGGCTCCTGCCGATGACTGCCATTCGCTTCCCTTCCAGCTCGCACCCGTAATGTTCCAGCAATTCCATGCAAGCCTCCGCCGTACACGGCGGAAATCCCGTATCACGGTCCATGAAAACGCCTGCCATCGATCCGGCCGTTATCCCGTCCACATCTTTTTCAGGCGCCAGAACCTCACACACTACGCGCTCATCGATGTGAGACGGAAGCGGCCTGAATATCAGCACGCCGTGAATGTGTTCATCGTCGTTGAGCTTCACGATCTCATCCACCAGCTCCCGCTGGGATATCTTCGCGTCGTACACGAACTGCCTCACCGTGATCCCCAGCTCAAAGGCCCGCTTCACGGCTCCGCGCTCATAAGCCATATCCTCCGGATTTTCCCCCAGTCTGACTATAGCCAGAGTCGGGAAGATCCCCCGCTTTTTCAATTCGTTGACCTTCTTTGACGTCTTTTCCGAAAGGCTGTCGGAAACAGCCTTTCCTCTCAACAATTCTGCCATCAGCCTACCCCTTACTTTCTCAAACCTTCCACGACTTTCCCAAAGACTTCGTCCGCCATCTTCTCATACTTGTCCAGGCACGCTTCGCAGGCGGTGTTCAGCTCCTCCGCCCGCTTTCTGTCCTTCATGGATCCCGTATTGATGTAAACGTTGAGGCTGGCCGCCTGCATGGCGCCTTTACACAGTATGGCGCTGGCTCCCGCATCGCTTACGGCAAGGCGTGACCCTTTCTCGGCGAAGTGACCGGCCAGTTCCACGGCCCTGCCGCATCGTTCCATTATGTCCAGCGGTACCTGACAGGCGTTGTTGAGGGCTGTCTCCAGCAGCTCATCCTTACGCTTTTTCTCTTCTTCCGTTTCAGCTTTCATACCGTAAAGCTCCGACAGCGGCTTGAATATGTCTATATCGGCCTGTACCAGATCCATCAGATCCTGTCGCAGCCTGTCGGCCTCTTCTGCCAGGCGTATCATCTCTTCTTCCACATCCGCGTACTTTTTCTTTCCTATAGTAAGAGACGCCACCATCCTGCCGAGAGCCGCCCCCAGTGCTCCCGCCAGAGCCGATACACTGCCGCCTCCCGGCACGGGAGCCTTTCCCGCTGTCTCTTCGACAAACTGTCCGCATGTCTTTTCGGTATAAAGCATATATCCTCCTAGAATAATCCTGATATCTTTCCTGTCTTGTCTACGTCTATTTTTTCCGCCGCAGGTCTCTTAGGCAGACCCGGCATCGTCATTATATCACCGGTAAGGGCTACGATAAAGCCCGCTCCCGCCGAAACCTTGAGATTTCTAACCGTCAGTGTGAAGCCCTTCGGCGCCCCCAGCAGCGTCTGATCGTCGGAAAAGCTGTACTGTGTCTTGGCGACGCAGATCGGCAGATCTCCAAATCCCAGCGACTCAAGCTGTTTGAGCTGCTTCATGGCAGCCGGGAGGATATTTATATCGTCGGCGTGATAAACTTTCTGAGCTATAGCTCTTATCTTCTCCTCGATGGACATGTCGAGGCTGTAAGCGAAATCGAAGCTGTTAGGCTCTTCGCAGAGTCTTACGACTTCCTTCGCCAGAGCAACACCGCCTTCGCCGCCTTTTCCCCATACTTCACTGAGTTCAACATTTACACCCAGTTCACGGCACTTATCCTCTACCAGCTTCAGCTCAGCTTCCGTATCCGTAGGGAATCTGTTGATGGCCACTACCGCCGGTAGCCCATAGACCTGCGTGATATTGCCTACGTGCTGCAGCAGGTTAGGAAGGCCCTTTTCCAAAGCGCCGAGATTTTCCTTCCCCAGGTCCGCCTTGGCAACGCCTCCGTGATGCTTCAGTGCTCTCACCGTAGCTACCACGACTACTGCCGACGGTCTTATGCCGGACATCCTGCACTTTATATCCAGGAATTTTTCAGCTCCCAGATCAGCACCGAAACCAGCCTCCGTAACGACATAATCGGCCAGCTTCATGGCCATCCTCGTAGCCATCACAGAATTGCACCCGTGAGCGATATTTGCGAAAGGCCCGCCATGTATAAAGGCCGGGGTATGTTCCAGTGTCTGCACCAGGTTAGGCTTGAGGGCGTCCTTGAGGAGCGCCGCCATCGCCCCCTGAGCGTTGAGCTGCCCCGCCGTCACCGGCTCATCGTCGTAGCTGTAGCCGACGATGATGCTGGCTATCCTCTTTTTGAGATCTTCTATGTCGCTGGACAGGCAGAGTATCGCCATGATCTCACTGGCTACCGTGATGTCGAAGCCGTCCTCTCTCGGAGTCCCGTTGGCCTTGCCGCCGAGACCATCGGTGATGAATCTGAGCTGTCTGTCGTTCATGTCGACGCATCGCTTCCAGGTGATCCTTCTCGGATCGATCCTCAGCTCATTCCCCTGCTGTATGTGATTGTCCAGCATAGCCGCCAGCAGATTGTTGGCGGCTCCTATGGCATGCATATCTCCCGTGAAGTGGAGATTTATATCTTCCATCGGCACCACCTGAGCGTAACCGCCGCCGGCAGCCCCGCCTTTAACACCGAAAACCGGCCCCAGGGACGGCTCTCTCAGTGCCACCAGTACGTTCTTATCTATCCTCTTGAGGGCGTCCGCCAGACCTACCGTGGTAGTTGTCTTCCCTTCTCCCGCCGGTGTCGGAGATATAGCCGTCACCAGGATGACCTTGCCGTCAGGCGAATCCTTCTTATCCTCCAGCAGATTGTAATCGACCTTCGCCTTGTAGTTCCCGTAAAGCTCAATGTATTTTCTGTCCAGGCCGGCGGAATCCGCTATTTCCATGATATTTTTCATTTCCGTTTCCTGAGCAATCTGAATATCGCTTTTAATCTCCATTTCATTCTCCTTTTTCAATCCAAAATTCAAACAATGTAAAATGCGAAAAGAGCCAACGATCCGGGCTCTTCAGCCCAGACGGTCGGCTCACTCTTACATTATACTCCACGTGGTCGATTCCACTTGATTACCGTCAGTCGTATAACGATTTTATCTTATCATGAAAATACGGTTTCTGCAAGAGGAACTCCCCTCTTTACATGACCTTCAGCTTCTCATCATGATCTATCAATATGTTTTTAACGATTTCCATGTCGGTCTTCAGACCATCTATCTCCTCCGCCTTCGCGACGTAACGATCATATGTACTGACATAACATGACTCGATATTATGCAGCCTCGGCACCACATCGTTTTCCAATACCAGCTCGACCCGCTCGATTCGCCGTCCCATCTGATCAATACTGCCTTCCACCCGAGTAAGTCTTCGGTCCACTTCAGCAAGCTGCCGGTCGATTCCTTCGAACCTTTTATCTATTTGCTCGAATCGCTTATCGACATCATCAAGTCGTTTATCCACCTGAACAAGTCGTTTTTCAACCTTATCGAGTCGCTTATCCATATAAATAAGCCGCTGATCCATCCTATCAAATCTCTGCTCCATCTGGTCGAATCTGAAATCTATAGGCTTCAGCTTCTCATCCAATAGATTCGATAACATCAGCATATCTTCCCGCGCCATCATGATAAGAAACGCCTCCTTTCCTTCCCCTCTTCTCATGTTTTGATTATATCATATCATCTCGCATTTGCAAGGAAAGTTTTTGGTATTTTTTTATATTTTTTTCTTTTTTTACCATATATTCAGCTATCATCCCGCTGCAAAACGAAACAAAATCCTCTACAGCACATTCTTCAAAAACGTCTTCCTGTGTATAGGGCAGATCCCCTGCCTGGCGATGCCTTCATAGTGCTGCTTTGTCCCATACCCCTTGTTCTTCTCGAATCCGTAGCCGGGATATTCCTCCGCATAAGCAACCATCATCCTGTCTCTGGTTACCTTTGCCACAATAGATGCGGCAGCGACGGCCAGTATCTTGGAGTCGCCTTTTATCACCGCTTCCTGGGGCAGTTTCAGATCATTTATCTTTACAGCATCGAATATGACGTAATCAATGCCCTCCAGTTTCCCGGAAAGATCCGCTATGGCATCCTTCATGGCCAGCTTCGTCGCCTGAAGGATGTTGATTTCATCGATGGTACTGTGATCGGCCATTCCAATCCCCCATGCCACAGCTTTTTCCAAGATAACATCAAACAGCTCTTCCCGCCGCTTTTCCGACAGCTTCTTCGAATCGTCTATTCCCAATACATCAAAATCCTCCGGCAGCACTACCGCCGCGGCCACCACAGGACCTGCCAGAGGGCCTCTCCCCACTTCATCTACTCCCGCGATATTGACATATCCCTGTCGGTGGAGCTCCGTTTCCCGCGCTTTCATTTCCTTCAGTCGCTCTTGCTGCTTTTTCAGTCGCTCCTGCTTCGTCATGGTCGTACATCCTTCTCGCCCACCATATCACGGGGCTTTTCCAGCGTTATCCGCCCTATTTTAGCACTCCTGAACTCATCCAGCGTCAGCTTGCCGATGCGCTCGTAATCTATCCTCTTCCCCGGCAGGATACATCCCCTTTTGACCGCCATATTTTCCATGGTCTCAAGAGGTGTATCGGCTATCCCTTCCAGCTTGTACCGTTCTGCCAGCAGGTCCGGATAATTTTCCGAAAGCACCTCTATCAGCTCCATGGCCAGGGTCGGTACATCCAATATCTCGTCCTTTATAGAACCACAGAACGCCAGGTTCCTTCCGGCCTTGGGATCTTCGAACTTGGGCCACAGGATACCAGGCGTGTCCATCAGCTGCATGTTATTCTTCAGCTTCAGCCACTGCTTTCCTCTGGTGACCCCCGGCCTGTCTCCCGTCTGGGCGCTCTTCTTCCCTGTCATCCTGTTTATCAGCGACGACTTTCCTACATTGGGAACGCCTGCTATCATCAGCCGGAAAGGGCGCTGCACAGCGCGCCCCCTGTTCTTCTCCTCCGACATCTTCTCCAGTATTCGAAACAGTTCTTTGGCTCCCGCCCCGCTGACACAGTTCATAGAAATGGCTGCAAAGCCTTCACTCCCGAAGTATTCCCTCCACTGCCTGCTGACATTTTCATCAGCCAGATCGCTCTTGTTCAACACGATGATGCGCGGCTTATCCTTTATCAACTGGTCGATTATGGGATTCCTGCTGGAAACAGGGATCCTGGCGTCTATCACCTCAATGACCACGTCTACAAGCTTGAGGTTTTCCTTTATCAGTTCCCTCGTCTTTTTCATATGACCGGGATACCAGTTTATGTTCTCCATGATCCACCTCTCATTTCGCGAACAGCACCTTCTCTGATTTGTACTGCTTTATCACGTATGTCAATACGGCAGCGATATAAGCTCCCGTTGAGACTAACATCAGCAATATATCCAACAGCTCTACCGAGCCATTGTTGACATCGGTGAACACTACCACAAAATTCAGGAACGGCACTATGGAAAGCAACGGCGAACCTGTCACCCCCATCATGAAGGCTATCATTCCCGGGAAAAAAGAAATGAAAATCAGAGGAGTAAGAGCACTCTGAGCCTCCTTAAAAGTCTTTGACCTTCCAGCAACAGCGATACATAAGCCACTTATGAACATAGAATAAGCCAGTATCACGAAAATCGCCAGTATTATGCTGACAGGCGAGAACATGATATCTACACCTTCATATATGGAAAACATGCTTTTAGCGATAATCAGGAAAATGATGGCCAGCACCAGACTTACGAGACCCGTCACGGCTGCTGACACCGTCACCCCCATGAACTTTCCTACTATTATATCTCTGCTCTTCACAGGAAATGTAAGGAGAGTTTCCAGAGTCCCTCTTTCCCGCTCTCCCGCGGTAGTATCGGTAGCCGGATATGTGGCCGATACCGTTATAGCCATTATTATAAACAGAAACGCATAATTCTTGATATATCCCGCAAAGTAATTGTCCCCCTCTATCACATTTTCCTCCACCGTCAAGATATCGAACACTGCTTCGGGATCCACTCCTTCGGCAGCCAGATACTCCTGCTGGAGATGCTGTCTGTAAACTTCCAGATATCGTTCTGCCAGCCCTGTCGCATAAGAAGCTGTATCAGAACCGTCACTGTTGATGGTATATGTGTTTCCTTTCTTTGTTATATATAAGTCGATCTCGCCGTTCTCATAATCGGACGCCAGCTGTTCCGGTGATCCCTGAACCGCTTCTATCTCCATCTGAGACGCCAGTTCTCTTTCCACCTGCGACAGTTCATATCCGAATCCTATCCTGTTGTACTCTTCTACACCCTTGTTGATCTGCGACTCGAACAAAGCTGACATCCCTATGATGATCAGCGGGATGAATACCGGTATTATCAACATCATCGCCAGCGACTTTCTGTCCCTGAACAGTTCCCTCATTTCTTTTTTAAGTATATTGCCAAGATTACTCTTCATCGGAAACACCTCCAGTCATCGCAAAGAAAGAATCTCTCAAATTCGTCGTGTCCGTAGCTGTTTTTATCTCTTCCGGCGTTCCCGACTTTATTATCTCGCCTCGGTTTATCATTATTACTCTGTCGCAGATATTTTCCGCCTCTTCCATATAGTGAGTGGAATACAGTATCGTCTTTCCCCTAGCTTTTTCACCTTTCATAAAATCCAATATGATCTGACTGGAGATTATATCTAATCCTGATGTGGCTTCATCCAAAATGTAATATCTGGGATCGTGAACCAGGCACCTGGCCAGATTGGCTTTCTGGGTCTGCCCCGTCGATAAGTTGGCTATCCTGTTATGAATGAACCCTTTCATCCCAAGGATATCCGCTATCTTTTCTATTCTCTCCTGTCGCTCCTGCTGCGGTATGCCGTATATATCACAGCACATAATCAAAAGCTCATAAGTCGACAGAGTATCGTACAGCCTGGTATTTCCCGACAGATAAGCTATCTTCTGCTTTATCTCTATCTCGCTGTCCCTGTAACTCAGCCCGTCAAAGCTGATACTGCCTTCTGTAGGTTCCAGTATGCCTGCGATCATCCTCAGCAAAGTGGTTTTCCCTGCGCCGTTGGGTCCCAGGATACCGACTATTTCTCCATCCTTCGCCTCAAAGGTCATGTCCTTGTCGGCGAAAAATTCCTCTCTCGTTTTCTTGTCCTTGTTCCTGACAAATTTCTTAGATACGTGTTCTACTTTTATCATCTCGTTGATTCCCTCCATTACGATTTTACCCCCCCCCCATCAGTGTTCAGGCTTTTCTTTCCCGGAAGCGCTGACAGGGGTAAACCCATTTCACGCAGTACGGCGGCCTGCAAAAGTCGTCCATACTACAAAAGGAGCCTTCACGGCTCCTTTTTTCATTACATTTCTTCTTTCGTCTTGATCTTGGCCGATTTACCGGTTCTCTGACGCATGTAGTGAAGTCTTGCTCTTCTGACATCACCCTGTCTTACGACTTCGATCTTTTCAACCAGCGGTGAATGGAGCGGGAATGTTTTTTCCACGCCTACGCCCGACGAGATCTTCCTTACGGTGAACGTCTCGCCGATCCCGCCGTTCTGTCTCTTCAGCACGAAGCCTTCGAAGATCTGTATTCTCTCTCTGTTTCCTTCTTTGATCTTAACGTGCACCTTCACAGTGTCGCCCACGTTAAACGCAGGGATATCACTCTTGAGATAATCCTGTACAACTGAATCCATTACGTTCATTGACATTTTCCTCCTTCCCTCCAAGACGTTCTTGGTCATGATCCTTTCATGAATACCAGAGGACCGCCCGTAATACTGAAATATTATACTACAGCTCCATATAGTGACGCAAGCACTTTTTAAGATACATATACTGATTTCACCATGATTTCCAATAAAATATCTTGCGGCGGCCGTCAAAATCATATATAATTGATAATGTTCTATGTGGGGCACTAGCTCAATGGATAGAGTCGCAGACTTCGAATCTGTCGGTTGGGGGTTCGAGTCCCTCGTGCCTCGCCAAAGACCCTGGGATTATAATGATTGCAGGGTCTTATTTTTTTAGGCTTCCGCCTGTGATCGCAAGCCGTTCATCTGCCAGCTGGTTCGCCCATCTGCCTCATCAGTTTCCTGAACTGGACGAAAAACATCACTGCCGTCGTGGCAACAGCCAGAGTATCCGCCACCGGCTCTGCCAGAAATACCGCCATAACTTTATCGTCAAAAAACCTCGGTAGTATAAATATCAGAGGTATCAACAGGATTATCTTCCTCAATACTGCCAGAAACAATGAATTCTTGGCATTTCCAAGCGCCACGAAGGTCTGTTGACACGCTATCTGTATCCCGAATATGAGAGATGTGGCCATGTATATACGTATAGCCCATATGGTATAATCCGTAAGTTCCGGATCGGATGTAAAAATCATGATGAACAGTTTAGGCACAAATATTGCCACCGCCCACAATGCTACGGAGTATATGACGCAGGTCCTCAACAGCAGGAAGAATGTTCGCTTCACCCTGTCTCTGTTGCCCGCCCCATAGTTAAAGCTTATGATCGGCTGAGCGCCCTGGGTGATGCCCTGCAGAGGCAGCATGGAAAACTGCATCACGCTGCTCAGGATGGTCATAGCTCCCACGGCTATATCACCTCCGTATTCCAGCAGCGAAGAATTGAAGCACACTGTGATAGCCCCCTCTGTCGCCTGCATGATAAACGGTGACATCCCCAGAGCAAGACACGGACCATAAAGTCTCATATCCGGCTTCATGTATCTGAGCCGCAGCTTCAGCGTCGTGCGCTTCCCGGTGAGAAATCTCACGACCCACGCTGCGGAAAGCGCCTGAGATATGATAGTCGCCAGGGCCGCACCTTCCACGCCCATGTCAAAAGCGAAAATGAATATAGGATCAAGGATTATGTTTGCTACCGCTCCTATCACGACGCTCAACATGCTGGTGGCGGCAAAGCCCTGGGTAGTGATAAAATTATTGAGCCCAAGAGCCAGCTGTACGAACAGGGTCCCACAGGCATATATCGTCATATATCCTTCGGCATACTCTATGGTATTTTCACTGGCGCCAAACATCATCAGCAGCTCCCTGCCGGAGATCAGCAGCACCGCTGTCAAAACTATCCCTGCCGCGATGGTCCCGCTGGCACAGTTTCCCAATATCTTCTCAGCAGTTTCGTGCTCGCCTTTTCCCAGCATTATGGAAGCCTTAGGAGCGCCGCCCATGGCCATCAGCGCGGCAAAAGCGCTGATCACCATGATTATGGGAAAGCATACTCCCAGACCTGTTAGCGCTGCCGCGCCCGTCTCGGGAATGTGACCGATATACATCCTGTCTACCATGTTATACAGCACATTGACTATCTGCGCCGTAATAGCAGGTACCGCAAGTCTGAGCAGGAGCTTTCCTACCGGCTCCCGGCCAAGATCCGTATTCTTCTGTTCATTACGCTTTTTCATTTCCCACACTTCTCTCTGTTCGGGCTTATCCCGTCAAACATCTCTTCCACGGCAATAAAATCCCCGGCATGGTCTTCTTCATGCCGGGCGTTGCCTTTCGCCGATCGGTACCGACGACTGCATTCACATCAACATTAGTTTATTCTTCTGTGATAGTGACTTTTTTCATTACCTGAGGGACTTCCGGCTTATCTGCCATATTTCTTTTCTGGCTAACTATCCCATCAGCTACGTCCATCCCTTCGGTTATTTTCCCAAAAGCCGCGTACTGCCCGTCCAGATGCGGAGAATCAGCTACCATGATGAAGAATTGAGAACCTGCGGAATCGGGATCCATAGCTCTGGCCATGGACATTACCCCTCTCTCATGTCTCAGGTCGTTCCTGAATCCATTAGCCGTGAATTCACCCTCGATACTGTATCCCGGGCCCCCCATTCCCGTACCGTCAGGGCATCCCCCCTGTATCATGAATCCCGGAATGACCCTGTGGAATATCAAACCGTCATAGAATCCCTCCTGTGCCAGCTTTATGAAATTCTCCACAGTTTTAGGAGCGATCTCCGGATAGAGTTCACCCTTCATCACTCCGCCGTTTTCCATTTCAATAGTTACATATTTCATTTGTAAACCTCCTTATTATCTTATCTTGAATACGTTACGTCCAAACTCGCCTCTTTCATAGATATCCCAGAACTCATCCCTCAGATATCCCGGATAGAGACACTGCACCTTCATCAGTTCTTCCCGTGACATGAACCTGACATCTCGAAGCACCTGGCTGTCACCGTCGAATTCGGGATCCTCGCCCAGGCTGAGAGTCCCGCCCACAAGCCTGCACATAAAGAAATTCACGAACCGCTGTCCCCGCTCAGACACCTCTTCCACATGCCATACGAGAGAGCCGACTTCAATATCGAGTCCGGTCTCTTCCTTGACTTCCCTGACCGCGGCTTCCGCCGCGCTTTCCCCGTCTTCGATACCGCCGCCCGGCACCATCCATATATCATGATCTTCATGATGCTGCTTTACCATCAGCATCCTGTCCTTATCATCCAGAACTATGGCTCTGGCTCCACCTACCCACATAACAACGCTCCCGCTATGCCCATTATTATCATGACTCTTATGGGCTTCATCTTCAAAACTCCCACAAGGAATATAGTGACCGCAAACAACGCTATCGGTATCGGATTGAAATATCCAAGTCCTTCTGTAAATAAGGCCATCGATATGAGAGAGCCCTTTACCAGCACCGTTTCACTCACGAATATGGCCGCCGCAGCTATCATACCCACAGTGACAGGTCTGATACCGACAAACGCTCCCTGTATCCCTCTGCTGTCGTTGAACCTGTCTATGAATTTCATCACCAGCAACATGAGGATAAAAGAGGGCAGACATACCCCCAATGTCGCGATTGCCGCTCCGGCAAATCCTGAGTAATTGAACCCCACGTAAGTAGCAGCATTGACAGCTACCGGTCCCGGTGTCACCTGGGACAGGGCCACCAGGTCGGAGAACTCCTGAGCCGACATGACCCCAAAATCCTGCACGCTCTGGAATATAAGAGGAAGCATCGCCAGCCCTCCGCCGAAGCTGAAGAGTCCTATACGAAAGAACATAGTGAAAAGATAAAAATACATCATCTTCTCACCTCCCCGCCTTCGTCAGCGTTATCTTCATCGTCACCTGTTATTTCTATTTTCCGGCACTTGCCCAGCCTGACGCTGTTATATATTATCCCGGCAACAGCTCCTGCTATTATAGCCCATATAGCCGTTATCCCGAAAATCCCTATAGCTATGAATGCTGCTATAGCCAGCACCCACTGAAATACGGAATTCAGGCTTTGCTTCGCTAATCTGACTGCTGTAACAAGTATGAGCCCGCATACAGCCGCCTTTACACCCACGAATGCTCCCAGGATGTATTTGTTTTCTCCAATAGCTCCCAGCACCGTTACTGCCAGGATTATAATGATAAATGACGGCATCACCACTCCCAGGGTAGCAGCCAGAGATCCTTTGACACCTCTTATCCGCTTTCCTATATATGTGGCGCTGTTTATAGCTATGACACCGGGCATCGACTGACTTATGGCTATACAGTCCAGCATCTCATCTTCGTCCATCCATTTCTTGTCCTGAACGACCAGCTGCTGTATCTGCGGTATCATCGCCATACCTCCCCCTATGGTGAATATCCCGATTTTGAAAAATTCCCAGAAGAGTGTAGCATATATTTTGATACCGCCTGATTTTCCGCTGTCTTTTCCCATCTTCCGCTCACCGCTCATTTTTCACTGCTGATCGTATCGATAGCTTTACGTATCCCTTCCTCAACGGTCATCTCCGTCTTATCAGCATCTCTTCGCATTTTATACTCTATCATCCCATCAGCCGCGCCTCTTCCTACAGTTATTCTGATAGGTATGCCCAACAGATCCGCATCCTTGAACTTGACGCCGGGACGTTCTTTTCTGTCGTCGATAAGGACCTCCACGGACGCTTTTCTCAACGTCTGATAGATCTCTTCCGCTATCTCCGCCTGTACCCGGTCCTCCGGCTTCATCACCGTTATCATCACGTGATACGGGGCGACCGCTATCGGCCATATTATACCATTCTCATCATGATGCTGCTCTATTATGGCTGCCATGGTCCTGGTGACACCGATGCCGTAACACCCCATAACGATAGGATGATCTTTCATGTTCTCATCCTTATAATACGCTTTCATAGCCTCGCTGTACTTCGTGCCCAGCTTGAAAACCTGGCCGACCTCGATCCCTCTGGCATGCTTCACCGGTGCTCCGCACACAGGGCACGGATCACCTTCCGCCAGTACCTTTATATCTGTTACGATGTCGCCTTCGTAATCCCTGCCGTAATTGACGTTTATCAGATGATGATCCTCCTTGCATGCTCCCGCGCAGAGATTTTTAAGACCCGGAAGCTCGCTGTCCACGACTATCTTACAGTCGTGGAGTCCCACAGGGCCTGTGAAACCGCCCACACATCCCGTCGCTTCGCCCATCTTTTCCTCGTCGGCGAATTCGATGGCGTGTTCCGGTATACCCAATGCGTTGACCAGCTTGGTCATATTCAGCTCCCTGTCGCCTCGAACGAAAGCCGCCACATATCCGTCCTCATTACCTTCGCTGTCGTAGGTTACAAAGAGGAGGGCCTTCATGGTCTGATTCTTGTCCAGCTTGAGGAAATCAGCCACCTCTTCTATCGTCTTGGTTCCCGGAGTGTGTACCTCTTCCATCGGCAGCATCTCCACGTCATCCTGGGATGGCGCGTCAGCGCACTCTGCCCGCTCCACAGTCGCCGCCATAGAACACTTCTCGCAATATGCTATCTCACTTTCGCCCACCTCGGACAGCGCTGTGAATTCGTGGGAATTGCTTCCTCCTATGGCTCCCGTGTCCGCCTCCACCGGTCTGAAGTCCAGTCCACACCTGGTGAATATCTTTTCGTAAGCGGCATACATCTCATCATAGCTCTTGTCGAGACCGGCCTGATCCCTGTCAAAGGAATAAGCATCCTTCATGATGAACTCCCTGCTTCTCATGAGTCCGAACCTCGGCCTCGCCTCATCTCTGTATTTTGTCTGTATCTGATAGAGATTCATCGGCAGCTGCCTGTACGAGCTGATATCATTTCTGGCTATGTCGGTGAAGATCTCCTCATGTGTAGGTCCCAGACAAAAATCACGGCCATGCCTGTCCTTTATACGCCACAGCTCCGGGCCGTAAGCATACCATCTTCCCGATTCCTGCCACAGCTCTGCCGGCTGTATAGCCGACATGTGTATTTCCTGCCCTCCTGCCGCGTCCATCTCTTCTCTCACTATCTCTTCTATCTTTCTGAGGGTCCTCCAGCCCAATGGCATGAAGCCGTAAACACCTGACGCCAGCTTTCTTATCATCCCCGTCCTCAGCATCAGGATATGACTTGGTATCTCAGCTTCGGCCGGTACCTCTCTCAGTGTTTTCAAGTGCATTTTCGACAATCTCATTATCAGTTTCTCCTTATCTGCTTATGGAACACACCGCCTCAGCAGCTATGCCTTCCTTTCGGCCCACAAAGCCCAGCCGTTCAGTAGTGGTCCCTTTTATATTTATCCTGCTTTTATCTACATTCAATGTCCCGGCGATATTTGACCGCATCTCGTCGACATACGGGCTTATCTTAGGAGCCTGCGCCATCACAGTCACATCGGCGTTGACGATAGAATATCCTGCTTCAGCCAGCTTCTCCCCCACCTGCCGCAGCAGCACCATGCTGGAAATCCCTTTATACTGCTGATCGGTATCGGGGAAATGCCTGCCTATATCGCCCATGGCCGCCGCTCCCAGCAGCGCATCCATCAGCGCGTGGACCAACACGTCCGCATCGGAATGACCGTCGAGTCCTCGGTCATAAGGTATCTCTACCCCTCCCAGTATCAGCTTTCGCCCCGGGGCGAAGGCATGTACATCGAAACCTGTGCCTGTCCTGTTTTCCATAGGCATGTCCTCTCTCGTCGTTATCTTTATATTGCCGTACTCGCCGTCCACCAGCGTGACCGGGTATCCGGCTCTCTCCGCCAGCACCGCGTCGTCAGTACCATAGAAACCTTCAGCGAAGGCCTTCTGATACGCCTTCTTCAACGTCTCCAGCCTGAAGCCCTGCGGTGTCTGGACCGAAAAATACATGCTTCTGTCGACGCCGGAGCTGGAAATGCCATCATCGTCAAGCCTTCTCAGGCTGTCCTTCACCGGCACGCAGGCGGTGGCCGCTCCACTGTCTGCCGCAGCTTCCAGGACGTTTCTTATCACGCGGTGGCTGACGAAAGGTCTGGCCCCATCATGCACCAGCACGTATCCGGTATCGGGGCATTTGTCCTCCAGCGTCTTCAACGCGTTCCAGACTGAATCCTGCCGCTGTGCTCCTCCCGCCGTTACGGCTGTCATCTTCTCTATCCCGTACCGGCTCGCTATGGATCCGCAACATCCGACGTATTCCTCGTTGGTCACGACGATTATATGGTCTATTTCATCTGCATCGGAAAAACGCCTAAGCGTCTTCGCCAGCATTGGCTCGCCATTGATATCAAGATACTGTTTGGGGACAGGCCCTCCCAGCCTCGTTCCTCTTCCCGCTGCCGCGATTATTGCCGCCGTCTTTTTCCCTCTGTACATAGCTATCCTCTATTGCCCGCGGGCTTGGCGAATATCATCCTGCCCGCTGAAGTCTGCAGCACACTGGTCACTATCACTTTGATAGTCTGTCCGATGAAGCGTTTACCATCTTCCACGACTATCATGGTGCCATCATCCAGATATGCGACGGCCTGATTGTTCTCCTTGCCTTCCTTCACCAGCGAAAGGATCATTTCCTCTCCCGGAAGGACCACAGGCTTCAAAGTATTGGCCAACTCGTTTATATTGAGCACCTCGACGCCCTTTATCCCGGCTACTTTATTGAGATTGAAGTCGTTGGTAACAACTTTGCCGTTCATTATCTGAGCCAGCTTCAGCAGCTTTACATCCACCTCCGGTATCTCCTCCAGAGCCTTCTCAGCTTCTGTATTGTATATCTCTATACCGTATTCTTCCTGTATCTTGTTTAAGATATCCAGCCCTCTCCTTCCCCTGTTTCGCTTCAGCGCATCCGACGAATCGGCTATATGTCTCAGCTCCACCAGCACGAATTCGGGTATCACGATATTTCCTTCTATGAATCCCGTCTTCATGATATCGGCTATCCTCCCGTCGATGATGACACTGGTATCGAATATCTTGGGGGTCACTTCGTTCTTCGATCTCGAAGACTTGCCTCCTCCCACCGACGAGATCAGCTTTGATCTGGTCCAGGCAGACCTGATATCCTTACCTTTGGTGGTGGCTATGACGATACCCAGATATCCCAGTATTATATATGTAACGATATTGAGGATTACATCCAGATACGGTATCGTTATGCCTACATAGATCTGGCTTATCAGAAAGGCGATAATAAGACCGGCGATAAGCCCTAAGGTCCCCATGACCAAATCATTGACGGAAACCTTTTGCAGATCCACTTCTATGTTGTTGGCCATCTTATTTCCCTGCCTCTTGATAGTCGGTGTTAATCTGAAAAATATTAAACCGAAAATAATTGCAAATAAAGCAGCGATGCACAGTTCCTGTACTCCTGAAAAATCGACCAGATCCTCGTACCCCGCGAGAGCGACGAAAAATCTCGCCAACGAAAAGACACCGTAACCTACTATCGCGCCTGCAAGCGTAAAGACAGCCCTGACAAGTTTCTTCAGCATTCTTTCTCACCTCCTTTCTTCGTTCAATAGCTTTGGGCATACTTGTAAAATTACCCAGTATGATTATAGCACAAGTTCTGTACCTCGCCAACAAATTATGGTAGAATCACTACAGAAGCTTCATATACAAATCACATAGAACATTTATTCTTTTATATATAATATACGAGTACAAGAAGGAGGTTTTATATATGGCAAAGATATTAGTGGCAGACGACGAACAGAAGATAAGAGAGGTCATCAGAGAATACTCCGAATTCAACGGCCATGAGATCACCGAAGCTTCCGACGGCATGACTGCGGTCGGGCTCTGCAAGCTCAATGACTATGACCTTATCATCATGGACATCATGATGCCTAAACTTGACGGATTCACCGCCTGCAAAGAGATAAAGAAGATGAAAGATATCCCGATCATAATGCTGTCAGCCAGAAGCGAAGAGTACGACAAGCTCTTCGGATTCGAGCTGGGCATAGACGACTACGTCGTAAAGCCCTTCAGCCCCAAGGAACTGATGGCAAGGGTCAACGCAGTCCTTTCCAGGAACAGTGCTGCGGAAAAGCCTGCGGAAAAAGTCATGAAGTTCGACGGCCTGGAAATCAATATACCGGCCAGAACCGTGTATGTCGATGGAGAAAAGGTCGAACTGACGCCAAAGGAATATGACCTGCTGTTCTATCTGGTAGAAAACAAAAACATCGCCCTTTCCCGCGATAAACTGTTGTCAGATATATGGGGATATGACTTCTTCGGAGACGACAGGACAATAGATACTCATATAAAGAATCTCAGGAACAATCTGGGGAAATACAGAGACTACATAGTGACACTGAGAGGGGTAGGTTATAAATTTGAAGCTTAAACTCGACTCCAAGAGCATAAAATTCAAAACATGGCTGTACTTCATACTTTTCGCCGCCTTTCTGATGATAGTCCTGTGGTTTTTCCAGGTGTTCTTTCTCAACAGTTTCTACGGAGTCATGAAGGACGAGCAGACGAGGAGTGTCGCGAGAGACATAGAGTCCTCCTATGAGCGCAAGAGCAGCGAAAAGTTCCTGGAAGCGGTGGAAAGCATATCCACGACCAATGATATGTTTATATACGTGGTCTCCCAGGACGGCAAAACCATGTATTTCCGACCTTCAGGCGACAGCACCGTAGCTCAGTATTACATGGACCAGATAGACGCCCTCAATAAAATCATGCTGGAGGAGAAAACCGACTCAGTATACAGAAGAATAAAAAGCGATGATTCCAAAGACGTACTGGCTTTTGGAGAACTGCTGACTTCTGATGACAAGGAGTCCATGCTGGTGTACATATTCTCGCCTCTGTATCCTGTGTCGTCGACGATACATATCCTGACTAACCAGCTGATATATGTGACTTTCATCTCACTGGCCGTAGCCTGCCTCATATCCTTCTATCTTTCCATAAGGATAACGAGGCCTATAAGAGCCCTCACCCGCTCTGCGGAAAAACTGGCGGACGGCGAGTACGGGATCGTGTTCAAGGGCGGCCATTATACGGAGATCAACAATCTGGCCGATACCCTGACGCGGGCATCCATAGAGCTGGAAAAATCCGATATGCTTCAGAAAGATCTGATAGCCAACGTCTCCCACGATCTGCGCACTCCGCTGACGATGATAAAATCCTACGCCGAAATGATACGTGACCTGTCAGGCAACAATCCGCAGAAGCGTGAACAGCATCTTCAGGTCATAATCGATGAAGCCGACAGACTCAATATGCTGGTGGGAGACCTGCTCTCCCTTTCCAGGATGCAGTCCGGTAAAATGGTGCTGGAGCGAAGTGATTTCAACATTACTCAGGCAGCCCGAAGTATCCTCAATACCTATAAGATAATGGAGGACGAACAGGGCTATATATTCAAGCTCAACTGTAATACCAACTACATCGTCAACGGCGATGAGGAAAAGATAAAACAGGTGATCTCAAACCTGCTTACCAACGCCATCAAATTCGCCGGCGACGACAAAACCGTGATACTGTCCCTGAAGCGACGTGGAAAATACGTGCTCTGCCAAGTGGAAGACCACGGAGTCGGCATCGCGCCCGAAGAGCTGAATCACGTCTGGGAAAGATACTACAGAGCCAGCTCCAATATGGTCAGAGCTTCTGAAGGATCAGGACTTGGTCTTTCCATAGTCAAGGAGATACTGTCTCTGCACAAATCCAACTTCGGAGTGGACAGCACCGTCGGCAACGGGACCACATTCTGGTTTGAACTCAATTTCGTGAAAGCCGAAAAAATGCGCAATGTATTGTCCTCGCCTGAGGCTTCACCTGAAGAAAGGAACAAATAGACGATATGAACGACAATAAATACATATTGGATTGTGATTTTCATACCCATACCGGATTTTCCGATGACTGCTACGTCTCAGTAGATGAAATGCTGGAAGGCGCTGCAGCCCAAGGAATAAAGACATTGGCTGTGACAGACCACTATGATCCCGGCTACCCGGATCCGGAATTCCCTTTTACCATCGATTTCGACGATTATCAGAAAACAATGCTGGAAAACCGAAAAAAATACCGCGGCATCATGGATATCAAGATCGGACTGGAAGTCGGAATCATGGAAGGCCAGTTCGATGCCGCCGATCGGGTGATAAACGCCTTTCCATACGACGTTATCCTGGGGTCTTTCCATTGTCTGAGAAGTATCGACCTCTACACCTTCGACTTCACCGACGTGGATGGTCCGGCCATGTTGGAAGACTTCTATACTTATATGTACGACTGCCTCAAAGTCTTTCACAATTACGATGTAGTGGGACACTTCAGCATCCTCGACAGGTATATCGGGAAGCTGTACGATTACGCTCCCTTCGGTGACGTTATCGATGAAACGCTGAAGCTACTGGTCCAGGGAGGCAAAGGTCTTGAAATCAATACTTCAAGCTTCAAATACGGTACCGGGACATGGCTGCCCCGAGAGTCTATCCTCCGAAGATACAGGGAGCTGGGCGGTGAGATACTTACCTTTGGCTCAGATGCCCATTCTCCGGAGCACTACAGATTTCATTTCAACGATGCAGTGGAGCTGGCCAGATCCTTAGGGTATAAATATTACTGCGTATTTGACCAGCGAAAGCCGGAATTTTTCCCGCTGTGAGGATCCGATCATGAAAAGCGAGAATTTCAAATGGTACAGCCACATAGACTGTGAATTTTTCCCATGCCATGAGGGGGCGGATCCAGACAGCTTCAACTGCCTGTTCTGCTATTGTCCCCTCTATGCGTTAGGAGACGGATGCGGGGGCAATTTCACATATACTGATGATCTGAAGGATTGCAGCCTCTGCCTGATACCTCACACTGCCGGCGGCTATGACTACATCGTTTCCAGGTTCAGCGAGATATCTCTGCTGGCCTCGGAAAGCAGAAGCGACAAATAAAGCGCGGATTCGATCCGGATTCGTTAAAAAATGCCTGAGACATTGATAAAAATCAGCTCTCAGGCATTTTTCATATGAAAGATGATATGACGCGAATGTCACCCACAACCGATCCTTACAGCATCAGCGACTTCGTTTCCATAAACTCTCCGAATCCGTCTTCCCCATTTTCTCGTCCCAGGCCCGACTGCCTGTATCCACCGAAAGGAACTTCTATCGAGAAATTCCCGTTGTTGATATTCACAGTTCCTGCCTTCATTTTACCTGCAAACCTGAGGGCATCCTCCTGCCGGCCGAACACCGCCCCCGCAAGTCCGTATATGGTATCATTGGCTATCTGAAGCGCTTCCTCCTCCGTATCGTAATAGATGATACTGAGAACCGGTCCAAATATCTCCTCCCTGGCTATTGTCATATCGCTGGTTACATCGGTGAAAACAACCGGCGAGATATAGTAGCCGTTCTCACAATCTCCCGGTATCTGACCCGCTATCATCTTCGCACCTTCTTCAAGGCCCCTTCTCAGATAAGCGCAGACTTTATCGAATCCCTTTCTGCTGGCAAGAGGGCCTATCATCATTTTTTCGTCTTGCGGGTCACCCACGGTGAAAGTCTTTGCGAAAGAAACGATGTACTCTTCCAGTTTTTCCTTTATCTCTCTTGGCGCGACCATCCTGGTAAGAGCCGAACATATTTGCCCCGTATTGAGGAAACAACCCATCATCGTACTCTTGGCGGCCTTTTCATAATCAGCCGATCTCAATATCACCGATGCCGACTTGCCGCCCAATTCAAGAGCTACCTTTTTGACATTGCTCTCGATGCCCATCATGCCGACTTTCTTTCCCTGTTCCGTGGAACCGGTAAAGGAAACCATGTCCACATCCTCGTGTTTCGCCAGCAACGTTCCTACTTCGCTTCCTCTTCCTGTCACGATGTTTATGACACCTGCCGGCAGTCCCATCTCCCTCGCCGCTTCCGCCAGGACAAATGCCGATACGGGAGCTATCTGGCTTGGCTTGAGAACTATACAGTTTCCTGCCGCTATGGCTGGGAATATCTTGGCCGTCTCCTGATATATCGGATAATTCCACGGTGTCAGGCACGCGATGACGCCGATAGGCTCATACCTGACCGCCATGTCATCCCCGACTTTCTTCTCATACTGATATCTCCTTGCCAGCTCAGCGTAATATCGTCCATGCTCGATGGAGCTTTCCACCTGTAAACCATAAACATACTTTACCGGCGTTCCTATCTCCGCCATTATCGTCTTACCCACTTCATCGCTGTGTTTTTCTATATAGTCGGCGAATTTCTCCACGTAATCAGCTCTTTTTTCAGGCGAGAGCGCACTCCAGGCAGGCTGCGCCGCCCGTGCCGCCGCCACCGCTTTGTCGACATCGACTTCATTACCGTCAGGGACCCTTGCGAAAACTTCCTTCGTAGCCGGATTCTCGACCTCGATATATGCTCCGCTGTTCCCTTCCACGAATTCTCCGTTTATATACAATTTATAGTCTTTCATTATTATATTACCTCCTGATCTCTATTTTACAGTCCGTCACTGTAGAAATCAATAAATCGATCTGATGTATTCGATTATGCGCCCATTCTTTCCCGGCAACACGGCATATATAAAAAAATTACATACATTTTCGAATTTCTTCGAAATGTATGTAAAAGTCTCGAAAGACATGTCCGTCTGGCCTGACCGGGCAGACCGACATAGCCCGTCCGGTCAACACTCGGCCAATGCTCAGACAACGCTCAGACAGATCATCATCATCGATCCGCCCCTGCCGCTATTCCCCCATGAAATACCTTCCATAGGCATCGGCAGCTTTAAGAGCTGCGAACACCTTGGCCGGAGTCACTTCAAACGGCATGTTGTGAAGGGTGTCATTCTCCGCACAAGCTGCCTCAGCCACTTCCATGATCTGCTCATCGGTTATGTCCTCAGCTCCCAGCTGCTCCCACGTTACAGGAAGGCCTACTTCTATGCAGAAGCTGATGACCTCCTCCAAGTCCTCCATCGGCACGTCTTCCAATACCAGCTGAGCGATAGTCCCAAAGGCTACCTTTTCTCCGTGATACATTCCATGGCATTCCTCCAGCACTGTCATCCCATTGTGGATAGCATGGGCTCCCGCAAGTCCCGCGCTTTCGAAGCCTATCCCCGAAAGCAGCGTGTTAGCTTCGATTATCTTCTCCACAGACTCGGTGCAGACTCCCCGTTCAACGGCCAGCTTGGCCTTCACGCCTTCCTCCATCAGCGTGTTGAAGCAGAGCTCTGCCAAAGCCATGGCCGCCGCCGTGGAATTACCGCCGGCACACGATACGGCGCCGCTCCTCATGCAAGCTCTCGCTTCAAAATAAGTCGCCAGCGCATCACCCATACCTGCTACTGTCAGGCGAACAGGCGACTTTGCTACGATATCGGTATCCATCATGACCAGATTAGGGTTAGCCGGTAAGAAGAGATATTCCTCGAAAACCCCCGAATCGGTATATATCACGGAAAGCGCGCTGCACGGCGCGTCGGTGGACGCGATAGTAGGACAGATTATTACAGGCGTCCTGTTGTAATATGCTACCGCCTTGGCCGTATCGAAAATCTTTCCTCCGCCGATGCCTATCATCAAATCGCATCCTTTATCCTTCATCAGCCCCGAAAGTCTGTCTATCTCCGTCTTACTGCACTCGCCATTGAAATAATCGAATTCCGGTTGACAATCCACGCCTTTGAAGCTGTCTTCTATCTGAGGGCCTATCCTCTTATATCCGCCTGAGCTTATGAGGATAAGAGCTTTTTTGCCATATCCTGCCGCATAGGTCCCCAAGTTTTTCATCTCTCCCGCGCCCTGTATATATTTAGATGGGCTTATCAAAATCTTAGACATGAGAATCTCCTTTCCATAATAATAGAGTTTTTGTTTATCCCGCAGCCTTTATTCATCGCTTATAGTATACCATATACACGAAATCAGTCCACTTAAAAAAACGCTTTGCTGCATATTTGAGAAAAAAGCTCACGTGCAGACCACACAGCATCACATACATCCGCGGAAAGTCCACAGGCAAAAAAGAAAACGACCTGCCGGAATGGAAGACCATCCTGAGGCAGGCCATTTTCTCTAAATCAAATTAAATAAATAGGTGGAGGAATTCATTTCAGAATTCTTTCTATTTGATGCAATCCGCTAAAACCCTGAGGAACTCTCGGCAGTCATCAGGATATATCTCGCCCATATTGGCTACCTGGAACATGCCCATCGCCTCGTATTTTCCCTTGCCGCTGTAAACGACATATCCCCTGCTTTCCATATCGCTGAGGAACGCCTTCAGATCCTTACCTTCCGGCAGGAATACGGATGTTACTGTATTAGCCATCTGGCTCTCATCGTCAAGCAGCAGCTTGAGCCCCATATCCTTCATTCCTTTTCTGAGTATGCCGGAGCATTCCTTATACCTGGCAACTCTGGCTTCGACACCGCCATCGGCCAGCGCATTGTCAAGGGCAGCTTCCAAAGCCCAGAACAGATTCACATTAGGAGTGTTAGGAGTCTGGTTCTTATCTCTTGCATAGATGTAATGCTTTGCCAGATTCAGGTAAACGTTCTTGCCCATTTCCGGAGTCAGCGTTTCGAAAGCGTCTATCTTTCCGCATATGTAAGCGGAGCCTGGATAAGCGCCCAGACATTTACCTCCTACGGAAGTAGCGAAGGTTATATGGAAATCGACGATATCGATGAGTTCGCCGGCTGCAGCCGATACGCAGTCCACGAAGTACCATTTGCCATATTTATCTGCCAGGTCGCCCACTTCCTTGACAGGATTTATCATTCCGGTGGAAGTCTCGTGGCATACCATGGCCACTACCTTGATAGCCGGGTCGGCCGCCATCATTTCCTCGACCTTGCCCAGGTCAGGCCTTTCGCCCCATGGGAACTCACAGTCAACGAGAGGTATCTCGTACTTCTCGATTATCTCCAGCAGTCTTCCCCCGAATTCCCCGTTTCTTATAAGCATTACTTTCTCGCCTTCGTTGAATATCGAAGAGAGAACAGTTTCGTTGGAAGATGTCCCGGACCCTGATACTATCACGGATCTATAGCTGTCGTCCGCCTTGAACAGCTTGTTGATCTTGGCAGTTGTCCTTGCGAACAGCTCTTCGAACTCTGCCCCTCTGTGGCAGATATCGTAGTGTGTCAATGCCTGTCTTACGTTTTCCTTGACCATGACAGGTCCCGGACTGAATAGTTTTGGTGCGCTCATTTCTACACTTCCTTTCATTTCATCTATGAAAATATTTCATGAAATATTTTATTCCTCTGACCAGTTTTTGGCTCTCTCAACAGCTCTGTGCCAGTTGTACAGCAGCGATTCTCTCTCGTCGACGCTCATCTTAGGCTCGTATCGCTTGGCCAGCTTCCAGTTGCCCTCCAGCTGCTCGATGGAATCGAACTCGCCTATTCCCAGGGCTGCCAGCTGCGCTGCGCCCAGTGCTGTCGTATCCTGTATCACAGGCACATCGACAGGTATACCCAGCAGATCCGCCTGGAACTGCATCAGGAAATTATTGGCTGTCGCGCCTCCGTCTGCCCTCATTATCGTTATCGGCATATCGGAATCCATGTTCATTACATCCAGGTTATCCTTCACCTGATAGGCTGTCGCTTCCAGCGTGGCCCTGACTATATGCTCCCTCGTCGTTCCTCCTGTTATGCCAACTATCGTTCCTCTGGCGTAGGAGTCCCAGTGAGGGGCGGCCAGGCCTGAGAAGGCCGGTACGAAATATACTCCTCCGTTATTCTTGACGGAATAGGCCATCTCTTCAGTTTCCGCAGCGTTCTTTATTATTTTTATACCATCTCTAAGCCACTGAGTAGCTGCTCCTGTTATGTATATCCCGCCGTCCAGCGCAAACGTCATCTTGTTATTGAGCTTCCATGCCACTGTGGTGAGAAGGCCGTTCTTTGAATATACAGCCTTGTCTCCGGTGTTCATCAGCATGAAGCATCCGGTTCCGTACGTGCACTTTATGGTCCCTGATCTGAAGCAAGCCTGCCCGAACAGCGCCGCCTGCTGATCGACCACAGAGCCTGAGATAGGTATCGAAGCCCCGAGAAAATCCAGAGGATCGGTCTTTCCATACATCATGGAGCTGTCGCATATCTCCGGCAGGATCGACTTGCTTATCCCCAGTATGTCCAGTATCTCCTCGTCCCACTTGCCCGTATGTATATTGAGCATCATCGTCCTGGACGCAGTGGAACAGTCGGTCACATGGACTCTTCCGTGAGTCATCTTCCATATGAGCCACGTATCCAATGTTCCCGCCAGGATGCGGCCTTCCTGTATCTTTTCTTTAACCCCGTCCACATTGTCTATTATCCACTTTATCTTAGGGCCGCTGAAATATGAATCAGCCATCAGCCCCGTCTTTTCCCTTATTATCTCACCGTGTTCCTTAGTGAGCTCATCGGCATATCGTGCCATTCTCCTGTCCTGCCATACGATGGCGTTGTATACAGGCTCTCCCGTCACCTTATCCCAGAGCATCACAGTCTCACCCTGATTATCTATGCCGATACACTTTATCTGGTCGGCGCTGACGCCACCCTTTTCAAGCGCCATGCTTATGGATTCCAGCACTCGCTGCCACAGCTCCAGCGGATCGTGCTCGACCCAGCCCGGTTTCGGATAATATTGTTTGTGCTCCTTATAACCTCTCGCTATCACATTCCACTGTTCGTCCAGTAAAAGCGTGGTAGTCCCCGTCGTCCCTTGATCCAATCCGATATAATACATTTTCTTCTTACTCATAATCAGACCTCTTTTCTGTACGCGTTTCCAACTAAACGGAAATGTATTTTTCTATCTGATCGTAATCGATCTTAGTGAACAGATTTTTTCTGAACTCTCCCGACGAACACCTGATCAGCTTCTTATATGTCCTATTCATATGGGCGTGGTCGAAGAATCCGCAATCCACCGCGATATCCACCAAAAGCCTCTCCTTATCCTCCATTATCCTGTTCATGGAAGCCTGAAGCCTTATTATCTGCGAATAGAGCTTGGGTGATATCCCTACGCAGCGTTCAAACATCTTATCTATATGTCTGGCAGTGAACCCTGTCTCATCAGCCAGTGTTTCCACCTTGATATTGCCCTGACTCTGGAATATGCGCTCCGTGCAGTACTTTATCAGGTACTTGTTGGGCTCCTCCTGCATACGCGTCCTTATCACTTTGGAAATGAGCCTTATTCGCTCTGCCAGGCCGTTTTCCCGTTCCAGTATGGAAAGGAGCTGTCTGCCGTCTATCCCGCCGGCTTCCACAGGCACCGCTTTGTTGGTCAACTTACAGGCATCGCCGTCTATCAGCGAAGATCCTACTCCCGGCAGGAAGCGTATGAATATGTACCCTTCACCCGGACAAACCTCAAGTTTTTTTATCTCATCAGTGACCCCGCATATATATCCGGATATGCCCTCCCCGTCGCTTACGAAAGCCATGGTCATGCAGCCATCGGGTATCATGGGAAGTATCTTCATCTCCTCCGCTATGGATTTGATATAAAAGATATCGGCCACCGTCGTATACAACGGATGGCCAAAACTTACGTCGATCTTGTTTACCCTGAACCCTTCATCCTCGAATATCAACGGTTCATACTGAACTCTGGCTTCCGTAGGAGCCAGATATTGTTTTCTGCTTATTACAAATGACATTTTATTCTATCACATCCGCATATATCACTGGTCTTCTGCGTCAATGGTAAAAATCAGAAGTGTTCCTTTCTTCTTTTTTATGATATCACTTGATATTATTTCGGTCAACTTCTGTTTTTTCCTAGTATCGTCAAATGCGCAGGTGTAAAATATAGAAGTTGAGTGAAGGGAGCGTTATCATGGAAATACTGCAGGGTATGGATCCCGACAGAATGATAATAATAGTGCCGTCAGCGCTGGTCGTGATGTACCTGGTCATAAGTCTGCAGAATTCCCTCTGCAGTCGCACTAATCCATATACAGGGCTCATCATCCCGGCCATCTGCTTTGTCGCGGCTACGTTGCTGGCAGTAAGGCCGTTACTGGTGGTAGAGTCCGGACAGGCAGGTGAATTGGTTCCGCTTTGTCTCAGGATGTGGCTGACGTTCAACATAGCGACACTGGTATTCCTGTTCCCTTATTACAAACACCGTAAGATGAAGGCCGCTGCCGAAAAAGCCCGGCCGACACCTCTGCCTGACAGCGAGGATGCTGCCGACACCGATGCTGACAATCGGTGAATACATATCGGATATATACTTGAACATCGAATGAAATATAAAAAATTTATTTATATATTCATTACTTTTTACTATTTATATTAAGGAGGTATTCTTATGGAAGGTAATTCCAAACCCCAAACGTTAAACAGAACGTTGGGTCTTGCGGAATGCGTCACCATTACGGCCGGTGCTGTAATCGGTGTAGGACTGTTCACCGTCGGTTCCAACATCGTCGGGATCATGGGCGGTACGGTAATCATCGCATCCCTTATTTCATTTGTACTTATTCTGTTCCCGTGCGCTATGTACGGTGAAATGAGCGCCGCGCTGCCGTTGGCAGGCGGTACCTATTCCTTCGCCAAGAGAGCCATCAACTATCCTGTGGCTATCTTCGAAAGCTGGAACTATACGCTGGCTCAGATAGGTATCGGCGCGTCGGAATCGATGGCGTTTTCCAACTACTTCTGCCGACTGCTGAACGCTCTCGGACTGAACGTTCCGGTCAGCAACGACAACTATTCGCTGATAGATTTCTTCCAGGGAGAAGTTGATCCTGCTGTGTTCTGGTGGAGGGCTATCCCGGCCATCTGTCTGTTCATCCTCTTTACATACATTTCTTACAGAGGAATCGAGATGAACGGTAAGACACAGAACTTCTTCATGTTCTTCTTCTGGGCATGCTCTCTGGTATGGTTCGCTACGGTGATCGCCAAGGCGGATTTCTCCAGCGTTACCGAAATGGTAGCCGGAGTCGGAATACCTCCGGAAATAAACGCATTTGCTCAGGCTGTACTTCTGGTACTCTGGTGCTTCTTCGGATATGAAACTATCGTAGGTATGGGATCCGAAGTAAAATTCCCACAGCTGACGCTGCCTAGAGCTCTGTTGATCTCGCCGTTCTGCGTACTGGCTGTAAACCTGTTGTTCCAGTGGTTCCTGTGCGCACTGACTCCTGCGGAGGATCTTCCTGCGCTGGCTGAATCGGCCGCTCCTTACGCCGATGCCATGCAGTATGCCGGCATCGTAGGACTGCCGCTGGTAATCCTTTGTCTGGGTATTACCCTGGGAGGCGACTTCTCGACCATGAATCCATGTATCGCCGGCCCTGCCAGATATATATACATCATGGCCGAAGACGGGAACTTCCCTAAATATTTCGGCAAAGTACATCCTAAGTACAACAGCCCTCACAGAGCTGTCGTACTCTGCGGAGTCCTCGGCATATTCTTCATCCTGTCAGGATCCATCAAGATCGTAGCGCTGATGTGTTCATACAACCAGATCCAGAGCTACATCATCGGTTTCTGGTCCTTCCTGGCTTTGCGTAAGAAGGAACCGGATCTCAAGAGACCATGGAGATGCCCTGCGGGAACATTCGGAGCCTGGTTCAGTATCGTATGCTTCGCACTGCTGCTGATACTGGCCTACGACCCTGTTGCCATCTGGTACAACATCATATGGGACGTTATAGCCATCCTTTACTACATCATATTCGTCCGCAAGAGACCTATTCCTCAGGAAGCTATCGATGCGGAGGCTCTCGCCCTCGCCACAGCAGATCCTACTCCGGAAGAAAAGGCCAAGCTGGACAGACAGTACAAGAGATGGAGAATCGGCTCCTACTGCTTCGCTGCTGCCGCAGTACTGCTGTTCGTAATCACATGGGTAGTTAACTAGGTCAAATACTTCAAAGAAGCCGTCGTCGCGACGGCTTCTTCACCAATGAGGATCATCAAATGAGAAAGATTATAGGAACCATATTATTCATATTTCTGATCATCCTGTCGACCGCAGGCGTCGCCGCTTACGTGATGCAGGAAGCGTTTCAAGAACCGATAACGTTCAAGGAATTCTTTGAGATGGTTTTTTAAGCTGGATTATAAAAAGGAGGCTGTCGCACCGTATTTATATACGATGCGACAGCCTCCTTTTTATAACAAGAATTTAATCGTATGCCATCTGATCAAAACAATCTCTTTAGATATATCCTCACTTATCCCCACAGCTCCTCGTCAGAAGGTACGTGATTATCCGGCATGTAGCGGGCTATTCTGGAAATGTTCATCAGATGGGTATACGTCAGGTTCTCGGAAATGCTGTTGTGTCCCCATGAACCGCAGCCCAGTGTATTGGTCGGTGCCAGTCCATTGTAGAAGCTTCCTCCCGCGCTGTTGGCTGACGTCTGGTTTATCACGAACCGGGACACACATAACTCTTTCGCCACGTATTCTATATGCTCCTCCGAATCGGAATGGAACGCTACGCTATGTCCCTTGCCATCCTTTTCAAGGTTCTCCCTCGCTATATCGACGCCTTCCGCCAATGTCGAATACTTGTATGCGGCCAGTACCGGAGCCATCTTCTCTCCTCCCAGAGGATCAGTGAGTCCTGTACCTTCAGCTTCTACTACGATGATCTTCGTATCGTCCGGGATTTTCAGCCCCGCCAGTTTCGCCACATTTTCACATGACTGTCCCACCGAATGACGATTAGGCTTCCCATCCTGGAACAAGGCATTCCTCACAGCTTCCAGCTGTCTCCTGTCCTTTATGATATATGCTCCGCCTGCCTCGAAGGCCGCCATGACGTCGTCGTAATCCTTCTCATGGAATATCACCGACTGTTCTCCCGAGCATATGATGCCGTTATCGAAGGTCCTCCCCGCTATTATCTTAGGCACCGCCACCTTAGCGTCATAGCCTTCATCGATGATACACTGGACGTTTCCGGCACCCACGCCTAAAGCCGGTCTTCCTGAACTGTAAGCAGCCCCTACGATCCCTGCGCCACCTGTTGCCACTACCACATCGGCCATCGCCATCAGGTTCTTCGTGTGCTCCCGTGAGTGTTCGTCAAGTATCTGTATCAGATACTTCGGATATCCCAGCTTATCCAACTCCCTGTTTACCATCTCTACCGTTTCCGTACTGCACTTCACAGAGCTGTGATGTGGCGTGATGATTATGGCATTGCCGCACTTGAGAGCAAACATGGCGTTGCTCATAGGTGTCACTATCGGATTGGTACATGGAGTCACAGCCGCCACCACACCCACAGGCTTCGCTACTCTGGTTATCCCTGTCTCCTCATCGGTGTCCAGGATACCTCTGGATCTCTTCCCCTTCAGAGAATGCCAGACTATCTTTGCCTTCTGCCTGTTCTTTGCGATCTTATCAGGGACATTACCCATATTGGTCTCGGCGACAGCTATCTCCGCCAGATACTCAGCGTTATCGCATACCACCTTTCCTATAGTCTTCACCGCCAGATCCACCTGTTCCTGGCTCATCTTTTCGAACTCCGCCTGAGCCTCCCTTGCTCTCCTTATATAATCTGCTATATAAGCCTTGCTCATTTCATTCTCGTTCATCTCTTCACCACCTCCACGTATCCGCTCCTGCATTTGTAATCAAAACTATCACAGCCATCTGAACATGTCAATACGCCAGTGCAAGCTGTCAAGCTGTCTGTCATCACCGTTTTTTTCCGGGCTGCTCTCCCGTTAACGGCTTTTTCAAAGGCTTTGAGCGGTGTCATCTTTTTGTCATTTTCCTCAGTTTTTGTCAAGTCAGAACAAACGCTGTATTTCCGCGATATTCTTTATCCCTATCAACTGTATCGCCGCTGTCCCATCCGCCTGTCTTCTGGCGTTTATCTCCGCCGCGGCCTTTTTCAGTCTCTCGGCATTTTTCACAGGGAGCACCACTCTGTCGAAACCAAGCCTGGATGCTTCCTTCAATATTTTCTCTCCGTTCTGCACGGCTCTCAGATCTCCCGTCAGACCTATCTCACCAACAGCAACAGTCCTGCTGCCAAGGACTTTTCCTTTGTACGATGAATAAACAGCCAATGCCACCGCCAAGTCAGTATAGGTCCCCTCCGGTCTTATCCCTCCAACGATGTTTACATACACATCCTGGTTGATGAGAGCCAGCCCCATCTTCTTCTCCAGTACTGCCAGTATCATATTGAGGCGTGAGTTTTCCACACCAATAGTCGTACGCCTGGCGAATCCGATGTTTGTAGGAGACACCAGGGCCTGTACTTCCAGGATGAGCGGTCTTGTCCCCTCATAGACGGCTGTTACTACCGAACCTTCGCTTTCCTTTTCCATTTCTTCCAATAACACTCCCGAAAGATTCTCTATCTCGATGAGACCTTCCTCTGCCATCTCGAAAGCGCCTATCTCGCTGGTGGTTCCGAACCTGTTCTTCTGGGCTCTTAATATCCTCATCTCGTGACTCCTGTCACCTGTAAAGCTGAGGACGCAGTCTACCATGTGCTCCACTATCCTCGGCCCTGCCAGCTCACCACTTTTAGTGACATGGGCAACGATGAAAACAGGGATATTATAGACTTTGCCTATCCTCATCAGCTCATTCCCGCAAGCCCGGACCTGAGACACGCTTCCCGGCGCCGATTCCAGCTCCACACTGAACATGGTCTGGATAGAATCTATGATAAGGAACTCAGGCTCCAGCTTCACGCATACTTCGCTGACGCTCTCTATATTGGTCTCCGCCAGGATGAACAGATCATCGGGCAGTTGGCCACACACACGATCAGCCCGCATCTTTATCTGCTCCTCCGACTCCTCGCCCGAAACATACAGGACAGTTCCTTTTTTTGCAGCTATATGAGCGGCCGCCTGTATTATTATGGTTGATTTGCCTATTCCCGGTTCCCCCGATATCAACGTCAGAGAGCCCGGCACAAGTCCTCCACCCAATACCCTGTTGAGCTCACCTATCCCCGTGTCTATCCTTCCCTTTTCACCGGATGATACCTGATTCAGCTTCACTGGCTTCCCGACACTCAAACCCGCAGCTCCCGTGCCAAAATCGCCGTCCGTTTTTCTTCCCGGCCTCTCAGCTCCCGCCGCACCTGATGTCCCGCTCCCACGTCTGCCGGATGTCCTTCGCCGTTTATCTTCCACGTCCAGGTCTATCACTTTTTCTTCAACCATGGTGTTCCACGCGCCGCATATACACTGTCCCATCCACTTAGGACTTTCATAACCGCACTCCTGACACACGAACACCGTCTTGCTTTTCTTAGCCATATATCCTTCCCCTTTGTATATTTATTTCTATCTTATATTCAAATCCACCTCTTTTCAAGAGACTTTCGGCGAATATCACAGGCTTTCTCCCACCTTCCCCTGCGATCCGGATCCTGTGCATCATCGGATACGCAAAATAAAAGAGGCTGCCTCCTTGAGACAGCCCCGTGATCTCTGCGTTTAATCCGGCTTTCGATTTTCACTTTGAGCTTTCACTCACCACGCCTTTATTTTTCCTGCTCCGCCTGATGCTCAGCGATGATCTTCTGCGCTATCTGAGCTGGAACTTCCTCATATCTCTCAAATTCCATCGTGAAGCTTCCTCTTGCCTGCGTCATGGACCTGAGGACGATAGCGTAGTCGAACAGCTCTGCCTGCGGCGCTTCCGCCATCAGCTTCTGTCCGCCTCCGGCCACAGGCTCCATTCCGAGTATCTTGCCTCTCCTCTTGTTCATGTCGCCCATAACGTCGCCCATGTACTCGTCAGGAACGGTGATCTCCAGTTTCATCACAGGTTCGAGCAAGCATGGATTGGCTTCCGATATACCCTTCTTGAAGGCCAGCGACGCCGCGATCTTGAAGGCCATTTCGTTGGAATCCACGTCGTGGTAGGAGCCGTCGTAGAGAACGGCCTTTATATTCACTACCTTGCATCCGGCAAGCGGCCCCTTTTCCATAGACTCTCTCAGTCCCTTCTCGACTGCCGGAACGTAGTTCTTAGGTATGGATCCGCCAAACAGCTCTTCGGAGAATTCAAACTCCTCCTGAGCCGGCGAGAACCTGATGTGAACATCTCCGTACTGTCCTGCGCCTCCCGACTGTTTCTTGTGTTTGCCCTGAACATCGGAATTACCTTTGATGGTCTCTCTGTATGCTATCTTCTGAGGGACAGTCACCACATCCACGCCGAACTTATCCTTAAGCTTGGCCGTTATGATATTGAGCTGCATCTCTCCTTGTCCACCCAGAAGCGACTGATGTGTCTCCACATTTCTCTCCAGAACGAAAGACGGATCTTCCTCCATCAGCTTATGGAGTCCTGTTCCCATCTTCTCATCATCGCCTTTATCGGCCGGCTCGATGGCTATATAAAGTGCGGGAGCCGGGAACTTGACCGGAGGGAATTTGATGATATTCGCCTTCTCACAGAGTGTATCTCCTGTCTTCGTGAACTGCAGCTTGGCGATAGCGACGATATCACCGGCCTCAACTACAGGAGCGTCTTCCTGGTTCTTTCCTCTCATGAAGAACATAGCTCCCAGCTTTTCAGCCTTCTCAGCCCTTGAATTGTATATTTCCTGCCCGGCTTTCAACGTTCCCGATATCACTTTTGCCAATGATATCTTTCCAAGGAACGGGTCGGCGATAGTTTTGAACACGAAAGCCGCAGGCTTTCCGGCAGGATCTACCTTTACCTTTATATCCTCATCGGCATCATTCTTGGCATCGTAATCCTCATGATCTTTAGCTTTAGGTACCAGATCGATGAACTTGCCAAGTACATCTTCCACTCCATCTCCTGTTATTGAAGAACAATTCAGCACAGGTACGATATCTCCGGCTCCGATACCCTTCGAAAGGCCGCCGTTGAATTCCTCATCGGTGAATTCCTCACCGGAGAAGAATTTTTCCATCAGCTCCTCGTCTGTCTCAGCGATAGCCTCCGTCAACGCGTCCTTGTCATCGAGAGTGACTACCGACGTACCGAATTTGCTCTTGAGCTCATCTATCGTCTTATCTACATCGACATTTTCCTTATCCGTCTTATTTATCAGAAAGAACTTAGGAACACCAAACTCCTTGCATGAATTCCAGGCCTTCTCCGTACCTACCTGTATCCCTGCCGAAGCATCCACGACGATAGCTGCCGCTTCAACAGCTCTCAGCGCTGAATTCACTTCACCGACAAAATCGAAAAATCCCGGTGTATCGATAAAGTTTATCTTAACATTCTTATACTCCACCGGTACTATGGAAGTGCTGATGGAATATCCCTTTTCGATCTCCATCTTATCGTGATCGGAAACGGTATTTCCGTCCTCGACCTTGCCGAGTCTGCTTATAACGCCTGTTGCCAGCAACGCAGCTTCAAGGAACGTGGTCTTTCCACATCCGCCGTGTCCTACAAGTGCAATGTTTCTTATGTTTTCGCTCTTATAGCCCTTCATCAAATAAGACCTCCCTAATTATTTTGTAAAGATGGCTTTATTATAACATTGTAAAGAAGCCATTACAACAAGATTAAATTCCAATTTTCTGAATTTTAAAATCCGGCGCGAGCCAGATGCCAGACTGAGCTGGCGCCCCATATAGAGCCAGCTCCCCACATCCTCTTTTTCCCGGCAAATTTTCCCGTTTGGTTGACCATCGGATATTATTATGATATCTTTCGAATGTATAAATGATGAAAGGCAGCTATCAAAACCATGCAATACACAGAACAGATCGGTTATAAATCAGAAGCCCGGATAAAGGCTCGCCTGGAAAGCATAGAATACTATCCTTTCCACATCCATGAAAACTCGCTGGAAATCATCTGCGTCCTCAATGGCACTGTGGAAATATGTGATTCGGCGGCCACTTACACCTTATCCTACGGCGACGTCCACATGTTTAATTCCGGCATCCCTCACAGGATAACGTCTTCTGACCCTGAAAGCATAATATTGACGGTCCAGATAGATCTGAACCACTACAAATATCACTTCAAAGGTCTGGAAGATATCAGCTTTATATGCGATACATATTCGGACAGAGACTTATACAGCATGGACATCAAATACTTGCGCTTCATGCTTGCCAGGACATATCAGCTCTATACAGAAAACGGCTCTGCAATAAGGCTTGAACAGCACGCCAGGGAACTGCTGGAGCTCCTGCTTTCCCAGTTTGTCCAGTATGTATACCGAGAAGATGAGAAGAAAAAAGTCCATATCGTAAGGCTCCAGAATACCGGCCACATATATAAAAACTATGATCGCATGTACAGAGTAGTCGACTACGTCCGCCGCCACTACAGCGAAAAACTGTCCCTGACAGGGCTGGCGGAGATGGAATTCCTCAGCCCGGCTCACCTTTCAAGATACATAAAGGATACTTTGGGTCTGTCCTTCTCCCAACTGATATCCCTCACCCGCTGCGAAAACGCGGCTCACCTCCTCTCCGCCGCCAACAAGACCGTGGATCAGATCGCTGCCGAGACGGGCTTTGCCAACAGGAACCACATGGCCGTTCAATTCAAAAAATGGTACGATAAAACGCCTTCCGGCTACCGCGATGCGATACGTGAAGATCTGAAACCGACAGCCACTATAAAGCACAGGACCTTCGACTACGACTTCGCCAAAGTGCTGTTGGACATGCATTTGGATGAGTATTGAGGCAAAGGCTCGCCGGAGCGGAAACTCACCTGAGCGGAAGCTTGCCGGAACAGAAGCTCACCGGAGCGGAAGCTTGCCAAAGCAGAGGTTCTTGCCGGGTTTTCATAAATCGTCGCAAATTCGGCACGCCCAACACGACTCTGTGCCGGATTCTTTTCTCAACATGAAAATCCGGCATGCCTAACACAAGTTATTGCCGTCTTTTGCACTATTACTCATAATTCGGCAACGAGCTTGCCGGATTATTATAATACAACAATGATCCGGCAAGTAATCGAAAGTATTTCCCTTCCGTCTGGCTGAAGCTCTCGTAAAAACAGTTTTCTCCCTGTTCCATGTGCCAAATTTCTTTTCCATATCAAAAATCCGGCACACAGTCATGTCCCAGCTGCCGGATCTCAGCCCAAAGCAAAAAATCCGGCACCTTTCCTCAAAAAAGGTGCTAACCTTTTACAACGCATATCTTTTAATGATGTTATCGATACATTCCAAAGACATGATGTCGTCTTCATCGGTACATATCAGGTTTGTATGCTGCTTGAATCCAGCTTTCCTGTACATTTCAAGTTTTGTCAACGAATCCTGTCTGTACTCTGCGTCATCCATAAGGCCAAAATGCTCCCATATGACTGTTTCCCCTGATTTCACCCTTATCGTAAAATCAGGATAAAAGACCCGGCCATCGATGAGTATCTGCGCCTCGTACCTGAAATTCACCTGCCTCTCCCACAGCTTGTCCGCAATGATTTTTTCGGATTTCGACCTTACCATGGTACCGCAGTTGGTCATATAGATACGATTTTCCGGCTTATATGGATTCACCGCGTAATTTTCGTTCCTCCATTCCGCAGCAGCTCTGTCCAAATCCGGCATCGATACTTTTCCGGAGGAATATATCCGCTTCATCGTCAGAGCATTATTTGTCCTTTCTTCCCGCACCATGGCGATCCTGATGCTCCTGATCGCCGTTTCCAGATTTTCGGCGACGATCTCCCTGCAACGGATCTCGTGCTCCAACACTCTTTTCCGTACCAGCTTCGATACCTTTTCCCTGTTGCCGCTTACGGATCTCTCTCCCTCTCTGCATTTTTCATAGAAATACTCGCGGCCTCTTTTTTTCCTGATATAAAGTTCGCCTCTCGGACACATTCTGTATTCGTCCCGCAGCGTTTTCAGCTCTGCCTCCACGCGACCATTGAACCCTTGCAACTGCTCCATCAGCTCTTTCCCTGTCTGTTGAAACTCCATCGTTTAGCGCCCCCCCTTTTTTACATATTTTACCATATTGGAAATCATATATCAATGCACTTTGAGCATTTTCCCTAATAAAATAGAGCGGCCATCCCGACCGCTCCGTTTCTCTGCTCCTGTTTCTATGTCATCTCACAGACTTCTTTTTCACTATGATCAATGTACCTGCCGCCAAGGCCGCAAGGACCAGAACAGCGGCCAGTAATTCCACCGGGAATGTGTCTCCCGTCTGAGTGCCGACAGCATTGACAGTACCATTTTCCTGCTGTTCCGTTTTATCGTTCTGTACGGAACTGTCTCCCTGGCTTCCCGCACCTGTATCCACATACTGTATCTCCACATCGCTCATGTCGTAGAAGGCCGTATCGCCGTCCAGATATCTCTGATATGCCACCAGAGCGCAGGTCCCTTGTTCCGTGGAAATATCATTGGCACCTTCGACAGACCCGTATTGGAACGTCCCGTCTCCAAGGTACAGAGTCATCATACTGTCGAGAATGCTGTCACTCTTATCTTCAGTCGCTGTTGCCGGGTCCATATCGAGGGCAGTCAGCGCGATAATGGATTGGGCAGCGCTCTCTACCAGCGGATAACCTCCGTCTTCTTTCTGGGCTCCTGTAAGAAATGTCACTGCGTTATCTACCGCTGTCTTGACTTTTTCCGTTTCACGATACGGTGTCAACGCCTGTACCGCCATGGCCGTCACGTCCACGTCTGAACCGATAGACACGTCTCTCTCACTGCTGCCTGCCACACTAAAGCCGCCGTCTTCATTCTGCATCGAAAGAAGTTTATCGATGAGCGTCTCCTCGAACGCTTCCATCCTTACGTTTTTATTTCCACTGGCTGCATTGAGAGCTATCAAGGCAAAGGATACCTGATTTGCCGTTCCGCCTTTCTTTTCGTAAGTTTCTTTCATTATTTCCGTCAAGTCGTATCCGCCCACATCGGTCACATCCCTGCCTGTTGCAGTCAGAGCCAAAATGACCTTCGCGTAATCTGTCGGCAAATCACCGCCTTCCCTCAGCTTTCCGTCGTATTTTTCCAGCGTTTTCGCTATATCATCGTAATACTGCCGGTAATATCCCTCAGGTACCTCTGCTCCTGCTCTAGCCAGCGCCAACACCTGCCACTCGTCTTCAAATGCCGGTTCCTGAGCTTCCTTCAGCGCATTGTCCAAAACTGCGGCCGTCGCTTCCTCTATCTTTTCCTTATTAATAATTGGAGTCTCTGGAATTTCGATTTCATCTTTATCAGGATTTTCTGGTGGTATTACTATATCTCCATCTCCATTTTCTCCAATATCAATCGTTAGAATCGGCATGAATATCGGAAAAGTGACATCTATACCCAAAATTTCTTCCGGGATATACGCGGTCAACAATAAGCGTTCTCCTTTTTCTACATCTGATGGAATCCTAATAGCTACATTACCTGTCTCATCAGTTATTGCGCTCTCTATATCAGTCAACTCACCATCTGGCTCAATCCACGCAAGCTGCGCTTCGCTTATATCCTCTATCCTCGGTGATTCAACTGCCATGTACATATACATACATCCTTCAATACCGAAAGTTACTGTTTCCCCCGCCGAGACTGTAATACTATTCACCTTTTGGCCATCGCTTTTAAACCAGGCATAATAATCTCCGTAAAAATACTCCTCTGCATATTTAAAAAACTCTATTTTTTGACCATCAATTACTTTCGCCTGACTCACGTTATAGCCGGTATACCATCCATCATTTAATATGCCGTCATTCGGATATTCTCCATCCACTGCAAATCCAAAATCAGAAGTCCCTCCTGTAAAAAACTTGCTCACAGAGCCACCTTTTACCATCAAATGATCCTTCACATTTTCCCCACCGAATATCAGCTCGTGAGCTCTTACCAGCACATCCAGTGCGGAAACTCCATCTGTCACATCATCTTCATAGCCATAGCTCTCCGCCAGATCCGCTTTCACCTCATAAGCCCCATAAGGGTGCAGGAATGCCCCATCCTCCTGGGACGATATGTAAACCGTCACGCTGTCTTCTGCCGCACTCACCTGCTCTGCTCCGGCAAGACCTGAAAATCCCATGGCTCCTGCCGTCATCACCAGCGCTGTCACTACCGCGGCACAACGCTTCCACAACTTCTTCATTCTCTCCTCCTTATTTTCTGATCATTCTGATAATATTTGCGTTTATACAGACCCGGGAGGAATCATTCGCGACTGCTTCCCCACTGCTCCTGTCTGCTTCTCCTTCTGCCGGCGACAGTCGGCCAAACTGCCAGGCAGCAGATATACAACAAAATACGCCGTCATCCGATATCGGATCTATCGACGGATATCATCCGCCCGCCCCATTCCGTATTTCACCTTGACCCTGTTTAGCTTTTCCACCATAGGCTTTGCCAGCAGCAGAAGGAAAATCACCGTAGCTGCTGCATGGACCGCGTTGAATGGAACGGCAGCCCCATATACCACCATCGCCGTCGCCAATGAAGGCTGGGATGTCATCATCAGTATAGTCCACATGTCCGTTATGGCCCCATATATGAAAAACGTCGCTGCTCCTCCGAATACAGCCAGCACTACCACCTTCATCCTGTCTCCATATCTGTAAAATACAGCTCCGGCCAGATAACCTATCACAGCCATGGCCAGCATCTGCCAGGTGGTCCACGGACCCTGGCCAAACAGGAAATTGGATACAAATGCTGACATCGCTCCTGTCAGGAATCCGGCCTGCCTTCCCAGCGCCACACCTGCTATTATGATAATGGCTACGGTCGGCTTAAAATTCGGTACCATGAAAAAGGCTGCCCGTCCGGCCACCGCCACTGATATCATCACCGCCAGGATGACGATTTCTCTCGCCTTTGGTGAGCTGCGCTCGAATCTGGCAAAGAACGGCACCATCGCATATATCACCAGCAACATGGAGACGATGAAATATCTTTGATTATCGAATATATATATACCTGCAAACACTGTTCCCAGTGCCAATGCCATCATCACCACATCTATCGTCAATAGGCTTATGGTCCGTCGCTCATCCGCCTTGCTCTCCCTTTTTTCATTGGAGGATCGCCTGCTGTCAGAAATCTTTCCACCAGGCAGATCCCCTTGCATATACTTTGCCTTGGGATCCTTCATCACAATGCCAGAGCCACCGTTGCTCGACATATTCTCAACTTTTTCTCCGAAGTTGCCATTCTCTTTCAAGGTCACTTTCGGACCTTCTCCCAGATTGTTTTTCACCAGCCGGATCAGATCCTCTACATTCACTGCGTTTTCAAATATATGGCGCGACATCCTGTTGGCTGCCGTTGTATAAAAGCTGTTTCCTGAAAAAAATCTCCTCGGCGCGCCGCACGATATCACTTTTCCATCGAATACCATGGCGCATCTGTCAGCGTGACGGCAGCAAAATTCGATGTCGTGAGATGCCATCACTATCGTCATCCCACCTTCGATAAGTCTTGTCAATATACCCGCCAGTTTTTCCTTAAAGTCCGGATCCAATCCCTTGGTCGGTTCATCAAGAAGCAAAATATCCGGTTCAAGCAGCAGGACCTTCGCCAGAGCCGCTCTCTGTTGCTCACCGCCCGAAAGATCATATGGATGCATATCCAACAGCCCATCTATTTCCAACAGCTCAGTCATTTCCCTGACCTTCTTTTCCCTTTCACTGCCGGAAAGCGGATGGTCTTCAAGCACTTCCATCAGATCGCGTGACAAAGTCTTTTCCACAAACACAGTCTGAGGATTCTGCGGAAGTATACCTGTTTTCCCGGAGATTTTCACCGCTCCTCTATAATGCTTTCTTATCCCGCCCATGATATTGAGCGCCGTAGTCTTGCCTGCTCCGTTCCCTCCTACCATACACAGCAGTTCGCCTCTGTTTATCGAAAGAGAAAAATCTCTTAACACATCATTTTCATCCCGGCTATAACGGAACCAGATATCTTTCATCTCGATGACAGGCGACCCATTCTCCTGTGGTTCCACATCCGGCAAAGATACTTCCGTGATTCTTTTTCCTTTCATCAAAGCTGTCAGCCAATTCCGCCCCTCCCTCACATCGGTCGGACACGCCTGTTCTCTTCCGATACCACATTGGTACAAATGCCCATATGCCTGCATCGGTGTCGGCATCGCCATAAACATCGGATGGCCTTTTACCGCCAGGATAGCCCCTACATTGGCGGGAGCATCATCCGCGATTATTCTCCCATCGTCCAGCACCACGACCCTGTCGGACATAGTGACCACTTGTTCCAGCCTGTGCTCCGCAAGAAGAACTGTTGTCCCCAATTCTCTGTTTATCTTTCTCACAGTATCGAGAAATTCTTCCGCAGCTATCGGATCCAGCTGTGATGTAGGTTCATCCAATATCAACACATCAGGTTGCATCACCATCACCGAAGCCAGATTCAGAAGCTGTTTCTGGCCCCCCGAAAGCTCCGCCACATCCTTATGGAACCATGCCTGGATCCCGAAATAGCTGGCCATTTCCGCCACCCTCAGCCTGATGGTGGCAGTATCCTCCCCTAAACTCTCCAGTCCAAAAGCCAGCTCATGCCATACCTTGTCCGTTACTATCTGATTATCCGGATTTTGCAGCACATAGCCGATACGCGATGCCTGTTCTTCATGGGACAATTCTCTTATATTCCTTCCGCAAAAGGTCAGAGATCCGCTGATTTCTCCAACAGGTGCCAGCGCAGGTTTCATATGCCTCAAAAGTGTGCTCTTTCCCGATCCGCTCTTACCACAGACAGTCATCATCTCACCGGGCTCTATTCTGAGGCTGATATCCTTGATGGCAGGCCGCGATGCTCCCGCATATGTAAATGTCATATTTTTGATTTCAAATACTTCCACAGGATCACCTCCTTCGCCTGCATCATCACAGGCATGAAACACAACAGCGCATATACCACGCCAGCGGCGATACCCAAAATATCAGGTTCCGCCATCACCACATCAGGATAGAATTCCATCCTGCACTTTCCGGATGCCAGGGCCGCCGCTATCACCCCCGCTGATATGAGGATGTATACCGTTGTCGCCGCGTCTCTCCTGTCAAACCTATATATCGAAAAAGAAGACCTCCCCTTGAGCCCATATCCTCTGGCCCGCATGGAATCCGCTGTTTCTATGGAATTTTCCAGAGCCCACGTGAACATTATCGATACTATTTTCGCCCCGTGACGTATCCTGCTTTTCAGAGAGCCGTCAGAGACCGATACTCCCATTCCCTTCTGTGCTCCTGAGATCCGCCCTATCTGTCGTCTGTAATTTGGCAGGAATCTCATGACCATGGAAAATATCAGAGACGCAGCCGGCAAGACCCTTCCGAAGAGGAACATCAGCTTATCTCCGGTCATCACTTTGCTGAAGCATGCGAACCACATCATCACCGCTGCCAACAACACGCCTGTAAGGGTACCGAACACCATTGCTTCCATCGTTATCTGACTGTACTCCATATGATATATGACCGTATTTCCCCGTGGGTTGGTCAGCATATTGACCACCGTTACCACCAGTATGACCGGGATCATCCCTAAAACGAAAAGTTTCACCATGCTTTTTCCCATGAGGCTCACCCCGTAGGCCAACGCTGCCGCCAGAGCCACACACAAATACACGGGGTGGATGATGAATATCCCGAACCCTATGACCATGCAAAAGAAGAGCAGATTCACCACAGGATGATATGAAGAAAACACATTTTTCATGATCTCACCTCTGTCAGTAACTGGTCACATAATACCAGCTGATGCTGTCTCCCGCTTTGACACTGTAACTTCCGGCCCCCACATTAGGAGTGTATCCATTTACCGAATATTTCCATCCGCTCTGAGGACCCTCGTCAAACTCGAATCTCCCGTTGATCCCCCGAACGTATGACCCTGATCCCGATACACTGGCCCCTGACCTTGTTAGGATGCTGTAAGCCGTATCCCCGCCTTGTATACTGATAGCTTTTCCGCTGCAATATCCGTCGATGCTTATATAGCATACCTGAGACTGAGTGGTCGCCGCGGTGGTTGCGGCAGTCGTCGCTTTCGACGTATTCGCCGCTGTCTTTGTCGTCTGCTTCGTCTTTTCCGAATCTGCGGACTTTTTCGTCTCTCCGGCAGCTTTGGCCGAAGTCTTCCCCTTCTGGCTCTCCTTTATCTTCCCGCTTTTATCGGTCTCATAGATCACAGTCTCCCCGTCTTCATCTGTAGCAACGATCACTGTTTCCCCGTTTTCGTTGGTCTCCAGCACCGTTTCACCCTTTATGCTGCCTGCGGTCCTCTCTCCTCCATCTCCACCGCACGATATGAGCGCAAAGGTGAGGGCCATCGTCATCACGACGATGGTCACTACCGTTACTAAATCTCTCCTGCCTTTTTTCTCCATTTTCCGTTCCTCTTTTCTCTGGATGCTGCTCCATGAGACTTCCCGCCATCCGTCATCTCCACTAATTATATCCTTTGATATTGCACTGTCAGGATGCTATTTTGAGTATATAAGGATATTATTATATCTTAATTAGGATATATTTTTGATATAATCTATACGCAGAGCCTGCTCCGATATTCACACCTCATCAAACTATGGCAACACACCGCTCACTTTCCGACATTATCATCCATATCAAAAAGCGCCTGTTTCCAAGCGCTTTTCCGTAACTAAAATATACCGCCGTTCCCGGCTCCCACACATCAGTCCCAGTCCCGCCTCAGAAGACTCGTCAATGGAAGAGAACAGGTCTACCGACTTGACCCTTGCAGCGCATGTGTGCGCTTCCTACCGGGACGCCTTCCCAAAAGTCGCCTTCGACCCTCAGTGGCTGCGGATCCCGTATCGGTCTTTACCGACTCTCCGCTGTCCTTTCGCAGGTATCACGGTTGCTGAGACACAGTGCCGGATTTTCACCGGCTTCCGATATGTCCTCTCCCTGTCTATTCTGTTTTTCCTGTCCACATTATATCCGCTGCTGTCGGGTTTTACAATGGAAGCGATGATTTTTGCCTCATTCGGTTTTGCTATGACAGGTATTCATGATTTTACCTATACCTCAAAAAGAACGATCACGTACACAGCCTCAGCCCTATGACGCCAGCCACTACCAGACACATGAAAAATATCTTTTTTCTGTCACGGCTTTCCTTGAATACGAATATCCCGAACAATACGGTGAATACCGTGCCCAGACCTGTCCATACGGCATAGGCTATCCCCAATGGAAGAGTCTTTGTCGCTGTAGACAACAGGAATATACCCAGAGCCGTTATCAGCACCGTCAATACTGTAAATTTCTTATTCTTGAAGCCATCTGACAGCTTCATACACACGGTGAATCCCAGTTCGCAGAAAGACGCGCACACCAGTACTATCCACATCATCGGGCATCACACTCCTTTCCGTCGAGCACATCCGTCTCTGCCCCTTTGCCTCCATCGGCCGCGGCATCGCCTGATTTCCCGTCATTCCCTTCTTCACTTTCCCCTTCGCAGAACTTCAGCCCGATGATACCTGTTATCAGAACCAGCAGTGAAATTATCTTGGCGACGCTGACACTCTCGCCCAGCAACGCTATCCCCAGCACGGTAGTCCCCGCTATCCCTATCCCGGTGAAGACCGCATAGGACATACCTATCCCGAAGGCCCTTATTCCTCTCTCCAGCAGGAAAAAGCTCAGCAGCAGGAATACAGCCGTTATAAGCGTCGGTAACAGCCTGGTGAATCCATGGGACTGCTTCATGAAATACGCCCAGACTATCTCTATCAATCCGGCGATGATCAGACATATCCAGGCTATCCTTCTTTCTCTCTTCATCTTATCTCCTCCTCTTCGTTTCCTCCCGAACCATCTGGCACCATAAAGCCCGGGAAAAGCATTACGATATCACTTCTCCCGGGCTTTTATCCCTCCGTGTCACCCTCTGGAAGTCTCCGGGATCCAAAACTCTGCTTCCGCCTCTACCGGCGGCAAACAGATATCCTTCTCCAGTGGGCCGTCTTCTCTCGGACCAGCATGCGCAGCAACGCACCGGAACCCTAGAAGACGCTTCATATTTACTTTCCACGCTATTCTATCATACCGCCATACCTCAGGCAAGGAGAAATTGCCATTGGGCGAACTTGCACCGGACGAACCTGCACGACTGCCTGAAGACACGCCTTGATTTTCACCGTTACCGTAGTATAATTTCATTAACGAGCGAACATAGGTTTCAGGAGGGATTTTATGGAACAGATGACATTTTTCGAACGTGACGACGCGGCTCCTCTGGCTGCCAGGATGCGTCCTCAGGATCTGGATGAGATAGTCGGCCAGGAACATCTTCTCGGGAAAGGAAAAGTCCTGCGGCGCCTCGTCGAAAGCGACCACATCTCCTCCATGATATTCTGGGGCCCGCCGGGAGTTGGAAAAACCACCTTAGCACGGGTCATAGCCAGGTGCACCAAAGCTGAATTCATCGATTTTTCCGCCGTCACCAGCGGTATCAGAGAAATCCGAGAGGTGATGAAGCAAGCCGAGGAAAATCGTCGTTTCGGAGGACGGACTATCGTGTTCGTAGATGAGATACATCGCTTCAACAAGGCACAACAGGACGCCTTCCTGCCTTTCGTGGAAAAAGGCAGTATAATCCTTATCGGCGCAACCACGGAGAATCCATCCTTCGAAGTCAACGGGGCGCTGCTATCCCGCTGCAAGGTCTTCGTCCTCCAGAGGCTCACCACGGAAGATCTTATACAGCTGATGGAGCGTGCTCTTACGGATAGGCGCGGCTTTGGTGATCTTCACGTGGAAATGCCTGAAAACGCGCTGGAGGCCATCGCTGTCTTCGCTGACGGCGATGCCCGTACAGCTCTCTCCACACTGGAAATGGCAGTGCTCAACGGAGAAACTGACGGCGACAATGTGACCGTGACAATGGAAACGCTGGAACAATGTACATCAAGAAAATCCCTCCTCTACGATAAAAACGGAGAGGAGCATTACAACCTCATCTCAGCCCTCCACAAATCCATGAGAAATTCTGATCCGGACGCAGCCATTTACTGGCTGGCCAGGATGCTGGAGGCCGGAGAAGACCCGCTGTACGTGGCCCGCCGTGTCACCCGTTTCGCCAGCGAAGATATCGGTCTTGCCGATCCCAGGGCGCTGGAAATAGCCGTATCCGCATATCAGGCCTGCCACTTTATCGGTATGCCCGAATGCACGGTCCATCTGACGGAAGCCGTAGTATACATGTCGCTGGCGCCTAAATCAAATGCCCTCTACACCGCCTATAACCGGGCAAGAAAAGACGCTCTGGATCAGCTGGCGGAACCTGTTCCCGCAGTGATATGCAACGCTCCTACCAGGCTGATGAAAGATCTGGGCTACGGAGACGGTTATCAGTACGCCCACGATACCGAAGAAAAGCTGACCAACATGCAGTGCCTGCCCGATTCTCTGCTGGACCGTCAATATTACCGTCCGACAGATCAGGGAGTGGAGGCACGTTTCAAGGAGAGACTTCAGCAGATCAAAGCCTGGAAGAAAAAGCACAGCAAGTGACAGTGAATAATGGAACGGAACCCTGCCTCCAATGCGGAGGCCCTTATACGAAAAGAGCTGATCCAAAACCGACCAATCGATCGACTGCAGAGCAGCCCTTTCGCATTCATCACAGGAGAGACATCTTCTCAAACCGCTGCCCCGTTCATCATCCCGATCACTGTCCGAATACCCGGTAATTTATACGGGATTTAGCTTTTTCGTCCATTTTCCGTGTAAGAATCTGCTGTTCATCCAGGCAAAAGGCGATGATTTCTGTACTGTTTTTGTCTATTGCGACCAAATCAAGTATAAAAATCGCCGAAAATCCGGCTTCTCCTTATACGAGAAATGGCCGGTATCGATCGAAAGAGTATAAGGGTTTGTGGTAATTTTTGGATATTTACGTTTCTTTCCCTATGATAACCGTTTATTTTGCAACTGTGCTCTACTTGTTCACAAAAAAACAGAAATGCGGGGAGAACCCCGCATTTTACTTAAGATTCACAGGATGCGTATTTCACATGTACCGTTCCACGAATTCTTCATACCGCTGCTGCTTCAGCTCTTCCACCTGCTGCTGCGCTGCCTTCTCAGCAAAATGCATCGGTATGCTGGCTACAGCCAAGATGATGATCCCACCCACACACATGATGATAAGCCAGCGAGCGCCCGCTTTCAGTGAAGGTTTCAGCATCACGTCCTGTATCTCGTTGATGTTGAGGACCTGGGCATATCGCTTCCGTCGACAGCTCGGGCAATAAAACTTTTTCGCAAAGTATCTGTACTCCGGCCGATTTACCAGCGCCGCGCCTCTCAGCTTCGTTTTTGTCACGGTACGCGATTTGCTCGCATAACTTTCCGTGAACTCAGCGGCGCTGACCTCGTATTCCGTCCCACATTTTTCACATTTCACATGCCCGGTAAAGCTCGCTCCCGCTACCAGGTTCCTGCTGTGGCGAATAAACTGTATCCCACAGAATACCACCCATCCCATCAGCAGGACTCCCATCATCATCATGATCACAAATCTTGCATCCACTTCTATCTTCTCCTGTCTCCTGCTTAAAGCAGCCGCTTCCTAAAACTCAGCAGATTTCGGAGTCCTCGGGAACGGCAGTACGTCTCTGATATTGCTCATTCCTGTTATATACATGATGATACGCTCAAATCCAAGGCCATAGCCGGAATGCTTCACGCCACCGTACTTGCGGAGATCCATGTACCACCAGTAGTCTTCTTCGGTCATTCCCATCTCCTCTATCCTGGCCTTTAAGACGTCATATCTCTCCTCTCTCTGGCTTCCGCCGATGATCTCACCGACGCCGGGAACCAGCAGGTCACATGCGGCCACCGTCTTTTCGTCATCGTTGAGACGCATGTAAAATGCCTTTATTTCCTTAGGATAATCAGTGACGAAAACCGGCTTCTTGTATATCTTCTCGGTGATATACCGCTCGTGCTCCGTCTGGAGATCTATTCCCCACTCCACCGGATACTGGAATTTCTCACCTGATTTTCGCAGCATCTCTACCGCTTCAGTGTAGGTTATCCTCTCGAAGTCGGAGCTGACTATATTCTGGAGCCTGTCGAGAAGCCCCTTGTCCACGAATTTATTAAAAAATTCCATCTCTTCAGGAGCGTTTTCCATCACATAATTTATGATGTACTTTATCATATCTTCCGCTACATCCATGTCGTCGGAAAGCTCCGCAAAAGCCATCTCCGGCTCTATCATCCAGAATTCGGAAGCGTGTCTGGCCGTATTGGAATTCTCCGCTCTGAAGGTCGGTCCAAAGGTGTACACATTCCTGAAGGCCAGCGCGAAGGTCTCAGCCTCAAGCTGTCCGCTTACGGTAAGGCCGGCTTCCTTGCCGAAGAAATCCTCGCTGTAATCCACGCTGCCGTCAGAAGTCTTCGGCAGATCTCCCATGTCCAGGGTAGTCACTTTGAACATCTCACCTGCTCCCTCGCAATCGCTGGCTGTGATTATCGGCGTGTGGACATAGACGAAGCCCTTCTCCTGGAAGAACTTATGGATGGCATAGGCAACCATGGATCTGACGCGGAACACCGCCGAAAAGGTATTGCTCCTTGGTCTCAGGTGGGCTATCTCCCGAAGGAATTCCATACTGTGCCTCTTTTTCTGGAGCGGATAATCGGAGTCCGAGCCTGCCTCTATCACCACTTCCCTGGCCTTTATCTCGAAAGGCTGTTTTGCCTCGGGCGTCAGCACGAAAAGGCCCGTCACCTTGAGCGCAGCAGCGATCGGAGCCTTGGATATCTCCTCAAAATTATCGAGGAACTCAGCCTCATACACCACCTGTACCGACTTGAAGAAGCTGCCGTCATTCAACTCTATAAATCCAAATTTATTGGAGCCTCTGTTGGTCCTGACCCAGCCGCGGACCGTGATCTCACTGTCGGCATACGCCTCGCTGGATCTGTAGAGACTTTTTATCTCAACATCTTTCATCTGTTCATCTCCTGTGTATATAAATCCTAGCAGATCCTGGTCCCTTCAGGGACGATGTCGTCCACGAAGATCACCTGACATCCGCAGGCGTTATTGGTTCCCGCCAGCAGCATACCTTCGCTGGTGACTCCCGTAAATCTCGCCGGAGCCAGATTAGCCACTACGATTATCTTTCTTCCCTCCAGCTCTTCCGGCTTATAATCGTTCTTGATGCTTGAAACGATTACTCTCTCCTTTATTCCATCGAACAGAGTCAGCTTGTAGTTGCTGTGGGATTTCCTTATCTCCTGACACTTCAGCACCTTGCATACCCTCAGATCTATCTCAAAGAACTGGTCTATGGAAACCTCAGGCTCTACGATAGGCTTCACTTCGTCAGGTTCGCCGTAGACCTTGATCTCCTCTTCAGGCTCTTTCTCCGCTTCAAGGGCTGCTTTCTCGAGCGCTTCTTCCTCTTCGGTCTTAGGGAAGCTGAAATCCAGAAGGTGCATGAATCTCTCCCTGTCTATGGCATAGAGGAACAGGTAAAGTCTCGGGCCCTTCTCCTTGCTGATGAGAAGTCTGTATACGTTTTTAAAGAACTGGCCCTGTATTTTTTTCAGATTCTCAACATCGGTGCCGTATACTTCCTTAGGTATATCGTAAAGCTTGGCGTTGAGTGAATCCAAGTCGTACTCTCCTGCCTTGATGTAATCGTACAGGATCGTGATCTCCCGCTTCTCTTCGTCGGAGAAGGTATTGTAGAGGTCCCAGTCTCTCCAGCCCCGCAGTTTGTTGGCGCTTTCCGGCGCGCACTGATAAAGCCAGTACTTGGCTTTTTCCAGCCTCGTATCGAAATCCTCGTATTTGTAAGGCGTACCGATCTTCTCGAATACGGTCTCCATCATCGGTACATTGAAGTCCACGATGGAACCCAGCTGTACCAGCAGGCTCATCGGCACTGTCTTTATCTTGTGGTCGTCTATCAGGCTGTATTCCATCACCGCCGTGTTGTGTTCGTTGGTCTTTCCGGCTATATAGTCGTTGTACATCTTGTCAAACTCAAAATACTGACGGAGGATCCCATCGTCGAAGCAGAAATCGAAAGCCTTTTTAGGATCCGTCTTCGAATAGAGCCACAGGATTATCTCCGGCTCATATATCCTGAGCAATGTCTCCGGCGTCAGATTGAGTCCCGACGACCCCGACATCTTTCCGGTGGAGCCCTTTATTCCGATGAACTCGTAGCCCTGGAACATCGGCGGCTCATATCCGAATATCTTTCTGGAAATGACGCTGCTTGTCTCATAGCTGCCTCCCGGGCTGGCGTGATCCTTACCGCCCGGTTCAAAATCGACTCCTTCGTATCTCCAGCGCATCGGCCAGTCTATCTTCCACGCCAGCTTGCAGTTGAATTCTTTCGTGAAATCAAAAGTTCCTCTGTGCCCGCATTCGCATTCGTACTCGGCGACAGTACAGTCGTCCGACAGAGACGTTATTTTCGTCGTGTCCTTGCCGCATTCAGGACAGAATACGCTGACAGGATAATACGCCTCCCGTTCTCCTTCCTCCGCGTCCTGAGTCCGGAAGCTGTCCAGGATGTCGAATATCTCCTTCCTCTTCTTCAATGCCTCTATGACGTCATCTTTGTATTTCCCTGACGTATACATATCCGTCTGATATCTGTAATCCATCTCGATGCCAAATTTCCTGATGGAATCCATGAATTCAGCTTCGAAATACTTGGCATAATTCTCGTGTTCTGTATTGAACGGGTTAGGGACCGATGTGTAAGGAAGACCCAGATACTTTTCAAACTCATTGTCAGGATCTACAGCTTTCACGTTGGCCGGCACTTTCCGGAATCTGTCGTATTCATCCCATGAAAAAAGAAGACGCGCTTTTTTCCCTTTTTTCACCAGCGCTTTCGCTACGAACAGACTCGTAGCTATATCCCTGAAATTCCCGATATGGATGGAGCCTGACGGGCTGATCCCCGCCGCACAGACATATTCCTCCTTATCCGGATTTCTCTTGATTATCCTATCCGCAATTTTTTCCGCCCAATGCAATCAAAACACCTCTTTCCGATCTAAACTGTCATCTATTCCTTAATTATATCCACTATCTCGTAGTTGATGATCCCGTCGGGAACTTCAACGGCCACCTTTTCACCTTTCTTATGACCGATGAGGGCGTGTCCCACCGACGATTCGTTGGAAATCTTTCCTTCAAACGGATCTGCCTCAGTAGCGCCTACGATGGAGAACTCTTCCTCCGCGCCCGTATCAAGATCCTTTACGACAACTTTAAGGCCTACGTTCACCACATCGCCTTTTACATCTTCATCCTGAACGATCTTGGCCTTCCTGATCATCGTCTCCAGCTTGTGGATGCGTTCCTCCAGCTCGGCCTGCTCATTCTTGGCAGAATCGTATTCGGCGTTCTCGGAAATATCGCCATAGGAGATGGCCTCCTTGATCCTTTCAGCCACTTCAGCTCTCTTTACGGACACCAGTTCCTCGTGCTCCGCGACGATTTTATCATAGCCTTCTTTCGTTAATAAAATTTCCTCATTCATGTTCTCTGTCATGTTTGATAAATCTCCTTTCGACATATTGTCGTATCGAATTATTATACTTTAAAACCCTTCTCTTGTCAACGATTCCGGCCTCTTGAAATCGTTGACAAACACACCTTTTCGATGGTATTGTAGAAGTGCTTATAGTAGTATAGTACAAGGAGGCGGCAATTATGAAAATTAGCGGAGCTATTTTTGATATGGACGGTACGCTGCTGGATTCCACTGAGATGTGGCAGGGAGCTGCCGGAAGGTACATAACATCACTGATGAAAACGCCCGAGCCTGATCTGGGGGCGAAGACGAAAGCCATGACTTTAGAGGAGTTGTGCGCCTATCTGAAATCCGAATACGCCATAGCTACCACGGAGGAAAAGATAGCCAAGGGTTTCAACACCATTCTGAGAGAAGGTTATCTCTCCAGCGTAGGCATCAAAGAATACGTTCCTATCCTGCTGGAGAAATTCAAACAGAAGGGCATCGCCATGTGCATAACCACATCCACCGATAAGGCCATAGCCGAGGAAATACTGGCGCGACTGGGTATCCGCGATTATTTTTCTCAGATCGTCACCTGTAAGGAAGCAGGCGGCGGAAAAGAGGATCCTGAAGTCTTCCTCCACGCCCATGATATGCTGGGGACTCCTAAAGACGAGACGGTAGTCATCGAAGACGGCGTCCTGGCCATCAGAGGAGCCAAAGAGGCCGGCTTCTACGTCATTGCCATCGCTGACGAAAGCGAAAAAGAAAACGAGCCCGAGATAAAACAATTAGCCGACAAGTATATAGAGAGCTTCAAAGAGCTGCTGTAGGGGGCTGTGCCAGAAAGTAAAAACGATGACGGGCCCTCATTTCGGCTGTCCCTCAAAGATAAGTCATATTAAGATCCCCAGACTTAAGAAAGGATTCAAAAGTCTGGGGATCTATTCGTTGATGATGCGCTGTTTTACTTCAAAAAAAGAACGGGAACGGATCATAGAAAATCCGTTCTCGTATCTCTCATGATTTATTTGTTTCTTTTTCTCAACGCTATACCTGCTCCTGTTCCGGAAGCTCCCAATAATCCTAATATAGCCGCAATGCTGAAAGGATCGCCTGTTTTAGCCGATTTATCAGAAGATGTGGCCGAAGATCCGTTTCCTTCCTGGACATCGCCATTCGTATCATCTATGATCGGTTCACTCTTCACATCGTCAAGTCCTGTGACTTTGCTTTCTTCACCAGCATATACTTTATCAGCTACATCTCCACTCCAGTAGTTGTCTGCCGCATCGACGGTCTTTGTCGAATATGTCACCAATCCGTAATGATCCGTATCTATCACATTGTTATTGATGACTGCTTCCGCATTTCCATCAAGAACAATGCCGTTGTCTACGTCTTTGATAATATTTTTCGTCATCGAAAGAGCAACGTCATCATAAGCAAGAACAGCATAGCTTCCGTCCGACCATTCGTTGTCTGCAGTGTATCTTAAATTCGATATCTCATTCCCTTCGACCGTAGCGTCAGTACCGCCTCTGAGAACGATTCCATTCTGGGCGATTATACTGTTATCGTCGATACCTTTTATGACATTGTCCTTGATAAGCGCTTCGCCTGACGTCTCGATGTCTATACCGTTTTTCTGGAAATTTTCGATATTGCAATTTTCGATAACTACATCTCCGTCGCCGTCAACGATAACACCCTTACCGTAGTTGACACCGCAAACGAAACCGCCATCAGCAGTGCATCTGATATCCTTGACCGTTACGTTTCTCATGGTCAGATCAGCCTTGGCAAGTATCCCATCGATACCATGATGCTGATCCGTAGGCCCTGCGACAGTAAGGTCTTCCATCGTCAGATTTCCCGTGGCGTAAACTACAGGATAAGCCTTTCCGCTGAAATAATCCTGCGCTTCTCTGTCCTCAGCGACAAACTTGATCACAGTGTCTTCTCCGGCGCCCTTCAGCGTGATATCTTTTTCAACTTTCAGATTTTCGTTATATGTACCCGCCGGGATATCGATCACATCTCCATCTTCAGCCGCATTGACAGCCGCCTGAATAGTCGCGTAATATTCGCCTGTCCTCTCTATAAGAACGCCCTGTTCCGCCGCTACGTCTTCAGCGACAAATATAAATGAACCGTTGTCATTCTTTATCGCCGCCATCGGTATATCAGTCTCAACTTTATCCACACCGCCATTTGCGTCCGCCGATCTCTCACTTGTAATCACATTATATTCTAGAGTAGAATCATTTACCTTGATACTGCTCGGTTCATAATAAGCGGACTGGTTATTCTCATTATAAGCTATCGCGATGTCCGCTTTCCATCCGGATTCATTCGTCGTCAGGTTAGTGAAGGTCACATCCGCGAGAGCTACGCTTACAGAAGCTTTCGCCGCCTTTTCCACCGTCACATTCGTCACAACAGCACCCTCCACGCCGTGAAGGTTGAGACCGAAGCCCACATCAGCAGATACGGAAACGTTTTCGATAACGATCCCCTTCAGCCTAGGCATGTTATTAACGCCATCGCCGATATCCGAAGCTTTGATCGCACCGCCGCTGACTCCCGGATTATTGCTTACTACTGAAAGGTCACGGATCTCAACTCCATCTGCCTGCAGCAGTACTCCCGCCTGACCGGATACAGACACATCACCCGTATTGATGATAGTCGCATCGACACCTGCACCCTGGATAACGGTATTAGGCTCGTTGATCCTGAAGGTTTCGCCATTGACCGGCGTATAAGTGCCCGCCGAAAGGGTAATAACTTTCTTCGCTGAGTCGTCAGCCGCTCTTACTTTTGCCATAGCATCAGCAAAATCAACGCATGTCACTGCCTCTTCATCGCCGATCTTCACCGTGATCGTCCCGGCAGTTTCCGACGCGTCATCTCCCTCCGCCGCAGAAGCAAAGGAAGCCATCGAAAATACTAAGGCAAGAGAAAAGAGGACAGCCACAACGCGGCTCATCATTCGTCTTTTCATTTTTTCCTCCTCAATAAATTTGTGTTATAACTCTATATGCATATATTACCCCCCCCCCTTTTTTTTTGTGTTTTGTCAATACAAACATATAATTTTGTCAAGATAGTAACTCCGTAAAATCTTCATTTAATATCCCAAATTATCGTTTCCGGGACGTTGCTTTTGAGGCGCTCCCCAAGGGTGTTTTGTTGCATAATAAACTTGCATTTTGCTATGCGTCCGCGGAAAATACGATTCAGGAATTTCTCAAGTTAAACTATTCCTTTACTGCCATCTACTGCCATTCGTTTTAAACCATATAAACCTCCGTATGTTTATAATGGTTGTCCTGACAAAACCTCCCGCAGTCAGAGCCAATACATCTGCGAGACCTCTATCGCACACAGCGAACACGAAAATGATACGAATGTTGTACCTATATAGAAAATGGGAGAGCGAAAATTTAAAAGCTCGCTCTCCCATCTTACTGTTTCTTTGATTTCTCTTCTCTTTATTTTTCACTTCTCCTGCGCTTAGCCATTATTCCTGCACATGCAGCAGATGAAATCATCATCATAGCGGCCCAAAGCACGATATTATTTTCGTCGCCTGTCTTTGGAACATCATCAGAGCCGGTGGCAGATATCACTTCTGTTACAGTGTATCCGCATACCTGACATGCTTTTTCACGGCTTCCCTGTTCCGAAGCGGTTGCTTCTTTAGTAACGACCCACTGTCCAAACTCGTGGGCGGCCTCATTTCCCTTTTGGCCGCAGTCACATTCCTGCCAGTGGCTGTTTTCATCATTTTTCCATGCGCCATCATATCTGTGAGGCTCAACTGTGCATGTTATTCCGGTGCTTTCAGCAGCCTCGGAAGTCAGAGTAACATCTCCGTCTGTCTTGGTCGCGGTAACTTTCACTGTATATATACCGCTTTCAGTCACTTTGAGGGTAGGGGGTGCGGACGTTTTCTTGGACAGCCTATGCAGTTAATCCAAGAGATCGCCTGTACTCCACAGGGCTCAGATACCCTAACGATTTCTTAATTCTTTTTTCATTGTACCAACGAAGGTACAGGTCTAACTCATGTGAGAATTCCTCTATGGTCACGTCCTGCCAGTCCTGATTGTAGAAGAACTCATTCTTTATTCGTCCAAACAAACCTTCACAAGCAGCATTATCTGGAGAGCATCCTTTCTGTGACATCGACCTGGTATATCCGTTTGTCTCCATCCTCTCGATCCAACCTGTCCAGCGATAGTGACAGCCTCGATCCGTATGAATAATCGGTTTTGATTTCTCGCCCATATTTGCAATCACGTCGTCGAGCATGCCATTGACGAGATCAGCATTTGGATGTTCACTTATTCGCCATGTGACTAGCATTCCATCAAAGCAGTCCACTGCCGGCGACAGATACACCTTGCCTGCAGGGATAGCAAACTCGCTGATATCCGACAAAAGGAGTTCATATGGATTCTCGCTATGAAAGTTCCTTTGCACTTCGTTGGGAACAGATGGACTGATTTCTCCCTTATACGAATTGTACTTCTTCGTTTTTCGGATCTTTACTTCAAGCCCTTCGTCCTTCATTACTCTGCGAACGACTTTTTCAGATACCTTTATTCCAATCTTCTTTAGTTCTGCATGTATTCTGCGATACCCATATCGGGCTTTGTTTTCGAAGAATAGCCTGGTAACTTCATTTCGCAGAGGCTCATACTTATCCTCTTTTGCAAGAGCCTTCATTTGATAGTAGTAACTACTTCTTGATAGTCCCATCTTTCGAAGCAGAATCGGTAGCGGATACTTCTCCTTTATGGCGTCGATCACCGCTACCTTCTCCCTGTTCTTTAGGTCCTTCCAGTCGACGCCGGGGTCTTTTTTTAATACGTTGATTGTCTCCTTCAAGATATCTACTTCCATTTGAAGCTCATACATCTGCTTTCTGAGTGATTCGACCTCTTCGGAAGATATCTTTTCATTCATGTCCGGTAATTTTTCAGGGTTGATATTTTTCGTATTCATCAGAGAAGCTGCACCTCCTTGAAGATATCGCTTTCGCCACATATATATGCTGGCTCGGCTGTATCCAACCTCCTCTGATACTGATTTTACACTTTCTCCGTTCTCAAAACAACGACGAAGCGCTTCCATCTTAAACTCCGCCGGAGGGTTTCGAGGATGTTCGGTAGTGTTTTTTAGGTTCAGCTTCTTTCGTCTTTCCTTTGGCTTTCCATCGTTACGAATCCAGGCATGCAACTGTTCTCTGCTGGGATAACCTAATCGGCGCACCGTATCTGTAACAGAACCTATTCGATGATACATACGTAACGCCTTTATTCTCTGTTCTTCTGAATACATCAATTACTCCTTTCAGAGCCCTATATGTGTCCAGGTTTTTGTCCGCACCCCCGTATCGGATGTCTGTTCTGCCAACAGCTGGCCGTCTTTGTACCATGCATAGGAATAAGTGACTCCCTGTTCTTCGTGATCAGCCACGGCTGTCAGAGTTATCGTCTCTCCGGCATGAACAGAAGTCTTGTCCGCAGCCACAGTAACCTCAGGAGCGGCAAGTTCAAAACCGGAGACCAGTTCATATGTCTTGCTGCCGTCAGCATTGACAGTCTCTTTGACAATCATTCCGTCAACATCGGAGTTGACATCAAGTTCAACACCCTTTGCGGTTGTCAGTTTCACATTCTGGTTCTTCAGAGCCTCGCTGTCTACCTGGCTGTCACCCAGTACATATATGTTTACCGGATCTGCTGCCGCAGCTTCATTGGCACTGAGGGCATCGTTCACATCAGCATAGTAAGATACCTGCCCGTTGCTGTCAACGGCCGCGAGAGCAGCATCTGACGATACAGTTACTTTTGTTTCTGAGCTTGAAGCCACAAAAGAATTGTCTTCAGTTCCCTGTACCAACTGAGTCTCATTGGCTCCTTTTTCCGCTATGACTTTCACGCCGGCTTTGTTGTCAGCCGCGATCAGTTCTCCTCCTGTCACATTGATCTGGGCAGTCTGTTCTTCGGTATCTTCTGTATTATATACAGTAACCGCATTGCCATTGGTTCCTGTCAGCGTGCCGCTTGTGATGTTTACAGTAAGGTCAGGGCTGATGATGTATTGTCCTTCACTGGCTCCATACATCTGAGCAGATGCCAGGACAGCTGAACCTTCTGCCTGAGATCCGCCTCCCTCCGGAATGCCTTCAAGATATTCTCCTGTTCCTGTTACCGTGGCGCTATCTTTGATGGTTATGGTACCCATCTTGGCCTCTATGCCGGTACCGCCTTCAACAACGGCTTTTCCGCCTATTGTCAGTTCTCCCTCCATAGGCCAGTAGATTCCGGTACCTTCAGCTGTGCTCGTGAGAGTACCTCCGGTTATTTCTGCGCTGCACATGGCGGATAACAGGTTATTTCCTGACAGGGCAAATCCATATGTAGCTTCAATGGTTCCTCCGGTCATAGTCAACTGTGAATGAGCAACACTGGCGGTATTTTCTCCAGGGCTGTTGAAAAGCATTACTCCAAACTTGCCTGTCAGATACGCATTTTCCGAAATGGTGATATCTCCGCCGTTGGATCTCACTGCCGTATTATATCCAGTGAGGCGGGCGTTCCCGGAAATGGTCGTGGTAGATCCTGCACCGGTGTATACTGCAGAGTCCTCTTCATTTGACGCAGTTTCAGTGTTTGTTATGGTCCCGCCAAGAACATTCAATGTCCCGCTGATATTTCTGATACCGTTGCCGCTGGCAACTATATCCCCGGAAACAACAGTAACCTGGCCGCTTTTGTTTTCAATACCGATAAACGGATTTGACCCTTCAGTGGCATCCATGGTCCCCTGGCCTGTTACGGTCAGCGTCCCCCTGTTTTCAAAGAGCATTGAATAACCGCCAAAAAAACCTCCGTCGCTCTTTACTGTATATCCGTTCATATCCAGCGTGATGCTCTTGCCCTGACTGATAAGGATCCTGGTATTAAGCTTCACATCTGCGACCAGTTCTACAGTCCCTTCTCCGTCTATGGCCTTTATGGCCTCGCTCAGCGTGTCATAATAATATGTGCCATCCACGCAGGCGACAGAGCTTTCAGTCTGTACTGTACTGCCCGACTGTGCGGCAGCAACCCCCGGCAATGATAGCACCATCGCAAGGCACAGCACGACCGGAAAAAGCTTTCTCAATCTCCTCATTTTTCTCACCTTTCTGTTTTGATAGCTATATCCTTTTTACATCGTACCCCTCTCCATATGCTTTTGTCAATATTTTTTTGTGCAAATATTCATCACCCTCAGATATCGTAAAATAACTATATTGATTCTGTAAAATATGCATCATGAAACACCTTACTGTACCCTGGGGCTCAATGCTTTTCCTCGTTGAAACACATAGTTTTCCTTATCCTCATACAAAAAGAACGGATCATATAAAAATCCGTTCTCACATTTCTTAAATGTACACGATCTGTATGTTCGGCGAGCTGGTCAGGTATACAAGATTAGAGTAGTGCGGGATGAATTCCAACACATCTCCCACCTGTATGGAGCGGGCGGCATCCTGTATGTCAAGTATAGTGTGATCGCTGGAAGCCCCCAGTATCGCCACCCCTTCATCTCTGGGGATCAGCTGGTCACAAAACGCGTAGTCCACCTTTCCCAAGGCAAGCAGAGCCCGCCTCCGCATGCCACGATCCTCATATTCAGGCTTTGCTCCGAAAGCATCGAACATTATCTCTCCCACAGGATGGGAAGGTTTTTCCTTGACTTCTATGACTTCTGCCCTCAGGGTGAACACATCACGGTGCATGAAACTCATATCATAGCCCCACAGTTCCTGAAGATCGGCGGCTAACAATATGCCCTCGCCTATCCTGAGCAGGTTTATCCTTGATGGCAGATTGTCCTCCCATATCCTGGGAAGGGTACTGGTAGCTCCTCCCGATATGAATTCCAGCTCTCTGCCTATCTTTTCCTCTATCATCTCGGCTCGTTCAACCAGCTCTTCCAGCTTTTCCGGAGTGGCGGCGACAGCGCCATAACACCCCAGGTTGGTTCCGATCCCGGCCAATTTCAGATTGTGCAGCTCGTTTTCGGTCAGAAGAGCCGCTTCCAGAAGCTCATCCTTGTCCCAAAATCCTTCTCTCAGATCTCCCAAATCCACCATCAGTATGACCTGGTGCTCCTTGTCCTGAGCACCGGCCTCCTCATTAAGTGCTTTAAGTACAGCTATCTCGCTGTTGAGACTTATATCGGTGACGCGCACCACATCAGCGACTTCGCTCAGCATCGGCACCCTTATCATCATCAGCTGCGTTTGTATCCCGCTGCTGCGGAGTGTCTCCAATTGCTCCAGCCTGGAAGAAGCAATGAATCTGCACCCCTCCCGGGCGAACTGTCTGGCGCATTCCGTAAGCCCGGTACATCCTTTTATGACTCCGGCGATCTCTACACCTTTGTCCTCACACTGGATCCTGATCCTGTCGATGTTTCGGCGCAGCTTATCCAGATCCACGACCAGTTTCGGATACTTATCAGATCTGCTCATACTCACTCCTCCTGATCGTCCTCTTCACGGATCGAGCTGCCCGTTCTCCTGATCTTACGAGTAGATGTCTTTTCGAACTCCTCATGTCTGACTTTGAACCGCTTCACCCTCTTATAGGCCGGCATCTTGTCATTCACCTCTTCTATGGCTCCTTTCAGTGCCTCCGAAAGTTGATGATCATCTGCGTGACCCAGTATTTCCTCAACAGCTGCAAAATCAGGGAATATCTCCGCCTTCACGATGATGTCCCCGCTCTTCTTATCGTTGACGCCGTACACCACCACTTCCTCTATCAGAGGTTGCTCCAAAAGCAGATATTCGATTTCTTCCGGATAAATATTTTTCCCGTTTTTAGCAACGATCACATTTTTCTTTCTGCCGCAGATATAGAGGAATCCCTCCTCATCAAATCTGCCGTAATCTCCGGTATACAGCCACCCGTCCCTCAGAACTTTAGCTGTCGCCTCCGGATCATTGTAATATCCCAGCATTACCGATGGCCCCCGGCATATTATTTCACCTACACCGTCTTCGTCCGCGTCGACTATCTTCACTTCTGTTCCCGGCATCGGCTGTCCGACCGAATCGGCCTTGCTGTAATTGTCCCTGTTTACCGCTATTATAGGTGAATTTTCCGTCATGCCATATCCCTGTATCATCGGGAATCCCAAAGCCTCATAATCCCGTATGACCTGAGGATTTATAGCCGCTCCGCCTGATATGAACAGCTCTATATTGTTTCCCAAGCTCGTGTGTATCTTCGAAAAAATGTGGCGCATCACCTTCTGGTTGTTGAAAAGGCCCGTCCTTCTCGCGACGGTCATCATTTTCTTCATCTTCCCCGCCATACCGGATGATTCCGCCTGTTTCCATACTCTCTTATGCATGGTCTCGAAGACAGCGGGAACGCCAAGCATGACTGTCGCCCTGCTCTCCTTCAGATTTTGCTGTATATACCGCAGCCCCTCGCATATGGCGATAAACATGCCCTGATATAAGCCGGTGAACACGTGGCAGGTCAGTTCATAGGTATGATGCATCGGCAGCACCGATAAACCTCCTCCCGGTTCCCTTATCTTGACATATTTCGACATGTTGTACACATTGGCGGAGATATTTTTATGTGAAAGCATGACGCCTTTGGACATACCAGTGGTCCCCGATGTGAACAGCAACGAACACATGGCTTCTCTGTCTATGATGGCATCCACAAATCGTCTGTCGCCATTTTCCCGCAGCGTCTTTCCTTCTGACAACAACTGATCCCAACAGACGATACCATCACCGCCATCACCATCCATACAGACCTTCGTACCGATGATATCCGTTTCAGCCATAGCTTCCATGACCTTCTCCCGCATTTTAGCCGAGAAAAAAACGGCATCCGCCTCTGCTCTCTTCAGCAGATTGCCTATCTCAATAGCCGTAAGCTCTTTGTCCAGCGGTACTATGACTCCTGTACCGTTGGTCACTGCCAGATACGTGACCACCCATTTGTAGCTGTTTTCGCCTATGACAGCGATCTTTTTACCCTTCAATCCCATATCTATGAGCCTGGTGCCCAGATCATTTATATCTTCCTTCAGCTGTATATATGAAATCGGTCTGTACTTGCCGCCCGGAACATCCTTGACCAGGAATGCCGGCTTACTGCCGAATATCTCAGCGCTGGAATATATCATATCTCTGAGATCGTTGATGTACCTCGTCTTATACAGTACATTCTTGTATTTTTTGCTGTTCAATAGCCACACTCCTTACTTTTTCTGTTCCAGATACTCCTCCAAAAGTTCAGCTGCATCCTGGACACAACCATCACAGCTTCTGATGACTTTTTTTGTTTCAACTCCCTTGAGCTCTTTGCAGACTACCGTCCCATTTTTCTCCTTGAATTTTTCCGTAAGAGCCTTCATGGCTTTATAGCTTTCCTTTTTAGTCTTTGGTGCGTCGAGAGCTCCATCTGACTCAACCATACCTACTACCGCAGCCATGGCCGACACGGCTCCACATGTGCCCATCGTACCCATTCCCAGGCCAAATGCCTCCATCAACTCAAATACTTCCTTTTCATCTCTTCCTAATTTGTCACAGAAGGCACATGCCACCGCCTGTGAGCAGTTATACTTTTTCTTGTGATTCGCAACAGCTTTTTCCGCTAACTCTCCCATTGTCTCATTCCTTTCCGCTCATACGCTTTTCCTGCCGTATTTTTCCGCTAAGATCCTCCCCACGTATACTCCGCTGGCCGACGCCTGAGAAAGAGAATGGGTCACTCCCGCTCCATCTCCCAATGCGTAAAGACCCGGTACCGCCGTCTGAAGATTCTCATCCACCTCTATCTTTGAATTGTAAAATTTCACCTCTACCCCATAGAGAAGCGTGTCCTCATTGGCCGTCCCGGGCGCGATCTTGTCGAGGGCATATATCATCTCTATTATATTGTCCAGCTGCCGCTTCGGTATCACCAGACTCAAATCGCCCGGCGTCGCCTGAAGCGTAGGCCTTGTAAAGCATTTTTCCATTCTCCTCTTGCTGCTCCTGCGCCCCTTCACCAGGTCGCCGAACCGCTGCAACAGTACGCCGCCGCCCAACATGTTGGAAAGACGGGCGATGGACTCTCCGTACTCGTTGCTGTCCTTGAACGGCTCAGTGAATTTATTGGACACTAACAGGGCGAAATTAGTGTTTTCCGTCCTTAAAGCCGGATCGGCATAACTGTGACCGTTTACTGTCACGATGCCGTTGGTATTCTCAGCCACCACTTCGCCATATGGATTCATACAAAATGTCCTGACCATATCGTTGTACTTATCGGTCTTATAGACGATCTTACTTTCGTAAACATCATCTGTTATATGTTTGAATATCTCTGCCGGAAGCTCTACTCTGACACCGATATCCACTCTGTTTTTCTTCTGCTTTATCCCCAGCTTGTCGCATATCTGTGAGCTCCACTTGGATCCGGAACGCCCTGTAGCCATGACCAGATCCTTACATTTATACTGTTCTCCCTTGTCTGATGTGAGCAAAAATGTTCCGTCATCCTCTACCTCCACATTTTCTATGGCTGTACAGAATTCCGTCTCGATCTTTTGACTGCAGTAATCGAATATCCTCTCCAATATCTTCATATTCCTGTCAGTTCCCAGATGTCTCACCTTCGCTTCCAGTAAATGGAGATTATTCCTCAGCGCCATAGTCTTCAATTCAGAACTGGCCGTCGAATAAAGCTTGGCATCAGCGCCGCCCATGCCACACAGCACGTCGTCCACATATTCCATCAGCTCCATGGCCTTATCCACTCCAACATATGTATGGAGATCGCCTCCGAACTGAGTCGTGATATTGTACTTCCCATCAGAAAGAGTTCCCGCTCCGCCATATCCGTTCATGATATGACACGGGGAACATTTGAGGCAGTTTTTCGCTCCTGCTTTTATGGGGCAAAGCCTCTTTTCCAGCCGTTCCCCCCTATCTATCATCAGGATATCCGCATCGACATTCAACTTTGCCAGCTCATATGACATAAATACTCCGCTGGCTCCTGCTCCGATGATTATTATATCGTAACTTCTCATTTTTCCCTCCAGCTCAATGATAACACACACATTTTAATATTATATTAAATCCTGCAAAAATACTATACCTTTTATTTTTGAGCATTATATGAAAAACCGACAAGCAGTCGTCACATTTCAGCTTGTCGGTCATACATCGCAATTTGATTTTTTCCTATACTTCTTCTACGGCCAGTTTCTCGAACTCGGCAACTACCTTGTTGAATTCATCGTCGTCTGTTATATCTATCAGCTCATACTCATCATCCAGATCCTTATAGCCATAGATATACACATCCTCGGTTCCCAGCGGGTTCAATGCTATATACTCCTTGTCCAGCGCATCGAATACGCCCAGTATACCACACTCCACATCTTCGCCGTCGTCAAATTCCAACGTGATTATGTCCTCCTCCTCGTATCCGTACAATTCCTTTTTATCTGCCATCGCGTACCTCCGTACTAAAAAAGTTTTTTCTTGCTTATCAGCATTACTATACCATTTTACGCTCTTTTTTACAATCACTTTATCAGCAGGCAAAGCCAAGGTTAACAACAAAATCATCTACATTTCGAGAAAAACAGGAAATGTAGGTAAAATCCAATAGATTTAGAGATAATGGACTTTTTTAGTACAGAGAAAAATCGAGATTTTACAGCATGCGGATCGGAATCCAACCAAAGAAGGCCCTGCAATCATTGAAAACTTTACCTACATCGCACAAAAAAAGTAAAATGTAGATAAAACCATCCGTTACATACACCCTTTTCTCAGGCCTTCGCAAAATTTAGTTGACATCACCTCGGAAGATACCTGAAAATAATGGATGAAGATAATTGTTCACCATATTTTATCAAGAACAGGGAGGAGCATCCTATGGATAACAACTTCGACTTTGAAAACAACGCAGATTTTTATCTGAACGAAGTTTACGGAATAATCGTCATCGATATGGAAGGGAAACTCAGATACCTGAACAAGCAGTGCATGAAACTCATAGGATATCCCCAACCGACTCCTCAACAGGCCCGCAGCCTCTATGGCAAGCCTGTAGATGAGGTTTTTCCATACACGCACATGCTTGAAAATCTTCCAAAGGACATCACTAAACCAAAGATCGTCTTCTACAAATCCAATTACGGCATGGGCATATCCATGAATGTGCCACTCATATACAATGGAGAAAAAGTAGGGTTGATGGAGTATGATCTGGTTAATGAGGAAAAGGTATTCCTAAATCTCACCGACGACTACAACGCATTCCTGAAAGATCAACTGAAAGAGCTTCACAAAGAGATAATAAAACTGGAGCGAAGCAAATACACAATACACAACATCATCGGCGATTCCAAAGCCATGATGGAACTGAGAGCCAAGATAAAACGTGTCGCCCAGTCCAATTCAACAGTCCTGATACTGGGGGAAACAGGCACAGGGAAAGAACTGGTAGCACATGCCATCCACGCTCTCAGTGACAGAAAATACAATCCGATGGTCAAGATAAATGCCTCGGCCTTTCCTGAAAACCTGGTGGAAGCCGAGCTGTTCGGATATAAAAAAGGTGCTTTCACAGGAGCAAATAAAGAAGGGCGGATAGGAAAATTCGAGTACGCCAATCACGGCACCATATTCATCGACGAGATACAGCAGATGGCCATGACAGTCCAGCCCAAGCTGCTGAGGGTCCTTCAGGAGCATGAGATCGAACCTATCGGCAGTAATGAATCCGTCCCTGTGGACGCCAGGGTCATAGCGGCATCCAATCAGGACATCATCAGCATGACGAAGGACGGAACTTTTCGCAAGGATCTCTTCTTCCGTCTCAACGTCATCACCATCGAGATCCCACCGTTGCGGGACCATATAGAGGATATCGACGAGCTGGTGGACTATTATATCGATCAGCTCAACAGCGAGATGGGATTCAAGGTCACAGGTGTTGAACCGGCCGTCATAGATAAACTGAAACAGTATGACTGGCCCGGCAACGTGAGAGAACTGAGGAATGTGCTGGAAAGAGCTATGAACTTCGCAACGGCAGATACTCTCACATTGAAGGATTTTGACTTTTTCATAAAGCCACGGAACAAACGTCTGCCTGATTACAGCGCCAACAGCAACCTTATAGAGGACACCAAGAAGCAGGCGGAAAAAGAACTGATAGAAAGCGTCCTGGAGCGATTCGACTACAATAAGACTCATGCAGCCAATTTTCTCAACATCTCCAGGCCTCTGCTCCATCAGAAGATGAATCGCTTAGGAATACCTCTCACCCCCCCCCCAGGCAAAATAACTTCCTCGAAAAACTCGTGTCGCTGAAGCTGCTGGTTCCTCCGGGCACCGTAAGTATGTACTTACAGTGTCCGTATTTACTTACATCATAAGGCGTTCAATGACTTTTCAACGCTCTTCACGTCTCTCGCAGCCCGTGTAAGTATAAACTTACACGGTTTTTCTTTGTCCGGAGATCAGAACGTTGAATTTTCAATATTTTCTGTTTGGCATGATAATTGCGATATATATTGCCAGCTGGAAAAGAGGTGAACAAATGAAAGCTGATTTGATTATCAAAAGCGACTGCATCTTCGACAGCATTAGCGCGGAGCCATATCCCGGGTTCGTAGCCGTCAAAGGCAACAGGATCCTGGCTGTGGAACGGGGTTCCGATCCCTCCGCCTACCAAGGACAGGATACAGTCGTCAAGGAATTCGGTGCTAATACCGTGATGGCCGGATTCCACGACAGCCACACCCATCTCATAATGGCAGGGCTGTTCAAAACGTATGTCAATCTGGCAGAGGCAAAAAGTGAGGAGGAAGCGGCTCTCATGGTAAAAAAAGCCGCCGACAAAGATCCTGACAAGACAGGTTGGGTAAGAGGATTTTCCTGGTACCACGTCTTCTGGGACAACAGACAGATGCCTACGCACGCATCACTGGACAAGTATTTCCCCGACAGACCTGTATGCCTTCTCCACGCAGAAGCCCATGGAGCCTGGATCAACAGCGCCGCCATGAAGATCATCGGCCTTACTGCCGATACTCCTGATCCTGCGGGCGGAAAGATAGTCAGGGATACCAACGGTGATCCTACAGGTGTGCTGCTGGAGGCCGCCACCGGACTGGCTACCAGATATGCCTTTGATTTCACGGAGCAGGAGGAAAAAGCCATCATACACGCCTTTATGGACGCTGCCAAAAATCTGGGCATCACATCCATAAACGATGTGCAGCCGTACTATCACGGTAACATGGGAGATCTGGAAGTCTACAGCCAAATGGATCGGGCCGGAGAGCTTACTGTCCGGATACATGCGGCGCCGGACCTTACAGGCGACCTGGACAAGGTGGTCGAGGACAGGGAGAAATATTCTTCTGACAAGCTAAAGGTAGATCAGGTAAAACAGTTCCTGGACGGAGTTGTAACGACCCATACAGCCCTGGTACTGGATGAATATGCCGACGAGCCCGGCAACATCGGAGAAGAGCTGTGTGATCTGGACTCCATCAGCAAGGCCGTTCCCGAAGCTCATAAACGCGGACTTTCAGTGAAGCTGCACGCCTGCGGCGACAGAGCTGTGCGATATGGCATCGACTACATCGAAACAGCCGTCAAGACCTATGGGAAAAACCAATGCCGACACGCCATCGAACATCTGGAAATGGTAAGCGATGACGACTTCTCCAGAATAAAGGAGTTGGGCATCATCCCTTCCGTACAACCGGAACATCTGGCGCTGACCCAGACTTTTGATGCTAATCCTTATCCTGAGGTCCTCGGAAAGAAGCGGGCAGACAAGACTTTCCCTTACAGATCGTTGTACGAGGCCGCTGGTATACTGGCCATCGGAAGCGATTGCCCCGTAGTGGACAACGATCCATTCCTGGAAATATTCAGGGGCATCACCAGAGTACATAACGACGGCAAGCCTGAAGGCGGGTGGACACCTTCCGAAAAGCTGACGCTGGCAGAAATGCTTAAATTTTACACTCACGGCTCCGCCTACGGAGTACATCGGGAAAACGAATTAGGCTCTCTGGCTGAAGGATATTTCGCCGATATCATCGTGATCGACAAAGATCTGTTCAGCATCCCTGATACGGATCTGATGGAAAGAAAAGTCATCATGACTGTGATGGACGGGAAGATCATCTACGAAGATCCTGCGTCCGTCTGATTTTTCAATATGGCGGCCGACCGCCGTATCTGTCGCAATCGTACTTATTATCATTTTCTGAAAAGGAGAATAACGATGTCAATCAATGAAAAGAACGGAGCTGTCGAAAACTCCAATAGCGGCCTTGAAAAATTCCATTATAAACAGGAATTGAACAGGGTGATGAAGCTGCCTTCGGTAGTTTTCTTCGGTGTCGCTTATATGGCGCCTATAACCATATTCAGTACATACGGTCTGGTCTGCAATATGACTCACGGAATGCTGGCTCTGACCTATACGGTAGCCACACTGGCCATGATGTTCACGGCTATGAGCTACAGGCACATGGTAAAAGCGTACCCTATCGCAGGGTCCGTATACGCTTACACCCAGCGAAGCCTCAACCCCCACGTAGGATTCATGGCCGGCTGGGGCATCCTGCTGGACTATATACTGCTCCCTATGTTCAACTATGTCACACTGAGTCTTTATATGAACATACTGATCCCGCAGATCCCTACGACAGCCTGGATCGGTATATTCATCGTCATCGTGACTATAACGAATCTGGTAGGCATGAATTTCACTAAAGTTTTCAACAATACGCTGATAATCGTACAGCTGGTATTCGTCGTCGCTGTTATCATCCTCTCCCTCAAATACATCTTCGGAGGGGGCGGCCTCGGCACGATCCTGGATACGACAGCCTATTTCAATCCTGAAGAGTTCGCATCTCCTGATGTTGGCTGGGCCGGGATATTTGCCGGAGCATCCATACTCTGTATGTCTTTCCTGGGCTTCGACTCGGTAACGACCATTGCCGAAGAGACGGTGGAACCAGAAAAGACCATCGGAAGAGCGCTGCTTATCACTTGCTTCGCGGCAGGCGGCTATTTCATCATCATGTCCTACATGATGCAGTCAGCATGGCCTGAAGCGTGGTATTCCTTCGAGGTTCCGGATTCGGGAGCTTATGAGTACATGTTCCACGTGCTGGGCAACGTGATGGCTCTCATATTCTGCGCGATGATGGTCATTGGAGCCACCGCATCAGCAGTGGCATCTCAGGCTTCCGCAGTAAGGATACTCTTCGGTATGGGAAGAGACGGACTGCTGCCTAAAAAGATATTCGGCTACGTCAACAAAAAGACGAAGATACCTTCCATCAACGTTATAATCGTAGCCGTGATATCCCTGTCGGCGATGATACTGGATCTGTCGGCAGCCGCTTCCCTGGTAAATTTCGGAGCGCTGCTGGGCTTCGTAATGGTAAATATCTCCGTTATCTCCCATTATTTTATAAAGGGACAACAGCGAAACGGAGCAGGTATCGTAAAATACCTCATTTGCCCTATTATAGGCGCTGTCATCTGCGCTGCCCTGTGGATCAGCCTTGACAGCCTGTCGAAGATACTCGGCATCATATGGCTGGTACTGGGCTTCATAGCCCTGGCCGTTGCCACGAAGTTCTTCAGGCAGCTTCCGCCTGACATGAATCTCAACGAATAGCCGCGGGACATCAGACCGCTGCAAGCGCCAGCTGAAATCCAAAGAGGATAAACTTCGAAAAAAGAGACTGTTACATCTTTTACCTGATGTGGCAGCCTCTTTTATTTTTCCTTGTTTCGATTCTCAGTTGTCGTCTCCCTGCCATGAAAATACTGCCATACGGCCTTCGCCGCGCCTCCATTCATCTCAGGCAGCTTTTCCATCTCCTCCGCTGTAGCTGCCCTGATGGCATCCACACTCTTGAAATGCTCAAGCAGCGCCGCTTTCCTGGCAGGTCCGATGCCCTTTATATCATCCAGCACTGACCTGGACGCGTTCCTGTTTCGCAGGCTGCGATGATATTCTATAGCAAATCTGTGTACTTCCTCCTGCATGCGCCCGATGTATTTGAATAGCATAGGCTTTCCCTTGAGGGATATTTCGGCATATCCATCCACCTGGCCGGAAGTATCCTGTCCCCGCCCGCACCGATCCTGTTCTTCGGCACCCGACCGGTCATCCGCCAAGCCATCTGCAGCGCCGACTCTGCGCCCCGTCCTGTATACCAGCGCTCTTGTCCTGTGCCTGTCATCTTTGACCATACCTACCACAGGGATGTCAAGCCCTGTCTCGTCTATCACTTCAAGAGCTGCGGAAACATGGCCCTTTCCCCCATCCATGAAAATTATATCGGGCAGCACCTCAAAAGCAGGATCTCCCTGGAACACTCTGCTAAAACGTCTGGTCAGCACTTCCTTCATCGCTTTATAATCGTTTTGCCCGTAAACACTCCGGATCTTGAATTTCCTGTATCCGCTCTTATCAGGCTTAAGGCCGTTAAAGACCACCATGGCTCCCACCGTATCGACGCCATTTGTATTGGATATATCATATGATTCCGCCCGGAATTCGCGCCCGTCGTATTCACCTGAGACCGCACCCATCTCCTTTAAAATGCCGAAAATATCCGCTCCCAGGCTTCGCCGTCTCTCTCTGGCATTGGCCGCCCTATCGTCGATAGTCTTGACCATTTCCAGCACATCCTTATATGCCATATCCACTAACGCCTTCTTTTCGCCTTTCTGCGGCTTTACAAGGCTGACATTATGACCAGCCAGTTCTGACAGATATTGCTCCAGCAGCTCTTTATCGGCCGGCATCCTCGTCAGGAGTATCTCCCTGGGGAAGTTAGGCAATTCACTGTAATGTTGATTTATAAATGCTGATATCAGTTCACCGCTATCCTCTTCGAAAGACGCTTCCATCTCATACGATTCCCGCCCCACCAGCTTTCCGTCCCTGACGAAAAACAGCACCATGTGGGTCTCTTCCGTTCCCTTTGCCGGTATCACGATATCGATATCCTTGCTGTGCTGTATGACTACCCGCTGAGTCGCTGACAGCGCCTTCGCCGCCTCTATGTAATCCCTGTATACGGCGGCTTCCTCGTATTCCATCTTTTCCGCGGCCTCATCCATTAGGCTTTTGAGCCTGTCCAGAAGCTTCTTGTTCTTTCCGTTGAGAAAGTCCCTGGCACCCTCCACGGCCTCGCTGTAGCTTTCCCTGCTGACGCTGCCGGTACATATACCTCTGCATTGGTTTATATGAAAATTGAGACACGGCTTGAATCCGCTGGGAAACGCGACTGCTGAGCATCTCTTGAGAGCGAAGCTGCTGTTGAGAAGATCCACTATCTTGTTGACAGCCCCGGCATCGCTGTAGGGTCCGAAGTAACGTCCGCCATCCTTTTTCACCACCCTCGTCTTTATGACACGAGGGTAGTCTTCGTTAGTTATCTTGATGTACGGATAAGTTTTATCATCTCTCAGCAGGATGTTGTACTTAGGCCGATGCTTCTTTATGAGATTGCACTCTAAAATCAGCGCCTCCATCTCGCTGCCTGTGGTGATATACTCAAATTCCGCTATCTGCTCCACCATGCTTCTGACCTTGGGAGCCATGTTCTTCTTGGATTGAAAGTACTGTCTCACTCTGTTTCTAAGAGAGACAGCCTTTCCCACATAGATGATATTGCCCAGCCTGTCCTTGTGCATATATACTCCCGGTCCGTCCGGGAGATTTTTCAGATTTTCCTGTATATCGAACATCTTATTTCATCAATCTGTCAGTTAGTTTCCAAATGGGTTTTTCTCTTTCTCCCATTCCTTGCGCCGTACATGTCTAGTGCGTTCCGCACGTCTTCTCTTTCGCTTCTTCCGTCTGCTCCTGACGTATAGCATCCGGATCAGTATCAGAAGGATCAATATGCCGATTATCCCGAGCACGAAAAATATTATATCCTCATCGGCAATACCTATATATGAGAGGATACCGCCTTTCTCCACGCTTTCCATGGCGACGAGATCGGCTGTGGCCACCGCTTCTCCGTTTTCATCGTATGCTATCAGCTGTCCCAGCCTGTCACCCTTCTCCACCGGCGCCTTTATGGCTCCGTCATCCTTGACTGCCTCCACGGTGATATTGTCACTGTCATATCCTTCGTTGAGAGTTATGTCCATATCCTCCGATATGCCTACAGCCACATGGCTTTTCTCCCCCTGCCATACCCTGAATTCATCCAGGTTCTGACGACCGGCAGCCGCTGTATATGTATAATATTTCGAAAACCCATAATCCCACAGCGCCATCACATCAGCGAATCGCTGCTCCTCCGATGTTGAGTTGAGACTTACGGCGATAAGCTCCGTATCATCTTTCTGTGCGGAGCCGCAAAAACAATTACCTGCTGTTCCCGTATATCCCGTCTTGATTCCTGTGGTCCCATCGTATTTGAATGGGCGTTCGATACCACTCACCTCAATTGTCTCGTCTTCCTCGTACAGGCAAACATTAGTATTCCTCAGCGTCCTTCTGTCCGACATATTGGTGGCCGGTATGGTATATCTGGCTGTACTCACGATCTGACGAAATTCAGGGTTCTTCATCGCTTCCCGCGCTATCATCGCTATATCGTAAGCTGTCGTCAGATTATGATCCTCCCCGTATTCGCTGAGTCCACTGGCGCTGATGAAAGTCGTATCCTCTGCTCCGCAGGCGGCAGCTCTCTCATTCATAAGCTCTGCAAAGCTTTCTATCGACCCGGATATGGCTATAGCCAGGGTATCCGCCGCATCATTGCCTGATTCAAGCATCATACCGTATAACAACTGTTCTACAGTCAGCACCTCTCCTTCCTTCAGGTCTATATTGGTCCCGCTGCCATCAGGAGCTACCGCTTCAGCGGGAACTGTCACCTCCTGATCCATATCGAGCGTCTCCAAGGTTATGAGAGAAGTCATTATCTTCGTGATGCTTGCCGGATCCCGGCGTTCATAAGCATTTTTCTCATAGAGGATAGTTCCGCTGCCTGCATCCATTATGATACCGGAAGTCCCTTCTATGGACGGAGCATCCGACCAGTCGATATCAGCGGAAGCTGCTGTCTCCGTACTTTCACCGGAATTTTCCCTTTCATCAGCAAAAGACGGCGCCGCTCCTGCCAGGATAAGCGCCATCATCATTACATATACTGTGATCTTTACTAATACGTTACTACTTCTCAAAGAAAAAGTCTGCGAGTTCAAATCCACTATCAAAATACATCCCCTTCTCACCCGATTTTTCGCAGAAGCATTTGCTTTCGTCGTAAGGCTCTTCCTTAGTGCTGTCGTATATCACGAACGGTACCGGCGTCGCCGAATGGGTCCTGATGGACAGCGGTGTCCTGTGATCAGGTACCACCAATACTCTGAAGTCTTCCCCTGCTTCTCTCAAATAATCCACGATGGGTTTAAGAACTTTGGTATCTATACTTTCCATGCACTCTATCTTACCTTCCATATCGCCCTGGTGGGAGCATTCGTCCGGTCCTTCCAGATGCATGTACACGAAGTCCATGCCGTCTTTGAATTCCCTGACAGCGGCTCTTGCCTTGCCATCAAAATTAGTGTGGAGGGTCCCCGTGGCCCCTTCAACATCTACTGAATTCAGACCGGCACAGATAGCTATCCCCTTTATCAGATCTACAGCGGAAATAGCTGTTCCTTTTATACCATACTTATCATAAAATGACGACAGGCTCGGCTTTCTTCCCTGACCCCATATCCACAGAGAATTAGCAGGGTTCAGGCCTTTTGCCTCTCTCGCCTTGTTTACAGGATGATCCTTCAATATCTCGTAGCTCTTCTTCATCATCTCTGTGATAAATCCCGAGCCCTCACCCTTTGGCAGATGATCGCCCACTCGCTGAGTCAACACGTCATGGGGCGGTGTCAGCTCATACTCCGTAGAACCGTTATGTACGATCATGCAATGCCTGTAGCTGACGCCTGTGTAAAACCTGATATTTTCATCAGCGAAAGCCTCATTGACAGCCTTTATCAACTCATCGGCCTCCTCCGTCGTGATATCGCCGGAGCTATGATCGGTTATTATCAGATCTTCGTAATCACCGCTGCCTGTCAGCGTTATGATGTTGGTCCTGAAAGCCACATCGGTATCCGACATATCGATGCCGATGCTAGCCGCTTCCAGAGGTGATCTTCCTGTAAGATATACGGAAGGATCGTATCCCATCACCGAGAGATTAGCCGCGTCACTTCCCGGCGCTACCCCCGGCGGGATGGTTCTGACCATCCCCACCGTACCTTTGTGGGCAAGTTCGTCTATGTTCTCTAGGTTAGCTACCTCAAGAGGAGTCTTTCCTCCAAGAGCCTCAATATTGTCATCGCCCGCTCCATCGGGAACCAAGATAAGATATTTCATTACTTATTTTCCTCCTGGAACTTCTTCATGAATGCGATGAGAGCATCCACCCCTTCTTCCGGCATTGCGTTATAAATGCTGGCTCTCATGCCTCCTATGGATCTGTGGCCATTGAGGTTGTGCAAGTTAGCTGCTTTTGCTTCCGCTACGAATTTCTTGTCCAGGTCAGGATCCCCTGTAACGAAAACGACATTCATCAGCGATCTGTCTTCCTTGTTGACAGGGCAGTTATAAAGCTCACTGCTGTCGATGAAATCGTAAAGCTTCTTGGCCTTGGCCACATCTCTCCTGTTCATCTCGGCGACCCCGCCCATATCCTTTATATATTTGAATACTTCTCCCGCAATGTATATGGAGAAACAATTTGGCGTATTATATGTGGAGCCGTTGTCCGCGTGGATCTTATAGTCCAGATAAGTCGGGACATTATCCTTTGCAAAGCCTATCAGATCTTCCCTCATGATAGCGATAGCTATGCCGGAAGGCGCTATATTCTTCTGAACGCCCGCGTAGATGAGCCCGAACTTGCTCACATCCACTTCCTCTGAAAGGATGCAGGACGACATATCAGCTACAAGAGGGATATCTCCCGTATCAGGGATATACGGATAATGAGTCCCGTATATAGTGTTGTTGAACGTGATATGCACATAGTCGGCGTCAGGTCTGAAATCCTCTCTCTTCACCTTCGGGATGTATGTGAAGGTCGACTCCTCGGACGACGCGACGATCTTTATATCTCCGAATTTTTCAGCTTCCTTGGCAGCCTTCTTTGCCCACGTTCCCGTGATTATATAATCAGCCTTACCGGATTTTCTGAGCAGGTTCAACGGTACCATGGCGAACTGCAACGTACCTCCGCCCTGTATAAACATCACCTTGTAGTTATCAGGTATATTCATGATATCCCTGAGGTTCTTCTCAGCGTCCTCAAGGATGGCCTTGAACTCCGCCGACCTGTGGCTCATTTCCATCACCGACTCACCGCAGCCCTTATAATTGGCCAGATTTGCAGCTGCGTCCTCTATGACACTGAGGGGCAGCATGGACGGACCTGCCGAGAAATTATACGCTCTTTCGTTGCTCATTTGATTACCTCCACTCTATACTGAAAATTTATTTATCCCAATGCACATTTAAAAATACTTATACTGTTTTTATTATATCACTTTACTGAGTTGTAGTAAATAAAAGAAATTTTGCAGGACCGTATCGAGTTTTTCTTGATCGTTAATGGGATCAGACCACTTGTTTTACTGTCCTGGGTCGCCTATGACCTTGTTGTCTTCTCTTTATCAATTTTTTCAACACCGTGATCGCCCAACCGTGATATAATTGTATCGGAACATTCGACAAAACGACGAGGCTGGCGCGGCAATAGCGGCAACCGTATGATATATAATGACGAAAGGATGTGTTTTGCAATGACAGAAAAAGAAAAAATGCTCAGCGGCGAAAATTATAATCCACGTTCCGAGCAACTCCTGAAGCGAAGATACGAAGCGAGAGCTTTGATAGACAGATTCAACAGCATACCGTCGGATGCCAACGAAGAGCGTCAGGAGATACTGGAAAGTCTGCTGGGCTCCATCGGAGACGGTGTATGGCTGGAAAAGCCGTTTCGCTGCAATTACGGCGAGAACATCACCATAGGCGAAAACACCTTTATCAATTGCGACTGTTATTTCTCCGACGATAATCTCATCACCATCGGGAAAAATGTCATGATCGCGCCAAGAGTACAGCTTTATGGAACGCTCCATCCTGTTCCTGCTTCCGAAAGGATCCTCGATATCCCAAAGAACGAGCACGCTGACCACCTTCCTTACCGAGTCTCATCCAAGCCTATCGTGATCGAAGATGAATGCTGGCTGGGCGGCGGCTGTATCGTCCTGCCGGGAGTCACTATCGGTAAAGGATCTGTCATCGGCGCAGGAAGTATCGTGACCAAAGATATTCCGCCTCACTCCGTAGCTGTCGGCAATCCGTGCCGCGTCATCAGGACTATAGAGGAGGAGTAGGATTCAGTTACTGAATCTCCGCCGCCGCATTATTTGCTGTAGCGGACGTGCCTGCCACGATAAAATTGCCTATTCTCTGATTTTTTTTTGACGTATTAGGCATAAATGGCTGCCTTGGATCATCTTTATTCACGATGATTGCTAAATAATAATTTTTTTCCTGAGGTTTTTAGCATTCTTTCATGGAAAAGCTGGCATAACCATGCCAAGAATGAGCTCCTGCATTGCTGTTTTTGGCAATCAAACAGTAGATCAAGCTGAAAATCAGGCTGGTTATGCCAATTAAGCCTCAAAAAAACATCGTTTTGGCATTTTCGATAACGTCAATCGAATCCTACAGCTTCAGACTCCTGTACCTGTCAAAGCAGGCAAATATCTCCTGCCTTCTCGGTCTGGCCATATTGGCGACACTGGATCGGCTTTCGCAGACTGCCGCCATCCCCTGTTTTTCCATAACGGCTTCAAGCTGATCGACCACCTGGATCAGAGTTGTCTTCCCGTCAAATATGTTCTTCTGAGCGTATTTGACGCAATACCCCAGAGCTGTGACCTGTTCACTGTCAACGATCTGTTCCACATATCTCAAGTCTATAGTTTCTCTGTCTATGGAAACAGCTTCCCTTCCCATAGTCTTCAGCTTTATCCTGCTTCCTCCTTTGAAGGCTCCTGAAGCTTTGGGGCACCTGCTGAAGTCAGGTTCCCCGGCCGGTTCATCTACTCCGCGTATAGCTGGAAAACCCTCTGCCTCCCGCTTTGCATATCCCGTTATATCCTTCGGTATATATCTATCCATCTGTATTATGTTATCAGCGACATGAAAATAAGCGCCGGAGCTGCCTGCTACGATGACTGTGGAAATCCCATACCTGTCATACAGTTCTCTGATACGGTCGATAAAAGGTGTGATCGGTTCCATATCGCGATGAATAACACGCTGCATCAGCTCATCTCTTATCATGAAATTAGTAGCGCTGGTATCCTCATCTATGAGAAATAAAGACGTACCTGCTTCCATACTCTCTATCACGTTTGCCGCCTGAGACGTACTGCCACTGGCGTCCTCAGTAGCAAAGGACACCGTGTCCTTTCCATTAGGCAGATCGTTGATGAACATGGAGATGTCGGTATCTTTGATGCTCCTGCCATCTTCCGCCCGTATCTTTACAGCCGTATCGTCAGTGATCACATACTCCCGTCCATCGCCCGCGATATGATCGTATACTCCCAGTTCGAGAGCTTTGAGCAATGTCGATTTTCCATGATAACCTCCGCCGACGATCAGCGTTATTCCTTTTCGCATGCCCATACCTGTGATTTCTCCCCTGTGAGGCAGCTGGATAGACACTTTCATTTCTTCAGGCGATTTGAACTTGACTCCCCCTTTCATAGGGCGGGAAGAAACCCCGGATTCACGCGGGAGCACACTCCCGTCAGCCACAAAAGCACAGAGACCCATTTCAGGCAGCACCGTCCTGATATGATGCTGATCATCCGCCAAATCAGCCACTGCCTGAAGTTTTTCGCCATCGGCATTTCTGTACAGCAACGCTTGCTCGACACACTCAGGCAAGAAATCAAAGAATATCTTTTCCGCTTCTCTTGCGTTGATGGTCCTGCCATTGGCAGGCAGTCCCACCTCGAATCGCATTACGATCCTCCCATTTTCCGGATCTATACTGCAAGCAGTCCGTTCCAATATTTCCTGACCACATCGGCTCACCGATATGAGTCCGCTCTTTCCCGACCCTTTCGCTTTGAAAGCGACGCGTTCCGCCTGTCTGCCGAACCCTCTTGTCAGCTGATCCTGCAAAGCAATTCTCCTGTGGCGAGTATCATAAAGTTTCCTCGGGAAACCCCCATTCCTTCCATCAACGTAAACGCTCAGCTTCGAAGGTGCCGCGAAAGGATCACCCTGCACATGATCTATAGAAAGCACATACTCAGGAAAGCTGTACATTCCTCTGATGTCCTTATAAGCCGGATACCCCCTGCGGTCTATCCTCGTCAATAAACTCTTCAACTCTGCCGCTGTTTTCATTCCCTCACTCCTTGTCAAAACCAAATCGAATCATCTCTATAACGACTTTTTTAATGTATTCCATTATCTCATCATTGTCAAGGCGCGGCAGCTCACAAACATTGAAGAAATCACATATATCACATGTTTTATGGATCTTGCACATAAAAGCGCGGAGAAAATCCTCCGCGCTATCTCATGCTTCTACAACTTCACACCATACTCCTCTAAAGCAGCTTCCTTTGAAACGAGACCGTTACGAACATCCTTTTTCACCAGCTCAGGATCTCTCTCCTTCGGATCACCGTATCCACCGCCGCCCTGGGTTATCATAGTCACTGTGTCTCCGGCCTTCATAGGGTAATTGTCGAACATGGTCATCAGATATTCATGGTCCTTCGTATATCCGCCTATGACCTCTTCCCTGTCAGTCCCCATATTGAGGATGACCGAGCTTGGCTTTCCATCTTTGCCTCCGCAAACTCCCGGAGGGCCGAACCTGCTCCTTCCCATCCCTACGTTCATCGTGGAATTCTGCAGCAGCTTCCAGCTTACCTGAAGAGCAAGACCGCCTCTGTATTTACCGGCACCGGCCGAGTCCTCCTTGAATTCCCTTTCAGTGCATATCACCGGATACAGCAGCTCCATCTGCTCCGGGGTGAAGTCCATACAGTTGCCGTGTCTGCTGTAAGTGGCGCTCATGCCGTCTCCGAACGGCGTCCCGCCCCAGCCTCCCGGAGGCAGTTCTCCGAAGGTATCTGATACTCCTTCTCTGGCGTTTACCACACCCCACGAGATAGGGTTGCAGTCAGCGTACGGCATCCCCACTATCTGTTCAGGTATTGCCTGTTCCAGGCACTGCCATATCAGGTCAGCCACCTTCTCGCTTGTTATCAGGTTCCCATAGTACACCGGCGCAGGCCATCTCGGATTGAACACTGTATTTTCCGGTACAATGATGTGTATCGGTCTGTACATCCCCGCATTAGGCGGCGCGTCAGGATCCAGGAAAAACTTGAGACCGAAGTATACTCCTGAACAGGTTCCCGCCAGTGGGAAATTCACAGGTCCGTCTACCGTAGGGCTGCTTCCCGTAAGGTCTACAGTGATGTCCTCATCTTCTATGGTCACTGTCGCCTTTACGAATATGGCCTTGTTGTTGACTCCGTCAGCATCGATGTAGTCGTCTGCTGTGTAAACTCCGTTAGGCAGCTTCTTTATAGCGGCTCTCGTCCTTCTCTCCGTGTAATCCAGGGCCTCTTCCATACACGCCCTTACCGTGTCCTCACCATACTTTTCCACCAGCTCGAAGAAATGCTTCTTCGCCGTATTGAGCGCACCCATATGAGCCCTGATGTCGCCATCTATGAAGTACGGCGCTCTCGTGTTGTTCCTTATGATGTCTATCAGCCACGTCACAGGCTCCCCGGCGATGTATATCTTGGTCGGCGGAAGTCTCAGCCCTTCCTCCGCGATGTGTACTGCCGTAGGCGATTCGGACGATGCTGCCTTTCCTCCCATATCCTGCCAGTGGCCTCTGCTGCATGCGTAGGCTATCAGCTTTCCGTCCCAGAAAAGCGGTGTCACAAAGGTAGGTGTCTCCGATTATATCCTCAAAGAAGACGAGTTCACGATAATCAATCCTTTCGAGCTCCACGCTCTCTACAGCTCTGACGAGGACAACCTGACTTGTATATTGGAGATCAACTCCGACTTCTACGACCCCATCGCCGAAGAGACCATATTCGTATCATATTACAACCTCTACCGGGATGCTGCCGGCGTGGATTTCGACAAGATAGTCAATACGCTGAAAAGGCTCTTCACCCTTCATTTGACAGCAATACGTGAAAACACCCGAGGCGACACCGTGACCTTTCCCACATGTACCAATGATAGTGATGCCGAATACGAAAAGGTGCTGCTCCGCTCGCTGATAAATTACTTTGAGCTCCACTTCACGTCCGAGTTCTTCCTTTTGAGCGACCACAGGGAGAACACCCTGAGAGACAACATCGTTCAAGCTAACAGGCTGAAAAGCATCATGATATATTTTTATGAACACTTTCCTCAGAAAATACAGCTCCAGGACGTGGCTGACCTGACCTTCGTCAACAGGTACCATATTTCCCACCTGGTCAAAGAAGGTATCGGCTATACCTTTTCCGAACTGCTGCAGCATATACGAATAGAAAAATCGGAGGTATACCTGTTAGGCACTGATATGCCTATCAACAGGATAGTTTTCGAGCTGGGCTTTTCTTCTTACAGATATTTCAGCCAGCATTTCAAAAAACTATTCCATATGACACCTACGGCATACAGGAAAAAATATGGCCCTGCCACCATCAGACACAAAGAGCTTTCCTACAGGCATGATACCAACGCTTCCGATCTTCAGACTGTTCTGGATATCCTTGGCTGCGAACACCCGGCCGAAACCGGAAAACAGTCTTCCGGGCTTTCACCTGTACACCTCATCATGTCGTCAGAAGTAAAACGACTGCGTTCGTGCCGGCAGCCGCTGACATCTGTTTCAGACATAGTGCTACCGGAGAAGAGTCTCTTGTACGATTCTCCCTACTTCCCGGCGCTGATGCTCCACATGATGGGCAATAACATCGCTGGTTTCATTCGTCGGTTCCCTCAGTTTTTCAGCCCGGAAACCGGCAACTCATCACATCCTTTCACAGGGCTCTCAGGGAACATCACCGCCTCAGGTATCAGAAAATCGACCTTTTATCTGTCTCAGCTGCTGGAGCCCTTCATCGCCAGAGGCTCTGTGTCCCTTCCGGGGTTCCTGTCCCACAGATCGGAAGATTGTATCCATCAGCTTTTCTTCAACTTGCCCGCGGAATTCGAACATCTGACGACGGAACAGCTCTCAGCGCCCGACATACTCAAACGGGCTGAAATGGCGGCATCTTCCCCCGAGCGGAAATGGACAGCGGTCTTCGATGAAGCCAGCAGCAATCCCATCCTGATAGAGATCCACACACTTCAGCTGGATCTGGATGCCTTCATTCAGTGGCAGCGACTGGGAAAGCCTGATTTTTCCGGCTCCTCCGGCGATCACGACAACTCTGACAGCAGCGCAAAAAATCTCAGCAGTCTATTGAACCAGGGCTCTGTACCGCAGATACGGCTGGAAAAATCAGCGATTTCAAACCTCGGCGCGTCCTTTGATATTTCCCTGCCTCCTTTTGGCGTGCGATATATCGCCCTTCGGGACTTTACCTCATCATTGTAAAGTGGTATAATTATCACAATTATTAGTAATTAGTGAGGTAGAAAAAATGTACAAGATAGGCACTTTAAACAAGATTTCACCGGTAGGACTGGCAAGACTTACCGATGATTACACCATAACCGAGAACGTGCAGGAGGCTAACAGCATAATCCTGAGGAGCTACAACATGCACGACATGGAATTCTCTCCTGATTTGCTGGCTATAGGAAGAGCCGGCGCAGGAGTCAACAATATTCCTCTGGACAAGTGCGCCCAGCAGGGCATCGTAGTTTTCAATGCTCCGGGAGCTAACGCCAACGCTGTGAAGGAGCTGTGTCTTTCAGGAATGTTCCTGGCCGCGAGAAATATCCCTGCAGGTCTGGAGTGGGCAAAGACCCTCGCAGGTACTGAAGACGTAGGCAAGGCTGTGGAAAAGGGCAAAGGCCAGTTCGCCGGCACTGAGATAAAGGGAAAGACACTGGGTGTCATCGGTCTGGGAGCCATCGGAGCCATGGTAGCCAACGCCGCCGAAAGCCTGGGAATGGACGTCATCGGTTATGACCCGTTCCTGTCGATAAAGGCCGCCCTCTCCCTGTCCAACACCATAAAGATAGTGGACTCTCCTAAGGATCTTTATCCTCAGTGCGACTACATAACCATACACGTTCCGGCCAACGATAATACGAAAGGAATGATCGATGCCGCCGCTTTCGCTCAGATGAAGGATGGCGTCGTGTTCCTCAATTTTGCCAGAGATAAACTGGTAAACGATGCTGACCTGCTGGCTGCCATCGGATCAGGCAAGGTGAAAAAATACGTTACGGACTTCCCTAACGATACCGTAATAGGCAAGGAAGGTGTCATCGCCCTGCCTCACCTGGGAGCATCATCGGCGGAAGCGGAAGACAACTGCGCCGCCATGGCTGTCGATCAGGTGATGGACTATCTGGAAAACGGCAATATCGTCAACTCAGTCAACATGCCGGCCTGCTCGCTGGGTCCTAAGAAGGGCACCAGAGTATCGGTCATCTCGAAGGCCGACGCCGGCGTACTGGAAAAAGTGGCCGAAGTCTGCGACGGAGACGTTATCAACAAGGTTCGCGGCGAATACGCCTATACCCTGGGCGAAGCATCGGGCGACATAGACGGATCCGCCATCGCAGGAGAAGGCGTCATCAGAGTGAGGATACTCAAATAGCACAGATTGTTCAGTATCCATGGAAACTGTGAGGGCAACGCCATAAAAATCACAAAGGGCAACCGTATCGACGAAAAAATCAACGCCGATATGGCTGCCCTTTTTATTTGAAAGTTTCCTGCAAGATCATACCATCAAAATCCTAACGCCGTTCCTGCCAGCATGACGATGAAGGCAGCTGCCCATGCGACAGCACACTGGCCGACTACGACGCCCAGCGCCCATCTGCCTCCCAGCTCACGCCTCACCGATGCCACGGCGGCGACGCAAGGAGTGTAAAGCAGGCAGAACACAAGTAGCGACAGTGCCGTCAGCGGACTTATGGCGCTGACCAGCGCACCCGTCGAGCCAAACAGTACCGACAGAGTAGATACCACGCTTTCCTTAGCCATGAATCCCGTTATCAGTGCCGTTGATATCCTCCAGTCGCCGAATCCCAGCGGCGCGAACACAGGAGCGATAACTCCGGACACAGACGCCAGCAGGCTGTCCCTGGAGTCGGTCACCACATTCATATGTATATCGAAGGTCTGCAGGAACCAGATGACTATAGTGGCGATGAATATAACGGTAAAGGCCCTCTGCATGAAGTCCTTGGCCTTCTCCCAGATGAGAAAACCCACATTTCTCGCCCCGGGCATCCTGTAATTAGGCAGCTCCATCACGAAGGGAACAGGCTCACCGCGGAAAGCCGTCTTTTTCAGCAGCAGCGCTATCAGCACTCCCACCACCATTCCCGTTATGTACAGACCTATCATCACGACAGCGCCATGCCCCGGGAAAAAGGCGGCTGTAAAGAAAGCGTATATAGGTAATTTGGCAGAACAGCTCATGAAAGGTGTCAGAAGTATGGTCATCTTCCTGTCTCTCTCCGACGGAAGCGTCCTGCTTGCCATGACCCCCGGAACTGTGCAGCCGAAGCCAATGAGCATGGGAACGATACTGCGTCCCGAAAGTCCTATCTTCCTCAGCAGCTTGTCCATGACAAAGGCCACTCTTGCCATGTACCCGCTGTCCTCCAGCAACGACAGGAAAAAGAACAATGTCACTATCGTAGGGAGAAAGCTCAACACGCTCCCAACCCCGTTGAATATACCATCTATCACAAGAGAGTGAAGGACATCATTGACGTCCAACGATGTCAGCAGACCGTCCACCATAGCGGTCAGCGCGCCTATGCCTCTTTCCAGCCAATCCGAAAGAAAAGCCCCTATGACATTGAAGGTTATCCAGAATATTGCTGCCATCACAGCGATGAACGCAGGTATGGCAGTATATTTGCCGGTAAAGATCCTGTCTATCTTGTAACTTCTCTCCCTTTCTCTGCTCTCCTTTGGCTTTATCACCGTCTTCTGACAGACCTTCTCTATAAAACTGAACCTCATATCGGCAATAGCCGCAGCCCTGTCCAGACCACACTCCTCCTCCATCTGAAGGATTATGTGCTCCAGCATCTCCTGTTCATTCTGACTGAGACCCAGACGCTCCAGGATCAAGCCATCGCCTTCGGCCAGCTTGCTGGCGGCGAATCTTACCGGGATGCCTGCCTTCTCCGCGTGATCCTCGATAAGATGCATGATAGCGTGGAGACACCGGTGGACAGCGCCGCCCTTATCGTCAGCATCGCAGAAATCCATCCTTCCCGGTCTCTCCTGATATTTAGCTATATGTACGGCATGGTCGATGAGCTCTCCGATACCCTCTCCTTTGGCGGCGGAAATAGGAACTACCGGGATCCCCAGCATATTTTCCATCTCGTTGACCTTTATGGCTCCTCCGTTTTCCCTGACCTCGTCCATCATGTTCAACGCCAGTACCATAGGTATATTGAGCTCCATCAACTGCATGGTCAGATACAGATTGCGCTCTATGTTGGTAGCATCTACGATATTTATTATCCCTCTGACGTCTCCATGAAGGACGAATTCTCTCGTTACGATTTCTTCGCTGCTGTACGGCGACATGGAATATATCCCCGGCAGATCTGTCACCAGCGTATCATCATGGCCTTTTATCACACCATCCTTCCTGTCCACCGTGACGCCCGGGAAATTCCCCACATGCTGATTGGCACCGGTCAGCTGATTAAAGAGTGTAGTCTTGCCACAGTTCTGATTCCCCGCCAAAGCGAAGGACAGCGTCTCTCCCTCCGGCAATGGATCTTCATCGGCCTTTACGTGATACTTTCCTCCTTCTCCGAGGCCCGGGTGCTCCATAGGTCTGGATCCGGCTCCGTTCCCGGACATGTCAGGATCCGCCCCCTTCGTTCCTGTGCCTCTGGCCTCCTTCGCGTCTCTCACGTCGTTGACGATTATCTTCGCTGCGTCATCCTTACGCAACGTCAGTTCATACCCATGTATCCTCAGCTCCAACGGGTCCCCCATTGGGGCGTATTTCACCATGGTCGCCTGAACGCCCGGTATCAGACCCATGTCGAGAAAATGCTGCCGCAGCGCCCCTTCTCCGCCCACTGATACGACAGTGGCTGTCTTTCCGATATCCAGATCCTTCAACGTGATCTTTTCCCTGTCTGTAATTTTCTTATCATTATCATTGCTCATGCGCCCGTAAATTCCTTTCGACACCGTGATCTCACATTCTGCGTACAGGAGGAGTCCTTTTGCTGAAATCCACCCTCGTATCATCCCATACTTTTATGCACAGGACGCCGAGACACAGGACCCATGCCAGCAAATAGAACCAGAACATTATACCTACTACCGACGACAGTGCTCCATACAGCAAGTCGTATTCCGCCAGAGAGCTGGCGTATTTGGAATAGCCCACCGTCACCAGCAACATACCTACCGAAGCAAATAAGCTGCCCGGAAGCATCTTCCTGAACGGGATCTTCTCCGTAGGCAACAGATAGTAATTATAGCTGACCATAAGGAAGTAAAGAAGAAAGCCCAGTATCCATCTGAGCCACATCCATATGTTGTCGGCATATACTTGTGAATCCAGCCTGAGTACCGACAGGATGGCTTCCAGTATCAGCTTGCCGTAAGCCAGTATTATCAGTGAAAATGATATTGTGAATATGGTTATCACAATGGTCTTTATGGCCCTGAATCGCTCGATGAAGTAATTCCTTCCAGTGCTCTTGCCTCCCGTCAAAGTATAATTGGTTATCCTCATGATGGAGAAGGACGCCCTGGATCCGGCCCAGAGGGCTATGGCAGCGAACACTACAGAGCTGAGGCCAGCTGACCTGAACTCGAACAGTTCTCTGAACATCGCCGACATTTCCCGCCCTGTATAAGATTCTATCAATTTCAGCGCGCTTTCCAGTGATATGTCAAATATTCCCAGTATCTGTGTCATCAACAGGAATATGGGTACTATCGACAACAGCAGATAAAAGGACACCTGCGCGGCAAATCCCTGATAATACGGATCCTGCAGCTGCTTTATGGTCAATATGAACATTTTAAGCAATCTTGCTCTCAATCTGGCCATCTAACGGCTCACCTCTTTGTCCATAAGCTTCTTTCTGAGATTTTTGAGAGCATTGGCTCTGTGGCTTATGGCATTTTTCACTTCCGGCGCAAGCTCTCCAAAGGTCTGCTCATATCCATCCGGTACAAACAGCGGGTCGTATCCAAAACCTTCACGTCCCCGCTTTTCCGTGATCAGATGACCTTCCACTTCCCCCCTGGCAACGATGGACTGTCCATCGGGGAATACCATCGTTATCACCGAGACGAACCGGGCTGTCCGGTTTTCGTACGGTACATCCTTTATCAGCCCTATCAGCTTCCTGTTGTTAGCGTCGTCGTCTCCATCTGTTCCCGCGAATCTGGCGGAATATACTCCCGGAGCGCCATTAAGACAGTCAACGACCAGTCCCGAATCATCGGCGATTGTCGTTCTGCCGCAGAGCTTCATTATCTCATACGCCTTTTTGTATGAGTTTTCCTCGAAAGTCTCTCCGTCTTCGACGATTTCCACGTCAGGAACACCGGCCTCGTCCTTTGATATTATGGACATACCGAATTCTGCCGTTATCGCTTCTATTTCCTTTATCTTGTGCTTGTTCCCGGTGGCAGCAACAATCGTTTTTTCCATTTTTCATCACCTTATCTGTCCTATAGATCAAAACAATGCTTTGACTCCTATCACTATGAGGATGATACCTCCCAGTATCTCGGCCCGGCATCCCAGCATATCGCCAAATTGCCGCCCAATGAATATGGCAGCGACGACAATAAGCACGGTCACTGCCCCTATCAGAGCCGACGGTCCGAGTATACCGATGCCTGCCGCGCTGAATCCGATCCCCACGGCAAAGGCGTCTATACTGGTAGCAACAGCCTGTAAAAACAACACCTTCAGCGTCATCACCTTGACGGGACAGACCTCATGAGCCTTCAAATCATCGATACCCTCTTTCAACATCTTCAATCCTATGATGCCCAGTATCACGAATATTACTATGCCCGAATACCTGGTTATCACACTTGCGAACAATCCTCCCGCGTAATACCCCAGTATAGGCATCAACAACTGAAACACTCCGAAAAACACCGGCATCATCACATATGTAAATCTGCTCAGGTTCTTGTACACCATTCCGTTAGTCATGGATACGGCCGCCGCATCCATCGCCAGCCCCGCGCCTATCAGCAGTATATCGGCAAAACTCATTGGATCCCCTTTCTGTCAGCGAAATGCATACAAACGATTATACCATACATGACCTGGACTTTCCAACTCTCATGGTGTAAAATACTTTCTGTAGTTTCGAGTAATAAACCATTGACAATTGGAGGTCAATACATGGATATTGTAATTTTCGACGGATATACCATAAATCCCGGAGATCTGAGCTGGAGCAAACTGGAAAAGCTGTGTGACAGACTGACTGTCTTCGACGCGACGCCGCCCGATAAGGCGCTCTCCCGTATCGGCAACAGTGAGATACTGATGACCAGCAAATGCCGCATAACGAGGGAGTTCATGGAGCAATGCCCTAATTTGAAATATATAGGCTCCACAGCTACAGGGTACAACAACATTGATGTTGAAGCGGCCGCCGACATGGGGATCGCTGTCACCAATATACCTGCTTACTCTACCGACGCAGTAGCGCAGCATACTATCGCCCTTATCCTTGAGCTGGCCAACAACGTGGGTCTCCACAATCGATCTGTCCAGGAAGGCCAGTGGTCCGATTGCAAATACTTCTGTTACTGGAAAAAACCGGTGACTTTGCTGACAGGGAAATCGCTGGGGATAATCGGATATGGAGCCATCGGCAAACGGGTAGCCGAAATCGCCAGAGCCCTGGGAATGACGGTGAATATTTATCGCGAAGATCCTGAAGGCGCCATGAAATCCGATTTCGTATCCCTCCATTGTCCGCTCACAGAGGATAATAAGAGGATGGTCAATGCTGATTTCATCGTCAACATGAAGCCAGGCGCTGTTTTCATCAACACCGCCAGAGGCGGACTGGTAGATGAGCGAGCTCTTGCTGATGCCCTCAAATCAGGTTTTCTCAGCGCGGCGGCTGTAGATGTGCTGGAAACAGAGCCGCCTTCCATAGACTGCCCGCTGCTGGGTATAGATAACTGTATCATCACGCCTCATATGGCCTGGTCTCCTAAAGAGATGCGTCAGGCTGTGATAGACGTGCTGGCTGAGAACCTGCAAAGCTGGCTGAACGGCGGCAGGCTCAACAGAGTGGAATAAAGGCCGGTATATGACGCCTCATTTCAGGCCGCGAACGGAGACCGTCCAGTAACTTAATGTCGCATTTCACGCGTTAAATCAACGAAAGGATCTTCTATGAAGTATCGTGGTTTTGCCCTGTTGCCTTTTTTCGTATTCATCGTAGTCTTTGCCGGCGCAGGTATAATAAGCAGAGATTTTTACAGTATGCCAGCCTATGTGGCTTTCATCATAGCTCTATTCGTTGCCCTTCTCCAGAACAGAGGAAAGTCTTTCGAAGAAAAGCTGAAGACTGCCGCCAAAGGCGCAGGCGATACCAATATCATAACCATGGTGCTGATATTCCTTGTGGCCGGAGCTTTCTCCGGCATCGTCACCGCCTCCGGCGGCGTCGAAAGCACAGTGAATTTCGGCCTTTCCATGATCCCGCCTCAGTATATGGTCGCCGGGATCTTCGTCATAGGCTGCTTCATCTCCCTTTCAATGGGAACATCCATGGGAACCATCACCGCACTGGCGCCTATAGCGTTGGGAGTCTCCCAGCAGGCTGATATACCCATCGCCATCTGTGTTGGTGCCACAGTATGCGGCGCCATGTTCGGCGATAATCTTTCCATGATATCCGATACGACTATCGCTGCTGTACGGACTCAGGGCTGTCAGATGAAAGATAAGTTCAAGCAGAATTTTTTCATCGTCTTCCCGGCCGCCTTGCTGACAATAGTCATCTTTTACCTGCAAACATCTCATCTCACCTACAAGCCCGACACTTACGACTACAATTTCGTCGAGATCATTCCATATCTGATCGTGCTGGTCGGTGCGCTGGCCGGTTTCAACGTTTTCGCCGTGCTGTTTTCCGGCATCGCGTTGTCGGTGATGACAGGAGTCTTCAATGGCTCCTTCACATTCCTCGAATCTTTCAGCATCATCGGAAAAGGTATGACAGACCTGTTCGAGATATCCATCATCTCTATCATTGTCGCCTGCATGGTATCTCTTATACGTGAAAACGGCGGCATCGCTCTTATCATAGAGACCATAAAGAGATCTGTGAGCGGAAAGCGCGGAGCAGAACTTGGGATAGGCCTGCTGGTGCTGCTGGTCGACATGTGTACCGCCAACAATACGGTCGCTATCGTCATGTCAGGTCCTGTTGCCAAGGAGATCGGCGATGAGTTCGGCGTCGAATCTAAACGTGTCGCGTCGATACTGGACATATTCGCCTCCGTAGGCCAGGGACTGCTTCCCTACGGCGCCCAGCTCCTGACAGCTGCCGCTCTGACAGGGATCACGCCGCTGGATGCCTTTCCGTATCTCTACTATCCGATACTGATGCTGGTGAGCGTATTGCTTTTCATCGCCTTCAGGCCCCAAAAAAGCAAGCTTGACGGCGCGCCTCCGCAAAAAAATCACAAAGTATAAAAATAACGTGGCAACAGCAACACTTTATGGTCTAAAATATGATATCATGTAATCAGTTACAGTTAACAGCAGAAGATTTCTTCTATGATTTTGAAAGGTGTGATATATGATGATCGGTTTTGATGTCAAGAAACATATTCAGCGGAACGTCCAGAAGACAATGGAGGAATTTGCAGCAAGGGAGGATATCGTGACGAAATTCGGAACGCCTCTCATCGGATACGTGGATGCCCGTCATCCCCTCTTCAACATATTCATGGACAAAAATATGAGCGATCACCCGAAAAATATCTATCGTCCGGGCATAACGCTGATAATCCATGCTATCCCATACGATATGGAGGCGATGAGAAGCAACGAGGAAGATGGCGCTCCTTCCCCACAGTGGGTAAGGGCTTTTACGGAATCCACCTGGCTTTCCATGGCTATCAACAGAGCTGTAAGAGGCGCCCTCGACATGGCCGGACGTCTCTCCTCCTGTCTCAATACGCCAATGGACTGGAATGAGAAGACATTCCGTGGTACGTGGTCCCATAAACTGGCGGCTTACGCGGCCGGCATGGGCGACTTCGGACCGGCTGAATCCTTCCGTACCGCCGATGGCTGTTATGGACTCCGTGTCGGTTCACTGATAACTGACGGCAAATACGCGGAGGAGGTGGAGCCTATGAGCGATGAACAGCTGGAAGCCGCCTATCTCCACATCCTGAGAAGCAGCATGTATCAGGAAGCCGATGGCATCTCCTGCTCTGCCGAGATGATAGCTGCATGTCCCGGAAATGCCATTTCGGAAAAGGGTATAGACCGCGCCAAATGTCAGGCGTACTGCAAAACTATCGACAAATACATTCCATGTCCTGATGTGTGCGGCAAATGTTTCAGATTCAAATAAGCGCATATACAGACATTTCTCATCACCTGAGCGATCGACATGATAGTCTGTCGTTCTGCGGCCTCTCAGCGGGATGATAAATAATACGCAAAAGAGAACCCCGGGAAAGGAGTCATCCTTGAGATACTCGCCCTCCCGGGGTTTTATTTTCTGTTCTTTATCGTCGGCCTTACATCATTCCAGGCATTCCGCCGCCCATGCCGCCGCCCATAGGCATTGCAGGCTCTTCAGCCGGAACATCTGTTATACCCGCTTCAGTAGTCAGCAGCATTGCCGAAGCCGATGCAGCGTTCTGAAGAGCAGATCTCGTTACCTTAGCCGGATCTACGATTCCTGCGCCTATCATATCTACATATTCTTCGGTGGCTGCGTTGAAGCCTACGCCTTCCTTGCTGTCCTTGACCTGAGCCACTACTACACTGCCTTCGAATCCAGCGTTTTCAGCGATCTGTCTTACAGGCTCTTCAAGGGCTCTCACGATGATAGCGCCGCCTGTCTTCGCATCGCCTTCCAGTCCGTCAACATACTTGGAAACTGCAGGGATAGCGTTTACCAGGGCAACTCCGCCGCCCGATACGATACCTTCCTCCACTGCTGCCTTAGTTGAGTTGAGGGCATCCTCTATTCTCAGCTTCCTTTCCTTCAGCTCGGTCTCAGTAGCTGCACCCACCTTGATGACTGCTACGCCGCCTGCCAGCTTGGCAAGTCTCTCCTGAGTCTTTTCTCTGTCGAAATCGGAAGTAGTGTTCTCTATCTGAGTCTTTATCTGGGATACTCTCGCTTCTATCTCCTTGGCATCTCCCGCACCGCCTACGATAACGGTATTTTCCTTGTCGACCTTCACTGTAGCTGCGCTTCCCAGCATATCCAGCGTCGTCTCCTTCAGCTCATATCCCAGCTCTTCGGAAATCACTGTGCCGCCTGTCAGGATGGCGATATCCTCAAGCATAGCCTTTCTCCTGTCTCCGAATCCAGGGGCCTTTACAGCTACGCAGTCGAATGTACCCTTCAGCTTGTTGACTATCAGTGTAGCCAGCGCTTCTCCTTCCAGATCATCACAGATTATGAACAGCTTTCTTCCCTGCTGTACGATCTGCTCCAGTACAGGCAGTATATCCTGGATGTTGGATATCTTCTTATCCGTTATCAGTATATATGGGTTCTCCAGCACGGCTTCCATCTTTTCAGTATCCGTCACCATGTAAGGCGAGAAATAGCCTCTGTCGAACTGCATTCCTTCTACTACCTCGAGGGTCGTCCCCATTGTCTTGGACTCTTCTACAGTGATGACGCCGTCTTTGCCCACCTTTTCCATAGCCTCTGCTATCAGTCCGCCGATCTCTTCGTCGGCAGCCGATACGGACGCTACCTGAGCGATGCTCTCGCTGCTGTCCACAGAGTTTGCCAGTCTCTTTATCTCATCTACGGCAACATCTACAGCTCCCTGGATCCCTCTCTTGAGTACCATAGGATTTGCTCCCGCAGCTACATTCTTGAATCCTTCCTTTATTATTATCTGAGCCAGCAATGTAGCTGTCGTAGTACCGTCACCCGCTACATCATTGGTCTTGGATGCCACTTCTTTTACTACCTGGGCTCCCATATTCTCTACCGCGTCTTCCAGCTCTATTTCTCTGGCGATAGTCACGCCGTCATTGGTGATGAGAGGCGATCCGAACTTTTTATCGATCAGCACGTTCCTGCCTTTAGGCCCTAATGTGATCTTCACTGTATCCGCCAGTTTATCGACACCTGCCTGAAGCTTCCTTCTGGCATCTTCTCCGTAATGTAATTCCTTTGCCATTGTAAAAATCCCTCCTTATGTTTGTCCAGCGGAGCTGGACATCAGCGTCCCCCTCGGGGCTCCTCAACTATTCAACTGTTGCCAGAATGTCTCTCTGACTCATTATCGAGTACTCTTCGCCGTCGTATTTGACATCAGTACCGGCATACTGGGAGAAAATAACCTTGTCTCCTACTTTGAGTTCCATCTTCTCATCGTCAGTTCCAGGTCCTACGGCGACTACTTCCGCCATCTGTGGTCTTTCCTTGGCGGAGCCTGTCAACAGGATCCCGCTGGCCGTCTTTTCTTCGGCTTCGATCTTCTTGATAACAACTCTTGCCCCTAAAGGTTTGATTCCCATACTCATTATTGCCATCTCCTTTACTTTTTCGTTTAAATTTTATACAGAGCATCGCCGCTTCGCACCATGCGGTATCAGCTCTGCTGATTTACACGCCTGTTTGTTAGCACTCATTATTTATGAGTGCTAACTATAATTTACAGCCATTTCCCGTTTTTGTCAACCACCTTTTTCAAATTTCTTTACAGTGAGTTATGTAATAGAAAAGATACTGCTGGGCGATGCCTCCGTATTCCCCGAAAGTCTGCTCTGCGAACCGGGCCATTCCCTTCATATCGCCCTCGTCTATACCGTATAACCTGTGCATGACCTTTCGCACCCACACATCTATGGGGAATCTGTCCAGCTTTCCCATGGAAAACAGAGCGATGCAATTGGCCACCTTCGGTCCGACACCACAGTATCCATTGAGCGCCTCGAAAGCCTCCTGCGACGTGACCTCCGGCGCACCCAGTCTCTCCAGGCTATCGAGCCCCGCCTCCGCTACCTGACGGGCAGTTTCTATCAGATATTTGCTCCTGTAACCAAGTCTGCACGGCGCCAGCTTCTCCTCCGTGGCTCCCGCCAGCACTTCCGGCGAAGGCAGGTCATAGAATTCCCTGCCCATGAACTGACCTGAAGGGGATCCCAGTGTACGCGCCAGATTATCGATACACTTCTTGATCCGCGGTATGTTGTTGTTCTGAGATATGATAAATGAGAGCAGGGTCTCCCACTTTTCCTGGTTTAGTATCCTGATGCCCTGACCATAATCTATGGCCCGCGCTATGACTTTATCCCTCTCTGCCAGCTTCTCCTTTATCTTGCCATAATCTCTGTCCAGATCCAGGTACTTTCTCCACACCGTCTGAAAATCCTCCTCGTCAGCGCCGTGTATGATCAGAATCTGACTGCTGCCATCGTACTCAATCAGCGCATGTCTGCCGAAAGCTGTCCCCACATACCTGCCTTTTTCATCCCGTTCCCATCTGAAGCACTGGCCGCAATCGAAGATGTTGTCCAGATCGAAATCTCTCACATCTTCGACGATGACGGCATTGCCCTTTTCCTTAACTATCATATCAGCCCTCTCACCTCCAGATCCAGTCTGTTGACGTTGAACGACGTCATCTCTTCTATCCTCTCAACGGCTGTCCTCTGAAACCGCGCGGCTGCTTCGTCCAGTCTTTCTCCGCGGCGAAAGGTGGCGGCCACATATATATCTATCCCATCCTGCATCCGCACGACTCCTACTCTGTTGATCTCCGCTACCTGTCGGTTCTCCCTCCTTACACACTCCACGATATCCGCCATGACTTTTTCCGATATCTCATAGTTCCCCAAATAGCTGTAAGTGGGTCTGACGACAGACTTCTCCGAAATATCTCTCCATGGGCCCAGCTCCTTCAGCAGCCGTCTGACAGGGATCATGAAGTAACCGGAAAACTGGCGCTTGAGCTGGAAAGTAGGAACGGGTATGACATGCTGCCCCATCTCATGCCTCTGTCTTCTGGCGATGTCCCTCTGAGCCTCCGTCGTTATCTCCTCTATGTATATGCTCTCGCCTATACGCCCTATGCCCAGACGTGCCGCTATCTTATCGACCATCCTGTCAGAAGTCCCTATTATCAGTATCGAAGACGGCTTCATCTTCCTGATGGCCGCCACCGTCTCATCTCTGTGGTCATCATCGGTGAACAGAGCCGTCTTGACAGCGCCTACCTTGGTCTTCTGCCGTTTGGCGGATATCCCGGCTACGACCTTATTGCGACAGATGAACAGCCCGTCATCTATGATACTCTCTATGTTTCGCTCCTTACACAGGTTCACAGCCTGAAAACTTTTTCCTGTCCCGCTTTTCCCTATAAGTCCGTAAACTTTCATCTTGAATTCCTCATAAAGGTTTGTTATAATCAGTTTGTCATTTAATGATATAATCTTAAAGGAGGTAGTTAAAATGGCTTATGTAATTAAAGACTCTTGCATCAACTGCGGTGCTTGCGCTGATGAATGTCCTACGGATGCTATTTCGGCTGGTGATTCCATGTACGTTATCGACGCTGACAAGTGTATTGATTGCGGTGCTTGCGCAGGCGCATGTCCTGTTGACGCTCCGGTTCAGGAAGACTAAGAGCGAGCATATATCATCTGAAAACAATAACCGTTTCGAAACGAAACGGTTATTTAATTTTACCGATATTCTTATGTATTATTTCTTTTCTTCCTGGCCTCTGTTCTTGTTCATATGATAGGCCAGAGAATGGAGACTGTCGCTTATATGCATGTTTTCCACGGCTACATGGTTAGGCGTCTCTATGTCTATCGGCGCAAAGTTCCACAGTCCTCTGACACCTGCGAAACATAGCTTATCCGCCACTTCCTGAGCTGCTTCCTTGGTGGTACATATGATACCTATATCGATATCGTTATCCTCAACGAACTCGACTATCCTGTCATAGTCCATGACTTCGATATCGTTTATCTTCATGCCTATAAGCCGGGGATTTATCTCGAATATGCCGCAAACGATGAATCCCGTCTTATAGTAGTATGTATGATTAGCGATGGCCTGGCCCAGGTTCCCTGCGCCTACGACCACCATCTTATACTGCTTATCCAGCCCCAGAATGGCGCTTATTTCATTGTAAAGGCCGTCCACGCTGTATCCGTACCCCTGCTGGCCGAACCCGCCAAAATTGTTGAGATCCTGCCTTATCTGGGATGCGGTATACCCAGTAAGATTACTGAACTCGCTGGAAGATATCTTGTCTATCCCCTTCTTCTGCAGCTCTCTCAGATACCGTCTGTACCTGGGCAGCCTCTTTATCACCGCATTGGAAATCTTCGCCTGTCTTTTCATGATAAAGCCTTTTGCAGTTTACGCTCTGGCCTCGACATAGCTTACGATATCGCTTACTGTCTGGAACTTTTCAGCATCTTCGTCCGGAACTTCGATATCGAACTCATCTTCGATAGCCATAATGATCTCAACAGCATCGAGAGAATCAGCTTCCAGATCCTTCATCAGATGAGTCTCCATCGTGACCTTATCCTCGTCAACTCCCAGCTGCTCAGCGATTATTCCTTTGATCTTGTCTAATGTCATGATATATACCTCCATCACAAAATATACTTTTTCACTTGATTATATCATAGGGTCTTTGCCCCTACAACTTCCAACATTATAGAGGAAGAATTCCCTTATTGCAATAGTTTTGATAAAAAAATCGACGGTCTGTCCTTCTCATTTCACTGCTCCTGAAGCTGGAGCCATTTCTCGTATCTGTCGTCAAGTTCATCCTTCTTTTCCGTAAGCATCTTTCCTATCTCGGCAAGCTTCACATGGTCGGTAGCCACCTCCTGGCGGCACAGTTCCGCTTCCAGCTCTCCTATCTCTTCCTCGATGCTCTGTATCTCCTTCTCCAGCGCCTCCCGATGCCTCCTCAGACGCCTTTCCTCAGCTTCCTTTTCCTTCTGGATACGCCGTCTTTCCGCTGACGAGAGGTGCTCTTCCGCTTCAGCCCCCGCGCCTTTCGATACTTCCTCTGCCGCCGTCGAGGTCCTCGCTTCTCTGTCTTCCTGCATGCCCTCCAGATACTTCTTCCCTGACTGTATCTGCTGCTGCTTCTTCTCCACATAGTAATCGTATGTACCGAGATAGTTCTCTATTCCATCGGAGGTCAGTTCCATTATCCTGGTAGGTATCCTGTTGAGAAAATACCTGTCGTGGGATACGATGATACTGGTTCCCGGAAACTCCAGCAGCGCTTCCTCGAACACCTCCTTGGATTCTATATCCAGATGATTGGTCGGCTCGTCCAGCATCAGCACGTTGGCTCCTGACAACATGAGTTTCAGCAGGGAAAGTCTGGCCTTCTCACCGCCGCTGAGAGCTCCTACCTTGAGGAATACGTCCTCTCCTCTGAACATGAAGCGCCCCAATATGTTCCTTATCTCACCGTCGGAATACAAGCCGTAGGAATCCCTCACTTCCTCAATGACTGTATTGGCGCCGTTAAGGAGCTGCTGACCCTGATCGTAATAGCCGAATTTGACGTTGTAGCCTATCTTGATCCGTCCCGTATTACACGAAATCTCTCCCATCAGTATTTTCAGCAGCGTAGTCTTTCCGATACCGTTGGCTCCGACGATACATACTCTCTCGCCTCTTTTTATATCCAGATCCACATGTCTGAACAGCTCTGTCCGTCCGGCCCCGTAACCAAAACTCTTGGAAACATCTCCTGCCTCCAATACATCCCGGCCGCTTTGAAAATCAGCTCTGAAGGATATCTTCATCCTGTCCCGCTCACCTGCCGGTCTTTCCACTACCTCCATGGCAGCCAGGCGCTTTTCCCGCGACGCGGCCCGCTTAGCCAGCTTTTCGGTGCCTCTTTCCTTGAAACGCCTTATCATGTCCTCCTGCCTGCGAATCTCCTTCTGTTGATTCTCATAACGCCTCATCTCCGCTTCACGGCGCTTCTTCCTCTCAGTGGCGTAGAAGCTGTAATCCCCTTCATATATGCTGAGCTTGTGATTCTCCACTTCAAATATCCTGGTAACTGTCTCGTCGAGAAAATATCTGTCATGAGATACCAGTATTATTGTCCCCTTATAACTCTTAAGGTACTGCTCCAGCCACTTCAGCGTACCTATATCCAGATGATTTGTCGGCTCGTCCAGCAGAAGTATATCAGGCTTTTTCATCAGAAGACACGCCAGCGCCAGCCTGGTTTTTTCTCCACCGCTCAAGGTGGATATCTTCTTTCCGTAACTGTCCTCACCGAAGGCCATACTGGAAAGGATTCCCATCATCTCACTCCTGTAGGTATATCCTCCCCGTTCCTTGAATTTCTCCTGAAGTGCGTCATAGCGCTCCAGCAACCGGCGGCTCTCTCCATCGTCTCCATCGTCTCCGGTCTTCCCGGCCGTTTCCTCTATCCGCTGAAGCAGCGCTTCCATCTCTTTCTCCATACGATGGAACTCACCGAAAATGTTCTCTACTTCTTCCATCACGGTATTCTCTGAATCGAAGCCGCCGTCCTGCTTCAGATAGCCTATATTTGTTTCCGATGATACAAAAAACTCGCCTTCCTCGCAGCTGAGCTCGCCTGTAAGTATCTTTAAAAGGGTGGTCTTTCCGGCTCCATTGACGCCGATTATCCCCACCCGCTCTCCTTTATTTATATGAAATGACACCTTGTCCAGTATGACATCGGTGCCGTAGGATTTTGTCAGCTCCTTTGCCGATAACACAATCATATATGTAACCTCTGTATATCTATATCCTATAATTCAAGATTCGGTATGGCGTCCAGCGTAAGATCATCCCGTTCTCCCGCCATATACCTGTAATATGCCGCACAGCCTATCATTGCAGCATTGTCAGTACACAGCACAGGAGATGGGTAATAAAGGTCTATCCCGTTCTTCCTGCAGCCTTCTGCCATCATTTCTCTCAATCTGCTGTTGGCGGCCACTCCGCCTGCCAGCACTATCCTGTCCTTGCCCATATCGATAGCAGCCCTGAGGGTCTTGGCTACGATGACGTCCAGCACAGCTGCCTGGAACCCCGCCGCCACATCAGCCACATTTACCTCCCTGCCTGCCTGTTTCTCGGAATTTATGTAGTTGAGGACGCCGGTCTTGATCCCGCTGAAACTGAAGTCGAAGCTGTCTTTTTCCAGGAACACCCGCTTGAATTCCACAGCGTGAGGATCCCCCTCTTTTGCTATCCTGTCGATGAGAGGCCCCCCGGGATATCCCAGTCCCAGCACTCTCGCCACTTTATCATATGCTTCCCCCGCCGCGTCGTCTCTCGTAGCGCCCAGCACCCGGCATTCATTGTACCCCGTAACTTCCACTATATTAGTATGACCTCCCGATATCACCAAGGCCATGAAAGGAGGTTCCAGCTCCCGATGCTCTATGTAATTGGCGCAAATGTGCCCATGTATGTGATGGACGCCTATGAGAGGCTTCCCTGCCGCCAGCGCGTATGCCTTGGCAGTAGCCAGCCCGATCAGCAATGCCCCTACCAGCCCCGGACCGTATGTGACTCCTATCATATCCACTTCGTCCATGGAAACGTCCGCTTCCTCCATGGCTCTGTCTACCACCGTGTTGATGTTGGTCAAGTGATGTCTGGAGGCTATCTCCGGCACTACTCCACCGTATTGCTTATGTATATCTATCTGCGACGAAATGATGTTGGAAAGCACGCCGCGGCCTTCCGACATCACGGCTGCTGCCGTTTCGTCGCAGCTGGACTCTATCGCGAGTGTCACTGTTTTTCCGTCTTTCATAGCTCGTTTCTACCTTCTTCCAGCTTCTTTTCACATTGGTTTTCTCCGTTGAGATGCCTGCAATTCTCACAAGACATATATGTGCTCATACTGAACACATCAAAATCATGTCTTCTGGAAAATTTTCTGCATGGATAAAAAACCACATTCATATTCTCTTCCGGGTTTCTGCCCATATCCGTCCTCCTCAGATAATCTTATATTCCTATTATCTTCCGGAGGAGCGTCTTTTATTCCCGCACTTTCTGACTGTTCCAGTTTTTCTGACCGTTCCGATCATCATCGCTATGGCGCCACATGATTATAGCGTCTTCGCCATTATTGAGATAATACCCCTTACGCACCCCTTCCTGACGGAATCCGAATTTCTCGTACAGTCTGATTGCCGGTTCATTGGAACGCCTCACCTCCAGAGTATGATGCAAGATGCCCTCTCCTGATGTGAAATCTATCATAACGCTGACGATAGCCTGACCAATATGTCTGTTCCTGAATCCCGGCCTGACAGCCACGTTGGTCACATGGCCCTCGTCTCCTATCCACCACAACCCCGCATAGCCTACAACCTGACCTTCCAGCTCCGCCACGATGTAAAATGCCCTGGGGTTTTCCGTAAGCTCGTAGAGAAGAGCGTCCCGACTCCACGGATCAGGGAAGCACAGGTGCTCTATCTCATATATGTCCTCCATATCGTCGGCAACAGCCTGCCTTACCACGACTTCAGCCATAATTTCAGCCTTCCTGCTGCTTTCGCCGCAGCTTCCTCTCCGCTTCAGCCAGACGCATGTAATCCGGCTCTAACTGGCTGTATCCTACTCCGCCACCTTCAGCATATATCCTGCTTCCCAGCCTTGCTACCGAGACAGCATCCTGATATCTGATCCCCTCAGCGGCGATATCCACACCTTCATGCCTTAGTTGCCCTATCTCTCTACCATACCTGTCTGTTGCATCGCCTAACAGCAATATCCGACGATAATTTTCCGTCTTCGACATGAATTCATCCAGCATATAAGGCCCGGCCTTGATCTTCTCCTTCGGCCCCTCTTCCGTCAGGATGTATCCGCCGCCGTATATCTGATTTCTCCTGGCGTCCAGCATCGGGCAAACGAGTACCCCGCTGTCCATCGGCGCGGCGTTCAGCGCCAGCGCTTCCAGGCTGGAAACGGCTGCACACGGCGTTCCCAGGATCTGTGACAAAGCCCTGGCCGTCGATACACCTATCCTGATCCCCGTAAAGGATCCCGGCCCATGCGATACGGCGATTACATCCAGATCGGCAAGAGCAATGCCACTCTCCTTTATCACCTGTTCTATCTGAGGCGTCAGATTTTGCAGATGTGAGAACCTGTCGTTTCCTTTTATATATCCGGTCACCTGGTCGTCTCTCATCACTGCCGCGGAAGCAAAGGCTCCCGTCGTCTCTATTCCTAAAATATACACCTGTAAATACGCTCTCCTTCCCCTCGTCCGTATCCTATCTGTATGCGGATGGCTTCCTCCGGGATGATCTCATCTATGAGCTCGGCCCACTCTATAACGCAGATACCGCTGCCAAAGAAGTATTCTTCATACCCCAGCTCATACATCTCTTCCACGTCCCCTATCCTGTAGACGTCGAAATGATAGAGAGGCAGCCGTCCGCTCTCATACTGCTTTACGATATTGAAGGTGGGGCTGGTTATTGTCTCAGTCACGCCAAGACCTTCAGCGATAGCCTTAGTCAATGTGGTTTTTCCAGTCCCCAAGTCTCCCGTAAGGGCTACGATACTGCCGGAGGACAGATTCTTCCCCATTTCCCTGCCGAAATCCCGCACCGCCTCTTCATTTTTCATCAGTATTTCTTTCTTCTCCATAACTAATGTAGTATACCACACAAACAGCGGAATATAAAGGCCGGTGGGGAGAAAGATAGTTTAACCCGGCTTAGCTGTCAGGACATATGTTGAATTCATACCAGATTCACAGAGGGGCTGCCTTCTCTCGCAGATGTCGGATATGCCAAAACATCAGCTTTTTCCCTTTCATTAGGCATAAATACATGAATGGAGTGACCTTCCCGAAAACGAATATGCCAAAAGATGATATTTACACCAAGCTTTTTAGCATATTTCTTCTCAGCAGAAAGGGGAATAATGCCTATGATCCGTATTTCAACAGTATGATTTGGCATATTACCCTCTGTCAGTACCTTCGAAACATGGAAATTATGCCAAAAAGGTCTCCCAAAATTCCCCTCTTAGGCATATCGCTTCGGAAGGCTATCGTATATCGTCTGAAAACGAGATCCGATGAACTGTATCTGTTAGCACGCCATTTAGCTGAGTACGCCTTTACTTTCCGCCTGTTTTTCACCCTTTTTACAGAGATTTTACACGAACAGGATAGTCGCCGCGTCTTCGACGTACTACAATATTTAATTAATACAATGTAAATGGAAGGTAATTATGGGAGAAAAAATCAAATACAAGGATATACGAAAAAACGAAGAGATAAATATGCTGATCGATAAGGGCAACTGTGTCCTGAAAACAATGGGCTTCACCGACCATTCGACAAAGCACGCCGCCAAGGTCGCCGCACGGGCCGGATGGATACTTAAATCCCTGGGCTACAGCAGCCACGACATCGAACTGGGTCGCATCGCCGGCTATATGCACGATATCGGCAACTGCATCAACAGAAATGACCATGCTCACAGCGGAGCGTTGCTGGCATATCAGATACTTAAGGAAATGAAAATGTCTCTGGAAGATATCATGACCATAACTTCTGCCATCGGTCACCACGACGAAAGCAGCGGCAACGCGGTCGACCCCATCTCTGCGGCGCTCATACTGGCCGATAAGACAGACGTCAGGAGGAACAGGGTCCAGAATCCGATCAAGGAAAACTTCGATATCCATGACCGAGTCAACTATGCCGCTCTGTCATCCAAACTGGAGATCAACAAGGACAAAAGGACTGTACAGATGAATCTTGAGCTGGACGACGATATCTGCAGTCTGATGGATTATTTTGAAATATTCCTTGAACGGATGATCATGTGTAAGCGGGCCGCCGAAGTGCTTGGCTATAAGTTCAAGCTGGTGGCCAACGGCAGCAAGCTCTGCTGACAGTCCCGATATTTGATGCAGAAATCTGATACAGAAAAAGGAGTCCGCCGTGCCCAACAAACATATCCTGCTGAAAAGGATACAGCCCGAAGAAAATCTATACCATTACACTAAGTGCCGCGGTGTCCAAGGCATCCTGAAAGACAAGGCCTTCTTTGCCACCAAGAGCGATTTCCTCAACGACACCAACGAGATGCGCTACACCCTGGCTCTGACTCGGGATGTACTCACCGAGTTCCCTATACTTGAGGAGCACAGTTCCCTGCGCCAGCAGCTCTCTCTTACGACCGAGGAGATGAAGAGGCAATGCTACTACGTCCTATCCTTCTCAGTGGAAGCCGACAGCATCACGCTCTGGTCCGAATTCGGCAACAACACCGGATATAATCTGGAATTCAAAAGCGGCGAGTTGCTCGACATGATAAGCAGGACAAAAAAAATCTCCTACCATGGACTTTTGATATATTCCAGAGAAACCCAGAGAAAAATCATACATGATCTTCTCACAAAAGATATCCCCCAAAATCTGGGCTGCTCATTCGACGATATAATGAAAAACGCCGCCGGGAACGGCGGCGATGAATCCTTCAGGAAATACTGCAAACAATTCAAAAAAGCCATGTCCATATATGCGGTTTTCTTCAAGCAGGAGGAATTCGCCGCAGAAAAGGAATACCGGGTCGTCCTCAAAGAGACAAGCGACAGTGAAGTCCATTATCGCGAAAAGGATGGCTTCCTGCTCCCATACATACGTGTGAACCTGAGGAAAGCCCATGATGCCGTCAACAGGATAACAGTAGCTCCCCAAAATCATGTGGATCTCGCCAAGGAGGGTATGCAGATGTATGCCAGGCAGCTGGGCTACAGCGCTGAGGTCTGCCTGTCGAAGATAAATCTGCGGTATTGAACGCACCCTTCTCAGCTCCGGCGGGCCGGTCTCATATTGGTCCGTTACGCCGTTCTGTGCAGAAATCCCGATATCCTCTTATAAAGGAAAAATGTAACGATAGAATTTATGCCTGCTTTTATGGCATTGAAGCCCACTATAAACGGCATCAGATCCCATACCATGCTGCGTGGCACACCCATGAACAGCGGCGTGATTATCAGATTAGCGCCTATCATCACCACGGCCATAGCCGCCGTACCGCATATCAACGCGATCACCGCGCCTTTTCTCGTCTTGTTGAATTTATATATGACACCTGCCACTATCACCAGCACACTGGTAGCGATTATGTGCATTATTATCCCGTAGGCTCCGCTGGCAGCGCTGACAGTCACACCCTGGACCACGGATGTCACGATGGTAAGCAGCACGCCTGCCACCGGACCGAAGGCAAAGGTCCCTATCAGTATAGGTATATCGGCGGGATCATATTCGAGAAACGCCACTGCCGGGAATATGGGAAAATGTATAAAATATACCAGCACCACCGATATTGCCACCAGCATACCCATCTTCGCCAGCCTGACTGTCTTCTCCCTGCCAGTCATCCTGTGTCTGTCATCGATATTTCCGTAGTTAGTCTTCTGAGACATGTACAACACTCCTTCTTTCCACTGTATATCATCATTTCAGCCTCTGTCGTCTCGCTTCGGAGCATGGCGCAGAGGTGCCGCTCAATCAAAAAATCCCGGGCAATCTATCCCGAGATAAAAACACTCGCGTTTGCAGATAGCAACGACTGTCCGCCACACGCCGCAAGTATTTCGTTTCTTCCATCCGGACTGTGACCGTCGGTACGGGATTCTCACCCGTTCGGCCCGCTCAATGCGCGGGTTCGCGGACTTGTGACATTCATCGTCATACACCGCCGGTGAGGACTTTCACCTCGCCCCGAAACAAATTTACATCAATATTATAACGTTGTCCTCGCAATGGTGTCAACTGGGTTTTACCGTCAAAATTTTTTTCACACATTTTTCATTGAATTTTTTCCGGTTTGGGAATACTATTATATACAGAGAAGCGTCAGCTGCTCCATCCATAAGAATTAAGAACCGAGGCGAAAAGATTGAAATTTGATTTGCACTGTCATACAAAGGAAGGCTCCCTTGATTCAAGAGTATCTGTCAGGGAATTCGTTCACAAATTCATGGCTCTGGGCTTTGACGGGTTCATGATATCCGACCACAACAGCTATAAAGGCTGTAAAGCATGGGATGCCATAAAAGATGATCCCCGCTACAGGAATTTCTGCGTTATCAGGGGGATAGAATACGATACGAAAGATGCCGGCCACATACTGGTCATCATGCCCGATGGGCTTTATCTCCGCATCCTGAGCATACGTGGCATGCGATGCAGCAAGCTCATCAAAATAGTCCATTTCTTCGGCGGCATACTGGGGCCTGCCCATCCTTTCGGCGTGGCCAGTTCCAGCCTTATGGGCTTCAAAAATATGAACATGCGCCTTATGAGGAAATTTGACTTCATCGAGACCTTCAACACCTGCGAATCACCCGAATCCAACAGACGGGCAGCTATTCTGGCCGAAGATTGCGGCGTTCCCACCTTCGCCGGCTCTGATTCCCATGTCAGTGAATATATAGGAATGGCGTGTACCGAAATAGATGCGGACATACGCTGCAACAACGATCTTATCGCCGCCGTAAAAAGCGGGACTAAAATAACGGCAGGCGGAACAGAACGAGGAGAGAGCAAAAAAGCGAAGAAAAAGGAACACTGGATAGGCATACTCAGCTTCAAACTCTACAACAGAGGGATCGCCAAATTGATATCTCCTTACCGTAAGATAAAGCGTCGCACACTGCTGAGGCCTATCGTCCACAATAACGTCCGCCACATCCGCAGGAAGAAAAACACCGATATCCGAAAATACGTCGTTCGCAACAGATATAGCAACGATTCCAATAAAAAAATGTCCGGATGATATCGCACCCTCTGCGATTTTCATCTGGACATTTTATCGCTGTGAAACAAGTATCTTCTCGCTCATATCCTCTATATCCACCGACGGCTTGAATTCCTGGACATCGTGGACGTACTCCTTGTCGATGTGCTCCGACGTCATGATGAAATCTGCCGTAGCTCTGTTGGTCGCCACCGGGATATCGTAAACTACCGCTATACGCAGCAGCGCTCTTACATCCGGATCGTGAGGCAGTGCTTCCAGCGGATCCCAGAAAAATATCAGTACATCTATCTCTCCTTCGGCCACCTTGGCTCCGATCTGCTGATCACCTCCCAAAGGACCACTCTTGTAAGCTTTTATGTCCAAGCCCGTTGCTCTTGCTATCAGGGTCGCTGTCGTCCCCGTTCCACACAAAATATGATCCTTCAGCTTATCTCTGTTGTCGATGCACCACGTTACCAGTTCATCCTTCAGATGATCGTGAGCGATAAGAGCGATATTCTTCCTGCTCTTCATGGTTTCTTTCGTCATTCTCTCACCTCCTTTCAGACTTTACAGTGTGAAACGCGGCGTCGGATCTCCCTCGGATCCCATCCAGGCCTCGCTCACACTCCGACTCTATATCGATTATAACTCTTATTCCTGCCAAATTCATCGGGAAACACGAAAAAATTACAATATCTTAACAAAGCCGGGCTCATGCGGCGCCCCGAAACTTTCCGGCGCCCCGGAGCTTTCCTGCTTTTCACGCAGCAGGTCTTTACATGAACTATTGCCGAAAAATGCTTTGAAGATACTGATCCGGCACGCGAAACACGATTGCTTGCCGGAAATCGAAGGAATGACACAGATCCGGCAGCCTGAACAGCAAATATTGAGATTTAAAGCCATATATCAGGTAAGAATGAGAAAATCGTGTGCCGGATATTCGCACCTAATTACAAATCCGGCAACATGCTGCCGGATTCTATGCCTTATTACGGAATCCGGCAAAAGTTTGCGGCACTGCTGCCGGATCTCATTGTTTCTTTAATAATCCGGCAACGCTTGGTGCCAGCGCTGCCGGATTCCTTCGAAAATCGGAAAATCCGGCAAACCTAACGCTCCGGACGAAATCCTCCCTGTCTCGCCTGCCCTCTCTTTTGGGAGAGGCGGAAGCCGCGACCTTCGCCGCTTTATTTCACGCTTTCCTCGATGGCTCCGGCCATCTGCGAAACCTCAATGACTCCTTTATGTCTCACAGGCTTCTTATCCAGATCCCTGAGACCGGCAGGCACTCTGACACCTGTCGCAGCAGCCAGTGCCTTCACGTACTCGAACCCGTTTTCCTCATCGCCCAGGCCTATGGCATGAGCGACGCTGTCGGCGAATTTATACGCGCTTGCCGTAGATGCTATCAATGTTGGCGTATCGTCACCCGTCTCCTTTGCGTAATCTTCATATACTTTATAGGCCACTGCTGTATGGGTGTCCATCAGATAGCCATTATCCCTGTACATCTTCCCTATAGCCGCATTAGTCTCATCGACAGTAGCAAAACCGCCGTAAAAGGATTCCATCCCTTTTCTGATGACATCGCTGACCTGATAGCGTTTATCAGATTCCAGCTGATCCATCAATCTGCGTATCTCACCTCCATCATTGCCTGCCAGATGATAGAGGAGCCTCTCCAGATTACTGGATATGAGTATATCCATGGATGGTGAATTGGTAAGATAGAACTCTCTGTTAGTGTCATACACTCCCGTTTCGAAAAAGTCCGTCAGCACTTTATTCTTATTAGAGGCGCAGATGAATCTGTTTACAGGTATCCCCATCTTTCCCGCATAATAAGCAGCCAGGATATTCCCGAAGTTTCCGGTAGGGACGACGATGTTCACCTTGTCACCGTCGGCGATAACGCCTCTTTCTACCAGCTTCACATAGCCATAGACATAATATGCCACCTGTGGTATCAGCCTTCCTATATTGATAGAATTGGCTGATGACAGCTTGCAACCGTATCCCGCCAGCTTTTCCGCGAACGTCTCGTCGTTGAAGATCCTCTTCACCCCTGTCTGAGCGTCATCGAAGTTTCCTTCTATGGCAAATACATGGGTATTGGCGCCTTCCTGGGTCACCATCTGCCTTTCCTGTACCTGGCTCACGCCGTGATTTGGAAAGAATACGATTATCTCAGTCCCCGGGACATCGGCAAAACCTTCCAGCGCCGCCTTCCCTGTATCTCCTGACGTTGCCGTCAGTATACATATTTTCTTATCTTCCTTTTCCTTCTTCATTGCTGTGGTCAGCAAATACGGAAGTATGGAAAGAGCCATATCTTTAAAAGCCGCCGTCTTGCCGTGATAAAGTTCCAGAAAATAAGCTCCGCCCGCCTCTTTCACGGGAACGATCTCCGCCTCTTCGAATTTACTGTCGTAGGCGCCATCGACGCAGTGCTGCATCTCCTCATCGGTATAATCGGTGAAGAATGCTTTTATTATATCCCTGGCTATCTCCTTGTAAGGTCTGCCTGTCATCTCCGATATTTTCTTCGGCAATGGCGGTATCGAATCAGGGACGTATAGCCCCTTGTCCTCAGCGATACCTTGTATTACAGCCTGTGCTGCCGTCTTCGTATGCTCACTTCCTCTTGTACTGTGATATCTTATCATCTATTCAATGCTCCCTTCGATTATCTCAACTATATGATCCACGTCTGCCAGCGCGCCTTTTCCTGTGACCCCGCAGGCCAGCATAGATTCCTTCGGCTCTATGAAACGGTACCCCAACCCTTTCAGCTTTTCCATATTCCCCTGGACTATAGGATTTTCATACATATTCGTATTCATCGCCGGCGCGATATAGACCGGTTTACGGGTCGCCGCCGCCATCACCACTGTAGAAAGAAAATCGTCGGCGATGCCATTTGCTATCTTCCCTATTATGTTAGCTGTAGCCGGCGCGATCAGTACCACATCCGCCTTGTCAGCCAGTGAAATATGCTTCACTTCCTTGTGATCTATCTCTTCAAACATATCCATATAGACTTTATTCTTACTTAAAGTCTGCAGTGTTATGGGAGTGATGATTCGACTGCCGCTCTCGGTCAATATCACATCTATGTCATGGCCCAGCTTTTTGAGTTTGCTGATTATATCCGCCGCCTTATACGCGGCGATGCTCCCCGTAACTCCCAGAACGATATTCATCCCAAACTCCTTTCCATGACGCGCCTGGATATCATATCGGCTATCTCCTTGTTATTACCCATCGTATCATATGGGCCGTCCCTGTGTATCAGATATCCCTTATGATAGTCCGGTCCGATCTCCTTCACATCATTGGCCAGCACAAAGTCGCAATCGTTCTTTTCCATGAGACTGCGGCCCACAGATATCAGTTCTTCGTGTGGGACACCGCTAAGCAGCTTGAAGCCTACCAGAGTCGTTTCCGGACTCAGCTTCTTGATGATACTTATTACTTTAGGCGACCGTTTCATATGGATGATCAGATCATCTATATCGGAGCTTATCTTATTCCCGGAAAGATCCGCTCCGCCACCTGGTGTCTCCATACCTCTTATCCTGTCCAGGGTCGTCACTTCCTTGACCACATAATCGCTCACTGCCATGGCATGAACGACAGCATCTATTTTCTCCTCAGTCAACAGCCTCGTCAGCTGCTGCTGCAGATCGGCAACGCCGCCTATCATGACAGGCTCCACCAGCTCATGCTCCACATAGGGAGCTCTTGTCCCGTGAAGATAATATATCTTTTCCAGCCTGCCCGCGTATTTTTCCACGAATGCCTTCCCTATAGCATATCCCAGCCGCCCTGTCGACGTGTTAGTTATAGTCCTGACATCGTCGATCTTCTCGCTGGTGCCTCCTGCCGTAATGATTATTTTCATATTCTTTCCTCTATATATAGATGTAATTTCACAGGTTGAATTATAGCCTTTCGCGCCGCTTATGTCAAGGAAGACGGACTTCGATGAGCCAAGGCGAATGCCTGTCCTCACCCCTCCATCAGACGTTTGTCTCCTGTATCAGCGCGTTGTATATACAACAGCGTCCGCCCCGCATCTGTGCTAAAATCAACCAACACTAGAAATCACAGGGGATACGTTATGCTGGATCTGGTGATCATAAGAGATTCCATACTTTTTAAGAACATAGACGATATCGATTTCGATATCATATGCGCCGAGACCAAACCTTCCGCGAAGTTCTTTTCCGCAGGCGAGCCCGTGCAGCTGCAAGGGGATAAAGTGGAAAAAATAGGGATCATCGTGGAAGGCAGGATCCTGTCGTTCAAATATCACTACGACGGATCATCCCAGCTGCTGAGGACTTTCCATCAAAACGACATTATCGGTCTGGAGGCTGTCTCCTCCACCTTCTTCACCAGTCCCAGCATGCTCACGGCCGATACGGGCTGTGCCGTCGTGTTTTTCAGATATTCCCTGTTCTTTTCCAGTCACGGGATATCTCCCTCCTGCAAGATAATTTTGCTTCAAAACATAACTAAGATCCTTTCGGATGAAAACATAAAGATAACTTACAAGGTCGATGTATTGTCCAAACACACTATCAGAGAAAGGATCCTGACTCATCTCAGCATCATCAGTGAAAAGCGCGGCAGCCATACCTTTGACATAGGAATGAACCAGGAACAGTTTGCCCAATATCTCTGCGTCAACAGGAGCACCCTCTCAAGAGAGCTTAACGCGATGCGCCGTGAAGGTCTGATCCGGTTTTCCAGGACCACCTACACTTTATGCTCCGCCGGTCAACGCATCCACCGATATCTGTCAGGTAAAACTGTGCCTGTCATAAACCCTGCCAATGGAAAGATCATCGGAGAAGCTGCCTCTAGTGACAGCAGAGATGTGGAGAAAGCTATACACGCAGCTCGCAGCTCCTTTTACGGTTCCGGGAAATGGCGCAGACTGTGCGCCCAGGACAGAGCCGATGCACTCCTGAAAATCGCCAGTATGATGGAGGCCGAAAGGGATGAACTGGCCGCCATCGAGACGGAAAACCACGGTAAACCTCTCAGAGAATCGGAAGCCGATATCGACGACGCCATCCATGTCTTCAAGTATTATGCCGGCCTCATAATGAAGCCGTCCGGCGGCTCCTACGAAGTAAATGACAATTTTGGTCATATGCATTCCTATACTGTCCATGAACCTGTCGGTGTCTGCGCACTGATAACTCCATGGAACTATCCCCTCATGATAGCCGTATGGAAACTGGCTCCCGCTCTGGCGGCAGGAAACAGTATCATCCTCAAGCCTGCCACCATAACACCTGCAAGCGTGGTGAAACTCTTTGAAATACTGGACAGAGCAGGTCTACCTGACGGCTGTGCCAATCTCATCCTTGGCCCTGGCGGCCTTATAGGCAACCAGCTGGCTAAAAGTAAAGATGTCGATTGCATCACCTTTACCGGCAGTACCGCCGTAGGGCAAAGCATAATGTGCGCGGCTTCTTCCAACGTAAAAAAGATAGGCCTCGAGCTGGGCGGCAAGTCTCCCAGCATAATATTCGCCGACGCTGATATCAACAGAGCCGTAGAATGGTCCATGATAGGGATCTTCATGAATCAGGGAGAAATCTGCTCCGCAGGCTCGCGAATAATAGTCCATGAATCTATACACGACGAATTCACGGATCGTCTCGTGGAGCGAGCCCGCAAGATGACCATAGGCGATCCGATGAAAAATCCTGATATCGGAGCTGTCGTTTCAGAGGAGCAAATGGAACAGGTGTTGAAATACATAGAGACAGGCAAAAAAGAAGGAGCCGTATGCAGATGCGGAGGCAGACGATACACGAAAGGAGAGTGCGCCGACGGCTTTTTCATAGAGCCTACTGTCTTTGACGGCTGCACCGGCCAGATGACCATCGTCAAAGAAGAGATATTCGGTCCCGTCGCCGCGATACAGACCTTCAAAACTGAAGATGAAGCTATAGCACTGGCCAATGATACGGAATATGGTCTGGCCGGCGCTGTATTCACCAATGACCACATGCGTGCCATGCGAGTCATAAAGGAATTGCGTGCAGGGATAACCTGGATAAACTGTTACAACCCATGCTTCGCGGAAGGTCCATGGGGCGGATACAAGATGTCCGGTATCGGAAGAGATCTGGGGCCGCAGGGTCTCGAAGAATATCAGGAAGTCAAACAGATAAACGACTGCCTGGATTCCGGCATGCCAGGCTGGTATCCTGAAAGATGAGCGTTATGGAAAGATCCGCGCTTCGCTCCTCCCGTCAGCAATAACCTCCAGGTTCATACCGGATAGCCAACGGAAACTTCCGCTTCCTGCCGATCCGGCCTATAATATGGACAAAAGGAGGTAGATACGATGGAATATATTACTTTGAACAACAACATAAAAATGCCTATGGCAGGAATAGGCACGTTCCTGCTTACACCTGATGAGGCGGAGGCTTCCGTCCTCAGCGCTCTACAGTGCGGATACCGCCTCATAGATACAGCAAACGCCTACGTAAACGAGAAAGCCGTAGGCCGCGCTATCAGAAAATCAGGCGTCCCAAGGGAAGACATCTTCCTGGAGACTAAGCTTTGGCCGTCTTTCTATGAAGAAGACAACGCCATCGACAAGACCCTCGAAAGACTTGACACCGATTATATCGATCTGCTGCTCATACACCAGCCTGCCGGCAACTATATCGCCGGCTACAAACTGATGGAGAAGGCATATAAAGAAGGAAAAGTCAGAGCTATCGGCTTATCCAACTTCAACGAAGATCAGATAAAGGAGATCCTCGATATATGTCAGGTAGAGCCGGCCATCCTCCAGACCGAGGTCCATCCTTACTCGCAGGAAAAGGAGCTGAAGGAGTTCCTGAAGAGTCACGATATAGTGATACAAGCATGGTATCCACTCGGCCACGGCGACAAAACGCTCATAGAGGAGCCGCTCTTTGCGAAGCTGGGAGAAAAATACGGCAAATCCAACGCCCAGATAATCCTCAGATGGCATATCCAAAACGGTGACGTCGTTATCCCGGGATCTAAAAACCCTGACCACATAAGGGCCAACTTTGATTTGTTCGACTTCTCCCTCACTGATGAGGAGATGGCGGATATAAACGCTATGGACAAAAAGAAGAGATATTACCATAGCACTCCGGAGATGCTGAAGAAATATGTGGAAATGGTCCCTCCTGTAGATGATCAGAAGTAACGGCAGGTGCGGCCTACCATGATTTCGATGAAAAAAGCAGGAGCACTGCTTCTTCTGGCGACAGTGCTCCTTTCCGGATGTGCCGGGCACAGCGAAGCGCAAAACGTCATAAAAAATGAAAATACCAGCTCTCCACAACAGAAAGATACACGACTGAGTGCGATCACATTTGCAGCATACAAATATATAATATATGGCAAACCAATAATATGATTTGTTGTAGATACAACAGCCTGCCATGCCGTTCTCATCTATAATCAGTGTGTAGGATCGCTTCGGACGCACCGAAACATTCGACAACACCCATATATTCAAGATACAATGATAAAAGGGCAGCGGTTAGAATCTATCAGTTATCCTAACCGCTGCCCTTTGTTTTTCATTTTTTCTTCACGCCCTCAGCCTTTACTACTCGGCTTCAAACTCGTCTTTCCCTACGCTGCATACCGGGCATTCAAAATCATCCGGAACCTCGCTCCACGGCGTTCCCGGAGCGATACCTCCATCCGGATAGCCCTTCGCTTCATCATATTCCCATCCACATACGCTGCACTTATACTTCATGATCCGTCCTCCTTTTTTCTCAAAATATCTGACATCTATACTATAACCAAAAAATCCCCGTCTTACAAGCTGAAACATAAAAGCTGCCGCTCCGGTCTTCACCCCGTCGCGACAGCTTTTTTATCGCTTATTTACTCTACACACTATCATAAAATCATCTGAGCTTCCTGAATCCGCTCATATCCACATCTTCTCCCCTGTCTCTACGTTCAAGAGCCGCCAGCACCTTGTGATACATCGCTTTCGTCACAGGATATCTGAAAATACAGATCATGGAAAGCACCATGAAAAGTGCCGGTATCAGGGTGAATGAATATCCTGTCCACTGAAGCGCCGTCCCACTCTGCACAGCGGCGCTGCCGTCGAATCCCGACAGACTCAGGATCAGCCCCATGAGCTGCATCGCTACAGCTCCCGACATAGCTTCAGACAAGGACTGCAGCGATATCACCATCCCCGCTCTGTCCTGACTGTTCATCAGCCTGTCGACCTCGCACACGTCATATATCATCGCCGGTACCAGCTGCCAGTAGACGCTGTTTCCCGCACAGTATATGACGGAAATGATACACACACCCACGAAGGAGGTGTTGCCGCTCAACCCGAAAATAACGAAGCCCACTACCGTGACCGCCATCCCCAGCAGATATGTCGTCCGTTTGTCTATCCACCTGTTTATAAAGGATATCAGCGGTATGAAGGCCACCGATATGAAGGTCATAAGCATCATAATGACGGTTATGATACCGCCCGACAGCCCCATGTTATACGTGAAAAAATACATCCTGTCGGAGCAGAATATCGTATATCCGATCAGATAGCAGATGCTGGCTCCCAATATGTACCGTACAGTCCTCAGCTTCAGTATCTGGGCGTAATTTTTCAGCATCCCGGTTATCACGCCGGCTGCGGCTCTGATCCCTCCACGGGTCTTTTTTTCGCCATCAGGACGCTTCTCGATACGTCCCCCGGCGTCTTTGTCCCGGGCGTTTTTATCCTTTATCCCCAGAGCGGCGATCAGTATCGTTCCTCCCGACACCACGCCGCAGAGTATACCTGTCGTCTGCCATCCCGTCTCGACGGAATATCCTGCGTCGGTCATTATCTCCACCAGTATGTTAGGGAGCACCAGTCCCAGCGCCGTTCCCACGGCGTTGAAAAACGAAACATAGCCTCTCAGCACCGTACGCTCGTCGTAGTTGTCCGTAAGCTCCGCTCCCCACGCCAGATATGGAACAAAGAAGAATGAAAAGGAAGTCCAGAACAGCATTATCATGATGCCATAATATACGATCATCACTTCTTCTCCGGCATGTACATTGAAGAAGAACAGTGACGTGAACACCATCAGCGGCAGGGATGCTATGACGAGAAATGGCTTTCGCTTTCCGAACCTGGTATCGGTATTATCCGACACATACCCTATTATGGCTCCGCATATGGTATCCCACACCGAGCCTATCGCGGTTATCGTCCCCGCGATAGCAGGATCGACTCCTGCCACGGTAGTCAGAAAGAAAAGCGCGAAGGTCCCCATGATATTGTAAAGGGCCGAATCTCCCACACCTGCCAATCCATACAATGCTTTCGTTTTAAGACTTAACCTTTCCATATTCCTCCTGTTTTCAGTTTTTCATCTCCAGGCTTTTACGCCTCACCGGACGCTTAGCCCTCCGCTCCGTCTGTTTCAGGGATACCGATGATCTCTTCATCTATTAATTCTCTTATCTCAGCGTCGCTGTAGCCGACGGATCTCAGCACCTCTTCCGTATTTTCTCCCAGGAGAGGGGATGATTTCTGTATGCCGCCCGGAGTTTCGCTGAACTTTATCGGTATTCCGAAAGATTTATATTTACCGACATTGACATCATCTATCGTGATGGCCATGTCACGAGTGAGGAACTGCTCATTGCTCAATGCTTCCAGCGGCAACAATATCGGAGAAGCCGGGATCCCGTACAGCGTGAAACGCTTCAAAAGCCACTCTGAATCTTTTTTCTTCATGTACTCTCTCATCAGTTTCGTAAAGCTGTCGAAATTCTCACATCTGAGATCATTGGTGGCATACAACGGATCATTCTCCAACTCCGGCATCTCTACGGCTTCGCAGAAGTCGTGCCACATAGACTCGTCCGTTATCCCCACCGTTATCTCACTGTCAGCGCATTCATATTTATCATAAGGAACGATCTCTCTCGGCTTGGCGTTGCCCGTCCTGCTTATCTGGATCCCCGTCAGGCTATATGCCAATATCGCGTCTTCTATAGTCGCGAACATCGTATCCAGCATGGAAACATCAAGCCTTCGTCCCTTTCCAGTCTTAGCCTTGTCGTAGCATGCCAGCACGATCCCCAGAAACATCATTATCCCCGTGTAACTATCTCCTACGGACGCTCCCGATCTGAGGGCCGGCCCATCCGGATATCCCGTCATTTCCATAAATCCGCACATACACTCGATAACGTTATCGTAAGCCGTATTCTTTCGCAGCGGTCCCGTCTGACCGAATCCCGTTATCGACGCGAAAATTATTCCCGGATTTATCTCCTTCGCCACTTCGTAGCCTATCCCCAGCTTGTCGATAGTACCGTATTTGAAGTTTTCCAGCACCACATCGACTTCCGCGTACAGCTTCTTGATGATCTCCTTGCCTTCAGGCTCACTGAGATCTATGGCGATGCTCTCCTTATTCCTGTTGTAAAGGGCAAAGTAGCCGCTGTTTCCGCCATTTACATATGGGCCCCAGTCTCTCGACTGGTCTCCGTCTTCGACCCTCTCCACCTTGATAACTCTGGCTCCATAATCTCCCAGATTCATGGCACAGTAAGGGCCACTATATGCCTGTGTGAAGTCAAGCACGGTAATTCCTTCCAATGGCTTCATTATAGATCACTCCCTTCACACATTACAATACACTTTCTTGCCATTTTTTCTATTTCTTCGCTGTCGCAGCCGGCGTCTTTCAGAATTTCCTCGGTATTCTCTCCCAGCTTCGGTGCCGATATCACAGCTGTATCGTCTATCCCCGATATCTTAATAGGTATCCCCGGCATCCTGATTTTTCCTATGGCCCTGTCCTCCACATCCAGCACCATATGCCTCACAGACAGCTGTTCATTGTCAAAAGCGTCCTGCACCGTGAATCCCGGGCCGCTCGGTATATTCCATGGCGACAGCAAATCCACGATCTCCTGCCTCGTCATATCCTTGAATCTATCCGCGATGATATCCCTGAGGCCGATCTTGCCATCCTCGGTGTAGTAATTCTCGCCTCGGGCTTCATTGCTGTTATAGCGGGGATCATCTATCAGCTCTTTCATATCCATGGCCTCGCAGAATTTCTTCCACTGTGAATTGGTGGAAACCGCCGTGGAAAATATCCCGTCCTTCACCTCAAAGGTATCGTAAGGGGCGATGGATCGCGATCCATTTCCTTCTCTGTGGAATTTCACACCTTTCATTGACGCTTCTGCCAGGCAGTCCTCGAGAGCTGTCATCATGCAGTCGGCAGATGCTACATCTATCTGCTGTCCTTTTCCCGTCTTATCTCTCACCATCAGCGCCATGACGATGGAGGCAGCGAAGAAATTGCCTCCGAACTGATCCGCCATCCTGGTACCATGAGCCGTCGGGCCTCCATCAGGGAACCCAGTGACCTGCATGAGGCCGGACAGCGCCTCCGATGTCAGATCACACCCCGCCGTGTTGCTCATAGGTCCCGTCTTGCCGAACCCCGTATGAGACGCGTATATTATCCCCGGATTCAGTTCCCTGGCCTTGTCGTATCCGAGACCACATCGTTCCAGTTCTCCCGCTACGAAACAGTCGCACACCACGTCAGCCTTCTCGATCAGCTTCATGATCATTCCCTGCCCCTTCTCCGATTCCCTGTCGATGCAGACGCTTTTCTTACCGCGGTTCATATATGCATGATAGGCACTCCCCTTTTCATTCTTTGGAAAACTTCTCCTCAGGACATCCCCGCCTGTCTTAGGATCTTCGATCTTTATTACTTCTGCTCCAAAATCTGCCAGAAGCATCGTACCGTAGCTCCCTGTATGACCCTGAGTAAAATCTATTATCCTTATTCCATCTAAAATCTTAGCCATCGAATTTCTCCTTCCACGTCGAAGACGCGGAACACAGGATCTCCCGCGCCGCGTCTTCTCAAAGCTCAGCCGTATTTATTGTGGATCATCCACTACGAATACCACCGTGCCTTTGACCGCGAGAACAGGTTCATCGAAAACTTCCGAACGATCTGTCTTCTGATCGTATTCCGATGTCTTATACATCTCGTATCCGTATACTCTCGAACGCGATCCGTCTTTGATTGACCAGCAGATTATCTCCACCGCATCCAGCATATGAACAGAATCCACGATATCAGCTTCCGTATGTACGATAAGACCGCCGTCTCCGTTATCTCTTATGTTGCACATCTCTGTGCAGCAGTCTATACACTTTTCCATCAGTTTACATCCCGATATCATTTCGCCGGGATAATGCATATCTTCAGCACCGAAGGAAAGTCTGAACTTCAGCTCTTTCACACCAAGTCCTTTTTCCACTTTACTGAGAGAATCTCTCTTTTCGCCCGTTACTTTTGCCATTTTATTTTCCTCCTTAATGATATTTAGCTATAGCACAGCGTTGCCTCCTCTTCGGCACGTCTGTTACGCTCTTTCTTTGTCTATCTTGTTGCCAACGATCTTCGATACTACGGCTATGATCAAGTAAAGTATGGATATTCCCAGCATTACATTATCGATCCACTGTCTTATCTCCGTCCCGTTGCTTCCCATAAAACCAAAGGAGCCGTAAGCTTCTTCGTAGTAGGACTCCCAGCCCACTTCATACCATCCGAACCACCAGAGGGATCCGATAAGGCCGATCACGCCTATTATGGCGAACACTACGGTTATCCTGTGAAGGTCGCCCTTCGCCAGTTTTGTCCTCGGATTTATCGGATATTTTTCCGGATCGTTGGCATACAAACCACCATACTTCCGCTTCCAAATGATATACAGCACCGGAGATGAAATAAGGGCTATCATACCGCCTAAATAGTAATCAGCTCCGTTGAGGAACAGGGCAGCCACTGCAATGATCAGTCCCGGTGTGATCAGGATCTTTACGAAAGTATCTCCGCCCGGAATCCTGAAAGGTCTAGGCATATCAGGCTCGTTCTTTCTGAGAGCCGCCGTCGACAGGAATACCAGCACATAATCTACCATCAGCAACGTTACGTCCATCGTTACCAGTACGTCAAAATCAAAGTTACACAGTGCCAGAGATACAGCCGTAAGAGAGAGAACTCCTACATAAGGCGTCCTTCTCTTCTTGCTGACTTTAGTCAGGCTCTTTGGTGCCAGATTATCCACAGCCATACCATAGAAACCTCGCGAGATGGAGATCATCTGAGCGTTGAACATGGAAAGCTCAGCACATACTGCTGTGATAGTGAACAACGGGATACCCCATGATCCAGCCAGCGCCAGCACATGACCGAAGGAAATACCTCCGTCAGGATTCCAGTCCTGCCAGTGTCCTACAGAAGCCAGACCTGCTATCGTAGGCAATATATAGGACAGTGCCACCAACGGCATTATGATCAAAAGACCTCTAGGGATAACCGACTTGTCCTTGCACTCCGTGGCCAGTGTAGACATAGAAGTGTATCCCGAGTACATCCACATCCCTGTAGCCAGCGTTGCTCCTATAGCTCCCAGCAGCGTATAATCGTTACTGTTGTACAGAGGTTCCATCGGATTGTAATTCCAGTTGCAGAACCCGATTATAGTAACTGCCAGGAACACACAAAATATGAACACCGAGAACACAGTGCTGACTTTACCCACATCCTCTATACCAAACAGATTGATTATGGTAAATACGATGATTATCGCAGCCATGAAGATAAACTGTGCCGTATCTGTCATACTTGGGAACAACATCCTAGCATATGACCCTGCCAGCACTACGTACAGGGAATTGTCTATGTAGCAGGATAATGTCCTGCACCACCCTCCCTGAAATCCCCAGAACTCTCCCAGTCCTCTCTGGATCCATTTGTAAAACCCTCCTGCGTCTGTGATGGCGCTTCCCAACTCAGCCGCACACAGCGCTTGCGGCGCTGCCCATACGAAAGGCAGGATACACAGGATGATGATCGTTATTCCCGGCCCTCCGTCTGGAATCATCTCGTCGATCCCGAAACAGCCGGCTGCCACCAGGCAATACATGATCATTACGGCCGCACGCAATGTAATATTGTGTTCAGCCAGTCCGCTGTTTTGTTGTTGACTCATTTTTTTCACCTCTCTTAATAAAACTTATTGTGATCAATCCACTCATAACAGACCGCAACATTCATGCCAATAAAAAAGAGCTGCCGGCTTTTATCAGCCGCAGCCCTGTGTTTTCCAACTCTTTTATTTTTTCTGAATTTTATTTTTAATTAAAATCATTCTTTTCCGCTGTCTCTTCAAAACCACTTTTTGCTCAAAAAAGACCAGGGGCTGCTCATTTTTGATCAGCCTCTGGCCTCGCGTCATTACCAACATCTCATGTCATCGATTCATCTTAGCCCATATTTCATTATTTTCCTGTTCAATGTCGCCCTTGAGATCCCCAAAACTTTTTCTACATCCGAAGGATTTCCGTACTCATCCATATATTTCTTTATAAGGCGTTCTTCAAGATGTTCAGTCGCTTCCTTCAATGTCAATCCCGCTTCATCCGCCCCTTCATCCTGAAGATCATCGAGTAGCATTCGCCTTACATGCTCGTCATTTACCACATCATCCCGCACTGTAAGTATGAGCCTTTCCACAAGATTCTGAAGCTCTCTCACATTGCCGGGCCAATCATATCGTTGCAACACATCCAAACTACTGAGTGAAAACTCCTTTTCTGTCCCGTATTTACTATTGAAGGAATCCGCAAAGGAATATACCAATGGTACAATATCTTTTCGCCGCTCTCTCAACGGTGGTACATCTATGGGAAAAGTATTCAGTCTGTAGAACAGATCCGCCCTAAACTCCCCATGTTTTACCATTTCTTTTAAATCCTTGTTAGTGGCGGCTATTATCTGCACGTCCACCGGTATGCTTTCGCTGCCGCCAACTCTCATTATCTCGTTCTCCTGTAACGCACGAAGAAGTTTAACCTGAAAGCTGAGGGATACGTCGCCTATTTCATCAAGAAACAGTACCCCGCCGTTGGCCATCTCGAAATATCCCTTTTTCCCCTGCTGGTTTGCTCCTGTGAAAGCGCCTTTTTCATATCCAAACATCTCCGATTCCAACAAATTTTCAGGTATGGCCCCGCAATTGACCGCAATAAACGGGCCGTTTTTCCTTGAGCTGTTCTTATATATTATTCTGGCTATGACCTCTTTTCCGACCCCGGTTTCTCCTTCTATCAGAACACGGGATCCATACTTTGCCGCAGTAGCGGCCATTTCCACGACGTTCTTCATCGCCTTCGACTCTATTACCAGATCCACCTCTTTAGCCAATACAGAGCGCAAATAGGCTATCTCACTCTTATAGAGATCCAGTTTTTCCTCATTTATGCGCAGCTGCTTTTTCATGATGTCCAACTCCTTGAGCTCTCTTTCACAGCATACGACCAGCTTTATCTCATCGTCTTCGATATAAGGGATCCCCGTAGTGAGGATCTCCGTCTCCTCGTGCTGTACCAACGTTTCCTTTTTCTTCGTGTCCAGCACTTTAAGAGTTACTGACGAATCATATACCCCCTCCCCAACCAATTCTTTCATGGTCTTTCCTATTATATCTTCACGTTTCTGACACCCCAACGCCTGCCTGTTTATTTCCAAACACGTTCCGCTGCCGTCAGTTATCCAGATGCCATCATCTATGCACTCGATTATGGCTTTGATATACATCTTCGCCTCATCACTCATGTTTCTGAAATCCATAGAAAGCTTTCACCTCCGTGAAAATGCCGGCACGTGATCCGGCCAGATAACTTTTCCTATTTATAAATCAACTGTATAGACTGATCTTAACAGCACTATACAGTTAATTCATTATACTGTCCTATCCTTTACAATTCAAGCGAAAATAAATTACAGCGCAAGCATATACATTCCCTGAAGATCCGGCTCGGAGCCTCTCTCCTCTAAATCTCCCTCTGTATATCTTCTCGGCATCACCTAATTTGTCATGCATTCAGACTCCGTTTATGATATACTGATTCCATAAATAACAGATGCTTGTTGAGGAGATTTTACGATGAAAAAAGCACTACGATTGATTCTGACTGCTATATTATGTATATCATGTATCATCCTGACGTCATGCGGAAACACTTCCATTAGAGGAGATCTGCAAAGCTATTCCAACGCCGACAATTCCTTTTCCATCGATCTGCCGACGGCTGATGAAGATTTCTGGCTGATAAACGAAGAGGCCCCTTCCAGCGTACTTGATATCTCAGATTCATCTGACACGGTCAACATACTCGTTCAATGTATATCAAAGAATCAAGCTCAGCCTGTGGCTACAGATCTTTCCTCTTATATGGACTACTCTATGATAAACGTGCTGGGTGATATACTGATCGATACCGATATGAGTGAAAGCAGCGCTGACGTCCCTGATTTTATCAGTAACAGCCTCACCTATGAGTTCAGTCTGTCAGGTGACGCCAGAGGTATTGTCCTTTTCATGGAAAGCGGTAAATGCTACTATACATATTTCATCATGGCTGTCAACGATGCTTACAGCGGTAACGAAAATGCCCTTCTCGACAGCATTATGAGCCTGAAAGAAGTAAACTGAAAAACGTTGATTTCGATAATCGAAAGGAGTGGACAATGGATAATAATGTAATGTTTAAGATCAGCTATGGGCTGTATGTGCTGACCGCAAAGGACGGTGAAAAATCCAATGGCTGCATAATCAATACTCTTCAGCAGGTGACCGTATCGCCAAACCGTATATCTATCGCTGTCAACAAAACCAACCTCACCCACGACATGATAATGGATAGCAGGAAATTCAACATCTCTATCCTCAGTGAAAAGGCAACTTTCGATATCTTCAAACACTTCGGATTCCAGAGCGGCAGGGATACGGATAAATTCGCCGATTACCCCGCTGAAACAGCCGCAAACGGCATACCTTATATCATTGAAGGAGCCAACAGCTATCTTTCCGGCAATGTAATATCTACCGTTGATTTAGGGACTCATACTATGTTCATTGCCGATGTTGAAGATGGAAAGAGCCTTTCGGAGGATAACTCCGTGACATACGACTATTATCATAAGCACATCAAAGAAAGTCCTCAGCAGCCGACAAAAAAAGGATGGGTATGTAAGATCTGTGGCTATGTATATAAAGGTGAAGAGCTTCCAGCCGATTTCATATGCCCACTGTGTAAGCATGGCGCGGCTGACTTTGAAAAAATAAAATAGGCTTACTTTTTACAATTCAACGCTGCCTCGTCAGCGCTGAGCACACCAGCCTTTTGCCGGAAAGAAATATTCTCTGATAGTAAGTAAGGAACAATGACCCGCACATTTTTCGATCATTGTTTTCAGAATATTTCTTTCCAGGCTTTTTTGCTTGAATACCTTTTTCAAGTATGATATACTTTCATTTGTAAACACAAGCTCTCTTGGTCAAGTGGTCAAGACGTCGCCCTCTCACGGCGGAATCAGGGGTTCGACTCCCCTAGGGAGTACCAATTATAAACCTCGGAATTTCAACGGTTCCGGGGTTTTGTTTTGCTTTTCCAGGCTTTCCCTGTTTCATAACTTTAACACATCATGTCAGTATATATTATCACGATCATGTAAAGTCTTCGTAAACTTGCGAAAATTTGCCAACAACCAATGATCTCAAAGCATTTTTAGCAAGAATAAACCATCAGCTGGCTTTTTTCTTGACCAGTGCAGTTTTAAGTATAATATCGGGATATCTTTGTAACGGGTCATAATCAACATCCTCTTCGTTTTTCTCATTTTTCCGTCTGCCCGCCGCAAGATGCAATGCCGCATTCCCCGCGTAGGCTGCTGCACGTAGCTGTTGTCCATCCGTCCAACGAAATTGACGGTGGCCCTGTTTTGTATTAATATTAACATATATGTAAATATCGAAAGGAGCCTGTAACGTCATGAAAATCTCAAAAGTAAACGCAGTATACATCAGTCCTACGGGAAACGTAAAGAAAGTCACGTCGGCCATAGCGGAAAGAGCCGCAAAAGTTCTGGATGTCTCACTGGGATCCGATGATTTCACCCTTCCTGAGACCCGCGGCAGCGTAAGGAACTACGAGCCTGATGAGCTGGTGATTTTCGGCACGCCCGTCTACGCCGGCCGCGTACCCAACAAATTCCTTCCTTTCGTCCAGGAACTTTTCAAAGCTGACGGCGCGCTGGCAGTTCCTGTAGTCTGTTTTGGGAACAGAAATTTCGACAATGCCCTCATAGAGCTGCGAAATCAGCTGGAACTCAACGGTTTTCACACCATCGCAGGGGCCGGAGTAGTGACCGAGCATGTATTTTCAGATCAACTGGCTCCCGGCAGACCTGACGGTGGCGATATGGAGCAGCTGAAAAAGTTCGCGGAGGAAATCGCGGCAAAAACCTCTTCCATCGACGCAGACAATATCCCTGCTCCCATAACTGTACGGGGCGACGATCCTGTCGGCCCGTATTACACACCTCTGGGCATCGACGGCAAGCCTGCCGTATTCCTCAAGGCAAAGCCGAAGACGAAAGAGGATATCTGCACCGGATGCGGCACTTGCGTGAAAACATGCCCTATGGGCTCCATCTCCGCTGAAGACCCGTCTCAGGTAACCGGCATCTGCATAAAATGCCACGCATGCATCAAAAAATGTCCGACAGGCGCTAAGTATTTCGATGACCCGGCTTTCCTGTCCCATGTCGAGATGCTGAGATCCAACTACTCCCGCCGTTCTGAGAGCGAACTGTTTCTGTAGCGAGGAAACGAGGTGACGAGAATGAAATTCAAAAAAGCAACTATGGAAGACTTCGATGCAGCTTTCGATTTCATCGAAAAACTGTGGTCATACAACACTTATGATAAAGACGAAATAAAAGACATCTACCGCCAGGTCATCGACGACCCGGCCTGTTCAGTATTCTTCGCCGTGGAAAACGGCCAATACCGCGGCTTCTGCCACTGTGCTTTTTTTCACACCTTCTGGCTCTCAGGGATGACATGTTATCTTTCCGGGATAATCACAGCTGAAGATGTGCGCGGAAAGGGTTACGGCGTTGCCATCATGGATGAAGTCAAAAGACAGGCAGCGGAACGGGGATGCAAGGGCATCGTCCTGGATTCCGGCATGCCGAGAACAGAGGCCCATGCTTTTTACGAAAAATACGGATTCGACAAGGGATGCTACGGATTCGATCTCATATTCTGATGTCCTCCTTATGTGACATTGTCACTGTCATTTCTTTTGCGATGCGGTAGACTATCGCCATCATCGGAAACCTCAGGGATCTGTCCTGCCACTTCCGAAAAAAGAAAGGAATGGAAACAATGAGCAAAGGAAAGAGAATGACGGCTCAAGTGACGAAGAAGCTGTGCGTGGCCTGCGGCTGCTGCGCAAAGGCATGTCCTGTATCGGCTGTCAACATATATAAGGGGATGTACGCAATAGTGGACGCATCAAGATGCGTCGGCTGCGGACGATGCCGCAGAGAATGCCCGGCATCGATAATAGAGATGATGGAGGTGGCGTCATGATAAAAGCCGCGCAGCAGAAAAAACACTGGTACGACTACCTCTGGATATTCTCTCTGACATATCTGATACTCGGATTTTTCAATATACTGTTCGCCTGGCTGGGACTCCTCTGCTTTTTCATACCGCTGCTGATCGCCGGGATAGGTGGGAGCAAAGTCTACTGTGGGCGTTACTGCGGCCGCGGCCAGCTTTTTCAGCTTATCGGCGGAAGATTTGGATTGTCGCTGAAAAATGACGTCCCACGCTGGATGAAGTCCAGTATTTTCAGATACGGGTTCCTGATATTTTTCTTCGCCATGTTCTTCCTGATGCTGTGGGTCACATACCTGGTGTTCGCGGAAAGCAAGGGGCTCAGCCAGACAGTCACGTTGTTGTGGACTTTCGATCTTCCATGGCACTGGGCCTATCACGGCACCCTCTTTCACCAGGGCGTCGCCCAGTTTGCCTTCGGCTTCTACGGTGTGATGCTGACATCCACTGTCCTGGGACTGGCGACTATGGTCATCTTCAAACCCAGGTCATGGTGCGTATACTGTCCAATGGGTACTATGACACAGCTCATATGCAAAGCAAGGAACCATAACGCGCTGCCGCCGGCGGAGCGACGGGCTCCGGAGATAAGCGGCTGATCTCTCCAGGTGTAACGATCCTTACGCACTTACACCTCTTATGCCCTCGCGGCTCCGTAGGCTGAATGAACGATCTCAGCCGCTCAACCGCCGCAGTTTTTCCATATCGGTCAGCTCAACTGCTCCTCGCATCAACGTTATCATGCCCTCGTCGCGGAAGTATTTCAACATACGGGAAACCACTTCTCTGGCAGTCCCCAGATGCGACGCTATCTGCTCATGGGTGATCTTAAGGTGAACCGATCCTTCTATGCCGGCTTCCTCCAGCAGAAAGCCAGCCAGACGCCTGTCGAAGCTCTTCCACAGAATCTGCTCCATGAGCCACATAACGTCGGTAAATCTTGAACTCATCACTTCGTTGGTATAATTGGCAACAACAGCAGACCGCTCCAGCAGATCTTTATAGATCGCTATAGGTATGAGCCATGCTTCCGTCTCCTTCTCCGCTTCGATGCTGATATCAAATTGTATACTGTTCATAACGCACGAGGCGGAGAAAAGGCACATATCTCTGTCAAACAACCGATATACCGTTATCTCCCTCCCCTGCTCCGAAAGCATGAAAGCTCTCAGCTGGCCGGCGCGTATCACCAGCAGTCCCAGGCAATCATCGCTGCCGCTGTGTATCACTGTTCCCTTTCCTATCTTCCTCAGTATCACGCTGTCCAGCAGAGCCTCCTGTTCCGCCCCCGACAGCCTGTCAAAGACAGGGAAATATTCCGCAAAATCCATTTGTATCCCTCCGATTCAAAAAACATATCATATTTCAGTGATATTGTCACTGAAATTTTTCGTCCTATCGGTTATACTGAAAAAAAACAGGAGGATCCATCATGCAATACATCGTTTCCTTCCTAGAAGGTATCATAACATTTATATCTCCCTGCCTGCTGCCTATGCTTCCCATATATGTGACCTACTTCGCCTGCGGTGGGGAAAGAGGCCCAGGCACCACATTGAAAAATGCGCTGGGCTTTGTCCTTGGTTTTACTGTCATCTTCACGGCTATGGGCGCGCTGGCCGGAACCGTCGGCAGCTTTCTGACAGAGCATCAGACTATTGTCAACATCGTCTCCGGCCTGGTAGTCATATTCTTTGGTCTGTGCTTCCTGGGCGTATTCAGGATAAACATATTCCGGGGAACAGCCTTTTCAGCCAGGACGGAAAATCTTGGCTTTTTCTCGTCAGCACTGCTGGGTATAATTTTCTCTGTCGGCTGGACTCCTTGTGTCGGGGCGTTCCTTGGATCCGCTCTCATGCTGGCTTCGCAACAAGGCCATATGTTGGCCGGCACCATCATGCTTCTCTTATACTCCGCCGGACTCGGCATCCCATTCGTCATCAGCGCTTTACTGATCGACAGGCTCAAATCAGCCTTCTCTTTCATAAAAGATCATTATCGCATCATAAACACCATATGCGGCTGTCTGCTGATAGCGACAGGCATACTGATGGCTTTCGGGGCTATGGATAGACTGCTCACCTTTTTAAGTTAAGCCTATTTGGAGGTATATCATGGAAAAGAAAAGGAACTCCTTGAAAATATTATTACTTCTCGTCATCGTCATAGCGGCAGCTGTTGTCCTGTACAATTTCCTGGGCAGCAGGACTGAGCACAGCTCTATTGGAGAAAGCTCATCCCCAGCCGTCGATTTTACTGTTACCGATCAGCAAGGAAACAGCGTCAGCCTCTCCGACATGAAAGGCCGCCCTGTAATAATCAACTTCTGGGCAAGCTGGTGCTCTCCATGCAGAAGCGAAATGCCTCATTTCGATAAGATGTATAAAGAATATGGGAATGAGATACAGTTCATGATGGTAAACCTGACAGGAGACAGCGAGACCGTCGATACAGCGTCGTCTTATATCGAATCGGAAGGATATTCCTTTCCGGTATATTACGATACCGACGGGGAAGGGGCTTCCGCTTACAGCGTTTACTCCATCCCCGCCACGTATTTTATAGACGCCGAAGGCAATATCGTATCTCAGGCCCAGGGAGCTCTCGATGAAAGCACATTGCAAAAGGCTATAGACCAACTGCTTCAATAAAGCGCTCCGATCTGTCAGAATACCGGCGCGTCATTCCCCGGAGGAAAGTCTGTTCAGTTTACATCTGTCCTGCTGAGGATAGCCGCAGGACGCTTCCTTATAGTACGGAAAACCGGCAGCAGTCCGAATATCAGATTCAACCCGTATATCAATATCAGACACAGAGCCAGCACGGCCGGCGTCACCAGAAATAGTTCTCCGAAAGTCCCCATCTGCGAAAGCTGATAGAGACAATATGCCATCAATGCAAATCCCGGAAGACTGGCGATGGTAGTGATTGCGAATATCTCTCCGGTGAACATCCTGTATATATCGCTCTTCTTGACGCCTATAGCCCTGTAAACGCCCACCTCCTTGACTCTTGAAAGGAATGAGGCCCTTATTATCAGGTATATCTCGATAAACGAGATTATCAGTATGACTCCTGACACCACAATGGTGGAAAATATGGAAGACCACATCTGCTCCTTGTATTGGGCTTCGCTTTCGGCATATGTATCCCTGACATTTATATTCTCCGCCTTGAGCTGTGAGAACGTTTCCGACTTGTCTACAGGGCAGAGAGTGACATCTGTCTTGTTCTTTATCAAATCATACTTCAAAGTATTGTTATTGATCAACATGAAATCACTGTCATATCTATCGGAGTAATATCCCACCACAGTAAGATTCCTGCCGTTGACCTTCTGGGATATCTCCCTGCCCTGAGGCATGCTCTCCCTGTATTTCTCGTTGACTACCACCTGATAATCGCCGGCAGGCCAGCTTCCTCTCACCAGACTGACGTCCGATGTCTTCAGCGTATAGTCTATGAGGGTCGTTGCGGCAGTCGTCTCCCCTTCGGACATGACACCGTCACCACTTCCCGTATTTGCCAGGATATTTATGAACATATCCTGTGAAGCGTATATGCACGGGCTCTGCATATCGCTTATCCCCACTATGACCAGATCTTCCATATTATTTACAGGTATATCTCCGCCGACGAAACTTCTGACAGTCCCATATCCCGCAGTAGTCGTCGTCTGGGTATCTATCACCTGCTCCAATATCATCCTGTCGACTACTATTTCATTGCTGTTCTCCGGCAGTCTCCCATACACTATATCAGTCGCGGTCAGCTTCGTATAATCCGACAGCGATCCTTTTATGAGAGCCAACGCGTACCGGGTCTGGAAATAATCGTCCAGAGGCATCTGCAGACTTATGCGGGAATCTCCCGGCATCACATAACTGAAGCGGGGATCGTTCTCGTACTGAAGGTATGTATCCACATCGGTATTCTTGCTCACAAGCCGCAGATACGACTTGTCCACCGTCACGAATTCATCGTCCGTGATGTTCATGACGCCGAATATATTGCTTATGGAATAAGTGATGAAGACGGAAGATATCAGGAATCCTATCAGAAGGATCTTCTTCAGCGTATTGTAGTTCATCACTGTTTTAAAGCCGTTGACGAACATAGATACCGGATTTACGATGGATCTGTATTTGCGGGTCCCTTTCGCCTCCAGCTTCGTCAAATCAAAACTCCTCTCCTGATTTTCATCCTTTGTGATCCTGGTATAATGCGCATCCACCAGCTCCACGCTGGAGTCGCTGTCCACCACTTCCACCTTTGTCCCCTCGGACTTGGTCTTCACGTATATATTGCCGTTCCTCACGACAATATCCAGCTTCAATTCGTCTCCGCTGTCATTGTAAAAATCTATATTGTATCTTCCGCTGTTTATCCGCTTATGCTCTTTTATATCCCTGAGATATATCTTGTTTTCCACTCGATAGTCCAGGCCTTCCGCGCTGTCGTTCACTTCGTCGGAAATGACTTTTCCATCCAGCAGCTTTATTATTCTGGAGGCGTAGAAATCAGCCAGCTCTTCCTCATGGGTGACCAGTATCACCAGCTTTTCCTCCGAGATCTCTTTTATTATATTCATCACCTCAAGGGTGTTGCGGCTGTCCAGATTACCCGTAGGCTCGTCAGCTATCACCACAGCGGGATTTTTCACGATAGCTCTTGCTATGCCTACCCGCTGACGCTCTCCTCCCGACAGCATATCGGCGTACCGGTTCCTGTATCTGTACATCCCTACCTTCTCCAGGACGTAGTTGACCTTCTCTTCTATTTCTTTCTTATCCTTTACCCCTACCATCCTGAGAGCGATCGCTACGTTGTCGAATACGGTCATGTTATCCACCAGGTTATAATTCTGGAACACATACCCGACATTGAGGTTCCTTATCTTGTCCACTGTATGGGAAAGCCTTCCCGTTATCCTCTGGCCATTGACAAAGATCTGTCCGCTGTTTACCTTGTCCAGCCCGCCTATGACATTGAGGAGAGTGGTCTTCCCGCATCCGCTGGGCCCCAGCAGCGCTACCAGTCCCTTGCCTTCCATGTGGAGAGAAGTCTCATTTATCACGTGGATCTCGTTTTTCTTATTTTTGTTGAAATATTTGTTAACATGCTCCAGCTTTAACATGATCATTCCTCCTCTCTGTAGGCGCCCATAGCAGTCTTCTTAAACAGATTCCTGGCGAATTTGCCCGAGATGAGATATGCCATCACTATCATGACGGCGTATAGGATCACGTAATCGACCGCGCCTATATATGCCACCATATCGGCTATATACTGTATATTGATGAATCCTTTATTTACCAGTATGACGCACAGAAGAAAGATAGCGTAAGCTATATTTACCGTCAGCAGCATTTCCACGTCGAGTATCCGCCTTATGTTCCGCCGGGCCAGGCCCAGCATCCTGAGAATGCTGAAATAGGATGTCCTTGACCTGAGGATGAGCCTTATGACGAAATAGGCGATGAAGAACAACGCCACTATCACCACTACTGTTATCGGGACACGTATTATCGACGTGAGATCGCTGAACATACTTATTAGAGTATCCTTCAGCGGCAGAGTAGTGTATCCCATAGCTTCCAGAGCTTCCAGGGTATGAGCCATGTCATCCACGTCTCTCACGTAAACGGATGCCTGATAATTTCCTTTTGCGAAAAGAGCGGCGTAATCGTCCGGACTTACATATATGGTGCCGTTATGGCTTTCATAATCGGCAATACCCGTTATGGACTCGAAGGTCCGGCTTGTATATACTTCTGATACGGTAAGGTCTACGGACTGAGTGTACAGTATGTTGCTGGCCGTCACGGTGATGGTCTTACCTCTCACTCCGTCATTTTCATCATAAAAATTATTCAGCTCTTCGGCTACGAAAGCCTGGCCTGCCGCCACACGACTGTTGGGGACGATCCTGTAGAAGGAATTGCCTTCCACATATTGCTGTTCCTTGCCGTTTACAAGCGTCGTCACCGTGCTGTTGTAGCTGTAAGTCTCGGTCAATATCGTGCTGATCATCTGATCTGTGGCAAAAAGCTCTCCTGTATAAGTGAACACACCATCGTTCGTCTCCTTATATGCGAAACCTACGATAGTCAGGTTCACCGCCGTATCCTCTCCCAGATCTATCTGGAAGGTCCTGTCCATCAGCGCCTCTATCATGTTGGCATCGAATTCGTCCCGGACAGCGGTGAAGATCACTTCGTTATCGGCTTCCGGCATCCTGCCCGTCACCAATGTCCCGTCGAATTCTCTCAATGATCTCGGATACGCTTCGTAAAATGTATCCTCATTTTCTATGTAAAGAGGCGTGTCCAGCAGTATATCGTTTACTGCCACCGTCTCCACGTTGGCCACATTGTTTATGGCGTTCAAATCGTCTCCTGTAAAAGCTGAACCGTCGGATTTTTTCAGCACGACACGATTTTCACTGTAGTTATAAAAGTAATCGTTGTATCCCAGCCTGTCTTCCTCCGCTTCCTGATTTCGGAAGGCTGTATACTGGGACGTGACAGCGAAGACCACGAACATGAAAACAGCCAGCATGAGTATGAACTTGGGGAAAATGTTGAATGTGTTCCTCACCCCGAGCCTTAACTTGCTGGCCGCGCTCATTTCCCTGCCCATATGCTCTCTGCGGGCATCTTCTGTTTTGAGCACCGCAAAAGCTGGCAGACCCTCGTCTTCCTTTAGGCGGATATCCTCGACGACTCTGCCGTCATGCATTTTTATCTTTCTCGTGACATATTCAGCGAACTGGTCATAATTATGGGTAACTACTATCACCAGCTTATCGTGAGCGATCTCACTCAAAAGTTCAACGATCCCTTCAGCGGAAACGCTGTCCAGGTTACCCGTCGGCTCGTCGGCGACGATGATATCGGTATCCTTCGCCAATGCCCTGGCTATGGATACTCTCTGCTTCTGGCCGCCCGACAGCTTGGATACCTTCGTCCCTGCGTGAGACTCCAGGCCGACACGCTTTATGATATCAGGCACCCTGCGCTTTATCTCGTCCCGCGAATACCCGTTTATAAGAAGTATCAGCTCTATATTCTGATAGACGGTATAGCTGTTCACCAGATTATAATGCTGGAATATGTTACCGATATATCGCTTCCTGTAATCCTCAAAATCCGATGCCCGGTAATGGCTTGTTTCCGTCCCGTCGATGTACATCTCCCCTTCCTCGTACGAGTCCAGCCCTGATATGACATTGAGGAGAGTGGTCTTACCACTGCCGGATTCACCTGTTATCACTACGAATTCGCCTATCTCCAGGGTCAGGTCTACCTTGGAGATACCGCTGGATATCATTCCCTTGCTGTAGTAGTATTTCGAAACGTTCTTTAGCTGTATCACTGGCCTGTGCCTCCTTAATGATGAAATTATATCATACGGGGCAGGTTATTGCCATCGATTGGGCGCGATGGGTTCCTTAAGAATTGCTTAAGCCACAGCTCCTTTTCAGTCCTGCGGCATCAGAAAAATCTGATGCCATCGTCTTCCATATGGTATCTGTCGGCCTTGATATCACCAACGATCTCCCATATCGCTTCCTTTTCTGAAAAATGGTGCTTTACCCCTCTGATCTCAACGTAATCCTCATGACCTTTGCCCAGCAGGACTATCATATCTCCCACCCTGGCATGGGTGATGGCGTAAGCTATGGCCTCTTTCCTGTCTTCTATTTCCACGTATTTGCCGCCGCTTTTGGCCAAGCCCACCTTGATATCGTCGTTTATATCCTTCACCTGCTCGAACCGCGGATTATCCATGGTAAGGATGCTCAAATCAGCCAGCTGTCCTGTTACCTCACCTATGTCGTATCGTCTCAGCTTTGAACGATTGCCGCCGCATCCGTACAAAGCGATGAGCCTTGACGGCCCATATTGCCGCAATGTCTCTAATACACTCCTTGTGCTGACCTCGTTATGAGCGTAATCTATTATCATGCTGAAATCGGCGGAGACCGGCACAGGCTCGACTCTGCCTGCCACCTGCACGTGATCCAGTCCCGCCAATATCATGTCATCGGCGATACCTATGGATTTGCATACGGCCATGGTGGCCAGAGCGTTGTAGACTGAAAACATGCCGGGGATATTTATCCTGGCCCGACTGTCCATCGACCCCGACGTGGAAAAGCTCATCCCAAGTCTTCCTCCTTCGTTGAGAAACTCCACGTCATGTCCCTTCAGATCCGCTTCCTTTTCACCTGACGCGGAAAAGGTCACTACAGAGCAGGTATGGCCTTCCATCATCCTCCCTGCATACTTGTCATCGACGTTGAAGATACCGATCCCGCATTGTCTGAACAGCATGCTCTTGCACCTGAGGTATTCGTCAAAATCGGCATGCTCCGCCGGTCCGATATGATCCGGGGAAAGATTGGTAAAGACTCCGTAGTCGAAGTTTATCCCCGCCGTCCTGTCCAGCTTAAGACCTTGAGACGACACCTCCATCACCATGTACTGACATCCCTTTTCCACCATTCGGGCCATGAGCTTATGGATCTCGTAGGACTCCGGCGTCGTATTGCAGGAAGGTACTGTCTCATCCCCTATGATCGCGGCGATAGTACCTATGAGCCCTGTCTTCTTTCCGGCATGCTCCAGCACATCTTTTATTATATAGGTAGTGGTAGTTTTCCCCTTGGTCCCCGTCACCCCTATTGTCACCAGCTTCTCCGCGGGATGACCGAAATAAGCTGCCGACATGATCGCCAGCGCCCGTCTGGCCGACTCTACCCGGATGACTGTCACGTCCTCCGGTACCGCAACTGTTTCCTCAGGACGTTCCGCAACGATGACCGACACGCCTTTTTCCACGGCATCGGGTATGAATTTGTGCCCATCGGTCACCGCCCCTGCGATACACACGAATGCTGCTGCCGGCTTCACTTTCCGTGAATCATAGATTATATCACTTACCTCCACATCGTCGTTCCCCTGCATAAGCCTGTATCTCATATCCTTACAAAGCTCTCTCAATCTCATATGTTCCCTCTTTTCATCAAATCTCCGCAAAGAGCCTCCATCTTCTCATGGACGGCCGCCATATCTCTCTCGTCACTCATCGTCACGACTATATCGCCCGCAGCCAGCCTTGTCTTTCCCCTTGGGATCAGTTCCTGACTTCCCCGCTGTATCGACACCAGCAAACAGTTGTCGGGCCACGAGACATCTTTCACCGTCTTGCCGTCAGGCTCTGAGCCTTTAGCCACCACGAAGCTGTCAAGTATCTTCTGCTTCACACCTTCTCCCATGCCGTCCGCAGGCCCGTGCTTTTCCATAAATCTGTCCAGCAGGCTCTCATATATGGGTCTGGAACCCATGAGGGTGGCCGTGATGTACGCGACCACCGTCACCACCGAAAGGGACAGCATATGGTTCAGATTTCCCGTCATCTCGAATATCAGGATTATCCCTGTAAGCGGTGCCCTGACGATAGCCGCAAAATAGCCTGCCATGGACAACAGCACGAAATTATTCACATATACGGGATCCAGTCCGAAATATTCCACGCCCGCGGCAGCAAAAGCTCCTCCTATATATCCGCCTGTCACCAGCAGCGGGAAGAAAATGCCTCCCGGCGCTCCCGAACCGAAGCTCACAGCCGAAAACAGGAATCGCCCGGCCAATATGAGGAGTATCGTTCCCAGCATCATATCGGTGTGAGTGAGCCGGGTGATCAAATCGTGGCCGCTGCCCAGAAGTTCCGGGAACGTGAATCCCAGAAGACCGGCACAGATAAAAGGGATCATCATCTTCAGCCAGCTGCCGCCGACCTTTATCTTACCGTAGAGCTCCTGAGCCTTAAGAGTGAACCAGTTGTAAAACGCGCCCAGCGCTCCCAGGATGAGCCCCAGGATCAATATCATCCAATAATATCCTGTTGGCAACGTCGAGTCTATCTCGAATCTGAACACCGAATCGGTTCCCAGCACTATAGTGCTGAGGATATCAGCCGTCAACGAGGCGGTCATGACCGACGTGAGGGCCGATACAGAGAAATTCTTGTGGATCTCCTCCAGTGAAAACATCACACCTGCCAGCGGCGCATGGAACGCGGCCGCCAGTCCGGCACTGGCTCCGCATGTAATGAGAAAGTGTTCCTCCGTCTTTCCTCTGTCCAGACCCCGTGAAACGCCTTTGCCTGCCATGGCGCCCAGTTGTATGGACGGGCCCTCTCTTCCGAGAGCCAACCCGGCCAGCATGCATATGAAGCCTCCGATGAATTTTGTTGCTATCACCCTTATCCAGTTCTGACTCAGCTTTCCGACTACTTCACCTTCCACCTGGGGGATACCGCTTCCGGATATCATAGGCTCCCAGGATGTCAGCTTTCCCACAGCAACAGCCATAGCGGCCAGCACTGCCATCCATGCCGCCATGAAGACAGCGCCCTGCGATGCGTACTCAAGGATCTTCCCGTTCCATATCCCGGCGTATTCCAGAGCCACCCTGTAGAGTATGACCACCGCTCCGGCCACAAGTCCTACCAGTATTCCTTCCCCTATCAGGATGACCTTAAACCTGTCAGCCCGTTTTATCATTCCAGCTATGTCCTTCTTCACATCTTCCTCCCATCAGTTTCAGCATATCCGAATTTATCTGTATTTTCCGCCAAAAAGAGCCGCTGAGCCCATATCCGTGTTACAATAACGTTACTATAAATAATAACATAAGGATGATTTACCATGATATACGACTGCATCATAATCGGAGCCGGCGCTTCCGGCCTTTTCTGCGCCGCGTCCATGCCGCGTCCTGTCAGCGGGCTCATACTGGAGAAGACCGGCAGGCCCGGCACCAAGCTGCTGATGAGCGGCAGCGGCCACTGCAACGTTACTCACAGCGGTTCGATCAAGGATTTTCTGAAATGCTACGGCGAAAACGGTACCAAAATCAGAAAATGCCTCTACAGCCACAATAACCGGGAGCTCATCAGCTTCCTCGAAAGCATGGGCGTGAAGACCGTCGTCCGGGAAGATGGCAAAGTCTTTCCCGCGTCCATGTCCGCAAAGGACATATTGGAAGCGCTGCTGGACGCATCACGGAAAAACGGCTTCACAATAGAGTATGAACGTCCGGCAAGTCACATGAAGAAAATCCCCGGCGGCTGGTCTGTCCGCGCCGGAAATTCCACATTCACAGGGAAGTGTCTCATCATCGCTTCCGGCGGCTGCTCCTATCCCTCCACAGGCTCCGACGGCTCCATGTTCCCGGTGATGGAAAGAGATCTGGATCTCCGTCACACCCAGCTGAAGCCTGCCCTCGTTCCTGTGAAAGTCACCTCTTATCCTTACGGTGAACTGTCAGGGATCTCCTTCGCCAACGCCTGTGTCTCCATATGGGAAAATGAAAAACGACTAGCCATGGAAACAGGAGGATTGTTGCTGACCCATGGAGATCTTTCCGGACCAGCTGTCCTCAACATCTCCAAATATGCTTCGCCCGGCCGTATACTGATGATAAATTACCTCCATCCGGCAGACTTTCGTCATGTCCTGGATCGCCTCAACAGCGCAGTCAAAGGTAACAGCGCCGATATCACCAACATCGCAGCGGAAGAATTCTCTCTGCCAAAGAGATTCTGCCGGATGATGACTGAGCGCTGCGGTCCTTCGCTGAAAAAGCTGGCAGCCCTTCTCACCGGCGACACCTTTGAAATATCATCAACGGAAGGATTCGGCAGAGCCATGACCACATGTGGAGGCATCGAATTATCACAGATAAATACTTCCTCTATGGAAGCGAAAGGCCTCCCCGGACTGATGATCATCGGGGAAGCCCTGGATATCGATGCTGTCACAGGTGGCTACAGCCTGCAGTTTGCCTATTCCTCCGCATGCGCCGCCTGTGATTCCGTCATGAAAAAACTGGATCCATGATACAGCTTCTCCTGATCCCTGCCTACTGCTGTCCCTGATCTATATCCATCTTCACAGGCTCCTCCAGCGATTGAGGCTGTGCCAGTATCTGTTCCAGCAGCCGCAGGGACTTGGCGAAATAAAAGCCGTCAGCTATCCGCTCGTCGGCCGTGGCTCCCAACGCCACCACATCCCTTATCCTGACATTGCCGTTTTCATCTGTCACCTGCTCCTTGTGTATCTTCCCTATGGTCACTACCAGTGAATTGGTCCCATAATTATTCAGGTGATGATATGCCGCGTTACACTTGATGCTCCCCAGATTGGACAGAAGCACAGTGGCATAATTGCTGTCTCCCCGGCATATACTCTCCGGCATCCATCCATGGAAGTCCAGGAACCTGAACCCGCACATGGCCAGGCGCATGACCCATCTGGGCAATCTGGCCAGCTTGTCCAACAGGTCGTTTATATCATTCCCGCCCTCTTTCCTCACCTGATCGGCGTCTCCGACTATCTTTCTGCTGATCATGTCCAACGTAGTGTCGCCATTCACTTCCATGATCAGAAGCGATTCCTCAGCCTCATCCTCAAATTTTCTTTTCACTACAAAGGCCAGCGTCATCTTTTTACGCTGGTAAAACCGCTTTCCTGAGATGAATATGTTGAGCTTGGGCCTGTGGTATATGAGCTTGGCCACGGCCGCTACCATCACATGGAAAGGCGTCAGCTTATATGGAAGGCCTTCTTTATTGCGGCGTTCTATGTACCGCATCATCTCCGTAACATCTATAGTTTCCTCTATATATACCTCCGATTCGCAGCGCTGAGGCATCAGATGGGGCATTATGGCATGGAATCCGTCCATATCTCTGAGCCATACACCGTCTTTCCTGTCGCCCCGTTTCTTACGCTCGCTTTCCGCTCTCTCTGTTTTCCCCGTCATTCCGGCATACTCTTTGTTTTCCATATCAGTCGATGCCCTCATTCACTTCCTCCTCCAAGACTCTGTAGGCCACCTTCCCCACCAGAGTCTTCGGCAGCTCCTTTCGGAACTCTATCTCTGAAGGCACACCGAACCTGAAGACTTCCTTGCGGCAGTTTTCCAGTATTTCTTCCTTTATCCTGTCATCAGGCTCCACGCCCTCTCTCAGGACGACAAATGCCTTTACCCTATGCATCTTATACTTGTCCGGCACACCTATGGCACAGGAATACATTACGTCGGGATGCGCATCTATGGCATTTTCTACCTGTGATGGATATATCTTATATCCTGATACGATTATTATCCTCTTGAGTCTCTGTCTGAAGTAGACGAACCCTTCCTCGTCCATCATCCCCAGATCCCCTGTGTGGAGCCATACACGACCATCTCCATGCTGCCTGAGAGTCTTCCGGTTCTCTTCTTCATCGTCCAGATATCCCTTCATCACCGTAGGCCCGCTTATGCATATCTCGCCGTCATTGTTAGGCGGCAGCTGCTCGTTGGCCCCTACCTTCACTATCTTGTAATACGTATCGGGGAAAGGCACGCCTATGCTTCCTTCCTTATAGTAATCCTGAGGTGTCAGACAGCTGGCGGTAACACACTCGGTAGTCCCATATCCTTCTCTTATCTGTATTTTAGAATTATGCTCTCTGAGGAATTGATCCACCTTTTTCTTGAGCTCTATGGACAATGAGTCGCCTCCGCAAAACATGCCCCGGATGAAGGACATATCGAACCCCTGAAGGCCCTTCGTCCTGAGAAGCGCTTCAAAAAGGGTAGGCACTCCCGGCAATACGTTGGGCTTTTCCTTCTTTATGAGAGTCGCGTACGTTTCCACCGAAAACTGGGGTACCAGTATACATGTCCCGCTGTGGACCAGCGCCGTATGGATGCCGATACCCAGGCCAAACCCGTGAAAAAGAGGCATCACCGATAACATCCTCAGCCCGTCCAGCGAAAATCCGGCTGCCGATCCTGTCTGCAGCGCCAAAGCGTTCATGTTGAGATTTGTCAGCTGTATGGCCTTGGTCTTACCGGTAGTCCCTCCGCTGAACAGTATCACCGCCACATCGTCGTATTTCCTGTGAGGTTCATCAGCAGCGTTCCTTTTCTTCCCCGCCCTGATGAAATCTTTCCACTTTACAGCCCTTTCCCCGTCATACTTTATCTTCACCTTGCCCTTTACCGTCAACGGATAGAGCTTGTCCTTGGGGAAAGGCAGTTCATCCTTTATATCCGCCACTATCGCCTTGACCGGCATCCCTGTATCGTCTGCCGCCTTCCTCACCTTTTCGTAGAACATGTCCAACGTCAGTACAAACCTGCTGTTTGTCTTGGAAAGATAAAACTTTATCTCTTCCACCGCCGAAAGAGGATGTATCATGACCGGTATCGCCCCCACCCTGTTGAGGGCGTAAAAGCTGTCCACAGCCTGAGGTGTGTTAGGCATGCAGATAGTCACACGGTCGCCTGCACCGACTCCCGCGACAGCAAAAGCAGCCGCGGCCAGTTCTATTTTCCTTACGAATTCCAGATATCTGGTCTTCTTTCCCTGGAATTCATAGGCGGCCCCTTCCGGATTATTCCTGGCGGCCTTGTAGATCTCCTCATACATCATCGTATAAGGATAGCTTATAGCCTGTTTATAATTCCTGTTCATATATCGGTTCCGTCCTTATCTTCATCTTTACTGTAATTTCAAGCCTTCTCGGCTGTGATCGCCTTTATTATATCAAATGTCAGTAACAAAATCTTTAATGGAGGCAACAAATTTGTAAATTGTATCAGCAAAAAAACACCGATATTTTTTTCACACGTATTGACAGAATATCTATTCCAACGATATTATAAAAATAGTTATTTTAATCACAATTATCGGAATTTTACAAAAGAGTGAAAGGAGTTTTGCATGAGCAACAATTGCACCATGTGTGCCGACGCGAAAGAAAAAGCGGAAAAACTGGATGCTATAATCGCTAAGTACAAGGACACTCAGGGCGCCCTCATTCCTGTACTCCATGAGGCCCAGGAAGTATACGGCTATCTTCCTCTGGAAGTACAGCGCGACATAGCGGAAAAGCTCAATATCCCTCTCGCGGAGGTATACGGCGTAGTCAGCTTTTACACACAATTCTCGATCAATCCTAAAGGAGAATATCAGATCAACGTCTGTATGGGTACGGCCTGTTACGTCAAGGGAGCCAACGACATCCTCGACAAATTCAGGACCAGACTTTCCATCGACGTGGGCGAATGTACCGACGACGGCAAATACTCTCTGGACGCCTGCAGATGCATAGGAGCCTGCGGCCTGGCTCCGGTGGTGACCATCAATGACGAAGTCTTCGGTAAACTGGTTCCCGACGATGTCGACGGCATCATAGACAAGTTCGATAAACTTTAGGAGGTAATAGCGATGATAAAGAGCATTTCGGATATCGATAAGATAAGAAAGGAAAAACAGGCTGACCTGATGATCCGTGTAAACCCTGACGCTGAGCCTACGGCGACAGGCGGTAAGATGCACATAATGGTCTGCGGAGGTACAGGCTGTACGTCTTCCAATTCCATGAAGATAATAGACGGATTGGAGAGCCTGATAAAGATAAACAAACTGGAGAACGATATCAAAGTCGTAAAGACCGGTTGCTTCGGTCTCTGCGCTGAAGGTCCCATCGTTATGTTCTATCCTGAGCATATCATGTACACGCTGGTACAGCCGGAGGACGTCAACGAGATCTTCGACAGCCATATCATGAAGGGCGAACCCGTAAGACGTTTGCTGGCCGGCGACAAAGAAGCTGAAAAGATAGAGAACGCGCTGGAAAACGTGGACTTCTTCTCCAGACAGATGAGAGTGGCGCTGAGAAACTGCGGAGCCATCAATCCCGAAAATATAGACGAGTACATAGCGAGAGACGGTTATTCGGCTCTGGAAAAAGTCCTGACAGAGATGGAGCCGGAGGATGTCATAGATACGATAAAGGATTCAGGCCTGAGAGGAAGAGGCGGCGGTGGATTCCCTACAGGGGTCAAGTGGAGCTTTGCCGCAGACCAGCAGGTGGCACAGAAATATGTATGCTGCAATGCCGATGAAGGCGATCCGGGAGCGTTCATGGACAGATCGGTGCTGGAGGGAGATCCCCACTCTGTTATAGAAGCCATGGCCATAGCCGGATACGCCATCGGTGCCAATCAGGGATATGTATACGTGCGAGCCGAATATCCTATCGCCGTGGAAAGACTCACCATAGCCATAAAGCAGGCTCAGGAATACGGATTGCTGGGCAAGGATATCTTCGGCACCGGATTTGATTTCGATCTGGACGTGCGGCTGGGCGCCGGAGCCTTCGTATGCGGAGAAGAAACGGCCCTCATGACATCGGTGGAAGGGCGCAGAGGAGAACCGCAGCCAAGACCTCCGTTCCCTGCCGTAAAAGGGCTCTTCGGCAAGCCTACCATCCTCAACAACGTGGAAACTTACGCCAATATCCCTATGATAATCCTCCGGGGAGCCGAGTGGTTCTCAAGCATCGGCACGGAAAAATCAAAGGGAACCAAAGTATTCGCTGTGGGCGGCAAAATAAACAACACCGGTCTGGTGGAAATCCCTATGGGGACCACACTGCGTGAGATAATATACGACATCGGCGGCGGTATCCCTAACGGCAAGGAATTCAAAGCGGCTCAGACAGGCGGCCCTTCCGGCGGCTGCATCCCGGCTTCCGAGCTGGACACTCCTATAGATTACGATTCGCTGATAGCTCTGGGCTCCATGATGGGTTCCGGCGGTCTCATCGTAATGGACGAGGACACCTGCATGGTGGACCTGGCCAAGTTCTTCCTTGAATTCACCGTCGATGAATCCTGCGGCAAATGTCCTCCTTGCAGGATAGGCACCAAGAGGATGCTGGAGATCGTAACGCGTATCACAGAAGGTAAGGGACAGGTAGAGGATCTGGAAAAGCTGGAAGTCCTGGCCAGGAACATAAAGGCGTCCGCCCTCTGCGGACTGGGCCAGACGGCTCCTAACCCTGTGCTTTCCACCATGAGATACTTCAAGGACGAATATATGGCCCATGTTGTGGACAAGAAATGTCCAGCCGGCGTCTGCAAATCCATGGTACAGTATGTCATATTCGACAGCATCTGCAAGCGCTGCAGCATCTGTAAGAAGAACTGCCCTGTGGGCGCGATATCGGGCGACAAGGATACCCCATTCGTCATCGATCAGGACAAGTGTATCAAGTGTGGCGTTTGTATGGAGAAGTGTCCGTTCAAGTCAATAATGAAGAACGCGTAATGTGAAGGAGGCCGCATAACATGAATAAAGTAAACATAACCATAGACGGTATAAACCTTTATGTACCGGAAAACTATACGATCCTGGAGGCAGCCAAAGAGGTAAACATAACCATCCCTACCCTCTGTTTCCTCAAGGATATCAGCGAGATCGGCTGCTGCCGTATGTGCGTCGTTGAGGTGAAGGGAGCCAGAGCGCTGCAGGCTGCCTGCGTCCATCCTGTCTCGGAAGGGATGGAGGTCTTCACCCACACTCCTAAGGTAATGGAGGCAAGAAAGGTGAACCTGGAGCTGATACTCTCCAACCACAACGCCAGATGCCAGACCTGCTCCAGAAGCTGGATGGACTGCGAACTCCAGGCTCTGGCTAACAAACTGTCGGTGGGAGAAGTGAGATTTGAGGGAGAAAGCAAAAAACTGCCGCTGGACATCGGCCCTTCCATCGTAAGAGATCCTAACAAATGCATCCTGTGCAGAAGATGCGTCAGCGTCTGCAAGAACATACAGACAGTAGGAGTGATCGACGTCATCAACAGAGGCTTCAATACGCAGATAGCGTCACCGTTCAACATGTCCCTCAAAGACACACCATGTGTCAACTGCGGACAGTGTATCAATGTATGTCCTGTCGCCGCCCTTCACGAAAAGAATGACATCGACAGAGTATGGGAGGCCATATACGATCCGACAAAGCACGTCATCGCCCAGACAGCTCCTGCCGTAAGGGTAGCCCTGGGTGAGGATTTCGATATGCCTATCGGTACTCCTGTTACCGGTAAAATGGTAACGGCCCTGAGGATGCTGGGCTTCGACAAGGTGTTCGACACCGATACGGGAGCCGACCTGACCATCATGGAGGAAGGAGCCGAGCTGATAGACAGGATACGCGGAGGCGGCAAGCTGCCACTCATCACATCCTGCTCGCCGGGCTGGATAAAGTTCTGCGAACACAATTATCCGGATATGTTGGATAATCTGTCCACATGTAAATCACCTCATCAGATGTTCGGAGCTATTCTCAAGACTTACTACGCAGAACAGAACGGACTTGATCCGAAGGACATCGTAGTAGTCTCCGTAATGCCTTGCACCGCTAAGAAGTTCGAGGCGGGAAGGCCTGAAATGCAGGTGGACGGCCTGGCCGACGTGGACATCGTCATAACGACGAGAGAGCTGGGCACGATGATATACGACTCCGGTATCGACTTCCCTGATCTGGGTGACAGCGATTTCGACGCTCCGTTCGGAGGCGCATCGGGAGCCGGCGTAATATTCGGAACCACGGGAGGCGTGATGGAAGCGGCTCTCAGGACCGTATCGGATATCCTGACGGGAAGCTCCGCCGATAACTTCGAATACGAAGACGTCCGCGGCCTTGAGGGTATCAAGATAGCTACCATCACCATCAACGATCTCAACATAAGAGCCGCAGTGGCCCACGGCCTCGGCAACGCCAGGAAACTGATGGATGCCATAAAAGCCGGCGAAGAATTCCACTTCGTCGAGATCATGGCCTGTCCGGGAGGCTGCATAAACGGAGGCGGCCAGCCGCTCCAGCTCTCCGACGTCCGAAACTGGATAGATATCAAGGAAGAGAGAGCCAAGGGACTGTACAGAGAAGACAGAAATACATATATCAGGAAATCCCACAACAACCCTGCCGTTAAAAAGCTGTACAAGAACTTCCTGGGCATGGCCAACGGAAGCAAGGCTCATCAGCTTCTCCATACCCACTATACTGCGAGGAAAAATTACAGAGATTGATTTTCCACCAACAGCAAAGGGCTGCATGTCGTCAAGTATGACGATGTGCAGCCCCTTTTTTGTCATCTATTCTCATCGGTTTTCATTGTGCTTCATCATCCGGCAGGTTTCCCGCCCTTCCCGGCAAATCTGCCGGATTTTAAGGATTCCGTTGAGATCCGGCAACGCCGACAGACTTTGTTGCCGGATTTTTCACTGTCGCTTGAGATTCGGCAGCAGCTTGCCGGATTTTTACTTTAAACAGTTTTCCCGGCGCGGATTTTCAAATATTTCTCTGTCGCTTCTCGATTTTATGGATGTTTTTTCCTTTTTCCTGCCAAATTCTCTTTACTTTTCTGAAATCCGGCAACGTCTTGTGTTTTTATTGCCGGATTATCTCTCTTCCCCGAAAATTCGGCAGCAAAGCCTGTAAATCTCACGATAGCGACTCGCCTATCTTCTTTTCCATTTCAGCAACAGCGATGAATTGATTATCACCAGCACTGAACCGGCATTATGGACAAGTGCTCCCACGACCGGCCCCATCACTCCCGTTATAGCCAGGATGATAGCCAGGAAGTTGAGGCCCATGGAAAAGGACAGGTTCAGCTTTATGGTCGTCATCATCCGTTTAGCCAGCGCCACCAGATGAGGCAGCTCCTTGATCTCATCGTCTACCAGCGCGATGTCAGCCGCATCCACGGCGATATCGCTGCCAACGCCTCCCATGGCAATCCCCACATTGGCTTTTTTCAGCGCCGGCGCATCGTTGATGCCGTCTCCTATCATGCAGACATCGCTGCTGTTCTTCTGATATGCGTCTATATCATTGAGCTTGTCTTCCGGCATGCAATTGGAATGGATCTCACTGATTCCCAGTTGTCCGGCGATGTTGTCCGCCGCGTTCCTGTTGTCACCTGTAAGCAGCACCGGCTCTACTCCCAGCGCCTTCAGCCGTGTTATCATATCCCGGCTCTCCTCTCTCACCGTGTCCGACAGAACTATATAACCGGCCATCTCTCCATCTATAGCTGCCAGGATGACGGTGGAGCCTTCCGAGATGTGCTTTCCCGCCGCTCTCGCAATGTCACCGGTGACGGTGATATCCTCCGCTGATATCAGCTTGACATTACCGGCCGCCACCTTTTTCCCATCGATGACAGCCTTCACGCCTTGCCCCGGTATCATTGTGAAACCTTCCACCTTTCTGGCCTTCAGGCTTCCTTCACGGCCTTCTTCACTCTCTGTTTTCATGCAGCAGGAGAATATGGCCTTTCCCAGCGGATGCTCCGAGAACTGCTCCGCAGCAGCCACCATCGAATACAGCTGTTCATCGGGCACTCCTTCCAGCACGCTATGTACTTCTGTCACTTCCGGTGTCCCGTAGGTAAGGGTCCCGGTCTTATCGAAGGTTATCCTGGAGACTCTGGCCAGCCGTTCCAATGCATCACCCTCCCTGACCAGGAAGCCGTGCTTCGTAGCATTGCCTATGGCTGCCATGATGGCTGTCGGTGTAGCCAGTACCAGCGCACATGGACAGAACACTACCAGGATCGTCACTGCCCTTATTATCTCTCCCGTCACTGCCCACGTTACAGCCGCCGCAGTCAGCGCAATGATCACTATCCATGTAGCCCATCTGTCGGCCAGGCTGACTATCTTGGCTTTGCCGGCATCGGCCGACTGCACCAGCTTTATCATCCGCTGTATGGAGCTGTCCTCTCCGACCCTTGTAGCCTTCATCTCGAAGGCACCGAACTGGTTCACCGTCCCGCTGGAGACCTCATCGCCGGCCGATTTGTCTACCGGCAGCGATTCTCCCGTCATCACGGCCTGATTTACCGAGGTCTGCCCCGAAACGATGACACCATCTACAGGCACCGTTTCGCCGGGAAGTACTCTTATCATGTCTCCCACCTTCACCTGCTCAGCAGGCACTACCTCTTCCGTCCCGTTCCTCATCACTCTGGCAGTCTGAGGAGTCAGGTGCACCAGCTTCTCTATGCCGGCTCTGGCCTTCGCTACCGTCAGGTCCTCCAGCAGCGCTCCTATCTGCATGATGAAGGCTACCTCTCCCGCGGCAAAATCCTCCCCGATACACACAGCTGCCACCAGAGCCATGGAAACCAGCACATCAGCCTTGATGTCGAAGGCGGTGATAAGCCCTATGATGGCCTCTATTATAATCGGTACTCCGCAGAGTATTATGGCCACCCACGCCGCATCGAAGGGAAGCGGCACCAGGTCGAAAATGCTTATAACCAGCGAAATGCCCGATATCACCAGCAGAACTATCTCCTTCCTTGTGCCGCCCAGCTCCATAAACTGCTCGACTTTCTCGATCGCTTTATCCATACCGAACCTCTTTCCACGATTTCCACCGTTTCGTTTTTTCATTGCTGCATTTTTGTTTACTTGTCATTCTCCCCCACTCGGCCTTGCCAGCCGTACCCGGAACCGCGGCTACAGTCACAGCCACCGCTGCGATCGCAGTATCAGCCGCGGACACGACTCAGTCACGGCTGCGGTCACAGCCTTTTTATACCTATGGGGGTATATGTATATTATACCTATGGGGGTATCGGTTGTCAACAATCAATACTACGAGATCTTATTGGATGTGGAAACGTCTCATTGGATATCGAAGAAGTCCCTGGCGTTGCGATACAGTATCCTTTCCAGTCCCTCCTCGTCTACTCCGCTGACCAGTACCTTCTGCAGCTCCACGCTGGGATGATGAAAAGGCGTGTCCGTGCCGAACATTATCCTGTCCCTGCCGACAGTCTCGTAAGCCTCCCTTATCTTCGACGGCATAGGCATGCCGGACATTTCCAGATATATATTGGGAAATTTTCTCGCCATCTTCAGCGCCGCGTCAATATATACGCCATGGCCGTGTCCCATGTGTATCATCATCACCTTGACATCAGGATGTCTCTCAGCAAGAAGACCGATCTGCCACGGCAATGAATAGGGAGGATGACCACTGTGTATACATACCGGTAGCCCCAGCCTTTCCGCCCTTTCCATGACGGGGTCGACTATTTCCCCATCCGCACAGTATGCGTGCCTCAGTGGATTGAGCTTCACCGCGCTGAACCCCTGCCCGGCGTAGCTCTCTATCAAGCTGACGGCGTCTTCCTTAAGAGGATTTACATATACACACCCGATGAACCTTCCCGGAAAATCCTCCATGGCTTTAAGGGTCACCTGATTGTCCTCGCAGCAGAGAGCAGTCCTGTCTATGTCGAACTGATCCATCTGCTCTATGAGCCCTTCCTCCGTAATACCAACATCGGCCCACCCTCCTATGTATCCTATATGGGCATGTGCATCTATCTTCTTCATCATCTTACCTCCTTCCGTCAGCGTGCAGCGGTGAAATATGTCTCGTCAGCACACGGGCGATTACGACGAACAGTACGATGCCTATGGTCGTCTGTATGGTGACATTTGGGATGGAAAGAAGCGCGGGGCCCGTGCCTATCAGCGCGATTTTCGCCAGGGTGTACGCTGCCACCTGGAATACCCCTCCGATGACCGCGCCTTCCAGCTGCTTTCTGTGACTCAGCGGGTCTTTACTTATCACCGTCCCCATGATGAACGCCATCAGGAACTTTATCACCAACGTCGGCAGTACCCATACGGCGGCTCCCGCCAGCAGATCCGAAAGAGCCCCTCCGATGGCCGCCGCCATGCTTCCGTTCCGTCGCCCCAGCATCACCACCGCGATGAATATCATGCAGTCGCCCATGTGGCTGTACCCTCCCGTGGCCGGGTTCGGTATCTTTATCAGATATGTGGCCACAAAGATGAGTGCCGCCATCAGCGCCGTATAGACCATGTACGTTATCTTTCTGTTTTCCATATAAAAGCCTCCTTATCAATGATATCGCTCCATAAATTGTATCGCTTTTTTGTTATTTGAAAAATATGCATTTTTATATTTTTTTAAATGTACAGTTTATGGTTTAAGCGGTGTTTGTAGATATAAATATCCGCATTATCGACAATCAAGGCATGATAACAAAATGCAGCTACAGTCCAATGCCCGGGTGATGATCCGGCGCCAATATAAAAGCCCCCGGTCAGTTTTCATACTGCCTGAGGGCTTGTCGCCGCGCATGCAGCGGGCTCTTTTTCGCTTATTTTATGGACTTTCCCAGCCGGTAAGCCTGCTGTATCTCCGGCTTTCCGTCTATATCTCCCGTGTCCATGTTGCCTCCGGCCAGAACGTGACCCAGGTTTTCCCACTTCAGATGTTCCATCAGGTGGTCATAGTAGGTGAGCACGTCTTCAAAGCCGTGGCCTTCCGCCGCCATCAGCAGAGCCGATGCCTTGCCGTTTCCACGAAGGAAATTACCATCACCTTCTTCGAGGGCAAACAGTCTGTCTACAGCGGTTCTTATCTGGCCGCTCATGTTCCAGTAATAGAGCGGCGTAGCCAGCACTACCACGTCGGCATCCTTCACGGCCGGATATATCTTGATCATATCGTCCTTCTGGACGCATGGACATTCCTGGCTGCTGTGGCCGCCGAAGCATCCTTTGCATCCGTGGATATCCATACTGTCCAGGAAAAATTCAATGACCGTATGTCCTGCGCTTTCCGCTCCTTCCGTAAAGAATTTCACCAGCGCGGACGTATTTCCCTTCCTGCGGGGGCTTCCGTTCAATATCACGATTTTTTTACTCATTGGATTTTCCTCCTTCTATTCAGCTGCCGTATCGAGCCGGGCATATCCATCCCAGGCAAACGGCTTGTCCTTTACAGATTTGACTTTCTCTGTTTCCGATACTATAATTTTAGCAAGAGCAATCTATTAATCAAGTACGCACATTTAAGTGAGGTACTTATATTTAAGTTATATACTTATCTAAAGGAGAGTGCAAAATGGGACAACGATGCATTTCCAACGAAAGCCTTGGAACGACCGGCTTCAGCTATACCCTTTCGCTGATAAACGGGAAATACAAGATGACGATACTCTACACCCTGATGGAATTCGGTGTCGTACGTTTCAACGAGATGAAAAAATATATCGGCGGGATTTCCTACAAGACCCTCAGCTCCACCCTTAAAGAGCTGGAAGCTGACCAACTTGTCCACCGTGAGGAATACCCTCAGATACCGCCAAAGGTGGAATACAGTCTGACGGAGCGAGGCAAGTCTCTGATTCCGATCCTGGACGGGATGTGTGAATGGGGAGATAAGAACAGGCTGTGACGTGACCTGGTCTTTGTCTTCGGCTATCTCGCCCCCTGTAGGATGAGTGCCATCTTATCCCTGTCTTTTCCTGAAAACGTTGAGCATGATGTAAACCACGACAAGCAAGGTGGTAGCGGCTATGAGTATCGCGTACACCTTATTTGCCCCTGAAGATGTTTATGTGCTGACCGTCAGCGAAGCAGGCGGACAAGCTCTCTGCCGGTGAAATCAGCAGGGAAGAATACGACAACTGGCGTTATTACTATCCGAAGTTCGATACCACACAAATCTGGGCGAAAGTCCCTTCGCAGGAGTTAAGCGACGCATTCGTCGAAGCATTCAAAGACAAATTACAAGACTAATCGAAAGGAACATCTATATGAATTTAAGTAAAATTGAAAATAAAGACACTCTTTGTGCGTTAGTAAATTGCGAAAATACAGTTATTACGGACACCCAATCAGCACTTGATTTGGTAATGAGTGCAAATTACGATATCGGAACGAAAAATATCGTAATTTCCAAACAGCTTATTACAGAGGATTTCTTTGTCCTCAGTACGGGACTGGCTGGAGAGATATTACAAAAGTTTGTCAATTACGGTGGTCGTATTGCTATTTACGGTGACTATTCACACTACACAAGCAAACCATTAAAAGACTTCATCTATGAGAGCAATAATGGTAAGGATGTATTTTTTGTATCATCTTTGGAGGAAGCAGTTGAAAAACTCACCAAATGATTACAAATTAAAATGACGACAAAAAGCCCTTAGCTATGAGTTACTACCCACAGCTAAGGGCTTTCTAATATGGATTTCTTTTGCCACACAACCGCTTGTCAATCATTCTGCAACCCGCATAAATACTGGGTTTTTACGGTGTTTCATTTTATTCCCACTCGATAGTAGCAACTGGTTTATCGGAAATATCCCACAGCACCCTGTTGATCCCCGGGACTTCGGCGATTATGCGATCACGCATACGGCGCAGCATATCGAATGGTATCTCCACGGATTCCGCCGTCACAGCATCCACTGTATTGATAGCTCTGATCACGGCCGCCCAACCCATGTACCTCTTTCCATCCTTGATGCCGGTGGATTTGACATCAGGTATGGCTACGAAATACTGCCAAGGCAGGCTTTCCATCTTTTCTATCTCTTCTCTCACGATGGCATCAGCCTCCCTTACGGCTTCCAGTCTGTCGCGTGTTATGGCTCCTGTACACCTTACGCCCAGACCGGGGCCGGGGAATGGCTGACGATACACCATATTATCAGGCAATCCGAGAGCCTCGCCCACCACGCGCACTTCGTCTTTGTAGAGCAGCTTCACCGGTTCCACCAGCTCAAACTGCATATCATCAGGGAGCCCGCCCACATTGTGGTGAGCCTTCACGCCGTCGCTCTCCAGTATATCGGGATATATGGTCCCCTGCGCCAGGAACTCTATTCCTTCCTGCTTACGTGCTTCTTCCTCGAAGACACGGATGAACTCAGCTCCGATTATCTTCCTCTTCTTCTCCGGTTCCTCCACTCCTGCCAGCTTTTCCAGGAAACGATCCACCGCATCCACATAGACAAGATTAGCGTTCATCTGATCCCTGAAGACCTCGATCACCTGTTCCGGCTCACCTTTTCTCAGCAGACCATGGTTTACATGGACGCATACCAGCTGCTGCCCTATGGCTTTTATCAGCAGGGCAGCCACCACCGACGAATCGACTCCGCCGGAAAGAGCCAGCAGCACCTTCTTGTCTCCAACCTGTTCCTTTATTTCCTTTACCTTTTCATCGATAAATGCCTCCGCCAGAGCCTGGGTAGTTATGCGCTCCATGGTCTCAGGCCGTTTGTTGTTATCCATATCCATTCCTCCGTTTGACCTTTCTAATGACTTCTTCTGTGAACATTATACCTTTGCCGCCTCCTTCTATCAAGCTGAAAGAAACAGCTTTGCGTATCGTATCGGGTTTGTCCGGCGCTGCCGCTGCACCTCCTGCATAAATATCATCGCGCTGATATTTTCTGATGTTCCGCCACGGCTTTGGCCATTCTCTTCAGACCTTCCCCGACCACAGCTCTTGGAGCCGCCAGATTTACTCTGATGAATCCCTCAGCATTGTCCACGAACAGCCTGTTGCCGCTTTCCACCAGCACTCCCGCCTTTTCCGCGAAGAATCGGGAAAGTCCGGCTCCGCCGGATGCAGCTGAAGCTGTCGCGATATCCGGAAGACACGCCCTCATATCCACCCACAGAAGATATGTAGCCTGCGGAATGCGGCAGACAGCACCTGGCATGTTTTCCCTTATGAAGTCCACAGCGAAAGTGAAATTATCATCCAGATATCCTCTCAGCTCCTCAAGCCACGATCCGCCCTTCTCATAAGCAGCTTTACAGGCTTCCAGTGACAGAGGGTTGACCATCCCGCCCAACTTATCGTTCCTTACGAAGGTCTTCCGAAGAGCTTCATCCCGTATTATTATATTGGAAAACATAGTTCCCGCCAGATTGAAGGTCTTACTGGCAGCCATGCAGGTCACCAGCTTCTCATAATCTGCCATCACCTTTCCCATAGGGGTATGCTGCTGACCTTTTCTCGTAAGGTCGCAATGTATCTCATCGGAAATGATCCACAGCCTGTTCCTTTCCACTATCCCGGCCACTGCCTGAGCCTCTTCCTCAGTCCAGACCCTGCCCGTCGGATTGTGAGGATTACACCATATCACCAGCTTGACATCCGGATCCGAAGCTTTGGCCTCAAAGTCCTCCATATCCACCTTGAATCCATCTTCCATCTCGACGAGAGGAGAAAACACAGGCTCTCTTCCGCTCCTCCTGCAAGCGTATTTGAAAGGCCCGTACGCGGGCGACAGGAACAATATCTTATCCCCCGGACCCGTCATGTCCTCTGTCAGCTCGTAAAGAGCCGGGACCACTCCCTGAGAAAAAACCAGCTGTTCCTGTGGAAAATCCCATCCATACCGCTGTTTGCACCAGCCTGAAAAAGCGTCGTGATATCCGCTGTCGAAAACACTGGTATAGCCCAGTATCTTCCGATCCACCCGCGCCTTGACGGCTTCGCGTATTTCAGGAGCCACCGCGAAATCCATGTCGGCCACCCACATTCTTATCAGCTCATCGTCAGCCACAGGCAATTTCATATCGGGGTCATCGGAAAACATATATGACCTGAAGCCCTCAACGTTCTCCGCATTGGTTCCCCGCCTGTCTATAATCTCGTCAAAATCATATCTCATATCTGCCCTCCCTGGCTTTTTATTATAACAGAGCAAATTCACGTACTCAAATTTTTTCATATGTGGTACAATATATTAAATGTAGCAATACAAAGGAAGGGGATTTATGATTTACTTAGATTACGCGGCTACCTCCGGCCAGAAGCCGGAGACTGTATATTCCGCCGCAGACGACGCGCTTCGAAACGCATCCGGCAACCCTGGCCGTTCCGGACACAAGATCTCTCTGAAGGCCGGAGATATCGTCGCTGAGGCCAGACTGCTCTGCAGCCGTTTTTTCCATTCAGAGAATCCGGAATCGATGATATTCTGCTCCAATGCCACCGACGCTTTGAACCTGGCCATACAGGGGTCGGTATCTAAGGGTGACCATATCATCACATCTTCCATGGAGCATAACGCTGTGGCCCGCCCTCTGGAACATCTCAAGGATGCGGGAGTGGAGGTGACGAAGGTGAATGCTTCGCTGGAAACCGGCGTTGATCCTTCGGATGTGGCTTCCGCCATAAAGGAAAACACTAAGCTGGCAGTCTTCACCCACATGTCCAACGTGACAGGCACTATCAACGATGTGGCCGCCATAGGAGCTATATGCAGAGAAAAAGGCGTGCCGTTCCTTGTCGACGCGTCGCAGTCAGCCGGCGCGATAAAAATAGACGTGCAGAAAATGAACATAGACATGCTTGCCTTTCCCGGACACAAGTGCCTCTACGGACCTCAGGGAACTGGTGGCCTCTACATAAAACCGGGCCTGGATATCCGTCCTATAAAGCAAGGCGGTACCGGCAGCCGATCGGAAATGCTCCACCAGCCTGAGGAAAGGCCTGACAGATACGAAAGCGGGACGCTGAACGTTCCCGGTATAGCAGGACTCGGCGCAGGGATAAAATTCATAATGGATACCGGCATCGACAAGATCCATGCCCGCGACAAAGCCCTTACAGACAGGCTTATAGACGGTCTTTCGTCTCTGGAAGGAATCCGTATCTACAGCCCGCTGGATCATGAACGGGGTCCGGTAGTCTCCATAACTATCGACGGATATGAACCCCAGGATATTTCCATATACCTGGATCAGGTGTTCGACATAGCTACCAGGAGCGGCCTCCACTGCGCGCCGGACGCCCATGGAACGATAGGTACACTGGACAGCGGCGGCACTGTCCGCATCAGTCCGGGATATTTCACCACCGAAGACGACATCGACGCCTGCATAGAGGCAGTCGGCATCATAAGCAGAGGTGAACTTTAATGAGCAATAACGTTTCACGATATGTCAGACAGGAGATCTTTGCCGGGATCGGCAAAGAAGGCCAGGGAAAAATAAGTAAAGGCCGGGTAGCTATCATCGAGATGAGCTCCATCGGCGCAGCCGTCGCCAACAATCTGGCGAGAGCCGGCGTCGGATATCTGAAACTGATAGACGGCGATTACATCGAAATGGCAGAGCTCCAAAGGCAAACGCTTTTCACCGAAGAGGAAGCGAAAAACGAAACTCCGAGAGCTGTCGCCGCGGCTCAGTATCTCAGAGGAGTGAACTCCGAAGTGGTCATCGACCCTGTCATTTCCGACGTCAACAGCGGCACCATCGATAACCTGATAGAAGATGTGGATCTGGTCATCGACGCCACCGACAGCATGGAGGTGCGCCTCCTTCTCAACGAAGCCTGTCACCACCTGAAGAAACCGTGGATATACGGAGGCACGCTGGCCTCCTCCGGCATGACCATGAACGTAATGCCGGGCGACGATGAGCCGTGTCTCAGGTGCTTCCTGGGGGACGAATACGACGCCGGAGGCGAACAGCCCACCTGCGCCACAGTCGGCATACTCAATTCAGCAGCATCCATCGTAGCGGCTCTCCAGTCGGCGGAGGCTCTGAAGATACTCAGCGATTCCGACGCGGTGAGAAAGGATCTGGTGACTTTTGATGTATGGGAAAACTACTTTGACCTGGTTCCCGTCGACAAGGATCCCGACTGCCCCGTATGCGGCAGACAGGGCTACGCCTTTTACGGCAAGGTAGGTTCTCAGACAGCCACCATGTGCGGCAAGGATTCCGTTCAGGTGATACCGAAGAAGGAAGTGGAACTGGATTTTGAAAAATATGCCGAGAAGCTGGCGTCCCAGGGCACAGTGAAATATACTAAATACACCCTGGATTTCAGCGACGGCAATATCGATATAAAGCTTTTCAAAAACGGCAGGGCCATCATCAAGCATGTAAGCGATGAGAAAAGAGCCAAAGCCGTATACGCCGAATACATCGGACTTTGATAAGGAGGTGTTAGGATGAAAGTCATACTGAACCAGAAGGAGACGGAACTGGCCGACGGCATCAACGTCGCGGAGCTGATGAAGGAACAGAAGATGAGCCGCGCCATGGTAAAGATAAATGAGGTCCGTATCCGCCCCGCTGATTACGAAGCTACCGTCATCCAGGACGGAGATAAGGTGACGCTGCGACGAGTCGTAGCCGGAGGCTGAAGATAACATATTCAGACGATTTATCACAAAAACCGACAATTTATCACGACAATAGACATTCCCCCTCTCCTGCGGTATAATATTTTGGGTTTTGAGAGCTGTCGTCCACCGCGCCGATGCCGCCTGTGCGTCTGACCGGCAGACGCTTGACCGGCAGACGCTTGACCGGCGGATACCTGCCCGGTACGAAAGCTCTGAATGCCCGAAACGCAATTTATATCTAGTTAGAAATGAAAGAGGGGGAATTTTTATGATCAGTTTTATCATCTGCCTCATTCTTCTGATAGGCGGATATTTCGTCTACGGCAAGGTCGCCGAAAACACCTTCGAGCCTGACGACAGGGAGACACCGGCTGTAAAGATAAACGACGGCGTCGATTATGTGGTCATGCCGCAGTGGAAGCTGTTCCTGGTACAGCTCCTCAATATCGCCGGACTGGGGCCTATCTTCGGAGCCATGCAGGGAGCTTTATGGGGACCGGTCGTGTTCCTGTGGATAACTTTCGGCACCATCTTCGCCGGAGGCGTCCACGACTACTTCTCCGGCATGCTGTCGGAGAGAAACGACGGCGCTTCCATCTCGGAAGTATGCGGCATATATCTGGGAAAATTCATGAAGAATCTCATGCGCGTATTCAGCGTCGTTCTGCTGGTGATGGTAGGCACTGTATTTGCCGTCGGCCCGGCAGGACTCATCGTGACGCTGTTCGCTCAGGGCGGCATCGGCGGTATTCTGGCAAATGCCGAATTCTGGCTCTGGATAGTCCTGGCCTACTATTTCATCGCCACATTCCTCTCCATAGATAAGATCATCGGAAAGATATATCCCATCTTCGGCGTCTGCCTCATCGTAATGGCAGTCGGCGTGATATTCGGGATATTCGTCAATTCGCAGTACGGCATCCCTGAGATATGGGACAATTTCACCAATATGCACCCTGACGGGACTCCTATATGGAGCTTCATGTTCATAACCGTTGCCTGCGGAGCCATATCGGGCTTCCACTCCACACAGTCGCCTCTCATGGCCCGCTGCATGAAATCAGAACGTCAGGGCCGATTCGTATTTTACGGCGCCATGACGGCCGAAGGTGTCATCGCCCTCATATGGGCGGCTGCCGGATGCGCTCTCTACGAGGTCACCGGCGGACTCAACACAGGTCTCGCAGAAGTGTTGGCCGGAGGTCAGTCGGCGGCCATCTACGACGTATGCTCCAAGACCATGGGCGGCATCGGCATCGCGCTGGCTATGATAGGAGTCATCGTATGCCCGATAACATCCGGGGATACGGCCTTCAGAAGCGCCCGTCTCACTCTGGCCGACTGGTTCGGCATGAGCCAGGACAAGTACAAGAACAGACTGATACTGTGCATACCGCTCCTGGCTGCAGGCGCTCTCATCGGCCATCTGGACTATACCGTAGTATGGAGATATTTCAGCTGGACCAATCAGACACTGGCCATGATAGTTCTCTGGACGGCCAGCATGTATCTCTTCCGCACCGGGAAGAATTACTGGCTCACAGCAGTTCCGGCCACTTTCATGAGTGCCGTTTCCATGACATATCTGTTCTGCGCGCCTGAATGCTTCGGCCTTTCCACGACCATAGCATATCCGGCGGGTATAATATTAGCGGCATTCTTCCTGGGCATATTCATCTACGCCATCAGGAAAAAGCCTAAGACGACCATCGGCTGACACAGCCGCGCGAAGGGAGAAGGATAATGATCTTCAAACCGATAAAACTGAGCTTGTCCGCCCTTCCGGACGATCAGCTTCGATACGACAGGAAAAACTGTGCCAGATACGGACCCTGCGGTGTCGGGGAAAAAGCGCTCTACATGGGCGGACTGTGGCTGGACAGGAAATACTATGTCCCCTTTTCCTCCGCAGAGCGGATATATAAACGGGTAGCCATGAGCAAGGGCGGCTTCACAGGCAAAGGTATTTTTGCATCGATACCTTATCTGGTAGTGGAATATGACGGAGGACGTCAGTTCAAATCCGCCTTCAAACGTGAAGAGCAAGTGGATTCCCTTCTCCGCCGTATAGCGGAAGAGCACCCGGATATAAAACGCCACAGCGCCGAAGCAGAGAAAAAGCTGGCCGACAAGGATCGTCACAGGGCAAAAAAACTGAAGAGATCCGTCCCTGACGACATCCGCCAGGAGATAGACTTCCTCGAGCGCTGCGCTCTTTATCTGGAAAAACAGCCTTCTCTCTTCAGGAACCTGAGCACCGCAGCCAGGCGGAAACGCGCTTATGATAACAGCAGCCCCGCCTACAGATGGGTCGCCATGTTCATCACCCTCATGGGCGCGGCAGCCGCTGCGTATGGCATATATTCCATCATTACAGGCGGTGTCGGAGGATTCAGCCTTTACTTCCTGTTGTTCGGACTGGCAGCCATATTCTTCTTTTCCGGGATGAGTGTACTGCCGACAGCCAGGAACAACAAGCGGCGCATCCAGCAGTCCCTTGAAAGAGCAGAAGGCGATATGGAAAAATACATAAAGGATTTTCACGAGTTCCCTCTTCCCGCCCGCTACGCCCACCCGGCAGTTCTCCGCAGGATGGAGGATATATTAGCCGATGGCCGGGCCGCAGCCGCCTCCGATGCTCTGGACGTTCTGAAGGACGACTTGAAAGCCCTCAACCGGGACGTTCAGGTGGAGCAGGAAGAATACGATGAGATCATCGCCATAAAACCAATGTTCCTGATAAATTCCTACAAATAAATGTGTTGCTTATTCTATGAAACGCGGTTTCACAATGCGGAACCGCGTTTTTATAATGCAAAATTAGAACATTTGCCCTTCTTCCTTTTCAGAATTATCATTAATTCAGACAACAAGATAGTATGCATTTTGAAAACATGAGTAAAAATAATATGAAAAGGAGGAATCAGTAATGTTAACGATCAAAACAGGAAACAGCACCAACGCCAACGCCGCAGCGGCAGGAAGAGAAGTAGCGTTACAGGTAAAAGAAGACCTGGATAACATGAAGATGGCCTTTGTATACAGTGGGGTTCAATACGATCAGAAAGAATTCATAGATGCCATCTCAGCCGAGCTGCCGGGAGTACCGCTCATCGGCAACACATCCTTCACAGGTGTCATGACCCCGGACGGTTTCATCTCCGGTGAAGACGGATTCGCCGGCATCATGGCAATCTCCGACGACGAACTGTCTGTGGGAGTTGCCGGCATGCCTAAGGAAGGGACTGCCAGGGAGACCGGCCACAAGGTAGCCGAAAAGGCTCTGAAAGCTGCCGGGAAGACCGAAGCTCCAGCCTACTTTTATATGTCGGCCCCTTCCGGAGAAGAAGAATATTATCTGAAAGGCATCACCGAAGTTATCGGCCGAGTCCCATTCTTCGGAGGTACTGCCGCCGACAATACCATAACAGGCCAATGGCTCCTCTATACCGACGAAATGGTAACGGCAGACGGAGTATCAGTAGCCTTCTTCTACACTGACAGACCATTCGCCAATAAGTTCACAGGAGCTTACAACGAGACTGACAAAGCCGGTATAATCACCAAAATAGATGGCGACAGAACTCTGGTCGAAATCAACGGCAAGCCGGCAATACAACAGTACAGGGAGTGGACAGGAGCCGGCGCAGAAGATGTCGCCGGAGGAAACCTTCTCTCCTACGCCATCTGCAAACCTCTGGCTGTAAAGGACAGACTGGGAGATCTGGCAGCCATAAGACACCCGATGAATGGCAACGACGACGGCTCCATGAACATCGGAAATAATCTGGCAGTGAACACTGCGGTAGTATTGATGGAAGCTACAGTAGACGAACTGATCTCCGCAGTAGGCAAGACCCTTGAAGAGCTGAAGAAGAAAATAGACGGACCTATAGCCGGACTTCACTTAGTACACTGCGGCGGCAGGAGAGCCGGCATCGACGCAAGGATAAATGAAGTATATGAACAGGTGAAGCAGCATGCAGGCGATATCCCGTTCATCATGGAATTCACCTTCGGAGAATACGGCTATGAAGACGACGGCAATAACACCTGTGGCGGGCTGATGCTCTCGTTCACAGCTTTCGGAAAATAATTGGCGATCAGGAAATCATTATAAAGGAGGACACTACTATGAAAATGATAATAAACGGACAGAAGACCGACAGCATGAGCGGCGCTACATTCGACGTGATCGCGCCTGCTACAGGCGAAGTGATAGACAGCGTTCCTAAGGCCACGGCAGAGGACGTGGAAAATGCTGTAACAGCTGCCGTCGCTGGTCAGAAGATCTGGGCTGATGTACCTATTTCTCAAAAAGCGGAAATACTCTACAGATTTCTGGACATCGTCGACCTCAATAAGGAAGATCTGGCTCAGACTCTGTCAGCTGAAAACGGCAAACCTATAGCAGAAGCTCGTGCTGAAATAGGCAACATCAAAATAGGCTTTTCAGGATTCATCGAACACGCGAAACATTACTATGGCTCCATAATCCCTCCGGGGACCGAGGCAGGTCAGGATAAGCATATGCAGTTGGTTACCAGAGAACCTATCGGCGTAGTCGCCTGCATCATACCATTCAATTTCCCTTGCGACCTCTTCGACCAGAAAGTCGCTCCTGCCCTCATGATGGGCAACGCTGCCATTGTACTTCCTTCGTCGGACAATCCTCTGACGCTGATGAAGCTGACGGAAATGCTGGTAGAAGCAGGCGTTCCTGACGGAGTCATCCAGTGCGTGACAGCCCCCGGCTCAGTTAAAAGTACAGCTGTGGCAGACCCAAGAGTGCATCTCGTAACGCTGACAGGAAGCACGGAAGTAGGTATCGACACTGCGAAGATAGCGGCCGGCAACCTTACTCATACAGCCCTCGAACTGGGCGGCAACGACGCCTTTATCCTGCTTGATGACGGCGATGTAGACCTGGCAGTGGAAGAGATGATATGGGGCAGGATGTACAATACCGGACAGGTATGCTGTGCAAGCAAACGATTCCTCGTCCATAATTCTCTGAAGGATGAGTTCGCCGAAAAGGCTGTCAACAGGATAAAACAGTTGAAATACGGCGATCCTAAAGATGAAGATACCCAGATAGCATGCCTTATCAGTGAAAAGGCTGCCATCAAAGTAGAGAAGGAAGTGGATCTGACTGTAGAACAGGGCGGTAAGATAATATTGGGCGGCAAGAGAAACGGAGCCTTTTACGAACCTACCGTTATCGTAGATGTTCCTAAGACGGCGGATGTCGCCAAGGATATGGAGATTTTCGGACCTGTAGTCCCTATCATCGGATTCGATACCGACGAGGAAGCTATCGAGATAGCCAACAGTTCCAAGTTTGGTCTCTCCAGCTGTGTATTCTCATCAAACCAGAAGAGAGCCTTCAAGGTCGCCAGAGCCATGGAGGCAGGCGGCGCCGTTATCAACGGAGCCAGCTTCTTCAGAGCGTTCGAGATGCCGTTCGGAGGCTGGAAGCAGAGTGGTATAGGTACCGAAGGCGTGATGAGTACATTCAATGAGATGACAAGAGTCAAGAACATCGTTTTGAAGAACATTATCGACTGAATGTGATATATACCAAAAAATCTACTGACCGCGCGCCGACAGAAAAACTACTCTGTCGGCGCGCGGCCTTTTTCCCTATAGCTATATCCCCACCGAAGATCATTATTCCTGATATCCCAGCTTTTCAGATATTTCCATAGCGTTCCTCATCATATACCGAGCCACTTCCTCTATACGCTGATCAGTCAGCACATGTCTGTCTCCGCCGACACTTATGGCTGCTATGATGTCGCCTTTATAATCGTATATAGGCGCGCCTACACATCTGTGCCTCGGCTCGTATTCCTCATCATCCATGGCCCATCCCTGTCTGCGGACTTTTATCAGCTCTTTGTGGAGTTCTTCCATGCTGGAGATCGTATTGGGCGTGAATTTTATAAAACTGCATTCCCTCATGGTTCGCTCGATCTTGTCTTTGGAAAGACCCGACAGCAGACATTTCCCCAGAGACGAGCAATATGCCGGAACTCTTGTGCCGATCTGAGAAAAAGCCTTTGGAGCGAACGGCCCTGTTATCTTCTCCAGATATACCACGTTTTCCCTTTCCAACACTCCCAAATACGACGCCATCCCCAGAAAAGCGCTTATCTCTGCGATGTACGGCCGTGCCTCTGTCTGAAGCTCTAACTCGTTTATGTAATAGCTGGCAGTCTCTATCAATTTGTGGCCCAACTTATAATTTCCATCATCCTCTCTCATGAGGAACCCTCGTCTGACCAGAGTATTTATTATCCTGTAGGCCGTGCTCTTATGAAGTCCGGTATCCGCGGAGATTTCCGTGAGGCTCTTCCCTTCCTGCCGAGATGCTGCCGACTCTATTATATCCAGCGCCCGTTCTACAGACTGTACCCCTTTATCATCGCTCATATCCATCCTCCTCTATCAATAATAATACTCAGGAGCTCCCTTGTATTCCTGTATAGTATTGCCTCCATCGACGATGAATTCCTGCCCTGTGATGTAGGAGGCTTTTTCCGAGCAAAGGAAGACTATCATGCTGGCCACCTCTTCCGCGGTCCCGCTGCGCTTCATCGGCGTATTGAGCCCGCCCTGATATTCCGCCTCAAGCTGTGATGCCGTCTGTATCCATCCCGGAAGCACATTGTTTATCGTGACCCCATATCCCCCAGCTTCTATAGCTACCGATTTGCTCATCCCTACGATTGCAGCCTTGGCCGCGGAATAAGAAGCGGAGCCCGGATTACTGACTACAGGTCCGGTGACCGACGACGTGTTGACGATCCGGCCATATCCGGCGGATTTCATATGGCCGATCACCGCCCTCGTCACGTTGAAGGTGATACCCAGGTTCCTTTCTATATCCCTGTCCCAGCTCTCATCTGTCACATCTTCGATATCGGCCTCTTCTTCACCGGCCACTCCTGTCTGGATCATCCCGGCGTTGTTGACCAGGACGTCTATCTTTCCATATACTGCTATGATATCCTGTATGAGGCTCTTCACCTGGCTCCGATCCATCAGATCCGCTATTTTCCCCTTTACCCTTATCCCCTGTTTCTTCAATTCTCTCTCACGCTCCAGGATCCTCTCCGTGGTGGATACTATTATCACCCGCCCGCCAAGAAGTCCCAAGATCTCAGCAGTCTTGAACCCTATCCCGTTTTCGCTCCCGGCCCCTGTAACGAGGCATACCTTATCGGTAAAATCGATAAACTGTTTCATCATTCCCTCCCTAAAGCTCTCCGCATTGTTCCTCCAGCCATTTTTTCACAGGCTCATCCAACAGCGGCGCCAGTGTCTCCAACACCTTTCTGTGATAACTGTTCACGTACCTGCGTTCATTTTCCGTAAGCATCGACGATTCTATCGCCTCCCGCTCATAAGGGCAGAAGGTAAGGGTCTCGAAATGTCTCGCGCCGCCGTCCTCCACGCAAAGCAACTCGTTTTCGATGCGTATCCCATACTGCCCTTCCAGATATACTCCCGGCTCATCGCTGGTCACGGTCCCCGGCATGATATGGCAGTATGTTCCCCTCAGGCTTATGGTGTGAGGTCCCTCGTGGACGCTCAGCATATGGCCCACGCCATGACCTGTTCCATGGTTGAAATCCAGCCCCAGTTCTTTCAATGGCGCTCTGGCCAGGGCATCCAGATCAGCACCTGTCTCCTTTTCCGTAAATCTGGCTGTCGCCAAAGCTATGTGCCCCTTCAGCACCGCCGTATAATCTCTCCTTCGCTGAGTATCGACCGGTCCGAGCGCCACAGTCCTGGTTATGTCCGTGGTCCCGTCTTCATACTGACCGCCCGAATCTATCAGCAGGAAGCCCTCCGCCTTCAGGGCGACATCGGTTTCCGCCGTTGCCGAGTAGTGGACGATGGCACCATGCTCCTCATAGCCTGCGATGGTATCGAAGCTGGGTTCGTATGCTCCCTGCTGCCGTCTCTGCTCTCCCAGGTATTCTGCCAGCGACATCTCACTGATACTGCCGCTTCCCGCGTTGTTTTTCAGCCAGTATATGGCATTCACGACGGCGGCTCCGTCTCTGATATGGGCCCTCCTGGTGGCAGCTATCTCCCCTTCATTCTTTATGGCTCTCATCTCTTCGATGATACTCTTTCGGTATATCCTGTCCACGGAAGCATCGAAGGCTCTGGCCATGTAATAGGATACCGACTCCTCGTCGAGGATGACGCTGCAATCCCTGAGAGCGCTCACATCGTCAAACACTTTATCGTATTCCCTGATGCAGCTGGGAACTCTCAGGCCCGGACCGGAACATCCCGCCTGTCCGGAGCGTCCCGCCTTTTCCACATATCTGCCGTCCATCACATAAAGAACGTCCCGCTCCTTCGAAATCAGCGCAAATCCGTAAAATACCGGTGTGTTCTCTATATCGCGGCCTCTCAGATTGTAAAGCCAGGCGATATCCTCCAGTCTGGTCACCAACATATGATCTGCATCGCCCATCTTCTCCCTTACCCGCGACAGCTTCGACGCTGACGATTCTCCCGTCACATCCAGCCCGATCTCATATATCTCCGATGGGACTATCTCCGGACGATCAGTCCATATCTCTCCCACCAGGTCTCTGTCATATACGATATCGAATTTCCCCTCCAGACATTCTCCGAGGCTGCGGCTGACGACCCTTCCATCAAATCCGATAACACTGCCTTCGGGCTGATCTTTCAGATAATCAGCCAGCGAAGGAACTCCCGGCGCTCCCATCTTCATCAGCTCTATACCTGTCCCGTCCAGCTGCTGAGCCGCCTGGAGAAAGTACCGGCCATCCGTCCACAGCCCCGCGAAATCCTTCCGGATCACCAGAGTACCTGCTGAACCGGTAAAACCGGAAACGTATTCTCTGCACTTGAAGTATTCATTCACATACTCGGAGCCATGATAATCCGTCGTAGGCACGATGTACGTGTCGATACCCCTTTCCTTCATTTTATCTCTCAACGCTTTCAACTGTCCGCGCATCTGTCTCCTCCAATTTACACCGACGACATATCTTAAATTATGTTAACATAAATTTTGCAAAAATTCCAATACTTTATCGGCGCTCCACTGCCGCAAAAAACATATAAGCCCAAAAGCCTCTGAATCTTCGGCTTTTGAGCTTATGCCCCTCTTTCTTATTTCCCTTCATTTGCTTCCTGTTCCTTCGTCCTGCGGCTGCCTGAGCGCTTTCAACGTATGGAAATACATGCCCAAGGATACCGGCAACATGATTACCTCCACTACCAGCTGAGTCCATATCATACCGTAGAGACCGATGAACACATCCATTACTATCAGCAGCGGGATATTGAGCAATCCCTGGCTGATCATTGTCGGTATCGCCAGCGTAGCTACGACCCTTGGTACAGACATGCTCTCGAATATATATTTCTCGGAATATTTTTTCATGCTCCGTCAAAACCTTCTTTCTCGATTTAAAGTATATAAAAATCGAGCCTTCCACAGAAGACTCGATTCGTTACTCAGTGTATACCCGAAAGTTGACAGTCTCGATCATCGGATCGATCGACCAGAAAAATACCTACAGTGCCAGCAGGTTTTCCATATCGTCGGCGTTTACCTTATAGACCATATTGGAATCGGCCAGCCTGATGTAGACATAAGTACTGTCGTCCTCCTCAGTAACATTCCCCATATGGAACGTGACTGTCGCCGTCTCGTCTTCGGCAGTATCCTCATAGGTGACAGTCACTTCTTTTCTCGATGATCCATCCAGGCCGTACTGAGCCAGTTCGTCTTCATCGGCCCTGTAATCGACACAATCGTCGAAATATATGGATCCGACTTCCCCGGCATAGATCTCGGTCAGGCTCTCCTCGTCAGAGCTTTCATCTTCCGACGAATCTGAATCGTTCTCGCTGTCCTCACTTTCTTCCTCGGATTCCGCATCGTAGTCCAGCAGTGTAACGCCTCCCTGCGTCACCACTATCTTGTCGAATATAGTTTCGTATATGGTCGGGAATGTCTCGTACTGGACCAGAGAATTCACATCGAAGACCATATAACTGGTTATCGTCGAAGCCGCCGTATACACGGTCTCGCCTCCATCCGCCGTGATATAGTACTCCTCTCCCGTCATATCGCCTATATTTATCTCGGTAACATTGCCCTCGCTGTCTTCCATAGCTATGGTGTATGCCGGAGAATCCAGCCCATATGCTTCATCGACATCCGCGTTTTTCAGCTTTCTCGTCCCGCTCAAGTCCGAATAGCTGTCGAGGGCGTTGGTTACAGTGCTCTGGTCGAGCGGCAGCTGGTCGTCTCCATCGTAATACCAGGTATCGTCGTCTTCCTTGGTGAAGCTGAAGCTCTCTTCTCCATCAGTATAGGACAGCTTCACTATATCCTGACTGTCGATATCCGTCACCTGCAGCTCCGCCGCTTCTTTCTCCGCTTCCTTTTCAGCCTTCCAGTCCGAATAGATGCTCACACCAAGATAGACTGCCAGCAGAGACGCAGCCACGGCTGCCAGTATAATGAATTGTTTCTTTTTCATCGTCATCGTGACACCTACACCTTCCTTCTCCTGTACCAGAACACGAATCCGGCCACCAGGAACGCTGCCGGTATTATGAATATGAGGAATACGCTTATAGCGCCTCCGTTCTGAACAGTATTGTACTGCACTTCAAGGCTCTTTGCCTCGATGGACAGGTTCTGTACATCTCCCAGCGCCGATGTCATCACGTTCATGAACATCGTAGTATTATCGAGGTTGGAGAAGGCTTCGGTGATGGATTCATCTATCACCGACTGAGAACCAAATACGATAAGGGTGCCCGTCGTCACCTCTCCATCGGATGAGCTGTCGCCGTCTGAAGAGGTATCATCAGCGCTTTCCGTGCTGTCGGAGCTGTCGCTGTCCTCCTGAGCAGCAGTATAAGTAACTGCGGCCGCCAGCACGAAGGAACCTTCTTCCTGACTTTCATCGGTGACGAGATAGCCGTAGTCGGAAGTTTCCATCATGGAGCTCACCTCTATCTCGTCACCGCTTTCTCCCAGCGTAAAAGCTCTGCTGTTGTTGACCATCACGGTACCCGTACTGAGGTCTCCCGTTATTCCCGACGAATCGGTCACCTCAGGGAATATAGCGTAATAATTGCCCAGGTAGTTTCTCTCCATATCGGCTACATACCCGTCTTCCAGCGTTATCTCGTACGATGACAACAGGTCAGCCAGATTCCCTGATGACGGAGTATCCTCTGACATCAGCATGATCACACTTCCTCCGTTCTTTATATAGCTGTCAACGACGGATTTTTCCCCTTCGCTTATATCTGTGGTAGGGCCATTGAATATCAGCATATCACAGTCCTCAGGTATCTCCTCCGTCATGAACAGATCCAATTCCTCCGTCTCAACGGCGGACTTGGTCATGAGTGAAGTCATGGTCGCAGAAAGCTCCGTTTCTCCGTGTCCGCTGGCCAGATAAACCTTCTTGGTCTCCTGCCCTGTGACCTTGCTTATCGCACTGGTAAGCTGACCATCTCCGTCGAATTCTGTGATGCTGCCGCTTCCGTAGTAATAGCTGTAAACATCCTGAACCATTATGTCCGAAATATCTATGGTCTGGGAAAGGCCGGTGCTTTTGCACTCAACTACGATAGTATCCCCTTCCGTATCGTACTCTTCCAGCACGGAAGGATGGAGGACAGGGTCTATGATATCCATGGAAAGGTGATCGGAAAGGGCTGTGTATTTCTGTAGGAACGTCCTGAGCATATCGTCCAGATAGTCCTCCTCCGTTATCACCGTTATATCGATATCATCTTCCAGGCCTGCGATTATCTCCCGGCTCGTATCCGATATCTCATATACCTTGTCGCTGCTGATATCCGTCTCCTTGATGTTCTCCGGCAGCTGCCCCGCGATAAGATTAACCGCGATGGCTATTATCACCACCAATACCACAGCCGCCACGCTATACGTGCCATGTCTGAATGTGACCGAGCCGAAGGAAGCTTTCATGGCTTCCTTATCGAAGCCCGGTTTGCGGAGAACTCTTCGTTTTACCCTTTTCCTCTTTCCGGCTGATTTACCCACCACGTTCGCTCTGTTCTTTTTAAATGGTTTTTTCATCTCTCGCCCCTCCTAACTCCACCGTCTCTTCTCGATACTCTGGACTGTGAGGAATATGAACACCCCTATTATAGTCAGGTTCACTATGGTCCCCGGCAGATCGAACAAGCTGTTGAATGCCGCATTATTGAACGCTGCCGCTACATCCAATTTGGACAGTATCAAATTGAGTCTGTTTTCAAAGAGCGACGAGTCAACGATATATACGACCGTCAACGCCACTGTTGCCACAGCTGCCAGACCGATGCTCAGGTACTTGTTTTTATTTACATGATGGAGCAGCAAGGCGCCGCATATGACTATCACTATCAGCACTGCCAGGTTGGCGAATGCGGAGCTGGGAAGATATCCGATAAGAGTATCCCAGATGTAAAGGATCAGCGTCACCGCGAAGGTTATGACTGCGGCTATCATCGGGCTCTCGGTCACTGAAGAAAAAAACATCCCGATGGCGATAAAGGCGCATCCCATCAGGAAAAACTCCATCAGCGACACGTAATCCGACAGCAGGCTTGAATTCCCCATGGTCTTTATTATCAGCGGGAACAGACAGAACACGACGTTGGGTACGAAAAACACCGATACCATCGCCGCGTATTTCCCCAGCACTATATCCCTTATCTTGATAGGAGATGTGAAAAGCAGCTGATCCGTCCTGTTTTTCTTTTCCTCAGCAAAGGAACGCATGGTGATGACCGGCACCAGTACCAGCAATATCAACATCACCCCCGACAGCGTATAAGCAAAGTACGGATACCCATACCCGATGTTGTATATCATAAAATATATTCCGACAAATGTTATCAAAAATGCTATCATGGCGTATCCTGTCATGGAAAGGAAAAATGAGCGCAGCTCCTTTTTAAATATGGCTTTCACCGGAAATACCTCCTCCCTGTGTCAGCTTCAGATAGATCTCCTCCAGCGTATTCTTCTTTTCCGCCAGTGAAATCACAGGCAGGCCGGCCTCCGCAAATGCGAAGAAGATATCTTCCCTTATGTCTCTGCCTCCTTCCGGCGTCACCTCCGCCGCGAATATCCCTTCCTCTCTTCCGACCAGCTTGTATTCTCCGCTTCCCGATATCTTTCCCAATATCCTCCTTATGTCATCTGCTTCTCCCTTTACTTCCATTACGATCTTTTCCTCTTCATTGAAGAGATTCTCCAGATTCTCGGGAGTGTCCTCTGCTACCAGCTTCCCGCCCGCGATTATCAAGATATAATCGCAGAGCTCCCGTACCTCCGCCAGGATGTGAGAGCTGAGTATCACGGTATGATTCTTGGCCATGCTCCGTATCAACGACCGTATCTCTATTATCTGTCCGGGATCCATTCCCACCATAGGCTCGTCCAGGATTATAGTCTCAGGAAATCCTATCATAGCCTGAGCCAGTCCGACTCGCTGTCTGTATCCTTTGGAAAGATTGGATATCAGCCTCTCCGACACTTCCCTGAGATTCACTCTGCTTATTATCACATCCACCTGTATCTGCCTCTCCAGCTTGGATATTCCCTTCAGCTCCGCAGCCAGTGTCAGATATTCCCGTACCGTCATATCCATATAGACTGGCGGCATCTCCGGCAGATATCCCACTGATTTCTTGGCTTTTTCCGGCTCCTTCAGTATATCGGCTCCATCGATGACGACAGATCCTTCCGTCGCCGCCAGATACCCTGTTATGATATTCATGGTGGTGCTCTTTCCCGCGCCATTAGGTCCTAGGAAGCCGTATATCTTTCCCTTGTCTATGGAAAAGCTCAACCCATCCACGGCCGTATGTTTGCCGTATCTCTTCGTCAGATTTTTCACCTCTATCACATCATTCCCTCCTTGATAACAAAGCCGGCTCCGCCGATCCTCTTCCGGCAGCAGCCTTCGCTAAAATCCTGACTTTCTCCAAAAACGGGGAAATACCTCTGAGAAATATCCCCTGCGTTGAAAAAATGCTGCGCGGGATATTTTTCCGCGCCTTCCCATCTTTACTCTACCTCTTTATTCTATTAACGCGTTGTCGGGTTCTTAATCTTTTCATAAACATTTCTTCGCCAAATCATCAACAATATAAAAGGACTGTGTAGTTTAAACCACAGTCCCTTCACACTTGAGGCGTTGCCTGAAGCGTCCCGGTAACGGTATCGCCTTACCGGCTATCTGTCATCGCCCCAGCTCTGCTTCCATTCCTTCTATCAGTATGTCCGTCTCATAGAACTTTTTCAACCCTTCAATAGCATATACGGTATCCATCGCGCCGGCTGTCTCGTAGCTGGAATGCATCGCCAGCTGAGCCAGACCTATGTCGACAGAATGGAGGCTCACTTGCATATTGGAAATATTACCAAGCGTCGAACCGCCCGCGCTGTCGCTCCGGTTGGCAAAAGTCTGGACAGGGATATCCGCTTCGCGGCAGAGCTCTTCGAAGACCGCTCTGCTGAAAGCATCCGTCGTATATTTCTGATTGGCGCTTTCCTTTATAACGATCCCTTTATTCATAAATGCCCTGTTCACATCATCTGTCTTTCCCGGATGGTTGGGATGAACGGCATGAGCATTGTCACAGCTGACCAGAAAAGAACCGGCGACAGCTCGCCGATATTCCTCCCCTGTCTTCCCCAATCTCTCGTTTATACGCATCAGCACATCCCGCAGGAAGGTGGACATCGCCCCCTGCTTCGTGTTGGAGCCCACCTCCTCATTGTCGAAGCAGCAGTAAACATTGATACCGCTGTCGTTCTCAGCATCGATAAACGCCCGCAATGATGCGAAGGCACACTGCAGATCATCCATCTTCGGCGCTGAAATGAACTCGCCGTCATGACCCCACAATGATGGCTTCTGCCGGTTCACCAGGAACAGATCCTTTCCCAGGATATCCTCGCTGTCGATATCCAGCCGTTCTGCTATCATTTCATCGAAAGCTCCCTTTTTCAATGCTCCCGCTGAAAAAAGCGGACAGAGGTCTATCTGTCTGTTGTACTTATACCCGGTATTTATCTCCCTGTTGAAATGGATAGCCACATTGGGGATGATAAGGATGTCCTTATCAATATAGACCAGCTTCGTCGAGATCCGGTGTGGCCGCGCGCAGTCTCTCACCAGGATCCTCCCCGCTACACTCAATGGTCTGTCGAACCATGAGCTGTCTATCATCCCGCCGTATCCCTCCACATTAAGTCTGAGATATTCTCCCGGCCCTTCAAGCTCCGGCACTGCCTTCACCTTGTAAGACGGCGAATCGCTGTGAGAAGCGCATATGCGGAAACTGTAATTTTCTCCGGAAGCTGATCTGCCTGCTCTGAAGGCAATGATACTGGAACCGTTCCTGACGGTATAACATCTGTCCCCTTCCTCTATATCCCACCGTTCTGTCTCCGGCAGATATCTGAATCCGGCAGCATCCAGCCGCTTCCTTACAGCCTCTACCGTGTGGAACATACTGGGACTTTCCTCTATAAAAGCTGACAGTTCTTTTGAAATTTCGATGTGATCCATATTATCCTCCCGTGCGGCCTCATCACCGCATCAATATGACCGCCCCTCATTTTCACATTTTTAAAGGAATCAGAAAAAACCTGTTGACTAAGTACCGGGGCTGACCTTTATAATTTAATTAAAGCATACTCTATGACGAAAAGCAAACCGTGAAAAGGAAAGGAGCAAGTGATATATTGAGTAATTCCTTTGCCGTGAAATTCAAAGGGGAATTCTGTCTCTTCCTGGCCGCCTTCATATGGGGCTCGGCCTTCATATTCCAGAAAATGGGCATGGATCACATCGGTCCATTCACCTTCGGTATTTTCAGATTCTGTCTCGGCGCTCTGGCCTTGCTGCCGGTGATATGGATCTCCGGCGCGATCAACAAAAGGCGCCCGGAGCCCAGAGAGATCACACCCTTCACCGATAAGACACTATGGCTGGGCGCTTTGCTGGGAGGCGTTTCCAATTTCGTAGCCGGATCTCTCCAGCAGGTGGGCCTGGTCTACACGACGGCAGGAAAGGCCGGGTTCATCACCTCCATGAGCATCGTCATCGTTCCGCTCTTCCTGCTCTTCATGAGGAAAAAAGTAGGAAGGATGACATGGATCGGCATCGCCATGGCGACGACAGGTCTCTATCTGCTTTGCATCACCGAGAGCTTTTCCCTACAGCTGGGGGACAGCCTCGTATTGGGCTGTGCCGTAGCTTACTCGTTCCAGATACTGATAATCGACTATTTTGCGGAAAGAGTCGACGCGGTGAAGCTTTCCTTCATGATGTTCATGCTGGCAGGCATACTCTCCGGCATCACCGCGCTTTTTACCGAAACCATAGAGCTCCAGGCGATCCTCGACTGCGCCGTACCTATACTGTACGTCGCCATCCTGGAAGTGAGCGTCGCCTTTACCCTCCAGGTCGTAGGGCAGAAATACACCTCGCCTGCTCTGGCAGCGATAATCATGAGCCTGGAATCGGTCTTCGCCGCCATATGCGGTGGCCTCTTCCTCGGGGAAACCATGACGGCCCGGGAAATCACCGGATGCGTCATCATGTTCGCCGCCTTTGTGATCTCCCAGCTTCCCGACAGGAAACAATCAGCTGAATAATCAGCTAAATAAACTTAAACTTGCAGAGCTGATCTAGCGATTCGATCCACGGCTCCGCATTTGTAAATATTTCCCTTTAATTTTATACATTTTTACTGTTATATCATTTCTTACGTATAATGTCTGGCTCTGGCGAACCTATTATTTCTGTTTCCAGAGCCAATTTTTATACACTTTCCACGAGTTTTTTTGATTTTACGTATAAACCTCGCCGGTGTTTCTGAAAATCCCAAGCCAATCTTTATACGCTTTCAGAGAAAATCAGCCATAAATGTATAAAAATCACGCTGTCGCCCTTTCCCCAGAAGGTCTTCACGCAATTCTCTTATACGCTTAATTTCATTTTCAAAAATAAACGTATAATTTCCCTCTCCCGGCCGGGCGCCTCCTGCCACTGAAGCGCATTCTTTCCACGTCGATCATTGCCCGGCCTGCGCCTGCCGCGTTTCGCCCATCAGCTGCCGCCAAGGCTACCGTCGTCTCCCGTGATATATTCAAACAGCTCATCCCTCACCGGATCCTCCAGCAGATATGTGATCTCAAAGGCTTCATCGCCGCTCTTTTCCAGTATGACCGGTTTCGGTTTCCCGACAGCTCTGATCTCACCCATGAAATAGAACTCCTTTGCCTCCCGGTCGTCCTTATTCCTCCTGACGAACAGGTATATTTTATTGTCCCGGTCATCGTCCGTCCTCTTATAGATGTGATCGGCATCGGAGGAAGTGACCTGCCTCGGATGTTTTGAAAATGCGATCAGCTCTCTGTTGGACAAAAATCTATGCTCGTAGATGGCGTTCCTCTGGTCCTGCCGGTAATTTATGAAAACCGGCATCGTCTTCGTTTCCTTTTCGTAGAAATACCCTCCCACGTTGATGGGGTTTCGCTGTTTTTCCCAGTTGAGGAGTCGGCATATATCTTCGTAGGTGTACTTTCCGTAGAGGGTGAAATTCGTCTGGCGATAGCTCCGCGCGAAATTTTCCTCAAATCTCGACAGCCCGAACATCACCAGCTCCTTTACCATTTCCCTGAAGTCCTGATTTTCCAGCATTTTCGCGAAGTCATCGGAAACGGAAGCAGCAAAGCCCCTCTCGCCCGTTTCCCCGGAAGCGACCGCCGGATCATCCGCCAGGGCCCGCGCCTTCTTTTTCATAAAAGGTTTTCCCAGCTTTTCACGTTCCTTTTTCATAAAAAAGTCAAAGGTCAGGTTATTCACCGTCGAAATCAGCTCCGCTTCCGACACCTCCCTTCCCAATCGCTTTCTCATCCTGACGCCAAACTCATCCATCGGATCCGCAAAGCCGTCGGCGAGACACCCCAGCATTTCCAGCTCGTGGGGCCGCTTTCCTCTGGCGAATCGCCTGGAGATACACTCCAGCGCTGCGACTTCATCGCCGGAAAGCTCCACGTCGTAATTTTCCCCGTCGCACTTTCGCAGAAAAGTATGATAGGAGCCGAAGGCGGGGCTGTCGAATATCCTGACGGCATCCACCGTCCCGTAAATATCGAACTCCATCAGGGACGGTACATGGCCGACGCGGTATCTCAGCAGCTCATACGCCTCCCGCAGAAGCCGCACATCGCCGGTTTTCGCCCTATCGATGGACTCATACACCCGCTCCCTGGCGATCTCGTCGAAATGGATGCTGGAGCATCCTGGGATCAGCCGCGTCCCCGACGAGACGTACCGCCTGATGGCATCCTTGTTGTAGCTCCTGTCTCCCGACAAGGCAACAGGTATCATGAAATTGTTCCTGTAATTTCCGATAAAGTCGAGAACGACGAGAAATTCCTTGCCTTCGCTTTTCCTGAGCCCCCGCCCCAGCTGCTGTACGAAAATAATAGGCGACTGGGTAGGTCTCAGCATGATAATCTGATTGATCTCGGGGATGTCCACGCCCTCGTTGAAAATATCCACGGTAAACAGGTAATCCAGCCGGTCGCCTCTGTCATCGCTCACCAGCCGCTCCACGGCTTCCGACCTCACCGCCTGGCTGTCCTCTCCCGACAGATCGAGAGTCCTGAAGCCACGGCAGTTGAACTTCTCCGAAAGGATCGCCGCTTCCTGCCGGGAGCTGCAGAACACCAGACCCTTCACCCTGTCCCCGCTCCAGCCGTAATACCCGGCCTTTTCTATTATGCGATCCACTCTCTCATCGGCAACGAGCCTGTTGAAATTCCTGATCCCCGTCTCATCGTCAAAAACCTCGCCGCCTATCTCCAGCTCGGTGATCCCGAAATAATGGAAGGGACACAGCAGATCTTCCTCCAGGGCCTGCCTGAGTCTGATCTCGTAAGCTATGTTGTGATGGAACATCCCGAAAATATCGAATCCGTCGGTCCGTTCCGGGCTGGCTGTCATCCCGAGATATAGCCTCGGCCTGAAATACTCCATTATCTTCCTGTGGGTCCCTGCCCCCGCTCTGTGGACCTCGTCGATGACGATCACATCGAATTCATCTCTGGCAAATCCCGTCAGGACATCATCTCTGCCCATGGTCTGGACCGTGGCGAAAACCATGTCCGCGGTCTTTTCCCGGCTGCTCCCCGACAATATCCCCGATGATCTGCCTTTCCCGAAGACCTTCCGATAAGCGTCGCGCGCCTGCCTCGCGATCTGCTCCCGGTGTACGAGGAACAGTATTTTCCCGGGATTCATCTGCCGCAGTGCGAAGGCCGACGCGTAAGTCTTGCCCGTGCCGGTAGCTGAGATCAGCAGCGCTCTGCTTTCCCCGCGGCTAACAAGGTCCATGAGGTTTTCCGTAAAGACTCGCTGCATGAGATTGGGGATCAGAGACCCGGCCGGATCCTGGTGCTCCGCCGGTTTCCGAAAGTCCTCGTCGATCCAGCTCCGCCCCGCCTCGATGGCGAGTGAAGGCGCCGGTTGCATCGAGCGCCTCGGCTGTATCACCTGCTCGGGAGACCCCGGCTGCGCCAGCACCTTATGCTCCGCTTTTCCCCGAGCCTCCCTGTAATACCGCTCGTACTCCTCCGCACACTGATCGAAGGGTACTGCAGAGTCCCACAGCTCCGTGAACTCGCTCCGCATCTCCCGCAGAAACTCTCCATCCTCCGCAGAGACCATCTTCGCGTTCCATTCCCGGTTTACCGAAAGAGCCTTCATAGTCATATTGGCGCTTCCAACGATCATCCTGTATATCTGACCCTGTCGGAACACGTATCCCTTCGTATGAAATCCCGCGGCACGTCCTGCGGTGAAACACATCTTCACTTCTACATTCCTCAAAGTATTGAGCTTCCTCAATGCTCCCGGCTCACTGAACGCAAGATAATCCGTCGTAAGAACTTTCCCTTTCACACCCCGTGATTCCAGTTCCTTCAGCGTCTGCAAAAGCGGTGTGATCCCGCCCCTCGTAATGAAGGCTGCACTGATAAAAAACTCATCACACCGCTTCAGCTCTCTCTCAATGGCGGCGACCACCTTTTTCCCACGCCTGTAATCATTGGAAATGAACTGTGGCCTGAACCCGGCATCGGAGCTCGTGCTCCCGTCTATGAAGGCTGTATTAAAACCTTCCCGCATACGTTGAAAGTTCCTGTCCATCGTTTCCTCTCTTTATCAAATGATCCAAAGACTTCATCGCATATGTCCTGTGCCTGCAAAAGCAGCACAATACACTATCCCGCCATCTCCGCGATCTGCTTTGAAAGTCTTTCATCAATATCGCTCAGACTCAACGATATTTTAACATATCCGGCAATTGATGATTTAAGAATTTTTAACATCTATGCCGGTACATTTCCTCATTCCTCGTCCTGCGTGCTGTCTCTACCTTCTGCTTATCTGCTCTGTTATATGCTCCACCCGTCTTGTGCACGGCTTACATATGATCAATGACAGACATATGAAGACGACCATGAAAATGCACAGGTATGCGCAATCCCCCAAAAGCGTCGGCAGATTTCCCACGCTGAGAGCTTCCCTGATGCCGTCTATGCTATAGGTCATCGGGAGAAAAGCACTGATCTTCGAAAAAAATTCCGGCATAAGGTCTGCCGGGAAACTGCCGCCACAGGCGGGTATCATGAATATCGTCACCAGTACACCGACGATATTTCCTCCTATCCCAAACGCGAGATTGAAGCACTGCAACACAGCGGAGAAAGACAGTGCCATAACGACTGCGAAAAAATACATCTGCGGAACGCTCGCCGGCTCTATACCTATGACGAGGATCCCTGTAACTATCAATACAGCTTCCAGTATGCTGAACAGCGCCATCGTCACATATCCGGAAAATACTATCTCCGGCGAATTGAGCTGCACATCGCTTTTTCTCCTGATGGGAATTATGAACAGCAGCACCAGAGACCCTATCCAGATACCGAGTGACATGAACAGTGGAAGGAATCCTTCCGAATACCTTGTAAGCTCACCGTATATATGTTCCGGCACATCCAATGGATCTGATATGAACTTCCCCATCTCGCTGTCGGAATTAACCAGTTCAGTCTTTATCTTCGCCCCGCCTTTCTCCAATGCCGCAGTCAGCGTTCCGCTTCCCTCTGCAAGCTGTGGTATCCCGCTGCGCAAAGATGAGGTTCCGCCGGCAAGCTGTCCGGTGCCTTCATGGAGCTGGCTAGCCCCTTCCGAAAGACTATTCGCACCATTCGACAACTGTGACACCGACGATTTGAGGCGTGACATATCCTCTGATGATGCCGAGATGGCCGTGTTCACTTGCTGTATGGCTCCCTGCGCGCCAGAAACGGCGGATTGCCCGGCAGTCGCTTTCAGACCCGAGGCAACAGGCTCGCTTATCCCTTCTAAGATGTCTTCCTCCGATACGCCGGATGCCGCCCCCTCCAGCGATGCAGAAACTATCGTTCCCACGAGCTGCGTCTTCTGCTCCTGAGTGAGGCTCGATAAAAGCTCCCCATATCCGCCTTCGAGGCCGGACAATATCTGCGACGTCAATGCTGACTTTACTCCCTGCGATGTCATCTTTGCCTTTACATTCGAGCTGACAGCAGATGCCACTCCCTGCGATATCTGATCTGCTGCAGCCGATACCATCTGTGAATTTGCTGCAGCGTCATAGACCTGTTGCTTCTGATCTTGATCGAAAGATATCTCACTAAGCTCCAGCTGCGCCGTAGCTTTATTCAATACTGACAATCCGGAAGCGAGTTCACCGGCACCCGATCTCAACTCCGCCGCGCCATGCTCAAGATCCGATGCGCCGTCATCCAGGGCCTCTGCGCCTTCTTTCAGCACGAGCAGACCATCCTTTATCTTCCTGCTTCCATCAGCCGCTTTCTCAAGGCCATCACCTGCATCTCCTATCGCCGCAAACGCGCCTGTCGCATATTCCTGCGATATCTTCTGTGCTACCAGCTTTTCAAACTCCGAGCGTACGCTTCTGGTAAGCTGTGAAGCGATGAAATTTTTCCTCATATTCGACAGATACTGTATCTCCGCTGTCTCCGGCTTTCCCGTCCTGGCGCTCAGGACCTTTTCGCTGAAATCATCCGGTATCACGAACGCCAGATAATAATCAGTCTTCTCTATACCTTCTTCCAGTTGCTCCTCGTCGCATATCTCCCACTTTACGCTGTCATTTTTCTCCACCTCTTCTATTATCATATCCCCATAATTTACTCGCTTGCCGTCAAACCCGACTCCTTTGTCGCCATTCACGATAGCGACGGGAAAATCCTTTACCGAATCCGGGATTTTGCTGAACGCCACTACCGTAACAAGCCCATAGCAAAGGGAAACGACAACTGCTATCGCGATCGCCAGTATGCGTATCGGCGTTTCCTTTATAAGTTCAAATCTCGATTTCAATGCCTTGCCAAATCTCATATTCTACCCTCCAAAACAAATGCTTGCATTTTTCTTGACATCTGTCTATTATAATTGAGTGCCTCGCTTTTACGATGCACAAAAGGCAGCGATCTGTTCATTTATCGACACGGAGGGATAAAATGTCAAGTAAATCAGACAGGCGCAGTATCCGAACGAAAAAAGAGCTCAAGGACAACCTTATAGCTCTGCTTTCAACGGGGCGCATCATAGAATCGATTTCAGTTAAGGAGCTTGCCGATCTCGCGGATATCAGCCGCAGCACATTTTACCTGCATTACAGCGATATCTACGACCTTCTCGACGATATCGAAAACGACTTTTTTGACGAATTCAGAAGCGTATTCGACGGCTTTCATCCGGAAGAACTGACAGAGAGTCCGCTGCCCAGAATAGACGGTATGCTGGCCTTTGCGGCAAAAAACAGCAGACTGGTCCTTTCCCTGGCGGACAATCAGATAGATATGTCTTTTTCCCGAAAGATCAAGAATATCGCTCACGGCATCTGTTTCGACTCCTGGTCACAGCTGTACCCTGTAAGCGATCGCACGAAATACGAATATTTCTTTTCGTTTATATTTTCCGGCTGTATAGACCTCATCCTGACATGGCTGAGAGGCGGCATAAAGGAATCCCGCCAATACATGTCGGATCTTCTGGAAACGTTCATAATGGACGGGGCAAGTGTATTGAGATCATAGCAGGACATGATCTCAATGTGCCTGTCTTAATGTGAAAATCAGATAGATATGGAGATTGTCGTCAAAAAAAGCGTTTCCGGAATAGCTGTCAAAGTATATCCAAAAAACTAATACGGAGTTACCAATGAAAAAGATATTTAGAATGCCAACACCTGTCAAAATCACGGGACGAACTTCCAGCATTACCAATGCCTTTGTTAATGGAATCATTCCTGTTATTGAACCAACAGAACAAGAAATCGAAGCCGCCTTAGAAACTTTGGGAATGGATAAAGACCACATTGTTTGCGCATACTGTGGAAATCCATATACTGAATGGGATCATTTTTATCCCCTAATCAAAGATAAAAAGCCAACTGGATACATATCCGAAATCCATAATTTAGTTCCTGCCTGTGGCAAATGCAATCAAAGTAAGGGGAATAAACACTGGAAAACATGGATGCTAAGTAACGCCGCACTTTCCCCATCTTCTCGACACATTCCAGATATAGCACAGCGAATAAAACGTCTTGAAGATTATGAACAGCGATACGCTCCTATAAAGCTTGATTTTGAAGGAATTGTAGGTAAAGATATGTGGGAACAACACTGGGCTAACTGCCAGGCCCTACATGATCTGATGCAGAAAAGCCAAAAACATTCAGATAAACTCAAATCGATTATTAAAAATACGCTTTCAGAGGAGAACCGCGATAAAAAATTTCCAACGGAATAATTTACTTTTTTCTTTATGCTGCTTGCAGCATGGGAATGTAGAATATTGCTTTCAGTGTGAAAATTATCCCTGCGAAAAATATGATAGCATAGACGAATTTGATTCTTTTATCACACACCAGCATCAAAAGCAGAATATGGGGAAATTTAGGAAATCGAGAATTAAACTTTATTCAGCAGAACAGCAGAGAAAGAAAGTTCTGTTAAATCATCTATCGAATACTTGCAGTGACGGACATAAATCGACTCCCGGAAATGCCCATTTTTTCAGCATTTCCGGGAGTCTACCCGCTATTCGAACTCGCAAAGTTCTACTTAATTTATAGTTCTTATTCCATACTTCAGCCCCAAATCAGTTCAATAATGAACTGATTTGTATGTATTGTCTCTGATTCTATAGAATCTTATTGTCATTTTATTGTCGCTAATAGCAATGGATTGGTCTTCTTCAATATTATTTGAATTCTAACATTATTGCCCGCTTAAAAGTTATAAATTACTTTCCCGATAAAGACTTTCCAACCACGTAAACACCTATTAACATCACCGCAACTGACATCCCTAAGAGGACCCCTGAAATAAAGTCTTTCATATCAGAACCGCCAACTGCATAAGAAAGAGCTTGCATAGCTATGCCCATAACAATTAACACAACTCCGTACAAAGTATTCTTTTGTTTTTCTAATTCCTGTGTTCTTCTAAGTAAATCTAAAAACTGTTCTCCATCATAAACGCGAACACTTTTTTCTCCTGAAGTTTCACCATCAAACAATTCTGCAACTGTAATTTCCAATTCAACACATAGCTTCTTAACAATAGAATAATCAGGCATACATTTTCCAGTTTCCCATTTTGAAATAGTTTTATTTGAAACGCCTAGCTTCTCTGCCAACTGTTCCTGAGTCATGTTTTTCTGTTTTCTCTTTAAGGAAATGTATTTTCCTATAACTAATTGATTCATTTCTATTCCTCCATTCATTTGATGATATAATCATACTTTTTTTCAGAATAAAACGAATCCCTTATTGGTAGAATATGAGGGGATATCTATAAAATCTACAATTCTTCCATCATTATCCCTTTGGGGAACATACACTTGTATCTAAAGATTTCATAGAAAGTTCCCTCATAATGAAGTCAAATATGTTTTAACATCAAACGTTTCTAGCCTGGAATCTTTTTTCAAATATAAAGGATGATGAGGATGTCCCTTAATAGAACACTTTCCAACCTTACACCAAACAGCCTTATACTGATTAGAAATATTAATCATCTCTCTAAGACATTCCTTTAAATATTTTCTTCTTTCTATATTTGTTCCCCAAGCTGCCCAGATTATCGGCTTTTTGCCACTGTTTTCCAATATCCATTGAAAGGCCTGCATGTTCTCTTTGTGAAGCATCGGATTTATTTCTTTATTCATTTGATTTGGATCTGTCGCTCGCTGTGCATAGACATTAAACATAATAAATGAGTCAAATCCGTTCCCCGTCGCTATCCTTTCGACTGATTTCATTGTGTTATCCATCTTTTCCGGTTCTGCAGTTGATGGATTGATTCCAATAGTAATAAGCGGATTATTCCCTACCGTTCCCAGAATATATCTATATTCCGTATAAAAATCTGGAACATAGATCCATTTTGTCCGATCGTGTTTTTCTCTTTCATTCTGCATAGCCATTGCAGTTTGAAATGATAATATCTTAAGTTTTTCTTTCATCATGCAATTTTACATTAATTAAAAAACAAAGGATTTTCTAAAAATAACTACCATCCATAAATTTCAGCATTATATCCACATGACTGAGATCGAAGAATACTGAGAGTTCTCTATTTCCAAGTGCTCTCGAAATTTGTTAATTATTCGAACTCTATCGTCCCCGGCGGTTTGCCCGTACAGTCGTAAAATACGCGGTTCACGTGTTTCACCTCGTTGACGATCCTGGTGGTGACGGTCTGGAGCACGTCCCACGGAAGCTGGGCGGCTTCTGCTGTCATGAAGTCGCTGGTCAGCACTGCCCGCAGGGCGATGGCGTAATCGTAGGTCCTGAAATCGCCCATCACTCCGACGCTGCGCATATTCGTCAGAGCGGCGAAGTACTGGCCGAGGGTCCCTTCTTCACCATACTTCGGAATGAGTCCGTTCTCCATCGCCTTGGCGATCTCCTCGCGGTAGATGGCATCGGCATCCTGGACGATCTTCACCTTTTCCTCCGTCACCTCGCCGACGATCCTGACACCGAGGCCAGGTCCCGGGAACGGCTGGCGGAATACCAGGTATTCCGAGATCCCCAGCTTGAGGCCCACCTTTCTCACTTCATCCTTGAAGAGCATCCTCAGAGGTTCGATGATTTCCTTGAAGTCCACGTGATCCGGCAGCCCGCCAACGTTGTGGTGGGACTTTATCACGGCGGATTTTCCCAGTCCGCTCTCGATCACATCGGGATATATCGTTCCCTGTACGAGGAAATCGACTGCGCCGATTTTCTTCGCTTCTTCTTCGAAAACCCTGATGAATTCTTCGCCGATGATCTTTCTCTTCTGTTCCGGTTCCTCGACTCCTGCCAGCTTATCGTAAAACCGCTGCTGAGCGTTCACTCTTACGAAATTCAGATCGTACTCGCCTTCCGGTCCGAAGACGGCTTCTACTTCATCTCCTTCGTTTTTCCTCAGAAGTCCGTGATCGACGAAAACACAGGTAAGCTGTTTCCCGACGGCTTTCGACATCAGCACCGCCGCTACGGAAGAGTCCACGCCTCCCGACAGAGCGCACAGCACCTTGCCGCTGCCTACTCTTTCCCTGATGGCTGCTATCGTATCATCTACGAAAGAGCCCATCTTCCAGTCGCCGGAGCATCCGCACACATCCTTTACGAAGGCCCGGAGCATCTTGACCCCTTCCGCCGTATGTACTACCTCAGGGTGCATCTGAAGCGCGTATATCCCGCGTTCCCTGTTTTCCATAGCTGCCACAGGGCAGACAGGTGTATGAGCTGTCACCTCAAACCCCTCCGGAGTCTGGCTTATGTAGTCGGTATGGCTCATCCAGCATATCGTCTTATCATCCACATCCCTGAAAAGCCCGCTTTTGTCGTCGATGTCGACCTCTGTCCTTCCGTATTCGCTGACAGGCGCTGTTTCCACATTCCCTCCCAGCTGATGGGCGATAAGCTGAGCCCCGTAACAGATCCCCAGGATCGGGATCCCCAGCTCGTATATCTCCTTCGGATACTGCGGAGAATCGTCTCCGTAAACGCTGTTGGGGCCGCCCGTGAAAATGATGCCTTTCGGTGCCTCTGCCTTGATCTCCTCAAGGCTCATGGAATAAGGGCGCACTTCGCAGTAAACGTCGCATTCTCTCACGCGGCGGGCGATCAACTGATTGTACTGTCCGCCAAAATCAAGGACGATGATCTTTTCATGTTCCATATATCGATTCCCTTCCAAATAGAATAGTTTTATTTTTGAATATCCGCTTCACGGTATCGGTCTGTCGGCTATGCCCCCGTGAAAAGCAACGACCCGCCACGATTACCGTGCCGGGTCCGGTGTTCAGGCTATCTGTTGTTATTTCCCGATGTATCCTTCAGGATCACATCGTGGGCTCCGCCCTCCACGATGCTGGTAGCGGAAACGACCGTCAGTTTCGCGTTTTTCTGCAGGTCAGGTATGGTCAGAACTCCACAGTTACACATGGTGGACTTCACCTTCTGCAGAGACTGCCTCACGTTATCGCTGAGAGGGCCTGCATACGGAACGTACGAATCGACGCCTTCTTCGAAGGACAGCTTGCTGTCGCCGCCCATATCGTAACGCTGCCAGTTTCTCGCTCTGTTAGATCCTTCTCCCCAGTACTCCTTTACATAATTGCCGTTTACCATCAGCTTTGCCGTAGGAGACTCATCGAACCTGGAGAAATATCTGCCCAGCATCAGGAAATCCGCTCCCATGGCGAGAGCCAGCGTCATATGATAATCATATACGATTCCTCCATCGGAGCAAATAGGTACGTATATGCCTGTTTTCCTGTAATAATCGTCTCTGGCTTTTGCCACTTCTATGACCGCCGTCGCCTGACCTCTGCCGATACCTTTCTGCTCTCTTGTTATGCAGATAGAACCTCCGCCGATACCAACCTTTACGAAATCAGCGCCCGCGTCGGCGAGAAAATTGAAGCCTTCCTTATCCACAACGTTACCGGCGCCTATCTTCACGCTGTCTCCGTACTTGCCGCGGACGAAATCCAGCGTTGCCTTCTGCCATTCGGTGAACCCTTCGGAGGAATCTATGCAGAGTACATCAGCTCCCGCTTCCACCAGAGCAGGGATCCTCTCCTCATAGTCCCTGGTATTCACGCCTGCACCCACTACATATCTCTTATGTTCGTCGAGCAATTCATCAGGATACGCCTTATGTGTATCGTAGTCTTTGCGGAAGACAAAGTATGCCAGTCTCTGATTCTTTCCTATTATCGGCAGCGCGTTCAACTTATTGTCCCAGAGGATATCGTTGGCTTCCGAAAGAGTCACGCCTTCCTCCGCATACACCAGCTTATCGAAAGGCGTCATGAAATCGCATATCCTTTCATCCAGGGACATCCTGCTTATCCTGTAATCTCTGCTGGTCACCAGACCTACCATCTTTCCCTCGGCTGTACCGTCTTCCGTCACCGCAGTGGTGGAATGTCCCGTTCTTTCCTTCAACGCCAGCAGGTCTCTCAGCGTCTGATCAGGCCTGATATTGGCATCGCTCGTGACGAAACCGGCCTTATGAGCCTTGACCCTCCTGACCATTTCAGCCTGCTTCTCTATGGTCTGAGAACCGAATATGAACGATATTCCCCCCTCCTTGGCAAGGGCTATGGCAAGTTTTTCTCCTGAAACCGCCTGCATTATAGCCGATACGAGAGGAATGTTCATTGTTATAGCCGGCTCCTCTCCCTTTCTGAATTTAACTACCGGTGTCTGTAGAGAAACGTTATCGACCCTGCATTCCTTTGAAGAGTACCCCGGTACCAGAAGATACTCGTTGAATGTTCTGGATGGTTCGTCAAAAATATATGCCATAGTTACCTCCTGCGTTCTATTGTGATTATAATATTACATTTTATCTCAAATCCTTCGGATTTACAATTCAAATCATCAATTATATACGGATTATACAAAGATTATACGCAAGCTTCACTCTCAGGACACGAAAGCCCTGTATATGGCCTTTATCGCTGTTTCAAAATCCTTGTTCTCGACGCCGACGATTATGTTCATCTCGCTGGAGCCCTGGTCTATCATCCTGATATTCACGTTCTCCTGTGCCAGTGCGACGAACAGCTTCGCCGCCACACCCGGTCTGTAGGACATGCCATGTCCCACGGTGGCTATGAGAGCCATGTCTTCAAAGACCTCTATGGTATCAGGCTTCAGCTGGCGCTCGAATTCCTCCACGATCTCATCCAGTCTGCCGTCGATACCATCGTTATCCAATACCACCGACAGCGTATCCACACCGCTCGGTATGTGTTCGATAGGAACGTCGTAATCTTCCAGTATCCCGGTCATCTTCCTGATAAAACCCCGTTCACTGCTCATCAGGTTCTTGTACATGGCTATTACGGTAAAATCCTTGCTGCCCGCGATACCGGCGATGATCTGTCCTTCCTCCAGCTGACCGGGCTCCGATGTTATTATGGTTCCCGGATCCTGCGGTCTGTTGGTGTTTCTGATATTGATAGGTATATTGGCAACTCTGGCAGGATATATAGCGTCCTCGTGAAGCACCGACGCACCCATATAGGAAAGCTCTCTCAGCTCTTTATATGATACAGTGCTTATAGGCTTAGGATTATCGACTATCCTCGGATCGGCCATCAGAAAACCCGATACATCCGTCCAGTTCTCGTAAACATCCGCCTCTACAGCTCTGGCTACCAGCGCTCCTGTTATATCGGAACCGCCTCTTGAGAAAGTCCTCACGCTCCCATCTACTTTCGAGCCATAGAAGCCAGGTATCACAGCCTTTTCGTGGTTTGCCAGCTCCTTCTTTATCTCCTTGTTGGTAAGCTCTTCCATGAACCTTCCCTTTTCATCGAATTTGACCATTTTAGCCGCATCAACGAAATCGTAGCCCAGATACGCCGCGATTATCATGGCGTTGAGGTATTCTCCTCTGCTGGCTATATAATCAGCGCTGGCTCCGTCTTCCAGATTCTTCTTTATTTCGTCGAATTCCCTGTCCAGGTTCACATCCACGTCCAGGTTGACTCTGACCGCCATGAACCTGTCGCGTACCACCTGAAATATCTGCTGATACGGTATCTTGTGCTCGATATGAGTCTTACACAGATACAGCAGATCCGTTATCTTGCTGTCTTCGGAAAATCTCTTCCCCGGCGCTGATACGACTACATACTTTATTTCTCCATCATCTTCTATTATTTTTCTTATCTTCTCTATCTGCAGAGCGTCCGCCACCGACGAACCTCCGAATTTCGCCACCTTAACTCCCATCTTTACCAAAGCTCTCCTTTCGACTTTCCTTTCTCTGAAACTATATATCTGCGGCCATTCTCAATTTATCGGCTCTGTCGGTCTTTTCCCACGGCACGTCTATATCAGTCCTGCCGAAGTGACCGTATGCCGCCACCTGTCTGTATATCGGTCTTCTCAGATCCAGATCCCTGATGATAGCCGCAGGCCTCAGATCGAAATTTTCCTCGACGATCTGTGCCAGTCGTTCATCGGAGACCTTTCCCGTGCCGAAAGAATCGACGAATATGGAAACCGGCCTGGCTACACCTATAGCATAGGCCAATTGTATCTCACACTTCTTCGCAAGCCCTGCCGCCACCAGGTTCTTAGCCACATATCGAGCCGCATAAGCAGCTGAACGATCCACCTTTGTAGGGTCCTTTCCGCTGAAAGCCCCACCTCCATGACGCGCATAGCCTCCGTAAGTATCCACGATTATCTTCCGTCCTGTAAGACCCGAATCTCCATGAGGGCCTCCGATGACAAATCTGCCCGTAGGGTTTATGAAATATCTGGTCTCATCATCCAGCAGAGCTTCATCCACCACCGGCTTCACCACATGCTCTATCAGATCATCCCTTATCTGTTCCAGAGTCACGTCAGGGTCATGCTGCGTGGAGATCACTATGGTATCTATCCTCTTTACCTTATCGTCGTCGTATTCCACGGTCACCTGCGTTTTTCCGTCCGGCCTCAGATACGGCAGCGTGCCGTCCTTCCTCACCTCCGCCAGCCTTCTGGCCAGTCTGTGGGCCAGCGATATGGGCAGCGGCATCATCTCCGGAGTCTCGTCGCAGGCAAAGCCGAACATCATACCCTGATCTCCGGCTCCCGTCTCATCGGTCATCTCCGCTTCATCGGCAAGCTCCCCGTCCTTATATTCCAACGCCTTGTCTACTCCCATGGCTATATCCGGCGACTGTTCATCTATGGCGGTCATTATCGCGCACACATTACCGTCAAATCCATATTCACCGCTGTCGTACCCTATGTCACAGATCACATCTCTGGCCAGCTTCTGTATATCGATATAGCATTCTGTGCTTATTTCCCCCATGACCATCGCGTATCCGGTATTAACAGTCGTCTCTGCCGCCACACGTCCCTGGGGATCCTTTTCCATTATGGCATCCACTATGGCATCCGATATCTGATCGCAGATCTTATCGGGATGTCCCTCGGTTACCGATTCCGATGTAAATAATTTCTTCATCATTGACCTCCATAAAATAAAATCTCTTTCCAGAATCAGAAAGAGATATTGTTATCATTATTCTTTCCTCATCTTTCAGATAAAAATCTGTAGGATTTGGCACCTTCCATACTCCATGTACAGGGGTTGCCGGGTTTCGCTGGGCCTAGTCCCTCCACCGCTCTCAATAAGGATATCATTCAGTTTTCCACATTTAATTATATATGAATTAGATGCTATGTCAATAGGCGGCTCTAACTTTATTTCCCTTGTATGTAGGATTACAATACATATGTTACAAGTGAATAAATAAAAAGCGATAGGTTCACTTTGTGTTATATTTGAATCACCACAAAACAAAAATACATAAAGGAGCATCCTCGCATGGCAAGTATAACACAGGATATGAGATACCGTCTATCACTTATTAAATACGCTGAACGTTATGGAGTCACCAAAGCAGCTATCAAATACAAGACTAACCGTCAGTATATCTATCGTTGGAAAGCTCGCTACGATGGCTCCTGGGATTCCCTGCGCGATCGTTCCAGACGTCCTCATTCCCATCCCAACCAGCATACTCCCGAAGAGCTCAAACTTATCCGGGATATGCGCAGGAGGAACCCTCACACAGGTCTGGTCGTCTTTTGGGTTAAGCTTACACAGCGCGGTTATTCACGCTCCATCACAGGTCTTTGGCGTGTCCTCAAAAGGCTTGATATGGCTCCTCAAAAGCTTCCAAACCCGAAATACACTCCTAAGCCTTATGAACAGATGCTGTACCCCGGTCAGCGTGTGCAGATCGACGTGAAGCACGTACCTTCTTCCTGCATGGTCGGCGATGTGAAAGGAGAAAAATTCTACCAGTATACCGCTATCGACGAGTTCTCGCGGTTCCGTTATGTAGAAGCCTTTCAGGAAGCATCCACTTATTCATCTGCAGTATTTCTGGAGCATATGCTGAAAGCCTTCCCCTTCAAAGTCCAATGCGTCCAGACGGATAATGGATTTGAGTTCACAAAACGTTTTGGTAACAGCAAGGCAGACAATGATCTCACGATGTTTGAGAAAAAATTGAAAGACCTTGACATTCAACATCGTAAAATCAAGCCCTTCACCCCCAGACATAACGGCAAAGTAGAACGCTCCCACAGGAAAGACAATGAGTACTTTTATGCAGCTCATCGCTTCTATTCATTCGAAGATTTCAGCAGACAACTCAAAGTCCATAACAGGCGATACAACGACTTTCCCATGAGACCTCTTGGATGGCTCTCTCCCAGACAGACCTTGCTTAATTTTTTAAATGACGGTGTAACATATGTTTGACAAACCTACACGGCTCTAACTTTATTTCCCTTGTATTTTTCCCAAAATGGGTTATACTTTCTGTATCGGACGCATAATACTTGCAGCAGAAAATATCAACGAGGTACACGATTTGAGCAAGCCTAAACTGACAGTTATAGAAGGCGGCCTCTCCGCCTCCATGGAAAACCGTGACAAATATTTCGTCTCAGCCTATGTCACCAACACCCGACTGATGGGTGTGCTTTCAGTATATGCCAGATGGAAGCTTTCCGACACGGAACCGGAGTATGATCTCCATCAGTTTTTTTACATAGACTGCGAAGAAGCGGGGCTGGAAACTTATAAGTCCATATTCGGCAACGACCTTGAAGAGATCAGCTACATAGAGCAGAGTCTCATCGGAGGCCTGGGAGCAAAAAAGATCAGTCTTTCAGAGACCCGTCTGAAAGGGCTCATGACGTACTACAAGGAATTCAATCAGACCCACGACCTGCCGCTTCCGGAAGGCTACGATGAATACAGCTTTCTGCTGGAACCGGCCACAGTCCTGTCCACCGAAGAAAAGGAAGCCCTGATGCATGATATCTGCGGCGATATGGTCTCCGACTACCAAACCATAAATTATTTTCTGATGCGCTGCTTCGGGAAAGATCATGAAGGGGCCGCCTATCTGGCGGAAGCCGGCGTCCCTCTCGATACCTATGACAACTATTTCCCCGCCACCTTCTGCAAGAATGTCATAGATACCGAGCGTGCCTACGAGGACGGAGCGATCTCCTATCTGTGCGAATCCCTCATAGAATCGGCCAACAGCTATGAAACGGTCATCTCCAAAGTGGTGGTGAAAGATCTTCGTGTAGTGGACTTCAAAAAATGTTCGAGCTTTGCCGTCAGCACCGCGGAAGCCGCGATGATGTTAGCAAAGCCCGAATTTGTAACAGTTTACGAAGTCCTCCTGTCAGATGAAGATATGGAAAACAATATAGGCGAACTGACGATCGACCTCAATACCATCATGACATCTCATGAAAACGGCCGGATGTTCATGGCCTTCAAAAAGAATAATGACCACGTCAACGAGCGAGTCTTCCGTCTCAACAATGATGTCAAAGGCGTGTATTTCCTGACGGATTTCGGCCAGCTGATAGTATCAGCCTACAGCCTGTCTGACATCAGATATCTGGAAAACAAACTGAAATCCAGCATGCTGGCGCCGTTTCTCATGATAACGTCCAAATACGAATTCAAGGAATCGGTACTCTTCGAGTTCATCCAAAGCGATTTTGAAGACTTCGAGGATTTTCTCAGCTTTATAAGGAACGAGTGACTTCCTCAAAGGCAGCTTTATTTATCCGTTTTACAGGAGCTGCCGAAACATTGGACAGGACGGCTATGGTCATATCCAGCTCAGGACACATCCAGAAACTGGCTCTGAACCCGATGTCTGTCCCCTCATGGCCTATCAGATGATGCCCGTCCTGCTCCCTCATGAACCATCCCAGACCCATCTTTTCCCCATTGTTAGGTACTGTCGCATAGTCCTGCCACATTTTATCATAGGTTTCATCGGAAAAAGCCTTCCTGTCGAGATTGAAACGTCCCCATTTGAGCATATCCGCCACATTAGTAGTGAGAGTCGAGCTTGGAGCGTGCTGCCTGCTGTACGGATAGTACTTCGCCATTATGAAGTTCCTGTTTTCATCTCTCTCGTGAGGCATCGCCATCCTCAGCTTGTCTATGTCCTCCAGCTCAAGGCTCCCATCAGTCCTTTCTATGGTAAGGACAGTGGTGTTGTCCATCCCTGCCGGTAAAAAACAGTTTTCCTTGATGAATTCGTTGAAAAGCTTTCCCGACGTCTCTTCTATCACAGCGCCCAGCAATTCATAGCCTATGCTGCTGTATATGAAGCCTCCCGTGCCAGGCTCGCATAACATCCTTCCCTTCATCACCTCATCAGACGTGACATATCTCTTTATGGAGCCTGGATCGACCACTTTTTCTGACCATTTTTCTTCCCAATCCTCCACCGGTACATCATGCATCCCTGACGTATGACACAGGAGCTGATACAGTTTTATGCGCTGACATCGCTCATCCTCCATTTCCCAATAAGGCAGCAGATCCACCAGTCTGTCGTTGAGATCTATCTTTTTCTCATCTACCAGTTTCATGATGCCCATGGCTGTCATCATCTTGGACGCCGACGCACAGTGGTAGACATCGTCCTTATCTATCGGATCCTTTGTCAGATAATTCCTGTAGCCTCTCGCTCCCGTAAACCGCTCATCTCCTACCATGACTCCGAGAGCGACGCTGGGAACGTCGTAGATCTCCATCGCTTTGTCGAGAAATGCCTCGCATATTTCGTTAAGTTTGAATCCTTCCTTCGCCATCACTCAAATCCTTCCTTTCACTACAGCCTCATACAACTTTTCATTCAGCAATTCTATAGGTGCCTCCGTCGTATTGGACAATATCACAGCCGCGGCATCCGCCTGAGGACACATCCAGAAACTGGTCCTGAATCCCACGTCGCCGCCCTCATGGCCGATGAAACGCAAGTCGCCCTGCTTCCTCACGAACCAGCCCATACCCATTTCCGCACCTTTATCCGGAGCGTCTACCCGCTCGGTCCACATCTTCTCGTAGGCTCCCGGCGACACTGCCTTCTTCTCCATATTGAACCTGGCCCACTTCAGCAGATCTCCCACCGTCGACGTCAACGTAGAGCTGGGAGCGTGCTCTCTTGAATACGGATAGACGCTTTCCAGCGCCAGCTTCCCGGCGTTCTCGCGCCTGTGAGGCATAGCCATCCCCGCCTTGTCCACATCGCTCAACGTAAGACTTCCGTCGGTCCTCTCGAATGTCAGGAACGTGGTGTTTTCCATGCCAGCAGGCTTTATGAGATTCTCCGCGATAAAATCCTCGAAATCCATACCGGAGATCTCCTGTATTATCAGTCCCAGCAGATCATAACCCAGATCGCTGTAGAGGAAGACCCCTTCGTCCGGATCACTGCTGAGGATCATCTCCCGCACTTCTCGGGAAAGAGCCTGCTCCTTCAGCGCTCCTGCTCCGGTTTCATGAGACGTCCAGTCCAGCTCTTTCACATCGTGTATCCCTGCGATGTGACTCAGCATATGATGTACTCTTATCTTCTCGCATCGTTCATCAGCAATTGACAAATAAGGCAACAAATCGACAAGTCTATCCTGTAAATTCAGCTTTTTTTCATCCACCAGCTTCATGATGCCTGTCGATGTGAAAGTCTTGGAAATCGAAGCGCAGTGAAAAACCGCGTTTTCCGAAAGCCTGTCGGCAGCTTCGGTATTTCTGAAGCCGGCTGCCTCTGTGAAGACCTGTTCTCCTTTCATCACTCCCACAGCCAGTCCCGCCATATGGGACAGATCCGCACATGAAAGGATCTCCTCACATATCCCCTTGAGTTTATCCCTCTCTTTTATCATTGAAATGCAGCTCCTTTTTAAGTATACTTATGGTATATAATACCATAGAAGTTTGTGCTTTCAATGAATTAATTGGTTATACAGGAGAGTGAAGCAATGCGGTACAGAATATTCAACAAGATAAACGAAAAGGTTTCACTGCTGGGGATGGGAGCTATGAGACTGCCGGAAACAGCAGACGGAGAAGTGGACGAAAAGGAAGCGATTGACATAATAAGATCTTCTGTGGACTCAGGAGTCAATTATGTGGACACGGCCTACAACTACCACGGCGGAAAGAGCGAGGTCATCGTGGGAAAAGCTCTCAAAGACGGTTATCGTCAGAAAGTACTGCTGGCCGACAAAATGCCCATATGGATGGCCAAGGATGAAGCTAAGATGAAGGAAATATTCGATACGCAGCTTGAGCGTCTCGATGTGGACTGCATAGATATGTATCTGGTCCACAGCGTCAATGTCCCCAACTGGAAACGAGCCAGGAAACTGAATCTGCTGCCGTTCCTGGAAGAGATGAAAGCCCAGGGAAAGATAAGGTACATCGGCTTCTCCTTCCACGATTCATATGAATTGTTCGAAGAAGTCCTTGGAGCGTATCCGTGGGATTTCTGCCAGATACAGCTCAACTACATGGACAAGGATCTTCAGGCCGGGGTCAAAGGGCTGAAGCTGGCTTCAGAGAAAGGTCTGGGTGTGATAATTATGGAGCCGCTCAAGGGAGGCAAGCTGACCAGTAACATCCCTCCCGCCATACAGGAGCTGTGGGACAGCGCTCCAGTCAAAAGGAGCTCCGCCGAGTGGTGTTTCAAATGGCTGGCCCGCATGCCGGAAGTGACTCTTATGCTGAGCGGCATGAGCTCAAGGCAGCAGCTCGAAGAAAATATAAAAATAATATCATCGGAAGATCTGGAACAGCTCTCAGCTGAAGAGCTGGCTGTCATCGATGAAGTTTCGGCCGAATACAACAAGCTGATAAAGTATTCCTGCACCGGCTGCGAGTACTGCCTGCCATGTCCTCAGAAGCTCAACATTCCGGACCTCATCGAGTATTTCAACGAGTGGAACACCTACGGCCACAACCCGGCGACGAAGATGGAATATACTCAGTGGGTCGCCAAAGGCCACCACGCCTCCGACTGCGTCGGCTGCGGTTCCTGCGAGGAAAAATGTCCTCAGCACCTGCCTATCATACAGGCGCTGAAGGAGACAGCCGAGACTTTTGGAGTGTAGATGCTTATCAATTGATATCTGTATCAAAAAGAGCTGCCATGCAGACCCTGAGCAGATCCGCAGATCACCATCGTGATCTGCCTGCCCGGCATGACAGTTCTTTCTTTTCCCGGCTTACATGCTTCTCCCGGCTTACATGTTCTTTCCCAGCTCGCGACATTTATCGAGAGCCTCGTCCGTTCCATTCTCCGGATCCTTTATCATAACTACTCCGCGATCCTCGAGGCCCATATACCCCAGTATCCCTTTATACTCGCCTATAGCTCCTTCGTAGACATCAGGCGACATAGAGGTCAGCATCATAGCCGCCTTTGTAGCTTTAGGAGGATGATCGATGGCGTATATCCTCTGTATAGCCGCCTGTATCTGAGCCGTCAGCGTAAAATAATATATCGGTGACGCCAACACGAGAGCATCGCACTCCTTGAGAGCCGGATATACCTTGGTCATATCGTCCTTCTGTACACACTCTCCGTCTCCCTTCGTGTGGCAGTATTCACACGCTAAGCACCCGGCGATCTTCATCTTCCCTACATTGAGGACAGTCACCTCATGGCCTGCTCCCTCAGCACCTTCCTTGAAGGCTTCCACCATAGCTGTAGTGTTCACGTTGCGGGGACTGCCCGCCAAAACCGTTATCTTCATACCCTTTCCTCCTTATTTTATCATCAGGTTATACCTGTCGGGATTTTCCCCTTTATTTTACACCCTGTAGGATATTTTGTCAGCCCATTGGACAGCTCGCTTCGGATTTTATGGCTGCATATTTTTTGAAAATATCAGTGATTCACGATATTTCCATACACCTCTATAAAGTATTCTCCCAATATCGATAACGCCAGCTCGAAAAGATTACTCGGCCTTCATATATTCCATCAGCGGCTCCAGATACTTCCTGTCCGTCCAATCGCAGCTCTTCCCGATAGCCGACATCAGCGCTGTCATCCACGGTTCATACTCTGACGGGTCTTCCTTGGCTACCATCTTCTGGAGCATCTTGCACATGGTCCTGTCCTTGAAGCTCATCTTGCTTTCATCCCAGGCTCCTCTTCCGTAAAATAGCGGTACTCTTTGAAGCTCCCCTTTCATATTGCGTGATTTGACTTCTTCTATGGCCTTTTCGTCAAAGGGAGATGCTCCGACGCAGAAAACAGCCAGCTTTTTACCGGTCATCCCGCCTATGTTCTTCTTAAGGATATCTATTCCTGCGATTCCGCTGGCGTATATACCACCAGCCAATATTATACGGTCATGTTCCGCCAGCATAGACTTGTTGAAGCTTCCCGCGTCGATGATATCGCAGTCAAGATCCGCCTTCAGCATATTGGCGTATTTCTCAGTGGCTCCGTATTTCGATTTATATATGACTAATATATCGCTCATTTTCTCTCCCTCTCTATTATTGAAACATATCGTCACGTCAGTCACAGGCTATCATAACATCCAACTGCCTGCAATAAGGTTTACACGGTTTTAACACCTTCTTCGCTAATTTTCACAATTGGGCGCGCGCCTGCGGTCTTCCCCTATGCTGTCTCCGCTTTGCCTATAACAGTATAAAAAAATACCCTGTGAGGTCATCACAGGATATTTTTCATTATCGGTCGTTTATCGTATCTACTGTGCTTTTTTCCTTCTGCTGTATACTGTCGCACCCAGTGCTCCCGCTATCGAAGCCATCAGCAGTGCCAGCCATAATGTCATATCGCTGTCATCGCCTGTTCCCGGACCGCCTGAATTTCCCTTATCGGTATCAGTCGTCCCTGCCGGCACATAATCCGGGTCAGCCGCTCCGCATACGGTACATTTGCCGTCTTTGAAAACATGGGCGGTTTTGGCGATGACCGTGCCTTCTTCAATGGTCTTGCCGCAGATCTTGCAGACTTTATCTCCCGTATATCCTTCACTTGTACAGGTTGCCTCTTTTGCTCCTACGATTCCAAAAGAGTCATGCCTGTCAACAATGAAATGGCTCTCTGAATCTGCAAAGACCACATCTGATTCATTTACAGATACCATCCTTGCCTTATCAGGGTCTGCGACAGTGCCTTCAGCTTCATAATATCCGGCTTCCTGAACCATTATATCTGCTTTGGTTCCTGTCATAGCCAAAGTTACTATACCCTGCTTTTTGTCAGCATCATATCGGCCGTCGCCTATGAGTATATCGCCGTTGCCGCAGTTTTCCTTATCGTCGCTGTAGATAAACTCGCAGTTTTCTATCGTCAGATTGGTCCTTGCACCATCCTGTGCCACAACGCGTACAGGAGCGCCATAGGTTTTTGTACTCACCGCCTGAGGAGAATCGCTGAGAGCGCAATCCTCAAAAACACAATCTTTAAGGGTTATATTCTGAACGCCTTCTGACTTATGGTTGATGTTCAGACCTACGGCTATCTCTTTAAAAGTAGTGTTATTTATTGAAATATCTCCAGCTGCATTGGAATATACTGATGTATTGGCATTGCTTTCAAGCTTTTCATCGCTTCCGTCAAAGCTGCAGTTGTTCAAAGTGATGTTTATCTTTCCAACTTTGTTGTTTGTATTGGTAAAGTATATCCTCTCCATGTTCTGACAGTTTTCAAAGAACAGATTGATCGTGTTGTCAGTATTCCTCTGTCCCCATGCAGCAATTCCGTTCAAGTCGAATACTTTCACGGTAATGTCCTTATCGAGGAAGGAACCGGCATTGCTTTGTTGGCCTGTCGTTCTGTCATACTTATAGGTATCGATCTCAAGATCCCGTTCACCTGCTGAAACATACGCACCATTTCCGTAAATGATGATATTATCAGCCACATGTCCATGGGTCATCGTCCCTACATCAGCCCCAGGTTTGCAGTATATCTTGGCAGTATCCTCAGGAGAGCTCATATAAACGCCTACTAAGGCATCACTCAATGTAGCATAATATTTACCATTATAATATACCGTATTGTCGCCAAAAGATGAATCCGGCAGTACATTGCCTTCAAACCGGTTGTTTTCCTCAACTTCACCAAGGTCTAACACATCCGATGTGATCGTAGTATTGAGCTGTCTGATAACAGCCGCCTCTCCGGTGGAAGAATTGCCGGCAATGGTAATTTTGGCCTTTGAATAATTGCCTTTGGCTGAAAACTGGATCAGGCCACGGGTAAATTGTTTCCCTTCTGCTGCATTAGTATCGATATTGGTGAAAACATTGTTTTCTATAACGATACTTTCCTTGCCGGTCTCTCCTTCAAAGTAGATTCCGCCGCCGCAGTTGTCAAAAGTGCAATCTGTTATACTTGCATTAGGAGAGTAGATGTCTTTGATGGCATATGCATCATAGACATTTTTAAAATCGCACTCTGTAAAAGCGGATTCTCCTCTGCTTCCAAAAGGACTGACAATGACTCCGTCAAAGTCGCAGCCGCTGAAAGACACATTTCCTGTATTCAGCATCTGAAGTTCTGCGTTTTTGATGTTGTCTTCTGAAAAGCTGCCGCCCCATCCGGTGTTGTTCATACATAATGTAAAGTCAGCAGGTTTAAATTTAAAGTTCACATTGGTGATCTTTACATTTGCCTGTCCGTCAAAGACCTGATACTGTGCATTGGGAGCCTGTCCCCTCTGCGGATTGTTACCGTCAGGCTTTTTGCCCTCGCCTTCCAAGAGACAATTGTGGTCTTGCCTGTTATCCGTACAGGCAGATGACGGACTCCATTCAACTGTTACACCTTTTCCGTCATAATCATAGTTTGCCTTTTCTACTTCCTCTAAGAATGTGGCAAAGTCGATCGGACGGCCCGCATCTGACTCATTGGCCAGTGCCGTTGCCGGCATCATGGTAAACACCATCAGCAGTGAAAGCAGACATATAAAAAACTTTTTCTTCACTTCCTTTCATCTCCCTCCGTTTTTTAATGTGTATAGAATAAAATAATTATACCAATTATACCCCCCCCCCGTCAAGTTTTTCATTATATTTATCAAAATGTGTCAAAATGAAGAAAAAATGTTTGACGATACCTTTTAAAAGCAATGCACCCAAGTACGATGATCACGAGATCCTATTGGTGCAAATCCGGCGTTTAAGCCACGTTTTCATGAGTTGATGCACCTATAACTCCGGACAAAAACCTCATCATGGGTGCATATTTCCCCAAATCAGCGAAAAAACTGCACCTATATCCCGTCATATGACGTTCCTATAGGTGCATTCTGCCAATCGTCCTCCCAAAAGCGAAGCGACAAAATCGATATTTTCCGATTAAAAAAGAGGTTGCCGCTCATGCGACAACCTCCATGGTTTTTATATTTAAATGCTCTGCCCCACTCTTATTTGCTTACTGCGTCCAAGAAAGCCTTTTCGTTGAGATCATCCGCATACTCGGAATCCATCTCTCTGATTCCGGCAGGGAATTCATACTTAGCAAGTCTTTCAACGAATGGATCTGGATCGAAGTGCTCAGGACCCCAAGCGCCAGCTTCATTCCAAATTCCCTTAGCGATGAGTTCCATCATGATTACAGGACCTACTGCAGTCTGAGCAACTACTGAGTTAGTAGTGTACTTCTTGATGCATTCCTGATTGTCAGCAACCTGATACAGATATACTGATCTGTACTTTCCGTCTTTCCATCCAGTTACCCAAGTACCTGCGCAGCCCTTACCTGTCATAGTAGTAGTAGCGTCAACCGGGCTAGGGATTACCTTGCAGACGAAATCTCTAGGAGTGATTTCGCTGTCGCCAACCTTGATCTTCGTTCTCTTGTCAGCAAGGCCATACTCCTGAAGAACCAGAAGCTTTCTTCTGAATTCAGCAGGAACACCATACTTGAATGTTACTCTGTTACAGTCGATTTCTCTAGGAACCAGAAGAACTTCTTCGTGTTCTACGTTAACTACTTCCACATCGCCGATTCCGCCAGGGAAGTTGAAGATTTCAGGCTCGGAGAAGTGCTCTGTACAGAACCAGTGTCCATCAGGATACTCTTCGTTCTTTTCCCAGATTACAGGAGGCTGCAGGCACTCTTCGATAGTTGTCCATACTGAGAATCCGAAGTCAGAATCAGTATTTCCGTAGTTATCGCCGTCTCTTACGTCAACTCTGTCGATCTTATCGAAGAGGTGTTTTTCAGCATACTTCGCGAAAACGTCGGCCATACCAGGCTCAACACCGGAACCGCAGATAGCGATCTTACCGGAAGCTTCCCATTCCTTCTGCTTAGCAAACTGGTAGTCGCCCAGCTTGATGTTAGTAAGTTCGTAAGGCTTTTCAGGATGCTCTGTTCCCAGCGTCATAGCGCAATCGAGGTATCCTATCTTTAACTCGAGACAAGTGTCGAAAATCGTTGCGTTCATTCTAGGGTCGCAAGCGTTCATCGCGAAATCGATGTCGTGCTCTTTAACTACAGCCTTGATGCTTTCAGCATCCATTGCGTTTATCTGTGCAGGCACGAATTTGCCGCCGCCGCAGATTTCATTAGCGACTTTCTTTGCTCTTTCAGGATCATAGTCAGAAACAACTACTTTTTCAGCCCAGTCGCCTTCAGCTCCTGCTCTTGCGATGATTTTTGCTGCAGATGTACCAACTCCGCCAGCTCCGATAATAAGTAATTTCATCTCTTTACCTCCATATAATTATTGCTTAAACAATAAGTTTTTACGGTTTATCTCCTATTGAATATGGTATATCCTTTATCTGAAAATTTCAACAACCCCATTGTCCTAAAAAAGTACAAAGTTGCGGTTTTCAAACTTTGTCTATCAAGATCAGTTCGGCGCCGATGCCCTCAAATATGGTCCTCACGCTGAGAGCGTCAGAGCTTATATAACTGCCTGTACTTATATTCCCTTCCGATGTCAGCTTGTTTATCAGATTTTCCCGAACGCTCTCCCTGGCGCCGGAATCCGCCTCGTGGGCGATCTTAGCCAGAAAGCTTTCCTTCCCCAGTCGATATCGTATTATCCTGAAGGTCCCTGAAAGTCCCGTACACCTTACCAGAAATTCCATCTCGTTTTCATAATTCCTCACTATCCTGAGAAGGTCGTCCCGGTTGAGGATCTTTCTCAGATTTCGTCCGGTATTCTCATCGAAGTTATACATCAATATGCTGAGGCTGTCCAAAGCTCCCGGATATTTGCACTTAGTCGAGACGATGTAGTTTTCGCCTGAGGAAATGATGTTCTCCTGCATTTCCATCATCTTCCTGTAAGGCTCGGCCAATACTTTATTGACATCTCTTTCCATTATTTCCGACATTACAGGCGGCTCGCTTTCCACTTCCGCATAGTCATCATAGATATCTATATCGATGATGACAGGCTTGGCCTTGAACTTGTCCGCATAATCGGCATAGATCCCCTTCACCTGTTTTCTTATGGCGCTCTCTATCTGAGCCGGGGTCGCCAGCTTATACTTCGCCTCTATATCGCGGCTTATTATTTTTCCTATATACTTCTTCCTGTATTCCAGTGGATGCATGCCGAACCAGTGCTCAAAATGCTTGATATAGTACCTGACAGCGGAAAATCCGGTTTCTTCCGCGATGGCTCCTATCTTCTTGTTGGTTCCAAGCAGCAGCCGTTCCGACTCCTCGACCCGGATGTAGCTCAACAGATCCTGGAAGCTGAGGCCGGTCGCCTCCTTTATTATATGCGAAAGGTAGTATATACTCAGGTGCTCTCTGTCGGCTATCTCGCTCAGGGTCAGCTTTCTGGTATAGTTATCGTACATGTAGTCAGTTATCCTGTTGAGCCTTCCTGCCAGGATTTTATTTCCCTTGTTCTTCATCTCGTTCTTGAAACGACCGTTTTCCATGACGAAATACTGGAAGTCCGACAGAAGGCAGGCTATCAGATTATGAGTGCTCTCTATGACCTTATGCTCATATCCGTATCCTTTCTGGATGATCTCCATCATGATCTTTGCCAGGAGGTTTCTCAGCACCTCCAGACTTTCATCGCTGTCATCCTCCACATCAGTGACAAAGAAATTATTCTTCAGACTATCGTAATACCTGGAAAAATACGTGAGATCCATCTGAAACATCATCACCAGATTGTCCTCGTCGGTCCTCTGGAAACTATGCATTTCCCTGTCATTCAGAATGAAAATATCGCCTTGCTTGAGATTATAGGTATAATATCCGTTCCGAAGGATGACGCTTCCTTCCAGAACATACACAACTTCCATATCGTCATGGAAATGTATGGGATACTCTTCTATGTTGGCAGTTACTACATTGATCGGCAGCTCATCTTTGTAAATAATTTTTTCTTTAAGCATTTTTCTTCCACCTTCGCATTATGTTTTATGTCAACTTGTGTTCGCTTTTTCCTCGACATCTTTCAACAACCCAATAACTTTTAAAATATCAGCCTTTCAGAAGTTATCCACAAATTTTCAGACATTGTATACAATTTTATCCAAAGGTTGCTGTGGATAATTACTTTTTTGACTTTGTGTATTTTTCAACGTTTTTACCTGTCAAGTGCTTTTTTTGATCCAAAGTTATCCACAGTTTTGTTCTTTTTATTTCATATGAATGAAAATCCCGTAAATTCAACGCTTTCGCGCCGAACATGTAATCATTGACTCAAATATGAACAAATACTGTCACTTAGGTTTCGGGAGATCTTGCTTTGAAATTTTTTATCTTTAAGATTCGACGCATCCTCCGGATTTGACAAGAACCCGCATTCCACTATCACGATCGGAACCGTCACCTCTCTCAGCAAAAACACATCATCTTTTCCCAGCTCGGTTCTTTTCTTTCTGATATTTATCTCGTCATTGAGACCAGCCTGAATAATTTTCGCCGCTCTTTCGCTCTCGTCTACTGCCTCCGGATCTCCGTATAAAGGGTAAAAGACCTGCGCTCCTTTTACGGACGTATCCTGTGTAAAACTATTCAAATGTACGCTGACCGTCAGATCTGCCCCCGAATCTTCTATTATCCTCTTCCTTTCCTTCATGTCCTGGGTCTTAAGACTCCTGATGCTCTCATTCCCAGTCTCCTCGTAAAGACCTTTGTCTCCATCTCTCGTTACGATGACGCGGATACCTTCCGATTCAAGCCGCGCCTTCATTTTCCTGGCTATAGCCAGATTTATATCTTTCTCACTGGTCCCGTCGCCGCTTACAGCCCCTCCGTCCATTCCGCCATGCCCCGGATCCAATACCACCACAGGCTCTGATACACTGTTCCACACATATGATGCCATATCCCTGTAATCCGGGATGCAAAAGACCGTACACATCAGCACCAACGTGACTGCTATTAAAATCCCTTTGCCCCTCATCACGCACCTCACAATCTTCCTCGATAGATTCTATTTTTTCAGGTGCGTCCATATTACAGCAAATTAATAAATTACAACAATATTATAAATCACTTTTTGTAAATTTAACAGCATTTTATTTGACTTTTTTGCACTTTCTGTATAAAATTTTATTAATATACTTGCGGTCAAAAGGGAGTGTTGAAAATATGAAAACAACAAAATTATACCAAAGTGATACATATTTGAAAGAATGGGACGCTTCCGTAACGTCGGTAGAAAAGATCGATAATGCGGATGACCGTTTCATCATCACGCTGGATCGCACCGCCTTCTTTCCCGAGGGCGGCGGACAAAGCTGTGACATCGGTCATATCGATGATCTTGATGTGATCGATGTCCAGGAAAGCGAAGACGGGCAGCAGGTCCTCCACACGGTGGCAGGCGCCGCCGGCAGCGGTATCGCGACCGGAGATACAGTTCACTGCTCCATAGACTGGGAAAGAAGGTTTGATAACATGCAGCGCCATTGCGGCGAGCACATCCTTTCAGGAGTCTTTTACAGTCTCTTCGGCGGAGTCAACAGAGGATTTCATATGGGACATGAATACATGACTATCGATATCTCCCTGGAAGAAGATCCGAAAAAAAAGGACATAACATGGGAAGACGCTCTCGCTGCCCAGCTGGAAGCCAATAAGGTCATCTGGTCAGACGCTCCCGTGACCGTCATACGATTTGATTCACGGGATAAAGCGGAAAAGATGCCGTTGCGAAAAGCGCTGGCCTTCGATGAAGATATTTCAATCGTCTGCGTCGGCTCCGTAGAAAACGCGGCAGACTGCGTCGCCTGCTGCGGGACCCATCCGTCCACAGCCGGACAGGTAGGCGCGATAAAGATATTCAAGGTCGAAAAGTACAAAGGGATGTTCAGGATATATTTCGAAGCCGGGCAACGCGCTCTCGCCGACTACAATGTTAAACACGATATCCTGACGGCTCTTTCCAACAGGTATTCCTCATCCATAGAGGATTTCCCCGAAAAGCTGAAAGCTCAGGAAAAGAAGTTGTCCGCAGTGAAGGACGAATTGTTCCATCTGAAAAAAGCCTATATAGAAAACGAAATAGATAAACTGGATGAGATGATAGGCCGTTCCGCAGAGGAGAACGGCGGGAGCTCGAAGGTCATCGTATATCCTCTTCCTCATCTCTCCATGGATGATGCCTTTACGATGGGAAAACACTATATGGAAAAGACCGACAGACTCATCATGCTCTATTCGGAAAAGGATACATCCTACATACTGGTTTCCGGCGGTATTCCCGACTGCGGTTCTCTCGTGAAAGAATACGCTTCCTTCTACAATGGGAAAGGCGGAGGAAACAAAGTATCCGCCCGCGCCATCTTCTCAGATCAGAAGGACGCCCAACTGTTCGCCGAATTGATCGAAAAGCATCTCCGATGACCGACGGCATCCTTCGCCTTACTGCCAAACGGCTGCTCCATGGATTCAGAGCCAACTATTTATGCTGTGATGTTATCCAGTCGATTATCGCCTGATCGGCAAACAGCACGTTGGCTCCTCCATGATAGTTGCCATAGATACCGCGCTCACTGAAATATTCATCGTCAGGTATCTCCATCTGGAGCACTTCATCTATCTCCGCATCTGAACGGCCCTCATCCAGATATGCCGAGCGGAGCCCATCGTAAGCATCCCGTGCCCGCTGAGATCCGTAATACTCGTCGTTCTCCGCCATGAAAATATAGACAGCGACTCCCGCCTCCGCCACCGGTGCGAATTCGCCATCCCACTGAGACGCGCCATGAAGGTATGCCGCGTAAAGATCCGGCCTCATGGATACCGCCCGCGACATGGTTTCCCCTCCTGCGGAATACCCGGCAGCGTATACCCGGGAAGGATCGACGGAAAAATCATCGATGAAATGCTCTGTAAGCTCCACCGCCTGCCTGGCCGATGTTTCGCCCCAGTCAGTAAGCTGAGCCGAGACGACTATCATGTCTTCATCCTGCTCAGTCCACACGCGAAAGCCATCCCAGTTCAGATTCGCTCCTGACGAATCCTCACCGAACCACATCATATCATATCCCGGCATCGTGACCATCAGAGGATACATCCTGTTTTCATCATAGTCCTCGGGAATATAATAGCTGTAATGTATCTCGCCATCCGCCCCGTCCAAAATCTGTCCGGCGATGATGCCTGTTTTTACCGTTTCACCTGCCGCAGACCGTTCTGCTTCCCCGCTGCCGTCTCCCCGCGAACATGAGCACAGCAAAGCAGCTGTCAACACGCACATCATCAGCAGGATAAGCAGGGACCATTTAAGACGGCCTGCGAAAAGAACCGATTTCATCGTCGATCATCTCCTGTTCCCGAAGCGTCTTTGACACGGATATATCTGATCCACAGGCCATTGTCGCCGAGCCGCTCCGCTTTCTCGAGGGAAAAGGCTTTATTTCCACCCCCGCCCGACATAAAGACGTTCTCAAACAGCGACGCTGATGATCTTTCTCCTTCCACGACAGGAACTGTCACTACGCTCAGCTCATCTATAAGATCTTTTTCAAGGAACGAGCTGTTGGTTATACCTCCTCCGGCCAGCATGAGCCGTTCTATGGAAAACAAAGCCTTCAGCTTTCTCAGAGCGAGACTGCAATCCAGGCTGTCCACACCGGCAAAAATATACGAGACGCTCAGGCTCTCCAGATACTCTGTATAAGCCACCGGCGCTTTTTCAGTCAGCACCTCGATAACATGAGCCCTTGGACGCCCTTTCTTTTCCACGTATCCACCATACCAGCTCAGTATTCCGTCTGCGTCGATGGCGACGATATAGTCATCCGCGTCATTTTCGGCCACGAGATCCTTCGCAGTAAGCCGCATCCTTTTATCCTGAAAATCGCTCACTCTTCCCGACGCGAAAGATTCCGCCGCTGTCCTCGTCCCATACAGGACCGCCTAGCACCCGAATGTGCTCCTGAGATCACCGTATTTTTTTATGCAGCTGGCGCTCTCAGGAGCTGACATGAAGTTCCCCTCTATTTTCCCGTCGATAGGGCACAGCATATGGCATACGACAAAAGGCCGTGATTTTTTATCTGTCATCATTTTGCCTCCTGTTTCTTCACTGTTCCCGTCCCGCCAAACACATCTGACATGGACATATTTTCGAGGGCCTCATCCAGTCTCGCCACCTCGTCTGCCGTAAGCATGATATCTGCCGCTCCGGCATTTTCCTTCATCCTGTCCGGCTTTCGAGTCCCGGGTATTGGCACTATCCACGGCTTTTTACACAGCATCCACGCCATGGATATCTGAGCCGGCGTCGCGTCCTTTTCCTCAGCCATCCCGGACAATAATCCCAGCAGCTCCCTGTTTTCATCTATCGCCTCATCAGCAAACTGAGGCATCGAAGCCCGATAATCGTATTTCCTGTCGAAAGGTTCGCCTTTGGCGTATCTGCCGGTCAGAAACCCGTTGGCCATAGGTGAAAAAGCTACGAATCCTATCCCCAGCTCTTCCAGCACAGGAAACAATTTTTCGTGCTGCCGTGCCATCATGGAATACCTGTTCTGGACCGTAGTCACCGGACACACGGCATTGGCTCTTCTCAGATATTCTTCATCCCCCTCTGAGATCCCCCAGTGAGTTATCTTTCCTTCGCGCATCAGTTCCGACATGACCTGTGCCACCTCTTCCGGAGCCACCTTCGGATCTATACGATGCTGGTAATACAGATCTATGTGATCGGTCCCGAGCCTTCTCAATGAGCCTTCGACCGACTTCCTGACGGTTTCCGGCCGGGAATCCGGGATCAACGGATAAGGGACTTTTCCGCTTTCCATATCGAAGCTCAGTCCGAACTTGGTGGCTATGACAACTTTATCACGCACATGTTCCAGCGCTTCTCCCACCAGTCGCTCGTTGACATGGGGATCATCGGCCGTGCCATATACTTCCGCCGTATCGAAAAAGGTATACCCAATCTCCACAGCCTGTCTTATCCTTTCAACAACTGTCTTCTCATCTGTAGGCGCTCCGTAAGCATGGGAAAAGCCCATACATCCCAATCCTACAGCTGATACTTCCAGATCCTTTCCCAAAAGTCTTTTTCGCATCTCATCATCACTCTTTTCTCAAAACGATCATTCCTATCACTATCCGTTCTTACAGTCCCAGGCTTTCTACCCACCGGTCTACTTCATCCTGACTCACTCCTGAGGAAAACCTCTGACCTTCCAGCCAGTTGCCTGTTCCTGCCATATCCGCCAGCAATTGTCCGCTGTCGCCTATATCCGAGCTGGATGATGTACAAAACGGGATCACAGTCTTTCCTGTAAAATCGTTGGCTTCGATGAATCCATCCACCGGCCATGCGGCGATACCCCACCAGATAGGGTAGCCCACGAATACCGTATCATACGAATCCCAGTTATCCACTGTATCGGCTACCAGCTCCACATCCCTCTGGTCTTCATTGTCGTGCTCCACGGTCACTCGGCTGTTATCGTTGGTCCAGTCCAGATCCTCATCAGTATACGGATCCACCGGTTCCAGTTCGAATATGTCTCCCCCTGTCGCATCAGCTATATACTGCGCTGCTCTCTCAGTATTGCCCGTAGCGGAATAATATACCACCAATGTGTTCCCGTTACCGGAAGATGCCTCCTGTGTATTCTGTCCCGATGCCGCCGAAGTGTCTGTAGAACCTCCGCTGCTGCAGGCCGCAAGCCCTGCTGCCATTACAAAACTCATCAACAATACCGCAATTTTCTTCATCTCAATATCTCCTTTCTACTTTCGATCATTGTCCATCTGCGCTTCCCAGAAATCCATCGCCTCATCAATCCATCCTTCCGCGACTGTTCCCGTCCCCAGCCCGAAACCGTGGCTGAGACCGGGATAATGATGGAATTCCGTCGCGATCCCCAAAGAGCTGAGCCGCCGCAAGCGCCGTTCCATTACCCGCCAGTTGGCTATCCAGTCTTCCTCTCCGACGCAGGCATATGTCGGCGGATCGTTTCCCGTATATTCCGAATGGCCTGTGTACTGCATGATAACGGCTCCCGGACGAGGCAGCACATCTCCTCCGAAGGCAGCCGGCCCATACGATCCCAACCACGCCGCCATACGGCCTCCCGCGGAGCCGCCCCACAGTGAGTAGCAATCTGTACCTGCTTCCAGTCTATCGGCATTTTCGAATATGAAGCTGATGGCCCTGGCCAGATCTTCACAGGCTGTCTGAGCGCCCGGCCTGTATATCAAAGTGAAGGCATTGTACCCTTTCTTCGAAAGTTCCAGCGCGTGCGGGAAGCTGTCCTGCATCGCGCCTACATATGCGAACCCGCCGCCTGCGTTGCATACGGCGAAAGGCGCTCCCGCCTTTCCTTTGAAGAAAAACAACCCTGTGTCTTCCTTTGCCGGGTCATCCGCTTTTTCCTCATCGGTGTATATATCGTAAAACACCGTCTGGCCTGCCGCCGCACGCGCTCTTAGATAATTGGCTATCTCCACGGTCTTGTCCGGATCTATATCGCTATACCATGCCAATCGCAGATCTCCCAGAGTATCGCCGCTGCAATATCCTCTGTCGACCGGGAATATCAGTCTTCCATACTCTCCCAATACCGGATCACTTATCACTTCCGATATCTTCGTATCCACCGTATAAGGCTCATCCATGTTTCCTCTCCACAGCTCTTACACCTCTTCCCTTTTCCTGATTACATAATAAAAAAATCGAGACCTGATTGGAAGTCTCGATTCGTTATCCTGTTTATACCTTAAAGTTAACAGCTGTTTTCAGCGCTGTTGGACCAATACCTTTTCCACCGCTTTGAGGAACCTGCTCACCATCGGCGAAGGTTCAGGCGAATGGAGCAGACCGAACGGAATGGTATATCCCCAGTCCACCGGAAGTATCTTCAAAAGCGGGTGTACATATTTCCAGTTTTCTATAGCCATCAATACGCAATTATTGTTTTCGCACTTATTGAATGCCGTAACATCGTAAAAATCAAAATCCTCTATCGATATCTCAGGATGATTCTCACGCAGATCGTCCCTGAGCATATCCACATAATGGCTCCAGTTGCGGCGCATCAACATCAACGTTTCCCCATGCAGATCATTTACTGTCAATCTTTCCTTAACAGCCAGCCTGTGGTGTATGGACACCGCGCAGCATATGGATTCTCTGGAGATTTCCAGTCCCGCGCAACGCCTCAGCTGGAGCATGGTTTCATCGAAGATACCGGCCACCACATCTATGTTCTGTCCCAGATTGCCCAGGATCTCCCTGGCGTTCTCCGGAGTATTCTCAAAAGGTACCAGCCTGAACTTGATGTCAGGACAATACTCCTGCAGCCTGGGCCAAAGATCTACCAGTATCTGCGCCGGCGTCATCATGGATGTACCGATGCGGATTATCTCTTCGCTCTCCTGCATGGCATTCCTGGCTCTTGTAACGGAATCCTTGCAATACTGGATGATATATTTGGCGTCCTGATAAAGGGACTTTCCGGCTTCTGTCATCTGCAGCCCTCTGTGAGTGCGTATGAAAAGCCTGATATCCAGGTTTTCCTCAAGGAGATTTATCTGTTTTATCACCGCAGGAGGAGAGATGTACAGCCTTTCCGCGGCTTTATTGAAGCTGCCCGCTTCCACGACACAGACAAATGTTTCCAGCTGTGGATTGTACAATTGATATCACCCTTCCCCTTTTATTGAATATATATCGTCACGTACCTGACGCCCCAGCTCCTGCACTCACTTTCAGTATTCATGTAAATATCTATAGTATTGCCTTTTATGTTTCCGCCGGTGTCCTCGGCACGCCTTGCTCCTACTCCCTCTATATATACGTTAGTCCCCAGTGGGATGACGCTCGGATCTACCGCTATCTCTCCCACTCTGGCTCTTGTCCCCATAGCCGTCCTTCCGCCTCCCGTATAGGCGTAAGCCTTTACGACCAGCTTTCTGCTGTAGGTCTGCCCATTGTAATTTATCCTGGTCCCATTGGCGATGACCTTATCGACAGCAGCGGTCAGTGTAGTCCTTGCTGTTTCCTTGCGGGAAGTTTCTTTTCCATCAACATATGTGACGCTATACGTCACCTGGTCCTTCCCTTCGACGCCTTCCGTGACCACTTTACTGGTCCCCTCGTCCAGCGAGCTGTCATCCTTCTCCACTGTCTCGAAAGGGACGGCTTCTTCTACCACTTCCACCTTGACATCGACTCTCTGAACCACGATCTCCAGATCGCTGGTGAGAAGCTCATCCTTTTGAGGAGTGACTATATCGTCCTCATCCAATTTGATACCCGCGTCATCAAGCGCTTCGCCCACTGTATTGGCCAGGCTCTCGTACGATCTCGTCTTACCATCCGCCGTCACTTTGAAATCAGTTGCATGCTGGATATCCAGCTCTATCCCGTCGTATATAAAAGTCGTCAGCGGTGTGGATATATAATCATTGTCGCCGAAATCTATCTGTTCTTCCTCAAGAAAACCCTCCACCGTATGCGCCTTGCTGTTGAAAGTGAACTCCTCACCATTTATAGTGGCGTATACCTCCCTCGGGATCATTGTGGTGTAAACGACCACCACCGCCAGCAATGCCACGAAGGATGCTGCGATGGCTCCCTGTGTCATATATCTCTTATAAAACGGAGGCCCGGACTTGCTGTCCGTTTCATCCGCCTCAGATGTCACGTTTTCTTCACTGTTCTCGTGACCGGCGTCTGCCGCTTCAGTTTCTTCTTCCGGTTCAACCTGTTCCTCCGGTTCAAGTGGTTCTTCCGATTTAGACTGTTCCTCCGGTTCAGTCACCTCTTCCGGTTCAGGTGATTCTTCCGGTTCAGGCGACTCTTCCGACTCAGTCTGTTCTTCCGTCTCAGGTGGCTCTTCTGTCTCCTGCGCCTCAGCAGCTGTCTCCGTTTCCTCCTCCTGACCGGCCTGTTCCCGCAGCTGTTCTCCCGGCCCTGACGCCTCCTCCGGCTCAGGCTGCTCCTCCGGTTCAGGCAACTCTTCCGGCTCAGGTGATTCTTCCGGTTCAGGCGACTCTTCCGGCTCAGGCTGCTCCTCCGACTCAGCCTGTTCTTCCCCCATATCGTCCGCGGGCTCATGTTCTTCCGCGACTGCTCCAGCCTCAGCAAATATCTCATCTATGTCAAGTCTGTCATTAGTATGTATATGGACATCCTTTTCCTCTCGCTCAAAGACATCCTTGATATTTATCTTCATATCTGTTCTCCCAACATCAGATTTATACACTTATATGCATGTGAGACCATTGTAACAAAAAAGGAGCATTTGTCAAGTTTTGCGGTTCCTGACACTGTTATGCTCCTGTTTTTTCCCAAGATATTGAATATTTATGCACAATTATTCAATATATGTCTCTATTTGTCATCATCCTCCAGCTCCGACAGTCTGTATGCTGCCTCAGCATATATCTGAGCCAATTTCGTCATATTTTCTACCGGGATCTTTTCATTTCTCTGGTGGGCCAGCTCCGGTTCACCGGGGAATCTTGCGCCGAAAGCTACTGTATTTTTGACAGCTCTGGCGTAGGTACCACCGCCTATGACCAGTGGCTGACTTTCATCATCACCTGTATTTCGCCTGTATATATCCATCAGCGTCTCGACAAGCGGATCGTCCTTCGGGATGTATATCGGTTCCTGGGTCTTCCCCTTGACTATCCCCAGTTCATAATCTCCCAATACAGTCATCATATCCTCATATACCTGCTCATCGCTCGCCGTGACAGGATACCTGACGTTGACCGTCAGTCTGGCGGTCTTCTTATCAGCCTCTATCATCCCCACGTTGAACACCAGCTTGCCCGACTGCTCATCCTCCAACGGACAGCCTATCCGTTCCCCATGGAGATCATATCCTATATGGTCATTATAAAATGCGATGAAATCATTGGTGCTCTCGTTGGCAAAATTTATCCTCCCCAACAGCTCCATGATGATGGAAACAGCGTTCTTTCCCTGTTCCGGAGTCGCGCCGTGAGCCGAAACACCTCTGGCTATGATCTCCAGGCTTTTTCCCATCCCTCTGCAATTGATCTCACAGCCTTTTTCGGTACGGAAATCCGATACCTGCTCTTTTATCTTGTCATACCCGGCTCCTGAGCTGTCATGGAGCACTGCGCGGGCAAAGTCCGCCACCGAATTAGCCGCGTTACCACCTTTCATCGAACTGAGTTCCAGCCCCTTCCCGCCAAAAGCATCGAATTTCCTGACTATATCGAATACGATAATGCCTTTTTCCCCATAAATGGCAGGAAAATCCGCGTCGGGCGTGAATCCCAGCTCCGGCACCTGTTCCACGTGCGAAAGGTAATGATCCATTCCTTCCCAATTGGTTTCCTCATCAAGCCCCAAAATGAGCCTGATGGTCCTCTTTGGCTGATATCCACAGTCTTTGAGAGCCTTCATCCCATAGAAAGACGCTATCACGGGGCCTTTGTCATCGACAGCGCCTCTGCCGCATACATATCCGTCCTCTATGGATCCGCCATAAGGGTCGAAATCCCATCCATCGCCTTCCGGAACCACGTCCAGATGTCCCACTATGGCCACTACGCCGTCTTCTGTGCCTTTAAGATCTATATGTCCTCCATAATTGTCAGCATTGTACGTTTCAAAGCCTTCCTGTTCCGCCAGCCGGAGCATGTACTCCAGCGCTCTGTGGACATTCTCTCCAAAGGGCTTATCTCCATCAGGGCCGACCGCTACGCTCGGTACAGATATAAGAGCGGACAGAGACGCAAGCATCTCTGCCCTGTTTTCGGCTATCTTATCATTTACATCATTAAGCAAGCCCATGACGTTACAGCACCGCTTCCACACCGGCTACCTCAGGATAACTTTCCTTCAGTATCTTTTCCACAACGCCCTTGATAGTCATCTGAGCGCCCGGGCATCCGGCACAATGTCCCTGGAGTCTCACCTTGACGATATTGTCATCGGTATACTCCACGAATTCGATATCTCCGCCGTCTCTCTGCAAAAATGGTCTTATCTGCTCCAACGCATCTTTGATCTTCTGTTCCATGTTCTTCTCCTTTATCATTATTATTTACAAACGGACAAAATTTATGACCGCTTATGTTACAAATACATCACTAAACCGGATCTACCGTGTAGATAGAAACCAGTTCCCCATCTCTCCATGTGCTTATGTAGGCGGTCTTTATAGGATCCCCCGTAGTGTTGAACGTTATCGTTCCCGAAGCGCCCTGGAAGCTCCTCTCCGCCTTTAGCACATCCCGTATCTCTTCGCCGGTAGCGTCATCGTCCGCCCGGTCAATGGCATCGAGAGCTATTATATATGAATCGTATCCCAACGCAACAGCATCCTCAGGAACACTGTTCTCGCCATATTTTTCGTGATAAGCTTTGAGGAATTTCTCAGCCTCTTCGTTCACCGCCTCATCAGCAGCATAGAAATTCACGAAAGCCGTGTTGGCATCAGTAGCCACTCCGTCGGCAAGATCCTGAAATTCATCACTGCTCCAGTCCTTATCCCCCAGAAAGACTACGTCAAGTCCCATATCCGAAGCCTGTTTTATTATGTTGATCGAATCTATGTTGTCTCCCGGCAGCAGCACACTTTTGACGCCTGCTTTCTCCACCGCCTCCAGCTGAGCGCTGAAGTCTTTATCGCCCGGAGTATATTCCTCGTATACCGTTATGGCATCTTCATTTTCTGTCTCCGCCTTTATCCTGTCGGTAAAGGCCGTAGCCATAGCCATCGCCGCGTCATCACCTTCAGGCAGCAATACCCCGGCCGTAGTCTCCTTCTTGCTTTCCAACACGTACCTGGCCAATATATCTCCCTGATTGGAGTCAACGTAACATACCCTGAAGTAATAGTCGTTATTGCTGGTAACAAGAGGGTTGGTATTGGTTATCGCTATGGCAGGTATCTGAGCCTCATTGATATACTCTCCCGCAACCATGGAATACACGCTTCCATAGCTGCCGAGAATGACGGCCGGTTCCTTCAGGATAAGCTCCTTTATCGCCGTCTCCGCAGCATATATATCGGAAGCGTTATCCGCGTATTCCAGCTGTACGAATTTCCCGTTTACGGTAGGATACATCTCATGAGCCAGTTCTATCCCCTCTATCTCCGCCCGGCTGCTTTCACTGTCGACTCCCGTCATCGGCTCGTATACTCCGATGAGTATCGTCGCCGTATTTTCCTCCGGTTTATCTATAAATGCTGTTTTGAAATTATCGAAGGTCGTGCATCCGGAAAATGTCGCTATGCTCAAAACTATCAGTAAAAACGCCGCTGTTATCCTGTATATTTTCACGGTACTCACCTTTCTGTACTGTTAAATTATCACAATTATTATACCACGACGCCGACCTTCAGGTAAAGTGTAAAGCTTGTGTACTTTTTACGCGGCTCATACGGCCAGCAGTGTTTGGACTTTTCCATGCATTTTTTAAAAAATTTTTCCAAAAGGTATTGCATTCTTTACCAAAATGGTATATTATACGGATATACCAAAGATTACACACACTCAAATCAATAAACACTTAAATGTAAAAGGAGGAAGATGATTATGAAATGGACTTGTTCAGTATGCGGATACACTTATGAAGGACCTCAGCCACCGGAAAAATGTCCACAGTGCGGCGTTCCTGCGGACAAATTCGTTGAGGTAAAGGAAGGCGCTATCGAATTCGTTGACGATCACGTTGTAGGCGTTGCTCAGGGCGTTGATCCTGAGATCATCCAGGGTCTCAGAGACAACTTCAATGGCGAATGCTCAGAAGTCGGAATGTATCTGGCTATGGCAAGAGTTGCCCACAGAGAAGGATATCCTGAGATCGGGCTTTACTGGGAGAAGGCTGCATGGGAAGAGGCAGAGCACGCCGCCAAGTTCGCTGAACTGCTGGGCGAGGTAGTTACTGATTCCACGAAGAAGAATCTGGAGATGAGAGTAGAAGCCGAAGCCGGCGCATGTGCAGGCAAGAAAGAGCTGGCAACAAAGGCTAAGCAGCAGAATCTGGACGCCATCCACGATACAGTTCACGAAATGGCCAAGGACGAAGCAAGACACGGAAGAGCATTCCAGGGTCTCCTCAAGAGATACTTCGGCTAAAAGGTTCTCACATACGATACATATACTGCCGCGGAACATATTCCGCGGCAGCTTTTTTATCAATGCAGGAAATACTGGTCTATGATATCCTCCCGCTTTTCATGACAAACCGGGATCGCAACAAAACAGGCAGCCTTTATCTGCTCCTTCGCCTTCTGCCATAAAGAACCGCCAACACAGCTGCGGAGCTCAAGAGGAGAACTCCCCAGAGCAATGGGTCGAAACTGTCTCCCGTAGGCGTTCCTTTATCCTTTGTCTCATCTTCCGGTGTTGCCGTCTTCACAGGCTCCCAGTTGGCTGTATAGCTTTTATCGCCTCCTGATCCCATTTCTATCGTAACTTCCTTTTCAGGCTTGTCGCCGTTGGAGCCGGTCCAGCCCAGGAATATATATCCGTCACGCTCCGGCGCCGCGAGAGTGAAGTCGTCGGTCTCCGTCGTATATACGGTCGGGTTGGCGTCCTCCGCTACCGTTCCTCCCGCAAGGTCATATTCTATGACATACTGTACAGGCTCCCACAGAGCTTTGAACTCCTGATCGTCTCGCACTTTATACTCATGTCCCGGTATGTATTTGTTTCCGCTTTCGTCTTCCCAAAACTCGAAAGTATAGTGCTCCCTCGCAGGCGCGTCAGGGATGATAACGGTGCTGTCATAATCGGCCTTCTTTGCAAGTGTCTCTGTCTTTCCGTCTTCCCACTCGCCGCCGTTCGGATCGAATTTCAGCGTCTTTTCCTCAGCCTTCCAGTTGGCCGTATACTCTCTGTTGCCGTGAGAGCCTTTACTTATCGTCACTTTCTTTTCAGGCTTGTCGCCGTTGAAGCCGGTCCAGCCCAGGAAAATGTATCCCACGCGTTCAGGGTTTTTAAGGGTGAATTCCTCAGTTTCAATATTATATGTCGTCGGATTTCCTTCCAATACCGTACCTCCGGCAAGGTCGTAGCCTATGGTGTACTCCGTCGGCTCCCACTGGGCGTACAACTTGAGAACAGCATTTCCGTCTTCATCTTTTTTATCTATGCTATGTGAAACATATTCTGCTTCATCAGGATACGATATACCGCTGCCGTCAGGCTCGGTGTTCCAGCCGATGAAATCCCAGTGAGGTCTGGTGAAACTGCATTTGTAGAGAGTCGTACGGCTCTCATAGAAGGTCTCCTGATCAAGCATCGTTCCCTCAACATCATCGTCATCGCCGTTAGGATTAAATTCTATCATTACCGGAACCGGATTCCACTGAGCGTAGAGATCAACACTTCCGCCATTTACAGCGGTAAGGTTCTCCACCTCTGCACGATCTCCATACTCATGACCGGTCCAGTCTTCAGTCGTCGTCCAGCCGGCAAACGTATACCCGTACCGCTCGAACTGGTTCGCAAACAGCCTCTGCGGCTCATCGTAGACCATATCCTGCTTTATCGTCCATTCGGTCTCGCCGTCATTGGCATGGAACACGACATGATAAAGGTTCGCGGCAGTGTGCGCCTCTATTTCCATCTGTCCGGTAACGGTGATAGTCTGCTCCGCTGCAGTCGGACCATCATTTTCATTTTCCCAGCCAGGAGCCGAACCCAGTGCCGTATAGCTTTCAAAGTGATAGCCGCTGTTTTCAGGAACGCTTGTGCCGATAGCTATTTTTGTTCCGCGCAATACTTTTTCTGCCGTCTTCTTGCCTTTTTCTCCTATCCACGAAGTTCCGTGTTCATCGCACGAGATCTCTACCGTATAATAATCAAAATTATATGTTCCCGCATAATCATCTACCTCTATCGTCCTGCCGCCGGCATCATATACCGCCAAGTCTCCTGTGAATTCGACCTCGTATGTTCCTTTAGGTATTGCAGCGTCTTCTCTTATCGAATAGATACCCGAGGCTTTTTTCTCAAATACACCTTGGTACGTCTCCTCACCCCTATAAGCCTCAATCAATTTAATATCGCTTTTCTCATCGTCTACATTCACGAGCTGTCCATTATCCATGATGATTATCGTCGCCCCATTCGTTTCGACCCAGTTGGCGGTGAGCGTATCCCCTTGCAATTCACCGGTGTCTTCTTTTACTGTACAGAGATTAGTCACCATGGCCCCGTCAGCATAACGACTGCCCAATCTTGGCGTAGACCAGTGGGTGAATACATTACCCGCTTTTGTAAAATTACATGACTTTAGCGCTGTCGGTGTGTCGTAGTACATATTCTGAGTCTCAGTGCTGCCGTCTCCGTCTTCATCTTTAAATGTCACCGTATACAGCTTCGGCTCCCACTGGGCGTAGAGGGTTATGGTCTGCTTCATGCCCTTGCGCAGAGTTTCATGTGATATAGCCGCCTTGTCTTTATATTCAACAGCATCAGGGTCGAAAGCATACGGAGTCGTGCTCCAGCCGGTGAATTCCCAGCCTGTGAGAGTATATTCATTCGCACTAATATTATCAGACTCTCCCGCCTTATAAGTTATTTCCATATCCGTCATATCGCCCTTGATCTCATCAGAAGCGTTCCCCGGCTTATTGGAGTCGAATTTGATCGTATACTCGTCGTACGCCCAGACCGCGTAGAGTTGGATATTCTGATTAACAGTAATTTTATCGTTCGGCTTATATTTTACCTCTGTCGAGCCCTGCTCCGTGGCCCAGCCTACAAAGGTTCGCCCTCCTTTTGTCGGTTCAACGTCCGGGATCGTTTTTTCACTGTCACCGCCGTACGCATACATCGTCCTTGGCATATTCTCAGCCTTACCGCTCTGATCCAGGTCTATAAACGAGAGCTCATAGCAGGACGTGTTCAGTACAATGGTCGTCTCCGGCGTGATCAGCTCGCCTTCATCAGAATATCCCTCCTCGTTAAAAATATTACCCTTGCTTTCAAATGTATGTCCCGTTTTATCGTCCTTATATGAAACGTTTATATCATACTCTTCCTCAGGCAGATAAAGAGTAGCGACGCCTTCCGAATTTGTCTTCGCACTGCTGAGCGATTCGAACTGCTTGTCATCGATACTGTATGAGACCTCCGCCCCGGCGACAGCTTTATCCCTATGATCTTTCACATGTACGTAGAGCCGATACCCCCAGTGAGGGCAGTTCGTAGCAGCCGAGTCATCGTAAGTGCCCGAATAATAGAACGGCGTGATCTGGACAGTAGGCATAAAATCCCCGGATACACCTTTACTGAAGACTCCTGCGCTTACGCTGAGACTGTATCCCAGCAGCTTATAGCTGAAATCGCCGTCTATACACGTGAAATCCTTACATGCGTGATATTTCCTGCCTCCATCCCAGTAATGCCCGCTGGTCAGCGTTCCGGTAAGCACTAACCCGCTCTCCAGCTCAGCGGCGACGCCGAATATTTTAAATACATTAGCCGAAAGACCTCCCGCAAAGCCCACGAATACCGAGCCCTGAAGCGAAAAGCCGCGGAATGTCGTTTTAGGCATGGTCGATTTGTTGTTTACGAAGAGATCCAAGCCGCCCCATCCGAGCCTGGAGCCTACCTCCATACCGGTGCGCATGTTGATATCAAATCTTATCCCGCCCGTAGCCGTTCCGGAAAACCTCAGATTGATAATGAATTCAAAATTGACAACGCCTGTGACTACGATAGGAACCTCCACGATAGGGATATCTTTCGTCGCCGTAGGGAGATCGAGATCCACTTCCGTGTCGCTACATTCAATATCATTTATTACGGAAATAGATATGCTGCTTTCCTTCCAGCCGAAATTCCCGACAAAAGAAACCTTTAGCTCGCCCTTTATGTCCATGGTTAACGTTCCCCAGCTACCGATAGGAAAACCCTCAATGGGAACTTCATATTTTTCGCTCGCCGTTACATTCGTAGCTTTCAGGAATGTTCCCAGCGTCTTAATATCAGAATTCCCGTTTTCATCGACCCCCTCTTCCATACTTCCTCTGAGTATCGCGCTGCCGTCTTCACTGTCAACGCTTGCGCCGTCAGCGGTGAACATATGGTACCCTGTCGCTGGCTCTCCCCCGTCGTAAGTTTTATCTATAATGAAGACAGGATCGTCCTTATCGATAGCCTTGAGCTGTCGCGCGAGCTTGTTGTCCACATTCTCAAGAGTGCAGAAATACTCGCCGCCATTGGTCTGCTCGAGCTCCACCAGAACGCCCCCTGCACCTTCCGCACCTTCTGCCCCTCCGGTACCTTCCTCTATGCGCAGGACATCATCGGCAAGAAGCATGAAGCTGCCGTCATTGACGCCGGAATCGGCTGCCATCTCCACCAGACGGTCGCCCTCATGACGATAGTCATCCGCCGTCGTTTCGCTGATGCTGCGTATCGATTCCGAATAAGCGTTTGACAGGTATGGCTCGGCCATATCGCTGCCGGCATCATCCTGCAAAAGCACTTCCAGTATGAAATACTCCGGCATACCATTACCTAAGGCGATATCCGTCGTAACGATTTTCTCCGCAGAAGGCGAGACATCGACGCTTTTCACATAAACCGGACTTTGCTCTTCAAATGAGCCGTCGTAATCATCCTCATAAAGGTTCACCACGATCTTATTTACATCGCCCATCCAGTCGACCTCGACGGTTTTCGCGTCCGTATCGGCCACTACGTTGAGGAATCCCGCCTTTGCTTCGCTTTCGGCGGACGCAGCGGTCAGCTCGCTCGTGTTCACTTTGTCCCCGTTTTTGAACGTCGTCGACGCCTTGTTCGCCGCTTCCGTCTTCTCGACCTTATCCGCCGGTGCAGCTTCCGCCCTTGCCGAGCCTATGGCAGGATAGATCGTGACTGCGAGCGTGACTGTCAATATTACGGCGATGATCCTTTTCGTAATGTTCTTCATACCCTCTTCCTCCAAATGTCAAACCCTTTACCCTTAATGCCCCTTGACATAAAACATATTGATCCATATTATTTATACCAAAAAAAAGCGATTCTGACATCGCCCGTTTGAGGAGGTAAATCGGATATCGAAGCGGCACTTTTTCAAGGCCGCTCCCTGAATTGAACCGGGATCCCGCATTATATCCGCCTTTTCCAAAGGCTCACATGTTCGGAGCCGCGAACACTTTTCGGAATATTTCGCTATATTTCGCGAAAAAAATAAGGGAGGCGGATCGTCAACAAGCCCACGCTCCCATATTTTTTATTAAAATCAGATATCTGTTTTCTTCATCACATACATCTGCTCAACCGATATCATGCTCTGTGTTTTTTCCTTGTCCCATATACGACAATCCCTCCTGCCGCAGCCGCAAGAGCCATGAGTGCTATCATAGGAGCGGCATTAAAATCATCGCCTGTTCCCGGCGTCCCGGCTTTTCCTTTGGTAGTATCATCTTTACCTGCGGGATCGTCGGTTCCCGGAGTCACATCAGGGACATCAGCTGTATAGCTGTGGAATACCGGACCGAAGCTTTTGCCCATAGAAGTCTCGGTTTTGAAAGGCGAGCCTTCGATGGCTGCCGCACCGATCACGCTGATTGTTCCGGTGCTGTCGATTTCAATATCACTGCCAGTCTCTGCTGCTATCATCTTTCCCTGAGCCGGCGAAGCGATTACATCGGATGCATTTATGCCATAGGTTTCTCCCTTGCTTTCCGCCCCGAAAGCCAGCACGACACCGCCTTTTATTATCGCATTGCCGTTCATAGCGCTGATACCAACGCTGCCGTCGCTTCCTTCTCCTCCGAGAGCAGTGACATCAGTACTATCTCCGCTTATGATGACATCTCCTGCTTCACTGAAGATGCCGCCGCTATATCCGGACGGATCTGCCTCCACTGTATACCTCTGACTCTCAGCAAACACGCTGCCTCCGCTGATGATAATATCCTCATATGCACGGATGCCATCACTTACGCTGTCGGTGCCGTCGGCGCAGCATCCTTCAGTCTCTACGCTGCCGCCGGATATATTGACGCTGCCGGTATCTGAGCCGATCCCTACGCTACCGCTGTTTTCTCCACTTGCGTGACCTCCGGAGCTGCTCACTTTACCACCTTCTATGATGACGTCTCCTGCTTCGCTGAAGATGCCGCCGCTGTACTTGGCTTTATCACCGGCAGCGGATACAGCTCCGTCTTTGATGGTGATGCCCTCCGCAGCGCGGATACCATCGCTTACGCCGTTGTTATCCAACGCCTCGCTCCCATTGGCTACAACAGTACCACCGTTGACAGAAACGGCTCCTCCTTCAGCGCTGATACCAACGCTACTGTTATTATCCGTTCCTACGATATGTCCACCTTTACGTACTGTCTGGCTTTCCGTGCCACTGCTGTCTGTATTGGCCTTTCCGGCCTTGGCCTCGATGTTGGCGTTTATGGAAATGTCTCCGCTTCCGCTGCATATACCATTGCTGTGCTTTCCTTCTCCGCCGTTAGCCTTCACATTACCGGTAGTATTGATCCTTATATGGTTTTCCGCGCAGATACCATCGCCGTTTACAGCCTTGCCGCCGTTGGCAGTAACACTTCCTCCATTGATATAGATCTCACCTGCCTCATCTCCGGCGGCCCAGATGCCATTGCTCGCGCCATTGGTAGTCGCTTCGTCACCGGTCGCCTCAACAGTACCGCCGTTGATGATGACATTTCCTGCTTCCGCGCCTATACCGACGCTTCCGAATGCAGCCTTTTCACCTTTGGCAGTTATTTTTTCAACATCTCCGTTGATGGTCACATCGCCTCCCGAGCTGTAGATCCCGCCGCTGTAGGTTGCGGCTCCTCCGGCTGCAGTCAGACTACCACCATTACTGTCAGATGTACTGGTGATGATTATATCGCCTTTTGCGAATATACCGTCACTCGCTTCTTCTGCTCCTTGACTGTTGCTGCCGCCAGTCACGCTGTTTGTTCCCGAAATATCGATAGTGATATCCCCTTCGGCACTGATTCCGTGACGTTCGGAAGGTGCAACGATGGTTGCATTACTGAGGTACAGAACACCGTCAGAAAACATTACGTTGTAATTCTCCTCGCCGGGGTCCTGTTTCGTAACTGTTCCATCTTCATCCGTGGTCGCACGATCACCATCATTCAGCGTCACATTGCTCACTGTAACGCTTGTCGCCTTGTTTTCCGTTCCCGGCTCCGCCGACGCAGTCATGGGAGCAAGACCCATGATCAGCATAAGAGCAAGCAGTATCATTACAGACCGCTTCTTTAATATTCGTCCCATTATCATCCCTCCTGTAAAAAGTATTAGAGCATATCGATCCTTTCACAATCTTTATAACAGAAAAAAACGGATCTGACATCACCCGTTTGAAGAGGTAAAATGGGTAATTTCAGATCCGATATTATCGATATCCTTTTATGTCGCCTATCTGAGCATGTACTTTTTCAAGTCCTGCCTGCGACTGATCCCCAGCTTCTGCATGGCTGCGGACAAATGTCTTTTTACCGTATGCTGTGATATGTTCATATGCTCACCGATCTCCTGATTAGTCCAGCCTCGTGCCGCCAGCATGGCAGCGGCAAACTCTGTCGTAGTGAGGTTGTCCGCGACGTCGTGCCCCGTGTCAGGATTGTGGACCTTGCGCCAGCCGGCGGAAAACCTGTAGGTTATATCTATGATCCGCTTGAAATCTTCCGGCCATTCAGGCTTTATCACCGCTTCCAGCATACCGCCGAGAAGTCCATGATGTTCTCCCAGCCCCTCGATGAGATCGTCGGGTCTTGCCAGCTCCCATGCCGCCAGCATATGCTCCTCTGCCCTTTCCTTCTGTCTCAGACTCATATAATCCATGACAGCGACCAGGTGGAGATATATCGCCGGTATCGGATATTCCTGCGCTCCCATGGCAAAGGTAGCCTCCACGACCCCCAGACTCTTTTCATATTCTTTTTTAAGATAGAGATAATGGGCCTGCACATAAAGAGCGAAGGCTCTGACGCCCGGCGGTAAAGCCGGCAGAAAGTCCTTGCTCGATGGCATCCCTTCCGGCAGCGGCAGATGCAGGAGCACAGCTGACGCTACGTTGATAAAGGCTCCGGCCACACGGTTTTCAGCCGACGCCTCATCACTGCTGCTCAACATATCCTTCACCTGTTCCAACGCGTATCTTGCCCTCTGTATCTTTCCTATGGAAAGATTAGCGTAAGCATATATGAGACATGCGGAAAGCCTGATGTACATATCAGAACTTGTCAGGTAACGCTCTGCCTCACCTGCAGCTTCTTCCGCGTGGCCGCTGAAATAATGGTATTCAGCAAAAGCTATGTCCCTTTCGGAGTTCTCCTCCATAGCCTCTATGCTCTCAAGGCAGTGTCCCGGAACAAAAGGTGTATTCAAAAGCGGCATCAATCCCCGATACAGACCTTCCGCCGGGCTCTTGCCTCCCGGTCTTTCTCTCCTGTCTTTCCCTTTTACTTTCCTTGGATCACCGGGTTTTGAAGCGCCTGCAGGTATCCCCCATGAGACGCCCAGCTTTATTATGCCGTCTATCCTTCCCTGTGCACAGTATTTCTGTACCTGTCTTTCCGATATGTTCCATTTTTCTGCTGCTTCACGTACTGTCATGTATTCCATATGATCTCTTCCTGTATATTCCCCATTGAAATACTATATAGATTTCTGTTCGTATCTGCGAATACTTTTATTATATTTTCTTTTTCGAATTTTTTCAACGACTGCTCCGCAAATTTCCGTTCAGGCAGGCTCCGCAAATTTTCATCCCGGCAAAGATGTAATCGAGTAGGAGGCGGTGACTAACCGCCGTCCTCTCACACCACCGTACGTACGGTTCTCGTATACGGCGGTTTCAATAGTTGACGTGCATCTGCTGGTATGCATCGGCTAAATCATAAAAGCCTTTGCGTACCAGTATTTCTTTTGATAAGGCTCTGTTTACTGTGCTGGTTGCCGATGTAAACCAATGCCCTCTGCGGCTGTTAGCCGCCATGAAGGCATAATGCTTCGGTATCCCAAGCTTCATCAGATACTTCATCTTCGACCTCGGCTTTTTCCACATCTTCCATATACACATGCGTATTCTGTGGTATAGCCATCCATTCAGTTCTTCGATTGCTTGCTTCATCGCTGCGATTCCGTAGTAGTTAAGCCATCCTCGCATATACTCTCTGATTTTGCACAGTGCCGGTATTACGCTCTGAACATGTCTGCGGGAAGACAGGCTTTTCAGTTTGGCTTTCATCTTCTTCCACGACTTCGGATGAACTCGAATGAATGTACCATTTCCGTTCCTTCCCAATGCGAAGCCGAGGAACTTAAAATTTCGAATCGCATACACACTGGCCACTTTGCTCTTCTTTCTGTTGACAGTCAGCTTCAGCTTGTTTTCCAAGTATGAAGTGCTTGTTTCCAATAGCCGTTTAGCCGCTCTCTCGCTCTTTGCAAGTAGTACGATATCGTCAGCGTACCGCACACACGGTACACCTCTCCTTTCGAATTCCTTGTCGAATTCGTCCAGATAGATGTTAGCAAGCAGCGGGGACAGGTTCCCTCCTTGCGGAGAGCCTTCTTCCGTGTCCATGACCACTCCATTTTCCATCACTCCACTTTTAAGATATCTCTTGATGATTTGGATGACCCTCTCATCTTTGACTTCCTTACGCAGCCTGTTCAGTAATATCTCATGGTTCAGTGTGTCAAAATACCTACTCAAGTCGAGACTCACCGCATAGCGATATCCCTCCTCGGCGTATTCCCTTACTCGCTCTATTGCATCTTTTGCGTTCCGTCCCGGCCTGTAGCCGTAGCTTCCGTCCGAGAACATTGGCTCGTAGATTAGCATCAGCTTCTGTGCTATTGCCTGCTGGATGATTCGGTCGATGACGGTAGGAATACCAAGCTTTCGTATTCCTCCATCCGGCTTTGGAATTTCGACTCGTCTTACGGGTGAGGGGGTATATTTCCCTCTTTTGATTCTTCCTATCAACTCGTCTTTATGTTCCCTAAGCCATGGCAGTGCCGCTTCAATGGTCATTCCATCTATCCCCGGCGCTCCCTTGTTTGCCTTCACTCTTTTGTAAGCTCTGTTCATGTTATCTCTTTCCAGTATCTTACCTAAGATGTCCGGCTCTGCACTGTCTCTTTCCTTCCATATCCGGTTAAATGAACGGTGCGCTCTCACATACCCTTTACGTTCCGCGCTATCTCTCTGTGAGCAGCTTTCTTTCTCGTTTTCTGCACTCATTTGCTCATTCCTCCTTTCCAGGTTGTACTTAAGACTCCTATTGATTCGGTCCTTCGCTTCTCAGTTACTATGACCTCTGCTGACTTCTGTGTGCTCAGCGCCACCTTACGATAGCGGTTACCCTTTTCAGGGCGTCTCACACAGACCTCCCTGGGTACCACACGTTTCTTTCTCTCCATCTATCTGCCGCATTTACCATGCATGATTCCGTGTAGCTATCGGGCTTCATCGTGTGTTGCAGACTTACCCTCATGCATAGCCTAATATGCGATTTCTGTTCGTCAGACCGGAGATTTGCCCGTGGGTTAGTAGCTTCCCCACACCCGGCTTCCTTCAGATTTGCAGTCACCTGCAACACCCTTGCCTTCGGCTATATCCTTCCCACTACCGGGCGGATTCGGGACTTTCACCCGTTAGAAACGTGCGCCGCCAGGCGCACAACTAAAAAGGAAGATTCGCGTCAATATCCAAATCTTCCTTATAAACTATCTCGCTGTCTGCTCTGCGTTACAGTACTTTGCTCAGAAAGCTTTTCGTCCTCTCGTTCTGCGGGTTCCCGAACAACTCTGCCGGAGAGCCCTGCTCCATCACGATTCCCTCATCGATGAAGAAAACTCTGTCCGCCACTTCTCTCGCAAAGCCCATCTCATGGGTAACGATGACCATGGTCATGCCGTTTTCCGCCAGACCTTTCATCACGCTCAACACCTCTCCTACCATTTCCGGATCCAGCGCCGAGGTCGGTTCGTCAAACAGCATTACTTCAGGCTCCATAGCCAGCGCCCTGGCGATAGCCACTCTTTGCTTCTGCCCTCCCGAAAGAGATGCCGGATATGACTCCGCCTTATCGGAAAGGCCAACTGTCTCCAGGATCGTCCTCGCCTTTTCTTCCGCCTCTTCCTTGCTCAGTCCTTTGACTTTTACAGGGGCCAGCGTAATGTTGTCCATGACCGTCATATGAGGGAAGAGGTTAAAGTTCTGAAACACCATGCCCAGTTTTTCTCTTATCTTATCTATGTCTACGTCCGGGACATTTATCCGCTCTCCGTCGATATATACCTCCCCGCCGGTAGGCTCCTCCAGAAGGTTGAGGCATCTGAGGAATGTGCTCTTTCCGGAACCTGAAGGTCCGATGACGCACACCACCTCCTGCTCCTTTATAGTTTCGCTTATTCCTCTGAGTACATGCAGATCTCCGAAAGATTTTTCCAGATTTCTAACTTCTATCACTTTGCGCCAGCCTCCTCTCTATGTATGCCACCAGCCTGGACAATGTGAGGGTCATTATCAGATAAACTATAGCCACGCCTATATATGCCTGAAAGTACAGAAAATCAGATGACGCCCATAAAGTACCACGTCTGGTCACCTCCACTATTCCTGCTACAGACAATATGGATGTTTCCTTTATCAATGTCACAAATTCGTTGCCGAGAGCCGGAACAATGATTTTAAACGCCTGGGGCACGATGATATATCTCATGGTCTGGCCATTGCTGAGTCCAAGAGATCTGGCCGCCTCCGTCTGTCCGATATCGACAGCCTGAAGCCCACTCCTTATTATTTCCGCCATATATGCCGAGCTGTTTATACCACAGGCTATGAAGCCCACTATTATCATATGCTCCCAATTGAATTGCATATCGAAAATAAGGCGTATCATCTGCGGTACGCCATAGGCCAGTATCAGCACCTGCACCAGCAAAGGTGTCCCTCTCAGCACATCCACATATACCGTCGCCAGCGCTCTGAGCACTTTGAATTTCGACCGTTTCGCTATTGCCACGAGAAGACCGATGACCAGCCCTCCCATGACCGCTACCAGAGAGATCGCCAACGTCATCGGCACACCTCTCGCCGCGACCATTATTCCCTGCAAATAATCTTCCAAACTAACAACGCCTCCTTATGCAAAGTGAGTGTTACCAAAAAAACGACCTCTGACTGCACCGACAGCCAAAGGTCGACTGATTATCATATTTCGATATTTCAGAGCCGCAAAGCGTTTACATATTGAACCACTTGTCCACCAGCTCGTCAAAGGTTCCGTCTTCCTTGATGTTGGCAAGACCGGCGTTGATCTTCTCCAGAAGCTCCGTATTGCCTTTCTGTACAGCGAAGCCATAATTCTCAGCATTGAGAGCCTCGCCTACCATCTTGATCTTATCAGGCTGCTTAGCCATATAAGCTTCCGTAACAGGCTTGTCATTGATGACTGCCTGTACATCTCCGTTTATCAGCTGCATCATTACAGTATCCAGTCCATCGAGGATAACAGCTTCACCGATCTGTCCTGAATCAGCCAGTTCCTTTACCTTCTCCGCACCGGTAGTACCCGTCTGAGCCGCTACTCTCATATCCGAAGTAAGATCATCGATGCTGTTTATCGTATCGTTGTCCACAGGTACGGCTACGAACAGCTGGGATTCATAATAAGCGTCGCTGAAATCCACCTGCTCCTGTCTCTCAGGGTCATCCTTGTTCATTCCGGCGGCTACGATATCGATATTACCTGCCTGGAGAGCAGGGATGAGTCCGTCGAAGGACAGATTCTCAAATTCGACTTCAAAGCCCTGATCCTCGCCGATGGCCTTCATGATATCCATGTCGAGACCCACTATGTTCTGATCTTCATCAGTAGTGTCAAAAGGCGGGAATGTAGGCTCTGTTCCGACTTTGTATACTACCGTATCCGAGCTCGTGTCCTCGCTGTCACCGCCGCATGCCGACAGTGAAAAGACGAGAACCATAGCCAGTAAAACTGCAATTACACTTTTCTTCATATCCAGTTCTCCTTCTTCATATTTTTATTCTTTTTTACGATATTTTCATCACTTTTATAATTATACACATATCAAGAATAATATTCAAGAATTAATTGGTCCGCTTTTACCCTTCCCAACTGTAAATTTCGTATGATTTCCCGATCGATCACATGGTTTTGAACATATCGCTCATGAGCTTCAGCGCGTCGGCAAAGCCCTGATGGTACGCCGCCTTGCCATACTCAGCTCCACTTTCCGTATTCATGAACAACGTCTCCTCTATGATATCCCATTGCCTGGCCGTGAACCTGCCTCCGTTGAGGCCGCCTTCCATAAGGCCCGTTTCTTCCCGCGCTTTTCTCCTGCCAGGCGTCTCTGCCGACAGCATCTTTTCCGGATCTGCCTTTTCTGCGTCTGCCGCTCCGTCATGCTCCTCCTCATTGAAACGCTTCTCGTATTCTCTGTCCATATTCCTGCAGAGCCGGAATCCTGTCAGCGCGCCCGCCTCAAAATACACATGATCATGGGCTCCCGCGAAATCCGATATCATATCCATCAGTTCATTGTCATTTCTGTCGATCCCCGGATATTTCCGTTCCAGCCCTGACAGAAAGCTATCATAAGAACCTTCCAGCTTTTCTTCGTAATCGTCTATGCTCTCGCCTTCCGAGTCAGTGCCGTATACAAGAAATGCCATGAGGTTCTCGATCTTTACCTTCTCAAACAATCCTTTAATTTCTGACATTACTGCTCCTCTTTCGAAAACTTCACAAAAACATGCCATCGGTTTCATATAATTATACTCGAATATTTATACATTTTCAATATCCGAGTATAAGTTTAAAATTATTTTGAACATGATCGAAGGGGGAAAGATATGATAAGCTACGCACCACTGTTTAAAACGATGTCAGAAAAGAATATGTCTTCTTACGCTCTCTTTAAAAGCGGTTTCTCAAAAGCTACCTATTATTCTATCCAGCAGGGAAACAGCGTCAGTACCAACACTATAAATCAGCTTTGCCGGATACTGGACTGTTCCGTCTCCGATGTGATGGAATACATCGATACAGATGAGTAACGTCCGCATCATGATATGTGCGTATTTTAGCACATGTTTGATTTCCGAGTATACGGGTACAATAGACATGTGAGGTGCACAGATATGATAAGTTACGAACCCCTTTTCAAAACGATGCGCGAAAAGAATGTCAGCTCATATGAGCTGGCGAAACGCGGTTTCCCGCAGTCTACTTACTATTCCATCAAACGAGGAAACAGCATTACCACTAACACGGTCTGCCAGCTTTGCTCCATCCTCCAATGCGGCGTATCAGACATAATAGAATATGTCTACGATCCTGAAGAAGAGGATGCTGGAAAGCCCGGCGCAGTGGAAAAAAATAAAGAAAGCACAAACGATAACAGATAACAACAAAAGAGAGCAGTTCTGAAAAGTTGACCTGCTCTCTTCGTTTTTCCTGTACTTTTCTCAGATTACTTTGCTGATTTTGCACCATATACGCCTGTAACCGCTTAAAACATTTGCAGTATTTTTCCCACAGTTCTACAATATATGAAGACAGTTGACGACATATCATCATTTATCACCAAGGAGGTTTTATCACAATGAAAGAAAAAAAGATGAAAAGCTGGGTCATGGTAAGGCCCCGCAAGCCGAAAGAGTGGATAATCTTCGCTCTGATGGTGGCGAGTCTTCTGTTCACCATCTCACCTGTCGTAAATATTTTCAACAAGCCGATCTTGTTCCTGGGCCTGCCTCTGATGCTCTGGATGGCCATAGGTGCGCTTCTGGTAGTCATCATCGTATTGACTGTCGCTTACAGATGGGGGGTTCACTGATATGGATTTCCTGACTTCATGGGGACCGTTCATCATCACGATAATGTATACCGTGATCGCCTGCATCCTCGGCTACAGCGCCAAAGGGAAGCTTGATATGAACAAAGTGGAAAACTGGTCATCTTCAGGGAATACCATGGGGATAATCGTCATGATATTCCTGACAGGAGCCGGGAATGTGAGCTCTTACACTTTTCTCGGGGCTCCCGGCTGGGGCTATAGCAGAGGAGTAGCATGTCTGTATGTGGTCATCTATATGGCTTTCATGGTGTACGCCTGTTATCTCATGTCCCCAAGAGTGACCAGACTTGCTCTCAAAAGCGGGTACAGGACACAGGCTGAAGGCATCGGCGCCAGGTTCGAATCACCGTTTCTCCGTATACTCTGCGGTGTCGTCGGAGCCTTTGCCGTCATAGGCAACTCTCTCGTCCAGGTCATCGGATCAGGTAATATACTGTATGTAATGAGCCATGGCACCATCCCGCTGTGGCTGGGAGAACTGATCATCGTCTCAGCCATCGCATTTTATGTATATAAAAGCGGTCTGAGAGCCATTGGCTGGACCAACGTCCTCCAGGGCGTACTGATGTTCTGCCTTTCCATAATGGTAGGTCTTTTCGTCGTCTATACTGCCATGGGAGATCTTGACATCGCCGAAGCTTTCAGGACGCTCCAGGAGACCTCACCCCAATATCTGACATTGCCGGGCGCGATGGACAATTTCCCTCCGATATACTGGACCACTTCAATACTCATCAGTATCTTCTCCTTCTGGCCTCAATTCTGGGTATGGGCTTCCGGAGCAAAGGACGAAGACACCGCCAGGAAGCAGTACCTTTACGTTCCGGTCTTTTACTTCGTCATGATCCCGATGATGATAGTGGGCTTGGTATGTGTGTTCGCATATACGGATTTTAACGGGGAATCCACCGATCAGGTAGCGCTCCAGTACTGCCTCGATAATCTGCCATGGTGGCTCACAGGCCTTCTGGGAGCGGGGATCCTTGCCGCATCCCAATCATCTGCCGAGCCGCAGTTTCACACCAGCACATTCACGCTGACCCACGATGTCATCGCTCCGGCGGCGAAGCTGTCTCCGGAAAAAGAGGGAAAACTCCAGAGAAAATTGCTGCTGGTAGTCATTTTTCTCATCGCCTTCCCTCTTTCAGTGACGAATCCGGGTGAGCTGGTCAACATACTTCTCGTATGTTATGGCTTCATAGGCCAGTTATTTCCTTGTATGCTGGGCGTATTGTGCTGGCCGAGAGCTACTAAGGCCGGAGCTGTCGCAGGCCTTGCCTCAGGCGTATTCGTAGTGGCTATCTTCAATATCATATGGCCTAATCCGTTATACATCCATGCAGGGATCTGGGGTCTGATGGTCAATATCCCAATATTCATCATCGTGAGCCTTGTCACAAAGCCGGCCTCTGAAGAAACTCTGAGAAAATTCTTCCCTGACTATATCATGGATCAGCTGTACGAAGAATCGGAAGCCGCAGAAGAGGCATGAAGCCACGAGCCGCATCATATCAAATGCAAGAAAGGAAGCATGAAAATATGAACAGATCTCTTTCATTATACGCGGACATGATATTCAAAAATGGCGTCGTGGTGACCGTCGACTCCGCAAACTCACTGTGTGAGGCTGTCGCCGTAAATGGCAACAGAATAGTATACGTCGGCGACAACGCCGGAGCGGAAATGTGGCTGGGTCCTGATACCAGCGTCATTGATCTGGCCGGAAGAGCTCTTCTTCCCGGATTCATAGATTCTCACATGCATCTGGGAATGACAGGTCAGAACGCAGCCGTCATAATCGATTGTAACAGCAATAAAGTCACTTCCATAAGCCAAATCCAGCAAAAGATCCGTGAAGCTGCCGCAAAGGCACCCAAAGGCGCATGGATAAAAGCGACAGGCTATGAACAGAGCAAACTCAAGGAGGGCAGACATCCGACAAGAGATGAATTGGATGAAGCCGCTCCCGATAACCCTGTCCAGCTCACGAGATGCTGCCTTCACATGGGCGTCTACAACACTCTTGCTCTCAGGGCCGGAGGGATCACGGGCCCTGAGATGTTCGCTCCCGGAGAAGTGGTAGTGGATGAAAACGGCCGCATGACAGGACTTCTTAAAGAAACGGCATGCACCTACATGTGGGACAAAGTGATATATACGAAGGATGAATATCTCAGATCATTCAAGGCTGCCAACGATATTCTCCTGAGTTACGGCGTCACAAGCATGCACGACGGCAGCTTCTATGGAGAGGAAACCATAGGTCTGTATCAGGACGCCTGCAGAAACGGCATCATCAAAGTCCGCATGTACAACCTTCTGTATCATGCCTATGGAAAGAAGAAAACTATCGAATGGGTCAACGACTTCATTTCCACGGGGATACACGGAGGCCTCGGTGACGACCACTTCAGGCTTGGACACGTAAAGATCCTGATAGACGGAAGTACCAGCGCTCCTTCCTGCGCCACGAGCCAGCCTTACAGCCACGACCCTGCTCTCAAGGGTATACAGCTTTACACACAGGAAGAGGCTGACGATATAATAATAAAGGCCCACAATGCCGGCTTCAATGTTTCCGCCCATGCTGTAGGCGATGTAGCAGTCGATGTGATACTGACCGCCATCGAACGAGCCATGGCGCAAAATCCGCGTCCATGCAGACACAGGATAGAGCATTGCGGTATCATCAACGAAAATCTGCTTTCAAGAATAAAAAAAGCAGGCATCGTACCTGTCCCGAACCCCGGATTTTTCAATGAAAACGCCGAGATATATGTCAAATATTACGGAGACAGAGTGAACTGGATGTTCCCTCTGAGATCATATCTGGACAATGGTATCACAGCTGCTCTGGGATCTGATTCTCCGGTCATAGAAGCAGATCCGATGATAGGCTTATACGGAGCTCTGACACGGGCCGATAAATGCAGCGGTATCGTTGCCGGAAAAGATCAGAGGATCGGTATCATGAATGCCATCAGGATGTATACCTACAATGGTGCTTACGCCTCTTTGGAGGAAAAGATCAAGGGAAGCATCGAACCGGGCAAGCTGGCGGATCTTGTGATCCTCTCAGGGAATATCCTGGATACTCCTGTAGAAGAGCTGAAATCATTAAAGGCTGATATGACGGTGATCGACGGTCAGATCGTCTATGAACGATGATGCAATACAAATGATATCATACAACTGAAAACGGGGCTGTCGCATTAACGGAAAGTAACTGTTAATGCGGCGGCCCCGTTTCGATACGGATTGTCGGCTGCAAGATCCTGTTATCGCTTCATCAAGAAATGCCTATAACAGAGGATTTTGCTTCCCAATAGGCATAATGCCCATTGTATTTCAAAGCCTTCTGATGACGAAATAATAAAAAATCAGTTTCAGATGCTGTTTTAGGCATATTTCGGATAGGTCCCCGTTGATTTTATGCCAAAATGTCGAGTATTTTATGGATTTTAGGCATTTTGCACCATCTGTGAACATCACTCGACCGTAATTTATGCCTATTGCGCATCGATAACAGATCCATTTTAGCATTCCCGTCGTGACGGCTTCTTTTTCTGCATGGCTTTAACGTTCCTGTAGATCACGCTTCAGCCGCAGCGTTATCATCTTCCAATGGTTTCTGCACCTTCTTTATCACTACCAATACGGCGATAAGGATGATGAGTCCCACCGGCAAGGATATCCACGCGCTTCTTGTGAATCCGGCTACGATATATGTAACAAAGGATATCGATGCTACTGTCAGGGCGTACGGCAGCTGAGTCACTACGTGAGCCATATGATTACATCTGGAACCGGCGCTGGACATGATAGTGGTATCCGAGATCGGCGAACAGTGATCTCCGCACACGGCTCCCGCCATGCAGGCCGATATGGATATTATCATCAGCTGCGGATCGCTTCCCTGGAACACTTCCACGACGATAGGTATCAGTATCCCGAAGGTTCCCCAGGATGTGCCTGACGCGAATGACAGGCCGCATCCGATGGCGAATATGATAGCCGGGAGCAGGCTCATGAAGGATCCGGCCACAGATTCGGTAGCTGTCGATACAAACACAGCCAGCCCGAGGCTGTCGGTCATAGCTTTAAGAGTCCAGGCCAGCGTAAGAATGAGGATAGGCGCTACCATGGCCTTGAAGCCCTCCGGCACGCAGTCCATGCTTTCCTTGAAGGTCAGCACACCTCTTGCCACATATATGATAACTATCACGATGAGCGCGAACACACTGCCCAGAGACAGCCCCACAGAAGCGTCACACTGGGAGAAGGACTGGACAAAGCTGGTGCCGCTGAAAAATCCCCCTGTATATATCATTCCTACTATGCATGCGATGATCAGTATTATGATAGGGAACACCAGATCTATGACCTTACCCTCGCGCTTTCCTTTCTTCTCTTCCGCAGAAAAGTCCGCGGCCTGGTCTCCCTTGGACTCCTGTATCTTATTGGCATACTCCCTCATCTTGCCATAATCGAATTTCATCCCCACGATGAGGAACATCATAGCGATAGTGAGGAGCGCGTAAAAATTGAATGGAATGGCCTGGATGAACAGAGTGAACCCGTTCTCGCCTTCCACAAACCCGGTTACGGCTGCCGCCCAGGAAGATATAGGCGCGATGATGCAGACGGGAGCTGCCGTCGAATCTATCAGATAAGCCAGCTTCGTCCTGGGTACGCCGTTAGCTTCCGCCAGCGGCGACATAACGCTCCCTACGGTGAGACAATTGAAATAATCGTCTACGAAAATCAGTATCCCCAGAACTATGGTAGCGAACTGCGCGCCCATCTTCGTCTTTATCCTGTGACTGGCCCAGGCGCCGAAAGCCTTCGATCCGCCTGATTTGTTCAGCAACGCTACGATGACGCCCAGTATCACCAGGAATACCAGTATACCTACGTTATAGGAATCCGACAGCGACGCGATTATCCCGTCGCTTATGACATGGGTCATAGTCCCTTCAAAGTTTCCGGCATAAATGACTCCACCGATCACCACGCCGATGAAAAGCGAGCTGTATACCTCCTTAGTGATTATAGCCAGCAATATAGCCGCTATAGGTGGCAATGCCGCCCATGCCGTAGCGTACAGCGCCGGTTCCCCGGCTCCATCCTCTGCAAAAGCCAGCAGAGGAAAGGCCATTACCAGCAGAGCTGCTATCATGATAATTCTGAAAGCTCTGCTTTTAACCTTCTCCATTTTATCCCTCCGATTTTACTTCATATATTAGTGTGATAACGTCTCTTCCTTCAAAATATGAAAAAACGCCATGGACACTATCGAAACAGCATCCATGGCGTTTGCTCCGCGGTTTGCTCCGCGTTTCCGCTATATCGATAGTGCTCCACTTAATGTGACAGTACGCCGCATATTTTACGGCGTCCCAGGAGCTGCGCGGGGCGCGTAAACTCCTTCGGCGAAATTTCCTTTCACCTCCACGGTATCCCGGCTTCCCTCTGCCGGACCGTGAAGGCTACTGATAAATCCCGCGCCTCTATCCGATAGTATTATTTTTTATGCGTCTGTCCTAAACCAGTTCCAGGAACGCCATCTCGGCGTTATCTCCCTGCCTAGGTCCGAGTTTAAGGATCCTCGTGTAGCCGCCCTGTCTGTCCTCGTATTTCGGTGCGATCTCATCGAACAACTTGGCTACAACGGCTTCATCGTATACATATGCCAACACCTGTCTCCTGGCGTGAAGATCGCCGCGCTTCGCAAGTGTTATCATCTTTTCTGCCTGTCTTCTGGCTTCTTTAGCTCTCGTATCAGTCGTCATGATCCTGCCCTCCCTGAAAAGGTCGGTAACAAGATTTCTCAGCATAGCTTTTCTGTGAGCTGAAGATCTGCCTAATTTTCTATATCCTGGCATCGCTGTTTCCTCCTGTATTATTTATTCTTATTCGTCACTCTGTCTGAGACTCAGCCCCAGCTCCTCGAGTTTATGTTTTACCTCGTCGAGAGATTTCTTTCCGAGGTTCCTTACCTTCATCATGTCCTCCTCACTCCTCTGAGTAAGCTCTTCTACCGTATTGATAGCAGCTCTCTTGAGGCAGTTGAAGGATCTTACCGAAAGTTCCAGCTCTTCGATGGTCATTTCGAGAGCCTTTTCCTTCTGGTTTTCTTCTTTTTCCACCATGATCTCCATGCTCTCAGTGGAATCGGTAAGCTCAACAAACAGGTTCAGATGCTCCTGCATTATCTTGGCACCTATGGACACGCCTTCACTAGGGGTGATGGAGCCATCGGTCCATATTTCCAGTATAAGCTTGTCGTAATCCGTCACCTGACCTACTCTAGTGTTCTCCACCGTGAAATTCACCTTTCTTACAGGCGTATAGATGGAATCAGTAGGGATGACCGAAATCGGTGTGTTCTCGTCTTTGTTCATCTCCGCAGGAACATATCCTCTTCCCCTGGCCAGATTGATCTCCATTATGAGTGTAGCATTTTCCTCGAGAGTCGCTATATGAAGATCCTGGTTGAATATCTCCACATCCGCGTCTCCCAGGATGTCAGCCGCAGTGACCTCCTTAGGCCCTATAGCATTTATCAGCACTCTCTTGGTATTTTCTCCGTTGAGCTTTATCGCCAATTTTTTGAGATTCAATATGATCTCGGTAACGTCCTCTTTGACGCCCGGAATGGTCGAAAACTCGTGAAGGATACCGTCGATCTTAACGGAAGTAACGGCAACACCTGGCAATGAGCTCAGAAGAATTCTTCTCAGGCTGTTCCCTAAAGTAGTACCATATCCTCTTTCAAGAGGCTCTACCACAAACTTTCCGTAATTGGGATCTTCGTCTGAAAATATGCATTCGATTGTCGGTTTTTCGATTTCTATCACTCAAAACCCTCCTTTTTCATTCAAAACGATAACTTATCGCTACCTGAACTATCGCAGATCCGGTCCGGACCGAAACCCGCGTCAGCCTTCTGTCAGGATCAGAAGAGCAGAAATCCGCGCGATAACTGCCTTCCGTCTCCTGGCAAAGAGACTACTTGGAGTACAATTCGACGATCAAGTGTTCTTCTATTGGCGTGTCTATCTGATCTCTGGTCGGGTCAGCCAGTACTTTTCCTTCCAGCTTATCTCTGTCTACGGAGAGCCATGCCGGGATGCCTACTGTCATGTCCTTGATCTCCTGGAACTTAGGAGAGCTTAAGCTCTTTTCTCTGACCTTTATCACATCCCCCGGCTTTACCTGATAAGAAGGGATATTGACCTTCTTTCCATTTACCAGGAAGTGGCTGTGAGTAACCAGCTGTCTGGCTTCTCTTCTCGTAGTCGAAAGCCCCATCCTGTAAACCACATTGTCCAGCCTCTTTTCCAGCATGATGAGAAGGTTTTCACCTGTGATACCCTTCTTCTTAGCGGCCTTTTCGAACGTGTTCCTGAACTGCTTTTCCTGAACGCCGTATACGAACTTAGCTCTCTGCTTCTCACGGAGCTGCAAGCCGTAATCGCTCATTTTTCTCGTATTTCTCTGAGAAGTTCTCTTCGACTCCTTGAAAATACCCAGGTGGCTGGGATCTATCTGAAGAGATCTGCATCTCTTTAAAATCGGGTCTCTGTTTACTGCCATAATTCGTTTCCTCCCTTCCTATCAGACTCTTCTGCGCTTAGGCGGTCTGCATCCGTTGTGCGGTATAGGTGTAATATCCTTTATCATCGTGATCTCAAGACCTGCCGTCTGAAGAGCTCTTATGGCAGCTTCTCTGCCGGATCCAGGACCTTTCACGTAAACCTCTACTGTTTTCAAACCGTGTTCCATAGCCGCCTTAGCAGCTTCTTCGGCAGCCGACTGCGCCGCGAATGGAGTCGACTTCCTCGAACCCTTAAAACCAAGTGAGCCTGCGCTGGACCAGGAAAGAGCATTTCCCGCCATATCAGTCAGGGTCACCAATGTATTGTTAAAGGTAGCCTGGATATGAGCCTGGCCTTTTTCAACATTCTTACGTTCTTTTCTCTTTTTTCTGACAGCCTTCTTTACAGCTTTAGCCATATCGTTCTACCTCCTTTACTTCTTCTTTCTTCCTACGGTCTTCTTAGGACCTTTTCTAGTTCTGGCGTTCGTCTTTGTCTTCTGTCCTCTTACAGGAAGACCTCTTCTGTGTCTGATTCCTCTGTAGCATCCGATTTCCATCAGTCTCTTGATGTTCATATTGACATCTCTTCTCAGGTCACCCTCCACCATGTACTCAGCTTCGATGACCTTTCTGATCTTACCGGCTTCTTCCTCTGTCAGATCCTTGACTCTGGTATCTGGGTTGATTCCGGTCTTCTCTAAAATCTTTCTTGAAGTCGCCCATCCTATACCGTAGATATAGGTGAGACCTGCTTCTATCCTTTTTTCATTTGGTAAGTCTACACCGGCTATACGAGCCATATTTTCCTCCTGTTCCCATCTTCCGTCACCTTTCTCACCGATATCTCATCGGCAGATAGTAATATAAACGGGATGTTCTTTCAATACAAATTCTTTTCTGTTCTTTTAGCCTTGTCTCTGCTTGTGCTTAGGATTCTCACAGATAACCATTACCTTGCCTTTTCTTTTGATCACCTTGCACTTTTCACAGATAGGCTTTACGGAAGCTCTGACTTTCATTTTAATCCTCCTTTGTATCCGCCTTCATCTATGCTCTTATGCTTTGCCTCTCCATGTGATCCTGCCTCTTGTAAGATCATACGGCGAAAGCTCCACCTTCACCTTATCCCCTGGGATAATCCTGATATAATTAGTCCTTATCTTGCCCGAAACATGTGCCAATACTTTATGACCGGTCTCAAGCTCAACAATGAACATCGCGTTAGGCTGCGCCTCTATTACTTTACCTTCCGCCTCTATGACATCTTTCTTCGCCATTCTTAACACCTCGCTTTTAGTAAGCCAATGTGAGCAGTTCCGGCTCACCATCGGTTATCGCCACAGTATTCTCATAATGTGCTGCCAGCTTACCGTCCAGAGTGACCACAGTCCAGTTGTTGGAAAGGGTCTTTACATCGTACCCGCCTTCGCATATCATCGGTTCGATGGCGAATACCATGCCCTTTGCCAGACGCGGACCTCTGCCGGCCTTTCCGTAGTTAGGTATCTGCGGTTCCTCATGCATGTTCTGTCCCACGCCATGGCCTACGAAATCACGTATCACCGAAAAGCCTTCGCTCTCTGCCTTCACCTGCACCGCATGTGAAATGTCCGACAGTCTGCATCCCACTTTGCAGAATTCCAGCCCTGCAAAAAAGCTTTCTCTCGTAACGTCTATAAGCTTCTGCGCTATATCGCTCACCTTACCTACGGGATAGGTCCTGGCCGCATCGCTGACGTACCCTTTGTAGGTAGATCCTACATCCACGCTGACTATATCGCCATCTTTTATTATCCTCTTCTTATCCGGGATCCCGTGGACTACTTCTTCGTTAATGGATACGCACGCGCTGGCCGGAAATCCGCCATACCCTTTGAAGGTAGGTATCATCCCGTTTCCTCTGATGGTGTCTTCAACAAATCTGTCTATGTCTGCGGTAGATATACCAGGCTTGATGAAATCTTCCAGCTCCTTTAATATAAACGCTGTCACCTTGCCTGATTCCCTCATCAGATCTATCTCTTCATCCGATTTGATTATTATCATATCTACTCACCCAATATGTCCACGATAGCGTTGAACACATTTTCCAGACCGATGGTTCCGTCTATATGTGCTATGTTCCCCGCCTTCTCGTAATAATCTATGAGGGGCTTTGTTTCCTTGTTGTATACTTCGATCCTGTTAGCCGCGGTCTCCTCGTTATCGTCCTTTCGCTGTTCCAGCTCAGCGCCGCATACGTCGCAGATGCCTTCCTTCTTCGGAGGTATGTTGACAACATGATAGGAGGCGCCGCATTTCTTGCAGACTCTTCTTCCCGTCAGTCGTATCATCAGCTCTTCCTTATTGACATCTATATCGAGTACGTGGTCTACTTTTTTACCCTGTGCTTCCAGGAACTCATCCAGCTTTTCAGCCTGAAAGACTGTCCTTGGGAATCCATCCAGAAGGAATCCGTTCCTGCAGTCGTCAGCCTTTAACCTGTCGGTAGCTATCTCAACGACCAGCTCATCGGGAACCAGTTCTCCTCTGTTCATGTATTCCTGCGCCTTCTTCCCCAGCTCCGTGCCTTCCTTGATGTTAGCCCTGAATATATCTCCCGTCGAAATGTGGGGGATATCATACTTCTTGACGATTTTCGCAGCCTGGGTGCCTTTTCCCGCGCCCGGAGGCCCTAATAATATTAAATTCATGCTCAACCTCCAATTCTTCAAAAGAGCACTATTTCAGGAATCCCTGATAATTTCTCATTACCATTTGCTGTTCCAGCTGTTTCATGGTATCAAGCGCCACACCCACAGCGATCAGCAGTGAAGTCCCGCCGAAGTGGAAATTGAGTCCGCCCAGCTGGCTCACTATCGTAGGCAGTATGGCGACTGCCGCCAGGAAAATCGCTCCCACAAAGGTAATTCTTGTCATAACTCTGTTTAAGTATTCAACCGTAGCCTTACCCGGCCTGATACCCGGGATAAAGCCTCCGTTGGCCTTCATGTTCTGAGCTACCTCCAGCGGATTAAAGGTCACGGAAGTGTAGAAGTAGGTGAAGAATATTATCAGAGCTACATTACACACGGCGTATACCCACACTCCCGGCGTTCCCGTCGGAGAAAGCCATTTTTCTATCCATGCTGCCACACCACTGCTGCTATCCATAAAATATGTTATTGTCAGCGGAAACTGCAGGAATGACATGGCGAATATTACCGGGATGACGCCGGCCTGATTCACCTTCAAAGGAATGTGAGTTGCCTGTCCTCCGTACATCTTCCTTCCTACGACTCTCTTTGCATACTGTACCGGGATCCTCCTCTGGCCCTGCTGCACTTCTATGATACCGACAATTACCAGCACACAGAAGATGATGAACAGAATCAACGTAACGATGCTCATGGTCCCATCCTGTACTCTTACCCAGATCTCCTGGATACCTGACGGGAGTCTGGAGATTATTCCCGCGAATATTATCAGCGATATGCCGTTTCCGATACCGTATTCATTTATCTGCTCACCCAGCCACATGAGGAATGTGGTTCCCGCCGTAAGCACCAGAACGATCACAGCGACGGAAAACACATCGGTGCTGATAAGCGCCTGCCTGAAGAGCCCTATGGAAACTCCGATGGCCTGGACTATCGCCAGTACAACTGTGAGATAACGAGTATACTGCGCTATCTTTTTTCTTCCTTCGGTTCCTTCTCTCGCCAGCCGTTCCAGAGACGGAACAGCGATGGTCAAAAGCTGAAGAATGATGGAGGCAGTGATATATGGTGTGATACTCAACGCGAATATGGTAAAGTTACTGAACGCGCCTCCTGAGAACAGATTGAACAGAGCAAAAAGCCCTGTTTCGCTGTCAAAAGTTTGGGCAAGCACTTCCCTGTCGATCCCCGGTACAGGGATCTGGGATCCGATTCTGAAAATCAACAGCATAAGCAGCGTGAATATGATTTTCTTTCTGATGTCAGGAATGTTCCAAGCTTTTGCGACTGTTCTGATCATCTCCATTAGATCACCTCGGCCTTTCCTCCGGCAGCTTCTATCTTCTCTACTGCAGTCTTGCTGAATTTATGGGCCTGAACCGTCAGATTCTTTTCGATGTTACCGTTTCCGAGGATCTTGATGCCATCCTTGACCTGTTTGGCCATTCCGGCTTCCTTTATAAGTTCCGGAGTCACCACTGTGCCCTCCTCGAACCTGTTGAGATCTTCCACGTTGAGAACTGTATACTCCGTTCTCCAGATATTGGTGAATCCTCTCTTAGGAATTCTCCTGTAAAGAGGCATCTGACCTCCTTCGAATCCAGGTCTGACACCGCCGCCGCTTCTGGACTTCTGTCCATTCATACCTCTTCCGGCAGTCTTCCCCTGTCCCGTAGCTGTACCTCGACCTTTTCTCTTAGGGGCCTTAGTCGCTCCCGGAACAGCTCTTAATTCATGAAGTTTCATTTCGCTTGCACCTCCCATCCTATAGCTCTTCTACAGTCAAAAGATGCGGAACCTTGTTTATAGCTCCCCTGGTCACCGGAGAGTCAATGAGTTCAACCGACTGGTGCATCTTCTTAAGTCCTAACGCTTCTACAACTTTCTTCTGTTTTGGGGAAGCGCCAATAACACTTTTCGTCAATGTGACTTTTATCATCTTTGCCATTGTTTCTGCCTCCTCTTATCCTAGAATTTCCTGCGGGGTCTTTCCTCGCTTGGCTGCCACCTGCTCCACGGTCATGAGGCTCTTAAGTCCTTCCAGCGTGGCGTACGCCATATTTCCCGTATTATTGGAACCGATGGACTTGGCTCTGATATCCTTGATCCCTGCGGCTTCCAGAACAGTACGCACCGATGAACCGGCGATTACTCCGGTACCCGGCATAGCCGGCATCAGCAGCACTCTGCCTGCTCCGAAAATCCCCAGATTCCTGTGAGGGATAGTCGTACCCACAGTAGGAACTTCTATGATGCTTTTCTTCGCGTCCTCAGTGGCCTTTCTCACCGCTTCCGGAATTTCCTGAGCTTTGCCGAGGCCAACGCCTACGTGACCTTCGCCGTCGCCTACGACTACCGTAACGCTGAATCTCATATTTCTTCCGCCTTTAACGGTCTTCGCTACACGTCTGATGCTCACGATAGTTTCGCTCAGCTCCAGCTTTGATACATCTATAGTATTTCGCATTCAACTTACCTCCTGTTAGAATTTCAAACCTGCTTCACGGGCTCCGTCGGCAAGTTCCTTTACTCTTCCGTGATAGAGGAATCCGCCTCTGTCAAAGGTAACCTCTTCGATACCCTTGGCCAGTGCCCTTTTCGCGATAGCTTCTCCTACTGCTTTGGCAGCTTCCTTGTTGCCGCCGTATCCGACTTGTGACTTCAATTCCTTGTCGACAGTAGATGCTGAAGCAAGCGTAACTCCGTTTACATCGTCGATAATCTGAACGGAAATATTCTTACTGCTTCTGAAAACGCAGAGCCTAGGCTTCTCAGGAGTTCCATAAAGGTTTTTTCTGATTCTCTGGTGTCTGGCAACACGCTTATCATTTCTGCTTTCTTTAGCCATTTTACTTTACTCCTTTCCTTATGATGAAGCCCCGGTCTTACCTTCTTTTCTGCGAATGTATTCGCCCTCATATCTGATCCCCTTGCCCTTATAAGGTTCAGGAGCTCTCCAGGCTCTTATGTTCGCAGCGTAATTTCCGACCTTAGCTTTGTCTATACCTTTAACTATGACAGTTGTAGCATCCGGAGCCTCTGTAGTGATGCCTTCCGGGTCTTCCAGCTCAACAGGGTGCGAATATCCCAGGTTCATCACCAGCTTCTTGCCCTTCTTCTCGGCTTTATAACCTACGCCTACCAGCTGGAGCTTCTTTTCGTACCCTTCGCTAACGCCGATCACCATGTTGCTTATCAGCGCTCTTGCCAGTCCGTGCTGAGCTCTCTTCTCGGCATCGTCTCCGTCTCTCGATACCGTCACTACGTTGTCCTTGTTCTCTATAGTCAGTAAATCGCTTACCTTTTCCTGCAATTCGCCTTTCGGTCCCTTAACGGTCACGACATTCTTATCATCGACCTTGACCTCAACGCCGGCAGGAAGAGTGATTGGTTTCTTACCTATTCTTGACATTGTTCTTTCCTCCTACCATACATAACAGATTACTTCTCCGCCGATACCCAGCTGTCTGGCTTCCTTATCACTGATGACTCCTTTGGATGTGGAAATCACCGCGATGCCCAGTCCGCCCAGAACTCTTGGGATCTCATTGGCCTTGGCGTACGATTTAAGGCCCGGCTTTGAAATCTTTCTGATTCCGCTTATAACTCTTTCTTTATTAGGACCGTACTTCATAGTGACTGTGATCATGCCCTGCTTGTTATCTTCCGTCACCTTGAAGTCCTCGATGTATCCTTCTTCCTTCAATATGCCCGCGATAGCTTTCTTCATCTTAGAAGCGGGAATATCGACCGTTTTATGACCTGCAGTATTTGCGTTCCTGATTCTTGTCAGCATATCTGCAATAGGATCTGTCATTGTCATCTTATATATTCTCCTTCCTCCGCCAGTTCAGCAATCATGCTGCTTAACGGATAGTAGTGCTTTAACTCGTATTACCAGCTTGCTTTTCTCACGCCTGGGATCTCTCCCTTATAGGCAAGCTCTCTGAAGCAGATACGGCAGATGCCGTATTTTCTCAGTACAGAATGTGGTCTTCCGCATATCCTGCATCTCGTATATGCACGTGTCGAAAACTTAGGTTTTCTCTGCTGCTTCACTTTGAGAGATGTTTTAGCCATTTTTTCCCTCCTTATATAATCTCCGAGCGCAATCGTTGAACTGCTCTTACTTCTCGAACGGCAGTCCCAGACCTGCCAGCAGCGCTGCGGCCTCTTCGTCTGTCTTCGCTGATGTCGTGAATACTATATTCATGCCCTTTATGGTATCAACTTTATCATAGTTGATCTCAGGGAATATGAGCTGCTCCTTTATACCCATGGAGTAATTTCCTCTGCCGTCAAAGGAGTTCTTGCTCACGCCCTTGAAGTCTCTTACTCTCGGAAGAGCGATGTTGAACAACTTGTCGATGAAATCGTACATGTTTTCGCCCCTGAGGGTGACCTTGGCTCCGACAGGCATTCCCTGTCTCACCTTGAAGTTGGCTATGGATTTTCTCGCTCTGGTCACTACAGGTCTCTGCCCTGTGATGAGGCTTATCTCTTCTATAGCGCTTTCCATTATCTTGGCGTTTTCCTTAGCTTCGCCGAGACCCATGTTGATCGTGACCTTTTCCAGCTTCGGCACTTCCATCACGTTGGTATATTTAAACTGCTCCATCAATGCCGGAAACACGTCGTTCTTATAAGACTCTCTCAATCTTGCCAAAACCGTCTCCTCCTTTCCTAGTCTATTACGGCGCCGGTCTTCTTAGCTACTCTGACCTTCTTGCCGTTCTCTACTTTATAGCCTATTCTGCTTGGCTGCTTTGCTTTAGTATCATAGTACATGACGTTCGAAACATCGATAGGGCCTTCCTGATGCTTTATCTCAGCGGCTTCCTTCTGAGTCTGCTTCTGGTGCTTCGTCTGCACATTAACGCCTTCCACTATCACCCTGCCTTCTTTAGGCATGGCCTTCAGTACCTTGCCGGTAACGCCTTTGTCCTTGCCGGTCAGTACTATTACAGTGTCATCTTTCTTAATTCGCATCTCGTACACCTCCTACAATACTTCCGGTGCCAGGGACACTATCTTCATGAATCCCTTATCTCTCAGCTCTCTTGCTACAGGTCCGAAGATACGGGTTCCAACCGGTTGTAAATCTTCCTTTATAACTACAGCCGCGTTCTGATCGAACTTCACATAGCTGCCGTCCACTCTTCTGGCACCCTGCTTCGTTCTAACAATAACGGCTCTGACTACTTCGCCCTTTTTCACAACTCCACCCGGCGTAGCGTCCTTTACCGCGCAGACGATCACATCTCCGATGTGAGCGTACTGACGGCTGGTTCCACCCAGGATACGTATGCATAAAAGTTCTTTAGCGCCGGAGTTGTCAGCGACCTTTAATCTCGTTTCAGTCTGGATCATCGTTAGGCGCCTCCTTTACTTAACTTTTTCAACGATGTTGACAAGTCTCCATCTCTTGTCCTTGGACAGAGGTCTCGTCTCCATGATTCTAACTTTATCGCCTATCTGGCATTCATTGTTCTCGTCGTGAGCCTTGACTTTCTTGGTTCTCTTTACAGCCTTTCCGTAAAGGGAATGTCTTACGAAGTCTTCAACCGCTACGACAATTGTCTTGTCCATCTTATCGCTTACGACCATGCCGACTCTTGTCTTTCTTCTGTTTCTTTCAACTGCCATAATACATCCTCCTTTCCGTTAGCCCTGAACCTTCGCGAGTTCCTTTTCCCTGATAATGGTCTTGACTCTCGCGATGTCTCTCTTCGTTTCACGCATCTTTATCGGATTTTCAAGCTGTCCCGTAACATGCTGGAATCTGAGATTGAAGAGATCCTTCTTCATCTTTGACAGTTCCGCGTTCAGCTCAGCTTCTGACATTTCTCTGATTTTCTTCAATTCCATTATGCTTCACCACCCTTTGCTAATTCCTGGTCTTTGATGGCAAATTTGCACTTGACAGGCAGCTTGTGAGCCGCCAGCCTCATCGCTTCTCTGGCCTGCGCCTCGGTAACGCCCTCTATCTCGAACATTATCCTGCCCGGCTTTACAACCGCTACCCAGTACTCAGGAGCACCTTTACCGGAACCCATTCGTACTTCGGCCGGCTTCTTCGTTACCGGCTTGTGCGGGAATATCTTTATATATACCTTACCGCCTCTCTTGACGGATCTGGTCATCGCAATTCTGGCTGCTTCTATCTGATTCGAAGTTATCCATCCACATTCAGTGGCTGCAAGACCGTAATCACCGTACGTTACGGTGTTGCCCTTCGTTGCCTTGCCCTTCATTCTGCCTCTGTGGACTCTTCTACGTTTAACGCGCTTTGGCATTAACATGACAACGTCCTCCTTTCGTCTATTCTTCAGATGCGGCGTCAGCAGGCGCTTCCGCGGCAGTCTGTGATTCTTCGACCTGTGCTTCCTGTGCCTGAGCCTCCTGTGCTTCGGCAGCCGCCTTCTTGGCCGCTTCCTCCTCAGGATCTACCTTCGGCTTTCTAACTCTCATGTTGACAGCTTTAGGCGCGGCTTCAGCTCTGTCGTGTCTTCTGTCATCTCTTCTAGGTCTTCTGTCACCGTCTCTTCTCTGTCTTCTGTCGCCTCTCTTCTTGCCGTCTCTTCTGTCATTCTTTTCTTCAGGCACTGCGCTCTTGAGGCCCTTGTCGAGTATCTCTCCGTGATTTATCCATACCTTCACGCCCAGTTTGCCGTAAGTCGTATCCGCTTCCGCGAATCCGTAATCGATGTCGGCTCTCAGGGTGTGGAGTGGAACGTTACCCTCGCTGTACTTTTCGGATCTGGCGATTTCCGCACCGCCCAGTCTTCCCGATGTGAGGACCTTGATACCCTTGGCTCCGGCCTTCATGGTCCTGCCTATGGCCTGCTTCATGGCTCTTCTGAAGGAAACTCTTCTCTCCAGAGCCTGAGCGATACTTTCGGCTGTCAGCTGAGCGTCCAGCTCCGATCTTCTCACTTCTTTTATATCGATGATGATAGTCTTTCCCGTCATCTTTTCCAGCTCTCCTTTGAGCTCATCGATGCCGGTCCCCGACCTTCCTATTACCATGCCGGGTTTGGCTGTCATTACGATCACCTTCAGCTTGTTTTCCGCGGCTCTCTCCAGTACGATCTTTGATACTCCCGCGGCATACAGCTTTTTCTTTACGAAGTCTCTTACTTTATTATCTTCAATGAGGTAATCGGCAAACTTAGTCTTATCTGCGTACCATTTTGAATCCCAGTCTTTTATTACGCCTACTCTCAGCCCATGAGGACTTACTTTCTGACCCATTTATTGAACCTCCTATCCTAATTTCTTTCCTTGAGAGTAACGCCCACATGGCTGCTTCTCTTCAGTATTATCGACGCTCTGCCCTGTGATCCGGCTCTCCATCTCTTCATAGTCGGCCCCTGGTTGGCATAAACTTCGGCGACATAAAGATTGTCTGTATTCATTTCCTTTACATCCGCGTTAGCAGCGGCGGACTTGACAACCTTTTCCACTATCTCAGCTCCTTTACCGGGAGTGAACTTCAGAATGTTCAATGCCTCGTTTAAATCCTTTCCTCTTACCAGATCGGTAACAGGCTTAAGTTTGATAGGAGACATTCTCACATATTTTGCAACTGCTTTTGCTTCCATTTTTTATCTCCTTTTCTTACTTATTTACTTTCTTGTCGGCAGCATGGCCTCTGTAGGTCCTCGTCGGAGCAAATTCTCCCAGACGGTGTCCTACCATATCTTCCGTTATATATACGGGAACGTGCTTACGCCCGTCATGTACCGCTATCGTATGTCCTACCATCTGTGGGAATATGGTCGATGGTCTGGACCATGTCTTTATCACTTTCTTATCGTTAGCCGCGTTCATCTCTTCGATGGCTTTAAGCAGCTTGGCGTTTACGAAAGGGCCCTTTTTAAGCGATCTACCCATTGTTTCTGCTCCTTCCTGTTATTTTACTCTTCTATCCTTCACGATATATTTGTTGGATTCCTTCTTTTTCTTTCTGGTCTTGTAACCCAGTGCAGGTTTACCCCAAGGCGTTACCGGACTTACTCGTCCTATGCTGGCCTTACCTTCACCACCGCCGTGAGGGTGATCGTTAGGATTCATTACAGAACCTCTTACGGTAGGTCTTATGCCCATGTGTCTCTTTCTTCCCGCTTTACCGATCTGGATGTTCTGGTGATCCAGGTTGCCGACTTCGCCGATAGTGGCTCTGCATTCGATCCTCACCTTTCTCACCTCTCCGGACGGCAGTCTCACCTGAGCGAAATTTCCTTCCTTCGCCATCAGCTGCGCGCCATTCCCTGCCGATCTCACCATCTGGCCACCCTTTCCAGGCTTCAGCTCTATGTTATGGATGATAGTACCTACAGGGATATTTGCCAGCGGAAGGGCGTTACCGATCTTGATATCGGCCTCAGCTCCCGACTCTATCACCGATCCGACTGTCAGCTTGTTAGGAGCGATGATATATCTCTTCTCTCCATCTGCGTAATTTATCAGAGCGATATTGGCTGTCCTGTTAGGGTCATATTCTATCGTAGCGACCGTTCCAGGGACGCCGTCTTTATTCCTCTTGAAGTCTATTATTCTGTACTTCGGTCTGTATCCGCCGCCTCTGTGCCTTACGGTTATCTTACCTCTGGAGTTTCTTCCCGAGTGCTTTTTAAGAGTTACCGTAAGCGACTTTTCCGGCTTGTCACAGGTGATCTCCTCGAAAGTGGAAACCGTCATGCCTCTCAAGCCCGGGCTTGTCGGATTGTATTTTTTAATTCCCATCGTTTCGTACCTCCTATATTACAGGCTCTGGAAGAACTCGATTTCCTTGCTCTTTTCAGTAAGGGTCACGATTGCCTTCTTGCTGGCGGCAGTCATGCCGACGTATCTTCCCATTCTCTTCTGCTTTCCTACCACGTTCATGATATTCACCTTGGCCACTTCTACGTCGAAAATCTCCTCAATGGCGTTCTTGACTTCTGTCTTGTTGGCGTCTACGGCAACCTTGAACGTGTATTTTTTCGCCTGCGCGTCTTCCATGCTCTGTTCGGAAATGACAGGCTTCAATATTACATCGTAAGGCGTTTTCATTATGAGTACACCTCCTCAATCTTCTCTATCGCTTCCTTCGTCACGATGAAGTTCGTGTGGTTGATGATATCGTACACATTCATCGTCGTAACGAGGGCTGTTCTCACTCCCTGTATGTTAGCCGCCGATCTTACGGTATTTTCGTCTTTCTCGGCCATCACTATCAGCGCTTTCTTTCCGGCATTGATGTTTTCCAGCATCTTCACCATTTCTTTCGTCTTAGGCTGATCGAATTTGATCTCGTCCATAACGATGATCTCGTTCTCAGCTACCTTGGACGAAAGAGCCGACAACATCGCCAGTCTTCTCAGCTTCTTAGGCAGCGTATATCTGTAGCTCCTAGGCTTCGGCGCGAATACCACACCGCCTCCTACCTGTGAAGGGTCTGTGGAGCTTCCCTGTCTGTGGCGTCCAGTTCCCTTCTGTCTGAAAGGCTTTCTGCCTCCTCCTCTGACTTCAGCTCTGGTCTTCGCAGACTGTGTTCCCTGTCTTCTATTCGCTAAAATGTTCTTCACTACCGCATGAACCGCGTTCTGATTCGGCTCTATGCCGAAGATCTCGTCTTTCAGCTCGATCTGTCCGGCTTCCTTGCCTTCCATATTCAGCATCGTCACTTTTGACATCTTACTTCCTCCTTCCTGAAGTCATCTCTTATTTGTCCTGACCTTTTACCGCGTACTGGATACGAACAAGTCCGCCTTTGTTCCCCGGAACCGCACCCTTTACCAGCATAAGGTTCTGATCTTCTATAACTTTTACCAGCTCGACATTCTGCACCGTCACAGTCTCGCGGCCCATTCTTCCCGGACCCGCGTTACCCTTGAAGACTCTTGAAGGATAGGTACCTGCCGCCAGGGCTCCTGCCAGCCTCTTGTGTTTTGAACCGTGGCTCATCGGGCCTCTGTGGTGTCCATGTCTCTTGATGTTACCCTGGGTCCCCTTACCTTTGGAAGTACCCGTCACATCCAGCTTCTTTCCGACCTCAAAGTCGGCTACAGTTATCTGCTGTCCTATCTCGTAAGTTTCGCCCTCTTCCGGTCTGAACTCGGCAAGATGCTTCTTAGGGGCGATATCGTTCTTTGAAAAGTGTCCCGTCATCGGTTTGTTCACTCTCTGCGGTTTGGCGTCCTCAAAACCGAACTGTACGGCGTCGTATCCATCCGTCTCAACGGTCTTGATCTGCGTTACCGTCATAGGGCCGGCCTGGATGACCGTAACCGGTATCACAGCACCGTGCTCGGTAAATATCTGAGTCATGCCCATCTTTTTACCTAAAATCGTTTTCATGGTTTATCTTTCCTCCTTGTTTCTTACAGCGGACCGCGGCAGCGGTCATACTAAGGGAGTTCCCTTCGCTTTTCTTTTCTGCTCCTCGTGAGTTAGAGCTTTATTTCGATGTCGACACCGGCAGGCAGATCCAGCTTCGTGAGGGCATCAGTCGTCCTCGCCGTCGCGCTGGTGATGTCGATCAATCTCTTATGAGTCCTCTGCTCGAACTGTTCTCTGGAATCCTTATACTTGTGAACAGCTCTCAATATGGTCACGACTTCCTTCTCCGTCGGAAGAGGGATCGGGCCGGAAACCTCAGCGCCCGTTTTCTTGGCTGTCTCGACAATCTTCGCAGCCGACTGGTCGAGAAGCGCATGGTCGTAAGCCTTCAGTTTGATTCTGATTTTCTGTAATTCGCTCATTGCTTTTCCTCCTAATTCTTTTGTACTGTTTTCGCTATGCTCGTACAGGGGATCCCGTCTCCTGACTTTTCCCGGCGTCCGCATCGCATGCATCGATCATATCCAGTATTTTCAATGCCTGCGGTATTCCATTCCCGGCGCGTACAGTGGTTTCGCTTGCTTCGTACACGGCCTCGTGTGTTTCCTAAGTTTTACACAAAACAAAAAATCAGCGAATCCCTTCGCCCTCATCTGAAGTGAGGACAATTCTCAGTGGAAATTCTCCTATAGCACGGTAACTTCCCACCTCATCGCCTTACACAAGCCTTTGTAGTATAAACTATTATCCCAATTTATGCAAGAGTTTTCCGGAAATTTTTTTGCGTTTTTTTATCACTATAAACCTGTTGTTTTCAACCGTTTTCAGTCGCATCTTACGCACACGCTTTCCTGCGTTTCCATTCAGGAGGCAAAGAACAAAAATTCAGAAATTTTATTTTATCTGCGGGCGTCGGCTATGCCCTTTATCGGACTGTTCCAACAAGTTATGCCTTTTAAAGAACCGGCATTCCAGCGCTTTATATTATGCTATGCTGCGTTTTATACCAGATCCGCTCTTTTAAGCGTTTTCCCGTATAACAATCCGCCTCCTTTTCCCTCAAAACACCACTGTTTTTATACGGTTTCCTTGCTTACATCCTAATTCAGGTATAAAAATCGCAAGAAAAATCAGCTTCGCCTTATACGGAAAATCCACAAACCTCTTTAGAAAAGTATAAATTCTATGGAATATTTTATAATCGAGGCTTTCTGCCCCCCTTTTCACATGCAAATCGCAAAACGCTGAAGGTCAAAAAGAATAACTGCCGCACTGATGACAGCCTTTCATCAGTGCGGCGGAATCAAAACGGCATCACGGGTTTATCCATTTCACCATGCCGGCGCCCATCTCTTCGTTAGGTCTGCTGGTAAATCCCAGCTTTTCATAAAAGCCTTCGTTTCCTTTGGTAGCCATCAGATTGGCCATGACACAAAGGCCGTCTTTTCCCACCATTTCCAGCCACTCGTTGATCCGCACCAGCATAGCCTTCCCGACCCCCAGCCTCTGACAGTCAGGTCTCACCATCACATCCGCGATGAGGTACATATAGCCTCCGTCGCCTATCACCCGCGCTGAACCGACAGCTTCTCCGTCCCGGCGGGCAACGACCACCAGCATGGAATTATCCAGACCTCTGCGTGCCTGCGCAGCGTCAAGTTCCTTCCAGCCCACAGATTTTCTCAGGCTGTTGTATTCATCTGCGGATATTTCATTCCCGTATTCTATCATAGTCTTTCTCCTGTCACTCCACTGCTTTTACGCCTACGTCCGCCAGATACAGCGCAGCTTTTTCCATGGCGTCTGCAGCGATCTCTTCTATCGTCTTTCCATCCACGGCTCCGGCAACCACCGCAGCGGACACCACATCACCTGCGCCGGATGTGCTCCCCAGCGTTATGAGCCGCTCAGGTCTCAATATCCCTTCTCTGTCTCCTTCTCTGTAATACAGCCCGCCGCCTTTGATGGTTATGACGATCCTCTCGACTCCTGACTTTCCGAAAAACGCACCGGCTTCCGACAGCTGTTCTTCACTTAAAACGGTCTTTCCACTCATGGATTCCGCTTCCATCCTGCCCGGCATCACACAATAAAATCCCTCCAGAGAATCCTTGACTTTTCTCCCTCCCCGGCTGCTGGCCGGATCGAAGAACAGTTTCACCCCGGATCTGCCGCCGTATGTCTTCAGCACATAATCGATAGTCTCCCCAGGTATGGTCCCGTCCACGACGATGGCTTCAGCCTTTTCCAGTATTTTCGCTCTGTCACGGATAAACTCCGGCGTGATGTTCTTTATCACATGCCTGTTTTTCTTTGCCATACTGACATCTCCGAATATGTTCACCAGTTCCACGTCGACCGCCGTACTGTCTTCGAATACCGCCAGACCTTCCCGGCCCACTCCCGCTTTGTCCAGCCCGGCTCTTGCGGCAGAGCCCATAGTATCATTGCCTATCGCCGATATAAATTCAGTATCATATCCCCAGGCAGCCAGATTGACAGCGATATTGTAACCGCATCCGCTGCCCTTCACAGTTATCTCATCATCCTCTTCTTCCGGTTCCTCCTGCGGTATCTCCTGCGGCGGCGCCATACCGTAAGGCCCCGGATATCCGTATCCGCCAAAGCCTTCCCGCTGTCGTTCATCCTCTTTCGGAGGCAGCAGCTTTACGCTGACAGTCTCCTTTACACATCCTATCACTGCGATCATAGTTTTCTCCTTTTCCATCATACGAAAATGCTGCCACCGATAAATTCCCTTATTATCGAATTGTTAGGGATGACCTCTTCTTCCTCCATCGGATCGAAAAACTCGATGAATTTCAGCAGCCGCACGGCTTCCGCATACTCGTCCTGATCCTCCCTGACCTCTTTCAGGATCGGCACCGCGTATTTTCTCAGCACTGACAACTCATAGGCCATAGCCGAATTGAAAAGCACATCGGCCTTCTCACTGTAAGGGAATATATTCCTGTCTTCTCCGGCTCTCACCTTGGGCCATACGGAAATGGTCTCGGCTGCTGAGCTTCTTCTGAATTCTTTATCTCTGACGATACGTCTTATCATCCTGTCGTCCGTGGTCGTCACTCTGTTATGCCTGTCGATGTTCAGCTGGGTGAAGGGGCTTATATATATCCTGAATTTTTCATCATCATCTATTCGCTCAGTCAGCTTGTCATTGAGACCATGTATCCCCTCTATCACGACAGGCTGAAGCGGCCCTATGGATGTTATCCTGGTCCCGAACACCTTCCTTCCCATCCTGAAGTCGAATCGCGGAAGATCTACCTTTTCGCCCATCAGCAATCGGTTCATATTATCGTTGAACAAATCGATATCCAGGGCGTCCAGGTTCTCGAAATTATAATGTCCGTCCTCATCGACCGGAGACTGACTCCGCTCCAGATAATAATCATCAGTCCCCATGTAAAGGGGCTGCAGTCCGTTTACCCTCAGCTGCACGCACAACCGCTTGGCAAAAGTCGTCTTGCCGGAGGATGAAGGCCCCGCTATCAGTATCATCCGCTTTTTCTTCCGGCTTATCATGTCGGCTATCTCCGCGATCTTCTTCTCATGGAGCGCCTCCGACAACAGCACCAGCTCCTTGGACTTGTGAGCCTTTATGCTGTCATTGAGATCCGGCAGATAAGCGACGCCCAGCAGACGATGCCAGTTCTTGGCTTCCGCGAAGGCTCTGTATATTTTCCTGTCGTCCACAGGCTCCGGCAGACTGTCGGGATGAGACGGCTGAGGAAATCGCATCACCACGCCCTGGCCGTATCTTTCCAGTTGAAAATACTTGATATATCCTGTGGATGGCGCCATAAGCCCGTAAAAAAAGTTTCTGTAGCCTTCCAGGCTGTAAAACTTGGCTTCCGTGATATACGTCGACTCTCTCAGGAGCCTGGCCTTCTCGGAGCAGTTGTACTGCTCCCATATCTCCACGGCCTCCTGCCGGTCATATATCTCCCTGACGATAGGAAGATCTTCAGCCACCAGCTCTCTCATCCTCTTCTCCACAACCCGCACCTGTTCCTCCGTCACGTGAGGACTCACCTCTATCTCCGTATACAGTCCTTTGTTGAGGGAATTCTCGATATTCACCGGGACATCCCCCATCGTATCCCATACGGCTTTCAGATAAATGAGCGCCAGGCTGTTCTGATATGCCAGGTCAGCGCTGTGGTTCCTTATGTCCAGAAGCTCCACAGTCGAATCCTTTTCCAGCGAAAAACTCAGCTCTTCGTATTTTCCATTGACCTTAGCCAGCAATACAGTATACGGCAGTTCACCGCGGAATTCTCCCGCCAATTCTTCCAGCGTCACGCGCCCTTCTCTGATGATTTCACGACACTCGCCGTCCGGCCTCGTCTTCAACATTATCCTCATGATGTCACCTCTAAACACATCCGTTTATTTCCCCATGAATATAAATCAGTATATCATACGCGCAAAATAAAAACCACAGGACAGCACCTGTGATTTTTATTACAATGATATCATACCACCTTCTCTTCCGCCTCAATCCCCGCTTCCAGGGCCTTGTCCTCATCCGCTTCCCACTGACCCGTCTCTCTTTCGCGGCGGCTGTCATAAGACTGCCTTCTGTTCCTGTTCCTCATCACATCCAGAATGAATCTCATTTCCTTCTCATGAAGAGTCACTCCTCTGGACATCCTCAGATGATCGGGAGACCAATCCCTGATATCGTATTTTGGCGCGCCTCCGTTCCAGCTGACCAGATTCAGCTCCTTGCTCCACCCCGTAGTATAAGTGGTAAGCACTCCTATCTCCTCTACGATATCGAAGGATATCTCCCTGCCCGTATCATTTCCGTTCATCTCTTTTCTCCTTTCACGATGATCTTCATCAGGTATACCTCTTTCCCGACCTTATCTATAAAATACCATATTTGTAATATATTGTCAATATATTTTTAAAAAATTCTTTCTCTCTCCTTTCAGATCCCGGCGCCGTGAAAATCCGGGATCTCCGCGATGACATCCTCCTGCCGATAGACGCGCCGCGGCTCATATAGTATAATTCAATATGACAGCCGGGCCCCGCGCATACGCGAAGAGGCCTTACAACAAGGGCAGCGCTGCCCTCATGGCAGCGCAGGGAGGTAATGACATGAAAAAGACTGCGCTGGTACTGAGCGGAGGCGGGAGCCGCGGAGCATACGAGATAGGCGTCTGGAAAGGGCTGAAAAAGCTCAGGATCTCCATAGACATGGCAGCAGGAACGTCGGTAGGCGCCATCAACGGTGCCATGGTGGCCCAGAAAGCCCTGAAACAAGCCGAACACCTCTGGCTCCAGATGGAAACAGACATGATATTCGACATCGAATCCAGCGGTATCCCTTCGGAAGACGCCGTAGCCTACGCCAGGGAAATCGTTCTTCACGGCGGAGCGGGCAGCACCGGCCTTGCCAAACTCCTCCATCAGTATATAAATGAGGATAAGATCCGGCGTTCTTCCATCGAATACGGCCTGGTCACAGTCCAATTCCCATCCTTCGAAAAGCATGCCTTGTATGCCCGCGACATCCCGAAAGGGCGGCTGACCGACTTCATAATGGCCAGTGCCTCGTGTTTTCCGGCTGTAAGAAAATATGACATAGACGGCGAATACTTCATAGACGGCGGCTACAGGGACAATCTGCCCGTATCAATGGCTCTTGCGGCGGGCGCGGACAGAATAATAGCTGTCGACCTGGAAGCGGTAGGTACCGTGGATCGGGAATCTCTGAACAGGGCGTCGAGAGAATGCAAGGAGTTCCATCTGATAAAAAGTCCGCTGCCACTGGGAAACTTCCTCACATTCGACAGGCTGAACACTGCAAGGATCATGCGCCTTGGCTATCTCGATACTCTGCGCCACTTTGGAAAATACGACGGCATCAGGTATACATTCAAAAAAGGAGAGTTCTCCTCTCACCAGCTGCTGGGCGCTGACAATGCAGCCTATTTTCTGGAGCTGGATCCCGGCGAAGTTTACACGGAAAAGAAACTGAAAGCCGCCGCTTCAACACGCCTCAAACGCATCACCGACACCTCGCGTCTGTCCGAAGCGTTTTCCGCTCTGAAGGAAGTCGTCTCCAATGCCGACAACTACACAGGCGGAGCCCGTGCCGAAACAGCAGGCCGGTCAAAGGCCGCGTTGAAACGCGTAATGGACATGGCCAGAGAGCTGGTTGACGACGCCGACTTACGGATGGCTCTCGTCCTTTCCATCGCAAACAGTCTGAAAGAAAAAGGAGAAGACAGCGCCTTCCTTCATCCGATGATATTCAAAATGCTGGAACAGGAAATCCAGGCTGCCAATTTCCTTATCCGTGAAAAGCTCATATAAAAAGCAGGCGATCCGCCTCCCGGCTCAAACGGAGCAGGCGGATCGCCTTTTTCTTTTTCCGGTTAATAAATCGTTAAAACATTATTAATACTTTACCGTCTTTAATGTTAAAAGAAATTCTTTCATAATGGCCATGACCACAACAACAAAAGAAAGGATGGCCATATATGAAGAACATACTGGAACATCTCGAAGAAACGGTACTCAAATACCCTTCAAAAATAGCTCTGGCGGACGAAAACCGCCAGGTATCATTTCTCAGTTTGATGAACAACTCGCAAAAAATCGCCGGCGCACTGAAACATCTTTCCCGCAACAGCCCTGTAGCCATAATGACAGACAGGAGTGCGAAATGCGTGGAAGCCATGTTTGCCGCCGTATACGCCGGCTGCTTCTACACAGTCATCGATATCGATTCTCCGATCAACAGGATCACGGAAATCTTCAAGACATTGAAGCCTCAGGCGGTGATAACCGATCTGGCACACCTGGAGCTTGCAGGCCGGGTATATAAAGGGAATACGATAACAGTCTACGAACAGGCGATACAGTCTCCCGCAGACCTCCGATTCATAAAAGGCGTCAGGGATCGTATGGTTGATGCGGATCCGCTTTACGTCCTCTTTACCAGCGGATCATCAGGCATTCCGAAAGGGACGGTGGTTTCCCACAGAAGCGTCATCAGCTATATCGACTGGGTCACCGGGGAGTTCGGCTTTGACGACGCCACCGTCTTTGGCTCCCAGACGCCTCTGTATTTTTCCATGTCAGTGACCGACCTTTATTCGACTATGAAATGCGGATGCACCTATGACATCATCCCGAAGGCGCTGTTTTCTTTCCCGGTAAAGCTGATAGAGCATCTCAACAGCAGACGCGTCAACACTCTGTACTGGGTCCCTTCAGCTCTGGCCATCGCGCCCAACTGGGATCTTTTCCAGTACGCCATGCCGGAGCATCTTGAGAAAGTACTGTTCGCGGGTGAGGTGATGCCGACACGCCATCTCAACTACTGGATGTCCCACCTTCCTGAATGCACATATGCCAACTTGTTCGGCCCGACAGAGACCACGGATATATGCACTTTTTACGTGGTGGATCGCTCCTTTGATGACAGCGAGATCCTCCCCATAGGCAAGGCGTGCGACAACTGCGATGTCTTCCTGCTGACGGAGGACGGACGCATGGCTAATCCGGGTCAGGAGGGCGAACTGGTAGTGCGCGGGGCCTTCCTGGCCGACGGATACTACAATGATCCGGTAAAGACAGCCGCCGCTTTCTGCCAGAATCCTCTCAACACCGCATATCCCGACAGGATATACCGTACCGGCGACCTGGTGAGGCTCAATGAAAGAGGAGAATATGTATATATATCGAGAAAAGACAACCAGATAAAACGGATGGGCTACCGCATCGAACTGGGCGAGGTGGAAGCTGCCGCCAATTCAATGGACAGCATAAGAGCTTCGGCCGCCTTATACGACAGCGCCTCGAAGCAGCTGCTCCTGGTATGCGACGCCAGAGGAGCAGAGGCCGGAAGCATATCTGAACATCTCAAGGATATGCTGCCCGACTACATGCTCCCCGACAGACTGATCAGCGTCGACGCCATGCCCTACAACGCCAACGGCAAAATAGACAGAAGTAAACTGAATGAGATCTACATCAAAAGAAACAGTGAGGTACAGATATGAGCAACATTACGAATATGGATGAAATGAGAGAAATACTTGATATACTGCGGATGGCCAACCCTGCCGTCGACTTTGAAGGAAGGACCGACCTCTTCTCGTCAGGGGATCTGGACTCCATGAATATAATAATGATCGCATCGGAGATCAATGACAGGTTCGACGTGGAGCTTCGCGCCATCGACATAACACCGGAAAATTTTGATTCTCCGGACGGAATATTAGCGCTGATAAAAAGGCTAAAAAAAGAAGAGGCATAGATAGGGAAAGGGACAGACAATGAATTACGCAACTATATCATTCCTGTGCTTTCTTCTGATGACGGGCATCGTCTATTTCATCGTGCCGAAAAAGCTCCAGTGGTTGGTACTGCTCATCGCATCTCTGCTTTTCTACATACTGTCATGTGGTATCATGGCGATGTTCCTCCCAGCTGCGGCCGCAGTCGTATACGCAGCCGGGCTCCTTCTCTCGCGGGAGGATGACAGACTGACGCTCCGGCTGAAAGAAGCAGCCGATATGACGGCCATGACCGCCGCAGGCAATGGAGACGATGTTCCGATCAGAAGCGATAACAAAGCCGCTAAAAAGGCCCTGAAAAAGCAGACAGAACGCAAAAAGAAAAAAATAGTAGCCGTTTCGGTCGCCCTCCTGATACTGATGATATTGTCCACTAAGTACTGCAATTTCTTCGGTTCTGCGGCGAATTCCGCCGCCGGGCTTCTGGGCTTCGGTAAGCTCCTGCCTACATTCCACATCATCATGCCGCTGGGCATCTCATATTACACACTGATGGGCATCAGCTACATAACGGACGTGTACAGGAAATCGATACCGGCAGAGCGGAATCCACTGAGGCTGCTGCTGTTCCTCTGCTACTTTCCCCATATCACAGAAGGTCCATTCGAACGATATGGACAGTTGGGGCCTCAGCTGAAAGAAGCTCATTCGATCAGCTACGACAGGATAAAAAGCGGCGGCATAAGACTGTTGTGGGGGATATTCAAAAAACTGGTGATAGCCGACAGAGCCGGGCTCATCGTGAGCACCATATTTCCCCACCACAGTGACTACAGCGGCGGCGCGCTGGCCATCGCCGCCATACTCTATACATTGCAGATATACGCGGAATTTTCCGGGTGTATGGATATAGTATGCGGGACGTCCCAGATGCTGGGAATAAATATGCCGGAAAATTTCAGGCAGCCGTTCTTTTCCCGTTCCATCAGTGAGTTCTGGAGACGCTGGCACATCACGCTGGGGCAATGGCTCAAGGATTACATATTCTATCCCGTGAGTCTTTCCAGACACTTTCGCGCCATAAACGAGAAAGCAAGGAAGCACATTTCCTCCAGACATCTGCTCACCCTCATCCCGTCGGCCTACGCTCTGTTTTTCGTATGGTTCTGCAACGGGCTGTGGCATGGAGCCGGGATCAAATTCATCATCTACGTCCTCTATTATTACGTGCTGATGATGTTGGGCCAGGCGTTAAAACCTCTGTCGGACAAATGCCTTTCATCCCTGGGGGTCTCCAGAGACAGCAAGCCGTATCACATTTTTGAGGTCCTGAGGACATGTGCCGCAGTATGTTTCGGCATGATCATCTTCCGCTCAGAGAGCCTTAGCCAGGCGGCTTCGATATTCTCACGGCTTTTCCTGCACCCGGGGCTGAGCCGCACAGTCGGCGAGCTTTCAGCTATCAAGGGAATCGACGGATGGGATTATATGATACTTTTCCTTTCCGTCCTCCTGCTGCTGGCTGTCTCGATGGCCAAGGAACGGGGGATAGAGCTTCGTTCGTCTCTCTCCCGTAAGATCCTGCCCATACGCTGGACCGCCTATATGCTGCTGATATTTTCCATCGTGATACTGGGCGCATATGGAGGCGATTTCGTAAATACTACTTTCATATACGGAGAATTTTAAGGAGGCTTTCATGGGAACCAAGATCTCGGCATTGAAAAATGCTGCCAGAGCTGTGATATTCATCAGTCTGGTGGTGATGATATTCATCTTTCTGTCCAAGTCCTTCGCAGTCAGTGGAAATTCCTCCGAGGATGGCATGGAATCCAGGATATCCAGCGCTTACCGCGGGGAGGCGGAAAACACTCTGGACGTGATATTCGTCGGCAACAGCGACGTATACAGAGGTGTTTCTCCTGTCGATCTGTACCACGATACAGGCATCACCTCTGCGGTCGCCGGCCGCCCCAATAATACATTGAAGGAGATATCCTCTGATATCGACGACATCCTGAAATATCAGAAGCCAAAAGTGGTCGTCCTGGAGACTGACTGCATGTTTTCCGGGACCAACTCTCACTACAAAAAACATAAGGCCGAAACGACGACTATTTTCACTAAAATAAAAAAAGCCGCCGGCGATGCCGACAGCGCGATCATTTCCGCCATCAATTACTACTTCCCTCTGGTAAAATACCATGACAGATGGAAAAAGCTCAGCCTTTCCTCCTTCATCGACAGGAACCGTAACTTCTACAAGTTCCGGAACAAAGGGATGGCCTACTCTGAAAAGGTCAGTCCTTACACTGCAGGCAACAGCTATATGGAGCCTTCCGAGGGGAAGTCGGCCGCTCTCAGCGGAAAAAACAAGGCGGCCTTCGACGAGATCAATGAAAAATGCCGCGACAACGGCATCCGCCTCGTCCTGATCACCGTTCCTTCCGCCAACACCTGGAGCGACGCCAAATCTCAGGCTGTCCGTGAGCTGGCGAAGCAGAGCGGTCTCACATACTACGACTACAACCGCTCCTTCCCGCCCGGCTTCGACTGGAAACTACACACTACAGACGGCGGCAATCATCTCAACTACGCCGGCGCTGTGACGGTGACCCGGGACTTCGGTCTGAAGCTGAAAAACGACCTGAAGCTTCCGGAAAGCCAGCTTACGGACCAGCAGAAAAAGGAATGGCAGCAGGATTACCGTGATTTCCATCGGGATGTATCGAAAATATGATAGACAGCGCAGTGATATACCGACGTTCTTCCCCTATTTGGTCCTGAGGTATTCAGACACTATCTTCTCCTCCGAGAAGAAGTGCTTGACGCCTTCTATCTCCTGGTATTCCTCGTGACCTTTGCCAATGAGAGCTACTATATCTCCCTCTCCACAGTTGTCGATAAGGTAATGTATGGCTTCCTCCCTGTCCATGATCACCTTGTATTCCCCGCCGTATACATCCAGACCACGGATGATATCCTTGTTTATCTCCTCTGTGGATTCGAAGCGCGGATTATCAAGCGTTATTATAGTCAGGTCAGCGTACTTCCCAGCCATCTCTCCCATGTCGAAGCGTCGCTGGCGAGCCTTGTTGCCGCCGCCTCCAAAGAGACAGATGAGGCGCTTCGGCTCATATTCCCTCAGAGTCTTCAACAGATTTTCCATGCTGAGCGCATTGTGAGCATAATCTATGAGGAATGTGGAAAAATGTACGTCGGTCAACAGCTGAGTCCTTCCTTTGACCCGCGTCTCGCTGATACCTCTGGCTATGATATCGGGAGATACTCCCATAAGATACGCTATCCCCGCCGCTGTCAACGCATTCTCAGCATTGTAAGCTCCCGGCATATTGAGTACGATCTTCTCGTCGAATTTTCCCGTTATCTCGAACTCGACCCCCAGTATCTTCGGTTCCCATATATTGCGTATATTCCTGCCCATGAAGTCCGCATCCCGGATCAGCGACACAGTATACACCTCATCAGCGTCAGCTGTCACCTCCTGCCAGTGACTGTCGTCGATATTGGCGACGGTGACTCTGGCCTGGCTGAATAGCCGTTTCTTGCAGTTAAGGTAGTCGTCGAAGTCTTCATGCTCCCCTGCCCCGATGTGATCCGGGGAGATGTTGAGGAAGGCCGCATAATCGAAGGTAATGCCATCGGTGCGATGCATTTTGAGACCCTGTGAGGAAACCTCCATGACTACATGGCTGCATCCGGCATCCAGCATCTGACGAAACATATGATGCAGCTCGTAGGATTCAGGCGTGGTATTCCTGGTCTCCATCTTCTCACTGCCGATGAAGGCCCCCAAAGTACCTATCATACCGACTTTGCGCCCTTCTTCTTCCAGAATCTTTTTTATCATGTGAGCGACGGTGGTCTTTCCCTTCGTCCCTGTCAGTCCTATCATCGTCATCTTTTCCGCCGGATGACCGAACCACCGGGCTGATATGAACGCCAGAGCCTTCCTTGTGTCATCCGTCTTCACCACTGTCACTCCGGTATGGTGATCGGGATCCTCCTCGGCCAGGATCGCGGCAGCTCCCGCCTTCACAGCATCGTCTATGTATTTATGTCCATCCGTCGCGAACCCTCTGAGGCAGACGAAAAGCGTCCCTTCGGACACTTTTCTCGAATCATATGCTATGGAAGTGACCTCAGTCTCCATACTTCCGCTGAGACAGGAGCTGGTCACATCTTTCAACAGATCTTTTAATTTCATAAATAAAACTCCCCTCCATAAACCACATGTGACGGCCCCGTCATATGGACAACGCCTTCTTCATCCCACCGGACATGAAGGATCCCTCCCGGCTGTTCCACATCCACAGTCCTCCCGCACAGTCCCAGCATGTTGAATATCACTACTGCCGAACAGCAGCCAGTACCGCAGCCCAGGGTCTCACCTGTACCGCGTTCCCATTCACGTATCCTGATATGTCCGTCATCTACCGGCTGAGCGAACGTGACATTGGTCCGTTCCGGGAAACACTCCATGTTTTCTACCATGGGTCCATATTTTTCCACGTCGATGTGCTCCGCGTCTTCGATCCGGAGCACCGTATGAGGATTGCCCCAGGAAAGCGATGACGCGTTGAAGATCCTGTCCCCGACAACAAGAGGCTGATCTATGAATCGCTCCTTTTCCGTCCTGACCGGCACCTGATCCGCCCTCAGTTCCGGCTTTCCTATGGATGCGCTTATATCGACCACCTGACCGTTTTCCACGCGGAGATCCACCGTCTTATCCCCGCCCAGGGTCTCGACAGTAAGGCGCGTCTTATCTGTCAGCCCATGAAAATACGCGAATTTCGATACGCTTCTCAACGCATTGCCGCACATCTCGGCCTCAGTCCCATCAGGATTGAATATCCTCATCCGAAAATCACACCTCTCGGACGAGCAGAGCAGCACTATCCCGTCAGAGCCTATTCCGAAATGTCTGTCACACATGCGTTTCGCCAGCCCTCCGAGGTCTTCCGGGATTTCCTTCGTCGCGTCTATATACACATAATCGTTGCCGAAAGCCTGCATCTTGGTGAACTTTATTTTTTCCATCTTCTCCATCTTTTCCATTATTCCTGTCATTTGCCACTGACCCCTGATCACTCCATCGCCTGAGCCAGATCAGCGATTATATCGTCCGGATCCTCTATACCGATGGATATCCTGACAAATTTCTCATTGATCCCCAGCTTTCGTCTGATGTCGTCCGGAATGGATTCGTGGGTCTGTGTGATAGGGTAAGTTATCAGCGTCTCGGTTCCCCCAAGGCTTTCGGCGAAAAGGATCATCTCCACGTCTGAAAGGAGCTTGTGAGCAGTTTCCTCGCTGTCCACCTCAAAGGATATCATCCCTCCGAAACCTGTCGCCTGGCTCAGATTCACGCTATATCCCGGATGATCTTCAAAACCCACGTAATATATCTTCTTCACTTTTTCGTGGTCCCTGAGCCACCTTGCTACCTTGGCGGCGTTTTCGTTATGTCTTTCCATCCTCAGGGAGAGAGTCTTGATACCTCTGAGGATGAGCCAGGAGTCAAACGGTCCCAGGCCGTTGCCCCGTGATTTCATTTCGCCTCTGAAATGCTCCGCCAGCGCCTTATCCTTCACCACAGCGATACCCGCTATCACATCGTTGTGACCGCAGAGGTACTTGGTGCCACTGTGGACCACGATATCCGCTCCCAAAGTGAGCGGTCTCTGGAAATATGGAGTCAGGAAGGTGTTGTCCACTGTCAGCAGCGCTCCCGCCTCTTTTGCGATAGCAGCTATGGCTCTGATGTCAGCCACCTTCATCATTGGATTGGTCGGTGTTTCAACGAAAAACATCTTCGTAGACGGCCGAACGGCTGCCTTGACCTTGTCCAGATCTGACATCTCAACATATGTGAACTCGCAGCCCAGCTTGCTGAAGATCTCGTCGCAGATACGGAAAGTCCCTCCGTAGATATCATCGGAGAGTATGACATGATCGCCCGGCTTCAATATGCCAAAGAGGCACATGTTAGCCGCCTGACCGCTGGTGAAAGCGAAGGCTTCCTCCCCCTCCTCCAGGATAGCCATAGTTCGTTCCAGCTCCTGTCTCGTAGGGTTCTGGAGTCTCGAATAGTCGTATCCCGTCGATACGCCAAACTTCCTGTGACGGAAGGTGGCTGTCTGGAATATCGGGAAACTGACAGCTCCTGTGATAGGGTCGCACCCCAGGCCGCCGTGGACCACCTTCGAGTCGAATTTCAGCTTCTCCTTGCGATCGAATTTATCATAATAGTTGTCATTTATCATTCATCCAACCTCCATATAAACTTCCGCGGCACCGTTTTCTGCCGCGGACATATATTTCTACATTTATCGACTCAATTATACACATCCTCAGCGGCATGTGTCAAGGTTGGGCGCGGCAGGCCGGCGAGCCGTACGCAAGGCGGAGACTTGTCAGCACATAAACGCAAAAATACAGACATTCTGCGAAAAGGCAAAATGTCTGTAAAACCAGGCGGTGCGGCAATGCTGCACGCAGCATTCACAAACGCGCAGCATCACACCTCATAGACCGAAAATCTCAGACGGCTCCAGTCGCAGATGACGCCGTCGCAGACGAATACCCTCTCTTCCAGCCATTTGTATCCGGCTTTGCCTGCGTCGAATTTGACGACGCCCTTGTAATAGTATTCATCCGGCGGGATCGCCTTCCCTTCTATGAGCTTTTGTTCCAGCTCCGGTTCCAGATGAAGATGCGCCGATACATTCATCAATATCTGTGATTCGTCATCGGTTTCCAGAGCCAGAGACATGTCTATGTGATTCCTGCCGCTGCCGGGAGTACATGTGACGCACATACCCAGCGGCATCACATTCCCTCTGAGCCTTTCGCCCCGGAACATCCCTCCCTGGGTGCTCGACAGGAGGATGTCTCCTCTTGCCGTATTTTCCATAAGCAATTCATCCTGCTGGCTCAGCTCCATATCGAACAGCTTTCTCATAGACTGCCCTTTATAATCTTTCCATCGAATATGACGGCGTCCACATTTATGTCTTTGAGCTGCTCCGCAGGTGTGTGGAGCGGATCACTGTCCACGACTATCATGTTGGCCAGCTTTCCCACTTCCAGTGATCCCATATCATCCTGCCAACGCAGCTGCTTCGCGCCGTTTATGGTGTAGCCTTTCAGCAGCACAGGTACGCTCAGCTTTGCCGACTCTTCAGGTCTCATGCTTCCCGGATACCGCTCCGGATCCAATGGAAACTCAGGATCCACCCTGGTAGCCGCCACCTGCATGCCGAAGAACGGATATGCCCTGTGGAGCTCATACCCTGTCACTACATCGCTGGAAAAATCTATAGTAGCGCCGCTCTCTATCATCGGATTGAATTGATACATCCTTCTCCATTTTTCCTCCGTGTAGTAATTCATCGCTTCTTCGCCGAAATATCCTCCTGACCAGTGGCATGACCAGTTGATGAATATCCCCAGCTGGGCAGGGCGCCCCATGTCTGAAGGGTCGACGACCTCGCAGTGTGCAAAGGTCGGACGGCACACCCACGGCTCTCCCTTTTCCCGGGCAGCTTTCTGCGCCATCTCCACTGCGTCACAGCCTACTCTGAAGGCTCTGTCTCCCACCATATGGATATGTATATCCAGACCCTCTTTGTTGCACAGCTCCATGCACTGAGCAAGCTCTTCCGTTTCCATCATTATCTCTCCGAAATTGCCCGGGTCGTGGATATGCTCATGCAGGGACGCGGAATTGCCGCTTTCGTTGGTCCCGTCCAGAAACAGCTTCATGGTATTGATCTTTATATGGTCGGTCGTATACAGCTTCTGATATTCTCTCAGCTTTGCTATCTTCTCCGGCAGATCTTCATGATTCCAGAATCTGACCATACCGTCGTAATACACATTGAGCTTTCCCACCTTATCCAGCTCATATATCCCTCGGATCTGATCGTCGTTTTCGATGAAACCGTCGGCCATGGCGGTTATCCCGCTTTCCTCCAGAAAATCGAAGAAGCTTTTCATCGTCTCGGCATTCAGTTCCTCCGGCGGCTGCCACCCCAGCGCTTTGTACATGTTGTCCACGAATTTGTACCACGCCATCTCTCTTATCCAGCCAGTCGGGTTCCCTTCGTCATCTCTGACGAAGGTCTCCAGCGGGCCCGGGTCGGGCGTATCTTTATCTACCTCCAGGAGCTCCAGCATTTTGCTGTTGACCCAGCACAGATGCTCTCCAAAATCCTGGCAGTGGACCGGCCTGTCGCTTATAGCCGTGTCCAGCAGCTCTTTCGTCGGCCCTTTTTCATCGAACATGGATGTCGGATAATATTCGAAATACAGGAACGGACATTCTTCCTTAGGATGCTCCTCTCCGTATTTTTTTATAAACGCCAGCAGCTCATCCACATCTTCTGTCCACGGCAATCTTACATGCCAAAGGCTCTTAGCTACCCATCCAGGATGGATGTGACTGTCGATGATGCCGGGCAGCACCGTCCTGCCACCGACATCATATATCTTTGCGTCGCCATATTTCTCCATGTCCACATCCGCCGCTGTTCCGACGAATCCTATCCTCTTGCCGTCAAAGACCAGGCAGTCGGCCTGCGGACAGCCTTCGGCGGACGTGTAAATCCTCGCGTTTTTGATTATAGTAGTCATGTTTTTCCTCCGGTCGGTTTTTATTTTGCTATTCCTCTATCTTCATCTCTGGCGGCAGCTGCCTGAAGCCTTTTGTCTTGACGGCCAGATAAACGATACCTACCAGCAGCCAGATCCCGCCTAATATCTTCGCAGGTGTTTCGATGAAGTAAAATACTACGATCAGACTTATCATCCCGATGACAGGGATGACGAGATGTTTTATCATCGCGGATGCACCCCGCTCCTTTCCTCTGATGATGTAATGTCCCACTACTGAGAAATTCACCATGAAGAACCCGCACACGGCACCGAAGGACACCAGCGACGCCGCTCCCATCACATTGTCCTGATAGAAGATGGCGGTCAGCGCGATTATCGTAGTCAGCACTATGTTGTTGACCGGAGTCTGGAACTTAGGAGACAATTTCCCAAAGAATTTCTTCGGCAGGATGTTGTCACGCCCCATTCCGTACAGGATACGTGAAACAGCGCCCATCCCGGCCAGCGCGCATACGAAGCTGCCGCAGTTGTCTATGATGAAGAATATAGTTCCCAGCCACGACATCCCTATATGAGGGAAGAGCTCGAATATACCGGTATCAGGATCTTCGATGTTGGCATAGGCCTGCGGCCACGCTATCTGCGAAAAGTAGGCGACGATGGCGAAGATGATCCCCGCTCCTATCACCACGCCCATGATGGCCTTGCCCATAACTTTTTCCGGCTCCTTCGCCTCCTCGGCCAGCGTCGTAACAGCGTCGAAGCCAACGAAGGATGCACAGAGAACTGCCGAAGCGGAAAGGATCCCTTTTATCTGGAAATTTTCCGGATTGTAAAAAGCTGAAGGATCGAACAGTGTGCCTGAGCCGCCTCCATCCGTGACGTATCTCACGATGCAGGCGATGAACAGTATCGTGAATCCGATGGCTGCACATGTTACGATGGTATCGACGATACTTGCCGTCTTTATCCCTACGATATTTATCACCATGCCTATCAATGCTACGATTATCACGATGACCCATACAGGTATCATAGGAAAATATTCGTTGATATAGACTCCCAGCAGCAGATAACAGATCATCGGCAGCAACAGGTAATCCACCAGCATGACCCAGCCTGACAGGAAGCCCACATGGGGCTGTACCGATTTGCTTATGTAGGTATAGGCCGAACCAGCTGATGGATATGCCTTTACCATCTGAGTATAGCTGTACGCCGTAAATGCCATCACCACTGCTGTAGCACATATCGACAGCGTATACATCCCGCCGGTGCTCGGCGTAAAGAGACCGTAGTAATTGAATACTACCGTCGGGGCCAGGTACGCCAGACCGAACATGATGATAAGAGGCAACGTCAATGTTCGTTTCAGCGTAGTTTCGCCCATTTGATTTTTTTCACTCATGATTATACCTCCCTGAATATTGATATGATTACTCTTTCATAATATTCAGTGAATTTCAGAGGAACAATGGCGTTTTATTGTTGTTTTCCTGTGTTTGGAAGCAATATCAACAATATTTATCTTTCAAAGAGCTGGATGTAGTGTTCCACCATCATGTCGTCGACTATGCTCCTGATTATCCGCGGTTCATAGTACACCATATTGTTCTCCGACTGCTTCACGTATTTCTCCCTGAACTGACGCGGCGTACATTTGTACCATTCCTTAAAGGCCTTGTAATAATACTGCGGATCAGAAAAGCCGCATTCTTCCGCTATCTCGACGATGGTGTGATTGGTGTTTATCAGGAACCACTCGGATTTATTGGCCCTGATATACGACACCATATTGCTGAATCCGATGGAGACCTTTGACATGAACTCCGACAGGTAACTCTTGGAAATTCCAAGATGGGAGGCCAGATCGTCCAGTGTTATCTTCTCCTCAAAATGCGCCCCTATATACGTGTATATATCCCGGCACCTGTCAAAGAATTCCCGCTTCATTTCCAGGCCGCCGTAATGGTAGAGGATGATATTGAAATGAAAGACGAAGAGATCCACCATCGATTCGGTTATCTTCCATATCCGTCCTGTATCCTCTTCCGCCCTTCCATCTAAAAATAGCTTCAGCAATGTTATCAGCTTTCCTCTCAGCTTGTCGTGGTATTCGCTGGGATAGACTGACATGGTGGACTGACTGCATCCCTCGCACACGAACAATTGATGCTTTATATCAGGGTATTTTTCTTCGAAAGCCATTAAATCGACATAAAATGACACGCACATGTTATACCCATCACTCTTAAGATAATAAGCGTCTCTGTCTACGGATATATATTCGCCGCTGTTCAGCGTGAACTCCTCGTATGCGTACGAAAAAGTCACCGTTCCTGTGAGACAGAGGATTATCTCCAGCATGCCAGCCTCATGCATCTGCAGCTCCTTTTCTTTCACCGCGTATACGCTGACGCTCAGCGGAGTATCTCCGATCTTGATGATGTTTTCGCAGTTCATTACCCGGCCTTCCTTCCCTCATTTTGATATCAATTTACTACAGCAGCTGACTTTTTTCAACAGCTTCCGATGTCAGCAGGATGATAATATCTCGCAGTCGGCCGCTCCGTCAGGTCATGGAGCGTCGCCATCTTAAAAGGGCTCCCGGCCTTGCAACGCAAGACCGGGAGCTCTTTAACCGCACATGAATCGTCAGCGCGGATCAGCTATCCCATCACAGCCTTTATCATGGCTGGGATCCTTCTGCATTTTTCCTCGGAAACGGAAGCTACCGAGACCCTGAGCCCTTTGGCCAGCGGAACGATAAACAGCCCCTGCTTTTCAAGCTGAGCGCTTATGCCGTCGGGATCACTGCACGGTATGGAGGCGAAGAAACCGGCGTCGAAAGGCACCATCTCCAGTCCCACTTTAGCCGCTTCCTCCTCGAATGCCCTGCCTCTGGCCAGCAGCATATCCCTGTAACGAGCTCTCTCCTCGCTGACTCTTGCCAGCAGCTTATCATCGGCGTATATCTTGGCCAGCAACACCTGGGCCGCTTTGGTACCATTGGACCAGGATCCTCTCGATGAAAACTCACAGACACGCTTGAATTCATCAGCTATCTCTCTCGTCTTCGCCATGCAGATGAGAGCTCCGCATCTTGTCCCATATAAGGTAAACGTCTTCGAAAGGCTATAGGCTATTATCGGAAGGACATTTTCCGGCATAGTCTCCAGCTTTGGCAGGAATCTCCTGCATTCCTCTTCGTCTCCGGCAAAATCTATATAGGCCGCGTCCACTACCAACGCAATGGCTTTGCCTTTCTTTGCCGCTTCCGTCAGGACTTCTGTGACCTTGTCCCAGTCGCCCAGCGTAAGGGAATATCCTGTCGGATTGTGAGCCGGGGTATTGAGTATTATCACCAGACTGTCCTGTGTATCCAGAAGCTGGAGGACCTTTTCCCTGAAGGACTGCCAGTTGAACTTTCTGTCTTCGGTAAAGAGGCTGAACGTATCCACTCTCCGTCTTATCTCTCCCGCGATAGTGTTATATGGCGACCAGTGCCAGTCCGAAGTCAATACTTTGTCTCCCGGCTGAGAATAGTTGGCGATGGCGTTTCTCAAAGCTCCTGTTCCTCCCGGAGCAGCTACTGCATCTGTAAAGCTTTTGGGCCGGAATTTTCCAAAAGCAGCTTTCTGTACTGCTTCCCTGAAAGCAGGTATCCCGCATATAGGCGCGTAATCTGCGTATTCATCAGGCTTCAGTCCTCTGAAGACCTCATCTACTGAAGAAAGGACTATCAGCTTGCCGTCATCATCCAGAAGAGAGCCTATGGTCGCATTTATGACTTTATCGGCACCCTTTTCGGCTATCATCTTCTTCGCTCTGTTGCTTATCCCGAAAATCTTATCTTCCTTTGGTATGCTCCTGTCGTTCTGTCTGGCTAAAATGTACTCCGCCACTTTAAAATCACCTCTGAAAATTATTTTTGTATCCATTCTCACACAGGTTTACGCTCCGTCTGACGCGCCGAAACTGTCGAGACTACCGGGCCGCCGCAGTTGCCAAAATTTCCAAAACAGCCGGCCGTGCGCCGCCTGACGCCTTTTCCCGCATTGAACTTTAACATTTAATATAATACAACATTTCATCCTTTTATTACAAGTAATTAACGGTATTAATTTTCCTCCCATTGTCGATACTAAATCCATAGGAGGTAAGATGCACATGAGACAGGACAAAAAGCAAAAAGATATCCCCGCCATCACTCTGGTGCTGTGTTTTTGTCTGATGGCGCTCGTTTCCGTTTTCGTCGTAAAAGCTAATGTGGATAAGATCCGCGATACCGCCCAGAGCAATAAAGCAGCGGATGTCGTAAAAGAAAAAGCCGTCGAGGAAAACACAGAAACAGAAGCCGATATAGTGGACAGCCTTGACAGCACAGACTCCGGCGCAGACGATACCGAAAGCCAGAACGCCGCGGAATTCACCGCTCCCCTTTCAGGAGAGATCATCATGGATTTTTCCATGGACATGCCCATATATCAAAAGACTCTCGACCAGTACATGACCCACAGTGGTATAGACATCGCCGCCCCTGAAGGGACCGGAGTGAGCGCCTGTGCCGCCGGTACGGTAACACGGATAGAGGAGGACGACAAGTTGGGTATCGTCGTAGAGATAAATCACGGCAACAACCTGCTGTCAGTCTACGGCAATCTGGCAGGCGATGACCTTATCGAGCTGGGTGAGATCGTTTCCAGGGGAGATACTATCGGAAAAGTAGGCCGCACTTCTCTGTTTGAATTCGGTGAAGACGATCACCTTCACTTCGAAATGAGGAAAAACGGAGATCCTGTAGCCCCCGGCAGTTATATAAAGGGTCTGTAGACGCGGACTTATGGCCGCGGGATGACGACCGCGGCAGCGTCGGCGATTCACCTGGACTGTATCGAAACTGCGGCTTCACTCATCTGAAATCAGCTTGACAATCGCTCAGTCAGGGATATAATAAACACATAGACAATTTAACGGGGAGCTTGTGGAACAGGCTGAGAGGAAGCAGGAGCTTCGACCCATGAACCTGATGTGGATAATGCCAACGTAGGGATATGAAGATGTGTTTCGCACATCATACGTATATGTCGATAAACAGAAGCGTACATGCCCCGGCGTGTACGCTTTTTCCATATATCCACGTAGGAAAACTGAGACGGGAGGTAATGATGAACTACACTACTCAGATGGATGCCGCGAGAAAAGGCATCGTCACACCGCAATTGGAAACTGTCGCGAAAAAGGAAAACATGTCTGTGGAAAAGCTGCAGGAATTGGTAGCCGAAGGGAAAGTAGCCATATGCGCCAACAAAAGGCATACATGCCTGGATGCCGAAGGCATCGGAAGCATGCTCAGAACGAAGATAAATGTGAACCTCGGAGTTTCCAGAGACTGCAAGGACTACGACATAGAGATGGAAAAGGTCATGAGCGCTGTTAACATGGGAGCCGAGGCTATCATGGATCTTTCCAGTCACGGAAACACTCAGCCTTTCAGGAGAAAGCTTACTTCCGAATGCCCTGTCATGATAGGGACAGTACCTGTCTATGACAGCGTGATACACTATCAACGCGACCTGTCGACATTGACGGCCAGAGATTTCATCGATGTTATCCGTCTTCATGCGGAGGACGGGGTGGATTTCGTGACGCTCCACTGCGGTATAACGAGAAAGACCATCGATCAGATAAAGAAACACAAGAGAAAGACCAATATCGTCAGCAGAGGCGGCAGTCTGGTCTTCGCCTGGATGTCCATGACAGGAGAGGAAAATCCTTTTTACGAATACTACGACGAAATACTCGATATATGCGAAGAATACGATGTGACCATCTCCCTGGGCGATGCCTGCCGTCCAGGATGTCTTGCCGATGCCACCGACGTATGCCAGATAGAAGAACTGGTACGCCTTGGGGAGCTGACAAAGCGAGCCTGGGAGCACAACGTACAGGTTATGGTAGAGGGTCCCGGACATGTTCCTCTCGATCAGGTAGCAGCAAACATGAAGGTGCAGCAAACTATCTGCATGGGAGCTCCTTTCTACGTGCTGGGGCCGCTCGTGACTGATATCGCTATGGGCTACGATCATATCACCGCCGCTATAGGCGGCGCCGTGGCTGCTATGAACGGCGCTGCGTTCCTCTGCTATGTGACGCCTGCAGAGCATCTGGCTCTTCCAAACGTAGAAGATGTAAAGCAAGGTATCATCGCATCCAAGATAGCGGCTCATGCAGCTGATATAGCTAAAGGGATCCCCGGAGCCCGCGACATAGACGACCGTATGAGCGATGCCAGACGCGAACTGGACTGGGACAAACAATTCGAATGCGCGTTGGATCCCGAAACGGCCAGAGCTATCCGTGACAGCAGGAAGCCTGAAGAAGATCATGAGGAAGCCTGCAGCATGTGCGGCAAATTCTGCGCGGTCCGCAGCATGAACAAGGCCCTTTCAGGAGAATACATAGACATACTTTAGACTTCACTGACGGGGACGACCGCCCCCTTGTACACTGCAAAGGCGACGACAGCTGTTACCGCCTCTGTCACCCAAAAGGCGTTCCACACGCCCGTCGGGCCAAAGAGGCGGCTCAGCAGGAAGGAAACAGGAAGGATGACGACGATATAGCGGCACAGGGAAATGACGAGGGACGGCAGGCCTTTCCCCAATCCTTCCAGTGCTCCTGACGATGTAACGGAGACGGCCGAAACGATGAATCCCGCGCTGATGATGCGAAGGGCCGTTTCCCCCGCCGCCACAGTTGCCTCCGTATGCGTGAAAAGCCCCATCAACTGCCCCGGAACGGCGAGGCATATGGCAGTACCTGCAACCATGATGACGCCGCTCATACACAGCACGATACCATAAATACGCTTCACCCGTCCGTGTTCGCCCGCCCCGTAATTGTAACCTATCAGCGGACGCATCCCCTGTATTATGCCGTTAGCGGGAAGATAGAGGAATGTCTGCAGCTTGTAATAGATACCCAGAACCAGAACGTAGACCTGCGAATATGACGCCAGGATGGCATTGAGGGCGGATATCAGGAAAGAAGGAAGAGCCAGGTTCAGCGTCGCCGGTATCCCTATGGAATACAGCTTTGCTGCCATCTTCCTGCGAGGAACCAGGTGCTTCCTGTCTATCCGCACGTTTATCGGGCTCACCCTGTAGACCACTAGATATATGGCCAGCGAAAGAGTCTGGCCTATGCCGGTGGCGAGAGCCGCCCCTTCCATTCCCATTTCGGGAAAAGGTCCCAATCCGAATATCAGCACAGGGTCCAGCACGATGTTGGCGACACAGCCGCTGGTCAGTCCCAGCATAGTCACATTCATCCTTCCTACTGACTGAAATATCTTTTCAAATACAAGACCCAGCATGATCGCCAGTGCAAAGAGAAATGCGATGTTGGAATATCTGACACCTAACTGTACCACAACTTCCGACGATGTAAACATCCGCAAAAAAGCAGGCATCACAGCGATACCGGCGATAGTCATCACCGCGCCGTGAACAGCTGCCAGCACCAGGCCCTGGGTCGCCGCCATATTGGCTCTGACATTGTCCTGCGCCCCCAGGTAAAAGGCGATGACTGCATTTATCCCGACTCCGAATCCTATCCCCAGGGCGTTTATGAAATTCTGTACCGGGTACACCAGCGACAGGGCGGTCATGGCGTCCTCACTTATTTGGGCTACAAAGAAGCTGTCCACTATGTTGTACAGCGAGTTGACCAGCATCGACAACACCATTGGAAGGGACATCGACAGTATGAGCCGGAATACCGGCCTTTCCTTCATGAAAGTCTCGTTCATCGTTTTTCTCTCCTCCAACAATCGAGTAGGAGGTAGGCGATTATTTCGCCTACCGACCTCTCACACCACCGCTCATGCGGTTCCGCAAGCGGCGGTTCAACCAACTTAACATATGACACGCCTTTCGGCGTAGTAATTACTCATGGAGACTAGCCCAAATGTGGTTAGTCTTTCATTGCTTATCGCTTTATGTACCCAGCCGTTATGCGCAAGCCTCGCATAACGGTCTCCACTGTAGGCAATTTTGTATGCCGCCCAGCGGGGTACGTCCAGCTTCATCAGGTTCTTTGCCCTATTCTGCGGTGTTTTCCAATGCTTCCAAATACACATCCGCAGACGGTAGCGTATGTTTCTGTCCAAACGCTCACATAATCCCTTCATGCTCCCGATTTTGAAGTAGTTTATCCATCCTCGGATAAGCTGGTTCAGTTTCTGCACTTTGTAACTGTTGCTCACTCCCCAGCTCCTGCATGTCAGCTTCTTCATCTGTGCTTTGAATTTCGCTACTGCTTTCGGGTGCGGTCTGGCTTTATATCCTTTGGCTAATGTGTCATAGTAAAATCCAAATCCGAGATACTTGATTCCTTTGGGCTTGTCCACCTTGCTCTTTTCAGCATTTACTTTCAATCCCAGCTTTTCCTCAATAAATCGGGTAGCACTTTTCATTACCCTCTCCGCCGCCTGCTTACTTCCTACCATGATAATCAGATCGTCCGCATAGCGCACGAAATCCAACCCTCTTGCCTCAAGCTCTTTATCCAACTCGTTCAGCATGACATTTGCCAACAGCGGCGATATATTCCCTCCCTGTGGTGTGCCGACAACTGTATCTTCATACTCGTCATCGATCATCACTCCACTGGCCAGAAATTTCCTTACCACTGAGATAACGTCTCCGTCCTTTATTGTCCGTCCGAAAATCGTCATCAACTTGTCATGGTTTACCGTGTCGAAGAACTTTGCAAGGTCGATATCCACTATCCAGCTATGCCCATCGTTCATCATCTCTAATGCTTTCAGCACTGCCTGTTGCGCACACCGATTCGGTCTGAATCCATAACTATGCTCGTGAAACTGCTCCTCGAAGATTGGCGTGAGTACTTGTGTTACTGCCTGTTGTACAAACCGGTCAACTACCGTTGGTATTCCAAGGTTTCTTGTCCCTCCATCTGGTTTTGGTATCTCCACCCGTCTAACTGGCTGCGGTTTGTACTTCCTTGTCCGCAGCTGCTTCCTGATGTTTTCGCCGTTTTCCGCAAGATATGCGCCAAGCTCTTCAACGGTCATCCCGTCTACGCCTGCCGCTCCTTTGTTTCTGACGATTTGCAGATATGCCACATTGAGGTTATCATTGCTCACTATCTGCTCCATGAGACTTCTTGTGTCCATGCGTTGTTTCCTTTCTCCCCCTTTTGCCTTTGCCGCCTTTGATGTCATCGACAGGCGTTTGCTCCGGCTACGAAGTGGAACGTACTTCAACTGATTGATTGTTCGGTCCTTCGCTCCATCCCCATTACAGGAACTTCTTCACTACTACGACCTCTGCTGACTTCTCACAGTTCGTTGTTACTACGGCTAATGAGACCGCCTGTGAGACCTCCCCGCTTAAGGTGCGGACTCTTTCCCTCCATATACCTGCCACATTTACTGGTACTTCCAGCAACTTTTGGACTTCGATGTTTCTTGCCGTCTTATCCGTATTTCCCAGCCTTATATGTGGTTTCTGTCCGTCAGGTCAGAGGTTTGCCTACAGCTTCCTTCAGATTTCACCTCACGGTGAACACACTTGCTGTTCAGCTATGTGCTTCGTCGTTGCCTACGCGCACTCGGGACTTTCACCCGTTAGAGCCCGCCCATGGCGGGCGAACAAAAAACACACAGTCGTCTAATGACAACTGTGTGGCGAAAACACGATCTTATATCATCCGGAAAAATCCACACGCGATTTTCCTCGACTATTATATGGCAGTTCGCTTCTCCGGTCAAGATATTTTCCGCCGCAGTTTCCGGCGCGGATCCTCTTTCATTCCACCAGCACCTTCACGTAATTGATATTTTTCCCTCTGCTGCTGAACTTGTCCTCGTACTCGGTAGTCGTCAGGCGTGATTCGAAGCTGCTGCTGTGAAGATCTCGTGTCTGCTCAACAATCTCGTATCCTGCCGCTGCTATCTCTCTCAGAGTGAAATCGTACAAATCATCGTTATCGGTCTTCATCTCTATGAATCCGCCTTTTTTCAGCGCCCATGCATAGTCCTTCAGCCTTTCCCTGTGAGTCAGCCTCCGTTTGGCATGGCGCGCCTTGGGCCATGGATCGCTGAAATTCAGGTAGATTCCCGAGAGCTGTCCCTCATCGAACAATTCATCCATGGTATGGACGAAGGTAAGCATAAATTTGAGATTGGTCAGCCTGCCGTGGGAAGCGCCGGACATGCTCCCGGCCGGATCGGCGCTGTCGTATTCCCTGGCTTTTTCCAACGCCCGCAGTATCACCGTTTCCTGACCCTCTATGGCGATGAAATCAGCCTCCGGATGGGACGCTGCTTTGCTTATTATGAACTGTCCTTTGCCGCATCCTATCTCAACGAACAGATCTCTGTGATAACCGCCATCAGCGATCCTACGGCCGAAATAGTCCCGGCCGTCCTGGCCGGGACCATCTGTCATATAGGCGCTGCATTCCCGCAGCCTCTTTTCCAGGTCTTTAGCCTTTCTCTGTCTCATATCAAAGTACGATCCTTTCCGCTACTATGACCGCCAGGAAAATCACGAACACTATCGACGCGATCAGATCCCGGCTGTGGAATTTCATACCGTTCATTCTGGTCCTCTTGATATTGCTCCCATAGCACCTGGCCTCCATGGCCATCGCCAGCTCCTGCGCGATCCTGAAAGCGCTTATGAACAGCGGCACCAGGATAGGTACCAGCGCTTTGGCCCGCCTGATGATATTGCCGCTCTCGAAGTCGGCGCCTCTTGCCTGCTGAGCCTTCATGATCTTATCGGTCTCTTCCAGCAGAGTCGGTATGAATCTGAGCGCGATAGTCATCATCATAGCCAGCTCATGAGCAGGCAGTCCCAGCTTCTTGAATGGCGAAAGTAGAGCCTCGATCCCATCTGTCAGGCTGATGGGTCTGGTGGTCAGCGTCAGCATCGATGAACCGATTATCAGCAATATCAATCTGACTGCCATGAACACAGCAGTTCTCAGTCCTTCCCTGGTTATAGTCAAAAACCCGAAAGATACCAGCGTCTCTCCCTGTATCATGAACATATTTATCACGAATGTAAAGAGTATTATGATGAAGACCGGCTTCAATCCCCTCAGTATGAAACGCAGCGGCACCTTGGATACTGCGATGACCACAGCCAGTCCCAGGAACACTACAGCGAACCCGATAAAATCGTCAACCACAAAAAGGGACACGATGTAAAGCAGCGTCGCCAATATCTTCACTCTCGGGTCCAGCCTGTGGACGTATGAATTTCCGGGATAGTATTGCCCCAGGGTTATATCTCTTATCATCTCTTCAAAACCTTTGCTATCTCATCTGCCGCCTGCTCCATAGTCAGGCAGCTGGTATCTATATCCATTCCCGCTCTCCTGAGCCGAGCCACCAGCTCCATGGAATCAGGCAACGCCAGTCCCATGGCTTTCAGCTCTTCTCCCCGTGAAAAGACTTGAGCCGGAGTACCATCCATAGCTACCTGCCCTCTGTCCATCACGATGACTTTGTCGGCCATAGCGGCGATATCGTTCATATTGTGGGATATGAGGAAGATTATATTCTTCTCCTGTTCATGTATGGCTCGTACCATGGCCAGGATATCGTCGTGAGCTTTGGGATTCAGCCCGGCCGTAGGCTCGTCCAGGATCAGGATCTCCGGCTTCATGGCAATGACTCCGGCTATGGCTACCCGCCTCTTCTGTCCTCCTGACAATTCGAAGGGCGACACATTCTTCACCGCATCATAATCCAGTCCTACCATCTGGATGGCTTCCTTCACCCGCTGTTCCGTCTCCTCCTGTGAAAGCCCCAGATTTCCCGGTCCGAAAGCCACATCTTTAGCTACAGTCTCCTCAAACAGCTGATATTCAGGATACTGGAAAACCAGACCTATCTTCCTCCTGATGTCCCGCATGACGACGCCGTCAGCCGTGATATCCACATCTCCCACTACAATGGTTCCGGACTTGGGTCTAAGCAGACCGTTGAGATGCTGCACCAGCGTTGATTTGCCCGATCCTGTATGACCGATCACCCCTACCAGCTGTCCATCCTCCACGTTGAAGGACACGTTTTCCAGCGCCACCGATTCGTGAGGGAGTCCCTCACTGTATATATGGGTCAATCCTTTTACTTCTATCGACATAAGCAGTTCACCATATCATCTATCGTCAAGATGCCTTCCGGAATATCTATACCTCTCTCCCGCAGCTTCATAGCCAGATCTACGGCAGGCGGCACATCCAGGCTGAGAGCCTTCAGCTCATCCGCTCTCAGGAATATCTCCTCGGGAGTCCCTTCCATTTTCTTTACACCTCTGTCCATGACGATTATCTTATCCGCCTGAGCGGCCTCCTCCATGAAGTGAGTTATCAGCAGCACTGTTATCCCCTTCCCATTGAGGCGTTTGATAACTGACATGACCTCATCACGGCCTCTGGGATCCAGCATCGCTGTCGGCTCATCGAATACGATGCACTCAGGCTCCATGGCCACCGCCCCCGCTATGGCGATACGCTGCTTCTGTCCGCCCGACAGCATATGTGGAGCCTTCTTCCTGAAGTCGTACATCTCTACACCTGTCAGCGCCTCATCGACCCGTTTCCTTATCTCGGCCGGTTCTATTCCCAGATTTTCCGGGCCAAAGGCCACATCATCCTCGACGATCGACGAAACGATCTGATTGTCAGGGTTCTGGAACACCATGGCCACACGGCTGCGGACATCCCATACATGCTCAGGCACAGAGGTGTCCAGCCCGTCTACCATGACTCTGCCCGACGTGGGAACGAGCAGCGCATTTATATTCTTTGCCAGCGTCGATTTGCCCGATCCGTTCTGCCCTATTACAGCCGTAAAGCTTCCTCTTTCCACGCTGAAGCTGACGCTGTCGATGGCTCTCACCGCCGTCCCGTCTTCGCTTTTCACATATTCAAATGTCAGATCTTCTACCTTGATGAAGTCTTCCATTTAGTTTTCCTTTCCGTCGTAGTAGTCATCCAGCCACTTTTTCATGGTGTACACATCCACCTGTCCCGGCGCCGACGCTTCCTTACCGGATGCGAAGGTCACACAGGAACCGTACCTGCCCGCTGCCACTCTGGCCGGTTTGCCCATTTCTCCCATAGCTATCATAATGAGAGGGCCTATTCCGTTTCTGCTGAGGAAAGCTGTCGCTTTCAGCAATTTCTCGCTGTCCTCTTTTGTAGCCGCCATAGCCGCGAATTTGAACATATCTCCATCCAGGGCGGCCATACTCCTGACAGTCTCGACTATCTCCTCAGCTCGAGGCATACCGTCAAAATCATGATGAGACAACACGACCCTGCAGCTGTGCTTATGTATCTCATCTATCTGTCTCGTCACGATTTCCTTCTCACCGGCAGCATCTTTCCCCGAAAACTCTACATCCACGAGATCCACCAGGCCTGATTGCGCCACCAGTCCTCTTATGCTGGCCAGGTGTTCATCGGTAAGCTCTACACCGCCTCCCTGATCCTTGCTCCTTATGGTGAATATCAGCGGTGTTCCTGCCGCTATGTAGTTGATATCATCTAAAATCTTTATCAGATCCAGATAAAAATCCTTTTCTCCCATGGCGCCCTCGGGATCCTCCATCGCTCCCAGGTATCCGTCCGCTCTCCATTCTATCATATCGCAGGGCATGCTTTTAACGCTCTCGCATTCAGCGATGATATCCTTCGGGTCGGCTGACACTATGGGGACCGCTATCTTCGGTTTCCCCGGTTCCAACGTCAAATCCCTTATCTTAAGCGTACTCATTGCCATCTCCCTTTCCTTCTACAAATTGCTTTTAATTGTACCATTTTTGACAGACATTGAAAAGCCTCCGCTGTCAAATGCAAAAAGTACGAGTTAACGGATATTAACTCGCACCTATTTACTTTATCCTATTATACTATTTCATTGTGACAGGTTTTTGTGAATAGGTAAAATATGTCCTGGCAGGTGTCTTGCACAGGGCTGTACTGATGAGTACCGATATCACCATTCCTGCCACGAACTGCCCGATATTCCATGGTACGCCCAATACCGGAGCCAGCCAGTTGCCGTACATGACCCCTTCGGCCACATAATATGCTGCCGCCATAAAGGCCCCCGCGATGACCATGGCCGCGATTTCCACGCCCATGAACCTCTTGCCGCTGCTTTCTCCCCCGCCGGCGAACTTCATCACGATAAGCCCCAATATCAGCGCCATTATCCCTTTTATAGCGAAAGACCATGGCGCCCACATAGCGAACCCGCCGATGATATCAGCCAGCATACTGCCAAAGGCTGCCGCCAGCGCTCCATATTTCCATCCCAGTATAAGCACTGACAGGAATATCATCGCGTCTCCCAGATGGACGTATCCCTGTGTGCCCGGTATAGGTATCCTGATGAACATAGTGGCCACCATTATCAGACACATCATCAATGCTGTCATCACTATTTTGAATGTATTGTTTCTCGTTTTCATAGCAAATGCCTCTTTTCAAATATCATGCTTTGTACTATACTATAATACACGATAACTGTATGTAAGTTAATATACAAAAATAATTATTTTTATAATAACAGTTTTGCCGGATCAATGGCGGAGATGAACTTCAGCTGCTACCGAGATCCCTTATTTTACAGCAAGGAGGCCATATGAAAGCTATCATGCCGCTGCTGGACGAAACCAGCAAAAAGCCATATTATCTTCAAATATATGATTACATAAAGGACTCCATACTGCGAGGAGAGATAACGGAAGGGGAAAAGCTGCCGTCTCTCCGCGCTCTGGCCAGATCCGTCGGTGTCAGCGTCACCACCGTTGAACAATGCTACAATCAGCTGTTGGTCGAAGGGTATATCTATAGTCGGGCCCAGTCGGGATATTACGTCAGCAATGTCTTTTCCCACTCCAGGAGAGCTGCCGAATCGAGGGACAGCATCCTCTCCGTACAGACTTTTTCCGCGGATGAAGCCATGCGCGTTGCCCCGGTCCCTTTCATCTACGATCCTGACTGCTTTGACTTCAACAAATGGAAAAAATCCATGAACAAGGTGATCACTGAGCATTCCCCTGTGCTGTTCTTCGAGGGGGATCCCCAGGGAGAAGAGGTCCTGCGTACCGAAATAGCTAAATATCTCTATCTTTCCCGAGGCGTTTCCTGTTCCCCGGAGCAAATCATCATCGGTGCCGGTACTCAGCAGATAACCAACCATCTGGCTACTATCCTGAGAAAAATGGGGATAGAAAACGTAGCCATGGAAAACCCCGGATACGCGCCGGTACGCAATATATTCAGAGACCGGGGCTTTGCTATCACTCCCGTAAAGGTCTCTGATACAGGCATCCTTATAGAGAAGCTTCCCGCCAACATACGGACGGCAGCCTACGTCAGTCCATCCAATAATGTATTTACAGGTTCTGTCATGCCTGTCGGCAGAAGGTTCGAGCTTCTCAACTGGGCTGCGGAAAACGACAGCTACATTATCGAGGATGACTACGACAGCGAACTGCGGTACTTCGGACGGCCTGTCCCCGCCCTCAAGAGCCTGGAAGACAGCGATCACGTCATCTATCTGGGGTCTTTTTCCAGCACACTGTTCGCCGCGGTGAAAATAAGCTATATGGTCCTTCCCGAAGAGATGGCAGCTCTCTTCTCTTCAATGGCCGGCGACTATTCTCAGACCTGCTCCAAGCTGGAGCAGCTGACCCTGGCTCTTTTTATGGAGACGGGCAGCTATCAGACTCATATAAAAAAGCTCAGGAAGCTGTACTCCCAAAAATTGCTGGCTGTAACGGAAGCATTCGAAAGACACGCCTCGGACTTCATCGAGGTAAAGAACACTTCCTCCGGCATAAACATCCTGCTGAAAGTCAAGGAGCAGAGAGATGTGGAGGCATTGAAAAAGGATGCCGATGATCTCGGCATCCCTGTCGTCATTTACGAAAAGGATCTCATGTTCTTCTATTATAATCAGATCCCTCTCCAGCGTATCCCTTCTCTTCTCCGGACTCTGATCCAGGCATGGAGGAAGGCTGACTGATCTCTTCCTCCTGCCGCCCTCTGCCATCCGGACATTCTTCATCAACAGACAAGGACACGCCCCGTCCCGCTGTCGATCTGCCCGGCAGCCTATATCGTCTGCTTCCCAGCCTTATAAGGAGTATCAGCAGCAATACTGACACTGCTGTTATGATAAGTCCTGCCACCAGTCCCGGCGGTCTGAACGACAGCTCTATCTCATGGACTCCTTCATCCAACGCGACGGAAATGAACACGCCGCCCGTCAGCTCCTGGATCCCCTGTTCCTGGCCGTCCACCTTCAGCGTCCACCCCATATCATATGGTACTGATGTCACCAGCATCCCGCCGTCCCCGGCATCGACTGTGCCTTCGATAAAGGAGTCACCGCTGTCGGTCACCTCCAGCGTCCTTTCCGAGAGGATGGCATATGCGTCGTTCCACGTGTCATAGTCGAGAGCAGCCACATAGCATGTGATATCACCAGCTTCGCCGTTTTCATACTTTATGCTGATATCAAACGTTTCCCCCGCCTCCACTGTGCCTATGTTGACGATGGAGCCGCAGTCATTCATTATCCCTATTTTCTCATAGGCCTCCTTTTCGTCATACACTGTTATCTCATCGGCATTATCAGCCTCCACGAACACATAATACTTCTGGCTCTCATCTGCTCTGTACTCCAGCACCACTTCCGCGTCCTCGGATGTATCTTCGATGTCGGCAGTCATCTGTCCGTCACCGTCTATACTAACTGTAGCGTTATTCGCCAGCACATCAGGGTTTTCCTCCATCCGAAACACCTGATCATATCTGTTGGATGTGGCGGCCTTCACGTAGTTGTCCAGCACTACAAAAGGATTATCGCTGCTGGTGTCCCATGTCCTTATTTCCGTACCTGTCATATATCCTATGGAAAGAGGATATATGCTTTCATACAGCGTCGAGTTGCCCTGACTGTCCACTTTTACAAAATCCGGATCATCTACAGGCAGGTTCTTTGAGATCAGATACTTCACGTTGAGCATGGCGTTCGTCACCGGGTTTGTCTGATTATAATTGAACCTGTTCTTTCCCGGCTCTCCCTCAAGGCCTATCTTTTCCATGAGTTCTGTCGTATCGGCGTTGATGGATGAGGAGAACTGAGAAAGGCCTTTATAATGATACAGTGCAGGACAGTTGAGGATGTAGTTATAGCTTATCTCCATCCTGGCCATTTCGTCTTCCCGGCTTTCCGCCAGAGCCGTTACATCGTCGTAGTTCTCAAAATAAGAAGTGCGTTGTGTGTTCCCCACCGTGTCAAAGGCCGTGCATACCGACGAAATCATTTCCGCGGCTACGATGACCACTATAAGCATCACGAAAGAGCCTCGCGTCACCAGTTTTCTCTTTCTCAACAGCAGTACGGCGCAATAAAGGGCCAGCCACGCGATGCCTCCATAGAAGAACAGATCCATATCATCTATATGGCCGGTTAGCACTTTCTGAGCGAACATGTAATACATCAGCCCGGCAGCAAAGACCATCCATATGGTCCTCGTGTCGATGTCTTCCAATCTCCTGAAGGTCCTGTAGGCTATGGCGATCAGTACGAAGCATATCACAAAAGTATATCTGTACGGCAGCTGATTCGGGAAGTGGAATCCGTGCCATATGAAATCCAGCATGTTCACGTTCAGGCTCAGGAACATCACCATCAGGAATATCGAATTTATCAGCTTTTCCCTGAGGCTGAAAGTTTTGCCTGTCAGATAGAAGACCAGCAATATCACGACCATCATGCCGCAATAAAGATTAGGAAGGCCTTCCCTGTAGGTCAGTTCACTGTACGGCAACAGCTGGTTGATTACGTCGATGGCGTCGTTATAAAAGCTCAGACTTTCCGGCATCTCCGCAGAGATATAGTAAGTACTCTGCATGCTGATATAGGTCGGGAGCAGCATCACTGCGGCCATGCCTATAGCCAGGAACGAAAAGCCGACGGCTTTTCCCGTAGTCACAGCACAGTGACGGATCCCGTGCCATCTGTTCTTCGTAAAATACAGGACAGAATAGTACACCAATATGAAAATGCAGACCATTATAGCCATGTAGTAATTGGTGAATACTATGAGGGCCAGCGACACTGTGTAGAGCGCCGGCTTCCCGTCATCCATCAGGCGATTGAGTCCCAGTATACACAGCGGCAGCAGCGCGACCGCATCCATCCACATCACGCACCAGTAATAGGCCAGCACATATGAGCAGAGAGCGTACATGGTGGAAAACGCCACAGCTGCCCAGTCCCACCTCCTGCTGATGTACCGCAGATACATTGCCATGAAGCTCCCTGCCAGCCCTATTTTTATCAGCAGTATGACAGTGACCGCCTCCATAATGAATTTTTCGGGGAACAGAGCCAATATCAGATTAAGGGGGCTGGCGCCGTAGTAGGCCAGCAGATTCCAGAAGTTGCATCCGCCCGCTCCATCCCAGGTATAAAACAGGCTCCCTCCGTTCTGGAGCTTGTATTGCAGCTCGCTGAGGAAAGGAACATACTGATGATACATATCGATGACCGCTATCTGACTTTCACCAAACGGATATATCCCCGTCACGGCCATCGCGGCTACAGTGAGCAGCACCGGCAGGAAAAAGGCCGCCAATATAAGTTTGTTCCGTTGAAAAAATCGACTAATCTTCATCCACATTGCTTTCCTTTTCTATATAGATAGGTCGCCTCTTGGTTTCCATATACATCCTGCCGATATATTCTCCCATGATGCTGAGGATGGTCGTTATCACTCCTCCGAAGAAGAGTATCAGACATATGGTGGACGCATATCCCGGCGTATCCTTTCCGGCTATCAAGGTTTTCAGCACCTCAACTATCAGATACACAGCCGCCCCGGCCGCTGTCACACTTCCGAAAACCCCCGCGAACTTAAGCGGAGAGGCGGCGAAATCGATGAATCCGTCCACAGCGTATTTCATCAGGCTCCACAGAGACCACTTGCTTTCTCCCGATATCCGTTTGACGTTCTCGAACTCTATCCACCGGGTCTCAAATCCCACCCAGGCGAATATACCCTTGGAAAACCGCTGAGTCTCCGGCATACTGACGATGGCCTTGACCATCCTTCTGCTCATCATCCTGAAATCCACCGCTCCATCGACTATCTCTATATCGCTGTACCTGTTCATTATCTTGTAGAAACTCCTGGCAAAGAAGCTTCTGATGGCCGGCTCGCCTTTCCTGGAGACTCGCCTTGCTGCGCAGCTGTCACAGCCGGTCGCCTCGATGACTCTCACCATTTCCGCGATAAGCTCAGGCGGGTGCTGCAGATCAGCGTCCATTATCACGGCAAAATCGCCGCAGGAAGCCCGAAGCCCTGCGTACATGGCCGCCTCCTTGCCAAAATTACGGCTGAACGAAATATATCTCAGCTCAGTCTGAGCGATCAGTTTCTTTATCCTGTCCAGCGTATCGTCCACACTGCCGTCGTCTACGAATATATATCGAAAGGAATATCCATCTATGGCAGCTGTCACCTTCCGGGTCTCCCGATACAAAAGCTCTATGTTTTCTCCCTCGTTATAGCAAGGCACTATTATGTCTACAGTTCTCAGTTCCTTTTTCTCCATGCACTGCACACCTCACATCCGTTTCACACCGCCGCGGCCGCGGATCTTCAGCCTTATCCCATCATAGTCAGTCAGCGGCCTGGATATCCATGCCCTCAGTTTGCACCATCTCGTCTTCCTTGTCAATAAAGGCCGCTTCAAGGCCCATGTCCGGATATTCCTCCTGCAGCTGTTCCACCAGATGCATCGCTTCATCCTTTCCCAGCATCAGACAGACGGTAGACAGCCCGTCACAGAAAGCGGAATTACCTCGCACAGCCATGATGGTCACAGCTTCCAGATCTGATTCAGCAGGATAGCCCGTATCCGGATCCAGCACATGATGATACAGCACCCCATCCTCCTCGAAATTGCGTTCATATATCCCTGAGGTCACCAAGGTACCATCGTCCAATGAAACTTTCCCCATCAGCTCCGTTCTGTCACTGTACGGTCTTTCTATCCCTACAGTCCATGAACTTCCGTCAGCCTTGGCGCCGACCGTCTCCACGTTGCCGCCGAGGTTTATCACCGCCGACTCTACTCCCTTATCCATCAGGAACTCCGCCAGCTTATCGGCTATATAGCCTTTGGCGATGCCTCCCAGGTCTATAGCCGCTCCCGGGTCTGCAAGGGTGACCTTGTTGCCGTCGATATGGATATTCCTGTAATCGACTGCCGGAAGCGCCGCATCTATCTCCTCCTGAGGCGGCACCGACGGATCTTCACCGGTAAAGTTCCACATGTCCGTCAGTCTCCCTACTGTGATATCGAACCTGCCGCCCGACAGCTCTCCCATAGCGATGCCCTGGCGAAGCACTTCGATAGTCTCATCCGAGACTTCCACCGCTTCACCTCCGGCATTGTTTATCCTGTAGATATCGCTGCCCTCCACAGTCCTGCTGAGCATGTCCTCATACTGCCTCATGACATCGAAAGCTTCCGTCAGTATATCGTTGGCTTCTTTCTCCGACATACCGCCGACGGTTATGGTACAACTGGTATTGAGGGCAAAATCAGTTTTGCTGACCTCTTTATTTGAGCAGCCTGTTTGTGTTATAATTGCAAAAACCAGGATCATTATCAGTATCAGCGCTTTGAACAACGCTGAGCGTCTGATATATCTGGTGATTTTCCTTAATCTTTTCATTTGATAGATACCTCCGGAGGTCATCATGTTCAAAAAAGCCGATATACTCCTCGCCTGCTTCCTCGTGGCGGCGGGGCTGACCATGTCATATATATTTTCCTTCGGCCGTACCGCCGGAGACCAACTGGATATCAGCTGCGACGGCCAGCTTTTCGGCTCCTACCCTCTCTCCGAAGACAGGGAGATAACCGTTGAACGCGACGGCCATATTAATAAGATTACCATAAAAAACGGTACTGTTTCAATGAGTTTTTCCGACTGTCAGGGGCAGGACTGCGTACATCAGGGCGCCATATCCCAGACAGGCGAAAGCATCATATGTCTGCCCAATAAGGTTGTCCTGGAAATCTCCGGCGGGACACGCCAATATGATACTATAGCAAGGTGATGAAATGGAGAACACGACTGATACAAAAAAATTGACGATGACGGCACTGCTGGCCGCACTGGCCCTCATCTTCTCATACATAGAGGTCCTGATACCCTTCAGCCCGGCCATCCCCGGCATAAAGCTGGGCATCGCCAATCTGGCAGTCATCGTTGCCCTGTACCACATGGGACTGAAATACGCCATCACGATAAACGTGGTGAGGATATTCATCGCCGGTCTGCTGTTCTCCGGGGTCTTCGGCATCATCTATTCCCTCGCCGGGGCCATCCTCAGCATGACAGTGATGGTGCTGTTGAAGAAGACAGGTCTCTTTTCAGTGGCAGGCGTATCCATGGCGGGCGGGGTAGCGCACAATCTGGGGCAGATACTGGCTGCAGCGTTCCTTGTCTCCAACCTCAGCAGCTTCATTTACTTCCCTGTCCTCATCTTCTCCGGCCTCATCAGCGGCGCCCTCATCGGCATCGTGGCCTACATCATACTGAAACGACTGCCTGGCGACCGACCGACCCGGCAGCATGATGACGAATGAGCTTCGGCCTGTCATACCTTCAGAGCACTTTTCCGAGGTCACCATCAAAGCATCTTCCATCAGAAGGCCGCGAAACACTGTCTCAAACACACTGTGATTACCGCTTCGCCTTTTTTTATCTACATTTATCATTTTTTCTAATATGTAGATAAAATCCAATGGGCTCGAACAATCTGGACATTTTTTGTAAAGGGCTAAAAGCGTCACTTTTTCGACTTTAACGGACTCATCATAGTCATGTAAGCCTTAAACGTTGAAAAAGTTACCTACATTTCGCGCCTTTTCAAAAATGTAGATAAAACCGGGATGATTATCGCCGACAATCGCTTTGTTCGCTCGGATTTTTTCACTTAATTACGAAAGCATTTACAAGGTGACCTTTGCCTGATGGATAATGGCCACAGAAAATCTCCGGCAGGATGGCCCATACGGTAGGGCTGTCGCAAAGCACGCGCCGCCGGACGCGCTGCTGACTACAAGAGCCGGAGTATCCCAGTTAGGGACAGCTCCGGCTCTTTCATATCTGTTACACTGTTGCACCTGACTGCGCGCTGAGATCCAGGACCGCGGGTCGCGAACCACAGACCACAGACTGCGGGCGCAGTCCTCTTATCTTCTGACCTTTCCGCCTTCCGCTATACCGCGTCGGCCTTAGGCGCCTCCGCAGTCGCGGCCGCCTTCGCCTTCTTCTTCCTGAAGTTGACGATGGCGCCGGTAGGGCATTCCTTCTCGCACATACCACAGTTCTTGCAGGCATCCTGATCTATGCGGGCGAGATTGTTTTCTACCGTTATTGCGTCGAACTTGCAGGTCTTCTGACACTTCATGCATCCTATGCATCCGGTCTCGCAGTTCTTTCTGGTCTTGGCGCCCTTATCCGTCGACTTGCATGCTACCAGGACGAGATTCTTCTTCTTGACCATCTCGATGACATCGTTAGGACAGGCGTCCTTGCAGGCGCCGCAGCCTACGCACTTGTCTCTGTCTATGTGGGCCAGACCGTCGTACACGTCTATGGCGTTAAACTTGCAGACGTCGAAGCAGTCACCAAGGCCGAGACATCCGTAAGCGCACGCCCACTGGCCGTCGTAGAACATCTTGGCCGTCTTGCACGAGAATATCTTGTCGGAAGACATTATCGGCTTGGTCTTATCGTAGCTGCCCTGACACATTACCATAGCCACTTCAGGCTCCACATCACCGGCGGAACCGCCTACTATCTCGGCTATCTTGCCGGCCACCTCAGGGCCGCCTACAGGACAGAGGGATGTGCTCAAGTCAGGGTCATCGGCAAATGCCGCCGCGTAATCATCACATCCGGCAAAGCCGCAGCCTCCGCAATTGGCTCCCGGAAGGACTTCCCTTACAGCCGCCACCTTTTCATCGACAGGTACGAACATCAGCTTAGAAGCTATAGTAAGTATGATGGCCGCAATCAGACCTACAGCCGCTACTATGACAGCAGGTATTATTATCATCGTCATCACGTCCACCTCCTAACCAAATATTCCTTCAACCACGCCGGAGAAACCCATGAATGCCATGGAGAGTATCGACGCTGAAATCAGCGTGATAGGCACTCCCTGGAAGCAATCGGGGATACCCTTGCAGTTTTCCATCTTTTCTCTTACACCGGCGAACAGCACCATTGCCAGCAGGAATCCTATGCCTGCTCCGAATGCGCATACCAGCGACTCAACGAAGTTATATCCTTCATCGATGTTCATGATGGCAACACCCAGTACCGCACAATTGGTAGTGATGAGAGGCAGATATACACCCAGTGCGCTGTAGAGCGGAGGCATATACTTTTTCAGCGTCATCTCAACCAGCTGTACGAGCGCCGCTATTACCAGGATGAACACGATCGTCTGAAGATATCCTATGCCGAAATTATCGAGAATATACACCTGGATCGGCCAGGTAACAGCTGAGGCCAATACCATGACAAAGGTTACGGCCACTCCCATACCTACAGCTGAATCCAGCTTCTTGGAAACGCCCAGGAACGGACAAATACCCAGGAACTGAGCCAATACAAAGTTATTGGTAAGGATAACCGAAAACATTATGATCAGTATTTCAGTCATTATTCGTCAGCCTCCTTTCTGTCGCAGGCTCCGCCGCACGTGCTTGCGAGCATGCAGCCCTTGCAGCTGAATTCCTTTCTTCTCTTGCTCTTGTCCTTCATGATGCGATTGACTCCCGCTACCAGCAGGGCAAACACGAAGAATCCTCCCGGAGCCAGCATGAATATCGTTATAGGGCTTATACCGGTATCCGCATAGATAGGTATATTAAAAGCAGTTCCGTTTCCGAGGAATTCTCTGATCAGACCCATAGCGCCAAGAGCGAGGGTAAAGCCGATACCCATCCCTATGCCGTCAAGAGCTGAATCAAGGACCGTGTTTTTAGACGCGAACATCTCCGCTCTTCCCAGTATGATACAGTTTACTACGATGAGCGGTATGTACAGTCCCAGCGCGTCGTTGAGGGACGGCAGGTACGCCTGCAGCAGGAACTGAACTATCGTTACGAATCCCGCGATAACTACTACATAGCACGGTATCCTCACTTTGTCAGGGATTATGTTCCTCAGAAGGGCTATTACTATATTGGCACATGTAAGTACCGCCATGGTGGACACGCCCATGCCCAATCCGTTTATCGCGCTCGTACTGGTAGCCAGCGTCGGACACGTTCCCAGCAGGAGCACCAGAACAGGGTTTTCCTTTATTATACCCTTTGTTACTATCTGCAATTTATTCATCAGTTAACACCTCCGCATTCCTTGAACTGGTCCAGAGCCGCGCCTACAGCAACGTATACCGCGTCGGATGTGAGGGTCGCTCCTGAAATAGCGTCTATGTCGCTGTCTTTTCTGATATCGTCGCCTGCGACTTCACTTACCCCATTGTACTGAGAAAGATACTCCTCTGTCATAGCCTTAGTTCCCAGCCCCGGAGTCTCCGAATGATTCGTTACCGTAACGCCTGTGATGGCGCCGTTGGGATCTATGCCTATCATAACTTCGACTGTACCGCCGTAACCACCGGCTCCGGCTGTCACAGTCATTCCGGCGCCGTTATCGGCCATGTAGCAGTCGATGACGCCGTCGACCAGCTTTCCGTCGTACTGAGTGAAACTGTCTCCCTCAGGCAGAACCAACACTCTCGCTTCGTCGGCTGCCGCCTTCTGGTTCTCAATGATCTTTGGATTAGCGACACTGTACGTGCCTGCCAGAGCCAGAGTAGTGACCAGACATATGACCACCAGAACTATAATCGGGGAAAAGTTTTCTTTGAATGAATTATTTTTCATTTACAACATCCCCTTTCTTCACAGCCTTTGGCGCCTTATACATCAATTTTTCCGTCACTCTGTCGATATACGGAGTGAGTATGTTCATAAGGAGTATAGCGAAGGACACCCCTTCAGGATACGTGGCGAAAAGCCTTATGAGCATGGTAAAGAGACCGCAGCCTATGCCGAAGATCACCTTCCCCATTGGGAGCATCGGTGATGTGACATAGTCTGTGGCGCAGAAGAACGCTCCCAGTATCGCTCCGCCGGCCAGCACGTGGAAGACAGCCCCGTCGAGGCCTCCCCACAGGAAGCCGCACACGAACACAGTGCCGAGGAAGCTGAGAGGTATATGTATCGAGATTATCCTGGTACAGATGAGGAATATGCCGCCGATGAGCAGCGCCACAGCGCTGATCTCTCCTATACAGCCGCCAATGTTGCCAAGAAACATATCCATATTGGATGCCGTGACATCACCCAGACCGCTGCCCAGGTTCAGCTCACCGAGAGGCGTAGCCGACGTCACTGCGTCAAGCCCTGTTCCCCTTGCTGTAGGCCATGTGGTCATTTCCGTGGAAAAAGCGAGCAACAGGAATACTCTGGCTGTTACCGCCGGGTTTACGATATTCTGGCCTATGCCTCCAAACAGCTGCTTGACGATCACTATCGCTATGATAGCTCCCACTACTGCCATCCAGTAAGGGAAATTGGCCGGCAGATTAAATGCCAGGAGCACGCCTGTAACTACCGCGCTCAGATCGCCTATAGTCTGAGTTCTCTTCAATGCCTTGTTCATCAGATACTCCAGCACCACGCATGCTATGACGCATACGAGAGTGAGGGTCACCGCCCTGTATCCGAATTGATATATCCCAACTATGAACGCCGGAACCAGCGCCAGAAGCACCATTCCCATCACCTTCGTCGTATTCACAGGGCCGACCTGGTGAGGAGATGATGTTATATCCAAATTGCCGTGATATCTGTTATCCGTCATTTGCCAGCCACCTCCTTCAAAAATCCTTTTGCCATCTTATGGGTAAAGCTCAGAGGCCGTCTTGCCGGGCAGATATACGAACAGCTTCCGCACTCCATACATTCCGTGACCTTCAGCCGCTTAAGTCTGTCCACGTCCTTCCTCTCATATGCCTCTACCATAGATACAGGCATCAGATCAAACGGACACGCTCTCAGACACATGCCGCACTTTATGCAGCCCGTCTCTTCAGGTATCAGCGCCTGCGGTCCGTCGAAGATCAATATGGCATTGTTATTCTTTACTATAGGGAATTCGTCAGAGTAAACAGCCCTTCCCATCATAGGTCCGCCCATCAATATCTTCCTCGGCTCCGCTTTGTAGCCGCCGCATGCCGCCGCTACATCGGCGATCCTGGCTCCTATAGGAACTATTATGTTCTTAGGCTCGGCTATCGCGTTGCCATCCACCGTTATCCTTTTGGTGGTCAGCGGTCTGCCCGTTTCCAGATATTGACCTATAAAGGCTATGGACGTGATATTGGAAAGGAGTACTCCAAGCTCCGCAGGCAGAACACCTGCGTTTAGAGTCTTTCCGGTTATTTCATGGACCATTACCCGCTCCGCTCCCTGCGGGTACCTGGCCTTCAGCGTTTTTACTTCTATGGTGCCGGAGAGGCCCTTCTTCTCGATGACTTCTCTCAGCCTGCTTATGGCGTCCGGCTTGTTTTCCTCGACGCCGATATATACGTTTTTGATATCCAGATACTTAACCGTGGCCTCGATGCCCTTTATGATAAACTCCGTGTCCTCAAGCATCAGCCTGTGGTCGGACGTTATAAACGGCTCGCACTCCGCTCCGTTTACGATAAGAGTGTCCACTTCGTCCAGATTTTTCGGATTGAATTTAATATGGGTCGGGAATGCCGCTCCTCCAAGACCCACGAGCCCGCTGGCCCGCAGAGCCGCCACAAAATCCTTCTGGCTCTCTATGACAGGCGGAGCGATATCTTCACTGACTTCCTGCTTGCCGTCAGTTTCGATGATGATGACCTGATCTTCTCCTCCCGCCATCGATCTCATGGATGAGATCTCCTTCACGGTGCCCGATACACTGGAATGGATCGGCGCGCTCACAAATGCTTCCGTATCTCCGATCTTCTGCCCGACTTTGACGTGATCCCCTTTTGCAACCAACGGTTTGCATGGAGCGCCTATGTGTTGGGCCATGGAAATACAGACGGTTTCAGGAACAGCCATCTTCTCAGTCGCACAGCCTGCAGTATGCTTTTCATGACTGACTCTGATGCTGTTCAAAGACCTCCCTTTCTTTTCCATTTCAAAAACCTCTCTTTCTTTCCCATTCTTCTATACTTCAGACGCATCTAAAGGTCGATGATATGGGTGTCAACGTGTTTTCTACAGATATTAAATTGTCCGTACGAAGTGCATTATATCACAAGCATTATTTAAAATCTATCATCTTTGTTAAGAATTGTGCCTTTCAAACTTCTTCTATATATATGAAGCTTTTTGTCCGATTTTGAAAACTTTTTTACTTCCAATGAGTGCTCTTCATCATGAAAGAAGTGGAAAGAAGGAATTTTACAAAAAATAGCATCGGCATCAACGGGTCAGCGGAGAATCTCCACCACTCGAAAATCACCCTTGGAAAGAGGCTCCCAGCTATCGTCCACCCGTATGCCCCGCAGATTATTTTCCAACGCTCTTATGACACCGCTATGGCTCACTATCACCACATCACGGTTATCGTCCTCTTTCAGTATCCTCCTCAGCTCCTTCACCGCTCTATACTGCATATCATAGAAATTTTCGGCACCGTTTCCTGTCTTGAAAGTGAAGATGTCCTGCCCCCGCCTGGCGTACTGCTCCGGGTACTTTTCCCTTATCTCGCGGACCGGCCTGCCGTCCCAGGGTCCCAGGGATATCTCCCGCAGTCTCCGGCTAAGCTCCAGCCTCATCGGCAGCTGTCTGTCGGATCGAAATTGCCGGCTCAATATCTCAGCCGACTGGACTGCCCTGGTCAGGTCGCTGGTATAGATGACTTCCGTTTCCGGCCGGAGCCGGGCGATCTCCTTTGCTGTCCGTATCATCTGCTTCATGCCCTCATCGCTGAGGGGGACATCGTACCGGCCTATGAACATTTTCTCCCTGTGCTGTCGTGTCTGTCCATGCCTCACAAGGAATATACGCCGTCCTTCGGCCAGCGACACAACATCCTCACGCCTGCGGCCTGCTTTCAGGAATTCCTGTATTTCCGCATAGCCTTCTAACGTATCCATGTCCAGCAGGCACCCTTCATCGTCCACCGGTATTCTCACCATCCTGTCCCAGTGTCTGTCGGTCACAGCCTTCAGCCCGCCGCCTCCTTCGTACCTGGATATCTCATCCGCATATTCTCTTGGGATATACAGAGGATGTCCTTTCTTCCCTTCAAATACCGGTACATAAAAATCTGATCTGTTCTCCCCGGTGCCGGCCACGATTTTCCCGAGCATTTTCCCTATGACGCCGCTGTCTATCAGAGGACAGTCCACCGGCATCAGAAAAAAGCCCGCGGCATCGCTATACAGCTCTGCCGCGCGCCTGATCCCCATCTTTATGGAAGAAAACATACCGTCATCGTAATTTTCGTTGTAAGCTTCGATCGCCCCGATTTTTTCCAGCACCGGCTCCAGCTGCTCTCTTCGATGACCTGTGACTACGACCAGTTTCTCTATTCCCCCGGCTCTGACACTGGCAGCCAGTCTTTCAAGTGCCGTAGTCCCCTCTATGGGAAGCAGGGGCTTGAATTTCTTCATCCTCGATGAATACCCCGCCGCCAGTATTATCGCTGCAAATACCGGCTCCTCCATTTTCAAACTGCCCTTTTGTATATCAGACATGTCTACTGACCTCTGTTTTTTCTGGCTCTTTCGCTGATTATCTCAGCTACTATGCTTATAGCGATCTCCTCCGGAGTTTCCGATCCTATCTCCAATCCGATAGGGGCATGTACCTGCTCCAGCTGTTCATCAGTGACTCCCTCCTGTTTCAGAGCATCGTAAAGCAATCCGTTCTTCCTCCTGCTGCCTATCATCCCCAGGTAGGCAAATGGCCTCCGGAGAGCCTGGCGAAGCACTTTGAGATCTCCTCTGTGGCCTCTTGTCACGATTATTATATAACTGTCCTCATCGGTCTCTATATCGTCGAAGGCGTTATCGAAATCGTCGACTACGATAGTCCTTGCTGCCTTCGGATATCTCTGTGGATTGGCGTATTCCTCTCTGTCGTCGATGATCACAGTCTTAAAGTCCACATGGCGCAGCACAGGCTCCAGCGCGTAGGCCACATGGCCTCCTCCGAATATATATGCTGTGCTTGCCAGCTTGAATTCCTCCACGAAATCCCCCGGATCATCAGCCGAGATATAATCTATCTGTATTGTGGCGTCTCCTCCACACCCCATGTCAAGGGCTCCCTTCTGCTTTTCATCCAGCGTGAACTCGTAGATACGGCTCTTTTCCCTGGTTTCGAATGTCTTACGGCACAGCTTCTCAGTCTCAGCCTCCAAAAGTCCGCCGCCTACAGTTCCTATGGTGGAGCCGTCCTGTCTCATCAGCAGAACCGCTCCTTTCTTCCTGGGAGCCGATCCCTTGGTATCCACGACCTTGGCGATGACAAAATCCTGCCCCTGCTCCAGCAGATCACGCGCATAATATGACAACTGTTCCGACATCTTCTTTTCTCCTTCCTACATTATATATATCATGCTTTCGGCTTCTCCGCCACCAACAGGAATCTTCCTGTCTTGCCGTCTTCTCTCCTGTCGCCTTCCTGCGGACCGGCCTCCACCGCATCCGTCACATCTTCAAAGATTTTTATCACATATCCCGTCTCTTCCAGCTGACGTTTCAGCGGTCCTTCATAAAAGGCTCCGTCGAATCTGAAATCGACGAATCTGACAGGGTCGGTCTCACAGTCTCCTTCCTTATGTGGTATATTGCTTTGCCGTTGTGCCTCTATGGCTACCGCTTTCATCTTTTTCGGGTCAGGATCTTTATGATATTCATCCACGATGACCAGTCTCCCACCCTTCTTCAGAACACAATAAGCTTCGTGCAGCGCTTCGTCCGGGAGGTTTATCAGCCTCAGCACATCCTGCATGAACACACCGTCGAATGTAAAGGACGAATAATCGTCCAGGAATTCTCCATCACCGAACTTCACAGCTATGTCAGGGTGCTTTTCCCTGGCTTCGCTTATGGCTGCCAGGCTGATATCGATACCTTCGGCTTTCAATCCTTTTTTCTCCGAAAAATAGGCCACATCATCTCCTGCGCCGCAGCCGATATCCAACACTCTGTCTCCCGCTTCCAGCGATGCCAGCTCCAGCCCTCTTTCTGTAATATCGAATATATCCTTTTCGTATGTCATCACATTTCCGCGCGCTCAGCGCCCGACCTCCTTTACTATCCGTTTGTCACCTATTATATCCGCCGCTCTGCCCTTAATCAAGACCAATAGCTGATCGTATCGGCCGGAATCTGACTTCGAAAATATTTTTGTTGTTCTGACAACATTTGTATTGACAAAACAGGTGTCCTGCACGTACAATGATCCTGTAGATAATTACTCCGTTTTTGCGGGCTGCCAAACCCGCATAGAACTGATAACAACAACTTTTGCTAACTGCCTACGCGCGAAGCTGACATGTTGTGAAAGCATGTCCGGCTGCGCGCTTTTTCTTTTTTGCATTATCAAAACAACATTTTTTCATCTTTTTTAATGATCTGCTATATGATCCCGCCATCTTTCAGCGCCCCCGTCAGCCATACATATGGTATAATTGAATCACATTCTACTGCGAGGTGTACAAATGATAAAGATTTCTTACCACGATTGCAAACGCGATATGGAGCAGACAAAAGATATCCTCCTATTTGCCAGAGACTCCTACGCTCCTGCGGAGGAAGGCGTTTCCTCTTCCTCCCGCACAAGCCGCAGGTCCTGCGGATATCTGTTTTTCCCCGGATGTCGCCTGTGCGGAGCCGAACCAGAGATAGTCATCAAGATCTATGACTCCATCCTGTTCCAGCATCCGGACACTGCCATCCTCGTGGGCCCTTGCGGCAGCGATGCTGTCCGCGATATGTGGCTGTCTCTGGGAAAGCCTGTAGTCGTCACTCCCTGTATGGAATGTATGGCCAGGCTGCGGGAAGGCTCTCCTGATATGGAAGTCCTGTCCCTCTATCAGCTCCTGCTGGACATGAACGTGAGCGGAGGCTGCAATTCCGCGAGCTATACTCTGTTTGAGGCTGAAGGAGATGAAAGGTATTCCGCTGACGATGAGACCAAGGCGGCCATCATCGCTCTTGCGGAGGATATGGGAGCCTCGATCAGTCAGGGCAGCGACAGTCAGGGCAGCGACAAGGTCCTGCCGTATCTGACCTGCTGCATAGATTGTCGCGACTCTCTGAAAAAGCAAGGGCAAGACGCGGTCCATATCCTGGAGCTCATCTACGGTATGGGGGATTCCAACGCTCACATGGAACACGAACATGACCATGGGGATAGCTGCGGCACCGTCTCCGAGACTGAAGGCGCCGCTTCCGCTGCAGCTGATCACGACCCGGCCGGCGGCCTCCCTTCAGAGGAGCAGCGACTGGCCAACATCAGAGAGCTGATCACAGCCATTCCCGCGCTTATGAGATAATTGTATCAATAATGCAACACTTTCGATACAAAAGCAAATATATTATACTTTTTTAAGCAAATTAAGAGCGTTTCATGTTGTTATGACAATATGTACCGCTCTTTTTCTATGTTAAAATATTTTTGAATAAAAATATTGTTGTATTGCTACATTATCAATCATTAAAAAGTACAGGAGGAAATATGAAGAAAGTATTGACTATCGCGACAGCCATCATCATGGTCATGTCAATGATGCTGCTGGCAGGGTGCGGCAGCAACAGCGAAGACAGCGCTGAAAAACCTGAAGTTACCGTTCTGGCAGCGGCAAGTCTGACAGATGCCCTCGATGAGATCATCGCCGAGTACGAAAAGGACGCCGAATGCACCATCACACCTAGCTACGCGGGCTCCGGAGACCTGGTACAGCAGATAGAAGGCGGCGCGCCTTGCGACATCTTCATCTCGGCATCCGTTTCCAACATGGATCAGCTTGAGGAAGGAAACTACATAGACACTGAGACGAGAACAGACATCCTCAGGAACACGCTGACCCTCATCGCCACGGCCGAAAAGGCTGATGTTGTGACGATGGACAGTCTCACCACGGACGCAGTTGGAACTATCGCCATCGGCGAACCTGAAACAGTTCCTGCCGGCCAGTATGCGTCCCAGGTATTCGAAAACATGGGCATCACAGATCAGCTGACTGACAAGATCGTATACGCCAAGGATGTTCGTGCGGTACTCAACTATGTTGAGACAGGCGACGCAGACTGCGGTTTCGTTTACAGAACGGACGCTATGCTCCTGGATGAGGAAAGCGGTTCCATCATCGATGATGTTGACCAGAGCCTCTACGATGAAGTCGTATATCCTGCGGCAATCATGAAGGATGCTCCTCAGGCCGACTATGCCGCTGATTTCTTCGAATTCATGCAGAGCGATTTTGCCAGAGAAGTTTTCGAGAAGTACGGATTCACTGTAAATTTCTAAACACCGCAACCTTTTGGATTTGAATCGAGTAGATATGTTTGATCCTATTATTTTATCACTTAAAGTCGCGACGCTCGCGACGGTAATAGCATTTTTCCTGGGAGTGTTCTTCGCATATCTCCTTACGAAGAGGAACGTACCCGGCAAAAACGTATGGGAGACAATACTGATCCTCCCTATGATTTTACCTCCATCGATAGTAGGTTATCTGCTCTTGAAGGTTTTTGGAAGAAGAGGCCCCATAGGGGCTTTTCTTCTTGATACCTTCGGGGTTCAGGTGGTTTTCACCTGGATAGCCTGTGTCATCGCAGCGTGCGTAGTCGCGCTGCCTCTTATGTATCAGAACGCAAAAGGAGCCTTTCAGAGCGTCGACCCCAGCTATGAGCTGGCGGCCAGGACCCTGGGAAGCAGCCCTTTCAAAGTTTTCAGGACTGTAATCTTCCCACTGTCGGGACCGGGCATCGTCAGCGGCGTAGTTCTCACCTTTGCCAGAGCGCTGGGCGAATTCGGAGCCACCCTGATGTTGGCAGGCAATATCCCCGGCAAAACACAGACCATCCCTACATCTATATATTACGCGGTCGTGGTAGGCAGAGATGATGAAGCCATGGCTCTGGTAGTCGTAATGGTAGCCTTCAGCTTCGCTTTGGTATTCGGCCTCAATCTCTGGCTGAAAAGAAGAAAGAGCAAAGGAGGTCTGATGTAAATGGCAGTGTCCTTCAAATTGATAAAAAAACTCAATTACTTTACACTGGACGTGGAATTCACCATGGAAAATGAACTCCTGGTCATAGAAGGCTCCTCCGGCGCGGGAAAGACGACCATACTCAACTGTCTGGCCGGCATCATCACTCCTGATGACGGGAAAATCACCATTGACGACAAGGTCCTTTTCAGTCATACTGATAAGGTAAATGTCCCTGCTGAAAAGAGGAACATCGGCTATCTCTTCCAGAATTATGCCTTGTTTCCCAACATGACAGTACGCGAAAACGTGCTCTATGGATTGAAAAACAAAAAGGAGTACAGGCGCAAGGCTACCAGGAAGCCTATGCTGGAATATGCCGATAACATGATGGAAATGCTGGGGGTAGCCCATCTGGCCAAGAAAAACTCTACTGCTATATCCGGTGGTGAGAAGCAGCGTGTCGCGCTGGCCAGAGCGATGGTGACCAGACCGTCTCTCCTTCTCCTGGACGAGCCCTTCTCAGCGCTGGACGAGAACACCAAGGGAAAGATATACGAAGAATTCCTGGATTTCAAGGAGAGCCTGAGGATACCGACGATCCTGATAACTCATAACCATCGTGAAACCGAGCTCTTCGCCGATAAAAATATCACCCTGAAGGAAGGTAGGATAATCAAATGAAAGAAGTCGCCGTAGAACAGGCCGTAGGAACTGTACTTGCTCATGATATCACTCAGATAATACCGGGCCAGTACAAGGGCCCTAAATTTAAAAAAGGACATATAATCGCAGAGGAAGATATCCCCCTGCTGCTCTCCATGGGTAAAAAGCATCTGTTCGTCCTGGAGAAAAACGATACCGATGTCCATGAGAACGAGGCCGCCTACAGAATAGCCTCTAAAGCCGCTGGCGAAGGCATAGAGCTGACAGAACCGTCGGAAGGTAAGATAGAACTGAAGGCGGCTGTTACCGGCCTCCTGAAGATAGATCGCGAAAGGCTGTATCAGCTGGTTTCTCAGGATGAAATAATGTTCGCCACCATACACGAGAACATCGTGGTCCGTCAGGGCGAGAAACTGGCCGGTACCAGGATAATCCCACTTTTCGTAGCTGAAGAAGTGCTGAAAAAGGCGGAAGCCATCCTGGGAGATACCCCTATCGTGAAGATCGTCCCTCTGAAGGAAATGAAGGTCGGGGTCGTAACTACCGGCAGCGAGGTATACAACGGTATCATAAAAGACGCTTTTGGTCCTGTCCTTGTAGAGAAATTCGGTAACCTGGGCAGCAAAGTTGAAAAGCAGCTCTTTGCAGATGACGACGATGAGATGATCGCCGACTGCATCAGGCAGCTGATAGATGAGGGCATGGATATAGTAGGCATCACAGGCGGCATGTCTGTCGACCCGGACGACAGAACGCCGTCCGGTATCCGCAAGGCCGGAGGAGAAGTGATCAGCTACGGAGCGCCTGTCCTCCCCGGCGCCATGTTCATGTTGTCATACATAGGGGATGTTCCCGTTGTCGGGCTCCCCGGCTGCGTAATGTACAGCCGCACAAGCATCTTCGACCTGATAGTACCAAGATTGCTGGCAGGAGAACGAATAACCAAGCAGGATATCAACGGACTGGCTCACGGAGGTCTATGTCTCAACTGCAAGACCTGCACCTTCCCGGTATGCGGCTTCGGGAAGGCGTAAACGATAAAAAAGCCCAAACCATGATGCAGATAGTTACATCCGTACATCTCTCTATGAATACGAGGAAGAGGCCGCCGCATCATACCCTGATACGGTGGCCTCTTTCTCCATGTGTGCTTATTTGGTCATATATTTTCACGAAAATCCCGCTTTTTCCGATGCTTCATTCCACCTCAATTATCGATCGGCCCCGCGCCGTGCTGCCGCAGCACATTTGTCAGAGCTGATGCGCTGCTGCTATGTGCCCTGGCTATCTGTATCTTGTTCCTCCTGGCTTCGCTGACCGCGCTTTTCACCATCTTGTGAGACACCGTATTAGTCAGCAGTATCATAAGGTCCGGCGTCCCCAGATTCTTTTTGAATCCGCTCCGCTCCTTTACGAATACCTTTGCATCACATCCATGCTTCTCACAGATCTCCTCATATTGACGGACCATTCTCTCATGCCCTCCGATTATTACCACACTCATTACATCCTCCTGTCCTCGATGTATATCCTTCCTTCTTCCGGGGGTTCGCTTTTATCGGCGTATCTTATTTGCTGCCGGCAAGCGTACCGCCTGCATTTACAGTTATTAGTTTCTGTTGTTTTTCGCTTGGTTAGTTTTTGCTAACTCAACTTTTTAAATATACGGGCAATATTTCATGCCCGTATATCCGTCTTTGTTATTTTAGGCACTTAAGTTATTGTTGACTAACTTTTTTATTATGATACTATTTTTCAAAAGTTTTGTCAATAGTTTTATCGGAAAATTTTTCCCTTTTCCTCTTTTATGGGTATCCACGTCTGCTATTTCTCCGGACTTCCAGCTATCTGTATTATCAGCTTCTCCAGCTCCTCCCTGACTAATATCTTCGGCACCGGATACAGCGGATTCGCTTCCTCCGCCGCCCACCGTGCTATAGTTGGCACATCCTCGGCCTTGATACATCTCAGCTTTTCCGGGATCGTCAATTGACGATCAACACTTCTTATCCAGTTTATGAAGGCTATCGCCTTTTCCCTATCGGATACAGCCTCTGCTGCCCTTCCTCCGGCCATGATCCCGCAGGCATCAGCCAGCTCAGCCAATCTCTCCTCGGCGTAGCTTCCATAGGCCTCCAGCACGTAAGGCAGCAGCACAGCCATGACTTTTCCATGAGGGAACCCATATAATCCTCCTATCCCATGTCCTATAGCATGAACATACCCGACACAGCCGCGGGTGAACGCTCTCCCGGCAAAAAAAGCAGCAAGCTGCATTTTCCTCCTGCCGTCGACGTCGCCATCATTATGGTATACCTTTATCAAATTATCATGGATCAATTTTACGGCGTCTTTTGCCATCTTATCTTCCCGCTCTGTGTTGTAAGTCTTATTGATATACGCTTCTACCGCATGGCAGAGTGCGTCCATGCCAGTATAAGCAGTCATCTCGGGAGAAAGACCGACCGTGAGGGCCGGATCCAGCACACACACATGAGGGATTATAGATGGATCGTTTATAGACTTTTTTCTATGAGTTACGCTGTCAGATATCACAGCTGCCATTGTCGTCTCAGAGCCTGTTCCGGCGGTCGTCGGTACAGCCCACATCAACGGCACATCCTTTCTGTGACGGACTTTCAGCGCGCCCTGCAGCTGTTTCACACTCTTCCCCGGTCTGGCGATGCGCGCCGCTATAGCTTTGCCGCAATCCATAGGTGATCCGCCTCCAAATAGCACCATTCCCTGACATCCCGCCTCCCGGTAGCGTCTCGCCCCTGATTCTACCTGCTCATCAGTGGGATCTGAAGTGAGTTTGTCAAAGATCACGTATTGTATGGCTCTGCGGCTCATAATATCCAACATGGACTGGGGAATACCACGCTTCATCATACTGGGTCCCATCACTACCATGACTTTGTTTATACCTTGATTTTCGATGTCATCCACCATTCTCTTCAGGGCCTCATCCCCTTCAAGAACGTCAGGCGTATGCCACGGCAGCGCGTACATGACCGCTTTCATCACCGCCTGGAACAGCCTGCAAAACATCCTGTATATCATTTTTCTCTCCGTGAAAACCAGCCTCCCATCGGCAGCGAGCCTTTCTCCTGCCAAATAATCAGGCTGCCTCGCCGAACCATTGCCGGTCGACGGGCAGCCTTGTTTTCCTACCTTATTCTTTTTATGTCAGATCATTCTATTATTCTTCTTACCGTAGTGATCGCCCCGAAGCTCTTAGCTGTCGAAACGATTATACCGCTTCTGGAATTTGCCGCGTGGACGATATTGCCGCCTCCTATATAGATAGCTATATGCCCTGAGTAGCAGATCAGATCTCCCGGCTGGGCTTCACTGTACGAAACGCCTTTACCGCAGTTGGACTGAGGTCCCACCGTCCTAGGAAGCGATATACCGAACTGGGCGTATACGCTCTGTACGAATCCGGAACAATCAGCACCGTCAGTAAGACTTGTACCGCCATACTTATATGGATTCCCCACGAACTGTAATGCGAAATTGGCCACAGCGGCACCGCTGCCGCTTCCCATGACCTGACCGCCATAATCAGCTCTGACCGTATCCTTAGGTCTTTCCTTCGTACCCTTATATACTACCGTATCGACCGACTCATTGAGCAGAGCCGTATCGATCACCTGCGATGTAAGCACAGCGCCGTTGACGCTGGTTATCTCATTTGTTACGATCTGATCCCCGTCGGAGCCTTCGCTCTTGACTTCACTCTGTCCCTTATACAGTTCATCACTGTCTTCATACTGTGTACCGGCTTCTACCTTTTCCACCGAGCCTATCTCAGCGTTGATAGTTACCGAGAACAACGGATCCTCCTGACTGTTCTCCTCCAGTATATAGTTGACTGCTTCCTCTTCCGTAAGTACTGTAGGGGCCTTCTCTCCGCGACTGAGGCTCTTGTTGTCGACGCTGAGCTCCTTATCCACCGATATGGAGTTTATCTGGGCGCCGTCAGGCGTATACTGCTTGATAACAGTTTCTATAACTCTTTCCGCCGTTTTGGAATCCTCCACAAGGAACAATTCCTCATCTCCGGCCTTTACGACATATGGATCTTCTACCTTCGTTCCGTCCGCGTATACCGCGTACGGCTTTGTCATATTCAGGACAACCACTGACGCAACTGCCAGAATTACAACCGCTGCTGTCACCACAAGCGCTTTCTTGTAATTCCTTAAATTTGTAATCATAGTTTCCTCTCTACTGAAATAACTATCACTTATTGAAGAATACGGATTTATTATACAGTACCTGTTCTTCTATTTAAACCCAGGGGGTAGGATTTTCACACAAACTTCAATTTCTGTTCGTCCTCATAAGGTAGTCAAATGTGTGTTCAACCGCAATTCTGTCCTACTGCCGCAGCCCGTATTCCTCCGCCAGTTTTTTGAATCCTGCCATGGAATTCACTATGGTATCGTAGGAAACACAATAGGCCAGACGGACATATCCCGGACACGCGAAGGAAGTCCCCGGTACCATCAGAATATTATACTTTTTTGCTGCCGCGCAGAACAGATTTTCGTCCTCCACCGGAGATTTGAGGAACATATAGAACGCTCCCTCAGGCTTTACGCAATCGAATCCGCATTCCTTCAGCCCCTCATACAGCGCAGTCCTGTTCCTGTCGTAATACTCCAGATCCACCTGGACATCCACACACCTTCCGATGACCTTCTGCTGTAACGACGGAGCATTGACGCACCCTATGATCCTGTTGGCGTTGGACGCTGTATCAAAGACCATCTGACTGTCCTCCAGCTCCGAAGGGATGACCAGATATCCTATCCTCTCTCCCGGTATAGACAGAGACTTACTGTATGAATATGCCACGATAGTATTATCGTAATACTTTGTCACGTAAGGCACTTCCACTCCACCATACGCCAGTTCTCTGTACGGTTCATCGGAGATCAGGAAAATAGTCCTGCCAAGCTCCTTCTGCTTTCTGTTCAGGATATCGGCTATCTGCTTTATGGTCTCCTCGCTGTATATGACTCCTGTAGGATTATTTGGCGTATTGATGAGCACCACCCTCGTTTTGTCCGTTATGAGCTTTTCAAAGCTCTCCAGATCAGGATAAAAAGTCTCCTTATCAGTCGGCGCCTGTACCACTTTCCCATCGTAGTTATCCACATACCAGTTATACTCCAGGAAGTATGGTGCAAAGATTATTACCTCTTCTCCCGGATTAAGTATGGTCTTGAAAGCCACGTTGAGCCCGCTGGCAGCTCCTACCGTCATCAGGATATTTCCGCTGTCAAAGGATGTGCCGAATCTCCTGTTGAGAGACTGAGCTATAGCCTCTCTTACGTCTTCAAACCCGGCATTGCTCATATACCCGTGGATCGTCCCCGGATCTTCCTCGTTGAGGATATCTATTACAGCCTGTTTTATCTCATCAGGCACAGGGGCGTCAGGGTTACCCAGGCTGAAATCGTATACGTTTTCGGCCCCGAACTCAGCCCTCATCTTGTCCCCTTCCTCGAACATGGTCCTGATAGCCGAGTTATTAGCCATCAGCGGTTTCATTTTATCTGCAATCATGTTATTTCTCCTTTCTGCGTACGACCGTGATACCGCAAAACAGCACTCATCGCTGTATTTACGATATCGCAGAGGATCCTGGCTGTTCTTTCAGGATCATATCTCAGCATCCTTCACCGATTCGAATTCTTCTACGATTTCCTTAGATGGTTTCGTCAACAAGCTGAACACTATGATAGCCAGCGACGAGAACAGGAATCCCGGTATTATCTCATATATGTCGAATACTCCTCCCGACAGGTTGTACCACAGCAGATCTGTCACTCCTCCTACGATCATGCCGGCGATAGCTCCTGCCAGCGTCATTCTTTTCCAGAACAGCGAGAAGAGGATGAGAGGTCCAAAGGTCGCCCCTATGCCGCCCCAGGCACAGGACACCAGACTGAATATGGAGCTGTTAGGATCCAATCCCAGGAAGATCGCTATGACCGATACAGCGACTACTGCTACACGGCTGACCCATACCAGCTGTTTTTCTTCTCCTTCTTTCTTGAAGAGGATGGCGTAAATATCTCTCGATACCGACGAGGCTGTGACGAGAAGCTGGGAGCTGGCTGTACTCATGGTGGCTGCCAGGATGGCTATCAGCATCACTCCTGCCAGAACAGGGTTGAAAAGGGCGTCTATCATTTCCATGTAAACAGTCTCACCATCAGCCAGATCAGGCATGAATGCCTTTCCTATGAGTCCTACCAGAACAGCGGCCGAAAGGGTAAGCACCACCCACACCATTGCCATCCGTCTGGATGTCTTTATCATTTCAGAATTCTCTATAGCCATGAAACGCACCAATATATGGGGCTGGCCGAAATATCCCAGTCCCCATCCGAGAGCGGACGCCAGCAGCAGGCTGTCTATATGCCCGCCGGTGGTTTCAGGGAAAAAGTGCAGCGTTTCATCGGTAAGCTGCGCCAGGTTCTCCGCTACCGCGCCAGGGCCTCCCACATGTACGCAGGCCACGATAGGAACGATGAGCAACGCGAAAAACATGATTATGCCCTGTATTGTATCTGTCCAGCACACAGCGGTGAACCCGCCAAGAGCTGTGTAAGCCAGTACGATGATGGCGACGATGATCATACCCATAGTATAATCCATGTCGAATACAGTAGTGAACAGCTTCCCGCCTGCCACCATCTGAGACGAGGTGTACACAAGGAAAAATATCACAGTAAATATTCCCGATACCATCCTGAGTATGTGCTTCTTATCGCGGAAACGGTTCTCGAAAAAGTCAGGCAGCGTAATGGCGTTCCCCGCCACCTGAGTATACTTTCTCAGCCTCCTGGCGACGAAGAGCCAATTGAGATATGTTCCCAATGCCAGTCCAACGGCAGTCCAGATAGCTTCCGATGTGCCGGCGTAAAGTATGTAAGCCAGTCCCGGAAGTCCCGTCAGAAGCCATCCGCTCATATCCGACGCCTGAGCTGACATGGCCACAGCAATGGGCGGAAGCTTTCTCCCGCCCAGGATATATTCCGACATGTCGTCTTCTTTGTTGTAGTACTTCATTCCTATGACCACCATGACGCCCAGATATATGACGAACACAGCGGCTATGATTATCGTGTCCATTGTTTTTCTTCTCCTTGCTGTTTGGTCTCGGGGAGATCCCTGCTCCCCCTATTTTTTCTCTATCCTGTCTACTCCCATATATTGCCTCAGTGCCTCCGGTATCACTACCGAACCGTCTTCCTGCTGATAGTTTTCCAGTATAGCGGCCACTGTCCTGCCGACGGCAAGTCCCGATCCATTGAGAGTGTGGACGAATTCCGGCTTCCCCTTTTCAGCAGGTCTGAACCTTATGTTGGCTCTCCTGGCCTGGTAGCTTTCAAAATTACTGCATGAAGAGATCTCCACATATCTGCCGTAGCTAGGCATCCACACTTCGATATCGTACGTCATAGCCGACGAGAAGCCCAGATCTCCCGTGGAAAGTCTCACCACTCTATATGGTATCTCCAGTCTCTGAAGGACTTCCTCAGCTGCTCTCGTCAGGGACTCCAGCTCGTCATAAGACGTCTCCGGCTTTACGAATTTGACCAGTTCGACCTTGTTGAACTGATGCTGTCTGATGAGTCCTCTGGTATCACGTCCGGCTGAACCTGCTTCTTTTCTGAAGCATGGCGTATAGGCCGTGTAGTACACCGGCAGTTCCGCCTCATCCATTATCTCATTCATCCTCAGATTAGTCACAGGTACCTCTGCCGTAGGAATAAGGAAGAAATCCTTTGCCGGCACATGGAACATGTCATCTTCAAACTTAGGAAGCTGGCCTGTTCCTATCATAGCGTCCCTGTTTACCATGAAAGGAGGCAATATCTCCGTAAATCCGTGCTCTTCCGTATGAAGGTTAAGCATGAAGTTTATCACGGATCTTTCCAGTCTTGCTCCCATTCCCTTGTAAACGGTAAATCTGGTCCCCGCTATCTTGGCAGCCCGCTCAAAATCCAGGATATCCAGATCGGCTCCCACATCCCAGTGAGCTTTCTGCGGAAAATCGAACTCTCTTGGTTCTCCCCACTTTCTCAGCTCCACGTTAGCGCTGTCATCGGCTCCCACCTGCACGTCCTTATACGGAGTGTTAGGCACATTGAGAAGGGCATCCCTCAGATCAGCCTCCACCTGGCTCACCTGAGCGTCGAGAGCCTTGATCTCTTCCGACAACTTTTTCATCTCCGCCATCAGCTGGCTGGTGTCCTTTCCTTCTTTCTTCATCACCGGTATCTGTCTGGAGGACACACTCTGCCTGTTTTTCATCTGTTCCACTTCAGCCAGCAACGCACGTCTTTTCTTATCGTATTCCAGCACCTTGTCTATACCAAAGTCGCCCTGTCCTCTGGATTCGACGGCTTTTTTCACATTGTCAAAATCGTCCCTTATCCTCTTGATATCTAACATTTCACTTTTCCTCCGTCACTGTTTAAAATAAGTTTTTCTTGTATATTATATAAAGCCGCGTAAGCTCCGCCACCACCTCCTGCATCTCTATCTGCATATCGGAGGCATCGTTGTATCTTCCGCTGTCAAGGGCTTGCTTTATCCTGGTGAGCAGGCAATATTTGTCGAGAGTATCTCTGCCCAGATAATTCCGCAGCCGCTGTATCCTCTCCCAGTAATGTCTGTCGTAATCGACACAGTCCATTTCATCATGGGCCTTGCTGCAGGCTCTGATGAAATCCATGGTGTCAGGGATTATCCTGTCATGGAGCTCGGTAGCCCACTGTGCTCTGACGGCTTCTCTGTAGGAATCCAGCGTCACATCGGTCATCACATCGTCTCTCTTGAATATGGCCAGCTTATCGGCATGCTCATCAAATGCTTTCAGATTCTCCCATACGGTCCTTGGCGCTCTGCCGAAGAACTCATCACGCTCATCGGCCGTATATTCGTCAAACACGTCCTTCTCGCTCCTGTACATCCTGTCCTTTTCCAGATAGAAGTCTTCCTCTCCGTACTCCTTGGAAATGGACTGTTCCAGCTCGGCAGGCGTCTTGCTGTGCTCCAGCGCTTCCTTTATGCCATCCAGCATGGCCATGTACGAAGCGGCCAGAACCAGATATGTATTGCTCTTAGGGTTTGGCGATCTCAGCTCGAATCTGGTAGCCATAGTGTTGCCTATCTGTCTCACCAGTCCTACGAGCACCGTCCTGTTCCTCGACGGCATTTTCGCGCTGTGTCCCAGGGATGTCACCGTGCAGACAGGAGCCTCATATCCCGGCTTCAGTCTGTTGAGGGAATCGTTGGTGGAGCTGACGAAAGGATTGACCACATCGTAATTTTTCAACAGTCCCATCAGCGCGCCAAAGCCTACGGGACTCAGGAATTCGTTCTCCACATCGGCAGGCGAGAAGAGGTTTACACGCCTTCCGTCCTTAAGTCTGGCCGCCACACCCATGTGAGTATGTTCGCCGTTTCCCGCCACACCTTCCACAGGCTTGGCCATGAACGTGACTTCCAGGCCGTAAGTCCTGAATATATCACGGACTACATATTTTATCTGGTTTTCATTGTCGGCCGCCTGTATAGCCGATGAGAATTTCCAGTCTATCTCCAATTGTTCCATCACATGGTCATAATTCCCCGAGTTGCCCAGCTTTGCCTTGACTCCACCGACTTCTTTATGTCCCATTTCCATATTGAAGCCGTACTTCTGAAGCACTACCATCACTTCTTCCAGCGCAGTCCTCACCGGACCGGTAGTCCTCTTCCAGTATTGCTCTTTAAGCATCTGAGCCGTGGAAAGCTGTTCTCTGTCGGCATCGTCATCCGGAGTCTTGACCCAGAATTCCAGCTCCGTAGCGGCTGTGACCTCTATGCCTTCTATCTCGTCGACACTGTCCAGATCCAGATACCGGAACACATACGGATTCTCCCTGAGCAGCTCCATCAGATCCTCGTTGAAATTGTGTATGGCGTCTCTGAGTATCACCCTGGACCCGACACGATATGAATCGTTATGGACCAGTGATGATGGTATCCTGAGGGTCCCTACCGGAAGCCCTGTCTCGTGATCCGGATAGTTGAAATTATGATCCACGAACCAGTTGACGGTAGAATCCGGTATGATATCCACCTTGGCATTGTTGAGTTTCGCTATGTTAGGGAGCACTACACTGGAACCGTCCGTCTGGACACCGTTTTCAAGAAATTTTTCCATATCGTCGATGAATTCCTCCACCGGTATCTTCTCGTCGGTGTCGTGGCCTCCTATATCTATACCCATAAGTGATACGAACTTTATCTCCGGGTGCTGCCGCAGTATTTCCCTGACCTTTTCCGGCTCATGACTGTCCGCGGGAATAACGTATAGCATCTTGTCCAAATCATACGATAACATAACTCATCTCCTTTGTATCTCGCTTAGAACGACAGAACATTCCCGTCAGACCTAACGGCATAAAGGGAATGTTCCGAACGATATTATTATTCACTTAACATATTCAAATACTGCTCCAGCTCATCCAGATACTGGCCGTATGCGGCCCAGTCTCCTTCCTGGGATGCTTTCTGGGCATTTGCAAATGCCTGCTGAGCATTGGAGATCACCTGTGCCTGGCTCATGGTCTGATCCTGACCGCCGCTGCCCTCTCCGGCTGCGGCTGACTGATCGCTTCCTGTGCTTTCCTCAGCGCTTCCTTCTCCGAACAGGGAATTGAGCGCTTCCGCCAGGGTAGTCTCGTAGGCGATCCTGTCTCCGTAAGCTACGATAACTCTCTTGACTTCAGGAATACTGGAATTGGTGGCCTCCAGATATACCGGCTCGATATAGAGCAGCGAATCCTCTATCGGAACAATGAACATATTTCCTCTGCTGTACTGTGACCCTGCCGAGCTCCAGAGCGAGAAATCTTCGGATATCTCCGTATTCTGGTCTATCTGGGCTTCGACCTGCATAGGTCCATATACCGTCTTGCTCTTCGGCATCTGGTACAGTATCAGTTCACCATAATTTTCGCCATCGTTCCTGGCCACAAAGAGCCCCATCAGATTTCGCTTATCCTTAGGAGTGAACGGTATGGAATTTACAAATTCAGCCTTTTCCTCTCCCGGCAGCTTCATGATGTAGTAGTTAGGAGTCATCCTCTGCTCTTCAGTGCCGTATATCTCATCGGATATTTCCCACAGGTCCTCGTTCTGATAGAAGACGTTGACGTCGTTCATGTGATATCTCTGGTATACCTGCGCCTGGATATCCAATAACGTATCCGGATATCTCATGTGAGCCTGTATGCTTTCAGGCATATCATCCAGATCCTTGAACAGGTCAGGGTATATCTTCTTGAAATTCTGAGCGATAGGATCTGTATCATCCACGATGTAATAGTCAGTCGTTCCGTTATAGGCGTCGATGACTACCTTTACAGAATTCCTTATATAATTGATATCCGAATTACTGCTGTAAGGTTCAGAATACGGATATCTGTTGGTATAGGTGTATGCGTCTATTATCCAGTACAGTTTTCCGTCGACTGTGAACATATAAGGGTCTTCATCGTACTCCAGATACGGCATGATCTCCCTTACTCTTTCCTCGATGTTTCTGTTTATCAATATCCTGGAATCGCTGTTGATATTGCCCGATACCAGCATCTTCAAGCTTCTCTCCTTGACGGCGAACATGAACCTGTTGAGCGGATTCAGCTTTATTCCAGCCGTTCCCTCGTACTGGGTATATTTATTTTCGTTGCCGTCAGGGTAGTCGAACTCATCCTCTGACGTATTGACCAGCACATAATTGTTGGTCAGTTCTCCATAGTATATCTCCGGCCGAGTTATCTGTATATCCTCGACGCTGGATACCGGCGGGATATCCCCTACCAACACATCAGGCTGACCGCTGGCCGTTATCTGATCCACCCTGGAAAGGGTTATGCCGTAACCGTGGGTGTACTTGAGGTGCTTGTTGAGCCACGTGTCCTTGATGGAGCTTTCCTGTATCTCCCTGGCCGACAGGAAGGTCTGGGTGTACTCTCCGTTTATCATATATCTGTCCACATCCACATCGTTGAACGAATAGTACTGCCTTATGGCCTGGGTCTGATTGTAGAAAGTGTTGGTCGGCTCATAGTCGTTTATCCTGATGTTGGATATAGTCTCATCGTTATTGCTGATATCCTCGGACGTCAGATCATTGCTGGCCGCGAATTCCCTTGTATCAACATTGTCCAGCCCGTAGGCCGCCTGCGTGAATTCGATGTTGCTTTCCAGATACTGACTCTCCTTGTTTATCTCGTCAGGAGTAACGACCAGGTTCTGGACCAGCAGCCCGGCTCCCGATCCGACCAGGCCGATGATTATCATCAACACAGGCACTGTCACCACGTATTTCACGCGTCTCTTGTTTATACCCACCGCGAATCCGATGGCGGCTATCACCGACAGCACCATAATTATCCTGTACATCCAGAGGGTCACATTGACAGCCGTGAATCCCGCTCCGTAAACTGCTCCTGTGTTTTCAAACAGCAGCCCATATTGTCTCAGGAAAAAGTTTACTCCCACCATGAGAAAGAACAGTACGCCCACGATGATCAGCTGCTTTTCGGCAATGCTCACCAGCATCTTCAGGTTCTTGTTATCCAACGCTCCGCCTCCGGAAGGCCTTTTGAACCCGCCATTGCCGGCTTTTCCCGCGAAGGACTCGGCAAACTTACCGAACATTCCCCCCATGTTTCCAAAAGGCGATCCGCCGCCGGCGCCCGCTGAGCCGGCGTTCTCATTGGAAGCACTTCCGAAACTGTCGTCGCCTTCCTCGAATATCTTCGGCGTCCTCATGGACAGCAGTATCGAATAGTAAATGACCGTCAGCACCGCAAACGCTATCAGCAGTACCAAAACGATCTGATTCACCTCCTCTATGAAATCAAGCCTGAAAACATAGAAGGATACATCCATATTATAAAGCGGATCTTTGATATCAAAGTCCGTACTGTTTACGAATTGCAAAAAATCGAACCACAATCTGGTAACGGCAAAAAACGTCGTTATGGCGCCATATATTGCCGCCAATCCCCACGATATCAGATTGAGCCTGCCATGGTTCACAGGTTCATCGGACGATATCTTCTTAAAATATCCTCTCTTGAGAACTTTGAGATACACGTATGCAAGAAAGGTCACCACTACAAATGTAGGTACACCTATCTTTATCTGCGTGAACAGCTTAGTAAAAAATACCGATACGTAGTCCAGCTCTTTGAACCAGATGAAGTCCGTAATGAACCCTATCAGGCTGAAAAACAGCAGCAGGATCACGACCACAGCCACTATTATCCACAATAACGGTCTCCTCTTCTTCCCTTTTGCCAAAGTTTACCTCCTCATTAAACTTCATAGCGCGCCGACATCATCATGACGAATTCATGATCCGGATACATCGCATATACCCTTTCGACAGAATTGCCTCCGATGGTTTCTCTCACCCATACATAATAGTGATTGCCGGCCTGTCTTATCTCTCCAATCTCGAGTTTTTCAAAATCCCCTTTCATCCCCTGGCCGCTGAGGGCCGAGATCTCCGTATATAAATTGCTGTCAGGATCTATCGATCCGAGCACTGCTTCATCGCCGTCTCTCATCAGGTTGACCAGATTGGACTCAAAATCTATTATTTCGCCTACGACCTGTTCGTCATAATATACGGGATAGTTATCCTCATCTCTACCCCACTCTACTTGGGTCATAGGCTGTGATAGGACCAGGTCCGATACCTCTGCGTCCCTTTCCTGATCATACGCCAGATCCGAGCTGTAGGCTATCTCCTTTATATTGTCGTCCACATTCCTGTCGCGCTGCGACCTTATAAGGTCTGTCTTGTCTTCCATAGGCTCTGTCCTGACCTGTGCGGCTATGACGCTGTATTCAGTATCATCGCCGGTTATGAGCTGTATCACCTTGTTGAGCTGATTGTCAATAAATTCCGCCGCTGCGCTCTGCGGAGCCAGGAACCTTATTCCCATGCCTACGACTTCCGCAGCGAGTATCACGATAAGGACTATGAGAACTATCTTCAGAGCCAGTCTGCCTTTACCGCCGCTCTTTTCTCCCTCATCTACGTCATCTGACGCGACGTTATCGAAATCCGAATCGCGCTTCGCGAGGATCTTAGCCTCCTTGGCCCTTTCCTTTTCAAGGCGCTTTCTCTCCTTTTCTCTCTTCTTCAGCTCTTTCTTGGAAAGCTGGGACTCATCTTCGTCATCGAAAAAGCTGTCGTCATAGAAGTCATCCATGTCGTTCTGGCTTCTTTGCCTCTGCTGCTCCCTGTAATTCGCCGCCTCGGCATTGCCGTAGTTGTCGAAATCATTGGCTGCCGCGGCCTGCCTGAAGGCATCGCTTCCGGACATCTCATTCTTAGGCATCACCAGCGTTTCGTTGAGGCCCGGTTTTTCCTCTGTTTTAAATGCTTCACTCAGATTCCCGGCCTGGATAGTATCGCTCATCCTGAACTCACCTGTCTGCTGAGTCCCCTGATATATCTCGCCCAGCTGTTCGGTCTGCGGCTGATCCTGCTGGAACTGCAGCTCCTGAACCTCAGGCTCCTGAGTATACTGACTCTGCTGTGGCTGCTGGGTCTGTGGCTGCTGAGCAGCGCCGCCCAGATCGTTCACGCTCTCGAACTGCGAAAGCAGATCATCAGCTTCCCCGGCAGACGACTCTCCGGCTGTTCCTGTCTTGAAATCTATCGGCTTCGCATCAGTTGGCTGCGCCCCGTCCGCATACGCTGTTGCGGCTCCTGCTCCGATAACAGCACCTGCGGCTGCACCGGCCAGCGCCGCTCCGGCAACAGCCGCGCCTTTCCCGTCATTCTGCACAGGCTGCTGTTCCGTCTGTTCTTCGCCGCTTGCCATATTATTGGTCTCCGCCGCCTTATCCAGGCTGTCGAAGAACTCATCATCACTTTCAGGCGCCGGATTTGGCTTTTTGGACGCCACGATAGTATCATCGTTGAGCCCCGCTTTGATGGAGGCTTTATCTATCGTCCTCGTATGTACAAATTCCTCGTTGGAGAGCATCGTCTCTCTTCCGGTCACCGGTCTTTCGGCAGCTTTTTCAGAATGCACGTCCTGAGACTGCGGCTGCGCTCCGCTCGCCTTCGGCTCGGCCTCCTCCAGCTCTGCGAAGAAGGTATCCCTCGCTCTGGCCATTTCGTTTATCTGGTTTTTTGTCGCCTGATGCGCTTCCTCCACTTCACGGCTTACCTTGCTGTCGCGCATCTGATCGATGCCATCTCTCATCGCTGCCACCGTGGCTTTTATCTTGGCAGCTTCCTCATCTCTCATCCTGGCTGTCTGCTCGATCACCTTGCGGACTTCTTCCTGAGCGACCGCCTGATTGGCTTCTCTGGTTATCTTCCGGCGTTCTTCTTCAAGACGCTTCTGAGCCTCCGCGGCTTCCAGCTGCTTTCTTTCCTGCTCGGCCTTGAATCTGGCCTCCGTCTCGGCAGCCAGTCTGGCCTCCTGCCGTGCTCTTATCCTGGCAGCCTCCTGTGCTGCTTTCAAGTCAGCTTCCGCCTTTATCCTGGCTTCTTCGGCGGCTTTTATCTTAGCTTCAGCTTCGGCTCGCTGTCTGGCTTCTTCCTCAAGTCTCAGTCTTTCCGCCTCTTCAGCCTGACGTTTAGCCTCTTCGGCAGCCTTTATCCTGGCCTCCTCAGCCTGCCGCGCCTCCTCTTCAGCCTTTCTCTTAGCGATCTCCGCAAGGCGCGCTGCTTCCTCTTCGGCTCGCCTTCTGGCCTCAGCCTCTGCTGCTATCTTCGCTTCTTCCTCCGCACGAAGACGAGCGGCTTCTTCAGCCTGGCGCTTAGCCTCCTCCTCGGCAGCCTTCTTGGCGGCCTCCTCGGCTTGCCTTCTGGCCTCAGCCTCTGCCGCCGCGACCTTTCTGGCTTCTTCGATAGCGGCCAGTCTGGCTTCTTCTTCTTTTCTCTTGGCTTCTTTCTCAGCTTCCTGAGCTTCTATCCGCTGGAGCACATCGGACTCAAAAGCCTTAGGCTGATAAGGCTTTACGATCCCCTCCCTTTCCAGGAACGCTTCCATCGACGGATCTTCGGTCCTGGCTTCGAATTTCTGCTTAGCCAGCTCTTCCGCCTCGGACATCTCGTTTTTTATAGCATTTCCGGATTTCACCTTCTCATATTCTCTGTTGAGAAGCTGCTGGAATTCTTCATTTTTCTTGTTAAACGTATAGAACTTGTCTATCCTGTCAGCCGCGCTCATCGTCTTGATCTCTTCAGTCGCAGATGCCGAAGATGGCGATGTCACTGCATGTGCCCCCTGCGCCGTGTCTCCTGCCGATGACGAAAGTCCCAGGCCCGGCGCTTCCGCGGCGACATCCTGCACTGTACGATCTGCGTCAGAAGCCGCTGTCACGCTCCTTCGCGCTGTAGCAGGCACTGTATCCGGTATATCGCTGGGATCTGCGTTCCAGTCGAAGTCTACGTCTTCGGTTTTCGCCGGACCTCTCCCCGGGTACTCTTCAACATTCCATTTGAATTCATCGAATAATGGTTCCCTCGGAGTATCGTCTGTCTTCGTTTCCTGTTTCTTCTCCGCCCCCGGCGTCGGCACTGATGCCGCTGCCGGCGCCACTGACGCGGCCGCCTGAGGTTTTGCCGTCGCAGACACTGCAGCCGCAGGATCATCATGCTGCTGAGGTGCCGCTGCCGTTACAGGGCTTCCGCAGTGGTTGCAGAATTTCGAGCCATCCGCAATCTCATTGCCGCAATTCTTACAATACATATATTCCTCCTTCTGGATATTACTCTTTGATCAGCGCTTCCAATTCCGATGTCGTGTATTTCTTCCCGCTTCTCCCAACATCATATCCTATCGTATTCTTCGTTTCGTTCTCTATATCGCTTTCGATCCTCAGCTCACCTATCGAATCGAGGTCTATCTCTCCGTACGGAAGATCTTTTCCGTCATCTCTCATCAGTTCCGGCTGGTCCGGTTCCTGTTCGACGACAGCATCTCTTTCATCGCCCTGCTCCTCGGCAGGCTGCTCCATCCTGTTTTCAGGCTCTTCCGGCTCACCTTCCGGAGCGCTTTCCGCCTCGGAGACCAGCTCATCCTCACGGATTTCATCATCGCCCGGCCCGCTGCCATCGTCTGCCGCTGTTTCCGGTCCCGCCGCTTCATCATTCAACCCCTCAGCCACAGGCCTGACTGAGGCAGTCTCCGCCGCCAGTCCTAACTTCATTATCTTCGAGGAGTCTCGCCCCAATCCTGTTTCTTCAGACTTTTCCGTACCGGACATCGGTGTCGTTTCCATAAAGGCCGGCTCTTCTCCAAACTGCTTTTTCGATGTTTCGTCTGTTTCCTCTGCCCCGTTGTTTTCACCCCTGTCATCGCTACGAGGCGAACGTTCCGTGTCTCTAACCCATCCGAAAGGATCCCAGCTCCCGATCCTTCCCGACTTGTCCGACGCCCTTTCCGCCATGACGGACTCGACATACGCCAGATCGCGCTTTATATCCTTCAAGTCCCTGTCAGGTCCCTCCGGGAAGATCTCCTGCCCTTCCGCACCCATCTCATGAGTCTCGCGCGAAAGTTCCTGTGTAAGCTTTTCCAAATTCTCCTCTATGGCTTTTATGCTGTCGGTCCGCATTTCCGACTCGCGCTTCCAGACCATGAAGGATACGACACATACCGCAACAAAAAAAACCAGGGCCACAACAACTACAACTATGATTGTCGTCATGTAATCTTCTCCCAATTAATATGGTTTAATCGTAAAATATCGGTCTGATATACAATTACACAATTATACAGTCTCATGTATTATACTATATATAGGCTTCGATTTCAAATGCATATGTAAAAAAGTGTATACAAAAGCAGGCTTTTTCCAGCTTTCCAGTGAAATTCCCCGAAAAAAGCCTGCTACGGGCGGCGTATATTTTCAAAAATTAACGCCAGCCGCGTTCCGCAGCCCTATCTGCTGCTGGTGTGTCTTGCCCTGTCCTCTGCTCTGTCGGATTTCTCCGCTCTGTCACAGTGCTTTTTCTCACTTCTTTCACTCTTAGCGCTTCTGCGGTCTTTTTCGCTTCCGCACTGGTCGCTCATCTTGTTCCTTTTCATTTTCATCCCTCCTCGTCTTTAGTTTGCGCTCATTTATTTTGCGTATGTGAGGAAATAAATTGATTTTTTTGTTGACAAGTCCTTTGTAAACCGCTATAATTGAATCTGCTCGACAAGAAAAGCTCCAGCTTTTTTATCGACTGTGAGCACCATTAGCTCAGCTGGCAGAGCACCTGACTCTTAATCAGGGTGTCCAGGGTTCGATCCCCTGATGGTGTACCAAGAGAATCCTCAAATGCATTGAAAACAGGGCGTTTGAGGATTTTAATTTTTTGAGATTCGTTTACATAATGTCCATCTTCCCACAAATCTTCCCACAAGCCTGTGGGAAGATCCTTCAGCCGGTGACTGCTTTTTCAAAGATATCAACGGCCTTTCGCCTTGATTCATCGTCCACATGCGAGTATGTGTTGAGCGTGATCTTGATGTCGGAATGTCCGAGAAGCATCTGCACATCTTTGAGATTCGCGCCGTGGTTCACAAGTGTGCTCGCATATGTGTGCCTGAGTGCGTGGAAGTGAAAGTGCTCAAGTCCGCAAACTTCCTTCTGCAGAACTTTATTGCAGTATTTCAGCGACTGTGTCGTAAGGAGCTCACCGTCCTGCTTGGAGCAGACGAAAAACAGCGGCTGCAAAGGCTCTTTCATGTTGGCTTCTTCGATGAATTTTCCCTTTGTTACTCTGCTGCTCAGCACGCCGTCGTCTGCATATGCTTTCGTAAATATCTGCCAGTGCACGCGCCCCCTGATCTCGCGCGGCTGCATGAAATGCTGGTGGTAATACTGCCCGTATCTGCTCTGCCTCTCAAGCTGTTCCTTCTTAGCCTGCTTCAGGATTTCAAGAAGGCTTTCGCCAAAATCGACTACCCTCGGCTTGCCATTCTTTGGGACTTTCAGCTCCCAGCACTTTTCTTCCTTGTCATAGTACATGGATCGTCTAACTGTGAGCCGCGCTCTTTCAAAGTCGATATCTTCCCAGTTCAGCCCGCAGACCTCACCCGCTCTAAGTCCCGTATAGTAAGCAATCTGTACAGGCAGAGCATAATAACTGAGATGTTCATTCTTCAGAAAGAACTCTACGGCTTTTTCAAACTCTCCGTGAGTTATCGTACTCACTTTGTTTTCTTCGCTGTCACCGAATATCTTCACGACTTTCTGCTGTCTTCTCTTCTTCACATACTGCATGGGATTTTCGCGAAGATATCTTTTGGGATAGACCGCATACTTGAACATGCCGTTGAGTACGCTGAAATGCTTTCTCAGTGTGCTTTCGGCATATGCTCTGACCGTCCTGTTTCCCCTCTCATCGAATTTTCCGTAGCTTTTGAGGTCTACATATGCCTGAATGTCTTCTATGGTCAGATCGCGCAGTTTTCTCGACCCGAGCTCTTCCTTTTTAATGTGCTTTATAGCAGCCTGCAGTCCCGTCCTGCTGTTTGAAGCCATATCGCTGTTTTCCACCTCAGATTCCCACCACTGGTCGCATAATTCCGCTACTGTAAGGCTTCCGGGATCGAACAGTTCTCCTTCATATTTGTAATCATTAAGAGCCTGTTTGAGCATCAGCTCTGTTTCCTTCTTTGTCTTTCCTCCTTTGAATTCCCTCTGCTTCCAGCTGCCATCGCTTTCCTGAACCCTGAAGCGATAGTACCACTGATTGCCTTTCTTCCTTACACTTCCATTCTGTAACGATTCGTTTGCTGTCATCGTGTTCTCCTTTCCGCAGAACACTTTGTGGGATATTGACAACATAATACTGTTTAAACCATGCCCGATCCGTATTCTGCTCAGCCGTAGAAATCCTGCAGATTTTTCAGGCGCGCCAGAGCGGCTTTGCTGTCGCCCGGGTACGCTTTTATGAGCTCTGAAATCTCCAGGAATGCATTAGATGTATGTAAAATTTCACGGAGAAACATGGTTTCGTTGAATTCGCCCGCAGAATCAAATCCGATCTCCTTCGCGATGTCTGCGTACATTTCTTCGTTCCTGCCATATCTCTGATATGCTGTCTCAAGCGACTTGTTGAAGGCCTCGTACTCCCTGAGAACAAAGAGCAGCAGTGCCTTTGAAAACTCCTTCCCGGTATCGTCCACATCGATATCAAGACAAGTCTTTACCTTTTCAAGCTCGTCGAGCACCTCCACAGCCACCTTACTGCTGACATCCGCCTTCATGTCATCGGTTTTGCCTGTGAGCCATTCCTCAGACACATGCAGCGCCTTGGCGAGCCCCTCAACTACCAGCTTTTTGGTATTGTCAATAGTCCCGCTCTCATACCGCTGTATGGTGGATTTGTTTACATCAAGCTTATCCGCAAGGTAATCCTGCGTGAGTTTAAGCTCCTTCCTTCTCGTTTTGACACGAGTTCCTATGGTTTTTCTCAATTCTTTATCAAACATATCCCTTATCCTTATGTATTTTTTTACAGTATATCACGGCACCCCTTTGATTGCAATACGCAATTTATTTATTTTTATTAAAATGGCATAACGCTTGACATATTGTCGAGAGGCTGTATAATATAGTTGCAATACGCAATAATCATATGGAAGGAGTGGTTGCATGAACGGCAATAAACTGGCAATGACGGTAGAGGAAGCGGCAGAATATACGGGAATCGGCAGGAACACCATGAGGCAGCTCATAGAATGGAAAGCCATGCCTGTTCTGAAGGTGGGGAGAAAGATACTCATACCGACCGATGTTCTCATAAAATTCATATCGCTGAATCAAAATGTAAATCTCAGGGACAAAAGCGAGATCCACAAGATCTCATAGGCAGGGGGATGATCGATTGAGCAGACAGAAAAACAATTTTTCTTCAGGAAGTCCAATAGTCGATCAGATGTACGGGATGGAGATCACGGGCAATGTCATTCCGCTTAACTGGTTCAAAACGATAACAACATCTAACGGCAAACCAAACAGCACAGCAATCATGCTGCTGAGTGACATTGTCTACTGGTACCGTCCAAAGATATTGAGGGATGAGGCGACGGGAGAATTTATCGGGATAAAAAAACGCTTTAAAGCAGACCTTCTGCAGCGAAGCTACAGGCAGTTTTCAGAGCAGTTCGGATACTCCAAGAGACAGGTCACGGAAGCAATAAAGGCGCTTGAAACTCTCGGAGTTATCAGAAGGGAGTTCAGAACGGTATCGACAAACATGTAGAAGCTGAGCAATGTCCTGTATATAGAATTATTCCCCGACAAGCTCATGGAGCTCACTTATCCGGAGAAAGCAGGGGGCGATGTATCACTTTCAAATGTGATACCTATCACTTTAAAAAGTGACAGGGTATCACATATTTCCGATATTGATATGACTGAAAACCGCCATACAAATACAGAGAACACGACAGAGAATATTATTACAAAAGACTATCCACTTCCAGGTGAGGCGGCTGCCGTTTTCAAAGATCAGATCCATTATGAAGCTCTCATATCCGATCTGCCCTTTAAGAAAACCGCGATAGATGAGCTCGTAAACATCGCGGCAGAAGTGCTTACAAGCAGCAAAAAAACTATCCGGGTAAACAAAGAAGAACGGCCGTCTTCCCAGGTAAAGGATCGGTTCCGTAAGCTCAACATCGAGCATATAAAATATGTTCTCGATGAACTCAGCCGCTGTAAATCCGATGTGGCATATATGCGAGCCTTCCTGATAACGCTGATGTACAACGCTCCTGCGACGATAGACAGCTACTACACAGTCAAAGTGAATCACGACATGATGCACGCAGAAAAACAATGAGCTCTGCGTGCATATTTGTTAGCAAGCACTGCATTTATACTCCTGCCGGAGCTAAAACGCATATGTCAGGAGGCCCTGAAACCCTAATCAATTTTTAGAGCTTCTTTGCATAATCGAGTAGGAGGAAATTCCTCTGATTGGGGAATTTCCGACCTCTCACACCACCGCTCATGCGGTTCCGCAAGCGGCGGTTCAACCAACTTAACATATGACACGCCTTTCGGCGTAGTAATTACTCATGGAGACTAGCCCAAATGTGGTTAGTCTTTCATTGCTTATCGCTTTATGTACCCAGCCGTTATGCGCAAGCCTCGCATAACGGTCTCCACTGTAGGCAATTTTGTATGCCGCCCAGCGGGGTACGTCCAGCTTCATCAGGTTCTTTGCCCTATTCTGCGGTGTTTTCCAATGCTTCCAAATACACATCCGCAGACGGTAGCGTATGTTTCTGTCCAAACGCTCACATAATCCCTTCATGCTCCCGATTTTGAAGTAGTTTATCCATCCTCGGATAAGCTGGTTCAGTTTCTGCACTTTGTAACTGTTGCTCACTCCCCAGCTCCTGCATGTCAGCTTCTTCATCTGTGCTTTGAATTTCGCTACTGCTTTCGGGTGCGGTCTGGCTTTATATCCTTTGGCTAATGTGTCATAGTAAAATCCAAATCCGAGATACTTGATTCCTTTGGGCTTGTCCACCTTGCTCTTTTCAGCATTTACTTTCAATCCCAGCTTTTCCTCAATAAATCGGGTAGCACTTTTCATTACCCTCTCCGCCGCCTGCTTACTTCCTACCATGATAATCAGATCGTCCGCATAGCGCACGAAATCCAACCCTCTTGCCTCAAGCTCTTTATCCAACTCGTTCAGCATGACATTTGCCAACAGCGGCGATATATTCCCTCCCTGTGGTGTGCCGACAACTGTATCTTCATACTCGTCATCGATCATCACTCCACTGGCCAGAAATTTCCTTACCACTGAGATAACGTCTCCGTCCTTTATTGTCCGTCCGAAAATCGTCATCAACTTGTCATGGTTTACCGTGTCGAAGAACTTTGCAAGGTCGATATCCACTATCCAGCTATGCCCATCGTTCATCATCTCTAATGCTTTCAGCACTGCCTGTTGCGCACACCGATTCGGTCTGAATCCATAACTATGCTCGTGAAACTGCTCCTCGAAGATTGGCGTGAGTACTTGTGTTACTGCCTGTTGTACAAACCGGTCAACTACCGTTGGTATTCCAAGGTTTCTTGTCCCTCCATCTGGTTTTGGTATCTCCACCCGTCTAACTGGCTGCGGTTTGTACTTCCTTGTCCGCAGCTGCTTCCTGATGTTTTCGCCGTTTTCCGCAAGATATGCGCCAAGCTCTTCAACGGTCATCCCGTCTACGCCTGCCGCTCCTTTGTTTCTGACGATTTGCAGATATGCCGCATTGAGGTTATCTTTGCTCACTATCTGCTCCATGAGACTTCTTGTGTCCATGCGTTGTTTCCTTTCTCCCCCTTTTGCCTTTGCCGCCTTTGATGTCATCGACAGGCGTTTGCTCCGGCTACGAAGTGGAACGTACTTCAACTGATTGATTGTTCGGTCCTTCGCTCCATCCCCATTACAGGAACTTCTTCACTACTACGACCTCTGCTGACTTCTCACAGTTCGTTGTTACTACGGCTAATGAGACCGCCTGTGAGACCTCCCCGCTTAAGGTGCGGACTCTTTCCCTCCATATACCTGCCACATTTACTGGTACTTCCAGCAACTTTTGGACTTCGATGTTTCTTGCCGTCTTATCCGTATTTCCCAGCCTTATATGTGGTTTCTGTCCGTCAGGTCAGAGGTTTGCCTACAGCTTCCTTCAGATTTCACCTCACGGTGAACACACTTGCTGTTCAGCTATGTGCTTCGTCGTTGCCTACGCGCACTCGGGACTTTCACCCGTTAGAGCCCGCCCATGGCGGGCGAACAAGAAAAACGCTCAGCAAGTAATTTCTTGCTGAGCGTCTTAAAATCATGCTGGAGAGTGACTCCGGTTGTCTATTCTTTTTTCAGGAGACATATTTACCGTCACCGACCTTTATCTTTAACCTTTCAATTTTCAATCAGTTTGCGTGACTGCTTTTTGCGAAAGCGAGAAATGTTCACTTCCAGCATATATTCACATCGAGTTTTTTGAAAACGGGCAGTGACAGTCTTTCGGTCACTGCCCGCTTATCATAATGCTATTTCGGGTTTGTCAATGTTATTTAGTGATCCCTTTCTTTTTTCTCTTGTCTGTAACACCCAACACGGTCAGAACACCACCGCTGGCAAACAGCAGAGCGACCAACAGGAACATATTGCTGTTATCGCCGGTCTGGGGGCTTTCTGTTTTCTCAGAAGGCTTGCCAGGCTGTTCGGGCTTTTCGCTGGTTTCAAACGGCGTGTTGGAGCCAAGGATAGCATACTGGCTCAGATGGGTAGTCTCAAACACCAGGAAGTCACCTTCCACCACTGCATCAAAGCGTTCCAGCGGGTCACCCAGATATACCGCCTGGTAGTATTTGTAGCCCTTCAGGTGGTCGTTCATCGGGATTTTGACCGTCATGGGGTTATCCTTGATTTCCAGAGCTTTACCGTCTTTTCTAACGCTGATCTCGTAAATGGACAGCAGGCCCGGCAGCTCCTCTTTCAGTTCCGGACGGCTTCCCAGCACGCTTTCCTGTGCAATGGTGTCGGCATAAAGCTCTGCACCCTCCGGTACGCCGTCGGTCAGGGAGATGGAAACGCCGGTATCGGAAGCAGTCAGATTCTTGACACCCGGATCGGTAGAAGTCCCGGACGGGGATACTTTGATCACATCATTGGTGCAGTAGTAGCTATACATGCCGGTCTTTACCACGTTGGTGGTATAGCCTGCCGGAATATCTTCTTCGGTCGCACCGCTGACGCCTTCTCCAGCCACAGGCACTACAATTTTTGTCAGGGTTGTCTGACCCCAATCCTCCGCAGTTACTTTATCAACGGCGGTCTGATAGACCAACCACTGGGATTGATTCGGGTCTCCTCCCCAATAAAACTTCTGCCCGTCCTTGATCAGCACTGTCATAGAGCTGATATCGCCTGTTCTGGCGGTGATGGTTTCCCCTGAGTCGGTATATCCCTCAGGCAGAGCGTCCTTTTCAAGTCCGTCAACGGTAGCAATTTGAACGGCAAGATATTCATTTTGGCTAGGAAGTCCTTCCACCTTCACCAGCTCGTGGATATAGCCCACAGGCTTGCCGTTTGTTAAATCGCTGCCGGTTAAGATTGTTCCGTAACTAACGCCGTATTTCTTTCCGTCCTCGCCCTTGGTGAGAACCTTCCAGTTTTGAGCAACATATCCACTTTCAAATATGACATTTTCCCTTTCGGTGGTCTCCCCCTCGATGCCGGAATTGGCGGTCAGGGCAAGCTCTGTTTCCAGATTACCTGTGAAGGGAAGGGTTGAGGATGTTGTCGATACAAAGGCCGCAGAATAAGTGTTTTCACCTGCGCTCTTATACGCTGTCACAGAAGCGTTTGAGCCGACCTTGAGCAGACCCTGTGTTCCCTCGGCCATAAAGCGGATCGCCGCAGTCTGAGACGTTTTGTTTTCATTGATGGTCAGGGAGCCGTCTCCGGTAATTTCCAGATTGCCGCCCCAGCCGAAGCCCCATACAACCAGTTCGGCGATATGATTGTCACCCACCAGATGAAGCTTCAAATCGTCGCCCATCTCGTTGGTGGCAAGGGTCATTTCCGGGTGGTTGTAGTTTGTCAGGGTGATGGTGTTGGTAGCCTTGTCATAGACAGCGCCCTCCACAGTGTCAACTTTGCCGCTGTTTGAGTACAGAAACTTGCCTGTTTCTCCCTGAACCAGCTGCACCCATGCGGAGCTCATGTCCCCGGACGAGGGGCCGTTCGCCGCAAACGCCGGCACAGCCATTCCAACAGCCATACAAAGCGTCAGCAGTCCTGCAAGAAGTTTGCGCTTTAGTTTCATGATTGATTTTTCTCCTTTCAAGATAACTTTTATGTGAATATACAGGTTTGATCATTCTTTTTGGTGTGTCACCGCCTTTTTCTCTGTGTTCTATGCCATCCGTTCCCCGGCGCGCCGGTTCAGGCAGCCAGGGCGGAACGAATAACCTTCTTTGCCGCAGTTAAAGTTCTTTATGCTTTGGTGAAGACCAAAGCATAAAGAAGGGATATCCCTTCTGCAAAACAACGCTGGCTACACCGGGGCGGGCTGTGGTTTTTGCATGAAGCCCGCCCGCAGGCGCTTTTGCCGGTTTTGTTTTATCTTTAAGCCTTATTTCCCGGCCGCTGTTTTTTTCCGTTTGTAGAACAGCATCCCCAGCAATCCGCCGCAGGAAACCATCATCAGGCTGATCCACAGCGCCATATTGCTGCTGTCCCCGGTCTGGGGGCTTTCTATTTGCTCAGAAGGCTTGCCCTGCTGTTCGGGTTTGGCTGGGTCGGTTGGGTCAGCCGGGTCAGCGGGGTCTGTCGGGGTGGTCGGGTCAGTCGGCCCAGCCGGATCGGTGGGATCTGTTGGAGTAGTGGGGTCAGTTGGGTCGGTGGGGTCGGTCGGCTTTTCGCTGGTTTCAAACGGCGTGTTGGAACCAAGGATTGCGTACTGGCTCAAATGGTCGGTTTCAAACACGAGGAAGTCTCCTTCCACCACCGCGTCAAAGCGTTCCAATGGGTCGCCCAGATACACCGCCTGATAGTATTTGTAGCCTTTCAGGTGGTCGTTCAGCGGGATTTTCACCGTCATGGGATTGTCCTTGATTTCAAGGGTTTCCCCATTCTGGCGGACGCTGATGTCGTAAATGGACAGCAGGCCCGGCAGCTCCTCTTTCAGCTCCGGACGGCTTTCCAGTACGCTTTCCTGCGCGATAGTATCAGCGGAAAGGGTCGCGTCCTCCGGCACACCGTCGGTCAGGGAGATGGAAACGTTGGTGTCGGAGTCGGTCAGCTCGGTAACGGCCTTCTCCCATTTTGCGTAAACCTGCATATCATAGCTATTATCCATCCAATTGTCGCTTGCCGTATCTGTAATCAGGCTTTCGTCCGTGCAGTCGGGAGATGTGCACCAGCCGACGAAGGCATAGCCCTCACGCACAGGAACAACTTCACCGATGTCGAAAAACCTGCTCTCCTCTTCATCCTTCCAGTCGGTTTCACGGATAGGCGCATCCCCGTCCTTCAACTTTCCGCCGTTTGGGTTGAAAGTCACGGTTCGACCCTCCGTATAATGTGCTGTTAACTCAGTGAGTCTCTCAATAGAATTACATTTAGAAAGGTTATTTTCCCAATCAAATGTTATGATGGATTTTCCGCCCTCCACTACGATATCGCTTTCATCGATGCCAAGTCCGTAGTACCATCCGCCAAAATGCCATCCGGGCCTGACAATATTCGGGAGCACCAGCTGCTGCGCCTCGCGCTGCATATAATAGCCTTTCGGGAACTGTTCCAGTTCCTCCGCAGTAAACTCTTCTCCGTAGAAACCCGTAATTTTATAACTCAACTCGTAATAAGGCTCGTAAAAGGCAACGGTAGCTCCTGCCATAGTAGTAGATTTCGCATCATAGACATGGTGCAGGCCATATGGGCCGCCAAACCCATCTCCCTCGTTATTCGTGCTGCCGCCGGAAACCGATCTAAGAACCATAGGGAGGCCGGTTTCGTTGATATAGCCTGTGTTAATTTCCCTCGTTGTCTCCATCAATGTATTTAACTGCTCCCGGGTATCCTCCGTGCACGCTTCATCTTTCAGAAGGTCATCCAGGTCTCCTCTATCATAGGCGATTTTTGTCAGATTAAAGTCTTCCGGAATAGCGGTAAGCTTTGAAATATCGGGCGTACTCGTTATCAGTTGGCTGTGGTATTCCCAATCGAACTCAAATCCGGAGCTAGGCTTGCTCAAAAGGAGCTCCACGTTGGCCATCATTACATCCCTCTGATAGTCCAGCCTTCCATCCAAATCGTAATTACCCCAACCATTTGGGTCGAAGTCGTAGTCTCCCTCGGTACGGAATGTCTCACCGGGCATAATCAGCTCGTCGCTTATATTCCAGTCATTTCCTTTGTTCAAAACGTGTTCTTCAATGGTGTATTGCGGTCCCTCCGCGCCCTGCTCCTGTTCAGCAGGCGTAGTGGCTGCGGCTGCCGGTACGGCCATTCCCGCCGCCATGCAAAGCGTCAGCAAACCTGCAAGTATTTTTCGCTTCATGATTGTTTCCTCCTTGTCAAATAAGATTGTTTATCCTTTGGTGTAAGCAAAGGATAGAAGGGGCGCCCCTTCTAAAAATTTTTCCTGCCGGCTGCCTGGGACAGGTTTTGCATGAAGCCCCGCCTGCAGGCGCTTTTGCCGGTTTTGTTTTATCTCTCAGCCTTATTTCTCGGCCGCCGCCTTTTTCCGCCTGTAGAACAGCATTCCCAGCACGCCGCCGCAGGAAGCCATCATCAGGCCGATCCACAGCGCCATATCGCTGCTGTCCCCGGTCTGGGGGCTTTCTGTTTGCCCAGAAGGCTTGCCCTGCTGTTCGGGCTTGGCTGGATCGGTTGGCTCAGTCGGGTCGGTAGGAGTGGTCGGGTCAGTAGGATCCGTTGGGTCAGTAGGATCCGTTGGGTCAGTAGGATCCGTTGGCTCAGTGGGTTCAACCGGCTCCAAAGAGGAACGAACCTGCACATATTTTTCGTTCTGATACTCTGTGCCGGCAGGATCGCCAATAATTTCCTCAGCCGCAGCAGAATCACCGGCCGCTACAACAGGATCGGTGTAGCCAGATAAGTCAGGTTTCCAGCGCATGGCGCCCTTTCCGCCGCTGGCAGTGACAACCGCTCCGTCGGAGATGGTGAAGATCCCCTTCTGATCGCCGCCCAATTCACCAAAGATATCTTCCTGGCCAGCAAAGATACCATAGTGCTCGCCGCTTGCAGAAGAGGCATTTACTACGGTTCCGGCTCCGCTGACGATGACATCACCGCAGATGCCGTGATCGTTTACGGAAGAAATATTCACCTTCGCTCCGTTAATCGCCGTAAGGTCAGTATTAATGCCCGGAGTGCCGAAACCGGCATCCTGAGTTGCATTGTTCTTCGCATTCAGCGTCGCGCCGTCCACCGTCAGTCCGCCGATTGCTCTGACTGCGGCATATGGCTGATCCTGCTCGTCGCTGGAAAAGTCAACGGTAAGATCTACAGACGCCCCGTCTTCAATGGTAATGGTATTGTTGCCAAACAGGCCGAAATAGGTGCCGCTGGTGGTCAGGCTTCCGTTTCCTTTGACCGTCATAGCCCCGTGGGAATAAACCGCGGAGTGAGGGAAGTCCCCTTCTCCGGTAATCTGATTCTCACCTTTCAGCACAAGGGTAAAGTTCTCTTCCTGCGCCCATACAGCGCCGAAGCCGCTGGATGTCAGCTGGGCGTTATCCAGCGTCAAGGTGTTGACCGCCGGATCATAGTACGCCGTGGCGCCGTCACCGTCGGCATCACCCAGAATGTCGCTGGCGTTGGCGCTGGTGACGGTGACGCCGTTCACCTTTACCGCATACGTCTGTACCCCGGATGTTTCTACTTCAGCCTTGCACACCGTACAAACCCCGTTTGCTATCTGATGCACTCCGTACTGGTCTTTTTCGGCGCAGCCCTCTGCCGTGCAGGCTTTCCAGTGATGTGTGCCGTCGCTGATCCAGTCTTCCGCCCAGACATGCTCGTGCTGCTCTTTGTATACCAGCCTGAGATCGTAATATTTATCCACCACCTCATGTACCACTACCACAGGTCTTCCCTCAGTGTTTATAGACCCTACTGTTCTCGATGACTCAATGCGCTCAAGCACCGTTTTGACCATCAGGTTATCCCTGGTGACATTCGCCAGCTCAGGAACCGTTGTCTTATTCTCCTCGAAATAGGCATAGAGCAGATCTATTATGGCTTCTATATCAGCATCATCTGCAGCTTCTATGCCCTCCTTGTATAGCTTCTGGTCGCTGCCGGGCAAAGCCACATCTACAACTCCCGTATAATGCTTAATGATCTCCGTGTTGACCTTAGGTGAGTCGTCTTCAACGAATGTCTCTTTGCTCGCGCTGCTCCACTCAGTCCATTCCGTCACATCAAAGCTCGCCGGATTACCCCGATCGCCGGTGCCGGAAATAGCTTCCCGCGCTTTCACCTCCACGCGAAAGTTTGTGGGTTCTGTTAAATCCCCAAACGTTTTAAAGGTATAGTCAGTAGCCTGGCGAACCGTTTCTTTCTCCTTTAGATTCTCATCGACGAAAAGGGACACTTCATACTCAAAGATCTCCAGCTCTCCGATGGGTTCCGGCTGGCTCCAGCTGACTTTCAAACCGCTGTTTGTCCACTCCCGCTTTAAATCTCCCGGAGCAGCCGGCGCATCCGCCGCAAACACGGTCATGGGCAGCATTCCCAACACCATGCACAGGGAAAGCAGCAACGCCGTCAGTTTCCTTTTTGCTTGCATTGTATTTTTCCTCCTTGTCAAATAAGATTGCTTATCCTTTGGTAGATATCAAAGGATAGAAGGGATATCCCTTCTTGAAAAAGATACCGGCTGCGCCGGGGCGGGCTGTGGTTTTTGCACGAAGCCCGCCCGCAGGCGCTTTTGCCGGTTTTGTTTTATCTCTCAGTCTTATTTCCCGGCCGCCGCCTTTTTCCGCCTGTAGAACAGCATCCCCAGCACGCCGCCGCAGGAGGCCATCATCAGGCCGATCCACAGCGCCATATCGCTGCCGTCCCCAGTCTGGGGGCTTTCTGTTTGCCCAGAAGGCTTGCCCTGCTGTTCGGGCTTGGCTGGATCGGTTGGCTCAGTCGGGTCGGTAGGAGTGGTCGGGTCAGTAGGATCCGTTGGCTCTCCGGTTCCTGTTGCAGGGATGGCTTCAGTCTGCACATAGTCGCAGACCGTGCAGTCACGCTCTCTGGAGCCCGCTTCGGTCTCAGTGGCCTCTTTGGTTACTTTCCAATCGCCGTAGGTATGGTTTGCCACATTCAGCTTTTCACCGCAGGAGCATTCCTGCCAGTGGTCGGTTTCGTCATATTTCCACGTTTCATCATGGATGCCGTGCTCATGCCCGATCTCCGGGATGATTTCAACCTGCACATATTCACAGACCGTACAGCCGCGCTCTCTGGAACCCACTTCGGTTTCAGTGGCCTCTTTGGTTACTTTCCAATCGCCGTAGATATGGTTTGCCACATTCAGCTTTTCACCGCAGGAGCATTCCTGCCAGTGCTGGGTTTCGTCATATTTCCATGCTTCATCATGGATGCCATGCTCATGTTCAAGCATCGGAATGGTTTCGACCTGCACGTATTTGCAGACCGTACAGCCGCGCTCTCTGGAGCCCGCTTCGGTCTCGGTGGCCTCTTTGGTTACTTTCCAATCGCCGTAGGTATGGTTTGCCACATTCAGCTTTTCACCGCAGGAGCATTCCTGCCAGTGCTGGGTTTTGTCATATTTCCACGTTTCATCATGGATGCCGTGCTCATGCCCGATCTCCGGGATGATTTCAACCTGCACATATTCACAGACCGCACAGCCGCGCTCTCTGGAACCCGCTTCAGTCTCGGTGGCCTCTTTGGTTACTTTCCAATCGCCGTAGGTATGGTTTGCCACATTGAGCTTTTCACCGCAGGAGCATTCCTGCCAGTGCTGGGTTTCGTCATATTTCCATGCTTCATCGTGAACATCGTGCGTATGAACCGGCAGCGTCTCTGTCTGCGTATATTTGCAGATGGAGCAGGTACGTTCTCTGGAACCTGTTTCGGTTGTGGTAGGCTCCTTTGTTATCGTCCAATCACCGAAAGTATGGTTGCCCACTTCAGATTTCTCTCCGCAGCTGCATTCTTTCCAATGCTGGGTTCCATTATTTTTCCAGCCGCCGAAGCTGTGTTCATGGGGGGAGTAGACCCCTCTCCGCCGCCGGAGCCTTCAAGTGTAGCCCAGTCACCCCATTCTCCTGGGCTGGTAACGTATTCGTTGGGAAACTCTCCGACAATGATGCAGCTTCTCGCCCTTATTTCAACTGTGTATTTTTCGCGAGCCTCCGTCATCAGGCTGCCATTAAACAGATGATATCTCTGTACTGTCAAATCGGGACCGTCAATTATTGTCTCGCCGAGCTTCAACCGAAGCTCGTATTGATACTGGCCGCCGCCCGAGGGCGCGTCCCACTGTACCATGCTTTTAGGGCTCTCTGCCCATCGTATGTTTTGGGGCATACCTGCGCCTGCCGCAAACACTGTCGCCGGCAGTATTCCTACCACCATGCATAAGGACAGCAGCAGCGCCAGCAAACTCTTTTTTCGAAGCATCTTCATTCTCTCCTTTGCAAATAGAATCAGTTTTTGGTATTTCCGCCGTCCGGTCCGGACGGATCCTTTCCTCCGGCTGGCGGGTTATCCTGTGCCTTCCGCTTTTTCCTGTATAAGAATACAAGCAGCAGCGCCAGCAGGACAGCCACCGGTATCGCGGCCAACAGAACGATGTAGACGGCGTTTCCATCCTTGGTTTTTTGCTGTTCTTACTGTAGCGCCTTTTTCGGGATTTGTGCAGGTCGCTTTAGCGCCAATTTCCCAAAAATTATGTGGCGCACCTGCGCCAATCTATTTTTTGTGTGAAAATTCCAAAACACCTTGATTGTGCAAAAGGGATTGCCGATCATGACAGGCGGCCTGCTACGTCCTGTAAACTTAAGAGGTATTACACTCTGTACAGGGTGGATGGCCTCAATTTTCCGCTCAAAGCTTCGTTTCTCAAAATGGCGCAGGTGCGCCACAGTGTTTTTTTAGTTTGGCGCTAAAACGGCCTGTTAAAAACACCAGCTTCCTGCTATGATAAAAAACGAAAAGTTCACATGATGGAAGGCCGGCCAGGACACAGAATGTCCAAAAAGCTTCAGCTGACCTTTTCGGAACGCAGGATCAGAAAGGGGATATATCGTATGTATGCAAGGTTCAGGCCGTACCATCTCATTGGCGCCATCGGTGGGTTCCTCACTGCCCTCACCGCCATTATTAGCTTGGCAGTTTCCACATCGTACTACATAAGCGCAGAATGGGTCATTTTTCTTTGACGCGTTCAGCGCTACCCGTGACAGCCTCATCAAAGTAGGCAGCCTGATCGCGGGGATAGGTCTTGGCTTTAATATCTTGATCTCAATTCTCCAGATGGCGGGTGTGTATGTTTTTGTTCTGGCTCTTCTTGGGGCTCTCGTTATGATGGTAGGGGTTGTGATCGCCTGTATCAAATTCATCATGCTCTTCCAGAGAGACGCTTTTGTCGTGGTGTTCTGCGTGTTTATTTTCCTGGGGCTTCTGCTGTCTTTATTCTGGACGTGGGCAAGCCTGATAAGCGGCGCTGGGCTGGGTGGCCTGCTGATTTATTTTTACGTCCACAATATCACCTACTAGACAGCTTCTCTCATTCAGGATATTTCCTTGTTTACCGCGGCTACACCGTGTGGCTGCGGTAAAACGGCATGTGCGGGCGCAAAAAAACGGTAGTTCCCGGATGCGGAACGCAGCTCCAAAAATATACGGTTTTATCCAGGAGAATCCCTGGTTTAGGTCAAACAGGAAGGATTGTATATTCCGCAAAAACGTCAGCGAAAAAAGTCTCTAACCGACCGAATGTAATGTGCTAAGACATATGTTACAGAAATAAATAAAAAAAGAGAGATACTTTGATACAATAGTTTTCAACCAAAAAAACAAGTATCAGTAAGGAGTATCTCTCATGAAAAGTATAACCGAAGAAATGAGATTTCGCCAGCGTTTATGTGAATATGCTTTAAAACATGGCGTAACAAAGGCTGCAAGGAGATATCATACCTACAGGCAGTTTGTATATAGACAACTGGAAAAGTACGATGGAAGCGTTCAGAGCCTTGCGCTGAGGTCCAGGAGGCCTCAGCGCAGCCCGAACGCGCATACGGAAGAAGAACTGAAGCTGATAAAGAACATGCTTAGAAGAAACGGACGATATGGTCTTGCAGAAGTATATGTAAGATGTCAAAGCAGAGGATATAGCCGAAGTTTTGAAAGCATGTGCAGACAGATAAGAAACAGGGGATACAGAAAAGTAGAGAGAAAGAAGAAAAGCTATACGAAATATGAGAACATGCAGGGGACATACCCGGGAGAGAAGGTGCAGGTAGATATCAAATATGTACCTCAGGAATGTATAAGGTTCCCGTGTTACGGAGATAAGTATTATCAGATAACGGCGATAGATGAATACAGCCGGAAGCGAGTGCTGAAGATAGTAAAAGAGAAGAGCACATACGAGACAAAGGAATTCATAAAGAGCCTGAGAAAGAGAATGGGATTCAAGATAGAGACTATCCAGGTAGACAACGGGCCGGAATTCGTAAATGACGATGATAAGACGGAAAAGGACAGTGCGTTTGAAAAAGCGGTAAAAAAGCTGAATATGGAGCTTAAGAGGACGAGACCGTATTCGCCATGGCAGAATGGGAAGGTAGAGAGAAGTCACAGAGAAGACGGGAAGATCCTGTATGGCAGAGAAGTATTCACAAGTGAGAAAGAGCTTAAGAAGAAAGTAGCGAGACACGAGAAGAAATATAACAGCACAGCGAAGACGGTATTGAACTTCAAAAGCCCTGATCAGGTAGTAGCGGAGTATTTCTCAAAGTGTAACAAATGTCTTGACAACTAAGAGCGAAAAAAGTCTCTAACCGACCGAAATCGTTGAAAATCCATGCCGTTTATAGTATAATAATCTATAGCTGTACCATTGCGGAGAAAGGGAGTGGAATGGGACGTATGGTAATAATAAAGAAAAGCTTCACAAATCCAAAATCCATTTATGCGATTCTGCTGCTTGGTATTTTTACTTTTCTATTTCTTGGCGCCGAGTACCTATATGTGAATATGATCTCGCTTACGGCAGGGGAAGAAAAAACGGTGATTGCGCAAAACTACGCGTTAGGAATAAGCGCTGTCGGTTTTTTGCTCTATCCGCTGTTTCATCGCTTTTTGAAAAGGCGGGTACAAATCGTTGGACTTTTTATCCTTGCACTAGCAGCGGCAGTATGCAATTTTTTGGTTCAAAAACATGTTTCTTTTTCGTCCACTCTGCTCTCCGGAATGACATTGTTCCTGTTTCTGGGGATATTGGGAAGCGCGGCCCACTACCTGTTTTTCAAACTGGCGAGGGATTGCACCCATCTGGCGCGTATGGTTGGTGTCTCCTATGCCCTTGGGATCTTCCTGCAGTTTCTAAATAACAATCTTGTGGATCTGGAAACTGCGGAAGCCTTGATACTTTCACTCTTTGCCCTTGTAGCGTTAGCGCTGTTGCTGAAGGCAGAAAGGCTTTGCCGCCAGGAAAACGCAGAAGCGGAAGAACTCCAGTCCCCCGCCATAGAGGATGATGGGAAGGGAACCCGAAAGAAGATCGCCGCCGGCGGACTCCTTGCACTGCTTGTCATCCTGATGGCATGTATCTTCAGTACGCTGGACAACGCGGTCACCATGCATCATACAGCAGGCACTGACATCGGGCAATGGCCGCGGCTTTTGCTGGCGGTAAGCGGCCTTTCTGCCGGCTTTCTTTTTGATATCCGAAAGCGGAAATTTATGGCCATGATGATGTACTGCGTCATGCTGATGTCCGTCATCTGTGTGGTAGTACTCAAGCTGGGCGGCCCGTTTTTGATCGGCCTGATCGTATTTTATCTTTCGGCTGGATTTTTTGTGGTATTCTTCACCACCAGCTTTCTGGATTTTGCCCGCCATATGCCCACGCCAGCGCTGTGGGCCGGTATGGGGCGCGCCATGAATAACGTGAGCGCCGCTTTGCTTACCAACGCCTCTGTAGCGCTGCTTGTTTCTGACAGCAATGGCATGGCATCCATCATTCTGGCACTGGTCCTGTTTGTGGCCGTCAGCGTAGTCATCTATCTTTATACAGCCTGGATGCCGGTTTCATCCGGCACCCCCAAGGATATCCCGACAGACCTGGACCCTCAGGAAGCGTTCCGTCTCTTGTCGGAGCTGTTTATTCTTACGCCCAAGGAAACCGAAGTATTTGACAAGCTGGTCAATTCAGAGGAAAGTATTCAGGAGATTGCAGATGGACTGTATCTATCCCGGCGAACCTGTCAGCGGCATATCGCGGCGATCTATGAGAAAGCAGGTGTAAAATCACGCATGGGATTGTACCAGCTCTACATAGAAAAACAGCGCAGGCCATGACAGCCAGAAAGGGGTTCGGATGAAGAGGATTAAAATTACCGTTTTGCTGATTTTATTGTGCGTACTGGCGGGGTGTTCCCCAAATCGAGTAGGAGGAAATTCCTCTGATTGGGGAATTTCCGACCTCTCACACCACCGCTCATGCGGTTCCGCAAGCGGCGGTTCAACCAACTTAACATATGACACGCCTTTCGGCGTAGTAATTACTCATGGAGACTAGCCCAAATGTGGTTAGTCTTTCATTGCTTATCGCTTTATGTACCCAGCCGTTATGCGCAAGCCTCGCATAACGGTCTCCACTGTAGGCAATTTTGTATGCCGCCCAGCGGGGTACGTCCAGCTTCATCAGGTTCTTTGCCCTATTCTGCGGTGTTTTCCAATGCTTCCAAATACACATCCGCAGACGGTAGCGTATGTTTCTGTCCAAACGCTCACATAATCCCTTCATGCTCCCGATTTTGAAGTAGTTTATCCATCCTCGGATAAGCTGGTTCAGTTTCTGCACTTTGTAACTGTTGCTCACTCCCCAGCTCCTGCATGTCAGCTTCTTCATCTGTGCTTTGAATTTCGCTACTGCTTTCGGGTGCGGTCTGGCTTTATATCCTTTGGCTAATGTGTCATAGTAAAATCCAAATCCGAGATACTTGATTCCTTTGGGCTTGTCCACCTTGCTCTTTTCAGCATTTACTTTCAATCCCAGCTTTTCCTCAATAAATCGGGTAGCACTTTTCATTACCCTCTCCGCCGCCTGCTTACTTCCTACCATGATAATCAGATCGTCCGCATAGCGCACGAAATCCAACCCTCTTGCCTCAAGCTCTTTATCCAACTCGTTCAGCATGACATTTGCCAACAGCGGCGATATATTCCCTCCCTGTGGTGTGCCGACAACTGTATCTTCATACTCGTCATCGATCATCACTCCACTGGCCAGAAATTTCCTTACCACTGAGATAACGTCTCCGTCCTTTATTGTCCGTCCGAAAATCGTCATCAACTTGTCATGGTTTACCGTGTCGAAGAACTTTGCAAGGTCGATATCCACTATCCAGCTATGCCCATCGTTCATCATCTCTAATGCTTTCAGCACTGCCTGTTGCGCACACCGATTCGGTCTGAATCCATAACTATGCTCGTGAAACTGCTCCTCGAAGATTGGCGTGAGTACTTGTGTTACTGCCTGTTGTACAAACCGGTCAACTACCGTTGGTATTCCAAGGTTTCTTGTCCCTCCATCTGGTTTTGGTATCTCCACCCGTCTAACTGGCTGCGGTTTGTACTTCCTTGTCCGCAGCTGCTTCCTGATGTTTTCGCCGTTTTCCGCAAGATATGCGCCAAGCTCTTCAACGGTCATCCCGTCTACGCCTGCCGCTCCTTTGTTTCTGACGATTTGCAGATATGCCGCATTGAGGTTATCATTGCTCACTATCTGCTCCATGAGACTTCTTGTGTCCATGCGTTGTTTCCTTTCTGCCCCTTTTGCCTTTGCCGCCTTTGATGTCATCGACAGGCGTTTGCTCCGGCTACGAAGTGGAACGTACTTCAACTGATTGATTGTTCGGTCCTTCGCTCCATCCCCATTACAGGAACTTCTTCACTACTACGACCTCTGCTGACTTCTCACAGTTCGTTGTTACTACGGCTAATGAGACCGCCTGTGAGACCTCCCCGCTTAAGGTGCGGACTCTTTCCCTCCATATACCTGCCACATTTACTGGTACTTCCAGCAACTTTTGGACTTCGATGTTTCTTGCCGTCTTATCCGTATTTCCCAGCCTTATATGTGGTTTCTGTCCGTCAGGTCAGAGGTTTGCCTACAGCTTCCTTCAGATTTCACCTCACGGTGAACACCCTTGCTGTTCAGCTATGTGCTTCGTCGTTGCCTACGCGCACTCGGGACTTTCACCCGTTAGAGCCCGCCCATGGCGGGCGAACAAGAAACGAGCGCAGCCAATGATCGCTGCGCTCCTCTTATAACTCTATAATCGATATATCTGATTATATTCATACAATACTAAAATCCCTTATTGCTCTTTCCTCCTGCTTATCCCGATGCCTGCCGCTCCCGCCGCCGCGAGAGCCATGACTGCGATTATAGGAAGCATGTTACTGTCATCGCCGGTCTGTGCAGACTCATTTTCTGTTTGCGCCGGATCAGTCATCGTCTTCTCGACGCCTTCAACGGTTATACGCTTGTTCTCCACAATGCCTGTAATGCTGTAAACTCCATTGCCATCGCTTTGGATTACAGCCCCGTTTACCTTGACGGCAAAATCCTCTCCGGCATAATAACCTTCGTCAAAATCAACCGTGAAGGAGAAGTCCCCGTTATACGGTATGCTGGTATCTCCTGTATAGTTTATACTATAACCTTTTTCCTGCGGCAGTGTAACCGTGTAATGATTTAATACGGGAGTAAATATGGCGGAATACAGAGCAGCCGAGCTGACTGTCGTTCCATCGGCAATTGCAGGACTCCAGCCGGTAAATTCGTAGCTGTACTGTGCATCTCCCTCTTTAGATGGTGTCTGACCATTGTAGATAAGTGATGCTCCATATTCGTAAAAACTGTTTTCATTAGCAGTACCATCGCCATCGGTATCCCATCCAATCTCATATTTTACTTTGTTTGTCTCAGGCTGGTCTCCGCTGTATGTACCTCCTATATTTACCTGAATCGTTCCTTTGTTTACAATTCTCCCCTGATTTATCAATGATGTTCCTTCGCCTACTGTTAAAACACTGTTTCCTTCCACATTCATAATTTCATCTGAACCTACAGTATAATCAGACGAAAGGGTATAATTTCCGAATACAGAAGATTCATCCGCATTATCCTGTCTTACGGTCAGATGAATCAGCGAATCTGTAAAATCAACGCCATCATAAGCTCCGATACTATAATGCTTACCGTCTGCAATCACAAAACTGTTTTTTATAATTACATCATTTGCTTCAATCGCAGTACTGTCGCTCCTTGCGTTTCCTGCGAGAGCCGTTACCGTACTGTTTTCAATCGTAACGCTTATGCCTTCCAGACCGTTCCCTGCCATAAGTCCCCGGCTGTATGGCACGGTGTCATTATCGGGTGACTCTACATAGATGGTACTGTTTCTGATATAAATGCTTCCTGCTTCACTGCGGATTACTTCATTTCTTGTATTATTAGCTTTACCGGTACTTGCAGTAACATTTACGTTATCAAGTGTGATGTCTTTGGCAATAAAAATTGCATATGCAGAACTATTAGCATCCGAACTGCCTATATCAAGAGAACCGCCTCCTGTTATCGTAAGTCCATATTTGAAATCATACGAATTAAAAATTCCTGCTGAGTAGCCATTATTCGAAGATGCATTAATCTTGTTATTTCCTTCCAGATTAATCACCAGATCTCCACCTTTAAACCAAATACCCGCTCCGTAGACTGTTGTGCTTACGCCGGAAATCGTTGCATTGTTCAGGTATAATGTTCCGTTTGCGTCATAATATACATTGTAATTTGACTCGTCAGATGCCGTGAGCACACCAGAATCATCTGTTGTCCAGTAACCACTCTGTGACGTATCCACTACCACATTGCCTATTGTAAGCGATGTCGGATTATTCTCAGCCGCAGATACCGTTGCCGGCAGAAAGCTGACAATAAGCATCAGCGACAGCAATGCCGTCAATGCTCGATTAAATGGTTTGCATTTCATAAATTTCCTCCTTCAGTCTTCTTTTGAACAATGCAAAATGGCGTATTTCATTCGTATGAAAAACGGATGGAATACGCCTTCTGTTTTGTGCAAATTTCAGCCCAATAGAAAAAAAGAACAACGTTACACCTTGTTTGCTTGCTTGCTAACATTGTCCTTCCTTTCGTCATCATCTGTCAATACCTCATTGCATATCTGTTAGTATTATCATACATTATATCACAAATATTCAGCTCTGACATCGCCCATTCAAACAGGTAAAATGGTTAGTTTAAAAGCGATATTTTTGCTGTAAATTATGTATGATACGTCAAAACACCTGATTTTATAATCACTTTGAGAATTTTCACGTATGTTCGCAGAAACGAACACCTTGCTTGCTTAAAATTTGTATTGCCCTTTCTTTTCTACACAATTGCCAAAACCTCTTTCCGAACAGAATTAATAATATTTTATCACATTATGAAAATTGTTTTTTCTCAGGCTTTAAGGTATCAAACTGCAAATCTTCTGAAACTTTTTTGTGATAATCACTTCCGAATTTTCAGCTATATATAAAATGATGCTTCTTATTTGAGAATCAGCTAAATCCGTTCGTATCACACTGTATTTCAAGCTCTTTCCTCCTGAAGCATATTTCTCAAATCATCGAATGTCTCACCAGCAGGTGTGACTCTGCCGGTTTTCACATAGTTTTCCGCCTCCGCAAGTATCTCCAAAAGTTCTACACTCGCTTTTATGCGTTGATATTCCTCATATGCTAACAAAACCGTATCTCCTCACCCGTTCACTGTGATGATGACTACTTCGTTATCTTCCCTGCACTGCTTTGACATTTCATTGTAATAATTCCTCAGATCTGCCGAAGGTCTGATCGTCTCATGTAGTGTCATTGTATATACGCCCCCTCTCTTTAATATAGTCAAATTTATGTCTATTTACTCAAGCCTATAATTTAACTGAATTGATGGAGCATCGTTCTTATCGTTTACAACTATAATTGACCCTCTGCGCTCTGTATGATTTATGTGCAGTACGCCTCATATATTTACTTCTCTGCTGTTTCCTCCTTCATATCTATAAATTCTTCCCACAAAGTGCTCTGTTTTTGAATAATAATTATAAAATATTTTTAAGTTTTATTCTATGTTACGATATCCGCTATCCATTGAATTTTCAACGATTATCGTAGGCGATATAACACGCTGTATGAAGTGGTGAAACGGTATGTAAACGCCCAATATCCGTAGGCAGGCAAAGGAACTATCAAATGGCTGTGGTATGATAGACGTCAACATCATGACCTTCACCCAGCTGTATGAGAAACATGTGAGGACAACATGCGAAGCAGGCGCAGATGCCATTATAACCGGAGCCGGTCTTCCCACCTCGCTTCCCCAGTACGTACAGGGGTTTCCCGTAAAGATCGCACCCATCGTTTCCACGAAAAAATCAGCTCAGGTCATTCTGAAGTACTGGGACAGGAAATATTCCAGAACCGCAGACTTTATATCATAGAAGGTCCTAGCACAGGAGGCCACCTGGGCTTTTCCTTTGAAACTCTCGCGCACCTTTCATCCTATGATTTCAGTGCAGAAGTCCGGGAGATCCTAAGTATCAGAGACAAATACGAAGAAAAATATGAGAAAAAATACCGATATTCCTCGTCGGCAGCCTTATACACTGCGTGTGCGTATTCAATTATGTAATATGACATGCATATTCTGGGAAGCGACTCAATTACAAAAAGCACAGAGATAATTCTCTATGCCTTATCCTTTTAAGATCACGCTGCTACCTGTACGCTGTAAGAAGATTTACAATTCACTACGCCTGCTTACTGCTATAATATATCATCCGTACATAGTTCCTGCCCGCTCGACCACTCCACAGTAAACTTGTAAGCCTCAATAGCTTTAACATTTTTAGCAACAGGTCTGAGCATAAATCACCTTTTTCTATTCTCAGTCAACCAACAATCAACTAATTTTTCATTGAAATTTCAATATCTGCAGGCATTAAGCCCGGTTTTAGGAACAACCCAGCCAACTAAATTACTATATCCTGCGTTGCCTGAAACCTTTGCTTATATAATAATTATATTGCCTGCAGATACTTTATACAAGCTATTTGCAGCATTGTACCTGTTGATTATAAATTTATTTATAGATTATCTCTCTGTACCCGGTCTCATCAGCTCTGCTACTGATACTGTTCATAACCTGTACCCACGCCATCATATCCTTTGCCTTGAGCTCTTCAGTAATATTTTCGGCACGCTTCATATCGCCTATTAGCTTTGCTTTCATGTCAGCCGCCTGCTTACCGGTTTCCGCAAGGTGTCCGTTCAGGCTGCCCGCTGTGAGCATGTTGTAATAGATCACTTTTTTATGGTGCTTCAGATACTCGCCATGTCTAATACCCCATATGTTTACTTCTCTGATTCTTTCTTCTGAAGCTCTCAGATCAGGATAGAGCTGATCACCGCATTTCTTATAACTTATCATTGCTGTTTCCTCCTCATATCTATAAATTCTTCCCACAAAGCGCTCTGTTTTTGAATAATAATCATAAAATATCTTTAAGTTTTATTTCGTGTTATGATATCCGCTATCCGTTGAGTTTTCAACGATCATCGGTGATGATATAACATACGATATGAAGTGGTAAGACGGTATGCAAACGCCCAAGATCCGCAGGGTGTCCAGGGTTCGATCCCCTGATGGTGTACCAACACAAACCCTTGAAATTTCAACATTTCGAGGGTTTTTAATTTTGGTTCTATAAAAAATATTGGGGTGGGGAGCATCTCAATTAAGTCAGAGCCTCTGGAATTTTAAAAATCTACCATTTAAAAGCTCCTGCAAAACCTCCACATCAGATACTCTATATGCAGAATAAAGATATTCTTTTCGACTCGAAATATGGACGCTGAAAAACGATATAATGCACCTGTAGCTCAATTGGAATATATTCGATTTTAGCTGCATCCAATATCAAGACATTATCAATTTAACATAATATGCATGATGCGTCTACGAAATCTTGAAAACCTCGGCATACCAAAAGATACTCTTTTCAGCACCTTTATCCTGTTATTGCAGCCTTCAATATATCCATTAGTATATGGGTATTCAAATGAATTGAGTATTTCCCTGCTCCAGTTCTGATAGGTGAGGGACACTTTCATAAATTCCATAAGCCCGCTGCTTTGCGCATCCATGATCCATTCGCTTAGCCTTTTGGCAGCTTCGGAGCGTTCTGTGCTTGCCTTTACATATTCGAACTGCTGTTTAAGCTCATATGCTTTTCTTAAAGGCTCTGATACACGGAGCAGATTATCAAGCTGTACCCTATCAGTAACAGTAAGCCTGTCTGTATCTTTCAGTAAAAGATATTTACTCCTTTTGAAATACCTGCGCCATGTCACAGACAGGCGCTTTTGCTCTTCTACACGTATACGCTCTATTGCATAAGTTATCTGACGGACATAGTGGTATTTATCTACTATGATTTTTGCATGAGGGAAGAGTTCATGCATTAACCTTCTATATCCACCTGTCATATCCATCACGATGAGCTTTACATCCTTTCTATTGCCGAATCTAAGAAGGTGATGTCGTATCGTTTCATGTTTTCTGTCAGGAAGAATATCTATTATTCTGTGATTCTTCGGATCAGCCAGTATACACTGAAATTTCTCGCCTTCGGCATTTCCTCTGAACTCATCTATGGCAAGGACATGAGGGAGCTTTACGGTTTTGAAACTGATATCGTTTATGATCTTTGCAGCTGTTGGAGGAGATATATTGCTCTGCTTTGCAATACTCTTGGTACTGCGGCATTCCTTCAGCTGTTCGAAAATCTGCATGCTTACTCTGTTGGTAAAATGTCTGTATCGAGGGAGAAAATCGATATGTTCATCGAATCGTTTGCCACATTCAGGGCATACATGTCGGCGTTTTCTAAGATGAAGAATGGTATTATATCCTGATATGGAAACATCTTTTACCAGTTGAGTACGGTAATCATGGATTTTGCTTGTGATGGTTCCGCAGCAAGGGCAGAAGTGCATTCGCTGTTCCATTCTGAGCCATATATGCATTTCACAACCCCGACATTCAATATTTGTTACAATTACCTCTTTCAATTGGAGCAGTTTTTCGATACAATCCTGATAGAGCATTAGATACCTCCTTAGTGTTTTGTGTGGTAACTTTATTCTACAGGATTCAGGTGTCTAATGCTTCTCTTTTCGTTAAAAAAGATGACTCGCTATCTGCGAGCCACCCCAATTTATTTTTTAGAACCATAATTTTAATAAAAATCTCCGTATGCTTTCCAACTATTCTCTGCTTCACTGTAAAAGAAATAAATATTACCAGCATCACCATAATAGAAATTTGCCTTATCATCGGAAACAATCTGAAAAACAAATTCATAACCCTCTACCCCTATGCCGGATTGTATGAAAGATGGATATCCTCCTATTTTATGAAAACATTCACCACTATTTGCAATGTCTTCAAAATATTCAAGTTCTCCACGTTTTTCCATCTCAAGAATTCTTGTTCTTATTTCTTCAGGGATATCTCTACTGTCCCACATCGGAAAATCTTCATCAATAGGTTTAGCTGTTATAGGAAAAGCTTTAATGCAGTCTGCCTGCCATTCACAAGCTTCTAAACCTTCCAAAGAATTGTATGTTCTTACTACATAATCTTCATCTTCCAGCTCGCATTCATCTATTGTTGCTTCTGAAACAAACACCTCTATTAATTCAATGTCCTTTATAGGCTTCGGAACATATGGTAATTCTTTAGTAAAAAGCATCATCAAAGGTACCATCGTATTCCCATTACAGTCTACAGGCAGATCTTCGTCTGTATCTTTCCATCCGATACGACCAATCCAACTTTCCAGAAGCTCTTTCGTTGGTCGCTTTCCTCCAGTTTCAAATATAATTGCCGGTTTTGCTAGTGCTTTTTTTATGTTTTCAATTTCTTGTCTTGTATTTCCCATAATATTTTTCCTTTTATACAGCTTGTTTACAATGTAAGGTTCACAATATGTATCACTTTTCATAAGAATAGAATTTGTATTATAATTAAACACTTCATAGTGCGGAATTATGTTCACTTCCACTTCGATAATGTCTAAAAAACCGCTCAGCGCTTCAACCCACTTTTTATATTCAATATTTCCAAGCAGCTCTTTCTCTACTGTAATTTCACAGTATGTTGACACCCCCACATAATGACTTAATGACATATGCATTTTATAATCAAATGCTGCTTGTTTATAATCTTTTGGCAAGAGATAAAATCCTATACATTCAATTTCGTCTTCATTTTTTATAGCAGAACTAAGCTTTTTTAAGCCTCGTTTTTTTGTTCTTATTCCACTTGAATTTAATGAAGAAACGTCATATGCAACATGTGTAAATTCCATGCCGCAAGTCTTTTCAAACGATGCACAAAATTCACACCACTTTTCCCAGATGTCTATTTCTTTAAACGGCTTACACACAGCAAACAAACTAACCATCTTTCTCCCAAGGGCATCCTGTTCAATACAAAATGTTTTATATGCTTGCTCGACATATTTTGATAAACCTTTATAATACTCTTCATCAAAAGGAACAAATAAATACGCTTCGTTCTGAAATTCTATACTATTATATTTTTCCTGGCCCCAATACTTTTCAGCATACCTATCAACACAATATGCATATCCTTTTGTATAGAATGCATAGAACTCATCTAGAAATTTTCTTCCTTTTTCATTAAAATGTAGGCGTCTGATTTTACCGTCAAAATAATCTTTATCACTTATTATTTCTCTTAAATCTACGCTCTGACTCATCATTATTTCATTCAAGTTTGATATTGCTTCAAACAGTTTTTCATTTAATAAACCATGCTCAAATCCCCATCTAAAAAATATTGCAATATGATTGAATGCCGCTAGTCTATCAACATTGAGGTTTAATCTTTCTATTTTGCTAAGATGATCGTTTCCATCATCAATCGTTTTTCCCCAATAGTATTCAGCATAAGTTTTCTTTGCATTTATTAAGTTTAAATGCTCCGGATGGGTTTCATACCAATTCTTTAGCCATATTTCATGTCCAAGTTGATTAGTTCCCTCTCCATTTTCAGCAATATATATAATATGTTTTAGAGCCTCTATATTCTGCTCTTCCTCATAATTCATAATTTCCAATATGCTATGTGCTACGGAAGTCCTGACGCTTTCACGAGGATGAAACAGCAACTTATAAAAATCATCCTTGATTTCAGGATACTTTTCCTCAATTTGAGCTGCAATTTTTCTTTTTCTATCTGATAATTTATTATACTTTGACACATCCCCTTTGTTTATAAATCCCTCTTCTTCAATTTTATCCCTTAGTTCTATTGCTTCAAGGTATTTTGATATTAAGTTTTCATTCGCATTATTTTGATGTTTTGGCTTTAATATTTTCATATATATTCACCTCACTATTCAAAGTATTTCACATAGAATTTCATATCTGTTGGTGTATATCCCATTGCAATATAAAACTCCATTGCGTTTGGATTTGTTGCTTCTGACTGAAACTGAAGTCTCTTATAATTTCGTTCTTTTGCAAATTCTTCTATATACTGAAGACATTGCTTTCCATAACCTTTTCCTCTGACTTCTGGAACAATATAAAGATCGTCTAAAATAATCGCTTTTCCATGAGCCCAAACACTGAATATCGTCATTAAATTGGCAAACCCTACAGGTTTTCCATCTTCTTCAAACATTAATAGGGTTATAAGGTTATTAGAATTTAAGGCTTCTAAAAAAGTATTATGAAACTTTTGATCATCCGCTTGATTCGCATTGTTCCATAACGTATTATCTTGTATTTCTTAATCCATAAATGCCTTATTCAATTTAACCCAAACTTCACAATCTTTTTCGTTGCATAATCTCAATGTAATCATGATTGTACCTCACTAGTATTTTGTAGCAATGTTTCCTTACTATAACTTTAGATTTCTACTTTTAAAGTAATTCTGCATAAATAACCTCATATTACTATTTTTATCAATGTCCGTCTCGTCACCAGGAATAAAATCATCAATATACATACTCTTATTACTTGGTCCGGGATATGGTTCCGGATAATGTCCTCTATTAGCCCACGCGACATAATCTGCGCCATTTTCAATCAATAAATCCAGTATTCTAGCTAACTGTTCCCGCACCTTCTCTTGAACATCTGGATATATACTCGAACGTTCAAATAATAGTTCTGCTGTGTTTATCGACCAGTTAATCGAATCATAACCATTTGAAGCCAATTTGTTCACATCAGCGCCTTTTTCAATCAAAAGCTTCACATAGTCAAATGCAATATCGGATTCATCAATTCTTCTATAACAAAGGGATGTAATAGTAGCATTAATTGCATCAAATAGTACTGGTGCCCGCAATCCTGGATCATCATCTTCCTCTTCCATAAAGTTCACATCAGCACCATGCGAAATTAAGTAGTCTGCAATTTCATATTTACCTGTTTTTAGTGCCACTTGCAACGGGGATTGTCCATGATCCTTTTTAGGCAGAGCCCCGGAAACACAATTAACTAGTTCAAATTTCTTTTCAAGTATACTTTTCACTTCATCAAGATTTCCTTGACGAATTGCTGTAAACAGTTTCTTCATTTCTAACATTTCCTTTCTGCTATAGGATTATTGCACTACCCCTTTATTTTGAGCTCAACTCATCAAGTCTTCTCTTCGTTTCTGCCGCTCTGTCTGCTGGGAAGTTGTATCTCCAGTGGTCATATTCAGAAGTAAGAATACTGCCGCTTGTCAGTTTGCTTTTTATATCATACCAATCTCTCAAATCACCAGCTAAAGAACGGTTGTAGTTTGGATGGTTAATATCTTGTTTAAGACAAACTTTTGATATTGTCAAGATTAGTTGATACATTTTTCTCAAGGATATCACTGACTATGCAGTCACCTCCAAAGCCTCATAATACTGCCTGCGTTTTACCATGGGAGAAAGGCCGCCATTGACAGAGCAGATCCTCCGGTTGTTTCAGTAGCTGAGGAAGTATCTCCAGATAAGTACCTTTAGTTCTTCTACTTCCATCTGCTTTGTGTCATAACGGTCATAAAGGAGCTCCGTTTTCATTCTGGCCCACATGCTCTCGCAACGTGCATTGTCATGGCAGCGCCCTCCGGCACTGTTCATGCTTTGATGAATATGATGCTCCCGGATGGTCCGACGGTAGGATTCGCTGGTATACTGTGTCCCGCGGTCACTGTGGATGACAGCGCCTTCCAACGCAGGATAAGCAGTCAGGGCATTTTCCAATGTATGGATACATAGATTGGCTTTCATATTTGTTTCCATTGCCAGACCGAGGACACTAAGATCAAAGCAGTCAAAAATCGTAGATACATACAGTTTCCCATTGGATGCCGGGATCTCCGTGATATCCGTGATGCATTTTTCTAATGGGATATCAGAACGGAAATCCCGCTTCAACAGATCGTCCGATTTCATGGCTTCGCGATCAGCCTTTGTAATCCCGTTAGGTTTTATCTTGGGTCGATAGCTCAAGCCAATCTGATCCATAACCCGGTATACGGTTCTCTCACTGGGAATATGCACTCCTTCCGGCTGTTTCAGCAACAATGCCTGGTACATCCGGATCCGACCATAAGTATCGTTACATTCATCCTCACTGACGATTTCTTTCATGGCATCTGCCAGATCCTGGTACTTCCAGGGACGGTCTTTATTTGCGAGATATTTATAGAAGCCTTGGTGGCTGATCCCAAGCGTTCTGCAGTAAAACGAGATTTTCCCGGTAATCCTGCCGTCCTCTGTCTTCAGGGCAAGAAAGATCATTCTCTGGTTTTTGCTGACTTCCGACGGCTGGCGGCGAAAAAGCACTGGCTTCCTCCAGGAATTCATTTTCTTCCTTCAGGCGACGGATTTCCTTATCCTGTTCCTTCACCCGTTTGCGCAGCATGGTAATCTCTTCTGACAGGCTCATTGCGCTGGTGGGAGTATGGGAGCCTTCCCCGATATCCAGCTTACCGGCTCTAACAGCTTTCAGCCAGGTATGGATGGTTCCTTCTGGGATTCCTAATTCTTTCGCAGCCTTAGCGCCGCCGATTTCCTTGGCAAGTTTTACTGCCTGTACTTTGTATTCATGGTCATATTTACGTGCCACTTTGAATACCTCCTTATTCTCTTGGTTTTATTATGAAATCCTTGAGAATAGGCTGTCAACTTTTTTTATATCACACCAGCCCTTTAAGAAAACTTCGGTAGATAAACTCGTAAACATCGCGGTGGAAGTGCTTACAAGCAGCAAAAAACTATCCGTGTAAACAAAAAAGAGTCACCTTCATCTCAGGTAAAAAAGTGGTTCCGCAAGCTCAACATCGAGCATATAAAATATGTTCCCGATGAACTCAGCCGCTTCAAATCCGATGTGATAAATATGCGAGCCTTCCTGATAACGCTTATGTACAACACCACTACCGGAGCGTAAATACGTATGTCAAGAGCACCTGAAACCCTATCAATTTTTAAAACTTCTTTCCATAAAAAACGAATGCAGCCAATGATCGCTGCGCTCGTCTTATAACTCCATAATCAATATCTCTGGTTTTACTCATACAATAACATGTAAAACGCCTTATTGCTATCTTCTTCTTTGTATACCGACTGCCGCAACTCCTGCTGCTGCGAGTATTGCAAGCCCTACATAAAGTGCAATATTGCCGTCATCTCCGGTCTGTGCCGATGAGTCAGTAGCAGCCTTGATTGTAAACTCTGTCGTTGCCGTACCGGTTTCGGAAACTATAGTTTGCCCAAAGACAGGGTTTCCAGGTATTCAGCTTTCAAGGTTACTATGGTGCTGCCTTCTTTTACCGTGTAGTCAGACGCATCCAGATCTTTATTGTCCACCTGTACTTTCAGGAAGTCCGTAAAGGCGGCATTGGACGTAAAGGAAAGTCCGTCCTTACTACCTTTCTGCCATATTCCGTTTGCACCGGTGATAATTACAGGCTTAAAGTCAGGATCAATTGCGTCACACACTATGCATTTGCCGTTTTCAAAATTATGTGGAAGCAGATCGCCGTATTCATTTCCGCAAAGAGCGCATACTGCTTTTGCAGTACAGGTTGCTGTACCTCCCGCATGGCTGCTGTCCGCACACAGTACAATTGCATTATTATTGATAAAATTTCCCTTCAGATTAACAGTTCCGTTGTTTTTAAATACGACGCCTTCCGCCATCGTCAACGATGTCTGCTCAGGAATGGTTAATTTAACACCATTGCGAAGTTCCACATCACGCGTGATGACAGGATTCCCCACAGCTCTGCCTTGTTCATAATCGATGATTACACTGTTTTCAACCGTGTCGGAGTCAGAGAGACTTGCCTCATTGTCAACATTGTCCAGCCAGACCCCGGTCAGAGAAATTCCTTTGGTGGCGGATATGGTATAATAATCACTGTATGCCTGCGCTTTGACCACAGAATCGGTCATGCTAATGGTTCCTTCGTAAGAATAGATAGCAGCATTATCTTCGGAGGATACTTCCACCGCGCTATTTTCAATATCAATGTCTCCAAACAGCGCATAAACTGCGGTTGCGCTCTCAGAATAAAGTGTCACATCGCTTCCGTTGGATATTGTAATGTGACCGGGAGTTGGTGGAGACGATAAGTCGTTTCCCGTCCAAATTGCAGGAGATTCCGAATTAGCTCTTGCCTCAACAGTAGAATTGCTGATAAATACACTGTTCTCCGACCTAATCGCAGCATAATAATCCGTATATTGCTGTGCGTATAAGGTGCTGTCTGTTATTTCGATTCCGGCATTTCCAATGATCGGGTGATGTGATACATCGGTAACATCAATATATGCGCCATTTTTAATCGACAGCACCCCGCCGGCCTGAATACCCACACCCGTAAAATCATTTACGCCTTTTGCAGTAATATCAATGTCAGCATCATCGATGGTGATATCAGCGCCAGCTATAGGGATTCCAATTCCATAATATGTGCAGTCAATGGTCAGCGAATCGCCGGTTATCGTAAGCGCACCGGCGTTCGTTCCGCGAATACCGCAGGTGGCGGAAGTAATGGTATTCTCACCGACCAGATTGATGTTCAAATCACCGTTAAACAGGATCGCTCCCGCACTATTGTCATTCTGCTGGTAGTTTATCTCTGCGTTATTCAAAGTCAGTGTGTTGGTACCAGGATCATAGGTTGCCGTTCCGCGTCCACACGAAACAGTATGGTCAGTACCGTTCAGGATATCGGTCCCGTTCACCTGCACCGTAGTCGGGTTAACAGGCGCCGCAAATACCGTTGCAGGCATCAGACCGATGATGAGCATAAGCGACAGCACCACTGTCAATGCCCGGCTGCGTAATTTGTGTTTCATAGATTGTCCTCCTTCATTTTACTTTCTTTTACAAATACCTTCAATTATGTACGTATTGCATCCATCTATAATCTCAAATACTCTTCGTCCTCAAACAGCGCATAGTAGCCGCAGGCTCAAACAAAGATGCAGGTCATACCCTGAATAAACTCTGCCGGCATCCCCAGATTACCAGAGAGCAGCCAGGTATATTTACGGTACCTGGCATTCACACCCTTGAAAAATTTCCTGCTGTGTCTCCGGTGTTTCGGGCTTGTGTACACCTGATACATAAATCAGTATTTCGACCCGTGGAGTTTTGCTGTAAGGAATAGCATCTCTTGCAAAAACCTCTCGATGCCATCAAAGCTCGTCGGCGCTTTCGCCATAAAATCGTCTTCCTCTTTTGCCATGCAGTGAGCGGTCACCTCAATGACGATGTTATCGTTGCCGCTTTTATATTATTTAGCTTTAAAATAATTCTTATATTAAAACAGCAGACGTAACCGTCATAGACTGTCCTAATCCCTTTCTTTTCCCATAATCCACGGTATGATCGGTGCCGCCCTTGTCTTGGGTCAAGCAGGCGATACATACGGTATGGTTAACTGCCAAGTGGCTAGTGCGCTTTGTGGGATAAAACCACAGAGCACATTGCTATAGGTTATTTACTGTACTTTTTCTTGCGGTTGTAAATGATAGTGCCGGTCAATGCAGTGCCCGCAGCCAGCATAACCGCAACCCAAATCGCCATATTGCTGTCGTCTCCTGTCTGCACTATCCCATCGGATACGGCAACTATGCTGAATTTAGTATCCGCCGTTCCGGTGATTGAAACGATGGTAATAGTATGCTCACCTGCCGGGAGTTTTTCCAGGTATCCCGCTTTAAGAGTGACTATGGTGCTTCCTTCCTTAACTGTATAGTTGGAAGCGTCAATATCTTTGCCATCGACCTGGACTTTCAGGAAGTCTGCAAAAGCGGCGCTGGACGTAAAGGAAAGTCCGTCCTTGCCACCTTTCTGCCATGTGCTGTTTTCTCCCTTTATTATCTTACATACGGATCCAGGCTCCTGTGTTCCGCATATTGTACAATCTTCACCTTCGCAATCATGGTCCGTCGATCCCGTGCCCACTTGAGAAATCATCAGTCTGTCTTTATAACTATTCCATCCATTGTAAATCCGGTATCTGGAAATGCTTTCTTTAGGTACGATGATACGGAAATCATCAGGAAGGCTCTTAAATATCTCTGGTCCTATCGTTGGCGGAAACACCGCATTGATGACTACGGTTTTCAGATTGCTGCATCCACCAAACGCATAGTCTCCAATATTTGCGATATGAGAAGGAATCTCTATAGATGTAAGCGCTTTGCAATTGGCAAACGCCGTATTCCCGATTTTTTTTACACTATCCGGAATTTTAACAGATGAAAGCGAACTGCATTCCAGGAATATCTGCGATTCGATATCCTCCACACCATCTGGAATGTTAAATGATTTGAGATTGAAGCAGCGAGCAAATGCTCCGGATCCGATTTCTTTCACACTGTCCGGTAACTTGATGTCTTCAAGAGATTTACAATTTTTAAATGACTCCGATCCCAATTCTGTAATGATATACTCACCACCGTTTATTTTCCCCGTCAGATCGATCGCTTTAAAAGATTTTTCATTATTATTCTCTATACAAAGGTGCTTATTGGATGCTCTGACATTATATAATGTTATGTTTTGGTCTGCGCTTGTCAAAGTTCGGTTACTTGCATCATAAGTCCAGTCATTGGTTTCCGCAGATACCCCTGTCGGCATAATGGTCAGCATCATCATAACAAAAACCGTTGTGATACAGATTCTTTTTCTCATATCATTTCTCCCCCCTTATTATCTGACAATATCTCACTGCACACATATTTATATTATAATATCACAGAGCCATGCTCTGCAAGATTTCATCCGATCAGTCAAGCTCTCTAATTATCGGCATTTCACAGATCATCATATATATTCGGAGATGCGAACACTTATATATTCTTTCCATGAATTGCTAATATCAAATAATACTCAAAAAGCAACTTTTCTAATCAGGTCGAGTGTAACATCTTTATCTTCCGGTATCTTCACCGGCACATTAAGTTCAAAGCTTTATCTCAGCAGTATCTCGCCGCCTGCTTCAACGATAAGCAGACTGCAGCCACCTAAGCAAAAATCCTTTTCTTTATTTTGCCTTTCATGATATCTTCTTTCCTTATTCTGATCCCTTCCTCCGTCTTCTTATAACAAGTCCTGCCAATGCAGCAGCTGAACCCAGAAGGAGAAATCCCCAAAGCATCGGATCGAAGTGATCTCCGGTAGGAGTTCCTTTATCGTGTCCTTCACCTTTCGATCCATCTTCTGACGGTGACATCTTATCAGGCTTCCAGTTGGCGGTATAATGTTTGTCACCGCCGGAACCTTTAGTGATAATCACTTCCATTTCGGGATCATCGCCGTTGGAGCCGGTCCAGCCGATGAATACATAGCCTTCCCGTTCAGGAGCTGTCAGAGCAAAATCATCTGTCTCGGCAGTATAAACGACCGGATTGGCGTTCCCTGCAGCAGATCCGCCTGCAAGGTCATATTCTATGACATATTCCACCGGCTTCCAGATCACCTTAAACTCCTGATCTCCCCTTACCTTGTATTCGTGGCCCGGTATATATTTGTTTCCGTTTTCGTCTTCCCAAAATTCGAAAGTATAGTACTCTCTCGAAGGAGCATCAGGAATATAAATGGTGCTGTCATAATCCGCATTCACAGCAACAATATCCTTGCTGCCGTCATCCCACTTTCCACCGTTCGGATCGAATTTCAGTGTCTTTTCCTCAGCTTTCCAGTTGGCGGTATATTCCCGGTCACCATGAGAGCCTTTTATGATCGTGACTTTATCCTGAGGGTCATCCCCCTTTATGCCTGTTCCCGTCCATCCAAGGAATTCATAGCCAACGCGCTGAGGGTTGATGAGAGTGAAAGTTTCAGTGTTTATATTATATGTTGCCGGATTACCTTTAATTGCGCCGCCTTCAGTGCTATCCCTGTCTGCCGCTACAGTTCCTCCGGCAAGGTCGTAATCAATGGTGTACTCCGTTTCCTTCCACTGGGCATATAATGTAAGTTCTGAACCATCTACAGGATTGTCCGAGATAAATACTGCTTCGTCAGAGTAGGATATACCGCTGCCATCTGCTCTGGTGTTCCAGCCGATAAAATCCCAGTAGTCCCTTTCAAATTCACATGGCGACAATGTTGTCTTACTGTCATAAAATGTTTCCTGCTGCAGCATTTTGCCTTTTACTTCTTCACCGTCAGCATTATCATCAAAAACAATGAAGGTTGCTGCAGGAGTCCACTGAGCGTACAGATGAACCTGTCTATCGTTTTTTTCAGTAAGATTTAATACATCTTGGGAATCAACATAATCAACGGCAGACCCCTTCCACTCAGATTCCGTCGTCCAGCCGGCGAATTCATATCCGCGGCGCTCGAACTGATTGGCAAACAGCTTCTGTCCCTCACCGTAGACCATATCCTGCGTCACTGTCTGATCGCTGCCGCCGTCATTGTCATGGAATATTATCTTATAGAGATTCGGGACAAAATGAGCTTCAATTTCCATATCTCCTGTAACGGTAAATGTCTGTTCCGCTTCCGTCGGCTCCCATTCTAATCCGCTATCGCTTCCAAGGATCGTATATTGCTCAAAGTGATGGCCGGTTTCCGCCGTTGCAGACACCCTGATTTTCGTTCCCCATATAAGCTTATCTTCCGGACCGACTTGCTCTCCATCTTCGTTTGTTACACTTATCTTCCCGTTACCGTCGTATTCGGCGTCCACCGAATAATAGTCAAAATTGTATGCTCCAAAGTCTTTACTTATTTCTATAGATCTGTCCTCAGTATTATATGCCTGCATACCTTCATCACCAAATACGACTACATATATCCCATCAGGTATATTTTCTACGGTGTAAATGCCCGGGCTTTTTTTCACGAACGTCACATTGTGTTGTACAGTATCGTCACCATATTTTTTCAAAGTAATATTTATTGCAGCCCCGGCGTCAACAAACTTACCGCTGTCCGTTATGATGATCGTTGCACCGGTCTTTGTAAGCCAGTTGGCTTTAAGTGTTTTCCCTTCCAGACTGCCGTCCTCGTTCACTGTACAGAGATTCGTTATCTTGGCTTTATCCGGAAACTTTTCCTCAGAACCCGCTACGGTCCAGTAAGTGAATATACTGTTCTCATTCTGCAGTTTAAGCTGTTCAACAGAAATCAGCTGCGTAGGAGTATCATAATATATTCCCTGTTCTCCTATTTTCTGATCGTTCTGACCCACAAATGTCACATTATACGGCTTCGGATCCCACTGCGCGTACAGCCTGATGGTATTGCTATCACTCTTCAGAAGCTCTTCCTTCGAAATCTCATTTATCAGATCCTTATCAGAAAAAGGTACTCTGTCCCTGCTCCAGCCTTTAAACTCCCATCCCTCCATAGTCATAGTCCCTATCCTCTGCGAGTCTGCCTCAGTATATTGTATCGTTATAGAAGCCGGTATATCACCCTTAATCTCATTAGATGCATTCCCCGGCTTATTTTTATCCAATTCTATCGTATATTCATCGTACGCCCAGATTGCGTAAAGCTGCGTATCCTCTTTCACCTGGATTGGATCTCCCGGGTTGTATGCCACCTCTGTTGAGCCCTGTTCAGCAGCCCAGCCAACAAAGACGCGGTTATTTTTTGACGGAGTTTTCTCCGGGATCGCTGCCGACGGCTCATCGTCGTACGTATATACCGGATCCGGCATATTCTCGGCAGGACCGCTCTGATCTGTATCTATGAACGACAGCTTGTTGCGGGACATATCGATTTTTATATCTAGTGTCTCTGTAACAGGATCATCTCCCGTTTCATCAAATGTTTTCGAAGCTTTGAACGTATGACCGTATTCATCTTTTGCCGTGATGTCTATATCAAATTCGTTCTCAGGCATATAGATTGTCGCAATGCCTTGCGCATCGGTAGTCCCTTCCGTAAGGCCCTTAAACCGCTCCTTATCCTTATCGGCATAATCGTTTGAGCTGGTTATATCATAGCTGACCTTTGCACCCGACACATCCTTCCCGTCCTGATTTTTCACATGAACATTCAGCCTGTATCCCCAGTGAGGACACTCTGAAAGCCCGTAATCATCGTATGTATATGAGTAATAGAAATTCTTCAGCAATTTCGGCGGCAGTATATCCCCGGAAATTCCATTGCTGAAATGCCCTGCATTGGCGCAGATACTGTAGCCTAATTTCTTAAAAGTTATATCGCCGCCTACACAGCTGAAATCCTCGCATGCATGGTATTTTCGCTTTCCGTCCCAATACTGGCCGCTATTCATCTCGGCGGAAAACTCCAGTCCGCTTTCCAGATCAGCGCTGAGAGACAACATTTCGAATGCACTGCCTGCGACCCCTGTAGCAACTCCTGCAAAGAACTGTCCTCTAAAAGTGACTCCCTCGAATTCAAACCGGCTGTCAGGTGAAAAATTATTTATACCAAGTCCTGACCGTGAGCTTATGCTTACAAATATATATGTCGGTAAATAGAAATCAAACCTGACTCCGCCTGATGATGAGCCTGAAAATCTGATATTGATGCTGAACTCAAATTCAAATATGCCCTTTACACCTAAAGAGAATGTCTTGACAGGAATATCGATTACAATGGACGGCAGATTCACATCAATCTCCGCGTCTTCACAATATCTGTCATCAACCAGAAATACGGAAAAGTCAAAATAGGACATTGACATTGCATTGACTATAATTTGAACCTCCATAGTGCCATGCATATGCGCCGTAAAAGTTATCCCGCCGGGCAGCCAAACATCATCCCAGTCATCTTCATAGTCAGCTTTGCCGCCGATACTCGCCGCCTTGATATATGTCGCCATTTCTTCTTCGTTAACTTCACCGTTTTTTCCGGCGCTTTCCATGACCTCACCGCGCAGAACCGCACTGCCTGATTTCTCATCTACGCTCGCACTCTTGGCTTTGAACATGACATAGCTCGTCTCTGCCCCGTTTGCGCCCACAGTCTCATCCGTTATGAACACCGGCGCACCGTATTCGATATCATCAAGCTGACGGGAAAGTTCACTGTCTATATTATTCAGAGTACAAAGCTGATCGCCGCCGTTTGTCGGCATCATCTCCACCTGGACATAGCCTGCACCTTCCACGCCTTCCTGGCCGGTGGGGCCTTCATCTATACGGATGACGTCATCAGCAAGGATCAGAAAACTGCCTTCCTCAGCACCTGCATTTTCAGCGAGCTCCACAAGACGATCCCCCTCATTTCTGAAATCTTCTATGGTTTTGTCGCTGATCTCACGGATCGCTTCCGTGTACTGATTGGTTACATACGGATCTGCCACATCCTTTCCGGAACCGTCCTTAAGCAGTATTTCCAGTATGAAATATTCCGGCATGTCTTTATCAAATGTTACATTTGTCGTAACAAGTTCATCTGGAGAAGCCGTGACATTAATGCTCTTTGTATATACCGGAGGTCTATCTTTATATTGGCCCTTGTATCCATCGTCATAAAAATTCACGACGATGGTCTCAACATTTCCCATCCAATTTATCTCTGCTGTCTTTGCAACAGTGTCAATTTTAACAACGTTGAACCCCGCTGCCGCTTCACTTTCCGAATAAACCACCGCTTCATTGTCGGCCTTGACAGTGCTTTCTGCCTTTTCTTTCTGTGTTTCATTCTTTGCTGTTTCCGCCCCTGCCGAATCTATAGCAGGACAGATCGTAGCCGCAAGCGTGACTGCCAACACTATCGCTGTGATCTTCTTTGCAATATTCTTCATATCTCCTTCTCCTCTATGGTGACAGATTTCAGATATATTATGTCTTATATCCTCGCTGTTTTCAGACCTGCCGATCCTGATACAAAGCAGACAATCCCATATTATTCATATCATAAAAAATATGAATATTCGTAATATTATATCATGAAAATCCGGCTCTGCCATCGCCCGTCAAAAAGGGTAAAACGGGTAATATCATAGTGCCGCATTTGCGTCCAGCTTTCGTCCGTTTTGCCAAAATCCCTTATTTTATCAGCAGTTTGCAGATTTTTGCATATGTTCGTATCTGCGACCACTTTTTTATATTCTTTATCTTTAAAACAATGCTTATATAAAATCATGAACGCAGCCACTATCGGCTGCGCTCGTCTTGTATATTCAATTCATTCTGGTTACTGCATTTTTCGCTGTCTGCCATATAACAAGGCACCTGCCGCACCTAAAGCCGCCAGCACTGCCAGCGCAATCCAGATGCTCATATTGCTTTCATCACCCGTCTGTGCGGCGGTATCCGCCTTTGCCCGTATCTCAAATCCACACCCGGCTTTCCCGTCAGTATAAAGCACTGTCAGGGTATGCCGGCCGACGGACAATGTCTCAAGATATTCCGGCTTTAACGTAATTACTGTGCTGCCGGAAATGGCTGTGTAATTTTCCTCATTCACCGTTTCACCATCCACCTCGATTCCTGCGAACTTTGAATAGGAGCCGTTTGCTGTGAACTCAAGACCTCTTTCTGTTCCCTTCGTCCATATGCTGCCATCCCCCTTTATTATTTTATAATCCTTCAGATCATCAAGCAGACTTTCCAGCTTAGCTTTCGCAGCTTTGGAAACAAGACTTTTTTCATGATCAGTCAGAGCATCATACTGTTTTTTAACATCATTTATAAGCTTTTCGGCATCAGCGTCATCAGGATTTACCTTATCAGGGAGACTGCCGATCATCTCTTCCGTCTTTTCAACATTTCCTATACTGTCAAGAGCGCTGTTTATCCGATCCAGCTTTTCCTCAAGCGCCGTTTTCTCTGCTTCGGTGTAATTTCCGCTGAAGCTGTCCAGTGCGTTTTCCAGATCTTCTTTTGCAGAATTCAGATCGTCTTTATCCTCCAGTTTCACATTATCGGAAGTTATTCCCTCCACTTTATCAGTTCTATCCGTCTCTCCGGCCTGAGCGGCATTCTCTATCTGTGTGAGAAGCCCCTCGAGTTCTTTTCTGATATCCTGCAGTTCTTCTTTTTCATCATCGGTAATATCATCCTCCTGCAGCAGCTTGTCCACCGTTTCCTGCAGCTGCACGATCTGCACCTTATCTTCAGATGTCACATTTGTCACCGTAATATCCGCAAATGATTCTCGGATATCCGAGATCGGCTTCATAGTTACCGTCAGGGTGGCTTGATTGCCTGCTTTATCAATAGCTGTAATGGTGTAGACGGCATTTACGTTACCATCTAGTATCACTTCCGGGCCTGCTGCAGGTTCATCGTTCAGAGCTACATAATCAAGGTTGGCATCTGTCACAGTGACTTTCTGCGTCGTATAGTATACATTGCCGTTGTCCGCTCCGGTAATCACAGGGGCAGTCCCATCCAGCACTATACCGCCGGAGCTGATATATGTCACGTTGCCTGCGTGATCGGTAATCCTTGCGTAGATGACATATTGACCGTCAGGATCGATACTAAAGCTTTTCGAATATGCTGTAAAGGTCTTATCCTCCAGTTCGTCTTCTGTCAGAGTCGTATCTTGGGTGTGAATATAATATTCAATTTTAACTTTTTTATCATCAGTGTACCCATCATGAGTATAACTGTCATCTGCTGCTGTAATTTCGACAGTCTGAGTGTCTTTAAAGAACAGATCGAACGTAATATCGTTAAGGAATTTATTCCAGTCGTTTGTGCCGATGGAGATTTTTCCGGCAGGTGCTGTTATATCTTTCGAAACATCTCCATATTCCTGATTGCACACCTCGCATACAGCTTTTTTAAAGTAAGTTTTCTGACCGTCCTTATGCGCTTCTTTTCCGTTAGTCGCTGTACATCCGTCATTAGTGCAGGAATACCAGTGGCAGGTCTCATCATATTCTAACTTTTCAAATTTATGTTCCGGCTTAGTTTCGTGAACCCGGTCAGCGTCATTGCTGTAGATGATGCTGTCGGAATAGCAATATTCGTATCCTGCATAGACTGCTTGTCCTTTTAAAACAGGTAATGTCTCTTTCCCGATGTCCTGTCCCCATACATTTTCGCTCCGATCTGCGTTCAACAGATACGCCACCTCTCCGGAAGCAAACTGCTCAGACGTCTTTCCGCCGGAATTATTCTCTTTCTCGCTGACATAATAGGTATTTTCAACGGTGCAGCTGCCCAGACGGCCGCCCACAACGGCATTTGCCGTTGAACCGTAGCCGGGAGATGTAGCTGTGGCTGTACCGGTACCATAACAGTTTTTAACAGTTCCGCCGTTCAGCTCACCTGTCTTACCAAGCTGGCCGCAAATGCCGCCCACATACCAGGCGCCTGTGATATCCCCGGTATTATAGCAATCAATGATTTCACCGCCATCATGGGAATAACCGGCTATACCGCCTATAGAAGATCCGTAGGTAAATGTCGATTTCACGTTTCCGGTATTATAGCACTGTCTGATGATCCCGTCATTTTCTCCGGCGATGCCTCCACCGTATATGGAAACGATGCTTATCTCACCGTCCAGATTGTAACAGTTTTCAATCAGGCCGTGATTGGTCCCACAGATGGCCCCTGCGCCGCCTGAGCTTGGCTTGATGCTTGCATTGATCAATCCCAGATTTTTTACCGTTCCGTTTTCACCGATGGTCTTAAACAGACCTTCGTTGCTGTACACACCTGATTCCAATTCAGCGCTCAGGTTCGAAATAGTATGTCCTGCGCCGTCAAAGGTTCCGTTGTAAGGTTTACCGTAGGTTCCCGCCTTCATGGCAACCCAGTTCATTCCATCCGGCATGGTGATGTTGCCGATAAGACGGGCATTGAGCGTATCGTTATTATCGTTTTCCGCAAGTTTCTCCGCAAACCAGAAGAGGTTGCCGGCGTTTCTGATCTCATAATAACCGTCTTCGGCCTGCACTGCCGGCTGGAAATGTTCTTTATCCTCGGAAATACCGTTCTCATCGTATACAAGGGGCTGAACCTTTATGTAGCGATAGTATTGCCAGCTGCTCTCATTGTAAGCTTGAAGTACTTCCCCGCTGTTAAGGATAGCTGTGGCTGAATAGCCCTCATAATTACTGAGATCCGGCCTGATATTGGTCGCATAGCAGGAATAAGGCATCGTGGAATTTGCGTCCATCTCTACAGTGCCGCCGTTGATCTTAAAATAGCGTTCGGGAAGTTCTGTTCCGTAGGAGCCATCCACATATACAGCATATATTCCGCTTTGACCGTCTGCGTCAATGGAAACAGCGCCGCTGTTTATAACAACTCCTGCTTCCTTGTCGGTATATCCTGTTGATAACGCTCTCGTTTCACTGCTTCCACCGCTTACCGTGATGTTAAGGGATCCGGAGCCGCTGATATTTATAACTCCGTTGGCATGAATGCCTGACGCTATCATCCCGCCTGAGACCTTTATATTGTTCTCTCCTTTGAGGGTAATGTTGATATTTCCGGCCGAATAGATACCGGATGTATAAGCACCGCTTGTATAGGGCTGATTGATATCAGCGCCATTTAAAGCAAGAGTATTTGATTCGGCATCATAGCTTGCTGTACCATCATCAAGTATGTTTCCTGCAATTTCCGGCGTCACCTGCGTTCCGTTAACCCAGAGAGCATAGCTGGTGTCCGTATCCGGCCCCTTCACCCCTGTCGTCTTTGCAGCATGGCCGGTTTTGAGGACTTTTTTTCCCGCAGGCGTATTGCCGCCTTCTAAGTCGTCTGCATCTGCATCAGAATTTTTCTGAGTACCGCCTGCCGCTTCCGAAGGTGTATCACCTCCCTCTTTCACCTCATTGATGCAGCCGCTTTCGCCGCTTGATGCAGCCTGCGCCGCATTAAACGAGTTCAGCCCGTCTGTCCCAGCAAATTGTGTGCTGTCAGGCGAATCAGCTGCAAATACCATCACAGGCATCATCGTCATTACCATAACAAGACACAGCAGCAGCGCCCAAAATTTTCGAACCATCTGTATTCCTCCTTATGCAAGAAAATGCGCGCGCTCTTTTTTTATAAAACAACCCCTTAAGATAATATCCATACTCTTTTATAAACACGCACTTTTTTATTTCATTTCCATTATAAGCTGTTCACCTATGAACAGGTCAAGCCGCTTGCCTGGATTTATTTGCTGCGTTCAACCGGCATTAAACAATATCGGTTCATATAAAAAACAGGCAGACCATCTGCATGATCTGCCCGAAATAACATATTCCTTTAATCTTATATATTTATCTTAATGCTGTTTCCTCCTCCTGGTACGCAGCATCGTTACTGCCGCACCTAAAGCCGCTGATACTGCAATCACGATCCATGTAGCTGCATTGCTGTCATCGCCTGTTTTCGGTATATCGGAGGTTTTTCCGCTGTCAGCTGTCCCCTCATCCGCATAAATCCCGTTATCAACGGTTGTTTCAGATCCTGCCGCAGGCTTGGCCAGTTCTGAAGTCAACAGATACGGGCCTTCACTCCTTACGTCTATAAGGATACCGCTGTTACCATCTGCCTGCACTTTTCCCTGTACAGTCAGCATTTTTGTTTTTTCATTCCATGAATATATATACTGTATCGCCGGGCTCGAATCCATATGGGCTGCCGTTTACATTAATACTTACGCCTTCCGGCAGCTTGGATATATCAGGGAGGTTCACCACTGCCATAGTTCCTGTCTTCTCTATGCCTATCATTTTTTCTATTACTTCTGAATAAAATTCAACTTCCAAAGCTATGTCCGACAGGATTTCCGCCATATCATTCCCCCGGAAAATCCACTGATATGTCATGGCTCCTCCTGATCTGAATTCCAATACCATTGTCTTTCCTATTTCAGACAGTCTGCTTAAAAATTCCGCGGACAATCTGCTAAGCATGCCATCTGCTGTGATATGGAAAGAACTCATATCCTTTGCTTCTTCCATAATCTCCACCAGCTCCTGTTCACTGCTTGCATTGGTTTTCAGCATATTATCAGCCATAAACTGATAGGTCCCTTCTCCTATCTTGCAGTAAATGCTGAAATTATAGGTTTTGACCGACCCATCGTTCCCTCTGAGTTTAACAGTAATCGTATCACATTCCCATGTAGGACCGGAACCGCTTCCATCGGACTCGAGAATCAGACCTTTTACTTCTCCTATCTGCTCAGGGTAGGCAATATGGAATGTATCTACTGCTCCTCTTTCCATAGGATCATACTCTCTTCTGTCACAGAAATCCGTAAAATCCAGTCCATCTGTAACCGTTCCGTTTTCTGTAACCAGTTTAAGCTTGATATTGGCATCCGTTCCCGCTTTATCTCTGTCAGCTGTCTTCGTGACCAGTTCTACAGCTCCTGTACTGTTCCAGCTGTTTCCAAAATACCCTGTCTGTCCTGATTTAATAAACCATTGGTTCGGATTTGCTGTATAGCTTACTTTATCATATGAGAATTTCAGAGTCTTCAGCTTCCATCCCGGCTTGGATCCCGAATGGTCCGTAGTCACATAAAATCCTGTAACCTCGTCTATATCATCGACTTCCTCTTCGGTAAATGCTACCGGTATATTAAGAATCGTGCCTGCAGAGAACTTTCCATCCGGCGTTCTGCTGGTAAGTTCAGTCTTTTTCAGAGTCTTTATGACGCCCGCTACGTCTTTGTATTCCACAGTCACTTCTATTTTTGACGCAGTACCTGCATCGTCTTCATTCGCCGTTTCCACTGTAAACTTCACGGCCTTATCCGTCAGTTCAGCCTTATGACTGCCATCGTTGTCCAGCCATCTATAGAAATTAAAAGTTTTCTGACCCTCGCCTGTTTCAAAATTACCGATGCTTGACTCGGTAACTTTTACCGTATCTACATACCATCCGTCATCACCTTCCATTTTCAGCTCTACGGCAGTACATCCGTTCATCACGGCAGAAGGGATACTGTAATACAATACATCTGTGTGGTTCCTCTCAAACTGATCTCCGTCAGCCTCCCCCACACTGTCTACCGTGTATGATGCGCCATTGGAATCATACAAAGTCATGTGTACGACTGCATCAGACGAGGCATCTTTTACATCTCCGGTCTTCAGCTCGACTTTAACACGAATATTCCCTGTCCAGTCATTATCGGATTTCACCACATCGCCATCTATTCCTCCATATGTAAGATATAGAGTATTCCCCGCTATTTCTCCGGAAGTTATTGTAAGCTCACCGTTTCCGGCTTCTGAAACTATCGTATGCAGCCAGCAGTCTGTTATTTTGGAATTATTTCCGCACATAATTGCTTTACTGCATTTTTTTGAATTCACTTCAATATGCAGGTTTTCTATCCTGAGGGAATTATCAATCTCTATAGCCGCAGTATTCTCTTCTTCAGATATAACAGTCAGCCTGTCCTACACTGCATCACTGACTCCGACTCCATTTGCGGATGTGATAATAAATTGCTCAGAATCACTGTATCCCTTTACAGCAGGTGCGTCATCTGTGCTCTCGAGCTTAACATCTCCCTTTATTATCAGCTTCGTATTTCGTCCATGGGATCTTACTATGGTATTATCACCAGTCAGATTGATATTTTCCAGTGTCAGGTTTGCATCTTCATACAGATACAGCTTCAATCCTCCTATAGTATTATTTGCGCCCTTTATCGTGACGTTTCCCGTTATGGTAACAGATTTACTATGCTGCCCGGATATTTCACCAAGATCCAGTGTCTGTCCGTCTTCCAGATTAAATTTATCAGGTAGTTCATCTGCCGTCACAGGCTTTTCTTCCCCATTATAAGTAGCATCCTTATATACCATGAGAAGAGGTGCATCTCTTACGACCGTATCGTGGTTATCTCCGTGAAACCTGTATTCATTCCAAAAAAAGACTGATTTGGAGTCATATCTATGGCCATCACACTGCATATAATTCGTTTCCGTCAAGCTATCATCGCTATTGAAATAATTGGCATCCAGAAGATAAAGGTAATCTATTGCTTCATATGAATATGGGTAATCAATACTTCCTTGATCCACAAGATAAAATTTTTCCTGTTTATTCGTGGTCAAGAGAATCTTCCGGTCATTCTTCAATAAGCAATTCCCTTCTCTGTCACGCAGTTCCTCAATCAGCCAGGTCAGCTGTTCTTTCGTTCCTGCCGGACTGTTGAACAGACCTTTCACGGCCTTCTGGTCTGCCGGAAGCATATACTTGCCGTCAGTTGTGACACCAGCTCCGTAATCGACTTTATAGTAAAATGTCGGCGGATATCCTTCATCTCTGTAAATCAAATAGTCATCAAGCGTATGTTCCTCAAGAGATATATAATATGCACAGCCGTCTTTATTGGAAACAACTTTATAGGCCTGTTCTGTTACCCTGCTCCCGTCCGGCGCATATACCTCTATCTCTGTCAATATGGAATCATCTATCGCATCCTGAAGATTATCGGTATGGTTCATCAGATAATATTCCACTGCATCCTGAAATTCCTCTTCATTTCCGTAATTTCCCTGCTGCGGCAGTTCTCCGTCATCAACGCCGCTGAAGATCTTGCCTATTTCCTCAAACAGTGCTGTTTTTTCGATTTCCGCATTGGTATTTTCAATAAATTGATTATATAAGGATGCATAATTCGCAAAGTTCGGCGTGAAGCCCTCAAGATCCGTATCCTCAGGATTATTATGTTTATAAATAAGCATCTGCTTATAGCTTTCAGATTCTTTCTCGAAGAATAGAAGTCCTGCCCGAATCTGTGTAATCCAATTAGCCAGTGCATATGCACTCATATATGTCTTATGTCTGAAAGAGGTTTCTCCCTCATAGCATTTTAACTGCACATCATATATTGTTTCCCCCATACCAGGATTCACATCTGCCTTTATTTTATCAAGCAGAGCAGAAATATCCAGTTGATCGATATGCTTTATAAATCCATTGATCCGTATGATTTCATCTGTCCCTATTTCCTCCTTAAGCTTTCCGTCAGAGTCATAGAGGCTGTCGATTATTTCTCTGTACTGTCCGCTTAACGAATCCACCGCTGCATCGGCTTCGTTTAAAGTATCAAGTGCATCGTCCAGATCCTGTTCGTTCAGATGATCCTCTATCACATCAAGGTGTTTCTCTGTCTGAACAGCCAGAACCTCCACCGATTTCTGAAGCTCTGCAATCATCTCCTGAGTCGCCTCGATCTCATCCGATATCTCATTTAGGGCTCTGCCTGTGGCACCTCCCAGCAGTGTGCAAAGCCCTTCCGACAATTGCCCGTCCGTTGCACCGTTGATATCCTCCAGAGTCATCTCCGTCACATTGTTGATTATTTCGCCTGCAAGCTCGCCGAAATGCTCCAGAATAACAGAGCGTACCGTTACCTCTTTGGCAGATATATTCATGGTCTGTTTTTCCAAACCATCTGTTGCATACACTGACCCTGTTATCGCGGTAGTCACCATGATAACAGCCAGCAATACTGCGGTCCACTTCCTCTTCTGCATGGATCTTCTCCTTTTGTTTTATATTCTGTACTGTATGATCTGTAAAACTTTTTATACTAATTATAATCTGTTCTCCTATGAACAGGTCAAGTTGTTAGCATATATTTATTTGGTTATTCAATCGGTAATACCAGCCTTGTCACATAATTTTCGGGAGAAATCATTTTACCTACATACGGTGCCACAATACCTACCACCCGCAGAGGCCCTGCCGGTATCAGATCATTTTCAGACACATATTTTCCAAGAGCCAGAAACGGCTTTTCCGGATGCTCATATGAGCCATGATACAACAGCGATACCGCATGACACGCAGGAATCACTTCCGCCTCCTCCGGCGCCCTTTCCGGCGCCAGCGGAACACAACAGATATAATCAAAATCTTTTTCCGAAAAATCTCCTTTCAGAAAATCCGTACGCATATTGATCCCAAAAAGCGGCATGCTCGATAACAGTTCATACCCCTTCGTCACAGCTTCCTGACACAGATCATACATTATCCGGTATGTATCGGCAGAACCTGAGCTTTTAGCTTTTCGGGTATAGCAAATCTGTTCCGGAAAATCGTAGAAACTTATAATCATGTTTTCTTCCTCCGATTTTCTGAGCCTCAACAGCTCTACACTCTGTCTCAGCAGCATCAATTTGTTCTCAAGAATCTGAAGGGGCTCCGTTATGTCCCCATTCGTATCATAATATTTTAATATTTCGCTTTTCTTTAATCCCAGTTCTTTCAGATAGTTGATCTGCTGTATTTGAAAAACATTAAAAAGGTCATAATAACGATAACTGTTGTCAGTATTCGTATTTGCCGGAACCACAAGATTGTCCCTTTCCATTCTCAGAATAGTGGAACGGCTTATTCCGCAGGCTTTTGTCACCTGGCTGACCGTATACAACCTATCATCTTCAAAAGGACGCTTTTCTTCCATTTCGCCACCCCCCGTTTCTTGTGCTTATGGAGGGTATATTACCATAATTTTTAAATTTTGTAAAATGTCTCAAGTAAATTGCTTTCTAATCAAAATCCCCTGCAGGACATGAATCTGTGAATCGTCTTCAGAAAATCAAAGTTAAGAAGAAGTTATGCTTTGAAAAAAAACTGCCGCATTAACGCTTTGTTTCCCGTTAATGCGGCATGGTCCTGATTACTTTATTTCTCTTCTTTTCCTGTATAATGCTGTCCCCGCAATTCCAAGGGCGGCAATACCAGCAAGTATTGCCAAAGAGACGATGCTGCTGTCATCGCCTGTCTGGGCTGACCCTTCAGCAGCGCCGCACAATGTACACCTGCCATTCTCATAGCTGTGCCCTTTGGCTTTAATTACAGTATCGGAAAGCTGAATTTCAACCAAGCCATTTTTGTCGCTGAAAATTTTACCGCAGATTTCGCATGTATAGTATTCCGTATTGCCGTCCTCTGTGCAGGTGGCTTTTTTAGCTTCTGTCTTCTTCATTACATGCGAACCAAGATCACCATATTCTTTACCGCAAATGCTGCACTTTGCCTTTTCTATGCAGGTTGCCGTGCCGCCGCTGTGGCTGTCGCAGACAATGGCACCGTCGTTAACGACAAGCTCACCCAGCAGCTCGATCTGACCGTGATTTGTAAAGATCACGCCGTCCGGCACTGTAATGGATGAATCTTCCGGAACAGACAGAATCATATCCTTGCTGACAGTCACATCGCCCGGAAGTATGAGTGAACCGTCTGCCTCACCCTCGTTGTTCAGAAAAATAGCGCTGTCAGAATGTGTAAACAACTGACTGACCATAGACCCGAAAGTCTCGACCCAGCTGCCGCTGATTGCAGCGCCGCCGTCGTTTCCTCGGATGGCGTCCCATTCATCGTGAGCTGTAACATGAGCGATCGAATCCTGAATTTCGACGGCACCGCCAGTAGAATAAATACCAATGGTGTCGGCACTTTTAACCGTTACATCAGAATGATCGGTAATATCAATATCGCCGTCTGCACAAAGGGTAGGATATGCTCCAGAAAATGATTCTGCTTTTACAGTCGAGCCGCTGATGGAAATGGTTCCGAGCATTGCATAAACTGCGTTTGAGCTCTTGGAGTAAAGCGTTACATCGCTTCCGTTGGATATTGTAATGTTACCGAAAGTTGATGATAAGTCGTTTCCCGTCCAAATTGCCGAAGAACCTTCCGAATCGGCCTTTGCCTCAACCGTGGAATTGCTGATAGATATTTCGCTATCCGACCTGATCGCAGCATAATAATCCGTATATTGTTGTGCGTATACCGTACTGTCTTCTATTTCAATTCCGGCATTTCCAATGATCGGGTGATGTGATACATCGGTAGCATCAATATATGCGCCGTTTTTAATCGACAGCACCCCGCTGGCCTGAATACCCACACCCGTAAAATTATCTGCGCCTTTTGCAGTAACGTCAATGTCAGCGCCGTCGATCGTGATGTCGGCGCCGGCTGAATACCTTGCGATTCCGTAATATATGCAGTCAAGGGTCAGCGAATCGCCGGTTATCGTGAGCGTCCCGGCGTTTTTTCCGAGAATACCGCAGGTGACAGACGTGATCGTATTTTCCCCAACCAGATTGATGTTCAAATCTCCGTCAAACAGAATTGCGCCCGCACCATTGTTACCGCTATTTTGCTGGTAGTTTATCTCTGCGTTATCCAAAGTCAGTGTGTTGGTACCAGGATCATAGGTTGCCGTTCCGCTTCCGCATACAACCTTGTAGTCGGGTGCGGTAAGAATATTTGTACCGTTTACATTCAGGGTCGTAGTATTCGCCGCAAAGACTGTTGCAGGCATCAGGCCAACGATAAACATTAGCGACAGCATCACCGTCAATACCCGGCTGCGTATTTTGTGTTTCATAGGTTTTCCTCCTTCGTTTTACTTTCTTTTACAAACAACTTCAATGATGTGCGTATTGCCTCCAGCTGTAGCCTCAGATATTCTTCGTCCTCAAACAGCGCATAATGTACGCAGGCACGGACGAAGATATACGTCATGCCCCGGATGAAGTCCACCGGCATACCGAGCTTTTGGGAAAGCTGTACGGCATATTCGTAATAGCGCGCATTTACACCTTTGAAAAATTCCTTGCCGTATTCCCGGTATTTAGGGCTTGCATACACCTGATACATAAAGCGATATTTTTTCCCGTGCAGCTTTGCTGTAAGATATGGCATCTCACGCAGGAAGCGTTCAATATCCTCAACGCTTGTCGGCGCTTTCGCCATGAAATCATCTTCCACCTTTGCCATGCAGTGAGCGGTGGCCTCGATGACTATATTATCTTTGCTGTCGAAATAGTACAGCAGATTTCCGTTAGTCACACCGCAGGCATCGGCCAGCATTTTCAGACCGGTATTTTCCAGCCCGTTTTCGCAGAAAACATCAAAGCAGGTTTCCAGGAAGGCAACACGCCGCGCCGGTATTCCTTTTTCTTCTGCCATAAAACCCCTCCCTTCGTTTCTGATTGACCAAGCAGTGAGTATGTGGTTAAAAAAATTTTCAGTCCGCCGGAATCGAGTAGGAGGCGGTGACTAACCGCCGTCCTCTCACACCACCGTACGTACGGTTCTCGTATACGGCGGTTTCAATAGTTGACGTGCATCTGCTGGTATGCATCGGCTAAATCATAAAAGCCTTTGCGTACCAGTATTTCTTTTGATAAGGCTCTGTTTACTGTGCTGGTTGCCGATGTAAACCAATGCCCTCTGCGGCTGTTAGCCGCCATGAAGGCATAATGCTTCGGTATCCCAAGCTTCATCAGATACTTCATCTTCGACCTCGGCTTTTTCCACATCTTCCATATACACATGCGTATTCTGTGGTATAGCCATCCATTCAGTTCTTCGATTGCTTGCTTCATCGCTGCGATTCCGTAGTAGTTAAGCCATCCTCGCATATACTCTCTGATTTTGCACAGTGCCGGTATTACGCTCTGAACATGTCTGCGGGAAGACAGGCTTTTCAGTTTGGCTTTCATCTTCTTCCACGACTTCGGATGAACTCGAATGAATGTACCATTTCCGTTCCTTCCCAATGCGAAGCCGAGGAACTTAAAATTTCGAATCGCATACACACTGGCCACTTTGCTCTTCTTTCTGTTGACAGTCAGCTTCAGCTTGTTTTCCAAGTATGAAGTGCTTGTTTCCAATAGCCGTTTAGCCGCTCTCTCGCTCTTTGCAAGTAGTACGATATCGTCAGCGTACCGCACACACGGTACACCTCTCCTTTCGAATTCCTTGTCGAATTCGTCCAGATAGATGTTAGCAAGCAGCGGGGACAGGTTCCCTCCTTGCGGAGAGCCTTCTTCCGTGTCCATGACCACTCCATTTTCCATCACTCCACTTTTAAGATATCTCTTGATGATTTGGATGACCCTCTCATCTTTGACTTCCTTACGCAGCCTGTTCAGTAATATCTCATGGTTCAGTGTGTCAAAATACCTACTCAAGTCGAGACTCACCGCATAGCGATATCCCTCCTCGGCGTATTCCCTTACTCGCTCTATTGCATCTTTTGCGTTCCGTCCCGGCCTGTAGCCGTAGCTTCCGTCCGAGAACATTGGCTCGTAGATTAGCATCAGCTTCTGTGCTATTGCCTGCTGGATGATTCGGTCGATGACGGTAGGAATACCAAGCTTTCGTATTCCTCCATCCGGCTTTGGAATTTCGACTCGTCTTACGGGTGAGGGGGTATATTTCCCTCTTTTGATTCTTCCTATCAACTCGTCTTTATGTTCCCTAAGCCATGGCAGTGCCGCTTCAATGGTCATTCCATCTATCCCCGGCGCTCCCTTGTTTGCCTTCACTCTTTTGTAAGCTCTGTTCATGTTATCTCTTTCCAGTATCTTACCTAAGATGTCCGGCTCTGCACTGTCTCTTTCCTTCCATATCCGGTTAAATGAACGGTGCGCTCTCACATACCCTTTACGTTCCGCGCTATCTCTCTGTGAGCAGCTTTCTTTCTCGTTTTCTGCACTCATTTGCTCATTCCTCCTTTCCAGGTTGTACTTAAGACTCCTATTGATTCGGTCCTTCGCTTCTCAGTTACTATGACCTCTGCTGACTTCTGTGTGCTCAGCGCCACCTTACGATAGCGGTTACCCTTTTCAGGGCGTCTCACACAGACCTCCCTGGGTACCACACGTTTCTTTCTCTCCATCTATCTGCCGCATTTACCATGCATGATTCCGTGTAGCTATCGGGCTTCATCGTGTGTTGCAGACTTACCCTCATGCATAGCCTAATATGCGATTTCTGTTCGTCAGACCGGAGATTTGCCCGTGGGTTAGTAGCTTCCCCACACCCGGCTTCCTTCAGATTTGCAGTCACCTGCAACACCCTTGCCTTCGGCTATATCCTTCCCACTACCGGGCGGATTCGGGACTTTCACCCGTTAGAAACGTGCGCCGCCAGGCGCACAACGAAAAAAGACGCATCCCACCCGTATGAAAACGGGCGGAATACGCCTTCCGTTTTTGTGCAGTTTTCAGTTTGACATGAAAAAAGGACAGAGTTACGCCTTGCTTGCTTGCTTGCTTGCTTGCTTGCTTGCTTGCTTGCTTGCTTGCTTGCTTGCTTGCTTGCTTGCTTGCTTGCTTGCTTGCTTGCTTGCTTGCTTGCTTGCTTGCTTGCTTGCTTGCTTGCTTGCTTGCTTGCTAAAATTGTCCTTTCTGCTGTCATCATCTGTCAATACCTCATTACATATCTCTCCATAATAATATATATTGTATCAAAAAAACGATTGATTTTTCAACATTTTTTTACATATATGAGCCTATCCGCCACATAAATACAAAGGTCTTGCTCAACACCTTCTCAAACAAGACCTTTATCAATTTTTTATTCCGCCTTCTAAACTAACAGATATTATTGTCAACTCATCCGTGCTATTTATATCTGCATAACTGATTAGCTGTATTGAAGACAAGCTATGCATGTTTTCTTCTGAACCTCCCAAATCAGGATAAAATTAACCTTCACATTTCTTATAACTTATCATTGCTGTTTCCTCCTCATATCTATAAATTCTTCCCACAAAGCGCTCTGTTTTTGAATAATAATCATAAAATATCTTTAAGTTTTATTTCGTGTTATGATATCCGCTATCCGTTGAGTTTTCAACGATCATCGCAGATAATATAACACGCGATACGAAGTGGTAAGGCGGTATGCAAACGCCCAAGGTTCGCAGGGTGTCCAGGGTTCGATCCCCTGATGGTGTACCAATTGCAAAGCCTCGCAGAATCATCTGCGAGGCTTTTCTTTATAAGATAAAGATGCACAATCCGCAAAACCTCTCTATACCTCAAGGCTTTCACAGTTCTGTGGCGTTCTCACCAGTGCTGAAATGCCAAATACTGTGATGAAAACAATTTGTTTTGGCATAAAATTTACCAATCGGCTCTCGAAATATGCCAAAAGGACTGATGAAAAAAAGGGTTATAGGCATTTTGTCTTGCGGAAGCCGTGTCAAATCCGTTATTTTTGCCCAAAAGTCCGGAAAATTTCAACGAGTTGGCATTTTCACAGCTCTCACAGCTTCGCAGCTTCTTCAGCTTCAACAGCTTCCACAGTCTTTACGGCATCCATCTGTGGCGAAGAAGGCTGAACTTCCTCAAATTTTTACGGACACGACTGACGGATCAACTGCAATGGATAATTCATAACAGCCGGCCTGTGGTTCTCGTTATACAGAGGGGACAGGAAATCACCCTCCGACTGTATCGGGCAGGATGGGTCTCTGTCTGCGTTTCCGTGGATCAAACGATATCCGCGAAACATAACCGGTCAAGATCTAACAGCTTTGCTGTCCCCGCAAGGGTAGTCCCGAAGAAATATGTTTTCTTTCCCGTATCCAGATAATCAACAAGAGTTCCATTACACACAGTGCTTCCCGTACATAATATGACATCGGCCCATTCGACAGCTCCCTTCATCGCACGTTCGCCGTCTTCGATGATCGCGCCGCATTTTTCATATCCGATATTATCGGGGTTCAGATCCAGCACTCTTACATTTTTCATATTTGCTGTGAGATTTGAAATGATCGACGGTTGATACCCTACGATAAGGATATTCTCATCATAATGATTTTCTTTGAAATATTTCATCATTTCTATGCCGCACAATGCCGGGCCTTCATTTTTGCAGTGAACCGTTCTGTCGCAAATGCCCAGACTTGCCATCACAGCATTTATCGCGGCTATCATAAGCCCTGCGGCCTGAGTATCATTTTCAAAATCCATGTCCAGAACATCGTTTAATGTTCCGGAAAAGTCAGCCGGCGCGCAGGTGAACGCCTGCCCCGCAGCTCCGTTGCAGACAGCCTCGATCATCACGTCTTTTCCGTCAAGTATAGGATAATCCTTCCTCTCTGTATTCCCTATCGCCTCCTCAGGTGACAATGCTTTCGCTCTGATTTCAGCAGTTTCATCGATCAGGCTCTCTATTTCAGGAAGTTCTCTGAAACGTGTGACAATAAGCTCCAACAATTCTTTCTTATTCATGCTGTACACCTCCTAAAAATTCTTTGACATCTTCCTCGTGTTGGACTGTAAAAAGCTCTTCAGCTCTCACTATTGTTCTCAATTTACCATTCAGCATGACCCCGACACGATCGGCAAGATGCTGCGCCTCTCTGAAATCATGCGTTACAAATATTATCGTACATTTGAACTTCTTATGTATGCGCCTGATCTCTTCATACATTCTCCTGCATGTAGCCGGATCCAGCGCGGAAAAAGGCTCATCCATAAATATTATATCAGGATCCATTACAAGAGTCCTGGCAAGCGCCGCTCTCTGACGCTCACCTCCGCTTACTGTAGCCGGATATTGTTTTCGTATATTTGATATCGACAGTATCTCTGTGATATCCCGGACTTTCTCCTCTATCGTTTTTTTATCCACACGATTCATTCGCAGTCCATATGATATGTTTTTTTCAACGGTCATATGAGGGAAAAGGCCTGAATCCTGATAAACAAAGCCCCTGTTTTTACCATGGATCACTATCTCTCCCTCGTACTTTTTATCGTAAAAGCCTGCCAGCGTTTCAAGGAAAACAGTTTTCCCCGACCCCGTGCGCCCCAGGATACAGAAGATTTCTCCTTTCTCGATATTCAGATTTACAGGGCCAAGTGTGAAATTCCCTCTTTTAACAACAAGAGCTCTGCATTCGATCGTATTCATTTCATTCTGCTCCATTCAGCCGGAAGTATTTCGGCGTAGTATTCAGTCGGTTGATCACCGTAAGAGAAATCATCGCAATGCAAAGCATTATCGTCGCCGCCGCCATGGCCATTTCCGTATCCCCTGTCGATATACTGAGATATATGCTTCCCGGAAGGGTTTCCGTTTTCATTCTTGTTATCCCCACCAGCATCAAGGTAGCTCCGAATTCTCCGATCGCCCTCGACCATACAAGAACGATCATGCTTATCAGAGCATTTCTGGAAAGCGGAAGTATTATAGTCGTCAGCTGCTTCCACTTTGAAGCTCCCAGCATGCCCGCTATTATTTCCAACCGTCTGTCGACCTGCATGAATGCTGTTTTCACCATTTTCATCGCATAGGGGAAGTTCACGAAAAACTGCGCGATCACAATGCCTTTTACATCAAACACCACCTGAAATCCAAGCTCCTTGAGAGCCTTGCCGAATTCGGAAGAAAACAATATCAACAGGCACAGGCCGAGAACGATATATGGCAAACACATCATAAGCTCCATGATAAGCTCCGATATTCGCCTGAAGGGCATATCGGTCCGGGTAAATGCGTAGGATGACGGTATCGATATGAATACGCAAAGAGCTGTCGATATCGTAGCAGTGATCAGACTCGTCTTTACCGAGAACCAAATTTCTTCCGATTTTACAGCCTCAGGGATATAACTGATCCCTCCGGCCACGACAGAAATTAAAGCACTGCCGATAAAGAAAATCATCAGCAGTGCCACCGCAATACTTATTATTGAAAAAGCATCTTTTTTACCATTATTCCGCATTTACCGCCTCGTAACCGAAGTCCTGCCATATCGACATGGCTTCTTCTGATTTAAGGAACTCCTCGAAAATCTTCAATGTTTCGTCATCCTGCGTAGTGTTGAGTGAAGCAGCAGGGATTACCTTGATATATTTATCGATCCCCTCTACCTCAGCGATCTCGACCTGATCGCCCTTTACATTTTCTTTCCACACGATCGCGGCGTCCGCTTCTCCTGCCTCAAGTGCCGTAGTAAGCTGCGGCGCGGTGGTTGTCGTCGCGAGGATATTCACGCTGCCACTTATCCCTGCGTCCGCAAACATTTTCATCGCGATTTTTCCGATAGGCGTAGCTTCCGGGTCGCCTGTAACAACCCCAATGCCACTGGCAAGATCTTCTATCGATGTTATGTTGTCGGGATTACCTTTTGGTACCGCGATCACCGGGATATGCTTCACCAGATCGACACTCCTGCTCACTTTGTCACTGACAGGCTCCAGCTCTTCCGCAGATCCGGCGACAAACATATCGCCTTCCCCGGACTCATTGATCTGTGTCTGGATCTGGGCAGCGTTAGCGAAATTTACATTCACCTCACACCCGGTCTTCTCCTGGAAAGCCGAGGCGATTTCCTGGAAAGGTTCCTTCATGCCGGCTCCGCAATACACCATCAGGCTTTTTCCGGTCAGATCCGCGGCATCTTCCTGTTCGGCATCCTGCTCTCCCGTTCCACATGCTGTCATACCCAGCATGAGGAGCATTACCATCAAAAACGGCAGTACTTTTTTTAACTTCCTCATCTTTTCCTCCTAATTATCCGTTCAACAAATAGATGTTTTTGTATTATAGCATCAATACTATATCTGCATCGTTATTCAAACAACATCCCTCACATTTTTCCGCCCCGTATCCGGCGCAAGTGATCCCGCCACATTCCTGTCCCTCAAATTATTTGAACGTTGGCTCTTTCGACCATGCCAAATTTGGTGTATCATACATATTTGGAAAAGCTATGATCAAGGACGGTATTGCGATGAATCACACATACACTTTACTTTCAAAGGAGCAAGTATTTGGAGAAGCACCGATAGATGTCATCCGCGCGCTGGGTACAAAATGCGGTGTGACTGATTTCGGGATCATATCCGGGGCTGATGTCGATGATGAAAAACAGGGCAAATGGTTCCTGTCTTCAGCTTCCGGCTATGGCGACGTGTGTCTGGTCGACAGTGATGGCAGTCAGAAGGTGGCCTATTCGACATCCCGCGGCAGCGTTCGTCCGGTGATGAAATGCCAGGATATCTCTCAGCTGCACTGCAAGACAACAAAAGACATCACCGGCTTTAAAGAAGTCCAGCTGGGTGAATATCCGCAAAGCGCAGCAGACAGAGAGCTTGCCAGGACCCTTGAGCAGGATTTTTCCGAAGGGCGACTGAGAAAAACCGGCAAAAAATATCAGGCGCAATACGAAGAATATCAGCGAGACGGTCACAAATACATCAGAGTTGCCTGCATGGCGGAACGCATTCTCTCGCTGTCTAATGGGAAAAGCTGCAAAAAAGATGATATCGTATGGATCGAAGTGGCCCCGGTAAAATGGCTGTATGACGAGGAAGCCGCTCTCCTCGTCAGCAGGCAGATCCTCGTATCCGGAGTGCTGTTTTCCAGCGAATCTTACTACGATGAGGATTTTGAAAAAACTTCGATATATTCATATTTAAATACGACGTTAGCGGAAGATCTGATCCCCAGCATCCTCCGCGAAATGACCCCCGAAGAAAAGGCGGAATACGAAAATGAGATAAAAAGAGCCGCAAAACGAAGGAACCCTTATAACCTGACTTTCGGAGAAGTAAGCGAAGAGGATATCATAAGGGGCGCCATCGAAAGCGATGTAGCCGTATTCCTTCACGGCCCTTCATCGGAAGGAAAGAGTGCCAGAGTAAAGCAAATAGACCCGACCTGTGAAATAATCTATCTGCGCAACGCCACGCCGGACAGCCTCAACGGCAGAAGCGTCTACAATCAGTCCACAGGCGAAATGATCGACATTCCTCCTACATGGTTCAAAAAAGTACAGGCAAAATGCGAAAAGGAGCCGGATAAGCTGCACGTAGTCTTTTTTGACGAGATAAACAACGCGCTGCCAAGCATACAGGGCATGGCGTTCAACATCGTGCTTGACAGAGAAGTCAACGGCATCTGGAAGCTCCCCGACAACGCGAGGATCGTCGCCGCGGGCAACGACACACAGGACTCTTTGGCGGCTTATCAGCTGGCGGCGCCGTTCTTCAACAGATTTGCCCACGTATATATCAACACCACCACAGAAAAATGGTTGAAATGGGCCCGGGAAAACAACATCCATCCCGCTATCTACGCATACATCGCCTGCAAGAGGGGCGAACCGCTGAGAAGCGAATACACCGGAGAAAAGCCAAACGCCGACCCCAGAAAATGGGAAATGGCTTCAAAAATGCTCTACGCGACGGGACGTCCGGAAATGCTGCGCGCTCTCATCGGAGAAGACATCACCGATGAATTCGTAAAGTTCTGCAGCCAGCCGGCGATAACCATGGAAGATGTTCTCAGCGGCAACTACAGCGATAAGGATATCGAAAAGATGAATACATCCGAAAGATACGCGACAACAGTCGGGCTGACACAGGCAGATCGGCAGCATCTGGAAACAATAAAGAAATTCGTATCCATGCTGGGTGAAGAATTCAGCGCTGTCTTCGATTCCTACACACTGCCGGGAGAAAAAGGATGATATACGATATAACAATATTGAAACGCAAGGTACTCGCCATGTATCCCTTCTTCGGCAGCGTGGCGGCAAATGTGGAATATCAGGAAATCGAAGATACAGGGATCATGAAAAACGATGGCTCCACCATCTTCTACGACCCACGGTACATGTCGACGCTTTCCGATAACGACCAGCTTTTCCTTCTGGCTCACGAGCTTTGCCACATAGCCTTCGAACATAAGGAGCGAGGCGTGGGAAAGGATCCCACGGTATGGATGAGCGCCACCGACGCAGTCATCAATCAGATGTTGAAGCGCGATGGGCTGGAGATAATCTCAGGCGGCATCGATTACCCCGAAGCCATCGACTACAGCGCCGAGGAATATTACGAATTGCTGCTCAGCGAAAAACTGGACATCGAGCTTATAGACGGCCAGCTGGAGGGGCAGGAAACTCCTTCCGACAGCCATAGCGAAAGCAAACAGGAGGATACCGGTGATAACAGCGATGAGGACGAAAGTGAAGAGAGCTATAAGGAGCTGCCGCTGGAAGAGGATCGCGACGACGAGGATGAAGACGACGAATATACCCTGATAGAAGAAAAGGAATCTGACGCAGGGAACGCTGTCAACAGAGATATCAGAACGGTCGAGGAGATCGGTGCTTCCGCCCCTCTCATCGACTGGCGCGTCATTCTCCCCAATACGATAAATTACGGGGTAGACTGGTCTTATTCCAACGCCATCCTGGAAGACAACATCGTCAGACCTGTCCTGGAGGAACTTCCCATCCCGGAAACGGAAATCATCCTGGATACCAGCTGGTCAGTGGACGAAGACCTGCTGAGAAATTTCCTGAGGGAATGCAAGAACATACTCACCTTTTCCAAAATGAAAGCAGGTTGTTTCGATACGGTATTTTACGGGTTTCACGATATCAGAAATGAAAAAGACATAGACGATATGGTCTTTGAGGGCGGCGGCGGTACTGATTTCAATGCAGCGGTAAACGCTTTCACTTTACGGGTGGATAATCGCATCATTTTCACTGATGGCCAGGCGCCCATGCCTGATAAACCCATGAATGCCATATGGGTAGTATACGGCGATGAAGAAATCGCTCCTGACGGCGGAACTGTCATCCGCATCAGCCCTGAGCAACTGAATGACCGCGCTGAGCGCATCAAGAAAGGAGATATATCATGAATAGACTGGAAAACAAGGTCGCTCTGATATCCGGGGCGACAAAGGGCATCGGCAGGACCGCCGCCCACCTTTTCGCATCCGAAGGCGCCAAGGTCGTCATCTGCGGAAGAGACGCGAAGGAGGGTGAAAGCGCCGCGGCAGCCATCAACGCCGATTATCCAGGGCATGCTGTTTTCTGCAGGCTGGACGTCACCTTGCGTGAAAGCTGGGAAGAAGCCATTAAATTGGCAAAGGAACGCTTTGGCGAGCTCAATATCCTGATCAACAACGCAGGGACCAGCTACCGTGAATCTCTTCCGGAGATCAGCGACGAGACATGGAATAAGACCATCGCTACCAATCAGACCGGTGTCTTCTACGGCATGCAGCTGGGAATAGAGGCCATAGCAGAAAATGGCAAGCCGGGGGCCGTAGTCAGCACCGCTTCAGTGGACGGCATAGTCGGCGACAGTGAGTTTTTCGCGTATTGTGCGACAAAGGCCGCCGTCCAGGCCATGACCAGATGCGCCGCTCTCTACTGCGGCGAAAAAGGCTACGACATACGTGTAAACGCAGTAGCTCCGGGATACATACTCACTCCTATGGCAGAAGAGGATGCTCGTCAGAACGGTCAGACCATCGAGGAATACTGCAGCGAATTCGCCGCTCATCACCCGATCGGCAGAATGGGAACGCCGCTGGAAATCGCTGAAGCTTATCTCTATCTGGCGTCAGATGCGTCGTCTTTCGTCACCGGTACCACTCTCGTATCCGATGGCGGCTATACGATAAAGTAAGCAAAACGAAAAAGAGGCAATGTGATAAAAAAGTTCAGGTATAAATATGTAAACTGATTTACATGTGAATATAAAGGAGGTAAACATGTTCAGAGAAATGCGTTTAAAAGAGCAGGCGCTGTCTCAGGATGAGATAGAAAAAGTCCTGACAACTGCCGCCAACGGCACACTGGCTGTCTTCGGCGAAGACGGCTATCCTTATTCCGTTCCTGTCAATTTTGTCTATAAAGACGGAAAAATCTATTTCCATGGCGCTGCCGAGGGTTACAAGTACGACTGTCTCAGCAAAAACGGTAACGTTTCCTTCAGCATCATAAGCAAGGATGATATCGCCAAGGAAAATTTCACGACGTTGTTTGAAAGCGTCATCCTGTTCGGCAAGGTGGAGATAATAAAGGACACTGCCCAAAAGATTCCAGTGCTGGAAGCACTGGTAGGCAAGTATTCCGCTGAGTTCATGGAAAGCGGCAAGGAGCACATCAGAAAGGGCTGCGGTTCCTGCGCCTATCAACTGACTATCGAGCATATCACAGGCAAGAGGGGTGTCATTTAGCGAGGGCATATCCATTCTCCCTCAATATCTGTCAAAAAACACAGGGCTGCCGCACAGCTGACCAAATCAGGTCAGCTGCAGCGACAGCCCCCTTTTTTCAATATTTCATGACAGTCGATCACCTGTTACTGTGATCGCTGAGTGGTCTTCTTCAGAGAAATACTACTGATTATTATCGCCGTAACTATCAATATCCCGCCGAGGACCTGAGCGGCAGCCAGCTGTTCATGGAGAAACAGGCATCCGAACACAGTAGCTGACACCGATTCCAGCGGGAATATGACGCCGGCCTGATTGGCCGATGCGTATTTGACACCAAACGTAAACAGAAACTGAGTGATGAATGTACCGAAAAATATCAAATATATGAACTCAAGCACGACAGGCGCCGTCATCGTTATGTCCGGCGGCTGCTCCATGATGAGCGCGAAAACGATACCGATAATAAAGGTGCATATAAATTGGCATCCTGTTATAAATTCAACACTGGTCTTTTCCGTAAAATAATCAGCCGATACTATAGCTCCCCCGTAGCCAGTCCCGTCCGGTGGCGTTCCTGAAATATTTCCGCCATACTATTATAGCAAATATCGATGTGAAAAATCCTCTGATGGCATTGCTCCAGTTAGGCTCCATGATGTCCAGCACATCCTTGGCTACCACGTATTCTCCGCCCCACAACAGGGCTGATACGACAAGGCATACCACTCCTGCACTGGCTCCGTATTTACCCGCAAGCTTCTCCAGCAAAATCTCGACCTTCCTTCTGCCGCTTTGTATCGCGATATCATTACCGGTTCCGGCATCGCCGGAACCTTTTTCTGACCGTCTTCGAGCCTTGCCTGCCGCAAGACTCCTTTTTTAATATGATACAGTATCTCCCCCGGGCAGAGTCAAGAGGGTCGGGGAAGTTTCCCGATTTTTCATTATTTTACATTCGTCATCCTTTCAGCTTTTCCGAAAAATCAGCCATCGCTTCCGATATCTTTATCTGCTGCGGACAGACGGCCTCGCAGCTTCGGCAGCCTATGCAGGCGCTCGGCTTCTTATCATCCGGTATGGCACTGAGGGCCATCGGAGCGATGAATCCGCCTCCGGTAAAGACATGCTCGTTGTAAAGTTTCAGCAGCTCAGGTATATCCAGTCCCTGCGGGCAATGGCTGGTGCAGTAATGACATGCTGTACACGGCAGCACCTTTTCCTTCAGCATATCGTCCGCGATATCCTGAAGCGCTCCCTTTTCATCGTCGTTCAGTGGAGCGTCTTTCTCAAAAATAGCGATGTTGTCCTTCATCTGATCGAAACTGGACATTCCCGACAAGGTCACAACTACTTGAGGGACAGATTGAAGAAATCTGAAAGCCCAGCCTATAGCGCTCTCATCAGGTCTCAGAGCCTTGAGCCTCGAGATCTGATCGTCAGTCAGATTTGCCAGCCGACCGCCTCTGAGAGGCTCCATGACCCATACAGGGATACCGTACTCCTCCAGCAGCTTCAGCTTTTCATCGGCGTGCTGGAAAGTCAGATCCAGATAGTTGAGCTGTATCTGACAGAATTCCATCCTGTCTCCATACTTCTCCAGAAATCTCCTGGCTACATCGAAGCTTCCGTGGACAGAGAATCCAAGATGTTTTATCCTGCCGTTTTCTTTCTGTTTCCACAGGTATTCCATGATGCCATGATCTTCATTGAGATATTCGTCGATGTTCATTTCACATACGTTGTGGAAAAGATAGAAGTCAAAGTATTCTACCTGACATTTCTCCAGCTGCTTCTCGAATATTTCCTCCACCTTGTCCATGTTAGAAAGGTCATACCCCGGGAATTTATCCGCCAGATAAAAGGACTCTCTTGGGTACCTGCTGAGGGCTTCGCCCATAACTGTCTCCGAATTTCCTCCATGATAGCCCCATGCAGTGTCATAGTAATTGATCCCTTTTTCCATGGCGTAGGATACCATTTCCTCTACCTTCGGAGCATCCACCTTGTTATCGTCGCCATCTATGACAGGCAGCCTCATAGCTCCCATACCGAGAGCCGACAACTCCTTATCCTTGAATTTCCTGTATATCATATCTTAAAGCCTCCCATATTCCTCATCGCTGACCGGTTCACACCACTCGCTTCCTGTGGCTTCTCCCGGAACCTCTATCGCTATATGACTGAACCAGCAGTCGGCCTTGGCACCGTGCCAGTGCTTGACATCAGGCGGGATCACTACCACATCGCCCGGCTTCAGGCTCTGAGCCGGTTTTCCTTCTTCCTGGTACCAGCCCTCTCCTTCGACGCATACCAGCACCTGTCCGCCGCCTTTCTCGGCTCTGTGTATATGCCAATTGTTGCGGCATCCCGGCTCAAAGGTCACGTTAGCCAGGAAAAGATTGGATTTTTCCGGATCCACCAGCGGCTTCAGATATGAATTGCCGATGAAATACTGGGCGAATGCCGTGTTTGGCTCTCCCATACCGAACATGCCGCCGTGCTCCCCGTCGCGGCCATCCTCTTCGTCAGCGTACACTTCCTTAGCCAGATTGAATACGGCCCACGCGTTTGGCCAGCCGGCATAGAAGGCAGCATGGGTTATTATCTCCGCCATCTCTTCCTTCGTTATCCCATTGTTTTTTGCGCTCATCAGATGGTACTTAAGGGAGTTATCGACAAGACCTTTTCCCATAAACACACATATGGTCACCAGCGATCTGTCCCTCAACGACAGTTTATCCTCTCTCGACCACACTTCTCCAAAGAGCACATCATCGTTCAGCTCCGCGAATTTAGGAGCGAATTCTCCAAGACTATCTCTTCCGGCTGTCTGCTTTTTCATAACCATACCTCCTCTTGTTTCAACTGATCTCTTTTCCCTCTTTTATCCTGTATATCAGATAATCGAGACACTCCAGCTGCCGCTGTACCTGATGACTTTTATCCAACAGCTGCCGCCTGTAGTCCGACAATATGTCCAGCTGCTCGCCGCAGCTTTTATTTTCACGACATCCTAAGAACCTGTCGGCCTGCTCCTGGCAACATCCGGCATCCTTCAATATTTGCCTCAGTGCGTCTTTCTCTTTTTTCGTCAACATCTCAATGCCTCCTGCGCCACGCTTTCTGATGAGATTATTTTACACCCGGTCTTCATTGATAGCAAATACCTATAAATTATCGTTTTCCATACGCAAAAGGAATAGCTGCGGATAGCGGAAGGACCCAGGGGGCCGGCGGACAACGACAGATCCCCGCGGAGCCACAATGCAAAGCCGCGGACGTGCGTTTTCATTCACATCCGCGGCCATAATCTCTGAAATATCTCCCTTGCTGCGGCAGCCGGACGGGGTCCATCGCTTCTCCGGGCTGTACCCGTTCCCGTGGCTCCTGTCTCCGTAGCGTCCGTGTCAGATGCCTCCCTGCCGAAAGTATCCGGTTCCAACAGCTGACCGATGAACTCTTGCTGCTCCCGCGAAAGAGGAAGCTCCTGACGCCACGTCCTCTCTTCGCGGCTGCCTGCTGGTCCGCAGGCAGTCTCGCCGTAGCATGAATAGAGCAGATACAGCAAAACGTCTGCTGTCCGTGCCAGATCCAGACTGAAGGACATGCCTCTGGTCCCCTCATACCTGGCCAGGCCAAAATCTATCAACGCTATCACCTCACCATCATACAGGATATTTGAAATGCTGATATCTCCGTGGATAACGCTGCGGCTCTCCAAATACTCCAGTATACGAAAAAGCTGCGTCCCGATGTCCCTTATTTCCGCTTCCGAAAAGCTCTTCTTCTCATCAAACAACCATCTGGCCAGCGATTTGCCGGCTTTGTATTCAAGGACGAAAAAATAGCCATGACGGTCATTTATCACTCCTTCCAGCTGTGGGAGCGCCGGATGCCGAAGACCCGACAGTATTACTGCTTCGTGGTGCTCGTGGAAACGGTTTTTTCTTCTCATCCGCCTGCGAAACCGTTTCAGCACCACCTGCCTCCCATCAGAGCTTCGCGCAAGAAAACATACACCGTAACGTCCGCTTCCGATGCGGGACATCACGGTGTAGTCTCCGATCCTCTTATTTTTCCGCAGCATCATTTACCGACCGGCTTGCCGCAGTTGGCACAGAACTTGGCCCCCGGCGGGAGAGGCTTGCCACAGTCGGTACAGAAGGAGGCATTGGCCTCTATCTTTTCTCCGCACGACAAACAGAACTTCGAACCTGCCGGGACCGCTGTCCCGCACTTAGGGCATACTATCTGGCCGTCTCCATGACGAGGACTCATCTGGCCGCCTGACAAGTTCGTCTGACCACCCTGCTGATAGCCTTGCCCCGGATAGCCCTGATCGGGATAACCCTGTCCCGGATAGCCGCCGTAACCTCTGTAGCCCCATGAGCTCCGTGAACCGAAAGAGCCGCCGAATCCCGACAGTATACCGAACAGGCCCTTTTTCCTGTAATGGCTCCCGCCCCTGTTTGGATCAGGATAGCGGCGATTGCTGCTGGAACGTGAAAAAAATCCGCTCATATTCATCCTCCTGCTGCTTTTCGAATATATATTTTTTTTAATATACATTATCCGCACGCCTGTTGACAAGCGGATTCACAGCAACTACACAATTTTTTCCGTATCTTTACCTTGGCTCCCGCTCTCATTCCAATAGCGGACGCCTATAAAAGCCGCTTGCCATGACTTTACTTAATACTTATAATTGAATCAAACATGTGATAGATATATCAAGGAGAAGGATAAAATGGAACTTCGTGTTTTACGATACTTTCTCGCTGTCGCGAGAGAGCAGAATATAACGGCTGCTGCCGAGACTCTCCACGTCACTCAGCCCACCTTGTCGAAGCAGCTGATGGAGCTGGAGAAGGAGCTGGGCAGAACGCTGTTCATACGGGGCAACAGGAAGATAACGCTGACGGAGGACGGGATGTTCCTGCGCAAGCGGGCTCAGGAAATAACCGAATTGGTCGACAAGACTGAGGCTGCCTTCACAGCGGACAGCGAGACCATAGTGGGAGAGATATTCATCGGCAGCGGTGAAACCGAAGCTATACGGTATATAGCAAAATCTTTGTCCCGGCTGCAGGCTCTCCATCCCGGCATCACGTTCAACTTGTACAGCGGCAACGGTGAAGACGTCTCCGAGCGGCTGGACAAGGGGCTGCTGGACTTCGGTCTGTTTGTCGGCATGACCGATCTGAAAAAGTATGATTATCTGACACTGCCCTACTATCACCGATGGGGTCTTATCATGAGAAAGGACGATTCTCTGGCGAAGGAGGAAAGCATAACTCCCGACATGCTCCCAGGTCTGCCTCTCCTGTGTTCGCGTCAGGCTCTGATACAGAACGAGCTTTCGGGATGGCTGGGCATCGCTTTTGAGGAGCTGAACATCATCGGTACATACAATCTTATCTACAATGCCGCTGTCATGGTGGAGGAAGGTCTGGGATACGCCGTCTGCATAGATAAGCTGGCCAATACTTCCGAAGAAAGCCCTCTCTGCTTCCGCCCTTTTGAACCTGCCATGAAAGTGGATATGTTCATCGCGTGGAAAAAGTACCAGATATTCTCCGCCGCCGCGAAGAAGCTGCTGGAGATATTGCAGGACGAATTGGAGGATTGATATTATGTCTACTAAAGATCTCGTGTTAAAATCGCTCCGGAACGCCGGCGGGAGTTTCGTTTCAGGAGAGACGCTGTCAGGCGATCTCCATGTTTCCCGTACCGCCATATGGAAAGCCATCAGAGCCCTCAGAGAAGAAGGATATATCATAAAAGCTGTCACCAACAGGGGTTACAGACTCATCGAAGGAGGCGATACTATCGCCGCGGGAAACATACGTGATTTTCTCCCTTCGGAATACAAAAGCATCGATATAGAGGTATACGACATCCTCGATTCAACTAACCTGAAAGCACGCCAGCTGTCAGATGACGGGGCCAGTCACGGGACTGTCGTGATAGCGCTGCAGCAAACAGCCGGACGAGGGCGTCTGGGCAGAGACTTCTTTTCTCCCAGGGAAGGTCTTTATCTCAGCATCATAATAAAGCCGTCTTTCGCTCTCGACAGAGCAGCCGCTGTCACCACAGCCGCCGCCGTCGCCGTCGCCGAAGCGGTTGAAAAAGTCTGCGGAAAGCAGGCAGGGATCAAATGGGTCAACGATATTTACTGCGACGGGAAAAAAATATGCGGTATCCTGACCGAGGGCATCACCAACTTCGAAACAGGCCGCGTCGAAACCATGATCATAGGTATAGGAGTCAACACGACTGTTAAGGATTTCCCTGAAGAGCTGCTGGATATCGCAGGTGCTGTGGAAGGAAATTACTCCAAAGCTCAGCTGGCGGCAGAAATAATAGCCGGGACGCTGCGTTTTATCGGCGATCAGGAAAACAGCACATTTATCGATTCTTATAAGCAAAGAAGTATCGTATTGGGACGGGATATCACGGTATATAAAGGAAGATACCTCACCTCACCGGAAAAGGATCTTTCAGGTATACCGGCAAAGGCTCTTGATATTGACAACGCCGGACGGCTGATCGTCCAGTATGAAAACGGTACTCGGGAAGCCCTTTCATCCGGCGAGATTTCCATAAGACTGTGATATTTTTTAAACAAATTAAAGCCGTTTTTTGAGCAAATTAATAACATTTTTTCTTTTTTTTAAGCAAGTAAGTTTTTTCCTACATATTAAACCTGTAGACAACATTTAACCGATAATGTAAAATATTTTTTATCAAGATTTTCACCATTCTTAAATTTCATACCGTTATCACCACCTACATGCAGAAAGGGCAATTCACTATGGATAATGAGAAAATGTGTAAAACCATCGACGGTATCATCGACCGTCACGGCGACAAGAAACCTATCGTCGCTATTTTGCAGGATATCCAGGAGGAATACAGATATCTTCCTAAGGAAGCGTTGTTTTATCTTGCAAAGAAAATCGATGTGAGCATCGCCAAGATCTACAGCGTCGCGACATTCTACGAGAATTTCTCCCTTGAACCGAAGGGAAAATACGTGATAAAGATCTGCGACGGTACGGCATGTCACGTCAGAAAATCCATACCTATTTTAAATGCTCTTCAGAACAAGCTGAATCTCAAGGAAGGCAAGAAGACTACCGATGACGGTCTCTTTACCGTCGAAACGGTATCATGTCTCGGCGCCTGCGGGTTAGCTCCCGTAATGACCGTCAACGACAAGGTATACCCTGCCATGACTCCCGAATCAGCTACAGCCTTAGTGGAAGAACTGGAATAGGAGGACCCCATGAAAATAACAGATAGAAAGCATTTAGACCAGTACAGAAAGGAATTTCTGGCTCATATCGACACTCAGACAAAAAAGGTATATGTATGCGGCGGAACAGGCTGCGTAGCCGGCGGTTCCATGGAAATCTATGACGAATTCAAAAAGCTCATCGAGGAATACGGCCTCAGATGTGACGTTTCTCTGGATTCTGACGCCTGTCAGGGCAGCATAGGCCTCAAGAAGAGCGGCTGTCACGGGTTCTGCGAAATGGGCCCTGTCCTCAGGATAGAGCCGTCGAAGCTTTTCTACCTGAAGGTCAAGCCGGAAGACTGCCGCGAGATAGTGGAAAAATCCATAGCAGGCGACGAAGTAGTCGAAAGACTCATATACAGCAGAGATGGTATACAGTATCCGGAACAGGAAGAGATACCATTCTACAAACATCAGACGAGGATGGTCCTGGAGGACTGCGGACAGATAGACGCTCAGTCCATCAAGGAATACATCGCTTACGGCGGCTACAGCTCTCTGGAAAAATGTATGTTCGAAATGACTCAGGACGAAGTGATCAAGGTCATCACAGATTCCAACCTGAGAGGAAGAGGCGGCGCCGGATTCCCTGCCGGGAGGAAATGGTCCCAGGTAAAATCCCAGAAATCTCCTGAGAAATATGTAGTCTGCAACGGAGACGAAGGCGACCCAGGCGCCTTCATGGACAGAAGCATCATGGAAGGCGACCCTCACAAGATGCTGGAAGGAATGATGATAGCAGGCTACGCGTCAGGAGCAAAAGAAGGATACATTTACGTCAGAGCCGAATATCCTCTGGCTGTGGAAAGGCTTACCATGGCCATCGAACAGGCCCGCGAGATCGGCCTTCTGGGGAAGAACATCCTGGGCGCTGATTTCGACTTCGATATACATATCGTAAAAGGAGCCGGCGCATTCGTCTGCGGAGAAGGAAGCGCCCTCACCACATCCATCGAAGGAAACAGAGGAATGCCAAGAGTCAAGCCTCCTAGGACAGTAGAGCACGGCCTCTACGGCAAACCGACACTTTTGAACAACGTGGAGACCTTCGCCAATGTTCCTATCATAATAGAAAACGGCGCGGAATGGTACAGATCCATCGGACCTGAAAAGAGCCCCGGCACCAAGGCATTCGCTCTTACCGGAAACATCGTCAACACCGGTCTCATCGAGGTACCTATGGGAACTACTCTCAGACAGGTCATATACGATATCGGCGGCGGCATCAGAGGCGGCAAAAAATTCAAGGCCGTACAGATAGGAGGTCCTTCGGGAGCATGTCTCACGGAAGAGCATCTCGATCTGCCGCTGGACTTCGACAGCCTGAAAAAAGTCGGCGCCATGATAGGTTCCGGCGGACTGGTAGTAATGGATGAAGACACCTGCATGGTAGAGGTGGCCAGATTCTTCATGAACTTCACTCAGAACGAATCATGCGGCAAATGCGTACCGTGCCGTGAAGGTACCAGGAGAATGCTGGACATCCTTGAGAAGATCGTAGCCGGAAACGGCGAGCTCTCCGATCTTGACATACTGGAAAGACTGGCTGACACTATCACCGCCACAGCCCTCTGCGGTCTGGGCAAGACGGCAGCTAATCCTGTCCAGTCGACACTCAAATACTTCAGGGACGAATATATCGAGCACATCGTCGATAAGAAATGCAGGACCGGCAACTGCCAGGCCCTCAAAACCATCTACATCGACAAGGATCTCTGCAAGGGCTGCTCCCTGTGCTCCAAGGTATGTCCTGTAGACGCCATCTCCGGAAAGATAAAGGAGCCGTATGAAATCGACGCGGCCAAATGTATCAAGTGCGGAGCATGTATGGAAAAATGTAAGTTCAACGCCATTAAGGAGGGCTAAAATGAGTACTATCAATAACAAGAGAACCATGACCGTAAACGGAAGGCCTGTACCTATAGAAGGCGAGAAGAATATTCTCGATCTCATACGCAAGGCCGGTTTCGATATGCCGACCTTATGTTACCACTCACAGCTTTCCACCTTCGGCGCGTGCAGGATGTGCATCGTCGAAGACAAAAAAGGCAATATCCTGGCATCCTGCTCCACTCCGCCTAAAGCCGGTATGGACATACGGACCAATACACCGAGACTGAGAGAATACAGGAAAATGATATTGGAGCTGATGCTGGCCGACCACAACCGTGATTGCATCACCTGCGAGAAGCGACGTGACTGCGAGCTGCTGAGACTGGCGCGCCGTTTCGACGTCGATACCGTCAGATTTGAGACCTACAGCATGGATGGAACGAAAGACAAATCCTCCCTTGCTGTTATCAGACATCCTGACAAGTGCATACTTTGCGGCGACTGCATCAGGATGTGCGACGAGATACAGAACGTAGGAGCCATCGACTTCGTCAACAGAGGCTCAAAAATGGAAGTAATGCCGGCATTCGATATGCCGCTGGCCGAATCGGACTGCGTCAACTGCGGTCAATGTGCCGCCGTATGTCCTACGGCAGCTATAACGGTAAGAAGCAACCTTCGTGAACTGTGGGAAATGCTCAACGACGACAACATCATCGTTCAGGCTCAGATAGCACCTGCCGTAAGAGTAGCTCTCGGAGATGAATTCAACTTCCCTTACGGGACCAACGTCATGGGTAAGATCGTTGCAGCTCTGAGAAAGCTGGGCTTTGACGAGGTATACGATACAGCTACCGGAGCTGACCTGACAGTCATCGAAGAGGCTGCCGAGTTCGTGGAAAGGCTGAAGGAAGGCGGGAAGCTGCCGCTCTTCACCTCTTGCTGCCCTGCATGGGTCAAGTACGCGGAGACGAAGCACCCTGAGCTGATGGACAACATCTCCAGCTGCAAATCGCCTATGGAAATGTTTGGTTCAGTCCTCAAGGAAAAAGCCAGACTTGATTCGGAAGGCCAGAAAAATCCTAAGGTAGTGAAGAACGTAGCTATCATGCCTTGCACTGCTAAGAAATTCGAAGTGAAGAGAGAAGAAATGAAGACAAATGGTGAACCTACGGTCGATCTGGCCATCACCACTCAGGAGCTGGCTTCCCTCATTATCGAGTCGGGTCTCAAGTTTGAAGACATACAGCCTGAAGCCGTGGACATGCCATTCGGTATCGCCAGCGGTGCCGGAGTCATCTTCGGTGTCACGGGTGGCGTTACAGAAGCAGTGATAAGAAACGTCATCGATCCTGACAGCAGAGCCGAACTGGAAGAAATAGCCTTTACAGGCGTAAGAGGACTGGACGGTGTCAAGGAAGTCCATCTGCCTTACGGAGAAGAAGGAGAACAGACTATTTCCATCGCTATCGTAAGCGGCCTGCGAAACGCGGAAAATCTCATAAGAAAAATAGAAAGCGGCGAAGTCCACTACGATTTCGTCGAAGTCATGGCCTGCCAGGGCGGATGTATCGCCGGAGCGGGACAGCCGTTCGTAGTAGGAAGAGCAAGAGCCGAACGTTCCCAGGGGATGTACGAAGCCGATCAGTTGTCCAACGTACGTACGTCTCAGGGCAATCCTGTGACCGAAAATCTCTACAATGGGCTGCTGGCCGGAGAAAACGCTCACAGACTGCTCCACTACAAATAGCACAGACGTGCCAACGGTCCGGACACGGACATGGATCATGTAATGCTGAAAAAGGGAGACTGTACCGGGAATATCCTTTCCCGGAGCAGTCTCCTCTTTTAATGCTCACTTACCGTATCAGCTTCAGCCTATCTATCTGTAGATCCTGCCGCACGTCCCGATAGGAACTTTTCCTCCTGTCTCGTCCGATATCTTTTCCATCATCATCTGATCGAACCAGCTGCACAGCTCGATGAAACCCACCCTCTTTCTCACCATTTCGAGAGCGGCCGCCTTTGCCTGATCCATATCCCTCACGAACACCACTCTGAGCGCGCAGTCAGCATTTTCAAGCCTTCTCCACTGCGGTTCATCCACACCGTCCATTTTCACTATCATGCCGTAATCGTGAAAGGATTCCAGCTTATTGAGCTTCGCCAGCTCATCTATGGTATACCTGGCGTTTTCCACAGTGATGCCCTCACCTGCGTCCTTTCTTATCTCTTCTGTCACATCATCGTCAAAATCGCCGCACAGATTTATGAGCGTATACCCCTGTCCTATCAGCTCTCTGACATATGCCTTTCCTGCCTCTATCCCGTCCACGCCGGCTATGATACTACGGCTCTCATCGTTTTCATATATAACGGAATAATTTTCGGGAGCAGCGCCCGATACATTGATCACAAAAGCGAAGTTTAACATTTCTTACCTCCTTAGCTTTCCCCATGTTATATTTCCCATGTTATATCAGCACTTCCGGCAAGTCAAGAACCAGAGCCGCTCTCTTCCGCCGGCCCGGCTCAAATGGCGTTTCCATCACATCAACAACAAAAACATCTGTTATATTGACTATGTATACATTCGTGTTTTAGAGATAAGATAAGGAGAATTTTATGGACCTCCTGAATACGGTATTGGAATATACCGGTATATATTTTACAACGGGAGTCAGGTGGGTATTCCTGGTCCTGGCGATCTTCATATTAGCCCGGCAGATACGTTCACTGCTGCAGGCCCGCAATCCTTCAGAGATATGGGCCTATCTGGGCTGCCCCGATGGCACCAATGTCCCTCTCACCCACTGGGAAAATCTGATAGGGCGCGGCCGAGGCTGTGATGTCATCATCAACCTGACCAGCGTTTCCAGGAGCCATGCCACCCTCATAAGGGATTCAGCCGGCGTCTGGAAATATAACGACCTCAACTCCAAAAACGGTTCCAGGATAAACGGCAGGCCGGTAAAAGAGGCTACAGTCCTCAAAGGAGGAGATGTGCTTACTATCGGAGGCTCCGATTTCACACTCTACCCAGTCAGCCTGCAGGAGAGAATGGCCAATATCGAGAAGAGAAAGCGCAAGACACGCCCCGTCTCTCCATGGCCGTCTCTGGCAGCGCTGACGCTGTTCCAGCTTCTGACGGTCATCCAGTTCCGGATATCGCTTGGCGAAGATTTCCCTGCCAACTTACCAATAGCTTTCGCGCTGCTATGCGCTCTCATGTGGTTTTACGTGATCTTCATGAGGACCATGCGGCGTGTAGGCTTCGAAATGGAGATAATCGCCTTTTTCCTCTCCACATTGAGTCTGGCGGTCACAGCTTCAGCCTATCCGTCCACTGTCTTCAAGCAGGCGGTTTGCGTCGTGCTGGGACTGGCTCTGTTTTTCGGACTATGCTGGTTCCTGCGTGATCTCAACAGAGCCAAGAGGATAATCTACGCCCTTATGGGGGCCAGCGTACTTTTGCTGCTGATAAACCTGCTGCTGGGGACTGTTCGCTATGGAGCTCAGAACTGGGTGGAGATCGGCGGATTCTCTTTCCAGCCCTCGGAGCTGGTGAAGATAGTATTCGTTTACGTTGGCGCGGCTACGCTGGATGAACTCCAGCAGCGTAAAAACCTGACGATTTTCATGGGCTTCTCGGTATTCTGCCTGGGATGCCTCGCCATAATGGGAGATTTCGGTACGGCGATGATATTCTTCGTCACCTTCCTCGTCATCTCCTTCCTCAGAAGCGGCGACTTCTCCAAATTGGCGCTCATCATAGGAGCGGCCGGACTTATGGGATTGATGGTCCTCAGATTCAGACCGTATATCGGAGCCAGATTCGAGACCTGGGGCCATGTCTGGGACGATCCCACAGGCGGCGGGTTCCAGCAGGTACAGACCATGACGGCAGCCGCCAGCGGCGGCCTTCCCGGTCTGGGCGCAGGCGAAGGAAATCTCAGCGATGTGGCGGCGGCCAGCACCGACCTGGTATTCGGTCTGCTAAGTGAAGAGTGGGGCCTGATAATAGCTATCCTGGCTGTACTGTGTATCATCACCCTGGGTGTCTTCGCGGTACGGGCCATAATAGCGGGCAGATCTACATATTACAGCATCGCCGCCTGCGCAGCCACATCCATGTTCATATTCCAGGCTATACTCAATGTGTTCGGCTCAGTGGATCTGCTGCCTCTGACAGGCGTGACCTTCCCCTTCGTCTCCTCTGGAGGGACCAGTATGATAGCGTCATGGGGGCTGCTGGCCTTCCTCAAAGCCGCTGATACGAGGCAAAACGCCAGCTTTGCCATACGCCTTGACAAGAAAGGCGAGTTCGAGCCGGAGCTGGAAGGCGGCGGACCGGAAGATCCGGAAGAGATATTCCGAGCCATACCGGCCAGGCCTGAGGCCGGCGCCGGCGGAAAACGTCCTGCCAGACGACCGGGGCGGCGCGCTCCTTCCGGAAGAAGCAGGACGGCTGATGAGACCCGCAGGTTTGACAATACTACGGTAGTGAGCAAGCCTCGGAACGAAAAGAAAAAAATACAGTACAAAGATTTTTCAGATGAGGAATTTTTTGAAAGCTTCGAACGTGATTCACGTGGAGTGACCGGGGCCGGGAAGAAAACGAAAACGACCGGCAAACGGACGGGCAACGGTCCAAACAGCTCAAACAGCACCGGCGGCAGGACTACCTCGCCTAACAGCTCCTCTGAAGACAAGCCGCTGACCCTTGAAGATATTTTCGGAGGCGATGACAAATGAAAAAAATAGAAAAACGAGCCATCATGTGCCTCCTTCTGGCATTCGTCCTGTTGGCAGGCGTAGGCGTCTTCTCCTACAGATATGTAGCCCACGGTGACGACTGGGCCTCCTATGAGGGCAACCGCGACGTGTACGCCGAAGGAGACCTCTCCAAAGGCCGGCTATACGACATCAATGGCACACTGCTGATGCAGAACACGGCGGATGGCATCATATACAATGATGACGCCACCATACGAAGGGCTCTGATGCACATAACCGGCGACCGTGACAACAATATCTCCACAGGCGCCAACAGAGCTTTCACCGATGAGCTCATCGGTTACGATCTGCTCAATGGAGTCTACTCTCTCAACAACGAAGGAGAAGATGTGACGCTCACCCTTGACGCCAACATATGCGCTGTCGCTTATGAAGCCTTAGGCGGTCGAAACGGGACAATAGGCGTCTACAATTATGAGACAGGCGACATCATATGTATGGTCAGCGCTCCTACCTACGACCCTGCCGACCCGCCTTCCTCACCTGAGGAAGGTTCGTATATCAACAGGTTCACATCCTCTACCTTCGTTCCCGGTTCTGTGTTCAAGCTGGTGACGGCTGCCGCGGCCATCGAAAACCTGGATGACGCGTATACGTGGGAGATCAACTGCACCGGTTCCGTAAGCTACGGAGGACAATACGCCGTGACCGACGAAACGGCCCACGGGACCGTGGATCTGGAAAAAGCGCTGGAAGTCTCCTGTAACTGCTATTTTGGCCAGCTGGCCGAAAAGCTGGGACCGGGGCTCCTGGAAAAATACGTGGAAAAGGCCGGACTGACCACCTCTTACGACATCAATGGCATCAAGACTGCTGAAGGTTCATTTTCCTATCCCGACAGTGGGATGAATCTGGCCTGGACCGGTATAGGGCAGTGGGAAGATATGGTAAATCCTTGTGCACTTATGGTCTATATGGGCGCCATCGCAGGCGGCGGCGAAGCCGTGCTTCCCAACATAGTAGAGCCGACCTCCTTCCTCAATAATCTGAAGGCCCGGCTTCCTGTATTCGGCACCACCAGCAGGACTAAGCAGATGATAGACTCATCGACAGCTTCGTCCCTTACGGAAATGATGGCCAACAACGTGGTCTCTCATTACGGCTCGGAGAACTTCCCGGGGCTGGACAGTCTGTGCGCGAAAACAGGTACCGCTGAGGTGGGTAACGGCAAAAGCCCTCATTCCTGGTTCGCCGGTTTCCTCAACGACCCATCCAATCCATATGCCTTCGTTGTTCTGGTGGAAAACGGCGGATACGGCATCGATGCCGCGGGTTCTGTAGCCAACCAGGTACTGCAGGCCATCGTGAACAGATAGATGCGGTGCTTTTCTTGACTTATCCCCCACTCTCCTATATATTGTTCCTATAGGGAAGCGTATGTGAAGGAGGGACGGCATGAGCGAAGGAAGGATCCTCATCGCTGACGATGAGAAAGAAATACTGGATGTACTGGAAATGCTCTTGGTGGAAAACGGGTACGAGGTCGTGCGGGCCAGTAACGGTCGCCAGGCTTTGGAGCATCCTTCTGAAGATATCGATCTGTACATATTGGATGTGAACATGCCGGAAATGTCGGGCTTCGCGGCCGGGTCAGAGATAAGACGGCGGTCGGACACCCCCATGATCTTTCTGACGGCTTATGCGGGAGAATCTGACAAATACCTCGGCTTTTCGGCGGGCGCTGACGATTATATCGTAAAACCATTTTCCAATACAGAACTGCTGATGCGGGTGAAGGCTATCCTCCGCAGGACCATAGGAAAAGCTGACATCAGCGTCGCTAAAGGCGGCTCGGATATGAATACGACAGATGGCGAGGCCGTAAGGATCAGCGGCACGGATGAAACGGACACAGCGGGGAACACCATAATATACAAAGACCTGCTGCTGGACACAGATTCCCATACTCTGCGCAAAGAGGACCAGCTCATCAAGCTCACCTATACCGAGTTCAGGATATTGGAGCTCTTCCTGACAAACCGCGGGAAGATATTTTCTCCCGAAAACATATATAGCAGCGTCTGGAACGAAGACGCCGTCGGCGACGAGACCATCATGGTCCACATAAAGAATATCCGCAGAAAACTGGGAGACAGTTCCAGAGAACCTAAGTATGTAAAAACCGCATGGGGGAGAGGCTATTATGTCGACTGATACAACACAGCGTTCCGGGAACCGAAGAAAACTGTACTTTGAAATATTGAAGGATCTGGCGGCCGCCCTCGTGGTCGCGGCCTTCACTTTTTTCTTTCTCTATTACTCATCCCATTCCATTGTTGAAAATTACATAACGCATCGGGGCATTCCCCTTACGGACGTTCAGATGTCTCTGCTGGACACATGGCTCAAGAGTCTCTGTATCGCCGCCGCGTCTATCATTTTCATCTGCATGTTCCTCGTGCTGTTAGGCCGCAGGCTGGAATACATAAACCAAATCACAGCAGGAGTCGAAAAGCTGAGAGAGCGCCAGATGAACTTTTATATAGAACCTGAGGGGAACGATGAGCTGACGGAGCTGGCGGAAAGCATCAATTTTCTCTCCTCGTCTCAGCGGCGGCTGATGCGGCGTGAACAGGAGCTTAAGGATGAGCGCGAAGAGTTCATCCGCAGTCTTTCCCATGATATAAGGACGCCCCTCACCTCTATCCTCTCCTACTCAGAGCTCCTGGCGGAGAAAGAGGACCTGGGAAAGGAAGAAACTCAGAATTACATCGCGCTGGTCCGTTCCAAATCGGAACAGATGAAGCGTCTCATCTCACAACTTTCCGGCCAGAGCACCGCCGCTGTGGAGAAGATAGATGATATCGGTCTGTTGATGCGTCAGCTGACCTTCGAATGGGAAGAGCTCCTGGATGAAAATTTCGACTGCCATGTGGATCTTTCCCATTGCGGTAACTTCCCGTGCGCAGTGGATACTTCCAGCCTTTGCAGGATAATCGACAATCTGGCCTCCAACGTGCAGAAATACGCTGATCCATCCGAAGCGGTCCAGCTGACGGTGAGCACAAAAGGCCACCTCCTTCTCATCAGACAGGAAAACAAGGTGGCAAAACCGGTCATATCCAAAAATCCCGCTCCTGAAAGCAGTCTGATAGGACTGGTAAATGTAAAGCGCATAGCGGAAGCCTCCGGCGGGCATGTGAACGTGTCCGGCGATGACTGCAGTTTCCTCATCGATATAGCGATCGCCCTGACAGTCACTGATATGGCCTGATCACGTTTAGTTCCTCTTCAGATCCTGAGTATCATTCCCGTTTTTCTTCAGGATTCTTTAGAATTTGTTCCCGTTTTTCTTTATATTATGGTGGTATCTTAATAACCGTAGTAAGGAAATGCGATTTTAGTAAATAAAAGGAGGATATAAAAATGGCATTAGGAATTCTTGTTATCATGTACATCGTTTTATGCATCATCAGTATAGTTGGTCTGCTGGCCCTGTTTCTCACTAAAAACATGGCAGCCAGGAAGCTCATATGCTTCGCTATGGCCATATGGGGGATATTGCTGGCGATATTAAGCGCCCAGAGCCTTCCATCCAACTGGATATTATTGCAGGCGTTCGCCTGGGGCTTCGGCTTCGTCGGTCTGGCTGCTTTCGTCGTACGCGTCATCGCCAAGAACAACAAGCAGCACACCTTTGCCGCTCTGCTGGCTTCAGCTTCTGTCATCGGAGGCATGCTGGTATTCCTGCTCATGTAATAGCCGAGAAAAAAAGGTTCTATGTCAAATGTTGGGGTAGAACTCATAAAATGAGATCATAGGCTGGCAGAGTGTATATTCACTCTGTCAGTTTCTTTATGTTAATGAATGCATGATTCTTGCTCTGAATCTCTTAAAATTTCTGACTCCATAAGATACTCTCTTGATTACTTTTATCTTGTTGTTACAGCCCTCTGTATATCCATTAGTGTATCCTGTAATTATTCCATTCCTTATCTCATCAAACCAATCTATAAAAGTTTTACAGCAATTATTAAACTCTTTACATTCAAAACTTTGTGCCATCATAATCCAGTTGTTCATCCTTTTAGTAAATTTGTAGCTATCTTTTTCCTTCATAAGAGAATAAAATTCATTCTTAAGATAGTAGGCTTGAGATAATTCCTTTGATAAAGATAGCATGTTTAATACTTGTTGCCATTCATAGTCTTTAAGTTTGTCCTGCGATTTAAGAAGCAGTGTTCTTGATCTTTTAAAATATTTCCTTCGGCTAGGCTCAAAGTTTTGTTGGACCTTTTTTCTTGTTCTTTCAAATGCCCATGTGACTTGTCTGATAACATGATATTTGTCAGCTATGATTTTTGCATTAGGAAAACAATGTTTAGAAACCGCTTTAAATGCAGTGCTCATATCGATTACAACATATTGCACATTGTTTCTATCCTTAAACTTGGAAAAGTAAGAGTAAAGGTAGTCAGCTTTTCTTGAAGGAAGTATATCTAAAACCTTCTTTGCTTTAGGATTAGTAAGGATAAATTGGAATTTCTCTCCGTTAGCATTTCCTTTAAACTCATCAAAGGCAATCACCTTGGGAAGACTAGGTAAGCCATAATCTATCTTATCAAGGATTCTGCCAATAGTTGCCTGAGAAAGAGATGTTAATTTAGCAATAGATTTTAGTGAAGAAACTTCAGTAAATCTAGATAGAATAAAAGCCCAGAGCCTATTGGTTGTTCTTTGATATTTAGGTAAGAAAGGTATTTTCTCAAAAAATCTTTTACCACAATGAGGACATACATATCTTCTTTTTCTAAGATGAATGAAAGTTGCTTTATGCAGAAAAGGGACATCTTTGATTATCTGAGTACGGTAGTCATGAACCCTTTCAGTAGGGAAGTTGCAGCAGGGGCAGGTATGAGGTTCTTTTTTCATTGAGATAAAAATGTTGAGAGATTCCTCAGTACTTTTAATATTTTCTAAAATTGCACCTTTTAATTCAAATAATTCTTCTATATAATTTGACATGAGCATAATTGAAAACTCCTTTCTATGTTATTGTGGTGATTTCATTTTAAATGAGCTTGATATTATGCTCAATTTTTTATTGCATAAAAAATGTTGAGGCATCATACCCCAACATTTATTATAGAACCGAAAAAAAACGGGGCTGTCCCATCAGATCTTTATCTGATGAGACAGCCCTTTTTCGTTATCTGTAAATGGCAAAGGCCCGTTTCAATATCCAGGCATGATCAACGATAGCTTAGTTCGCAGTTCTGATCCGTCACCTCTACCCATGTATTTCCCGGCGTGAGTTTGAACTCATTGCCCTCCGTATCGGTAAATACAGTCCTTGAATCCAGGTCTTCCCTTGACCATGTTCCCTCCACAGCCACGCCGTTGGTAAACAGGATAGCTTCTCCTCCGGCGCACATATCTATCTCCAGCCTGCCGGTACTGTCGATGACGCTGCTGCTCACCTTCTGTACCAGTATATTGCAGGTGGTTATCGGCTCACCAGTCTCATGGTCGACATATTCCTCGCCGCCATTTATGGTTCTGGTATAACGCCCGGTCGCTTCATCATAAGTATATTCATATTCGCTCCCCGTGTATCTGAACTCTATGTAAGCAGCGGCAGCGCCTTCGTTAGCCTGAGCCCCCTTGAGAAAGGCAAAGGGACTGATCTCCTGCTTTTCATCCCACCATCCACGGCTGTCTATCTCGTTTTTCACTTCATCCCAGGTTATATAGGAATTGTGCGGAGCACTCTTATCGTCCACTCTGTAGAACTGACAGTCGCTGTTCATGGCGTTTATGTAAGGGACGACATCAGTGAGCAGATATTCTTTGGCCTGCGGGCTCCAGCCATGGGCCAGGAATATGCCCTTGTATTCCCTGGTAAGATCGACAAAATACGGTCTGGTGCTCCTGATAGGTCCGAAATCCTCCGGGAACTGTCCGTAATATATAGCCTGAAGCCTGGTCTGCTCCCCTTCTACCGGGAATTCATAGACCAGATCTGTCATGGAAAGCCAGGATTGAGGCACAGCGTCCCCCACATTGTCTATCGATACGACAAGAGGTCGTGCCGGCATTTCCTCTTCCGACTCCTGACCTGTGAGAGGATTGAGATACGTTTCTTTTTCTTCGATTCCCGGCAGTCCGCCTATTACCCTGCCTCCGGCTGAAACAGCCCCGACTATGCCGATGGCCACCACAGCCACAGCCAGCACTATCACGGCTGTCACCAGCCTGTCAGGCTTTTTCCCCCGGAATATCCGCCTTATGATATCCATGATTCTTCTACTTTCCCTTTCAGCGTTTATTTGTTATACTGTATTGTACCATAATTTAGGAGGGCTTAGAACTATGAAATACTCTTTTTCACCACAGGGTGTCTGTTCCACCAGGCTGGAATTCGAACTGGACGGCGACATCGTCAGGAATGTAAAGTTCAAGGGCGGCTGCAACGGTAATCTGAAAGCATTGGCGGCTCTCACCGAGGGCATGACGGTCGACCAGGTAAAAGACCGCCTTTTGGGTATAACATGCGGCCTCAAGAACACTTCCTGCTCCGACCAGTTTGCTCACGCGCTCATAGAAGCCAGCAAGCAGCAGGCTAATGCCCAGGGTCAGGGCCAGGCTGCCCGGAAGGACTGATAAACATGGGAAAATTTCTCATAAAGCTATTCATCAAGGACTACGAAAACACATCTGACCCCATAGTCAGAGAGCGATATGGCAAATTCGCCGGCGTCATCGGCATCATATCCAATGTCATATTGTGCGTCATGAAAATCATCATCGGGCTCTTCTCCAGGAGCATCGCCATCGTAGCCGACGGCATCAACAATCTGGCCGACGCGTCGTCATCGGTGATGACCCTCGTAGGCTTCAAGCTGGCATCTCAGCCGGAAGACAAAAATCACCCCTACGGCCATGCCCGCATAGAATACCTGACAGGACTGTTCGTTTCCATATTGATAATAATCATCGGCGTGCAGCTCTTCAAGACTTCCGTAGAAAAGATAATAGATCCTGAACCGCTGGAATTCAACTATCTGACCATCATCGTACTGATCGCCGCCATCGCGATAAAACTGTGGCAGTCTCTTTTCAATATGATGGTCGGCAGGAGGATAGACTCGGTGACTCTGATGGCTACCGGCGCCGACAGCAGAAACGACGTGATATCAACCAGCGTCGTACTCATAAGTGTCCTGGTAGGTAAATTCACCGGACTGCAAATAGACGGATACATGGGCTGTCTGGTCGCCCTCTTTATCCTGTGGTCAGGCATACAGCTGGTCAGGGAGACCTCCAGCCCGCTGCTGGGAGAAGCTCCTGACGAATCGCTGGTCAATTCTATCACAGAAATCGTAGGCAAAGAGCCTGGCGTTCTGGGGATGCATGATCTGATGGTCCACAACTACGGGCCGGGAAAAATATTCGCATCCATGCATGTGGAAGTAGATGCCGACGGCGACTTGATGAAAAGTCACGACATGATAGACAACATCGAAAGGCTCGTCAAGGAGACCCTTCACATAGAATTCGTAATACACATGGATCCTGTCAGAACAGATGATCCATTGATAAACAAGCTCCGCGGCGTCATCGAAAAAGCATTCGCTCCTCTCGAGGGAGTAGAAAGCATCCATGACTTCAGGATAGTCCCGGGACCGACCCATACGAACGTCATCTTCGACGTGGTCCTGGGCGCAGGCTGCCGGTATCCCGAGGAACAGATCCTCAAAATAGCGAAAGACGCGGTAAAGACAGTAGACGACAGTTACTTCGTCGTCATCACCTTCGATAAGGCCTATACTGACCTGCAAGGATGAGGCCGAAACGGCCTCCTGTCCGTGAAAATCAGAGCTGCACAAAAGATCCGGCCACAGAAGCGTCGAGAAAGCGCCGTCTGTGGCCGGAAATGATTTTTACAGATATTTTCTCCTTTCAAAGGCTCTCGCTATGCTTTCCGCTCCAAGCAATATCAGACAAAAGCCTATGATATATCCCAGCGAGATCAGCGAAAGGACGGGATCCAGCAGCATAGCTACGCCCAGCAGCAGTCCTGCCGCGTTGAGCACTGCCATTGAGACGGCGAAACCCTTCCCCATCTCTTTTCTCAGCATCCCGATGTGAGCCAGCCTGGACACACAGTGCGCGATGAACCAGACAGGCAGCATGATCGATATCACCCATTCAGCTGTACCCGGATAGATGAGCAGCATCACGCCTACCATGACGCTGAAGACGCCAGCTACCAGAGATACGGTAGGCCCCAGCCCCATATGATGCCCCACTTTAACATACAGCACAATATCGGCGATCCCTGTGATCATAGCGATCACGCCATATATCATAACCAGTCCCGTGAGGATGCTCCCAGGGCTGACAAAGGTGAAGAACCCCAGTAAGATGAGCAGTATCCCCACCGCAAGCTCCAGCCAGTCAGGTCTCCCTGTTTTCCTGTTCATCACTCGCCGTCACTCCCTTCATCCAGTATTTCCATGAACTCGTCGCCTGTAATAGTCTCATTCTCGTACAGGACCTTAGCCAGCTGATCCAGCTTTTCTCTGTTTTCCTCCAGTATCTTCCTGGCCTTCTCATGCTGCTGCTTCACCAGCTCCACTACCCGTCTGTCTATCTCTTTCTGGGTATCGGCCGAGCATACCAGCGACGTATCGCCGCCCAGATACTGATTGTTGACTGTTTCCAGCGCGACCATATCGAACTGATCGCTCATCCCGTACCTGGTTATCATGGCTCTGGCCAGTTTGGTCGCCTGCTCGATATCGTTTGCCGCTCCCGTAGTTATCTCTCCGAACACCACTTCCTCGGCGGCACGGCCTCCTGTGAATGTCGCTATCTTGTTCTCTATCTCTTCCTTGGAAAGGAGATACTTGTCGCCCTGGTCTACCTGCATCGTATATCCCAGCGCACCGGACGTCCTCGGAATAATGGTTATCTTCTGCACCGGAGCCGAATGGCTCTGCATGGCTGCCACCAGAGCGTGTCCTGTCTCGTGGTATGCCACCACCTGTTTCTCGTGCTCCGAAAGCACGGTGTTCTTCTTCTGATAGCCGGCGATGACCACTTCTATGCTCTCTTCCAGATCCTCCTGTATCACCGCGTTCCTGCCATTTCTCACAGCCCGCAGCGCCGCTTCGTTGATTATATTGGCCAGCTCGGCGCCTGATGCTCCCGAAGCCATCCTGGCTATGGCGTGGAAATCTATCTTCCCTTCCATTTTTATCTTTTTAGCATGCACCTTGAGTATGGCTTCCCTGCCGGCCAGATCCGGCAGCTCCACCGGGACTCTCCTGTCGAACCGCCCCGGCCTTGTCAGCGCCGGATCCAGGGAATCAGGCTGGTTGGTGGCCGCCAGTATTATTACCCCGGTATTGTCGTCGAAGCCGTCCATTTCCGTCAACAGCTGGTTGAGAGTCTGCTCCCGCTCGTCGTTGCCGCTGATGTTTCCGTTACGTTTCTTTCCAATGGCGTCTATCTCGTCTATGAACACGATGCACGGAGCCTTTTCCTTGGCCTGCTTGAACAGATCGCGGACTTTGGATGCCCCCATGCCGACGAACATTTCCACGAATTCCGAACCCGATATGGAAAAGAACGGGACGCCCGATTCTCCGGCAACAGCCTTGGCCAGCATGGTCTTTCCTGTACCCGGAGGGCCCACCAACAGCACTCCTCTGGGCATGGTAGCTCCCACTTCCGTATACTTGTCCGGATCGTGGAGATAGTCCACGATCTCAGCCAGATTCTCCTTGGCCTCGTCCTCTCCCGCCACGTCGCTGAACCGTATGCCCTTGGTCGACTGGACATAGAGCTTGGCGTTGCTCTTGCCCATCCCAAAGGAAAGAGCGTTCTTCCCGCCCATTTGCTGAGTCAGCTTCCTGCTCATATACTGACCCAGAGCTATGAAAATCACCAGCGGCAGCAGTATGGAAAGCAGGCCTGACAACAGAGGCGACATAGTATTCTCTATCTCCTTGGAAAACCTGGCGCCCGAATCATAGAGCCGCTGAGTCAGATCAGGATCTTCAACGATACCTGTCTCGTAGACTTTATTCTTGTCCTTCTCAGTGAATACGATCCTGTTATCCTCTATCTGTACCTCATCGATCTTCTGATTCTCGATGGCCTTCATGAACGTACTGTATCTTACTTCTGTGACCTGTTCCCTCATCATCAACGGCGTACCGATAATATTGAAAAGGATTATTATCAGCAACACGATGCCATAGTAATAAGCGAGAGGTCTCTTCGGTGGTTTTACTTCCTTCATCCTTTGATGATCCCTCCTTGTATATCCTTTGATACTATTGTGGCTTCCACCCTGCAGTCATGTCAATTATCAAAAGGCATATCGTGTATGTACAAAAAATACGGAGTGTAAAATTACACTCCGCTCATAAGCAAATATACCTGATGCACTATCCCATCCAGATTATCGGAGTCTTCATCCGACCATCCCCGCAGCAGTCCCATCACCGCCTTGGTGTGGTATCTTAGCCGCAGCTCCCTCTCCCAGTAGCTGCAGTCAGCGTACATATTCTCCTCTCTGGCAGATCTTTCAAGCATCCAGTACAGAGACTTTTCCAGCAGATCCTCGATTTCAGGGCCGTAATTTGTCTCAAAACTTTTCCTCACATACGGCAGCATCTCTATCGCCGCCAGGAAAAAACATTTGAGCTTTTCCTCCGGCGAGTCCTTGCTCTGTGCATCTGACAGGAATTTTTCACTTTCCCGCTCCACGATCCACTGGAGCAGCGCTCTTATATCTTTGAAATGATAGTAAAAGGTCTGGCGTGTTATACCGCAGTCTCCAACGATATCCTTCACTGTCAATCTTTTTACATTCTTTTCTGTTACGCGTTTCTTTGCCGCTTCCGCAATTATCACCTTCATGTCCTTTGATACTCTAGGCACGGTTAAATCCCCCCTTTTTTACATTCCTCTGCTTTCCTTAAGCATCTCTATCTCCCTCGCATACCCCGGCAGCTGATTGGGCGTCTCCAATATACACGGCAGCCCTTTCAGCTTCGGATGATTTATCACCCGCGCTATAGCCTCATATCCGATACACCCTTCTCCTATCTTCGCGTGCCTGTCCTTATGGGCACCCACTGGATTTTGACTGTCATTTATATGAAGGGCTTTGAGCCTTTCCAGGCCTATCACCCTGTCAAACTCGTCCAATACGCCGTCCAGATCTCCGGCTATATCATAGCCGGCATCGCTGACGTGGCACGTATCGAGACATACTCCTATCTTTTCATCTATATCCACTCCGTCGATTATCGCCTTCAGTTCCTCGAAGCGGCCGCCTATCTCGCTGCCTTTGCCTGCCATGGTCTCCAGCAGGATCATAGTGCTCTGCTGCGGCGTTATTATCCTGTTGAGAAGCTCAACGATCAGCGCTATCCCTGTTTCAACACCTTGTCCCACATGACTTCCCGGATGAAAGTTATAGTAATTCCCCGGGATGTGTTCCATACGCCTCATATCGTCTTCCATGGCTGTATAAGCGAAGGCTCTTACCTTCTCAGTGGCGGAACACGGATTCAGGGTATATGGCGCATGCGCCACCAGCTTCCCGAAGCTGTTTTCCTCCGCCAACGTCAAAAATCGTTTCACGTCTTCCGGATCGATATCCTTGGCCCGTCCGCCCCGCGGGTTTCTGGTAAAAAACTGGAACGTATTAGCGCCTATGGAAACGGCCTCACGGCCCATGTGCTCAAACCCTTTTACCGACGACAGGTGGCATCCTATTATAAGTGCCTCTTCATTCATACTGCGGCCTCATTCAACTGGTTTGAAGGCATCCGCTCCCTGCTTGCAGAGTGGGCAGACAAAATCATCAGGCAGCGTATCTCCTTCGTATACATAACCGCATATCGTGCATACGAAGCCTTTGTTTCCGGCAGCGGCGGCTTCTTTTTCGGCCTCCTCCTTCTGCGCTTCCTCCAGATCGGCTGTCTTCTCTTCTCCGGCCTTCCTGTCTCCTGCCATTTCTGCGGCCAATGCGATTATCTGCTTCTTAGTGTCATCGTTCACCGCCGATGTTATGGTCACGTTATTTTCGGCCATAGTGATGTCCTTTGAATCCTCAAAGGCTTTTTTCATTATCTTGAGAGCGGTCGGAGCCCATGACCCGTTTTCTATGAAGCCTATCATCCTGTTCTGGAAATTTCTCTCCTTAAGATGATCGATGAACTCCTTCATGAACGGGAAGATATCGGAATTGTATGTAGTAGTCGCAAGCACCAGTCTGTCATATCTGAACGCGTCTTCCACAGCTTCCGCCATGTCACACCTGGCCAGATCGCTGATCTCCACCGTTTCCACACCTCTGCTCTTCAGCTCCTGCGCCAGCAGCTCTACAGCCTGTCTGGTATTGCCGTAGACCGATGTATAGCAGATGCACACGCCTGAATCCTCAGGTCTGTAGCTGGACCACGTATCGTAAAGCCCGATATAATAGCCCAGATCTTCATCCAGCACCGGCCCGTGAAGCGGACATATTTTTTCTATGTCCAGCTTTGCCGCCTTCTTCAGTACATTCTGCACCTGAGCTCCGTACTTGCCGACGATGCCGATATAATACCGTCTGGCTTCACAGGCCCACTCCTCGTCCTTATCGAGGGCGCCAAACTTACCAAACGCGTCAGCGGAGAAAAGTATCTTTTCGCTGGACTCATATGTCATCATCACCTCAGGCCAGTGGACCATAGGCGCGAATATGAACGTCAGTTGATGAGCGCCCAGATCGAGCTCGTCACCATCGGCCACCTCAAGCGTGCTTCCCGTCTCCATTGCCGGGAAAAACTGACCTATCATCTTGAACGTTTTCTTATTCCCCACTATCGTCACATCAGGATACTTGTCCCTGAACGCGCCGATGGATGCCGAATGATCCGGCTCCATGTGCTGTATTATCAGATAATCAGGGACTGCTCCCGCCAGCGCTTCTTCCACATTGGCCATCCACTCGTCTGTCTTCCTCTTGTCTATGGTATCGATCACCGCGATCTTATCATCCTTTATGACATATGAATTGTAGGCCATCCCGTTAGGTACGATATACTGGCTCTCGAACAGATCCAGTTCGTGGTCGTTAGCTCCCACGTAAACGACCGAATCAGTAATATTGTTTATCATCTTTTTCCTCCTTCTGTTTGTCCGGCACAGCCGGACGTCCGTGTTCCCTTGAGGGGAATCTTTAAATAAATCCTCAGCGGTTGTTATCCCAGCACTTTTATCTCATCGCCGGTCTTTACCGGCCCGCTCTTCGTCACCTTTATGAATATGCCTTCTCTCGGCATTACACAATCTCCCGCAAGCTCTCTGATGGCGCAGCCCTGGTGACATTCCTTCCCTATCTGTGTCACTTCTCCTTCGGCCTGACCTATCTTCATCTTCGTTCCCACCGGCAGCGTGAACAGCTCTATCCCTTCCGTCAGGATATTTTCGGCAAAGTCGCCGCTCTTCAGTTGAAAATCAAGAGCCTTCTGCACCTTGGCCACGCTTTCTGCCGCCAACAGACTCACCTGTCTGTGCCATTTCCCGGCGTGAGCGTCCCCTTCTATCCCATGATCGGCTCTCAGATATGCTTCCCCGATATCATGCTTCTGCTGGCCCTTTTCCTCGCTGATGCAGACAGCCTTCACTCTGCCCTTTGGCAGATGGATAGCGGCGCAATCGCCGGCCTCTCCCAGAAGCACTTCTACACCGTGTTTTACAGGTTTTATCACAGCCTCCAGACACTCCGAGGCCGCCTTACGGCTCCCCGGCAGATTAATGATGAGAGTCTGTTTCCTCAGGCCCGCGGCTGCTCTCGACAACATCCCCATGGGAGTTATCTTCATGCTCTCGGCCCTCATAGCTTCAGGTATCCCCCTCACTTCTCTGTCGACAACTGCCAGCGTCGCCTCCGGCGTCACATCCCTCATGGAGAATCCGGTGCCTCCGGTAGTGACCGTCAGCGTGACCTTAAGCTCGTCAGCACACTTTATCAGCTCTTCTTTTATCCTCTCCATGTCGTCAGGTATCAGCGTCCTGTAGGCTACCGTCCAGCCGTTTTTCTCCAGTATCTCCACTACGGCATCTCCGGCCGTATCCTTCCGTAATCCCTGCGAGCCTTTATCGCTCATGGTTATTACCGCTGCTCTGTATTCCATAGTTCCTCCTGATGTATATCCCCGCTTTTCCCGCCTCTCTTGGAAAGGAGGCAGATACGCTCGATCACCATATCCTTCTGCACGGCCTTACACATGTCGTACACCGTCAGCGCTGCTGCCGAAACTGCGGTCAGCGCTTCCATCTCCACACCGGTGACACCCCTGCATTTGACCTGAGCCTGTATTTCTACCGCCGGGATCTCGCTGTTAAGCTCGAACTTTATGTCTATGCCGCTGAGCATCAACGGATGACACATCGGTATAATATCCGACGTCTTCTTGGCTGCCATTATCCCGGCTATCTGCGCCGTGCCCAGTACGTCACCTTTCTTCATACCGCCGCTCTTTATCAAATCAAATGTTTCCCTGTTCACCAGGACTCTCCCGGCAGCCACGGCGATACGCTCCGTCTCCTGCTTGGAGCCTACGTCCACCATCTTCGCCCGTCCTTCGTCATTGAAATGAGTGAAATCTCCCATCGTCAGCCTCCTATGCTGTTCATATTCCTTCCCGCATGGCTGGGATTCTCCGCGTCAAGGGTCTCCCTCATCTGCGGTTTGCTGAGGATCGCCTCCCGGATCACTTCAGTCATCTCCTCGCGACTCCTGCCCTTGATAGAAATCTCGGCTCCCGAATGAAGACATGGCTTCAGCATCCCATCAGCTGTCAGCCTTATCTTGTTGCAGCCCTCGCAAAAATCACAGCTTATGGGTCTTATGAGGCCAACCCTGCCCTTCGCTCCCGGCAAAGCATACATGGCCGCGACGCCATCGGTCATATCGAGAGGTTCAAGCCCCGGCACGCTTTCCAACACCCTGACGCAGCTTATGAACCGGGCCTTTTCAAACTCTATGCCACCGCCTATGGGCATCAGCTCGATGAACCTTACTTCCAGAGGACGATCTATCGTAAGCCTGACGAAATCCTCGATTTCATCGTCGTTGAAGCCGCCCATCAGGACCGTATTTATCTTCACTTTCTCAAATCCCGCCTCAAAGGCTGCCTCTATGCCTGACAATGCCTCCGACAGTTCCCCTATCCTGGTTATTTCCCTGTACCTGTCTGCCTTCAATGTATCCAGGCTGATGTTGACTCTGTCGACTCCGGCAGCCCTCAACTCCCGGGCATATCCGGGAAGCAGTGTGCCATTGGTGGTCATGCACAATTCCTCGACTCCGTCTATAGCCGCGATATTTTCGCACAGCTCAACGATGCCTCTCTTTACGAGAGGCTCTCCGCCTGTGACTCTTATCTTCTTCACTCCGAGGGATACGGCGGCTTTCACCGCATCGATGGTCTCCTCTGCTGTCATCATCTCCTCATGATCCCTCTTTACGATGCCTTCCTCCGGCATGCAGTATCTGCACCTGAGATTGCACAGCTCGGTGACCGAGATCCTCATATAATCTATTTGTCTGCCGTATTTATCTATCATAAATCAATAATCGCTCCATTTTAACCTCATTATATCAGAAAAGGCCTTTCACGTCAGCAATGTTTTGTCAGTTTTTTAACTATCCTTCCTGTGACGGGCGCCCCTTGACTTTCCCGCTCCTCGCCGTCATAATCTGATTATCGACATTGCGCAGATGACAGAAAGGAGGCTTCCCATGGGAAAAAAGACGGGAACAAAAGTGCGGAAGCCGGCTCCGACGACAGCTCCGGCCCACGGGAGTGGAGCCGGCAGTCTCAGCCCTCGTACCGACACTCCCTGTCCCAATGGCCCATGCGTGTACATCCTCAAGTGCGGGGACGGCTCCCTCTACACCGGCTGGACCAATCACTTCGAGAAACGGCTGGCAGCTCACAGGAGCGGCACCGGCGCCAAGTACACCAGGGGGCGCGGGCCTCTGACACCCTTCTATCTGGAATACATGCCGGACAAGTCTTCTGCCATCAGGCGTGAGGCAGCCATCAAGAAGCTGCCTCGCGAAAAAAAGCTGCTGCTGCGATATTCGCCGCTGAATGCTCTTGAAAAGCAGGGCAAATAGGACAGAGTCGGCCTGCCGCGATATTTTTCATGCGATAATTCCCGGGCGAACAAAAAAGCTGTCTCCCGCCGAGACCGGCGGGAAGACAGCTTCTCCCAATATCTATCTTTTTATACCCCTGTCGAAAATCATTATTCTTCTCCGGCCTGTTCCTGCAGTAAGTTCCTGAATGCCCTGGCCGACTCCCCATATTTATCTATATTACGTGACAGCTGTTCTCTGGCTCCCGCTTCATCGAGGGAAACAGTCGTCGTTTCCTCTTCCGCGTCCGCCGATCTGAGAGAATAGGTCCACTGCACCTTATCCACCGACGGCATCAGAGCCATCATCTGCTGAGCGCATATCACCATATTGTCATCGAGGGTCTTCTTGTTCGCCTTCTGAACCGAATCTTCAAAGGTCACCGTCAGTACACGGATATCTCCCTCCGCGGCGATCGTAGCGGTATATTTTCCCGTCACGTTCTCCAGACCCATGGTTTCCAGCAACTTCACCACAGCGGCGGTGTCGTTGACATCATCTACCTTGCAACCGTAAAGTTCCTCGGCATAGTCGGATGATGTGTCGATTTTCATCGCCTGAGAGCCTGTCGTTTCCACACTGCTCTCGGCTGCCGCCTCGCCTCTTCCTCCATAGCTCATGAAGAAAAGTACCGCAGCGAATCCGACTATCACGACGATCAGTCCTGCAAGAGCCAGCTTCATCGCACGTCTGTTGTTAATGAGTTTGCCCATGTCACCACTTCCTCGCTTCAATATCCTCACTTCAACGATGTGTATAGTTATATCACCCTTTTATGACGAGTTTGTGACAACGATGTATCTATTGTGCAAATTGACTGTTGTAAAGGCTGGTATAAAATCCATTTTGTGCCAGAAGCTCCTCGTGGGTACCCTGCTCTATTATATCTCCATGATTCAACACCAGTATATGATCGGCGTCTTTTATCGTGGACAATCTGTGGGCGATGACGAAGCTTGTACGACCTTCCATCAGCCTGGCCATGGCCTTCTGTATCAACGCCTCGGTCCTGGTATCGACAGAGCTGGTGGCCTCGTCCAGGATCAATATAGGCGCGTCCGCCAGAAAAGCTCTGGCGATGGTCAGAAGCTGTTTCTGCCCCTGAGATATATTGGTGGCTTCCTCGTTGACCTCCATATCATATCCCTTGCTCTGGGTCTTTATAAAATGGTCTATATGAGCGGCCTTGGCTGCAGCCTCCACTTCTTCATCAGTGGCGTCCGGATTGCCATATCTTATGTTTTCTCTCAGAGTCCCATTGTTGAGCCACGTATCCTGGAGCACCATCCCGAACATCTCTCTCAGATTGCTCCTGGAAAGAGCCGTGATATCATGACCATCTATGGTGATCCTGCCGCCGTCCAGCTCATAGAATCGCATCAACAGCTTGACGATGGTGGTCTTCCCCGCTCCTGTCGGTCCGACTATCGCCACTCGCTGGCCAGGTTGAGCCGTGAACGAGAAATCCTTGATCACAGGCTCATCCGGCGTGTACCCAAATTTCACATGATCAAACTCCACTCGTCCTTCCACACGGTCCGCGTCTATTTTCTCCGCAGGATCCGTATCGATATCCACTGCCTCTTCTTCCTCTATCAGCTCAAAGATACGCTCAGCCGCGGCAGCGGTGGACTGCAGCTGATTGGCCACATTGGCCACCTGGGAAATAGGCTGGTTGAAGCTCCTTACATACTGTATGAACGCCTGTATGTTTCCGATAGATACCCTGCCGTTTATTGCCAGATACCCACCCAGCAGGCAGACAGCCACGTACGCGGCGTTACCTATGAAATTGGTTATCGGCATCATCGTCCCCGACAGGAACTGGGATTTCCATGCCGATTCGCAAAGCTTTTCGTTGTATTCCTCGAAGACCTGAGCCGACTCCTCTTCACGATTGAACGCCTTGATGATATCATGTCCGGCGTACATTTCCTCCACATGTCCGTTGACCAGCCCCAGGTATTTCTGCTGGTTCTTGAAATGGCCTTGAGATTTAGAGACCACCAGCCGTATCACTATCATGGAAAGAGGCAGCACTACCAGCGCGGTCACGGTCATGATGACGCTTATCCTGAGCATCATTATCAATATGCCGATTATGGTAGTAAAGCTGGTTATCATCTGTGTCAGGCTGACTGACAAGGTCTGATTGACCGTCTCGATGTCATTTATCATCCTGCTCTGTATCTCGCCATGAGTCTTAGTGTCAAAATATTTGAGAGGCAGCCGGTCCAGCTTGACGGACATCTTGTCACGCAATGTATATATGACCTTCTGAGACGCGTCTGCCATGATCCAGCCCTGAGCAGCTCCAAACAGCAGGCTCAGGCCATAGAGTATCAAAAGCAACATCAATATGGAAAACAAGCCCTGAAAATCTATGCCGGCACCGCTCATCAATCCTTCCACCACCTTATCGGTGGCATCTCCCAGTATTGTCGGCGATATTATGGAAAATACAGTACTGGCTATGGCGAATACGAAGACTGCCGCCAGTCTGAATTTATGCGGCGCCAGGTATCGGGCCAGAGTCTTCATCGTCTTGCCGAAGTCCTTGGCCTTCTCACCCGGCATCATGTTCGCTCCATGACCGCCCGGGTCGCCGCCCCCTCTTCTCTTTGCCGCCATTATTTACGCCCCCTTTCCAGTTCTTCTTCGCTGAGCTGCGACAGCGCTATCTCTCTGTAGACGTCACAGCATTCCATCAGCTGATCGTGAGTACCGATGCCGGCAACTTTTCCTTCATCCATCACCACGATCTGCTCCGCGTCTATTATGGTATTGATGCGCTGAGCCACGATTATGATGGTGCTGTCTCCTACCTTGGCCTTCAAAGCGCTCCTGAGAGCTTTATCTGTCTTGAAGTCCAGCGCTGAAAAGCTGTCGTCAAATATATATATCTTCGGTTTCTTAACCAAAGCTCTGGCTATGGAAAGACGCTGTTTCTGACCTCCCGATACATTGGTGCCGCCCTGGGCCACCTCCTCGTCCAGTCCATGCTCTTTCTCGCCGATGAAATCCGCCGCCTGAGCTGTCTTCGCAGCATCCATCATCTCCTCTGCTGTGGCGTCTTCCTTACCGTACTGTAGATTTGAAGCTATGGTCCCGGAAAACAGCAGCCCTTTCTGCGGCACATATCCTATCTGATCGCGCAGCTGATGCTGAGTCAGTTCCCTGATATCTACACCATCCATCAGCACCTGCCCTTCCGTCACATCGTAGAATCTCGGTATCAGGCTTACCAGCGTGCTCTTGCCGCTGCCTGTCCCTCCGATGATAGCAGTAGTCTTCCCCGGCTCCACAGTGAAGTTGATATTCTCCAGGGTCTTCTCCTCGGCATCCGGGTAAGCGAAGGACACGTTCCTGAACTCCACCAGTCCCCGAGGATCTGCCAGCGTTTCCGCCTTCTCCGGATCCTCTATGGTAGGCTCAGTGTCGATGACCTGTCCTATCCTCTGTGCTGAAACAGCTGCCCTCGGTATCATGATGAACATCATGGTTATGAAAAGGAAAGACATGATGACATGCATGGCGTACTGGAGGTAAGCCAGCATATCGCCTATCATCAGATCGCCGCCTTCTATCAGATGAGCTCCCGCCCATACGATGAGGATGCTGACAGCATTCATCACGAACATCAGCGACGGCATCATGAAGGACATGGCTCTGTTGACAAACATGTTTATCCTGGTAAGCTCTCTGTTGGCTGCGGTGAACCGCTGTTCTTCCGTCTTCTGAGTATTGAAGGCCCTGATGACCAGCATCCCCGACAGCCGTTCTTTCATTATCAGGTTCAACCCGTCCAGTTTGCTCTGAAGCACCTTGAATTTCGGGAACACGAGAAAGAAGGAGACCGCCATGATACCGATTATCACCAGCAGCGCCAGTCCGATGGTCCATGAAAGGGAGAGACTGGTATCCAGCGCTCTGATAACAGCTCCTATACCCATTATAGGCGCGAAGCAGGCAAGCCTGAGTATCATCACCGTAGCCTGCTGTACCATCTGCACATCATTGGTAGATCTGGTTATCAGCGACGCTGTAGAAAACTCTTCCAGCTCAGCCGCCGAAAATGCTGTGACTCGCATGAACAACGCGTGTCTTATATCCCGCGATGATTTTGCCGATGCCCTGGCCGCCAGAAAGCTGCTGAGAAGAGAGCAACAGACTGTGGCCGCCGATACAGCCAGCATTATCAGTCCTGTCCTCTTTATATAATCCATATCCTGGACCACTATACCGTTATTTATTATATCGGACATATACCCTGGCAGCGCCAGCTCGCACATGGCCTGTCCCAGCAAAAACAGCAGATTGAAAACTATGAGCCACACATAGGGCTTGTAATACTTCATCACCGTCCTCATAATTTGCCTCCTTCCAGCATCCTCATCATATTTTCCGTTACTCTGCCCAGCAGATTTTCGAAGAGCTCAGTCTCCTCAGGAGTCAATCCATCGAAGAGCTCTCCCTCTATCCTCCGCGCGCACTGCTCTATCCTGCTCCGTATGTTCCTTGCCTTTTCCGTGGGGAAAAGGCAATAGGCCCTCCTGTCGTCCGGATTCTTTCGCCTCTCGACGAATCCTTTTTCTACCAGGTTCCCTACCGCTTTAGCGACGGCTCCCTTATCTATCTGCATCCGCCTGGCCAGATCCTCCTGAGATATCCCGGGATTTTCCCCTATCCACCTTATATATCCCATCTGTTGGCCCGTTATGCCAAACTGCTTCATGGCTTTATCATGCATCACCCTTCCATGTCTGTATATTATGGAAAAGTATACCGGCAGCGGCCGTTTCATATGTATCATCTTCCTTTCAAAAAAATAGTTGTCTTTACAACCTTCTTGGCACGTAATGACTATTCTACTCACCAGATATATGGTTGTCAAGGCAACTATTTTTATTTTCACAAAACCTTTACAGTGGGTGCGTCGTCTCTGCCGTCCTGCTCATACTATCCGATATGACGCCGCAGTCCTCACCGCGGCAGCTCCAGGCTGTCGGCCAGATTCCTCAGGACTCTTCTGCTGGCACCGCAAAGAGGCCCCAGCGGGAGCCTGCATCCTCCCACGTTCATTCCCTTCATATTCATCAGCGCCTTCACAGGTACCGGATTGGTCTCACAAAACAGAGCGTTTATCAGATTCAGGTTCTCCAGTTGTATCTTCCTGGCCTTATCCGTGTCCCCATCCAGGAAGGCATGGGTCATCTCCCTGACCTTTCCCGGCATCAGATTGGCCCAGACCGATACAGCGCCCACTGCTCCCATAGACATGAGAGCCACTGTTATATCGTCATTCCCGGAATACATGGCGAAGTCATCTCCCGTCAGCCTGGCTATCCTGGCCGCATAAGACATATCGCCGCTGGCCTCTTTTATTCCTGCGATGTTTTCATGGACCGCCAGCTTGGCTACCGTTTCCGGGCTTATGGAGATCCCTGTCCTGGCGGGAACGTTGTAGATATATATCGGTATGGCGACACTGTCGGCGACACTGCGGAAATGCTCCATCATCCCCGTCTCATTAGGCTTATTGTAATACGGTGTTATCACCAGCAGGCCATCCGCTCCCATCTTCTCATATTTCACACTCTTGGCCACCGTCTTTTCCGTGTTGTTGCAGCCGCTGTTGGCTATGACGGGGATACGGCCGCCGGCCTCCTCTATTGAGACCCTTACGATCTCCTCCTGTTCCTCCTCTGAAAGAGCCGGAGTCTCCCCTGTCGTCCCGAGCACCAGTACCGCGTCGGTGCCCCATTCTATATGCCAGTTTATCAGCTCTCCAAGCCGCCTGTAATCGACATGTCCGTCCTGATCGAAAGGAGTCACGAGAGCCACGATAGATCCTCTTATCATTTTTACCTCCTGAAATTTACCTCCTGAAAAGTTCAATCTTATATACCTATGGTCTTATCTCCATAATATGCACAGAAAAATCTTTGGTTCAACGGACAGGTGATACGTCCGCACCGATTTATGTTGACAATTGTTTTTATATAGTTTACAATTGTCCCCACGACAAACTATAGATTTACCATAATATTTAAAAGGAGATCCTACTTATGACTTCAGGAACATATTCAAGAACGACAATGATGATACTGTGCGGCATATTCGCAGCAGTCACCGCCATATGCTCTCTCATAACCATACCGCTGGGGTTCACGCCTGTCCCTGTCAATCTGGGCACTCTGTCCGTATTTCTCACCGGCGGTATCCTGGGGAAAAAATACGGCACTCTCAGCATGGCGGTCTACGTCCTGCTGGGCGCCGCAGGTGTCCCCGTTTTCTCAGGATTCAGAGGCGGCATAGGAGTCTTGGCAGGACCGACGGGAGGATATATAATAGGATACATAGTGGCCGTACTGATCATCGGCCTCCTCATGGAAAACACCGTGAAGACCTCCGGCAGCTCCAGTTCGGAGAGCGAGCTTTCGGCAGCGGAGAAAAAATCCTCTCCCATCGGTTCTTCCGCGAGAAAAAAACGCATACCTGTAGTATTAGCCTGCGCTGCGACCATGACCGCCGGACTTCTGATATGTTACGCATTGGGAACAGCCTGGTTCATGTTCAGCACATCGACACCGCTCTGGGCATCGCTGGTCTCATGCGTGTTCCCGTTTTTACCGGGAGATGCTATCAAGATCGCGGCCGCCGCGATCCTGACGACGAGACTTGAGCCTGCTCTGAAACGGAAAATATAAAGCGCGGGCAGGAGAAAAGGATAGATATGAAACGAAGGATCCTCACGACATCATTCTGTATCTTGATATTATGCGGCGCTGTTCTGGCAGCCCTCAGCATTACCGGTACCCGCCAACAGCTGACGCTGACGGAAATCATCAATGCCCGGCGCGACCCTCACATAGAAGCGCTGCTGGATGATATGACCTTGGAGGAAAAAGCCGGCCAAATGTTCATGGGATGCTTTTACAGCGGCACTCCGTCACCTGAAACAGTGACTCAGTATAACCTGGGCAGCGTACTGCTGTTCCAGCCCAGCTTTACAGACAGCGACAAACCTTCCTTAAAGGCGGCGCTGGACGATATCGACGCCGCCTGCGAGATCACGCCTATCATAGCTGTGGACGAGGAAGGAGGCACAGTTAACAGAGTCAGCTCCTCACCCGCTTTCCGAAGCGAACCGTTCAAATCGCCTCGCCAGCTCTTTGCCCAGGGCGGCATGGACGCTGTCATCGCCGATGTCCACGAAAAAAACGCCCTTCTTTCAGAAATAGGCATAGACTTGAATCTGGCGCCCGTATGCGACATTTCCACCGACTCTGACGACTTCATGTATTCCAGGAGTATCGGTCTGGATGCCGAAGCCACATCAGAATACGCGGCAAAAGTGGTCAGGGCCTGTCTCGCAGATAACATGGGCTGCTGCCTCAAGCATTTTCCCGGCTACGGTAATTCGAAAGACACTCACAAAGGCGCGGCTGTCGACGACAGGACGATAGAGCAGCTGGAGCAAAGCGATTTGCTGCCTTTTGCCGCGGGGATCAAGGCCGGGGCTCCTGCTGTCCTCGTTTCCCATAACATCGTATCAGCTCTGGATGAAGATCTTCCGGCATCCCTCTCACCGGCCGTACACCGACTGCTGCGCTACGACATGGGCTTCGACGGCGTCATCGTGACTGACGACCTTTCCATGGGCGCCGTCTCGTCATTTTCACCGACCACCAGCAGCGCCGTGACCGCCATCCTCGCCGGCAATGATCTCCTCTGTACCGGCGACTATGCGTCCCAATACAATGTTGTCATCGAAGCTGTAAAAAACGGCGTCATCTCGGAGGAAAGACTGGATGCATCCGTCAGGCGTATACTAAGCTGGAAACGCGATATGTCATTGATCTGACATGTTTTTTTCAACAAGTCTTCACAATAGCACCCTAAAAACAGCATATTTTCTTGCTACTATATAGCCACAGCAAGAAAATACATTGCTGAGCAAAATTACAGAAGGGGCTTGCTTTAAAAAAAATAAACACTTCTTCTTCTCAATCCCTAAAACACAGCAGCCCCTTCTCAATTTTAGGATTACACCTCCTAGTAAATGATAATAATGATAACGACAGTAAAAGAGAGCCTGCGACGGCTCTTTTTTACTGTTCGAAGCCTGCAAAGCGTAATCTCATCGATACAACGCTGTCACTCTAAGGCAACGCCTATTGTCAATATGCATTGTTTTACACTTTTTGCTTTTTAAAGGTGTCCCTTATGTGTATAATATGACTATGAAGCAGGAGCCCGATGACAGGGTACGCCCTTCCGCGCCGCCCGTAAACAGCTCCGGGGCATCCGGACATCGTGCTTCGCGCGATAAATCAATGAAAGGAGGTTGACCTTATGATGATATCCACAAAAGGCCGCTACGCGCTGCGGGTAATGGTCGCACTGGCATCAGATGACAGTGGTAAATATATCCCTCTCAAGGATATAGCGTGTGATCAGAACATTTCTGAAAAATATCTGGAATCCATAATCAAGGTTCTCGTAAAAAACAGAATGGTGATCGGCCTCCGAGGCAAAGGCGGCGGTTACAAGCTTTCTGCTGAGCCTTCATCGTATACTATAGGAAGTATACTGAAACTTACAGAAGGGTCTCTGGCTCCCGTAGCCTGTCTGAAACCCGGATCGATCCAATGTGACAGAGCCGATGACTGCCCGACTCTTCCCGTATGGCGGGAACTTGACAGGATAGTCGACAAATACCTGGAGGGGATTACGCTGGAAGACCTTGCCAACGGCAACATTTCCCTTCCGAAGCAGGATACAAATGACCGTCAGCCATGACGATGCCAACGTCTCAACGTCTGCATGCCGGATGTCGCAGCTCCGGCCGTACCACACGATTTCTCACCAGCCGTAAATTTTCCGCCAACTGTATTGACTGGAACAAGTCGAGATGGTATCATTCATATACCTATCTATTCAATAGGTAATCAGAAAGGGGATGTATATAGATCATGAAAAGTTATCGCTTCGAGACACTCCAGCTGCATTCAGGTCAGGAAACCCCTGACCCATCCACAGGCGCCAGAGCCGTTCCCATATATCAGACGACTTCTTTTGTATTCGACGACTGTGACCATGCAGCCGCCAGGTTCGGACTGCGCGAACCCGGAAACATATACGGCCGCCTGACAAATCCCACCCAGGAAGTTTTCGAAAAAAGAATGGCTGTACTGGAAGGCGGCGCCGCTGCGCTGGCTGTGGCCTCAGGAGCGGCAGCTCTTTCATATTCTTTCCAGAACATCGCCTGCAACGGAGATCACATAGTCTCCGCAGGCAACATATACGGCGGCACGTACAATCTACTGGCCAACACGCTGCCACAATACGGGATATCCACCACCTTTGTCGATATCTCTGATTTTGACGCTGTGGAAAGAGCCATCAAAGATGAAACAAAGCTTCTGTTTGCCGAAACTTTAGGCAATCCTCATTCTGATGTGACCGACATCAGAAAACTGGCGGATATAGCCCATTCCCACGGCATACCTCTCATCATAGACAACACCTTCGCCACGCCATACCTTGTAAGGCCTTTCGAATATGGCGCCGACATCGTCATCCACTCGGCCACTAAGTTCATTGGCGGCCACGGCACATCGCTGGGCGGAGTCATCGTTGACGGAGGTTCGTTCGATTGGGATATCCCGGGAAAATTCCCAACTCTTTCAGAACCCGACCCAGGCTATCATGGCATCAGGTTCACCGAAGCAGCCGGCAGCGCGGCCTTCGTCACCAGGGTCCGGGCTGTACTGCTGAGAGATACCGGAGCGGCGATCTCTCCCTTCCACGCGTTCATGTTCCTGCAAGGGCTGGAGACCCTGTCTCTTCGGGTAGAACGTCACGTATCCAACGCGCTGGCCGTCATCGATTTTCTCAAGAGCCATCCTCAGGTAGAAGCCGTACACCATCCGTCGGTATCAAACAGTGAATCTCAAAGAAGGCTGTATAACAAGTATTTCCCTGACGGAGGCGGCTCGATCTTCACCTTCGACATAAAAGGTGATCTTCAGGATACCAAGGATTTCATCGATGCTCTGCAGCTGTTCTCGCTGCTGGCAAATGTAGCCGATATGAAGTCCCTTGTGATACACCCTGCGACTACGACACATAGCCAGTGTACTGAGGAAGAGCTGGAAGCACAAGGCATAAAACCGAATACCGTGCGCCTCTCGATCGGGACGGAACATATCGCCGATATTATCGCCGACCTGGAGAAAGGCTTTGCCGCCATCGACAGCCGACGATATCAATAAAAAGTTGCCGATGTCAACAAAAATCATGTAGGATTACAATACATATGTTACAAGTGAATAAATAAAAAGCGAGGATAGGTTCACTTTGTGTTATATTTGAATCACCACAAAACAAAAATACATAAAGGAGCATCCTCGCATGGCAAGTATAACACAGGATATGAGATACCGTCTATCACTTATTAAATACGCTGAACGTTATGGAGTCACCAAAGCAGCTATCAAATACAAGACTAACCGTCAGTATATCTATCGTTGGAAAGCTCGCTACGATGGCTCCTGGGATTCCCTGCGCGATCGTTCCAGACGTCCTCATTCCCATCCCAACCAGCATACTCCCGAAGAGCTCAAACTTATCCGGGATATGCGCAGGAGGAACCCTCACACAGGTCTGGTCGTCTTTTGGGTTAAGCTTACACAGCGCGGTTATTCACGCTCCATCACAGGTCTTTGGCGTGTCCTCAAAAGGCTTGATATGGCTCCTCAAAAGCTTCCAAACCCGAAATACACTCCTAAGCCTTATGAACAGATGCTGTACCCCGGTCAGCGTGTGCAGATCGACGTGAAGCACGTACCTTCTTCCTGCATGGTCGGCGATGTGAAAGGAGAAAAATTCTACCAGTATACCGCTATCGACGAGTTCTCGCGGTTCCGTTATGTAGAAGCCTTTCAGGAAGCATCCACTTATTCATCTGCAGTATTTCTGGAGCATATGCTGAAAGCCTTCCCCTTCAAAGTCCAATGCGTCCAGACGGATAATGGATTTGAGTTCACAAAACGTTTTGGTAACAGCAAGGCAGACAATGATCTCACGATGTTTGAGAAAAAATTGAAAGACCTTGACATTCAACATCGTAAAATCAAGCCCTTCACCCCCAGACATAACGGCAAAGTAGAACGCTCCCACAGGAAAGACAATGAGTACTTTTATGCAGCTCATCGCTTCTATTCATTCGAAGATTTCAGCAGACAACTCAAAGTCCATAACAGGCGATACAACGACTTTCCCATGAGACCTCTTGGATGGCTCTCTCCCAGACAGACCTTGCTTAATTTTTTAAATGACGGTGTAACATATGTTTGACAAACCTACAAAGTTGCCGATGTCAACAAAAATCAAATATTGACAGAGTTTTTCCTCATAAGTATACTAGTATTGTTGACTAAGTGAAATATATCAAACAGGAGAAGTAACAGTATATGAGATTGAGGAAGGAAATCGACGAAATGCAGGAAGGGGATATCCTGCTTATAGCAAAGATTTCAGACGCTCTGGCGCATCCCGCCAGAATAAAGATATTCAGATACATCATGGAAGCCAACAAGAAACGCGAGCGCATCTGTAACAAGGATCTGGTGGGTCATTTCGACTACTCTCAGGCTACCATCTCACAGCATGTGAAGAAGCTCAAAGATGCCGGCCTGCTGCAGGTAAAGAAGGAAGACAGATATTCCTATTACTACGTCCACCTGGGTACGCTAAACGATTATCTAGTGGCTACCAAAAAATTCGAGAATATGTAAGAAAATATTTTTTTCAAGCAGAGCCTCATCGACGATGAGGCCTTTTTCATTGTATGCTGTTATCCGCAGCTCCTTCCATCCTGCCTTTATTATCTGATAACTCATCCCTTCGCCGTAGACGGAGGCGCTGTAGCGCGGCACATCACTGCCGTTGAAAAAACCGCTCTTCCGCTGCCCTGAATTGCCCATCACGTAAAGTATGCCGTTTATGCGCTCCGTCCTCATATACATGTGCTGATGACCACATAGCACCAGATCAGCTCCGTATTCCTCCATTATCGGCACCCACAGCTTTCTCAGCTCCGGAGAAACAGTGGCCTTATCATGCATCCCGTAAGGAGGATGATGGGTAACAACGATATTCCACGTTTTGTCGCTCCCCTCCAAGGCTTCCGCCAGCCACTCTTCCACCTTTTTTTCCGCCCGCGCCCACGCCTCCGGTCCCAGGCTCTCCATTCTCGCGTCTGTCAGAAAGGAACTGTCGGTCATGATAAAACGGCAATATCCCCAGTCGAAATAATAGAAATTCCCCGCTGACGCAGCTTCTCCGGACAGACCGGACATAAACGGACCGTTATCCGGCGCAGGGAACATCTTTCTGTAAGTGATATTCCCTTTCACGCCCTCGTGATTCCCCGGGACTGTCATCAGCGGCAGCGACGAGAAAACATCGCAGTTTTCCAGGAATCCGTTCCACTGCTCCAATCGCCACGGCACATTGACCATGTCTCCGCCTATGACGGCACAATCCAGATCGGGATGACGGGCCCGTATATCTTCCATATCTTCACCCCATCGCCGGTATTCATCTATTGAAATATCAAACTGCACATCACCCAGATACAGGAAAGTACCTTCTCCTGATTCCTGAGGCGTACGAAAAGAAGAAGGTTTATCGAACACCATCCCGTCTCCTATTTCATAATAATAGGTCTCCCCCGGCTCCAGTCCCTTCAGCTGCGCTGTGTATCTGAAATAAGCGCCGCCCAAGACCCTCTCACGGCGTCCTTCAATTGCCTGGCTTCTCGGCAGGCTTTCCCGGCTCTGACTCACCCGAAGGAAGGACGGCCCGTCTTTTTCGCCTTTCCAGCTTATGTACACAGCGTCAGCCGCCTCTCCCGGCGAGATCACAGTCTGCCTGTCTGACGATATCGTTATCGCCGCTTCACCGGCATAACATGACGTCGCAGCCGATACGACAACCATGGCAAACAGCATCGCAGCCATCATCAACATCGATATCAGCGCCGACAGCGATGCCTGTGTCACGCCCCGCCTCCCGGCCGGAGCAAGGCCGGGGCGCTCCTGCGACGTTGCCCGCTCCTTACCGCCGGAAGCAGTCGCGACTATATTTTCCAAAAGAAGAAATTTTCTCATCAAAAAAACCTCCGCAGAGAACGAAGCCGATGGCTTTATCATCCGCCGGAAGCAGCACTTCGTCAGCAGGTATCTTCTGTCACCGCAGACCTTTCCGACATCCGGCAGATCCCACGAAGCGATATCTTCCACATAGTAAGCATATACATCCGCGAAGGTTTTTATTAAGATCATTTACCGGGAAATTCAACGCAGCTGATCTATCCCCATGTTTGCCAGCTCATCAGCCCTGTTGTTCTTTTCCGTCACATAGATGAAATCATCGTATGAAAATTCCGCGCCGTTCCACTGAACGAATTTTTCGTACAGCTTATCCAGATTCACGGATTTGCTGTTCAGATTCACATGGCCCTTGACACGAAAGAAGGATATATCGTGCTTCTTTATATAGGGAAGCAATTGTTTCCACAGATCCTGATTCTCCACAGGCTTCTTAGACGCTGTCAGCCATCCGTTTTTCTGCCATCCGGCGTACCACTTCTTGCGGAAGCAGTCCATGAGATAGCTGCTGTCAGAAAAGACCTGTATCTGCTGGCCATCCTTCCTGATAGCCTTGAAAGCCTCCAGCAGGGCAGTCATCTCCATCCTGTTGTTGGTGGTATTGGGACAGCTCCCATACAATTCCTTGCTGGCATCGGCGAATTCCATGATAGCGCCCCAGCCTCCCAGGTTTTCATCGCTCTGGTTACCGGCGCAACCGCCATCCGTATATATCCTCAGTATCCTGTCGTTTTTCATTGAGCCGCATCTCCTTTTTCCTGTCTCTTTTCGCTTTTCTCTATAGAATTTATCACATGAGTCGTCTGCTGTCCACATCCTTCTGAATATCCATATGTAGTATAAATTGACTTTTTTCGTCCATTGGAGTATCTTAATATGGTAAAGGAGACTTGAAGATATATGCCATTGAAATTCTGTTCACTTGCCAGCGGAAGCAGCGGCAACTGTTACCTGATAAAGAACCAGCGCTCAGCCCTGTTGGTAGACGCGGGAATATCCGGGAAAAAGATATTGGAGGGTCTGACGGCTACTGACACGCCCGAGAGCCACGTGAAGTCACTGCTCATCACCCATGAGCATATAGACCACGTCAAGAGTGTCTCGGTACTTGCCAAAAAACTTCCCGGGATCTCCATATACGCCAACGAAGCTACATGGGAAGGCATAAAGAAACCGGTGCCGCCTCAGCAGCAGCGTTTTTTCCAAACCGGAGAGGACTTTTACATAGACGATTTCATGATACGTCCCTTCTCCATCCCTCATGACGCGGCTGACCCGGTGGGCTTTTCCATATACTGCGAAGACAGACAGATAAGCATTGTCACCGACGTAGGCTGCATCACCGAAGCTATATTCGACGAGATCGTGGGCGCCGATCTGCTGCTGCTGGAGGCAAACCACGAAAAGGAAATACTGCTGATGAGCAGATATCCGTACCATCTGAAGCACAGGATACTTGGAGATAAGGGACATCTGTCCAACGTCTCTGCGGGAGAGTGCCTGTGCAGGCTGACCAGGACCATAGACAAACCGCGTCAGATACTGCTGGGGCATCTGAGCCACGAGAACAACGATCCGGCGGTAGCGATGCTGACTGTCAAAAATACTCTGATGGAAAAAAATATAATCCCCGGCGGCCAGCTGAAGCTGGGTATCGCCATGAGAGACTGCATGAGCTACATATACGAGGTGTGATGTGAATATAACCGTACTGGCAGTTGGAAAACTCAAGGAAAAATACTGGCGTGACGCCATTGACGAATACTCCAAGCGATTGGGGAGATTCTGCCGCCTCAACATCACTGAAATCAGAGAAAGCCCACTGCGGGCCAATCCTTCGGCAGCCGACGAAGAGGCCGTCAAGGCAGCTGAAGGCCGGGACATACTGGAAAAGATACGCCCTTCCGATTATGTGGTGTCGTTGGAAATCAACGGCAAGTCCTTTTCCTCGGAAAAGCTGGCAGAGCACATGGAAAAGCTGACGATCTCCGGAAAGAGCAGCGTCCTTTTCGTCATCGGCGGATCCCTGGGGCTGTCCCGGGAAGTCAGCGCCAGAGCTGACCTGAAGCTTTCCTTCTCAGCCATGACCTTCCCTCATCAGATGATGCGGGTCATACTGCTGGAGCAGATATACCGCGCTTTCAAGATAATGAAAAACGAAGCCTATCACAAGTGACAGGCTTCGAATCCTTTTGAGAAAGACCGGATCAGCCCAGAGCGCTTTTTAAAATCCATTCCATCCGATGCACGCACTGCTCCTAAGGATCTGCCACGGCAGAATTGCTAAAATGAGTCTGTTATCAATGCTCAATAGGCATAAATCACGGTCAAATGATGTTCGCAGACAATGCAAAATGCCTAAAATCAATAAAATACTCGCCCTTTTGGCATAAAATCAGCGGTCACCTGTCCGAAATATGCCTAAAACAATATGCTGGAACTGACTTTTTATTATTTCGCCATCGCAAGAGCTTGAAATACAAAGGGAATTATGCCCATTGATAAGCAAAATCCTCTGTTATTGGCATTTCTGATGAAGCGATAACAGGACTTTGCTGTCGCCTTCTTTGGAAGAGGCCTCAAGAAACTTTGATTACCCAAAACTATACAGCCAAAAAAGCGCATTCTCTTTTGAATTAGTACAACAGACTATTGTTCTCTTCTCTTTCTCCCGTAAACAACAGTCCCTGCTGCTACGGCTGCCGCAAGTACTAAGAGACCTGCCAAAAGAGCAATGTTGCTGTCATCGCCTGTTGCAGCATTTGTATCTTTCTGCGGCTTCTGTGGATCTACAGGAGGAACATAATTTGGATCTTTATCTCCACATACTGTACATATTCCATTTTCATAATTATGTTCCTTAACCGGGACAACAGTTTTTTCTAATGTTATTTCATTTGTACCACTTTCATCTGCAAAATACTTGCCGCAGCTTTCACAATGCCAGTATGCGATATTCCCCTCATTGGTACAATCAGCATCCTTTGCCTCCGTTTTTACCATGTCGTGTACATGCTCGATAGTAACCTTAACTGTATCGCTCATCAACTCTGTTCCGCTCAATGTCATAGTTACTGTGATATGAGCTGTTCCTTCACTAACCCCTGTCACTTGCAGCTTCCCTTCATCAGTTATTTTTGCGGTAGCCACTTCTTCATCGCTACTTACGGCATTAAGCACCGCACCGACAGGAATCGTAGCGCTCATTTCTATATCTGACTTCGTGCCATTATTTACACTGGCTATTTCCGGAACGGAAAGAGCAAATCTGAACTCCGGAGTATCATCAGTAGGTGTTTCAGGAATATAGCTTCCTAAAACATTGTTTTCTTTATAATTTTCTTCGGCGCTTTCAGGAACAACTACTATGAGGTCTTCAAGTTTTTCTCCTGATCCGAATGCGTTATCATCCATTTCAGGCGGTTCGTTTCCAAGAAAAATCATTGTCGTATTCTCAGTACGGTTTGCTAATCCAGAAAAAGCATACTCCCCAATACTTTCAACACTGCCTGCGATAATGATCGTTCTTAATGTTTCTACTTCGCTAAAAGCTCCAGCCGATATGTTTTTTACATTGCCCGGAATAATTACTTTTTCAATGGACGTTTCTTCAAAAGCCCATTCTCCTATCGATGTTAATTCGGAAGAAAGTTCAACGGAATTAAGAGAGTCGCATCCCTGAAATGCATACTCACCAATCGTCGTTACATTGGAAAGATCTATAGCTGAAACATCGGAACGAGCGAAAACTGACTTACCAATAGTCTTAACATTTTTTGACAAATCAACATTAACTACAGAGGAGCTATAAAAAGCATACTCACCAATCTCCGTCACACTATCCGGCATCGTCACAGTCGATACACTTGCGTTCCGAAATGCACTTTCACCTATTGTTTCTGTCCCTGGTTTAACAGCAACAGAATCTTTTTCTTTATCAAGAAGGACTTCGAGCGTTGTCCCTTTATAAAGTACCCCATCTTCATTCGAATACGGCGAGCCATCGGCAAAAACAACATCCTTTGCATTTGGATAACCGCTGCTGACAGAAGAGGTCAACGCCTCTTTTACTCCATCAGTCACACTTGCGGGGATCATAAGTTCCTTAAGGTTCTGACAATTAGAAAATGCATTACTACCGATCGCAGTCACGCTATCCGGAATGTTTAGAGCTTCAAGCTGCGTAGCATTGCGAAATGCTGAATCTCCTATCTCGGTTATAGTATCCGGCAATGTGATTTTTGTTACTGTTCCCCCTGCATAAGGCGACCTGTCAAAAGCATTGTTGTAGATCATGGTAACGGTATATGTTTTACCGTCACTTGTAACAGTTGAAGGAATAATGATTTCCCCGTCATAAGGAGATTCGGCTCCAGAAACTACGGGATGTTGTTTAGGATTTACAACCGCAACTGTACTTTCACTCAAAGGCGCATATGTGATCCCATCAATCTCAAAACACCCGCACTCATCCTCATCTACAAAACCTCCCGTCTTTACTGACATATGCTGCCCTTCCCCATACGCCAGTGCTGCCGTTGGAACGAGCATGAGTACCATACAGAGTGTAAGCAGGGCAGTCAACAATTTTCGTTTTGCTTGCATTGTCTTACTTCCTTTCTTCTCTCCTCACAAGAATTCATTATAGAATTTTTGTACGAATTGTAATCAGTTTTATTATCTCACCCCCCAATTGTGTCAATCTGTTTTTTATTTTGCAATACATTCACAAACATTCAGCATATATCTCAAACGTAAACTGTTCTTTTCTATGAAATGAGGGGCTGTCGCACAGCTGACCTGATTTGGTCAGCTGTGCGACAGCCCCTCATTTTCCCGTGCCGGCTTCATCCGGCTATCTCTTATTTCAAATGTTTTCTCCTGAATACCTGATCCGACTCCAACAGTTCCACGATCCTGTTCATAGTGCCCGGATCCCGCATAGATTCCATAAGCAGCCGCTTTTCCTTCATTTCCTCGGAAAGAGCCTTCTCGCCTTTTGTTCTGAAATGCTTCCCATATGACGATATCAGCATGTTCTGTGAAAAATCACCTGCCGCCAGCGCGTCTGTCGCCGCCTCAGCAGCAGCCTTAGCTGAGTCTGCGGCCGGAGAAAGTCCGTCGTGGGAGAGTGGGGTCATCAGGGCTGCCGCATCGCCGATGACCATGAATCCATGGCCCGCTTTATGTATTCCGCAGCTCATATCGCTTATCCTTCCTCCCTGCCACGGGCTGATGATTGAAGCGCCTTCAAACATGGCGGCCATCTCAGGACGGCTTTCCAGCCATCGGCTGAAGCACCGTTCTATGTCGACGCTCTCGTATTCCTCTCTTCCATTTATCAGCATCCCAACATTGCATATCCCATGCCGGACACCTTCTTTTCCCACGGGGATGATCCAGAAATATCCTGTTCCCAACAGCGAAGAAAAGCCTATGACACCATAGGCGTCATACTGGCCCTTCGCCAACGCCCGGTCCAGCCTGACACCCGTGAAATAGGCGCGTCTGCCTATCCACATGCTGCCCACCTCCTCTTTCACGACACCCGCAGCTGCGGCCAGCGTCGAAAACGCTCCGTCAGCGCCTATGGTCAGCCTACTTCTGACAGATATCTCTTCGCCTCTGTATACGGCCTTCACACCTCTGACTATCCCCTGCTCTGTCAGCACGTCAGTCACAGTACAGCCCTGCTTCACTTCAGCCCCCAGTGATATGGCCGTATCGACCAGAAGACTGTCCACATCTCGTCTGGGAGCGCAGTAGCATTCGAAAGGGATCGTGGTGGTATGGCCATCGTCACTGATGAGCTTCAATCTCCTGACGCACGTACTCATGGCGTCCAGATCTCCTGCTATCCCCAACGCTTCAACATGACTGACGAAGCCTTCTCTCAACACGTCTCCGCACGCCTTTTCCCGTGGAAATATATCTCTTTCCAGCAGCAGTACATCTATTCCGGCTTTGGCCAGATAAGCGGCGCACAGCGCTCCGGAAGGTCCTGCCCCAACTATGGTAACTTCTCTCTCAAAAACCGTCATGACCGAACCTCCTCTTCTCCCGCCGTTGCTACAGCCTTAAAGGTGATCGCCCTTACAGGGCATACTTCCGCGCACACGCCGCACCCTATACAACGTCCGGCCGTTTCCCCGCAGTAACCGCATTCCATGCACCTGGACGCTTCCGCTTCAGCTCTGTACTTATCCAAAGGTCTCCTGCCCACCTCCATCTGTCCGTTTCCGGCGGCTCCTCGCCCTTCGAATATCTCATACTTCACCGACGCGCCGGTGAGAGGGGCTTCCGCTTCCCTGAGCTTTCCCACCGCCCTGAATTCTCCCGATTCCATGAACGTTTTGACAGCGGCCGCACCGGCGTGACCCGCTTCCACAGACGTCATATCAAAATCGCCTATCGCAAATACTCCGTAGATGCTGGTGATCAATTTATCATCTGTCTGGATATAACCTCTGTCATCCATATCCAGATCAGGATTAGCAGCGGCGACAGCCGCCGTGTCAGGGCTCTGCGTCCCTCCCAGCACCAGCGTATCGCACGTTATATCCAGCATCATGTTCTTTTCCTTTATCCTGCACTTCACACCTGTAAGCCTGCCGTTCTGAGCTTCTATCTCCACCGGCTCAGCCCCTGTTACCAGGTGGACACCTTCATCGAGGGCTGCCGCCACAGACGCCACGCTTGCTTTCAGCTTTCCCTTGCTCATAGGCGACAACACCGTGACCTGCTGACAAAACTGCTTTAAAAGCCTAGCTGTATCGAAAGCAAGCTCATCGTATCCGGCGACGATGACCTGCTTGCCCACGTCAGCAACTCGTTCATTGTCGAGCAGCTTTCCCATCAGCGAGACTATCTCAAAAACTCCGCGGCAACGGACATTTTTCATCGGAGGTCTCCTGCCGGTGCTCTCACCGATGGCGAAAAGCACCGCTTCATATCCCATGGAAAACAGTCCCTTGATGTTGGGGAAGGCTCCTGCCGCAACTCCATATACCACATCGATGCCGGCATCGCTTATCTTTTTCGTTTCCCTGTCCAGAAGCTCTTTATCCACACGTTTGCAGGACGCCAGCCACCGATAGCTGCCGCCCAGAGCATGCTCCTTTTCCAATATAGTCGGAGCATACCCCTCTCCGGCCAGATCCAGAGCCGCGGTCATCCCCGCGATGCCGCCTCCTATGACCGCTATCTTTCTCTTAGGTCTTCCGTCCTCATCCAGCTGAGAAAACCTCTCTAGCTCTTTTCCTATCCCCGCTGCCCGAAGCAACGGCATGATATCTTCTGTATGATCAACGGTGCCGTTTATCCTGTCCTCATCCGTCACCGCATCCTCTGTCTGAGGGATCATATCCCTTACATTTTCCGCATATATGATGGCGCTGTCCGGAGCGTTCTTCACTGCCGTTTTTCTCTTCGGGAAAAAGTTTTCTCTGAGGGTCCTGTCTATCTCCGCAGCGGCAGCTTTTCCGGACGCCATCGCCTCCGCTACCGACCCACACTGGCCGATAGCGTCTCCGCACGCAAAGATCATATCCTTGTTAGTCCTGTATCTCCCATCGACCCGCACTCTGCCTCCCGGATGAGTCTCCATGTTCCCCAGCTCCGACGCGGCGCATCTGCGCCCGTCAGCAAATATCACCGTATCACAGAACAGATTGGTCTCGCTTCCTTTGATTATCTGCAGCTTTCTCATTCCATTGCCGTCCATGGTATATCCGGCTTTTACCAGTTCCACCGCCTTGACTTGGCCGCCTTCGCTTATTATCTGCTTAGCGACAGCTCCGGTTCTCAGATCTATACCTTCTCCGACCATGGCCTGGAAGCTTCCTTCACTCATTTCCGGCTCATCATCACTTTCCACCACAGCACAAGTGACGATTTTCCCCATTCTCCTCAAGAGTCTTGCCGTATTTACCACCAGACGCCCGCGTCCGATGACCGCGATACGTTCGCCCAGCTGGATTCCTTCGTCCTCACCGCCGTTGATCTGACGCATCACCCTCACCGCGTCATATATCCCCTGTGCGTCTCCACCAGGTATCTGCGGTGTCATTCCTTCCGAGGCTCCGACAGCTATCAGGCAGGCCGCGAATCCCTGGCCGCGAAGATCTTCCAGCGTATGATCCCGTCCTATCTCATATCCGCATCTTATCTCCACACCGGCGGCAGCGATACGCCCGGTCTCTGCCGTCAGCTTTTCTCTGCTGAGCCTGAAATCCGGCACTCCCCATCTGAGAGCGCCACCTGGGCTTCCATCCTTTTCGAACACTGTTACACCGTATCCTGCTCCGGAAAGCCGGAAGGCTGCCGCCAACCCGGCCGGGCCGCCTCCTATGATGGCTACTTCGCTGTCAAAACGCCTTACGTGCTTCGGCATTGTTTCCCCGACGCTGTTGAGAACATACCCCTCCAGCCCTCTCATGTTGAGAGGCTCATCTATCAGTCTTCCTCGCGCGCACTGATCGCCGCACGGGTTTTCACAGAGCGACGCACAGACCCACGGCATAGGGTTTTTCTCTTCTATCATCTCCCTCGCGCTTTCCACATCCCCGGACTTCACCAGAGATGCTATCGCCTGAGGGACGATGCCCAGCGGACAGCTCTCCCTGCAGCCTGTCTCAACAGCCATTCTTCTGGCTTCCCTGAATGACACGGCGGATTCCCCGCCTACTGCAGCGCTCGCTCCACGCCAACTCCCTCTTGGAAACAACCGGCAGACCGTCCTGCGATACTCGTCGATAGCTCCAGTCGGACATATTTCCCCACACTTTCCACAGTTCATACACAGCCTATCGTCGATCGACGCTTCAGCCTTTTTATCTACAGTCAAATCAAATCTCATGGCATCCTCCCAATGAAGGCGCTGTTACACGATTTCCAGCGCAGCCAGCTCGTCGCTCAGCTCCGAGCACATTTCCTCCGGCAGTATATCTCTCATCATATCGGCTGTCTCCTCTGATGTCACGGACTGCAGCCCATGCTCTTCCAGCCATCTTTTACAGAGTCTGATGAATCCGTAATCCATCAGTCCGTTCCACTTGAAGTTCACATCTCGCTGAGCCATGATAAAGATCAGACCGGCCGTTCCTACCCATTGTATCTGGCTGCTGAGATATTTCATCTCAGGGCTGTCGGCATATCTGTTGTCAAATTCCTCCCTCACGCTGACTATCTGCTTTTCTATGGCTCTGAGACGCTTCTGGCCTTTTCGCCCTTCATAAACACCCTGTCCCTCAGACATCGCGGCACCTCCTTTGATTTTCTATTATATCATGGCTTTAGCGCCCGGCACAATATGAACCCCTTATTTACCACTTCCTTCCCGCGCTTTCCCGCATCCTTCAGCTTCCGACGTTATCCTCCGGCGCCCCGGTCTGACAGCGGCTTTGCTCCATCGCCTGTGAGCTTATCTCCTTTATGGCCGCCACTGCCGCATCTATCTCATTCTCCGTCGTGTAGATCCCGGGACATATCCTGACACAGCCTATATCGCCCGTCCCTATGGTATCGTGAGCGCATCCGCTGCAGTGGAACCCGGCCCGCACCGCGATCCCATACCTCCTGTCGAGGATATCGGCGACCTCCTCGCAATCCATCCCATCGATATTGATGGCCACCACCGCTGTCTTCTCCCCCGCATCTTCCGGCCCATAAATGCTGACGCCGTCCACCCCGGCAAGGGCTTTCCCCAGCCGCTCAGTCAAGTGTCTTTCATACTCTTCTATAGCGCTGATACCCATGCGCTGTACTACACGCGCGCCTTCACCCAGAGCGATGATCCCCGGGCTGTTTACAGTCCCTGCTTCATATCCTTCAGGAAACTCCATCGGCTGTTCCCGCTCTCTGGAGCGGGTCCCCGTACCGCCCTCCATCAATGGCCGCAGCTTCAGTCCCTTCCTCACATAAAGAGCCCCTGTCCCCTGAGGCCCCAACAATCCTTTATGCCCGGGAACCGCCAATACATCTATGTGTTGTTTCTTCACGTCGATCTCCATATGCCCCGCGCCCTGAGCTCCATCTACCAAAAATATCAGACCATGCCTCAGCGCTACACGGCCCGCTTCCTCCAGTGGCATCTTTGTCCCTGTCACATTGGATGCTGCCGTCATGACTATCATCCGCGTCTCCGGCCTGATAGCTTTTTTCATCTCATCTACATGGAGCCGTCCCTGCATATCGCATCCGACCATCGTGTAACTGACGCCTTTGCAGCTCAGCTGATGCAACGGCCGTATCACAGAATTGTGTTCCATAGACGTGGTTATCACGTGATCTCCCGGCCTCAGCAGCCCTTTGAGAGCCAGATTCAGCGATTCCGTGCAGTTCTTCGTGAATACTATCCTTGCCGGATCTTCTATGGAAAAAAGCTCAGCTATGGAATCCCTTGCCCGGAACACTCCTTCGGCTGTCCTGGCTGCCATGGCATGCCCTGCTCTGCCGGGATTCGCGCAGTAATCCGTAACCGCGGTCACGATGGCTTCCGTCACCTCAGGCGGTTTCGGAAAGGATGTAGCTCCGTTATCAAGATATATCATCTTCACACCTCCGCATAACAGGGGAAAGCATCCCCGTGGATATTTATCCCGTGGATATTTCCCCACATCACAAAAAATACAGGCTATGGATATCAATTCGTATCCGTAACCTGTATTATGTATATGCTCCGTCACGCCGCCGCGCCTCATATTCTCCATTTCCTGTCGGCTATCCTGGCCAGCAGCGATTTCCTGACTGTGATAGCCTCCTCAGGGCACATTTCCTGGCAGCAGTAGCATTTTATACACTTGTCGTAATCGTAGACCGCCACGCTGCCGCGACCCTTCCCTGCCCCTTCTTCGATGCGGATCGCTTTTCCTTCCACAGGGCATACGCTTGCACACACGCCGCACCCTATACAGCGCTCCTGCCTGACGACAGGCTTCTTCTCAAGCAATGGAGCCAGGAACCTGACAGGCCTGAGCGCTCCTCTGTATTCCGTTCCCCGCTGCACATTGAAATCCTTATCTCCGTAGATCGCCGACGCTTCCTCTGCTGTGATCGTGCCGTCCTCTGTCACGACACACAGCTCTTTCCACGTGCCGACACCCTGCTCCATACCGCTGACGTTAGTGGGTACCAATTCCGGCCTCAGATGGACCAAATGACAAAACACCGCGTCCATCGCTACCGGGTCGGTCGCCGCCATGATGACATTCATCGCTTTGGGGCTGCCGGATCTCGGGCCATTTCCCTCCATAGCTGTCACGCCATCCATTATATGGAGCCTGGGCTTCACAAGATTGTTCAGATCCGCCGTCATCTTGGCAAACACTTCCGCCGTAGCGAACCTGGCATGGGAAGCACCTTTGTTGATACCGAAGACACAGCCGAAAGTGTTCTTGACTGCCCCTGTTATCCGTTCCAGCTGATGAGTCTTCATCTTACAGATATTTATCACCGCGTCAGCGTTTATTATCTCATCACACAACACGAAGCTGTCAGCCACTCTCCCGTCAGGGAATTCCACCTGGGTACCGCTTTCGAATTGCCCCAGAGGGATGCCAAGATCGTCAGCAACAGCTTTGATACCACAGCCTTCTGCCACCGATCCCACTTTTATCATGGGATTCCCTGGTGAATCCCCGTATCTCAGATCATCGAAGCCGCTTTCCCTCAGAAGTCTCCCAACTGCGCCAAATACGGCAGGATGTGTGGTACATGCCTTATCCGGGTCTGTCTTTGCCAGCATATTAGGCTTGAGGACTATGGAACTTGCTTTCGTCAGCGGGTCTTCTCCCGAAGAAAGGATCTCTTCCAGACCTCCCAGCAGCTCGATAGCCTTTGACACAGCTCGTTCCACCTGCTGGCTGTCGTAGCTGTCACACCTGACCAGCGCCACTCGTCCTCTGCCGCTCATGCTCCTGTCCCTTTCACAGGTGCTCCTTTTGACGCTGTCTTTCGTTCCCATATCCGTCGCATATCTCCTTTACTCCATCTTTGCCCGCGCTATTCCGAGATAGGTATCTTATCTCCCAGGAACGTCGGCTCGGGCTTGAATATCCATTTCACAAAATCCTTATCGCGAGCCAGCACTTCTCTTATCTCCCGCCGTTCCTGCCCTCCATAGCTGTTCTGGTCAGCGGCGGCACCCGCCGCTTCTATCCCAAATCGATTACATCCGTATAACGCTCTGTAAAGGTGATATGTCTGGGTGACCACCACCATACTGTCCACTCCGAAAATGTACTTGGCTCTGTACACCGATTCGTATGTGGAAAATCCTGCGTGATCCATGAATATATCTTCTTCGGCCACGCCTGCTTCCAGCGCGTAATTCTTCATTCCCTGTACTTCGTTATACACCATCTGCCCATTATCTCCCGACAGCAGCAGCTTAGGGGCTACGCCTTTATTATACAGATCTATGGCCGTATCCAGCCTGTCCCTCAGGATAGAGCTGGGCCGGCCGTCAGCAGTGACCGAAGCTCCCAGTACCATTATGCATTCCGGCTCTATGGCAGAAAGCTCTGATACCTCCTCTTCCGTAGCCGAGTCTTCAGGAGAATCGAACACCGCTCCTATCTGACCTTCCGTAGCCTTTATGACATAGAAGTTGATGCCTATCACAAGTATCATCCCTATTATTGCTAATTTTATCAACGCAAAGAGCACCTGCCTGAAGATGCTTCTGTTCTTTCCTCTTTCGCTCATAACTCGTTTATTATATCGTCCTTTTATGTACATTTAACGAAATGGAGGGAAATATCGCCGCTTTTATTGTTTTTGTTATATTTTATAATATTTTTTTATTTTTATTGTTGAACATCAACAAGTTTAGTGGTATATTTATTGTTGTATTATTGGACTTCACGTATATTTTGTTGTAAAATAAAGGCATATAACAAACGACAAAAATTTTTATCATCATATAAAGGAGAACGCCATGAAATACAATTTTCCAATCACAAAAAACCCTGATCCGAAGGCGAAGCCGGATCCTGAAACATTGAGATTCGGTACTGACTTTACGGACCACATGTTCATCATGGATTACGAGGACGGCAAGGGCTGGCACGACGGACGTATCGTTCCTTACGGGCCTCTTTCGCTGGATCCCGCAGCCGTATGTTTCCACTATGCTCAGGAAATGTTCGAAGGCCTCAAGGCCTACAAGACTCCTGCCGGAAAGATACAGCTTTTCAGGCCTGACATGAATGCCAAGAGGACCAACAGGACCAATGACAGACTCTGCATACCTCAGATAGACGAGGAGCTCTATGTGGACGCCATCAAAGCGCTGGTAAAGGTGGACGCCGACTGGATCCCGCAAAAGGAAGGCACGTCTCTCTATATAAGGCCTTTCATCATCGCAGACGAACCGTTCCTTGGTGTTCGCCGTTCCAGACATTATAAATTCATAATAATACTGAGCCCTGTAGGCCCTTACTATGAAGGTGGCCTGACCCCTACTAAGATCTATGTCGAAGACAAGTATGTAAGGGCTACCGATGGCGGAACAGGTGAAGCCAAGTGCGGAGGGAACTACGCAGCCAGCCTCAAGGCCCAGGAAGAAGCCCACGAAAAGGGATACGAGCAGATCCTGTGGCTTGACGGCGTCGAAAGGAAATACGTCGAAGAGATCGGTACTTCCAATGCGTTCTTCGTTATCGGCGATGAGATCGTCACCGCTCCGCTGGACGGCACCATCCTGCCTGGTATCACCAGAGATTCCGTTATCGCGCTTCTCAGGAAGAAGGGCATGAACATTGTCGAAAGGCGACTTACCATCGACGAAGTAGTAGACGCCTACAAGAAAGGCAACTTCAAGGAAATGTTCGCGTCCGGCACGGCAGCCGTCATCTCACCGGTCGGCGAGCTCTGTTACAAAGGCGAGACGATGGTAATAAACGGCGGTGGTATCGGCCCTATCGCTCAGGAGCTCTACGATACTCTTTACGGTATCCAGACTGGTACCATCGAAGACGACATGGGTTGGACCGTCGAAGTGGAATAGGCCTGATCCCGGATCACTGTTTCAGATTTTCAAAAAAGCCGCTGCTGCGACCGGCCGTCAAATCCGGACGCAGCAGCGGCTTTTTCAAATGGTCAGCTCAAACCTTTCGATTATTCCATCCAGTATCGCCCCGTCCTCCACATCTTCTTCGTATGTGCATATGAGATTTGTATGCTGTGTGAACCCTGCTCTCCTGTAATATTCGATTTTCCTGCAGGCTCTGAAGAAATAATCGCTGTTGTCCATCAGCCCAAAATGCTCCCACACCACGATCTTTCCATCTCTTGACATTATCATGAAGTCAGGATAAAGATCCTGTCCATCGATAGTCAGCCGGGCTTCATATCTGTAAACGATCCCATGCTTTTCCAGCTTATCCCCTATGAGCTTTTCCGACTTGGATCTGACTCTGATCCCTTTTTCCGTTTTATATCGCAGCATTTCGCGCCTGTATCCGTTCTTCGGATAATCTTCATATTTCCACGCGTATTCACCCGGCGAAAGGATATACCGGTCACGGTCAGGCAGTTCACCTATCCTGGCCAAGGTTTTGACAGCCCTGCCTTTCCCTGTCTTCTCAAGCGCTTTTCTAAACTGACAGTCAGCTTTTTCCAATGTAGCGCAATAGATGCTCAGTGCTGTGATAGTATTGGTCAACACCCGCTTCCGTATGAGCTTCCCCGTCATCTCGTCGTTTTTTCTCAGTGATCTCGTTTTCTTATCCTTGTAAAAATAATAGCTGCACTGTTTTCCTTTATTGACGATAAATATATCCCCCTCCGGCAATCTGTTATACTCATCCCGCAGTCTTTCAAGGCGCATCCGGTTTTTCCTCAGCTCCGCTTCAAGTCCTGCAGCCAACATTCCCCTGTTTCTCATATCTGCATTACCTCCCATGATATCCCCCTTTTTTTCAGTCCCCGCAGCGATCATCGCTTTATAACATAGCAGCGAAATAAAGAACGCCGTTATCCCATCACAGGATCATTCGTATAAATATATGATATTTTACCATTTAAATCATTTTATGTCAATATATGGTTTTTATTTCGTGCATTGCCTCCTCTTTTTAAGTCGCTGTGCCTAAAACGCGAAAAAAATTAATCAAAATTGGCATAAATCCCTTCTGAACAGCTCTTCGGCAAAAGCGATATGCCTAATGAACCGCTTCAAATACATTGCATTGGCATTTTTTCAGGTCTCTGTTCCGAATTTATGCCAATCAGGCTTCTCCAGAAACCGCATTTGGCATATCGCCTTCAGCCATTAATGCAAAAACAGGGATTTATGCCAATAAACATTCTTCATAGATGCCTATTTGGCAAATTCCTTCCGGTCATGTTTTTCATCAGATCGTGAAATTATCTATCAACCTCGTATCCCCTATATATACAGCCATAGCTACCAGGTCGCCGGGGGCGAGATATTCCTTAGGCATAAGTGTATGGCCGTCTACCGCTTCGATATAGTCTATCCTGGCCATAGGTTCGGATGAGACCACGTCGGTCATTGTCTTAAGCAGATCTGCAGCAGCTATGGAATGGGGATCCGCAGCACTGGCTTCCGACGTCCCCGATGCGCCGGCTGCCGCCAGCTCCTTCGCTTTTTCTATCGAACGGTAAAGGACGGCAGCAGCTTGTCTTTCCTCATCATTGAGATATGAGTTACGGCTGGACTTAGCCAACCCATCCTTCTCACGTACGGTAGGGCATCCCACGATCTCTATATCGAAATCCATATCCTTTACCATCCGGCGGATGACTGCCAGCTGTTGAGCATCCTTTTGCCCGAAGTATGCTCTGTCGGGAGTCGTTATGTTGAACAGCTTGCTGACCACAGTACAGACACCGCGGAAATGACCGGGCCTGCTCCTTCCGCAAAGCTGCTTCGTCATTTCTGATTCCAGATTCACATAGGTCCCATAGCCATCAGGGTACATCTCCTGCACAGAAGGATGAAACACCATGTGGCAGCCCTTTTCCTCGAGTATCTTGCAGTCTCTCTCAAAATCCCGCGGATAGCTTTCCAGGTCCTCGCCTTCTCCAAACTGAGTCGGATTGACGAATACAGATGTCACGACTCTGTCGCAATCCGAAACAGCAGCTGTCACCAGCGACGCATGACCGTCGTGGAGGGCTCCCATAGTAGGCACCAACCCCACCGTAAGTCCCTCCGCCTTCCATTTCTTTATTGTCTTTCTGGCTTCTTCTATGGTAGTGGCCGTTATCATCTTACTTTCCTCTCAGCTTCTCTATAATATCTTCATCTATCTTGAATCCATGGGCTTCTGTCGGGAAGGCTCCTTCCTTCACCTCTCTGTCGTAATCCCTGAAGGCTCCCACCATGATATCTCCCACATTGGCGAAATGTTTGACGAACTTAGGCACATAATCGGAAAACAGTCCCAACATGTCCTGCCATACCAGCACCTGGCCATCGCAGCCATCACCGGCTCCTATGCCTATTGTCGGTATCATCAGCTTCTCGCTGATGAGGGCCGCCAGCTTTGCAGGGACGCATTCCAGCACCACGGAAAAGGCCCCTGCCTCCTGAACGTCATAAGCATCCTGGAGGATCTGCGCTGCCGCTTCATGGCTTTTCCCCTGAACTTTAAAACCGCCAAAAGCGTTGACCGACTGAGGCGTCATCCCTATGTGGGCGACTACCGGTATCCCCGCGTCAGTTATGGCTTTTATATGCTCCTTCACGGCCGCTCCGCCTTCCAGCTTGACGGCATTGGCTCCCGTTTCCTTTATCAGTCTTCCGGCGTTGACTACCGCGTCGTATACGGACGGCTGGTATGACATGAAAGGCATGTCCACCACCACGAACGTATCCTTCACTCCTCTCACCACTGCCGCGCCATGGTGTATCATATCCTCCATAGTCACCGACAGAGTATCTTTATATCCCAACATCGTGTTGCCCAGGGAATCTCCCACAAGGATCATATTTATCCCTGACTCCTCCATCAATTTAGCTGTAGAATAATCATAACATGTCAGCATTGAGATCTTCTGTCCATCTTCCTTCATCTTCAGCAAACTCGCAACCGTGTTCTTCATCGTTCTTCTTCCTTTCCTGCGTCCAGCAGCAGAGACATTTCCCCGTAATCTCTCTCAGGGTGACGGCTCTGTGCCATTCCCACCAGCCTGCGGCTCAGCAGTCTGTATACTTCCAGTTCATCATCCCTCAAACATCCCAGGTGTTTTTTTACAGTCGTCACATCGTTTCTCTCTATAGGACCTGTGAGACTGGCTGCAGGTCCATCAGCGGCTACATGCGCCATGTTGCCTGTCAATATAGGTGCCAGTGCCTTCACCGCATCCTTTTCGGAAAATCCACATCTGCGCATCATCGCCACACTCTGATCGATGAGACCGCATACCAGATTGCTGGCGACAGCCGCCGCGCAATGATACATAGTCTTGTCCCTGCTGTCTATAACATAAGTAGGGTTCCCCATGATCTCCAGGATCTTCTGCAGCTCATGAAAAGTTCCGTGTCTCCCCTGTCCCGGCGCCTTCTCGCTGGCGCCATCTCCTTCAAGAGTAAAAAAAACACCCGTCAGTTCTCTGTAAGCGTTATATTTATCGCTTACTGCGAACAGCGGATGGACTGAATATCCAAAAGCTCCCGTCTCCTCTATGCCCTCGAACGCATCTTGAGCAGACATCGCACCACTACAGTGACATATCGTCTTTCCATTTATATCGCACCGGCGTACCTGTTGCCAGACACTGCCAATGCTTCCGTCAGGAACCGTCAGGAAGATAACGTCGCACTGCTTGATCAAACCTTCTATACTTTCGTATGGCTTTGAATCAGTAAAACGTGCCGCTTCCTTCGCCGATTCGACGCTGCGGCTGAAATAGCCTTCTACGCTCAGGCCCAGACCTCTGCCTTTTTCGGTAAAATATCTGCCGAGGCTGCACCCCACCTTTCCTGCACCAATAAACCCTGTCTTCAATCTATCGACCTCCTCTTTTCAGGGCGCCGACATCTCCGTCTCGTTCCGTTAAGATATAAGCGGCTGGCTTATTGCCATACCAGGAAAGCAATATGTCTTTTTTCTGTCATGGTATAGTTTCCGTACATGAATACTATCCATCCTCGCATATGATATCATATGCAAGGGTCCAAGGAAAGGCTTTTTCCCAAAATACTTCAAATGAGTTTGCTGCCCGCGCCTCCGCTCCAACGCTGACACGCGGGCAGGACCCCTCTGTCTGTGGCTTCCCTGCGGTCTTCTGACCGCAGGCACAGCTCCGGACTTTCCCGGTCATTTCCCTACCAGTACGCAGCCTTTGTCATTGACGCCGATGACTTTTTCCCCGTCACGGCGAAGGGCGCTTATGTACGTGATGATATCGCCGGTTATCTCTTCACCGGGACACACGAACGGAATGCCCGGCGGATAAGGAATGATGGACCCGGCGCAGACCCTTCCCTCGGCTTCATCCAGCGGAACAAATATCTTTTCCTCCGGTACGGCCCGCAGCTTCCCCGCTTCCGGTACGTGGTAATCTCTCCTGCGCCTTTCATCCGCGGCTTCACGGTCAGGCCCCGTTTCAGCTATCTCTCTGAGAGCGTCCAGCGTCCTGTCCATATGGGCCTTCGTGTTGCCTATCCCGGTCATCAGCATCAGTATATCGCCGGTGTACAGCTCCGAGAAAATTCCCCTTTCCATCAGGAGCTGCTCCAATCCGGCTCCATCGATCCCCAGTTCCCCCATGTCGAGGTTTATCTTTGTCATATCCATGTTTTCAGCCTTCATCAGCTTCAGCCCGGCTATGGCAGCTGCCTCTTCATAAAAATAGTCTATGGCAGCCCGCCATTCTCCGATAGCCTCTCTGCCGTGATCCGCCAGCAGATCGGCGTTGATATCCAGAAAGCTCATGAGGATATAGGAAGGGCTGGTGCTCTGGATAGCCTGCAGCTTGTCCTCCAGCACGTATCTGTCCACCAGCTCCGACTTGAGGTTCAGCACCGCGCTCTGGGTCAGAGATGCCAGCGTTTTGTGTATGCTGTTGACAACCAGGTCGGCGCCGCAGTCTTCGGCCGCCTCCGGCATGCCGTCGCCAAATCCCAGCTGGTGGAAAAATTTCAGATGAGCCCCGTGAGCCTGGTCGACTATCAGGATCTTTCCCGCCCTGTGGGCCACTTCCGCTATCTTCCTAATGTCGCTGCATATCCCGTAGTAATTGGGACTGGGAAGTATCACGGCGTCGGCGTCGGGATTTTCCCTGATACACCGCTCTATCTCCTCCGGCGACACCGCTCCCATTATACCGTGCTCCTTTATCAGCTCCGGCTGGGCGTATACCGGCTGTATCCCGCCCAGCATCAGGGCGTTGAATACCGACTTGTGACAGTTCCTGGCCATTATCAGCTTCCGGCCAGGCTTCACCGTCGCCAGTACGGAGGCGATAAGTCCGCCGCTGGTTCCGTTTATCTGCAGGTACGAATGGTCCACCTGGTACAGCCTGCTGTACTTCTTCTGCGCCTCCATTATTATCCCTTCCGCCTGAAAGAGATTGTCGGCCCCCGGTATCTCGGTGACGTCACAGTCCACGAAATTATCGAGGAATTCCCCGTATCCGTACTTTCTGAATATAGCCGCTCCCTTGTGGCCCGGCATGTGAAAGGATACCGGGTCTTTGCAGGCGTGCTGCAGTAAAAATTCTCTCATAGCGTTCACTCCGTGTTTTTGTTACTCCCAAAATGCTACCGCCCTGATAGGCGCTCCGTCCGCCTTTTCCCACTTCAGCGGCAGTGCGAAGAACCAGAACAGATCGTCGCCGCACTTGTCGAGGTTCTTCAGATTCTCGATGTTCACTATCTCGTGCTCTCTGAACAACCTCTTGTGTATCGGCAGGTCTTCGTCCGGTATAGGGTCGATGCCGATGACATCCAGTCCCACGCCCTTCTTATTCGTCGCCAGTATGAAATCCACCACGTCATCGTCAATGCAGGCGTAGTCCTTGTAATAGTCCGGGGTTCCCCATCTATCGTCCCATCCCAGGTTAAAGAGGAGGAAATCGGCATCTTCGGCTTTCTTGCCGTACTTCTTTATCCTATCGATAGTTATTGTATCACCTTCGCCCAGGTCTCTGCAATCTATGACCAGAGCCTTTCCCACGAACTGCTCTGCCGGAAAGGCATCCAGGGTGGTCCTGTCGGCAAAGAGGTGGTTAGGCGGATCCATGTGGGTGCCTGTGTGAGAATACATGGACATCAGCGTTTCCTTGAAGCCGTCCACTTCGTAGGTGTTAGCCTGCTGGAGTTTCGGTGGCTCGGTTCCCGGATATACCGGCATATCTTCGGATATAGTGTGGGTAAGGTCTATAACTTTCATCTTTTTGCTCCTTTCTCCGCCGGGTCGTCCGTCTCAGGGCGCCGGCCGGCGGCCTTTCATCGTTATGTAAATGCTCTACTGGTTCTCTCTTTCCTTCTTCAGTTTTTCCGCATTAGGTTTGGCGTAAAGCTGGTAGTAGATCATCAGCAGTACGAAGAAGACAACAACGCATATGGCTGTGGAAATGCTGGATATGAAGGACGAGTAAAACAGCACGCCGCAGCCTATAAGACCGATTATGAAGAAGAAGGTCTTTCCCTTCAGCTTCCAAGGAAGGGCGTTGTATTCGTCTGCGAATTTCTTCTTGTACATATAGCTGGCGATGATGGTTATTATCAGGCACACTATCCCGCAAGCCGTCGCCACGCTGGCCAGCATCGTGTAAGCATTTCCCAACTGAGGCACTATTCCCAGAAGCATCAGCACCACGCCGATGATGTAGGATACCGTCAGTCCTATATGCGGGACGCCTCTCCTGTTGGTCTTTCCAAAGACTTTAGGTGTAGCTCCGAAGAAGCTCATGCCATAAAGGAGCCTCGATGCCGAGAATATCTCTCCTATCAGACACGTAACGCAGGCTATCCAGGCTGCGAAGTTTATCACGATCCCCGCGGCGTCTCCGAAGGCGTACTGAGCAGCCATGGTGAACGGCGATGCCATCGTGGACATCTCCTGATAATTGACGAGGCCAAGGCATACCAGGATAGCTGCTGCATAGAGAAGTATTATCGTCACGAAGGCCCAGAACATAGCCCGCGGCATTATGGTCACATCCTTCGTCTCTCCCGCTGAGGCCAGCAGCGTCAGCGGACCCATGTACATGTACGTCCCGGCGCACATGGCGAGGATTATTCCCTGTCCTCCGAACGGCATGAACGGTTTGTAATTGTCACCGTCTATATGTCCCGAAAAGATCCCTACTACAGTAAAAATTGCCATTATACCTACCAGTATCACGATGAGGACCAGCTGCGCTTTGCCCGTCACATCTCCTCCCAGCAGCGTTACGAAGAACACTATGGACAGTATCAGTATTCCCCATATCACCGCTGACAGGTCGGCGTTATCGGTCCACATGAAGAAGTAATTGGAAATATATCCCGTTCCAAGTCCTACGGAGCCCAGAAATACGATATCCATCAGGATATTTCCAAAAGCCGAAAACAACCCCCAGCGAGGCCCCAATATTCTCTCACTCCAGTTGTACATCGAACCCGCCACCGGCATTCCCACCGCCAGCTCTGACGCGTTCATGCATATGCACATCAGCAGAAGACCGGCCACTACATATGAGATGATACATGCCGGCCCCGCCTGCTCGGCCCCCGAGGCTACCATCAGAAACATCCCGTCGCCGACTACGGCGCCGACGCCAAGAGCCCAGATCTGCCAGAAGCCCATCTTCTTGTTAAGGTTTTCTCCTGTCTGCATAATCTACCTCCCGAATACGAATTTTGCAACATCGGCCGTTTGATAAGCTTATCTTAAGGCAATCTTACGACGACAGGATCTCCATCTCAACGACAATTTATCTGAATATTTTTTCATTTTTTTCAGACAAATTGTATGAAAAGCTTTTCCTACTATCATAATATAATTAAACCACGGAGGGCCTACACCATGTTTACCATCGAAGAATTTTTAAAACTCAACATCATCACGCGCTACAAGAACCTGACCGGAGCAGACATCCCGGGGGACAGACCCATCGAATACGTCTCCGTAAACGACCTTCCTCTGGACGATTTCATAAGGAAAAACGAGATGGTTCTGAGCATTGCCACGCCTTACGTCAAAGACGAGTCCCTCATGACCCAGTTCATCGAAGGTCTGATACAGGCCGGAGCCAGCATTTTCCTGCTGGCCATTCCGGGCGACGATATGTCCCTGAGCCGGGAAAATGCGGAGCTGGCCAGAAGCGGCGATCTGCCGATCCTGATGATACCGTGGGACGTGCGGTTCGCGGACATCTGCGAGGCTGTCCTGGACAGGCTCCACGACGACTACAACAGAGATGTCAAGAAGGTGGAAAATCTGCAGGCGGACATGCTGAAAAGCTTCCTCAACGGTGCCGACATCAGCTCCGCCGCCCGTATTATCTCCAAAAGCCTGGGGTGTGACGTTTCCATCACAGACATGAGCGACAACGTGGTGGGAGGGAACCCTGCTGCCCCTGAAACGACACGGATAGCGCTGAAATCCAACGGTCACCTGTACGGTCATCTGTGCCTCAGCGATGAAAAGACGCGAGAACTGCTGGCCCTGCTTAGCAACACCCTTTCTCCGACTTTATCTCTGTGGTTCTACAGGGATGAGATCATCGAAAGGACCCAGAGCATGGCCAGGGACGATCTCATCTGGAGCCTGGTCAACGGCAGCGACCCGTCGTCAGAAAAGATACTGCGCACAGCCAAGCTGATGGGCCTCAACTTAAAGCGCAGCTACACCTGTATCGTCGGACGGGTGCGGCTCGACTCCCACGACAGTGATGAGTGGCGGCAGAACTGGATAGATTCCAACATAAATACCGTTCGAAACGTATTCATGAAGACAGCGAAATCTCTGGGACGGGAAGCAATGGTCACTTACCACAACAATGCCATCATCGCCTATCTCGAAGTGTCCCTATCTTCCGGAAAGGACCAGGTTGCCAGGTTCCTCGACCTGGCGGAGGAAAAGCTGCGGGCCGTATCTTCCAGGCTGACCTTTTCCTGGGGTGTAAGCGAGATAAAGGAAGGACCGACGGATTTCAGAAACTACTATCTCCACGCCAAGCTGGCAGAAGAACTTTGCATGAACGACATCCGCCTTGGCAAACGGTATTTCTATGAGAACACCCTCATCTACAACATGATGTCCATCCTGTCCTCCGACGAGGCCTTCACCGAGAGCGCCTACAATATACTGGCCCCTGTCGTGGAATACGATAAGACCAGAAGCACGAAGCTGATGGACACCCTGCGGGCCTTCCTCACATACAAGAACATCTCGGAAGTCTCCCGGAAGCTGGACAGGCACAGGCAGACCCTGATCTACCAGCTTGAGAAAATCGAGGATCTGACCGGTATGTCCCTCAAAAACCACGACGAAATCTTTTTGCTGGAAGTCTGCATGAGGCTCCACGTGGATTTTAATTCCTATACGGACTGATGTCGCCGATAGCTGGCGGCGGATGAACGATGTGGCCGACGAGAGCTGCTCCCGCCAGCCTTTACGCAGCTTTTACTTTTCTTTAACCCCTATGCGATGTATTCCGGGCAGGCGGCGGTGTATAATACAGATAACGGATATGGAAATGCCGCGTATCCGTCAAGATAACGGCACCGGACGCTCCATCACTCAGACCGGGCCGTATACCGGAAGCTTCGCCGCGCCTGCAAGGCCGGCTTTTTTATTTCTTTCATCATGCCCCCCTGAACATCTCAAATTATACAATTGTTAATGGAAATCCGAGCTATATGGGTTTTTTTGGTATTTAAGTTATACTCATTTCCCTGCCTCAAAGGGAAATAGGTATAGCAGCAACGTTTGGCGACATCAAAAAAACATATTACAAGGGGGTATTTTCCCTCTAAAAGTCATACAAAAATAAATATCTGGCCGAATCTTTGTCCAAAGCTGCCGGTTTGCCAGGCGATACGCAGAGAAACGTTATACTCTAAATTGCATCTTTCGAAATATCAAGTATAGCTTTCGAAGGAATGTACCGCGAAAACCGTCTGTCAAAGCAACGAATACCTATGTGGGGTATTTGTCCAGCCCGGCTCGGTGTTTCGCACTCGCACATTCTGCTTTCTGCCCGGCGGCCCTGGCTTTAAGCTGAGGCAGCAGGCCGGACTTTGGGCTGAGCGAACGGCCCGGGCTTTTGACCGAAAGAGACCGAGGGAGTCCGCCGGTCTCCTGGCTATTTTGTCTTTATCCTCAGCCCAAAATATAGTATAATGTTCTGTGATATTATTAACGAATTTCGAAAATCAACAGAAACGGGGAAACAGTATGGCAAATTTTAAAAATGAATATGAAAGCAAACTTATTTCCGCTGAAAAGGCGACCGAGACCGTCAAGTCAGGCGATTGGGTCGATTTTGGATGGGGCGTCGGCGTTCCGGTAGATCTCGACAAAGCGCTGGCCAAAAGGATCACAGAAGAGGATCTCACTGATCTGAAGTTTCGCGGCGGTATCGTATTGAGAGTACCTGAAATCTTCAAGATCGAGGACGCTCCGAAGCATCTCTGCTGGAACAGCTGGCATATGACAGGCATCGAGCGAAAGGCTATCGCTCAGGGCATCGCTTACTACGCTCCTATCAGATATTCAGAGCTGCCAAGATATTACAGGGATCTGCCGGATCCTGTAGACGTTGCCATGTTCAGGGTATCGCCGATGGACGAGGAAGGCTACTTCAATTTCGGTCCCAGCGCATCCCATATGGCTGACATGTGCAGCAGAGCCAAGTGTATCGTAGTTGAAGTCAATGAAAATATGCCTGTAGCGCTGGGCGGAAACCCGGGCGGAGAAAAAATACATATCTCCAAGATCGATCACATAGTGGAAAGTTCCAACACTGCTATGGAGGAACTCCCTGCCGGTCCTACCAGCGAGATAGATGAAAAGGTGGCTCAGCTCATCGTCGAGGAAATACCTAACGGCGCATGCCTCCAGCTGGGGATCGGTGGAATGCCTAATGCGGTAGGATCCCTCATAGCAGGTTCTGACCTGAAAAACCTGGGCGTCCATACAGAAATGTATGTAGACGCGTTCGTCGACATCGCCATGTCGGGCAAGATCAACGGCTCATGCAAGACGGTAGATCCAGGCAGGCAAGCATACGCTTTTGGCGCCGGTACTCAGAAGCTTTACGATTACATAAACAACAATCCTGAGTGCATGAGCGCGCCGGTAGATTATACCAATGATATCAGAGTCGTGAGCTCCATAGACAACTTCATTTCCATCAACAACGCAGTAGACATCGACTTGTTCGGGCAGGTGAATGCAGAGTCGGCAGGAACCAAACATATCAGCGGCGCGGGCGGCCAGCTGGACTTTGTGCTGGGAGCGTATCTGTCCAAAGGCGGAAAGAGCTTTATCTGCTGCTCCTCTACCTTTACAGACAAGGCCGGCAATATAAAATCCAGAATAAAGCCGACACTGACGGAAGGCTCCATCGTGACCGATACCAGGACCAACACTCACTATGTAGTGACGGAATACGGCAAAGTCATCCTGAAGGGGCTGACTACATGGGAGAGAGCCGAAGCTCTCATCTCCATAGCCCATCCTGATTTCAGAGATCAGCTGATAAAAGACGCCGAAAAGATGGGTATCTGGAGACAGAGCAACAAGAGATAGGATAACAAGAGATAGGACACGGATATCTTCGCAAAAAGATGGTCCGGCCATACAGCTCTGTCAGATCCGATGATATCGATGAACTGTATATAAAAAGGAGCGCCGGGTCAACGGATATAGATCGTTGACCCGGCGCTCCTTTTATTCATGTACGCGTCAAACCGCATATCTTCGGAGATTGCCCGGGATCACGCTTTGTAGACGACCCTGCCATCGAATATCGTCTCCAGCACTTTCGTTTTCTCTATATCAAGATAATCTATGGCAAAAATATCTCTGTCTATGATGATCATGTCGGCCTTCTTTCCCGGCTCCAGGGTGCCTATCTCCTGTTCACGGTGCATGGCAAACGCAGCATTGGAAGTATAGGCTCTCACCATGTCTTCAACGCTCACACGCTCTTCAGGCCCCAGCAGCCAGCGAGGATCATCTTCATCGTCTATCGCTCCGACGCCGAAATAATCGGCATCGTACAGGTTTCTCGTCACGCCTGCCTGTATCGCGAAGAAAGGGTTAGGATCAGGCGACGAAGGATAATCAGCGGAGCACGTGACGAGCACTCCATTATCGATTAATTTTTTCAACGGATATTCCCGGGCTGCCCGTTCTTCACCCAGAAGAACCTCTTCACTGTCAAAATATATGGACGGATCTTTGAGATGCCAGTAAGTATTGACACAGGCCACCATCCCCAGCTCTCCCATCTTCCTGATATCATCGTCTTCAACAAGCTGCAAGTGGGTGATACAGTTTCTATGATCGCCGGCGACAGCACACTGCGCCCGCTCCAGCGCTTCGACAGCTACAGCGACAGCACCATCGCCCACTCCGTGGATATGGATATTGAATCCTCTGCGAAGGACCTCTTCAAAAGTCTCCGTCAGCTCGACCGAATCCCACAGGAGCTCCCCGCGATACGGTTCGCCGTCTTTCTCCACACAGTAAGGCTCCTTCAGGAACGCGCTCAATCCTTCGACCGTCCCGTCAAGGAAAAACTTGGCTGTAGTCGCTCTGATACAGCTCCCGGCAGTGCTCAGATCGCGCCTCGTCCTCTCAAGATCGTCTATCTGCGATAGTTTGTTTTCTACAGCCTTTATCTCACGAGCGCCATCTATCCTCAGAGAAAGCTTATCGCCGTCTTCGAAATACCTCATGATATCAAATATAGGCACCGGATCTGAAGACGCGGACTGACGCATCGCCAGAACGGTCGTATAACCATAGGAATTCATCAGATCCTGAAACCATTGGTATGCCTGGATCTTTTCCTCCCGAGAGAACTGCTGCTCCTTGAACAGCTTCTTCGCCTCGTCCTTGAGTATCCCCCAAAGATTCCCCTGAGCATCCTTTTCAATGACTCCGCCGGGGATATCTTCCGTCGTCCCGGTTATCCCGGCCTCTTCCAGTCCTTTGCTATTGAGCCATATCACATGACCGCCTTCGTCTATGATACCTATCGGCTTATCGGAGCAGATAGCGTCGAGCCGTTCCTTTCGCGGCCCTTTGATCTTCTCATCACCGGGGAACAGGGCTGTCTTGAAACCTTTGCCATAGTACACATCCTTTTCCGGATGGGTTTTAATGAAATCCCTTATGATCTCCTCTGTCTCTTCGGCAGTCTTGGCATCATAAACATCAATGTTGTGAAGGGCGTTGTACGCGTTTCCCGGCACGTGGACATGCATATCTATCAAGCCCGGTAGCACTGTCTTGCCGCCCAGATCCACCACTTTCGTATCTTTCGAAATAAATCTCCCCGCATCCGCGCCATCACCTGTCCAGAGTATTTCTCCATCTTTGATCGCTATAGCCTCGGCCACGGTGAAACCTTCATCCATAGTATAGATCCTGCCGTTTCTCATCACCATATCCGCCATCATGACTCGTCCCCTTCCTCTTCATCAGTCTTCAATGCGCTGTCCAAAAACTGACCCCGCAAGACCAGGCCCCGAAAAAACAGCACCTGCTGCATCTCCGCGCATTCACTTGCGAACATACATCCTCAGATCGCCGCCATCTTCCGACTTCACCATTCCCATGAACTCCCATCCATATCTCTCATAAAATCCTGTATGGTCGGTGACGAGGTACATGGCCTCGATGCTCTCCTGCTTCATATCACCGCATATCTTTTCCAGCAAGCATCCGGCAATGCCATGGCAGCGAAACTCCGGCTCCACGTATAGAGCGCATATATTAGGCGCCAGATCCTTTCTCTCGTGAAAATCATTATCTATGACCCCTGCTCCGGCTATGATATCCCCGTCCCGCGACACGACCACATACCACCGCGGAAAAGGCTCATCCCCTTTTATGCTCGAATCTATGCTATCCAGGTATTCCTGCTCAGGCACGCCCTCCGCAACGCCCCACTTCTCATAAAACCACCGGGCGGCAGCTTCTCTGAGCTGCGGCGTCCCGCGAAGATCTTTGATATCACAGCCACTTGCAGCTTCCCGCACTTCATTTTTCTTCATATCCTCACCTCTGAGCTTCATTATATCATATCGTTTATCATACCGGATCGGTTTTACACTTTCAGGACATCCAACGTCCGCCATACAAAAATCCCGCCGTTGATCGGCGGGGCTTTTCTCTGAAAAATCATCCGTTATTCTGCAATGCCTCGGCAAAAGGAGGCAGGAACTGTTTCTTCCTCGAAACGATGCCTTTCAGTATGATACGTTCCGCTTCCTCCGGAATATCGAAGGCTTCCCGCACCATTTCATCCGCCATCGGCCCACAGCAGAGCAACTCGGTATTAGTCTCTACGATGTTGGTCATCATCATGAACATCATGTCCAGATCCTGGCTTTCCATGACAGTCCTGAGGCATGGCTCTACCTTTTTCTTTATATTGTCCAGCTCCTCCTGATCCATAAAGGTTACCTGACTCACTCCAAAGGAATACCCCTCATTAGTGAAACGTTTGAAATCCTGATAACAGATCTCCTCCGGCGTCTTGCTCTGCAGACTGCTTCCGGCTTCAAACATCTGATGAGCGAACTCCCTGATATCCGTCCCTGCCAGCTCCGCCAGCTTCTCACACGCCTTTTTGTCAGCTTCCGTACAGGTAGGCGACCTGAACACCAATGTATCGGAAATGATGGCAGCCATCAGCAGGCCGGCCATCTTCTCGTCAGGCACCAATCCCGCCTCAGTATACATTTGAAAAATTATAGTGGCGGTACAGCCTACCGGCTGATTCCTGAAATACACAGGCCCCAGAGTCTCAAACCCGCCCAGCCTGTGATGATCTATTATTTCCAGCACCTGAGCGTTTTCCATACCGTCCACCGCCTGAGCTATCTCATTGTGATCTACCAGGATCACCTTCTTGCGATTGATATTGAGCAGTCTTCTTCGTGAAATAAATCCCAGATACCGCTCGTTCTTGTCGATAACGGGAAAATTGTGAAACCTGTATGTCTTCATCGTCTCCTCGATGTCCTCCAGTGAGTCGGACATCTGAAACGAGATCAGATTCTCGTCGGTCATGAAAAACTTCACAGGTATACTCTGGTTTATCAACCTGGCCGTAGTGAATGTGTCATATGGAGTGCTGATGATCACACATCCCCTTTCCATGGCCAGCTTCTTTATGGTATTGGTAGGCGTCGAACCCTGGCAAAGCACCAGGCATTTGGCCCCCAGCTCTATGGCAGTGAAATGAGTCTCGAACCTGTCTCCCGATATCACCAGATCCGATTCTTCTATGAAGCCTTCCATCACATCCGGGCTGGATGCTGCTATCGTCACCTTTCCTTCTGTATAAAGGGCATCCTTATCTCCACAGATTACCTGACCATTCAGCGTTTCGGCGATGCTGGAAAACCTGGTCTCGGCATTGGCCAGCACATGACTGTCGCTCTCATCCATATAGGACTGCGCGATATCCGTTATGGAAACGATACCCTCCAGCTTGCCGTCGGAGAGGACCGGGACCGATCTGGAATCCTGCTTTCGCATCAGCTCCCAGGCCACCTTTATAGAATCATCACTTTCTATACCTCTTATGAGGTTCAGCTCTATATCCCCGATCTCCGGCCGCACTGTGCTCAGATAATGGGGAGCCGGTACTCCGAAATAATCCAGTACGAACTTAGTCTCTTCATTGACTATCCCCGCCCGGCAGGCGATATAATCCGTACATCCTTCACCAGTGCGATTTTTCAGATCGCTGTAGGCGATCGCTGAGCATATGGAATCAGTATCCGGGTTCTTATGCCCTATGACGTATACTTTAACTTTCTCCTTATTGATGTCTTCTTCGCGGTTCATCGTAAATTCCTGTTTATCCTCCTGGTTATCCTTTGTGGTTAGTATAACACAATCTGTGTGGAGTTTATCTGAAAAGCTACGCTTCCGCAAGATTGTAATGTAAAATTTCTGTTAACGCCTCTCTATCTTTTTATGCCGTTCCAGAAGACTTTCCAGACTTCCCGGAATTTTTCCTCATAAGCCTGGCGGGAGTCGTTGAGCATGTGGAAGAACATACCATCCAGTATACATATAAATGCCTGAGTCACCGTTTCCCCGGAGAGGAATATCTCCGGCTCTCTTTCAACGGCCTCATATATCACCTTCCGCATCTCATCCTCTCCTTCCCTGTAAAAATTCGTGAAGAGCTCTTCGAATTGCGGCGGCGGCGCGAAAAAGTACCGTCTGAGAAAGCGGCCTTCCTCCGTGCCGTAGAAGTATTCGTTCATCATCTTCATCAGCCCCTGCAGCTTCTCTTCAGCAGGCATAGGCCTGATTTCCGCCGCGTATCGGCGAATGAACCGACGGTACTCGCCGAATACGAAATCGCAGACGCTGATGAACAGCGTCTCCTTTCCCGAAAAATACGCGTACATGGATGGAGCCTTGATATGGACCCGTCCTGCCAGCTCTCTCATGGAAGCTTTTTCATATCCGCTTTCCGCGAACAGGACGATAGCCTCGTCCAGTATTTTCTGTCTCGTCTCCTCACCTTTTTTCACGACTGCCTCCCGATCCCGCGGCTATTCTCTCCGCCGCGGATTTATTCATGACACCAGCTTCAATCCTATCACGCATATTATTATACCACTCACCAACAGTATTTTCCTCATGTCTTTAGACTCCTTGAAGAGGAACATCCCCATCAGGACACTTCCCGCGGAGCCAATTCCCGTCCATACCGCATATCCGACGCTGATGGGTATGCCCCTGAGAGCCGCGTACAGCAGGGATACGCTGAAAAATATGAACATGAAGCAGAGGAGAGTATACTTGAGCTTCGTGAAGCCCTCCGACTTCTTTACATTATATACCACGCCGATCTCCATACAACCCGACAAAATGATTATCAGCCAGCTCATATCATCTGCCTCCTTCCTTCCCTGTCTCGCAGGCAGCCTTTCCCGCTTGACCTGCAGCTTCAGCAGCTTGGCCAGCGATCCCGCCCGTCCGGCACTCAGCTTCGCCAGCCTTTCTCTCCGGTATGAATTTCAGACCGATTATGCAACCTATCAACGCCGCGATAAGCAAAACTTTCAGCAGACTGAAATGATCTCCGAGGAACGCCATCCCCACTACCACTGTTCCGACAGATCCTATCCCTGTAAAAACAGCATATGCCGTCGAAACAGGGATGCCCGTCAACGATTTTGAGAACAACCAGAAACTGATCATCAGCATCGCTGCCACAGCGACCACCATCCCCGGCCTCACGTCACCATCTATGAGAGACACTCCTGTGGCCCAGCCAATTTCCATGAAGCTTCCTGCGATAAGATATATCCAAGACATGTTTACCTCCTTTGATATATGCATTTTTCTTTTTTGACTTATTTTTTAACTAACGTTAGTTAGATTTTTATAGCGAAATTATCCTACCATATCCTCCATGGAATGTAAAGGTGTTTTTTGAGGGATGTTTCAGCTCCGCTTTGCTCTAAATTGCAAAATACCTAAGCCTTGTAAAAAACTTTGGTTCCGCTGGCGTATGTGGATGGCCTCCCTTGCCGGATATCACGAAATCCTTCATGATCCGGCACCTCTGACACGGGTTCTTGCCGGATTCTCAGTCGGGCCCGATTCTCCGGCAGCCTTGACACAGCTCCTTGCCGAATCTCACGTTTTAAATCAAAATCCGGCAAGGGGCGTGCCGGATTTTCTGTTTCTTGTATTTTTTCGGCAATCGATTTCAAATATTTTCCACATCAGGATCGTCAACTTGCCAGGAAATAAAATTTCCCCGGTTCTTCCTGCCGAATTTTCTTTTTAGAACGGAAATCCGGCACAACGCCGTGTTGACGCTGCCGAAAAATGCTTTGATTTGCAAACTCCGGCAACAAGACTCCAACGGAAATGCATCTCGCCGGATCTGCGGCAGCCCGCGTCTTTATGGTGTCCCCTTCTTGCCTGTGATGTGCTCCAGTTCTATGACAAAAGCCTGCACCTCATCCCAGGAAGCATTGATGTACTTGCGTCCGCCTTCTTCGAAGCCCTTGGAGTATTTGTCTATCATCAGCTCCAGAGCCCTGCGCTTTTCCTGCTCACCCTTCGCCGGTCTGACCCTGCCGAAGGCCACGGTACTGAGGAACAGGCAATTATATGCGTCCGGGACGATATCCGCTTTGGTCACCACACAGAAGGACGCCTTGTCGCTGCGCTTTATGGCATCCACCTTGTGTCCCTCTGTAGCGCCATGGAAATATATCTTATTGTCGTCGAATACGAAATTCACCGGGACTGTATAAGGATAATCGTCGTCCCCGTCCAGCGCCATTACGCCATACCGGGCCTTTTCCAACATTTCCAGAGCCTGTTCCTGAGGCAGCTGGTTATCTTCTTTCAGTCGCATTTCTCTGAACATTTCTTCCCTCCTCATCATTTTCAGAATCAACCGTATTTTCTTAAATCATATAATCAAATCCCTGCTTTCGCAAGTCCTAATTTAAGCCATTTTCATCTGCCTCAATAGCCCCATCGGGAAGAGATACACGACAGTAAGCCCGCTATTATTCTGGCTGATCCGGCCTGCACTTTTCTTGACTCCGTAAATTCTTGACTCCGCAAAATAGTTAAGCTATAATAAATATTATTGCTTAACTATTTTGTTCGCATGATTTTCCACGTCAGCTGCAGACAGGACAAACAGACAAAAGGAAAATCAAAGGAAAGGAGGGTCCAATGGATCTGCGAAAATCACTGGACAAATTTTACTACAGCACGGCGCTGTGTGATCTGCGTCTGATGAACAAACAGTTTGTCGACGAAAATATAACATACAACAGCCTCCTCTATCTGGAGCTTATTTTTACGATGAATGGCAAATGTACTGCATCGCAGATAGCGGATCTGCTTCACATCTCGAAACCTGCAGTGACTCTGAAGATCAACGAGCTGATCCGAAAAGGTCTGGTGACCAAGGAGCCTGACCCCAAGGACCGCCGCAAGAACTGCCTTTTTGTCAATGAGGAGGCCATCCCGAAATACAAGGTCTACAGGATGCAGGACAACGAAGCCATAAAACGGATCACGGAAAAATATACGTCAGAGGATGTCAGCAAATTCTGTGACATGCTCGACATGATCTCACAAATCAACTTTGAAGAGATAAATGGAGGCTGATCATGGAAAAACTATCATCTAGCGGATTTTTATCGGGCCCCATCCTTCCCACACTTACCCGATTTTCCCTGCCTATACTGCTGGCCCTGATACTGCAGGCTCTCTACGGAGCCGTAGATCTATGGGCGGTAGGCACCTTCTGCGGAGCAGCCGATGTCTCAGCCGTATCCACCGGCAGCCAGACGATGCTCATCGTGACTGGGCTCGTGACCGGGCTTTCCATGGGGACCACCGTGCTTTTGGGGCAAAAAATAGGGCAAAACGACGGTCATGGAGCTGCCAGAGTGATCACTACCAGTCTCTGGATATTCCTTGTACTGGCGGTCCTGCTGAGCATCATAACCATCCTGACCGCGGAAACCATCGCGTCAGTTATGAACGCTCCTCCCGAAGCATTCGAAAAGACAGTACATTACATCCAGATCTGCGGCGCCGGCAGCATATTCATCGTAGGATATAACCTGATAAGTGCGATTTTTCGCGGCATGGGGAATTCCAAAGCGCCGCTCCTCTTTGTAGTCGTAGCCTGCGTCACTAATATAATCGGCGATATAGCACTGATAAAGCTTTTCCATATGGGAACAGAGGGGGTAGCCATAGCTACTATAGCAGCGCAGGCAGTAAGCGTCTTCCTCTCAGCTGTCGTGATAAAGAAAAAGGGGCTGCCATTCCCTTTCTCAAAAAGTTCCATCGCGCCTGATAAAAAGACGGCGCTTTCCGTCATCAGACTCGGCTCACCGATAGCGCTGCAGGATATGTGCAATGAAATTTCATATCTGATCCTTCTGGGCTTTGTGAACGCGCTGGGTGTGACCATTTCCGCCGGCGTCGGCATTGCGGAAAAGCTGGTGATGTTCATGTTGCTGATCCCCATGTCTTATATGCAGGCCATCTCCGCTTTCGTCGCTCAGAATTCCGGAGCCGGGCAAAATGAGCGGGCTGTCAGGACCATGTGGACCGGTCTTCGTACAGCAATTATCCTCGGTGGCTCTATTTCCGCTTTCGCCTTTTTCCAGGGAGATCTGCTGTCGACCGCCTTCATAGACGACGCTCCTGTCATCGCCGCCTCCGCCGAATTCCTGAAAGCTACATCCATAGAATGCTTCGTCCTCTCCATCGCCTACTGCTTTACCGGATACTTCAACGGACTCGGGAAAACGACTTTTGTGATGGCCCAGGGGTTATGCGCCATCTTCCTTGTGAAGATACCTTACGCCTGGTTCGCCAGCTCCCGGCCTGAGCCTGTCCTCTTCAATATCGGGTTCTCGACAGTGCTGGCGGCGCTGTTCACACTGGCAGCCTGTGTCGCTTACTATATCCTGCGCGCCCGCAAAGGCCAGCGCATTTAAGGTGCGTTCTTTGAAATCCCAAAGAACGCATAGGCGCCTTTTCGCATAAAGCATTCGTTTTGCTTCGTACATTATGGCACTATAAAAAAATCCCCCGATTCCAAGGGTTGGAATTCGGGGGATGTCCACACGAATGTGTTTTGCAAGGCTCGTTCCTCGCCGGGATAGGTCTCCCTATCTCTTCGGTAATTGAAATTAACGTTTGGATAGCTGAAAACCCTTGATTTTCAAGGACTCTACAACCAATTGTTGCAAGTAAGCTGCAAGTGCAGAATGCTTCAGACTATGCCTTAGTGTCATTTATCATACCTTTTTGTATTCTCACATATCATCACGTGAAAAGTACCCAAATAATTCAGCTATAAGTCTCATTGCAGCCCATGAAGTAATGTTATTTACATCTAGATCCGGTGCAACTTCTACAATGTCCATAGCCTTTATAGGCAAAACTTCCAGCATCATCTGGAACAATCTTATAAGCTGTTCACTTGTCAATCCTCCAGGCTGCGGAGTCCCAGTTCCAGGTGCATATGCAGGGTCCAACACATCGATATCTATTGTCAAATAAACAGCATCATAACCGTCAAACTTACTTTTCAGTTTTTCAAGTACACTTTCAACACCTTCTTTGTGTACTTCTTTCGCTTTTACTACTGTAATTCCAGGGTTCTTGGATATGGTTTCAAGCTCAGACACCTCTGCAACACGAATACCTACAAAGAATAAGTCCTCACCTGTAATTATTGTTTCCAGACTTCTTGCTTCTGTACAGGCATGAGACCATTTGTGTCCATCATACTGATCACATAAATCATAATGCGCATCAAAATGGATTATTCCTATCTTTGCATTTTCCTTTTTCTCTTTCTGATATTTTCCAAAGGCCTGATGCAATGGAATAGTTACAGAATGATCTCCGCCCAAGAACAGGCAGAAATTATCTGTGCTCATTAATTTGTAGGCTTCTTCAGCCACAGTAGCAAAATATCTGTTCCAATCCAGCTCTACCTGAATGTCGCCGATATCATACAAAATATCCTCTTTTATAATCACATCATCTTCTGTTATGTCCGACATATCCACAGATAAATTTCTCATTGTTTCCGGACCTTTTGCTGCCCCTTTGTTAAGACTTACGGCATTGTCAAAAGGAACACCCATAATGCAGATTTTTGCCTCTTCTTTAGTTTCTGCACCCCATCTGAGCCATGAATCTTTCAACAGTCTTGAATTTTCTAACATAAAATCGCTCCTCTCATGCTATTGTGCTTCGTTAAATTCGAGTATATACTATGGAGTAACCCCATAGTCAAGAGGTGTTTAAGATGAAATATAATAAGAAAATTACATATAGTACTGGCGAATTTGCATCACATTTTGGTATAAAAAAAGACACTTTGTTTTATTATGATAAAATCAATCTGTTTTCTCCTGCCGGTGTAATGGAAAATGGCTACCGCTATTATACAGCTTCTCAAATCGAACCATTTCGTACACTGCTTTCATTTCGTGAACTTAATGTTCCCATAAAAAAACTTGATGATTATTTCCGGAATCCTTCTCCGGAGAAACTTGAGTCTTTATCATTATCACAGCTTGACCAAATAAAAGCTGAGATGGAAAAACTGGTACAGATTCAGAATCATCTTACACAGATCACAAATGCACTGCAGGAGGCTAGTGAAGCAGAAACAGATAAAGTTCTCGTCCAAAATCTCCCTCCTGTATATCTACTTTGCAGTGAAAAAACAGATGGCTCGCTTGAAACTTCAGAACAACAATGGGCAGAAATACATGATTCTTTTATTAAGCTGACTGATATATCCGGGCTTACCAACACGGGTTCTGTGATAGCAGAATCCGATATAATAAATGGCAATTTTGACCGCATCAGCTTCTTATATGCAGAAAGTCCTACGCCTACTGAACACCTTCGAGAAGGCGGCCTCTATGCAGTTTATTATCACAAAGGTAATTATGATAAAGTCAAATATTCTTACCTACACATGCTACAGCAGATTGCTGATTTAGGCTTCACTCCTGTAGGAGACGCTTATGAAGAATATCTGATTTCAGAGGCAGCAACAAAAAATGAAGAAGAATATATGACGAAGATTCTAATACAGATAAAAAAATAACTCCTGACGATTCCAAGGGTTGGAATTTGTCCGGGGTTTTCCACACGAATGTGATTTGCGACTGAGTTCGCGTTTTCCATTGAAAGCGAATTGCGTCGTTGGTCGCCAACGGATAACTTCGTTATCCTCCTACACAGCTTCGCTACTACGCTGCCCGTTTTGCCGACAAATCGCTAACGCTCTTTGGGCAAAATGGCGCTCGTGAAGTGCTGCGACATTTTTATAAAAAAGACACCTTGGATAATGAGGTGACCCCCAAAAGTTAGACTTTTTAGCGTAGCAGTTATAAGCTGCTACGCTGTTTTTATGCAGCAATAGCTGATTGCCTGTATTCAACAGGGCTTTTCCATTCTAATTTCTTTTTAATACGTTTTTCATTGTAATATACAATATATTTTTCGATAGCTTCTTTTAACTCTTCAAAACTGTAATAGGTATTCCCATAGTACATTTCCTGCTTTAATATGCCAAAGAAATTCTCCATAACGGAATTGTCATAACAGTTTCCTTTCCGGGACATACTTTGAAAGATTTTGTTCTCTTTCAATCTGTTACAGTATACCGTCATCTGATATGCCCATCCTCTGTCAGAGTGAAATGTCCTTCTGTATTGACAATCAGATGTCACTTCAATTGCTTTCTTTTGGGCAGATAATATACTTGCTGCAGAAGGAGTTTTGCTGATTGAATAGCTCATTATTTCACCGTTAAACATATCAAGGAACGGATCGAGGTATAACTTCTTGATCGTAATTCTACCTTTTCCATCAATTTCATAATACTTAAATTCGGTGGTATCGGTAGTGATCTTTTGATGCGCTATTTTAGTGTGAAATCTTCGGTTTATTCTATTTGGTGCGATTCTTCCCACATTGCCTTTGTATGAATTGTAGCGTCTGCTCTTCCTTGTGTATGATGTTACCTGCAAACCGAGTTTCTGCATTATTCGCTGCACTTTCTTTTTGTTGACACAAATGCCTTCTCTTTGAAGCATCGCTTTCATACGTCGATATCCAAAATCTTTATGTTCGTTGTGTAAGTCAAGGATATGTTTTTCCAGTTCTTTATTCGGATCTACTCTGTCAAAACGCTTTTGCCAATACATATATGTCGATTTAGGAAAACCTACTACTGCGAGAATCTCTTTTAATCTGAATTCTTCTCGGAGGCTGTGGATGATTCTCGCTGTTTTTTCAGAAGAGCTTCTTCCTCTAAACGCAGCCTCCTCAGTTCTTTTAAATATGCATTCTCTATCCTGAGTTTCAACAGTTCATCTTCCAGTTGTTTTACATATTCTTTGCTTGTATCTACAGTTCCTTCATCTGCAGATTGACTCTTCCTTTTTTGATTTGTATCTTTCGCCATTGATTTTTTCCGACCTTTCTTCTTAGGCCTCAAAGCATCAGGTCCTGCAATTCTAAAATCATTGACCCACCTGGTGATAAGTGTAGGGTTGTTCATGCCTTGTGACAGTGCCAATTCTTGATACGAGACTTCACTTGTCAGATACAATTCTACTACATGAAGTTTGAATTCAAAAGAATATGTTTTCTTTTCTCTGGAACGTATTAACCCGGCGTCCCCAAACTCCTGATAATTTTTAACCCATCTGCAAACTTGTTTGTGAGATTCAACACCATACTTTTGAGATAAATACCTATAACCACCTTCACCTTTAAGATAAGCTTCTACTACAGATTTCTTAAATTTAAAACTATATTTTGCCATGAAAAAACCGACCTCCCATCTGTTAGATTTTAGGTCTAACTTTTGGGGGTCGGTTCATCCACAGCACGGGCATTTATATTTCTTTTTCATATTCTTAGCTCCCTTTAGAACTTATATGTATAAAACGTCCAAACACCGTTACTAGCTTCAACAGCTATAAACTCATAGTCATTTCCATCAACAGAAATCTTTTTTACTGCGCAGGATAGAATCTGACCACATGCATTTTTAATTTTTCCTCGCTTGCCTGTCGATACCCATTCATATTCAAATGGATTTATACCAAGCAATCTTATATTAGTTTCTGTCCCTGTTGTTTCCTGTTGCCACGTCTTTGTTTTGTATGCTTTCATTTCTGACCATCCCTATTCAGAGTAACATCTTCTGTAACATTAGCCTTTTATATAGTTGACCAAAAGTATAAGTCCCACTATAACACTTAGAATAAGCTCAATTGCTATTTGTGTATCATATATTTTCTCTGCCGAAGACTTCTTTTCCGGCTTATCTTTTATATTATATATTTGATCACCATCCAGGGTTTCAATAAAATCAGGTTGATACTCTGCCTCTAACTTTATCTCATCAATCCCTCTATTGTTTTTCTCATCCATGTCCTAACTTACCTTCACAAAACAGCTCATTATGTATTTATCCTTCGCATTCAATATGTTTTTCTATCTCATCGCGGAGTTGATCAAAATAACTACCATCTTTATCGGCTATAATACGCCCCACTTCTCTGTAGTATCCCATGTCACAAAGCAACCTACAAGTGTAATAATGATCAACGGGAATATTGGTGTATTTTCCTGCTTCCCCATTTATAATCATTTCTATAAATTTTTCTTTTGAATCAATCATATCTAATACCATGGAAGCTTCATTTAATGCAAGTTCAACTTGTTTCAATATATCATTCGTTTCTATTGTAGAGTCAATCAAATACTCTCCCTTATTATACTGGGTTCTATTGCGGAATTGACATTCATATTCTTTAAACTTCATGTTAGTAAGGACATCCTCTACCTCCATATAAATTCCATAATTGATATAGAACACTATTTCTTCTGCGGTGTTCCATTTCGATCTTTGGAAATTAATTATTTTTCCTAGTCCATCATTACTAATGTATCTAAAGTTATTACCATCTTTTTTCCATCCATAGGGCTTAAATTTTTCTTTAAAAACCGTTGAGACTATTTCTTTAAATACTTTATCCATATATACCCCTTTCCATTTTAATACTTTTATTGATACAACCGCGGATATTTATCGCTATTTCACAAAGCTATATAACCATTTCTTTATCAAGGTTTATAAGTATCCATTCTACATTTTCCAAATAGATTTCCCCTGTTGTGTCAGCAAGTATATATTCTGTTCCATCCGAAAGAACATTTACATTCTCTCCTAATTCTTTTATTACTTCTGAAATTTGATGATATATAACGTTTTCAAAAGAGTACTCAACACAATACAGGTCTGGGAACTTCCAATACTGCTCTACCACTGCAATTTTCATATCTGTAATGCACTTTGAAATAATGTTTTCAAACCCTGTTAAATATTTTAATGCTTCTTCTTCATTATTTGCACGGACAAAAGTTCTAATAAACATATACTCCTCCAAACTATTAATACATTTATTATATCAAAATCGCCATCAAAGGAAATACTCTCCTGGATTTTTCCTTTTGGAGGGTATACTATCTTTCCCATTCTTTATCAGCTTTGGTTTTCACTCTTGGTCTGCATCTCTCCAATAATCTGTAAAAGAAATCTTCACCCGGTTTAGGCCGGCTATCCTTTGATAACATTATCCATCTGTTAAAGAAATTCACTAATGTCGTAATGGCCTTATCCACAATTCTTTCATATCTGTTTCCAATTGCTTCCCCTGTTTTGTATATTTCCTGTAGTGGTTTCTGTATTTCTTCTTTCTTTATCTCACGGATATTCTCCGCTGGCATTCGCTCTGCAACCTGCGATGCTATATCATTCCATTCCAGCACCATCCTGTTGTTTGCTTTGATGTTTTTCTCGTTCGGATTATTTTTTCCGATCTTCTTCATCGGCAGATATATACCATCTTTGTTGAAGACTTTCAGTTTTTCATTTTCATCATTTATCCGTTCATTTATAAGTTCTGCGTAAGCGACTTTTATCTCTTTCAGAAAATCTTTATCTTTAAACTGTTTTATCTTTTTATCAAAGAAGCGTTCTTCATACACTTCTCCTTTCTTGATGGTTTTGCATCCTGCTCTTATATCTCCTGTATCATTCAGTATCTCTTTTTTCGTTCTGCAGCGATGCCCACTTTCATCATAGAACAGGTTTCTTGAAGCTATTTTCCGTTCAGGTTCATCCAGCATCTTCCGTTCAGAAAATATCATATGGATATGGTAATTGGTTTTGGCTTTGTTATGGTGCAATGCCGCTATACATTCCACTCCGTACCTGTTCTTGAAGAAATCCACATATTCCTTTAACAGCTCCTGTGGATCATATTTAACATGATTCTCTGGTAATGCAATGATCAATTCTCTTGCTTCAATACACTTACCGGAAGTTCCGCTTTTCTTGAACTCTGTCTGATTCTCTTTCGTCAGCTTACTCCAGAAAGGCCGCTCACAAGTGCTGTACACTGCATACAGGTTTTCCTGCTTTGCAGTACTTGTGATATAAGTGATGCGACCCCTGACATTGGATAGCTTGTTCATGCTGATATATACATGTCTTTCCATACTTCGCATCTCCTTTCTGCCCCAGCCCCGCAGGGCGAAATACCCAAAGAACAAATCTGCGATTTGTGCGAGGGGTGTATTTCGCTCTCATGCGCCGAGGGCTCTAATCTGGTTTGATTTCTTCAGTATTATTATCTGAACGCTTGCTTTTATAGTTCGGACAATTGACTATTACAGCTCTGAAGCTCTGCTTGCATTCATGGATGCACTTCCTGCATTTATCGTTATAGGTTCTTCTTCCGGTTTTTTCATCTATGAAGAATGCCCACTCTTCTTTTTCTCTTTTACTCAATCTAGGCAATATGTACCACCTCCATTTTTTATGTCATGATTTGGTGCGTTTTTTAACAATAATCGCCTCGCTGGCGAAGCTTTTTTCGTTCTTTGATGTCTTGAGTATACCTTTCATACCTGAAGCTTAATTTGCAACTTTCAGGTCATGGTTTACTGCGAGTTCATAATAATTATCCATCGTTGCAGGAGCATTAAAGAGTGTTGTTATAAGAAACGCTCTTGTATTAGCAGCACCGCCTGTATAGTTTCCAAGAGATTCGAGAACATATTTGATGCTGTTGATATCAAGCTTCCGATATCTGTCTTTAACAAACTCTGTATCTCGCTGCTCGCCATTTACTGCAATGCTTGATTTGCTGGAAGTTAGCACCTCTGTAGCCAGCTCCACTATTTCCATCAGTTGCAGTTGTTTTCTCGGATAGTCTATTATCAGACTTTCATAATCAATTTGATTCATGAATTTCTTCTTCGCTTCTATGATAGATGAGAAATCTTTTGTAGTATTCTCTGTTGTATTCTTTGTATTTGTCCGTGACTCCAGACCCTGAGCCTCCGGTATTGATGCACTGACCCTCAAGTTTTCATCCTCTGAGCCTCCGGTTTCTATTCCCTGAGGGTCACCGACAATAAGGAGATTTCTCTCATTGTTATCGTTAACGTCATTGTCATCAGACTCATCCTCCGCCATAAGCAACCGTATCATTTCCGGAACGACTTCTATATAGAGAACGTTGCCATACTTTGTCCCTTTAATAGTTTCATTTCTCAGGTGCTTAACTATATATCCTCCATCTTCCAGTCGCTTAAGTGCACTCTTCACTTGATCGTACGAGAAATTGAACTTGCTACAAAGTTCTTTAATGTTCTTCTGAAGATAGTCCTTCTTAAATTTCTTGTTCCATTCAATCTGACCTGTCTTAGATTTTGTTTCTTTTGGCCTGTACCAGTACAGGAGTTCTGACAGGATTATTATTGCAACAGTATCCGGTCTTCCACTGCCTAGTGTTATTTTTCTGAACCAGGAAGCAGGCACTATGTTTCCGGTAATATTAATTTGTCCTATTGCATCAACAATCGGATTCCCTGATGAAACTATTGTTTGCATAGCATTACCTCCTCCCTTTCTCAATTATTTCGCCTAATCCATGCAAAATTTTACCTGCCGCCAAGCAAGGCTGCATTCACTTAGATTGCAGCCTTTACTCTTTTATTATCGACTTCTCTGAAATAACCTGTTTCTTCCCACACTTTTTTGTCCGGACAATAGTAATTGAATTCGGATGACGCCCCTATCTTCTTAGCATATCCAAACTTCAGCCACCCTTCCTGCAGTCCGATTCTGATATACTGTGCATCCTTCCCGATTGCTTCAGCAATCTCTCTGATTGGTACGTTCCTCCCCGTGAAATTCGGAAACTCAACATACACTTTCTGTTCTCCGCTTTTAATCATATTCATCTTTTGTACCCCCCCCTTTCGTTTCGTATATGCGTCTTATCAATTCGTATCATAGGTGCTATACTTATTACTAACAGAAAGGAGAATGTTATGAGAAATGTAATTCTAACGCCCGAAGAAATCGGAATTAATATCAAGCTGGCCAGAAAACGCAAAGGCCTTTCACAAAGCGAGTTCGCAGATGCTATAGGAAAATCCGTCAGGACAGTTCAAAAGTATGAGTCAGGTGACATCAACATGCCATTGGAAGTATTAAACAAAATCACAAATGAACTGGATGTTTCGCTGGAAGACCTTCTGTCAGAAGAACAGCCCGGAACTAACATTGATACCTTTGCGGACATATTTTCTGCAATCTTTGAGTTAGAAAACGCTCAAGGCATCAAACTGGAAATAGAGGAAGTGCCGGTTTCAGACAGCAGGAAAGTATTAGCTATGTACTGTGATGCTATGGAATATGATTTCCAATATAACAAAACATTTAGCGATTTTCTTAAAGAATTCAGGTTCTATAGGGAAAGCAGAGAAAACGGCACAATTCCTGAAGACATCTATCAGGCATGGGTTAAGAAAACATTGATTGCTGCTGATGAACTGTCAGTTAAATCAAAAGACCATTCATGATAATTTAAGAAAGGAAGTGGTATATGGATGAGATTACCTAACGGATATGGAAGTGTCTATAAGTTAAGCGGCAAGAGACGAAAGCCCTTCATCGTAAAAAAGACCTTAGGCTATCATGTGGATTACGACTCCGGGAAATCTGTTCGTGACGATATGATAATCGGGTATGCAGAGACAAAAGCTGAAGGGCTTCAAATGCTTGCAAACTATAATAACAACCCTTACGATGTTAAAGCATCTAATATGACATTCAAAGATCTTTATGAGGAATGGTCAGAACGTGCTTACAAGACAGCTTCTGAAGCAACAATTTCGGCTGACAAGGCTGCATTTAATGCATGTGAACCTTTGCACAATAAAACATTTATCAATCTCAAAGCAAAAGATTTTCAATACCTGTTTGATACAACCGATAAAAACCATCCGACTATGCGGAAAATGAAAATTCTCATTTCAAAAATGTACAAGTACGCAATGAAGTATGATTATGTATCAAAGGATTATAGTGAGTTTATAGACATATCAGAGTACAAAGATAAAAATCCAAATCAGTATAACCGACAGAAGTTTACTGACGAAGAGGTTAAAACACTTTGGGAACATCAGGATAATTCAATATGTCAAACAGTACTAATGCTGATATATTCCGGAGTACGAGTCAATGAGCTTCTTAATCTCAAGAAGGAAAATGTTCACCTTGAAGAACGGTACTTTGATGTAGTTGCCAGTAAGACCAAGAGCGGCATTCGCAAAGTTCCTATTGCTGAAAAAGTATTTCAATTCTACAAATCCCGGTTTGAAGATACCGACAGCGAATATCTCATTCATCGTTCCAACGGTGAACAATACAAATACGACAATTATTACAAAAAACACTTCCTGCCTTTGATGGAACAGCTTGGCATGAATCACACCCCTCACTGCTGCAGATATACGTGCAGCTCCATGATGCACAAAGCAGAGATTCGAGAAACCATACGAAAAAAGATACTCGGACATTCACAGGATTTGATAAACAAGACCTACACCCAGCTTGATATTGATGAGATAGTAAGCGCAATCAACCTTATTTAAGAGTTGCGAATTAAAAAAAGAGATGCATCCTATTTCCATAGAATACATCTCTGAATTACATAGTCACATCTGCAGCGGTTTGTTAGTAACATGTTAGCAATGTGTTAGTAACGAACCGAAAATCTGCAATTTTCATAACTATCCAATCTGTCAGAAACCCACTAATTTCAAGGTTTCCGTTGTCCTCAGCAGTTCTGAGATTATCTCTTGGAGAACTGGCTTGCTCTTCTCGCCTTCTTCAGGCCGTATTTCTTTCTTTCCTTCATTCTCGAATCTCTCGTAAGGAATCCGGCCGCCTTGAGGGCTGGTCTGTAAGCCTCTCTGTCAGCTTCGCAGAGTGCTCTTGAGATACCGTGTCTGAGGGCTCCGGCCTGACCGGTATATCCACCGCCCTGGACCGTAGCGATAACATCGTATTTGCCTTCGCATCCAGCGATCTCAAAAGGTCTCTTCACTTCTCTCTTGACGATTTCCATAGGGATATACTCATCAAGAGGCTTCTTGTTTACTGTGATATTTCCGTTACCAGGGATCAATCTAACTCTAGCAACTGAAGATTTTCTTCTTCCTGTTCCGTAGTACTGTGTCTTTGCCATCGTTCAATTCCTCCCTTCCTTAAATATCCAGAACTTCCGGCTTCTGAGCCGCGTGGTTGTGCTCAGGGCCTGCGTAAACCTTTAACTTCTTGTACATCTGTCTTCCCAGCTTTCCGTTAGGCATCATGCCCTTTACAGCGTGCCTTACGACTTCTGTCGGATGCTTTTCCATCATCTGTTCGAAGGTCACCTCTCTGAGGCCGCCCGGATAACCGGTATGTCTCTTGTAGATCTTTTCTTTTCTCTTCTTACCTGTTACCTCTACCTTTTCAGCGTTGATAACGATGACGTAATCTCCGCAGTCAACATGAGGTGTGTAAGTCGGCTTGTTCTTTCCTCTGAGAATAGCGGCGATCTGCGATGCCATTCTTCCCAGGTTCTTGCCTTCTGCGTCCACGACGTACCATTTACGTTCCACGTCCGCAGGCTTAGCGATAAATGAACTCATCTTCTCTTCCTTTCTACCTACTGGGATCGAAGCCCTGACCCAACGGGCAACGCGACTGCCCTGTTGCCATGGGCTGAAAGGTCTGTCGATCTTGTTCGGCTCTGCCTACTGGATTTCGTGTAAAGACCCGCCTAATGGTCTGCCGGTCTCTATGGACTCGTCAGGCCTTATCAGGCGCGCTTCGCGCGAAATTTTTTCGGCGAACTAAAACTTATTTCAGCCGTGCTCGCCCGGACGGCCATCCATCCTGCTGGCACGAAAAAACTGCGTCACAACGTGACACAGCCTTATTTTACACGTATGATGAGGCGTTGTCAAAGGTTTTTTCAGCAAGAGCTGCTCTAACCGTTCCCTGTAAACATATGCCCAAACTCTTCCCTAGATGAGATCAGTGGATCCTGTCAAGTTCCTTCATCAACTTACCATTGATCATCTGCAAGCGTTTAACTTCGCTGCGCAATCCTGTTATGATCGCTCGCTGCTCCTCTATAGTCTTCCACAGAAGTTTCCTGTTCTCATTCATCTCCTCAGCAACATCGTTCTCATCCTTTTCGGCTTGGACCAGCTCTTTATCCTTCATCTCCGCTTCATGTGACATGCCGGTATCAGCGTACAATCCCAACGTCCCTGCCTCAAAAGACTCTCTCCATCTGTAACTGGCCCGTTCTATACGCTTGGATCCCAGTATTTTTAAATCAAATCCCGCCGAACGAAATATGTTCCCCGGCTTTTCGCCCATGAAGTACTGCTCCACGAAATATTTCTTGAAAGAGTCGGAATATACTATCCTATCCTCGTTGACCGATATCACGTTGGGATTTTTCTTCAATATCTTTATCTCTTCTTGAGTAAGTTTTCCCCTTCCCATGATTTTCCCTTTCCCGACATTTAAAACGGCGGCAATATCACCGCCGGCAATTATCCTCTACTTGCCGTACTCTCCATAATATTTATAATAGTATCCACTGCTTTCTATGCGGACTTTGTTGAGTACTGCTCCCAGTATCTTGCACCCGGTCCGTTCCAGCTGCTGCTTGACGTTGACGGCAGCTCTGTGGCTGGTGTTGTCGCTCTCTATCACTATTACTGCTCCGTCGCAATAAGGAGCTATGACAGCTGCATCTATGACGGCCCCCAAAGGCGGCGCATCTATTATGACCATGTCGAACTTTTCCCGCAGCGTCCACATGAGCTTTTCAAACAGTACGTTTCCCAACAGTTCCGTCGGGTTAGGTGACAACGGCCCTGTGAGAATGACGTTGAAATGAGGTATGTTCGTACCGCAGAGAATATCGTCGATGGTAGCCTGCCCTGACAGATAATGGCTGAGGCCGCCCACTCTCTTATGTGTCGCCTGAGCCTTATAACGGCTCAACATGACGGATTTTCTGAGGTCTGCGTCTACAAGGACCACGTTCTTTCCACTTTCGGCAACGGAACGGGCAAGCTCGAACGTAACGGTACTCTTTCCTTCGTCAGGTCCGCAGCTGGTGAAAAGGACGGTTTTTATATCCGCACCGCAGAACTGCAGATTAGTCCTCAATGAATTGAAGGCCTCCCTGCGCGCGTATTCCGGTTCTTTGATCTTATTGAAAATTATCTGGTTTGCCATCTATTTATCCGCCTTTCCAGCTTTATGCTTCGCTTTTTTCTTCTTTTTGCCCTTTCCTTCATACGGAACGACTGCCAGCGTATTGAGGCCCAGATAACGCTCCACGTCTTCCGTGGTCCTTATCTTGTCGTTGAAGACGTACATGACTACTATAACGCCTGCCGACAGGATGGCCCCCAGCAGAAAGGCTATCATGATGTTCTTTGCTTTTTCCGGTTTGACAGGCGCATCAGGACGGTGGGCAACTTCCACTACGCTTGGTTCATCGGTCTGCATGATGTCGGAAATGCGTTTCTTTGCCACTTCCGAAAGCTCGTTGGCTATCTGGGTGGCTCGCCTGGCGTCGGTATCCTGAACACTTATGTTGAGTATTCTGGTATCAGCCGGATTTTCCACGGTGATTTTGGCCAGCAATTCCTCATAATCCTCATCGAGATTAAGGTTTTCGATGACGTCCTCGACTACGGGTCTGCTCTTTATCAGCTCCAGATAGTCCAGAGCCAGCGACGAGCCCATCTGAATGTCCGCCAGGGACGTGATGGATGTGGACTGAGTCAATATGTAAAGCCTGGACGTGGGTTCATACACAGGATCCGCCAGAAAAAAGCTGTACACAGCAGAACCGGCTGCAAAAATCACAGCGCTCAGAATGATTATGAGTATCTTTTTCTTCAGGACATGAAATATCTCCCGCAGGTCTATTTCAATTTCTTCTCTTTCGTAGTCCATTGATTCTGTCTCCTTTTAACTCGATATGGCCTCCATTTATGTATGGCTCCCATTTATATATACTGGTTCCTGACTATTTTCAGTACATTAGTATGGACGATACGCTCCACCGTCTCCTCATCCGACAATGCTATCATCCTCCGGACCGCCGTCTTCATCAGCGGTTTACGGCTGGTACAGTTGTGACAGTCGCTGGCAACAAAATGTATGCACCCCTCCCGCAGGAGCCTGGTACACCATGCTGTACGCTTGTCGAATTTACCTCCCATAAAGCTATTGGTATTTACCTGGATATAGGCGCCCAGTTCAATCAGCTCCTTGATTTCGTCCAGCTTTTTCTGAAGAGCTTCATACCTTTCCACATGGGCAAGGATAGGCCTGTATCCGGCCATCACCAAGGAGCGTACGGCATTGATCATCACGTCAAGCTCTTCCTTTACGGAAAACTCGATGAGCACGTAGCTGGTCCCTCCAATGGTCAGAGCCTTCTTTTTGTCCAGGTCTTCCACGATTCCGGGAGAGTAATATATTTCGTTGCCCGTATAGACTTTCATGTCACCGTGTCTTTCCATCACCTTCTCCCGAAGCTGACGACACGTTTTTACAGCCTTGTCTCTGTCGTACCCCGGATTTCGAAGCCCGTAGTGAGGCGTCGCCACTATCACACGTATCCCTTCATCGTAGGCCATCCCTGCCATCTTCAGCGCCTCCTCCATGCTGGATGCGCCGTCATCGATCCCGGGAACGATGTGGGTGTGGATATCCATGTATCTCCATCTTTTCCCCACAGGCCACCTCGCTACTGGCCGTACCCGGTCATGGACTGGATCCTGCTGCTTATATCCAGCACGGTCTGGGTCGGCACGTAATCAGTCTGACCGAAGAATTCGGAATGGAGCTGTGAAACGTTGGTCTGGAGCGTTACAGGAACGCCATAATATATGGAATCGTGCATCCAGTCTGACGTATCGTAAGGCCAGCAGGTATTGTAGCTTATCTCCATGGACATGATATCCTTTAGCGTGTCCACCATGCGGTTGCGGCTCATGTTGGTATCGGTTTTCGGCAGCATGTCGTCCAGGATGGATACCAGCTGGCTCTCTTTCATTGTTTTCACCTTGTCGAAGGCCGCCTTGAGAACGATCTGCATACGCTCGTTTCGCCTGTGGTCCCCTTCGGCGGAATCCTTCCTTATCCTGGAATACGCCACGGCCTGATTTCCATTTAATGTCTGCAGCCCGGCGCCGCTGAGCTTTGCTCCTTCCGCGATGGCGCCGTTGACATAGCTGACCTCGCTGTCGAGGACTTCCACTTCGACGCCGCCTATGGCATCGACGAAATCGCGGACGGCTTCCCAGGTGAGGGATATGCCTTCCCTTATGTTAAGGTCAAGGTTCCTGTTGAGGGCTTTTATGCTCCTGTTCATTCCGCCGTAGGCGTAGGCATGGTTCACCTTGTCGAGGGTGCCGCCGTCATCGGTCTGCAGGTAGGTGTCCCTGTACACCGAGAACATTTTCACGTCGTCGGTCTTCTCGTTGATGCTTATCACTATCATGCCGTCGCTTCTGTGGCCCGTCTCCGAATCCGCCGTCTTGGCATCTATGCCGAAAAGAGCGATGTTGCGGTAATCAGCCAGCTGCTCGTCCACCACAGGGTCGATACCCAAAGTCTCGTCGCCGTATACCGTCGCTTCTTCCTCCGTATCCACCTTGACCGTCTCCGGCTCTTCGTTGCCTCGCGTTACGCCGATGGCGATGATGACCGCCAGGGCGGCGAGAGCCACGATGATGGCGATGATTATTATGAGCCTGCTTTTTTTCTTCGGTCCGCCTGGCTGTCCGCTCTGGGGCGCGCCCTGAAGGTTGCTTTGCGAAGCGCTCTGTGGTTTATTTTGCTGAGCACTCTGCGGACGTTGAGTCTTGTTGTTTTCTTCAGTATTCATGATTGTCTCCTTTAAGTGTGACTGTTTTAAGATCATCTATGTAAATCAAGTTCAAAGATTTTTGCACAAGCCTGACGCAACCCGTGCCACAGGCACAGGCTACAGACCGTAACAGGTCATAAGTAATAAATCCGTTCTTCTTTTTTGAACATTTTGTTTAGTTTTTCTTAACAAAGTATATAATAAAAACCCCCGGAGCGCAAGGGGTGAGAGGCAGGTATTTACAGTTGGAGGGATAAAAAAGTCTGCAGGGCAGTAAAGGCACAGGCAGACAAGATTCATCGCCGAGAGTTTTCTGGCTAAAATACGATCGCATCTTATTTTAGTCTTGTTTTTACTTTTTTAAGCTATAATAAAATTAAGTAGATTTTAATCTGGAGGGTCGAACATGACATATATCAGAAGAGATCTGGAAGAGAAAATCCTATCGTTGTCCGAAGAATATTCGGCCATTCTTATCATTGGCCCAAGACAGGTGGGGAAAACTACTGTTTTGTGCCAGCTAATGCAGGGAAACAGAACTTATGTAACACTCGATGATCTTGAAGATCGCGCCATGGCCAGAAATGATCCCGCGCTTTTCCAATGAAAGGCCCGCTTTATTGGCAAGGGCTTCCGCTTCCGCGGCAGATAATGAAAAGATATCTTTTGCTGATTTTATGACACTGATCTTATGTCGTTTGACAGAAGCATGGGTGCTCATCGGGTTATTACCCCACCTGGAAATATCCGTTTTATTGCACCCAATTAACTTATACACATCGTTTAGAACTTTTATTTGATGATTTTTTTATATTCTACAGCGAGATGCCGCAAAGCAGAAGTAAAACTTTCTTCGAGTACAATACTCCTTTCCTTAAGCCATAGATCCACCGTTTTCATTTCTATCATCTTCCTTTCCACAAAAACTATCACCACTGCTACCGGACAAGCGCAGACCCCAATGCTTTGCTCATACCTCCTGCCTGAAAAACATCAGTAATTAAAGCGATTATGCGCAATGACACTTTTACAAAGTTCTTCATCTACATAATCGAATATGGTAATGCCAAGATGCATGTCATGGCTGAGGTTCAGATAACTCTTGACTTTAGGATTTAAATAATCGGCATAGGCTTTAGGACTCTTCCGTGGAATCGCCATAGCGCTCACGTGATTGAGCCTTATATTTTTGTCATTAAGCCCGGCTTTGTAAAAATCTTTGATCTTTTGCAATTTGACATCAAATTCAGGGCGTTTATAATCATCCTGCACTTTAACATCTTTTTTGTTTATGCCCTTACCAAATTGCAGTATCACATTGGCATGCATAGGATCCTTAGCCGGCATGTCATCTATTATCACTATCTTACCACGTAGCTCCTGAACTGTAGGATCTAAATTTATAAAATTGGTAAACGCATAGTGGTCGAGATAATTCCCTGAAATCCTTCCCATATTTTTGAAAAGAGTATGCTCGAGTTCTTTCCTGTCACCACGCGAAGTGATCTCAGATTTTATCCTTACCACGAGGAATTCCTTTGTTTTGGAAACGAACGAAGTCAGTTCATCCATGACCTCCGAAAATCCGATATCAAGATGAACGATCCCATGTACTACATTCAAATATTCATCTACGCGAATGTCGAAGTATCGAACTCCCATATCAAGCTGTTTCTTTACAGTAGCATCGGAATACTGACACTGTGCAAGCGACGACAACACATACGGAGTATTGAAGGTTATTGAATCATGGGTGCCGGGAATCGATACTTCCGAAAGACGCGCATTATCATCAAGAAAGTACATCCATTGTGCCGTGTCTCTGTTTTCGACATTATATGATAACAGAGCAGAATACAAACTATGTTTGATCAACCGTTCATAGGATTTATCCATCGGCTTGGCTTTACTTACGTCATAGTCATTGAGACTTAATCCGTTTGTCGCTAGATCTCCGACGCTATTTTGTATGATAATCGGCTGAATAGTATTAACCTTATAGCAAGAACGCTCATTGATGATCAAATAATATTGACGGAGCGCTTCGAAATTATCAGGATTTGGATCGTTATAACACAATTTCAGATCTGTAATATTTTCTCCTGTAGGTATCTGCTCCTCCTCTTCTTCTATAAGAGATATCACCTCGTCCATACTTCTGAAAACGCTGAAAAATACCTGCGTATTTATTATATGTCTTTTTTCCCCTCGCAAAAGCAGGTAAACTTCAGGTTTGGAGCCGAAGCGAATGGCTTTACCGGTCAATTGTTTCATAACATCAGTATTCATAGCTGGTCTCCTTTATTACAATTTAATGTCTTACAAATATTATGCAAGCGCTCCAGCGAAATCAATATTGCTCTTATTTACGCCATCGCCACCATGCACTCCTTCTCACAGAATGCGATGCCGTATTTGAGGATCTTCTTCATTCCGCGGCGCTTTAACCCTTCCGAATACTTCTTATCTTCGATCTGCTCAAGCGCCTCGCCGCACGCCGCCTCCAGGTTTCCATCGTACGCATATTTCAGTTCGATGATCATCCCAATCCTGTCCGGAGTCTGAATGGAAATATCACTGTAGCCTTCCCCGGTTTCTGCGTTTGATTTTACGATCCAGCTGCCCTGGCTCTGCAATAGTCCCAGCAGCATGCCGTGGTAGAAGTTTTCCTTCATGTTCCTTCGTACGGCAGTATCTCTCACGCTGATGGAATCCCACAGATAATCGCCCAGCATGTCCTGGATCGTGGCTACGTCTCCGACCGGGAAAGCCTCACAGAACCGGTTGATCCTGGCAGTATCAGAACGGGTAACCTCCCGGAACCAGTCCTCAACCAATTCATAAAAAAGTTTTCTTATCTCACCATTTGGCATCCACAGCCTGAATATATCCGCATCTGCCTTCTCTACATGCGTTCCTGTCAGATAGCCTGTAGCATACAGCACGCTCCACACATTTTCAACGCTGTCATCTATATCACGGTATGTCAGCTCCTGCTTTATCCGTTTTGTTATCTGCCCGCCGTTTAACAGCTCCTCCACTTCCTCTTTAGTAGTCTGGTCAGCTTTTTTCAACAGGCGGCGGATCAAATCGTTCCCACTGGTGTTGGCCCAGTAGTTTTTAGGAGGAACGGACGGATCCGCAAGCAGCTCATCGCAATAATTGATCACATCCCATGGGCAATACACATCTGCGTTTCCGAAACGGTATCCGTCATACCAGTCACGGATCACATCCTTATGAGAAGACAGGTCGTAGAATTCCAGCATTTCATCCACATCCGCGTCTGTAAAGCCGAAAAAATCATCATATCGGACATCCGATATCGTGTGTACCTTCAGGTTGTTTAGCCCTGTGAAAATGCTCTCCTTGGAAATCCGCAGGCATCCGGTAAGCACCGCGAAGTACAGGCTGTCATTGGTCTTCAGGGCGTTGCCCAGCAGGTTGCGAATGAGATTTACCATCTCATCATAGTAGCCTGCCTGGAAAGCTTTATCCAACGGCACGTCATACTCATCGATCAGCAGGATGGCTTTCCGGCCGTAGTGCTTTTCAAGGAGCTGTGAAAGTGTCTTCAGAGCGGAGGCCGCGATCGCCTCCGTCATGGCATACATCCCGCCTTCGCCGGAGCCGATCTCTATCAGACGGGCATAGGCCTCCTTTTCTTCTTCAGAAAGGGTATCGCTTTCTTTTAAAAACTGAAACCTCATGGCTTCATTCCCGATGACTGTCTGCAATGCCGCCACCGCCGACTCATAGTCCAGGCCATCAACACCTTTCAGGCTGATGGAGATCACAGGAAACTTTCCCATGTACTCTTTACACAGCTCTTTTTCCTCCATGATCTTCAGCCCATCAAAATACGATGGATCGCTTCCCACCTCAAAAAAGCACTTCAGCATGCTAATATTGAGGGACTTTCCGAAACGCCTGGGGCGCGTAAACAGGTTCACCTTTCCCCAGTTTCGCAGCAGCTCTTTAATGAGCATGGTTTTATCTACATAATAGAAATCATTGGTCCTGATTTTTTCAAATCCGTCGATACCTATAGGAAGCTTCTTCCTCACTTTCCCTGCACTCCTTTCCGACGTCAGTGGCATAGAGCATGCCGAAAAGTATATACCGCCTATTATGTATCCACTTTATCACGGGGCCTCAGGGCAGTCAAGGTTGGGGCAGGAAGTATTCCTGAAACTTGAAGGCGAAATCGGTGGCTCGTCATCTCAGTTCTTTTCTTATCTCTACTGTGATCGCTCCCTCATTATCCTTATATCCACTTCCATATTTTCCATAAAGATCATCATTTGCCGTCAGGAACAGAGTCCCGCTTTCCTTCGGGAGTGCGGCCCCCGTTCCTATGTAAAAAGCTTTTCCGCTCCCTATTTTCCCGACCAGGCAACCTTCGTTTTCTCCCGGAAGTGCATACCCTTCCTTCGCGGTGATCCCGATACCCTCCGGGCCATAGGATCTGAAATGTGCGGAAGGATTGACGTTCCAGAGTCCGCTAAGGTACCTGACGTTCACGATCTCATCCTCAGCAACCTGTATCCCCGTGTCCAGCCAAACTTCCCGAGCCGATACGATGACGGCAGCGGGATAGAGTATCCCGAGAGCTTTCTCTATATCCTCTTTCGGGAACACCTTTCTGAGAATGCCTTCCATTTCTTCCCTGGTGGTATCCGGATAGATCCTCTCATTTAAAATGATGCCGCCTATGGTGACCGCTCTGTGATCACCGAAGATATCCTGCAGCAAAAAGGCGATCTCTTCCGCACTATTTCCCTGATCCTTCAAAAATGACGCCACCTCCACGGGGTCATAAGCAGCACACAGCTCCGCGAGCGCCCTTCTCCACGCTATTTCTGTCAGCTGCCCTCCTGCCTTTTGCTCCGCAAGCTTATTGAACCGCTCCCTCAGCTCCATATCTTTCGCCTCCTCCCGAATCATTTCCAAAAACTGCTCTTTCGTATCTTCCTGACTCAGCGCGGGCCGCAGCTTGCTGAGGGCTCGCAGGATGTCGTCCTCCTCGTAGCCTTCACGCCACATACACAGCATGATCTCCCCGGAGAAAAGGTGAGGGAATGCCCTCTCCAGATGTTCCAGGCATACCTGCGCGCTGTCATTATTGCTGTAATGCTCCCGGACCACCTGCTCCCTGTTGGCCGGATGGAAATACTCAGCCAGGAGCAACTCCATGACTTTCGTGTCTTTCGTATTTACCTGATGCTCCCTCAGCATTTGCAGACACTCACGGATGCACATACCGTTCTTTGCGCCCCAGGAAATCAGCTGCCGATAATCTATTTCCCCCAGATAATTCCCTTCGCTCCAGGGGCTGTTCCTCTCTTCACGTTCATGAAGCGCCCGGGCTGCCAGATATACCTTCCCGTTTACAGGAATTTTCACGAAGAATATCTGAGGCGGCTTTTCCCACACCTTCCATGAAAAGAAGCGGTCCTCCCGCGCAGGGTCCGTCCACATGATGTCCAGCTCATACCCGACGGCTCCATCCACCAGCTGCAGCTCTATCCTGAGAGTCGCTCCATCGATCTGCCCCCTGAATTCCGGACATGGCAATGGCTCATCCGGTCCGGCACCGCCACCGCCGGACGCAATTACCGAGATCACTGCCAGCCCGCCAAAGCCTGCGCCGATCCACTCCCCGATCTCGCCGGAAGAAAAGGCGGTTCCTCCTCCGGAGGCGAATATGGAAAAGCCTTCCCCCGCGCTCCCGCCTTCACCGCTTTCACCGCCTCCGCCGGACGGTTCCTCCGGCAAAAGCCTGGCTGCAGTCTTCTCACTGACCAGTTTCCTGCACAGAAGCCCGACGACGAAATCTTCCAGCTTACCCTTCGCTAAAACGGTCAGTACAGCTTCCAGCTCCCGAAAATTGCCTTCATCGAACAACGCTTCTACCATCTGATCCGCCGTATCCCGCAGGAGCCCGCAGATCCCTTCCCACAGTTCTTTCGCAGTCATCTGACTGCTTACTGCGATTTCCAGCGGCGTGTCTACTCCGACATGCCGCTCCAGAAGGGTTTTCCCGGATCTGTCCATTACGCAGAAGCCGCCTTGAAATGTGATCTTCACACCCTTTTCTTCCCGGTCAGGCATTCCCTCAAAACCCGGCCGTATCTCCCACCTGGTCTGCAGCTCATCCCGATCCATCGCAGCAGAAATCTCCTTGCAGCCGTTGGCCTTTCCCAGCCGGTCCAGATACGTCTTCAGCCTCTCCAGGAAATCGAAGGCATCGTCCGCATAATTGACAGCGTCCATATTTTCCAGGCGAAAACCTGTTTTCTTATCATAGGTCACCGTCAGCCGGTCGCCAAACACGGTTTTCAATATTCCTTCCGGCGACAGTTCAGCCTGAAGGCACCAATCCTCCTTTCCGCCGCTGTACCATAATCTCCCCTCCAGCAAACGTTCCCCAAAAAACGCGATGTCGCCTTCGATCATCATACAATTTTCCTGCTCCGGAACATTTTTTCGATGCTGATAGGAAAATGCGGGACCCGCCGCCCCCTGAACCCCGGAAATCCGAAGGACCCCGAGATCCAACGCATCGCCTGCCCTGAGAGAGAAGGAAAAGGTGTCGGGGGAAATCTCCACTTCTCCGTAAAGCTCGATACTGACTATAAATGTCAGCACAGTATGCAGCCTGAGACTGAACTCCCCGGCTCCGCCACGGTCAGTTCCGCCGTTGGACATGGAGCAGAGCAGCGCGCTTTCCCGCAGGATCTCCAGATCAAAGAGAGCGCTGCCGACAGTCCCGCCGCCAAACAGCTGCCTCAGCATACCGGCCAGAGAAAGGTCCGTCTCCAACGCCAGTTCCAGCTGCCAGCAGGTTCCTCCTTCACCTGAGATATAATAAAACCCGCCTTTCCATTTCTGCCCGACAAACCAGACTTCCGTTTCAAGGCGGCATTTCTTCTCGTCCGCACGACCTTCGGTACCATAGACGCATTCCAAATGGAAAACCAGGTCGTCCATTTGCAGGAGGCCTTCGCTTCCCACCGCGAATACAGGGGCTTCCTTTTCTTTCACAGCTTCCATCTGCGCCCGGTATCCCTCCTCGCCGATGAACAGCTCTCCCTGGAAAGACAACTGGAACCCTTCCACAGAAAGCTCCACTTCCCCGGCGAGAGCAAACCGGCTCTTTTTATCCACTACCTGATACCCGAGACGTACATGACGAAAGACAACTGCATGAAGCAGCTCGATCTCAGGAAGGCTCGCGTAATAAAACTGATCCCATGTATCAGCCTTTTTGTCCAGGCTTCCCAGTATCACCAGCTTTTCCTCTCCATGATAGCCGATCTTCAGGAGCCCGGAGAACAGGCTGAGATTTCTTATATCCGCCTCCATCCACAGGCAAACGCCCTTTTCCATGTATTCCCGCTTCTCCTGCAAAAGCTGGATCAGGGCGTCATACAGGTCGCCTTCCTTCGTAACGGGGTCAGGATCCGACGCCGACTGTCCCTCCTGACTGCTGTGGGAAAAGAACAGCCCGGCGCTGTCCAGCCGGCAGCCCTGGAAGAATTCCCCGGCAGTGCCGTCAGCAATATCCTCGAGAAGCTTTCCGGCGTCGATGGAATCCTCGCGAAGACAGATGTAAAAAGTCTGCCGGTCCGTATTCCCCTTAAAGCCAACTTCAAGCAGCCAGTCCCTCGTCCCCTTCGCCAGCCTGCCAACGGAAATGCAGGAGGACAACGTTACTTCCAGCATTATCGTCAGTCAGCGTTTTCCGCTTTCTCATCTGTCCCATTCTTTTCATCCTTAACGTCGGATCCTTCGGTAAACTGGTTTTTCTCCGGATCGTACTCCCCTTCCTTGACGCTGGCCTGGAAACTGTCTATATACTCCCCTACTCCAGCAAGCTCTATGATGCTCTTAGGCGGCTCCACCTTCGCGTAGATCGCATCGCAGCCTCCAAAAGTCACCTGCATCACTATATCCTCCTGTACCGTCTCGCTGCCTTCTTTTCCTGAAGTGGTCTCCTGTATCACCCGGAAATCAAAAGGGTCGCTGGCCGAAATGCTGGTAGGTATCTCCAGGCCCATATTGTACTTCGTCTTCTCGTCCATCTTGACTGTAAGCTTAATTCCGATCTCCATAATTTTTCCTCCTTCGCCATCTGACTCTAAATATCCTATTTTTTAATATTCGATCCTCCGGCAGCTCATCGCCTGCATGAATTCAATTGCCTTTACAGAACTTTTCTCACGCCCGGAAGATTTTTGCAACGGGTTATTGCCCGTTGGCGGCTATATTATTGAAGAGCGGCAGGAACCTTAGTCCGGAACCGGCGTTCCGTAATTCCCTGCTTTGAGTTCCCATTTTTCCGATTGCTGTTCTATTCACGTGTAATACACACGCAGTCAAGGTTGAACGTTTTAATTTTAAGCTTGAACGCCGCCAACAAAGGCGCTATGCTTTAAATTGAAAAATTCCCCTCAGGAGGTGATATCTCATGAGCGAACGCGATATTAACATCGCCGATATGCAATGCTGGGTAGTCCGCATGGCACAGACCAAATGGAATATATCAAAAAAAGACTGTGTCGATCTTTTCAGGAAATATAACATTTTTGATTTCATCGCAGACTGCTATGACTCTCTTCATCTGAACAGTTATGCATGCGCACTTGCGGACGTTGAGATGCTTCTTAAGAATCGAGGTGTAACGGTATGAAAGAAACTTGTGCAATCATATCCATGAGAGATGCTGTAGCCCTCCTGGCACAGGAAAAGCAAATTTCTTACGAGGACGCACTTCTTCTTTTTGCCGGCTCTCGTATTTATGATGCACTCTTCGATTTCGATACCGGCATCTGGAAAGAAAGCCCGGAATATCTTCTCGACCTGTATAATAAATTTGCAGATAAAAAGCCGGCATGAGGTAGTTTAAGCTAGGGCTTTCTTTTCTTTGCTGTAGCAAGGACCGCCTGTTTTAGAAGGGCCCAGTCTGCATTTTTCCGGTTAGTTGTTCCGGTGTTTTAATTCAATAGCTCAATATACTCCTACACCTTCTCCTCAATGTGAAATTTCCCGGCGCATTCCATCAATCGGATGTTATCGCGCTCTTTGGAAGCAAAATACTCCTTCATCGCTTGGATAAAAACCTGCGGGTCTGTCTGTTTGCGATGCCGTATTATATCACAGATACACCGTTCTCTGTCATAGACTATGATTTTTCCGCCTTGCGGTGAGATCATCTCCATCATCCCAATGCTCCATAACGACGGCTTGATCCGGTGGAACTCTACATGAAATAATTCTTCCTTTAGGTAAAATACATTATAGGTCTTTGGAACTGTCATGGAAACCTTCTGCGGGAAGCAATCAGACAAGCCATGGAAATACAATGCTGTCCCATAAGAGAAATTCCCTTTTTTACATCTGCTCTGCAGCAATACAAATTCATCATTAATACTGTCCGCAAAGGAATATATTCCCCGGCTTTCGCGAACCAGACTGCCCTCATCCATATATTTTTTGAGCTTTTCCCGTCGAATCCCCGCGCTGGTTACATCTTTCGTATATAGCTATCCATTTTCTCTGACAAGTTTTTTCAAAGAATCTAAATCGGTCATAACATCACCCACTCCCGTCATAACTTGATACTATTACAACATATGGTATCAAGTTTGTACACATTATCATTGGCTTTATTATAGCCGATTCACGCAATTTTATTTTCTACATAACGTTCATATTTTTACAAAAAAAACCTAAAAAGCACTAAAAAACCTTTAAAGGCCTTTTAATGCTTTTTGACTCATTAGTCGAGGCATGGGCTATTTACCGTTTACGGTAGCTTTGGGGCTTCCCCCCCCGTTAAAACCTATTCCACCAGGTGCACACAAAAAAGAATTGCTCATCCCATTAGCAAAACTGGACGAATAATTCTTTTCCTAATTAATCGAAGCAACCAGTCTGGAGTAGTATCATTTAAATGCAGTCGTTAAATCCACCAAAAGATGATAATATATCATTAAGGAAGGTGGAGACATGCAATACGATAAGGAATTCAAACTACAGGCTCTTGAACTGTCCGATGAAATTGGCGTCAAGGCAGCTGCAGATCAACTCGGCATCAAGTATTACACACTTGCCGACTGGCGTCGTCAGCGCAAGGCTCGCGGCGAAGAAGCTTTCGTTGGCAGTGGTAACAAAATGATGCCGCTCAGCGAGAAGGATCGTCGCATTAAGGAACTCGAAGAGGAACTTAGAGAAACCAAGCGAGCTAACGATATACTCAAGGAGGCTCTCGGTTTTTTCGCACAAAGCCGTAAGAAGTGAGAGCTCGGAAACGTTTTGAGTTCATTAGCGAATACAGCAGCAGATGGCCTGTAAGCGTTATGTGCGATGTCCTGAACGTGAGCGAGACCGGTTATTACAGATTCAAAAGGAATCTCGGTAAGCCCAGCAAGGATGCTGTTCTTTCGGCAGTTATGCAGGAAATACTCGATGAGTATATATACAACGATAACTACGGTGTAGATCGAATGCAGATAGCACTTCGAAACCGCGGTTACAAGGTTGGCAGGCGCAGGATAATCAGAATCATGAAGGGAAATGGTTGGCTCCATGAACGCAAGCGCCGTCCTAAAAGTTTAACCAAGGCAACTACTGAAATACATGAGAAGGAAAACCTGATTAAACAAGATTTCAGATCAGATCAGCCGTATCAGAAGTTGCTTACCGACATATCTCAGATATCGTGCCGTGACGGCAAACTATACATATCTCCAATAATGGATTGCTTTAACGGAGAAATACTTTCTCTGGTAATGCGAAGCAATATGTGCAAAGAACTGTGCATTGATACATTCAATGCAGCAGCCAAAAGGTTTCCTTTGAACGGAGCCATACTCCATTCAGATCGCGGAAGCCAGTATACAAGTGAAGCATTCCGTGAAGAACTCAATAAAGCAGGTGTTCTGCAGAGCCTCAGTGGCGTTAACCGCTGCTTTGATAACGCCAGGATGGAAAGCTTCTTCGCTACACTCAAGAAGGAACTCCTCTACAGGATTCCAACATACAAGATGAAGATGGAGGAAGTTAAAGCAATCATCTTCAGATATGTCTTTATCTACTACAACCGAATAAGGATATATACTTCAAATCCAAATGGTCTCCCGCCAGCAGCTTACAGGAGACGTTTGGAACAACCGTTAGCAGAAGCTGCTTAATTTTGTGGGTTTAAAGACTGCACAAATATTGACAACTCCAGTCCTCTTTATTTAGAGAAACCTTCTTTTTTTAGCCCTTTTATAATCGTTTGCGCCATGGAAATTTTTTTATTATGCCGCTGATGCATGAATTCTTGACTTAATTTTGTTGCGGTATCTATATAATCATTTGCTTTCTTAAAATATTTCTCCTCTCCTATTCTATATGCCGCAATCGCATATACAATGCTACCATACACATAAGTTGAAATAATTCCATCTAAAGAACTCACATCTGTATAATTATATAACGCCTGTTCTATGCATTTAAATGCTCTTTCAAAATCACAATCAGGAAAAAGGATATAACAAATGGCAATTCCCCTATACGCAGTATTTATCTGATTTACATCAACCACTTTATCATATCCTGCATCAATAATATTTTTAAAATTGTTTTGTAAAAGTAAGATATTATTATCAGAAGAAAAAAGTGAAATTTTGTTTTTTATATTATGCGAATTACTAATTATTTTTAAAATCACACTAATCCAACAGTTTAATTTATTAGATATGGTCCATTCTATATAAGATTCTCCGCGAATCTGTGTCTTAATCTCTTGTCGTATCATTTCTAACGGGTAAACTCTTTTCAAAATATTCATAGGCACTTTTAAAACCTTAAATGCAATGTACATCAAAAAATCTTTTGCATTGTATTTTAGATAATGAATAATTAAAAGCTTTCGATCTGCTGTACGTGCATTTTGAAAAAGATAATAATTTAAATACCATTTGTCTAATTCTTCTCTTTTAATATTCTGAATCCAGTTTTCTCTACCCATAATAATAGTTTGATTTAAACCCAATTTGTAACACAAGCCTAATAAAAACGCATCCTGCATAGCCTCAGGAAAATCATTTATATATGATTCCATAATCTTATTCCACGCTTCTTTTGGTTTTTTTTCATGATACGGATCGTATTGGGGATATGTTTTTAAATTTCTCAAAAAATCACTAGTATTGCAACAACATATGTTCTTATTTGCAAATGGGAATAACAATATTTTTTCTTTCTCGTACGGCGCAGATAACTCTTTAGTGTTTGTATGTCTTATATATATCCCGCTGGAGGTTGCAGTAACAGGTGTTTCTATTGATAATAGATATGGATTAACATCTAAAGTGTCCATTCCGCTATATCCTAAATATATAAAATAATAGCCCTCTGAGCTTTTAATTCTATCTTCAATTTTTTCAGTCAAAGATTTGGGCAATTTATTCTTTACATTAGATAAATTCGCACCTATTGTATCTATATCTTCGGAAATTCCATGTATGTGGTAAATTTTCCCTTTAGTGGGTTGGGTGGTTTCATAATAATGTAATTGTTCTTTATTATGTATAATTGTATTCTGCCCATATAACTCTTCATATGCTTTGCAAATAAAATCTCCATAATTTGTAGTAATAATTGTAGCACCCAAATGCAGATAATAAGCAAGTACATAATGATTATGGTTTGGTTTGAAATTGTTTGATGTGAATCCTTTCAACCCATTTATAACAGAATGTCCTTTATCAAGGTAATGTTCTTCAAATACTTTAATAGTCTCTATAAGAGTTTCTAACCGTGGGTACTCTGCAATTTCCAATGAATCTTTAGTATTGATTTTTAATGCTTCATATAATTTTCTCCATTCATAACTTATTTTTCTCTCATATTTTTTACATGCCGCATTAAGCATAAATTTGGATAATCCATAGCCCAAAGGAAGCCCTGTCGGATTTTCAGAATCTATTCCCGCTCCAACCCAAAAAACCAATTTTGACTTATCACAGCTCTTAATAAATTTTACTGCCTCTTTCTCGTTTATAAACTTAATACTATCCATTTTCTACCTTCTTTAAAACACGTATAAAATCCACTTATGCTATATTCATGAAGAATATTTACTGGCGATCTCCTCTAAGCCTTTTACCAATTTACAGTTTCGCCGTCTAAGAACGGAGCTCTCGATGTATTGGGCTTTACGGAAGCGATGTTATGGGAGTGTTTATCGAAAAATATGATCTCCCCTCCCGGGTTTGCTTCGCTGGCGGCATAGGCCATCACGGAAGCGATGTTATTATATACGTATTCAGGCGTCCACCATTTTCCTTCCGGGCATCCACCATTGGAGCATGTAAAGGTGCCTGTATCGCTATAGACCGAAATGCCCAATCCGCCCATGGTACAATAAGCTTCCCGCTCTATTCCATCTCCCAGGAAGTCTCCAACGAAAACCTTCAGCCAACCGCCGAACAAGATAAATCCGCCTGACAGGCGGCAAATGTAAGAGCAGGCGTAGTCAGCGTCACTAATGACGCGCTCCTTCACCCCCCCCTTATGCTGGAATTTTACTAATTCTTCAATAGGGATTTCTTCATACATCGCAATCTCTCCTTTCGAATTTTGGCTTATGTTTTTTGTAATGGCTGCTATTTTAAAGTGGGAAAGGGCAACAGCATCGCCGAGGAAAACAAAAGGCTTGTCTCCGTAATACTCCTCCCTACCACCCTACAACTGCTTCCTAAGATCTGCGATTCGCTGTTCCAATAACTCCCATACGTACTCTCTTTTCTTCAGGCTCTCTTCTATCTCCTTTTTTTCGCCCTCTAAAACGTTTAGTTCTTTTTTCGCCTCTTCCTTCGTCAGTTCTTTGATATTATATCTATATTTTAAAAAATCGTAAGGGTCAAAACATAGGCACAAGGTAAAACAATCCCCTTGTTCACAGAGATGTGAACAAGGGGACTTTTTCTTTATTCGTTTTCTTTTCTTCTGCATGTATCAGGTAACTGCTCTGAATATGGCATAAGGCTGTCTATGGCTTCTTTATCATTCAGATCGATCCTACGGAGCTGGTCAAGCAGATAGCTCAGATATTCAAATGGCAGCAGATCATTTTCTATGGCGCTTACCACAATGCTATACAGAATTGCGCTTGACTTTGCCCCTCTTGGCGTATTGCAGAACAGCCAGTTCTTACGGCCCATCACAAACGGCTTTATCGCACGTTCACTCCTGTTATTGGAAACCTCAAGCCTCTCATCAAGGAGGGTATTCATCAATGGTTTCCTCTGGTTTATCGTGTAATTCAGCGCTTTAAGATAAAGCCCCTTGGGAAGTGGCTTTTGTGATTCTTCTTCCGCCCACGCAAAGAAGCCCTCAAATACCTTCCGCATCGTGGTCTTTCTGAATTCACTTCGTTCTTCTTCGGTAGATAATTCATGGCACTTGGCATCTAAAAGAAACAGCTTATCACACCATACGATCCCTTCCTTTATCTTTAAGGCCCCGGGACTTCCTTTATCATTTAACACCTCTAGCGCGTCTGCATAATACCGCCTCGCATGGGCCAGACAGCCTACGTGGATGATATCATCATTCACACTCAGGTAGCCCTGATATCCGTCTGTCTGCAGGTATCCGTGATATTCTTTAAGGAATGTTTCCGGGACATAGCCTGCACGAGAGCCATCCGCATAATGATAAAGCACGATAGGTGATATACCCTTTCCGCTTCGGAACATCCACATGTAGCTCTTTTCCCGCGTCTTATCCCTCAGCACCGACAGGCTCGTCTCGTCAGCCTGGATGATATCATATGACAGGAGCTTCTCGTACATCCTGTCGTAAACAGCCTTAAGATAATTCTGCGTAAGAAGTATCATCCAGTTTGAAAGAGTTGCTTTGCTGATGTTTACACCATAGCGCTTAAGATCTTTAGATATCTTATCCAGAGGATCACGGTTTTCATATTTCCTTGTTATGACGTATGCACCAAGTGACGGTGACAGAATGCTTCCACGAAGCAGAGATCTCGTCATTGGAGAGGCGATGATCGTAGCTTCGGTTCCGTTTTTTTCACAGTTCCTGCAGCTGTATATATGCTGTATATGCTCACGCACAACTGCCTTTGCCGGGATGATCTCCACTTCGCGGTGGATCCTTTTGGTCATCTCATGAAGCTTATGGCCGCATACAGGGCAGAGCTGCTCTTCTTCTGTAAGCACATATTCTACAGGATCCGTTTTTCTTAAGGCACTGATAAAAGCGTCTTTCTTTCCCTTTCGTTTAATCTTGCGAACAGGACATGCTTTCTCCGCTTTTGGCTCCGGCAACCTCAGATCGGCTTCTTTCTCTATTTCATTAAAAAAGCACTCCTGCTGCCCGTCATCTATTAAAGACTTTTCGCTTTTTCTTCCGAACCTCTTAGCCTGACTAAGGCGAAACATCTTTCTGTAATATTCAAGCTCTGCTGAAACCTCATCCAGTTTTCTTGAGGTGTCCAGTGCATATTTTTCCAATTCTGCTTTTGTCATGGATGAAAGATCTATCTGTTTCATGACTTTATTATATCAAAAAACCATTGAAATTTCAATGATTTTAAGGACTATTCCATGGTTTTAAGGATCCTTCCATATTAATTTTCAATGGTTTTGAGAAGCCTGTCATATTCATATCTGTACATGAAATCACGGGCGTAACTGTGAGATTTTGGCCAGTAAAATGTTCCGTATTCGAGCTTTCTGCTGAAAAGGCAATATCCATTCTTGCATATCTTCAGCGCATAGATCTGTTTCCATTTCTTTTCTATGAAGAAGAATATCTGCCCCGGTATCAGGGGCAGATCCAGATCGAACGCTATGATAGATGCCATGGACTCCATAGACAGATTCCCTCTGATAGGTTCTAAAACGAGAATTGCCCGGATGTTTTCTGATGGCAATCGTACCCACTTCCTACTCTCATCTATGGGCAACAGGACTTTTTCTTCCATAAATCGTAATTTCCCTTCTCGAAGGAGCCTTTCCCGGGCCTTTCTAAAGGTAATATCTTTTATATTATGTTCCAGGCACCATCTTTTTAAGGGAAGGTCACTTGTATACGCTTCCTTGATTATTTTCTCCCACTCATCCGATGTTCGCCACATATGTGCTATTCCTCCTGTAGTTGCTACTTAGTAGCATACTACCTTGTTCTCTTTTTTTCAATGTGCCTATGTTTTGACCCTTACAAAAAATCAACTTTTCTCAATAAACATTCCTGTTTCAAACTCAGCATGATTACCAACTGCCAGTCTAAACCCCTGAGGCCTTTTCTATATCCACGTAAAGCTTCCGCATTACATTCGACTGCCCGCTTATAATACTCTTTTGTCTCATCGGTTCTGTCTTCGAATAATTCGCAGATTCTCGCATAGTTATAGTATAGATACGATTTCCAAATCTGAGTATAGAACCCATCTCCTTCCGCATCAGTCTCTTTTATAGCGGTTTTTATACATCTCTCTGCGCTATCTAAATATCTTACTTCAGAGGTGCCTCTGTATTGCTTTTTATATCTTAGAGCAATGTAATTATTTCCAATTATTTTTATCCATGGATTGGAGCCGTCATATTCTAATACGTCAAGATCATCGGAATACCTAACGTCATCGTAATGACGTTCTACCAGATCTATGATGCCTTTTATCGCCAGCAACTCAGGGTCGGAGGTTCTGATATTCTTTGTAACTTCACATAGGCGAGATAACTCTCCATAGTAGAGAGAAGATTGTATACTGTGGAGAATATGCTCTCTCTTCTGCTTCTCACTGACAATTGGGGCGATATCCGTCAGCTGTTTCTTTATAGACGGCCAATCGTTGAAAATATCTTCAGGTGACTTTTTATTCTCTATTTTACTGCCAAATATCTTTACGATTTTCCCGGCCACATTTGCAAGGGACCCCGTTATCGGATTCACTCGGTCTCCCTTTATATCCACTGGTAAATCTTCCGGTCTGATACCTATTGTAAAAATCAATACATTCTCGCTCCGCATAAGTGCGCTGCAGTATCCCAGTTCAAAAAATACATTGGGGCTGAAGAATATTTCCTCATCGTTTCCATTTTTCACAACTTTATTGCTCTTCGAGATCAAAATTATCGCATACTCGCTCTGCTTGATTTCTTCCATCGCGGCTGTTCCAAGATGCCTGATTGTCTGTGTCTGCGTCCCAATTATAAAGGAATCTTCCGGGTGATTTTCCTCAAGCTCTCGCTTTACTTTTTCCGCTAACTTCAAGTCATTCCATGCAATGAATACGTTGCTCATATTGTTCCTTAATTCAATACTTCCTCCAAACCATCCTATCCACCACTCCGGTGTAACTCTGGATGATCTTTACAACTTTAGTACTTACATTCTCCTCAATATACCATTCATAGTCTAATCCTCATCGTGCGTTACTTCCCGCACAAGTATTGGATTCGCTAAGCAAATAAGAGGTTTAAGACCACTCCCATCTCCTTTATACCATCCACCTCCCATCAATATCTTTAGCGTTTCATATCCTGAAAGGTCTTTTTCAAATTCTACGGGATCTTGTCCACTTATAAAATTAGGCGCTTCATACAATAAATCTTCATCCCCATATATTTTAAATACTGATGGATAATCTGGCTCAGTAACACTTCTCGACTCAAATGGCAGAAAAAGTGTTCCCGAAAATGATACATATTTCTTATCAAGCTTGTATTCTTGAACAGAGGTAATATCGTCATCAATAGCCCAATTATACCGATAAGACATCACTTCCCCAAAAAGCTCACCAGTATTAGCCTTCTGATAATAGTTGTCCACTACTATAAAATCTGTATTCTGGTAATAAGTATCTAACGAAAACAAACTCACTTCTTCGTATTCTATTTCATCTGTTCTTTCTGAGGAAGTTTCTGTTGTTCTTTCTGAAGATTCCGTGGTTCCTTTCTCTGGACCATCTGTTATATCGTCTTTTAAATAATACATTGTTGCTATTATACCGGCAATTACACATAAAACACATATAACTTTTGCTAATTTTGTTTCATGCTTAATTATCCTAAACAATGTTGGAATTAACACACTTATAATTATGCTTATGATTGCAATATATATTCCTGTACTCACTTTAGACTTATTCCTTTCTCATCCGCCCAAAGAATAGTATACGTACACAATTGCTCACCTCAAGTATCTTTAGTATATACTTTTAAGGACCTAATGGATGTATCACTTTAAAGGCAACGCCTCCGGCATCGGCTTTCGCATACTATCTGGAGACTTTCAAATCCTCTATAAGGCGCTTCATCTCTGTCTTATATGCTTCCACTCCCGGCTGATCAAATGGATTCAGTCCCATGACATATGCGGACAGCGCTGCTGACATCTCGAAGAAATATATCATCTGCCCTAAAGTGAATTCGTTAAGCTCATCGATGTGTATCTCATTCACCGGAATCCCGGCCTTTATATGAGCGCGTATGACGCCCTCTTCCGCGCATCCATTGATCTGCTCCATGGTTTTTCCTGCATATGGGTATCCTGCTGGCCACGGGATAATAACATCATCATTGCGTTTATCTATCCTTATCATCGTTTCAAAAAACATCTGTCGGCCTTGCTGCAAAAATTGCCCAATGCTGTGGAGATCTCTGGAAAAGAAAAGGCACGCCGGATATGCTCCTTTGCCATCCTTTCCTTCGGTTTCGCCAAATAGCTGTTTGAGCCATTCCCCAAAATACCGGAGATTTCCTTCAAAGTATTCAAAAAGCTCCAGAAATTTTCCTTCCTCCTGGAGCAATGTTCTCACGGCCCCATAGGGAACCAGTTCGCTGCCAGCACTCCAATCGCTGAGCTGCATATCATGGGCTCCATCAAGAAGCTTCCTGATATCATGGCCTGCTACCGCTATCGGCAACAGTCCTACAGCTGTTAGGACAGAATACCTGCCTCCGATATCCTCGGGGATATTGAAGGATTTAAACTGATTTTCGAAAGCTTCCGGCCGCAAATCGCCTTTCGTCTCATCTGTTATCACATATATTCGCTTACGCGCTTCCTTATATCCATACTTGCCAAATATCAATTCTTTAAACACCGCATAGGAAAGCAATGGCTCAACGGTACGACCTGATTTGCTTATGACACACATGCATACAGATTCGCGTGCTATACGCTTTTTCAATTTATTGATATAGGCACCGTTCATGTTAAATCCCGCAAAGACGATCTCCGGCCAGCCTTCACGACTTCCATTAAATGCATCTATCACCGCTTGAGCACCGAGAAACGAACCTCCGATGCCAACAACTATGAAAAGCGTGCACTTTTCCTTGATTTTTTCTGCAGTATTTATGATATCATCAACCAATTTCTCATCTATCGTTTCCGGAAGTTTTACCCAACCTTTGAAATTAGCTCCAAGATGAGTTTTATCATCAGACATCAACAACCCATGCCACTGCGCCATTTCTTCACAGCGTTGTTTCAATATCTCGTTATCTATTCCTGCTTCAGCAATCTTGATTCTCATAACAGCTCCTTAAAATCATTTCCATAACTTTTGCGGATATTTGCCGCTCGCCTTCATCTTCTTGAATGCTTCTGTCACGATTTCCTTATCTTCCTTATATGTAACACCGTACCATTTATCTGCAGTTTCAAGGACTCGAACACGGCACTTGCCTTCGCTCAGCAATCTGCCGACTTCAACAGGCAACAGATATTCGGCTTTCATCGGATCATCAGCGACATCATTGTCGAGAAACACTGGAAATCTGGAAACCATTTCATCCATCATTTTCTCCGTAAACCCCCAGAAGTTCATGGATACAATAGTCCCTTCAGCAATTTCATGCCCCTCAGCATCGATGATCTTTCCGTCTTTCCCGCGCTCTATTCCACGCGTCTCATCTATTTGAGTCACATATCCGTTCTCCGTTTCACATATACCACGAGTCACCGCCCCTTGATCTGACAAGGTGTTTTCCACGCGATAACCTGCCATGCAGAAGGTATTCTCGTCGCTATTTGCCGTCATGAAGTCATATACTTTTTTGAACGCGTCTTTTCCATAGTAATCGTCGCTGTTTATTACCGCAAAGGGACCATCGAGCAAATCTCGCGCTGCCATCACAGCATGACATGTCCCCCACGGTTTACTCCGTCCTTCAGGCACAGAGTATCCCTCAGGTAACTGCTCCATTGACTGGAAGACGTATGATGTGTCCACATGTTTTTCCATTGGCGCAAGAACCCGTTCTTCAAATAATTCCTCCATCTCCGGTTTAATGACGAAAATGATATCTTCAAATCCGGCCTTTACTGCATCATAGCAAGCAAAATCCAGGATTATCTCGTTTTCATCCGTTATGGGTTCCATCTGCTTAAGACCGCCGAATCTGCTGCCCAAACCTGCTGCCATGACCACTAATTTAGGTTTTTTCATTTCATGCTCCTCTTATATTCCACTAGTCCCTTTCGAATATATCTCTGGTATACAGCTTTTCTCTATATTTTTTTATCCTCGCATCTACTCTGTTGGCAACGATCACATCGCTCATTTCACAGAATATATCAAAGTCTGCGATTACATCCGAAGACAAGTATCTCTCCGTGTTTATCATAGGCTCAAAAATCACGACGCGAACTCCTCGCGCCTGCAACCGTTTGATAACTCCCTCGACCGCCGAACACCTGAAGTCCTTGGAGCCTGTTTTCATACTGAGACCATATATCCCGCAGCAGGTCGGCTTCCTTTCCATTATCATATCAGCGATATGAGCTTTCCTCACCTCATTAGAAACCTCCACCACATCCACTATGCGCTCCGGAATATCGGCGAAATCATGTCTGAGTCTGCATGTTCCCTCGACCAGATATCGTCCTCCATATCCAAAGGAAGGATTGTTGTACAGATCACCGACCCTCGGATCAAGAGACACAGATTTGATGATGGCCTGCGCATCCAGTCCTCGAAGCTCAGCATATGTATCAAGCTCATTGAAATACGCGACCCTCATAGCCAGGTATGCGTTGGCAAAAAGTTTAACGCTTTCCGCTTCATTGGAGTCCGTAACTACTACCTCGCAAGAACGTCCCAGCAAAGACACGATCTGCTCCTGCAATTCGGGGCTACCCCCTCCTATGACAAGCCTCGACGGATGAAAAGCATCCTGTAACGAACTTCCTTCTTTGCTGAAATCCGGCACGAAGGAAATATCAGTTTCAGGATACCTTTGTCTGATCCGGTCGGTGTATCCTACAGGCACATCACTTCTCAAAACGATAGCAGCCTGGGGAGCAGTTCTTACAGTCAGATTTATATACATATCCATATCATGGGTATCATACATATTGAGTTCAGTATCGTAAGATACAATATTGCTGATAAAAACGATTTCCGCTCCTTCGAGGGCAATGGAGACATCGTCGGTAATATGCGAGGCGAGATCCGGCTGACCGTATTCCGCCGCATGGACAAGAACATTCTTATCGATATCGCCATCGCTCAATATCTTTACATCATTTTCACAACAAAGAACGGCAGCTTCTGCAAGTGCCGTGTATCCCGTTCCTATGACTGTTATTTTCATATTGATATCCTAATTATAAATACCCATTGGGATTGTTTATCTGCCAATTCCATGCATCTTTGCACATATCAAAAATATCATGTTCCGCTTTCCATCCCAATTCTCGTTCAGCTTTCTCCGGAGCACAATAGCATGTTGCTATATCTCCCGGTCTCCTTGGTTTTATGGAATAAGGTACGTGTACACCTGTCGCTTTCTCAAAATTCTTCACTATATCCAGCACGCTATAGCCTTTACCTGTTCCCAGGTTATAAATTCCCGGCCCCGATTTTTCATCCAGTTTTTTAATAGCATTGACGTGGCCTTTTGCAAGGTCAACTACATGTATGTAATCCCTGACTCCCGTTCCATCATGAGTGTCATAATCATTTCCGAATACTCTTAATTCCTTTTGCTTGCCAAGCGCCACCTGTAAAATATAGGGCATGAGATTGTTGGGGATCCCATTAGGGGCCTCGCCTATAAGTCCACTTTCATGGGCTCCTACAGGATTAAAATATCTGAGGATGACCACATTCCAATCTGGATCTGAAGCCTGTATGTCTATTAAGATCTGCTCCTGCATTGATTTAGTCCAGCCATATGGGTTAGTACATCTGCCTTTAGGACATTGTTCTGTTATAGGAATCTCCGCCGGTTCTCCATAGACAGTAGCAGATGAGGAAAAAATCATATTCTTACATCCATACCTATCCATCACATCTAAAAGTGTCAGAGTCCCTTTAATATTATTTATATAATAGTACAGCGGTTTCTCCACAGACTCGCCGACAGCCTTAAGCCCGGCCAGATGAATTACTGCCTCGATATCTTTTTCCTCAAATATTTTCTTCAATAAGTCCTCATCAAGAATATCTCCTTCAAAAAAAAAAGGCGCTTTGCGCGTTATCTTTTCTATTCTATTAAGAACTTCTTTTAATGAATTTGAGAGATTATCGATAATTACGGTATCATATCCAGCTTGCTGCAATTCAACGCATATGTGGCTACCTATATAGCCTGTACCACCTGTTAATAAAATTGACATAATTTCACCTTCCTAAAGCTTATTTCTTTTCCTTCAACCAACTTTACTTTTCGATGCATCTCAACAACATGAATGCTTCCGCATATTTAGTTCCAGCTATTGTACCTCTATTAACTGCTAATGCTTTGATATTCTTCACACTCCTCGGGAATGGATGTTCCCCCATTTCTCCTTCATAGATTTTCAGCGCCTCAATTTTATCTTCCAAAAAATCGCTGATATCAACAAAATAATTTGGTATAAATGATCCCATAGGTAAAGCAAAATCAGTTTCTGATACAATTTCCATCAGAAGAAACTTCTTAAGCCATGGATTTCTAAAAGATTTACTAAAAGCTTTTGCCCACGAAAAAACCGTCTTATGGTCCGAATGAACATCTCCGGGACTTGTTGTTATTATTATTTCAGGTTTAATACGATCTACGATATTTCCAATTTTATTTATAATTTCCCCCGTATCATACTTTTCCAAATGGGCTGGTTGTAATTTAAAATCAACAGCATCCGTTATATGTAATCTTCTAATAACTTCATAATACCGTTTTTCTCTTTTTCTACAAAGTTCTTCTGAATACCCGTATTCTTCTTTTGTATTAGATATATTAAGCCAATATACTTTTTCTCCCGCATCTGTATATTTTAAAATAGTTCCGCCGGCCCCAAGAGTTTCATCATCCATATGAGGAGATATTACCAAAATACTCATTGCGCTTCCTCCTTAAGTGGGTCATATACTTTCAATAACCATCTTGAAAAGTCTATTTTCTTAATCAATTCATATGCTCTTTGTGAACTATCCCCATCTCCAAAAATATTTTTTATGCCTTTTATCGACTGTCGATATTCATCACTCATAACGCACTCTATTGCTTCTTCCAGCCCATATGAAACATCTTCTAAATACATTACATTTTCAGTGTTGCCTCTATCTTTTTGACGAGTCCCAATATTAATAACTGGTATGGGAATCGATGCTGCTTCACACACACCTGAACTAGAATTCCCTATTTGAAAAGCTGCATTTCTATATAAATTTACGAATGTATTTCTGTCAAGGTTCTTATAAAAGAAAAAATTATCATTTCCTTTATATTCCTCATATACTTTAATAATACTACTATTGTTAAAATCCGTATTTGGATAACTTACTACCGTTTTAATCTTCTTCCTACTTAAAACTTCCATTATTTTTGATATTTCTTCATTCTCTGCCTGAATTTCGGCTGGGGGATGATAAATTAATAACGCATATTGACTAAATTCTTCTATTCCCAATCTTTTTAACAAATCATCTCTACAAACATATGGTTCTTCTTTGAATTTATCAAGTGCTACACTACCTATATTGAAAATACTCTTTTCATCTTCCCCAAGACTAATCAGTCTTCTTTTATGTTCTTCTAGCGATACCATATGAACCGAGGCCATCTTAGAAGATGCATGCCGTATCATATTATCAACATGACCAGACTCAGCAAAATCCCCTCCAAAGAAATGAACAAATGGTATCTGCATATATGAAGCAACTATACCCATCGCGATAACTTCTTCTCTATCACCCGGCGCTATTACTATATCCGGATTAAACTGATCAACAAAATCTGTGAGACCAGAAATTAAAACACCTGTACTTTTTGCACGTGAACTTCTTGTGTCCGAATTAAAAATATCTGCTATTTTCGCAACTATTTTATTTCCGTCTTTCTTTATTGCTTCTATAGAAGCTTCATATCCTGTAGTCAGATGAGCCCCTGTAACTATGAGCCCAAAATCAATATCTGGATCGTTATTAAAATATTTATATAAATATGACATCAAATCGTAATCTGCACGATTGCCAGTTATAGATAATATTCTCATATATTGCAATCCCCCTAAAACAATTCACAATCTCCCATATAAAATAGCCAATTTTTATCAATTCTATTTCTCATATCACTATCAAGATTAAGATAATTAATACACATATGATATTTTCTTTCTCCTTTAGGATATCTATCTAAAAACTCTGCTGAATTCCATGTTTCTACTGAGTTAACTTTTTCGTTTTCATATAAAAATCCTGCTAACTCAAGAATATCTTTCTCAACGACATTCTGATCCCAATATAATAAATCTATCTTATTTCTAAATTTTGTATATACAAAAAGTTTATTATCACTAGAAATACATTTAATGTACTGAGTTCCTTTAAATCTCCACAATAAATATTCTTTATTATGAACAATTGCATTACAAGTTTTATTACCTATATCGGTTTCTTTAATTTCATTCAACTCTATATGCTTAAATTTGCTCGTACATTTTAAAAAAGGGATTTTCACAAAATTAAATTCACGGTATAAAGAATACTCCATTTTTTTTAAATGCATATTTACCGAAACATCGTTTGGAAATCCTATAATAAATTTTGCTTTACCCTCTAATATAATTTCTTCTTTTAGTCTCTTATATAAATTTAGCGCAATCCCATTTCCCCTATACGCTACGTCTGTCATAAATCCCATAGACATTCTGAAATTAATAAGTTTGCTATTTATATTTGCTAAAAACATACTAGTAGCAAAATGCCCTACTACTTTATTTGCTTCTTCATCAATAGCTAATATTCCTAATGGTTCACCATAAGCATTTGTCTTAAACCATAAATCATATTTATCTGAAATATCAATGTCAAAAATCTCACTATAAAGCCTCTTAATTTCTTCTTTTTCGTATGAATTTTTATAGTTTGCCTTTCTGTATACAATTTTCCTATTCATATTTCTATCAACTCATCCTCTTGGAAATCCCGTTTTGCCCTTTTTCCAATCACTTCATACCATTTCATAGGGCTTATACCTGTTCCAGGCCTTTTTACGGTTATATTTTCTTCAGTAAAAATTTCTCCTCTTTTTATTGCTTTCTTGGCAACTATACTTTTCCTCGCAACCAATATATTCTTCCTCTCCGAAGCAGTCGGCTCCTTCATACCTTTTCCAAGAGCCTTCTCTACATTCCTTATGGATCTTATCATTGACGCCAATTCACTCATTTCAATGCTAGCCTTATGATCCGGCCCTTCCATATTTCTATCTAAAGTAAAGTGTTTTTCAATAACTACTGCGCCAAGAGCTACTGCTGCAATAGGAACTTCCAGCCCTATTGTATGATCTGAATATCCTACTTTCTTATTTGTCACACTTTCAATATATCTCATTGCATTCAAATTCACATCTTCAAAAGGGGTCGGGTATTCGGTATTACAATGTAATAATACGATTTCACCTGCTCCGCTCTTTTCCAGCACTTTTAAAGCATCTTTGATTTCAAAAATATTACACATACCTGTAGACATAATAATTTTCCTACCAGTTCCCCCTATTCTTTCAAGATATGGAAGATTGGTCACCTCTCCAGAAGGGATTTTCCAAAAATCCATATTCAATTTTTCCAAGAAATCTATACTCGCCAAATCAAAAGGCGTCGATATAAATCCTATTCCAACATCTTGGCAATATTCTTTAAGTGCAATAAAATCCCCGTTGGTTAAAGCCAATTTTTCAAGCATTTCAAACTGGCTTTCTTCGCTTTTTCCATTTTTTTTCTGATAATCCGCTTTTGCTGCATTTTTTGATACCAACTGCGAAGTTCTAAATGTCTGGAATTTAATATAATCAGCTCCAGCTTTTTTAGCTGCATCTATCATTTTTTTTGCAAGATTAAAGTCTCCATTATGATTTACACCTGCTTCAGCTATAATACAAACATGCTCCATATAAATCTCCTACCTTACTGTCTCCCCTGCTGGTACAATACTGCCACTTCTTAACTCCATGTCTTGAATAACTGTGGCATTAGCTCCTACAAAAGAGCTTCTTCCTATTTTTACATTTCCACATAATACTGTAGAAACAGCTATATGAGAAAAATCATCTATTTCACATTCATGTTCCACTATTGCTCCAGTATTGACTATAACCGCATTACCAATTTTAACATGTGCATTTATAATAGCAGCCTTTCCGATAAATGTTCCTTCTCCCAGACTCGCAGTATTAGAAACAATTGCCGAAGGATCTATAATTACGGGCAACTCATATCCTATTTTCTTCAGTCTATTATACAACATCTCGCGTGTATTACCTTTTCCTAAATACCCCAATCCAATTATTGCATATTGGATACCTTTATGATAGTACTCTTGTAACACATCATCTGTTCCTAAATAGCAATACTCTGATTCATTCTTGTCCTCTATATCCGTATAGCCTACTATATTATATGTATTTCCTCTTTTAATTGAATCTGCCAAGCTTTTCGCATGGCCACCAAATCCAACTAAAATTATATTATCCATATATCATCCACCTGAATTTCAATTTGATCTTTTCACCATTAGCAATTCCGCGAAGTCGAAATCTAGTTGTGTATCAATATCTACGGACTCCTCTCTTTTCATTATATAGGCAAAAACTTTATCCCCATATACATCTTCACTATTTAAATAGTACTCCGTATCATACAAATATATTGCACCATTTAGCCTATAGTATGTCTCAAGATTTTGCCGTCTATAATTCTGATTAGTTTGCAAAAATCCCTTTAAAGACTTGTCCTTTGGCAGCGTATTGCACCAAAGAGGCGAATGTTCAACCTCACATACGCTAACAACGCCTTTTGCTGATAACTTATCAAACAAATCTACTGCTTCCTGAATATTTCGAGACGTACGCAACGGAGAAGTCGGCTGCAATATCACGAATCTATCATATGCTTTCCCTTGTTTTTGGTAATTATCTAAAACTTCGATTACTACTTCCTTCGTTGTCGCTTCGTCAGCAGAAGTCTTTTGACTTCTCAAAAAAGAGACTTCTGCACCATATTTCATACTTACCTTCCCGTATTTCTCTGAATCAGTAGAAACCATCACAGTATCAAAACACTTTGAAGAAATAGCCGCCTCTATAGTATAGGCAATCAACTCTTTCCCGTTCAACATCTTGATGTTTTTATCCTTGAGACCTTTCGAGCCACTTCTGGCAGTAATAATTCCTAATGTTTTCATCATCGGCATCCTTGTTACATTTTTTCTAAATATCGCTTCATTCTCTCCAATTCACCCATTTGCCCCATATCGAACCACGCATTCTCACTAATGGGATACATCCCAATACGCTCTCCCATGTCTATACATTTTTCAATTATTTCCGTTATATGTACGAATGTATTTTCTGGAATATACTTTATAAATTCTGGTTCTATAACATAAAAACCAGTATTCGCCATAAAAGAAAAACTTGGTTTCTCTTCTAACTTTACTATATTCCCTTCGCTATTGAGCTCGATCGTTCCATAGGGTATTTCTACTTTTTTCGCAGCACAGACCATGGTTAAAATATTCTTGTTTATCTTATGATACTCCAATATGTCCCCGTAATCAGCCTCAACTAAAATATCGCAGTTAGTAAGAAAGAATGTCGACTTATAATCACTTTCTATTAGCTTGAGCCCCCCTGCAGTCCCGAGAAAATTCTCTTCATCAGTAAATTTAATGTTGGATGATTTGTCAGCTTCAGAAAAAAACGCCTTTATCAGATTACGTTTATAGTTTACAATCATATTGAACTCATTGCACCCAAATTTTTGAAAGCGTGATATTATTAACTCGGTTATCGTTTCATTTCCCACAGGAATCAATGGTTTCGGCAATACATCAGTATAAGGACTTAACCGTGTCCCTTTACCTCCAGCCATTATCACAACCGGAATATGCAGATCGCTCGACCTATATGCAGTCTCAGCGTTTAAAAATTTAATTGTTATGACATTTCCCTTACTATTTACAATTGGAACAGAAGTAATGTTGTTTTCTTCCATATATCTATAACAATCCACATCATCGCTTTGCTTTATGACCTTTGGAGTCGTATTCATTATTTCAGATATATTTATATCAAGAGCGCCATTACTTAAAATATGCCTTCTTATATTTCCATCAGTAACTACACCCAACAATCTATTGTCATCACATATATATATGACACCTCTAGCATTCGAATTTATGGCCTGCATCGCATCTAATACTGATATTTCCGGGCTTGCAATATATTCTTTAATATCCATTTGCTGTCCTTTCAAATTTCTTGATCTCAGATGCAACTCGTTCCAGATCGCTCTCATGCAGATTAGTGCTGCATGGAATATTTACCACTTCATTCCAATACTGTTTTGCTTTTTCTATCTTATATTTTATACATTTTCTATACGGCTTTAGGTCACAAATCAAATTCCATATCGGTCGTGTTTGTATACCGACACTATCCAAATACTCTATCAATTTATCCCGGTGTTCTGTAATATAACTGTAAAACCAATAATTCGGGCGTGTGTTATCTCTGAATTTTATTAAATCTATTCCCAAATCGCTATACATTCGGTAATTCTTTTCTTTTATTTTTATAAAGTCTTCAAGCTTTTCCATTTGTCCCAACCCTACTGCTGCCTGAAGGTTTGTCATTCTATAATTATATCCGATATTATCATGGATATAATACAACGGATCGTCCTTTGCTTGTGTGGATAGATATCTTATACGTTCCAGCAATTTATCATCATTTGATACAACCATCCCACCACCCCCGGTGGTTATGATTTTATTGCCATTATAGGAATATATCCCAACGTTTCCTATAGTTCCTGCATATTTTCCTTCAAATTTCCCTTTGTTAATATAGCTTCCTAATGCTTCTGTAGCGTCCTCAACAAGAATAAGGTTATATTTGTTAGCTATATCTACGGCTTTTTCCATATCAGCCATATTACCGAACACATGAACAACTATCATGGCTTTTACTTGTCTACCGGTCGCTTTATTCACAAGCTTCCCATCCGAAAAAATACACTGTTCTTCACAAAATCCTTCTACTTTATCCATATCCATACATAAGGAGTCATCACAATCCATAAATACCGGTTCAGCTCCAACATATGAGACAGGATTTACTGCTGCTATAAATGTTAATGCAGGAACTATGACAGTATCATCTGCACCGATCCCGTTTGCAACAAGAGCCAAGTGTATGCCGGCGGTTCCACTTTGGCAAGCTACTGCTCCAACAGATTTAACATATTCAGTAGTACGCCGTTCAAAATCATTTATAAATGAGCCACCTGTTGAAACCCATTCAGTTTTTATTGCTTCAGTAATATACTTCAATTCGTTTCCTTTTATATTAGGCACTGATAATGGAATGAACTCTCTACTCATCTTTTCTCCTATAAATTGTATATATCTATCTTATATTTATCCAAATTATTTTTTAAAAACTCGATAGTTTCTGCAAGCCCTTCTTCAAAGGTATATTTAGCCTTCCAATTTGTGAGTTCTCTTATCTTTGAGTTTGATCCGAGCAATCTGTTGACTTCACTTTTCTCAGGTCTCAGCCTTTCTTCATCACAGATTATCTTTGCATTTGGATTTATTTGTCTTATAAGTTCCTCCGCCAATTGTCCTATTGAAATTTCCTTCTGTGTGGCAATATTTATCTCTTCGCCTATCGTCTTTTTAGATTTATATATCTCGATAAATCCATTGACAGTATCCAAAACATAATTAAAGTCTCTCGTCGGAGTCAGTGCCCCCAGCTTTATTTCTGTTTTACCTGCCAATAATTGTGTTATTATCGTTGGTATAACAGCTCTTGCAGACTGTCTCGGCCCATATGTATTAAATGGTCTGACAATGGTTACCGGCAAATCGAAAGATCTATAGAACGACTCCGCTAACCTATCTGCTCCTATTTTAGTTGCTGAATACGGTGACTGTCCTTGATACGGATGATGTTCATCTATTGGTACATACTGCGCCGTTCCATAAACTTCTGACGTAGATGTCACTAAAATCCTTTCAATATTCATATCCCTGGCAGCCTGTAAAACATTCAATGTCCCTTTGATATTCGTATCAACATATGTATCAGGAGAATGATAACTGAACGGAATTGCAATCAGCGCTGCCAAATGGAAAACTGCATTTACGTCCTTCATTGCTTCACGTACACCGTTTGGGTCTCTTATATCCCCTTGGAAAATCTCTATTTCATCCAATATTTCTTTAGGCGTAGTATCTAACCACCCCCAATTGTTAAAGGAATTATAGTATACAAAAGCTTTAACGTTGTATCCTCTTCTTACGAGTTCTTCTGTTAAATGACTCCCTATGAATCCATCAGCCCCGGTTACAAGTATTTTTTCCATTTTGCTTCTCCTTGTATTACATAAACACTTTTATTTCTCATTCAATATAGACAATGCCGTGTCAATAGCCAAACTGGCTACGTTGATACCTCCTTTTTCAAAAAAAGGATAGGCACTTCCTGTATATCCCGTTACAATAACAGAGTTTAACTCCAATACATATACTTCATCAGAGATGATAAAATCCACCCTAACAAGCCCTTTAAATTGTAATTGGCAAACAATTTTCTCTGCAATTTCACATACTTTTCTTTCTTCTTTTGAAGTCATTCTATTTGAATGAGCGTTATTGAATCCTCTTAATTTATACTCTTTAGCCTTACTATAATATGTAACTCCATAATTTCTAACCGTATAACCGTCACTTGCAACCATTACTGTACAATCATTACCATCAATATATTTTTCTACGAATGCTTGTGATTTTGTTTTTAAAACTTCAGCAATTGCTTCTCTCAATTCAAATACATTGTCAACTTTACATGGTAAAACCGTATCTATTACGGACTTGACAACACATGGAAATCCAAAAGTTTCAATTCGTTCACATTCATTAACACTATTTATTATGACAGCCTGAGGAGTATTTACATTTATACTATTCAGCGCTTTTTTAAATCTCCATTTATCTTTTGCCATACTGCTTTTTTCTACATCAATATTGACGAGAAATCCCTTTGAAATTAAGTATTCTGCTAAATCAAATGCCAACCTATGCCCTGTGCCAAAAATCACTTTACATATTGAATGCGAAGAAAAAAAATCATATATCTCTTCGTGCCTTGATAAGTCCGCAACCAAACTAGTGTCTGCTTTGTCGACCCCCGGTTCATTATCTTTGCCACAAACAATAGCTACAGAGTATCCTCTCTTATGCAATTCGTCTGTTAATGAATCTCCGCTTTTCCCTGCTATTAATCCAATCAAAGCTCGTCCTCCTTCTATTCATTTAGAGCTGTTCTTTAATAACGGCACAGATATTTCTGCTTGCATTGGGAATTTTCTTAAATAATTTGTAGCGTTTCATCAGGCTTTTATATTCTTTGCTGGATGTATCAAGCAATGCCTTGATTTCATTAAATAATTCCACTTTGTTTCTTGCCAACTGCGCTATCCCCATTTCTGCATAATCAAGTGCATATGTCTCCTCGTCAAACCTAATCTCAATTAATGGTATCTTTCTCATAGCCGCTTCCATACCTGTTGTCGAAAATGTAGTGATAACCACGTCTGCTACATGCAGATAATTCTTTGCCAACCCTTTTTTGATCCAAACGTTTTTTTGAGGAGAATCACAAAAGCTTTCCACTTCTTGATTCGGATGAATCTTCACAATAAACAAAACATCTTTTAATTCTTCCGCTATTTCATATAAGCTGTCCAACTCTTTTTTTTGATTTTTCCCGTTTTCTGTAAAAAACACAACTGTTCTTTTATACTTCGCTGCTTCTTTATTAAATTCAGCAAGCCATTCAGGCTCCACTTCATCTTCATCGAAAACGGGCTGTCCTGTTACTCTAATATTTTCTTCCAAAACGCCTGCTTTTTCTATTGCGTACGCTTTTGCCCACTCATTCATTACACAAAGGATACAATTATGACTAAGCTTTTCGCAAATAGGCAAATCATTAATTCGTACAACAGGTATTCCCAATCCATCAGCAGCAATCCCTGTTGCCATTTCCATTCTAGGACTTGCCGTAATAACACAGACATCAGGATTAATGCTTTTTACAATCTCTTTCATGGAATCAACCGGCAGAAATATCTTTCTCCCATATCTCTCCAATTTTTCTTCTGCTATATATTTACCATATTCTTGAATGAGATCATGCATTCCTATACCGTAATAATAGATAGTATCTTCTAATGACACGCCTATTTGTGAATTATGGAAAGGTTCACCATATAAAATTCCTAATTTCTTAACATCTTCCCTGTCAGAAAGGAGTTTTGCCGCATCCCTCACTGTAATATATTTAACACTCCTCCCCTTTAGCTGATTCGGTGCTGTCGTCAAAGCAAGATATATGATCTCAATATTGCTATCTTTGCTTAATTCAAGATAAATATTACGAATAATATTTGCATGACCGCCACCATAGGACACCATAAACACTCTTTTTTTCATACAACACAACACCTTTTTCTTTTAAGTGACCCCACTTCTTTTTAAGACACAAACAATAGTTTTAAAAATGATTTTTAGATCCGTTTTAAAGGAAATATCTTGAATATATTTCTGTTCCCATTTTCTCTTTTCTTCTAACGTCATGCTGCTCCTACCATTAACTTGCGCATATCCGGTAATCCCGGGTTTGACATCAAACATTCTTGAATGATAATCTGTATCCTTATAATTTTCAGGAACTCCAGGCCTAAAGCCAACAAAACTCATATCTCCCTTTATGATATTTAAAATCTGCGGAAGCTCATCTAAACTTGTTTTTCTTAAAAATTTACCAATTTTTGTAATTCTTTTATCTCCTATTTTTGTACATTGCGGTCCTATCATTTCCGCATTATTAACCATGGTTCTAAATTTATATATGCAAAATGGTTTCTCATTTTGCCCTATTCTTATTTGCTTAAAAATACCTGGTTTACCTTCCATTAGCACTATTAATACATAAATTAACATTATAGGGATTATTAGTATAGCTCCTATAACGACCCCAAACAACAAGTCCAATATTCTTTTAAAAATTTTTTTGTACATAGTATTTCTCCCTAATTATGTTTCAATAATTTTAATATTGCAGATCTGATTTTGTTACTTTCTTCAAGTTTTAATAAAAATACTCCGCAAATATATACTAAGCCTGTTATGCATACCTTGATTATAAAATCCATAATAGTTATACTAGTATTAATAAATTTATTACATAAGAACATTGTAACAACTACACCTACAGAAATTATTATTACATCTATAAAGAAAGGCGCTAATTTCATAATTCTAAATTCTTGTATATCACTTTTAATTGTAAAGCAGGATAATACGGCTATTGCTATGTATGAAAGACTTGTCCCTAATGCTATTCCTGCAAATCCCCATATCTGAGCTAATAAAATACTAACGGAACAATTTATAATAACTCCAATAATCCCATTTATCATTGGCTTTTTATTATTTTTATGAGCATAATGGGCTCTTACTATTATGTCTCTAATTCCTACAAAAACAAGACTTATACTGTACATACAGAATGCTGTCGAAACATCCTCTGTTGCTGATGCACCAAAGGCTCCTCTTTCATATATTACTTCAACTATATCAAATGAATATCCAATAAAAATAAGTGTAACAAATACTAAAATTAAAGTCAGACTTCTTATACACCTGTACATGGTTTCTAATAAAATATCATTACTTTTTTCTGCCACATATGATGTAAAATATGAAAATATAACCGCACAAATACTTCCTATTAAAACACTATGTGTCGTATTATAAAGATAACCACTATATGATAATGTTGATACCCCTCCTTCTGGTAATCCTGATGCAATAGCCTTATCTATTATTCCCTGAATCTGTAAAATGCCATTGCTTATTAGAAGCGGTATACTTATTTTAAGTAAGTATTTAACTCTTTCGTCCTTCCATGGTTTGCAAAAATAAAACCCGATTTTTTTAACTACACATATAAAAATAAACGCACTTTCTAGCAGATAATATGCCATAGTACCTACGAGCATTGCATCAATACCTAACCTTTTTGACAACATTATGATTGAAATTATTATACAAAAGCTTCTTATCACTCCTACAACTTTCCCGGGAAAAAATATTTTCTCCGCTTCAAGTATTGAATTACATACGTAATATATAAATATGTTTATTAGTGTTACGGCAAAAATTTTTATGTACTTAGACACAATTGCATTTTCGCTTTTATCATATCCTGGTGCAATAATGTTGGCTATTTGATCTGAAAAAATTATAAAAATTATTGCGAGAAAAATCACTGCTGGTAAAATAAAGCTAAGTACATTAGATATTAACTTATTACTTTCCTTTCTTCCTCCTTTAAGTAATACTTCTGTGTATATTGTTAAAAATGTTATGGCAATAGCTGAACAAATTGCACCTCCGAATTGTTCCATTGTTTCTGATACTAACAGAAATTTGTCTATTTCTCCCGATGTTCCAAAATATGCCGCAATAACTGCTTGTTTTAAAAACCCTACAAGTTTAACTGCCAGTAATGTTATAATTACAATTTTTATAGAGCCCGAAATACTCTTGCTATTAAACATTTATAATCCTTTCTACAGCATTCGATTCCATTACAATTTCCCCCTTTCCTTTAATCAAAATAATTATTACCAAGGGAACTAAACTTATAGATCCTGTAGAGAATCCCGCCAGTAATCCATAAAGTGCCATATTACTTCCCAACACTAAAGGAAAAGTATCCTTTTGTTTTCGATATATTTTTAGCAAAACTATAATATTAATAATAATTGCAACGATTCCAAATACACATACCATTAAGGCAATTGAACCTGATATATTACCGAAAATTCTTCCCAAACCATGTTGCAACAATTTAAATACACTACCATCAAAGAAAGTCAAATTTTTATTTATCATAAATAGAACATAATTCATTCCACGATGTAATAATGCGGAAAAAATTGTACATATTGCTAGCAGTCTAATCGCTTCCCAATGAATTTTTCCTAAAGTCTTATATTTTATAATTCGCATTATAAACATCACTATAGTAAAACTTATTGCTATAACCATCGTACCGCTACTAACCGCACTTAAAACAACGCCTATAATTACCTTCATATATCGATTTAACCATTTATTTGGTTTTGTTTCACAATAACACGCTGTCATTTCACGTAATAATATTGCAAACCCCAAAAATGCAAAACTAATTCTACCATTCATTACCGCACACAAAAGTAATATAAATATGAGGAGCACATAATTATCTATTTTTTTCCGCATGTTACCATATAATTCCAAAAGCAATGTCAAATAATAGTACAACATCGAAAACACTATTGCACAATAATATCCAAATGCTAGATTTAACTCTATTTCAAAAATCTGTGACATTATATATGATGGATAGGCTATCAATAATCTTATTGCGTGTATATGACCTGATTGCAACCAGAACACCACATTTTTATTTATATTTAACAAGGTATACGCTTGTGGTATAAAATCGAAAGCGTATATCCCTAAATATACTCCACATATTACCAAACAAAGGGTGAAAAATGAAAAAACCTTGTTTCTCAAGCTGTTTCTTCCAACAACAATAATCAATAAGCCTGTTGTAACACAAAACAGTCCACAACTATCAAAAAAAAATGCGATATATATGAATATAATAATTAGAGAAATTAATATTATATTTCTTGGAACATATATTTTATAGCTTCTCATTCTGTCCCCAGTCCTTTTTTATTAACTATTTCATTAATTTTATCGTCCATAAGTTCTTTGTTTTTTTCAAAAAAATCATTGTCTTTTTTCAGCAATGTTTCTTCATATTTTCTTATATCTTTAACTCCTTGTTCAAATAACGCTTTTACTTCATGATATGTTTTTACCTTTTTCAAATCACAAAACGTTCGTGAAAGAATAGCCGCCGAAGACCCAAGTCTATAATGTTCCGCAATTATAATATCTGATGGCAATAAACCCTGACCTAATCTTGCAATACCTCCTATTCCAAACGGAATGTCTTTTTCTTTAATCTTTTTTACTATATTTTCTACCATTCCATTTGCAAACGGTTCGAACATAAAATCCATTTGCATTGATAAGTGAAGATCATTCAATCCAATATGTATCTCATCTATCCCTTGAATCTGTAATATATCATCAAGGCACCGTACCGCATCAATGTGCTCTAGCAATAATACCGTTACAGCTTTTCCATCAACAATTTCTATAAATGTTTTAACTTCTTCTGGGGTTTTAAACATTGGTAACATTATTTTTTGTGCACCCTTTAATATTACAGAATTTATTTCCCTAAAAGAGTCATCATTTATTGGATTTACCCTAACCAATACTTCAGATTTATTTAGTATTTGAGCAATAGGTTCAATATCACTTTCCTTATGATTAGAAACCACTGTATTCATCCCATGTTGTCTTTCTTTTTTACCCATATACTCTAAATCTACGAATACTATATCTACGCCTGTCTCTTCTGCAATGGCCGCAATTTGAGGGTTATTTGTAATATACATAAGTTTCAGCATTTTCATTCACGCTTTCCTATATTTATGGAATTTATCCTCGGGCCGAAAGGTCGGCACCATCTCTTCCACCATCCCGACGATGTCTCCCATGCCTTCGTAGCTGGCGTAGGCCAGCCTTTCCAGCTTCTTCAAGAAGTCCATCGTATCGAATGGTATCGGCTTTCCTATATGTATCAGCTCGTTGTCTGTCTTTTTCAATCCTTCTTCAGCCATCAGCTTTTCCTCGAAAAGCTTTTCACCCGGCCGAAGTCCTACGTATTTTATCTTGATGTCCACGTCCGGCTTGTAGCCTGACAGCTTTATCAGGTTCCTGGCCAGGGTGTCTATCTTCACCGGCTCGCCCATGTCCAGCACGAACACTTCCCCGCCCCAGGCATAGGCTCCTGCCTGCAATACCAGGCTGACGGCTTCCGGTATGGTCATGAAATATCTGATGATATCGGGATGGGTCACCGTCACAGGCCCGCCTGCCGCTATCTGCTTCTTGAACAGCGGGATGACCGAGCCGTTGCTCCCCAGCACATTGCCGAATCTGACCGCCACAAACTGGGTACCCTTTCGATCCTTGTTTCTGACGCAGGCTATCTTCACGCAGTCATCCGTTTCCGATGTACGGCTGCTTAAGGTGCCGCCTGCCGCCTCCGGGATCATTCTTCTGATGCCGCCTGCCGCGGCTGCGACTGTGGCTACGGCAGGGATTTTGCTGTCGAAGTTATCATCAGTCGCGGCCATGGCTCCCAAAGTCATACTTCTAACTCCATCTCCCAGGCCGCCTTCCTCGTCCGCCGACACTGTACCGGCACCGCCAACGCTTCCCATCATCCCTATTTCCATCCTGGGCAGCAGGTCTGTCCTGCCTTCCTTGCTGACGGCGTCCATGCACTGTATCACCATCTCGCACAGCCGCTTGCTGGCTCCCATGATGTTGGTAGGGTTGACTGCCTTGTCGGTGCTGATGAGGACGAAGCGTTTCGCCTCACACCTCATGGCCCAGTAGGCTGTCACGTAGGTTCCCACCACGTTGTTCTTTATGGCTTCGGCAGGGCTCGTCTCCATCAGCGGCACATGTTTGTGAGCGGCCGCATGATAGACGATGTCCGGCCTGTATTTCCTGAAGACCAGCTCCATCCGCCTGCTGTCCCTCACCGAACCTATCAGCACGGTGAGTGCCAGCTGCGGATACTTCCGCTTCAGCTCCTGTTCTATCTCATAAGCGTTGTTTTCATATATATCGAAGATTATCAGCCGCTTTGGCCTTCGTCCTGCGATCTGTCTGCACAGCTCGCTTCCGATGGACCCTCCGCCGCCGGTCACCAGAATGGTCTTCCCCTCCAGCTCCCGCATTATCTCATCCAGATCCACCTTGATGGTCTCCCTGCCCAGCAGGTCCTCCACCGCCACCGGCTTCATCTTGCTCAGGGTCAGTTCGCCGTTGGCCAGCTGGTATATCCCCGGCAGTATCTTCAGCTCGCACCCAGTCTCCTTGCAGATGTCCAGGATGTCCCGCCGTTTCTCCGCCGACGCTGACGGCATGGCCAGCATTATCTGATCTATCCCGTATTTTTCCGCGGCCTCCAGGATGCTTTCCCTGCCGCCTACGATGGGGATGCCCTCTATCCGGCGGCCCCACTTGTTGGGATTATCATCTATCACGCAGCGCGGCTTTGCCACCGCGCCGTTGGAACTTTTAAGCTCCTTCAATATCACCTGTCCCGCAGCGCCTGCTCCGATTATCATGGCGTTGTGAGACGCATTCGTGTTCTTTTCCCTGCGGGCCCGCTCCAGGTTTATGTACCTGTATGCAAATCTTATGGCCGTCACCAGGCAGAACTGTATCACCGCGCCGAAGATATAATAGGAAATGGGCATCCGCAGCACGAAGACGGTTATCCCTATCACATGGAAAACCGTGGTTATCCCGGACGCCGCCAGGATGCGGTTAAGCTCACTGAAACCGGCAAAGCGCCACATGCTGTTGTACAGATTGAATAACCAGAAGACTATCAGAGAAAAGACAGTGTAGAATGGGGCGAATCTAAAAAAAGCGTTGAGATATTCCGCCGGGATGGCAGAATAGGTCAGATCGAACCTCAGCAGAAGGCCGGCAAAATAGGAACCGTTTACCACGATAATATCGTAGATCATCAGGTATATGGCAACAGTCTTCCAATGTTCCCATTTCTTTTTTCTCATTTCTGCACGATTGTAGTTCATATTATCCTGTTCTATATACTGCAGCCCTTTTCACTGCGTCCTTGCTTCAAGTATCTTCGGTATCCTCTCTGTTCCCTTGCGTTCTCATGCCCTCTACCCGACAAAATTTCAGTTTATCTAAACAAAATTCGCAGACAAACATAGCCCTTCCCGCAGTGCAGCAAGAGCCATGACATATTCATTATCCGCTACATCTCTCTGCAAAAAAAGTATTCAGGAATTTCTTCAGGGGATATTTCTAATATCTGGTCTGCCAGTATGCTTATCTCCTCCATCGTAAACTCCTCGCAATTACATAATTTCAGGAGATAATGCCGTTCCGGGATGTCCAGGGAAGCAGCCACCTCGCTGCTGGTCATCCCCTTATCATCGACCGCACCGACAAGCTTTTCATAGTTGAACCTGTAAATCATGGACATCATCTCGTCTTTCTTTTGTTTAGAAGTTATAAACTATTATATACACCCCCTACACAAAAAGCAATACCCCCTTCTACAAATTTCGTCATCATTTAACATCCAGTCTTTAAGGATGAGATTGTACACAATTATGGTTTTTGTCTGGTTGATGTTTTTTAAATTTGCTATTATAATATTTACGAAGCTTATAAACAAGAGGTAAAAGATGGGAAAAGCTACTTTTTCGGAAAGACTTAATCTCGTTATAAAAGAAAACAATATCAGGCAGGTCGATTTGTGCAGAAAGACCGGTATCGGAAAAAGCGCCATGAGTCAATATCTGAGCGGTTCTTTCGCTCCTAAGCAGCAAAACCTCTATGAACTGGCACGCGCCCTCAACGTTTCGGAAGCGTGGCTCATGGGATATGACGTCCCACGGGAAAGAGTGTCTGCAAAAGCCTCTCATGGTTCCTCGGATGCCTTCTATTTTACTGCACCGGATGACAGCATGCTGAGCATGCACATACTGAAGGGATCCCGCGTTTTGATCCGGAAAACCGACTCCATCGAATCCGGCCAGGTGGTTTGTTTCTCCGCCGGAGATTCAAGCCCTTATCTCCGTAAGTTCTACAGACACAAAGATCTGCTGGTATTCATCGCCGCTTCGCCCTCTGATGAATACCCGCCTCTGATATACGAAAGCTCCGCCCTCTCGGACGGTTCGCTGAAAATCGAAGGTGTTGCCACCGAGGTCACGCTGCCCCTTCAAAACTTATAACCTGTCACTTTTCTATCCGGGCGCACCGCAAACAATTCACCTACGACAACGATCATCTGTATACGATTATTTTTCGCGGCGCTGTATAAATTTATGCATCACATGCATCAATTTTTGATGCATTTTTTTGTTGTCCCATCGGAGCCGCTGACGCCCCGCCATTTCCACAGGGCCCACACCCTTTGGGCACTCCTGCCATTTCCACGCCCATTCTCACACCTATTCCCACACCCATTTCCAGCCTCTTGGCACGGAACTTGCTTTAGTTATATGCGTGAATTATTTCTATCCTCGATACGTTTCATTTTTACATTTATTTAGGAGGTATTACTTATGAAGGATATCCAATTTACGCAGAACGGGCGGTTCTTCTACGGTTGGATCGTGGTGTTCTTAGGACTTATCTTGATGACTTTTGCTTACGTGGGATTCGTATCCCTTACCAGTGTCTTCGTTCTTCCTGTTACGGAAGACCTGGGTATCGACAGAGGTACCTGGATGTCGTACATGGTAGTCATGTCGCTGGCCTGTATCGTCGCTTCTCCGTTCCTGGGGAAACTGATGGGAAAATACAGCCTGAAGCTGTGGGTCGCCTTCGCATGTCTCTGCGGCATCGTAGGCTACATCGGCTTCTCCAGAGCCGACTCCATGACTTCATTTTACATCTTCGGCATCATCCTGGGCATAGGATTTGCGGGAACTGTCCCGATGCCTGTTTCCATCATGATAAACAAGTGGTTTGGCGGTAAGGTCAGAGGAACGGCCACCGGCATCGCCTTCCTGGGCAGCGGCCTGGGCGGAATGATCCTCTCTCCGATCCTCAACAGCGTTATCGCGTCAGGCGGATGGAGAATGGGATACATAACCCTGGCCATCGTATACGTTGCGCTGATGATACTGGTGTTGATCTTCGCCAACGATAACCCTGAAGCCAAGGGCTTCACCAGAATGGGTGAAGACGAGACGGAAAAGGTGAAGGATCCGTCGGAAAAGAAGGGCATGAACCTGAAGGAAGCTATGGGTACACCTGAATTCTATATCGCGCTTCTCTCAACGGTCCTGGTGGTTCTGGCCTCCAGCGCTCTACTGGCAAACTCGGTTGCATTTTTCGTAGGCTGCGGCATCAACGATGCCAGCGCCGCATCATTCCACGGATTCATGCTGGGATCCCTCATCGTCGGCAAGCCTGTCATCGGCTTCATCACCGACAAGCTGGGCATCAGAGCCAGCACCATCATTTCCACCATCATATTCGCCTGCACCTTCGCCATGCTGTTCATCATGCCTAGCTCGCCGATGATATTCGTATATCTGGTAATCGCCTGCTACGGACTGGGCGGCCCTACCATTACGGTAGTTCCTCCGCTGATGGTCAACGGCCTCTTCGGCGATAAGGATTACGGAACCCTGGTTGGCGTCATGAACATGGCTACCAGCATCGGCGGCGCCTTCGGCGGAACGGTGGCTGCAATGGTGTACGACGCAACGGGAAGCTATTCCGGATTCTGGATCGTAGCCTGCGTCTCGGTCGCCATCGCGGCTATCCTGAGATTCGTAGCCTTCAAGATCCACGATGTGAAAGAAAAGAAGCTGACTGCTTAAGCAGGACGAGCGCTGCACGGGAGTCGGGCATATCCCCCGACTCCTTTTCGTTGTATAATCAAGGTAGGTTTTTTCTCAATAAGGAGGTACTGCCATGTCTGACAGAGACATAGGATTCGAAGAATATCTGGAGAAGTTGAAAGAGATACTGAAGCCCGGAGACCTGGGCGACGGCGATGAGGCGGATCCCGACAGGATCTACAATGCGCTGCTGCGGGTGGCCAAGGAGCGGGACCTGTTCCTTACCGCCCTGGACAACGCTGTAGACAGCTTCCACCTGGCCGACGGAAAGGGGAACATCCTCTTCGTCAACAAGACCTTTCTCGACAGGAGCCACATGGCCAGAGAGGATGTAATAGGCAAAAACGTAACCGATATGCCCTATAAACCGTCGGGCGTACTGCTGGCCATCAAGGAAAAGCGGCGGCTCAGCTTCATGCAGCACGGCAGCGGCGGTGATGCCATAGCGACCACCGTTCCCGTAATGGACGAAAACGGCGAAGTGCGGCTGTGCGTCAGCAATGCCCGCTTTGTAAGTGAGCTGGAGCTTTTGAACCGCTACTATACCACCCAGCGCGAAAAGGACGGCGCTGCTCCCGGTTCCGCCACTTCCTCCGCACCTGTTTTTCTCTCTGAAGACGAAAAGATGCAGAAGCTCTACGATTTCGCGAAGCAGATAGCCTCCGCCGATTCCGGCGTCCTGATAACCGGTGAGACGGGAACCGGCAAGAGCGTGCTGGCCAAATACATCCACGAGAACAGCCCCCGTTCCAAGAAGAAATTCGTGGAACTCAACTGCGCCGCCATACCTGAATCGCTGATAGAGTCGGAGCTTTTCGGCTACGAGACAGGAGCCTTCACCGGCGCCCAGAAGGGCGGAAAACCGGGCCTCTTCGAGGTAGCCGACGGCGGCACTCTGTTTCTGGACGAGATAGGCGACATGCCGCTGCAGCTGCAGCCCAAGCTGCTCCATGCTCTCCAGAACAAGTCCATCACCCGTGTAGGCGGCACCAGACAGATACCTGTCAACGTCAGGATAATCACCGCAACCAACAAAAATCTTGAAAACCTGGTGTCTGAAGGGCTTTTCCGGGACGACCTTTATTACAGGATAAACATCGTTCCTATAAACATCCCTCCTCTCAGAGAACGAAAGAGCGATATCACCCCGCTGATAAACTCCTTCGTGAACAGATTCAACAAGCATTACAACCGTTCCACCGCCATCGACGAAGGCGCCATGAAACTGCTGAATCTCTACAAATGGCCCGGCAACATAAGGGAGCTGGAAAACATGATAGAAAGGCTGCTGGTGACCAATAAAAGCGGCATCATAACCGAATGGGACCTGCCCAACAATATCAGGATAATGACCGATACCGACGACGACGGCATCCACGTCAGCAAGCTGATGCCCCTCAAGGACGCCCTCGAGACGGTGGAGGGAGAGCTGGTGAGGATGGCCTTCAAAGACGGGGCCAGCACCTACGACGTAGCCCGAAAGCTGAAGATCAGTCAGTCCGGCGCCAGCAGGAAGTACCTGAAATACGTGAAAGGAGAACCGGGCAGCGACTGATGCGGCACGCACCGCGCCCGGTTTTTCATCAGTCTCGCGGCAGGCGGCGCAGCCGGTTTTTCATCAGCCCTGCGGCACGGCACCGCACCCGGTTTTTCATCAGCCCCGCGGCAGACGGCGCATCCCGGCTTCCCGGCAACCTCGCGGAGCGCAGCAGTCATCGGACGACGCCCGACCCAAAAACGGGTCGGCAAGTCGTTTCTGGGTCATTTGCTCTTCCCTTGAATTTGCTCGTGTATACACATAATTATCTGAATCTTTTAAATTATCTCACCCAATAATGGGTCGTTGGCTGGCAGCCGGCCCCTACGGGCATTGGTATGACTCTTGCTATATATATTTGCAGGATAAAATAATTCACAAAAATCTTCAGATTTTTAAAGCGAGGTAACACTATGGACGACAAGAAAAAACTCTACAAGTGGATAGATGAGAACGAAGGGGAACTCTTCGAGATCTCCGACTACCTTTGGGAGCATCCCGAACTCTCGATGCAGGAATACGAGGCCTCGGACAAGCTGACCGCTTACCTGGAGAAAAACGGCTTCAATGTAACGAGAAATGTCGCCGGAATGCCTACGGCCTTCATCGCTCAGTGGGGCGAGGGAAAACCGGTGCTGGGCTTCAGCTCCGAATACGACGCCCTTCCCGGACTTTCCCAGGACAAGGACGCAACGGAGCACTGCCCGGTGACTCCACTGGCTCCCGGCCACGGCTGCGGCCACAACCTGATAGCCACCGGCGGTATCCTGGCCGCCACCGCCCTCAAGGAACTGATGAAGGACAAAGGGATGAAGGGAACCATAAAGATCTTCGGTACCCCTGCCGAAGAGCTCTGCATAGGAAAGCCTTTCATGGCGAGAGAAGGACTCTTCGAAGGCGTCGACGCCTTCCTGGACTGGCACCCGAGCCACCTCAACAGAGCGGCCGCCGGCGATACCAACGCCTATTTCAACGTAAAGTTCCATTTCAAAGGCCTCAGCTCCCACGGCAACGCTCCGTGGAACGGCAGAAGCTCTCTGGACGCCGCCATGCTGACAGGCCACGCCATAGAGATGCTGCGTGAACACATAAAACCGGGCAGCGAATCCTCCCCTTCGACGATAAACTACGCATTTCCCGACGTCGGCAACAGCTTCCCTAACGTAGTTCCCGCCACCACCATCCTCTGGTGCGTAGCCAGGATGAAGGATGCGGAAATGCTGGCGGATGTGCTGGAAAGAGTCACCGACTGCGCCGAAGGCTGCGCTAGAGCCACAGGCACCACCGTCACCAGGGAAGTCATCACGGCTACCCACGATTTCATTCCTAACCTTCGCATAAACCAACTGCTGGAGGAAAACCTGCGGGAGGTAGGCGCGCCTAAATACACAGAAGAAGACCAGAAAGCTGCCAGGGCCATCCAGAAGACCATGGGTGTAAAGGAGACCGGCTACACGGGAGAGATCCTGGAGACAGTAGTAGGCAGCCAGCCTGTTACCGACTCTTCAGAATACAGCTGGTTCGCCCCTGTGGCCTTCCTCAACGTAGCCATCGCTCCATCGGAGGATTCCGGCTGGCACGCCTGGACGTCGGCCAAGTTCGCCGGAAGCGCCGTAGGAAAGGAAGCCCTGGAGGTGGTAGGCAAGACGCTGGCTTCTACGGCTTACGATCTGCTGACCCATCCCGAGATTATCGGCGAAGCCCAGGCCGAACTGAAAGAGCGCTTGGACGGCAAGACTTACGAGTCCCTCATTCCAGCCGAATCCAAGCCTGACCTGGATACCAACAGGGATATCATGGACAAATTCAGGAAGTAAACAGGTAATGTGTTTTCTGACAAAATTTTTCAAATAACCTCTGAAGAGGGAGCTGTGTGTTGTCATCTCATGGATGTCAGCACGTCAGCTCCCTCTTTCTTCCCTATTTTCTCGCCGCCATCACCTCTCGTATCGCCTGAAGACGAGGCTGGCGTTCTGACCGCCGAAACCGAAGGCGGTATTGATGGCCACGTCTACATGCCGCCTGAGGCTTTTCCCTGCAACGATGTTGAAATAGCCTTCGGGCTCTTCCAGATTCAGCGTCGGCGGAACGACACCGGTACCGATGGCTTTGATACATGCGATGGATTCGGTGAGTCCCCCGCCTCCCATCACATGGCCGGTGGCGCCTTTGGTGGAACTGATGGCCGGTCCGGCATGATACGTTCCGTCCGAGCCGTCCGTCCCGCCCTCCTGCCGACTGTCGTCCGGCGTTCCGAAAACCGCTCCGATGGCAGCCAGCTCCGCGCTGTCCCCCAGCTTCGTTCCTGTCCCGTGGGCATTGATATAATCCACATCTTCAGGCGCGAGGCCTGCCCTCTGTATGGACGACGCAATACACTGAGCCGCTTTCTTCCCTTCCGGATCAGGGTCGGTAACATGGTATGCATCGTTGTTGTTGGCCCACCCGGCCAGCTCCGCATATATCTCCGCGCCCCGCCCCAGGGCATGGCTTTCAGTCTCGATGACGAGAGCGCCGCCGCCTTCGCCGATGACAAAACCGTTCCTTTCCATATCGAAGGGCCTGCAGGCGTGGAGCGGATCATCGTTGCTTCTGGAGAGAGTGTGAGCATTGGCCAGCGAATATATGACCAGCGGGCACAGTATGCTCTCGGAGCCCACCGCCACCACAGCGTCAGCCTCTCCGGCACGCAGCATCATCGCCGCCATGGAGACGGCGTCGCAGCCGGAAGCACATGCCGTGGAAATGGTGGAACTGGGGCCGCTGATGCCATACGATATGGCTATTTGCGCCGCTGCGATATTTCCCAATATCCGAGGGACGAATCTAGGTCCGACGTTCTTGTGGACAGCGTTGGTCAGTATCTCCTGGGTCTCGGCTGTAGTCGCAACTCCTGCCATTGCCGTTCCCATGACGATGCCGGTCCTCTCCGGCGCTGCCGGAAGCTTTTCGCCGATGGCTTCCTTTGCTGCGGCATATGCGTACTGGGTGAAGGCATCTGTCTCATGTATCATCTTTCTGGGCATATAGGACTCCACATCGAAATCGCGTACCTCCGCGGCGATCTTCACCGCCAGATTCTCTGCGTCGAACCGGCTTATCCTGTCGACGCCACATCGCCCTTCTATTAAACTATCCCAGTACTTATCGACGCCGCATCCTATGGGAGTGATAGCGCCCATCCCTGTAACGACCAGTTTCTCCTTCGCTGCTGTCATGATTCCTCCGCACATCCCGAGGGACCCCGCCGGTTTGGGCGAGCATATGCTTTACATATCGACCCTCATATTATATAATAGCAAAAACGGATAAATGTTTTAAAAACACGTTTTTTTCGGATAAGTATCGTCTGTTCCTTTGATGATACCACCACGAAAATCCAGTGTCAACAAATGAGGTATGGACTATGCATCTCAATCAGATAAAGAGCTTCCTGGCAGTCAGCAAAATGCTCAATTTCACCAACGCGGCCCGTCAGAACGGTGTGCCCCAGTCGACCATAAGCAGGCACATCAACGATCTGGAGCAACAGCTGGGAGTCAGGCTTTTCTACAGGACTAAAAGGGACGTGCAGCTTACAGCGGAGGGACGCACCTTCATCCCCTATGCCCAGGAGATCCTGGACGCTGCCCGCAAGGGCTCCTATGCCGTCAAGCAGCTTCACGACGGAGCCAAAGGAAGGCTTTCCATCGCCACCGTCAACACCTCCGGCACCTTCCTAAGAGAATGCCTGGAGGATTTCGGCCGGGCCTATCCGGATGTGGTGGTTGACATAACCTATGTTTCCGGCGGTGAAATCCTCATCGATGAAAACGACGACCCTTACGATTTTCACTTTCTCTATTCCGACATGCTCCCCGACAGCGACGAGTTCGACATGATGGAGATAAGCACCGATAACCTGACCTTCGTCCTTCCCAAGGAGCCGAACGGAGACATGGGACGCGACATCGCCTCCCTGGCCAGACAGAAGTTCATCCTCCTTTCGGAAGAGGAAAATCCCATCCTCTACATGGAAATCATGAACTTTTGCAGGAGCCACAGATTCTCGCCGTCCATCGTCAATCAGTTCAGCGATATCCGCTCCGTGTTGCTTTCGGTCAGCGCCGGTCTGGGGATATCCATATTACCGGCCGTACTGCCGGGCGATATGCTCTCGGAACGGTTTGAAACGGTTCCCATAGACGAAAGTTATTCTATCTCCTGCGCCATGGCATGGAAAAAATCGCTGTTGAATCCTGCCGCTTCGCTGTTTCTGGACGTGGTCAAAGAACACATGGAGAAGCAAAGGTGACGAGATTCTTTATGGCGCAACGTCGTCTTTTGAGAAAGCGGGCTGTCGCATCAACGGATGATATACCGTTAGCGCGACAGCCCGCTTTTGCAAAATTCAATTATTCGCCTTATATTATATACCCATCGTTTTCCCTATCCCTTCATAGCCTGCTGAAAGGCCGTATAAAGCTCCGGGAATTTTCGCTTTAGGGAGATGGGCTTATAATCGCCATCCGCGACGAAGCAGTGCTCGCTTTCCCCTTCGTAGCAAAGCTTATGGTTTTCGACGTTGAAGATCTGATAGTTGAAACTGAACCTGACTCCGTTGAACTTCTTCGGTATCACCCTTATGGCGAACAGATCGTCGAACCTGAGATATTCCTTGAATTTGCCCGAAGCGCTGATGGCCGGGATTATGACGCCCATCCTTTCCATCTGGCTGTAGCGCATCACGTGCTGGTCTATCCACTCCAGACGCGCCTCCTCTAACAGCCGCAGGTAATTGGAGTGATGCACCACGCCCATCCTGTCAGTCTCGTAATAACGCACTCTTCTCCTGTAGTCCCACATGTCTTCACCTATTTCCTCTTCAGGAGGCCTTGTTTCAGGTCCTCTTCAGCCTGTTCCTTCATTATATAATGTATCTTCTTGCCTGTAGCCGTATGAGGCAGACTGTCGACGATCCTGAACCACCTAGGCTTCTTGTATGCCGAAAGCATCGGATGGTCGGTGCAGTAATCCGACAGCTCCGCTACGGTCAGACTGTCGTCTTTGGCGACAACATAGGCGACCACCGCCTGTCCTCTGGCCTTATCCGATACCGATGTGACGATGGAATCCTCCACTTTATCGAACTCGTTGAGGATCTCTTCGATCTGGGTAGGATAGATATTCTCGGCGGAGCATACGATCATATCGTCCTTCCTGCCGTTGATGGTGACGTAGAGATTTTCATCCCAGAATCCTACGTCGGCTGTATACATCCATCCCTTGTAGAACTTCTTCTCCTCTTCCTCAGGATTGTTGTAATAGCTGTAAGTGCTCTTGGCCGGGCTCCTGATTATTATCTCGCCTACCGTCTCGTTGTCCATAGGAACCATTTCATCCGGTTCCGCCTTGTGGTCATCGTAGATCTTGACCACTCTCACTTCGTCGTCGATGCAGCTTCCTCCTACCGTTCCCGCGTAATCCGGCAAATCGTACGGTCTGAGGAAGGAGTTCCAGAAAGTCTCCGTCGTACCATAGCCGTTGAGGATGTTAGGAGTGAGCACTTCAAGAAATCTCTTGCAGGCGGCTTTTTCCAGCGGTGCTCCCATGGTCACCAGTCCTCTCAGCTTGGAAAGATCGAAAGGCGTCTTCTCCTGAACGTGGGCCAGCAGTCCCAGGGTAGCAGGCGACCCCGTAAGATATGTGATACCGTACTTTTCCACGTACTGCAACGTCGTCCTCGGAGAAAAAGTTCTCATCAGCACCAGCGTAGCTCCCACGTAAAAAGTCGGGCAGGTCCCGCCTGAATGGCTCCCTCCTCTGTGGAACAGCGGCGTCATATTCATACACACATCGTGACAATTGAGGGGATAATGCATGATAGCGTCGTGAGCCGACAGCACCTCATTGATATCATTGATAGGTACGCTCTTAGGCAAGGATGATGTACCGCTGGTGCACATCCTCACCACTTCGTCGTATATATGAGGTTCGAAATCACGTTCCGGGTCGGACTCCGCCTTTCCTGCCACATAGTCTTCGTAGGCGATATGACCATCCGGCACCGCGTCATTTTCCAGATTGTCGGCCATGACCACGCTGACAGCCTTGTGCTTGGACATCTCCACGGCTTCCGCCACCATGTCCCGCACCTCGGCGGCATAGATGATAACCTTAGGCTTGTTGTGCTCTATCAGAAGCGACAGTTCCCCCGACGACAACTTGAAATTTGCCAGGTTCACGATGGCTCCCACCTTCCTCGGCGCAATATACGAAAAGCAGAATTCCGGGCAGTTGACCAGCACCGACATGACCACATCGTTCTTTCCCACACCGTCAGCCTTCAGCGCATGGGCCAGTCTGTTGACCTCGCCATTGAGGTCCCTGTAAGTCCAGCTCCGCTCCGTCAACGGGTCTATCAGCGCCGTCCTCCAGCCGTAACGAGTCACATTCCTCATGAATCCATTGAGCCAAGTATATTCCCGCTCAAAAGTCTCTATAAACATCTTGTCGTTATATGTTCTCATACCTCTCTCCTTTTGATTTACAGATTCAGATAAGTTTCTCCCCATCATATTAATCATATTTTGCATTATATAATAGCATTTTAGCATTGTCAATACAATTTTTACTATAAGCTTTGCTGTGCCGCTCCGAAAATTTATCAATATTTTCGATGTTCGCATCGGTGATGATAAAATCCAATGAGCTTGAGGGACATGGACCTTTTCAGTCAAGAGCAATCAACATATATCTGACGGCTAATCGATCTGTCGAACGGCAGAAACGTTGAAAATTTTGTCATTAACCGATAAAAAAGTGAAAAGGATGATAACACGCAAGAGAAACATGCACTGCCGAGCACCGGGGAGAAGCTGACGTCGGCTGCCGCGGCATCATAAAAGGCGGTCCGCCAACGGGTATGACTTTCCCGAAAACGTTCCGCCTTTTTACATCCTTTGCGATCGTCCTGTTCTTCGCTGACTAAACCAGCTCGACGACTACTTTTTTCTTCTTTCCTTTCTCCACCAGCAACTTGCCGTCCTTGAAAGTTTCTGGCGTTATCATCACCTTTTTATCGGTCACCTTTTCGCCGTCCAGCTTGAGGCCGCCCTGCTCGATGGTCATGAAACCTTCTCTGTTGCTCGGCACCAGTCCCAGCTCCTTGATGAAGTTCACCACGCCCATTCCTTCTCCCGCCAGCTTGGATGCTTCGAACTTGGTCGTCGGCATGTTGGACATATCCGCGCCTGCGCCGCCGCCAAAGGCAGCCCTGGCCGCTTCCTGAGCTTTGGCCGCTTCAGCTTCGCCGTGCACCAGCTTGGTCACTTCGAACGCCAGCACTTCCTTAGCCTTGTTTATCTCCTTGTCCTGCAGCGACGAAAGTCTCTTCACCTCGTCCATCGGCAGGAAAGTCAGCATCCTGAGGCATTTTTCCACGTCGGCGTCGGCTACGTTCCTCCAGTACTGGTAAAACTCATACGGCGACGTCTTGTCGGCATCCAGCCAGAGAGCGCCCTTCTGTGTCTTCCCCATCTTCTTGCCTTCCGAGTTGGTCAGCAGCGAGAAAGTCATGCCGTAAACTTCCTTACCTGTCTTTTTCCTGGTCAGATCCACGCCACCTATGATATTGGACCACTGATCGTTTCCGCCGAACTGTATCTTCACGCCGAAATCTCTGGACATCACCATGAAGTCGTAGCTCTGCATCAGCATGTAGTTGAGCTCGAACATGGTGAGGCCGCCTTCCCTGTCCATCCTCTGCTTGAAGCACTCGGCCCTCAGCATGGTGTTGACGTTGAAACAGGATCCTATCTCCCTTATGAACTCGATATAGTTGAGAGGCAGCAGCCAACTGGCGTTATTGACTGCGATGGCTTTTCCCGGTTCCGGTTCCTTGTTCTCATGTCCCGGTGAAAAAACTCCGTCGTTGCCTTCGTACTTCCACTCCTCGTCGAAATCCAGGAATTTATCGAACAGCTTCTTGAAAGCCGCGCAGTTGTTCTCTATGGTCTCCGGCGTCATCATCTGACGCATGTCGCTCCTGCCCGACGGATCGCCGACGAATCCCGTTCCTCCTCCGATGAGCACCACCGGCGTATGGCCGTACTTCTGCATGTACATCATTATTATCACCTGCATGAAGTGGCCCACGTGGAGACAGTCAGCCGTCGGGTCGAAGCCTATATAAAACTTGACCTTTTCGTTCCGCAGCAGTTCGCGTATCTTTTCCTCATCGGTAGACTGCTCTATGAAACCTCGCTCCTTGAGGACATCATACACGTTGTCATGCTTGCTGACGCTGTCAGGTATAAAATCGTATTTCATTATCTTTTCCTCCAAGTTCCTCGTTTTTTCTTCTCGTCCCGTCGGATGCCCCTCTACACATCACGAGGCCTGTTTATGAAAAGGGCCGGGTCCCGTCTGTACCTCGTCATTTGGTACCGTAGAGCCTGTCGCCTGCATCGCCCAGTCCCGGCAGGATATATGCGTGATCGTTGAGACATTCATCCTTGGCAGCAATGAAAATATCCACGTCAGGATGTGCCTTCTGGAGCACTTCGATGCCTTCAGGCGCCGCTATGAGACACATGAAGATTATCTTCCTTCCGCCGCGGGCCTTTATGAAATCTATGGCCGCCGATGCGCTGCCTCCGGTGGCCAGCATCGGGTCTACGACGAAGATCTCCCTCTTTTCTATATCGTTGGGCAGCTTGCAGTAGTATTCCACCGGCTCGTGAGTTTCAGGATCTCTGTAAAGCCCCACATGTCCCACCTTGGCATTGGGAACCAGAGCCAGCATCCCGTCCACCATTCCGAGACCTGCTCTCAGGATAGGCACGATGGCGATATCTTCGCCTTTGAGCATCTTTACCGTCGTCTTCTGCATAGGTGTGGTGATCTCCACCTCCTCCAGCGGCAGATTCCTCGTCGATTCATAGGCCATCAGCATGGATATCTCCTTCACCAGTTCCCTGAAATCCTTGACGCTGGTCTCCTTTTTTCTCAAGAGCGCAGTCTTATGCTGAATTAACGGATGATCGAATACGTATACGTTGCCCATCTTTTACCTACCTTTCATCTTGTGTTATCACATGTTCGTTTTTGAGCGGCCTGCCCTTCCGGGCTTCGCCGCATATCCTCTGTCTCTGTCACCGCGGCTCCGCAGCCGCCGCTTTCACGATGACCTGCCGCCTGTACGGCCTGTCAGCCTTTCCATCACATGGCGTTGAGCATGTCCACCCTTCTCTGGTGCCTGCCTCCTTCGAACTCCGTATCCAGCCACGCAGCCACTATTTCCAGCGCCTTGTCTTCCTCGGTCGTCCTTCCTCCCAGCGCCAGCATATTGGCGTCATTGTGCTTTCTGGACATCTCCGCCATATGAACATCGGTGCAGAGGGCGCATCTGATGCCCTTAACCTTGTTGGCCGCTATGGAAATCCCGATGCCTGTTCCGCAGCAGACTATGCCTCGTTCAGCCTTTCCTGAGGCTACCGCCTCGCCGCATTCCTTTCCAAAGGCCGGATAGTCCACGGACTCCTCCGAATAAGTGCCCAGGTCGAGCACCTCTATCTTCCTGCTTTCCAGATACCTCTTCACAGCTTCCTTCAGCTGATATCCGCCGTGATCGCTTGCTATGGCGATTTTCATAACCGAACTCCTTTCTTTGGTCCGCCGCCTTTGACGCGTATTTTGATCCGGCGATGCTGCCCCTCGATATGAGGAGGGCCATCTCCGCCGTGCTTTCCACCTATCAGACTTTTCACCTGCCGTGTTGTGGACCGGCTTGCCGCAGGTCCGCCAACATGCCCCGGCATCGATCAGACTCTGGCGATATTATATCCCGCCGACTTGAGCATCCTGTTCATGACGGCGAATCCTACGCCATCTCTGTCGCTCAACGCCCCGGCCAATATCAAATCCACGCCTTCCTCATCCAGGTCTCTCAATCTTGAGAAGAAATCGTGGGCTGCTTCGATGAAGGCTTTTTCTTCAAAGAGGATGACGCCCACCTTCAGCCCCAGCCTTTCATTGAGACCTTTGAGACGCTCTATCTCGCTCTTTACCTTGTCCCGCCTGCCTTCTATCACCGTCATCTGGGCTTTCGGCGCGTAATGCTTGTACTTCATTCCCGGCGCTTTCGGCCTGAACTCGCCGGACTCACCGTCTCCTTTCGCATTTCCTTCAGTCCCGTCGGCCGAAGCTCCGGCTGCAGCCGCCGGATCCAGATCTCCCGCTTCCGGTCTGACGAAGAGAGACTCGTCGTATTTGACTTCTTTATCTATTGCCGCCTCGATATTCTCGGCCGTTATTATTCCCGGTCTCAATATGGTCGGGATATCTCCCGTCATGTCTACGACGGTCGACTCTATTCCTACCCGACAGTCGTCGCCCGCTATGACCGCGTCTATTTTGCCATCCATGTCGGCTATCACATCCCGCGCCCTGGTAGGGCTGGGACTGCCGGAAATATTGGCACTGGGCGCCGCGATAGGGCATCCGGCCAGATTGATCAGCTGGAGCGCCGCCTCGCTGTCAGGCATCCTGACAGCTACCGTGTCCAGACCTCCCGTCGTTCTGTCAGGTACTCCCGGCTTCTTTTTAAGGACCATAGTCAGCGGCCCCGGCCAGAAATTATCTATCAGCGTAACGATGTCTTCGCTCAACATCGGCGTCAGTTGGCCTATGTCGCTGGCTCTGGCGATATGAACTATCATCGGATTGTCGCTGGGGCGCCCTTTGGCTTCATATATCTTCGCCACCGCTTCCGCGTCCAGAGCGTTGGCCCCAAGTCCGTAGACAGTCTCCGTAGGAAAGGCCACCAGGCCGCCTTCCTCGATGATCTTCGCCGCTTCCCTTATATCATTCTCACTTGTGGTCAGTATTTTCGTTTTCATCTCACACCTCCCGCAACGTTCCTCCTTCCGGCCGCAGGCCACGTTTCTTCTGGCCGAAGACATGCCTGCGATCGCGTCGCTTCCGCTGCCCCTCATCGGGTCAGGTCTCTGGCCGTAATCAGAAGTTTTTCATCTTTTCGGCCTGATCGCTGGTGATGAGGCCGTCTATTATCTCATCCAGATCTCCGTCCAGGAAGTTGTCCAGCTTATAGATAGTAACACCTATCCTGTGGTCCGATACCCGGCCCTGTGGAAAGTTATAAGTCCTTATCCTCTCGCTCCTGTCTCCGGAACCTACCATGCTCTTCCTCTGATCGGCTATCTCCTTGTTCTGCTCTTGCATCTTCAGGTCATACAGCCTTGACTTGAGCACTTTGAATGCTTTTTCCTTGTTCTTTATCTGGGATTTTTCATCCTGACACGTCACCACCAGACCTGTAGGTTCATGAGTCAGCCTTACGGCCGAATCGGTGGTGTTTACACACTGGCCTCCGTTTCCCGACGCTCTGTAGACATCGACCCTGACATCGTTGGGATTCAGATCCACTTCCACGTCGTCCACCTCCGGAAGCACCGCCACCGTAGCAGCCGATGTGTGTATCCTGCCGCTGGACTCCGTTTCAGGCACTCGCTGTACTCTGTGGGCGCCGCTCTCGTACTTGAGCCTGGAATACGCGCCTTTTCCCTTTATGAGAAGCACCGCTTCCTTGATGCCGCCCAGCCCTGTATCGTTCAGCTCTATTATCTCCGTTTTCCAGCCTTTCCTTTCCGCATATCTGGTGTACATCCTCAGAAGGTCCGCGCCGAAGAGGGCAGCCTCCTCACCGCCTGTACCTGCTCTGATCTCCAGGATGACGTTCTTCTCATCGTTAGGATCCTTAGGCAGCAGCAGTACCTTAAGCTCTTCCTCCTGCTGCTCTATCTTGTCCTCCAGCTCGGAGATCTCCATCTTGGCCAGCTCACGCATTTCCTCATCGCCGTCTTCCAGCATTTCCTTGGCATCCGCCAGTTCGGATTTGGCCTTCTTGTATTCCTTGTATTTCTTTACGATAGGCTCCATCTCGCCCATCTCCTTGACATGCTTCTGCCACACGGGCTGATTGTTTATGACCTCCGGGTCCGAGACCTTCCGGGCCAATTCGTCGTATTTCTCTGTTATGAAATCCAGTTTATCAAACATCTCTTACTCCTGTGCACATGATTTACGCGGGACCAGGACTAGCCGCCTTTTGCCGCAGCGTATCCCGTCCCAAAAATCCGCTCTTTTCTCAACTTTATATTATATCAGAAGTCCCCTGCAAATAAAACCGTTAATTCAGCCTGAATGCGGGGCGGCTGAGTGCGGGGCGGCTCTCCTGATCATTCAATGTACAAAGTCAAAAAAATACAGACATTTCGCGAAAAAGCAAAATGCCTGTATGCTTGCAAACGTATGTGTGAAAGTCAACGTCAAGAAATTCACATCACCTGTATCTCCTTCTTCTCAACGAAACAGCTGTCAGGACTCCGGCCGACAACATCAGCGCCAGAACGGCTGCGGCGGCATCGCTCTCATCTCCCGTCTTTGCCACATCTCCTGCTGACGTATCACCTTCCGGCTTCTCCGCCGTCTCATCTGCCGCCGGACCATTACCGGCTCCCGACGGCCTTCCATCCTGACCGGGAGCCGTCGTTTCATCTCCGGCTCCGCTTCCGCCGCTGTCAGCTTCGTCTCCGGTTCCTTCCTCCGCTGCAGCCGTCGAAACAGCCATCACCTTCATATCGCTCCTGCCCACAGGGCTCACGGCCCACAGCTTGACAGTATATGAAGAAGAGCTTTCCAGTCCATCGATGACGACAGATCTCTCATCGCCTCCGACAGTCCTCTCCTTCACCACAGTCCCGTCCTCATCGTAGACAGCCGCCTTGTACTGACTCGGCAGCGGCTTGTTGGCTGCCGCCGCCGGCGCTTTCCACGAGAGACTTATGGAATCCCTCCCTGCTTTCGCCTGAACATCCGGCATATCCGGCACCTGGAGCGCCGCCGTAAGTTTCCCGAACATTTCCGCACCGGAAACCGTCACGGTCATGGTTATCAACTTGTCGGCAGGTACATTTCTCACCACCGGCCCTTCCGTACCGTCGCTCCAGATGAAGCTGTAGTCTTCCTGTGATGCCCCCGCGCGGGCCTCCGTCAGGCTGGCGGTCATCGTATACGTTCCTTCGCCGTCCTCTTCTATGGATATTTCCACCGCCCCTGATATCTCCGTCATGCCGGTCACCTGTAGATACTGAGTTTTCAGTTCCTCCCTCGCCTTTTCCAGATCGCTTAGAGACGGCTCGTAACCGGAAATCACAGCGGCAGCTTTATCCAGCGCCTCCCGGAACGCGGCCCAGGACGGTGATGTTCCATACTGGACTTCCTTCAGTTTTTCGGCTTCCGTTATCATATCGTCCAGCGCCAGCAATGCCTGAAAAACATCGTGTTCGCCGCCGATATCGTCTATCAGCTCATGGAACTGCCAGTCCCTGTTGTACTCCGTCACCACCGCCTTGTGATCGATCCGCAGCCCCGCTTCCATCATCGCGGAAAGGAACCTGTCAAGCAGTGATTCCGGCAGATTGCACATGAGCATGAACTCCTGGCTGCTGCCTTCGCCATCGTACGATCCTCCGGCAGCCTCGTATCCGTCGATCCCAGCCAGGTATCCTACCGTCTCGTTGAGCCTGTCGTCAGTCATATCTTCAGCCGGGATCCCCAGCTCCTTCAATATGTTCCTCAGACGCTCGCCTCGAGACGTATCCCCGCTCAGATTGTAGAGCACCACTTTGTAGTCAGGCACTTCATCATCGGCGCCTATCACCGGAACAGACGCAAAGAGGTAGTCCACTTCCTCGCCTTCCCACTCGGTATGCGGTAGTCTGAGCTTGATGATGAGCCTGTCGCCGGCCTTCAGCTCCGCGCTTTCCAATACAGGCACATCTATCTGTCCCTTCGTCGCCGCTCCCGTGGTGGAGTTGATCTGAGCCACCCGCTGGGCTATGGAGACGTTCTCCCACAGCTCGCCATCCTCGAATTCATCATCGGTATAGGATGCCGGGAACTGATATATGGTCACGTCACAGTAGAATCCATCGCCTAAGGTCAGATATTCGTCGGAGTAATCCACGGTGACAGGGATGGTCTCCGCGTCGGCCTTTACGGCAGCCACGTCAAAGGCGGCATATGGCTGACCCCAGTCGGGAGACGGTTCCACCGTTATCACGTTGGACTCGGCCTCCTGTCCATCGGCAGTCAGGATCATCTGCAGGCTCGCTCCTTCCTTCAGTTTCCCCGAGCCCATGTATATGGTCCTGTTTGTCTCGCTGCGGTAAAGGCTTCCTTCTGATATGACCTGAGCTTCATCTCTGTCCAGAGTCTCCCCTTCGAACTGATACAGGACGTACGACGCCTCGTCCACCGAGGAGTCAAACGTCAGCGAAGCTTTCAGCTGGGTATCTCCTGCCGTGATAGTTTCATCCAGTATCCTGACCTGAGGCTTCTGTTTCTCAGGCACCACCTGTATCACCTTGGCCTCCGATTCCTCAGAAGTTCCGTCGGAAAGCTCCAGCACGGCGATGAATCTGTGTCCCGCCGTCAGCTTATCTGCGCCGAAGCTTATCCTCTGGCTGGTCTCTCCCGGAGAGATGTCGCCTGAGTATATCTTTTCGGCCGTTTCCTCTATGAAAAGCTGGCTGCTGTAGGTGTAAAGGCTGAGATTCCCCGTCAGACTGCTGTCGAAATCAGCGATCACCCACACATCTTCCCTGTCGGCCCTTATGGAATCGGTGGCTATCTCCACCCTGGCTTCCTTCTGCTGGCCCGATATGTCTGTCACTGTCAGGGCGTTTCCGTACTTGTAATAGGTCCTGTCATTATCTCCGTCGTAGATGTAGAGGTACGGCTGGACTATGTTGCCTTCCTCCAGGAGGGAAGTGTCGATGTCAAAGCTGTAGCTTCCTGCTCCTGTGAAAGACGCGCTTCCCAGTCTCCTTCCGCTGTCGCCGTCATCCTCTGTCGACTTTCCTCCGGTGAAGAGGAAGAGATAGCCTCCCTTGAAATCATCGCATCCGGTCACCTCCACGGTGATCGTCCCGGTCTCCGTCGTTATCTCCGTCTCCCGGATAGCCAGACTGTCGTCGGCCAGTTTGGCCGATACCGTGAACTGCTGGCTTTCGAACGTCTTGTCGCCGTTGTCATACGTTATGGAAAGGTATACTTTGTCACCGGCCTTCAACGCGTCCTCCGCCAGGCTGTCAAATGTTATCTGCCCCGGTTTCTGCCCGTACAGTGTGGAAATCGTGGTATTTCCGTCGGCAGACCCGTTCCGGCCGGTTTTGCACAGAGACACGATGTTCAAATTGGTGATGTCACTGCCCGCCGGTCTGACGTTGAAGGTCGCCTGAGTATCACCTTCTGTCAACGGTTTCTCTGCTGTCACCACCAGGTCAGCTCCCTTTTCCACTGCAACAGGCTCCGACTGGGCGATAGCATCCCAACTGCTGTCGATGAGGAAAACCACCAGTCTTTCCCCGGCTTCCAGCGTTCCCGGCAACGGAGTCAGGACGTTTTCCCCCTCCGTCACATCCTGCGCGGAAGCAACCAGCGTACCTCCGGTCTGCTTTATCTCCTCGTCTTCTCCGAAGCTCTTTATCAGTATCCGGGAGCCTTCTGGTATCTCTCCCCGCAGCGTCACCACCACGGTCTCGCTGGCGGTAGTGACAGGCGTCGCGATTTCAGCGCCCGGCTCCGCCGTCTCCTGAGATCCCGAGATCAACACCGAATCATCGGGCATATGGAACATTTCCTCGTAATCGTTGCCCTTTGGCAGGAAGATCTCTTCGTTCTGCGCCCAGTAGACGACAGCCCTGACCCGGTAGCCGGCCTTCAGCGGCTCCGTCAACTGCACTTCTTTTCCGGAAAAGGCTTCCGTGCATGTTATAGGCGACGTCAGTGATATCTGATTTTCCCCTTCGAAGTCAAAAGCTTCGTCGGCGGGATACTGGGCGATGGCGCAGGTGACGCTGGTCTTTCCCTGCCGGGCCGCTTCGAATATCCTCTCATCCCCCGTCAGGCTGATATGAATGGACGTGGCGCCCGCTTCCAGTTCCGTCTCGTCTATAGTCACGTCCGGATAAGTATAGTCGGTAAATCCCTCGCCGCTTTCATCCACCACCTCGATGGCCTGTGAATTGACAGGCTTATAATTGTCCTCACCTACAGGAACGTTCAGGGACGCGATGACCTTATATCCTTTTTCCAGCGGCAGCGCCGATGCTTCGAACTGGCACGTGTTCCGGAATCCGTCGGTAACTCTGCCCGTCCACAGCCTTATATTGTAAGACGAACCGGGATCGAAAGCCGTGTTGCCCGCATAGGCGTATATGTTCAGATAGCAGCTTTCCACCGTTTCGTCAAGCGCCACCTGCACATCGACGGATGTATCCGTCTCCCTGAAGTTGTTCTGTTTCTCCGAATCACCTTCCATCAGCTTCACGGAGCAGTTGGCCAGTATCTCCGCTTCCTCCTTTACCACTGATCCCCCTGTTCCTCCGGTGGAGTTGGCAGAAATAGCGGATCTGCCGCTCCCGGAGGAAGTATCACCGCTTTCGGAGCCGTCCGGCCTGTCGGTCCTACCGGAGACGCCGGGCGCGCCGGTTCCGCCCATGAGCTCTCCCTGTCCGGTTTCAACATCCGTAGATCTCACGTTTTCTGATTCCCCGGCCTCCTTATCCGTCTTGGAAACTTCTTCATATTCCGTCAACTTCCCTTTCTCCGGCAGAGGCTCTTTCTCCGTCACCACGCTGCCGCCTTCTTCAGGCTCAATTCCATCGGTACCGGCATAGCCCGGCACGCCGCATATGGAAAACAGCATCATCGATGCCATCAATATGCTCACTATTCTTCTCTTTCTCTTCACATTACACTCCTCTCTCGTTGTATGCTCCAGACATTTGGTTAGATTTGCCTAACCAGCTTCCAAAAACAAAGTCTACATCGCCGATTCCCTTTCAGCGGTAGACTTTACTGAAATCCCATAAATATCGTCAAAACGATATTTCCTGTGTCACAAAAGATCGGTCCCGACATGCAGTCCGCCCATTTGGTTAGCACTGTATAACCATACACAGCAAGACGAGGAGTGTCAATAGCCCGCCCCATTTTATCACGGCTGCCGATAAATTTTCTCATGAAGGCGGCTGGCGGGCCGGCATTGGATCTGATCGAGGTTCCGCCCTTCGGAGAAATTGCTCAAAAATCACCATTATGTTAAGTTTTAGGCATATTTACCGGGATTTCAACCGGGTGCCCGAATTCATGCGCCTATTACCTGATCACATCGTCGGACTATTGGCATATCGCCTTTCATACAAGCTTTCCAAAGCCTGCATTATACCTGGCAGGACGATATTTCCTGGAGTTTTGACAAATCCTCCGGCTATTGGACAGACCACCGCCTGTACCTCACATCAGTTTCCAACCGCCGGTCCGCTCCCGCAGCTCCACATATTCCCTGTATGTTCCTCCTTCCGCCATCAACGCCTGATGATCTCCCTGCTGGGTCACTCGCCCCTTCTCGATAACGATGATGTTATCAGCTCCTTTTATGGTGTTGAGACGATGAGCGATGACCAGCAACGTCTTGCCTTTTACCAGCTCTGAGATAGCCTCCTGTATATACCGTTCATTGTCCACGTCCACACTGGCTGTAGCCTCATCCAGGATTATGACAGGAGCGTCCTTGAGGATGCATCTGGCGATGGATATCCTCTGCTTTTCCCCGCCCGACAGAGTGGCCCCGCCTTCTCCGATGACCGTATCGAAGCCATCTGGCAGTTCCATGATGAAATCGTAACAGCGGGCTTTTCGCGCAGCTTCATAGACTTCCTCCCTGGCAGCATCCGGCTTGCCCATGCTGATGTTGTTGTAGACCGTATCCCGGAAAAGATAGACTCGCTGGAAAACCATGCTTATATGGTCCATCAGCTCCGCCAGCGGCACGTCTCGGACGTCCTTTCCGCGTATCAGCACCTGGCCTTCCTCCACGTCCCAGAAACGGGCCATCAGACTGGCGATGGTGGACTTACCGCCTCCCGAAGGCCCTACCAGCGCCGACATGGTATCGGGCATAACTGTCAGATCGACGTGATGGAGCACCTCCTTGTCACCATAGGCAAAGGAGACGTCCCGAAGCTCTATCTCCGGCTGCTCTGCGGCCTTGGCCGGTATATGCTCCGCGCCTCCGTCCGGCAGCTCCGTTTCATCCAGCACCTCTTCTATCCTGTCCAGGCAACTGTTCATGACCGTCAGCCTGGCAGCTTCGCCGTACAAGGCCTTAAGAGGCCCGAACAAGTCGAATACCAGCAGCAGCATTCCCATCATGTACGGAATGGTCATCTGACCTGTCTGCTGCAGATATATGGAAAGGCCGAAGATCGCCGTCATCCCCAGGGCATAGAGGACATTGAGGCCTCGCTGCCACGGAGTAAGGCTCTCTTCGAAACCGATGCTGGTATCTCTGGAAGTTCGGAAGTTTTCCGACAGCTCCTCCGACTTTTTCCCCAGCAAATTGTAGCTCTTTATGATCCCGATGCCTTCTATGAAGGAAAGAACAGCGTCCGTCAGCTTCTCGCTCTGCTCCTGGCGCATCGCCGCTTCACGAAGAGACACCTTGTTCATCTTACCGGCCATCACCGCTGCCAACAGACTGACTCCCACCGCTGCCAGTCCCAGCCTGAAGTCGAAAAACAGCATCAGCGCCGCCATTATCACCGCGGTGAACATATAGTTCATCATATTGGCCAGTGAACTCATGACTGTCTCCTCTACGAACACCATGTCGGTGCTGAGAACAGAGCTGATCTTACCGATATTTCCCGCCGTGAAATATCCCATAGGCAGACGCCTCAAATGAGCACCCAGTTCCAGCCGTCTCTCCGCGAACATCATGTATCCCGACGCGCTCTGCAGCTTATCGCAGAGGAACTGACACAGAGTCTCCGCGGCGACAGCCAGGACCATGGCCACGCCTATCCACAGACAATATCTGCCCGTAAGGCTGCCTTCGTAAAATCCGCGAAGAGCCAGGAAAGCCAGCAGTATGGGCATCTTTGAAAGTATCGACTTGAAGAAGGAAAACACGAAGGCGACCTTTATTCTGGCGGCGTATTTTCCAGATAGCTTTAATATCCTGTTTATCAATCCTGTCATCTGTTTTCTCCTCCTTTTTCCACGTCCGGTCTCCACTCCGCGCCGGCTGCCGACGCCTGCCACAGACGCTGATACTGGGGACAGCTTTCCAGCAGATGGCTGTGAGTGCCTGAACCGACGATACGCCCCTTTTCCATCATGTAAATGGCGTCGGCGTCCATCACCGACGGCAGCTTATGGGCTATGACTATCAGCGTCTTGCCCCTGACCACTTCGGAGATGGCCCGCTCCAGCTTCTCCTCGTTTTCCGGATCCGTAAAGGCCATGGCTTCGTCCAGCACCACCACCGGCGCATCCTTGAGGATGGCTCTGGCGATGGCGATGCGCTGCCTTTGGCCGCCTGAAAGCTGTCTGCCTCCGCCTCCCGCCACGGTATCCATACCTTCCGGCAGGTTTTCGATGAACTCCATGCACTGGGCGCGCGCGGCCGCTTCCGTTATCTCCTCCCGAGACGCCGACGGCCGTCCCAGCTTTATATTTTCCAGAATGGATGTGTTGAACAGGTACTGATCCTGGGACACATAAGCTATCTTGTCGTTAAGAGCCGCAAGGCTCATGTCCCTGATATCCTGCCCGCCGACAGTTATGGCCCCTTTATCCATATCGTAGTAGTGTACCAGCAGCTTGGCCAGGGTACTTTTTCCGGAGCCCGACTCGCCCACCAGTGCCACACGGCTTCCTTCCTCGACAGTCATGTCGATTTTGTCCACCGCCACCTTATCGTCGTATGCGAAGGTTACATCGCGGAATCTGATAGTCATACCGCAGCCGCGAAATTCTCCCGGCTGCTGTTTCAACGGGTCCTCCGACATGATACTCTCCAGCGCTTCTATCTTATAATTTATCTGCGGCAGCGACGGTACGAAGCTGATGGCCTTCAGAAGAGGCAGCCCGATACTGAGAGAAAGGCACATCACCAATATCAGATCAGGCAGTTGAGAATACCCCTGCAGAACGAACCAGGATCCCAAAGGCAATGTCAGTATCAACGTACACGGCAGGATACTGCTGTAGAGCGCCATCCACGGCCAGCACGCCTTATACCACCCGATTGTAAAATCCCTGTAGGACGTGATGTCGTCCTTATACCGCTTATATGAATCGCCGTCCTTGTTGAACACCTTCACCACTTCCATGCCATTTATGTACTCGATTATGGTGTTGTTCATGATTCTGCCCGCCTTGTAATAGTTTACCATATCCCGGTTGCCGATAGCGTACATCATCCACATGGCCGCCATTCCCACCGGAAGCGACCCGAGGGAAAGAAGGGCCAGCTTCCAGTCCACCAGAAAAAGGCTGATGCAGACCATCACCGGGATAGCCGTATTCCCCAGTCCTTCCGGCAATGTATGAGCCAGCAGCATCTCTAAGCTGTCCACGTCATCGACAAACATTCGTTTCAGGCTTCCGGTACCCTTTTCTCTGATCTTCCCAAGCGGCAGGTTTTCCATACGTCCCTGGAGAGATATCCTCAGCCTCATCAGTATGTTATAAGCCGCTTCGTGGGACATGGAAAGCCCTTTCACATAGAGCAAAGCGTTGAGCACCAGGCATATGCCAACTCCCGCCACGCATACAGCTATATGGCTTATCTCCACGACTCCTCCCGTGATCAACGGCGTGATCATCCTGTAGACGAACAGGAACGGAAGCACCTGAAAAACCACTGCCAGCAGTATCACGGCTCCGGACATTACAGTCTTCGTCCTGTAAGGCCCCGCGTATTGAAAAATCTTGCTGAACACGTTACTGTCTCCTTTCTGTAAACTCCGCGGATCCTTCGCCTTTCCTGAGCCGCTTCGTCGCGGAAGCTCCCGCCCTCTCCCCAAAGCGCTCTTTCCACGAAAAAACGCGCAAAGTTAATCAAAACTAACTTACGCGTTATATTCTACTCCCGCCGCCTTCCCGTCTCTACCAAAAAAGGCGCGCCTTTTAACAGTTTTCAGCAGAAGATCATATCAGCCGGCGCACCCCCCCCGATTCGCCGCCCTTCACTTCTTCTCCCTTCAGCGTTTTCGCCTGTCAGCTTCCCTGCCTGTCATCGGCTCCAATCCTTAGGAGGCACACCGTATCTCCGCCTGAAGGCCGACGAAAAATGACTCATATTAGTATATCCGCACATGGCTGCCACCTGACTGATACTCTCCGGATCCTCCGACAGCAAACACGCCGCCAGATCCAGCCTTTTCTCTATCACATAAGCGTGAAGCGATGTGCCGAAGGCTGCTCTGAAATCCCGGTTCAATTTGGAAATGCTCATGCCGGCTTCTTTCGCCAAAAGCTCCGACGTCGGTACATCGACACAATCTCTGTCGATACGTTCTTTTACCTGCATCACCATGGCTCTGTCAGTTCGGGAAACGCGGCTTTTCCCCTGTGACCGCGCTCCGCCGCCTGCGACTTCGAAAAACTCGCTCACCAGTTCCCAGACCTTGCCTTCCAGATACAGATCAGACAGGCCCCTTGAATATCTGCCGGTTTCGCTCAATTCCGTGAAAAGCCTCTTTATTCGTGGTGTGACCTTGATTTTGGCTGTTCGATCCATCATCACCGCTGCTTCCCTGGATGCTTTTCCGCCCATGCATTCCTCTGTCACCCGCAGGAAACGTTCTGTCGGGATCTGCACACTCTTGAAGATAAGCTGACAGCCCCCTTCATATTCCCCTTCACTGCCTAAAGCTCTGTCCCTGTATAAGCATATCTCCCCTTGCCTCATACACACTGGGGCTTTACGGCCTTCCATCTCCCAGGCCATACCATGATTCACAAAAAACACCAGCTGTACCATGTCCCGGCCCTCCTGGCCGCCTTTTTTCACCCGGATGTCGCTGTTCCACTGCATTCGCCAATCCGCCACAGAGATCCCTTGTCTCGAAGCCCTTTCCTCTATATGGAATTCTCCCAGCTCAACGGGTATCCTGCCGACGAATCTGGTCAATGATTCCCCCTGAGACTGGCAGAGCATTTCACTCAGGTATTTTCCCTTATCTGCGGTCTCCATCATCACACCCTCCGCATCTCTTTCAGTTTTCTTTAGTTAGCATATACTAACTCAGTGATAATGTCAAGTCCTCCCATGCGAAAGCAGCAGAAAAAAACAGGCGGAAGCTGTTTTTTGACCAGCCTTCGCCTGTGATCATGATCTCGCGATATCCTGTGATCAGTTGTAAACTGATTCCGAACTCTGTCCGAGGATGTTGCCCGTAGATGCTTCGATATCAAAATCGTAATCCATATTGTTATAAACGATCTCTATCTCATATACCAGTCTTCCGTCATCGTTATCGAGAGTAGCCTTCGTTATATTGTCTTCAGTGGCTCCCGAAACGTTCTGGAGCGCGATAGCTCTCGCCTGATCGATACCTATATCTGCTGCCTGAGCAGTGCTCTGAGTCGTCCCCTGAGTCGCTCCCTGGATCTGCTGCGACGAACCTATCTGCTCTGCCTCCTGATTCACGATCTTTCCGTTTCTGGCCAGTATCTGGAATTCATACAGCATATTGTCATATGTCAACTGAACCTCATATGTTTTCTGCATATCATCGAACTCATCATATACGGTCAGTGTCCCGCCGCCTTCCTCCGAACCAGGTACCTGCTGGTAAGCGATCTCTCTGGCCTCAGCCTCGCTGATGCCGCCGATGATCCCTGAATACCAAATCAATACCGCCGCTATCACGACAACCGCTGCTATTACGATCGCGATTATCTTTCCTTTCTTGCTTTTCTTTATCTCCTTGTTTTCCATTTTCACGTTCCTTCCTGTTATTATTGCCGGTTGTTTATGATTTACATGTATATTATACCACGGAAGTTAACATGAAATTAACCCAAAATTAAAAATAGATTAAAAAGGTACAAAATAAACGTCCGCCCTTTTACCGCATAAAAAAACGCTCCCCTCCCGCGATGCGAAAGGTGGAGCATTCTCGTTTCCTTTTTCCTGATCAGTCCAAATGATACTTGTTCTTGAACTTTTCAACTCGTCCGCCTCTGTGAGCGAATTTCTGCTGTCCTGTAAAGAATGGATGGCACGCTGAGCAAATGTCCGTCTTGATTTCTTCCTGTGTGGACCTTGTCATAAATGTGTTACCGCATGCGCAAGTTACTTTACATTCCTTATACTCAGGATGGATTCCTTTTTTCATGCTAATCACCTCTTTCCTGCTCAGGTTTACCACCTTTGCATAATTACTGCCAGATATCGCAGCTTATTAACTATATCACATAAGATCGTCCGGCACAAGTGTTTTATCGATTTTTTTGCCATGAACCGACCCTGTTTGCCATGGTTTTGTTTCTACTGATGCACCCAGGAATAGCGATCATAGCGTTTTCTTTGGTGCAAAAACAGGCGTTTGCGCCCTGTTTCCATCAGCTGATGCACCTACAGTTCCATGCAATAGCCTTATCGTAGGTGCAGATTTCCCCAAATCAACGAAGAAAATGCACCTATATCTCCGCCATTTGACGTTACTATAGGTGCATCCTGTCAATAGTTCCGCTTATTTCACCGGCACGTCAGCCTCGTGCATTTTCCAACATCGCGCCCTACAGGACAAAGCCGGCGATCAGATAGGCGATCACCGAACCACCTCCAGCGATAGCCGCATAAGGCAGCGTGGTAGTCATGAGGTCGAGGGACTTTATCTGACAACCCTGAGCGCACATGATAACGCCGTCTCCGTAAAGACACGTATTGCTGCCGAAGGCCGCTCCCGAGAACACAGCAGCTGACGCCAGTATAGGATCGACGCCCATCGCGTTCGCAAGAGGTATAACTATAGGTATGATGATTGCGGCCAGATCCCAGAAGCATCCTGTCGCATAAGCATAGATACCGCATACTATGAACACGGCCGCCGGCAGGAAGCCACCCTGCATTATAGGCTCCGTTATCGAAATCACGTATTCGGCGAGTCCCAGCTCGATATTGGCGTTCTGTACAGCAAAAGCCAGCACGGAAAGGACGAACACGAATCCCATGGACATGGCTCCATCGAAACACGTCGTAAGCAGTTCCTTGAATGTCATCTTTTTCTCTATGAAATACATGGCGAACGCAACTATCACTCCGCCTGCCGCTCCCATGAGAACATCCGATATCAGCGACAGCACGATCATTACGATCAGAGGCAGCAGAAAGTTCCACGGATGAGCTTTCTCGTTGACTTCGATCTCATGGCTGGCCTTTACGCTTTCCACCAGCTCAGGGTCCGTGCCCTCAGGGAACACGTCTCCGAGAGATTCGTACCGCTGATATGCCTTTTTCATAGGTCCGATCTTAGGTATTATGCCAATGATCTGGAGCAGGCATACTATGATGGCGAACCATGCGTAAAACGCAAACGGGAGGCCATGGATATATGCCGTCATCGACGAACCGCCGATCTCCACTCCCTGATCTCCCATCAGCGTCGCGAAATATACGGCCCACGATGAAAGCGGGATCAGCAGGCATACAGGGGCGGCTACCGTGTTCACCACATAAGCCAGCTGTTGTCTCGGTATCCCCAGCTTATCAGTTATCCCCTTCATGGTCGTTCCTACCGCCAGGTTGTTGAGATAGTCATCTATAAAGATGATGACTCCGAGGATAAAGGTCCCGAACAGCGACGCTTTCTTCGTCTTGATAAATTTGCTTGCCCAGAATCCAAAGTCTGTTACGGCTCCTGTCTTCTCATAGAGCATTATCAACACTCCGAAAAGCGCGATAACGATGAGAAGCCACTGGAGCGATTCATTGTTGAACGACGCATATACGTTATCGAAAAACGCGTTCGCAAATCCCTTCACTCCTCCAAGGATGAGAGACGCCATGGCAAGTCCGCACACCATAGCGAAAAGCGTGCGCTTTGTAGTAACAGCGATCACAAGGATCGTGAACACCGGAAGCACACATAAAATTCCATACTCCATAAAAACATCTCCTCTTAATAAATTTAACAGCCTGCCGATGTATCGGAAGGCTGTCAGACACATCTTCCGTAAAGACCCTACTCAGCTTTATAGACCACACGGCCATCCATCATCGTCAGGAGCGCTTTACGTTCCAGCAGCTTTTCCGACGGCTCATCGAATATCCTGCCATCGATGACTGCTATATCCGCCAGCTTTCCGGCTTCAAGGCTTCCCAGTCGATCCTCGAGCCCCATAGCGTAAGCTCCCATATATGTATAGCCTTCAAGGGCCTGGAAAATATCTATCTTTTCGTTGATATCAGCTCCGATCTCATTCCCCTCGAGATCCAGTCTGGTCACAGCCACATACATGTTGTGGAACGGATTTATCTCGACGATAGGAAAATCGGTGCTGAGAGACACCTTAGCTCCCGCATCATAGAGGGACTTCAGAGGCTGGCTCCTGAACCATCTCCTCTGGCCGAGAGCATCCAGCATGAATTTTTCAGTACACAGATAATAATGAGCCGGCTGCTTGTTGGCCATCACATCCAGCTCCGCGAATCTGGGATAATCTTCATCCTCCACCAGCTCCACGTGCTCTATACCGTTTCTCAATCCATGCCTGCCGTTAGCTTTTACAGACGCTTCGAAGGCATTGAGAGCCATGCGCACGCCGCCGTCTCCCGTACAATGGATCCTGACAGGGAAGCCTTCCCCGTTGGCCCGGGTTATGATGTCGCTGAGAGCCTCCTGTGTGAATATCGGCGTCGCGTTCATTTCAGGGTCGTCCGGATCATCGAGATAAGGCTCATTGAGGACTCCCGTATGCGCGTCTATAACGCCGTCTCCGTAAGCTTTCAGTCCCGGCATCACCACATATCCGTCGCTGTATTCCTTCATCAGCTCTTTGGCTTCCGTGAAATCTCCGGTCTTGCCGATAGACGGATAAACGAACATCCTGACGTCCAGTTCTCCCGCCTTCTCCATTTCCCTGTACAGCTTGAACCCTTTAGGTTCTTTCTCTATCTCCAGCTCATTGGACACATCGCCTGCCGACGTGAGGCCAAAGCTGCTGTATATCCCCAGAGAATGCTTCAGCATCCTCTTAGCCAGCGTACCATCTATATTGAGAAGCATAAAGAAGACAGGATCTGACCCCATATGATACAGCATGCCTGTCAGCTCACCGTTTTCGTCCTTTTTCACATATACTTCACGTTCCTTGGTGATACTCTCCTTCGTATATCCAAATATCTCCAGAGCCTTGGAGTTGACCCAGCAATACCAGCCGTCGGCCGTGCTGAGGCATATAGGTATGTCCCTCGAGACCTCGTCAAGCAATTCCTTGCGCGGCAGCACCGGCTTGTCCCACGCCGATACCATCCATCCGGAAGCTACCAGCAGGCTGGTGTCAGGATGTTTCTCCAGAAAATCCCTGACCATCTCCACGCACTCCTCCGCTGATCTGGTACCCTCCAGATTCAGATCGTTGTCGTGCATCATGGCTCCCATAGTCACATGGACATGATTGTCGATGAGTCCCGGCATCACCAGCTTGTCCCTGTACTCATAAACCTCAGTGTTCTCTCCGATGAACTTTTCCATCTCACTGTCGCCGCCTACGGCGATGATCTCATTCCCTCTGACGGCAACGCCTCCACTGATGATTTCATTTCCTTTTCCTGTGTATATGACGTTACTTTTTATGACTTTGTCCGCTGTCATTCGTCTCACCTGTCTTTCTGCGTGTTTTGATACGTCATCTGTATCATCCGCGTATATACCGCCCCCTATTTTATATTATCTTCCCTGCAAAAATCAACACATATGCAATTGTTTGAATTTTACGATTTCATTTCAAGCGGCCTGGATATCGCAGCCTCGCTCAAAATCGCAAGCCAGACCTCCAAAGAGCCAGACCTCCAAAGGGCTCCCGCGATATTTTACCGTTCCGGATCCCGAAGACGCAAAAAGCCGCACCGGCAGACGGCTTTTGCGTCTGTCTGCCAGCACGGCCACTTTATCCTGACAGTTTTATCCCGGCAGCTCTATCTTGTCCAATATCCCTCCCAGCTTGGCCAGCACTACACCGTAGTTGGTTATTGGCACTCCGGCAGCTTCAGCAGCCGCGATCCTGCTGAGGACGTGCTTCCTGTTGAACATACAGGCACCGCAATGTATCACCAGGTCGAACTGCTCCAGCTCTGAAGCAGCCGGGAAATCATTGCCGCACACGTTGACCACCTGGATGCCGCTGCCGAAACGCTTTCTCAGCAGGTTCGGTATCTTTTCCCGCCCAATATCCTCGGAAAGAGGCACATGGGTACAGGCTTCAGCAATAAGCACCCTTGAATTTTCAGTCATTTCGTCTAATTGCGATGCACCTTTTACGAATGTATCTATGTCGCCCTTATAGGCTGCAAACAATACCGAAAAAGATGTAAGAGCGCTCTCCTCAGGCTTCATGTCGTACACCTGACGGAAGCACTGAGAATCGGTTATTATCAGATCGGGAGCCCTGCTGAGGGAGGAAAGAGCCCGTTCCAGTCCGTCGGCCGTGGTGGCGACGGCTGTGCATTTCCTGTCCAGCAGTTCCCTGAGCGTCTGGACCTGGGGGAGGATGAGCCTTCCTTTAGGCGCCTGGATATCCTGAGGCATCACCAGCAGCACCAGGCTTCCCTCGGCCGCCATGTCCCCCAGGATCTTCCTCCGGAGAAAATCCTCCGGCACTGCTTCCGCTATAGCGTCACGCAGCTGCTCTATCCCGGTCTTTTCAACAGCGCTCACTCTTATGGCATGGGCTTTCCCATCTCCTCCGATCAGCTCCTCAAGGCTGCCTGTCGCGGTCCGGGACTGCTCCTGCCCACCGGCTCCTGCTGCCGTCGCTGCCTTTTCCCCGGCGTCGATTTCGTCGCACTTGTTGACGGCCAGGATGACGGGAACATTCCTTTCGGACAAACGTTTGAGCCACTGCTTTTCGTAATCGAAAGCGCCGCCTCCTCCGGCTCCCGCGGCAGCCGTGCCGCCGCCCGGGATTTCACCGGATATCCTCGCTCCATCGATGACCATGACGGCCACATCTGTCTTATCGATGACTCCTTCAGTCCTTTCCACTCTCAGCCTTCCCAGTTCTCCTTCATCGTCAAACCCGGCTGTATCTATGAAGACCACAGGTCCCACCGGATGAAGCTCCATGGATTTGTAGACCGGATCGGCGGTAGTGCCTGGCGTATCGGACACCAGGGCGATATCCTGCCCTGTGAGGGCATTGATGAGAGATGATTTCCCAGCGTTTCTCCTGCCGAATATCCCTATGTGGAGCCTGTCAGCTCTTGGCGTATCATTTAAACTCATGGCAATTCTCCTGTCCTTATCAGAATCGGAAGTCTCTCTCGCCTTCTTCTATCTTCCTGAGACGCTCCGTACAGACTTCCCGCACCTTTTCGTTAGGTATCATGGCCAGCCTTTCAGCGATTATCTCATCGCCCTTTTTCCTGCTTTCCTCACCTGCGTAATCCATCAGGAACTCCTTGAGGGTCATCAGGGCGTTAGGCTGGCAACAGTTGGCGATCTGCCCCGACTTGAGCAGGCTCATGAATCTGTCGCCTGTCCTTCCTTCTCTGTAGCAGGCCGTGCAGAAGCTCGGCACATATCCCAGGTCTATCAGCCAGTCCACTACCTGAGCCAGGGTCCTCCTGTCTTCCACATCGAACTGGACCGTATCCTCATCCCGCTCTTCTTCCACATAACCGCCGACGCTGGTCCTGCTGCCTCCGCTTATCTGCGTGATGCCTATCTCCAGACATTCCCTTCTGGTCTTGGCGCTCTCTCTGGTAGACATTATCATCCCGGTATAAGGCACCGCTATCCTGAGAACAGCCACTATCCTCTTGAACACATCGTCAGGAACTCCGTTGTCAAAGGTATCAGGATCGATATCGTCAGCCGGTCTTATCCTCGGTACACTGATAGTGTGCGGCCCACAGCCGTAAGTCTTTTCCAGATGATGGGCGTGCATCAGCATTCCGACGAAATCATACTTATAGTTTTCCAGACCGAAGAGCACGCCGCAGCCCACGTCGTCTATGCCGGCCTCCATGGCTCTGTCCATGGCTTCTGTATGATAAGCGTAATCACTTTTCGGCCCGGACGGGTGCAGCTCTTCATAGGACTTCTTGTTATACGTTTCCTGGAAAAGTATATATGTGCCGATCCCGGCTTCCTTGAGCATCTTATACTCCTCCACAGTGGTTGCCGCGATGTTGACATTTACCCTTCTTATAGCGCCATTCTTATGTTTGATGCTGTATATAGTCTTGATGCTCTCCAGAATGTATTCTATAGGATTGTTGTACGGATCCTCGCCGGCCTCGATGGCCAGTCTTTTGTGACCCATGTCCTGGAGCGCGATGACCTCCTGCCTTATCTCCTCCTGTGTCAGCTTTTTTCTCGGTATATGCTTGTTCTGCCCGTGGTATGGACAGTATACGCATCCATTGACGCAGTAGTTGGAAAGGTACAACGGCGCGAACATGACGATCCTGTTGCCATAAAAATGTTCCTTGATCTCCTTGCCCAGATCAAATATTTTCTGGATTATTCCCGGATCCTCACATTCCAGCAGCGTGGCCGCTTCCTTGTAGGAAAGGCCTTTGTACTGTCTGCCTTTTTCCAATATCTGCTCCATCATCTCCAGGTCGTTCTTATGAGCTTCCGCATATTCCAATGTTTCGAGGATCTTCTCATGATTTATGAATTCCTCCGCTTTTTTAGATGTACTGTTATAAACTGCCATTTCATTTTCTCCTTTATTTTATCTTTTAAAAAATCATCTGTATCATCGAGGGCATCGCCCTGTTTCCGGCTACAGCGGTATCCTGCCGCAGCTTCTTATGAGTTCTTCCAGCTCCTGTCTGTCCCCTTCCACGTCGGTCGCCTTGAATCGGGCCGGATATATTTCATATGCCTCCTTGTACTTGTCAGGAGTCACCTTCTTCATGACCACATTGGCGCCGAAGGCAAAGGGGTTCTCAGCGGGGAGCGCGTCCCCGGAAGACTCGTTTCCGCCCGCTTCGCCGCTTTTCACATCGCCTGCCCCACCGCTGCCGGCCTTCTTCTTCTCCTTACCGGACAATATCGACAGGGATGTAGTCAAGGGCAGGTTTGCCTCCGGCAGCAGCAGCCTGGCTACAGCCACTGCCCGCCTCGCCATCTCCGTATCGCCGTCCGGTTCTCCCGCCAGCGGCGTCTTGGGGTTGGAAATGAAAGGTCCTATCCCTGCCATCCTGCACGGTATCTCCTTCAGCAACAGCAGATCCTTAGCCAATGTCAGCGGCGTCTGTCCGGGAAGGCCTACCATGAAACCGCTCCCTGTCTCATACCCCAGCTCCTTTAGGGTCTTCAGGCATCGTATACGTTCCTCCAGCGTCCCGCAGGGATGGAGCCGATCATACAGCTCTGGGTCAGCCGTCTCATGCTTCAGCAGATATCTGTCCGCTCCCGCCTTTCTCCAGACCTCATAATCCTGACGGGGCCGTTCTCCGCAGCTGACGGTCACGGCCGGATGTAGCAAAGGGCCTGCCATCGCAGCACGGTCACTGCCTGACACGCGGCTCCGGCGTATCTCCATTTTCTTTATCTCCCTGATGATATCCGCCAGCCGCTCCGACGTGAAATGATCATCTTCTCCCGACTGGAGCACGATAGTCCTGTATCCCGCCTTCACCGCCGCCTCTGCGGACGCCAATATCTCCTCACGGCTCATGCGGTATCGCGGGATATCCCTGTTATCCCTGTTGAGGCCACAGTAACGGCATTGCCTCCGACAGACATTGGAAAATTCGATTATGGCTCGTAAATGCACCGTATCGCCCACCGCCTCCCGGCGTGTCTTGTCGGCCAGCTCATATACGGCTGTGAAATCATCCATCGTCAGAAGCGAGGCTATACCCTCCTCGGAATCCAGTTTCAAATATATCGGCTCTGTATCGTCAGGACATATATCGTTGCGCTCCATGTTTTTTGTGCAAATCCCGCTCATCTATCCCGGCAAACTCCTTTCCGCAAAAATAAATCAAACCTCTGTCGTCTGATGCGACAGAGGTCCTCTGCGATAATATGGGGCAGGCGATCTTTCAATGGCCTGCTGTCAATATCATCATCGCCTTTTTCCTCGGTCAAACCCTTGGCATCAGCACGAATCCATATTGTCTGCTATTTTACTTGCTCGTTGTCCTTTTACCTGGCCGATCATCGACCGGTTTGTTTCAGTTAACTTTACATTTTTTATCCTATTTCAATTTACATTTTACCACACGGTCGCGGCCCGGTAAATCCTTAATTATCTCCGCAGGCGAATATTTTCCCGAATCCTTCAGCATTTTCCGCAGATCTTCCCCCTGATCGTGTCCGATCTCCATGAGAAGGAAGCCTTCCGGCTTCAGATGGTCAGCCGCCTCGTCGACGATCCTCCGGTAAAAGTCCAGGCCGTCTCTGCCTCCGTCCAACGCTGAGAGCGGTTCGTGATCCTTCACTTCTTCCTGGAGTATGGATATCATATTGGTCTTTATGTAAGGCGGATTGGAAACGATCATATCGAACCTGGCTCCTGCCAGCGGTCCGAACATATCGCCTGTCACGAACTTCACTCTGGCTCTCAGCTTTTTGGCGTTCACCCTGGCTGTCTCCACTGCTTTTTCGCTCACATCGGAAGCTGTCACCCTGGTGTTTCCGCATATTTTAGCTATGGAAATACCGACGGCTCCACTGCCGCAGCACAAATCCAGCACGTCCCACTCTTTGCCGCCTTTCAGTTTTTCGAAAAAAGACAGCTTTTCTCTGGGCGTGCCCTGTATGGTCTTCGCCGCCTCGCTCACCAGCGTTTCCGTGTCCTGTCTGGGGATCAGCACGTCAGGATTGACGTTGAAGGAATATCCCATGAATTCCTGAACTCCTGTTATATGCTGCAGCGGGATACGCGACGCCCGTTTCTCTATCAGCTCCATGTATTTCTGCTCTGTCTCAGGATCCACTTCTTCCTCCGCTTTCATGAACAGGCTCACCTTATCGGTCCCCGTAAGAAAACAGTACAGCTCCTGCGCGTCTATCTTCGGATCCATGCAGAATGCTTTCGCGAGCCGGTACTCGCCTTCTTTCACGAGTATTCTGGTCTTCATTCTTCTCCTCTCTGACTCTATATGAATCTTCTCTTTCTCAGCATCGATTTGGCTGTCGCCGGCTTTTCCGAATCGTCCGGGTCTGCCGGGCTTGCTGTATCTGCCGGAGGCTTCTTTCCCTCGGCTTCCAGCACAGCGTTGATGGAGGCTATCGCCACCTCCAGCTGCTTGTCATCAGGTTCCTTAGTCGTTATCTTCTGCAAATACAATCCCGGTATGCTGAGGATCTTGACTACGAGGCTGTCTCCTTTCCCCGCCCACCGCAGCAGCTCATAAGAGAGTCCTGCGATGACAGGCAGCAGCAGCAGCCTGGAAATTATCCTGAGAGCCAGGTTAGGCCAGCCCAGCAGGAAATGCAGGGCGAAGGCGATGATGAACACGAACATCAGGAAGCTGGTGCCGCACCGGGGATGGAGCGTCGGGAACTGTCTGCAATTCTCCGGCGTCAGCTCCAGCCCGCTTTCGTAGCAATGTATGGTCTTGTGTTCAGCTCCGTGGTACTGGAACACTCTCTTTATCTCGCCCATAAAGGAAATAGCCCACACGTACAACACGAACAGCAGTATCCTGAAAGCGCCTTCCGCGAAATTGAGCCAGAAAACACTGTCGGTAAACAGCTTCATCAGGCTCACCACACCAGTAGGCAGTATGATGAAAACTCCGATCGTGAATGCCAGCGCCAGCACTACCGACATATACATGAGTACATTCCACGCGCCTTTGCTCCCGAACTTGTCGTCCAGCCATTTCTCGAACCGGGTCTCTTCGTATTCCTCATCGTCTGCTTCCCCCAGCAGCTCGGCCGACTTCATCAACTGACCTGTCCCCATGATAAGAGAGCCGATAAAAGCGACGACGCCTCGTATCAGCGGCAGCTTCATCCATTTCTTCTGCTGCTTTATATCCTCTGTTTCCACCTTTATGGTTCCGTTGGGGAGCCTGACTGCCAGAGCGCTCTTGGTCTCGCCCCGCATCATTATCCCTTCCATCACGGCCTGGCCGCCCATTTTGGTGGGATTGATCCCTTTGCGAAAAATCTTGCTTAAATCCATACTACCCCTCTAATTTTATTTTCCTTATCACTTCGATAAAAGTCTTGTTATCTTTCGTATGGGCCAGATTATCCAGGATCATCTCGGTAACTTCTCCGTTGTCCCTGTTCCCCAGCGCTCGCCGCATGTACCATATGGCTTCCAGTTCATCCTGATCCATCAGCAGATCTTCCCTTCTGGTCCCTGATTTGCTCAGATTTATAGCCGGGAATATGCGTTTCTCGGAAAGCCGTCTGTCCAAATGCAGTTCCATGTTCCCTGTACCTTTGAATTCCTCAAATATAAGGTCATCCATGCGGCTTCCCGTCTCAACCAGCGCTGTCGCCAGTATGGTGATGCTTCCTCCCTCTTCCAGCTTCCTCGCCGCTCCGAAGAACTTTTTCGGCTTGTGGAGTGCTCCCGGATCGAAGCCGCCTGACAGGGTCTTTCCTGAAGGAGGTACTACCAGGTTGTAAGCCCGCGCCAGCCTGGTTATGCTGTCCATCAGTATGATCACATCTTTTCCGTGCTCCGCTAACCTCTGGGCCCGCGCCAGGACCATCTCCGCCACCTTCACGTGATGCTGAGGCATTTCGTCGAATGTGGAATAGATGACCTCGCCATTGCCCTTGAGGCTCCGCTTCATATCGGTCACTTCTTCGGGACGCTCATCCACCAGCAATATTATCATTTCCACGTCAGGATAATTCTTCTCTATGCTTCCGGCGATTTTCTTCAGCAGCACCGTCTTTCCCGCTTTAGGCGGCGCGACGATGAGGCCTCTCTGGCCTTTCCCGATAGGCGCCACCAGATCTATGAGCCTGAGGGAAAGCTCCCGGCCGTCCTCCAGTTTGAATCTCTCGTTGGGGAATATAGGGGTAAGGGAATCGAAATCCGGTCTGGTGATCGCCTTGCCCGGCTCGTCTCCGTTGACCGTCACCACGTAAAGCAACGCGCCGAACTTATCGCCATCGTTAGGGTGACGACATATACCCCGCACCTTGTCTCCCGTCTTGAGGTTGAATCTCCTTATCTGAGCCGGCGCTACATATATATCCTTGTCGCTGGTGAGGAAATTGTGGAATCTGAGGAATCCAAACCCTCCATCGGCCAGCTCCAGGATACCTTCCACCTCGAACCTGTCGCTTCTGTCAGGCGCAGGCTTTTTCTGCCGTTCGCCTCTCTGTCGCCTGTCCCTGTTTTCTCGGTTTTCTTTGCTCCCTCTGCCTTCGGTATTTTCCGCGTCGTTCTCCGGAGCGTTCTCCTTATCCATGCTTTCCCCATCGACACGTGTTCTCAGTCCGGCACCTTCATTTTCGCTTTCATCGACCGCTCCCTGTCCGGCACCCCCGGCATTTTCATCGGTTTCATCTCCTGCGGCCACCACAGGCATCGGTTTTCTGGTCTTCCTCATGGACTTCACTACCCTGGCCTTGTTTTCCCGCACCCTGTTGCTTTCCTTCTTTCCCCTGCCGTTTCTTCCTCCGGCTCCGCCGGTATCATTGCTCCCTGTCCCGGCGTTATCCACAGGCTCCTTGCCTTCCATTCCTCCGGTCTTTTCCATGGCTCCGGCTTCTTCCGGTCCCTTTGATGCGGCCCCGGTATTTTCGGCAGCTTCGGTCTTCGCGGCTCCCTGCGGTTCTTCATCCTTCATCAGGGCCTTCACCAGCTCGGCCTTTCTCATTTTCTGGTAATTTTTCAACCCAAACGTCTTCGCGATCTCTCTAAGCTCAGCGACTTTCTTTTCTTTGAGAGCCGCCTCATCCATCGTTTTCCACATAAATGTGAACCCTTTCTGTTTAAAAATTTTAAAATCTTACGGAAACAAATAGAAAAGGACAAAGTCATCTCCACCTATACCCCTGGGACGGCAGACTTCGCCTATATTCCGGGAATGCCAAGGCGGCGTTCCCATCATAATAACAAAACTCTTATAGATCAGGTTTCTATATAAATTTTACTACAGCTATAATATACACCGATTTTTATACCTGCACAATATCAGGTTTTTATTTTTTGAAGAAATTCTCAATTCGCCATCGAAGGCCGCAGACAGATGAAACGGCGCGCGCCTGGGCAGCCGCTCCCGGAAAACCGGAAATCCGGCAGATGACATCGGCCGCACCACAACAAAAGACCCGCATGAAGCATGCGGGTCTTCTGAGTATGTCCTTTTATTTGTTGTAATTGTAGAAACCTTCTCCTGTCTTTCTTCCCAGCTTGTTGGCTCTTACCATCTTTCTGAGGAGAGGATGAGGTCTGTACTTGGTGTCGCCGTACTCTCTGTAGAGAGTTTCCATGATGGCCAGGCAAACGTCCAGTCCAACCAGGTCGCCCAGTGCGAGAGGTCCCATCGGATGGTTCGCGCCAAGCTGCATAGCTGTGTCGATACCTTCAGCATCAGCAACCCCGTCAGCCAGGATTCCGATACCTTCGTTTATCATAGGGATGAGGATCCTGTTTACTACGAATCCCGGAGCCTCGGCAACGTCTACAGGAGTCTTGCCAAGCTTTCTCGTCAGATCGAGGATAGTCTCTCTCGTCTCGTCGGAAGTAGTGAGTCCCTTAACGATCTCAACCAGTTTCATTGCAGGAACAGGATTGAAGAAGTGCATTCCGATGATCTTGTCAGGTCTGTTGGTAGCCGCAGCGATCTCTGTGATGGAAAGCGCCGAAGTATTGGTAGCGATTATCGTCTCAGGCTTGCAAAGCTCATCCAGCTCCTGGAAAAGAGCTTTCTTCGCCTCCATGTCTTCAGTGGCGGCCTCGATGATGAGGTCTGCGTCTTTTACAACGGAGATGTCAGTCGAACCAGTTATCCTGCTCATTACATCAGCCTTGTCAGCCTCTGTGATCTTTTCCTTCTTGATAAGTCTGTCAAGATTCTTCTCAACTGTCGCAAGACCTCTGTCTACGGAAGTCTGTCTCCTTGCTCTCATCACTACATTGTATCCATTCTGAGCCAAAACCTGAATGATGCCGGCTCCCATTGTACCTGTTCCCAGTACACCAACTGTCTTCATGTTATTTTCCTCCTTATAACAAACTTACTAACAGTACCATTGTAAACGTTTTTGTCCGAAGATACCAGTATTTTATCATTCTTTTTGCGTTTCTTTTTTGATTTCTTTTTTGATTTTTATGCCTGCGGCCAGCCTCGCCTCCTGCTGCCGAAGCTTTGGGGAAAATCGCCCCCTCATTCGCTCCCCGGATCGCCTGCCCGTTTGGCTGTCCGTTCGGCTCTCCATCTGTCCGGCTGCTCTGCCATTCCTCTGCTGCCTTGGTTTCAAACAGGCCTGCCGGATATCGCGAGTGAGACATAAAAGGGCAGCCACGATAAAAATCTGTTGTTTTCCGGGCCTGCCACCAGTGGAAATATCGCAGGATATCCCTTTTGCTTCGTCTGCGATATTTTTTTGACATATTCAGGAAAAAATTATCGCGAACACCTTCGCTTCATACCAGTCGCGATATTCTACTGTTTTGAAACGTTAAAATATGGCCGTTTTTATCGTTAAACCGATATAAAAGGTAAGGGTCAAAACATAGGCACATTGAAAAAAAGAGAACAAGGTAGTATGCTACTAAGTAGCAACTACAGGAGGAATAGCACATATGTGGCGAACATCGGATGAGTGGGAGAAAATAATCAAGGAAGCGTATACAAGTGACCTTCCCTTAAAAAGATGGTGCCTGGAACACAATATAAAAGATATTACCTTTAGAAAGGCCCGGGAAAGGCTCCTTCGAGAAGGGAAATTACGATTTATGGAAGAAAAAGTCCTGTTGCCCATAGATGAGAGTAGGAAGTGGGTACGATTGCCATCAGAAAACATCCGGGCAATTCTCGTTTTAGAACCTATCAGAGGGAATCTGTCTATGGAGTCCATGGCATCTATCATAGCGTTCGATCTGGATCTGCCCCTGATACCGGGGCAGATATTCTTCTTCATAGAAAAGAAATGGAAACAGATCTATGCGCTGAAGATATGCAAGAATGGATATTGCCTTTTCAGCAGAAAGCTCGAATACGGAACATTTTACTGGCCAAAATCTCACAGTTACGCCCGTGATTTCATGTACAGATATGAATATGACAGGCTTCTCAAAACCATTGAAAATTAATATGGAAGGATCCTTAAAACCATGGAATAGTCCTTAAAATCATTGAAATTTCAATGGTTTTTTGATATAATAAAGTCATGAAACAGATAGATCTTTCATCCATGACAAAAGCAGAATTGGAAAAATATGCACTGGACACCTCAAGAAAACTGGATGAGGTTTCAGCAGAGCTTGAATATTACAGAAAGATGTTTCGCCTTAGTCAGGCTAAGAGGTTCGGAAGAAAAAGCGAAAAGTCTTTAATAGATGACGGGCAGCAGGAGTGCTTTTTTAATGAAATAGAGAAAGAAGCCGATCTGAGGTTGCCGGAGCCAAAAGCGGAGAAAGCATGTCCTGTTCGCAAGATTAAACGAAAGGGAAAGAAAGACGCTTTTATCAGTGCCTTAAGAAAAACGGATCCTGTAGAATATGTGCTTACAGAAGAAGAGCAGCTCTGCCCTGTATGCGGCCATAAGCTTCATGAGATGACCAAAAGGATCCACCGCGAAGTGGAGATCATCCCGGCAAAGGCAGTTGTGCGTGAGCATATACAGCATATATACAGCTGCAGGAACTGTGAAAAAAACGGAACCGAAGCTACGATCATCGCCTCTCCAATGACGAGATCTCTGCTTCGTGGAAGCATTCTGTCACCGTCACTTGGTGCATACGTCATAACAAGGAAATATGAAAACCGTGATCCTCTGGATAAGATATCTAAAGATCTTAAGCGCTATGGTGTAAACATCAGCAAAGCAACCCTTTCAAACTGGATGATACTTCTTACGCAGAATTATCTTAAGGCTGTTTACGACAGGATGTACGAGAAGCTCCTGTCATATGATATCATCCAGGCTGACGAGACGAGCCTGTCGGTGCTGAGGGATAAGACGCGGGAAAAGAGCTACATGTGGATGTTCCGAAGCGGAAAGGGTATATCACCTATCGTGCTTTATCATTATGCGGATGGCTCTCGTGCAGGCTATGTCCCGGAAACATTCCTTAAAGAATATCACGGATACCTGCAGACAGACGGATATCAGGGCTACCTGAGTGTGAATGATGATATCATCCACGTAGGCTGTCTGGCCCATGCGAGGCGGTATTATGCAGACGCGCTAGAGGTGTTAAATGATAAAGGAAGTCCCGGGGCCTTAAAGATAAAGGAAGGGATCGTATGGTGTGATAAGCTGTTTCTTTTAGATGCCAAGTGCCATGAATTATCTACCGAAGAAGAACGAAGTGAATTCAGAAAGACCACGATGCGGAAGGTATTTGAGGGCTTCTTTGCGTGGGCGGAAGAAGAATCACAAAAGCCACTTCCCAAGGGGCTTTATCTTAAAGCGCTGAATTACACGATAAACCAGAGGAAACCATTGATGAATACCCTCCTTGATGAGAGGCTTGAGGTTTCCAATAACAGGAGTGAACGTGCGATAAAGCCGTTTGTGATGGGCCGTAAGAACTGGCTGTTCTGCAATACGCCAAGAGGGGCAAAGTCAAGCGCAATTCTGTATAGCATTGTGGTAAGCGCCATAGAAAATGATCTGCTGCCATTTGAATATCTGAGCTATCTGCTTGACCAGCTCCGTAGGATCGATCTGAATGATAAAGAAGCCATAGACAGCCTTATGCCATATTCAGAGCAGTTACCTGATGAATGCAGAAGAAAAGAAAACGAATAAAGAAAAAGTCCCCTTGTTCACATCTCTGTGAACAAGGGGATTGTTTTACCTTGTGCCTATGTTTTGACCCTTACTATAAAAGCGACCGTCGCGATAATCGCCCCCTGGGGGCGCCCAACACATGCCTGCTTTTGGTCTGCCACCGCACCATCACCCTGATGCCCCTGATCAACTGCGTCGCAGATTCAGGAAAAATTACTGTTTTTCGCTCTATTTTCGCAGCTCACGTCATTATATGAAAAAAATGGTTTTGTCTTCCGCGATTTCATTGTGATCGAAGCCGGTCTTCAATAAAATTGCGTCACAAATTATCACAATTTTCATTTAAAAAGGAGAGAAAAATGAAGAAAAAATTATTATCATTCGCGCTGGCAGCCGCAATGATGCTGTCCATGCCTACAGCGCTGTTCGCCGCGGAAACCTCCACAGCTGAACCGATAAACAATCCAGGGACATGCACCGATGGCGCAGAGATCTCGCCGATGTCGACGACAATTTCTACAGTTGGCGCTACAAGAAAAAGCAACACCCAAGGACTGGTAACCGCAAGCGCTAGCTTTGGAACAAAGGCTTCAACAGCCAAATGCACAATAACATTACAAGAAAAATACAACGGTTCATGGAGAACAGCTACCGGCGTCCCTGTGATTTCTTATATCAAAACAGTTAAAAACACATATTCAATCACTGCTTCAAAAACATTTACTCTGAAAAGCGGGAAAGTTTACAGAGCCAAAGTCGTATTCTCTGATACGATTTCAGGAACGACCTATAATAAAACACATTATTCCGGCAGTTTTTAGTAATTGAAATTTTCAATAATTTCAATGATTTCTTCATTGTTCAGAATAGTCCAAACAGATACAATAATGCCGTCGTCCAAATATATGACGGCATTATTCTCGCCATATAATGTTTCCAGATATATTTTTCCTTTTGTGCTTTCAAGAGATTTTTCTTTATCTGTATGCGTTGATTCCAAATTATTATCATGAATGCGCTCTTGAATACGCAGTGTATGTTTTTCATTACAAAACACATATTCTATACTGGCAACACCTTCAAATTCAGAAATAGTTAAAACTTCAAACTCATACCCTTCCGGCACATATTCTGGAACCATTAATTCCGGAATAGTCGCTTTCGCCACTTTAATTTCCGCCCAGTCCGTTATCGTCCAGTTTTCCTCTGTGCTGCTCCCCCAACCGCCATCTTCGATAACGACTCCGTCTTCTGTTACGATCTCCTCCTTGGCGTTCTTGTCTGCGTCGACGTCGGTGGTGAAATTTTCAAAAGCAAAGACTGTTGCTGCCACGACGAGCATCAGCAGTGCGGCAGCGGCAGTCAGGCGACGCAGCATGCGACGCCGTCCGGCGCGCCGCTCTTTATCCACGGCGGATCTCAATTCTTCAGGGGTAAGGGTCCCTGTATGGTAGTGCTTCAGCTCCTCGTCGGTGGCATCGGAAATTATCTCGCCTATAGTCCGTTCCTGCCGGCCATTGTCACGGCTGTCTGTTCTTTCCTCTTCAGCTATGGATCTCATGTCTTCAGGCCTGTTGCCGTTATTCGTTCCATTCATCGCTATCTTCCTTCCCGAGAATTTCTAAATAACTGTCCTTGAGCCGTTTGAGGCTTCTCCTGTAAATGCTTTTCTCCGTATTGACGTTGATATTGAGTATCTCCGCTATCTCGGCATGCTTGTATCCTCCCCAGAACCTCATGCGGAGCACTCTCCTGCTGATATCCGGCAAACCGTTTATCATCGCGCTGACCATGTCCCTCCGCTCAGCGTCCTGAAGTATTTTCTCAACCGTGATCTCATCCACCAGGGTATCGAAAATATCCAGCTCTCCGGCTTCGGTCTTTACCAGATTGGAAATCTCCTTGCGCTTAGCGCGCTTGCTGAAATACTTGCTCGCTCTGTTAGCTGCGATCGTCTTCAACCATGGCATCATCTTCTCCGGACTGCTGAGTGTGTGCAGCCCTCTGAAAGCATCGATGAATACCTCCATCGCCACATCCTCCACATCATTTTCATCGACACCCATTATCTTCATCAGCCGCATCACATACGGGAACAGCCCGCAAAGACGCTCCAAAACTTCTTCCTGTTCCAATACTTTATCCATTACTCCTTATTCACAATACTTTCCACATAAAGCCGCGCTATCTGCTCCATACAGTCAAGCTGCCTGACTGAGCACACGCTCAATGAGCCAATGATATTTTCGCTCAGCTTTCTCTTCTTTTCATCGCCAGGTATTTCGGATCCATTCCCTTCTATTATGAAATCCGCGCTCACGCCCAGCACTTGCATAAGCTTATAAAGATTTTTCAGCGATACGCCTTTATCGCCATACTCTATATCAGCGATGAACTTTCCAGTTACGGAAAGATACCCTGCCAGTTCATTTCTCGACATATTCAACGCTTCTCTCCTGGCCCGTATCCTGGCGCCCATTTCCCTTTTGTTTATTTCCTTAAGTTCCCTGCTCATATCGTTTTCCCTCTATAAGTTAGCTTATTTGCTTCTTATAGTTTAATATTCCCGGTATGTCAGGGTTTTGAACCGCGAGAGGGTTAAATATGAACTTTCAAGGGGAAATCGGGTAAAAAGCATCGCCTACATATTTTTTCGATTTTTTACGCCGGATCTGCAACTTTTAATGAGCTTTTCGCCTCTTTATTATATATGATACGACCGCCGCAATGTAATACATCGACATTCTCATCGCTGCGCCGCGAGCACTTCACTCATCCCGCTTCGTGGTGCCGCCCGCGGTATCGATCATGGATTTTCACGATTTACGGAGGAACGACATGCATATTCAGGAACATAAAGAGCGTCGCAGGCTTTATCAGGCTCATAAATACATCGCCGGCAACTTACGTCTGCTGAGATGTGTCAACGGTCTTAATCAGGATCAGGTGGCTGTAAAACTCAATATGTCCAGATCCAGCTACAGCAGCCTGGAAGGCGGGAGCCGCATCCCGGATATCGTCACACTGTACGAGATCTCCCAGCTATACGACATAAGCCTGGATTATCTGCTTTCCTTTGACATTTCCCAGCATGTGCTTTCCCTCATAAAACGCGGAGCCTGCGAAACGGATGCCCATACCTTTCTGGAAAACTATCTGAGCCTTTCTCACGCCGGTCGCGAGCACATAAAGGCAAAAATAGAACAGCTGGCGATCCGCGACAAAAGCTTTAACAGATTTCCATGGAATTACGAAAGCGGGAGCGGCCAATGGGATTGAACCTGGATATCCTCAGCAGGAACCTCAAGCTTCTCCGCACCGCCAACGGGATGAGCCAGGAAGAGCTGGCCGATAAGATCTATCTGACCCGTTCCACCTACTCGACCTACGAATCGGGCGCCAAACCCCCTGATCTTCAGACCCTGGACGCTCTCACGTCGCTCTACGATATCGGCTTCGAAAGCCTCATCAATTACGACTTGTCCAAAGGCCTGATAGGGAAAATATATTTTGACGCGGAAAGCCGCCAGATAGCTGAGCTTCTCAACAATTACGAAAGCCTTTCCGTAGCATCGAAAAACGCTATTAAGGAAAGGCTTGATGTCATTCTTGAAAGAGAAGCCATCTTCTATCAGGAAATGGCTTTCCCGAAGAAGCGCAGCGACTGACAGCCGCAGCTCCGCTATAGTCGTTCAATGAGCCGGCCGACATCTACGGCAACCTCTACATGAACAGCAACTCTATCAGATTTATGGAAACAGGCACTGTTACCAGCGACGCTACCGTACTGAGGAACAGGGTCTTGCTGGAAGGGCCCGGATCCTGGCCTTCCTGCTCCGACAGCATGGACACTGTAGCCGCGACAGGAAAGCACGCTCCCAGGACAACGACAGCCTTTATCATCGGATCCAGTGGCAGGAAATACACTACCCCCACTGTTATCAGCGGCAGCAGTATCAGCTTGACCGCGCTGGCCTCTATTATCACCCGGCTCTTTATTATATCTTTGAAATCGTAACCGGCCAGACTGGAGCCGATGAATATCATAGCCATCGGCGTCGATATGTTCCCCAGATATACAAGATATTCGTCCACCGCCGCAGGGATGATGCCTCCCAGAAGGCTCAGCACGAAGCCTATGATGAGCGCCAGTATATTGGGGTTTACCATCAGCTTGAGGGCGGCCTTGAAAAACCTGCCCGGGGTCGCTTTTCGCTTGTCCGTGAAATTTCTCTTTATCAGCTTTATCCCATATGTAAATGTAAACAGATTCATCGCCGCGTTGTGAGCCAACATCAGCAGCAGGCCGAAATCACCAAAGAATATCAGCGTCACCGGGAACCCCATGAACCCGTCGTTAGGCATTATCATAGCCAATTCCAGGACGTTGGATTCTTCCCGCGGGAATTTTCTCAGCCTGGCATACAGCCAGCACACAAGGCCGTAAAGGATAAAACACACAAAACTCAGCACAAACGCTATGATAAAAGCTGTCAGCACCTTTCCCGTCGTCTCAAGGCTCCCTATATTGTGGACGATAAGACATGGATAGGCAAAATATACGATCAGCTTGTTTATGCTGTGGTTCATTTTGTCATCTATAAAATTTATCTTTCTTAAAAACCATCCCGTAAAAAGAATGGCAAAAAGCACGAAATACTGCCCGTACATTATGATCGTCGCTCCTGAAATGTATAGCTTCCCATTGGCCTGCGGCATCGAGCCGTCAAGTCATCTCGATACACATGCCGCCAGCCGATCCCGTTCCGACCTTCCGGATCGCCGTGAAACGGAGGTCGCTGCCGTGATCATCAGCCGTAATACAAATTGTTGGTTATGTATTCCGGATCACTGGTTACATCTATGCCTAACGCCTTCAGCGTCGTCTCGTCCTTATCGCTGAGAATAGCAGTGCAGTGAGCCCTGCATCCTCTGAGGCAGACCAGCTTGGAAAGAGCTGCTTCCGCGGCCGGATTGGTAGCCGAAGAGATGGTCAGCGCCGTGAGTATCTCCTCACAGTTAAGGCTGGTCTTCTCCGACATCAGCACGTTGGTCTTAAGCTCCTGTATGCTCCTGAGTATATTAGGAGATATCAGATGTATCTCATCCGTTATCCCGCTGAGATATTTTACAGAATTGAGTATGGCCGCAGCGGCGGCGACCATGCGTCTGGAGCTTCTTCCGGTGATTATGGTACCGTCTTCCATTTCCATGGCCATCACTACGACATTGACATATCTTTCATCACAGTTCCTCTTCTTCTCAGCATACTCGCGGGCAGGAAGGACCACCTTCCTGTCCTCCGGAACGAGAGACAGCTCGTCCATCAGCAGCTTTATACGCTCCAATGTCTCATACTCTATCCTTCCCTTCTTATAATCACACTGAGCTATCAGATGTCTTCTGATGATCTCCTGGCAGGCCGCTTCCCTGACAACAACATCATCGGTTATGCAAAATCCCACTCTGTTGACGCCCATATCGGTCGGCGATCTGTACTCGGACTCTTCGCCTGTTATCTTTTCTATTATCCTCTTCACAACAGGAAAAACTTCCAGATCTCTGTTGTAATTGACAGCCATCTCCCCATAAGCTTCCAAATGGAAAGAATCTATCATATTTACATCCCTCAGATCAGCCGTAGCCGCTTCGTACGCGATGTTCGCAGGATGCTTGAGCGGTATGTTCCAGATCGGGAACGTCTCGAATTTGGCATAGCGGACTTTCTTTCCCATCCTGTACTCATGGTAAAGCTGTGAGAGACATGTGGCCAGCTTCCCGCTGCCGCCGCCCGGCCCTGTCACCACTGCCAGCGGCTTGGACACCTCTATGTACGGATTGGCTCCATACCCCTCATCGCTGACGATGGTGTCCACATCGGTAGGATAACCTTTGGTGAACCTGTGGCGATACGTCCTGATGCCTCTGTTCTCCAGCCTGTTGATGAACTTATCCACCGCCGGAAAACCATCTTCATATCTGGTGACCACGACACTGTTGATCTCCAGGTCATACTTTCTGAACGTATCGATAAGTCTCAGCACCTCCAGATCATAAGTTATACCGAAGTCCTGCCTTGTCTTGTTGGTGGTGATATCGCCGGAATAGATACAGATGATGATCTCCACCTGGTCCTTCATCTTGTGAAGGAGCTTTATCTTGGCATTCTCATCAAAGCCGGGCAATACTCTCATGGCATGCTTATCCTGCACCAGCTTCCCGCCGAACTCCAGATAAAGCCTCTGTCCCGCGCCTTCGCCTATCCTTTCCAGTATATACCTGGACTGTTCCTCGATATATTTTTCCGCGCTGAAACCTACTTGTGACATTTCTTCCTCCCATTTTCCTCAGTTGCTCTACAGATACGCTATGGCACACGTTACCGTCGTCACTACCATAATGACTACTATGGCTAACGTTACCACTCTGATGGCCTTCTTGCTCATCATAATTATCTCCTCCCAACTACATCAACGTTATGTTCAGCCTGTTACGGCCTTCCAACAGACCTTTGAGACTGATGCTGTAATCTATGTCTATATGTCCGTCGCCATGTTCCGATAAGGTGTTCTCCAGATCGTTGGTCAGCACCTCCATCTCTATGGCGCCAAAGGGCGTCTCATAGAACCCGGTATATCTCTTTCCTTTCTCGAAGCGTATCTCACTGCCCGCTCCCGCGCCTGCGCCAAACCGTTTCATCTGCACTTCACCATCCTTCAGCTTGAGTCTGGTCTTGCACCCCGGCACGCCCGACAGCTCGCTTTCTTCGTATATCAGATATATAGCCTCACCTCGTTTATAGAGCTTGGCCTCCGTGACGAATTCCATGAAATCTTCGCCCGTTTCATCGTTAGCCTGCCGGCCCTTTATCCTTATCATTATCTCTTTCATCCACTTCACTCCTATCACATATGGTTCAGGATCTCAGTCAGCTCCTGCCGGCTGAAATCATATTTTTTAAGACAGAAATGACATTGGAGCTCAGCTTTCCCGTCTTCCTCGATTATCTCCCTCATGTCCTCCTTGCCTATGGTAGCCAACGCCCTTGCCATCCTCTCGCGGCTGCAGTCGCACTCCCATCGGATCTCCCGTTCTTCCAGCGCCTGTAACCGGTATTTCTCAGGCATATCAGCGAATATCTCTTCCATCAGCCTGCGAACGATACCCGACTGGGAAAGTCCCGGAGTCTCTTCCATGACCCGACTTATGGAAGTCGTCAACGGCTCCATTTTTCCTATCATTTCCTCCAGCGCATCCACGGCGGCCTCTTCAGCCCCCGGAAGCATCTGTATTATCATACCGCCTGCGGCGCCTATGGAAAGGTCGCGCTCCACCTTTACTCCAAGGGCCACAGATGAATTCTGTTGTTCCGATATATAAAAATATGCTGTCAGATCGTCGGCTATCTCTCCGCTGACCAGAGCGATAGTCCCCATATAAGGTTCCTTCAGACCCAGATCCTTTATGACTGTCAGTTCTCCTTCTCCCAGCGCGCCTCCCACGTCCAGCTTGCCATTTTCCTTAAGAGGCAGATCCACGTAAGGATTCGCTATATACCCTTTGACCGTGCCGTCTCCATGGGCGGTCGCCAGTATTTGCCTTGCCTGTCCGTTACCTTTGAAATTGACTGTCAGTTTATCCTCATCACTCTTGAGCATTATACCCATCAGACCGGCGGCCGTCAGCACCCTGCCCAGCGCCGCCGACGCCACGGGTGTCGTATCATGTATGGAAACGGCTTCCTGTACCAGATCTGTCGTCACCGTGACATACACTCTGTAGGAACCGCTCTTGTCTACTGCGATCATAGCCTTGCTCATCCTCTGGGTTCTCCTTCTTATTTCAAATCAGCGCGGCTTTTACCACGCTATTTCGATTTTATCATATTATGTAGGAAATGTTTAATCTTTTCTACAGATATTCACATATTTTCAACACCAAAACCACATAATGAATCCGTATAGTTATATTAACAGAGAAACTACCCTGTAAAAAAAGAGGTGAAATATATGAAAGATTACGGAGATAGCAATAATAACAGCTATGAAAACGAAACTACCAACTATGAACCAAACTTCATCATGAAAGATCCTGACCCGGAGACAACGACCGGCTCCACTGCGGAAAGCTCTGCCAGCGGACAGGAGACTTCGGCGGCCGGCCAACATGAGAGCACCGGGACTTACCAGCACGGACCGCATCATACAGGCAGCTTCAGAGATCCACGGGAAAATTTCAGGAGCCGCAGCACATACGGCAGCGCTGATGATACTGCCGATGCCAGTACTACAGCCGCGGACAATACGGGCGGCTTCAGCGACAACGGCACAGCCTGTGATCCGCAGGCCGCCTCAGAGTACGACGCCATGAAAGGCGCCTCCGCTTCGTGGGACAACCACAATGGTCTGGGCAAAGTACATGGCAAAAAAAGGGAATCAAAACCCATATCTCTTACGAGAAGATCCCTGGCTTTGATAATAGCACTCTGCGTATTCCTGTCAGCAGGCTTTGGCATAGGCGGCGCCGCGCTGGGCAATCACTTGTCTGACGGAGGATCTTCTTCCAGCAGTTCCGGCAGTGTCAGTGGCGCCGGGTATACCCTGGAAGACGCCACCGGCAGCGACCTTACAGTTCAGGAGATCACCGCCAAGGCAAAGCCAAGCGTAGTGGAGATCAAGACGGAAAGCGTATCCTCCGATTCATGGATGCAGCAGTACGTCACTGAGGGCGCGGGAAGTGGGGTTATAATAACAAACGACGGTTACATCGTGACCAATAATCACGTCATCGAAGGAGCCAACAAAATAATGGTGACTACCGCTGACGAAAAAGAATACGAAGCGCAGCTCGTCGGTACTGATTCCATCACCGATGTAGCCGTCCTCAAAATAGATGCCAGCGACCTGACTCCTGCCACATACGGCAACAGCGACCAGCTGGCGGTAGGCGACCTGGCGGTAGCCATAGGGAACCCTCTGGGTGAACTGGGAGGCACAGTCACCGCCGGGATAATAAGTGCCCTCGACAGGGAGATAGCCATAGATGGGAAGACCATGACATTGCTGCAAACTGACAGCTCCATAAATCCGGGCAACTCCGGCGGCGGGCTCTTCAACGGGGATGGACAGCTGATCGGTATCGTCGTTGCCAAATCTTCAGGCTCCGACGTAGAAGGACTTGGATTCGCCATCCCTATCAACACAGCTGCCGACGCGGCTCAGCAGATAATTGATCAGGGCTATGTCAGCGGCCAGCCGTCCACCGGTATGTCATATACCGAATCCTCCGGCCAGAACAGCATCGACATGCTCTTCAACAGCACCCAGAGCACGACCAGCGTCTACATCGCGTCAGTTGACGGAGAAAACGCCAAGGCTGCCGGATTCCAGGTGGGCGACAGAGTCTACGCTGTCGACGATACGGAGATAACATCCTTCAACGATCTTTCCTCCATCGTGACAGCCCATGAGGTAGGCGACACTCTGACATACACCATAGTCAGGGACGGTCAATCCATGGATATCAGCTTCCAGCTGGAGGAAAGGACAGGGGAATCGAACTAGCTGTCCGGCGGTACCGATTCCGGAATAAAAACAATGCCGCGATACAGCGGCCTTATATAAATCCGGGGCTGCCGCATCAGATAAAAACCTGATGCGGCAGCCCCCTTTTTAATTGTTATATCCATCTTCACATCACAATACGTCCACTTCTTCTTTAGTAAGTCCGGAAGCCTTCGATATGAATGCTGTTTCCGCACCCAACGCCTTCATGTTCCTGGCTATCTTCAACTGTTCCTCGATCCGGCCTTCGTTCAACCCATCTTCCAATCCACGGACATATCCATCCTCTTCTCTTATGGCTTCACACTCTTCTCTCGTCAACTCTATCCTTACCAAACTCACGATATCACCACCGTTCCTCTCGAGAAACTCCGTCAGTATCCCTTTTCTCATACATTCCCTCACACTCTCCTCCACAGCTTTCTGCAGTCCCTTCTCCTGCTGCTTTTCCCTTATCATATGGATGAACATGCTGTATTCGTTGAGCGTCTTGCATCTCTTCAGGATATCTGCTCCTTTGTCGTAATTGACATTTATCACCTTTACTCTCGCTTCTAAGGATATTTTACCACATTTGGCTATGTATGCGTCGGAAAGTTTCAATTCCTGCATGATCGGCTGATCCTCCGCACCATTATACAACATGTACAATTCAGGCGTGGGTATTTCTATCCGTCTTCTGCTGTATACCTTTTTTGTCAGACCTCTCCTCTCGTATTCTCTTGCCGCATAACTGAGCATCCTCAAAGGCATATTGGGATTCACTGTGGCCTGATGCTCTATCATTACGATGAACCTGTTATCCATGATAAATGACAAGTCATTCTTGATATCACCGAAGAGAGCATCCTCCAGCGTCACTATCTCTATCTCCGTATCTTTACTGTAGCTTCTTCCCGACAGCGCATTGTACAGTTCTATCAGCTTTTCCTTATCGTTAAACAGCTGTCTGAAAACGCCGTCCTTATAGCTCCTCTTGATTTGCTGCATATCGCTTCCCCTGTTGTCTTCCGCTTTTTACCTTTATTACAACTATTTACCATATTATATCTTTATTTACAATTTTTGTCAATGCGTTGGTTGCGGAATCTTCTGCTTCGGTTTCACAGGGGTAAACGAAATATCCTTAAAGACATATATCCATCTCGCCGACTGCCTTCTACTTTTCAGTGCATGTCTCGAATTTTTTCCGTATCCGGAGTATGTTCTGCCCGTCCCTGTATTCATAAAACATCTCATCCATGCTCTGTTTGACGATGAATATCCCTACGCCTCCGATCTCCCGCTCTTCCGCCGATCCCGTCACGTCGGGAGCCTCCTTCGCCAATGGGTCGTACGGGATGCCGCGGTCGCGGAACGTGAGCTCTACAGCTCTCTGCGCGCCGTCTATGTCGATATCCACGGCCGCCTCTCCCGTCTCCTGCGGATAGGCGTAATGGGCGATATTGCTGAACAGTTCGTCTATAGCGATATTTATCTGCATCTGCGTCCTGACCGGCACGTCGGCCGCCTGCATCTTCATTTCCGCAAACTCCGTCACCTTCGGAATGTTCTCATCGATCGCCGCGAGGGTTATGGAATCGTGCAAGCGGGCGCTCTCCGCGCCCCTGTACTGCAGGCACATCATCGTGATATCGTCAAACTGCGGGCAGTCCTCCGTAAAACGGTCTATTCTCCTCTTTACCGTCAGGATCGTATCCTTCGGATCCATATTCACCGCCGCGTTCAGCGCATCCAGCATGCGTGCCGGGCCAAACATCTCCTCGTTTGGCCCCGTGGCTTCCGGCACACCGTCCGTATAGAGAAACAGCCTGTCGCCCGGCTCCAGCAGTATCTCGTATCCGTGCTGAGGGATGTTTTCCATACCGGCCAGTACAAATCCGTGTCTGTCCTTCAGGCGCTCGTATCTTCCGCTTCTTCTGCAGATCGCAGGGTATTCGTGACCGGCATTGGCACAATCCATCTTTCCGGTAGATATCTGCAGTATCCCTATCCATGCGGTGACGAACATGTCGGCGCGATTGTTCTCATAGAGCCTGTCGTTCACAGTTTCAAGCACTTCCTGCGCCGAAAGCCCGCTCTGCGCATAATTTTTCAGAAGAGTCTTGGATACGACCATGAACAAAGCGGCGGGCACGCCTTTTCCGGATACGTCGGCTATCACCATGGTCAGATGATCGTCATCCACCATGAAGAAATCGTAAAAATCTCCGCCCACTTCCTTGGCGGTGACCATGGAAGCATAGAGATCGAATTCCTCCCTGTCCGGGAACGCCGGGAATATGCTTGGAAGCATATCCGTCTGGATCTTTGCCGCGATATCAAGCTCAGCCCCAATCCTCTCACGCTCTGCCGTCACGGAGGTCAGTTTATCAATATAGCTGTTGATGTCGATCTCCATCTGCCGCACGCTTTTGGCCATCTGCTCGATCTCATCTCCCGTGGAGATCTGCAGCAGCTTTTCTGAAACCTCCGTCTCATTGTGCACGAACGCATCCACCTCGTCCGTTACCAGCTGAATCGGCCTGATCACGGCATGTCGCAGATATGCGAGGAATATCACGATCACTATGGCCGTCAACAGGGCTCCCAGAAATATAACATGGGTCACGTATTCCCTGCGTTCGTCTTCCAGTGTCTTCATGGCCAGCTCCACCCCGATGATCGCGACCGCTTCCCCGTCCGAATTTTCGACAGGGACTATCGCCGATGTGTTGTATCCGAAGTCGCTGTGAGAATAGAAATAATTATCGCTTCTCTTGCCCGTCTCATAAATGTATTGTGAGTCTTCGAGAAAGCTTTCGTTCATGGCGCTCCTGTCCCCCGGACGGAAAGGCTCCATATCGTCCGCGGGGTTGTCCGCGTCCGCAATATATGTCAGCGTGCTGACGACATTTCCGCTTTTATCGGTCTGGTCGGCGATATAGATGTAGTTGGCGCCCATCTGCATGCGCACCATGTCAATGAGGGCCACGATCCTCCGATACTCTTCATCGTCCTGTATCTGCCTGCTGATCTGCAAAAGATCGTCGTCGTCCGCAGTTCTGATATCCGCTGCGGCTTTCTCTATCCAGTCTCCGTCAAGTGATTCCCTGACGGTATAAGCGATGTGATATGCCTCGTCGTTATACATCTTTTCGATGACGTCCGTATACTTCACATATCCTACGACACAGCCCGAGGCAATGACAAAAAAGCCGAGTATGAGAAACCCGACTGTGAATTTAAGCGAAAGTCTCTTTTTGTACCTGCCTGTATCACTCATCGTCGTCTACCTCTTTTGCATAGACCGCACCGTCGCAGGTGCACGGCTGACGGCCGCATACCGGACACATGAGCTCTTCGCACGAAGCCCACGGACGGCTCTGTATATCCAAAAACCGATATCCGCACCGCTCAAGATGCTTTCTCGCGGGAATCTCCGTGCCCTGCACCCATGCAAGCGCAAATATTTTCCTGACTTTTTCCTCATTAAACAGCATCCGGGTTGCATGATTGAGCAGAGATGCGGCTATTCCCTGATGTCTCGCTTCGTTTCTGAGCGCGATGGACTGGGCCACGCCGATCCTCGTATCTGCCGCCATACCGTCGATAGCTGCAGCGAATGGAATATCCGCCGCCATGCCCGCATAGCAGTAAAAAATCCCTTCGATTTGCCCGCGCTTTAATACAACGAAAAAGTAATGATCTTCCTTCCGGCAGATCTCCTTTATCCTCTCTTCCGAATACAGTCCTTTGCCCAGCAGGTCGTCGCATATTTTTTCCGCTTCCCGTACTACCCCTTCAAATTCGGGAGCCTCGGGCTCGATCTGTATTACTTCATATTCCCCAAGATGCATATTACCTCCTCAGATACCCATGTGCTTTCTCAGGTCAGACAGCACTTTCTTGTGAATGATCTTCATATTCGCATAGGACATGCCCATCGACGCCGACATCTCTTTGAGGGAGATGCCGCTGTAATAGTGCAGGATGATGATATCGCGCTCACGCTGCGGGAGCTTTTCCAGTGCCTCCGCAAGCTCCTCCAGGCTTTCCTCCCGCAGGATCACATCGAAATCATCGCCTGCACAGGCCACGTCCTCGTTCAGCTCTTCATGGATGTGCAGTCCTCTGTAATGATCCGTCAGCGCATTGCGTGCTATCGTATAGATCCATGTGGCAAGGGGCGCCTTCTCCGGGTCAAAAGACGGGAATCCCTTTACCACCTTGAGCATCACTGAGGAGCTCACATCCTCGGCTTCCTGCTGTGACGACAGCTTTGAACGCACATACCCCAGTATCTTAGGATAATATTCTTCGTATATGCGTTCTATCGTCTGCCTGTCTTTATTCATCATCACCCGGAATGCCCTTTTTCTTATGGCGTGCTCCCGGATCGCCCGCCGCATTCACAAGTCCGAGATCTTCATCCGACAGCGCTTTGGCATAGGAATCTTCCGCCTGCCTTATAAGCGCCTCCAGCCGTTTGTTCCCTGCAAAGCGCTGAAAATCAAACATCTGTCTCAAGTATTTTTCCATCAGCTGTTCTCCTGCTTTTTCTCAACAGCAACAGGAGCAATATTTCTCCAGTCTCCCATTACTTCAGTAAGCTGCTGATAATATCCTTTTAAGAAAAATATGCATTTAAGCGGATCCTTCTCCCATTTGCCTCCTGCCAGTACAGTCGCGATGGCGCGGCAGCCTCCCACGCAATATTTAAAATACTCACAGCTTCCGCACTGCGGATTGTTGCGTTTAAGATCGCCAACCGTAAGACAGACTTCGTCGAGATAAGCCCCGCTGCGAAGCAGGCTCTGCAGTCCGTCCTCCTTTACGTTGCCTAATTTGACGCCCCGGCTTTCAAAGAACCCCGATATCTGATGACACGGGAACACATTTCCGTTGGCGGTGACGGCCACCATACCGCGAGCTCCCCTGCAGACCGGCAGGCTGTCCCGGTACTCTCCCGGGCCGCACTCCACAGGCCGTGCCCTGTATGTTCCGCTGCCCGGAAATATATCGGCGAACTGCCAGATATTGAGAATCATTTGGCGTGGCTTTTTTAAATATGCTCCTATGAGATCCAGCATCGCTTCATAGTATTCTTCGATGCTCAGCGTCGCACCGCCTGAATTCAGCTCCCACCTGGGCACTTCCGTCGTGCGGATCAGTCTGATCGCATCGACGCCCATTTCCTCCAGAGCTTCCGCAGTCTCCATCAGCGTATCGAGATTCTTTCGATGCACATTGGTCTGAGACATCACGGTAAATCCGTATTCCTTGCACAGGGCAAATGCCTGCAGCGCTTTTTCCTCGGCGCCTTCCCGGTTTCGCGTCCAGTCGTGATGCCCGATACCGTCAAATGATATCTTTATCAGTATCCGCTCATCCAGCTCCTTCAGTCTCGCCAGAGACGCCTCGTCGATGAAATGTCCGTTGGTATTGATCTCCTCCACGAACATCCCCCGGTCATAGACAGCCTCCAGGATATCGAAGAAATTTTTATGTAACATAGGCTCTCCGCCCGTGATGGTAAAGGCATTGATGCCGCATCTGTCCGCTTCATCGATGAGTTTCATCGCTTCTTCCATCGAGAACTCGCTCATAAGAGGCGCATTGTCCGCCGCGTTGAAGCAATGCAGACAGTTATAATTGCATTTCCCCGTTATCATCCAGTTGAGCGCCGGGAAATAACGGTTATCACATACCTTTCGCTCCTGCCAGCGGGTAAGCGTCTCGCCTTTAAAAGCCGGTCGCGCAAGGCCTGTCGCGGCGATCTTCTTCAGATCTTCCGCCGATTCGATATCCTGCTTCCCATCGCAGCGGCAGAGCAGCTCAAAAGCCTCTTTGGAAAGTCCATGAGCGTCGCGGTCTCCCCGGATATAAAACGCATGAGGTACGAGCCTCCATGAGCGAAGAGCTACATTTTCATTCAAAATACATTTCATTTTATCTTATGTCCCCTGCTATTCTGCAGTCAAACGGCAGTAGCCTGTCCCGCCTTTAAAGCAGAGCCAACGGCACCGTCCGCACTGCCCGTCCTTGCTGACTCCGAACCATGTCTTTCGCAGCGTAAAACTATCCTTGGCATATACAAGCTCATCTGTTTTTATTCCCATATAGCTGGTCTTGGTGGTCCAGTTGCTTTCATATCGACCGTTCATGCAGTTCAATGCCGAGGTCACCACGACGAAGCTTTTTCCGCCCACATTGACATGACACCCGCCTCCGGATACGTTGGCAAGCTCTTCATCCGACAGCTCGCCGCTTTTCCCCAGCATGGCGAATGTCTCTTCCGCTTCTTCTTCCGTCATCTCGATATCGTTTTCCTTCGCCAGCGCAAGGAGTTCTTCCGCGCTTTTCGCTCCCTTTGCTTTTTCCATCAGCTTTTCGTATTCCATGCTTTTCCCCTATTCCGCAGACTTGCTGCAATATCCCGTACCGACCTTGAAGCTGAGCCAGCGACACATCCCGCACTGTCCTTCAACGGAGAAAGTCATCCAGGTAAGTCGCAGCCTTGAATTATCTTTCGCATAAAGAAGGTTATACATCTTTTGGCCTTCTAAAGTCTCACCGACATATTCAAAGTTATTCTGATAATACCCGTTCATACACCTTAAGTGCGATGTGACCACCGTGTAGTTTTTTCCGCCCACATTGACATGACAGCCGCCTCCGGATACGTTGGCAAGTTCTTCGTCGGACAGCTCCCCGCTTTTTCCCAGCATGGCAAATGTCTCTTCCGCTTCTTCTTCCGTCATCCCGATATCGTTTTCCTTCGCCAGCGCAAGGAGTTCTTCCGCGCTTTTCGCCTCCTTTGCTTTTTCCATCATCTTTTCGTAATCCATGTTTTCCTCCTTTACTCTTTGCTTTCCCCTTTACTTATATATACGCTTCTCCTGCTGTAAGGGCTAAAAATTTTTACCGATCGATCTGCTGACGTGCCACCAGATCCGCAAATTTCCCTTTAAGGGCCATCAGTTCTTCATAAGTACCGTCTTCAGCTATTTTCCCGTTCTCCAGGTATAGTATACGGTCGCAGTGACGTATGGTGGAAAGGCGGTGAGCGATGACGATACGCGTGCATTTCAGTTGGTTCAGCGACTCCGACACCTTTTTCTGCGTCAGGTTGTCCAGCGCGCTGGTGGCCTCGTCAAACATCAGTATGCGCGGTTTCGGGGCGATAGCTCTCGCAATCATCAGCCGCTGCCGCTGACCTCCCGAAACGCCTCCGGATCCTTCAGAAATTATCGTATGCATACCCATGGGCATCCTGCGTATATCTTCCGCGATCCCCGCAAGCTCTGCCGCTTCCCACGCTTCGTCCATGGTGAGCCATGGCGCGGATATGGTTATATTTGAATAGATATCCCCGGAAAACAGCTTTCCGTCCTGCATCACGACGCCCATCCTGCGGCGAAGCGATTTCAGATCCAGGCTCGCAATGTCCCTGCCGTCAAAGTAGACAGCCCCCTTTTGCGGAGTTTCGAAGCCGAGCATCAGACGCATCAGAGTCGATTTACCACAGCCTGTAGCGCCTACAAGAGCCACATACTGGCCGGGACGGATCTTCAGCGAGAGATCGTCCACCACCAGAGGCAGATCCTCACCATATCGGAAGGAAACATTGTCCAGCTCGATACCGCCTGATATCCTTTCCACTACATGCTTGCCTTCCGAGATCTCCGGAACAGCATTCAGGATGAGTTTCACCATATCAAGCACAGGCTTGATGTTAGCCATAGTCATGGCTATACCTGCCATTCCCATGAACGCGCCTGCCACCATGCCATAGGCCGAGTTGAAGGCAAAATAATCCGCGACAGAAGTCCCGCTGATTACCGCTAAATAATACATGACCAGAGTCCCTGTCAGGGTGATCATCAAATTTATTACCGCGTTCAGTTTTAAAAACAGCGGCGGATCATACTCGAGACGTGCCGATGCGGCGCTGAGTCCTGCCCATTTGGCAAAGGCTCTCTTTTCCGCTCCGGAAAGCTTTATCTTCTGTACCCCGGAAATGAGGGAATATGCGATACCGCTCTCTTTAGCATCGATCTCCATCATGCGCCTGGTGACGCGCGTCTGGACTAGCGTCGTTATCAGAGAAACTACTATCGTCGCGAGGATCACAGCCAACGCGGGAACCAGCAGCGCCGGCGCATAGGCAAAGATCTGTGTGATATATACCAATGAAAAGACCGATGTCAGACCTGATGACAGGACGGCGGATACCAGCATACTGCACAGGGAGCTCATACTGCCCGCCCTCGACGACAGTTCTCCGGAGCTGTATTCCTTAAAAAAACCGGCAGGAAGCGAGAGCAGCCGCATCATCGTCGCAGCTTCAACCGAAAGGTTCATCTTCGTATTTATCCGCGCCATCAGGAGAGCTGATATCGAGTTTACAAACAGCCTGCTGACGGAAACGCAGACCATGAAGACCGCAACAGCCATAAGAACGCGCAGGCTGTCGCTTTCCAGCACATCGGAAAAGACCAGATTGCTCAGCTTCGGAGTCAGCAGCCCGATCAATGTCGCCGCGAGTACCGCCAGACCATACAGCACGATATCCGATACGGACAGCGTTTTCGCGATATGAAGCACCAGATCCTTTATCGTCATCCTCTTAAGCGGGAAGGATGTGTAAAAAGCGATGGCATCTTCTTCAAAGAGCTCCTGATTGCCGGAATTTATCCTTACGCGCTTTCCCTTTTCCTCGTCGAAATATGTATAGCCTGATATCCCTGCAGGCAGAAGCGATACGACTGCGCCGTCGGCTTTTCTCACGCCTATCATGGCTCCGATCGCATCCTTATACCATTCCTTTTCCAGCTTCACCGTTCTCCGCATGATGCCGTGAGGACGCAGCAAAAACTCCAGCTGTTCGTCAAAATCTTTTATGGTGTCGGAGTTCTCATCTGCTTTGATATGGTAAAAACGCAGGATATCGCCGATAGCCGTCCTTGCCCGGCGGTCGTCGGCGGCGGCTGCCACGGCGACACGTTTTCCCATGACCGCGCCCACGATCCCGGCAATGGCCTCCTGCATCATTTCATCATCATTTTGCTTTCTCTGTTTTATCTGTTCGTCAAACCAGCCCATGCTTCCTCCTTAATCGTTGGAAATCAATGATGTATAAGCCCCGCCTCTGGCGTACAGTTCTTCATGTGTCCCGCGCTCCGCCACCTTACCGTTATCCAGGACTATTATCTCGTCACAGTCGCGAACGGTGGACAGCCTGTGGGCGATCACGATGCAGGTGATCCCTCTGGCATGGATGGAATCAACCACTTCGAACTCTGTCTTCGCATCCAGCGCGCTGGTCGCTTCGTCCAATATGATGATGGTCGGATCCTGTGCCAGGACCCGGGCTATCTCCATACGCTGACGCTGGCCGCCGGAAAAATCCCTGCCGCCTTCTGTTATCTTGTATTGATAACCGCCTTCTCTCTGCATGATATCCTCGTGCAGCTTCGCATCACGAGCCGCCAGGATCACCTCAAAATCTTCGATGGACTTGTCCCACAGCCTGATGTTGTTGGCAATGGTATCTTCAAAGAGAATAATATCCTGATCGACTACTGCCAGGGATCCGGTGAATACACTCCTGTCTATCGCCGATATCGGCTTGCCGTCGAAGAGTATCTCGCCGCTCCACGGCTTGTACAGTCCCGATATCAGCTTCGAAATGGTGGATTTGCCGCAGCCCGATGCGCCTATAAAAGCCACCCGGCTCCCCGGCTCCAAAGACATGGAAAAATCCTCGATGAGAGGTTCTCCCAGGCGGGAATATCCGAAGGTGACGTGCTTCATCTCCAGCCTTCCCGACAGCTTGTCATAGGTATCCTGTGTATCGCTTTCCGGCGCTTCTTCATCCATGGGATATTCCATGACATCTTCCACCCTTTCCATTTCCGTACGCATTTCCTGCAGCGTCTGTCCCGCTGCGATGAGGGACTGCGCCGGAGCTGAAAAGGAAGTCATGAATCCCTGAAAAGCCATGATCATACCTGCGGTAAACTGACCGCACATAGTCAGCCATATCCCGAGAGCGAGAATGGCGGTATTGGTGATCTCCGTAACGATCCCGGGGATCATGCCCATATACTGATTCAGACGCTGGAATCTGACTTTCTGCGTGTTGACACTGGCCTGATAGCCGGACCATTTTTCAAAATATCCGTTTTCCGCGCCGCTGGCTTTTATCGTTTCTATCATTCCTATCCCGGCGACCGTGGCGGATGAAAGCTTTCCCGAATCCCGCATCTGCACTCGTGTGATATTTACACGCTTTGCCGAAATGAATCGCGCCACCAGCATATTTACCACGATAGATCCAAGCCCTACCAGCGTCAGGAGGGGGCTGTACCGGATCATAAGCACCAGGTAAAATACCATCATGATCGCGCTGAGAGCCAACGGCGCAAAGGTATTTACCAGCGTTCCCGCGATAGCGGCATTGGAGCCCTGACGCTGAAGGATGTCGCCTGCCATACGCTGTGAAAAGAACTCCATGGGCATGCGGAGCACCTTCCACATGAAGACAGCACTTCCTGTAACGGCCAGCTTCCCGTCTATCTTCAGCGACCATACCGCCTGTATCCAGGCGATGATAATCTGGACCGCAGAGAACAGCGCCAGTGCAAATATGAAAGGATACAACCAGTCAGGGTTCTGTCCCGTAAGGAGCCTGTCCATAAAAATTCGTGAGAATACAGGCTGTATCACTCCCAGAAGAGATGATATGACGCTGGTCAGCACCAGGAACGCCACCGCGATGCCTGCGCCCACCAATCGTTTTCGCGCGAAGGACAGCATGCTCTTGGGTTTTCCCCCGGGCTCAAAGTTTTCATCGGGTTCGAACATCATACAGATCCCCGTAAATGATCTGTCAAATTCCTCCATGGAAACGGAATAACTGCCCTTTGCCGGATCATTGAGATACGCTTTATCGTTCCTGAAGCCGTTCAGGACGAGAAAATGGTTGAAATTCCAATGTATTATGCACGGGAATTTACCGTTCTTTTTAAGATCCTCCGGCTCATAGCGGTACCCTTTGGCTATCAGCCCATAGCTTCTGGCTGCCTTCAGTACGTTTCTCGCGTTGGATCCATCCCGCGAAACACCGCAGTCGGCACGCACCTGCTCCAGCGGGAGCCATTTGCGATAATAAGCCAGTATCATCGTAAGGGACGCCGCTCCGCACTCCAGATCCTCCATCTGCATAACGACAGGTACCTTTGCCACACCCTTCAAAAGAGGTTTTTTGATTTTGCTGCTGCTTTTACCCATCTGTCACCTCAGTTCGTCAGAAACGACATCGGAGAGATCTGCTCCGTTACGATCTCCGCAGGGTAAATCCCCGCGGGGGCTGTCCCATCCAGCGTTACGGGATAGACCCATTCGCCTTCTTTCAGTTCGCCCGTATGGAGCAGGTACTCGTCAAGATCCGCTGTTACGGCAACCGGTTCCCGCTCGATACGGGATATGGTGAAGGTATCTTCCCCGATCCGAACCTCCATCCCCTCCTGAACCGATCCGATATCACTTTCCTTTACATAACATATGATCGTGCCGCTCTCATCGGACTGTGCTGCCACGTCAGTGATGGATTCCAGCTTCCCGAATATTCCCCAGACACACGCTCCCGCCAGAAGAACGATTATGGCAGCCAGCAGCAGCCATACCGAGGGATTCGTAACACGAATATAATCATTGAGCCTGTCCGGAGAAGAAACCTTTTTCAGGTTCTCCTCTCTGAAAATCTGTTTTCCCATTTTACTTCTCCTGATAATTCTTCCGAAGACAATTGTCCGGATTTTTCACTGCGATCACGATTCGATGTTCAGTATATCGACAAAGCCTGTTATTTCAAATACTTCCATGACCATCTCGTTCGCATTCCTTACTATCATCTCTCCCTGCCTGTTCATGACTTTCTGCGCAGACAGCAGTACACGCAGGCCGGCGGAGGATATATATTCCAGCGAAGACAGGTCAAATATCAGCCTTTCGGTGTCACCTACGCTCCGTTTCAGTTCCGCTTCAAGCTGGGGCGCCGTTATGGTATCGAGGCGTCCTTCAACTGTTATGGTCAGCTCTTTTCCATTGATCTTTTTATCTATGTCCATCATCTGTCCTCTTTTCTTTTTCTGAAAAATCAAAATTTCCCTTTTGTGTTTTACCCTGCTAAAATTATACAATATCGTCCCCCTCGTCACATCGCCCGTACGAAAGCAAAAATGGGCTATATCCGGCGCAGCGATCATGCCTATAAAGGCAGCACGATGTCTGTGCGAAAAATCCACGGAGTGATTTTGCAGAGGTTTAGGGGATTTTTGCATTCCGCCCCTTGTCCGTTTTTATTTTCCGCACCCGCGCGCCCATTGAGGTTTCCGCTCTTTTTTCTTTCTGTTCGCTGCTGCGAATAGTTTTGCATCAATGTTTCAAAATTTTCACATAAAACGGCAATTACGACGGTTCGCGCTTCCGAACATATACAAATGTCCTTATATTGCAGGCATACACACGTTCCCAAATGTACAGCCCGCAGTCCTGCGGCAAAAATGTGCTCTTTTCTTACCCGTTTTACTCCTGCAAACGGGCGATGGCAGATATGAGTTTTTCTGATATAGATATATATGTAAAGAAAGACAGCGGGAAGGAGAAGCGATATGAAAAAGAGGATACATGTTATAACGATCTGCATCATCATGCTGCTGACCATGGCACCTGCGGCCGCATTTGCAGCGGATAATGATGCGGCAGTCAGCAATGCGGCAGACAGTGCCGTTGAAAGCCCGATAGCCAGTGACATCGCGAGCGACACGACTATCAACGATACGGCAGCCGGTGACAAGGCAGCCGGTGACGCAGTATCAGCAAGCGCAACGTCGGCCGGTGACTGGACTTATGACGCAAGAAAAGGCACGATAACGAATTCGGATGGCCTGACGCTGACCGTAAAGAACCTCGGCAACAACAAGCTCTGCATAGGCCGCCATAATGATCCCGGGGAAGTTACAGCCATCGATCTGACGGGAGAGATAAAAGAGGGCAACGGCAATATTTTCACCTTAACTGAGATCGACGACGAAGCATTTTATTATTGCACAAAGCTCGAATCCATAAAACTCCCGGACAGCGTGAAACACATCGGGTCGGGCGCATTTGCCCTCTGCACCGGTCTCCGATCCATAAATTTTCCGCATGATATTGAGAACATCGAAGCATTGGCATTCGCTAACTGTCTTGCCCTCACGTCTGTCGAGTTTTCGTCCAGCGATGATATGGTTATATTAATCGGCGATAATGCTTTCGCCGGGTGCCGCAGTCTGAAAGCCATAATCGTCAATGCAAAACATCCGCCGCAGCTCGGTAAAGATGTATTTCTCTACCTCCCTGATAAATTCCGCATCCAGGTACCCAGCCAATGGTTTGGAAAGTATATAACAGCTTCTTCATGGCAAGCTTACTCCTGCAGGATGACGACTCTCCCCATTTCATCCATGCTCGGTCCGATAGAGCATGACTATGAAGGCGGCAAATGCGCATGCGGAAGCCTTGACTCTGACTTCGTATGCAAGATAACGGAGGGCGCCGCAGGCACATGGCATAAGGACGACAGTAATGGACTTTCATTTACTTCCAACGCTGCGTACGATACTTTCCTGAAAGTTCAGATAGACGGAAGGGATCTTGAGGGATCGTATTACAATGTCAGCGAAGGCAGCACCATCGTTACGCTGAAAGCATCGTACCTTGATACGCTGCCGCCGGGGAAGCACACTATAGCTATCGTTTCCGAAGTGGGAACGGCGACTGCCGGGTTCACGATAAATGAAGCGGCGGCCGACAGAGCGGTGCCTACCGGAGATAACAGCAATATCGCCGTCTGGGCGGCGCTGGCAGGATTTGCGTCTCTGGGAGCAGTGATATCAGTATCCTGCGGAAGAAAGCGCGGAAAGAGCGGCAGATAAATTCGTCCGGTACTGATGTTATGAGACGAGCGCCATCGGCAGCAGATGCGCTCGTCTTTCTTCTTTTTTGTCCGATCGTATTTTGAAATTTATGTAAAGTTTCGCAAAATGTAATGTGCTAAGACATATGTTACAGAAATAAATAAAAAAAGAGAGATACTTTGATACAATAGTTTTCAACCAAAAAAACAAGTATCAGTAAGGAGTATCTCTCATGAAAAGTATAACCGAAGAAATGAGATTTCGCCAGCGTTTATGTGAATATGCTTTAAAACATGGCGTAACAAAGGCTGCAAGGAGATATCATACCTACAGGCAGTTTGTATATAGACAACTGGAAAAGTACGATGGAAGCGTTCAGAGCCTTGCGCTGAGGTCCAGGAGGCCTCAGCGCAGCCCGAACGCGCATACGGAAGAAGAACTGAAGCTGATAAAGAACATGCTTAGAAGAAACGGACGATATGGTCTTGCAGAAGTATATGTAAGATGTCAAAGCAGAGGATATAGCCGAAGTTTTGAAAGCATGTGCAGACAGATAAGAAACAGGGGATACAGAAAAGTAGAGAGAAAGAAGAAAAGCTATACGAAATATGAGAACATGCAGGGGACATACCCGGGAGAGAAGGTGCAGGTAGATATCAAATATGTACCTCAGGAATGTATAAGGTTCCCGTGTTACGGAGATAAGTATTATCAGATAACGGCGATAGATGAATACAGCCGGAAGCGAGTGCTGAAGATAGTAAAAGAGAAGAGCACATACGAGACAAAGGAATTCATAAAGAGCCTGAGAAAGAGAATGGGATTCAAGATAGAGACTATCCAGGTAGACAACGGGCCGGAATTCGTAAATGACGATGATAAGACGGAAAAGGACAGTGCGTTTGAAAAAGCGGTAAAAAAGCTGAATATGGAGCTTAAGAGGACGAGACCGTATTCGCCATGGCAGAATGGGAAGGTAGAGAGAAGTCACAGAGAAGACGGGAAGATCCTGTATGGCAGAGAAGTATTCACAAGTGAGAAAGAGCTTAAGAAGAAAGTAGCGAGACACGAGAAGAAATATAACAGCACAGCGAAGACGGTATTGAACTTCAAAAGCCCTGATCAGGTAGTAGCGGAGTATTTCTCAAAGTGTAACAAATGTCTTGACAACTAAGAGAAATTTATGTAAAGTTTCGCAAAATCCCTTTACATGTCTTTTTTAAAGTGGTAGAATCGTAGCAAATATTTTTTTTAGAGGGTTTGACTATGTTGATCAGAATGTTCGCAGCTGAATATTTTTACTTTTACTTTACTTTCTTTAGAGGTAAGGTGAATTTCGCTGCGACGAGATAGCTGGTCAAAACTAACAGAAAACTTAGTTTCGAAAGGCTTCCGCGGGTGAAATTCATCCGCGGATTTTTTTATGACAAAGCCTGTCGCCGCAAGGATCGGCGCTCCGGCTTCGTCGCAGCTTTCCGCCAACGCGCGCAGGCGAAAGCTGAGCATGACCCGATAATATTCACCCGAAAAGTCATCAGAAAAAATCAGGAAAAGAAAGAAGGAAAAAAAAATGATTGTTGTATTAAAGGATAATCCGGATCAAAAACAACTGGACAATTTGGTTTCATGGCTGAAAAGCATGGGGCTTGATATCCACTTCAGCAAAGGAGAAACGGCTACCATAATGGGCCTCATCGGCGATACGTCGACTGTCGACATCGACCTCATCAACTCTCTGGATATCGTCGATACGGTAAAGCGTGTCCAGGAGCCGTATAAGAACGTCAACAGGAAATTCCACCCGGAAGATACGGTCGTTGAGATAACCGACGATGTAAAGATAGGCGGCGGTAATTTCCAGGTCATCGCAGGCCCCTGCTCCGTCGAGTCAGAGGAGCAGGTATGCCTGGTGGCCCGCGAAGTGAAGAAAGCCGGAGCAGGACTTTACAGAGGCGGCGCCTTCAAGCCCCGTACTTCACCTTACGCCTTCCAGGGAATGAGAGACGAAGGTATCAAGCTGTTGCTGGAGGCCAAGGAGCAGTCAGGGATGCCTATCGTCACCGAAGTAATGGACATTTCCCATCTTCCTCTATTCGAAAACGTAGATGTGATACAAGTAGGCGCCAGGAATATGCAGAACTTCGAGCTGCTCAAAGAACTGGGCCGTATCGACAAGCCTATCCTCCTCAAGCGCGGCCTTTCCAGCACCCTTCAGGAACTGCTGATGAGCGCCGAATACATCATGGCGGGCGGAAATGAGCGCGTGATACTCTGTGAACGAGGGATAAGAACTTTCGAGACAGCCACCAGAAACACCCTGGATCTTTCGGCCGTACCGCTCCTCAAGACCATGACCCACCTTCCCGTCATAGTGGATCCGAGCCACGCCACAGGGATATCCGGCCTGGTGAAACCGATGGCCATGGCAGCGACGGCAGCCGGAGCCGATGGACTTATGATCGAAGTCCACAATGATCCGTCTTCTGCCCTGTGCGACGGGGCTCAATCACTGACGCCCGAGGCTTTCGCGGACGTTATGAGGTCCATCGAGCAGATAAGGCCTTACGCCTACAGAGGATAGGTGATCACCATGGAGATAGGGATAGCAGGCCTGGGTCTCATCGGAGGCTCCCTGGCCAAAGCCATAAGTCAAAATACCGACAACACTGTATACGGATATGACATATCCGATCAGGTAGTCAAAAAAGCCGTGCTGGTAGACGCCATCGAACAGCCCTTGAACGACAAGCTTCTGACTCAATGCGATATCGTTGTCGTGGCTCTTTACCCGGGCGATACCATAGATTATGTGACTGAGAACGCCGACCTTTTCAAGCCGGGCGCCATCGTCGTCGACTGCTGCGGTGTAAAAAAGCCGGTTTGCGACAAGCTGATACCACTGGCTGAAGAGAAAGGGTTCCTTTTCGTCGGCGGCCATCCCATGGCCGGCCTGGAGCACTCAGGCTTTACATATGCCAAAAAATCACTGTTCAACAATGCGTCGATGATCTTTACCGCCACCAAAGGACCCATCGAAAGCATGAGCAAGCTGAAGTCTCTTTTCACTTCCATCGGTTTCACAAATATCGAGATAACCACGCCGGAGGAACATGACAGACGGATAGCTTTCACATCGCAGCTGGCTCACGTAGTTTCCAACGCCTATATAAAGAGCCCGACGGCGCAGCGGCACGAAGGGTTTTCCGCAGGCAGCTACAAGGATCTTACCAGAGTGGCCAAGCTCAATGAGGATATGTGGACCGAATTGTTTCTGGAAAATCCGGACAATCTGGTAAGCGAAATCGATACACTGATGGAAAACCTGACGCTCTACAGGAACGCTATAGCCTCAGGTGACAGCGAGACGCTGCGGGCTCTGCTTAAAGACGGAAGGGAAAAGAAGGCTCTCATAGACGGAGAGATCTTCTAGGGCAAATCCCGCCCGCGGCTGCCAGACAGCCGCAGGCAGCGATACGAAAGGATGGAGAAATGATAAAAATTACCGTTTCCGCTTCAAAGGAGTACGACGTAGTCATGGAAAGGGGCGCCCTGTCCGGCATCCCGGCTCTGATGGAAGAAGCCGGGATAATTCCCGGGAAGAAGCTCTGTATAGTGGCCGATGAAACTACCAACAGGCTTTTCGGCGGTGAGAGCTGCGACCTGTGGCAGGCTCTGGCCGGAGCAGGATTCGACATGTACAGGTATGTCTTCGAAGGCGGCGAAAAAAGCAAAACCATGAACACCATAACAGGCCTCCTCAACTACCTGGCCGACAACAGATTTTCCAGAAGCGATATGCTCATCGCCCTGGGTGGAGGTATCGTCGGCGATGTGACAGGCTTTGCCGCCGCCTCCTTCCTTCGGGGAGTGGACTACATACAAATACCGACGACGCTGCTGGCCATCGTGGATTCATCGGTAGGCGGCAAGACCGGTGTCAATCTCGATGCCGGTAAAAATCTGGCAGGAGCCTTCTGGCAGCCATCGCTGGTGGTCTTCGACCCTTACGTGCTGGATACCTTGTCCTACGACGCCATGTTGGACGGCATCGCTGAAGCTGTAAAGGCAGGCTTCATCGGCGACAGGGCCATAATAGATGAGATAAATGCGCTCACTTCAGCCGCTGACAGCGATTTCCTGACGGAGATCGCCGCACGGGCTGTGGAAGTAAAACGGATCGTGGTAGAAGAGGACGAGCGTGACACCGGAAGCAGGCAGCTTCTCAACTTCGGTCATACCCTGGCTCACGCCATCGAAAAGCTCAGCGATTACCGGATAAGCCACGGACACGCTGTGGCCATGGGGATGGTCATCGTCTCGTCCGCAGCCGATGCGCTGGAATGGAGCGAAGAACCGTGTTCAGACAGTATATGGACTATACTCACAAGATTCAAATTCCCTCTTGACTATCCATATAGCGCCAGGGAACTGACAAGAGCCGCCCTGGCCGATAAGAAGATCCGCGGCAATGAAATAACTCTCGTCATACCCCGGATCGTAGGAAAATGCCGCTTGAAAACCATACCTACAGATCAGCTCGAGGGATTCATCTCCTGCGGCATACAGCAACTGGAGCAATTGAAAGGAAAGGACATATGAATGTAAAGATCACTCCCGGAAAACTGACAGGAACACTGCAGGCACCTCTTTCCAAATCCCATGCTCATCGCTTCCTCATCGCTCAGAAGCTGGCCCGCCTTCAAGGTAACGGCAATGAATCCGCCTCCGACGTCCCGTCTTTTTCTCAGGACATCGAGGCTACGAAAAACTGTCTTGTCCAGCTGGATAAGAAGAAGCCTTTCCTGGACTGTTGGGAAAGCGGCTCTACCCTGAGATTCATGCTCCCGGTAGCCATGGCTCTTAAAAAGGAAGCTGTGTTCCTTGGAACAGGCCAGCTGCCCTACAGGCCCATCTCCCCTCTCAAAGAGGAGATGGAGCTCCATGGATGCAGCTTTACCATGAAAAACAGTCCACCCAAAGCCGGAAACAGACACATGGAAATATGTACCGTGCGGGGGCGCCTGACATCAGGCAGTTATCGTCTCGCAGGCAATATAAGCTCTCAGTTCATAACAGGGCTGCTGATGGCTCTCCCCTTGCTGGACGGGGACAGCAAACTCGAGCTGACTACCGCCCTGGAATCGGCCGGCTACGTGGATCTGACGCTGGACGTGCTGAGAGACTTCGGTATAAAAGTGAACATCGAGACATCGCCCCAGGGCTTTTACATATATGAGATCCCCGGGAACCAACAGTACATAGAGCCTGCCAGGACGACCATACAATGCGACTGGTCCAACGCTGCCTTTTGGCTGGCCTGCGGAGCCTTGGGCGGAGATATCACCCTCACCGGGCTGGAGCTTTCATCTTCCCAGCGCGACAAGCAGATCGTCCATATCCTGGAAGAGATGGGCGCTCACATAACAATCGGCGATATATCTATCCGATGCCATGGGGCCAGCCTCCTTCCAGCGGAAGTCGACGTGTCTCAGATCCCTGATCTGGTTCCCGTCCTGGCAGCGATCATGTCTCTCGCCGACGGGACTTCGATGATATCCAACGCGGAACGCCTCCGGTTAAAAGAATCCGACAGGCTCCGCACTGTCTTCGATTTCCTTTCGCGGCTTGGCGCCGATATAACTGACGGCGGCTCAGGGCTTTCCATCACAGGACAGCCCTCCCTCAGCGGAGGCACCGTATACGGCCACAATGACCATCGCATCGTGATGGCGGCCGCTGTGGCATCCTGCGGCTGTAATGCTCCTGTGATCATCAGAGGCGCCGATGCTGTCGCCAAATCTTATCCTGAGTTTTTCGACGATTTTACCGCTTTGGGCGGTAATGTACAGGAGGTGTGACAATGATATCCACCATAGGAAAAAACGTCCGGATATCCATATGGGGCGGATCTCACGAGCCGGCCATCGGTGTCGATATCACCGGTATCCCTGTAGGGACTGAAATAGATATGGATAAACTGACGGCCTTTCTAAGGAGGCGCGCTCCCGGCAACAGCATTTTCGCCACTAGGCGGAAAGAGCCGGATATCCCGCTGCCTCTGACGGGACTGGAACCCTGCAGCATCCATCGGTCAGATGCCGTTCAGTCAGATACCGTATCGAACGGCGATCCGTCAGGTAAAAGGATGATAGTCACCGATAACACTATTTCCCTGGAAATACGAAACACCGATACACGCTCTGCCGATTACAGAGCTCTGAGGACCGTGCCTCGCCCCGGACATGCTGATTACACGGCCCGGCTCCGATACGGCGACAGCCTCAACATGGCCGGCGGAGGGCCTTTTTCCGCCAGGATGACTGCTCCTCTCTGCATCGCGGGAGGCATAGCCATGCAAATACTGGAACGACAGGGCATCACCATAGGCGGTCACATATATTCGGTCGCCGATGCCAGAGACGAGCCTTTCGACCCGACAGCTGTAAACGCCGATCTGCTGAACGATTTGAAGACGAAAGATATGGCAGTGATTTCCCGGAGCGCCAAACTGGAAATGCAGAAACGGATATGGCTTGCCATGGAGGACAGAGACTCAGTAGGTGGTGTCGTCGAAGTCTGCGGCCTCAACATCCCTGCGGGTATCGGCGGCGCCATGTATGACGGACTGGAAAGCACATTGGCACCTCTTTTCTTCGGTATCCCTGCCGTCAAAGGAGTCGAGTTCGGTGCCGGATTTGCCGCCACATTGCTGCGAGGATCACAGAATAACGACGCCTTTTACTACGAAGGCGATACTGTGAAAACCAGGACCAACAACCATGGCGGGATCCTGGGCGGCATAACCACGGGAATGCCACTCATAGCCAGACTGGCTTTCAAGCCGACGCCTTCCATCGCAAAGGAGCAGGCTTCGGTGGATCTATATAGAAAGGAAAATACGACCCTCAGGGTGAAGGGCAGACATGACCCATGCGTGGTGATGCGTGCCGTTCCTATCGCGGAGGCGGCCATGGCCCTGGGACTTTTAGATTGTATCATGGAGGTAAAACGATGACAGACAAAAATTTAGAACAGATGCGACAGGATATTGACAAGATCGATTCTCAGATAACCGATTTGTTCAGGACTCGCATGGAGACTTCGCTGGAAATAGCCAAGTATAAGAAAGAGCACCAGATCCCGGTCCTCAACGACAACAGGGAGAAGGAAGTGCTCCACAAAGTCTCCGAGCAGATAGGCGAGCCTTTTGACGGATATGCCAGACTGCTGTTCAACACTATTTTCGATGCCAGCAGATCGTGTCAAAACAACTTTCTGGCAAGAAGATCAGACCTGGCTGAAAGGATAGCGGCAGCCCTCGAACATACGCCGAAGCTCTTTCCAAAAAAAGCTGTCGTGGCATGCCAGGGCGTCGCAGGCTCTCACTCGCAGGCGGCCTGCGAAAAGCTTTTCGAAGTTCCCAGCGTGATGTTCTTCAACAGCTTCGAAGGGGTTTTCAACGCCGTCGAAAAAGGACTGTGCCAGTACGGCATCCTCCCTATCGAAAACAGCTCCTACGGTTCTGTCGGCACCGTATACGACTTGATGCAGAATTACAATTTTCATATCGCAAGAAGCATCAGACTGAGGATAACCCACAATCTGATGGCCAAGGCCGGAACCAAGCTGTCGGACGTAAAGGAGATCTTCTCCCACGAACAGGCTATCGGCCAATGCGGCGAATTCCTCAAGACCTTGAAGGATGTCAAGGTGACTGTTTGTGAAAATACAGCGCTGGCAGCTAAAATGGTAGCCGAAAGCGGCCGGAACGATGTGGCGGCGATCTCTTCCAAAGAGTGCCTGGAGCTTTACGGCCTGGAGCTCCTCAAAAAACACATCCAGATAAGTGACAACAATTATACACGCTTTATCTGCATTTCCAAGAACATGGAGATCTACCCAGGCTCCAACAAAATCAGTCTGATCCTGTCACTGCCACATGTACCTCGTTCCCTTTACCACACCATCGCCAAGTTCGCGGCTCTCGGCATCAACCTGACCAAGCTGGAATCACGGCCTATACCTGGCAGCGACTTTGAGTTCATGTTTTACTTCGACCTGGAGGCGTCGGTCTATTCCCAGGAACTGATAAATCTGCTGAGCGAACTGGAAAATCAGCCTGAGACATTCGTATTCCTGGGCTGTTACACGGAGCTGATATGATGAGGTACGGACTTGTCGGAAAAACGCTGGCCCACAGCTACTCAAAGGAGATACATGAATCTCTGGATTGCTACGAATACGACCTTTTCAGCCTGTCATCAGATGAGATGACGGACCTTGTCAGAAGCGGCGACTTCGACGGTCTCAACATCACCATACCGTACAAGAAGGACGTTATCCCACTCTGCGATGAGGTGTCCGATCTTGCACGCGCGATAGGCGCCGTCAACACGCTGTACTGGAAAGAGCCGGGCGCTCAGAGCGGGCGCATCCTCGTCGGTCACAATACCGACTATGAAGGTTTTCTGTACGCGGCAAAGCGCGCCGACATCACCTTTGAGGGGAAGAACGTGCTCGTGCTCGGCAGCGGCGGCACATCCCTGACGGTTAGGAAAGCCGTCTCCGACAGCGGCGCGGCAAAGGTATACGTCGCGTCCCGAAGGCCGCCGGCCAGCACGGATAAGCCCACCGGCTGCACAACGGCGCCGTTGGACACGTCGGACCGTTTGCCTGCTGACGCGCCGGGCTCCGGCTGCGACATACGGCTCATCTCCTACAGTCAGCTGCCCGATATAGCGTCCTCCGTTCAGATCATCGTTAACACGACGCCTGTGGGAACATACCCGGACAATCTGAAAAGCGTCATTGAGCTTTCGGATCTTCCGCATTGCGAATCGGTGATAGACGTTATATATAATCCGTTCAAAACCAGGTTGCTCCTCGATGCCGAAAAAGCCGGCCTTCGCTTTTCCAACGGCCTGCCTATGCTGGTAGCGCAAGCCACAGCGGCAGCCGGATATTTTCTCGGAACGCCGGGAGCTTTCGAAAATGAAAACGAGCGCATAATAGACGCCATGACAAGACGCATGGAAAATCTGGTGCTCATCGGGATGCCGGGAAGCGGCAAATCCACCATCGGTCGCCTGCTGGCCGGTCAAACGGGAAAGCGCCTGGTAGATATGGATATCGAGATCGAAAAACGCGCGGGGATGACTATACCCGAGATATTCCAACGTTTCGGCGAGGAGCGTTTTCGCGATATGGAAAGCAGGACAGCCGCGGATCTGGGAAAAGAGCGAGGTCTCGTGATCGCTACAGGCGGCGGTACGATCCTGCGCCCCGAAAACGTAGCTGCCCTCAGACAAAACGGTAAAGTCATACATATCCGGCGACCGGTCTTCAGTCTCCCTATGGACGGCAGACCGCTGTCCAAGGACATGGGCACCCTCAAATCGATGGAGCATGAAAGGCTTCCCATATACGAAGCCGCTTCCGATATGACTTTCGATAACAGCGTCGATCTTTCCGAAGAGGAGCTGGCTGCGCGATTGGCCGCATTCATCGGATAAGCTCTGTCCGGCGCATATATACGCAAAATAGATACGCCATACGGAGCTGCCTGCGGCAGAGGTTTCGAGATGACTTCTCCGCTCAATAAAGAAATGAGCATGACGGGATCAAAACCCTTTATTTTCACATGCTGACCGCAAAAGTCCGCGCATTTAAGGTACTTTTTTGAGATCCCGAAAATATCGTTTCAACGATATTTCCTGCATCATAAAAGGGAATGTCCATTTTCTTAAAAATCAGCTCCGGAAAGACTATAGCTTATGATATAATGGAAAAAACAGTAAGTATATTCCAAGAGGTTACCATGAAAAAAGATAAAATAATGCGAAGCTGTATCGACTGTGCATCCAAAGGCTGCGATATGAAAGGCGGGAAGTTCCCTGATTTCTGTCTCACCAAAAATCTTGATCCGGAGCTGCTGGATGAAGCAATGTCGCTCTATACAGATGACGAGGAAAACCACAATGTCACTATCGCGTCTGCGGAAGTGGAATACGAAAACTACTGCAAAATGACGCGGATCGAGGAGATCATGGAGTTTGCAAAGAAAATCGGCGCCGGAAAGCTGGGGATCGCCACATGTGTTGGTCTGCTGGCAGAGGCCCGCACGGCGGCAAAGATATTCAGATGCCACGGCTTCGAAGTCGTCGGCGCTGCATGTAAGATAGGCGCTCAGCCCAAGACGCGCGTCGGCATAAGTCCGGAGTGTGAAGCCGTGGGAAAAAACATGTGCAACCCCATAATGCAGGCTAAACTCCTCAATAGAGAAAAGACCGACCTCAACATAGTGATCGGTCTCTGCGTCGGCCACGACAGCCTGTTTTACAAATACTCTGACGCTCTGTGCACCACTCTCGTAACCAAGGACCGAGTCCTCGCTCACAACCCTGTCGGTGCGCTTTATCAGGCAGGATCGTATTATTCCAGACTCATGAAGAGCGACACCACAGACGGGAAATAACTGTCCCTTGAAAACGAAGCCATCACCCAGGAATGCTAAAAAGGATCTGTTATCAACGCACAATAGGCATAAATTACGATTACGTGATGCTCACAGACGGTACAAAATGCCTAAAATCCACAAAACACTCGGCATTTTGGCATAAAATCAACGGCTACCTGTCCGAAATATGCCTAAAACAATATCTAAAACTGATTTTTTATTATTTCGCTATCAGAAGAGCTTGAAATACAACGGGCATTATGCCAATTGACAAGCAAAATTCTCTGTTATAGGCATTTCTTGATGAGACGATAACAGGAGCTTACAGCCGCCAACCCGTATCAAAAAAGGACTGTCGCCCTGACAGTTATTCCCCGTTAATGCGACAGCCTTTTCTGTTCTATCTTTTCTATCCCCTCTTTGCGGCGATTTCTCACCGACCTTGATATCAGAAGCCTTTTCCCCATTAATATCCTCTCAGCTCTGCCGACACCTTTCCTGCCTTTTGCTTACTCGGCAAAATTACCCGTATAGAGCTGATAATACTTGCCTTTCTCCTCGATGAGTTCGTCGTGGGTGCCGCGTTCGATGATACGGCCCTGTTCCATTACCATGATACAGTCAGAGTTCTTTACCGTCGACAACCGATGGGCTATGACGAAAGTAGTCCTGCCCTTCATCAGGGCGTCCATTCCGGCCTGAACCAGCTTCTCGGTACGGGTGTCTATGGAAGATGTGGCCTCGTCCAGTATCAGCGCCGGCGGATCGGCCACTGCGGCCCTGGCGATAGCCAGCAGCTGACGCTGGCCCTGGCTCAGGTTGGAACCGTCTCCCGTCAGCATAGTATCATATCCATCAGGCAATCTGCGTATAAACCCGTCAGCGTTGGCCAGCTTGGCAGCATTGATACATTCTTCATCGGTGGCGTCCAGCTTGCCGTAACGTATATTGTCCATAACAGTACCTGTGAAAAGATGTGTATCCTGAAGGACCATACCCAGAGATCTCCTCAGATCCGGTTTTTTTATCTTATTTATGTTGATGCCATCGTAGCGGATCTTGCCGTCAGCGATATCATAGAACCTGTTTATCAGGTTTGTAATGGTAGTCTTGCCGGCGCCTGTCGCTCCTACGAATGCTATCTTCTGTCCCGGTTTGGCCCACAGGCTTATATCGTGAAGTACGATCTTATCATCCGTATATCCGAAATCCACATTTTCGAATACTACTCCACCTTCCTGCTTCGTATATGTGATCGTTCCATCATCCTTGTGCGGATGTTTCCACGCCCACAGATTGGTCCTGACATCGGATTCTGTCAGATCACCGTTCTCATCTTCTCTGGCGTTGACCAGCTCCACATAACCCTCGTCGCTCTCCGGCTCCTGATCCATCAGGCTGAATACACGATGCGCGCCTGCTGCGGCGTTGACTACGAAATTGAGCTGCTGGCTCACCTGAGTTATCGGATTGGTGAAACTCTTGTTGAGACCAACGAAAGTGACTACCGTACCGATGGTCACTCCTGCCCATCCGTTTATCCCGAGAACAGCGCCGACTATAGCCACTAAAGCATAGCTTATCCAACCGATATTGGCGTTGACCGGCATCAGCAGGTTAGCATAGCTGTTGGCTTTATTGTTACTGTCTCTCAGCTCCTCATTGACCTTTCGAAAATCCTCTATGGCCTCCTGTTCATGACAGAAAACCTTGACTACCTTCTGTCCATCCAGCATTTCCTCAATGAATCCATCTACGACACCCAGATCCATCTGTTGTTTGATATAAAACCTTCCTGACTTCTTGGAAAGGCTGGCAGTGACCATCAGCATAGCTATCGCCGTCAATATTGAGATCACCGTCAGCACTGGATTGAGGATTATCATAGTCACCAGAGTGGCTGTCAACGTGATCAGTGAATTTATTATCTGTGGAACGCTCTGGCTCAGCATCTGTCTCAGCGTATCCACATCATTGGTATATACCGACATGATGTCGCCATGGGCGTGAGTATCAAAATACTTGATAGGCAGAGATTCCATCCTGTAAAAGAGATCGTCTCTCAGACGGAGCATGGTTCCCTGGCTGACCGTGACCATTATCCTGGTATAAGCATACGCCGTTATGACACCGACCCCCAGGACACATACGAGACGGATAAGATCCGCCGCCAGACCGCTGAAATCGCTGGTCCCGCTGGCCAGCATCGGAGCTATATAATCGTCTACCAATGTCTGTGGGAACGTCGCTCCGATGACCGTCGCGATGGCTGTTATCAGGATACAGAGTATGACGATAGCAAATCGTCCTTTATAATAGTGAAGCATATATTTTATCACCCGGGTTATGACCCCGGTAGCCGTATGGACTCTGCCGCCCGGTTTCTTTTCTTTCATGTTCCTTTTGTTGTCTTCCATTATCCCTTTTCCTCCTTTCCTCTATCCTTAAGCCGGCTGGTCGAAATCGCCGCCGCCTTCCAGCTGCGAGTTGTATATTTCCTGATAGATATCATTGTTTTTCAACAAGTTCTCATGAGTATCGAAGGCGTCTATCCTGCCGTTCTCCAGCACCAATATCCTGTCGGCCGACTGGACGCTGGAAACACGCTGTGCGATGATTATCTTTGTCGTACCCGGGATCTTTTCCGCGAAAGCTTCCCTTATCCTGGCGTCTGTAGCCGTATCGACAGCACTGGTAGAATCGTCCAGGATCAGCACTTTCGGCTTTTTCAGCAGCGCTCTGGCGATACAAAGTCGCTGTTTCTGACCGCCTGAAACGTTGGCCCCGCCCCGCTCTATCTTGGTCTCATATCCTTCCGGCATCTTGTCGATAAACTCGTCAGCACAGGCCGCCTTGCATGCTTCTATGCATTCTTCCCTTGTAGCGTCAGGATTCCCCCAGCGCAGGTTGTCGAGGATAGAACCGGAAAACAGCGTATTCTTCTGAAGCACTACAGAAACCTGATTTCTCAGAACTTCCGTGTCATATCTGCGCACGTCGAGTCCGCCTACGCACACTGAACCGCTGTCCACATCATAAAGCCGGCATATGAGATTCACCAGGCTGCTCTTTCCGGAACCTGTACCTCCTATGACTCCGATAGTCTCCCCCGATCTTATATGAAGGTCTATATCCGACAAAGCATTCTTGCCGCTGCCATGTTTGTATGAAAAATCCACATGATTGAAGTCGATGCTGCCGTCTTTCACCGTCATCACCGGGTTTTCCGGATCAGTCAGGTCCGGCTCCTCGCTCAGCACCTCACTGATACGACGTATGCTGGCCAGCGACATGCTGATGAGCACGACGATCATGGAAAGCATCATCAGGCTCATCATGAGCGCCATGATATAACTGAAAAGACTGGTCAGATCACCAGTGGACATGGAGCCGCCTACGATGAACTGAGCGCCCAGCCACGATACGGAGATGATACAGAAATATATGGCTATCATCATAGCCGGGCTGTTGAAAGCCAGGAGCTTTTCCGCCTTGACCGAAAGATCATAAAGCCCCCTGGACGCGCCGGAAAATTTCAGATTCTCATGCTCCTCACGGACGAATGCCTTTACTACTCTTATAGCCGTTATGTTTTCCTGAACGCTGGCGTTCAGATCATCATATCTGCGGAATACCTGTCTGAAGATCTTCAACGTCACCACCATGATGGCCCCGATAACGACTACCAGGAACGCTATGGCGATCAGGAACATGAGGCTGAGACGCGGGCTGATGATTATGCACATGATATAACTGAACACCAGCGTCAGCGGCGAGCGGACAGCTATACGGATGACCATCATGAAGGCCATCTGCACGTTGGTGATATCCGTCGTCATCCTGGTCACCAGTCCCGGTACACTGAATTTATCAATATTGGAGAAGGAGAAGGTCTGTATCTTCATATATATCCCTTCTCTGAGATTGGCCGCCAGCCCTGATGCCGCTCCCGCGGCGTTCTTTCCGGCCATGGCGCCGAAGAACAAACTCAGGAACGCCATGACGATTATCAACGCTCCATAACGATAGACCGCCGGCAGATTTTCCGCCTGGATGCCTCTGTCTATTATCATGGCCGTAACAAACGGTATGAGTATTTCCATGATCACTTCCAGCGTCGTGAAGCTGATACATCTAAATGTTTCCTTTTTATATTGCTTAAGCTGCTGTAAAACTTTTCTCAATGTTAAACCCCCTTCTTGTAAGTCTTGTCGTTTACCTTTCGCTTGATTCCCAGCAATTCATATCCTTTTTATTAAAGCATATTTTCACTTGAAAAAGAAGCGAAAAAATGTCATTATTAATGATATAAACGCAATAATAGGAGGAGATTCAAATTGAATACACAACAATTGGAAACCTTTGTCCAGGTGGCGGAGAACCTGAATTTCGCCAGAGCTGCCGAGGCGCTCAATATCACTCAGTCAGCCGTCTCACGCCAGATACACGCGCTGGAGGACGAGCTGGGAGCCAAGCTGCTCCACAGGACCACCAGGACAGTAACTCTCACCCCTGCAGGCATCAGCTTCCTCACCGACGCGAAGCACATCATCGGCAGGCTGAAATTCGCCGTGGGAAAAATACAGCACCAGACCGACTCCGACATACAGATTCTGTCAATCGGCTGCGGCAACGACGCCCATCTGGAATTTCTCCACAAAGCTCTGTCCGTATGCCACGACGAGATCCCGGCCTTCCATCCTTTCCTGAGGATAATCTCCCACAGATCCCTGCTGAATCTCTTCTATCAGGGGGAGATCGAAGTACTGGCAGGATTCAGGAATGATATCCCTGTCAAAGGAGGTATCATTTTCAACGAGATCTCCCGCCTTTCCCTGTGCTGCGTACTCCCCAGATCACATCCCTACGCCAATAAGGAGAAAATCTATCAGCAGGAGCTCCTCTCGGAAAGTCTGGTCACATGCAGCTCCTACGCCATACCGGGACAGGCCATCGAATATCAGAACAGAATAGCCGAATACATGTCTCCTGAGGCAGTCCATCCCTGTGACAATCCTCAGGCGGCTCTGGCTCTCGTTCGTGCCGGATACGGATATTCCATCCTTCCCGAAAGCAGGTTTCACGACGACGGACTGTGTTACATCCCGCTGGCCGATCCGGAGTCGAGACCACTGTCATGTGGGCTCTTTTACAAAAAAGGGGCTTCCAACCCTCTCCTGAAAAAATTCATTTCCATCGCGGAAAAGGTGTGAGGCAGGCCGGACCGGAAGGCTGTGTGGGTGGAGAATCGAGCCGGATCAAAGGGGCGTATCAAGGAGGATCATATGAGAAGGCCGTAATCCCCGTCAAGTCGCGATCCCCGTCAAAATGAACCGCTCGAGATATTCTGACCGTCCGTGTCCGGCCGGCAATCACCCAATGCCTGACTCCTGCCTGCTGACAAAGACAATTGCTTTTCCTTATCCCCTCTGATATACTTGTGCCGGAAAAGGTGGTATCATGAAAAACGCTGCGAAAGAAAAAATATTGATAGTTGACGACGAGACAGCCATCGCTGACCTGATGGAGGTCTATCTGAAAAACGAAGGATACGATGTCCTCAAATTTTATGACGGAAAAAGCGCGATCAAGTGTATCGACAACGAAACGGATATCGATCTGGCGCTGCTGGATGTAATGCTGCCTGATATGGACGGCTTCTCCATTTGCCTCCATATCAGGGAAAAACACTTCTATCCCGTGATCATGCTGACGGCTAAGGTGGAGGACATGGATAAGATAACAGGACTTACCCTGGGTGCCGACGACTACATCACAAAGCCCTTCAATCCGTTAGAAGTAGTGGCCCGCGTCAAGACTCAGCTGCGCCGCTACAGACGATACAACGACGCCGGAGCAGCTGGCTCCGTCGATGCTGCCAACACGGACCCTGATGAGCTGGATATCCGCAATCTGCACATTTCCAGGGCAAGCCACAAATGCCTCCTCAATGGCAGGGAGCTGACCCTGACACCCATGGAATTCTCCATCCTGTGGTACCTGTGTCAGCATCGCGGGAAGGTCGTCTCATCAGAAGAACTGTTCGAGGCCGTCTGGGGCGAGAAATACATGGATAATAACAACACCGTCATGGCTCACATCGCCCGTCTCCGTGAAAAGATGGGAGAGCCTGCGAGAAAACCTAAATTCATAAAGACAGTCTGGGGGGTGGGCTATACAATTGAGTAATAAAAACAGTGCTTCTCAACGAAGCCGCCTTTCGAGGCAGATCCTCGCGAAATACTTTCTTTCAGTCATCGGTTTCATCGTAGCCTTTGTGGCAATCGTCCTGATACTCTGGCGCGTTTCCGCCACTATCACCTGGTACGAGGACGACCTGCTGTATCGTTCCCTGATATACGTGCGGGAATACATCCTTCTGTTCGGAGGCATTCCCCTCATCCTGGGCATCGTCCTTATAACATACTACTTCATATCCAGGCCTCTGCGATACCTGGATCAGGTGGTAGAGGCGTCGGAACAGCTGATGACATCCGGAGATGAACCCGTAGAGCTGCCTGCCGATCTGAAGACTGTCCAGGACGAGATGAACCTGCTCCGGGAACAAAACATCCGCAGCAGACGGGCCGCCAGAGAAGCCGAGCAACGGAAAAACGACCTGATAGTATATCTGGCTCACGACCTGAAAACACCGCTCACCGGCGTGACAGGCTATCTAAGTCTGCTCCGTGACGAACCGGATATCTCAGATACCACCCGCAGCAAATATCTGAGCATCGCCCTGGAAAAAACCCAGCGCCTGGAAGATCTGATAAATGAATTCTTTGAAATCACCCGCTTCAATCTCTCCTCCATATCGCTGGAGCTGGAACGGACCAACCTTACAAGGATGTTGGAGCAGATCACCTACGAATTCAGCCCTGTCTTGTCTGAGAAAAATCTGATGATCGACACTCAGCTGGAACCGGATACGGAAATCACGTGCGACCGCGACAAGCTGGAACGGGTCTTCGATAACCTCATCAGGAACGCCATAAACTACAGCTATCCTGATTCGACCATTTGCTTTTTTATGGAGCATACAGACCTGCCTGCCCCAGGCGCTCTCATCACTGTAAAGAACCATGGGAAAACCATTCCTGCCGACAAGCTGGAGCGCATATTCGAGCAATTCTTCCGACTGGATCCGGCTCGTTCCGCATCCACGGGAGGATCCGGTCTGGGGCTTGCCATCGCCAAAGAGATCGTAGAGACGCACGGGGGTCGCATCTCCGCGTCCAGCCGGGATGAAACCATTACTTTCACGGTTTTCCTGCCGGAAAAGCCCCCTCAACCGGAGTCCTCTGCCTGATATTGTCCGATGTCATAAAATCGTAAGGATTTCCCAATAAAAACTCAACATCTGACGTATGTTCTCCACATAAATGTCCCGTCCCGGTCTGGTACTGTTAAAGTACCGGGCCGGGATTTTTCATACCGGGGATGCGTCCGATAAAGCGAAGTGCCTGACATCCCAGCCTGACGCCGCCTGTGCGGCCGGCTGCTCCCCGAACACAAAAGGCAAAAAAGAGAGGAGACCTTACTTATGTCTGAAACAGACCATGGCAGAAAAAATATCGCCGTCATATTCGGCGGTTGTTCACCGGAATACGAAATCTCGCTCCAGTCGGCCTCGGCCATCGTAGAAAATCTGGACAGAGAGAAATACGAACCCATACTGGTAGGGATATCAAAAGAGGGAAAGTGGTTCCTTTATCGCGGGTCCGTGGAAAACATCCGACAGGACAAATGGCTCACATCGGTGTCGGACACCGACGCAGCGGCAGGCGAAAATACGGGGATTTGCCTTCCCGCCATCATACCTCCCGACAGAGGAGATCGCCGGCTTCTGGTTTTCGACAGCAGCTCCGGAACAGTCACAGAGCGCATATATCTGGACGCCGCCCTCCCAGTGCTTCACGGAAAGAACGGAGAAGACGGTTCAGTCCAGGGCTTGCTGGCCCTGGCAGATATACCGGTAGCAGGCTGTGGCATCACATCGTCCGCCCTCTGCATGGATAAAAATCTGGCTCATCAGCTGGCGGCTTCCTGCGGTATACAGGTCCCACGGTCACTGATGCTGAAAGGGCCGCTGGAAGACCATATCGACCGCCTCACCGTCTTCGTCATCGAAACGGGACTCCCGGTATTCGTCAAACCCGTAAAGGCCGGTTCTTCCCTGGGGATAACGAAGGTCACCTCCACAGGAGACCTGCCCTCCGCCATCGAAACAGCGTTCATCTACGACGATGAAGTCATCATAGAGGAGTGTATCGACGGCTTCGAGGTGGGCTGTGCCATCGTCGGCGAACATCATCTGACCGTCGGCGAACCGGATGAGATATGTCTGGACTGCCATCCCCAGGCCACCGGCAATTTCTTCGACTATGTAGAAAAGTACACGCTGGATCATTCCACTATCTACGTTCCCGCTCGCGTCTCCGTGGAAATGTCCCGGAAGATACGACGGACAGCGGTGAACATCTATCGTGCTCTCGGCTGTTCCGGTTTCGCCAGAGTGGATATGTTCCTGACGCCTTCGGGCAAACTGGTATTCAACGAAGTCAACACCATCCCCGGATTTACACAGCACAGCAGATTCCCCGCCATGATGAAGGCAGCCGGCATTGACTTCGGTCCCCTGCTGGACATGATACTGTCTCAGGCTCTCGAGAAAGACAGCATGGCCGGACATCTGGACGGCTCTTTCACTCTTCAGGAGGTGATGTGATGAGAATGCGACACCGCATCTGCAAAAACTACGGTACGGAGCCGGCTCTCACCCGTCCCGTACTGGTCAACCGGGAGAACGGACTGGAAACCGACTGTGATATGTCTGAGCTGGTCCCTGTGGGAAAAGCTCCCGACGTCCTTCTCCATCGCCGCGCAGCAGCGGCGCTGGAACATCTGATGGCTCAGATAGACGGCTGGGAACACATCGTTCCCGTCAGTGGCTGGCGCTCGTTCCGGCAGCAGACGGATATCTGGAACGATACAGTAATCACCCGCGGCGAAGACTTCGCCCGCCGGTTCGTGGCTCTTCCCGGTCACAGCGAGCATCAGACGGGACTGGCTATCGACCTGGGGTGGAAACAGGAAAACAGAGAAATAGATTTCATCTGCCCCGTATTCCCTTATACGGGGATATGCGGTCAGTTCCGAAAACTGGCTCCTTCCTTCGGATTCGTAGAACGCTATCCTGCCGGCAAGGAGAAAATCACAGGGATAAGTCACGAACCCTGGCATTTCCGCTATGTAGGACTCCCTCACTCCCTGGCGATGGTCTCTTTGGGGCTGGTCCTGGAGGAATATATCTTGCTGCTGGACGTCGGCCCGCAGGGAGTCGGTGTGAGCCCAAAGAAAAGGAGGCCGGGTCATGAAAGCATTTGAAACCATAAGATCCAGCTCCCATAAATCGGTCTCCGCCGCCTTCGTCGGCACGCCACAGACGACAGCCGGAGGCGGTCTCGATATCTTCAGGATGATTGCCGCCTTTCTCGTCGTGGCCATCCACACCGCTCCTCTGGACAGCTTCAGCCGCGATATCGACTTCCTCTTTACAGGAGTATTGGCCAGAGTGGCCGTTCCCTTTTTCTTCATGGTGACAGGCCATTTTACCGCATCACGTTTTTTTCTCTCCGATGAGCCCGACTCTGGCGGGATAGGCGCTGGATGCGGCCCGGCCAGGGTCGCCTTGCTGTCGTCGCTGAAAAAGCTGGGTCTCCTGTACGCTGCCGCGTCCATCCTCTATCTGCCTGTCGCTGTTTATGCCGGATACTACGACGGTCTGACGGCGACAGGGCTTCTCAGACTGGTGATCTTCGATGGGACCTTTTATCACCTGTGGTACTTCCCTGCCTGCATGATGGGATTGGCGCTGCTCTACGCCATGAGCCGCTTCATGTCCCTCACCGGCGCCACAGTCATTTCAATGTTCCTATACGTCATAGGATTGGCCGGAGACAGCTATTTCGGCATAGCCTCCCGTCTGCCGCTAATAGATCATTTCCTGGACGGCGCTTTCCACCTGTTTTCGTACACCAGGAACGGTCTGTTTTTCGCCCCCCTCTTCCTGCTGCTGGGGATATGGTGCGGCGGCAGACTCGCGTCAAAAGGCCGCGGCTACGGCAGACGTCCCATTTCCACGGCGGTCCGGTCCGCCATCCTCACTCTCTTCCTGGCTGCCATGACAGCTGAAGGCTTTTTCCTTTACCTGGGAAGACTCCAGCGTCATGACAGTATGTACGTGATGCTTGTCCCAGTCATGATATCCCTTTACCGACTGCTGCTGACGATCCCGGCCAGCCAAAGCCCCCGCCTTCGTCCCATATCGACATTGATATATATCATCCATCCAGGATCCATCGTCTTCATCAGACTGCTGGCCGACATCTCGGGGCTGGAGTGGCTGCTGACAAGCAACAGTCTTGTACATTATATCGTTGTTTCACTGCTGTCCCTTACGATCGCCCTGCTGGCCGACGCCATTTTGTTCTCCCGGAGGACCGCCGGAGGCTGCTTCCGGACCGAAAGCCACTGCCTGAGTAAAGCCTCACGAGATACCTGGGAAAACCGTTCCCCTGAATGGTCGCGGGACAGAGCCTGGGCGGAGATCGATATGGATGCCCTGGCAGCCAATGTAACTTTTCTGCGCTCCCGACTGCCGGAAGGCTGCCGCCTGATGCCGGCTGTCAAAGCCGAAGCCTATGGCCACGGCGCTGTCATCATTGCCAGAGAGCTCAACAGACTTGGTATCCGCTCCTTCTGCGTCGCCTGTATCGACGAAGGGATATCCCTGAGAGATGCAGGCATATGTGGAGAGATACTGATACTTGGATACACCCATCCCTCCCGCTTCGACCAGCTTTTACGGTACCGCCTGATACAGACTGCCGTGGATCTGGCTCATGCCCGTGCCATGGATGATTTCGGGAAAAAACATGGTCGGCACATACAAGTACACCTGGCTGTAGATACCGGTATGCACAGACTGGGAGAGCCCTGCGAAAATATCGAAGGCTTTCGTCTCATGATGGCCATGGAAAACCTGGAGATCTCGGGTCTTTTCACCCATCTGGCGGCCTCCGATATGACGGACGCATCGAGCCGCCGCTTCACCGAAAAGCAGCTTGAAAGCTTCCGCACTCTCGTCTCCGCCCTGGGCATAAGCTCGGAAGACGGCGGAGAACGCGGGCCAAAAGCCCTGAGCCGTCTTAAACTCCATGTACTGGCCAGCTACGGTATTCTCAACTATCCGGAGGCCGCTTTCCACTACGCCAGAGTTGGCATCGCTCTCTACGGCGTCCTCAGCAGCCGGGAGGACGAAGAAAGTTACGATACACCGCTGCGTCCCGTCCTTTCCGTCAAAGCCCGCGTCACCTCCGTCAGAAAACTTCGGGCCGGAGAATCCGCCGGCTACGCTATGGCCTTTACCGCCTCAAAGGAAATGAAAATAGCAGCCCTGGCCATCGGGTACGCAGACGGACTGCCGCGAGAGCTTTCCAACATGAAAGGCTCAGTACTCATCGCCGGGAAGCGTGCTCCCATTATCGGCCGCATCTGTATGGATCAGACTATCATCGACGTCAGCCATATCGATAAAGTCTGCGCCGGAGATGTAGCCGTCATCATCGGCTCCGGTGACGGTGGATCTATCCGTGCATCTCAGCTGGCAGCCTCCGCGGGAACCATCACCAACGAGATCCTGAGCCGGTTGGGAAATCGGCTTCCGCGAATACCTGTGAAAGACTTACATGCTATAATGGATTCAGACAGATAGACAGGAGGAAAAAAGCAGTATGTAAACAGATGGCAGGATCTTCTTTCCAGCTGAACGGGTATGAAAAAGCATATTTCTCCGCGTTTTACCTACATTTCACTTTTTTTGCGTAATGTAGATAAAATCTTCAACGTTTACTGTCTCTCCTTCAGACAAATTATCTGTATTTATGTCATAAAGCATTAATTTTCCTCTTGACTAAAATGATCCAGCATCTCAAAACTGTTGGATTTTGCCTACTTTTTTTATTTTTCGAGAAATGTAGGCATTTTCTTCGCTTGTCGGATGGACCGGCACAAAGGGATGATGCCTCCGGCCTTTTCTTTTTTCCATATATCCTTGACCGGGATCATTCCGTATGTTATCATGTCACACAATATATGGAAAGGGAGGTGGCTTGATGTCGTCTATTCGTTAAATAAGGGGACAATAGGATTTCTTTCATCACAGGATCTGTGGTGAGTATTTTGTCGTACTTGTTTTTCGAATGGGTGACCGGGTCGCCTTCCTTTTGCGTTCCGGCGATTTTTCACGCCTTCGCTCGGCGATGACAGCTCCACAGGATATCTCACCACAGGGAGATATCTTTTTTATTGTCCTTTACATGAAGCTACAGGAGATCCGCGCTGCCGATCACGCATGCGGCAGGCGCAGACGAAAAATGGCCCCGTTGGGGCCGGATAACGAAAGGATAATGAAAATGTCAGATAACGCAATTAACGATAACAAAAAAACGGCATGGAAACGGCCTTTCATCTTGGTAGCCGCAGGGCAAGCCGTTTCGATGCTTGGCAGCCACGGGGTCCAGTTCGCTCTCATCTGGTGGCTGGCGGAGCAGACATCATCGCCGCTGATGCTGGGGCTTTCAGGGCTGATAGCATACCTTCCCATGACTCTGTTCAGCCCTGTGGCCGGCATCGCCGCCGACCGCTTCAACAGAAAATTCATTTCCATATTCTCCGACATATCCATGGGAGTAATCGCGCTGATATACTCACTGCTGCTGTCATCCTTCAACATGCCTGTGTGGTCAGTGTTCATAGTCCTGTGCGCCCGGGGGATAGGGAGCACCTTTCAGCAGCCTGCCATCCAATCCATCATTCCTCAGCTTGTCCCATCGGACCAGCTGATAAAAACCAACGGATGGCTGCAGCTGATAAACGCAGGCTCCTTCCTGCTGGGGCCTGTTATCGGCGCCTCTCTGTACGCCGCCTTCCCTCTGTCCGTGGTATTGCTCAGCGACGTGGCAGGAGCCGTCCTGGCCAGTATCGCTCTGGGCTTCGTTACCATACCCAAGCTCGAAAAACACCTGGAGGAAAGAAAGAGCGCCGTTTCAGAATTCAAAGAGGGGCTTCTGATCTTCAGAAAGGATGAAAAACTGCTGCTCCTGGTAGTGGCCGAGGCTCTGTGCATGTTTTTCTATGCTCCTCTTTCATCCTTCTATCCACTGATGACCAGTGATTATTTTGGTTTATCAGCCATATATGGAAGCTTCGTAGAACTGGCATTCGCCGTCGGTATGCTGCTTTCATCGCTGTTGTTTTCCAGCGTACTCAGGATCAGACGGAAAATAAGGACATCTTTCGTCGGGCTTTTATGTATAGGTGTCATGTCAGCCCTCTGCGGTATCGTGCCTCCAACCTTCACCGGCTGGCTGGCCTTCGCGCTGTTCTGCGCGTGTCTGGGCGCTTCCGGCAACGTCCACACCATCCCGCTGACAGCTTATATCCAGGAAACCGTCCAACCGGAAAAGATGGGCAGAGCCTTTTCTGTCCTGACCCTCATCTCGTCAGTGACCATGCCGATAGGGCTTCTGATAAGCAGTCCTATCGCCGAGCAGGTGGGAGTGGCTCTGTGGTTCTTCATCTCGGGCATCGCCATCATCGTCATCTTCGCTGCCGCGATGCTGATCCGTCTTCCGTGGCGCAGGAAAAAGAAAAGCCAGAGACCTGATCTCCCTGGCTCAGCTTAGCCCGATACGCTCAGGCTGATCTGAATGACCGTCATACTTATTATACGGCATCTTCTCCGGAAAGTTCTTCCGTCAATTCAATGATGCGGGGCGCCAGGCGTTCCCGCTCTTTTTTCGTTATTCGAGCAAAGGCAGGATACGCGGTAATTATCAAAGCGATACCGATCAGCCCGACAGGTATCCCATAGATGAACCACTCCACCCACACCATGGTGAAGCACATTCCTATACCCAACAGCAGGCAGCCCAGCACGCCCAGGGTGATGGACACGATCATACCTTTTCTGGTAGCGCTCTTGTCCAGTTTCCGCAGCAGCTCCATCTTATCTTCGCTTTCATCCACCATCATGTATTTCCTGCGTATACTTCTTATTTCCTCCTGCCTTTTGGCCGAATAAGTGTATTCAAAGGTCTCGGGTCTGTTTTTCATAAAATCATTACTCCTTTCCTCCGCGCTGTCGGGAAGTCTGATCATCCGTTCCCTTTTGGGCATACTCACCGCGTTTCAATTCTCTGCTGGAGCGAATTATCATATGGATCCCCAGCCCTGCGATCATGGCGCAGGCGACACACCCTGACACCCCTGTCATGATCTGTCTGAAATGAGGCGAGGTGCTTCCATCGTCGAACTGGGTCAGCATGGCGGTCTCCAGAGCCAGCATGGAAACCAGCGCTGCCGCCATGTTTATCACCCTCACGGCATAGGCCACAGGGCTGTTGATCTTGCGGTATTTCACCATATTGATGATGGCCATGACGGTGATGTAAAATGTATACAAAGCTACCACATAGATCATCATCCCACTATAACGGAAGCCCTTATTGTCGGAGATGACCAGTATCACGACACCTATGAGCGCGATATTCATCATCAGCAGGATAATCCCGCACATCCGGTATCTGCTCAGCTCACATTTCCTGTCCTCTCCAAGTCCCCTTTTCTGGCTGTAGCGCGCCAACAGGAAACGCATCACCGACAGGAATATATAATACATAGCCAGAGTCCCGAACCAGACTGAACGATAGCGCACTCCCGAAAAAGCATTCAACGCTACATACAGGAGATTCACTCCCAAAGAAAGATGTACTGAGAGATTCGTCTTAAATGGTATATCATCCAGATATTTTCCCACATACGGCAGCTCATGAAGGCTCCTGCTGACCTTCCGCACTACAGGTGCTATCCCCAAACACACGATAGCCAATGCATAAGCCGATACCAAATACGATATATATGCCACAAGCGTATCTTCCCCCGCGATAAGAAAGCTGTAGCACAACGAGCCTATCCCCACCGGTATGCTGATGAGCACCACTGCCGTACCCGGATACAACGCTCTGCGGATGATCTTTTTAAGCTTTTCCACTTTTCCCTCTCCTGAGCCTGACCGTAAATACGCTGCCTTTTCCTACCTCACTGGTTACGGAAATATCCCCGCCTGCGATGTCGATGACTCTCCTGACCAACGCCAGCCCCAGGCCATTTCCCTGTGTGGCATGAGAAGTATCCCCCTGATAAAACTTCTCAAAAATATGTCGTCCCACTTCCGGTGGTATGCCGCAACCTGTATCCCCTATCCGGACCACAACATCCTCTCCGTCTGTTCTCATGGAAAGGGATATCCTTCCTCCCGGCTCCGTAAATTTAACGGCATTGGAGAACAAATTGTTCCAGACCAGAGAAAGCAGCTCCGCATCAGTATCCACCGATACCCCTTCCTCCACATCTGTTTCGATGTCCAATCCCTTAGCTTCCCATTCCCCTTCGAAGGACAGCAGACATTCACACAGCTGCTCCCCCAGATTATAGCTCTCAGCTGCCGGATATATCTGCTGATTTTCCAGCTTATTGAGCTTCAGGATATTGGTTATCAGATCAGCCAGCCTCCGCGACGCCTCCGCAACAGCTCTGGCATACTCCATCCGCTTGTCCTGCGATAGCCCCGGCTGCTGCAGCATCGTCCCGTAATTTTGCATCACCGCCAGCGGAGTCTTAAGCTCATGAGAAACGTTAGCGATAAAATCATTACGCAAAGTCTCTGTTCCCGACAGCTCTTCTGCCATTTTATTGAAATACTCGGCGATGACATTGAAATCACTCAGGCTGTCTATGCCTCCCGCCAGCGGTATCCTTACCGAAAAGTCGCCTTCCATTATCTGCTCCGCGGCTTTGACGATACGCCGCACCGGCCGTTCCACCATGAATTTTCTCCTGATCCCATCGATAACAGTACACAACAGGCTGAGAAACACTACATTCACAAAAGTCACCTTGGCCGCGTAGCTGATATTTCCCTCTGTCAACCGGATCCCGGTCGTTTCCATCAGACTGTTGAGGAACAACGTCATACAGCAGCTTATGACAAATGCCATCAGGAGGAAAAAGGACAGGTACCTCCTGATCCCCAGCAGCACCCGTTCTCTCCTGCCGGCTCTCTTCATATCACTCATCTTTCAGCACCGCCTTATATCCCAGTCCGTGTACCGTGATTATCTCAAAATCGTCGCATCCCGAAAATTTGTCCCTCAGCTTAGTCATATACACATCTACCACTCTCGGCCCTGATGAGGAATCGCTGTCCCAGAATTCGCCCATCAGACGTGCCCTGGTAAATGTTTTCTTGGGATATGAAAGCAGCTTGTACAGGATGTTGAATTCTCTCACTGTCAACGGTACTTCCTCGCCGTTCAGATACGCTGTATGTTCTTCCACGTCCATAATGAGGTTTCCCACCGCCAGCTTCTTATCGGCTGCTATCCTGGCCCGGCGGAGCAGCGCTTCTATCCTCAGCAGCATCTCATCGAGAAAGATGGGCTTGACCATGTAATCATCTATTCCCGCCTTGAAGCCTCGCTGCTTTGCAGCAAAATCATCTCTTGCTGTCATGAACAGGATAGGTATTTCCTGATTCAGCTTCCGTACCGTCTCCGCGAATTCGAATCCGTCTATTCCCGGCATCATGATATCGGAGATTATCAGATCGAATACTATCCCACCATACATGGCGTCGTATCCCTCCTCCGCCCGCAGGCAGCCTACTGCTTCATATCCGTTCTGCTCCAGAAAGGAGCAGACAGTCTTGTTGAGTTCCCGGTCATCCTCCACCACCAGTATCTTGAACATCCTCAGCGCCTCCTCACGTTTTTCTTGATTTTATCTTATCATAGAATTATTAAAATTTTGTTTGAATTTCGATCTTAGGCGCTACTTTCATCAATGCTCTGCCACACCCTTGAATTTTCTGCCGCGCTGTCCTAATCAGCGGAAAAGAACCGATACCCCGCAGGATACCGGCTCGAGCCGATATATCCAAAACCAGACGGCGCCTCATTTACCTCCGTTTCCATGATCAGCGCCGCCGGCCGTATGCCCATGCCTTTCCCCGGCCCGGCTCCTGCGTTGCTCTTCTTCGCGTTCCAGCCGCCGCCTTGCCTCCTCCACTGACTCGCCTTCCTTTGTCAGGAACTGACATACGAACTTGTCAGCAACCTTATTGAAGCCGTTTACTGTCCCCTTTTCGATCTTTTTATATCCTCCGACCACTCCGTCTTCTATCTTCTTATATCCTTCAACAACACCTTCCGCGATTTTTTCGTTTGCTTTCACCAGCTTCGATTTAGCCATTGTGATCCCTCCTTATCGTAAATTTGCCACTCCGCTTTTACTGTTCCAGTCCTTTTATCCTTGGGATCAGACAGAGCAATATCACGATCCCAAATATCCCTACCAATATCCCCGGTATCATCATTCCCCATACCATGGACATGCACATGCCGACTCCGAAAGCCAGCGCTCCCACTACACCGATGAGCATCGTGATCACCGCCCTGCCGTTCAATTTGACTGCCGGCTTTCCTTCCATCTTTCGTCGCACCAGCAGCATCGCCAGTAACACGACTATCCCGACAGCCGCAATGATCACTCCCTGGGTAAACGCGCCCCATTCCGGCAGCAAACACATGCACATGCCTATGGCAAACAGGATGCCTCCTACTGTCCCCAGTACCATCGATACAAAATTCTTCTTTTTCATCTCAACACGCCTCCTTGTATTTTTCCTTTTCTCTCTGGCGATCATCCTCTCGACCGCGCCTTTTCGCTTCCGGCCATTGAATTGGGAACTGGTCAGTTCCCACATCCATTCGGTCGCTGATCCTTCCCTCGACAGTTTTCTTTCGATGATCTGATTGTAGTAAAGATGTGTTTTCAAAATGATTGGAAAATGTTTGGGAAATGTTAAAAAATGACTAAGCTTCTACTGTTTTTTACCTTTGTTTGTGATAAAATCAATTATATAAATGGGAATATCTCTTGTAAATTCATCAACAACTTCTCGCAATTACCGAAAAGGGGACAACGAACTATGACAACACCGGAAGAATTATTAAACAGGACAAGCAACTTCGGAAGGATAGCCCTCGTAGCTACTGAGGGTGCTGTGGAAATGGCAAAGATGGTGGATGATTATCTGCGAAGCTGGACCGATGACAGCTCCAGAACCTATCTCGTCAGCAGCCAATGTCCTCGCTTTTCCTCAGGAGACGCCAAGGGTATGATAAACGAGACTATCCGCGGCAGAGATATGTACATTTTCGTAGATGTAGGCAACTACGGATGTACCTACGACCTGTTCGGCTACAAAAACCACATGTCGCCGGACGACCACTATCAGGATCTCAAACGACTTATCCAGGCGGCAGGAGGAAAGGCTCATCGGATCTCCGTCATCATGCCTATCCTCTACGGCGGCCGTCAGCACAAACGCAACTTCAGGGAATCCCTCGACAGCGCATGCATGCTGCAGGAGCTTCATTCCATGGGAGTCACCAATCTGATAACCTTCGACGCCCACGCGCCAATGATCGAAAACGCAGTACCGCTGATGGGCTTTGACAACATCATCCCATACTATCAAATACTGAAAAAGCTCAAGAGGACTTTCAAAGATCTGGATTATTCCAAGGAAAGGTTCATGGTCATCAGCCCCGACGAAGGCGCGATGCAACGAAACATGTACTATTCCTCCGTCCTCGGCGTCGATATGGGAATGTTTTACAAAAGGCGCGACTATTCTGTCATGGTCAATGGCCACAATCCTATCGTAGCTCATGAATATCTGGGCGCGCCGGTGAATGGCAAGGATATCTTTATCACCGACGACATCATCTCCTCAGGAGAATCTATGCTTGACATCGCTTACGAAATGAAGAAAAAAAATGCCAGAGATATCTACTGCTACGCCACTTACGGCCTGTTCACCAACGGCCTGGAAAAATTCGACAAGGCATACGAGGACGGCGTCATCAAAGGTGTTCTGGGAACGAACCTTACCTACAGAAGTCCGGAGCTTTCCAAACGTCAGTGGTTCTATGAGGTGGATATCTCCAAATATGTGTCCTACCTCGTAGCCGCCCTCAATGGAGACATCTCCATCAGCGATATCATCGACCCGAAGACGAAAATAGCGGCCCTGCTGAAGGAATAGCGTTGATAGGCGTTGATAGGATCAAAATGCCGCTGACACTGCCGTTTCCAACGATTCTTAAAAAATGCGCCAATGTACAATGCACCAATGTACCGTGCTACAGCATGGTTTTTGGTGCATCTTTTTTTACAGCGACTGTCTGCCTTACGGCCCGGCGACCTGGCATTTTGTGGCGGCTTGTTTTGCGGTCCGGCGGCCTGGCATTTATACTGCATTCAGCTATTCCAGCCATTTCCCGTATAAGGATTTGCCCTTCATTACCTCGAAATGCCGCTGTTTTTATACGGTTCTTCTCATCGATGGCCAAATCAAGTATAAAAATCGCTAAAAATCCGGCTTCACTTTATACGGGAAATGGGTACAATCATTCGAAAGAGTATAGGAGTCCATGGAAATTTATAGAAACTCATGTTTTGAAAAAGGATATGCATGTTTCCAAAGCCATAAGCTCGCATTTACGTGACAGAACCCCAGACTGTTCACCAGACATCCGCCTCCGTTATGATACCAGGCAGTATGATCGTCATATTAAAAAACGGCAAACCCTTGTTTCCAAAGGCTTGCCGCTTACTCTATGGCGTCCCTGAGAGGATTCGAACCTCCGGCACCCGCTTTAGGAGAGCGGTGCTCTATCCAGCTGAGCTACAGAGACATCTCGTATATTATAACCGATTTTCATCGTCACTGCAAACTGATTTTTACAATTATCTCAGCTTTCCTCTCCTTTTTGTCCGGGAACCCTTCCCTGCGGCTCTTTCCACCATCAAAACCCGTACCAGGATGTTATCTCATCGATATCCGCCCTTTCACTGATGACACCATTGGCCGGGAATTCCGGATCGGCATATCCGATTGCGATACCTGAAACGAAGCGTTTATCCTCCGGTATGCGAAGTATTTCCCGCAGACCTGTCTGATACATGATGGCCTGATCTTCGACGCACGTTCCCAATCCGTGCTCCATAGCCGCAAGGCATATGTTCTGGGCGACACACCCAACATCGAACCTGCAGGTACTTTCATCCAGACTGGCATCCATCATGAGGATGATCGCTGCCGGCGCGTCGAAGAATCTGAAGCCACGCCCCATCCACCAGTGACGTTTTTCCTTGTCTCCCCGCTCTATGTCCATAGCGCCAAAAAGCTGCTTTGCCACGTCCACCTGCCTTTTCCTGTAAACTCCCTCGAAAGGGATATCCGGAAAATCCTCGGCTTCACCTCTTTCGAAGCGGGCCATATTGTCGGCTGCGACTTTTTTCATCACATCGCCGGTCATCACCGCGAATTCCCACGGCTGGGTGTTATTGGCGGAGACAGCCCGAGTCGCCGTCCTGAGAATATCCTCGATGATTTCCTTCGATACCGGCCTGTCGAGAAATCCTCTGACGGATCTTCTCGTCAAAATAGCCTGTTTCAACTCCATGTGCGCACCTCCATTGCGATTTTGTCTTCATTATATAAATTGCGGCAGAAGGTGTCAAACCTTTCACAGCGCATTCCTATTTGCCAGCATCTGCCTGCTCGGGAAGTGGTCTCATCAAGATTATCGCCAGATGTACTTCAACTTTGCAGTCACGACATTTTAGGGATATTCCAGGGTGTTTTTTCTCTGAGATTATCGCGAAATGGAATAGAGAAAGACTTCAGGATAGTTTTCACCCCAAATCCACCTTAAAATTATCCTGAGTGCAGCTGAAAAGCTGTTTCGCGATATTTCACCTCAAAATATTTCCGAAAATCCGGTTAAAATGTCACTGAAGCCCACAAAAATCCTGTTCTGCGATAATCCTTCCGTCTTGCCTCCCTCAGGGAAAGCGGCCGGCTCACATCGTTTGACTATTTTAGTCCAAATTGTTTTTTTGATGTACTTTTTCACCAAATCTATATACAAAATATAGTGTTTAGGTGTATAATCATCCCCAGATGATGTTATAGGAGGTATTGATATGTCTGTAAAAATAACCGGAAACGCAAGCCCGCAGGAAGCTCAGGCTTATGTGGATTATCTCGAAGAAAAGTACAACAGGAAGCTCGACGCGCTGGATGTGCAGATCGACGGCGACTATGCTGATTTGAACTATACATTTTCCCACGTTCCTTTCGAAAGAATAAGAAGGATAACCGGATATCTGGTAGGGACTATGGATCACTGGAACGATGCCAAGGCTGCCGAGGAAGCTGACCGTGTCAAGCATTCCCTGGAAGGAGCCCGCATCGACGAGCTGGAAAAGATATCGTAACGAGGTGACACCGATGGCTTCTCTCAACGAAGCACCAAGCAGGCAAAAAGGCGCGGTACTGATGTGTCTGTCCGCATTTCTGTTTTCAGCGATGCAGATACCTATCAACATGTCGGGAACATCTATCCCCATCATGGAGCAGGTATTTTTCAGAAACATCGTGACCCTTTTTCTCAGCTTCATATTGATAAAAAGAGCGGGCGGCTCACTCTTTGGGACAAAGAAGAACCAGCCCCTTCTTTTTGTGCGCTCTCTTTTCGGGTTCCTGGGGCTCATAACTCAGTTCTACGCGGTAGCTCATGCTCATCAGGGAGACGTCTCCACGCTGATGAAACTGTCGCCATTTATGATAACTCTCTGGGCGGCGGTTTTTCTCAAGGAAAAGATAGAGAAAATACAGATCCCGGCCCTCCTTGTGGCTTTCGTCGGCGCAGCTTTTGTGGCCAACCCGGCTTTCAATTCCAATTTATTCCCGCTGTTCATGGCATTTCTCTGCGCCTTCTTTTCCAGCGTCTCTTACACGCTGCTGGCCTATTTCAAGAATAAGGTGGACGGCATGACCATAATAATGCACTTCTCCACATTCTGTGTACTGGCGTGCATCCCTTTCATGATTTATGACTTCGTCATGCCTGATTGGAAAGAGCTGCTGCTTCTTATCCTCATCGGTGTATTCGGCGGCTTCGGCCAGATAGCCCTCACCTATTCCTACCGCATGGCTCCTGCGGCGGAAATCAGCATCTATAACTATTCCGGCATCGTATTCTCCATCATCCTCGGATACGTGTTCCTGGGGGAGGTGCTGGACATCACTTCCATGATCGGCTGCGGTCTCGTTATCATTGCCGCCATCATAACCTATATTTTCTCCGGGAAGAAGTCCAACGCCCAATAAGCCTGTGATCATCAACGTTCTGCGCCTTGTGCTGTAGTCTGGTGATGTGGTATAATAACTGTTATGATCGATACGACACACATCATGGATAAGGAGCGTGATTATGGATAATACAAAGAGTTATACCAGTTCATTGTCTGAAAGATATCCCAGCAAGGAAATGAAATACCTCTTTTCACCTGAAAAGAAGTTCAGGACATGGCGAAGGCTGTGGATAGCCCTGGCCGAATCGGAACAGGAGCTGGGTCTTCCCATAACGGATCAGCAGATAGCAGAGCTGAAGGCTGCGGCAAATGACATAAATTACGACGTAGCGAAAGAAAGAGAAAAAGAAGTTCGCCACGATGTCATGTCTCACGTTTACGCTTACGGACTGCAGTGCCCCAGCGCCAAAGGCATAATACACCTGGGAGCGACCTCCTGCTACGTAGGAGACAATACGGATCTGATAATCATGACAGAAGGTCTGAGGCTCATCAGAAAAAAACTGATAAACGTCATTGCCAATCTGGCGGATTTCGCTGATAAATATAAGGCCCTGCCGACTCTGGGCTTCACCCATTTCCAGCCGGCTCAACCTACCACCGTAGGAAAACGGGCCACCCTGTGGATACAGGATCTCCTGATGGATCTGGAAGATCTGGACTATATGCTCAGCACCATGAAATTACTGGGATCCAAGGGGACCACCGGTACGCAGGCCAGTTTTCTCGAGCTGTTCGACGGCGATATAGAGAAAGTCCGAAAGCTGGATTCTCTCATCGCGGAAAAGATGGGCTTCGAGAGCTGTTATGCTGTCTCCGGTCAGACCTACTCCAGAAAGGTGGATACCCGGGTACTAAACATCCTTTCAGGCATCGCCCAGAGCGCGCACAAATTCAGCAATGATATAAGGCTGCTGCAGCATCTGAAAGAAATCGAAGAACCTTTCGAAAAGAATCAGATAGGCTCGTCTGCTATGGCATACAAACGCAACCCTATGCGCTCGGAGCGTATCGCGGCTCTTTCCAATTTCGTGATATCGGGCGTGATGAACCCGGCTATCACCGCATCCACCCAGTGGTTCGAGAGGACCCTTGACGACTCGGCCAACAAGAGACTCAGCGTTTCCGAAAGCTTCCTGGCCACCGACGGTATCCTGGAGCTTTACATGAACATCACATCGGGTCTGGTAGTATATCCTAAGGTCATAAACTCAAGACTCATGAGTGAACTTCCTTTCATGGCCACAGAGAACATCATGATGGATGCCGTGAAAGCAGGCGGCGACAGACAGGTGCTCCACGAAAAGATAAGACAGCATTCCATGGCGGCAGGTAAGCGCGTCAAAGAGGAAGGCGCCGACAACGATCTGCTGGACAGGATCGCTTCCGATCCGGATTTCAATATGACCAAAGAGCAGCTGCTGGCGTTGATGAAGCCGGAAAACTTCACCGGCTGCGCCGAGAGTCAGACAGAAGCGTTCCTGGAAACCATGGTCAGACCCGTTATCGACGCAAACAGAGACGCTCTGGGAATGCACGCCGATATAAACGTCTGATATGACTCCGGCCGCCGGCTGTACGGTCAACCTGCTGCTTTCCGGCAGTCATGCAATGTATAATTAGTTTATTAAAGTTTTACTTATATATAAAAGGAGATTTGATTTAAATGATAAAAGCAATCGTAGGCGCCAACTGGGGCGACGAAGGAAAAGGCAAGATAACCGACATGCTTTCTCAGGATGCTGATATCGTCATCAGGTTCCAGGGCGGAAGCAACGCGGGCCATACCATCAGGAACAATTACGGTAAGTTCGCCCTTCACATGCTGCCTTCAGGCGTTTTCTACCAGCACATCACCAATATCCTGGGAAACGGTGTCGCTCTCAATATCCCGTTTCTCATGGAGGAGATAGGCTCGCTGGTCGATAAGGGTGTCCCGAAGCCAAACATCCTGGTTTCCGACAGAGCTCAGATACTGATGCCGTACCACATACTTTTTGACCAGTACGAAGAAGAGCGCCTCGGCGGCAAAGCCTTCGGTTCGACGAAATCGGGCATCGCTCCTTTCTACTCTGACAAATATGCCAAGATAGGCTTCCAGGTGCAAGAGCTTTTCATGGACGAAGAGCTGCTGCGGGAAAAGGCGGAAAGGGTCGTGACCCAGAAGAACGTGTTGCTGAAGCATCTGTACAACAAGCCTGAGCTGGATGTGGACGATGTCATGAATACCCTTCTCCAGTACAGGGAAATGGTAGCACCTTACGTCTGCGATGTAGCGCTCTTCCTGGATAAGGCCATAAAGGACGGTAAGGAAATATTGCTGGAAGGTCAGCTGGGCGCCCTCAAAGATCCTGATCATGGCATATATCCGATGGTAACCTCATCATCTACGCTGGCCGCCTACGGAGCCATCGGTGCAGGAGTACCTCCTTACGAGATAAAGAGCATAATCACGGTGGTAAAGGCCTATTCCAGCGCGGTAGGCGGAGGCGCCTTTGTCAGCGAGATCCTCGATGAAGAGGAGGCAGAAGAGCTGAGAAAGCGCGGCGGTGACGGCGGTGAATACGGAGCTACCACAGGCAGACCTCGAAGAGTAGGCTGGTTCGACGTAGTCGCGACAAAATATGGCTGCATGACTCAGGGAACTACAGAAGTAGCTTTTACAGTACTTGACCCATTGGGATACCTGGATGAGATACCTATCTGCGTTGGCTATGAAATCGACGGCCAGGTGACCGACAGGTTCCCGCCTACGTCAAAGCTGGAACAAGCCAAGCCTGTCATCAGAAAACTGCCGGGGTGGAAATGCGACATCACCGGCATCCGTGAGTTTGAAAAGCTCCCGGCAGAGGCACAGAATTATGTAAATGAAATAGAAAAACTCATAGGTTTCCCTATCACATACGTTTCCAACGGACCGGGAAGAGATGACATCATAAAAAGGAGGCCGCAGCTGTAAAATTTCGATTTCAGTTTTCGGAGGATTTAACTAATGTATAAAGAAGCCCTCAGAGCCGCATGGGCGGAGATCAATATAACGAATCTCGACTTCAATATAAAGAAAATCAAGGAAAAGGTCGGACCGGGCAAAAAGGTGACCGGTATCATCAAAGCTGATGCTTATGGTCATGGCGCGGTAAAAACGGCTACTGTACTGCGAGCCAACGGCATCGAGTCCTTTGGCGTAGCAACCCTTTCTGAAGCGGTACGTCTGAGAAACGCCGGATTTCTCCTGGAGGAGATCATCGTCCTGGGCCTGACCCCTGATCCTTACGTGGATACTATCATCGAACACAGACTTTCGCCTGTAGTATGCGATTTCAAAAACGCGGAAACTATTTCCAAGGCGGCTCAGAAAGCCGGCATCATCATCGACGGATATATAGCCATCGACACAGGGATGGGTCGCATAGGCTACGATATCGAAAATTCTTCCTCCGTAGACGACATAAAGATGATACAGCAGCTTCCCAACTTCAGGATAGCCGGGCTCTTTTCCCACTTCGCCACAGCCGATGCCGCTGATAAGACGTATGCCATCGTGCAAGAGCAACGCTTCATGGTCTTCTATAAGAAGCTTCTCAACGCCGATGTTTACATCCCCGCCAGAACTATCGCCAACAGCGCGGCGGTGATGGAGATGGCATCGACCCACTATGAAATGGTGCGCCCGGGGATCATCCTGTATGGTTGCTACCCGTCGGACGAGGTGGATAAATCTCAGATAGAATTACGACCTGTGATGTCTGTCAAGGCCAATATCATCCAGTTGAAAAAAGTACCCGCAGGCAATTCCATCAGCTACGGCAGAAAATTCACCACACAGCAAGACAGTCTCATAGCTACCATACCATTGGGCTACTCCGATGGATTCCCCAGACCTTATTCCTCCCGTGGAAAGGTCATCGTAAACGGTGTTTTCGCACCTATCGCCGGGACCATCTGCATGGATCAATGCATGATAGATGTCACTCATGTGCCTTATCCGCGTTTGGGTGACGAAGTGACCATCATGGGAAAAGACGGCATCTACGAGATCTCGGCCGATGATATCGCCCGAAAGACCGGAACTATAAATTACGAAATACTGTGTGCCTTCGGACAGCGGCTGCCAAAGGTGTACGTCTATTGATACGGAAAAGGAGGAATAGATATGAAAAAGTATGCCATATTGCTGATCGTCGTGATCATGGCATTAGCTCTCGCAAGCTGCGGCAGCGGCGATACGACCGGACAGCAGCAACAGACCGATGCTCCTTCGGAGGAAGCTATCACCGTTACCATAGACATCAGCTATCCTGATGAATCAGGTCTTGCCGATGTGGAAGACGCGACAGTGACCGTCGACAGTGAAAGCAGTGTGCTCAACGCCCTCATCACATATGGTAATGCTAACGATATCGAAGTGCTGACAGATGAATCTTCTGAGAACCCTTACGTCACCAGCATCAACGGCGTAGCTGAAACAGATACCGCCGGTTGGGTGTATGAAGTCAATGATGAAATGGTCATGGAATCGGCTGACGCCTGTATCCTCACAGATGGCGACAGCATCAGCTGGGACTTCGAGAGTTGGACAGAATGATCACATGGACACATAGAGCTAAAACGGGGCTGTCGCCTGCAAAATCCTGCTATCGTTTTATCGAGAAATGCCTATAACAGAAAATTTTGTTTCCCAATAGGCATAATGCCCGCTATATTTCAAGCTCTTCTGATGACGAAATAATAAAAAATCAGTTTCAGATACTGTTTTAGGCATATTTCGGATAGGTTCCCGTTGATTTTATGCCAAAATGTCGAGTATTTTATGGATTTTAGGCATTTTCCACCATCTGCGAACATCACTCGACCGTAATTTATGCCTATTGCGCATCGATAACAGATCCATTTTAGCATTCCTGTCTTGACGGTTCCTTTTAGACAGAGTCCGCATATATTTCCTCAAAAATATAAATGTCTATATAAATCTTCATTTCCGGCTTATTTCGGGAAACCGGACGATCTTATCGCAGACTTTCTCCGCCAGAGCCATGTTATGAGTCACCACCAGCAGCCCCAGCTTCCTGTATCGAGCTACTTCCAGTATTTTTTCCCAGATCTGAGCCTGGGTTATCACATCCAGCATGGTTGTTATCTCATCGCATATGAGAAATCTTGTCTCCGGCCCCAGCACTCTGGCGATACAGAACCGCTGCAGCTCCCCGCCGGAAAGCTCCGACGGCCACCGCTCCAGCCAGGCCTCTTCTATCCCCATAGCTTTCAGTAGCTCTTCGTCGGGATCCCAGCATTCCTTCAGTATTTTTTCCATCTTCCATCTTGGATTCACTGCCTGTTCGGGATGCTGGTATATCATCTGGACCGGACAATAGCCTTTCAGCGGCAGAGGCTTCCCATCTAACAGGACCCGCCCCTCGGAAGGTTCCAGATAACCTGATAAGACCCTGGAAAGGGTGCTTTTGCCGCATCCGGAAGGTCCTACCAATGCCGTTCGCTGCCCTGATTCCAATGTAAAATCCAGCCCTCTGAATATCCATGGGCTCCCCTTGCTGCTCCCGTATCTGAATCCCAGGTTTTCCGCTTCAAGTCGCATGGATACACCTTACCTTTCCGCCTCTGATCTCCCGCATCTCAACAGTACCGGCACATTCTTCCGTCCTCATGGGGCATCTGTCTGCAAAGAGACAGCCTTTCGGAAGATCTCCCGCATAAGGCTGAGTCCCCGCTATAGCTCTGAAGCCGTTCTGAGGAAGAGCATCGATAAACGCCTTACTGTAAGGATGTCTCGGCGCTTCCTTCCCTTTTTTGAAATCCCCGGCCGGGCAAACCTCTACGGTCGTTCCCCCATAAAACACAGCGATACGGTCGGCTATACCAAAAGCCAGATCTATATCGTGAGTTATCAGCAAAACACCACATCCGTCATCGGCCAGCTCTCTGAAATGACTCAGGGTCTCCATGGCCATATCCGCCCCCAGTCCCGGCGTGGGCTCATCAGCTATTATCAACTTGGCAGCCTCCATCACCGCCGTGGATATCAAGACCCGCCGGGCCATTCCTCCGGAAAGCTGAAATGGATACATTTTTTCCGTTTCTTCCGGCAATCCATATCTTCCGAATACGCTCTTCACTTTTTCCATGGTACCTCTGACACCTTTCACCTGTCTTCCCACCTTCATCAGCGGATCCAGAAATTCCACTGACTGAGGAATGAGGACCATATCGCGACCACGAAGTTTACGCTGCAGCTCACAGGTCAGAGGCTGGCCCATATATGCCATCTCTCCCGTAACAGTCGCGTTCTCCGGCAGTATCCCCAACACTGAATGAGCAAGCAGGCTTTTTCCGGAACCACTGGCTCCCACTACAGCTACTACCTCACCAGGATACACCTCTACATCGAGGGAATGAATGACTTCCAGATCATATTTGTTGAAGCCATGGTCGTATCTGCTGAATAACACTGTAAGATTTTTAACTGACAATAAGGGGCTGTCAGTTCCTGCTCCATTTTTTTTCATCATTCGCCTCACCTCCCTATTGGTTGCCGCTTCCCGGATTCAGCAGCATTTTCAGTTTTTCGCCGATCACATCGAATAGCATGACAGCTATCAGCAGCATCAATCCCGGAAATAAACAGAGCCACCATTTCCCGGTAATTATATGTGACATGGCTTCCGACAGGATCCCTCCTATGGCAGGTGTAGAGGCAGAAAAGCCGAACCCCAGGAATGTGAGCGCCGCCTCATGCATTATAGCATGTGGAAACAGAAGCACCAGTCCTACAAGATAGACAGGCAACACATGAGGCACTATGTGCTCCCTGGCCACCTGGAACCAGGAATGCCCCATCCTGAGAGAAGCTTTCACATATTGTGATCCTCTGACCTGGAGTACTTCCGCCCTGACCAGCCTGGTCAGCTCCGGCCAGTGCGTCACCGCTACGGCAAAGGCCACACCGAAACCGCCTCTTCCCATCATATAGGATATGAGGAGCAGCAGCACCAGATGTGGGATCCCCATGCAGCAATCCACGCACCACATGATAACACGATCAACCTTCCCGCCGGACACAGCGGACACAGCACCAAAGACCAGCGCTATGACAGAGCTCACCGCCGAAGCCGCCAGCCCTATCAGTATGCTGTTGGAAAGGCCTTTCACGCTTCTCCAGAACATATCCCGTCCCATGATATCAGTCCCAAAGGGATGTGCCAAGGACGGCGCCAGAAAACTGTCCTCGTAATGTACCCCATACATTTCCGGATCCATCACCAGTCCGGCTACCATTACTACGATCAGATATGTTGCCGCCAATGCTATATATATCACCAGCTTTTTTTTCGTATTGAACCTCGGCTGCTTCAAACGAGGTCCATCCATAGTCATGGCCTGATTATGCACGGTATCCTCCTTCCTTTAACCGCGGATCCACGATCCCATATAGCACATTAGCGATGAAATTTCCCGCGAAAACAAAGAGAGCGCTGAACATGGCGATACCTATCAGCAGCGGTGCGTCGCCATTGGTAGCCGCTGCCGTTACAGCGCTCCCAAGACCGGGATATGAGAATACCGTCTCCGCCAGGGCTATACCGCCGAACAGCTCGCTGAAGGAAGCGAATTGCAGCGTGATAGCCGGCATAGCGATATTTCGCAGGCCATGTCTTGCCACCAGCTGACCGGTAGATTCCCCTCGCGCCCTGGCAAATAACATATAATCGCTGTTCATTATTTCTATCAGCTTCTGTCTCGTGTAAAGGGTTATCTTACTTATTCCCAATATGCTCAGGGTAACGGCCGGCAATATCATATGATATATACGATCCCATATAGTTACATCCTCCGCCAGCTTATTTACCGGAGCCGCCTGTCCTGTCGGGAACCATCCCAATATTACAGAAAAGACCGTCAACATCAGCAAGCCGAACCAGAACACGGGAGCCGACTGAAGGATGAGGCAGAAAGTTTTGACACATTTGTCAAAGATCCCTCCCCTTCTCACCGCCGCCAGTATACCTGCTGCAAATCCTATGACTCCCGACAATACCCACGCAGCCAGTATCAGAGCCAGTGAGTAGACGAACCTTTCCGATATCACCTGCGCCACAGGCATGTTGTAGGTTATGGATGTCCCCAAGTCCCCATGCAATGTATTATTTGCCCAGGTGAGGAACCTTTCTACCGGAGGATCATTGAGTCCCCAATATTCAGCTACCTCTTCCCTGGCCTCCTCCGACATGGTAGATTCAGCGCCGACATACGCCTGCAGCGGATCGACGGGAGAAGCCGACACCAATATGAAGGAGAGGATACAGACGGCTATCACCAGCGTCAGCATCCTGATCGTTGTTGAGCAGATATACTTCAGTCTGTTCATTGAGATCTCCTTTCCGCGCTCCTGCTATTTCAGTGTCCACTGATTCATATTGTTGATGACAGGAGCTCCGTGACCATGAGGATGAGGGATCTGAGTATCGACGGATATATCCAGATCGTCGCTTACGAAATAACTGTGTTCTATGTTCACGATATAGAGGTACGCGTAGTCATTCGCGGTAACGCTCTGAACTTGTTTCCAGGCTTCGACAGAAGCTTCCCTGCTGTTGGCGTCAAGGGCAGCTTCTATCAATCTGTCGGCTTCGGCATTGGAATATCTGACAGTATTGGCCGTACCTGTACCTGTAAAAGCACCGGAATAAAACAGGTTCCTCAGGACCACAGGATCATATTGACCCCAGCCCCACACTACGCCGCTGGTAAACGCTTCCGTATCCAATTCATCCCACGTTGCCTGGTCCACATCTATTTTTATCCCTATTTTCTCCGCCTCCTCAGCTACTGCCTGAGCCAGCTGATATCTGGCCGTATCGCCGCTTGGCGCATAGACTGTGAATTCACATCTGAGACCATCCTTTTCATATATATCGTCCTTACCTTCCTCCCATCCTGCTGTTTCCAGAAGCGCCCTGGCCTCATCTTTTCTGTTATCCTCATAAGATGCGGTATTTCCCCATTCAAGATTATCGGTAAACCCTTCCGCCGGCTTCCCTATACCATTGAGAGCATTATCTATTATGGTCTGCCTGTCGATACCGATGGACAGAGCTTCTCTTACCGCTCTGTCAGATGTCACATCATTGCCGACTGTTACCGTATCGCCGCTTTCCGTCCTGTATGACTCCTGTGGTGTAACAGGCAAGCTTATCTGACGCACATCCATGGTCTCCAGATTCTCGATATGCATCCCGTCTATCTCTTCATTGACATAGTTGGGACTGACCATTGCCAGATCCAGCTCTCCCGATCTGGCGCTGGCTATCGCTGCGTCCTCTTCCATATCGAGTATAGTCACCTGCTCTATTGAAGGAGCGCCTCCGTAATAATCCTCATTGGCGCCGAGTATCATTTTCTGAGCTGTATCATATTGTATGACTTTCCACGGCCCTGTTCCTATCGGCATGGTATCAAAAGTCCGGCTGTCATACCCATCACTGGGAACTATGCCCAGACATGCCGTCTGATCCAGGAAAGACGAATACGGCTCTGTCAACGTGAATAACACAGTATGATCGTCCGTTGCCTCTACCGACGCCATACGGCTCAGATCCACGCTGTCATTACCACCCTGATTTTCCTTCACTGTATTGTATGTAAACACTACATCTTCAGCAGTGAAATCGGAGCCGTCATGGAACGTCACGCCTTCCCTCAGATGGAAGGTGTATGTCAACGCGTCACTGCTCACTTCCCAATCCAGCGCCAGATCTCCCGTGTATGTCGATTCAGGAGTCACTTTAGTCAACGCATTATTTATGACGGGATAGCCATAGGAAAATGCTCCCTTCACGGGATCAAGGCTGCTATCAAATATGGTTTCTCCCACATAAATAGAGATCCCGTCGCCGTCAGTACCACTGCCTGAACCGGACGATGAACCTCCGCATCCTGTCAAAACCACAGCTCCCAGGCACAGCAATGCGATAACCGCCGCGATTTTTCTCACTGTCTTCCTCTTCACTTCCTCATCCTCCTTTTCCCGGATCTCCCGAAAAAAATCCAGAAAAACCATGACCGCTCCTGACGGTCCTATGGCCTTCCTGGACAAAATATTCCCCGTTATTGAATTTTTCTTTTTTCTATAATTAATGCTTTCGCCAATTAAGATCTCAGCTTATTGGCAGTCATCTTCTGACGACCTGGTGACACTTCATATGCCGCTTTCTTCTCTATTATATCACATATCGACGCGACTTCAATATTTTTCTTCAGATCACGCTTTACCCCTTACCATATCTATAGGTATCCACACGACTTTTTTTGGCCGGACACAGGATCATCAGCCGCCCGCCGCACACACATCTGTATCTCCCCACATTTTCGACTGCTTTGCTGCGGCGTTGCCTCGGATATTCTTTCCCGCATTTCCTGCACTTTATGATGTACCTGACTGCCGGAGTACGGTGGTTTGTTTCAGATCCACGGGTCATGTTTGACAGACCCATTTCTTCAAATGTAGATGTCCTTTTTATATTATATCCATAAGCTTCATTCATGGCTGCGGCATGTGTTTTCCATATTTTGCCATGATTGTTGCAGTCGGCACAGGTATGCAAAATTTCATGGGCCAGCACTCCAGCGATCTTATCATCAAGACAATCTAAAACAAAACTGCTCACTTCTATCTGAAATTTATCTGCTTGCCTGCGGCAGCAGCCAAATCTCTTTCTTGGGCGGGGATTTATCACCACATTTTCCGATATATTATCAGGCACGGGAATGCCTATTTCCCGTGCCTGTCTGATTACCGATTTTAATTTTTCATTTAACTCTTCCTGTTTCATTTGATCACCGGTTCGTCATGGATGTTTCACATGAAACAAATCCCTTTAGCTTAGTGTTTTCAACAGTTCTATCAATCTATCAAGATCTTCTCTGCTGTAAAACTCTATCTCTATTTTTCCTTTTTTCCCTCGCTGATTAAGGTTCACCTTAGTTCCCAATATCTCCTTCAAATCTTCCTCAACGCGCATCACATCAGGACTCTTGCTCTTTGACCTTGTGCTTTTTCTGCCACGCGTCTCCTTGTTTTCCCGAGCCAGCTTCTCTATTTGTCTTACTGAAAGACCTTCTCTGACTGCTATCTCAGCCAGCTCACGCTGCTTTTCCTCATCGGAGATCGCAGCCAACGCTCTGGCATGTCCGGCGGAAAGAGTTCCATCCGATACATACCCCTTGACGCCTGTATTCAGCTTCAGCAATCTCAGACTGTTAGTTATATAAGGTCTGCTCTTCCCCAAACTTTTGGATACTTCCTCTTGAGTCAGACCATATGTATCCATCATTTGGCTTATCCCTTCCGCTTCCTCTATAGGATTCAGATCTTCACGCTGCATATTTTCTATTATAGCCAGCAGCATATTTTCTTCGTCGGTCAGATCCTTCACGATGCACGGAAGTTCCTTTATTCCTATAAGCCTGGCAGCACGCCACCTTCTCTCCCCGGCTACTATCTCGTATCCTACCTTTGCTTTTCTGAGGACTACCGGCTGTATGAGACCATGCTCCTCTATAGATGAAGCCAGTTCCCGGAGCTTTTCCTCGTCAAAATTCTTTCTCGGCTGACTGAGATTGGGCTTTATGTCATTGATGTCTATATACGATATGCCATTCTCAACACGAGTGGTTTCATTTTCGCTGCTCTCTGCACTCTTCGCCGGATCCCCATTTTCCTGTTTCGCCGCTTCCTCTGCCCTGTCATCTTCCTTAACAGACAAATTCACTTCTACATCGCCAAAAAGAGCATCAAGACCTCTTCCCAGTCCTCTCGTCTTTTTTGCCGCCATCTACTCATCCTCCTCAGCATTCAGAAATTCGTCTGCAAATTCCATATAAGCCATAGCTCCTGTGGATTTAGGGTCATACTGTATCACAGGCATTCCGTAACTCGGAGCCTCTGCCAGACGAACGTTTCTAGGTATGACGGTCGTATATACCTTTTCCTTAAAATACTTCTTGACCTCTTCTACCACCTGTATGGAAAGATTTGTTCTTCCATCGAACATGCTGAGAATAACTCCTTCTATCTCCAAATCAGGATTCATGTTCCTTTTAACTATATCGATAGTGCTCATCAGCTGGCTTACACCTTCAAGAGCATAAAACTCGCATTGTATAGGAATGAGCACCGAATCGACGGCTGTCAGGGAATTGATAGTCAATATTCCCAGTGATGGAGGGCAGTCTATGAATATGTAGTCGTATTCGGGTTTCAGGATGTCAATAGCCCTCTTGAGGCGTTTTTCCCTTCCTGCCAACTCTATCAGCTCCACTTCTGCTCCGGCTAATTGCACGCTGGCCGGAATTATATCCAGATTTTCTACACCTGTAGACAATATAGCCTTCCTAGGATCGTAATCATCCTCAATCAATATCTCATGTGTTGTATTCTCCAAATCCTTTTTGGAAATCCCTACTCCGCTGGTAGTATTCCCCTGAGGATCTATGTCCAATATGAGGATCTTTTTCCCTTTTATAGCCAGGCATGCTGCAAGATTGATATTAGTAGTAGTCTTACCGACTCCACCTTTTTGATTAAAAATAGCTATAGCCTTCCCCACTTTATTCCTCCTTAAACAAAATGCGTCCTGCATTGGGTTTCTGCTTTAAACATTATATACCATCACAACTTCTTTTACTATCGTTTTCGCATTTCTTCACAAAAAAAATAATGTTTCACGTGAAACATTATTTTAAAACTATCCTGGAGGAGGATGTCATACGACCATACTATCGATTTCCTTAGGGATCACTATCGTTACCCGCAGATCGTTTCCCAGATCTTCCTGACTGAAGGTGGCTCCTTTCTTTTCCAACTCCATATCATTAAAGGCTCTCTTTAGCGTATTTATATATAACTTATAACTGATATGTCTTATCTTGTTTCTCTCCCTCTCCTTCAGCTCCCGCTGTTTGAAATAATCGTCCACCAGCTTTTCGGTCTGCTTCACATTGAGTCCATGCTTCAATACTTTTTCCAATATCCCCATTCTGGAATTATCATCTTCGACTTTCAGGAGAGCACGAGCGTGTCTTTCCGTCAATTTATTATCGACCAGTATTTCCTGTATATCTTCCGGAAGAGATAGAAGCCTTATCTTATTGGATATGGTCGATTGATTCTTACCCAGCTTTTCCGACAATTCCATTTGGCTTATCCCATATTTTTCCATTATGTTTTTATAGGCCTTGGCTTCTTCTATATATCCCAGATTTTCGCGCTGGATATTTTCCACCAGCGCGATAAGACTTATCTCTTCCTCACTGGCTTCTCTTATCATAGCAGGTACCTTATCCAATCCTGCCATCATCGCCGCCCTGAGCCGCCGTTCTCCGGCTATGAGCAAATACTCCCCATTCTGCTCCTTCTTTAAAATCAAGGGCTGCAATACTCCGAATTCCTTTATCGAATCCCTCAGCTCCATCAGCTGCTCCTGGGCGAAGACCTGTCTGGGCTGCTGGGAATTAGTCCTTATCATAGCTATCGGTATCTCCGTAGTCTTTCTCATGAACATTATCGCTACCCCCTTTCCGATTAAATTTTATCAGCTTGTCCAGCTGCAAAAAAGAGGTATTCGTCATACAAAAAGAGCCGATTTACGCTATTTCATCGGCTCTTTCGACGGAGTTCCCGGTTTTCTCGGAAATTTCACCGCCGTAGCGGCAATTTTCTTCACTACTATGAGTCGGTGATCGAAGGCAACTCCATCTGCCTCAGGACTTTCTATCCTCAGCAGACAGCCTCCCAGCTTCTCTATAGCATTTGACGCCTCTTTCACCTCTGACTCGCAATCCGGCCCTTTGTAAGCTATGAAGCTGCCGCCCACTTTCACAAAAGGTAAACAGTACTCTGACAAAGTGGCCATATTAGCCACGGCGCGGGAAACACAAATATCAAACTGCTCTCTCATATCCTTTTTTCTGGCCAGCTCCTCCGCTCTGCCATGAATAGCTCTTACATTTTTTATTTCCAGCTCATCGCACAGCTGATTCACTATCTTTATCCGTTTATTGAGCGAATCTATCAATGTAAACTTCTTCTCAGGAAAGGCTATAGCCAGCGGTACGCCGGGAAACCCCCCTCCTGTCCCCACATCTATCACCGTATCCGCATCGTTTATTTCATCCATTGCGGCGCACATCAATGAATCTATATAATGCTTCGCTATGAACTCCTTTCTGTCAGTTATGGCAGTGAGATTTATGCTTTCGTTGAAATCCAGTATCCCCTCCATATATCCGGAAAGCTGCCGCAGCTTTTCGTCGCTGCTATCCACCCCCGGGATATCGAAAACCTTCATCAATTCTTCCATGGCATCTATCCCTTTCTCCTTCTCTCCTTTTCCATATATATCATCAGTACATTTATATCAGCCGGTGATACACCTGATATCCTGGATGCCTGACCTATGGACAGAGGTCTGATATCGTTGAGCTTCTGCCTGGCTTCCAGCCTCAATCCCTCGATGAGATCATAATCCATGTCCTGGGGAATTTTTTTATTCTCCAGTTTTTTGAATTTTTCTATCCTGCGAAGCTGCTTCTCGATATAGCCCTCATATTTTATCTGTACTTCCATCATGGTCTTTTGATGAGATGAAAGGGCCGGGCGCTCCGGATCAAGAAGCTTTAAATCATCATATTTCACCTCAGGTCTCCTCAGAAGCTCACACATGGAAACAGGAGCCTTGACGGGAGTGCTGCCCCTGCTTTCCAAAAAGGCGTTGACCTCCTCCGGCTTCAGTACCTTTTTACGGAGACGCTGAGTCTCTCTTTCTACGATCTCTTTCTTTTCAAGATACCTCCTGTACCTTTCCTCTGTAACCAACCCTGCTTCATATCCCTTCTCCGTGAGGCGAAGATCAGCGTTGTCCTGCCTGAGGACTAACCTGTATTCAGCACGGCTGGTCATTATCCTGTAAGGTTCATTTGTCCCTTTGGTCACCAGATCATCGATAAGGACGCCGATATAAGCCTCGCTCCTGTCCAGCACGAATTCCTCCTTATCATCTATCTTCCTCACAGCATTTATTCCCGCCATCAGCCCCTGAGCAGCGGCTTCCTCATAACCGGAACTGCCGTTGAACTGGCCGGCACAGAAGAGATTCTCCACATGTCTGTTTTCCAGCGATATCTTCAGATCAAGAGGATCTATACAGTCATATTCTATAGCATAAGCCGGCCTGGCTATCTCAAGATTCTCCAATCCCGGTATAGTCATATAAAACTGCTGCTGCACATCCTCAGGAAGGCTTGAAGACATCCCCTGTATATACATCTCATCTGTGTAGAGGCCTTCCGGCTCGATAAAAAGCTGATGCCGCTCCTTATCGGCAAATCTGTTGACCTTGTCCTCTATAGAAGGACAATATCTGGGTCCTATCCCTTCTATCTGACCTCCGAAAAGAGCCGATCTGTGAAAATTTTTCCTTATGACATCGTGAGTCTCCTGATTGGTATAAGTCAACCAACAGCTGACCTGGTCTTTTTCCAGTCTGTCGTTCATAAAAGAAAAAGGGATTATCTCGTCGTCTCCCTTCTGCTCTGTCATCTTGCTGAAATCCAGGCTCTTTCCCAATGCTCTGGCCGGTGTCCCTGTCTTGAACCGTCTCATAGGAAGACCATATTCTCTCAGCTTTCCGGCCAGCTCCATGGAAGGCGCCATGCCGTTAGGCCCACTGTCATAAGCGCTGTCTCCTATGAATATCTTTCCGGCCAGGAAGGTCCCTGTAGCTAATATCACAGCCTTCGATCTATAGCAGGAGCCTGTCTTAAGCACCACTCCTCTGACCTTTCCGTCTTCGACTATCAGATCCACCACTTCTCCCTGTTTGAGATCAAGGTTTTTCTCATTTTCCAGCGTTCTCTTCATTTCCAGATGATAGAGATTTTTATCGGCCTGAGCGCGCAGCGAATGAACAGCAGGGCCCTTTGCCGTATTGAGCATCCTGCTCTGTATGAATGTTTTATCGATATTGAGGCCCATCTCTCCACCAAGAGCGTCAATTTCCCTAACCAGATGCCCTTTCCCTGTTCCTCCTATAGACGGGTTGCAGGCCATCATGGCTACAGCCTCCAGATTTATGGAAAGCATCAGCGTCCTTTTCCCCATCCTGGCGGTTGCCAGACCGGCTTCACAGCCGGCATGTCCCGCACCGACTACTATGATATCATATGTTCCCATCAAGTATTTTTCCATTTGTGGTACCTGCCTTCGCGTTACTGCCCATACTTCATTTTCCGAGACAGAATCTCGAAAATACCTCATTTATTATATCGTCAGAAACCGACTCTCCTGTTATCTCGCCTAAATATTCGTAAGCGTCATTGACGTCGCTTTCTATAAAATCCAGCGCTTCTCCCTTTTCAGCCATATGGAGAGCATCTTTCATCGACTGGCCGGCCGATCTCAGGAGACTCTCATGACGCACATTGTTCACCATGACGCTTTCTCTCTGGGAAAGATCTCCGCCATAGACCATCCTTTCTATAAGCTCCTCTATTTCATCCACGCCTTCACCATTTATCAGCGAAGTTTCTATGATATGAGCACTGCCTGCCAATTGTCTCAATTCCCCGTCGTCGATTTTTCGTCCCAGATCGCTCTTATTGACCAGAATGAGAGACTTCTTCCCTTCCAGCAGACGAGCTATCTGTCTGTCCTCCTCTGATACAGAAAGACTGCCATCCACTATGAAAATAATGAAATCAGCATTGTTAAAGGCTTCTTTAGACCTTTCTATGCCCAGCCTTTCCACCTTATCAGATGTATCTCTTATGCCTGCTGTGTCCACCAGATAAACCGGGATATCCCTTATGCTTACAGCCTCTTCTATGGTATCTCTGGTAGTTCCCGGTATTTCAGTCACTATAGCTCTTGATTCTCTGAGGAGAGCATTCATCAAAGAAGATTTACCTACGTTTGGCTTTCCTACTATAGCTATCTTTATACCGTCTTTTATCATCCTTCCGGCTGAAGCTGTATCAAGCAATTTTTCAATCGTTTCGCCTATTGACGATATATTTTTGATTAGATTGCTGTAAGTTATCTCCTCTATATCCTCATCGGGATAATCTATATTGACAGCTATCTCCACAAGAAGATCCAGGATCTCCTTTCTTATTTCCCTGACTTTAAGAGAGATCCCTCCCTCCAACTGTGACATGGCTACATCGAAGCTTTTATCGGTCCTCGCTTTCACCAGATCAGCCACAGCCTCCGCCTGAGAAAGATCCAGTCTTCCATTGAGAAACGCCCGTTTTGTAAACTCCCCGGGTTCCGCCAATCTGGCACCATGACGAAGAACGAGAGACAAAGTCTTTCTCAGCGATACTACGCTCCCATGACAATCTATCTCCACCACATCCTCCATGGTATAAGTACCTGGACCTTTCATATAAACCGCAAGGACTTCATCGATAATCTTATTTTCCTCTTCATCTACTATACGGCCATATGTCATTCTTCTGTTCACTATTCCCGCTTTCCCGCAGTCTGCCGGCTTGAATATCTCATTCAATATACGAAGAGAATCTTCTCCGCTTACTCTTATTATGCCTATTCCGCCTTCTCCATAAGGAGTAGCGACAGCGGCAATGGTATCTTCCATGATAAAACGCTCCTCATGATATAACTGACACAATCGTTTACTTCTCAACGGACAGCTCCATCCGTATTTTTCGTATAAATAAAACCCGAGTCCGCAAAATTCTGCGGACTCGACAAATCACTTCTTAAGTTCTATTATGACTCTCCTGTAAGGTTCTTCTCCCTCGCTTCTGGTTATTATTTCAGGATTCTGCTGCAAGGTCGCGTGGATTATCTTCCTTTCATAAGGATTCATAGGCTCCAGTCTTACATATTTACCGGTCCTTATGACTTTAGCCGCCAGCCTTTCGGCCAGCTGCTCCAAAGTTTTCTGCCTTTTGGCCCTGTAATTTTCCGCATCTATGACGACCTTTATATAATTTTCACTGTCCTTGTTTATGACGAGGCTGGTCAAATACTGTATAGAATCGAGAGTCTGTCCTCTCTTTCCTATTATCGTCCCCGAATCCTTTCCATCCATCTCTATATATACCATGTCCTCGCCGACTCTGGCCTTGAAGTTCAAATGAAGGCCCATTTTTTCGGTCACGTCCTTGAGGAAAGTAAGGGCTTCGTGCTCTTCGACCTCTTCCAGCTTTTCCTTGTCCACTACGTCTATATTGAGATTTCTCTCGTTCTGTTTCCCATCGTGAACTTTCCTTTCGTTCCGATTTCTGTTCTTTCTGGACTTTCTGTCATCCTTTCTGCCGTCTCTGTTCTGATGTCTTTCAGTTTCAACCTTCTTTTCCTTTACAGCTTCATCATTTTCGACAGCCTCAGGACCCTCAGCGCCTTTTTCTTTATCGAAGACGACATCTGTCTTTGCCGCTTCCTCCTTCTTTTCTTCCTTCTTCTTCTCGACTCTTACCTTCGCCAGTTTTGAACCTATGCCGAAAAAGCCTTTTGAGGGCTGCTCCAGCACCGTTACTTCCACTTCGTCTCTGGAGAGCTTAAGATCTATGAGAGCAAGTCTGACAGCCTCCTCGACGTCAACTCCCCACTTTTCCGAATAGTCCATTTTCTATCTCCTCCAAACAAATCAACGTGGTCTATTTTTTATTTCTCTTTTCCAATTCAGCTTCCATCTTGAGTTTCTTCCTGATGCTGGCCATGTGTATGTTAAAGAATATCTGTATTATCTGGCTGACAGCCCAGTAAAGCGCAAGTCCCGACGGAAACGATCTTGCCATCCACAATATCATGATAGGGAAGATATATTTCATCATCTTCATCATACCATTCATCTGATTCATCTGTGGATTGGAAGAACCTGTGTCGTTGAGAGCCTGGTTCATCGTAAAGGATATGAATGTGGCGACGCCGGCGATTATCGGCAGTATCCACGGGTCCGGCTGACTCAAGTCGTTTATCCATACGAATGATTCGTGGAAGGCGAATATCATGCTGCTGTCATTACCCATATACTGCATCGGGTTTCTCAGCAGCGCAAAGAGCCCCATGATTATCGGCATCTGGATAAGCATAGGGAGACATCCCCCCATAGGATTGAACTTCTCTTCTTTGTAAAGCTCGGCCATCTTTATGTTCATAGTTTCCCTGTCGTTGGCATATTTTCTCTGTATAGCCTGCATCTTAGGCTGAACAGCCGACATCTTAGCCATGGATTTCGTCTGCTTTATATACAGAGGATACAGACAAAGCTTTACGATAAGCGTAAACAGTATAATAGTAATACCGTAATAGCTTATAAAGTCATACAGTAATCCCAAAAGCCATCCCAGAGGCCTTGCTATTACTCCCAGTATCGTATACATTAATAAATTTCCTCCTATTTTAAAGGATCATATCCTCCCGGGTTGAAAGGATGACATCTGAGCAGCCTCCTTACACCCAGGTAAGAGCCTTTAAAAAACCCGTACTTTTCCAACGCTTGTATAAAATAGGTAGAACAAGTAGGATAAAATCTGCATGTCGGCGGGAAAAGAGGAGAAATGAACTTCTGATATCCTTTAATTATTAAAATCAATATCCTTTTCATCCTGCACGCCTCTTACCTCTGATACAATTTCGATTTAGAAAGTGAATTAGCCATAGATTTTTCCACATCGCGCAATTTTTTGCCGTTGATGGTGTTGCGTGCTATAAATATGATATCGTAACCATTTCCGATATCATCCTTCAAAAACCTATAGCTTTCCTTCATAAGCCTCTTGGCTCTGTTTCTTCTAACGCTGTTTCCTACTTTTTTGCTTGCTAAAAACGCTATCCTGTTATATGAAAGACCGTTCTTCATATAAAAAAGCACTATGTACCGTTCTCCCACGGACCTTCCTTTTTTATATATCAGATCGAAATCTTCTTTTCTTCTCAGTATATCCCTTTTTAGCATAACATTACCAACCATAACAAAAAGACCACGCCTGCGGTCTCTATGCTGATAAAACTTTTCTTCCTCTTTGTCTTCTTCTCTTCAATACGTTTCTACCGTTCTTTGTCTTCATTCTTTTTCTGAAGCCGTGTTCTTTTTTTCTCTGCCTCTTTTTAGGCTGATAAGTCATTTTCATAATGCCGTTTCCTCCTTTGATTTTATTCCATTTTTAATACATAAATCTAAATTTCAACTTATGTCATACGCTTTACTATTATACCCTTTGAGCAAATTGGTGTCAATTAAATTTAACCGCTCTCCTTCCATATTCTCGTTGTTAAAATGCCATTTATAACCATTTAATTTACGGCTATCTAACATCATCCAACATATAGTTAATCCTGTGTAAACTTTGCACAATTTTATCCACAAGTAGTGGATAACTTTTACCCGCGTTGTTTTTTTGAGAAATTTTATTAACCTATTGCCTGTGGATAACTTTTTTTGATAATATATATCTATCGCTTACGGAGAGGAAAAACTTATGAAAAAAAAGATAGAAGACAAAATATGGAGAGATATACTTTCGGAAATAAACGAGAACGTCACCGAGGTAAGCTATCGCACGTGGTTTGCTCCACTGGTTCCTCTCGAAACCGATGAAGACGCTGGGATATTCTACGTCGCCTCGTCCAATGACTTCCTCATAGAAGTCCTCAAAAACCGATATATTTCAATATTCGAAAGCGCTATAAAAAGCGTTACCGGCAGAAAGTACAAGGTCGTCATAAAAAACAGGAGCGAAAAGGAAATAGAAGCATTCATGAAAAAAAACAGCTCCCTGCCTGACGAGAAAGAAGAGCCTAAACAAGAGAAAGAAGAAGAATTCAGAGAAGAATACTTCCTCAATCCCAGATACAACTTCGATAACTTCGTCGTAGGTTCCAACAACAACTACGCCCATGCCGTAGCGCTGGCAGTTGCCGAATCACCGGCCGCGGTATACAATCCGCTTTTTATATACGGAGGCTCAGGTCTCGGCAAGACTCACCTGATGCACGCCATAGGCCATTACATACTTGAACACGATCCTTCATCCAAGGTACTCTATGTCTCCTCCGAAATGTTCACATCAGAGCTGATAAAAGCAATACAGGACAAAAAGAATTACAACAGCAAGATGAGAGCATTCAAGAAAAAATACAGGAACGTAGATGTGCTGCTGATAGATGACATCCAGTTCATAGAGGGCAAAGAAAGTACGCAGGCCGAATTTTTCCACACCTTCAACGCCCTCTACGAATTCGAGAAACAGATAGTCATCTCCAGCGACAGACATCCCAGCAAGCTGACAGATCTGGATGAACGTCTCAGATCCAGGTTCCAATGGAATATAATAGCTGACATACAGCCTCCGGACTTCGAGACGAGAGTAGCCATACTGAGAAACAAAGCCAAACTGGAAAACGTATCGCTGGAAGACGATGAGATGCTGGAAGTGATAGACCTGATAGCTGAAAAAGTCAAGTTCAATATAAGAGAGCTGGAAAGCGCCCTTACAAGGATAATAAGCTATTCAAAGATATTCGAAGAACCTATAACGGTCAAGTTCGCCAGGAAAAACCTCAACGATATATTTTCAACGAGGGACTTCAATATTACATGTGAGACTATCAAGAAAGCCGTATGCAAACAATTCGGCATACGGATAGCGGACATAGAATCTTCCAAGAGAAAGCGTGAGTTTTCCCACCCAAGACAGATTGCCATGTACCTTTGCAGAGAACTGACCGATTCATCCCTTCCAAAGATAGGAGAATACTTCGGCGGCCGCGATCACACGACAGTGCTCCACGCCTACGATAAAATATCCTCAGAGTTGAAGACCGACAGTCTCCTGGCGGAAGAAGTGAGAAGGATAAAGGACGACATACAATGATATGATCATATCATCCTTAATTATACACAAGGCATGTTGACAAAAAAAACAAGTTATCCACAGTTTTTAAATAACAAAAAAATAAGCAGCTACAAATGCCTCAAAGGTTATCCACAGTTTCAACAGGCCCTACTACTACAACTACTATATTTATAATATATAATAATACGCCATCTTTATATTTTTCGGAGGACATAAATTATGAAATTCACTTGCAGTCAACAGACTATGACGAAAGCTCTCAACACAGTTTCTAAAGCAGTATCCAACAGAACGACTCTGCCGGTCCTGAAAGGGATCTTATTGGAAGCCAAGAACGACGGTAAACTTGTGATGTCAGCTTCAGATCTGGAAATAAGCATCAGAAAAGAGATAGACGCCGAGATCATAGAAGCAGGAAGCACTGTAGTTGGTTCAAAACTGTTCAGCGACATAGTGAGAAAGCTTCCTAACGAAGAGATATCGGTAGAGACCATCGACGACGGTACAGTATCGGTGAGAACGAATTCATCCGAATTCACAGTAGTCAGCTTTCCTGTGGATGAATTTCCAAAGATAGGAGAAAAGGAAGAGACCGACACCCAGCTGATCTTTGACAAAAATATATTTAAAGACATGGTGAGAAAAACATCCTTCGCAGCTTCCATCGACGAGTCAAAAGGTATATTGGTGGGAATACTTACAGAGATCGGAAAAGACAGCGTCAGCATGGTAGCTCTGGATGGTTTCAGATTAGCTTTGTCCAGAGAAAATATGATAAGCGTTGAAGAAAACAGTTTCATAATATCCGCCAAAGTAATGAACGAGATCAGCAAAATAATATCTGAAGATGAGATAGAAGACGATCTTTCCATATCTATGGGGACAAAAAAAGCTACGTTCACCATAGGAACGACAGAAGTGATGCTGCGGCTCATGGAAGGCGAGTTCATACGTTACAAGGATATTATCCCGAAGGATAACGATATAGATGTAATCGTTGGAAAAACCATACTTTTGGAAAGCATCGAGAGAGCTTCTCTCCTGGCAAGGGAAGGAAAGAACAATCTGATAAAAATGGCTTTGAAAAATGACCTTCTTACAATTACATCCAGATCTGAGGAAGGAAATGTAAAGGAAGAGATAGTCGTTGAGAAAACGGGCAATGACCTAGAGATAGGATTTAATTCCAAATTCGTGATAGATGTACTCAAGGCTATAGATGATGAAGAGATACTGATGAAATTCAAGACAGGGACATCACCTTGTCTGGTGACGCCGGTAGATGGAAATTCTTACGAATACCTGATACTTCCTGTAAGGATACCTTCGATGTGATATGTATATAAAGAGAATAGAACTTCAGGATTTCAGGAATTATGCGAAACTGGAAGCCAGTTTCAGTGAAAAGGTCAACATTTTCATCGGAAATAATGCTCAGGGGAAGACAAATCTTCTGGAAGGCATATATATGAACGCTATGGCCAGATCCTTCAAAACGTCCAAGGATAAAGAACTTATCAGGTTTGGCAGGGAATTCTGCCGTGTGAGGATAACATCTTTTTACGATGATGACGATCATGTCACTGAGATAGTGATAAATAAGGATGGCAGAAAAGGCGTCAAGCTGGATGGAGTCAGGATAAACAGGACGTCGGAGCTGCTGGACAGGATATTCATCATAGTGTTCTCTCCTGAGGATATGAAAATAGTGAAAGATGAGCCTGAAAAGCGAAGACGTTTCATCGACAGAGAGCTTTGCCAGGTGAAGCCCGGATATTTCAGCGACCTTTCCAACTATAAAAAGGTGTTGAAACAACGGAACACTTATCTGAGGGAAAGCGTCATAGAACCTTCTATACTGGATATATGGGACAGGGAACTGGCCAGGTACGGAGCGCATATCATAGTCAGAAGGCGCCAATTCATAGAGCGCATAGATAAGATAAGCAGAGAGATACACGGGAGGATATCGGGTGGAAGGGAAAATCTGGGACTCAGATACGAGACCAGCTTCGATATCCCGGAAGAGGATGGAGAAAAGAAAGAATCATATTTATCGCATGTGGAACAGGCATTCTATGATATGCTGGTGAAAAGACGAAAAGAGGATATGGAGAACAGAAGCACCGGAAGAGGCCCTCACAGGGACGACCTTAAAATATCGGCAGATGATATAGATCTGAGGAAATTCGGTTCCCAGGGACAGCAGCGAACGGCGGCTCTTTCACTGAAACTGTCGGAAATAAGGCTCATAGAGGAAGAAATGGGAGAAAAGCCTATATTGCTTCTGGATGACGTGCTGTCAGAACTGGACAACGACAGGCAGACATATCTGATCAATTCTTTGGGAGGTAACCAGTTGTTTATAACTACTGCCGACATATCGGGTAAAGTAGCGAAGAATTTGCCTGAGGGAAAGATATTCAAGATAAAGGCCGGTGAAGTGGATATAGAGATATAGTATATATGTAGATACGCGATAAATGATAAAAACAGACGAAAAAAGTCGAAAGCCTGATTTTCATTAAGTGTAACTTAACGAAAATCAGGCTTTTTAACCTTGAAAAACGGCTATTACATGGATTTTTTCACGTTATGTAAAGATTTAAGTCAAAACGAGATGAAAAATTGTAAAAGACGAAAATATGTGGTATAATTAACCGTTAAGAATATTTTTGTGAAAGAGGAGATTAGATGATGGCTAAGGATGAAAAAATACAGCAGTACGGTGCTGAACAGATACAGGTACTGGAAGGTCTGGAAGCTGTAAGAAAAAGGCCGGGTATGTATATAGGAAGTACAGGCCCGAGAGGACTTCATCACCTGGTCTATGAAATAGTGGACAACAGTATAGATGAAGCGCTGGCCGGTTTTTGTGATGAAATAAAGGTCACGATACATGCCGATAATTCCATTACGGTAGAAGATAACGGAAGGGGAATGCCTGTTGACAATCATCCTAAGATGGGGATACCAGCGGTGGAAGTAATCCACACAGTACTTCACGCCGGAGGTAAATTTGGCGGAGGAGGATATAAGGTCTCGGGAGGACTCCATGGTGTGGGCGCGTCTGTAGTAAATGCTCTTTCCACCAGGATGGAAGTCGAGATAAAGAGAAATGGCAGGATATACAAGCAGGAATATGCTAAAGGTAAGACCGTGACTCCGCTGAAGGAAGTAGGTAATGCCAGGAAGACAGGTTCTAAAAGTACGTTCTGGCCGGATCCGGAAATATTCGACGAGACGGAGTATGATTATGAGACCCTTGAGAGAAGGCTCAGAGAGATGGCATTCCTCAATAAAGGGATAAAGATAACATTGAAGGATGAGAGGGAAGGAAAGAAACAGGAAGAGACCTTCCATTATGAAGGAGGGCTCAAGGAATTCGTAAAGCATCTCAATACCAATAAGGAGCCTCTTCATCAGGATATAATATATTTTGAGGTAATGGATAAGGAGAGAGAAGTCGAGGTGGCTATGCAGTACACAGACAGGTACAGCGAGATGCTCCTTTCATATGCCAATAATATCAATACGACTGAAGGCGGTTTCCATATGGTGGGATTCAAGACAGCTCTCACCAGGATAATCAACGACTATGCCAGGAAAAACAAGCTGCTTAAAGAGAATGATGACGCGTTATCGGGAGAAGATGTGAGAGAAGGTCTTACGGCCATCGTTTCCGTGAAGCTTACAGAGCCTCAATTTGAAGGACAGACTAAAACAAAGCTTGGAAACAGTGAGATGCGTGGATTCGTCGAGACAGCGACTGCTGAAAATGTAACGGCTTTCCTGGAGGAAAATCCTACACAGGCAAAGATAATAATAGACAAGTGTCTCAGAGCAGCCAGAGCCAGAGAAGCTGCCAGGAAGGCGAGAGAACTGACAAGAAGAAAGAGCGTATTGGATGGTATTTCCATGCCTGGAAAACTGGCTGACTGTTCCGAGAAGGATCCGGCTCTTTCAGAGATATTCCTGGTGGAGGGAGACTCTGCCGGCGGAAGCGCGAAGCAGGGAAGGGACAGGATGAGACAGGCCGTACTGCCGTTGAGAGGAAAAATACTCAATGTGGAAAAGGCGCGTTTGGATAAGGTATTGAACTCTGACGAGATAAAAAATATGATAACGGCCTTTGGCTGTAATATCGGACCTGATTTTGATGAGTCCAAGCTGAGATATCACAAGATAATAATAATGACAGATGCTGACGTGGATGGCGCTCATATAAGGACGTTGTTGCTGACATTCTTCTACAGATATATGACGCCTCTCATAGAAAAAGGATATGTATATGCGGCCCAGCCTCCTCTTTTCCAGGTGAAGAAGGGCAAGGAAGTTTATTATACCTATTCCGAAAGAGAGCAGGAGAAGCTGATGAAGGAGCTGAACGAAAAACCTGGTAAGGCCGATATACAGCGGTATAAAGGTCTGGGTGAAATGGATTTTCATCAGCTGTGGGAGACTACCATGGACTACAACAACAGGACTCTTATCCAGATAACCATTGATGACGCCACGGCTGCCGATGAGATATTCACGACCCTCATGGGGGACAAGGTACAGCCGAGAAGACAGTTCATAGAACAGAATGCGTCTTTGGCAACTATAGACTTTTAAAATTTGCAGAAAAAAGAAGAGAGGATTTTTGATATATGGCAAATTTGATAGAAGATCAGAAGATGATCCAACATGAGATCCACGATGAGATGAAAAACTCATATATAGACTATGCTATGAGCGTTATCGTGAGTCGTGCTCTCCCTGATGTCCGGGACGGATTGAAACCTGTCCACAGGAGGATACTCTACGGCATGAGCAGTCTGGGGATAACACCGGACAAGCCTTTTAAGAAATCGGCACGTATAGTCGGTGAAGTAATGGGTAAATATCACCCTCACGGTGATAGTTCCATATATAACGCCATGGTGAGACTTGCTCAGGATTTTTCCACCAGATACCTTCTGGTAGATGGTCATGGAAACTTCGGTTCCGTAGACGGCGACGGCGCTGCCGCCATGCGTTATACAGAAGCCAGAATGTCGCCGTTCTCGCTGGAGATGATACGGGACATCGATAAAGATACCGTCGATTTCATGCCAAACTTCGATGAGGAGGAGAAGGAGCCTGTAGTACTCCCTTCCAGGTTCCCTAACCTTTTGGTAAACGGAAGCAATGGTATAGCTGTAGGTATGGCTACATCCATACCGCCTCATAATCTGGGAGAAGTTATCGATGCTACTGTGAAGATGATCGATGATGATGATTGTACTGTCGATGATCTGATAGACATAATAAAAGGGCCTGATTTTCCTACGGGGGCTCAGATACTTGGAAAGAAAGGCGCCCGCGAAGCCTACAGGACGGGACAGGGAAAGGTTACCGTCAGGGCTGTAGCGGAAATAGAGGAGACAGACAGAGGCCGTTCTCAGATAATAATCAGCGAGATACCGTTTCAGGTAAACAAAGCGAGATTGTTGGAAAAGATAGGAGAACTGGTAAAGGATAAAAGAATAGAAGGCATATCGGCTATACGCGATGAATCCAACAGAAATGGGATGCGTATCGTTATAGAGCTGAAAAAGGATGCCAATCCGAGGATAACTCTCAACAGGCTCTACAAACATACTCAGCTGCAGGACAACTACAGCATGATAATGATAGCGCTGGTGGACGGTCAGCCGAGACTGCTTAATCTCTATGAGATATTGAATGAATATCTGAAGCATCAGAAAAATGTAGTTACCAGAAGAACAAAATTCGATCTGAATAAGGCGGAAGCCAGAGCTCACATACTGGAAGGTCTGAGGATAGCGCTGGATAATATCGATGAGATAATAAAGATAATCAGGTCCAGCTATAATGACGCCAGAGAAAAACTGATGGATCGCTTCGGTCTTTCAGAGATACAGGCTCAGGCTATCCTGGACATGAGACTGGCCAGACTGCAGGGACTGGAACGTGAGAAGATAGAGAACGAATACGCCGAGCTGCAGAAGAAGATAGCGTATTACAAGAGCCTGCTGGCAGACGAAAAGCTGCTGATGGGCGTTATCAAAGATGAGCTTCTCGAGATAAAGGAAAAATACGGCGATGAGAGAAGGACCAGAATAGTAAAGGACATCAACGATATGGATGAGGAAGACCTTATCGAGGAAAAACAGGTGGCAATAACTCTGACTCATCTGGGATATCTGAAGAGGATACCTGCCGACACTTATAAGACTCAGAAGAGAGGCGGTAAGGGGATCACAGGGCTGACCACCAGGGAGAATGACTTTGTCAGCGATCTGATAATGACATCTACTCACGATAATTTGATGTTCTTTACCAATACGGGAAAGGTCCACAGGATAAAGGCTTACGAGATACCGGAGGCCACCAGGACAGCGAGAGGGACGCCTGCCATAAATTTCCTGAACCTGATGCAGCGTGAGAGGATAACGGCGGTTATACCATTCAGGGATTTCAGGGATGACAAATATCTGATGGCAGTCACCAAGGACGGGACCATCAAGAAGACCGCCATTTCTCAGTTCGATACCAACAGAAAGACAGGTCTCATAGCCATAAATCTGAAGGACGGCGACGAACTGGTCGATATCAAGCAGACAAGCGGAGACGATAACGTTATCATAATAACGAAGAACGGCAAGTGCATATGCTTCTCGGAGGACGATGTGAGACCTATGGGAAGGATAGCCGGAGGTGTGAGAGCCATCAAGCTGGAGGATGATGATGAAGTCATCTCCATGGAACTGGTGCAGCCTCATGAAGAGCTGCTGGTAGTCACCAGCAAGGGATACGGCAAGAGGACACCTGTCAAGGATTACAAGATACAGGCCAGAGGCGGCAAAGGATTGTTGACTTACGATAAGAGCAAGTTCAACAAGACAGGCGAGCTGGTGGGAGCATTGGTGGTTGACGACGAGGATGAAGTGCTTCTGATAAATTCGGAAGGAACCATAATAAGGATAGCTGCTGCCGATATCTCCAAGCTGGGAAGAGCTACCCAGGGCGTGAAGATAATGAGGGCCGACGACGACGTCAACATCATTTCCATAGCCAAGGTCATAAGGGAAGATGAACATGAGATGGACGTCAAGCTGGCAATGAAGAAAAAGGCAGAAAAGAAAAAGGAAAAGGAAGAGTCAGAGCAGACTAAGATGAAGCTGTGACAGAAATATAAGGAGAGATTATGAAACGTGTTTTTTCGGGCGTGCAGCCCACGGGAAATATACATCTGGGAAATTATCTGGGAGCGCTGAAGCAGTTCGTGGAGCTGCAGGACGATAACGAGTGCATCTACTGTATCGTGGATCTCCACTCCATAACGGTTCCGCAGGATCCTAAGGAGCTGAGGAGCCACATTCTCGATGTGGCAGCTCTTTATCTTTCGGTTGGTATCGATCCTAAGAAGTCTATCGTCTTTGTCCAGTCTGATGTCAGTGGACATAGTGAATTGTCATGGATACTGACATGCAGCGCCTACACCGGCGAGCTTTCCAGGATGACTCAGTTCAAGGATAAGAGCAGAGGGAAGGAATCGGCTCCGGCAGGGCTTTTCATGTATCCTGTACTGATGGCTGCCGATATCCTCCTTTACGATACTGATATCGTTCCTGTAGGCAATGATCAGAAGCAGCACATAGAGCTGTGCAGAGATATCGCCATCAGGATAAATAACAAATACAAGAAGACATTCGTCGTTCCCGACGGACGCTTTCTCAAGGAGGGAGCCCGTATCATGGCACTGGACGATCCGACCAAAAAGATGAGCAAGAGCGCTGAGAATATCCACAGCAGGATATCACTGCTGGACGAGGATGGTAAGATAAAAAAGTCAATAATGCGCGCCACCACTGACTCCGACGGTGAGATAAGATTCGACCCGGAGAACAAGCCGGGCGTCAGCAACCTGCTGACCATATACAGCGTTCTCTCGGGGAAAAGTATCGATGATGTAGTGGCTTCTTTTGCAGGCAGCGGTTATGGCGATTTTAAGAAGGAGCTGGTGGAGATAACCAAGGAAGCTCTTCTTCCGATCAGGCAGAATTTCAGCGAGATCAGAGAATCCGATGAGCTGAAAGCAATCCTTCGCGACGGCGCCGAGAGAGCCGGAGCCATCGCCGAGAAGACCATGAAGCGAGTGAAGGATAACTTTGGAATTGGATTTTGATATGAGATCATAAAAATTCCGGCAGCACTTTAACGACTTTCCGGTAAAAATAACAGAGGGTGTCGCAAAAGCATCAAATCAGATGATTGAGCGGCACCCTCTGTTTTATATCGCTGTGTTCAGTCAATAGCGTTCATTGGATTTTAATAATCCTCGCTGAACAGCTCTGTTCCGGCAGCGTCTTCATATACGACTCTTACGGTGATATCGTCGATACCGGAACCTTCTTCAAGAGTATCTCCGATAGATTCGAAAGAGGAATCCATGGACTCCATGGCGTTCTCCAGTTCAGGCTTCATCAGCTCAACGGTAGCGGCGTCAAAGGTCTGGGGATAGGTGTAAGTGTAAGTAAGCGTGTTGCCAGTTACATCTACAGTCATTCCATTGGTAGACAGCGAATCGATGGTCGATTTGGCTTCTTCATCACTGTTTATGTATTCTTCCAGTGTTTCAGGGCCGCCGCAACCGGCAAACATCACTGCCATAGCCAGAAGCAGTGAAACAACGATTCCCGATGTTAAGATCTTCTTTGCGATTTTCATGTCTTTTTCTCCTTCTTCATTCAATAAAGTGCTGTATATTTTAACGGCTGGATCTGTGTGAAAAGACTGGTAAAGAAAACCAGTATGATGATCCGGTACGTTAAAAACTACTTTCTCTGGAGCTCCCTTACTCCGTCAACGATGATCTTTTCGACTTTATCATTCAGTTCTCTTTCCTCATCCCTGCTGAGATTTTTCGTCTCTATAGGCTCATGGACGATCACATCGATCCGGGCGCCCTTGAGATACCCTTCCTCTTCGAACATTTTGTAGCTGCCATTGATGGATATGGGAACTATGGGTACTCCCGGTTTAGTCGCCAGCTTCAGCGAACCCTTGTGGAACCTTCCGGGATCAGGCCCCATACTTCTGGTCCCTTCCGGAAAGATGACGAGAGAAAATCCCTGTTTCAGATATTCGATACCTTCGCTTATAGCCTTAAGAGAGGCCCTCGGATCGTTTCGTTTTATCAGGACACTTCTTATCCGTCTTATCCATTTCCCATAGAAAGGAAGATTGCCCAGATTTTCTTTCGCGACGAATGAAAACTGGAATTTCGTAAAGACGGAGAAATAAGTGAAAATATCAGCGTAACCCTGATGATTCCCTACCATCACTACAGGCCCGCTGTCCGGAAGATTTTCAATACCCTTTACATTTACCGAGCTGCCGAACATTTCCATGACCATCGGCCCCCAGCTGGAAGTGGCTTTGAGGATGAACTGACGTTCACGTTCAAAATCACCTGCCGCTCTGGCGGCTTCGATCTCCTTTTTATAGGGCTCCATGTATTTCAGGCAGTTTAAAAGTTTAAACGCGCCCGGAATGTTGGCAAATACTTTCATCGCGTTCCCCCGGCGGTCAAATCGAAAACATCTCTGTATTAATGGCCATATTATATCATAGTAAAGTAAAATATGATACAATAAAACGATATAAATAATGTAAAATGTAACGGATGGGAAAATGAAAGATAAAGAGATGAAAAGGAATACAGTCTCTGTAATGAGAATTACGATAAAAGTAGTCATGATACTGGCGTTCCTGGCGATTTGGGCGTCTGTCGCGGCGGGAATGACCGATGGTTTCGATGATAACGTCAGATTTTTTTTCTATGACATGAGGAGTGAAGGGCTTACGGCAGTCGCCAAAGTGATAACGTACTTAGGCAACTGGCAGTCTATCGTTATCCTCTGTCTGATATTGCTTATCGTGAAACCTACCAGGGTCAGATACGGCATTCCTGTTTCAGCTGGCGCTATATTCGTCACAGTACTCAACAGAATTATAAAGCTAATTGCAGAAAGACCCAGACCTGATGAGATGTATCATCTCATAGAGGAAGGGGGATTTTCCTTTGCCAGCGGGCATGCCATAACCAGTATGTTCGTCTATGGGATGCTGATCTATCTGGTGCGCACTAATGTCCGCAACAGGACAATTGCCAACGTACTGACGGTGGTTCTGCTGATACCGGCATTTTGTATAGGCATCAGCAGGATCTATCTGGGAGTGCATTATCCAACCGACGTACTGGCCGGATGGTGTCTGGGGATAGCAACCATCGTGGCAGCGGTGGAAATAACAGAAAAGGTAGAGAGCCGTAAAAAGAAAGGCGCGATAAGCAGTAGTGGAGATAAATAAAGTGGAGACAAATAAAGAACCGGCGGCCGTCCATAGACGGCTTTGCCGGTTTTCGGTATGGTAACGGATATCCGGGCTATGCCGGATAGTCTCGCAGCTATTTCGCGATTGCCGGCCTGTCGAAAAACAGGCTTTTGCCTGAAACGGAAAGAGGTATCCCGAAGCAGACTCTGACTTTTTCAGGAAAAGCATTTATACGAAGAGCTGCTTTGCCGGCCGAAAAGAGTACCCGGTTGTCGATGCGGTTGTCGGCAGCTATGGAGACAGCTGAGCCGATGGCTATGCCCAGATCGACAGTATTGAATGCGCAGTTGGCTCCCGCCTTGACGGTGGCGGCGCAATTTTCGAAACCACACAAGCCGCAGTTCTTAAGGCCGATAGGAGCGGCGTTGATGCCGATAAGGACGATGCAGGGACATGCTTCCACGTTTTTTGCATCTCTGGTATAAAATTCCTCACCTGTTTCCGCTGCGATTTCCCGCATGGCATCCGACAGCTTTTTTTTGTCATCTCCATCGAGTATGAGGACGTTGATGTTGTCTATTCCATGGCCTTTTGGCGCTGTGATGGCTGCGGTACACATCTTTTGAGCTACGCTCATGATGACATTATCGTTGATATTTTCTCTTTTGTAAATCATTCAAATACCTCCATATCATATAAAATCGAAAAATCACCGGTATCGGCAGTTTTACCGTCTGGCAGGAAGGAAACCGGTCAACCTTATTTCTTTCCATTTTTGGATGTTCCCAGAAGCCTTCGCTGTCTTTCCAAAAGTTCCATGAAGGCCTGCTTTTTTGTTTCTTCGTCACCAAAGTGCATGAAGGCATGAGGGGAATCGGTAATGGTTCGGGCGTTTTCCCATAGTTGCAGAGGAGTCATATTTTCGCCTGCGATGATCAGTTGGTGATCCGATATGAGCTGTCGTGACATTTCATCGTTGAGGACGCCGTCGCCGCAGTATATCACGACACCTCTTCCACTGTCGCCAGCTTCAGCAGCTCCTGTCAGTTTGACCAGCATTTCGTACTCTTTGTTCCTGTATTCGTGTTCCCCCATGATCATGCATATGCGAAGGATGGAGCGTCCGTCGCTCCTTTCTATCTCATCGTCCAGGGACAGCAGGTCAAAGCCCTTTTCCATTGCCACCTGCTCCGCCGTCTCCTTTACAGGCGCACCGAAGAAGCCGGTGACGAATATTATGTCTTTTGCCATTTTCTATCCTTTCCATGAAGCGATCCATATGACCGGAAAGCAGCTATGTGATAAGCCTTTATAAAACTTTTCGGATTTGGTATAATCAAGTAACTACACTTATAATACAACCAACGAGATAAAAAGAAAAGAGAGCACTACTATGAAAAACAAAGAAAAACCCACGTTGATAATAATGGCTGCGGGAATGGGTTCCCGATATGGAGGCCTGAAACAGGTGGACAGGATAACAGATGCCGGAGAGATAATATTGGATTTCTCCCTGTACGACGCCATGATGGCGGGATTCGGAAGAGCTGTCTTCGTCATCAAAGAAGAGCACCGGGATCTTTTCAGAGAGCTGGTGGATGACAGAGCCGGGCGGTTCATGAAAATAGAGTATGCCTATCAGAAGCTTGACGATATACCGGAAGGTGTGAAAATACCTGAAGGGAGAGAAAAGCCGTGGGGTACCGGTCATGCGGTATTGGCCTGCCGTCATCTGATAAAAGGGCCTTTTGCGGTGATAAATGCCGACGATTATTATGGCCCCGGCGGTTTCGCAGCGGTGTATGATTATCTGGCCGGTCATGAGGACGGAGATATGTACGATTATTGTATGGTGGGATATCAGCTGAAAAACACAGTTACTGAAAACGGACACGTGGCCAGAGGCATCTGTGAGGCTGATGAAAAAGGTCATCTCAGGAAGGTAACCGAGAGGACAAAAATAATGAGAAGAGACGGGGCCATCGCCTATACGGAAGACGACGGGGAGAGCTGGACGGAGCTGGACGAAAACACTATCGTTTCCATGAACTTCTGGGGTTTTTCTCACAGCATGATGAAGGAACTGGAAAACGGATTGCCGGAGTTCTTTGAAAAAGAGGTACCGAAAAACCCGTTGAAAAGCGAATATTACCTTCCTGCTGCCGCCGACAGGCTGATACAGGAGGGGAAAGCAAGGGTAAAGATCCTGACTTCCCGAGACAGGTGGTATGGCGTGACATATAAGGAAGACCGGGAGGATGTGAAAAATGCCCTGGAATCCATGAAGGATAAGGGCATGTATCCTGAGAAATTGTGGAAATGAAAATGTTGTAATGGCAAATGTCAAAAGGGAAATCCAATCCTTAGGCGTAATATTTCCCGAGAGCACATTTATACGGTAAAAAAATCATAAAAATAAAACGGGGCGCAATGAGGGACTGGTTAGCGCTTCGTTTTTTTACCAACGCATTGACAAAAATTGTAAACAAAGATATAATATGGTAAATAGTTGTAATAAAGGTAAAAAGCGGAAGACAACAGGGGAAGCGATATGCAGCAAATCAAGAGGAGCTATAAGGATGGCGTTTTCAGACAGCTGTTTAACGATAAGGAAAAGCTGATAGAACTGTACAATGCGCTGTCGGGAAGAAGCTACAGTAAAGATACGGAGATAGAGATAGTGACGCTGGAGGATGCTCTCTTCGGTGATATCAAGAATGACTTGTCATTTATCATGGATAACAGGTTCATCGTAATGATAGAGCATCAGGCCACAGTGAATCCCAATATGCCTTTGAGGATGCTCAGTTATGCGGCAAGAGAATACGAGAGGAGAGGTCTGACAAAAAAGGTATACAGCAGAAGACGGATAGAAATACCCACGCCTGAATTGTACATGTTGTATAATGGTGCGGAGGATCAGCCGATCATGCAGGAATTGAAACTTTCCGACGCATACATAGCCAAATGTGGTAAAATATCCTTAGAAGCGAGAGTAAAGGTGATAAATGTCAATTACGACAAAGGAGCAGATATCCTGAAGAGATGCAAGACGCTCAACGAATACAGCATGTTCATCCATATGATAAGGGAAAGGCAGCAGGAGAAGGGACTGCAGAAAGCTGTGGAGGAGAGTGTGAGGGAATGTATGAGAAAAGGGATACTGACGGAGTTTCTCGAGAGAAACGGTGGTGATATCGTGAGTTTGGTAAGGATAGAGTTGACGAGAGAAGAGTGTGAAGCCATAAGAGAAGAGGATGGATATGTCCGTGGATTGGAAGATGGGTTGAACGAAGGCCGGATCGAGGAACAGTTGAAGATAGCCAGGAACATGAAGGCGCTGGGATTGACGACTGATGTTATATCTAAAGCTTCCGGACTCATGGAGAAAGAAATCGAAGCGTTGTAAACACCTACTTCAGCTTTTCCAGCTCAGCATTGCGGTGTTGGCTGATGGTAGAATAGTATCTCACCATGTTGGCCGCCACTCTGTCGTCCCACGCTGTGCTGGCGGCGTATCTCCTGTTGACAGCGGAAATGGTCTTTCCTGAGTAGAGGCTGCCTCCGGGAGACAGATAGCTGTTGGCCAGTGTTCTGGAGACGACGTCTATGCCTTCAGCTTTTGATGAAAAACCGCTGGAACCAAAGCCGAACATGTTGTTGGGCCTGAAGCAAATAGTGCCGTTGGCACTTTCATGGGCGGCGATAGCCATGACGAATAAACAATTTATCCCATAATCCTGCTCAGCCTGATAAAAGGCTTCCTCCAGACCTGTGAGGCCGCCGGTTGTCACCAGCTCAAGATCCGATACGGTGACACCGCTGGGCTGACTTACATCCAGACTCATTATCTGTGATGTGGAATAAGAGGGGAAGGTTTCCCCTTCGATCACTCTGTTCACGGTAGATGTCCTCAGAGTCGACGCCAGATCCACATCGCTGGCAGATGCGGCCCCCTCTTTCGAAAGGGCGTTACTGGCAGCGGCCGCATCGGAGCGGATGTTCTCGACGGTGATGTAAAGACCTGCGGCGAAAAGCCCCGCCGATACGACAGCTGTGATGAGAACAACGAGTATTATCAGTCTGATATGACTTTTTCTGACTATATGTATATCGATTTTTTCTGTGATATTTTCCATATTTTAATTTTATCCTCTCGGTCATCGAGTTCAGCAGCCTGAGCTACTTGAAAATCATGAAATTCTAATATATTATAAATAATGTTGGAGAAAAAAACAACCGGCGGGATTCGGAGGTAATATGTATTTCGTAATGAAGATCATAGCCACCGTGGTCATCTCTGTCATGATGCAGGCGGGGACGGAAAGTATCGTTGCCACTACGCCTCGCGAAGCAGTGGTGGATTTCATGGAAGGCCTTGAGAACCGTGACACTTATGTCATGGAAAAATATATGGATGACAGTTATGTCAATTTCATCACCAATGTCCAGGGAGACGAGGCTGTTGTGGAGAGGATGAACGATGCGCTTTTCAGCGGCTTTACCTATAAGATAGAAGATATGGCCGTAAAGAACGATGTAGCTGTCGCCAAGGTGACCATCACCAGCTGTGACTTCAGCGGTGTGCTGGATGCCTATAATACGGTCTCCTATCAGTATGTTGTCGACAACCTCTACACAGATGAGATAGCTGATAAGGATTGGCTCAACGCTCAGTGTCTGGAGCTTTATGTGGAGCAGGTGGAGGAGGCAGCTGCCGTGGGAGCTACTATGGAGACTACTGTGTTCATTCCTATGGTGGACGACGGATTTTACGGATGGAACATAATAATGACCGACGGACTCATGAGCTCGGTGTTGGGAAATCTTCAGATACCAACAGGTCAGTAAAGGAGTTAAGAGGATGACATATCTTGGGGAAAATATCGGGAAATTGGGATTTGGTCTTATGAGACTCCCGAAGAAAGGTGAAAAAACAGATGTGGAGCAGACCAGTAAAATGGTAGATCTGTTCATGGAGGCGGGCTTCACATACTTTGATACGGCGTGGGCTTACGAAGGCAGTGAGGACGCTATACGACAGGCGCTGGTAGAAAGATACCCCAGGGAAAGCTATCAGCTGGCTACGAAAAATGCCGCGTGGATAAATTGTAAGACGAAGGAAGACGCGTTGGCTCAGTTCGATCTTTCATTGGAAAGGACGGGGGCCGGATATTTCGATTTCTATCTGCTTCATAACCTGGGGGAAGGCAGGAGCCATTATTTCGATGATTTTCAGATGTGGGACTGGATACAGGAAAAAAAGAAAGAAGGCCTGGTAAAGCATGCCGGGTTCTCCTTCCACTCCACACCGGAAGAGCTGGATGAGATACTGACGGCTCATCCTGAAGCGGAGTTCGTACAGCTCCAGATAAATTATGCCGACTGGGACAATCCGGCGGTACAGTCACGGGGCTGCTATGAAGTGGCCAGAAAACATGGAAAGCCTGTTATCATCATGGAACCGGTCAAAGGTGGGATGCTGGCTACGCCGCCGGAAGAAGTGACGCGCATATTCAAGGCGGCGGAACCTGACTCATCTGTCGCTTCCTGGGCTATAAGGTTCGCTGCTGATCTGGATGGAATAATCACCGTTCTCTCAGGTATGAGCAACGTGGAGCAGATGGAGGATAATCTCTCATTCATGAAGGATTTCAAAGCTCTGAACGACAGCCAGAAGGAGACGATAAAAGCAGCGCAGGAGGCCCTGGCCAGGATACCTCTGATCCCATGTACCACCTGTGATTACTGCGCGAAAGTCTGTCCTATGGATATCGGCATATCAGGCTCATTCACAGCCATGAATTACCTGACTCTCTATGGAGATAAAGCTGCCGCCCAGCATCAGGAGGACTGGCTGGTGAAGAGCCACGGGAGGAAACAGGCCAACGAGTGTATCAAATGCGGCAAGTGCGAGGAGGCATGTCCGCAGCATATAAAGATAAGAGACAATCTCGATAAGGTTTGTCGTGAACTGTTGTAATACAAAGCCTCTGTGTTCACCACAGCCGGGCGTACTGACGTCTCGTCCGGAAATTTTCCTTGCATTTGCGCCAAAGTGTTGTATAATATAAAGGCGTGTATTTTGCGCGTATCCTTGCGATAAGAACGCTTATCGCCATCAAGTCCATAAGGAGGTGAAAAAATGATAAACTACGAGGTAATGTTCATCATCGATCCTGCACTGGAGGACGACGCTAAGGAAGCTACGATAGAGGCTGTAAAAGGCATCATCGCTGCTGAAGGTGAAGTCGGCAACACAGATGTGTGGGGCATGAGAAAGCTCGCTTATCCTATCCAGAAGAAATCTGAAGGATATTACGTTGTTATCGAGTTCAAGGCAGAGCCTACTCTTCCAAAAGAGCTCGACAGAAGACTCAAGATCTCCGACAACGTGATGAGACACCTGATAATAAACAAAGATGAAAAATAGGAAGAGGGGTGTGGTATGAATAGTGTTGTGCTGATAGGGAGATTGACCAGAGACCCTGAAATAAGGTATATTTCCGAGAGCCAGATGGCTGTCGCCACTTTTACTGTCGCCATAGACAGACCGGTAAGATCGGGACAGGAGAAAAAGACAGATTTTCCGCGAGTGACCGTATTCGGCCGACAAGCTGAGAACTGTGAGAGATTTTTGGCTAAAGGAAGACTCGTAGGTGTCCAGGGAAGGATACAGACGGGAAGCTATACCAATAAAGACGGCGTCACAGTATATACTACCGATGTTGTCGCCGACAGAGTTGAGTTTCTGGAATGGGGAGACAGGAACGAAAGAGCCGGGGGCGGATACCAGAATCAGGGACGCAGCCAGCAGCCTTCAAAACAGGAACCTGCCGACAGAGATATGGGCGTTCCGGAAGGTTTCCAGGCCCTTCAGGACGACGACATCCCATTTTAAGAGACCCCGCGCCGGATGACCGGCGCAGATGCCTTTATACCGCCTGCGGGGCGGTAAATACTGAGAAAGGAGATTTATCATGGATAATAAGAGACGCGGTGGCATGCGAAGAAAGAAAGTTTGCCAGTTCTGCGCTGATAAGACCGAGACCATAGATTATAAAGACGTCGAAAAGCTCAAGAAGTATGTGACTGAAAGAGGAAAGATACTTCCTAAGAGGATCACAGGAACATGTGCGATCCACCAGAGAGAAGTCACCAAGGCTATCAAGAGGGCTAGGATCGTGGCACTTCTGCCTTACACAGCTGACTAGGCGGAGCAGGACGGGAAGAGGGAATACAGGCCGGGATAAAGATGACCGGTCGCATGCGACCCGTCGTTTTCAGAAGAGATCAGAAAGCAACCAGGAACTTTTGAACCTGGTTGCTTTTGCATGTTAAAAGGGTGAGGATGACTGCGTCAAATGACTGTATCGGTAATGAGACAGCAGGAAAGTTAGAAAAAAGCATAAAAAAAGGACAAAGAGGTCGATGTATGGTATAATAACAGATAAGTATAAGTATTTTTAGGAGAAAACAGATGTACTTGTTGTTGATATATTTTTTGATATTGGTGGTGCCGGTGGCAGTGATGCCGCGATACATAAAATCAGGGAGCGCATCGCCGTACAGGATCGTCCTCTACGGAACCATTGGAACGGCCGCGGCCATAGTGATAGTCTTCATGGCTGCGTCTATGTCAGGACAAGGGATATTTGCTCAGATAAGCGGCATGATAGAGACTATGGCAGCTGAGCTGGCCAAAAATCCTATGGTGGCGGAAACGCTGGGGATGGCTTCTGCCAGTCAGGCGGAGAGGACGAAGATGCTGACTCAGCTGTACGACAATGTCTTCGCCGTGATGCCGGCATGTCTGATGATACTGGGGCTGGTCGTCTCATATGTGGAATATATCATCATTTCCAGGATAATGGCCAGACGCTTCCAGGTAAAGAGGATGCCTAAGTTCAGAGAGTTTTCATGGCCGGGCAGTGCATTCATGGGTGTCATGGGAATGTATCTCATCTCGTGGGTGCTGACGGCAACGGGAGTATTCGCTGATAACATGGTCTACATGAACATGGACATGCTGTTCAATTTCGTGTTTTCCATCCAGGGTGTATCAGTAGTACTCATGTTCTGTCATATGAAGCGAGTGCCTAAAGCCGCAGGCGTAGTCATCGCTGTCGTGATGTGGATGATATACGTCGGAAGGATGGCGTTGTTGATAATAGGCATGTTCGATCTGATACTCGGTCTCAAGCGAAGGATAAAGGGAAGATAAAAAAGAGGCGGGCCATGTAGCGGTACCGCGGTAATGGACGATTCGGGAGAGGATACTATGTACGTTGGGAGAATAGAAAAACTGTTGACGCACTACTCGATGGTGCCTATGTGTATAATCAATTCCTTCGGAAAGGTCACCAGAGCAAACAAAAAGATAGCTGACGTGTTCAAGTACGACGGTATCGTGGACAACGATATTTTTGTGCTGACAGGGATAAAGCTGCCGGAAGTAATGGCGGCTACGAAGGAGAAACGGACGCTGTTCCTGAAGAAAAACGGCAAAGCCTTCAAAATACTCACATCCTTCATAGGAGAAGGAGACACGGCGTCCATAGTGATGAGCTTTATCGACATGACATCCTTTGAGAATCTCAAGGATCTCTACAATGAGGAAAAACCTTGCATCGCGCTGATAAATGTAGACAATCTGGAGGAAATGACGCCCAGCGGTATGGAAGAAAGCGAGATGGAAGTCTCCACAGAGGTGGATAAGCTCATAAGGAACTGGAGCGCCAAAATGGGCGCAGCCATATCCAGGTACAAAGAACACATGTATGAGATGCTGCTGACCCACAAGAATTACAGGGAACTGGTGGAGAGCAAGTTCGATATCCTGGATGAGGTCAGGAAAATAGAGACAGATATGGATTTTCCGGTGACCCTCAGTATAGGTATAGGCATAGGCGGCAAGACCATCGCCGAGAGTGAGGACTATGCTCAGGACGCTCTCAATCTGGCCCTTGGCCGGGGCGGCGACCAGGCGGTAGTCAGGAACGTGAAGAATTTCGAATATTACGGAGGCAAATCTCAGAGCGTCGAAAAAGGCTATAAGGGAAAATCCAGGGTCATCGCCCATGCCATCAAGCTTCTGATGACTCAGTCTTCGAAAATTTTCATAATGGGTCATGGCAATCCGGACATGGACTGTTTCGGCGCGGCGCTGGGCATCCACAGGATAGCCAGATCTATCGGCAAGGAGGCTTATATCGTTCTCAACGGCTACAACAGTACCATGGATGATCTGGTAAAGGATGCCAAGGAGACGGAAGAATATGAATTCGTCAACAGCGACAAGGCTCTGACGCTGGCCGATGAGAACGCGCTGGCGGTGGTGGTGGACACTCACAGGCCTACATTGGTGGAATCTCTGGCGCTGTTGGAAAAGATAAACAGGACGGTCATCATAGATCATCACAGGAGGACAGAAGGGGCCCTTCCCAATACGCTTCTGTCCTACATGGAATCTTACGCTTCCTCGGCCTCTGAGCTGGTCTCGGAGATCGTACAGTACGCCTGCGACAAGAAGGTTCTGAGCAAATTCGAAGCCGACGCTTTGCTGGCCGGCATCATGGTGGATACCAACAGGTTCGCGGTGAAGGCGGGAGTAAGGACTTTTGAGGCGGCAGCATGGCTAAAGAGAGCAGGCGCCGACCTGGAAAATGTCAGGAGGTATTTTCAGATCAATGCGGACAGCTTCAAGATAAGAGCCCAGTGTATAGCCAACGCTCAGTTCCTGGAAGGCGGCATCGTCATGTCGGTGTGCCCGGGCTGTGTCCCGGATGCCCAGATAGTAAATTCCCAGGTGGCGGACGAGCTGCTGACTGTGAAGGGGATAAAAGCCAGCTTCGTGGCAGGGAAGAACCAGCAGGGAATGACGGTGGTGAGCGCCAGATCCCTGGGAGATGTCAACGTTCAATTGATAATGGAAAAGTTTGGCGGCGGAGGTCATTTCAACACCGCCGGAGCCCAGTCAGAACTTTCGCCGGAAGATATGCTGGCGAAGATAAGAGCAGAACTGGGAAACAGGAATTCGTGAAAACTTCACAATAGGAGGTTAAAATAATGATAGTGATATTGACAAAGGATGTTAAGGGAACCGGCAAAGCCGGTGAAGTCGTAAAGGTAAGCGACGGTTACGCCAGAAATATGCTTATCCCTAAAGGGATGGCCAAAGAAGCGACGGAAGGCAATATAAGGAATCTGGAAAAGCAGAAAGCTATTGCCGCAGAGAAGCACGAGGAGCAGAAGGCTGCAGCTCAGGATCAGGCCAAGATCCTGGAAAAAATAACGCTGGAGATAAAGACCAAAGGCGGAGATTCGGGAAAACTTTTCGGATCCATAACGTCCAAGGATATAGCTGACGCGCTGCTGAAGCAGGAAGATATCAAAGTCGACAAGAAGAAGATAGACCTGGGCAGTCCTATCAAACAGGCAGGAGAAACGCAGGTAACTGTCAAGCTTTTCCCGGAGGTGACCGCTGTTCTCAAGGTCAATGTGACCGTTTGATTTGACGGAGGATGAGTATGGAAGAGAGGATACCTCCTCACAGCATAGAAGCGGAAAAATCTGTGTTGGGAGCCGCGCTGCTTTCCAAGGACGCGCTCCTGGACGTGGTGGAGATAGTAAAGGCTGGCGATTTTTACGACAGCAACCACAGGGAAATATTCGAGGCTATCCAGGATCTCTACAGGCGAAGCGCTCCGGTGGACGCGTTGACCGTGTCGGAGGAGCTGAAAAAGAGAAACAGCCTGGAGATGGTCGGAGGCAGAGCCTATATCGCCTCCCTTTCGTCGGGAACGCCGACTACCAGCAATGCGACAGAGTACGCTAAGATAGTGGTGGAAAGCGCGGCGATCAGGAGGCTTATCAGCACGGCTGACGATATAGTCACCAAAGGTTATGAAAGCTCCATGGACGCCGGGCAGATGCTGGACTACGCGGAGCGGGGGATATTCGAGATATCCCAGTCCAGGCAGAAGGGACAGTACGCCCACATCAAGGACGTACTGCTGGAAAACATAGAGATAATAGACAGAGCATCTAAGATGGACGGCGGACTTACAGGCATAACCACCGGTTTTAAATATCTGGACAGTATGACATCAGGGCTGCAGCGCTCGGATCTGATAATACTGGCAGCCAGGCCGGCTATGGGAAAGACAGCCTTCGCCCTTTCTCTGGCCCTCAACGCGGCAGTCAAAGGCGGTGCGTCGGTGATGGTCTTCAGCCTGGAGATGTCCAAGGAACAGCTGGGACAGCGTCTCCTTTCCATGGAGTCGAAGGTGTCCATGCAGAACCTCAAGACAGGCAGGCTGGAGAGACGTGACTGGGATGACATAAATATCGCCCTGGATGTATTGTCAAAAGCCAATATACATATCGACGATACGGCAGGTATAAACATCATGGAGATGAAGAGCAAGTGCAGGAGACTCAAGGGCGAAGAAGGACTTGACCTGGTGGTCATAGATTATCTGCAGCTGATGACTCCTGAGGGAAGAGCTGATTCCAGGACCCAGGAGATATCGGTCATCTCACGAAATCTGAAGCTGCTGGCCAGGGAGCTGGATTGTCCCGTACTGGTGCTTTCACAGCTTTCGAGAGCGCCGGAAACCAGGACCGACCACAGGCCGATGCTTTCGGACCTGAGAGAATCCGGTTCCATAGAGCAGGACGCCGATATCGTCATATTCCTTTACAGAGACGAGTATTACAACGAGGACACTGAGTCTCCGGGCGAGTGTGAAGTCATCGTCGCAAAGCAGAGAAGTGGTCCGACAGGCACCGTCAAGGTCACATGGCTCGACAAGCTGACTAAATTCGTGGACGGGATGGGCGGCGGCAATATCCCCGAATTCTGAGCAGGAGGTGATGGGGAGGAAAGATGAGCTTTAAAAAAGAAAAGATAAACGATCTGTTTCTCCTCGATACCAGTGTGGAGAATATATTCATAAACGAATATATGGCTTCTGCCCCGGGAGATTTCGTCAAGGTCTATATGTTTGCCCGAATGTATGCGGGCCAGGACACGGAGATATCTGACGAGGAGATCGCGAAACATCTGGGCATAGATCATGAGGATGTGCTTAAAGCATGGACATACTGGGAGCGTCTGGGAGTCATAAGAAAAATAAGGAAGGATCCGGAGGACAAATTCCGTTACGATATAGAGTTCATCAGTCTGAGGGAGCAGCTCTACGGTGAGAAAACGAAAAAGAAGAGTTTCTCACAGGCTGATACATTGCCGGCTCTCATGTCGGACAAGGAGATACAGAACATGTTCTCGGAGATCGAGAAGATCGTCGGTAAAGTAGTCAGCGGTACCGAGATGATGGAAATAACATCGCTCATGAATGATTTCAATGTGCCGCCGGATCTGATGGTCTACGGTTACTCATTTTGCGCCAAAAAAAAGAAGAAAAACGTGAAATATGTGATGGCAGTCATCAGAGGATGGATAGAAGACGGACTTCGCGATGTGGAAGCCGTGGAGAAATACCTGAGCGAGAGAGACAAGAAGCATCATCTGTACAGACGGGTGTTCCAGGCTCTGGGATTCGCCAGGAATGCCACGGAGGAGGAAAAGCGTATCATGGACACATGGTTCGATACGATGGGCTTTTCCCTGGAAAAGGTGCTGAGCGCCTGCAGCAGGACGGCAGGTATCAACAGTCCTAACATCAATTATGTCAATAAGATACTGGTAAGCTGGCATGAGGAGCAGCAGAGCGGGAAATCAGGGAAGAACGACGGTCAGCTGTCGGCCGGCGATATAAAGAAATATTATGAAGCGCTCGTCCGCAGAGAAGAAGAGGAAGCGGACGCCAGGCGCGCTCAGGTATATGAGAAGGTGCCGAGGATAAAGGAAATAGAAGAAGAGATCTCGGCTCGGAGCAAGGAACTTTCAAAGGTGATAATCTCCGACAGGGTAGATGGAGATAAAGTTATGGAGAAAATAAGGAGCAGACTGGACGCCCTCAATATGGAAAAAGCGTTCCTGCTCACCGACAATGGATTCGAAATGGATTTTATGGATGTAAAATACAGGTGTCCTAAATGCAAGGACACCGGAATTCTTGAAACGGGAGAAAGATGTCAATGTTTTCAGGAGATAACAAAGGAAAAAATACAGTCGATAAACCAGTGACACCGCATCAGGAAAACGACGTGGAACCCGTCACGCGCGATACCATCAGCAAAGAAGAGCTGATGGCCCAGAACGAGGATGCCAGAAAGATATTTGAAGATATCAGGAGCCTCAGGGAAAGCGTGGAGGCGTTGAAGGGCGAGGATATGGATGTCCTCGCTGACTCAGAGCCAAGGCAGGAACCGGCCAAAGACCTGATCATAGAGGATTCCGACGAGATATTGGCAGCCAAGCAGGCTATAATAGAACAGGCCAGGAAGGATGCTGAGGAGGAGCGGCGGAAGAAGGAAGAAGCGCGCCGGAAAGAGCTGGCGCAGATGCAGGCGCGTCAGGAAGTCCTGGAGGCGCAGAAGAGAGCGGCTCTCATCGAAGAAGAGGCCGAGCGAAAGCGCAGGCAGGCGGCTGAAGCCGAGAGGAGAGCTAAGGCGATATCGAGAAAGCAGGCTCTCGATGCCATGGAGGCGGAGCTGCAGGCAAAGAATGAGGAACTGGCCAGGGAAGAGGCGGCTACTCGTGAGACATCCGGCTCGACCGGTCAGCAGGCCGGAATTGGCGGCAGTCGATCCGCCGACGACCGCAGGGAGGCTACACCTGAGGAAAAGCAGGCTTTTTTCAATGAACAACCCGAAGACAGCGATGTCCGTGAAAAGACAGCTGTACCTTCCCAGGACGTGATGCGCGATCTGGAGGATGCCAAGCAGGAGTTGCTGATGGCGCAGAAACAGCAGGGCGAGGTGCTGGGCGCTATATCTCAGATAGCCGAGGAGCGCACCGGGAAGCTGGCCGAGGAACAGCAGAAGAAGCTGGATCAGCAGCAGACCATGCTCAGAGAAGAGCAGGAGAAGCTGCAACAGCTGTTGGAGGCTCACAGGAACGAACGGCTGGAAAGAGCGGAACGGGAGAAGGCCGAGCGGGAGCTGAAAGAGCAGCGGGCTAAGGTGGAACGTCTTCTCAAAGAGGAACGGGCAAGAGCAGCCAGGGAAGAAAAGCTGGCCAGAGCCAGGAAAAAGCGGGAAGAGAAGCTCCACCGCGCTGAAGAGAAAGAACGTCAGAAACGGGCGAAGAGGGAAGCGGCCGAGAAGGCCAGGCTGGAGCGGGAACAGCTCAAGCAGAAGAGCATTGCCGATGCTGAGCTTGGCGGCGGTGTCGTCAACGTCAAAGGCGTCAAGATAAATACCAAGATAAAAGATACACTTTCGGTATCTCTCAAGGATTTTATCGGGCTGGCAGACAGGCAGGAGAGAAAAGAATCTTCCGAAGAAAAAGCGCAGCAGATGAAGGAAGAACGGGAAAAGAGAAGAGAAGAGGCCAGAGAGGCCGTCGAGCTTTCCGTGAAGCAGAAGCTGGATGAATATGAGAAGAGCAGCTTCGGGAAAAAGATGAGATCTTTCAAGGATTTCTGCGAAAAGCATAAGGTCTCACTGCTCACATCCTTTTCTATTTTCATAATGCTGCTGGTAGGCGTCGCCGGCGTATTCAATTACTATACGGCCTACGCCTATTCGTATAACGGACAGAGACTGGGACTTGTCAAGGAAAAGGATGACGTCCTCAGGATAACGGATCTGGTCCAGAGCGCTCTTACAGAAGATAAAAACGTGGACGTGGTCATGGACGATATAGAGTTCGAGCGGGTATCGGCTCTTGGAGATGCTGAGATAGACAGCTCCGAAGACGTGCTCAAGAGATTGTCCTATATGGGAAATCTCAATGTCAAGGCTTACGGTATCTACGTTAACGGCGAAAAAGTCGGAGCGGTGGAGAATAAGGACGCCGCGGCCCAGGTGCTGCAGGATATCAAGGACAGGTACAGCAGCGGACGCGAAGGCGCTGAGGTGGAAGAAGCCGTTTTCATAGAGAATGTGGATATCAGGAGGAGCAACACCGATCTGGAAGACGTCCTGTCGGAAAAGGAAATGGTGGAAAAGCTCTGCACCAGCGGTGAAAAAGAAGTCAAACACCAGGTGGCGGCAGGCGAGACGCTGGCGGATATCGCCAAGCTCTATTCGGTTACGGAGGAACAGCTCCTTGAGGAAAACCCTGACATCGATCAGACCAAGCTTGAGGTAGGAAGTGTGATAACCTTCCATCAGACAGCACCGATACTGACTGTCAGGATAACGGAACAGGTCACTTACGAGCAGGAGATACCATATGAGACCGAGGAGAGAGATGATCCCGACATGTACCAGGGAGATTCGGAGACAAGCCAGCAGGGAGAAAACGGCCTGGAAGAAGTGACCTCGAGAATAGTTCTGGTCAACGGTGAACAGGTGGAAGAAACACCATTGGTCACCACGGTCAAGAAGGAGGCCGTTTCTGAGATCATCATGGTAGGCTCCAAGGAGAGACCGCCTTCGGTAGGGTCCGGCAACTATATCTGGCCGCTTTCGGGCGGATATACTCTCACCTCCAATTTTGGAGGAAGATGGGGAAGAGCTCATGAAGGTATAGACCTGGGAGTATCGGTAGGAGCCGATGTGCTGGCTGCCGACGGAGGTATCGTTACATATGCGGGATACAGCGGTGCGTACGGATACTTAGTCATCATAGATCATCAGAATGGCATGGAGACCAGGTATGCTCACAACAGTTCTCTTCTGGTAAGTGAAGGGGACGAGGTGTTCCAGGGGATGCATATAGCTGAATCAGGAAACTCCGGCAGGAGTACAGGACCGCATCTCCACTTTGAGATAAGGGTCAACGGAGTGGCGAAGGATCCGCTCAATTATTTGCCATAGCAGAAGAGCTGCGGAGGATGCTGCCGTGTCGACAGAAGAAAAGCTGTCGACACGGCAGTTTTTGATTGGATAGCTTAAATGGTTCTAAGGGCAGGCCGATCCCAATATATTTTATCGTACAGCGATATTTGCGAGAAGGAGGTAGGCCTTGTGGAAAACCATTCAGTGACCATCGAAAACAGAGAGACATTAACAGTGACGGACATAAAGGAGATAGACAGCTTCGATGAGGAAGAAGTCAGAGCTACGCTGGTGAGCGGGGCTATGATAATAAGAGGGAAGAAGCTCCATATCCGTATGCTGGACCTGGACTCGGGCCGGGCAGTGATCGTAGGCATCATCGATTCGCTGATGTATGTCAGGGTCAGGGAAAAAGGCGAGAAGGGCTTTTTCGCCAGGCTCATGAAGTGATGGGAGGACTTTCGGAGCTGATAACGCGCCAGGCTGAGACCCTGGCGGTAATGTTCTGCGGAGGTGTTTTCACGGAAAGCTTATGGCAAGCCAGGAAACTCCTGCAGCTCAAAACAGGCAGCAGATTCCTGAGGGCTGTGGGGGAAATCGGATTTTGGATCTCTTCAGCGGCAGTTATCTCCGCGTTCCTGTATTACTGCGCTTTTGGGAAGATATCGTTCCACGCCCTTTTGGGCTTTTGGGCAGGTCTCTTGTTGTGGAAAAAAATCTGCTGTGTTATAATCAGACCATGGGTAAAAGACGACGCAGCAAAGAATTCAAAAATAACAGCCAGGTCATCGATATGGAGCAGGCCAGGGCGCAAAGGCTGGAAAAGAGAAGAGCGGAGAGGCAGCGGGAAGAGAAGAAGGCTCAGGAAGCTGCCCGACGCAAGACGAGAGGAAAAATGGCTATCAGAAGAAGCCGCAACAGACGGCGACTGATGATAGGCATTGTTGTTATGGTCATAATCGGACTCATTTCATTTTCCGTGATAAATATAATTTCCCTCAAGCGGGAACAGCATGATATGGAACAGCAGAAGCAGGAACTGGAGGAAGAGAAGGAACAGCTGAGCAAGGAGCTGGAGAACGCGGGCGATCTGCAGAATCTGGAGGAACAGGCCAGGGATCAGCTGCGGCTCATAAAGCCAGGTGAAAAGATCTATATATTCCCGGAGGAGATAACTCAGACGGAGGAGACCACAGAGGCGGAGGAATAGAGCGTCATGGCTGATGAAATGCGTGTCAGGGAGATAATCGTCGTGGAAGGGCGCGATGATACGGCGGCCATCAAAAAAAGTGTCGATGCCGTCACAATAGAAACACATGGGTATGGTATAACAGAAAGAACCTGGAAACTGATAGAAAAAGCGTACGCCGAAAAGGGGATTATAATCTTCACCGATCCGGATCACGCAGGACAGCAGATAAGGAAAAGGCTGCTGCAGCGGTTTCCCAAAGCCAAGGAAGCGTTCCTCGACAGGAGCGACGCGGAAAAGGCCGGAGATATAGGAATAGAAAACGCGACCAGCGAAGCCATAAGGGCGGCTCTCGAGAAAGCTCACTGCGTCGTTGAAAAGGATCAGGGGGAACCGCGTTTCACCATGGAGGATATGGTGGACTCCGGACTTGTGGGACAAGCGGATTCAGCCCTCAGGCGGCAGTCAGTGGGAAAAGCGCTGGGAATAGGATATGGCAACGGCAAAAGCTTCCTGCAAAAGCTGAATAAATTCGGCATCACTGCGGAAGAGCTTTATAAGGCCATTGGAGATCACAGATGAAACTTCATGAACCATCTACGATACGAGATATAAAAGACCGATACGATTTCAGACTTTCCAAGAGCCTGGGACAGAATTTCATAACCGACAGGAACGTTATCACGAGGATCGTCGACGGAGCGGATATAAGCCCTGAGGATCTGGTCATCGAGATAGGTCCCGGCATCGGTGTGCTGACAGCGGCAGCTGCCGAGAGAGCGGCCAGGGTCGTGGCTGTGGAAATAGACCGTAAACTTATCCCCATATTGGAGGAGACGCTGATCGGGTATCGAAATATCAGGGTGATAAATCAGGATATAATGAAGACCGACATAAATGAAATAATCGAAGAAGAAAGACACGCGGAGACTTTCAGGGGTGATGTGAAGATAATCGGCAACCTGCCTTACTATATCACCACACCTATCATCATGGGCATACTGGAAAAGGGCGTAAAAGCTGAAAGTATAACCATAATGATGCAGAAGGAGGTGGCTGACAGGATAAAGGCATCTCCTGGCGGCAAGGTATACGGGGCGCTGTCGGTAGCGGTGCAGTATTACTGCACCGTGGAGGATATCGCTTCCGTGCCCAGAGATGTATTCATTCCGCAGCCCAAGGTGGATTCAGCGGTGCTGAGACTCCGCCTGAGACAGGAGAGCCCTGTGGAGCTGACGGATAAGGCGGTCTTTTTTTCCTGCATAAAACATGGTTTTGGACAGAGAAGGAAGACCCTCCACAATTCCCTTACGGGAGTCGGAGGGCTTTCCAAGGAGCAGGTCGGACGCGTGCTGGAAGAAGCGGGGATAGACCCCGGCAGAAGGGCCGAGACCCTGGATATGGAAGAATTCGCTGCTATTGCCAACGGCGTAGCGGCTTGCTGCGGGAGATAAACAAAAATGGAAAAAATCAAGGATTTCTGCAATAAATATCTTAAGAATTACATAGTGTTGCTTTTTGCGGTAGCTGTATTTTTGAATCTCGTGATAGAAACGCTGGCGAGACACTCGCTCATTGAGTCTGTATCCTTCCTGATACACAGCCCGTTGGTATTTCTCTGTAACGTGCTGCTGATATGGGCTGTCTTGTCTCCTGCGCTGCTGTTCAGGAGAAGGATATTCGCCATGTGCATGCTTTCTCTCATATGGCTGGCGCTGGGTATCACCAACGGAGTGATCCTTTCCAACAGGATGACGCCGTTTACTATCTATGACCTAAGCAGCCTTCAGGATGGTTTGTCCATCGTTTCCAATTACTTTTCCGTGACGACGATGGTAATAGCCGTAGCGGCGGCGGTGGCGCTGGTCATCGCTATCATAATCCTGTTCCGTAAGGCGCCGAAGATGAAGGAAAAAGTCAATTACAGGAGGGCGGCCGCAGCGATCGTCATAATCGCGGTCGGTACCTTCGGGGTATTCCAGCTGGCTATCAGAGGCGGCGTGCTGGACACTTTCTTCGGCAATCTGGCTTACGGCTACAGCGACAACGGTGTGCCTTACTGTTTTCTGGTGACCTGGATGGATCAGGGGATAGATAAGCCGTCCAACTATTCGGCTGATATGATAGAGAGCATATTCTATGACGGAGAACTGGGGGATGACGGTATATACACCCCTGGAGAGGACGACGATACAGATGTGGAGAACACGCCTAACATCCTGTTCCTGCAGCTGGAGTCCTTCATGGATCCGACACTGGTGGAGGGCCTGGAATATTCCAAAGATCCTATACCTAATTACAGAAAGCTGATGGAGGAATATTCCTCGGGATATCTCACAGTACCTGCTGTGGGAGCCGGTACGGCCAATGTGGAATTCGAAGTGATGACGGGTATAAGCGCCAGATTTTTCGGGCCTGGCGAATACCCTTATAAGAATATACTCAGGGAAACGACAGTAGAATCTACGCCTAATGATCTGAAACTGCTGGGCTATTCCTCCCATGCCATACATAATCACAGAGGCGCCTTTTACGGCAGAAACAAGGTGTTTTCCAATATGGGATTCGATACTTTCACATGTCTGGAATACATGAACAACGTGACCAAGACGCCGAGGAACTGGGCTAAAGACGGTATTCTGACAGAACAGATCATGGATGCTCTGGAGAGCACTGACGGGAAGGACTATATCTACACTATTTCCGTTCAGGGACACGGCAAATATCCTACGGAGCAGGTGATAGAGGATCCTGCCATCACCGTGACCAAGGCGGAAACGGAAGAGCAGCGCTGGACTTACGAATACTATGTCAACCAGGTATATGAAATGGATTTGTTCGTCAAGGAACTGACCGATACGCTGGCCAGCTATGACGAGGACGTGATACTCGTCATGTACGGGGATCACCTGCCTGCATTGGATATGACGGAAGAGACCATGAAGAACGGCTCCATATATCAGACTCAGTATATAATATGGAATAATTTCGGCATGGAAAAGGAAGACAAAGATCTTAACGCTTATGAACTGACTGCCGAGGTCCTGGACAGACTGGGGATCTCTGTGGGGATGATGAACAAATACCAGCAGAACTACAAGGGAGAAGAAAATTATCTGACTAACCTGGAAGCGCTGGCGTACGATATGCTCTATGGAGAACATTACATCTACGGAGGCAAAAACCCGTATGAAGCAACGGATCTTCAGATGGGCGTCAAGAAGATAAAGATAGATGAGATCGTCGAGATAGGCGACAATTACTACATCAAAGGACAGAACTTCACTGAATACAGTAAAGTATCGCTGGATGGCGAGATACTGGACACTGTATATCTCGGCCCTACCATCCTGGCATTGAAGGACAAGGTGGATCCGGAGGATGTGTCCAGGATGAAAGTCAGCCAGGTAGAGAAGAACAGCGAGATCCTCAGTACAACTGAGTAGTGTACAGGAACGATCATGATCCCGGCTGTATGATCGTCGGTCGATCGCAGAGCCGGAAGTGTGGAGGAACAATATATGGAAACGATAAAAGTGCTTGCGATAAATACCAGCCCTCGAAAAGGACGAAACACGGAGCAGCTGCTGGATGAGATACTGGCAGGCTGCCGTTCCGTCGGAGATGAGGGAAGCCTTTCGGTGGAGACGAAGCTGACAGGTGTCTGTCAGGCAGACCCGGAGGATTTCAAGCTGTGCCGGGGCTGCTGGGCCTGTGCCAAGACGGGGAAATGTGTGTGCGGCGACGATTTCATCAAGAGGATCTACGACGATATCGCCCGATCTGATGTCGTCGTATGGGGCGTGCCGGTCTACTTCTACAGCGTGCCGGCTCAGTGTAAGGCTATAATGGACAGAGCGCTGGCATACATGCCCGTGGGAAACGGTAAGGTATCAGCCACCGGACTGACCTGCGGCAGCGCCGGAGTGTTGAGCACGCTGCAGGCCATGCAGAGCTTCTATAGCTGTAACGACTTCGTCGACGCCGGATGGGTAGCTACTTACGGCAAGACGAAGGATAAAGAGAAGGGAAAAGAAGTAGCCTTTGATCTGGGACGCAAAGCCGTCAGGATGGCAGCCATCCTCAAAGCTGCCAGGGAAAAGGCGGAAGAGGACGGAGACGAAGCACTGCTGAAAGACCTGGAGCATACCAACCACTTCGCTTACGGGACCCATACCTTTTAAGAACGATCGAATCGAATAATAGGGGCTGTCGCACAGCTGACCTGATCTGGTCAGCTGCAGCGACAGCCCCATTTTTTGTCTTGACCGTGGTGCTCTCTGTTATGACAGTGACATATCATTCTTAAATATTTTTCTATATTTTTCCATGTAAATTATTGACATAAAGCCCGTGCTGTGCTATTTTTCAAATATGGCAATATATTCCATATTGCGGCCGCGGATGCAGCAGTATATAATGAAAGGAGAATCGAAATTGAAGATAGAAAAATGTGAATTGAAGGATCTCGATTTGCTGGACAGATTCCTGTTTGCAGAAGCCATCGAGGATCCTGAAACGATGGAATTGATATTGGAAATAATCCTGGGCAGGGAGGTCATTCTCAGACATCTTCCTCATGCGGAAAAAGAACAGAGACGATTCCTCTGGAGCAAGCAAGTGAAACTTGACGTATGGGCCAAGGATGTGGATGATGTTGTCTACGATACTGAGGTTCAGAAGCGAGACACCAAAGACTTACCGAAGAGAAGCAGACTTTACAACAGCATGATAGACAGCAATTTGTTGCCGCCGGGGACACTGAGCTACATTCCTCTCAACGATGTATACGTTATTATGATAATGCCTTTCGATTTGTTCGGTAAAGGACTGTATAAGTATACATTCAATATGAGGTGTAAGGAAGTGCCGGGTATGGAGCTGGAGGATGGAGCCACCAGAATATTCCTCAACACGAGAGGGACGAATCCCGAGGGAGTAAGCGAAGAACTCATCGAGCTGCTGGAATACTTCGAGCACTCCACAGCTGAAACGGCAAGCAGAGCGGGAAGCGAGAGGATAGCGAGACTCCACGAGAAGATTTCCGATATCAAAGCCAGTGAAGAGATCGGGGTGAAGTTTATGAACGCGTGGGAAGAAAAGCTGCTGGACAGGCAGGACGGATATGAGGAAGGCCTGAAAGACGGTAAGGAAGAGGGGCTTTTAGCTGGTCGTAAGGAAGGACTCAAAGAAGGTCTGGCGGCCGGTGAAAAGAAAGGCCATAGGGAAATCGCTGCCAGGATGAAAGCCAAGGGCATGGATCTGACAGAGATCGCAGAGCTGACAGGACTTGAGATTTCACAGCTGGAGAAACTGTAAAACCATATTACAGTGGGGATTTATGCGGTTCTCGCAGTTCATTCCTCCACATACCACTCTATAACGTTTATATTGCCTCCCGTGACCCTGGCCACCACGTGGAGGCTTTTTTCTGTGTAAAAGCTTCTGTCAGCTGTGTCAGCCACATCGGTTCCTGCCTCGATAGCCACACTGAAGGAGAAGACTCCGCCGTTGTGGGAGATAGTTATCTCATCGTCGCCGCTGTCGTATTTCAGCTCGCCGTTCTCATCGGTCAGGGAGACACCGTCGTCAGCTGCCAGGATCGCCAGAATTTCCGTGGCAGTGGTTTCAGCGGCGTAATACCTGGTACAGTCATCCGCGTTTTCGTTGGCGGCAGCCAGCTTTTCAGACGACGAACCGAAGACTGCCGCCGAGAAACAGGCCATGGCGAAAACGATGAACATGACGGCGATAGCCGCGACGATCAAAGTGATCGATGGCCTGACGGGCAGACTGTTGTCGATGAAACGATAAACTTTTTCCGATGAGGCTCCGCGTCTCCTGTAGTTGTGTCTCACTGCCGGCCACCTCCTCTCACCGGTGTTTTGAATGTAAGGTGATATATTTCCTGACCTGTCTCACTGTTCTGTACAGTTATATCGTACTGGTAACAAAAATCAACCGTGCTCTTTTCTGCCACAGCCCTGTACGGACTGTTGGTCTGAGCCGCAGGCCGCAGATCGTCATCGTAATAGAAAGTCAAGGTGCTGTCCGTAGCATCATAGAGCTGATGGTCGTTCATCAGCTGGCCTGCCGCGTTCATGTTGCCGTTGGCAGCTTTCAGGGTTTCGGCGATCGATGTGGTCTCCGTCACGGCCCGGTTCAGCAGACGTGAGTCAGAGGAATTACGGTCGGCGTAGATGAACATGGTTATACAGGCCAGAAGAGCAGCGATAAAGAGGATGATGGCCGTCGCGCCGCACAGGAAGAAGACCGTCTTTTGAGATGGCCTTCGAAGTTTTACGTCAGCCAATATGCCATGTATCCTATTCATCGGAACCACCTCCTCCATCGGCTATATAGACATTTACAGTGGAGCGTTCTCCTGCTTGGGTCACGATAGTGATCTCAAGGAGTCCATTTTGGAGGATCCTGAAATCAGCTGATTTCAGAGCCATGACAGGTTCTCCTGATTCAGGAGAGACCGTTTTGCCTGCGTCGACGGAAGTCCGCATCAGCTGGCCGTCGTAGACGAAATACCAGGTTTCACGGGCTGTCTCGGAAGCTTTTGATGTATCGGAAATCACCAGGGCGGGGCGTTCTCCGCCAAGGGATGCTGTCCTCACATTGGAAAAGCTTTCGCATTCTCTGAGGCGGTCGGTGAAATAGGCAGCTGCGGTGCAGACCTCCTGTTGCCGTTCGTCAGCAGAGGAGTTTTCATAGACGCGGCTGCCCAGCAGAGCCAGGATCAGCGATACTGCCAGCACAGCGACAGCGAGGAATATGAGGACAATGATATCCATCTGTTTTTTCGACAGTTTTAAACTTTTCATGTGATTAGTATACCATGTCCCAATGGCCAATGCACCAATGAACCGGATTTTGGCACGGGACATGGTGCAGTTTTTGAGCAATAATGGGGATTTTGCACCTAATATGCGATAATTTCCAGGAGTTTTGGTGCATTGACAGGAACAGAAAGCCTTGAAAAGCTGGAAAAAGCACCATGGCAGCGTTATTACGGCTGTTTGTGGGTGCATTTTGAAAATGACGAAGAGGGTGACCGAAGGAAAATTTGTGGTTCGTATTGCGCCGGCCCTTCGGAATGGAGTATCATATGAGAAGAACAGCACAAGGGAGGAGACATGAGAAAGTACAGATTGCCTACGCTGGAGACGGAACGTCTCATTTTGAGGATGTGGAACAAAAAAGACGCAGCAGACCTCTTTGCTTATGCGCAGAACCCTAATGTCGGCCCTATCGCCGGCTGGAAACCACATGCCAGTCAGGCGGAGTCGAAATTCATAATAGTCAACGTTTTCCTGCAGAAGATGTCATGGGCCATAGTGGACAAGGCCACAGGAAAGCCTGTCGGAAGTATCAGCTTCGAAGAAGACAAATTCAGACCGGGGATGAACAGCAGAGAGCTGGGCTATTCCCTTTCAGAGGACTTCTGGGGCAGAGGAATAATGACTGAAGCGGCTGAGCGCGTCATAAGATATGCGTTTGAGACATTGGCACTGGATTCCCTGGCTATAACCACAAGAAAGAGCAATGCCAGGAGCCAGCGGGTCATAGAGAAGTGTGGATTCAGGTACGAAGGTACCATGCGGAGGGCATACAGGATATACGACGGCACTGTTCACGATCTGCTGTGCTACTCCATGCTCCGGGAAGAGTACATGGAAAAGAGGGGAGGCGGCAGAGAGGATGTCTAAGAAAAAGGAAAAGCACGGCCATAAGACCAATGCCATAAGAATGGTGGAGGCAGAAGGTATTCCATATAAAATGTACACCTATGACGCGCCGGATGGATTCCTGGACGGAGTGTCGGTAGCAAAGTCGCTGGGTCAGGATCTGGACAGGGTCTTCAAGACGTTGGTGACAGAAGGAAGCAGCAGAGAGCATTACGTTTGCGTCATACCCGTGGCGGAAGAACTGGATCTCAAGAAAGCGGCGAAACACTTCGGGGAAAAGAAGGTGGAAATGCTGCCGTCTAAAGAGCTGACCAGAGTCACGGGATATGTAAAGGGCGGCTGTTCTCCAGTCGGTATGAAGAAGCTGCTGCCGACGGCCATCGATGTTTCGGCATCAGGCGGAGAGACGATCATCGTCAGTGGCGGCAAGGTGGGCCTTCAGATGGAGCTGGATCCGAAGCAGCTGAAGCAGGTCACGGGAGCGGAGTTCGTGGATCTGACGGTGGAACGGTAGCGGATAGCCAAAGTAAGGCTGATAGGCGGGCGTCCCTGACGCCGGTGTCTGAGTCAGCCGGCCCGGAAGAACACAAAAATACGTCGAAATACACGGAAAAAACTGTGCAGAAAAACAAAATAAAAAATATTTTTTTGTGAAAAAAACTAAAAAATTTAGCAAAAAACTATTGACAGAAAGCCGTCATTAATGTAGTCTAGTACAAGGTGTCAAGAGGCTTTCTGTCTTTTTGCGCTGTAAATACGGGAACCCACAAGGTTTACATAAAACTAAAGTTACAGGAGCAGAGAAAAATGGTGAAGAAACTAAATGAAGCGGTAGAGATAAGATGGCATGGCAGAGGCGGCCAGGGAGCCAAGACGGCATGTCTGCTGCTGGCTGACGTAGCCTTCAGCTCAGGCAAGCACGTGCAAGGATTTCCCGAATACGGCCCCGAACGAATGGGAGCGCCCATAACGGCATATAACAGAATAACCGACGAGCACTGCAAGGTCCACTCCAACATATACACGCCCGACTATGTGGTGGTGGTCGATGAGACGCTGCTCAAGTCGGTAGATGTGACCAGCGGACTGAAGGAGAGCGGCGCATTGATAATCAACAGCAGGAAGAGCCCGGAGGAGATCAGGAGGCTGACTGGCGGCTACAAGGGAAAGATCTGTGTGGTGGACGCGGAGAAGATATCCATGGAGACACTGGGAAAGAATTTTCCTAACACGCCGATGCTGGCGGCAGTGGTGAAAGTGAGCAATGTCATAGACAGTGAGAGATTCATAAAGGACATGAAGGAATCCTTCCAGCACAAGTTCGCCCATAAGGAGAACCTGATAGAGGGAAATATGAAAGCACTCACTAAGGCAATGGAAGAAGTAAAGGTAGGATAAAAGATGAAGACCAGAGCGAAAGATATAGATGAGAAGATCACCTGGCAGGATATCACCACAGGCGCGGAGATATATGAGCCGGCTACGTCCCTTCTGGTGGAGACAGGCGACTGGCGCGTGATGATGCCGGTATTTAAGGAAGATAAGTGCAAACACTGTATGCTTTGCGTACCATTCTGCCCTGACAGCTCCATTCCCGTAAAGGACGGGAAGCGGCTGGATTTTGATTTCAAGCATTGCAAAGGATGCGGCATATGCGTCAAGGTATGTCCATTCGATGCCATAGATTTTGTGAAGGAGGAGAAGTAGATGGCCAAGAGAGACAGGATGTCCGGCAATGAAGCCGTGGCGACAGCGATGAAACAGATAAATCCCGATGTTATGGGAGCTTTTCCTATCACGCCTTCCACGGAGATACCACAATACTATTCTCAATATATCGCTGACGGCGAAGTGGACACCGAGTTCGTGGCAGTGGAATCGGAGCACAGCGCTATGTCAGTATGCATAGGAGCCTCCGCAGCGGGAGCCAGAGCCGTGACGGCCACATCGTCGGCAGGACTTGCATATATGTGGGAGCTTCTCTATGTGGCGGCATCGGCCAGACTGCCTATCACTATGGCAGTAGTGAACAGGGCGCTGACAGGGCCGATAAATATCAACAACGATCATTCTGACTCCATGGGAGCCAGAGATTCAGGATGGATACAGATATATGCCGAATCCAACCAGGAAGTATACGATAACTATATACAGGCCATGCCTATTTCCGAAGCCATCAGGCTGCCTATCATGATATGTCAGGACGGATTCATCACCAGCCATGGTGTTTCCAACATTGAACTGATGGAAGACGAAGAGGTAAAGGCATTCGTCGGTGAATATCATCCTGAAAACTACCTTCTCAAATCGGAAAACCCACTGGCTGTAGGACCTTACGGAATTTCTCCATATTACATGGAAGCTAAACGTTCGCAGGCTCAGGCCATGAAAGACGCCATGCCTATAATCATGGATGTGGCTAAAAGATTTGAAAAAGTCACCGGAAGAAAATACGGATTTTTTGAGGAGTACATGATGGACGACGCGGAAGTGGCTCTGGTGGTCATTGGTTCCAGCGCGGGAACAGGTAAGGAAGCGGTAGACAGGCTGAGGGCCGAGGGAAAGAAGGTAGGGCTCATCAAACTGAGAGTTTTCAGGCCGTTCCCACGAGTGCCATTGGCTGAAGCCATGTGCAAAGTGAAAGCTGTGGCTATCATGGACAAGGCTGAGAGTTTTTCCAACAGCGGCGGCCCTCTTTTCAATGAAGCGCGAAGCTCGCTGTACGACCTGCCTAACAGACCGTACGCCATCAACTATATCTATGGCCTCGGCGGCAGGGATATCACCGTGGAAGATTTTTACGAGATATATAACGACCTGTTCATCATAAACGAGACCGACGATCCGGGAGATGTATACAGATACATCGGAGTAAGGGATTCCAGGTACGGCGAGAGAGGTTTCGACCACAAGAGATACGAGGAATAGAGGAAAGAGAAGAATGGAAAACAGGAGAATGAAGCCATGACATATAATTTGAAAAGAGAAGTGGAAAAACCGGAACGATTTGCCGGAGGTCACAGGCTCTGTGCCGGATGCGGAGCCGGTATCGCCGTGCGAGGTGTTTTGAGGGCGCTGGATGAAGGAGATAAAGCGGTGGTGACTAACGCTACCAGCTGTCTGGAAGTCTCCACATTCATCTATCCTCACACAGCTTATTACGACAGTTATATACACACGGCATTTGCTAACGGCGCAGCCACCATGTCCGGAGTAGAAGCCGCGTATAAGACGCTTAAAAAGAGGGGCAAGGTCAAGGATAACTTCAAGTTCATCGCTTTCGGCGGTGACGGCGGTACATATGATATAGGTATCCAGTCCCTGTCAGGAGCAATGGAGCGAGGTCATGACATGGTCTACGTCTGCTATGACAACGAAGCCTACATGAATACCGGCATACAGCGCTCGTCATCGACACCGAGATTCGCCGATGCCACCACATCGCCGGCAGGAACGGAAATACCGGGCAAGGTGCAGAACAAAAAGGATCTGACGGCTATCATCGCCGCTCATAACGTGCCTTATGCCGCCCAGACTACGTTTATCGGCAATTTTAAAGACCTCCACGAGAAAGCACGTAAGGCCATCTACACGGAAGGCCCATGCTTCCTCAACATCCTGTCCCCATGTCCGAGAGGCTGGAGATACGAGACCGAGGACCTGGCTGAGATCTGTCAGCTGGCAGTGGATACATGTGCATGGCCGATGTATGAGATCATCGACGGCACATGGAATCTGACATATGAGCCAAAGAAAAAACTGCCTATCGAAGAGTTCCTGAAAAAGCAGGGCAGATTCAAGCACATGTTCAGGAAAGGAAACGAATGGATGATAGAAGAGACGCAGAAATACGTGGACGATCAGTGGGAAAAACTGCTGGAGCGATGCAGATAGCTTTTTTGGCCATATCCGAGTAGACAACTGAAAATTATGCACCAATGACTATGCTATGGCATTGTTCGTTGGTGCTTTTTTCTTGTGTTGGCGCGTTCGATCATTGCAGGAAGAGATGAAACCAAAATTTACCATTGAGCATGTACGTTTTCGCCCGCTTCTATCTGTTTCCCGTATAAGGTGAAGCCGATTTTTTCGAATTTTTTATACCTGAGGTGGCTCACAGTAGGGAAAATCGTATAAAAAAAGTGGTACTTTAAGGGGAAAAAGGAAAATCGTTATATAGAAAAAGGCTGGAAATGGCAAATACAGTATAATACATCGGCCAACGAAAATTTCAGGCAGTATAACCCGTCGACCGGTGCAGACTTTCGGGCGGTATATGCCCATTGGCCGGCGTAAAGCGACAGGCTGCCAAGCCGCTGTTTCTGCCGCCAACTCTCAGGGAGGAAAGTATTAAGTCATGATGACTTAAATGTGGGAGGAAAAGTGAGCGGTTAAGTCACATGTGGCAGAAAAGCGACGCTCCAGGCTGATGAGGGACAAGAGAGATAATCTGCCGCCAGGCAGGCGGAAACAGACACAGAGGGGAAAACGCGATTTTTCTGAATATAATGATAATATTGGCGTGATATTTGCTATTGAATATATGTAGAACGAAACAGATGAGTGCGAGAAAGGAGTATAGCGATGTCTGTGAATTTAAAAGAAGTGAAGGAGTTCATAATCGGATGGAATGAAGATAACACGGAAGAATTTTACAAGGTGGCAGATGAGATATGGGAAAATCCGGAGCTTTCAATGCAGGAATACAAGTCCTCGGCGCTGCTGGAGGACCTTCTCGAAAAACACGGATTCCAGGTGGAGAGAGGCGTAGCCGGAATGCCGACGGCTTTCATCGCCACATACGGAAGCGGCAGGCCAGTTATCGGAATAAATGCCGAGTACGATGCGCTCCCGGGGCTGTCACAGGATCGTGAGAAGCTGGAAAAATGCCCGGTGACACCTGGAGCGCCCGGACAGGGATGTGGCCATAACTTACTGGGAACGGGAGGAGTGAAGGCGGCGATAGCAGTCAGAAATGCTCTTGAGAAATACGGCCTGACAGGAACCGTCAAAGTGCTGGGAGCACCGGCGGAGGAGCTGTGCCTGGGGAAACCGTTTCTGGGGAAGGCGGGTTGCTTGGAAGGGTTCGATGCTATCCTCGACTGGCACCCGTGGAGCTATACGAAGACCAACTACGACAGTTGCCAGGCTTATTTCAGCGTCAAGTACCACTATAAAGGCAGCACCTGCCACGGCAACTCGCCTTGGCACGGCAGGAGCGCACTGGATGCAGCCATACTGCAGGGCCATGCTGTCGAAATGCTGAGGGAGCATATCTATCCGGGAAACCCGCCTGATGCCGCCAACACGATAAACTACACCTTTACGACGACAGGACCGGAATTTCCAAGCGTAGTGCCTGATTACACGACGGCTTGGTACATAGGCAGATTTGGCACGACAGAAGAGATGCTGGAGGTGCTGGAGAGAGTTGGTAAGTGCGCTGAGGCCGCCGCCATGGCGACGGAGACGGAAGTGGAGAAGGAGATAGTGACGGTCACCCACCACAAGATACCTAATAAAGTTCTGGCGGAATGTTTCAGAGACAACATGCTGCAGGTCGGCGTCCCTCAGTTCACGGAAGAGGAGAACGAAAAAGCGAAGGCTATACAGAGAGAGCTGGGGAAGCCTGAAACGGGGCTGCCATCGGAGCTGGAGCCTTTTGAAGGCGGATATACCGTGCTTTGCGACACTTCTGAGTACAGCTGGAACGCGCCGTATGCATCGCCGTGGATAGCTATGGGTATGGAAAACTGCGGGTGGCACCATTGGGGCGTCGCCAGATGTGCAGGTGATACCATGGGCAGGAAAAGCATGGACTGCGCGGCGAAGGTTATATCCATGACGGCGGCGGATGTGATATGCAGTTCGGATACGCTGGAAAAAGCTCAGGCGGAGTGGAAGGAGAGGATGGCCGGCAGGAAGTACGAGTGCCTTCTTCCTGAGGATATGGAGCCGCCGATACATCTCAATGAAGATGTGATGGCCAAATACAGATAGGCGGGACGTGAACGACGGGGCTGACAGGGCGCGGGGCGACAGCGGTCAGGCAGTGCGGATGATAGAGCTGAACAGCTCGGACAACAATGACCGGGAAACATAAGTCGACTTATGTGCGACACGGAAGGGATGCAAAAGAATTCAGGAAAGACGAAAATTCCTCCTAATAAGACGGCAGAGTATGTCAGCGAGAATCTCTGCCGTTTTCCTTTGACGGAAATGGATGATAGCAGTGCACGTCGTGTCGGATGGCGGCAGTCAGCAGATGTATTGAAAATTGTACAAATAATTGAAAATTCCGAAAAAACGTGATAATATTAGAAAAACTGAAAATAGGCCGCACGAAAACAGTCGTTGGAAAAAGGTAAAGGAGGAACGGGAAGTGGAGCTGTATCGGGAAATGGTGAACATGATAACTGAATACATCGACTCACTGAAAGATGTGGGTTTTGCCCGGTATGACCTGGCGAGAATAGATCATGTTCCGGAAAACGAGGAAGAGCTTCTGGAGGCTTTCAAGGCTATCCTGATGTCCAGCAAGGAGCTGAATTATATCCTGGAAGAATCTCCTAATAGCTTTTTCGTATGTGATGCCGAGGCAAGATGTATAAGAGTCAACAAGAAATTTTCCGATATGACACGTATGTCAAGAGAGGACGTATTAGGGGCGAAGATGAGTGAGAAGAATGCCGACGGCAGCTTCAGACCTTCCGTGTGCTATTTGACGCTAAAGGAGGGAAGATCAGTTTCGGCGCTGCAGGAGATAGGCGATGTGAGCGGGATGGCAGTAACGGGAGTCCCGGTACGTGATGAGAGCGGGAATCTCTTCCGTATCGTCACTAATGCTATAAAAATAGACGAAGTAGGCCCCATTGCCGAATACTTCAACGAGAAGAATCATGCAGGGGGAGGGGCAATAAAGGAAAATGGTAAGATAATTGCTGAAAGCGGAGCGATGCAGCAGGTGTTAAAGATGGCTGATATGGTCAAGGATACCGAATCCAACATACTGATAACGGGGGAGACGGGTGTCGGTAAAGGTGTGCTGGTAAAATATATACACGAGACTAGCGGCCGCAGTGAAAAGCCGCTTGTCAGCATAAACTGCGGGGCTATACCGGAAAACTTGTTGGAATCAGAGCTTTTTGGATACGAAGGTGGCGCCTTTACGGGAGCCGACAGCCGGGGAAAACCGGGTCTCATAGAGTTGGCAGAAGGTGGGACTCTTTTTCTGGACGAGATATCAGAGTTGCCGTTGATGCTGCAGGTGAAGATACTGCATTTCCTTCAGACAAAGAAGATGATGCGGGTGGGAGGAACGAAGGAGATAATGATAGATACTCGTGTTATAGCAGCCAGTAACAAGAATTTGGAAGGAGAGGTGGAGAGAGGTAACTTTCGCTCGGATCTCTACTACAGGATAAATGTTATACCTATATATATCCCTCCGCTGCGAGATAGAAAAAGGGACTTGATGGCAATGGCAGAGTACTTCCTCGATTTCTATAATGCCAAGTACAGAAAGAACGTCATCCTCACAGAAGAGATGGCGGAGTATGTCATGGCCCATAAATGGCCGGGAAATGTGAGGGAATTGGAAAATTATATGGAGCGGATGGTAGTGACGTCTGTTCCTGAGACAACGGAAAACGGTGAGAAAGAAGGCAGAGAGCCCCACGAAAAGATGTTGGTGGTAGCAGGCTACGGGGAAAAGCTCAGTGATATGATAGAAAAGGCGGAGAAAGAAGCAGTTGTGGAAGCCTACAGGAAATATAAAAGCAGCTATAAGGTCGCCGAAATTCTGGGGATAAGTCAGTCTACAGCTTACAGGCGAATCAAAAAGTTTGTGAAAGACAAGGATGAATGAAAATATAAGTCACAGGCGAATTAAAGGCTTTGCTTTATCTATTGAAGTGAAGTCTTTTTTGATGTACAGATTTCATATTAGAAAAATAATTTCAAATATTCAGTCGATTGCTCCCGCTGAAATCAGTCACTTCCAGAAGGCCGCCCTTCAGGCGGGTCGTAGACCTATGTATAAAGTGGCATATAAATTGCTTTATAAATAGCTGAATCATGATCGGTCACCGGAAGACTGAGCTCGGCGACCGGGAGAGGAGCGGATGATGAAGATAAACGAAACGAGATTCAAGTCGAGAATGGAACAGATAAACAGCATAGCTGTGACGGAAGACGACGGGATGATGAGACTGGCACTGTCGGACGCCGACAAAGCAGCCAGGGACCTCCTCACAGGATGGATGGAGGAGGCAGGGATGACCGTGAAGATCGACGACATGGGAACGATATACGGGACGCTCAAAGGCAGTGATGAAAATGCGAAGCCTATCTGCGTAGGATCCCACATGGACACCCAGCCCAACGGCGGACGGTACGACGGGCTCTTCGGCGTGATGGCTGGCCTGGAAGCCATCGTTTCCATAAGCGAAAGCGGAGCGGATGTGAAGAGCGATCTGATACTGGCCGACTGGACCAACGAGGAAGGCGCCAGGTTTGTGCCGCCGATGTTGGCCAGCGGCGTGGTGGCTGGTCAGTTTGAAGCGCAGTGGGTATACGACAAACAGGATGTCGACGGGATAAGGTACGAGGATGAGCTGATACGCCATGGGTACAAGGGAGACGAGGCCAACAGGCTGACGGACGCCAAAGCTTATCTGGAACCTCACATCGAACAGGGGCCGGTGCTGGACGCCCAGGGTAAAAACTGCGGTATCGTCACAGGTGCGCTGGGTATCACAGGGCTGGACGTCACGGTAAGAGGCGAAGCCAATCACGCCGGAACGACGCCCATGTCCCACAGGAAGGACCCTATGACGGCAGCAGCGGAAGCCATCGTGAAGATACAGAAGAACTGTATCGATTTCGGAGAGCCTGCCGTGCTGACCAACGGCATAATCCACGCCGAGCCTGCAAGCAAAAACATAGTTCCCGGCGAGGTGTATTTCAGCATCGACCTCAGATATCACACCGATGAAGGTATGGCGGAGCTGGAGCGGCAGACCATATCCATAATAGAGGAGACGTGCGCCGCCCACGGCGTGGAGGTCGACATCAGCCAGTACTGGAAGGCGCGACCGGCCACATTCCACGAGGCGGTAGTCGGATGTGTGGAAGAAGCAGCAGAGGAAAACGGCCTGGACGCCATGAGGATGATATCGGGAGCGGGACACGACGCGGTCTTCATCAACGACATTATCCCGACAGGCATGATATTCGTTCCCAGCATCAAGGGCATGAGCCACTGTCCTCAGGAGGACACGAAGGAGGAAGACCTTGTTAAAGGGGTGGAGATGACAGCCGACGTGCTCCTGAAGCTGGATGCCCTGGACATATAGCGTAGACAATATGTGGGAGCATAAAAGAGCGCAGCACACCTAATATCAGGTGTTCGCAATGATATATCACTGATTTACGGAATTTCTGAAAGTACAGAAAGGAGAGGACTATGAACACAACAGTAATAATATCGCTTATTGTGTTGGTTATCCTGGTCATCGCATTCATCGCTGCGGGAATGTGGTTCAAGAGGATGGCTACCACAGCAGACGACTTCCTACTGGCAGGAAGAAAAGCGCCGTTCTGGCTACTGGCGACAGCATATCTGGGCGGCTACGTGGGAGGCGCTTCGGTGTCAGGCTATGTGGGGAACGGCTATAGCGGAGGAATCGCAGAGATGTGGGCGTCACTGTTCGTCGTGACAGGAAGCGTGATATTCATCCTGCTGTTTGCGAGAAGGCTCAACTATTTTGGAAGAAAGACTAACGCTGTGACCATTTCTGACTTCATTTGTGCCAGATATGGCGAGAAGATGAGGCTACCGGCAAGTATTGTATCGCTGACCAGGCCTATAATACTGACGGGAATGCAGTTCCTGGCCATTTCCACAGCCATGACGGTAGTGTTCGATACCAGCGTCGAGTTCGGCGTAGTGGTATCGTCCATAATCATACTGCTGTACCTCATTACGGCAGGTCAATATTCGGCCCTCATCACCCAGTGGTTCCAGTCGATACTCCAGTCTCTGGGAATCATACTCTTCGCGGCGGTAGCCTTCAAGGTTGTCGGAAATCCTACGGAAGTCACGGAGGCCTTCTACAATGTGCTGCCGGCCAGCTTCGTGGACTTCTTCGCGCTGGATACGTCGGTATGGACCACCTACGCGCTGACCCTGGGACTGTTTTACCTGGCTGACCCGTGGATGTACATGTGGGCATACGTGGGAGAATCGCCGAAGGCCAGCTCCAACGGTATGTTGGCTGTGCTTGGAGGCTCCTACTACAATGTGTTACCATTCCTTGCAGGACTTGTTATAGCCGTTGGTGTTGCCACTCAGCTCTTCGCGGTTCCGGAAGGACTTTCCTCCGACAGCCTCTACGCATGGTTCACCCTTGAATTTTCCAATACGCTGGTAGGCGTCCTGATACTGGTGGGCCTGCTGATGACCATCGTATCCTGCGGCTCATCTTTTGCCATGAACGGCGTAACAATTATAACCAGAGACATCTACCAAAGGGTTATCAATAAGAACGCCTCAGATAAAAAGGTACTGTTTGTCAGCAGAGTCGCCGTTATCATCGTTGTAGCTATCGGCATAGTATCGGCACTGTGGCTACCGATACTGGTTCCACTCTGGGCCTTGGCTCAGGCCATCTGTCTGTCGGGACTGTTCGCTACTACTATGAGTGCCTGGTTCTGGAAACGCTCTACCACGGCAGGCGCACTGGCGTCCACCATCGGTGGCGGCCTGGTTTCCTTCGGATGGGCCATGTACGCATGGATAACCACCGGAAGTCCCGGCTCGCTCATAGGAGGATTCCACGCGGTACATATAGGCGTGTTCGTCTCCATACCGCTGATGATAATCGTCAGTCTCTGCACCAAGCCTGAGTACGATAAAGCGGAAGTCACCAGCTGGAAGACCCTGGGCAAGGAGATGAAAGAGAGCGAACTCATTCCGGAATCGGAGAAGTGCAACGGCAAAGGCTTCTTCGGATGGCTGGGCGCAGACGGACAGCCGGGCTGGAAAGCCTTCTGGGTATGCGTGGCGATAGTTTTCGGCATCCATTATGTATTGTCCTTTGGTTTCGCTAACCAAAGCTTGGGCATAATGATGACCTGGATGTCATTTGCTGTAGGGTCCATCATGATATTCATAATGTTCTTCCTGGGCGGCAGAGATATCGTCCACATGGCGCAGGACAATAAAGCTGCTGCGAAGAAAAAGTAGAAAAGAATATTTTGGGGAGACCGGGCTCACAGATCACGGCCTCCCTTTTTTACAGCATTCAGTCGCGGTTTGCAGTGCGGATAGCCCCATCCGCCAACGATTTACAGACATTTCGCTTTTTCGGTGAAATGTCTGTTTTTTTTTGCGGAAAGCTCTGACAGGAGTTCTTTCCCAAGCAAATGAAAGAAAATGTTAAATAAATCAACATGTCCGGGGGAGCTGAGATCCATGATCTCAGCTCCTCCTTTTATATTCCTGCTCAAGATCCCGGAAAGGGCGAAAAGATGAAGGCTGCCGGTTATCAAACCAATAGAGGTCCGCCGCAGGGCAGGCCCTGGATCAGAGCCTTGCGGGAGCCGCCGCAATATTAAAAAGAACAGCAGATAATTTACCGGGATTTTAATATGTTTAACACACATATGATGACGTAACTTATACGGGAAATATAGAATATTTAATATCAAAAGGCAGAGGGAGGCAGAGGAAAGTGACTCGGGTGATGATAGAAAAGAGTCTGAGAGATACACAAAATCTGACGATAATGTTGAAAGAAGACGACTTCTTTTCGATGACAGGATATAAGGTGGTGCAAAGTCAGGAGAAAGAAGGCTTTGTGAAGTGCAGAAAGGTGACTCATAATGGCAAGCCGGAGCTGTGGTATGATATCGCGCCATATGACAGCCTTGATGTGGCGCTGCCGTCCATGACCGCCGGACAGTTGACGGAAACTTTGTCGTATATGGCGAGGATACTGGATAGCGTGGAAAAAAACGGGTTCATGGACATGGCTAACATCCCTCTGGAGCTTTCGCTGATATTCATCCACAGAGAGAAACGAAAGCCATTTCTCATATACCTGCCGCTCCAGCGTCAGGCCGGACAGACCGGGCATAAGGAAGAGGGTACAAGACTGGCCGGCTTCCTGTCGGAGATAAAACAGGCAGCAAGAAGTCATCCGGGACTTGAGGAGGAAATGACGGAAAAGCTGAGAGCCTTTATGGATAAGGACGTAAAGACATTGGCAGAGCTGAAAGCCGTCATGGAGGAGAAGGCAGACGATATCAGGGAGCAGCATACCAGCAGCCAACTCAGCAGGCCACTGTATACGGAAGTGACGCCAGATGAGACCAGGGTCGTGAAAGAGAAGAAGGGCTTCTTTTCCAAGGTCTTCAGGAAATCGGAGAAGGCGGCGGCATCATCGGGCGATCATGATGGACATGGCGGGAACGCCGGACAGGAGCCTCAGGAGGACTCTTCCACAGGACTCCTGACAGAACAGGATCGCCGGGAGAGCCTGCTGCTGACAGGGATGAATACTCCTGAGGAATGTGTCTTCAGGATAAAGGGACAGGAATACAAAATAGGGAAAAAAGCTGATTCTGTCGATGGATGTATTACATGCAGCAAGGCTGTCAGCAGAGTTCACTGCAGGATAACGGAACGAGACGGACATTATTCCATAGAGGATCTGGGGAGCGCCAACGGCACATATGTCAATGGCACCAGGATAAACACAGGCAGAGGCTTTCCTATCAGTCGTGGCGACAGGATAAGGATAGCCGACCTGGAATTCGTCGTGGAGACGGAGTAAAGACGGACAGGTCACAGAAAGAAGACAGAGCATAGGAGGATGAGACATCATGGCAGGAGTGAATATACTGCTGGCCGACGGCGACGAACAATATCTGCTGGCGCTGGTGAGAAAATTCATAGAGGGTTTCGAGAATGACGGCGATATCGAGATGATCAGCGATGCGGCGTATCTGGAAGAATATTTTCAGACCCCCAGATCTCTGGACATTGTCGTGATACAGGAAGAAATGTACCGGGATGAATTTGGCAGACACAATATAGGGAATCTGTTCCTGCTGACAGAAGATGAGCCGGACGGCAGCTTTTCGGGAAAGGAAATATACAAATACACCAATACTGACACCATATATAAACAGGTAGTCAATAACCTGACCAGCGCTACGGCAGCGCATATCAGAAAACAAGGCGGTACCAGGATAGTTTATGTGTACTCACCGGCAGGCGGCAGCGGTAAGACGACCGTGGCGGCAGGCATCAGCAGCGTTTTGGCAAAAAGCAATCAGAGGACGTTGTTTCTCAGTATGGATGAGCTGCAGGCTTTCGGCTGGATGATGACGGAGCCACGGACCATGCCTGCGGAGGTAGAGAAACAGCTGATGTTTCAGAGCAGCTTCGTATACAACCTGATAAAGCCTCATCTGGTGAAGCAGGATTTTTATATGATGCCGCCCTTCACCAGGATGTTGTCATCCCTCAATATCCGGGAGGACAGTTTCGTGAGACTGCTGGAGACTATCGTTGCCGCCAGGGAATTCGATTATATCGTGGTGGACGGGGCAGCAGGGTTTTCGGAGACGGTATCCCGTATCATGAGTATGTCCCAACACATACTCATCATCGCTCAACAGGACGAGGCGTCCAGATACAAGATGTCCTGTCTTCTCAGTAACCTTGACTGCTCTGATGATGGGCGATTCATATTTATCTGCAATAAATATGAACCTTCTAAGGAAAACCGGCTTGGGGCTCTGGAAAAGGAAGGCAGCCTCAGGATAAGCGAATATATACCAAGAGATAACAGCAGCGAACTGCTGATGCCGGAGGCGGCGGGGCAGATGAAAAGCCTTCAGCGGATCGCCTACATGTTCATGTGAGGGACAGTCATGGCAAGAGAGAGGATAGTAGTCATATTGAAAAGACATGGGGCCGGGACGCAGACAGATGTGGACCTGCCGCTGAACATAACGGCCAACGAGGCCATAATCGGGCTCAATGAAGGCTTCGATCTGGGGCTGGACGTATCTGATCTTTCCAGGTGCTTCCTCAGGGCGGAGAACCCTATCACCCTTCTGAGAGGCACGCGGACGCTGGAGGAATTCGGCCTCCGCGACGGCACAGTGATACATGTGATATAGGAGCAGACAGATGGAAGGCAGAAAGTACAGGATAATCATTTCAAACAAGAGAATATATAAAGAGATACAGCTGGCAGCTGATATGACCGGGCTGTATATAGGGACAGTGAAAGGCTGTGAGATACGATTTTCCAAGGAGCTGTTCTTCGAGGACGTGAAGATCATGTTGGAAAAGCGGCAGGACAGCTGGTACATGGGCTGTTCCGAAAACCTGTATATAACGTCGGATAATATCCTGAAGCTGGCCTCCAGGGAAATGAGCCATGGAGATGAAGTGCTGATCAAATATCAGTCCTCAGGACAGGAAGTTTTCAAGATAAGCTTCATGATAGATTTTGAGTCCGAGGGCAAGCAATACAGCAGGGCCATAGACATTGGTTCCCGTGGAGCTGTCAGGATCGGCGGCGGCATGGAAAACGATATCTCCATCAAGGATGATCTGATGGGAAACGACAGGATGGTGCTGAGCCGCAGGGGAGATAAATACGTGGTCCAGGACGTACATACCCGTTATGGCGTATATGTCAATGGCATCCGCGTTCAGGAAGAGCAGGAAGTCGGTCAATACGATTTTTTCTCGATCATCGGATACAGCTTCTATATCAGAGATGACAAGATGTACACGGCGCCATCTCCCAACATGCTGCTAAACGGACTGTCCTTCGAGGATCTGTCGGAGCAGGAGAGCCAGCTGCAATACCCCAGGTTTTACAGAAGCACCAGAATGCAGTACAGGCTGCCGGAAGATGAGATAACGATACAGCAGCCGGAGTCCAAGCCCCAGCCACCTAAGCGGAATCTGGTGGTAGCCCTCATCCCTTCCCTGGTGATGATAGTCCTCATCGTAGTGCTGAGAGGTATCATGGGAGGAAGCGGCGGGACCTTCATAATATTCAGCGCCTGCTCCCTGGGTGTGGGAGCCGCCATGTCCGTCGTCTCCTTCGTGTCGGAAAAGCGGGAGTACAGGGAGCAGATAGAAAAGCGGCGGCGGCTGTACCTTCAGTACATAGAACGTAAGGAAGAGGAGATACGGGCGTTGCGGACGCTGGAGCTGGACACCAGACGCATCATACAGGAATCGCTGGAGGAAAGCATGGAAGAAGTCCGCAGATTTTCCAAGAGGCTCTTCGAAAAGAGTGTCAAAGACCCCGATTTCCTTCACGTCTACCTGGGAACGGGCGACGTGGCCGCCAGCTGCCAGGTCAAATACCAGCAGCCGGAGTTCATCGACGAGGATGATGATATAGCCGACCTGCCGAGACAGCTGGCCGAAAAGTACAGGTACATCCACGACGCACCCATAATCGTGGACATGATGACATCCAACAGCGTAGGCATAGTGGGACGCAAGGAAGAGCTGGACATCATGGTCAGGAACATGACCCTGGACCTGGCTCTGAGACATTTCTATAAAGAAGTGAAGCTGTTTTACATATTTTCCAAAGAGGACACCGAGAGATTCAGCTGGGTGAGGTGGCTGAGAAACGTGGCCAACGAGGATCTGAACACCAGGAACATCGTCTGCGACGAGGAGAGTCAGAACTCCATGCTGGAATACCTCTACAACATCGCTTCCCAGCGTGAGAACATGAAGAGCGAGGAAAACGAGCGGTTCCCGGTCCACTTCATCATATTCGTGCTGGATAAGGAGAAGATAGAGAAGCACCCTATTTCCAGATACTTCGAGGACGCCATCCTCTACGGCTTCACCTTCGTGTTCCTGGAGGAATACGAGGAGCTGCTGCCGAGAGGCTGCACCAGGATGATACACATAGGACAGCAGGGAGCGGCGGGAACGGTCACCGAGACATCCAACGGCCACATCAGAGCGGATTTTCTGATACCGGCGGTGGAGGACAGGACGGTGACATACGCGGCCAGACGGCTGGCTGCGGTCTATGTGGACGAGGTGAGCCTGGAAAGCCAGCTGACCAGGAACATCACCCTCTTCGAGCTGCTTTCCATCGCCAACGTGGACGATCTGGACCTGGGAAAGAGATGGAAACAGTCCAAGGTCTACAAGACCATGGCGGCGCCGCTGGGAGTCAAAAGCAAGAACGAAATAGTGAGTCTGGATATAAGCGACAAGGGAAAGGCCCACGGCCCTCACGGCCTGGTGGCAGGAACCACAGGCTCGGGAAAGAGCGAGATCTTGCAGACCTACGTCCTTTCCATGGCATCGCTGTATCATCCGTATGACGTAGGCTTCGTCATCATCGACTTCAAGGGCGGCGGCATGGCCAACCAGTTCACCGACCTGCCCCACCTGATGGGGACCATCACCAACATAGACGGACGGGAGATAAACCGCTCCCTCATGTCCATAAAGGCCGAGCTGGTGTACCGTCAGGAGGTGTTTTCCAGAAGCGGCGTCAACCATATCAACGACTACATAAAGCTCTACAAAAGCGGCAAGGTGGAGGAGCCGATGCCCCACCTGATAATGATAGTGGACGAATTCGCCGAGCTGAAGGCCGAATATCCCGACTTCATGAAGGAGATTATCAGCGCTGCCAGGATAGGCAGGACCCTGGGCGTCCATCTGATACTGGCCACTCAGAAGCCGTCAGGCGTAGTGGATAATCAGATATGGAGCAACTCCAAGTTCAGGCTCTGTCTCAAGGTCCAGACCAAGGAAGACAGCAAGGAGGTCATAAAGACGCCGCTGGCAGCTGAGATCGTCGAACCGGGCCGGGCATATTTCCAGGTGGGGAACAACGAGATATTCGAGCTGTTCCAGTCGGCCTACAGCGGGGCCAAGGTGCCTACCGGCGAAGACAACGTGAAGAACTACTCCATATATGCCGTCAACTTCTGGGGAAAGAGGGAAATGGTCTTCCAGAACAAGAAGGGCGGAGATTCGGACAAAGGCGAGACACAGCTTCAGGCCATGGTCAGCTACATACACGATTACTGCCAGGAGGAGCATATAGAAAGGTTGCAGAGTATCTGTCTGCCGCCGCTGGCTCAGCAGATCATGGCGGACCAGCTGGAAAAGGAAGGCGGCTCCTTCCAGAAGGGCGTTACCGTGCCGCTGGGGTATTTCGACGATCCGCAGCAGCGAAGGCAGGGGACGTACGTCCTCAATATTTCGGAGGGGAATACCTACGTCATGGGAGCTGCCCAGACAGGCAAGACCACGGCCCTGCAGACCATGCTCTATCAGATGATAGAAGGATATGCTCCGTCGGAAGTGAACATATATATCGTAGACTGCGGCAACATGGCCCTCAAGGTCTTCGAGGAAGCGGTCCATGTCGGTGGCGTGGCTCTCTATACGGAGGAAGAGAGAGTGGGCAATCTCTTCAAGATGCTGGCTTCGGAGGTGGCCGGGCGCAAGGAGCGCTTCGCCGATAAGGGCATAGGAACTTACCGGGCATACGTGGAAGCCGGTTTCGACGATCTGCCGCAGATAGTGGTGATGATAGACAACATCACCGTTTTCCGAGAATACTACGCAAAACTGGAAGATACTCTCATGATGCTGTCGAGAGAAGGCCAGAGCGTCGGGATAAATCTCATCGTTACGGGAAGCCAGGCCAGCTCCATAGGATTCAGGCTGCTGGCCAACTACAGCAACCGTATCGCCTACCATTGCAACGAGAAGTCGGAATACAACAATCTGCTGGAGCGCTGCAGGCTAGAGCCGCAGGAGCTGCCCGGCAGAGGGCTGTGCGTCATAGACAGGCGCATACTGGAATTCCAGACGGCGCTGGCCTTCTCCGGGGAAAAGGAAATAGAGCGGGTGGAACACATGCGATATTTCCTTCAGGAAAACGGGAGAAAGTATCGGGGCGTCAGAGTCAGGCCCATACCCCAGGTGCCGGAGGTCATCGCCTTCAGCAGCATGAAGGCTCAGGAGCCTCAGCTGCTGGAAAGACCTTACGTGATGCCTGTGGGCCTGGACTACGACTCGGTCCAGTATCAGATGATGGATCTGACGACATTGGGAGCGCTGGCCATAAGCGGCCGGGAGAGATCGGGAAAGACCAACTTCATAAAATACATATTTGCGGCGTTAAAGGCCGACATCTTCAACAGCATGACCGACGCGTATATCATCGACAGCAGTCGTGGTCAGCTGGAGGAGCTGGACAGGCTGGGCTTCGTCAGGGAGTACACCTCCGGGGCCGAAGGGATGACGTACGCGCTGGATAAGGTCATCCAGGAGATGGAGCGTCGCAGAGAGCTGCTGGTGGAAAACAGGCACATGAAGCAGGAGGATATCCTGAAGGGCCTGCCGCTGGTGCTGCTGGTGGTAAATGACGGGACCGCCCCGGCAGCCATCGCCAAAGATAAGGAGCTTCAGGGACGGGTCAACGGACTGATAAAGCAGGCTAAAAATCTGAAGATGGCAGTCATATTCAGTGATCTGGACAACGTTCAGGTGACCTTCCAGTCGCCGGAGACGCTGAAGGTCCTGAAGGAGAACAAGCAGACCATTGTCTTTGACGATATGGAAAACATAAAGATATGTGACGTGACGGCCAAGCAGATAAAGGAATTCAGCAGGCCTGTAAAGCCGGGGGACGCCTATATGTTCCGCGGCAGCAAGGTGAGCAAGCTGAAGACCGTGCTGGCGGACGGATAGCCGCCGGCCGGCGGCCCGACGCCGGGCCGGGCCGCCCACAAACACGCAAAAAACAGCCAGCCTGTTTTTTGATAGATCAGTAAAACGCCAGAGAGACAAAACCAAAGGAGGTAACAACAATGGCAGAGAGAATTACTATCACACCGGAAGAGTTGAGAGATTCCGCATCCAAGTTCACCGCAAAGTCGGCAGAGATAAGGGAGACCCTGAGCTTCCTGAGAAACGAAGTGGACAGTCTGGAAGCTACGTGGGAAGGCGCTGCTCAGAACCAGTTTTTCATTTCCTATGCCGAGATGGAGCAGACACTGAACCAGTTCCCGGAAGTGCTGGACGGTATCAGCCAGCAGCTGACGACAGTGGCTCAGACGCTGGAGGATACGGACGAACAGCTTGGCGCTTCCCTGGCATAAGGAAAGCACCGAATCGCAGGAAGGCGTGGTACAGATCTCATGCCTTCCTGTTGCTAACTGAGAGACAGGAGGACAGCAGATGGGCAGTGTTGAGAGGATAGATACGGGAGGCTTTCAGGAAGCCCTGGACCGCATCTCCCAGGCGCGGGACGCCTTCCGCAATTCAAAGGAGCAGATAATAGCGGCGTCCGACGTCATGCTGGGAGTATGGGAAGGACTGGGAAAGAACGCTTTTCAGGACGCTTACCGCATACTGAAGGTGGAGCTCCAGGATGAGGAAGAAAGCCTCAATGTCATCTATGATGATCTTAAGGCCATCAAGGAGAGCTACGAGGAATGGGACACTTCCGTCAGTGAAGGGCTCCAGCAGGCATGAGCGGCTTAGCTCGGAAAGGATGAGGAGATGAATATCGCGGCGGAATGGGCCAAGTATTACACCCTGTCGGGATGCAGGCAGAGCCTGCTGGACGGCGGCTGGGCGATAAACGCCATCAATCAGGGCCTGGACAGTATGGATGTACTGCTTCGCGAAGCGGTGAAAGGCAATTATTACGGAGTTTCATCCGGAGATTTTTACCAGATGCAGGAGAAACAGCCGGCATCTGATCACAGAATAAGCAGCGCCAGATCCTATGTAAAAAGTGAAATGGATGCCATCAAAAGAGACATAGAGGAAGAAGAGGAACGGCGCCGCCGGGAGAGGGAGAGAGATGACTAGAGAACAAAATACACGAGAGAAAGGTGGTGAGAACACATGGGAGAGCTCGTAGTGAATTTTTCCACTCTCGATCTGCTGACGATGAACATAGACGCTACCGTTCAACAGATGAACAACAGGATAAACGATATCGGTACCATGGCAGGCAGGATAAGTGGCGTATCCACCAGAAGGGGATACCTGGGCTCCGCCGTCAGCCAGCTTTATGGCAGGCAGAACGATATCGGAGACAAGATAGACAAGCTGACGACCTTCAGGAGCGATCTGATCGATTTTGGCCAGGAGGCTCAGCAGGCGGATCAGAGAGTGGCATCCAGGATATCCTACAGCACCGGGAGCTTCTGTTACACCCAGGGGATTTCCATGGCGGAAGCGGCAGGCAACTGGTGGCAGAGCGTCCTGGAGGAAGCGAAGGACTGGTTCATGAACACTCCCCTTGGCAAGGGGATACAGGCAGTTGCCGACTGGTACGAGGCAAACAAGGAGACTATATGGGCAGGCATCGAGCTGCTGGTGGATGGAGCCATATGCGTGCTGGCGGTGGCGGCCTTCGTCGCGCTGTTCCCTACATCGCTGGCGGCCCTGGGATTCTGGGGAACGGTCAGCCTGATAGCGGCCGGATTCACCGCGGCTAAAGCGGTGGCTGACCTCTTTTCCCAGAGCGCATCATTTACATCTCACCTGCTGGGAGATCATGAAGCAGGCAGAGAATGGGCCAGCCGCGGACTGGACGACTACATGACAGGAGCAGGAAGGTTCGTGGATGATGTGGCGGGAACAGGAGATTTCTGGGAAAACTGCATGTCCTTTACATACACGGGGCTGGAAATAGTATCTATAACAAATGCCGTCAACGATGTCAGGTCCATAGGCACTAAAGTGATGGACGCCTTTAAAGGAGGCAGGTTCAGCTTTGACACCATCAGGACCATCATGGGTAACGACAAGCTGAGCGTCAGGGATTTCATGCGGTCTTCTGATTCGCCTATCAGGTCCGTAGACGACCTGTTCCTGGCGGGAGACGGCTTCATGGACAACCAACGGGCGCTGAAGAGCGTGTGCGACGGCTACAGATATACCATAAACATGGGCTGGAGTATCTTCGATTCGGACCCGTACACTAATCCGTTTACGGAGATGAAGTTCGGCTCCAAATACGATGAGATACTCTACAGGGGAGGAGAGCTGTACGTCGACGCCCGATTCGGTTCGGGGACTTACAACAGCCTTCACCTCAACGAGGTGACCACCATAATGGATCCGCTGAAGACGCCGGAGATAAAGACCGAGGCATTCAAGGACCTGCTGACAGGTCTGGGGTATCTGGAAGCGGACGAAGCGGCATAGAAAAGGGAAGGAATCATGGAATTAAGGACGGATCAATACAGGAGAAGGAAGGTGCTGAGACCTATACGGTCGCTGTTTATCGGCGTTACTGTCGGTCTGCCGTTTCTTTCCATAATGCTGATGATATTGTTACCAAGACATCTGTACTACGGTAACGGAGCCGGATTTTTGCTGGGCCTGGGGATATTCAGCTTCATCCCCAGCCTGCTGATACTGGGACTCTACTACGCCGACTGCTCCGGGACGTCAAAGGTCCAGAGGATGATCATCTATCCCGACAAGCTGGTCTACAGCGGCTATTCGGGAAGGAGCTTTCAGCAAATCAGGTTCCTGTCGGTCATCGATTCCATCGATTCCTATCATATGGGAAAGTGGAAGATAAAGATAAGAGGAAGATTCAAGTTCACATACACGGGTAAGTGGGAAGAGACGAAGATAAAGACACATCTCAGTATCATGAGGACCCTCGAGGATGAAGAAACGCTGCTTGCATCGCTGGATGCTTTGCAGGGAAAAAAAGGAGGAAGAGAGTATGCAGCAGATGAGCATGGCAGAAGAATATAATCAGCAGGGCAGGGATCTGTACGGGCTGGATAAGTACAGCGAGGCCATGGACTGGTACAGGAAGGCGGAGGAAGCCGATCCGTCCTGCGTCAGGACATATATGAACATGTCGGAGCTTTATATCATGACGAAACAGCTTGACAAGGCCAAGGAGGTTCTTAATAAGGCCCTCTACCTGGAAAAGGACAACGGTGAGGCCAATTTCCACCTGGGGAATATCGCTTACATGGAAGGCGATCACAAGGCGGCCGCCAGCTTTCTGACCAGGGCCTACAACAGCCAGTACAGCAACCCCAGGGTAGCTTACCACCTGGCATGCCTTTACATAGACATGCACAAGGATGAGCAGGCCCTGTTCTACCTCAACAAGCTGTTGAAGGAGGACCCGTTCCAGATAGAGGCCAGACTCAGGAAGATAGAGATACTGATAGGCTTTCAGAAGTATGAGGAGGCTCTGAGGAACGCCGACGAGATGATCCTGCTGCTGCCGGACACCTTCGAAGGCTATCACTATAAATTCGTGACGCTGCTGGGGCTCAACAGGTATCCGGAGGCCAGGGAAACCATCGACAGTGCTATGAAGCTGTTTCCCGACGACCTGGGTTTCGTGTACGATCTGATCAAGTACTACGAGCAGGTGGAGGAATACGACAAGGCCCTGGCTCTCATCGACGAACGGTTCCAGGCCAGCAAGGAGGACTGGCGCTCTATACGTAAGGAAAAGGCTAAGCTGCTGTTTTCCATGGGCAGGGCTGACGAGACAAGGGAGCTGCTGGAGGAGATAGTAAGCGAGGATTATGATGATGAGATGTGTTTTTGTCTCATGCAGGTATACGGAGGCTTCGGAGAATACGATAAAGCGCTGGACTGCTGCGAGAAGATGATAGAGAATGGCTCGGAGAACCAGTATTACTATTCCGCCGTCTACCATGAAGCGGTGGCTTACGATAAGCTGGGAAGAAACAAGGAGGCTGAAGAAAAATACAACAGCGCGGCTCAGCTTTTCCGGGCGGCGTCAGGTCGTCACCGGGGGATGCTGGGACTGTATCTTTACCGGGCGCTTTGCTACAAGCGGCTCAAGGATTACGAGAGAGCCATGGAAATGGTGGACTATCTCATCGCCGTATCCGACGGTAAATTCGGGGAAGCCTTCTACGTCAAGGGTCTCATCTGCGAGGATCTCTGCGACGACCAGAAGGCGAAGGAGTACAAGGAAAAAGGGCTGGAGCTGAGCACGGTACTGAGTCATTTTTTCAGTCTGTGACGCGGCGTGACGAGAGGAGGAGCATGCGATGAATATAAAAGTTGATCTTACCCAGTTGGGAGAGACCATCAAGGTATACGATACAGCCGTCAACGATATCAAGACGGCCTTCAGCGATCTGGACAGCGCCATAAATACATTGAAGAGCACTGACTGGAAGTCGGGAGCCAGCAGGCAGTACTTTTCCACATACGACGATTCGTGGAAGCAGAATATGATAAGACAGCAGGAGATACTGGAACATCTGAAAAGCTGTCTGGAATATGCCAGGACAGAATACGAGGCCGTCTACGGCAAGGTAAATACCCTGGGGCAGAACATATAGAAAGAAGGTAACGTGATTTGGATAGCTATGTCTTTCGCAATGAGATGAAATTCGGCAACAGAGCCGCCCAGAGAAAGCTGCTGCTGAGACTGGCAGGAGTCTTGCTCCTGGCGGTTTTCGTGCTGAAAACCGTGTTGGACGGGTTTTCCGTCATCACCCTGTGGCTGGTGTTGTTGGGGCTGATCTTCCTGGGGAGAAAAGGCTCCCCTGTGACGGTGGAGGACGTACTGACGGAGATCAGCTTTGCCCCCGGTCATGTGACGCTGGTATACAGGGGCATCGACCGTCACGACGGCCAGGGGCTGCGGACGGAGGTCTACGAGATGGAGGCGGATCGGATAAAGACCATCAGGTACAACGATAAGTACAGGATGCTGGAATTGATATCCCAGCCTGTCCTGACTGTCCGACTGGGGTCCGGGTCCGTCACCAGGGACTTTGCCCATACGGGACAGCGGGACAGACAGGTGCTCTGGCTGAAGGACGACGATACGCGGGGACATATACTTGAAAAGATACAGGAGGTACAGGAAGAATGGCGAAGATAGGCGCGATAATAGACGGGAAATACGAGATACTCAAGCAGATAGGCATGGGAGGCATGTCCACCGTCTATCTGGCCATGGACCAGCATCTCAACAAGCAGTGGGCCGTGAAGGAGATACGCCTCAGGGCCGACGACAGGGAAAGCCGGGTCATCATCCAGAGCCTGATAGCGGAAGCTAACCTGATGAAAAAGCTGGATCATCCGGCCCTTCCCAGGATAGTGGACATCATCGACAGCCGGGACACCATCTATGTCATCATGGACTACATAGAGGGAGAGCCCCTCAGCAGGATACTGGAAAGGGAAGGCCCTCAGCCGGAGGAAGACGTGCTGGAGTGGGCGCGTCAGCTCTGCGACGTCCTCTCCTACCTCCATACGAGAAAGCCGCCTGTTATCTACCGCGACATGAAGCCAGGCAACATCATGATAAGGCCCGACGGCAACATCAGGCTGATAGATTTCGGTATAGCCAGGGAATATAAGGAGGGAAAAACGTCGGACACGGTGGCGTTGGGAACTAAAGGATACGCGGCTCCCGAGCAGTTCGGCGGCCAGGGACAGACAGACGCACGCACCGACATATACAGCCTGGGAGTGACTCTGTATCAGGCTCTTACGGGACAGACGCCGTCGGAGCCGCCCTATGAATTTTATCCCATAAGGTACTGGGATCCGTCTCTTTCGGGAGGTCTGGAGAAGATAATAGCCAAGTGCGTGAAGCCCAATCCTCAGGACAGATATCAGACCTGCACCCAGCTGTATTACGCTCTCAACCATTACGAGGAAGAAGACGATGTCCACAAGGCGGCTCAGAGGCGGAAGCTGAGAGCCTTCACCATGGCGGCCGCAGGCTTCGCCCTCTTCCTGGTAATGGGTTTTTCCGGTTTGTTCCTGGAAAGCTGGGCCAATACACAGAATTACGACTCCATATATCAGCGGGCAGAAAAAGAGACGGAAGCCTCGGAGAAGGAGGCGCTGCTGCTGCAGTGCGCTCAGCTCAAGCCTGATTCTGTCCAGCCATATGAAGCGCTGATAGATCTGTACAAGTCCGATCTGTCATTCCAGGTGGATGAAGAAATGGAGATAAAGACGACACTTTACCGGAATCTGGAGGCACTCCAGTCATCGGAAGGGTACGCCGGCCTGGCCTTCGAGCTGGGGAAGCTGTATTGGTATTATTATGAATACGGCAGCGGCGATACCAACTTCGTCACCAGGATGAAGGGTGCCGTCCAGTGGTTCGAGGACGCGCTGGAATACGGCGGCGAGGATTTTGAGAACGCCGAAATGGCACAGGTATACAGGGACATAGGACGTTTCAACGAAGACATAACCATGGAGATAGAGGAAGCCTCCGACGCCGGCAAGTACGCTCCGTATTTCCAGAGCCTCCAACAGCTTACGGCCCAGATGGAGACCGATCCTGATGAAGCGGAGATAGTGATGCTGGAGGTTTACAGACTGGATGTGGATGCACTGGAGACATATGCCAGGAAGTTTGAGAGTGACGGTATCACCCGGCAGCAGATGGAGGAGCTGTTGGCTTCTGCAAGAGCAGGGGTGCAGCAGCTGGAGACCACCACCGATAAGACGGATGCTCTGAAAGCCGACGTGACAGCCAGGCTGGACGAAGCGGCAGCGGCCATAGAGCGGGCCTTCACCCGGTCCAGGGTGCCGGAGAGCGAGAGATATGTGACCATGCAGTACCAGGGAAACTGATAGAAAGGCGGTAAGAAAGAAGATGACTCAGGCAGAGATATTTCACATAGTGGCGATAATATGTTTTGCGATAAGCGCCTTGTGTCTGGCAGCGGCAGTAGCGGCTTATTTCAAACTGGGCATAGCGGCCGTGATAGGTGATATCACAGGCAGGACAGCCAGAAAGCAGATAGAAGAGTATGAGGCCAGACAGGAGGGCCGCAGACCGCAGACCGGTCGACGAGCCAGGACCCAGGCATCCTTCAGATCGGAAAAATTCAAGTCGGAGAAGCTCAAATCTGAGAAGTTGAAGTCGGGCGGGCTTAAACCTGCCGCCGTTTCTTCGGGATTCGTCCCGTCGACCGACGCGGCCGACGCGGGCGACAGCACGGAAATACTGGCCGGGTCATCTGCCGGAGGCGGCAGTACGGAGATCCTTGCGGCGACCGGTGTGGCCGACAGCACGGAAATACTGATGACAGCCGGAGACGGTGACAGTACGGAGATCCTGACCGGCTCACCAGCCGGTCCATCCGCCAGCGCAAGCGATGTGCGGGACGAAGAGACGGCCCTGCTGTCGGGAAAGGAGCAGAGCGCATGAGAAAGCATATCATGGCAGCCGCAGCGGCCGCGTTCCTTTTGGGAGGATTGATATTCTGCAGCGATCTGCCTCCGGTAACGGATGTCAGCGCTGTGGAGCAGCAGGCGGGCGACCAGAGCGTCAGTCAGACAGAAGTGCAGAAGCAGACTGAAATCACCCTTGTATTCGACGGAGACGGCAACCTGATCAATCCGGAGGCGTTGGAGCAGCTTGAGGGAGCGGAGAAGATAGAATATGTGACGGAACAGGAGGGCCGGAGGTCCACCCAGACCCGGCCACAGGTGCAGATCACGCCGGAGACGGGATATTTCGTCGATGTTTACGAGGATTCCGATTATCAGCTGGAGCGGGATTTTCTGTGGGAGAAGGAAGAGCCGCCGATGACGGTACTGACGTGGGAAGCCTTGAAGGAAACGCCGGATACGTCAGAAGGGCATCAGCTGACGCTGATCATGGGGAGCGACAGTATTTCTCCCCAGCTGAGAGATTTTACAGGATCGCAGCCGGATGATGGCAGTTGGACGCTGGAAGGATACAGCGTTTCTTTTGTCGCCGATGACGGGGATAAACAGTCTGGCGCTTCGGGGATAGCAAAAGTTACGTATTCCAAGTCGCCGGGCGTTTCGGAAGGCGCACCGGCAGATGACGAAACGGAGCTGACGCCCGATGAGGAAACGGGTCTTTACGAGCTTGTGATACCCGATGAAAGCTACGAAGGAGCATATTACATAACGGCTTACGACTGGGCCGGCAATTTCGCCCAGCAGCAGATAGCTGTGCGTGTAGATACTGGAGCACCCGTCCTGGGACAGCCGGAGAGCGAGCCTGCCCTCAACACCGGAGCGGATGGTATCGGCTGGATCAACGGCAGTACGAAGATATCCGTGGACGTAGAATCGCCCGTATCGGGAATAGATTCCGTCTGGTACAGCACTGCTGAGGACGGCAGCGACGCTGTGGAGATACAGGCAGATCAGGGCGGCATATACTCTTTCGACACTCCGGGCCAGGCAGGCCGGGAAACGTACTACATCTGGGCGGAAAGCGGCGCGGGAGTTGTGAGTCAGAAGCAGGCTCTGACGGTCGGCACGGACTTGAAGAAGCCGACGGTAGACAGTGCGGAAGGTTCGGGAGACGGATGGCTCAGCTTCAAGAAGAATATAACGCTGAGCATATCTGTCAGCGATAACGCTGAAGATGAAGGCAGCGCGGACGCTGTGTCAGGTGTGGCGCGAGTTTATGTGGAGACGGTGCTGACCGGCAGCGGCGACGTGGAGAGCCGGCTGGACGCCACGAGGAACGACGACGGCACCTACACCTTCAAGATAGAGAGAGGCTGGTTCAACAGCTCTGTGAAAAACAAGGTGTTCAAGATATACGCCGTTGACACGGCAGGCAACGTATCGGCCGCTTACAACTATTCGGTCAATGTCGACGTGGAGGAGCCGGAGATAGAAGCCATCGAGATAACAGGCGTTGACGGAGAGGCTCTTAGAAATTACGATACTCTGGAAAATCAGGCCTTTGCCGATGGTCAGATAAAGGTGACCGTAAAGGCCTCCGACGATGAAAACGGCTCCGGCGTGGACACGATAGGTCTCTATAAGAAAAGAGGCCTTCTGGGATATGAGGAGCTGGCAGCGCCTGTAGAAGTTGACGATAACAATGAAGCCATCTTCTATATACCGGCAGGAGAGCTGGCAGAGGGGGATGAGGTCGCCTTCGAGGGAGCCATATACGCTATGGCCGCTGATAGAGCAGGAAACGAGTCTGATTATACCGCCTTCGGCACGGGCAGAAACGACGATGTGCCCGATACCGTAGTGGCGGAGAACACAGACCCCGATATTTCCATCATCGAGGAGGACAAGGCCGATACCACCGTGGAGACGGATGGCATCGAATATTCCTGTTACAAGGACGACACCAGCCTGAAGATACAGGCTTCCGATGAAGCGGGACAGGTGAATTCCGGCGTGCAGCGACTTCGGGTGGCAGTCAATGGCCAGGAAATAAGTGATCAGAGCTTCGACTCGCGGATCGGCAATAAGGAATTGACGATAAATACAGAGGACTGCGCCATGGCGGAGGACGGCGCTTACGACGTAACGGTCGAAGCCTGGGATTTCTCGGGAAACAAGATTGCGGGCAGCCACAGGATATACAAGGACGGCGTCGCACCCCGGATAACGAACATAGAGAAGTCTCCGGCCTCGGAGTGGAGCGGTGATGACGTGACGGTGACGGTGACGGCGTCGGATGAGTTCGGGCCGTGCGATTCAGGGGTGGCCGCCGTATGGTATGGAAAATCCGACGATTTTGAGCAGGCCATCAGGGCGGAAAATACCGGGGACGGTGTCTACAGCTTCACCGTAACGGAGGAAGCCGACAGGATATACTATCTCTGGGCCGAGGACAGAGCCGGCAACGTGTCGGCCCTGGGGGACGATACACAGATATCGGTGAAGATAGACAGGACGGCTCCCGTCATCACATCTTTAGAGTATGACGGGCCGGGTCACCAGGATGATGAGGACGGCAGCCTGGCGGGGATAGTGGAGGAGACCGACTACGGCTACTATTTCCATGACGATGTGATGGTGACCGTAACCGGCAGGGACACCCAGACCCAGACGGAAGACGGAGGCGTGCAGGAAGTTGATGGAAGCGGCGTGGCACAGATATATTATCAGCTGGTGCCTGCCGACGGTTCAGCTCCTTCGCCGGCTACCGTACTGGCAGCCGATGAGGCTGGCAGTATTTCCTTCAGGATAGAAAAGGGTTTCAAGGGTGATATATATGTGAAGGCCAGCGATAAAGCCGGCAATATGCCTGCCGACGACGAGACGACGCCGCTGACTGACGAAGGTTATGTCCACGGAAGCGGCGTGATACTGGAAAAGCAGGAAGAACACGACGAGACTGCACAGATGACCGTTGACTTGCCGGAGACATCCTTTGAAGATGAGCAGGGACAGCCTCTCTTCGGCGAGGCCATAGACGTATCCGTCGATATTGCCGACAGCGTATCAGGCATAAGGACGATACAGTGGGAGATAGACGCCCCGCATGATGAAGGTGGGGCAGGAACCGTGGAGATAGACAACAGCGGAGAGATGACGGGAGATACGGGAGGATGGGAAGTCCTGTCCACCGAGAAAAATCTCGTCACCCGGGCGGCAGCCGATATCCCTGTAAAGGCCGACAGCAATGATATCACTCTGACGGTGAGGCTGACTGACAGGGCAGGCAACACTACCACCGAGAAGGTCACTTTCAGCATAGACAGGACCGCTCCGGTGATAGAGGTGGACTACGACAACGATTCCTATGACGAGGATTTCCTGCATGAGACGGAATATTACAACGCTGACAGAACTGCCACCATAGATATACGTGAGCGTAACTTCGATGCCGGGGAAGTGAACATCACCGTCACCCGCGACGGCGAGACCGTCAGGCTGGATGAGCTTCAGTGGGAGTATGTGCCCGATGAGGAGGACCCTGACATGTCTATCCACAGGACGCAGCTGACATTTGACAGGGATGGAGACTATACGGTACTGGTGACTGCCGGAGATAAGGCCGGTCATCAGGCTCAGCCTTACGGAGAGAAGAAGTTTACCATAGATAAGACAGCGCCGGTTCTTTCCATAGAATTTGACAACGATGACGGCGAAAACGGCGGGTATTTTGACAGCGGACGTACCGGCACTATTACCGTCAGGGAGCACAACTTTGAGACTACCAGATTCCAGCTTACGGGAGAGGCGTCTCTGGCCGGGGCAGACATCGCCTACCCTGAGCTTTCCGATTGGGAGAGCAGCGGCGACGTTCACACCGCTACCATAAGGTTTACCGACGAGGGCGATTATACCCTCAGGATCAGCTATACCGACAAGGCAGGCAACGCCAGTCAGCGGCAGATAGACGAGGAATTTACCATAGACATGACGGCGCCTGAGCTTTCCATAGGCAATATAGAGGAAAACTCCGCCAACGCGGGAGCTGTAAGACCGTCGGTAAGCTGGTCGGATATCAATCTGGAGGGGCCGGCTGAAATAACGCTGACAGGCTCTAACCAGGGTGAGACGTCAATGCCGGGAGACTCCAGCGACAGCGAGACGGAAGGGAGCTTCCGCTATGACAATTTCCCTGTGGAGAAGGAATCGGACGATGTGTATACGCTGAAAGCCGTAGTCGCAGATCTGGCCGGAAACGAGACGGAGAAATCTCTGACATTTTCCGTCAACCGCTTCGGATCAGTCTACACCTTTACCCCGAGCCTGGCGGAGATAGACGGCAGATTTTTCGATAAAGAACAGGACATTGTGATACACGAGACCAACGTGGATACGCTGGATCCTGAGACTATAGACATAAAAGTGGCCAGGAATGGACAGAACGCTGATATGGAGGACGTGTCATATCAGATATCCAACGACTCGGCAAATGGAAGCTGGAGCCAGTACAGCTATCGGCTCACAGCCGATAACTTCTCAGAGGAAGGCGTCTATGTCGTATCGGTAAACTCTGTTGATGAGGCTGGCAACGTCAACGACAGCACCGACGAGACCAAGGAAGCCGAGCTGCGGTTCGGCATAGACAAGAGCGACCCGCTCATCATGGCCGTCAACGTGGAGGAGGGGACAACTTATCCGGAAGACAGCAAACAAGCGGAATTCGCTATCGAGGACAACCTGTTGCTGAAGGACGTGACGGTGACCGTTAACGGCAGGGAAATAGAAACAGAGGCTGACGGCGAGCTTTACAGCTTCACGCTGACAGGCAGCGATAAGGCCAGGGAGATAGTGGTAGAAGCTGTCGACGAAGCAGGTAATGCCAGCAGCCTGATACTTCCCGACGTCTACGTCACCAGGAACCTCTTCGTCAGATGGTACACCAATACGCCGCTGATGCTGGTCACCATCGGAGCCCTGTGCGCGGCTGCCGCGGCTGTGACGCTGCTGATATGGAGGAAGAAGCGTCGCGGCAGGGAGGCGGCTGAAGCGGAGGAAGAGGGAGCTACGGATATCTGACAGGTATGACGCGGTCCTTTTCCTTTAAAGTGACCAGGTCGTCGTACAGGCAGATCATTCAGTCAAATCATTTCTCAGGCGCCCCGGTCGATACCGGGGCGCTTGTCGAAGGGGTCTGACAAAGGGCCTGTCGAGGGATATGAGGAATCATCTATGGATATACAGGCTCAAAAAAATTCCCCCTTCCGGCTGCAATAACAGCAGATGTCAAATCAGCCGGAAGGGAGAGAGATATCAACCGATAAACCTGAAGAATCTTATGCTTTAGATAAGTCCCATAGCCTTCATTTCACGTTCGATACGCTGATCCACCTCGTCCGAAGGAGGGCAGAGCGGGAGCCTGAAGTAAGGCTTGATCATTCCCATCTTGGCCAAAGCCACTTTCACAGGGACAGGGTTCACGTCGGCGAACATGCTATCGATGATAGGCTTCATAGAAAGCTGCAGGTCAGCTGCCCTTTTCACATCGCCGGCAAACCAGCTCCTGGTCATCTCCACCGATTCGGCAGGCATGATGTTGGCTATTACTGATATATAGCCGTCGCCGCCCAGTGAAAGAAGAGGAACTACCATATCGTCATTGCCGGAGTATACGGCAAAATCGTCGGGAACCAGTCTGCATATCTCAGCTACCTGGGCGATGTCCCCGCTGGCTTCCTTGATACCTACGATGTTAGGGTGTTCCGCCAGCTTGGCTGCCGTCGCCGGAGTGATGTTGACACCCGTGCGGCTCGGTACCGAGTAGAGGATACAAGGGATGGATACCGCGTCGGCTGTTTCTGTATAATGCTGGATGAGCCCCTGCTGCGAGCATTTGTTGTAGTACGGCGTCACCAGCAGCAGAGCATCTACTCCCGCTGACTCTATCCTCTTGGCCAGATTGATACCATGTCTCGTATCGTTACTGCCTGCGCCGCCGATGACAGGGACTCTTCCTGCCACTGTGTCTACGCAGAACTTCACCGTTGCCACGTGTTCCTCATCATCCATCGTGGACGCCTCGCCGGAAGTACCGCAGGCGATGATGGCATCGATGCCCTTTTCTATCTGCCAGTTGATAAGATCTCTGTAAGCGTCAAAATCAACTGAACCATCCTCATTGAAAGGAGTCGCAATCGCTACTCCGCAACCTCTGAATACTGCTGTCATTTTCGTTTCCTCCTTAAATCTATGCTGAAATTTCCAATAAAAAAGTTGCATCCTATCGATGCAACGAGAAACGCGATTGTTCTTCTGTCGTATCGATAGCGCCTCTGCTCACATATGAGCAGGAGTATATGGCATGTTGTGCCATATCCCAGAAACCTTCCGTGCCCGGACAGATCCTTCGGCGGTATCTCCTTTCATCGGTATCAACGGCCGCCGCCTCGCTCCGATTACTCTTATCAACCGCACCTCTATCAACTTTGTATTAAAGTCTACACGGTTTTAGAATGAATGTCAACAAGTTTTCTTCAAAAGACGGCAAGTTGTCGCTGCGGAGTTTTTTGTCTTTTCCCGGACTTATTTGACAGGCTAACGCAGAAAAATACAGATATTCTCTCAAAAACAAAAAATATCTGTAAAATCCAATGGAAATATGAAGCCTGCGTCCGGAATCAAACAAACTCAAAAGCGCGCAGCCTGTATTGAAGATAGTTGAGTTCCATGGTATAATTTGATGTCCTGCCATATGACGATATATGGCAACGCAGGCGGCAGGAACATTTCCGCGGGAAATAAAAGGTGGTGGGAGTATGCCTTGCATGATTTGCAACGATCAGGAAAGGGATCTGGAAGAGATACAGAAGATAGTTTCGGATTATGCAGGAAAACATCCGGACCTCTTTCTGACCGCCAGCCCCGACTTTGCAGTGGAGGTATTTTGATTTCTATACGAAGGAGGCGACCAGATCATGATACATTTGGCTGGGGGCATGGTGATTCTTGTAATGACTCATATCTTCTGTATAGCCGCTATGAGCGAGAGAAAATATTCCGTCAGAAAGACCGCGCTGATATATGCGGTTTTCGGCTTTTACTTCATCGCTTTGACGCTGGTCGTTTTCGCGTTGTTTGGCAGCAATTCCGCCGATACGGCCTTTATCAGTTTTACCAGCACTATCTTCGCAGCCTTTTTTCTCTTTATCCTGACCTCGACCGATGCTTTTTGTAAGAAGCTGTTTTTGTTTATCAGCCATTCCAATTTGTTCTGCATATTCTTCTGCATCGCTATCCTGGTGTGCAATGGGTTGTTTCCCTCATTGTCTGAGTCGGGAGCGATGTACGCGAGGAATATGGTGAGGACGATACTGTATTTGCTGGCTATATTGATATATCTGAAGTTCCTGAGACCCTATGTGCGTGCAGTGCCGGGGACGAAAAAGAAGACCTGGTATTCTATCGCGCTGGTCTCGCTGCTGTTCCTGGCAGTCTTTACGTCCTTTGTCGTATTTTTGTACGCAGGCTACGGCCATGCAGGCGAAACGATATTTTTCTTTGCGGCCGTCGTACTGATATATTGTTCGGTGCTCTGGGTGATATTCAGGACGATACAGCATATCGACTACGAAGCGAAGACGGAACTCATCAGCAAGAATGTTGAATACCTGCAGGGACAGCTCGCTCTGGCAAAGGAAAATGAACTGACGGCCAGGACCATCCGTCATGATTTCCGCCACCACAACCAGATCGTCGCGGCATTGCTTCAAAAGGGTGACATCAAAGAGGCACAGCGCTATATCGAACAGTATGACGAGAGTCTGGAAGCGGCAAAGCCTGAGAGGTTCTGTCCCAATACGACAGTCAACGCCATTCTGAGCAATTTCTATATAAAAGCGCGAAAGGATGGCATATCGGTTTCCATTTCCGCCGACACGCCCGGGGAGGCATCCATCGAAGACATGGATTTTGTCGCCATTCTTTCCAACATCCTGGAAAATGCTCTCAACGGTTGCAGAGAATCCGGCGTAGATGGGGAGATCCGTGTGGATATTCGTTCGGTAGCAAATAAGGTCGTCATCGTATGCAGCAACCCGTGCAAAGCCGGCCTGGAAATCGAAAACGGCATGCTCCGCAAAAGGAGCACCGGCATCGACAGCATCGTCCTCGCCGCCGGGAAATACGACGGCGACATCCGCTACGAACTGGAAAGCGGATATCTGACCGTCTGCGTCATTCTCAACACCTGACCGATCACGCTGCCTTTATTTTCGATAATGTTTTTCGGACATATTCCTAATAAGTCATATTTCATGATGTAGTTTTGGCATTTTTACCTTATTTCGGCCGGTTATCGGAAGATGATATGCCAAAACTCTTTGTGTCAATATGTAGTTTTGGCATTGCTGAAGCTATATTCCTATAGAAATATGCCTAATTATAAGATATAAAAGCTTTTATAGGCATATTGCCTCGGGGAATGAAAGGGCTTCGACTTGATTTATGCCAAATGAACAGAAAAAATTCGCAGTTTTAGTATTTATTGCTGTGTACCTTATTCATGTATTTTCAGTCCATGTATCATCTTTATGAATGCCGGGTCATCGTGATTGACGATCTCACTGTGGCCGACATCCAGTTTGGCGATTTCAGCCATATCGTCGTCGGTGAGAGTGAAATCCCAGATGTCGAAGTTCTGCTCCATCCTGTCTCTGTGGACTGATTTGGGAATCACCACGACACCTCGCTGGGTGTTCCATCGGAGAGCCACCTGAGCCGCGCTCTTTCCATACTTTTCACCTATCTTAGTCAGCACCGGATGGGTGAAAATGCCGAAATTCCCTTCGGCAAAGGGACCCCATGCTTCCGGGCAGACGCCGTACTCCTTCATGCAGGCCAGCGCGTCTTCCTGCTGGAAGAACGGGTGCAGCTCCACCTGGTCGACGGCGGGCATTATCTTCACCGTTTCGCAGAAATCGGTCAGGCGGGCAGGGTAAAAGTTGCACACGCCGATAGCCTTCAGAATACCTTCCTCATAAGCCTCTTCCATTGCTCTGTAGGCACCGATGTAGTCGCCCATAGGCTGGTGGATGAGGTAGAGATCCAGGTAGTCCAGTCCCAGATTTTCCAGCGAAGTCCTGATTGCCTTCCTGGCCGATTCGTAGCCGGCATCCTGGACCCATAGTTTGGTGGTGATGAAAAGTTCCTCACGGGCGACTCCCGACTCGGCGATGGCCGCGCCTACGGCGGACTCATTCATATAAGCCGCCGCCGTGTCTATCGATCTATAACCCACATCGATAGCGTCGGCCACTGCCTGTTGGCACTGGGCCGGCTCCGGGACCTGAAAAACCAGAACCTGCTTATCCACACCCAGATAGGGTTTTGGGGAAAGCTGAGCAGAGAAAAGCTGCCGACATGCCATTTTCTTTATATGGATGAATGGGATGCATATCAGCAGCTTTCGGAAGCAGGATCTTTCCCGACATTTACGACTGAGGCATTCGCCGACAGCTGGTCACGATCCGATAAGAAAGTGGTACCTATCGTCGATGATGAAGTCAACGTCACCTATTACTTCGCCTGCAGCGCCAACGACCGCCATCGTTTCCAGCCGCTGATACGGCAGCTTCAGGAGAAATTTTCTGTTACGAAGGATTACGATCAGTTTTGATGCCTGCGATAAAGAAGATGATACCAAGGACAGCACCGCCCAGTCCACACCAACGACAAGTATTAATCATGGCGTAAAAATCTCCAAGGAAACAGTCTCCGTAAGTAGACAGATAATAATCTGGTCCCCAGGAGCCTTCGTACCAGCCTATCACGAAAGAGCCTACAAACATCAGTATGCCGAAGACCATGAAGAATATACCTATTCTCCATATGTCGCCCTGTGCAAGTCCTGTCTTTGGATTTACAGGATAGCTGTCGGGATCATTTACAGCCAGGCCTCCGTACAGCCGTTTAAAGATCACATAAAACACAAGCCCAGACGCTGTTATGAGAAAGCTCAGAGTAAAGAATTCCAGTCCATTGACCATTATACCGACAAAACCCATAAGAAACATACCGCCGATGACATATGCTTTGAGCAGCTTTCCACCCTTTGCGTACCATACTGTTCGCTCCTCTACAGGGTATTTTTTTCTTATTTTCAGGAACGCGAAGGCCAGACCTACATAAAGGATGAACAGGACCGGAGAGACGATGTTCACTATCATGGAGAAGTCAAAGTTGACAAATATGATGGTCACCGCTGCCAATATAATTATAGGCCAGAAAGGCATCTTGCTTTTTTTAGTAAGTTTAGCCAAGAAGCTTGGACACAAATTGTCCTCTGCAAGTATGAGGAACAGTCTGGAGCCACTGGCAATAACGGAGTTGGTAGTGGAACATGAGGAAATTACAGCCATTATCATAAATGCAACTCCTAATGCAGGTCCTGTATATGTTATAAGAACTGATGAATAATTCAATGTTCCGTCACCTATTCCCGTTCCCCAGTTTTGATAATTTCCGAGGGAAGCCAGACCGGCTATGGTAGGCAGGAGGAAGTTAAGGGCGATTACTATTATGGAGACTTTCATTCCCTTAGGAACGATTTCGGGATTGGCAATTTCACCACCAAGGTTGGAAATCTGTATATAGCCGCAGTAAAGCCATATTCCTATAGCCAGGCCGGTCCCCAGACTTGATACTACATCTGTTCCTTCAGGGATAAAGGGATCGACAGGGTTATAGTTCCAATTGGCAAAGCCTACGATAGTCACCAGAGCGAACATTACGATAATTATTATGGAGAAGATAGTGCTGAGGATGCTTACTTCTTTGAGGCCGATGAGATTGACAATGGTCAGAATCACTACAATAGCGATTTTTATTATAGTAGCGGCCAGCGGTGTCAGCGATATGATCTGTCCGATATATCCTACGGCGATGACTACATAGGCGGCTTGCCCCAGATATATCGCCAGCATTAACCACCAGTTCATACAGAAGCCCCACATTTCGCCATATGCCATTCGCATCCATACATATGGGCCAGCATCCACCGGCGCCAATGCTCCCAGCTCTGCCGTGTAGATTCCCATAGGTATCGCCCAGAGGATAGGAATTATTATCAGAAGGGCGATTGTGAGACCGGGACCTACGCTTGGTATCATATCTTCGACGCCGAAGGCTCCCGCTGCACACATACAGAAAATGAGAAAGACTATTCCGGCAAGAGAGAATCTGGTTTTATGCATAGCGGCTGAATTATCGATCGTATTAGCGGAAAAATCTGGTCTTGTAGTCATGATATTCCTCCTTTTAAAATTGTAGATAGTGTAGGAACAAGGCGTCATTAACTTGAAATAATATGCCTTGACTGGTTTTTAGAATACAAAATATTTTCTGAAAATTATATATTATTCTTGCTGTCCGGGTTGTCGATTTGAGAGGGAGAAAGACTGAGACATATGCTTTTTATCGTGGAAGAGGGGACAAATCTAATATTCGACCGCAATAAAATAAAAAATGACCGCATTCATAACGGTCATTAATTGATATTATATCGAACACATGCTTTATTATCGTGAAAATTTTCGCATGGTTTGATAAACGCTTTTATTCTAATGGCAGTATACTTATGAAACATAAGGTTTCGCACTGTATGTGCAAAGATAAAGAGAACGATTCTGATACTGTTAAAGTTCTGCTTTCGGAAAAAATTTTCTGTTCTATAGCTTTTATCGTCGCTTCGGGCAATGTATTTTTGTCATATCCGCTTTGACAGAGGCGTTTCATTTTTTCAAGATATCCGTCGTAGTCTTTAAGTGACAGGGTGTTTATAAAAATGGGGCTGCCGATCAGATCGTCGGAGAGCTTCAGAACTATGTCATCAGTGCGGAAAGGATGAGTATTCCAGCAAAGAATGTGGTAACTCTTTCCACTCTTTAATGATATATAATGAGCGTCAATATGGATATCGTCATGCTCTCGTGTAATAAACTGCAATAAATAATATAACGGAGTTTTTACAGACCCGTCGGTATTGTCGGCACAAATCGTTCTGCAGCTTCTCGTTGTGCCGAGATTGAATCTACATGATTGTTTTATCATTAAATCGTCTAAAATTTTCTGTATATGAAGCGTTAAGTTTTCATTATTTTTGCCGCAGATATCTGTCTCAGGTTCTTCCAAAATGACTTTTATAGAAAAAGAACAGTTACCGGGTGGAGTGTTTTGAAGCTTTTGCAATATATCAAAATCAACGCTCTGTTCAGACAAAAGGTCAGGATTGTAGAAGACCAGTTCAAGCTGAGGACGCAACGATTCCCAAGAAGTATTTGGATCGATATGGATGATCTGGCTGACAGGATCTGTAGAAAAATTGTCGGAGAAAGGACTCAATTCTTCAAGAACTCTACTTGAGATGTCGGCGAAATCTTTTATATCATGCACTATTACATCAGGCAAACATCTGGCGATGGTGCTGCCAGTGTATCGTGTTCTATATTCCTTTGGAGACATATCAAACCAGAACGTAAAGTGCTTATTATAATAAGACGCATTGGAAAATCCTGAACTCAGGGCGATGTGGGATATGGAAAGCTCTGAAGCCAGAAGATCATATTCAGAAGTTTCAACACGAGCCATGTTTATGAAATCCCTATAGTTTATACCGATCGTCTGGGAAAACAGATGGGATAGATAGTAAGGATTCAGATTTTGCTTAGACGCTATTTCCTCCAAAGTTGAAGGCTCGACATAATTTCTATATATATCATCTATTATTTCTCCCAATCTTTCAGTTTGCCTTATATCTTGGAGCCGTTTGAAAACGAACGTCCTGTTTTCTTTGTCTATGGTGAAACCGCGAAATTCCCTGTAGAGAACATCAAACATTGTTTTGAGCGTATCTTTTATTTGATGATGGAAACCTTCTTCACGTCGTATGAATTGATCCAATATGGAAAAAATGCAGTATTTAAGTTGAAGCTGCTGATTATGGTAGAGCAATAGTGTTTTATCCGTCGGCATAGTGATTATAGTTGTGCGGATATTAGGAAATAACTTTTCAAGATATTCAACGTCAGCGCTCAATATCAATACTTTATTTTTACCATTTGGAGAAGAAAGAGCGTGAATGTCTTCACTATGAATATAGCGGAAGTCATTTTTTCTGAGATGATAAGTATTGAATGTCAACCGCAGATCTACACAGCCGTCCAAGACGTAGATCAGTTGAATATCATTATGCATGTGTATTGGATAATGTCGTATTGAAACGATTTCTATTTTTACCGGTAAACCTTCTTCATAGAATATATTTTTTAACATAAAACACCTTTATATAATGATTAACTATAGCACATCAAACTGCCCCTGCTTCTTCCGTCAGCTTTTTATAGTTGGTCCCCCACGCTCCCATGGCGTCCAGAACAGGCTTAAGACTGTATCCTGTCTCCGTCAGGGTGTATTCGACCCGGGGCGGCACTTCGGCGTAGACTGTCCTGACAAGAAGTCCATCTTCTTCCATGGATCGGAGATTGGCTGTCAGCACCTTGGGAGAGACTTCCCCCACAGCCTTCCGCAGCTGGCCGAATCTCATGGTCCCTTTCAGCAGTTCTCTTATTATCAACACCTTCCAACGATCGCCGATGAGCATGAGGGTAGTTTCGACGGGACAATCCGGGAGTTCTTTTATCATTACGCTTCTCCTTTCCAAAGCAGTTCTTTTTCGCGATATCTCCAATAATATCTAATGGGTAACTATATTACAAAAAAGTGCTTACTTTTCAAAATTTCTCTATGGCGTATAATAACACCGTAAAGAACGATTGTCAAAGGAGAAAAGGAGCGTATAAGAAAATGAAAGAGAAGGATTGCCTGAAAGAACTGAGAGCCATAAAAGACGTCACCTTCGCCACCGTGGATGAAAAAGGATGTCCCCAGGCCAGGATAATCGATGTGATGCTGGTAGATGATGAAAGGATATATTTCTGCACGTCACGGGGGAAGGATTTTCACCATCAGCTCATGCGGGACGGGAAGGTGGCCGTTGTAGCCATGAATGACAGGTATCAGATGATACGGGCCACCGGAACCGCTCAAAAGCTGGACGATGAAAGAAAATGGATAGACAGGATATTCGAGGAAAATCCCGTCATGAACGACGTGTATCCGGGAGAAAGCCGCTATGTGCTCGATCCATTTTACGTGGACATAGACTGGATGGAATTCTTCGATTTGGGAAAGCATCCTATATACAGGGAAACCTTCGACATGGCGGCCCGGAGAAGCTCCTCCGGCGGGTCCGGTGATCGGACCGACGGGGAAGCCGCGCCAAAGGGGTTCCATATAACGGATGACTGCATAGGCTGCGGGATATGCAGCGAAAATTGCCCGCAGCAATGCATATCGGAAGGAGCGCCGTATCATATCCGGCAGGAGCACTGTCTCCATTGCGGTCTGTGCGCCGAAAGCTGCCCGGCAGGAGCTGTTGTGGCCAACCGGCCGGCCTGTTCAAAAGGAGATGAGTGACCGTGTTCGGAGATATGTGGGAACTGCTGACGTCACGAAGTGATTTCTTTGCTGATTTGGCTCTGGAGCATCTGGCCATTTCTCTGTCCGCCGCCGTTACCCTTCCCAGCTTTCCGGAGGACAGCAGCAGCGGGTAGGCATCGCCAGAGCGTTGGCCGCTTCGCCGGAGATACTGCTGATGGACGAACCCTTCGGAGCCGTGGACAGTATCACCCGGACCCAGCTCCAGACGGAGATCAAGGAGATCCACAGGAAGACCGGCGTCACTATCGTCTTCGTCACCCACGACATATCGGAAGCCCTTTATCTGGGTACCCGGGTGCTCGTCCTTGATAAAGGAGAGACACAGCAGTATGACACGCCGGAAAACATCATTGACAGTCCGAGGAATCAGTTCGTGAAGGCTCTGGTAGAAAAGAGCAGACGCGGCATTTAGAAAAAGAAGAAAGAGAGTGTCCTGACGACAGAGCGTCGGAGAAAAGGAGGCGAACATGACAAATATAGCTGAATTGAAGATAGATACCGGCAAATGCACAGGCTGCGGTCTCTGCGTCAAGGTATGCCCCGGCAGCATCATCTCCATAGGAGGAGCAGGAAAGGCTGCTGGAGGCAGGACACCGATATAGCGTGCGCCTATTTCGAGCTCCTTTGCTGCGCCCACGGACTTGGAGCGATCATGATGAGCTATTGTCTGGATGTGCTGGATATGATGCCGGACATCAAAGCGCTTTTGAATATCCCTGATGATCACTATATGGGGATGGCTGTCGGCTTCGGTCATCCTGAGATCAGATACGCGAGAGGCGTGGAGAAATACGGCCGCCCTCAGGTGGATGTGAGGACTTTTCTGTGAAAGCACGATCATGTTGTGATTTAGTTGTCATGGGCGATGAGGACGGACCGGGAAAAGAAGCGCGAAACAGTCCGCAAATTTTTCCGAATGTTAAAACAACTAGCAATTAAGAGATTTACTTACGGTCATCTTTCGAGTATATTTAAGTCATAAGAAAGAATATTGTCAGGAGGGATGAACCATGAATCTTGTATTGAAAAGCACATCGATCTACGATGGAGTCAGCGGAGCGCCTTTTGCAGGCTACATAGAGATCGAGGACAACAGAATAAAAAACGTTATAAAAGGGGAGACAGATAGATACGACGACACGTCCAGATACCAGGTCAGAGACTGCGGGGACAGGACTATAACCGCGGGACTTATAGACAGCCATATCCATCTTTTCCTCGGATCCCTTCACAATGCCACAGTGGATATCTATGAAACATCCACAGAGGATGAAGCGGCCAGGAAGCTGTACGATTTTTATAAGGACAGAGACGACGAATGGATCCTGGGCTTCAGATGGTCCAATTACAGATGGCCTGACGAGAAGCTTCCGGTGAAGGAGACCCTTGACAAGTATTTCCCGGACAGACCTGTCATTGCCTTCAATGACGAACTCCATGCCGTATGGGTAAACAGTGAGACGCTCAGAAGATGCGGCATCGACAAGGATACACCGGATCCGGCGGGCGGGACCATCGCCAGAGATGAGAAGGGTGAACCGACAGGATATTTGCTGGAACAGCCTGCCATGGCGCTTGTCACGAAGGACGCCCTCAATGTCGGCCCGGAAAAGGAAGAGGAACTCATCGAAGGGTTCATCAGGATGGCTCATACCAAAGGCGTAACATCGGTAGGAGCCGTACATGTGCTGAAGATAATGAAGCACGAGGCCTGCAGACGTCTGGAGGAGAAGGGCAAGCTGAAAGAGAGAGTTTTCTTCGCGCCTCATATGGAGATGGATTTTGACGAGGCGTTGAAGCTGAAGAAGGAATATACATCAGATAAATTGAAATTCCTGGGGCTCAAAGGCTTTATGGATGGTACGCCGCTGGGATATACAGGCTACATGGTAGAGCCTTATATGGATAAGCCGGGCTTTCGCTCGGAGCCGCTGGTATCGCAGGAATGGCTCGATGCCAAGAGCAAGGAATGTTATAAGAACGACATACCTCTCAGGCTGCACGCCTGTGGAGACGGTGCTGTCAGGATGGCTCTGGACGCTTATGAGGCAGCCAGAAAAGAGTATGGTGACAAAGATGTGAGAAATACCATCGAGCATATAGAAGTGCTTCATCCTGACGACCTGGACAGGTTTGCCGAGACCAATACTATCGCCAGCATACAACCGTGTCATATCCTGATGGAGACCCTGGAAGGCCATCCTATTTTCAGCATGCTGCCGCCAGACAGAGTGAAGCTGGCATGGCCGGGCAAATCACTGGCCAGGGCAGGCGCTGTCGTAGCTTTCGGTACCGATTATCCGATAGTTGAGCTGGATCCGGTAGATACCATATACAGAGCGGTAAAGAGGCGTATGGAAGACGACCTCCCGGAGGACGGCTGGAATCCGCAGGAGAAATTCACCCTGGCGGAAGCCATCGACAACTGCACTAAGGGTCCGGCTTATATGATGCGTATGGAAGATAAGCTGGGGACGCTTGAGGAAGGTAAATTAGCTGATATCAACGTGTTCAGCAAGAATATCTTCGAAAGCGAAGAGGATATACCGTCTGTCAAGACAGATATGACTGTGTTCGACGGAGAAGTCGTATACGATAACCTGTAGTCGCGAGACATCCGCACCGCTGTGCGCATAAAAAGAAAATCACGTCGATTCGTCAGTCGTCAGTTGGCAGAGTCGAAATGCGTCGTAAAAGACCATTTTGACTCTGCTTTTTTATTAAGTAAAATAGCCGTTTGCAGTATATATTATATAGTAAGAATACTATCGGAGGACGAGAATGTGAAAGCGAGAAGGATAACTAAAGAAACAACAGCCGGATTCGAGCGATATCTTCATCAGGAGGAGAAGAGCCGGGGTACTGTGGACAAGTACGTTCGGGACGTAAAAGCCTTCGCCGTCTGGCTGGCTGGCGAGCAGGTGAGCCGGGAAAAGGCGGCCGACTGGAAGGAGCATCTGCTGAACGAAGGGCGGGCGCCCGTTACGGTCAATTCCATGATAGCTGCTGTCAATACCTTTTTCAGATTCATGGGATGGGACGATTGCCGAGTCAAATCTCTGAGGCTGCAGAAGCGGTTCTTCAGAGAAAATGAGCGAGAACTGACAAAACCTGAGTACGAACGACTCCTGAAGGCTGCTTACGATCAGGGAAAGGAAAGGCTGGGGCTGCTGATGGAGACCATGTGCGCCACAGGGATAAGAGTCAGTGAAGTCAGATATATAACGACGGAAGCGATAAAAAAAGGCAGGGCTGAGATTTCCATGAAGGGAAAACACAGAGTTATCCTGATACCGGATAAGCTGTGCAGAAAGCTGAGGAAATACGTTGTCAGGACAAAGCGAGGGGATGGCGAGATATTTACCGGCAGGAACGGCCAAAGTCTGGACCGCAGGCAGATATGGGCCGAGATGAAAGCGCTGTGCAAAATAGCGGGAATAGCTGCCGAAAAGGTATTTCCCCATAATCTGAGGCATCTTTTCGCCAGGTCGTTTTACCAGGTATTCCAGAATATCGTCAGTCTGGCCGATGTACTGGGACACAGCAGTATCGAGACGACCAGGATATATCTGATTTCCACGGAGGAGGAGCACATAAAAAAAATAGCACGTCTGGATCTGGTGCTATGAATCAACAGGACAAAATAAGTATTTTGTCGCGTTACCGTATTCGTTTTCTTACATATCCCAATGTAACTTCATTAATTCTACCACGAAAATCAGCTATTTACAAGAAAATATATGAAATCATAGCAGCTTTTACCGGCCTGACGGATTTCGGGATGTAGGGCCGCCTTCGTTTAAGGACAAAAAAACCAATCGTTCAGGATTTAAACATGAACGATTTTCTTTGCGTTCTCTTAAATTTCATCATACGGCGGTGAGGGCTCCTCACTCGCCTGAAAAAACGCGGCATCATGCCGCTTTTTTTGATTTCCGAAGACTCGATACCGGACAAAATACTTATTTTGTCGTCAGGAAAAGAGGTAGGACAGATGGGAAGAGGCAAACTGAACAGAGATGAGATAGAAGCGCTGAAACGCAATCCTTATGTGACGAGCGTAAACGAGAAGAGCATTTCGTATTCGCGTCAGTTCAAACAGCTTTTCATGGAAAGGTATCTGCAGGGCATAGGCCCGACGGAGATCTTTCTCGACGCCGGTTTCGATGTGAGAGCGCTGGGCTCAAAGAGAATAGAGAGAGCCTGCGCCAGATGGAAGGAAGCCTATGAGTCAGGTTCGCTGGAACAGGCCCCCGCGCCGCCGGAGAAGATGACGGAGCTGAAGGAGCGTCGGGAAATTCTCGGGAAGAAACGTCGGGGGCAGGCCGGGAAGAGCCAGGTCGATATCTGCAGGAAGCAGGCGGAGGTCATAAAGAAACTGAAGGCGGAAAACGAGCTGCTGAGGATCGTTTGCGGGATGACTGCTGCAGGACGTGGAAAACTGCCTGACGAGGAACAACTGTGTCAGGCCATAGAGGACGTCGGCGGCAGGGAGGAGTATCGTGGGTGCATTTCGTATCTCTGCGGAGCCGCCGGGATATCGTCAGGCACCTACTACAGCCAATGCAGGAAAAGACAAAAAGAGGAGAACGCAAAATGAAGCTGAGGAAAATTTTAACGCTGGCTCTGTCGGCAGTGATGGCGACAGGGTTGCTGACGTCTGTCAGCTTTGGACAGACAGGTACGGGGCAGCAATGGGATGTATCGAAGAGCAAAACTGCCACCCAACTGGACAAGGATTTCATATCCGACGTGACGTTATCACTGCCCGCAGCTGAGGAACAGCTGGTGAGCGACGTGGTGCTGGTACTTGATAAATCGACCAGCGCCGCTCTGGAAGAACAGGCTCTGGCCATGCTCAGGGAGCTGAAAGGGCAGGTCGAGGAGACAAATGCCAAGGTGAAGGTAGGAGTAGTCATTTTCAATAAAGAGGCTCATGTGACAGACTTCAAGGATCTGGCTACTGAGTATGACGCCATAGAGGCCGCCGTGAAGCAGGATATTTCCAGCGGTACCAACACTCATGCCGGATTGCTGGCGGGTAAGGAGATGCTGGACAATGACACGGATGTGGATGATTCCAGGAAATATCTGATATTCGTCAGTGACGGTATCACATATATGTATGATTCAGAGCCGACAGCCACCGCCTGGAGCTTTATGGCGGACGCGGTCAACGACTGGGCAGGTCCTGACAACTGGGCGTCCAAGTACGGCAGCAATGAAGCTCCTGACAATTGGGCAGCATGGCTGGAAGAAACGGGGGCTCAGGTGGAAGCTCAGGGAACGGAATATGAATATCCTTACGATGATTACGAAGAGCTTAAAGCGGCCGGAAGTCTGAACGCGACGCCGGTCGACAGCAGCGCCGATTACGCTAATTCAGTGGATAAAGCCCTCTGGCTGACATATCAGACGTATCAGCAGTGCGCGGAAAGCTACAATTGCTATGCTATGACGGCCGGCAGCAGTTCGGGAGAACAATACCTGTGGGGTCCTTCATTTATGGAGTATCTTTCCGGTGGGGAGGATGTCAGCTTTGACTCGATAAAGAACGATATATATTATCTCCTGGATGCCGGCAGCAAGGTCATCGATGAGATGGGATGCGGCACCGATAACGCGGGCAATAGCTACGACTTCGATTTCGTGGATGAGACGCCTGTACTGACAGTGGGCGGTATACAGATAGAAGGTGTGGAATCCACGGCGGCAGATGGAGCCACATCGTCGTATGTCTTCGGTGACAAGGGCGACGGTGAGCCGCGGTTCATGCTGGATTATTACAGGGACGGCTATACGGAAGAGACCGGTGGCGAGACATATGGCGAGTGCTTCGTGCTGACTGTAAACGAGCCTGTCTCTCAGTTCAGCCCGGTCCAGCTGACCTATTCAGTAAAACTCATGGATCCTTCGACAGAACCGGGGACATATGGTCAGTATGACGCCGACGGCAGCGAAGGGTTGTCGGGCCTCTACACCAATAATCAGGCTGTGCTGCTGCCGGTGGCCACCGGAGGAGCTGTTGGTGAAGCTGAGCTGTTCCCGATGCCAACGGTATCATATACCGTTGAAAAGACTGGCGGGACACAGCCTGGAGATACCGGGGATGCAGACACTGACGCAGATAACGGTTCGAAAGGCAGCGGGACAAAGACTGGCGACGACTTCAATATGCTGGCCTTTGTAGGCGCGGCGCTGGCGGCTGCAGCGGCTGCCGGAGCGACGGTGCTGATCAGAAGGAGGAAAACTGATTGATAACGACGGCTGCGCAGAATGCTGCGGCCGTGATAAGGACAAAGAGCGCGGGAACAAAGCCGCGGCCTTCATCTGAGAGGGTCGCGGTTTTGTTTTGCACTACCATTTCGCCGGATTTTATGGTATATTAGTAGAGAATAAAAAATCGGAGAGGAAAGAAAGATGGAACATATTATCTGGAACAGAGAGATGGAATGTGCCGACAGGGAGACCAAGAACGCCATCCAGCTCGACCGATTGAAAAAGACGGTGGACACATGTTACAACAATGTGCCGTTTTACAGGAAGAAATTCGATGAGATAGGATTGAAGCCGGAGCATATAAAGACGCTGGACGATATCCGTCATATCCCGTTTACGACGGCCGACGATCTGAAGGAGAACTATCCTTTCGGCCTTTTTGCCGTACCCAAGCGGCAGATAGTCAGGATACACGGTTCGTCGGGAACTACGGGAAAGCCCAAGGTGGTGGGATATACCAAAAAAGATCTGGAAAACTGGACCGAGATAATGGCCAGAGTCATATGCGCGGCGGGGGCCAATGCCGATGATATCGTGCAGATAGCCTTCGGGTACGGACTTTTCACAGGCGGATTCGGACTCCATTACGGTATGGAAAAGATAGGCGCCATGGTAGTGCCTCTTTCCAGCGGGAATACAGAACGTCAGATAATGCTGATGCAGGATTTCGGCAGCACGGTACTCATCGCCACGCCGTCATACGCTCTTTATCTGGCGGAGGAGATGGCCAAGCGGGGGATAGACAAGGATACTATAAAGCTGAGACTGGCTCTTTTCGGCGGCGAAGGTCATACGGAGGAGATGAGGGCGAAGATAGAGTCCCAGCTGGGCATCCTTGCTACTGAGAATTACGGCCTGTCAGAAGTAGGCGGCCCGGGATTTTCGGGAGAGTGTTACTTGAAGAATGGATTACATATAGCTGAGGATCAGTTCATTTCCGAGGTCATCGATCCGGATACGCTTCAGCCGCTGCCGATCGGCGACAAGGGCGAGTTGGTAATAACTACGCTGACTAAGGAAGCCTTCCCGATGCTCAGATACAGGACCAGGGACATCACATGGCTGATGGACGAACCGTGCGCCTGTGGAAGAACTTCCATGAGGATGAAGAAGGTACAGGGAAGAACCGACGATATGATGGTGATCAGAGGCGTCAACGTGTTCCCTTCCCAGATAGAGTCGGTCATCATGGCTATGCACGAGATAGAGCCGTTCTACGAAATCATCGTGACGACGGAGGAGTACCTGGACAGGATAGAAGTGAGAGTGGAATTTTCCGACGCGTCATTGCTGGACGACTACAACAAGCTGGAGCAGCTGAGAGCAAAGATAAGGCACAATATAAAATCGGTGCTCAACATAGACGCCAAGATAACTCTCGTTACGCCGGGCACGCTGCCTAGGTTCGAGGGCAAGGCCAAGAGAGTGATAGATAAGAGGACCAACAAATAGCAGTAAATACAAAAGAAAGGCAGAAGATAAAGATATGGAAAAGAAGATAATGCTTGGCAATGAAGCGTTCGCCAGGGGAGCATACGAGGCCGGCGTGAAAGTCGTGTCGTCATATCCCGGGACTCCAAGCACAGAGGTGACAGAAAACCTGGCAAAGTACGATGAGATCCATGTAGAATGGGCTCCAAATGAAAAGGTGGGAACGGAAGTGGCGATGGGCGCTTCCATCGGCGGAGTACGCTCCCTGTCGTGCATGAAGCACGTAGGGCTCAACGTTGCGGCCGACCCGTTCTTTACGGCCGCTTATACGGGCGTTACGGGAGGCGCTGTAGTTCTGGTGGCCGATGACAACGGATGTCATTCCAGCCAGAACGAGCAGGATTCCAGATACTACGGCAGGAGCGCCGGAGTGCCGATGCTGGAGCCGTCCAATTCCCAAGAGTGTAAGGACTACATGAAGCTGGCATATGAGATGAGTGAGAAGTATGACACCGTCGTGCTGATACGTTCAAATACCAGGATATCCCATTCCAGAGGAATCGTGGAGATAGGCGAGAGGACAGAAAGGGAACGGATCCCGTATAAGAAGAATATCCAGAAGTATGTGGCCATGCCTGCCATGGCGAAGAAGCTCCACGTGGCACAGGAAAAGAGAATGGGACAGGTGGCAGCCGACAGTGATTCCATGGAGATAAATCGGATCGAGATGGGAGATACGTCTGTCGGCATCATTACCAGTGGTATCTGCTATCAGTATGTGAAAGACGCGATGCCTGATGCCAGTGTGCTGAAGATGGGTCTCATCAATCCGATACCGAAAAAGCTGATAGAGGATTTCGCTTCCAGAGTGGATAAGCTCTACGTGATAGAGGAGGGGAACCCATTCTTTGAGGAACAGATAAGAGCCATGGGTATAGAGCTTGCCGGAGGCAAGGATATGTTCACCATACAGGGCGAATACAGCGCCAACATGATAAGGAAAGCATTCGGGCTGCCGTTGGCTGAAGCGGCCGAAACCGAGGCTGATGCGGCAGATGCTCCGGGCAGGCCTCCGCTCATGTGCGCCGGATGTCCTCACAGAGGATTGTTTTACATACTCAATAAGCTCAAGAAGACGGTCATGGGTGATATCGGATGTTACACCCTGGGCGCGCTGGCGCCTACGTCGGCCATGGACGCATGTCTTTGCATGGGCGCTTCCATCACTATGGCTCACGGATTTGAGAAGGCTGTCGGGGACAGCAAGGACGTCGTTGCTGTGCTGGGGGACTCCACTTTCTTCCATTCGGGGATAACCGGCCTGGTCAATATGAACTACAACGGAGCAAAAGGGACAGTCATCGTGCTGGATAACAGGATAACAGGCATGACGGGCCATCAGGACAATCCGTCGACGGGAAAAGACGCCAAGGGCAACGAGGCGCCGGCCATAGATATCGCTGTGATGTGCAGAGCCTGTGGCGTGAAGCATATCGTCGAGGTCGATCCATTCGACATAGAAGAGCTGGAGGAAGCCATAAAGACGGAGACGGCCAGGGAAGAGCTGTCGGTCATCATAACAAAGAGACCGTGTGCTCTCATAGTGAAGCAGCCTGATATACCTTATGTGGTCACGGACAGATGTAAGAACTGCAAGATGTGTATGAAGCTGGGATGTCCTGCTATCGAAGAAGAAAACGGAAGACCGGTCATCGTACCGGACAGGTGTGTAGGCTGTGATCTCTGCGCGAGAGTATGTCCTTTCGATGCCATAGAGATGGTGGCAGACGGAAAGGAGGCAAAATAAAATGAAAAAGGCCAATATACTGATAGTAGGAGTAGGTGGTCAGGGAACTTTGCTTGCCAGTGTGCTGCTGGGGAACCTGGCATTGATGAACGGATATGACGTGAAGCTGTCGGAAGTCCATGGTATGGCTCAGAGAGGCGGCAGCGTGGTGACACATGTGAAGATAAGCGAGGGGACTGTCAACTCACCTCTTATCGAGGAGGGAGACGCAGATATCATTATTGCCTTCGAGGAGCTGGAAGCCTATAGATGGCTGCCATATCTGAAAAAAGGCGGCACCATGTATGTCAATACTCAGCAGATACTCCCGATGCCGGTGATCCTGGGGCAGGCCAAATATCCTGCCGACATCATGAAGACCTTGAAAGAGAAGACCGGGGACGTGAAGGCATTCGATGCTCTCAGCATTGCCGAGGAGTGTGGCAGCGTCAAGGCTGTCAACGTTGTGCTGCTGGGCGCGGCGTCAAAAGACCTGCCCTTTGACGAGGATGCATGGATAAAGGTCATCGAGGAGAACGTGAAGCCGAAGTTCGTGGAGCTGAACAAGAAGGCCTTCGAGATGGGCAGAAACGCGTAGGCGGCCGCGACGCGCGGTAGAGACAATGAAGCCCGGCTGAGCTGGACACCTCGATGTCGCTCTTTGAGCGACAAATACAATGAAGCCCGGCGGTGCCGGATACCTGATGTCGTGCTGCGCACGACAAATAATAAGAAAGGAACAATCATGAAATGATCTGGAATAAGGAGATGGAATGTGCGGACCGCGAGACCATGCGGGCGCTGCAGCTTGAGAAGCTCAAGAAGACAGTAAAATACGAGTACGACAATGTGCCGTACTACAGGAAGAAGATGGACGATGCAGGGGTAAAGCCTGAAGACATCAAGTCGCTGGACGACATAAGAAAACTGCCGTTCACCACGAAAGAGGATCTGGCCGTCAATTACCCGAGAGGCCTTTTCGCGGCGAAGAACGAGGACATCATCAGGATACACGCTTCGTCGGGAACGACGGGCAAGCCGAAGGTGGCGGGATACACGCAGAATGACCTCGACATCTGGGGCGAGTGCGTGGCGAGAGCCCTGACATGTGCCGGACAGGACAACACGTCCATCGTACAGGTGGCGTACGGATACGGACTGTTCACGGGCGGACTCGGAGCCCACATAGGAGCCGAGACGATAGGAGCCACCGTCATACCGATGAGCAGCGGAAACACGAAGAAGCAGATAATGTTCATGCAGGATCTCAAGAGCACGGCGCTGGCATGTACGCCGTCGTACGCTCTGACCATCGCCGAAGGCGTTGCAAAAGAGGGCATAGATCCGGAAACTCTGCCGCTGAAAGCGGGAGTTTTCGGAGCCGAACCGTGGACTCAGGGCATGAAGGAGAGCATCGAAAAGGGCCTCGGGATCAAGGCATACGACATATACGGCCTGACGGAGATCATAGGCCCGGGAGTTTCCATAAGCTGCGACGAGAACAACGGCATGCACGTGCAGGAAGACTACTTCTATCCGGAGATCATCGATCCGGAAACGCTGGAGCCGCTGCCTGACGGGCAGATCGGCGAGCTGGTGTTCACGACGCTGGGCAAGGAAGGATTCCCGATGATAAGGTACAGGACGAGAGACCTGTGCTACCTGATGAGGGAAAAGTGCGGATGCGGCAGGACAAACGTAAGGATGAGCAAGATCCTCGGCAGGACGGACGACATGCTCATCATCAGAGGAGTCAACGTATTCCCTTCGCAGATAGAGGAAGTCATCTCCAAGTTCGAGGAGCTGACCATAAACTACATGATCTACGTCGGAAGGGAAAACAACAAGGATACATTCGATCTGGACGTGGAGCTGGCACCGGGGCTTGCCATAGACGACATAAAGTTCATAGAAGAGCTGAGGGGCAGACTGAACCACGCTCTGAGAGATATGCTGGGCATAGGCTGCAAGGTAAGATTCCTCAACGAGGGAACGCTGCCTAGGAGCGAAGGAAAAGCAGTGAGAGTTAAAGATTCGAGGAACCTTTAGGATAAGCACAAGGAGGAAAGTGAAATGTTGATCAAGCAGATGTCGGTGTTTGTGGAAAACACCACCGGAAGACTGGCCGAGCTGACGAGGATACTGGCTGAGCACGGTATCGATATAAAGGCCAGCACCATAGCCGATACGGTGGATTTCGGCATCCTCAGGTGTATCGTGCCGAATCCGGAAGAGGCCACAAGGATACTTACGGAAGCCGGATTCACGGCCAGCATCACGGAAGTGATAGCAGTTTCCATCGAAGATAAGCCGGGCGGATTCCATAAGGTGCTGCAGATACTTGCCGATAACGATATCGCCGTGGACTATATCTATTCGGCCATACAGGCAAAAGACGACAAGGCCATCATCATGATAAGGGTAGAGGAGCAGGAAAAGGCCATCAGGGTATTGACATCCAACGGCATAAAGCTCTTCAGCATGAGCGAGCTGGGCGCATAGGAACTGCTGGCAGAGAAAGGCAAAGATGTGAGAAGAGGAACGGGAAAAAGCAGAGGAAAAGCGAAAATGGGTCTGGGACGAAAGATAATCCTGGTGATATGCCTGATAGTTTTTCTGGGCTCTGCGGGCGTGCTGCTGGATTACTTCATAAACGGAGCACGGGAGCAGGGCGCTCTTGAGGACCTTAAGGGGCTGCAGACGGAAAGAGAGGATCTTGTCACGGACAAGGGCACTATCATAGGCAAGTACGCAGACCTGTACCTTGCCAACGATGACATCATAGGCTGGGTAACGATAGAGGATACAAATATCGATTATCCGGTGATGCAGACGCAGGATGATCCGGAATTTTACCTGCACCGCGGCTTCGATAAGGAGTACGCGGCATCGGGCGTGCCGTTCATGGATGCGGTCAGCGATATCTTCGTGCCCACGTCGAACTTCCTCATATACGGTCACAACATGAAGAACGGCACCATGTTCCACGACCTTCTGGAATACGAGGACAAGGCGTTTTACGAGCAGCACCCGACCTTTAAGTTCGACACCATATACAAGGGCGGACAGGGAACGTATCAGGTGATCGCTGCGGGATATACGCAGATATATCCTCAGGATTCAAAGAAGTTCAAGTATTACCAGTACGCGGGGATGACGACGGAGACGGAATTTTACGAGTACCTGCGGGGCGTCAGGGAGATATCGTCCTATGACACCGGCGTCAGCGCCGAGTACGGGGATCAGCTCATAACCCTGTCCACGTGCGCATACCACGTGGAGGACGGGCGATTCATCGTCGTGGCCAAGAGGACGGATGCAAAACAGCGCGTGCCGCAGTAAGAAGTTGAATATGTCGGACGTAACGGCGCCGGTCGGAGAGAGCTCCGGCCGGCGTTTTTAAGTTGGCTTGCGCGTTTGCAGTTGCCGGGCGGGATTTCGGAAAACAACTGCAAAACCCAATGGTTTTGTGTATATCGGACTATTTTTGTAAAGGGCTCGGAGCCGCTTTTTTGCGGCTTTAACGGGCACGTCGGAGAGAGACGGGCGGTAAACGTTGAAAATTTTACAGTCGGCGACCGGATCTGGTGGCAGCAACTGCAAAAGAGCGTAAAAATCACATTGCGCGCCGGCAGTCTCGTACGCCCGGCAGTCTCACGCATCCGGCGGCCACGCATCCGGCAGCCCTTTGAACGGGATGAATGACATATCGATGAGTTCGGGCACCTGAAGTTCCGCGAAACGGAACAGGATAAAGTGCTCGAGCTCTTCTTTTTTCTCTTTCGGATCGTAATATCGGTTCTCTTCAGCCTGCGCCTGAAGCCGGCGCATCTCCTTCCTGTATCGGTGCGGCGTCGTGTTGGTCCAGCTCCTGAAGACGCGGTAATAGTAGTTTGGCGATGTGAAGCCGACTTTATAGGCTATGTCCGAAACATTGTCATTGGTCTCCAGAAGCAGTATGGAAGACATATATGACCTGACATCCATAACGACACGGGGAAAACCCCTGTAGGAAGTGGTCATGAAGAACCTCGACAGGTATTTGTAGTTGAAGTGGAGCGTGTCGGACATCTTTCCGAGAGTTATTTTTTCCGCGTAGTTTTTCTGTATGTATATCAGGATGTTTTCGTAGAGGGTCTTTGCATCGGGGGAGTACTCCATATATCGGGCTATGAAGTCGAAGAAGTGAAAATGCTCCAGCATCATATCCACGATCTTTACGGCAAATCTCGTCGCCGTCGGACCGGCAGGCAGTTTGGGGTGCGGGAAACAGTGAAAATACAGCATCGTCAGCAGCAGGCGTTTCAGTTCCTTCAGCTCTTCCTGCTTCGATTCCGGTATGGCGAGGGGCTCGCACATGAAGTACAGCATATCGAGGTCGTCCCTGCCGAATACGGGATCCGTAAGATCGAAGTAAAACGAAACGATCAGGTTTTCCGTGTCCGCCGACGTGTAGTGTATGTCGAAGGGGTCGAGGGATACCAGCTCCCCTTCGTGGAGGAGCACTTCCTGAGATCTGGTGGTGACGGTGACGGGCCCGTGCAGACAGTAGAGGATCTCCAGAAAGCCCGTATGGTGATGAGGTGCTTCCCGGGTCACCGAGTATATGGATATCCCTGCCGGTGTGTCCGGGATCGTATCGGGTTTGATGTTTCCTTTCATGATATTCTTCTCTTCTGCTCCGATGCGTTTTCAAAAACTATACTTTTTTCTACCTAATTATACAAAACAAGGGTGAAAAAGTACATATAATTATCTGAAAAATGAGAATAAAATAAACGCGACGGAATAAAAAGGGAGGTCATAAAAATGGTATTTGCGGATATGGCGCTGATAAACGGGAAGGTGTTTTCCCCTGACGGAGAGGGGAATGTGATAAGAGGAGATACGGTGCTGGTAAAGGACGGGAAGATCATGGCCGTCGGCAGCTATGACGGCGCAGAGAACGCGATCGGTTCGGATACCCGGATCATAGACTGCGGCGGAAATACGATCCTGCCGGGGCTTGCCGACGCTCACTGTCACCCTTCCATATCGGCGAGCGCCAGAACGGGATGCGACCTGTTCGGCATATACATACAGGAAGGGGAGGCCGAAGAGGACATCATAGAGAAGTACCTCGCCAGGCTGAAGACATATATTGAAAAACATCCCGAAGAGGAGCTCATAAGGGGCGCCGGCTGGGTGGAAAGCAATTTTCAGGGCGACAGGAGACCGACGAGGCACGATCTGGACAGGGTGTGCAATGACAGGCCGGTGATACTGGAGGCCTTTTCGCAGCACAATCTGTGGGTCAACACGAAGGCGATCGAGATAGCGGGAGTGGATGAGAATACGCCGGACGTTTACGTAGGGAAGATATACCGCGAGGAGAGCGGCTACCCGGAAGGCATGTTCAACGACCCCGAGGCCATGGATATGATAAAGACGGGTGTGCCGGGATACGACCCGTCGGTGGAAAAGTACAGGGAGGAGATCCTGTATTATCAGGAAAACGAAGCCAACAGATACGGCGTGACGCTGGTGCAGGACTGCATGCACAGCGACAATGCCAGGGAGGCGTACAGGCAGCTGGCGGAAGAGGGGAAGCTGACGCTCCGCGTGCGCGGAGTATACCTGCTGGAGCCGGGAAAGGGACAGGAGCAGCTGGAAGAAGCCATAGCCCGCAAAGGCAGAGACGATGTGGGCGATGACTTCCGCGTAGATACGGTGAAGATGTTCGCCGAGGGAGCCTTTTCGCTGATAGAGCCGTACGACAGGGCATTCACGGAGGAAAACGGCCTGCCGGCGGACTACAACGAAGCGCTGTACTGGGACGACGGTGAGTTCGTTTCCGTAGCGGGAAAGGCAATGGAGGCGGGGTTCGACGTTCACGTCCATGCCATGGGAGACAATTCCGTAAGGCAGAGCGTCGACTGTCTCGTAAAGGCGGCAGGCAGCGCCGATATCAAAGACAGACCGCCGAGGAACGTCATAGCTCATCTGATGCTCGTCAGAGACGAGGACATGGATCGGATGGCTGAAAACGATATCATGGGGAACTGCCAGCCCAGGTGGATGGTCTACGATTCGGACATAGAGGGAATGACTCCGCTGATGGGAGAGAAAAGGGCCGGCGCCGCATATCCCCTGAGGGGCTTTCTGGACCGGGGCGTCAGGATAGCTTTCGGCACCGACTTTCCGGTGACGCCGCCGCCCGACACCATGCATGAGATACAGTGCGCCATGACGAGAGCGGTGTTTCCCGAGGCTCCGGACTATGAGAAGTTCAAGGGAAAGACCCTGGGAAGCGAAAGACCTGCCGACCTTGAGGAAGCGGTGAGGTCCCTTTCCATAAACGGCGCATACCAGATACGCGCCGAGGAGATAACGGGCTCCATTGAGGAGGGCAAATCCGCCGATCTGGTCATACTCGACAGCGATATAGAGGAGACCGACGTCGATGACATCTACGCCATAAAGGTCGAAAAGACCATATTCAAGGGCGAGATCGTCTATGAACGATAGAGCGTTGGCCCGGCGCCCGTAAAAAGTCAAAAACATTCCGGAAATGTTTAAGAAATAATATCATTTATCATTCATTCGAAGATTCAGGAGGTTTGTTATGGATGCAATGAATAATGGAACTCCGTCCGAAAGAACGGAGCTTAAGAGAGTGCTGAAGCTGCCTACGCTGGTATGCCAGGGTCTTGCATACCTGTGTCCGGCATGTGTGCTGATGTATTACGGCATCATAAACGTGCTGACAAACGGACACTTTCCGCTGACGCTCCTCGTTGCAGGCTTTGCTATGACGCTGACTGCTCTCAGTTACGCCAAGATGTGCAGGAAATATCCTGTGGCGGGCTCTGTTTACAGTTATGTCAGCAAATCAATAGGTCCGAAGCTGGGCTTCATAGCGGGATGGGGTCTGATGCTCGACTATTTTCTGCTGCCGATGGTATGCTATCTTAGTTGTGGATTGTATCTCAACATCATGTTCCCTGCCATCCCGGTATGGGCGTGGGTCATCATCGCCGTAATCTTTGTGGCGGTCTGCAACTGCATAGGAATAGGCGTGGCGGCTATAGTCAACAACATCAACGTTATAGCTCCGATACTGGCTCTCATCGTGACGATAATATTCATAATAAAGTTCGTCATGGGTGGAGGCGGCGCCGGGACGCTGATATATCCGGAAGCGATTTACAATGCAGACATGTTCAACTTTTCTTCCATCATGACGGGAGCCGGCATCATGGCAATAGTATTCGTCGGATTCGATTCTGTAACGACGTATTCCGAGGAAACGATAGAGCCGGAGAAGAACATGCCGAGAGCCGTCATTCTCGTATGCGTGGGAGCTGCGATAGAGTTTTTCATCGTTGCGTACTTCATGAACTGCGGCTGGCCGTATGAAGTCGGAGCCATACAGGATCCCGATACGGCAATAACCGAATACAACATTCATATCGGCATAGGTTGGATGAACACCATATTCATCCTCATAAACACGCTGGCATCCATAGGCTGCTGCATAGCCGGCCAGGGAGCAACGTCAAGGATACTGTTGGGAATGGGGCGCGACGGCTTCCTTCCAAAGAGCTTCTTCGGCTATGTTCATCCGAAATTCAAGACGCCTGTAAAGAACGTGTTGCTGACAGCGGTAGTCGGACTTACGGCGATAATATTCCAGGACAGCCTTACGGACGCAATGTCTCTTGTAAGCTTTGGCGCACTGCTGGGGTTTGTCCTTACGAATATCTGTGTGGTGGTGAGATTCTGGGTAAAGGATAAGGAAAGATCGGGAGCGGCTGTTTTAAGGAATCTGATAATCCCTGTTATTGCAGCTGCCATATGCGTTTACCTGTGGCTGAGCCTTCCTGTGGCAGGCAAGATCGTGGGATTCTCATGGCTGGCGATCGGCGTCATAGTCCTTGCCATAAAGACTAAGGGCTTCAGACAGCTGCCGCCTGAGCTCAACCTGTAGGCAGAAGGACAAGGAAAGGAAGACGGGAAAGTGTACGTATTGAAAAACGCGAAGATATATACGCCGCAGAAGGCGGAGGCGGGCAGCGTCATAGTTACGGACGGCAGGGACATCGCATATATCGGGGATGAAGCGGGCGCCGAGGCATATATCGCAGGCGGAAAAACCGGTGCCGGAGAGGAAGTAAAAACTTACGACCTTGCCGGAAAGACCGTGCTGCCGGGATTCATCGATGCCCACACCCATCCGGGGATATGCGCCGAGAGCGCGTGGCATGTAAAGCTGCCGTGGACGGAGGATCCTCAGGTAGTGCTGGACTTCATCGGGGAATACGCAAAAGTGCACTCGAAGGAGGAGGTGCCGTTCCTCTACTTTGAATACTACCCCACGTCAATGTTCGGAAAGGAAGGCCCAAAGAAGGAAATGCTGGACGCGGTCGTGTCCGACAGACCGGTGCTCTGTCAGGATTTCGGCGAGCATCTCAGCTGGGTCAACTCCAAAATGCTGGAGTTGATGGGCGTGGACAGGGACACGCCGGACCCTACGGAGCTGGAGATTTTCGTGAGAGACGAAGACGGAGAGCCTACGGGCTGGGTCAGGGAAAGAGCATGGGCCCATTTTCTCGACAGGATGTACGATGCTATCGGCTGGAGACAGCCGGTGGCATCGTCGGAAGAGATGCTGGCTCCCGTGATGGACTTTTTCAGGGACAGCGGCATCACGGCCATGTTCGACGGGGTCATAGAGACCGACGAGCTGATAAAGACCATATACGATATGGACAGAGCCGGGCGCCTTTACACATATTACGACGGTTCGGTCAGGTTCTGGCATTATGCGGATCTGCCCGGGAAGATAGAAAAGCTGCGGGAATATCAGAGGCTCTATACGACGGATCATATAAAGTTCAATACCATGAAGCTGTTTCTCGACGGCACCAACGAGACGGGCAATGCGGCGTCCATAGAAGAGCTCAACGATTCGCCGGGAAATTACGGTGAGATAATGATGGAGGAAGAGGAGCTGGTGGACTGTTTCCTGCTCTGCAACCGCGAAGGTCTGGATCTTCACATACATATGGTGGGAGACAGGGCTTTCCGCACTGCGTGCGATGCCGTGGAAAAGGCACAGGCTCTGGCTGCCGGAGCCGGCGAAGCGTGGGTTTGCAGACCGGTGTTCGCCCACTGTGAGTCGGTACACCCTTCCGACATGGGAAGACCGGCCGGGCTGGGGATATATGTGAACTGGACGTGTCACTGGTCCGGTGGATATTTCGGCGACGAAGCGCTGAACTTCTACAGCAGAGAGAAGTGGAACGGCATGTATCAGTTCAATCCCATGATAGACAGCGGTGCCAACGTATCGTATTCCAGCGACGTGGTGACATACTATGAGCTCCACAGGGCGGCTCCGTTTTTCGGGATGCAGGTGGCCGCCACCAGAGTCGACCCGGAATTTCCGCTGGATCCGGAAAAGTATCCCGGCAGCATGAGGCCGGAGGCGTCGGCGAAGCTGGGGATCAGGGATCTTATCGAAGGGTACACGGAGGCAGGCGCAAGACAGCTGAGGTGGGACGATAAGCTGGGGTCCATTGAAGCGGGAAAGATAGCCAATCTCGTAATCGTGGACAGAGATCCCTGCGAAGTGCCGCCGGAAGAGCTTAAGGACGTCAGGATCGAAGCCGTCATGTTCGACGGAAAAGTCGTGAGCGGAAAGCTTTAGCGCTATAGTGTGGAGCTGAGGTGGGAAACCGCGATGTGAAATTGCGTGCGAAATTGCGTGCGAAATTGCAGCATGAGCCGCATCGTTTGCCGGACTTGTGCGTCGGCAGCGGCGGTGATATACTGAGCGTGATGGAATTCGACGGGAGCGGATAAGGAGGAGCGAGTGAAAAAGCTGTTTGATATGTATCTCATACAGAAAAACGATATAGATATGGGCGTCACATGCGACGGAGAAGCGCTGGTGTCGCCGACCGACGAAGGGGTCTTTTCCGGTGATGACGGACTCAGCGGCAAAGTCCTGCCGATCGGTATGGGCGTGACGTATACTCCCGCGCCCGGCAGGAACGACGTGGTGTCGTCGCTGCTGCTGGAGACGGAAGACGGCGCCCGTATACTGATGGACATGAAGGCCATGCTGGAAATCGATCCGGCAGTCGAGGAAAAACTGATGGAAGGTGAGCCGGTATCGCCCGATGAATATTATTTCAAGGGGAGCGTCACCTTCAGGACAGGCCATGAAAAGTACAAGTGGCTGGAACGGAAGATATGTGTCTGCGAGACAAAGGTGACTAGCTGGGAAAGGGTGGATACAGCGGTTTATATGGTATGATGCGGCAATAGTTCGCATATAAAAAGGAAGGCGTTTTCCGGCGGAAAGGCCTTCTTTTTTGGTAGATGGAGACAGCAGGCTCTACGATTTTAAAAAAAGTCCTTGACAATTCTCTCAAGCAAGATATAATTATGATATCAAAATGATATCATTTAGTTTGCTGATGAAGGTATGTCTGTGAAGGAGGATAAACATGGAAACTAATAATATGATAAAACGCGATATAGTGGAAAGGGAGCTGCATCCTGTATCGGGGATGGCGATGATGGTGATATCGGCTGTAGGGATCCTGGCAGGTATTGGCCTGTGTATAGCAGGGCCGGTAATGTTCGACGGTGGGACTGCGGTTCTGCTGGCGACAGCAGGAGTACTGTTGTTCCTTGTATTTCTGGTATGCATGTGCGGTCTTAAGATCGTAAATCCCAACGAGGCTCTGGTGCTGACTCTGTTTGGTAAGTATCATGGGACGATAAAGAAAGACGGATTTTTCTTCGTCAACCCTTTTGTTGCCGGATTCAACCCGACAGCCCGGGGAACACTGGATACAATAAAGGAAGAGATGGTCGAGGCGTCCAAGAAGGACGGCCACAAAAAGAGCAGTAAGAGCAACGCCGGAAAAAAGGTGTCCACTAAGACCATGACGCTGAACAATGCTCAGCAAAAGGTGAACGATGTTCAGGGGAATCCTGTAGTTATCGGATCCATAGTTATCTGGCGGGTAGCCAACCCTACTAAAGCGGTTTTCAACGTGGAAAATTATTTCGAATATCTGTCTATACAATGTGATTCTACCATCAGGAACACGGCCAGGCTTTATCCTTACGACACCATAGACCAGGAAAATGACGAGATGACTTTGAGAGGCTCCAGCCTGGAGATAGCCCAGAACATGAAGGCGGAGCTTCAGGATAAAGTGGCGGATGCCGGAATAGAGATTTTGGAAGTAAGGATAACACATTTGGCTTACTCTGAAGAGATCGCCGCGGCAATGCTGAAGAGACAGCAGGCGGCAGCGACTATAGCAGCCAGAGAGAAGATAGTGGAAGGCGCTGTTGGGATGGTGAGAATGGCCCTTGATAAGCTGGAGGACAATGATCTGGTAGTCCTTGATGATGAACGAAAAGCCGCTATGGTGTCCAATCTTCTGGTAGTCCTTTGCGGAGATAAAGAGCCGCAGCCTATCGTGAACAGCGGAAGTATATATTGATGTTGCCGGAAGGACAGGACTGGAGGCGGACTGACAGCACATCTACTGAGCTGATGTCCGCCGGCCGGTCAGGCGGTCTGCATGAACACTCAGCGCCAGGCTGGCGTTCACCAGGCGGCGATACTGTTGACGATTGAGGGGTAGTCATATGTCCGATGATATAAACAAAAAAGAAGAGCAGCTTCGGGAACGACTGGAAAAGATAAAAGCCATGGAGACGGAGCTGAAGAAGAGAGAAAAAGCTGTCAAGGACAAGGAAAAGGCCAAGAAGCAGATGGTCCTGCGGTTGTCGCCCAGTCTTTGGAACGAGATCGCGGCGTGGGCGGAGGAGGACTTCCGCTCGATCAACGGGCAGGTGGAATATCTGCTGAGCGAGTGTGTAAGACGGCGAAAGAATAAGGAAACGTAAAAACAGATGACGGATATCCACAGGATATCATCACAGCTTTTTTATCTCAGCCAGCATGATATCGTGTGGATCCAGGGATGCTGAATAAGTAAAACTGCCGGAGGAATCCACAGTTTTCCACGACAGCCGCGGGGCGGACATCTGCAGTATCTGCCACATCTCTCCGTCCGAAAGGTTAGCCTTGAAATCCAGTTGTTTCCAGAAAGAAAGGCAGGTGGAATCGGAGCACAGTCTGTGCTCCGTTATTTGATATCTGCCAGGCATGTTGAAAAAATTGAATTCCATGTCGTGGCGGGTATCCGTATCATCGTTGAAAAACAGCAGCGCGGCTTTCTCGTTTCCCAAGGTCATCAGATACCAGTCATCGAAACTTCCGATGGTGCCTTGATGACCGAGAAGAAAGTGGCGGAGGTAGTATAGCGGTTTTTTCATGCCGTTGAAAGTGAGCGTGCCTCTTCTGTCATTTTCCGAATCTACAGATGCCTGAGGGATAGCGGCGGATTCAGGGCATTTGAGTATGGATTTCAAAACGTCCAGGCAATCCTGCTGAGCATCGTAGCCGGAATAGAATTCTCCGGGAGAGATATCAGGCGCATTGCTGCCGAAGTGACGGCCGTTTTTTATTTTTCTGAAATCCAGAGAAGCGGACATCACCTGTTGGGAAGCGCCGGTGAAGGCAGGTCTTTCGTTGTATGATTCGATGACATCGTTGATGCTGTCCAGTGGAAGCTGGCGAAAGCGGTTTTTTGCCCGACCAAGTATCTCTTTGCCATAGAGCTGTCTGTATTCTTTCGGATGACAGCCAAACCACTCTATGAAATTTTCCACGTAGTATTTGGCATTGGAAAATCCCACATTGGAGGAGATGTGGGCGATGGAGTGGTCGGTGGTGAGAAGCTCTACCTCCGACATCTCCACCCGGACCATGCTGACAAAGTTGCGGAAGCTGTCGCCGACGAAACGCTGGAACAGGTGAGAGAGGTAGTAGCTGTTGATATTTTCCGCTTCGGCGATGGATGACAGACCCAGTTTATACGGATAATTGCTGTAAACAAATGTAACGACCCGGCTGATGCGTTCCATCTGAACAGGATCACGCGACACCTGATGCTCAAAGGTCCGCTTTTCATGGTTGACAGTAAATCCTCGAAAATCACTGTAGAGGGAGTCTATCAGTGTATGGGCAGTGTCCATTATCCTGTTTTTATATCCGCGCTTCCTGCTGTGGAGTTCGGATATGATGGAAAACATGTGGACCTTCAGCGCCAGCTGCTTCTTATATGTGGCAATGTTTTCGCTGACCTTGGTGGTGAAGACCTGGCTGTCCAGGGAAGGATGGCGAGCGGAAAAGTAGTCGACGTTTAAGCTGAGTATGACAACTAAATTATTGCCTGACAAGGCGCGAAACCCGTGAACATCCTCATTATGTATTATGTGGATGTTGTTTTTTGAAAGGCGGTAGCGGGCATAAGTGAGCTTCAGCTCGATTTCGCCTTCCAGGACATAGACTATCTGTATATCGTTATGGGTGTGCCATGGGATCTGCTCTATTTCCAAAACCTGTACCTTTACAGGCAGCTCGTCTTCGTAGTTTATTTCCTGGAACATTATGTACCTCCGTTTTCCCCTGCGGCAAAAAGATAATGGTCTTAGTTGCTATTTTTGATTATACCACATGTGAAGTCGAGTGTATGTATGCAATAATAATTCAGAACATTTTAAATAATATAGCAAAAGACCGCAACAGAAGTATGTCATCTGATTATTTTCTGGTATAAAATTAACGGAGAGAAATTTCAGGGATGGAAAGGACGGTGAATATTCATGTCGATCAATGGAAAAGCGGACATCCTCATAGAAGGCGGAAAGATATTCTGTGGGAAGGGTCTGCCGGAGGACAAGGAATTCATAGCGGTGGCCGATGGAAAGATCGTGGCCGTCGGGAAGGGGCAGGACGAGGCGGCCCGGTTCAAGGGACCCGAAACAAAAGTGATAGCTCTCGGGGAAAACGAACTGGTCATCCCGGGACTGCATGACAACCATATACACTTGATGCAGGCCGGGATGCTGGATAAATACGCGGATCTTTTCCACGCAATGTCGCGTGAAGAAGTGGCGCAGATAGTGTCAGATTTCGCATCGACCATTCCTCAGGAAAAATGGGTGATAGGATTCGGATGGTGCAGGCTCAGTTGGGAGGACACATCCCATCCGACAAAGGAGACACTGGACAGAGTATTGCCTGACAGACCTGTGTTCCTTCTGGATTATGAGCTCCATGGCGCATGGGTCAATAGCAAGGCGCTGGAGATCTGTGGCATAGACGCTGATACACCTGATCCTCCTTTTGGCGAGATAGCCAGGGATGAAAAGGGACAGCCGACAGGTTATTTATATGAAACAGCTCTTTGTCTGGTGGGAGAGTACGCCTTTGACTTTTCCGATGAAATGGTGGAGGATCTGATAACGCGGTACATGGACAACGCGGTGAGAAAGGGGATAACTTCTGTCAGTGACATGACGCCGTATCTGGGACTGAACCTGGCCTATGAAAATACTTATTACAGGATGGACAGGGAAGGTGGCCTCAAGATAAGAGTGAACGCAGCCAGAAATCTCTTCGAAGATATAGACAAGGTCCTTGAAGTCAAAGCGAAAGCTGAGAGCAGCGGGACCGGCATGTACAGAGTACCATATGTAAAGCAGTTCATCGATGGCGTGATAGCCAATCATACAGCATTGCTGGCGGAGCCGTACAATGATATGCCTGACTCCAGAGGTGGTTCGCTGTTGGATCTGGATCAGTTGAACGCGGCAGTGGAGATCGCCCACGAGAACGATATCTCGGTGAGACTCCATGCTTGCGGTGACGGTGCTGTGCACGCAGCCCTTGACGCTTATGAAAACGCCATGAAAAAATACGGCAAGACAAAGGCACGTCATCAAATAGAGCATATAGAAGTGATTTTGCCTGAGGACATAAGACGTTTTGGCCAGCTGGGTGTGATAGCTTCAGTACAGCCGGAGCATATCATTTCCGTGCTGCCATCCTTCGCCGACAACTGTTATCCGCAGCTGCTGGGGCCTGAACGCGACAAGTATACCTGGGCGTTCAGATCGCTGCTGGACGCGGGCGCTGTACTGGCTGCCGGAAGCGATGCTCCCGTTGTAGAGGGAGATCCGTTCTTTGGCATGTACTGCGGCCTGACACGTATCTATCCTGACGGGACACCTGAAGGTGGCTGGAACCCACAGGAAATCATAGATATCAGGGAATTGATCCACGCTTATACCTGGGGCGCGGCTTATGCCGAGAGGCGGGAAGATGAGTTGGGTACTCTGGAAGAAGGGAAGCTTGCTGATATCACTATCGTTGACAGAGACCTCCTGACCTCCAGTCCTGAACAGGTAAAAGAAGCGCAGGTCCTGTATACCATCGTAAACGGAAAGGTCGTATACGAGAAATAGCTGAACGCCGGCAATGACATGTCTGTTCTGACCTGCCGACTTGTCGACCTGTCGCCGCACTGTCGAAGCAATGTTATTTCCATATGAAAACTGCCGCATCGTCTTTTGTTCGACGCGGCAGTTTTTTGCAGGGCAAAGCCCATGCTGAGCAGCGATCTGTTACAGATCATAGTACATGCTGAATTCCATAGGCGTAGGCATGTTGGCGTGTTTGCTCACGTCTGCCCGCTTGTTTTCCAGCCATATCTCGATGAGACGTTCAGGGAAAACTCCGCCTTCTGTAAGAAAAGCGTGATCCTTTTCCAGTTCGTCGAGAGCTTCATCCAGAGTCTTCGGAAGGCTCTTTATCTTTTCTTTTTCCTCATCGCTCAGTGTATAGAGATTGAAATCGTATGGCCCGTATCCCTCGGCTACAGGGTCGATCTTATTCTTTATACCGTCGCATCCGGCCATAAGGATGGCGGCAAAAGCATAGTACGGATTGCATGTGCCGTCAGGATTTCTCACTTCAAATCTCTTCTTATCGGGATCTTTGGCGTATGCCGGGATACGAATGACCGAGCTCCTGTTGGCAGTAGCGAAACCGATGGTCACCGGAGCTTCATAGCCTGGGACCAGTCTCTTGAAGGAGTTGGTGCTCGGGTTGGTGAAAGCGCACAGCGCTTTTATGTGCTTGAGTATGCCGCCCATGAAATGCATGGCAGTCTCTGAAAGCTGGGAATAGCCGTTTTCGTCGTAGAAAAGAGGCTTGCCGTCTTTGAAAAGATGCATATGGACATGCATGCCGTTGCCGGCTTCGTCGAATACAGGCTTAGGCATGAAAGTAGCCGTTTTACCTTCAGCAATGGCTTCGTTTTTGATGAGATACTTGGTCATCATGGTCTTATCGGCCATTTCAGTAACACCGCCGAATTCAACTTCTATCTCCAGCTGACCCGGGCCACCTACCTCATGGTGATGATACTTTACTTTGATTCCCTGATCCTCCATCAACATGGCCACTCTGCTCCTGAAATCATAGAGTACGTCCTGAGGCGGAGCCATGTGATAACCGCCTTTGTGGGCCATCTTGTATCCCAGGTTGAAATTCTGGTCATCCGTATTCCATTCCGCCTGTTCTGTATCGATGCAGAATCCGGACTCATTAGGCTTAGTGGAATAGCTTACGTGATCAAATACGTGAAATTCATATTCAGGGCCGATGCGCATCTCATCGGCGATACCCTGCTCTTTCATGTAAGCCTCCGCATGCTTCGCTACATTTCTCGGATCCTGGTCGAAAGGATAGTTCTCAGGCATTCCTATTACATAGACGTCTCCTATCATCGCAAGCGTTGGTATTTCCATAAATGGATCTATGTAGGCTGACGAAAGGTCCGGGATGAAGACCATGTCGCTCTTTTCTACCGGAGCAAACCCATAATTGCTGCCGTCAAAGCCGATACCGCTCTTCAAAGTGTCTTCGGTGAATCTGTCTGCGGGAATGGTAAGGTGCCTCCACCTCCCGTTGAGATCTACCATCATAAAATCTACCATTTTGATATTTTCAGTGTCGATGAAGCTCCTGGCTTCCTCAAAAGATTTGAACATTCCAATTCTCCTTTGTTTTTTGAAAATAGCCGTTTGACTAAAGTATATATTTAAGGAAAGCAGTTGTCAATTTGTCGTGGAGTTTTTCTGTGACAGACCCGGGTAAAATACCTACATTTTGCGAAACATGAAAAATGTAGGCAAGATCCAATGGGTTCAAGGATATTGGATGTTTTTAGTACAGAGGGAAAATCAAGGATTTATGGCATATAGGCGGATATTCGGCTGAAGGAGAGCGTGTAAACGTTGAAAATTTTATCTACATTCCGCAAAAAAGGCAAAATGTAGATAAAATCCGAAATGAAGACGTAACATATGATATGCAAAAGGAATGTGGCAGTAAATGATCATGGCCCGGCTATCTTCGCTGTTTCGAGGATGATCTTGCGGCCTCGGCTGTCAGTCGTTCTGTAGAGATTCAAAAGAATGGCTTCGTCAGAGTCCAGGTCATAGCTGTTTACTATTCTGCGACAAATGAAGATGGTACGTGGACTACCGTTGACTCAGTGGATACATCAAAAGAAGGTTGGTACAATATCTGGTATACAGCTAAGGATGATTCCGGTAAAGAGGCTTCTGCACGAAGAACGGTCCATGTTGTAGATACTACAGCTCCGACGATCACAATAGAGCCAGTTGCGGATATGGAAAAAGGCGACATTCTGAATATCGCAGATGTCAAAGCAACAGCTGAGGACAATGGTTCTGTGAAAGAGGTATGGCTCAATGAAATACTTTACTCGACGACCAATGAATCGTGGGAAGATTATGAAAGCGTGTGGAAGCTGAATAAAGGTGAAGATGCCATAACTGATTTCGAGATGGCACAGCCAGGATATTATAAACTCAAATACAGAGCTACGGATAACGCAGTTGATACGAATACGGGATATGCGTCAATAATCATTAAAGTCGATGAAATCTACGGAACTGCAGGATTCACTATCAACTATGTAGACAAGGACGGCAAGGCTGTCGGTGAGCCGACTGTCATTGAGAAGGAAAACGCAGTCCTCAGCTATGGGTATGATGAGGATGGAAACAAGATTACGTTCTACGATTTCGCATATGAGCAGGATGGCTATGTCCTCAACGTTCCTGAGGGCTACTATGTAGCTGATGAAAAGGATTTCAACGGTCTCACCGATCCTGTAACGGTATTCGTTGAAAACGGTGGTGAGAATACTGCTGACGAATATGATGTGATCGTTACGGCTGTCGAGAAGGACGCTCCGGCGGCCGATGAGGAACTGACTCCACCGGCTCCGAAGACTGGCGACGACATGAATATGGGCCTGCTGGCCGGGCTTGCTGCACTCATGGTAATGGCAGGAACGGGCGCGATAGTTGTTGGAAGAAAGGTTTTCAATAAGTAACGAAAAACGTGTTGATTAACGAAAAAGAGGCTGCGGCGGCATGACCGCGGCTTCTTTTTTTGTTGAGTAGCCCTTTTGGGGTTGGCTTACCTTTTTTTGGAGGGGAGCGGGGAGGCCGTTTTACAGACATATCGCGAAAAAGTGAAAATGTCTGTAAACTTCATGGAACAATCTGTAAAATAACACGTAACATACGCAGAAAAGCACCAAAATGGTAAAAAATATAATTATGAAGGGCGGAAAAATGTTCAAACAGATGCAAGTGCGGAAGCTGGTATCCGATGAAGCGGAGCGGACGGGAAAGCTGCTGGCTGATATGGAAATGCGGGCGAGGCGGCTGCCGGTAGTGGTATGATAAAAGAGCCGGACCTCGATGGCGCGGCTCTTCGCGGTTAAGTTTTTTCTGTAGTTGTTCTTCTGTTTTCTGTGGCTGGGCAAGTGGATGTGTCTGCAACCGACATTCAGTTTGCCTGCAATTGATTCTTTATGAATTCGCCTTCCTTCATGATGACGGCCATCTTGTCAGTAGCGATGGCTTTGATATCATCCAGCGGATTGCCGTCGAGGACAAGCAGATCGGCGCTCTTGCCGGCTTCGAGAGAGCCGGTGATGTCATCTACCCGCAGCGCCTTTGCGCCATTGAGGGTAGCGGCGACGATAGTATCCATTTCTCCTATCCCGGCTTTGCTGATAAACTCGTAGATCTCGCCGATAGCGGTATCGCCGTACGGTGTTATCTTGGAGTTGAAGGAGTCGGAGCCGATAGTCAGTACGACGCCTTTGGCAAAAGCTTTTCGCAGGTTGTCGTAGATGCGGTTCAGCTCTTTTTCTGTTACCGTTTCACCTGGGAATCTGTCGTGGATCTCGGGAACATATTTAGGCGGATATGTTTCGAACCAGGCAGGAAGGAAACTGATGGTAGGACAGAGCATGATCCCTTTTTCCGCCATAGTATCAATAGTCTCGTCATCCAGCTCCCAGCCGTGAATGATGAAATCAGCGCCGGCCTTGACCGAAGGAGCCGCACTGCCGAAGCAGTGAGACCAGAGAGGAATGCCTCTTATCTGGCATTCTTCTGCCACGGCTTGTATTTCCTCAGGCGTGTAATGAGGATCCATGCCGGCTTCCCATCGCCAGATACCGCCGCCTGTGGCCCAGATCTTGATAGCGTCAGGATTTTCACGAAGCCTCCGCCTTACTGCCTTTCGCAGATCCCATGGACTGTCGACACACTCTGCCCACGGGTGGGCGGCTTTGTTCTGTTCTATGGAAAGGAGGTGGGAATCGCCGTGCCCTGCTGTAGCACAGAATCCAAGTCCTGTGGCGACGATCCTTGGCCCTTGCATCACCCCGGCTTCTACCATGTTTCTGATGTGTATGCCGAATCTGGAGATCTCACCTACAGTAGTGAGTCCGGTCTCCAGACATTCGTGAGCCTGCTGCACTGCAACGACGGCTTTCTGGATATTGTCCTCCATTACCCAGTCGCTGTCGTTTTCCGTAAGGTTACCGGAGAAGTGAAGGTGGGTATCCACGAGACCGGGCATAATGGTTCTGCCAGTGATATCGATGACCTGGCAATCATCCGGAGAAGTAAGGTCAGTCGAAGGTGCTTCGTCCGCCGGACCGGCGTAAACGATCTTGCCGTCTTCGATAAGTACCGTGCTGTTTTCCACTGCGGATTTTCCGGTGCCGTCTATCAGAAGGCCACCTTTGAATACTGTTTTGTGCAATGCTTTTCTACTCATCGTAACACTCCTTTGTCGATTGTCGGCAGGCGGCGGCGCATTGGGTTCTGCCGCCTGCGAGATTCAGGTGATTGCAGAGCCGGGAAAAGGTCTGCTTTCATTAGTTGTTACGGGGCGTTGTTCATTGTATCGACTGCCATGAAAAGGATGGCGATCGATAACGCCGCCGTCTATTCCATGACCGCTCCTTTCGCGGCTGAGGACACGTTTCGCATGTATCTGGCCAGCCATCCGCTTGTGACGTTAGGCTGCGGAGCAACATAGGACTTTCTCCTGGATTCAAATTCTTCGTCGGATATCTTAGCGTTTATTCTGGCGTTAGGGATGTCGATCTCAATGATATCCCCTTCTTTCAGCAGGCCGATGTTTCCGCCCGCAGCCGCCTCAGGGCAAACATGCCCGATGGATGCGCCTCTGCTGGCGCCGCTGAATCTGCCGTCGGTAATGAGAGCAACGGTCTTATCCAGCTGCATCCCCGCCAGCGCGCTGGTAGGATTGAGCATTTCTCTCATCCCCGGACCGCCCTTAGGACCTTCGTATCTTATGACTACCACGTCACCGTCGACGATCTTTCCAGCGTAGATGGCGGCAATAGCGTCCTCTTCACAGTCGAAGACTCTGGCCGGTCCTGTGTGGCACAGCATCTCAGGAGCTACGGCACTTCTCTTAACGACACAGCCGTCCTGTGCTATATTTCCCCACATGATGGCTATGCCGCCTGTTTCGCTATACGGATTGTCGACAGGCCTGATTATATCGTAGTTCTTTACATAAGCGCCTTTCATATTTTCGCCTACCTGTTTTCCTGTAGCAGTGATCAGGCTCTTGTCGATAAGGCCTTTCTTATCCAGCTCGCTGAAGACTGCCATCAGACCTCCTGCGTTGTTGAGGTCATGCATATGGGTGCCGCCTGCCGGAGCCAGATGACACAGATTAGGGACCTTGGCGCTGAACTCGTTGAAAATGTCAAGATCCAGCTCTACTCCGGCTTCATTGGCTATTGCCAATAGATGAAGTACGCTGTTGGAAGAGCATCCCAAAGCCATATCGCAGGCCAGGGCGTTTCTGATGGATTTTTCATTGATGATATCACGGGCTTTGATATCTTTATTCACCAGCTCCATGATGGCCATACCGGCATGCTTGGCCAGACGTATCCTGCCGCTGTCTACCGCCGGGATGGTGCCGTTTCCCGGAAGGGCGATGCCGATTGCCTCCGAGAGGCAGTTCATGCTGTTGGCTGTGTACATTCCCGAACAGGAACCGCAGCCCGGACAGGTCTTCTCTTCGAACTCCAGCAGCTGGTCATCGTCGATGATGTCGGCTTTCCTGGCCCCTACGGCTTCGAACATTTTGGAAAGGCTGGTCTCCTCGCCATTGACCAGGCCGGACATCATCGGGCCGCCGGAACATACTACTGTAGGGATGTTTATCCTTACGGCACCCATTATCATTCCGGGAACGATCTTGTCGCAGTTAGGAACCAGCACTAACCCGTCGAAGGCATGAGCCATGGCCATGGTTTCGACGCTGTCGGCGATGAGCTCACGGCTTGCCAGGCTGTACTTCATACCGATGTGGCCCATGGCTATACCATCGCATACGCCGATGGCCGGGACCTCTATAGGCGTTCCGCCGGCCATTCTGACGCCGGCTTTTACGGCTTCCGCCACCTTATCCAGGTGTATGTGGCCGGGAACGATCTCGCTTTTGGCTGAAACGACGCCGATGAGTGGTCGCTCCAGCTCTTCTTTAGTGTATCCCATGGCGTAGAAAAGGCTTCGCATAGGAGCTTTTTCTACGCCTTTTGTTACGTTGTCGCTTCTCATATTGTTTTCCTTTCTCGTGATTTTTGCTTTTCGCTGACCATATCTGAACCCGCGCCCACGTCTCACGTTATCGCTTGCTCAGGGTCTGGCTGAGACGGACGGATAAGAGGGTAAAAGAAAGAGGCCCCGCCGAGGCGGTCGCCAGGGCAAGACCTCATGTAAAAGTCTTATTTCTTCAGCCAGCTCATCATCTTTCTCAGCTCTTCGCCGACTTTGCAGAGGAGGTGGGATGCTTCCTTCTGTCTCGTAGCGAGGAATCTTGCCTTACCGCCTGCATTGAATTCCTGGATGAATTCGCTGGCGAAAGTGCCGTCCTGGATCTCGGAAAGGACTTTCTTCATTTCCTTTCTAGTATCCTCGGTTATTATCCTCTTTCCTGTTCTGTAGTCGCCGTATTCAGCTGTGTTGGAGATGGAATATCTCATCTTGTCGAATCCGCCTTCGTTGATCAGATCCACGATAAGCTTCATCTCATGGATGCATTCGAAGTATGCCATTTCAGGCTCGTAACCGGCTTCTACCAGCGTATCGAATCCGGCCTTCATCAGCTCTGTAACACCACCGCAGAGAACTGCCTGCTCACCAAAGAGGTCTGTTTCGGTCTCTTCCTTGAAGGTGGTCTCCAGGATCCCGGCACGGCCCGCGCCGATCCCGCTCGCGTATGCGAGAGCATAATCCTTGGCCTTTCCGGAAGCGTCCTGATAAACGGCGATAAGGCTAGGTACGCCTTTTCCTTCGACATACTGACTCCTTACAGTGTGGCCAGGGCCCTTAGGAGCGACCATGATAACGTCCAGGTAAGGCGCCGGCTTTATCTGGTTGAAGTGGATGTTGAAACCGTGGGCGAACATGAGGACATTGCCTTCCTTCATGTGTTTCTCTATCTGATTCTTGTAGATGGAAGCCTGCAGCTCGTCAGGAGTAAGTATCATTACAACGTCTCCGGCTTCGGCAGCTTCTTCGATGCCTACTACCTTCAGTCCGGCAGCTTCGGCTTTTGCGATGTGAGCCGAACCAGGTCTGAGACCTACTACGACGTTTACGCCGCTTTCATTGAGGTTCATGGCATGGGCGTGACCCTGGCTGCCAAAGCCGATGATAGCGACAGTTTTTCCATCCAGAAGTGATAAATTGCAATCCTGATCATAATACTTTTTAATCATTTTTTCCGTCTCCTTTATATGTTAAAATTTGTTGACAATGGTTATTCTTCGTGCCAGCTGGCGCTTCTGCCTATTCCGGTGATCCCGGTGCGGCAGACTTCCGCGATGTCATGGCAGCTCATCATATCCATGAAGGCGTCCAGTTTTTCGGAAGCGCCTGTCAATTCTATTATAAGGCTGTTTTTGGAAAGGTCAACTATTCTACCTCTATATATTTCAACAATTTCCTTGATAGCGGACCGCTCCGTCTTATCGGCTTTGACTTTCAGCAACAGAAGCTCTCTGTAGATGCTGTCGTTCTTATCCAGCGTGAATATCTTCTTTACGACTTCTAATTTAGCCGTCTGAGTTATTATCTGGTGAAGTCCCTGCTCTGTCCCTGTAAATACTACCGTTATCCTGGAAAGCTTAGGGTCGTTGGTGGCTGAGACCGTCAGGGAATCTATATTGAAGCCTCTGCGGCCAAACAGGCTGCTGACTCTGGTGAGGACATTGGCCTGGTTGTCCACCAGAATGCTGATGACTTCCTTTCTAATTTCCTTATCCATGAAAAAATCCTCCTACATATATTTGTCATGCGAAGCATGACATCAGTGGTCCTTTAGGGCTACATATATTTGTCATGCGAAGCATGACATCGGTGGTCCTTTAGGGCTACATATATTTGTCATGCGAAGCATGACATCGGTGGTCCTGCGGCCGAAGGCGGCGCAGGGCTGCATTGACTTACTGCGCGAAGCGCGACGCACTATCCAATGATCATATCCTCGACATTCCCGCCTGCCGGTATCATCGGGAGTACCCTCTCGTCTCTGGCCAGCGCGCAGTCTATCCATACAGGCCCCTTCTCCTTGAGAGCTTTCTTGAAAACCTCTTCGAATTCCTGCGGGTTGGCAGCGGAAAAGCCCTTCGCACCGAAAGCTTCCGCCAGTTTAGGGAAGTTGGTTTTTCGCTCCGGTGTCGTAGCGGCATATCGCTTTCCGTAGAAGGATGTCTGCCACTGATAGACCATACCCAGGACCTGGTTGTTCATGATTATGGTTATGATAGGAAGCTCCTGGCTTACAGCCGTGCATGCTTCGTTGAGATTCATGTGGAATGAGCCGTCCCCCGTAAAATGGATGACCCGTTTATCCGGGCAGCCTATTTGAGCTCCGATGGCTGCGCCATAACCAAATCCCATGGTCCCCAGACCACCGCTGGTGATAAAATCCTTCGTCTTGTCGTGCTTGAGATATTGAGCTGCCCACATCTGATGCTGGCCTACATCGGTAACGTAAATGGTCTCCTTGTCAGTAAGATCGCAAACTGTGTGGATGATCTCGCTCGGGTGGAGAGCAGCGTCCTGACATTTGACGTCACCGGTCTTCTTTTTCCACTCCATGGCCTGAGCGACCCATTCCTTATGATCCTTCTTTTTGATGAGCGGAAGGAGCTTTGTCAGGAATTCCTTTACGTCGGCGGTCACGCCTATGTCTACCAGGACATTCTTATTGAGCTCGCTGGTATCGATATCTACCTGTATCTTGTAAGCTTTTCTGGCGAACTTCTTAGGGTTGAGAGCGACTCTGTCGCTGAACCTGGCTCCCAGTGCCAGCACCAGGTCGGCTCTGTCGACTGCCTTATTGGAGGCGATGCTGCCGTGCATGCCGATGAGGCCCAGATTTCTTGGATTTTCATAGCCGATGATACCAGCGGCCATGAGCGTATATGTGGCCGGGATATCAGCTATCTCGATCAGCTGATTCAGTTCATCTCCCGCGTCGGAGGCAGCCACTCCTCCACCGAAGTAAACGACAGGTTTTTCGGCCGCATTTATCATCGCCGCTACTTCCTGTACCTCCTGATCGGTAAATACAGGCGGCGGATTGAGGGGCAGCGGTTTTCCCGGTTTGTAATCAGTCATTGCGGCTGTCACGTCTTTGGTTATATCTACCAGGACTGGACCCTTCCTGCCGCTGTTCGCGATTCTGAAAGCGTTCCTGAGTGCGTCGGCCAGATCCTCTATCCTGTTGACAAAGAAAGTATGCTTTGTTATCGGCATAGCGATCCCTGTTATGAAGATTTCCTGGAACGCATCTCTGCCGATGAGGTTGTCAGGAACGTTGGCCGTTATGGCAACCATAGGTATGCTGTCCATAAAGGCTGTGGCGATACCAGTTACCAGATTGGTCGCTCCAGGGCCGCTGGTGGCAAAGACGACTCCGGTCTTACCTGTTGCCCTGTAATATCCGTCTGCGGCGTGAGCCGCGCCCTGTTCGTGAGCCGTCAGTATGTGCCGGATCCTGTCTCTGTATTCGTACAGAGCGTCGTATATGTTGAGGGCCGCGCCTCCGGGATATCCGAATACGGTGTCAACATCGTGCTCCAGCAAGATCTCGGCTACCAGTTGTGATCCTGTAACTCTCATATCTTCCTCCTTGTGATTTTTTTTATCGTTACAACCCATTATATATGGTTTACAGAGAAAATCAACATGTTTTTTGAAAAAATTGTGCAAAAAAACAAAGAAAATTTAAAAACGTAGTTTAAACACACAAAAACATGTGGAAAAATCAAAAAACAGGCGTTGACGACTGACGGCCACGTTATCGAAATCGCTGGTTCGGCAATCAAATCGCCCAAATATCGCCAGTAGTTGTTTTTCGGAGGGCTGGCGATATTTTCGGCCTTTTTCAACGAGTTTTCCCGCCCCGATTATCGTGGAGGAACGTTTTCCTCATAGTCTGCGTACTGGTCAAGAGAAATTGTAATAGAAGCAGGGACTTTTTAAGCAACTCTAGCAGGAGGAAGCCCACCATTGTATAAATGAGGTCTTAAATTGTTATACCACCCATATGCATATGTATTGATCTGTTCATACAGCATTTCCTCGTTAGCAAAGGATTTGAGATTTATCAGTTCTGCCTTCAATGTATTGAAATACCGCTCCATAGGGGAATTATCATATGGACATCCCGCCCTGCTCATGCTTTGTGTGATACCATTAGCTTCGCAGAATTCTACGAACTCCTTTGAGGTGAACTGACTTCCTCTGTCACTATGCAGTATCATCCCGCCTTTTTTCCCACTGCGCTCAAATGCTTTCCGTACTGTATCTATTGCAAGCTTAGCATTGATCCGTTCTCCGTTTACACTTGCAACGACTCGCCGATCATAAATGTCGATGATCGTGCAGTTGTATCTTTTACTTCTGTTGGCAAGAAAAAGATATGTAAAGTCTATGCACCATTTCTTATCTCTCTCTTTTGCACTGAAATCACGATCAAGCAAATTTTCGAAAACCGCATATGCTTTTGTACCTTTGCGATAACGATATCTTGCTTTACGTGTCACAGACCTTAATCCTAATTCACCATTCATATACTTATGCACTGTTTTCGCGCTTAAGCTTATCCCCTTGTTTGCAAGCAGCTTCTGCATCATGCGGTATCCCGGTCTTCCACCGGATTCATGATATATCCTGTCTATCCTTTTGAGTACGAAAGCCTTTTTCTTTTCTCCGGCGTTCTTTCGCTGCTTTCGGTAATTGTAATATGCATTGGGATAAATATTTATTTGCCTTAACAGCCAATTGACCCCAAATCGTTTCGAATACTTCTCTATGAACTTGTATGCTTCTATTTGTTTTCCTTCGCAAAGAACGCCGCCGCTTTTTTTAAGAAATCATTTTCCTTTCTCAGCTCTTCGACTTCCTTTTGCAGTCGCCTGAGTTCTTCCATTTCTGCCAGCTTCCTGGCTCTTTCAGCATCCTCTTGTGCGCTTTGCCTATACTTTTTTACCCATCTTCTTATGACATCCGTAGAAAATCCAAATTCGTCGGACAAACTTTGATATGTTCTCCCTTCTTGGATATACAGCTTGATGATTTGCTCTTTCAATTCCGGTTCACAGTAAATCATAATATTCGCTCCTTTCCCTTAACATTATTTTACAAAAGTCACGTTCCTATTACAACTTACTTATATCACCTCACGACGAGCCCATCAAAGCCTGAAAAACGCTCTCCCGACCCTTTACAAAAATAGTCCAGTATTCTCAAACCCATTGGATTTTACAGACATTTTAAGATTTTGAGAAAATGTCTGTAATTTGACCGCCACCGGATATCCGGATGCCCGGTTGCCTGAAAAATTTGTGTTGACAAACCAAACGTCGTCATTTATATTAGTAACATACATGTAAATACAGACGCGATGAACGGAATAAATCGGACGGAAGTATTTCAGCGAGCAGTCGGTCGGTGCAAGACTGTATACGGAGTCGGATGTCTCGCCCGGGAGCGTCGAACTTTTGAGCGGGTGTGTGATTTCCCGGCAGGCGTGAAACGCTGACAGCGACAGCTGGAGGCGGCCGGCAGTGTTGCCGCAGGGCAGTGCAGTCAGGTGGCGCGGGCCAGGGACGGTGAGAATCGAAACAGCACGCCAATAAGAGTGGTACCGCGGATGCTTATGCCTTCGTCTCTTAGTTGAGATGAGGGCTTTTTTGATGAATGGCGGCATGCCGGAGGGCGGGCCGTGCTGAAAACTGAAAAAGGAGAGAGGAAACATGAAAAACTGCGATAAATACAAGATAGGGTATTTTCCACCTGATACCCCCCATCATGCGTGGGTGGAAAAGGATCATATAGAAGAGGCGCCTATGTGGTGCAGCGTCGATCTGAGGGATGGAAACCAGGCCCTCATCGTTCCCATGAGTCTGGAAGAGAAGGTGGAATTCTTCAAGTTCCTGGTAAAACTGGGATTCAAACAGATCGAGGTGGGCTTCCCGGCGGCGTCCAAGACTGAATATCAGTTCCTCAGAAAACTGGTGGACGACAAGCTGATCCCCGACGATGTGACGATACAGGTGCTGACTCAGTCGAGAAAGCACATAATAAAGAAGACTTTCGAATCATTGGCGGGCGTGAAAAAGGCGGTGGTCCATCTTTACAACTCCACATCATTGGCTCAGCGTGAACAGGTATTCAAGAAAGAAAAACCGGAGATCATCAAAATAGCTACCGATGGGGCGACACTGATGAAGGAATACGCGGTGAAGCATCCGGAGACGGACTTCACCTTTGAATATTCGCCGGAGAGCTTTACCGGTACGGAAGTGGATTTCGCGGCGGAGATATGTAATGCTGTCATCGATATATGGGAACCTACTCCTGACAACAAGGTCATAATAAATCTGCCTAGTACCGTGGAGCTGTCCATGCCTCATGTGTACGCGTCCCAGATAGAGTACATGTGCGAGAATCTCCACAGCAGGGAGAATGTCATCGTATCCCTTCACCCGCATAATGACAGAGGGACGGCAGTAGCTGACGCAGAGCTGGGATTGCTGGCCGGAGGCGACAGGATAGAGGGGACGCTCTTCGGGAACGGAGAGAGGACGGGGAACGTGGATATCGTTACTCTGGCCATGAACATGTATTGTCACGGTGTGGATCCGGGCCTGGATTTTTCCAACATGCCGGAGGTGGTGGAGACGTACGAGAAATATACCGACATGAAGGTGCCGCCTAGACAGCCGTACGGCGGGCAGCTGGTATTCGCCGCGTTTTCCGGCTCCCATCAGGATGCTATTGCCAAGGGCATGAAGTGGCATAAGGAGAAAGATCTCAAGACATGGTCAGTGCCGTATCTCCCTCTCGATCCTAAGGATGTGGGAAGGGAATATGAGGCTGATGTCATAAGGATAAACAGCCAGTCAGGAAAGGGCGGTGTCGCATATATCCTGGAGCAGAATTTCGGCTATATGATCCCACAGCAGATGCGAGAGGAACTGGGATATATGGTAAAGGATATTTCCGACCAGGAGCACAAGGAGCTGACCCCCGTGGAGGTGTACCAGGCATTTGCCCGGGAATATGTCAATGTTTTCGATCCGATAGACATTACCGACGCGGTATTCAGGAAAGTTTCGGATTTCAAATCAGACGACGGCATGATAGCCGATATAAAGGTAAGGATAGCCGGAAAGGTATATCAGTTTGAGGCGGTAGGTAACGGTCGTCTGGACGCTATCAGCAACGCGCTGAAGATGTCGCCGTATACCTTTGATTACAAATTCGTCACCTATTCGGAGCATGCGTTATCATCGGAGTCCAGCTCCAAGGCTGCGGCTTATGTGTGTATCGAAGACAGGGACGGAAATGAATTCTGGGGCGTCGGTACTCATGAGGACATCATTCTGGCGTCGGTCAACGCTTTGGTGAGCGCTCTCAACAGGCAGAACAAGATGGATCACTTTGTGGAATAGGAAATAAATAATAAGGAGGAACAGAACATGGGAATGACAATGACCCAGAAGATACTGGCCGCTCATGCGGGGCTTGACAGTGTCGTCGCCGGACAGCTGATAATGGCGGAGCTGGATATGGTGCTGGGAAACGATATCACAACGCCGGTGGCAGTCAACGAGTTTGAGAAAGCGGGGTTCGATGGAGTTTTCGACAGGGAGAAGATATCTCTCGTCATGGATCACTTCACCCCTAACAAGGATATAAAAGCAGCGGAGCAGTGCATGCAGTGCAGGACCTTTGCCAGGAGATTCGATGTGAAGAATTTTTTCGACGTAGGCAGGATGGGTATAGAGCATGCTCTCCTTCCTGAGCAGGGTCTCGTCAAGGCGGGGGATTGCATAATCGGAGCCGATTCCCACACATGTACATATGGAGCTCTCGGGGCATTTTCCACGGGAGTGGGGAGCACTGATATGGCGGCCGGTATGGCTACGGGGAAAGCCTGGTTCAAGGTGCCTGAAGCCATAAGATTCAACCTGACAGGTAGCCTTCGGGAAAATGTAACAGGTAAGGATGTGATCCTTCACATCATAGGGATGATCGGTGTAGATGGGGCGCTCTATAAGTCCATGGAGTTCATGGGTGAAGGGTTGTCCAGCCTTTCCATGGAGGACAGACTCTGCATAGCCAACATGGCTATCGAAGCAGGAGCTAAAAATGGAATATTCATGGTAGATGAAGTGACAGAGGAATATATGAAAGGCAGAGTCCAGGGCCAGTGGAAGACCTATGCTCCCGACGAGGACGCGGAGTATGTGGAAACCTACGATATAGATCTTTCCGCCCTGAAGCCGACGGTTTCATTCCCTCATCTTCCGGAGAACACCAGGACCATCGATCAGGTGGGAGATGTGGAGATACAGCAGGTGGTCATTGGCTCCTGTACCAACGGGAGGCTGGAAGACATGGCGCTGGCAGCCAGGATACTGAAGGGCAGAAAGGTACACGATAACGTGCGGGCGATAATAATCCCGGCTACTCAGCAGGTGTATAAGGATTGCATAAAGAACGGATATCTGGATATATTCATCGATGCCGGATGCGTAGTTTCGACGCCGACGTGCGGGCCATGTCTCGGAGGCCACATGGGTATCCTGGCGGCAGGAGAGAGATGTGTCGCGACTACCAACAGGAATTTCGTGGGAAGGATGGGACATGTAAAGTCCGAGGTATATCTTGCCAGTCCGGCTGTAGCCGCGGCATCGGCTGTCACGGGGAAAATAAGCGGGCCAGACGAGGTATTGTAGGACTCAGGAGGCGTTTCAGGAAGGAGAGAAGAGATGAAAGCACAAGGAATCGTTCATAAATACGGAGATAACGTGGATACGGACGTCATCATCCCCGCCAGATACCTCAACACGGCGGATCACAAGGAGCTGGCGGCTCATTGTATGGAGGACATAGACGCCGATTTTGTAAAGAAAGTGAAGGCGGGCGATATAATAGTAGGCGGCGACAATTTTGGCTGCGGCTCCTCCAGGGAGCACGCGCCTATCGCTATCAAAGCCAGCGGGATAGACTGCGTCATAGCCAGGACATTCGCCAGGATATTCTACAGGAATTCCATAAATATCGGACTTCCGATACTGGAATGTCCCGAAGCCAGCGAAAAGATAAGCGACGGCGACAAGGTGTCTGTAGATTTTGACACCGGTATCATCACCAACGAGACTAAAGGCGAGAAGTATCAGGCGCTGCCATTCCCTGATTTCATCAAGGATATAATGGCCAAGGGCGGTCTGATGAACAGCCTGACGGGGAAATAGGAGGAAAACAGATATGGATTACAGGATAGCGGTGGTGCCGGGAGACGGCATCGGCCCTGAGGTGGTAGGACAGACGCTGAAAGTACTGGATAAGGTGGGAGAGATCTATGGCCATAGCTTTGAGTATGAAAAAGTTCTGGCCGGCGGATGCGCCATAGACGCTGTAGGGCAATGTCTGCCACAGGAGACGATAGATACATGTAAGGCAGCCGATGCGGTGCTCCTGGGCGCCGTAGGCGGGTGGAAATGGGATACGCTGCCGGGAAATGAAAGACCGGAGATGGCTCTGCTGGGACTGAGAAAGGAGCTGGGCCTCTTCGCTAACCTGAGACCGGCCATGCTGTTCGAAGAACTGGCAGACGCATGCCCTCTCAGGCCGGAAATAATTGAAGGTGGCCTCGACATCGTGGTGGTGAGAGAGCTGACCGGCGGGATATATTTCGGTGAAAAGGGGACCAAAGACACGGATATGGGTCCGGCCGCCTATGATGTGGAGCAGTATTCCGAGGAGGAAGTCCGCAGGATAGCTCACGTAGCCTTTGACATGGCTATGAAGAGAGATAAAAAGGTGACCAGCGTCGATAAAGCCAACGTGCTGGAAAGCTCCAGGCTGTGGAGACGTGTAGTGGCGCAGGTGGCTGAGGAGTATCCGCAGGTGGAACTTTCCAACATGTACGTGGACAACGCAGCTATGCAGCTGGTAAGGAATCCCAAGCAGTTCGATGTCATCGTCACCAGCAATATTTTCGGAGATATCCTTTCAGATGAAGCCAGCATGATAACAGGATCCATTGGTCTTCTGCCATCGGCCAGCCTGGCGAAAGGCAATTTCGGGATGTATGAGCCGGTCCATGGCTCGGCGCCTGATATCGCAGGCAAGGACATGGCTAATCCGATGGCAACTATACTGTCGGCAGCTATGATGCTGAGATATACTTTTGGCTTGGGCGAGGAAGCTGACGCGGTGGAAAAGGCTGTGAAGAAAGTGCTGGCAGACGGGCACAGGACTCATGATATCGCTGGAGATGGAGAAAAAGCCATCGGGACGGAAGAGGCAGGGCGACTTATCGTGGAAAACATAGGCAGATAGAAAGAACGGTGAAGAGAGCAGTGTAAAGGATTATTTTGCTGCTGTCCTGAAAAATATTATAAAATTTTTCGAAAATTCAAAAACTACTGTATCATCTAAAAATAGACGAAAACAGTAGTTTTTTTGTTAGAATGATAATTCGTTAACAAAGTATTATCTTGCTGAAATCGCTTAAGGGTCTTGCGAAAAGCACTGATGATGGGGTATTGTGTACAGGAAGAAAAAAGAAGGGAGCGTGGAAACCACCTTTACAGAAGAAGTTAAAGCTGTGGCGCGGCAAAATCAGAGCCGCGGATGTCACGATAAGGAAAACTTTAGGAGGTGGAACGGCAGGGCAGACACATGCCTGTCAAGATATTCCGGATAATTCTATGAAGAGAAACTATGAAACGCTGAAAGTTAATTTTAAAGAGTAGTGATACATGCAGGATTCAGCTGTCAAAGACGTCTTGCATGATATTACATAATTTTGAGGTGAATTATGAAGAAAGTATTAGTATTAGGCGTAGGCGCGCAGGGAAGCGCGGCGGCAAAGAGACTGGATCTGGAACCAAACGTTGAAGAAGTTATATGTGCTGACTATGATATGAAGGCGGTAGAAAATATCGTAGGCTCCATAAAAAAGGGAAGAGGAGTACAGGTAGACGCCCACGACAAAGATAGTATCGTAGCAGCGGCTCAGGGAGTCGATCTCATTCTCAACGGCCTGCCTCTGGAATGCACCAAGAACGTTCTGGACGCGGCGCTGGAAGTGAAGGCCAATTATCAGGATTACGCGTCCACCATCGCTGAAAATGTGGCTGATGTGTGGAGAAACAGCGATGAGGCCAAGAAAGATGATAATTTCCTGGGAGAAAAGGTCACTTCCGATGCGACGAAGCAGTGGATGGACAGTCTCAAAGCGCAGTTCAACATATACGGGCCTAAGTTCAAGGAAATCGGCAAGCTTGCCATCGTAGGAACAGGTTCGGCTCCGGGTCTCATATGCTGCGCGACGCGTAATGCGGTAAGACATCTCGACACTTGCGACACCATTTATAATATAGTATGGGAAGGAGCTATAGCTAAGAGATTCCAGCCATTCTGGTGGTCTCCGATAACGGCTCTCACCGACATGAGTGAAGAGGCTCTGGCGTTTGAGAACGGACAGTTCGTCAACACACCGGCTTTCGGTAACCCGATAAAGAGACAGTACGACTACATGGATGAGGAGATAACTTTCATGGAGCACTCCCATGATGAGCCGTTGCAGTACGGGTTCAACGCCAAGGATTATTTCAAAGGCTGCAAGAACGCATATTTCAAATACGCAGGAGCAGGAATGGATTTTGCCAAGCCGCTTTATGAAGCGGGACTGCTGAGCCATGATGAGGAAGAATACAAGGGGAACAAGATCGTTCCGTTTGACTATGTCCTCACTCACATCCCTCCGGCTCCGAAGTACAAGGATGAAATAAAGGCTATCATAGATGAAGGTCTGAAAAAGGATTCGGGCTGCATGGTCGTTGAAGCCTACGGAAAGAAAGACGGTAAGGATACCTTGGTCGAGACTCATGTATTCGCCCCTGGTCTGGTGGAATCTTTCGAGAGAGCGGGCATCACAGCAGAGATGTATCTGACGGGACAGGGCGGATTCTTCTTCTCAAAGATGTTCGTCAATGACCAGTTCGATCAGACGGGGCTGATATCGTCCGACATGCTCAGCGATGAACAGGTAGATATCTATTTCGGATATGCCGCTGAGCTGGGAATAACGCTGGATACGAAGATCAAAGATCTGTAAAAAGTCCGGGAAGCAATTCTGAAATACAATATAAAAGGGAACTGACATTTCGTGAAGTGTCAGTTCCCTTTTTCGATGTGTAAAAGTCGGCCGGGCGGTCTGCCGGCAGTGGCGGCAATAAATTGACACGGCAGGGAGAGAGCATACTTGACAATTGTGGTATAATATTATATACTTGACAAAAAGAGACCGATTGAAATCCATTGGAGGTGATGCATATTTTAATTATAAAAGAGGTTGAATATGCCATAAGGATTTTGGACGAATTGTACAACAATGGACCCATGTCGGCAAAGGATCTTTCCGAGAGGAGGGACATACCGTCGCCGTTTATCTACAGAGTTCTTAAAAAGCTGGAGGAGAAGGAAATACTGTCGGTGAAGAGAGGGCCTAAGGGCGGATACACTCTCAAAGGAGATTGCAATGAATTGACGCTTTATGATGTGATCAGCGCTTTCGAGAATACGTTTCTGGTCATAGAATGTATGAAGAGCGGATACGATTGCTCAAGGAACGAAGGCGCCGATTGCTGCCTCCACAGAGAATTTGGGCATATTCAGGGAATGCTGAAAAACGAGTTCAGGAGCAAGAGTCTGGCGTCGCTGTTTCAGTGATGTCGGTTCTTTGCCGTGGAAGATGGAAATGGATAATGAAGAGGAGCTGACTCATCGGAGAAATCCCGATGAGTCAGCTCCTCTTCACGTCATTATGATACAGGAGGTTTATCGTTGTACTTCCTATTTTCCCTGTTGGGAGTCTTGCCCTTCGTTCAGTATTTCCGCCAGCTTCCATCTGAGCCTGAGCTTCCGGGCTTCCGAAGATCCTTCATCATCATTGTTTCCTTCAGATGCTTCATCCCCGGAGACCACCTCATCGTCCGTGGCTGTTCCTTCTTCCAGCAGACACAGTGGCGGGAAGAGTACGCACCACCAGTTTTCCCCTTCGCCCCGGCCTATAGTGATGTTGAGGGCTTCGTAATTCCCTGCGGGGAATGTAATACCTCCATAGGCTTTTTCCGGGATATATCGCACCCCCAGATCGGCCCTGGCTGAATAATCATATCCTTCAGAGGCAATGACTCCTTCCGCTATTTTTTCCAGTCTGTTGAGATTTTCACTCAGATATTCCCTGGCCTCCCCGGCGCTGTTGAGATCGTCTTGTTTTTCCATATATTCTATGACAGCATCCCGAACCTTGAGTTTGAGTGCCTGGTCTTCCACCGTGTCGCTGTTGGCCAGAACGTGGAGCCGCACGATCCCTTCATACTGGTTCTGACTGTCCCCGATATATGTATAGAACAGGATGAACCCCATCAATATCACCAGTGCCAGACAGAGAACGCACTTTTTTTCATCGGACATCTTTTTCAATTATCTTTTCCCCCTTTTGTGTGAACTTTATCCGGTATGATAAGTGTTTACACTGATGAGGAAAATTATACATGATATTGGAAAATTTCCGGGAAGGTATCGCTATTTCAGCAGATTATCGCATGATCAGCAGCTTTGTTCCCTCAGAAAGGTGATCGCTGTCGATGCCATTGAGCCGACTCAGTGTTTCCACATCTGTCTTGTACCGTTTGGCCACATCCCACAGAGTATCCTCACGGCCTGCTACATATAACGCCATCGATATGTGTTTTCTTGTGGAGCTTGGCTCGATGAATCGCAGGTTGTCGACAGTAGTGAAGTTTTCCTGGCCTATGGCCCGTACTTCTATGGAAACGCTTACATTTATTTCCAGCTGTCTCGGGTTTATGGAGTCGAACCAGAATTCCTTGAGGGCCGCTGAAACATCCGCAGTGCTTTCTTCGGACGTTCCGGCCATTTCCAGCGCTCCTCTGAGCGGGACCTGGCTGTCGATGACAAGCGGCTGTCCTTCAGCGTCAAGCGCCAGTATTTTTACCGCGATCATTCCGTCTATAGTCACTTTGCCGCGTTCTGCTGTCCCCTGGATCTCTGTTAATCTGCCTGAACCGCAGAGCAGAGTTTCCGGGCGGCTGTCTTCTTCTTCGATGTTAACTATCTCTCTGGACGATATCTCACCGCAAACTGTGCCTTCCAGGCAGGACACAGGCTGACAGGAGATGTCAAAATCGATATCCTGTTTCCTGTGATAGACGTCTGATACGATGGGGATCTCCATATTTTCATACCCGCATATTACTGAAGTGATCTTGCCCTGGAGCTGGAAACGGTTTTGGCTTTCGATGATCGTTTTCAGTCCGTCGTCGGTAAATGAAATGTAGAGCAGATCCGCGTCCACGTCTTTGTCGATTATGATGAACTGAGTGAAATCTGTTTTGTTTTTCAGACATCCCAGCTCGGTATCGCCGTCCTCGTCCTGCCCCAGATAAAGGATCTCGGAGATGATGGTGCCGTTTATTACCAGCTTTCCGGAAGTGATCTGTCTGTGGTTCTCAACTATGTCGAATCGCTCTTTCAGTATTTTCACGGGAGCAGGCTGATCTTCGCGGATATCGATCTCCTGGGAGATCTCCGTCGTCTCATCAGCTTCGAATATGAGGTTGGCAGCTTTGACAGAATCGGTCCTGCGTATCAGGTCGTTGTCGTTCGCTCCATTGAAAAGCGTCAGTTCCTTTTGAGAGACCCCGGTGTAGTGGATAGAAATGGTTCCTTTGACGGTGAATTTACGCTCGTTGAGCATTTCTGCCGACACGGATTTTACGGACACAGTGGCCCGGAAGGTGTCGCTTTCCGAGGTATCCCAGCATTTATCGGTATTGAAAGCGACGGCGGATCTGATGACATCGACAGGGGATGTGGCATCGCTCCCGGGCTTATATACGGTATATATGATCAGTTCGCCGGAAATGCTGTCAGTTTTTCTGTAGCTGGCTTTAGCGGGCTGCGAAAGGAGGACGGAGCCTTCGGCGAACAGGACCTTCTCCATGTCAGGCATGGTGTCAGGTACCAGCAGCGTTTCTTCAAAAGGAAGGAGATATTCTCCGGTATCGGCGATATTCCTTAGGGAAAGTTTCGAATACCCGGATGAAGGAGCAAAGACGGAGATGTTGCTTGCTTCCCGGTTTTTTGCTTGAGATGGGGAAGCCTCCGGCGATTCTCTTTTCACGGGTGCTTTCTTCGCGGCGCTGTTTTCCACGATGTTTTCTTCGGGCCGCGGATCGTCCTTTTGCGCCGCTGGTTCATTATCGGATGATTCTTCTCCTTGCTGCGGGGAGACCTCCGGCAGCGTGATTTCCCCGGCGCCTTCTTCTGCTGACTGCCGCGGCGGTACTGCCTCGTCGGATGCTTCGGCAGCCAGTTCGTCGAGAGGTACGTCCACATATTGTAAGTCTTCTGCTTGCTGTGGATTTTCCTGTTTCGGATCTTTGTCGCCTGTCGGCAGATTATCATAAGGCGATATGTTCATGTATTGCTACCTCCTTCTCATTATGAAAAGTGTTCCTCATAAAGAATATTCGGAAGGGAGCATAATATTACAGGGATACGAAGAAATGGTATAAAGATCGGAGCTGTTGGTGAAGACGCATATTAAAAAGCTACACATCGGCAGTTGCTTCCTGCTGATGTGCAGCATGGCTGAAAGACTTCAGAATGATTTTCCGGTCTTATTTGGCGTGTTTAGGTTTGAGGTCTTCCTGCATGACCAGCTCTTTGAGGCGGTCGATGTGTATATCGGCCGCATTCCGTGCGGAATCGGCATCGCCTCTTTCGATTGCTTCCAATATCATCCTGTGCTCCTCAGGCATGTTCTCCGCTCGGCGGAAATCATCGTAATAGATATATCTGAATCTGAGGACCAGCTCCTGAAGCTGCTCTATCATCTGAACGAGGATCTTGTTGTTGCACGATTCTACGATAATGCGGTGGAAGCGTGTATCGTACTTTATCATGTCCTCCATATTACCGTTGGTGACGGCTGTATTGTATTTGGATGAGACCTCCTTCAGCTCTTCAAGCTGCTCCGGCTGCATCCTGGACGCCGCGAAATAGGCTGCCAGGCCTTCCATGTTCTGACGCACTTCCAGTATCTCGACCATGTCTTTCGTGGAGATCTGCGAAGCGTAGGCGCCTTTGCGTGGCTCGATCACTACCAGACCTTCTTTTTCCAGCTTCCGGATAGCTTCTCTTACCGGGGTGCGGCTCACACCGATCTGGTTGGCCAAATCGACTTCCATCATTCGTGTGCCGGGAACGATAGCTCCCGTGAGTATCTGCATCTTCAGCTCTTCATATACCATTTCTCTCAATGGCTTGTGATTTTGGATATTAAAATTCAACATAATCTTTCACCTGAAATAAAAATTGATTTTTATCACCACGTTGTACGGGTCCAGAAACTTTCTCTGTTCAGCTTGAGCATGTCGTCGCATATCTGTCTGGATCGACGGATGTTTTCGCAAAGGCCGAAAACGGCGGGACCGCTCCCACTCATAAGAACGTTATCAGCGCCGCACAGGGATTCCAGCTTCATCTTGGTCTGTTTAACTATAGGATACTGCGTCAATGTAAAATTTTCAAGAACATTGATCATGTTTTTTCTTACCAGTTTCATCGAGCCGGAGGAAAGGGCGTTTACCAGCTCGTTGTTGTCAGGATGCCGATCTATGATCATGGAATCGATGCCCTTGTAAACTGTAGCCGTTGAAACACTCAGCGGCGGTTTTGAAAGGACAAGATGGCTTCTCAGACCTTTTTTCAGCGGCTTCAGCGTGGTACCTGTTCCGGTCGCCAGCGCACAGTGGCAGGCAAGAGGATCTCCCAGGAAACGGGGCTTCAGGGTATTGTCAGCCGCCGCTTGTCCCATCACGCAGAAGGGGACGTCGGACCCCAGCTGCTCTCCCGTTTCGATCAGCTCCTTCATTGAAAGCTCCAGCCCCCAGAGGATATTGAGCCCGTGGAGCACTGCCGCTGCATTGCCGCTGCCTCCCGCCAGTCCGGCCGCTACGGGTATGCGTTTCCTGATATCTATCGTCACCTTGCCGGAGCGATTATCACCGTATTTATCTGCCATCAGCAGAGCTGCCTTATATGCAAGGTTCCTTTCGTCCGTAGGGAGGAAATAACGGTTGGTGGAGACATTGATCTGTATACTTTGATCCTGCGGCTCGTCCTTCCATTTGATAAGGATATCGTCGCACAGAAGTATCTGCTGCATTACCATATCGACCAGATGGAATCCGTTGTCCAATACTCCCAAGACGTCCAGCGAAAGGTTTATTTTAGCAAAGGAATTTAACTGTATTTTTTTCAATATTATCGACTCCCTTAAAAACAGGTGAGCCCCCGGCTCACCTGTTATGATTCAGTCGTTCGACTTTATTTCTTCTTGTTCCTGTTTTTTGCGTTCTTTTGTTTTCCGGTCTGGTTCTTAGGATTTGTGGAGCCTGTCTTGTTTTGCGGTTTCTGAGGGCTCTGAGTCGTTACGACCTTGACTTTGTACTGGCTTCCGGCTGCCGAGATAGGTCTCGGAGAGGATACTTTTTTGGTAGAGGCTTTCTTCTGTTTAGCGTTTCGCTTTGCCTCCATCGCTTCCAGCTCGGCCTCCAATTCGGCTTCCTTTGCCTTCTGTTTGGCCATGGCCTCTGCCTGTTTGGCTTTTTTCTTCTTATCCTTTTCGACGATCTCCTCTACGGATTTGCCGGTCCGTTTAGCTTCCTTGTACGGATTGACCGTATCCTTCTTCTGCTTCTGATCGTTTTCCTTTTCCATGGCTTTCTTGGCGCTTCTCATGCTGAAGAAGATCATGCCGACTATCATCACTATCATCATGATGGTGTATACCATTGTCGATCTGGACTGATCCAGAGTCCTGAATTCTATGGTCTCCTCGTGGCCCAGCGTGGTGCCGTCTGTAGCTTGCAGATCTTCGCCTATGGTAAGCGTGTATTCGGTGTTTCCCTGTATTTGGATATCCGTGTCTACGATGTCGGATACGACCATCATCAGGCCGTCTTTACGCTCCTTATGACTGTAGTAGACTCTGATAGGGATCTCTTTCCCTTTCGCGTTGGTCAGTTTGAATTGTTTGGCGTTGGCCTGGCGGATACTCTTGCTTTCAGGAAGCATCTCCTTGCTGAAATATATCTTTACACTGAGGTTTTCGACTGATACGCCGGTAGCTCCGTCTTCGGGAGTCGATGATTCTATCGTAAATCTGGCGCTGTCGGTATTGCCGCTGTTTGAGCTGTCGGCTGCAAAGCTGGCAGGGACCAGCAGGGTCATCGTTATAATAATCAGACAGAATAAAGCGCCTATTCTTTTCATTGATGTTTTTCCTCCGCTTTTCTTTTTCTCAATTGTTTAAAGAAGTCCTTCATCAGAGAGGAACATTCCTCTTTCATCAGACCGGTCTCTATCTCTGTGAAATGGTTGAGTCTGCGTTCCTGAGGAATGTTGAAGACCGAGCCGCACGCTCCGGACTTGGGATCCATCGTACCTATGTAAAGCTTGCGTATCCTTGCCCATACGATGGCTCCGGCACACATGCTGCATGGCTCGACAGTCACGAACATGTCGCATTGCGGAAGCCTCCAGCCGCCAAGATGCCGGGCGGCCTGCCTTATGGCTAGGATTTCCGCGTGAGCGGTAGGATCCTTCTTCGTCTCGGTTTCATTGTGGCCTCTGCCAATGATCTGGCCGTTATGGACGATGACGGCGCCGACAGGGATCTCCCCTGCGGCAGCGGCCTTTTTTGCCTCCTCAAGAGCTTCAAACATATACTTTCTCATATACTTTTCAATGGTATCATACTTTGATGTTTCTATCAAGTGGATTTTACCGTGCGCACAAGGGGAGAAAGATGCCGGTGCAGTGCCTTCAGACATTGGAAACACAGGGAATGTGGTTTTGGACAGAACTTTTTCGGAGGAGGGGATGAATGAAAAGTTTTACAGTTTACTGAGAGCGTCTTACTTAGAGCGTCCGGAAGAGTTGTCCGGGATATGAGGGAGCTCCTCGATGTGGCCGTTGAACCTGTTGATAGCGGCTATCCAGTAACCATATATCTCTTTTCTGCGTTCGTCCACCGGAAGAGAACCATCCTGGGCTTTTTCTTCCATTCCCATGATGGGCTGCCAGAATGCGAAGCCTGATTTTCCGCCGTCAGGCTGCTCGTCGGGAAAAAATCTGCCGGGAACTCCCAGGAAGTAGTGGGTGTCCTGCCATCCGAAGAGAAAATGGCCGTATTTCGCGATGGGAGCTTTGGACCCGGGAGAGATGATGGGAAAGAGTTTGCTGTCGGTCACCTTTTTCCATGTGGCTCCGGTCAGGTCGTGGTCGAAGGGCAGAATATCTGTGAATCTGTCCTGTTCCTTCGCCAGCCCTATGCAGTTTTCCAGGACGAACCTGTTATAAAATGGACTGTAGTCCTTCGGCGTTGACGGGCGCGCGCTCTTTTCTCCGGGAGCGGACAGCTCGCCGCTGAGGACTGGATGCAGGGCCTCACGATGGTTCACCATCGACATGGCGGCTATGATTGCCGTGGAAAAATCCCGCAGGCTGAGCCCCTGGCCATCCAGATCTCTCGGATTTATGCGGAAGCTCCCCTCCCCCTTGCCGTAAGCCGACAGAGAAATATTGCCGACCATGTGGTAGTGTCGCTTTTCCTTCTTCACGCCTGTGAGGATGAGCTTATATGAATATTCGCCTCTCGGGAAGAATTTTACGTTTTCTACCGTTACGACCATCAGACCTTTGTCTCCGTCAGTCTCCAGCTTGATGTAACCGCGTATTTCCTTATCACGCTCAAAGGCGAACCTTTTGTTTTCCTCCTTCAGCATGATGGGGTTTTTGCTGATATTTGTAAAATCCATGGTGCCCTCCTTGTTTAATACCGTTTTTTCTAGTAATATATGAAAAGAGGGGAGACGCTATGATTTTAGACATCATAATATTGTTGATTTTAATATTGCCCATGGCGTTGGGACTGCACAGAGGGTTCATATATACTTTCGTTCACGCGTTGGGATGGATAGGAGCGCTGGTGGCGGCCTTCTTTCTGACTGATCCTCTCGCGGGAGTCCTGAGGGACAGCTTCCTGGGGAATGCCGTATCGGATACCATCGCCGGTGAGATCTACGGGTACGCGGACTCAGCGATGTCGGTGACCGATGGATTACCGGATATAATAAGCGGAGGATTGACAGTGACTACCATGGAGACAGCCGATATACTGGTTGCCATGATAACCGGTATGATACTTTCTGTCCTCAGTTTTCTTATCGTGATCATCGTGATACGGCTGATATTGAGGGTGGTCGTTCAGCCTGTTGCCAGGAGGGAAAGGGGAAATCTCCTGTCAAAAGGGGACAAGTACCTGGGTCTGGTGGCGGGAGCGCTGAAAGGCGTGATTTTTGTCTTTTTGTTCTTGACGCTGCTGGTTCCTGTCATCAATCTTTCTCAGGGCGGACTTTCGTCATTTCTTGCGAACAGCCTGGATTCCTCGTTCATAGCGGGGACGCTCTATGATAACAATCTTCTGCTGCTCATAACAGGAGGGATATTTTCCTGATGTTCAACGGAGTCGTGGCCGCCCTTGAAGCGGGGGAACTCTCCAGTGAAGACGGCACATCTGGGGCCCTCGACCTGGCATGGCAAATAAATGGCGCGACCGAATATGGTTATTATAATTTCAGCCCTGAGACGAACGACATGTCTTTTGCGACACTCCACGAAGAGACTAACCCTGACAATCTGTTCTGGGGAACAGGCAAGGGCTCGGTATTTGCTGATACAAGTGAAGCCACAATGTCCTTGCTGGAAAAAGCGGCAGCCGTGGAAGCCGGTGAAGATGTGTCTTTCGATGAAGAGATAACGATATATGAAAATGCTGCCGCAGCACAGCAGCAACAGCTGAAGGCGGCCATGGACCGCGAAATCGCAGCTATGAACGAGTTTGCTGAGCTGTACAGATAAAAAGCAGATGGAAAAACACTAGATGCATACTGAAAAGCCGCCCCATCGTAGCTTTTGCCGATAGGGCGGCTTTCAGGTATTTATCGCAGCGCCTGCTACAGTTTCTCCAGTTGGGAGAGCTCCAGTCCTGTTATCTCTGCGATTTCTTCAAGGCTCATTCCGCGTGCTTTCATCCTGACGGCGATTTCCTTGCGCTCTTCTTTCCGGCCGGTTTTAAGTCCTCTCTCTTCTCCGATTCGAAGACCTTTCTTTTCGCCAGCCTCCATGCCTTCCTTGCGGCCTTTCTCTTCTCCGATTCGAAGCCCCTCCTGCTTACCCTCATCATACCCTTCCTGCCTGTCCAGCAGTTTTTCTTCCCATGCGTTCATGAATTTCACCCCGATCTCTTCACTGGCCTTGATATCGGAAATCTTTTCGTGGAGTCTCGATATCCTCTTGCTTCCCGCTTTGCTTGCTGTCTCATCGGTAGAGTCTTCAAAGTACTTCAGAAGTTCGATGAGCTCATGACTCACTCCATCGGGCTCCGTTCCCCTCGTGTTGAGGAATATCCTGGTGGCCCCGTCCGCAAGCTCGATGTCTGGCATCTCCTGACATTTCATGCTGAAGGTGTATCTGTAGAGCCCTTTTCCGAACACATCGAAAGGTGTTATCATGATGATATATACATCGTTGAGGGCGTTGTAACCGGATGTTCCGGGAAACAGCAGCTTGCTGTCTATCATGCTGCTGTACAGCCTGCTCCTCTTAGGCAAATCTTTAGTGTTCTGTTTCTGGACTTCTGTATCATAGACGACATCGTCCACGTCCTTGGCCCAGACATCCAGCTTCACCTGTTTGCTCCACAGAAAGCTTCGTTGCTCCTTTTCAGCCTGGGGCAGATGCTTTAATATGACCTCCCTGCCCAGGATGATCTCCAATATCAATTCCATCGTTTCAGGATCCTCGATAGCCTCCGCAAACAGGAATCTGTCCAGCAGGTCGAGGTCCTTCAGCTCTTTCTTTTCCAATTCCAATTTCCCCTTTCATTATATACTTATACCTTCACTGCCGCAATATGGAATATATTGCCATTAGCATAACGCAACCGCACTAAAAAGTCAATAATTTACATGGAAAAATATAGAAATACAAGCAGGCGATATCGATGATATAATGAAGCGGCAGGGCAGAGAAGGGTGAAAATTTTTCGATTTTCTGTAACGTTTTCAGACTGGCTGCGTTATTGAGGTGAAGGGTGGTGAGAAGTTTGGAGCTTACCGAGATCTATGACAGATATTTCAGGGACGTATTCGTCTTCCTGTGCGGACTGACAGCTGATGAACACACTGCGGAAGAGATAGCGCAGGAGACATTCGTCAAAGCTGTGGAAGCCATAGATTCCTTTGACGGGACGAAGGACATCAGAGCGTGGCTCTTTGTGATAGCCAGGAATTCCTATTATTCCTATTGCCGGAAGCACAAGCGGGAATATCCGCTGCCCGAAGAGGAATCCGGCATAAGCGATGGCGTATCCTTTACAGATGCGGTGGAAGATGAAGAGCAGGCTTTTTTGATACATGCGTTTATTCACGAGATGAGCGAACCGTATAAAGAGGTCTTCATGCTGAGGGCGATGGGCGAGCTGCCTTTCAGGAAAATCGGTGAAATCTTCGGGAAAAGCGACACTTGGGCCCGGGTGACCTTTTATCGGGCAAAGGCTCGTATCCTTGAATATATGGAGGGGGAAAATCATGAGTAAGATATCGTACGGTAAAACACCTTATATCAAAATACCATGCCAGGTGATAAGAGATCTGCTTCCGCTCTATGTGGACGATGCTGTCAGTGATGAGTCACGGAAGATGATAGATGAACATCTCCTTTCCTGTGAGGGTTGTCGAAAGGAGCTGGAAAGGCTGCGAAGCGGGATACTCATACCCATCAGCAGAGGGGAGGAAAAGGAAAATGCCGGCCTCTTTCGCAGATTCAGGAGAAAATTCCGGAAAAGGAAAATCAGGATCGCAGTCATATCGGTCCTGGCGACCGTCCTGGCGCTGGCAGGGCTGTATTGCCTGGCGGTGCTCCACACATGGGTCATTCCCTATGATGCTTCGCTGGTAAATGTAGAATACGAGGACGGAAGCCTGTACGCGGAATTTACCGGGAAGAACTACTACAGCTCGTACGGGTATGGGGATAATGCAGGCGTTGTGATCGATGGGGAAAAGAAGAACATATACATCCTGTGTTATGAAGAGAACCTGTGGTCCAGATATGTGGATCCCTTGATCGGAAGGGAAATCACTGAGCAGGACAGACGATATGAAATATGGGATCAGGACATGGATTTCGATGTGGACATAGTCTATTATGGAAGCGAAGCAGATATGAGAAGGACGGAGCCATATACGGAAGAAGAGCTTCAGGGGATGCCGGTCCTGTGGGAAAGGGCGCAGGAGGATTGAGGAAAAGGGCAAAAGAACGCCGGACGAGGCGCGAACGCTGCGAGGCTGCGTCCTACCTTTCCAGGAGGGCGCAGCTGACTTTTTCCATGACACCGTTGGTCTTCCTGGTGATGAGTCCCACGAAAATGGCCGCCGCAACAGTTCCTTCGCGGACGCCGTCCAGTCCGCCCAGGAAGGCGAAGGACAGCAGTATGGAAATGCACACCAGTGAACAATCCAGCGCGACTTTTATATTGCCGAATTTCACCGGGGCGACCTGGCATATGGCCAGCACGATGCCTTCGCCGGAAGTTGTTATCAGGCCGGCGCTTATTTCCACGCTGACGCCGAAGGCGATAAAAATGATGCCGGCGGCGCAGATGATACACTGCTCCAGGTAGGTGTCGCAAGGCAGTTTTGCCGTCAGCAGCCCGGCCGCGTCGATTATCAGTCCGAACAGGACGGCTGCCGGGAATTGCAGCAGCTGAAACCAGTCGTATCGCCTGCGCAGGATGGCTATCTGTATCAGGATGAAGACGAAATTCATGACGATGGTCGTTATCCCCACGGATAGGCCGGACATTTCGGCCGTGACGTAGGGCAGACTGGAAATAGGTGATGTACCCAGAGGGGCTCTTATGGATAGGGCGATGCCGAAAGCCATGATGGAAAGACCTGCGCACAACAAAAAGACCCGCATCGGCAGGTGGTCTGTGCTGTGTCCGGCGTGTTCTCCGGCAGCATGCTCCGCAGATACAGGCTGCCGCATATTCTCGGTTTTGCATTCTTCTGTTTTTTCCATTTCTACACCATTCCATTCTCTTTTGTACTATTCGTTACTATCGGAGGCTTCCGGTCCGCTCAGGGTATCGCATATCCGTGAAAGAAGCTCCCGCAGCGTGTCGCGTTCATCTTCCGAAAGGCGGCAGGTGGCTTCGTCTTCGACCGAGCGGAAGATCTCCGTCAGCTTTTCGGCAGCGTTTACGCCTTTTTCTGTAAGGGAAACGTAGAGTGAACGTCGATTCCCTTCCTTCTGACGACGGACTACCAGCCCCGATGTTTCCATTCGGGATAAAATGCTGCCAACAGTGGCCGGCTCTATTTCACAGTAGGCAGCGATGGTTTTCTGATCAGCTTCGTGAAACCGAAGTAAAAAGTCCAGTACCTTGGGCTGACCTGAAGTGAGTCCGATGGATGCCGTCTTCGATGTTACACGCCTGTGGACCATGGCGTGAGATTTCATGAGAAGATAATGGAGACTTTCCATGAGCACACTCCCTCCTTAAATAATAAGAAATCTTACTATAACAATACTTATTATATAACGAGAAAGACAAAAGTCAAGACGGATAGGATATGAGATAGCTGATAACTATTGATTTTCTTTCCGATATAATGTAAAGTTAGACTAGTCAGAAAATTTAAATGCTTCAAAAATTGAGGGGAGAGTGAAAGAATGAGAAGAAGCTTGAAGGTATTTGCTTGTGCTGCGGCGTCGCTGACATTGACCGTTTCAATGATGTCATGCGGCAGCTCGGAGAACACGGTGGATTCCCAGTTGTTCATGGCGGAAGATGTGCAGAGCTACATCGACAGCATCGATATGGAGTACGCTTATGATCTGGCTGAAACGCTGGCTTACGATGAGGAGTACTGGGATAATGAACTGGGATGGAGAACCGCCGGCTCCGATGCAGAGCACAGGGCGGCGGATTTTCTGGTGGAAGAGATGAAGTCCATCGGGCTCACTGACGTGGAGAAGGTAGGCACCACGGTGGATAAATTCCAGTTCAATGATTCCAGCCTTACCATCGAGGGGACAGACATCGATCTGATGCCGGCGTCGTACCAGTGCAGCGGTACTGACGCGGATGGGATCACGGCGGAGATAGTTGATGTGGGGACAGGATTTGAAGCTGATTACGAAGGCAAGGACGTGAGCGGCAAGATCGTGCTGGCGGGAGTCGACCAGTGGAATGAGGCATGGATCGACAATTACATAAGGCAGGCTTACGGCAGAGGGGCTGCTGCCATCGTGACATATTCCACAGGCGGATACGGAGAACTCAACGACGATACGGTCAATGTCCAGGATATCTGTTGCGGCGATTTGATCCCTACGGTGGCAATAAGCGCCAATCAGGCCAAGGAAATACAGGATGCCATAGAGGCCGGGAACGACACAGCTACTCTGATGGTAGACGCTGTCCTGGAAGAGGGCACTGGCGTTACATACAATGTGGTAGGGAAGATCAAGGGCAGGTCCTCCGATCAGCAGATACTCATAGCAGGACATTACGATAAATACTGGTACGGATTCCAGGATGATTCGGCGGCCATCGCCTTGGATTTTGCTGTGGCGAAGGCGATGATAGATTCGGGATATGTTCCTGAGAACGATATCGTTGTCGTCGCTCATGGCGCTGAGGAATGGGGCGCGACGGATACCCAGTTCGATTATACTACCGGTGCGTGGGGCATGATGCACGAGGCAGAGCTGGGCTGGGACGGTAAGACTTTGGCTATGTTGAACTGTGAGCTCCCGGCGTTTGCAGTGGAAGGGGATCAGCTGAATATCAGCTGCGTTCCGGAATTTGCCAGCCTGGTCAGCAAGATGGTCACAGAAACAGGACTTGTCACGACGGCAGGAGATGTGGTAGTATCAGAAGAAGCGGGTTCTGTAAATGTGATGGAGGATGGCGTCTCATACAGGTGGCATGGCGTGCCGTATATCCTCAATGGCTTCGAGGATGATACGTTTATGCAGCAGAGATACCATACGTCATCGGACGACAAGGACACGTGGGACGAGGATACCATGAGGACTAATATCAATTGGTTCGGTGCCTTCGCCATCTATATCGACAGCATGCCGGCTCTTGAGCTGGATATCACAGCAGCCTGCGATGATCTTGAAAACAACTTCGACGAAGAAGTGGCGCAGGAAGCCGGAGTCGATACGGAAGCTTATCTGGCGTCCATCGACAGCCTGAGGACTGTGGCGAAGGAGCATAATGACAGGATCGCAGATGTCAATGCCAGATACGAGGAGGCTGTCAGCGGAGAAGCGTCAGAGGAAGAGCTGTCGGAGCTGAGAGCGGAAGGCGCGGAGCTGAATCAGGCGACGTTGGAGGCTTTCAAAACTGTGCAGACTCAATGCACCAAGACGGATGACGTAGACGTGTATACGGGCCATCCTAATCTGGATGCTAACATAAACGGGCTCAAAGGGATGATAGAAGCTCTTCAGCAGGAGGAACTCTACGCTGAAGATGAAGAATCAGGAGCTCTCGATATAGCATGGACCCTCAATGGCGAGAAGGATTATTCTTATTACCTGTTCGATCAGCAGGTGGTGGAAGATATCCTGGTACAGTATGACGCGTCTCAGGTGGATGACAGTAAAGCATATTGGGCTCTGGACAAAATGATTCCAGTATGTTATGTTGGAGATGCAACATATCAGCTGGTAAGGCAGGCGGAAGATGAGGACGCGGAGATAGATTACGATGCGGCTATCGCCATATACCAGAGTGAGCTGGACAGGATACTCCCGTACGTGAAGACTTATTGTGACGAGGAGGTCGCGGCTATGGCAGCCATCGAAGATATATTAAAATAAGCAATTTTCAGTTTCTCTATAATAAACTTCTGGAACCGGGCAGGAAGCGGCATGAGTCGTTTCCTGCCCGGTTCGTCATTTTCCCGGCCTGTTGGCTCTGCCGCAGTTCACGCAGGATCCGGACGCCCGCCGGAAAGCTGTCGCGAAAAGAGAATGCCGGAAATGTGAAGAGGGGCTTTTCGTTTTTACAAAAATAATGCAAAATACACCTTGACCTGTTCCTTACGACAGGTTATATAATTATTAAAAAATCGTAATCTTTAAAAAAATTCATAGTAAAAATTTACGGGAAAGATCCAAAGGTGAATCCGTGCGGAAAAGGAGGCCATTATGAAGGCAGACAAAGTGTATTTGAACGGAAAGGTTTATACGGTAAACGGTAAGGAAGAATGGGCCCAGGCGGTAGCCATCAAGGGCAACGAGATCGTATATGTGGGCAGCGACGAAGGCGCCAAGGCATTCTGCGGAGACGAGACGGAAATAAACGATATGAACGGGGGGATGATGCTGCCGGGATTCATAGACGGTCACTGTCATCCTGTGATGGCGGCTCAGTACCTGTGCGGCGTATATCTTCAGATCGAATGGACCGTGGAAGAATGCCTGGCGGAGATAGAACGGTTCGTAGAGGACAATCCTGACGAACCGACTTACTTCGGTATAGGATACGCGGAGTGGATCTTCGACGAGAAGGGCCCTAAGAAGGAGTTGCTGGACGCTATCTGTTCCGATAAGCCTGTTATGATCCTGGGAAGCAGCGCCCACGAAGCGTGGGTCAACAGCAAGGCGCTGGAGCTGGCGGGGATAACGAAAGATACGCCGGATCCGATACCGGGATTCCACTATTTCCACAGAGATGAGGCGGGCGAACCGACAGGTCATCTGCTGGAGATGGCGACGCAGACGATGATAATGGATAAGATCGACTTTTTCCGTCAGGAAAAGGTGGAAGAAGCCCTGAGGGACGGATCCGACGGGTACGCGGCCATGGGCGTGACCTCCACCTGCGATATGGGCGCGCCTGAGTTCGCTCTCGATACATACTTTGAGGAAGTCCCGAAGATGATAGAAGAAGGCTCCTACAAGCAGAGATTCTTCGGCTGCGGCAGGATGATATCGGAAAAGGGCGATGTGGACGTCATCATCCCGAGACTGATAGAGTACAGGAAGAAGTACGATTCCGACAAGTTCAGGATACATTTCCTCAAGATAATAAACGACGGGACTCTCGAGACGAGATCGGCTGCACTGAGCCAGCCTTACAATGAGGACGGTTCGATGGTATATCCGCTCTTCAACAGGGAGGAGATTGCCCAGGTGGGACTCAGGGCGGCAAAGGAAGGCCTGGACATCAATGTCCACGGAATAGGCGACGAGGCTATCAGCGGCACTCTGGCCATGGCAAAGGCTGTAAGGGAGGCCGGATATCATGACTGCCGTATCGTCAATTCCCATTGCGATTATGTGAAGGATGAGGAGCTGGCTCTCTTCGGACGGTACGATGTCGTCGCCAATACCACCTGCGTATGGCACTACGGTAATCCGGACATGGAAAAGGTCATCGGAGACAGGCAGAACCATACTTTCCGACTGAAGACAATGATAGCCGGCGGCTGCCGTATGGGGCAGGGATCTGATTTCCCTGTGGATGAGTTTGGCCGCGAACCGCTGAAGGGGATAGAGATGGGCTGCACCAGACAACTCTTCGATCATCCGGAACTGCCGGTGCTGGAGCCTTATGAGGAAAAGCTGGCAGTCAAAGACGGTATCGAGAGCTATACTATAAACAACGCCTATCAGATGCATATGGATCACAAGCTTGGCTCCATCGAAGTGGGCAAATATGCCGATCTGGTGGTGCTTGAGAAGAATCTGTTCGATATACCTCTGACAGAGATACATAAAGTCAAAGTGCGCGAGACCATAATGGATGGGAAGACTGTATATAAAGCGTGATCGCGTATGGAAAGCGAGAAAGGGAACGGTGAAATGAACGAAAAGATAGCTGCGATACTGGATGGCTATAGAGATGAAATGGTCGAAAAGCTGCAGGAAATAATCAGGATAGAATCAGTGGCGGTGATGGAAGGCGAGGTAGGCAAGTGCGACGCTCCCTTCGGGGAAGGCCCAAAAAAGGCTCTGGAGTACATGATGGAGCTGGGTAAGGAAAAGGGCTTCGATGTCACCAATTACGATAACGTAGCATGCCAGTTGGATTTCGGGGAGAGAAAAGACGATGCTGTGGGGACCGTCGGCCATGTAGATGTGGTTCCTGCAGGAGGAGAGTGGAAATATCCTCCTTACGGCGGAGAGCTCCACGATGGCGTGATATATGGCCGTGGTGCCATAGACGATAAGGGACCGACTATCGCGACATTTTACGCTGCTTTGGCTATCAGGGAAAGCGGGCTGCCTCTTTCCAGGAATATCGTCCAGATAGTCGGCTCATACGAAGAAGGCGGATATTTTCCTTGTCTCCATCGCTACCTGGAGAAGGCCGAAAGGATACCGTCCTGCGGCATAGTGCCGGATTCCTTCTTCCCTATATGCTTTTCCGAAAAACATTTCGTCAATACACGATTCACGATGATGACTGCCGGGATGGACGCCGGGACTCAGGACGAAAAAACTGGCCTGATCCTGAAATCCATCAGAGGCGGGGATGCCATCAACATCGTGCCGTCATGGGCCGAGGCCATATTTACCGATAGCCAGGGGAACGAAGTCAAGCGAGTGAAGACCACAGGAGTGCCTGCTCACGCTTCCACGCCGGAACAGGGAAAGAACGCCATCGCCATGCTCCTGGAAGAGCTGGCGCAGATGGATTACGAGCCTCGTGACATATGTGAGGGGATAAAGCTTTTGCCGCCGCTTGTGTGCAGAGATGTGACGGGAGAAGGCCTGGGGATCAGAGAAAAGGATGAGACCGGCGAGAGTACCAACAACATGGGTCTTATATCTTATGAGAACGGGAAGCTCGATATAGATTTCAACGCCAGACTGCCTTTTTCGCTGGAAACGGAAGATATGGTCGGAAGGGTGAAGAAGGCGTTGGCCGGAACAGGCTTTAGCGTTGAGATGACTCTCAATATAGAGGGATTCCGGGTCGATCCGCAGCAGGAACCGGCGAAGACCCTGATCGAGGTCTACAGGGAGGCTACGGGAGATAACGAATCGAAGCCTTTTGCCAACGGCAGCGGTTCATATGCACGGGTACTGAAGGACTTCGTGCCATATGGTATGGCATTGCAGAACGAGCCGCTGCTGTTCCACGTGGAGAATGAAAGCATCTCGGTGGACAGGCTGATGTCTGTGGCTAAGATATACGCCGAGGCGCTGTACAGACTGGCCAGATAGCCGGAAACGGCGGGTCAGCGGCGTTTGGCCAGATAAACGATATTGGTGCGCACGTCGCCGGGGTGGTGATATTCAAAGAATCGCCCCGGCTCGTAACCTTCGTCTACCTTTTCGAACTTTTCTATGCTGAATCCGCCGCGGGCCAGGGCTCCGTTGATGAACCCCAGTGTGAAGACGTCAGACGCGGCGTGAGAATAAAGGCGATGTACCGTTTCCAGTGAAAGGCTGTCCCGCCTGTAGTATTCTGCCATACCGAGGATGACGGCGTCTCTGGCGAGGGACTGGCCGATCATGTCGAAGTAATGTCTGTCCATGAAGAAGCCCAGATTGCTGGATCCCATGTAATCCACGACTATATCGATGGAGTTTTTCCTGAGGGGCAGTCTGCCGTCCTGATTTATCACATAGGCGACCTTGAAATCGGGGCGGGCGTTGGCTATGTGCTGACGCATAGCATGTATCGTCCGCTCTGCCAACGCAGTCACGATGAAGATGTTATCGTAGGCATCGTCGTTTTCCAGGTAGCTGTACAGGTATTGACAGGCGATGTCGGGGAAAAGCATCGTTTTTCCCTTCGTATCCAGAGCCTCCAGCTCTTTTTGTATCCATTTTCCGCCTTTGTAGAAGTTGGTGAGGTAGGCATTGCTGTGTTCGCTCATGCCCATCAGCACGATGCCATCCTCATTGCTGATGAGGTTTTCCTCGCCAAAATAGCGGTCCAGGAACTGAAGGTTGTTGTCCAGATCATCTGCTTCAGAAGTGAGTATGACGCCGTTCTCGATGGAAGCTCTGTAACCACAGGAGCAGTTTAATCCTCCGGTGATGATGGAATTATCGAAGATATCGGCGCCGGAGACATTGAGCTTTCGGCCGCAGTCAGGACAGGTCAGCAGATCGATGACGTCCAGTGGGACTCCGGGAAGCATACCGCTGCTGGCCTCTTTCTCCTTATCCATGAGACGGCGGGAAGCGGAGTCCCTTTCATTTTCCACATCTTTGATACACTTGTTCAGCAGCATGATGAAGGTGCCGATACGATCCCGCTCTTCGAGTAAGCTTTGTTTCTTCAGAGAAAGAAAATCAAGAAGTTTTTCGTAGAGAATGTAATCATCTTTATTATAGAAGCGGTACAGACTCAGATACTTGTTGAGTTCATCAAGTTTGAAGCCGGCGGACTTCATGGAGGAGATGATGTCCATGTCGCGGCAGTCGGTGTCGGTGAATCTGTACTGGAATCCGTTCTTTTCCGGTATCAGCAGTCCCAGATTTATGTAGTGTCTCACAGTAGAGACTGAAACGTTGAATTTTCTTGAGAATTCTCCTATTTTCATTGTCTATGGACCTTTCCTGGGTAGATGATATGATCATTTTATCATAAAACATAAAGTAATGGTTTACCTTTTGCTCGAAATACCTCAAAAAACATCTTGACTTAGCCCCTACGGAAGGTTATATAATTTTTAAAAAGTAAGAAATTTTAAAAAAATGTATCTTGACGACATCAGAAGACATCATGAAGGAGGAATAGGAGATGAGCGCAGATAAGCTTTATGTGAATGGCAGCATATTTACTGTGAACAAGGATCGTGAATGGGCTGAAGCCGTAGCTGTTGAGGGAAATAAGATCGTGTATGTGGGAGACAGAGCAGGAGCGGATGCTTTTTGCGACGAGGATACCGAGATATATGATCTGGACGGAAAGATGATGCTACCGGGCTTCATTGACGGCCACTGTCATCCTGTGATGGCAGCTCATGTGCTGTCGCAGATAGTCTTCGACATAGACTGGACTCTGGATGAATGTCTTGATAATATAAGAAAATATGTGGCTGAGCATCCTGACGCCGACGCTTATTTCGGCCTCGGATACGCTGAGTGGCTCTTCGATGAGAAAGGGCCGAGAAAAGAGCTGCTGGATGATATCTGTCCGGATAAGCCGATGTTCTTCCTTGGAAGCGGAGCTCACGAGGCATGGGGCAACAGCAAGTGCTTCGAAATGGCAGGCATAACCAAGGATACTCCGGATCCTTTGCCGGGGCTCCATTACTTTTCGAGAAACGAAAAGGGCGAGCCTGCCGGACACATCGTCGAGGGACGCGCCCAGGCCATGATAATGAGCAAGATAAACTTCTTCGACAGCGACAGCGTCATCAATATAATGGCGGAAAATTCCGCGGACTATGCAGCCATGGGAGTGACGGGCACGGTAGACGTGGGGATGTATTCATATCTGGAAAAGCAGTATTACGAAGCGCTGGATGCGATACGTGACAGCGGTAAATATTTACAGAGGTTCGTTGGTTGTACATGTCATCTGGACGATGTGGATCTGGTGGACTCCAGGATCGAAGCCATCGTTAAAGCGAGGGAAAAGTACAACGATGATAAATTCAGGATAAATCTGTTCAAGATAATCAACGATGGTACGATGGAAAGCCGTTCGGCGGCTCTCAGTGAGCCGTATCCTGAAGACGGCTCGGTAGTCAAACCGCTTATGGATGAAAAGACCGCCGCCGAGGCAGGGCTCAAAGCCGCGAAGGAAGGACTCGACGTGAATATGCACGCTATCGGAGATGTGGCGGCCAGATCGGTCGTAGCCATGGCGAAGGCTATCCGTGAGGCGGGCTATGACGACTGCAGGGTGACTTGCTCTCATTCCCAGTACGTGGCTCCTGACGATATCCCACTTTTCGGAAAGTACGATATCATCGCCAACAGCACAGGAGTATGGATGTATGGCAATCCGCTGATGGATAAGGTGCTGGGGCATATAAACAACGAGACTTTCAGGATGAGAAGCCTGATAGACGGAGGAGCCAGGATGGCACTGGGAAGCGATTTCCCTGTAGACGAATACGGCAGGGAGCCTCTCAAGAGCATAGAAATGTGTGCTACCAGGAAGATGTACGGGCAGCCTGACGCGCCTGTGCTGGAGCCTGCGGATGAGAAGACGACAGTGCAGGAGGCCATAGAAGGGTTCACCATCAACAATGCGTATCAGATGCACATGGACGACGTCATCGGGTCGATAGAAGTCGGAAAATACGCAGATTTCGTAATATTAGAAGAAAACATCCTTGACATTCCTCTCGAGGATATCCATAATGTAAAAGTCATAGAGACTGTGATGGATGGTGTGACGACTTACAAGGCGTAAGGTGTGGCAGCTCTTTACGGACAATACTGGCCGGAAGGCTTGTATATACGCCGCATCAATATTTGCGGCGGGAACTTATTATCATTATTATCATGAAAGGAGAGAATTATGTCAAAAGTCAATTACACGGGCGGACAGATATTGACTGATGCTACTCCCGGTATGAAGAAGAAGCATTTCGCGCTTCCGACGATGGTCTTCTTCATTTACTGCGCATGCGCAGGCGGGGCTTTCGGTATCGAGTCAATGATCTCGTCATCAGGTCCGGGACTTACTCTGCTGTTACTCGTACTCATTCCTATTTTATGGGCCATGCCGATAGGACTGTACTGCTCGGAGCTTTCCAACCTTGTTCCGGTAGACGCAGGTCCTTATGTATGGTCGAAGATGGCCTTCGGTGAATTCTGGGGCTTTTCCATGGGCTTCTGGATGGCGCTGGCCAATTACCTGACCGGACCGGCATATGTAGTTCTGGCCGTGGATTACATAGGCATGTATGTGCCTCTTACCCCGGTAACAGCCTTCCTCTGCAAGGCGGTGTTCATATTGATATTCATGATCATCAACCTGAGAGGGCTCGAAGAGGTAAGTATCGCAAGTACCATATTCTGTATCATCATACTGCTGGCGTTTACCGCGGTAACAGTAGTAGGTCTTGCCAACTGGACCAACGATCCGTTTGAGCCGTTCATGGTAGAGGGGGACAACGCCTTCTCCAGCTGGGGTACCGGACTTGCCATAGGAGTATGGATGTACTGCGGCTACGTGGCCATCTCATTCCTGGGCGGAGAAGTTGAGAATCCTCAGATCATCCCTAAGGGAATGAAGATAGCTATCGTCATCATCACGCTGAGCTATCTGCTCCCTACATTGGCTGGTATCGTATCCACTGGTCCGTGGAGCGAGTGGGGGATCAGCCTCGACTATTCGTCAGTGCTTTCTGAGCATGTGGGGACATGGGCAGGCGCCGCCTTCATGATCGCGGCAGTAATAGCGCAGTGCTCCATATTCAACGCACTGATCACATCATCGTCCAGATCCTTCATACCGATGGGTCAGGACAACTTCTGCCCGAAGTTCCTCTCGAAGCTGTCGCCGAACAGAAAGGTGCCAGTAATACCTATCGTGCTGGCGGCTGTGGTAAACCTCATCCTGGTAAACCTCAACTTCGAGATACTGGTAACGATACTTTCGCCGGTACTGTTCGTCCTTTATGTAGGCCTGTCGTTTGCTTATGTAAAGATCAGAAAAGAGTATCCTGTTGAGAAGAGAGGAGATCTCTACTATGTAAAGAGCAAGCTGGCGCCGATATATATCTGCGGCGGCCCTCTCATCATAGGCGTTATCAGCTTCTATGTAAACGGAACGGAGTATTTCCTGCTGGGATTCATCGCCATCATTGCGGCTGTGATATTCTATCCTATCTGCAAGTGGATATATGGCGGACTTTACAAGAAAGATCCTGAGAACAATCCTATCAACCCTAAGACCAAGCTGGCTCTGGGCGACATAGAGAGATTCGGATTCTTCTTCCTGCTGTTCGGATTTGTCTGCACTGTAGGATCCTTCTTCCTTGTATGGTATGAAGGCTCGTGGGGTCCTGCTTATTATCTTGAAACATATGGCTCCGGTATCATGAGCAATTTCTGGCTGATGATAGAGATAGCAAGATGGGCAGGCATAATCATGCTGGCTCTGGGAGTTATCTTCCTTATCATAGGAAAGAAATTCGACCCGATACCTAAAGACTGAAAATCGATATAGAGATTTCTGAACAGAGGCTTCTGAGCCTTTTCGTTGAACTGAAGCTGCCGTATCGGGGCATCCCGATGCGGCAGCTTTTTTAAAGGTATTTCCGACCCAAATCGACCCTTGCATAATCATTGGATATCTAGTATACTGACAACAGCTGATAGAGGCGCGGAGGCGATGAAGAGCTGGGGAGCCGGCGGGCAGAGAACCACTCGGAGGCAAGTCCGCCGAACCGAGGTTTCAGGCATGAAGTCCCGGTGGGCATGTGGTCAACAGCCATATGACTGTCTGCCTGAAAGCGTCAGGCTTTTGGCAGGTGTGCTATCCTTATGTGACGATATTTTGATTTTTCAGGTCAGTAAGGTATAGCCTTGCTGACCTTTTTGATACGGAAGGATCTTTTTATAGCGAGGCGGGCTGGATGGCAGCCGGAATGACGGGCCTGGGAAAGCGAGATAAAGGGAAAAGCGCAGTAAGAACATGCAGTGGATCAAAAAAAGACGAAGAAGAGAAAGGCGAAGAGATGGGTGTTTTGAAAATAGGAGGGGTGGACTGCAGATCGCTGGCTGAGCAGTTCGGGACACCTCTTTACGTTTATGATGAGGGAAGAATAGCAGAGCAGGCCAGAGCCGCGGTTGAAAATTTCAGATCAGAAAAATTCGAGACAGAGGTGGCATACGCGTCAAAGGCGTTTTCATCGAAGGCGTTGTTCAGGCTCCTTTCCGGGGAGGGCCTGGGACTGGATGTGGTAAGCGGAGGAGAGTTATACGGCGCCATGGAAGCTGGTGTCGACATGAAGCGCGTATATTTCCACGGCAACAACAAGAGCAACGAGGAGATAGAGATGGGGCTCGAAGCCGGCGTAGGCTATTTCGTCGTAGATAACGTGATGGAAGTGGACAGGCTGGTATCGGCTGCTGGCGGGGCAGGCAAAAAGGCAAAAGCGCTTTTGAGGATAAACCCGGGGATCTCAGCGCATACCCACGAATACATCATGACATCCAAGCCGGATTCCAAATTCGGTATATATATAGAGAACAGAGCACAGATAGAGCAGGTCATGGATATTTTGGATGCTGATGAAAATATAGAGCTGGCCGGGTTCCACAGTCATATAGGTTCACAGATAGTGGAAGCGGAGTCCTTCGAAAAGGCTCTGGGGACGATGATAGGATTCCTGGCCGACATAAAAGCTTCGCGGGGAGTTGACGGCTTCGAACTGAGCATAGGCGGAGGGTTCGGGATCAAATATGTAGAAGAGGATAGGCCGGTGCCGCTGGGACAGATGTGCGCCAGTTTGGTGAGATACGCGGAGGAAGCGCTGGAAAAAAGTGATGTGACTATTTCCAAGCTGATAACGGAACCGGGCAGAGCAGTGGTCGGCGAAGCCGGATATACGTTATATACGATAGGCGATATGAAGAAGAGCGGCGATAAGAATTATATATTCGTGGATGGGGGAATGAGCGACAACATAAGGCCGGCGCTTTACAGTGCCGAGTACACATGCGCTCTTGCGGAAAAGCTCACGGAAAAGCCGGCGGCCTCATATTGTATAGCGGGAAAGAATTGTGAATCAGGGGATGTCCTGATAGCTGACGCGAAGCTGCCGGAGGCGAAGACCGGGGATCTGCTGGTCGTTTATTCCACAGGAGCCTATGGTTATTCGATGGCCAGCAATTACAACAGACTGGGAAGGCCGGCAGTGGTGTTTGTCCGCGACGGGAAAGCCAGACTGGTCATAAGGCGGGAAACATATGCGGATCAGTACAGTCTGGAAGTGTGAGATCCTCGGCGCGTCGGGACAGTACGATGAAAGAAGGCAGGTGATGGCATGGTGTTGTTTTCGAAATATCATGGATGCGGAAACAGCTTTGTGATAATTAGGGAAGATGAGCTCTCGAAGGAGATCGACGAGGCCGGATATCCCGGTTTTGCACGTATGGTCTGTGATGTCAATACGGGAGTCGGCGCTGACGGGATGATAGTGGTGAGACGTGAACCGGCGTTGGAAATGGTGTTCTTTAACCGTGACGGCAGCAGGGCTCCTATGTGCGGCAACGGTATAAGGTGCTTTGCTAATTTTTGTCGTGATGAAAGGATAGAGTCCAGCCGTAAGTATCCGGTGAGAACGCTGGCCGGCGATATGACAGTCGAGATCTCCAGCGACGACCCGTTCAGGGCAAAGATAAATATGGGGAAACCGATTTTCGGGCCGCAGGCGGTAAAGATGGATACGAATGATATGGGGAATACGGAGGCAAAAGATTTGCTGGGCTTGCGTCTTCCGCTGAAAAACGGGACTGATGTGGAGATAAACAGTCTCTTTATGGGAACCATCCATACAGTGATCTTCGTAGATGATTTTGATGACATAGATGTGCCCGGGGTAGGCGAGGAGATCTGCAACCACTCTGTTTTCAGGGAAAAGACCAACGTGAATTTTGTAAAGGCGATAGACGATGATACGCTCGAAGTACAGACTTATGAGCGGGGCGTCGGCATGACGCTGGCCTGCGGTACAGGAGCCTGCGCTTCCGTAGTGGTGGCTAGTATGAAGGGGATCTGCGGCAACAGCGCGGAGGTCCGTCTGAAGCTGGGCAGCCTGGGGATAGAGATATCTGGTGACGGCGATGTGTATATGGAAGGCCCGTCAGTGAAGATAATGGATGGCAGATTGCAGGATCTGCAGTTCTTGCAGACGACAACCGATGTTTAAATGATATGAGGAAAGGGTATGATAATGATGAAGATAGCTGTTTTAGGCGGCGGCGCCATGGGAAGAGTGCTGGCCGGTATGATCGAGGAAAAGGAGGGCTTTCAGCTGGCCGGAGTGATAGAGCCCCTCGAAGGTCAGAAACCGGAAGAATTGACCGGTGTAGATGTCATAATAGACTTCAGCAACCCGGCCAATCTGGAGATGCTGGTGAAGTATTGTAAAAATACGGGATGTCCGGCGGTCATAGCTACTACAGGATACACGGAGGAACAGACAGCGGAGATCGAAGAGCTGGCTGAATCGGTACCGGTGGTATTTTCCGCCAACTACTCTCTGGGTATAAACGTGATGAAGAGGATCATCGCCGAAATAACACCGATACTGGAAGATGCCTTCGACATAGAGATAATAGAAAAGCATCATAATAAAAAACTGGACGCTCCCAGCGGCACGGCTAAGATGTTATTGGCGGCAGCCGATGAAAGGGATCGTTATGAGCATGTTTTTGGCAGAGAAGGCAACAGGAAGAGAGGCAGGGAGATCGGGATCCACGCCATACGAGGAGGGACTATTGCCGGCGAGCATACGGTGATATATGCCGGGAATGACGAGGTCCTGGAGGTGAAACACACGGCTCTTTCAAAGAAAATCTTCGCATCTGGGGCTCTCAGGGCAGCCCAGTTCGCAGTCGATGCGAAAACAGGCTTTTACACCATGGAAGACGTGCTTTTCGGAAACAGATAAGTCGACAAGATAAACGGGAGGAGAATGTACGAAAGATGGAAGCAAGAGAGATAATAGAATTCATAGGAAACGCTGAAAAAAAGACGCCTGTAAAGGTCTATGTAAAGGAAAAATCCCCGGTGGATTTTGAAGACTGCCAGGTCTTCGGTGGCGGAGACAAGATCGTGTTCGGCGACTGGACCCGGGTAAAGGATATCCTGGAAAAGAACGCTGATAAGATAGAAGATTATGTAGTCGAAAACGATTGCAGAAATTCGGCGATTCCTTTGCTGGACATGAAGGATGTCAAAGCCAGGATAGAGCCGGGAGCTTTCATAAGAGACAAAGTTGAGATCGGAGACAATGCTGTGATCATGATGGGAGCTATAATCAATATCGGCGCTGTCATCGGCGAAGGAAGCATGATAGACATGGGGGCAGTCCTGGGCGGCAGAGCCACGGTTGGAAAGAACTGTCATATAGGAGCCGGAACGGTCCTTGCCGGAGTCATAGAGCCGCCGAGCGCGCAGCCGGTGATCGTTGAGGATGATGTAGTCATCGGAGCCAATGCTGTAGTGCTGGAAGGTTGTCGCATCGGAAAAGGGGCTGTCGTGGCGGCCGGAGCTGTCGTAGTGGATGATGTTCCGCCGGGAGTCGTAGTAGCCGGTGTTCCTGCCAGGATCATCAAGGATGTTGCCGATACAGCCGCGGAGAAGCTGGAGATCGTGGATCTGCTCAGGAAGCTGTAGAGCATCCTGCCATATGGAATGTGATTTGTATACGCGCAGGCGTTTTGCCTGCGCGTATTTATATGGGTACGCCGGAGACGCATCTGCGTTTTGGATGCGTCGTGCGTCGAAGCTTTTCATGCACCTAAACTTCTTATGCCATGCTGACCTTGGGTGCAAAATAGCTTCGCCTGCGCCCTGCTATGTCCGCTGTATACCTACAAGTCGATGCATCAGAGGGGTGTGGGTGCATTTTTTAAGAAAATAACGGGAAAGTAGCACTCAACCCCGGGCTTTTTATCGGGGATGTGGGTGCAGCGGTTTGAAAAAACCACCTTGAAACGGCAGATTTGCACCATACAAACGGCAGGAGGGCGGGTCATGGGTGCAGTGGCTTCTGAAGAAAAGAAATTATTTACAAATCATATAAAAAATGGTAAAATATAGAAAAGAAAGCGAAGCGAGGGATAGAAATATGAATGGGGATACAGGTAAAGAGAGATCTGTCAGCATAATCAGGAAAGAAATGAAAAAATGGGAAAAAAGACTTGAAGCATTGGAGAGGGAGTATAGGCGCATGCCGGAGGGAGAGATCCTCATCATAAAGAAAGGCGGACGATACTGCTGTTATGTGTATAGGGACAGGCAGGTCAAGTCGATAAGGAAGGATTGCAGGAGTACCGGAAGATTGATGCGTAAGAGAATATTAGGCTATGAGATCGCGATTGCAAAGGCGTTCTGTTCTGTGTTGAGCTCAGCAGAAGCTCAGTTGGCCGCCAGTCTGGAGAGCATAGAGAAAAACGCCGCTGTCAGGACTCTGGAGAGAATCAGACAGCTGCCGGAGGGAGACATGTATCTGCTGTCTCCGGATGAGTATAAGTGGAAATACGATGATTACCCCCAAAATAATTATAAGATGGAAAACCTCAGATACGCGACGGGAAGGGGTGTAAGGGTAAGATCGAAATCGGAAAAATTCATAGGCTCCAAGCTGGAGGAATATCATATAGCATATCGGTATGAAGCGCGGTTTTTCATCGACGACAAGATATACTATCCGGATTTTACCATAATGACAGGCGATGGTCGGATCATCCTCTGGGAACATTTCGGAATGATGGAGGACAGCGAGTATTTCATGCGGGCATACAGGAAGATTGAGGCGTACAGACGCATAGGCCATGTGCAGCATAGCAATCTGATATGCACCTACGAAAGTGATATAGCTGATGGCAGCAAGCTGGATGAAATAATAGAACGGTTCATACTGGAATGATCAGAACGGTGATATGTCCGCGAAAAATTGCTTCCCGCCGTGCCATGCCATTCTCACTATGCTTCGTCATTTCCATGAAAGTCCCAGTGTCCCCGTTTTCTGGAAGGCGCGGATGTCCTGATGAGAAGCGACCAGAGGAGGAGAAGGACAGCGGAGATGAACGCTGTCAAATAAGGCAGATGTCGTACAGCAGTTTCGCCTACGGCTTTTGTGATGGCTGACAGCATCAGCGGAGTCATGAATTGGGCCAGATAAAGAGCCATCGACAGTATCGGCATCACTGTGACAGCAGCAGATCTGCCGGCTTTGTGGGAAGCCGTGGAAATGATAAAAGGTATCCCCAGGCCGTTGGCAAAACCTACCAGGGCTGAGCCGGTAATGGTGCCGACCCATCCTCCCAGCAGCCAGAGGGACGCGTAACCCAATGCGAACATTGTCGGCGCGACGATTTTGGTGGCGCTTCCGGCTATCTTCTTTATATGGACAAAAGACAGTCCTCCTAAAAAAGCTATGAGATCCATCCCTGCCATGATGACGGCAATGAAATGCTGGGGGATCACACCTTCTCTGGCAGTCTCAATGGCGAACTCCGCAGGATATACGAAGAACGTGAACATCAGGAGGAACATGGCGATGATGAAAGGGTAATACCTTGCGAAGACCATCGTCTCTTTTTTCCCCGATTCAGTGCCGATACGGTCGTTAGGTAAAAAAAGCAGACACAGCACAACGCTGAGAAGTCCGATCAGATACACCAGGAAGCTGAGACGCCAGCTTACCGATGCCAGCAATCCGGCGACGAGAGTGGCTATGACCCCACCCATCTGGTTCATGGCCGACGAGTACCCCATCAGCTTATCCTGCTTGTCTTTGGAATAATAGAAAGACAGCAGACCTGTCGACAGGGGCATGATGATGCCTACGCCGATACCTACCAGAGCCCGGAAGGCCAGTACGATATAGATGTTGTCAAAGATACCGGCGAGGCTCCCTCCTGTCACGTACAGCAGCAGGCCTGTCATCAAAAGTCCCTTCGATTTGAACCGATCGCACAGCTTTGGGAACACTATGCTCATTATAACGATGAAAAGCGCCGGTATACTTATCACCATCTGAGTCAAGGTCTGGCCGGCGTCACCGAAATAGGCGCTTATCGTATTGAGGGCAGGAGCCACTGCGGCGCCAGCCATTACTGTAAGCAGTGACAATGATAATGTAGTGATAGTAAGATTTTTTCGACTTTCTTTCTCTGCTGTCATATTGGGTATCCTCTCTTTCTTGATGGCGGGGCAGGGTCCTCCTGTCGGATCGTTTTCCGCGGTAAATGCTGCTTTATATCGAAAAAAGCGTAAGTCCGTTTGGACTTACGCTTTCGCTACACAACACTTGGATTATATCACATGGACTGCGAAATAATCAAAGTGTTTTTAAAAAATAAGGATACAGGTAGAGGCAAAATGCCGATACCACGGGCTCTTCATTGCTTTTCGACTGCTCTGTATGATAATATATCCTTAAGATATACAGACGAAAACCATCTGAAAAGTCGCAGAGGTCTGCGACCTGCTGCGTGAAAGGAAGGGATAATATGAAAATAGTAGTGATGGAGCCGCTGGGGGTAGAGGAGAAGCGATTCATGGAAATCGCCAGGGCCGCTGTCGGAGATGAGCACGAAATCATCTGCTACGAGACCAGAACGACTGATGTGGATGAGCTGGGCAGGCGGGGAAAAGACGCCGATATCATCGCCATAGGAAACCTTCCGTTTCCCAGAGAAGTGCTGGAAAAGTGCAAGAAGGTTAGGATGCTGGCTGTCGCCTTTACAGGTCTGGACCACGTGGATCTGAGATACTGTGAAGAACGGGGCATAAGAGTGCAGAATTGCGCCGGTTATGCTACTACAGCCGTAGCTGAGTTGACCTTTGGCCTCATCATAAATCTTTACAGGAACATCGTGGCCTGCGATGCCGTTACCAGAAAAGAAGGCACTAAAGATGGTCTTGTGGGTTCCGAGCTGGAAGGAAAGACTATAGGAGTTATCGGTACAGGCGCCATCGGCAGCAGAGTCATTGCGATCGCCGAAGCCTTCGGGATGGACGTTATCGCTTACAACAGGACTCCCGGTAAAGTGAAAGGCGTGAGATACGCCAGCATTGAAGAGGTGCTGAGAGGATCGGACATCGTTTCTCTCCACGTGCCTCTCACCGATGCGACCCGCGGACTTATAGGAGAGAGGGAACTTTCCATGATGAAGCCGTCGGCCATACTGGTCAACACAGCCAGAGGTCCGGTGGTTGACAGCAGGGCGCTGGCCGCTGCGCTGGAAGCAGGGGCCATAGCAGGCGCGGCCATAGACGTCTTCGATTCTGAGCCGCCTGTGTCCAAAGAGGACCCGCTGGTCAACGCTCCAAACACCGTCCTGACTCCACACGTGGCATTCGCCACAAAGGAGTCGATGATAAAGCGGGCTGTCATAGAATTCGACAATATCGCGGGATTTATCAATAACAACTGAACAGAGGTCAAAGAAGGACTGCCCGCCCGACGGACAGTCCTTTTCATTGCGATTGATGTCGTCCTTATCTGCTGAAGTGACTCAGGATCTCGTGTATCACTCTCAGCGCCGCCCAGCTGGTTATGTCGTTGATATCCAGCGGCGGAGCGACTTCTACGATATCCATCGCTTTTACAGGAAGCGTTGTCAGTGCGCCTCGCAGTATTTTTGCCAGCGCGATGGGATCAAGTCCGCCTGAGACTGGAGTCCCGGTGCCGGGAACGTAAGCGGGATCCAGTACGTCGATGTCAAGCGTCAGATAAAGAGCGTCGTAGCCGGCATATCGCTCCGCCAGCTTTTCCACGACAGCGGTAGCCCCCATATCGTATACATTTTCGGCGGTGATGGTCATGATCCCGGGATGCTTTTTCATCAACTCCAGCTCGGTTTCTTCAGCCACCCGGACACCGATGAAGGTCAGGTCTTTGCCCGTCACAACACCTTCCAGGGCACGGGCCTCGGTGCAGGCGTGAGACCAGGGATGCCCGTCGTACTCGGGACACAGGTCGTAGTGAGCGTCCATGTGGATTATACCGATTTTTTTACCGTCAAAGTTCGCCCCGAATGCCTTGTGGAGGGGGATCGTCACCGAATGATCGCCGCCCAGGAACAGGCAGAAGCGTTCCAGCTTCATCAGCTCAAGCGCGCTGGCTTCCACTGAACCGAAATATCGGTTCCAGTCCAGTTCCGACCGAATATCGCCAAAATCATACAGCACGCCGTTCTTTATAGGGCGGAATACATCAGTAGTATCGGACAGATCCACCGACAGGCGCCGCAGGTTGTCCGGCGCTTTGGCCGCTCCTTTGTTGAGGCTTACAGCATTGTCGAAAGGGATGCCCATTATCAGCACATCGGCGTCCTCCGGGTTTTCAGCTGACCAGCGCAGCCACGAACTTTCCACGAAATCAGATTTTTCCAGCATAAATGATACCTCCTGGCCATTTTATAGGCAGCGCTGTGCTGCCTGCATAAATTTCCTTATATGATCAGTGTATCGGTTTTTTCGTGTAAAAGCAATAATGCGGAGATTTTTAATGTCATTTTAATTTAAAACTGATAAAATCGATATCAAAGGAGACTGTAACTATGAGAATATTAGTTGTGGAAGATCAGAAGGATCTCAATGAGATAATAGTCAGAAAGCTGACCAGTGAACATTATACGGTAGACGCGTGTTATTCGGGAGACGAAGCGCTGGACTTTCTCCGATGTGCCGAATATGATGGCGTCATATTGGATATAATGCTGCCGGGGATAACCGGTCTGGGCGTGCTCAGGGAGATGCGCGCGACTCACGACAGTACGCCGGTGCTGATGCTGACGGCGCTGGGGACGGTGGAAGACAGAGTAGCCGGACTGGACGCAGGCGCTGACGATTACCTGGTGAAGCCCTTTGATTTTGATGAGCTGATGGCCAGAGTCAGAGCCATGGTCAGACGAGGCGGAGAAAGAGCCAGCAGTGTCATGACATCAGGGGATCTGATGCTGGATTCCGCGTCGAGATATGTGGAGCGCGGCGGAAAGGAAATATCACTGACGGCCAAGGAATTTGACATATTGGAATATCTGATGCAGAACGAGGGGAAAGTGTTGTCTCGTGACAAACTGTCCAATCACATCTGGAACTACGATTATGATGGCGGCTCCAATGTGATAGACGTATACGTCCATCATCTGAGAAAGAAGATAGACGACGGTTTCGATGAGAAGAAGATAATAACGGTCAAGGGTGCCGGGTACATGGTGAAGTAGATGGGCAGACTATCGGTGAAAGTAAGGATAACGATATGGTATACCATATTCCTCGTCATCATAACGGCAGGATTTTTGGCTATCCTCACCTATTCCGGGAATGTCAGAGCCGGAGAGCTGGCCAGGACCAGGCTGGCAGACTCCGTATCGGATGCCAGGGATCAGATTGGCATGTTGGGAGAAAGCTTCATAATAGATGATGACCTGGACTTTTACGAGGACGGTGTCTACCTCAGTGTCTACGACGCGTCCGGAGAGCTGATAGAGGGCCGCAGGCCGGCTGAGCTGGCGGATCTCCCTGATTTTGGCGATAACGTGATGAAAAAGCTGGAAGAGGGAGGGGAGACCTGGTATGTATATGACAACAGCTTCGATATGGATGGAAAAACCGTATGGGTCAGAGGGATAGCCAAGGATTTTGCTGAGGGAGGAACCTTCTCCTTTGTTATCAGATTTGCGGCTATCGCTTTCCCGGCGTTAGTGGTGCTGGCGGCGCTGGGTGGTTACCTGATAACCAGAAGGGCCTTCAAACCTGTGAGAAATATTCTGCAGACGGTGGATGAGATAAGTGCTGATGGAGATCTCTCCAGAAGAATAGAGACAGGCGATTCGCCCGACTTTTCCCGGGATGAGATATACCATCTGACCTCCGCTTTTAACGGTATGTTTGACAATCTCCAACGGGCGTTCGAGAAGGAGAAGCGGTTCACGTCGGACGTCTCTCACGAGCTGAGGACACCTCTTTCGGTGATAATCTCTCAGAGCGATTATGCCCTGGAAGATGAGGAGTACAGAAAAAAATCGCTGGAAGTGATAAATCGCGAGGCGAAGAGGATGGCCGGACTTGTGAACAGGCTGCTGACGCTGGCCAGGAGCGACGCCGGCAGATTGAGGCCTGAAAGAGAGAAGGTCGATATGAGCGATATGTGTGAAACTGTCGCGTGGCAGCAGGAAGGGATCGCGGCGGAAAAAGGGATCGCAATAGAAACTCAGATAGAGGAAGGAGTCTTCGTATATGGAGACGAGACCATGCTCATCAGAGTGATACTCAACCTGATGGACAATGCTATAAAATATGGAAAGAAAAACGGTCACGTGAAACTGAAGCTGCGGATCGACAACGGGCAAGTCTGCTGTGAAGTGGAAGACGACGGTATCGGTATAGGACCGGAGGATATGCCGAGGATATGGGAGCGGTTTTATCGCGTCGAAGGTTCCAGGAGCGAAGAAGGCTCCGGTCTGGGGCTGGCTATGGTGGAAGCCATGGTGAAAGCCCATGGAGGCCAGATAGATGCCGAGAGCGTCTATGGTGAAGGAAGCAGGTTTACAGTGAGGCTCCCGCTATATGAGGGAAATGAGGAGGAAAGGCAATGATCAGATCGAAAAAACTGGCAGCGGTCTTCGTGGCGGCAGTCATATCGCTTTTCTGTCTGGCAGGCTGTGGCGGAGACGGCGGCTCGGGAAGCCAGCAGAGCGATCAGGGGACGCAGGATACACAGGCGACCCAGGACGCTCAGACTGGGTCCGGTTCAGATACTGCTGAGAGCGGGACCGCCCAGAGCGGGCATTACGAGCACGGACATAATGGTAATGGGAACGGAAATCATCACCGTAATGGAGTCACCGATATCGGGATGGATCAGGCTGTTGCCATCGCTGTAGCGAGGGTGCCGGGAGCTACGGAAGCTGATTTGAAGGAAATCGAGCGGGAAATAGATGGAGGTCGTATCGAATACGAAGGAAGCATATGGTACGGCGGATACGAGTATGAGTTTGAGATCGACGGCTCTACAGGCAATATCCTCCAATGGGAGATAGACGACTGAGGGAAGGGGCGGCGAGGATCGGACTTGCAACGATTTTAATCTTGCGCCATGAAAATTAATCCCATTTTAATGTTAGCGTAATTCTCGATTAATGTGGCGATATTAAGATAGAGCCATAAAGAAAACAGAGAATCGAAAAACAATAGATCTGGGAGGTAAATGTGATGAAGAATATTTTTAAAGGAAAGACCAAGAGAGCGGCGATAATAAGTTCTGCGGCGGCCATATGTCTGGTATTGGCAGGAGCGACGGTGTATGCTATCAATGTCACAGGACAGAACGCTGCAGTCAGCGCCGATACATCCATAAGCAAGGTAGTCTCTGAAGGGGCTCAGAGCTATGAGTCACAGATGAGCGCCAGCACGGCGTCGTCTGGAGCGGACGCCGGCACACAGGCGGCGGCCTCTGCTGTTTATGGCAACGGCGGACAGCATCATTACGCTGAGCATCATTATGAAGGCTATGGTTACGGGAACCATCATGGCCAACAGGGCGTAGCATGCGGCAACGGCCCCGGAGCAACAGCAGGGATCGGTCTTGAGAAGGCAAAGTCCATAGCACTGGGACAGGTCAGCGGAGCCACTGGGTCCGATATCACGGTAGCTCACTGCGACTATGATGACGGTCATTTGGAATATGATATAGAAATAGTGTATAATGGCAATGAGTACGAATTTGAGATAGACGGGACCAGCGGGACGATACTCAGCCATGATATAGATCATCATGATCACTGGGATTGATAGTCAGACGTGCCGGGGTTTCGGGACAAGGAGATGATCCAAATGAAAGCAGTGAAGATAATTCTGGCAATAATAGCAGTTGTGGCCCTATTCGTAGCGGAAGCCCTGACGATGGGGCTTTTTGCGTTGGACGAGGCCACATCAGAGGAATCGGTGCGGGAAGCGCTGACGGAGAGCGATATCGTGTCTCAGCTGGTAGACGAGGCGCTGGCGGATGGGACTGTCAATATGGGCGGTCAGTACGGCGAAATGATGAAAGCGATATTTTCCACCGAGGCTATCGATGATTTCTTTACTCAGTATGTGACGGCAGCCGTGAACACCCAGTTTTTCGGCGATCCATATGTGGAAGTGGCCGATGATGAGCTGATGGCAGCGTTTTCGGAAGGAATAGATCAAGTCAACGCCGAGGGGGAGTATCAGATATCTCCGCTGGAGGGTGAATTGCTGAGGCAAGCCATGCAGCAGGAAGTGCCCGACCTTACGGCCTCGCTGAATCAGCAGATGGAGCAGTATGAGTCGCTGGATGGGGATCTGTCCGAGGAGGTGTTCACCAGCATCACAGGAGATGCGTCGGTGTCGAGTGGAACGGCTCGTATCTTTTCAGCAGCAATATGTGTGATCCTTTGCGCCGCCGTCATAGCGCTGTGCTGGAGGAGCAGACTGGGCTTCCTGTGGTGTGCCGTCACCATCGCTCTGGTTTCGTTGATATATTGGGGACTGGCGACTCTGGTAGGTGCGATGACCACATCCTCGGCATCTGATCATATGGCTTACGTGATGGCGGAGAACGGCTTCAGGCAAGTGACGGCGGCAGGGTTTGCCGCAGCGGTCATCTTTTTCATCGCTTTCGTGATTTTCAAGATTTTCAGCAGAAACAAAAAGTCGACACGAAATGAAAATATTTCCAACACAGAAAATACACACATATGATGAATAATAAGTTGAAATAATAAATCTTAAAGTCAAGGTGTATTTTTGAGGTGTATTTTATGAACTATGAGACGAGAAAAAACGATGGCAGGGTCACTCCGCTGGTAAAAGCGCTGTATATCATATCGGCTGTGCTTATGGCCATATGCGTGTACATGATAATAGTGAATATCATGTACATCAACAGCTATGCCGCAAGCTATGGAATGAGCGTTTCCGATATGCTGTTCGACGCTATCCAGTATGTGATAACCGGATCTATAAGCTATTTCGTTTACGGTATGCTGACATTCTGTGCGGGAAAGATCATAAGGCTGCTCCAGAATGGAGCGGTACCGGCAGCCGGAGCTGTGGCAGGAGCCGATGATGGCGGCGAGAACACCGGAAGTAGTGATGAGACTGCCGGTATCATCGAAGTGAGCCGGGAAACTGAAGAGCAGGACAATGAGAATGATGAGACTGAGGAAAAGACTAAGGAAATCTGATGTCCTGATTTTCCGGGGCGGAAAAAAATAACAGGGCTACCCTTCCGAAAACTATAGATAATATTAATATGAGATTTATAGTTTTTTTGACGGGAGCGGCAGGATATTCCATGATCGAATACCTTTTCAGAGGATATACTCACTGGTCGATGGTGTTGACCGGAGGCGCATGTCTTCTGACATTGTACTTCTATACGGAAGAATTCAAGGATACTCCCACTCTGGCGAAAGCCGCGGTGGGAGCTTTGATTTTTACAGGTTTTGAATTTGCCGTGGGGATCGTGGTAAATGTGTGGTTCGGATGGGATGTATGGAATTATTCGCGGCAGATAGGGAATGTGATGGGGCAGATATGTCCCAAGTATACGCTTGCCTGGTTTATCATATGCCTGACATTGCTGTCGGTATGGGAGATCATTGGCATGGCGGTCAAAGGGGGACCCCCTCTTGACCAAAATAGGAAAGTATTATAAAATGTAAACGCTTGCCTGGAGAGAGGGGATTGGGGAGGCAATGGCTCAACCGGATGTCTCTCCATCTGAATAGCGTTTGGAAAGTATGGACGAGGGCATCTGGAAGAGGCCCTTTTCTTTATGATAAAAAATATCGTTTTGATGATATTTTCCTGTTTTATCTGATGTATACGCTTTATAACGCGGTGCTGACTATAACGATATTTTTTCAGCGGATATATACGATGGGGCTGAAGATAAGTCTGTCGGACACAGCCAAGGCTGTCATCGTATGCATCCTTGAGAATGTGTTCTTCCGACTTTTCCTGGATGGCGTCAGAGTCATGGCTTTCATAGGCTACGGGAAGCGAAAGAGCCAGTGGGGCCGCATCAAGAGAGTCAAGCAGAAAGGCGTCTGATATGTGAGCCGCTTATGGAGCGTTGGCAACGGCAGGTCAGGATTGTTCCTTTTTCCGGCGGATGTTTTTCGCGGTCCGGCGGCCTGGGAAAATAACAGCTTTTACCCGGCGGGCTGTTGTCGTATAATAATCATGACCGGACTCGCAGATATTTGATATCCGCGGCCGGGAAACAGATAGTGAAATGATAGGATGACGGGAGAAAATCATATGAACGATTACAGAAAGCTGCAGAATGGCAGCGATATAAGAGGGATAGCTATAACAGGGGTGCCCGGAGAACTGCCGAATCTTACTCCGGATGAGGCGGCCGATATAGGCAGAGGATTTGTCGTATGGCTCTGCGATAAGATAAATAAAGCTCCGGGAAATATAAAGATAGCTGTGGGACGGGATCCTCGTGTGTCGGGCAAACGTTTGATGGAGGGATTGATGAACGGCATGGGCCCTTACGGTATCACGGCCTATGACTGTGGTCTGGCATCTACACCAGCCATGTTCATGTCGACGGTGTTTCCTGAATTCGCGTGTGATGCGGCGGTGATGATAACGGCCAGCCATCTGCCATATAACAGGAACGGATTCAAGTTTTTCACTGCCGAAGGAGGACTGGACAAGGCGGATATCGCAGACATACTGAGATATGCCGGCGATGAGAAGGCCTGTGTGGAAAAGCTGGGAGAGCCTGACGGCAGCGACGGCAGGGTGAGGAATTTCGGTAAACTGGTATATCCTGCGGAGGAAAGGGATTTGATGTCGCTTTACTGTGCTCACCTGAGAAAGCTGATAACTGACGGCGCAGATGATGGGGAAAAACCGCTCCGGGGGATGAAGATAGTAGTGGATGCCGGAAACGGCAGTGGAGGATTTTACGCGAAGAAAGTCCTGAAGCCGCTGGGCGCTGATGTGTCTGACAGTCAATATCTGGAGCCTGACGGCATGTTCTCCAATCACGCTCCTAATCCGGAGGATCCTGACGCCATAAATTCGCTGATGACCCGGGTAGTTTCCAAAGGCGCTGATTTTGGACTCATCTTCGACACGGATGTGGACAGATCAGCTGCGGTGGACGGCCGGGGGCATGAGATCGCGAGGAATGGCATCGTAGCCATGGCGGCAGCGTTGATAGCCGATGAGCATCCCGGCACAACTGTGGTGACCGACAGCATCACCAGCAGACAGCTCACGGATTTCCTGCAAGAGGGTCTGGGCATGAAACATCTGAGATATAAGCGGGGATACAGGAATGTGATAAACAAGGCCAGAGAGCTCAATCAACAGGGGATCGACTGTCAGCTGGCCATAGAGACGTCGGGGCATGCAGCTTTCAAGGAAAACTATTTCCTCGACGATGGAGCATATCTTGCGACAAAAATCGTCGTAGAAGCTGCTCGTCTCAGGAAGCAGGGAAAATCGCTGGACAGTCTCATAGCCGATCTGTCTTCGCCTGCGGATGAAAAGGAAGTGAGGATACCTATCACCGCGGCGGACTTCGGAGCATATGGCGATAAAGTCATCGAGGATCTGAAAAGCTTCGTGGCTGGTCCCGGGAAGGAGATGGGGCTGTCGCTGGAAGAGCCTAATTACGAAGGCGTCAGGATAAATTTCCCTGGCGGCTGGTGCCTGCTGAGGAAATCACTTCACGATCCTATCCTTCCTGTAAACATGGCTTCCGATGAACCGGGAGGCTGCGGCCAGATAGGGAAAGTCATGAAGGGGTTCCTGGCGTCTTATGATGGTCTGGATATTTCGGTGATGGGGTGATAGGATGAGAAACGGGAACGAGCACTTTGTCACATGCGGACAGATGAAGATATTGGAGAGACGAGCCGACGAGGATGGACTTTCCTACTATCAGATGATGGAAAACGCCGGGACAGCGGCGGCTCTTGCCATAATGGAAAGGATCGGCAGTGGGTTTCCGCCGGCAGCTGTTGCGGAAGCCCCGTCAGGGATAGCGGCTATGTCCGTAAAACATGAGCGCAGACATCAGGCGCTGATTTTCTGCGGTAAAGGGAATAATGGCGGCGATGGCTTTGTCGTTGCCAGGAAGATGAGTGAGAGTGGGTTCTGTGTCCATGTGATACTGGTAGACGGACAGCCTGTGACGGAAGACAGCGTCACAAATTTCCGTTTACTTGAAAATATGCCTGTACAAGTCACTGATATGACTGAAAACGAGCGGGTGCTGATGTACATGAGAGTGTGGCCGGATATCATAGTAGATGCCATATACGGTACGGGATTTCACGGCAGCCTGTCCGGCAATGCCCTTAGAGCAGCCATATATATGAACAAATTCAAAATCGGGGAAAGTGCTGAAAGCTGCGCCGATATCCAACCGGCCAGGTCTGCTCCGGCTGACGCCCCAAGACCGGTGATGTTCTCGCTGGATATCCCGTCAGGCCTGGGCGGAGATATAGTGGACGAGCAGGAAGTGGACGTCAACAGCGTGAGAGCGGATTGCACCATAACATTCCACGCCAGAAAGCCGGTCCATCTCCAGAAGTTTGCGGCTCGATATTGCGGTGACATCATCGTCGCTGATATCGGGATAGATGAAGAGCGTCTCTGGAGTGTGTGAAACAACTCTGTAAAGCCTATAAAAAATATCGCCTGAGCTCCTGCCGCCGGGCTTCGGCCGGGATCTGGCAGGGCTTTGGCGACTGAGGTCTTTTATTTCGCAGAGCCTGACTTTTCCTGTTCTTTGATTTTTTTCCACAATTCCAGGCTTTCTTCCGGGGAGGATACTTTTACGTTGCCAAAGACATGGGGATGCCTTCGTATCATTTTTTCGGAAACGCCCTGTACCACGTCATCAATGGTGAAGCTCCCGCGTTCGGCGGCTATCTGGGCATGCATTACCACTTGCAGCAGCACGTCGCCAAGCTCCTCACAGAGGTTTTCGTCGTCATCGTTGTCGATGGCATCTATCACCTCGCCCGATTCTTCCACCAGACATTCCTTCAGGGACTGGTGAGTCTGTTTTATATCCCAAGGGCATCCGCCGGGAGCTCTGAGAGCTGCTATTATTTCCACCAGATCGCCGAAGCTGTACTTCTCGGCGGATTTTAAATCGAAACGTTTCTTTTCTGTCATATATCCTTACCTCCTTTTCACAGTTTGCTGATTGAGATTGCCCATCCTGTATCCGGCCAGATCGAGGGCGGCAAACTTGAAGCCGCAGGCTTTGATACCCTCGTTGACTTCATCCATGAATGTAGTGTCGAAAAATTTTTCCCTGTCTTCGGGCAGGACTTCTATCCTGGCCACGTCACCGTGATGACGTACCCGTATCTGCCTGAATCCCAGCTCTTTTAAAAGATTTTCGGCTTTGTAGACTGCTGTAAGCTTTTCCTCCGTGAGCCGTTCGCCGTAAGGTATCCGCGAAGCGAGGCAGGCAAAAGCAGGCTTTTCCCATATAGCCATCGTTTTGCCGTCGCCGGAAGGTATCGTCAGGGTCTGTCTGATGGCAGAGTCTTCTTCAGCCAGGGATTCCAGAGAAAGGCGGATCTCGTCTTTCGTAAGACCGGCATCTTTCAGCGGACTGGAGATGCCCAGCTCGGTAATGGCTCTGTATCCCGGCCTGTAGTCATCCATGTCGTCCAGGTTAGTCCCGTCTGCCAGAATGCTGTTTTCCGATGAAGCAAGCTCCTTCAGCGAGGAAAAGATCTCTCGTTTGCATATGTAGCATCTGTCGGGAGGATTATCTCCTATCACGTCCAGGATGCCATCCATGGATACGGCCTTGTGCCGGATGTGGAGCGCATCGCACAGACGGGCTGCGTAATCAGTTTCGTCGTCGGCGAAGTGGGGCCCTGTGGCTGTAATGGCACTGACATTTTCATTCCCCAGCACGCGGCAGGAAAAGGTCAGCAGGAATACGCTGTCTACGCCGCCTGAAAGGGCTACGGAGATTTTACCGTAACCTGTCAGTATATTTTTCAGTTCCTGCAGTTTTTTGTCCGGAACTTTTGTCACCTTTGTATTATCCATCATATATCTCTCCTTTCCCTGAATATCTTTTGCCTGGACAATTTTCACAGAGCCTTCCCTTTGTCCCGTGATGTCGGCTGCGGCGTTTCACCACGAGGCTTCGACGGTATCTGAGCGAGGATGACCGCGGTGAACATGAGACCACATCCGATGAGCTCACGGGACGTCAGTGTTTCATTCAGGAACAGACATCCGAAGATGACCGCGAACAGCGCTTCGGTACTCAGTATTATCGAGGCTACCGTCGGGTTGAGGCCCTTTTGTCCATAGGCCTGAAAAGAATAGGCGATAGCCGTGGAAAAGACCGCTGTATAACAGATCGCCGGAGCGGCGCTCAGGACAGCGTCGAAGGTTATATCCTCCAGAGCCATAGCCGAGGCCAGGCTCATGAGCCCGGCGATGAGAAACTGGTAGGCGTTGAGTTTCAGTATATTTACTTTCGGCGCGAAGTGGTCGATACACAGGATGTGAGCTGCCCAGAAGAAAGCGCCGACCATTACGATGATATCGCCGCGCATTATCGTGAAGTTTTCGGTGATACACAGGAAATAGAGCCCGGCGACTCCGATGACAGCGCCCAGCCAGTTGAAAAGCGTCGTCCTGTGCTTGAGGAAAATGCTGAGGAAGGGTACGATGACGATGTAAAGGGCTGTGATGAACCCGGTCTTTCCGGCATCTACAGAGACGAGGCCCAGTTGTTGCAGGTTGAAGGCGAAGAAGATGACGATACCGCATACAAGCCCTCCGATCCTGAGAGTCCTCCTCCCCGAGGCATCTGTATTAGCCTCGTTGTCCGTATCGTCCGCGCTGTCTGTGCTGTCTGTGCCGCCTGCTTCCCGCCGCTTCCTGGTAAAATCGAGGATCAACGCCATCAGTGCCAGCACACCTGACCCTAACAGCATCCTGAATGCACTGAAGTAAAGAGACCCGATGGATTCCAGTCCCATTTTCTGAGCTACGAAGGCTGACCCCCATATTATGGCTGTTATGAACAAACTGATGGTAGATTTGGCTTTGACACCCATGCTATCAAATTCCTTTCATTATGAGATCGTGTATCGCTGGCGACATCGTGTCCTGCGAAAACTTTCCACTGCGGGATCCATTGAAAAGTATAGCAGTAAAAGGCAGTTTTATCAATGGGAAAGCCATTGCCGGCAGTCGGAAGAATTTAACCGAATCTACATTTTTCAGATGGGATATTTGTGGTATAGTAGTTATAGCTGCTCGCCCGGAACAGAGCGGCGTGAGAGGGAGGATAAGATGGAATCCAGGATATGCCTCATAAGGCATGGAATAACGGAAGGAAATAAGAACAAACTATATTACGGGTTTGCCGATATCCCGTTAGCTGAAGAGGGGATATATCAGCTGAAGGAACTGGCTGCCGCGGGGATCTATCCTGAAGGCGACGGTGCGGATTTCTACACCAGCGGGCTGAAGCGGACGGAACAGACGCTGGAACTGATATATGGCCAGAGGAAGCATGAGACGCTGGAAAGTCTGAGGGAGATAAATTTCGGGGATTATGAGATGAAGAGTCATGGGGAGCTCAAGGATTCAGAGGAGTACAGGATATGGAGGTCAGACGTTATGGGTTCGCTGGCGCCACCCAACGGAGAGAGTCTGATGGCTTTTTACAAAAGAGTCGTGAGGGGATTTGAAGATCTGAAAAACAGGCATGCCGGGAAAATGCTGGCGATGAGACACAAGGATCAGGATGCCCTTTCCATAACGGTGTGCCACGGCGGCACCATATCTGCCATACTGGAGAGCATATACCCGCGGCAGAAGGATAATTTCTACAGATGGATACCTGATCCGGGACACGGATATATGTTGTTTCTGGAGGATGGCGCCGTGATCGATACCGAGAAATTCTGATATACAGCGCTTGATCCGCGGAAAAAGTTGAATGGCCGGATCTACCGGCAAGGAGGTAATTATGAATATAAAGAATACAGTGACAGAATTGATAGGCGATACGCCGCTTTTGAGGCTGAAGAAGATGGAGGAGCGCTTCGGCGCCCGCGGGGAGATAGTGGCCAAGGTGGAGCTGTTCAATCCGGCAGGGAGCATCAAGGACAGAGTAGGTTACAATATGATAATCGAAGCGGAGAAGAGCGGCAGACTGAAGCCGGGAGGAACGATAATAGAGCCTACGAGCGGAAATACCGGAGTGGGACTTGCTATGACAGCGGCGGCAAGAGGGTACAAGGCTATCATGGTAATGCCGGAGAGTATGAGCGTGGAAAGAAGAAAGCTTCTGGCAGCGCTGGGAGCTGAACTGGTGCTCACCGACAAATCGCTGGGGATGAAAGGGAGCCTGGAGAAGGCTGATCAGCTGGCCAGGGAGATACCGGGCAGCATCATTGCCGGACAGTTTGAGAATCCTGCCAATCCGCAGGCTCATTATGAGACTACAGCTCCTGAGATATGGCGTGACACTGACGGAAAGCTGGATGTTTTCGTGTCGGCTTTCGGTACAGGTGGTACGGTGACGGGAGTCGGGAGGTATCTCAAAGAGAAGGATCCATCTGTCAGGATCGTGGGAGTGGAGCCGGCAGCGTCGCCGCTGGTGACGGAAGGGAAAGCCGCGCCTCATAAGATACAGGGTATAGGCGCCAACTTCGTGCCGGATGTCCTTGATGTGGATATAATGGACGAGATAATCACTGTTACGGATGATGACGCCCTCGATACGATGAAGGAGCTGGCTCGCACAGAAGGTCTTCTTACGGGAGTCTCGTCGGGAGCCGCATTGTACGCGGCAGGGCAGGTGGCTGCCAGAGAGGAGAACACGGGAAAGAGGATAGTCGTCGTTCTGCCGGATACAGGAGAGAGATATTTGAGCATATTCTGATGAAGAAAAGGAGCTGGAGCTGTCGCGTCAATGAAAAAGTATCGATGCGGCAGCTCCTTTTTTCACGGCAGATCGCTTTCGACGTCCGGTCCCCGGCTGATATGGGACGTCGGGTACACAGACGAAAAAGCTGCCCGGGCTCTGCCCGTGCAGCTTTTTCGCTGTCATCACACTAATTTACTATTTATTAGGAGAGGTGTCTTTTCCTCTTGGAGTGATTATATAATAGCAGTCGTATATGCTGATTTGGAGACATCAGTGTGAAGAAACGCTGAAAAGCATGTGTGAGGAATATGAGTGGCAGTATTTCTGACGTAGAAACTGGCTGCCAGGCACGAAATATATGCCGGCGAGAAACGGGTGATGGCCGCCGTACCTCGGCTAAAGACGAACAATAAATATAAATAAATATAAAATGTTCGTAAAAAGAACAAATTTCAAAAGTTTTCGGGTGAAAAACGTTGATATGACACGTTAAAAGTGCTAACATTAACATATGAAATGATAAGTTGGGATATTGGTGTTATTCGGAAAGGACAATGGACCGATGGTAAGAAGGATTTACGTTGAAAAGAAAAAAGGCTTCGATGTGGAAGCTGAAGCGCTTTTTAATGATGTGAAGGAGAATTTGCACATTGACGGACTGTCGGGAGTGAGGATTCTCAACCGTTATGACATGGACGGGATAGACGACGCTACATACGAAGCGGCTAAATACACGGTATTCGCGGAACCTGCCATAGATATCGTATACGAGGAAACGATGCCTGAGGATGCAGGTTCTGCTGTTTTTTTTGCGGTGGAATATCTGCCGGGGCAGTATGATCAGAGGGCCGATTCGGCGGCTCAATGTATAAAGCTGATGAATACGGAAGCTGAAGCGGTGGTGAAGTTTGCCAGGACCATAGTGTTGGAAGGCGACATAGACGGAAAAGACCTGGAGGCTATAAAGAAATACTGTGTGAACCCGGTGGATTCCCAGATAGCGGCCATGGAAAAGCCGGACGATCTGGCGATGGAGACGGTGCCGCCTGAAGACGTGCCTGTGATAGACGGGTTCAGGACGATGACAGAAAGTGCGCTGGAGGGGTACAGAAAAGAGATGGGCTTCGCCATGAGCACTGCCGATATCGCTTTCGTACAGCAGTATTACAGAGATGAAGAAAGACGCGATCCGACCCTGACTGAGCTGAAGGTCATAGACACCTACTGGTCAGATCATTGCAGACATACTACGTTTAATACCACTCTCAGGGACGTGGGCTTCGATGACAGCCCTTACGGCAGACTGGTGGCTCAGGCATTTGCCCAGTATCTCGATATGAGGAAAGAGGTATACGGTGCGAAGGAAAAGAATCTGTGCCTGATGGATATGGCCTGCATAGGAGCGAAGTATCTCAAGAAGTATGGCAAGGTGAATGATCTGGATGAGTCTGAGGAGATAAACGCCTGCAGCATCAAAGTGAAAGCCAGGATAGACGGGAAAGAAGAGGACTGGCTTGTGATGTTCAAGAACGAGACCCACAACCATCCGACGGAAATAGAGCCTTTTGGCGGCGCTGCCACATGTCTGGGCGGAGCCATAAGAGATCCGCTTTCCGGCAGAGTATATGTGTACCAGGCCATGCGCGTCACGGGAGCCGCTGATCCGAGAAGGCCTATAGAGGAGACTATCAACGGCAAGCTGCCGCAGAGAAAGATAACCAGGGAAGCCGCTCAGGGGTACAGCTCTTACGGAAACCAGATAGGTCTGGCTACAGGGCTTGTGGATGAGGTATACCATGAAAACTACGTGGCCAAGAGGATGGAGATCGGCGCGGTAGTAGGCGCGGCTCCTGCCGATCACGTCATAAGGAAGACTCCTCAGAAGGGAGATATCATCGTTCTGGTAGGCGGAAGAACGGGAAGAGATGGCTGTGGAGGAGCTACCGGCTCCTCGAAGGAGCATACGGAAGAATCTATCCTTCAGTGCGGGGCTGAGGTCCAGAAAGGAAACCCGCCTGTTGAGAGGAACATACAGCGTCTCTTCAGGAGAAAAGAAGTGGCTAATCTGATAAAACGCTGCAATGACTTCGGAGCCGGAGGTGTTTCCGTAGCTATCGGCGAGCTGGCCGATGGACTGGATATAAATCTGGATCTGGTACCTAAGAAATACGAGGGACTGGACGGTACGGAGCTGGCCATTTCCGAATCCCAGGAGAGAATGGCTGTTGTCATAGACGCCGACAGGGCGGAGGAATTCATCGGGTATGCCGATGAGGAGAATCTGGAAGCGACGATCGTAGCGACGGTCACCGACACTAACAGGGTGAGGATGTACTGGCGTGAAAAGTGTATATTGGATATTTCCAGAGATTTTCTCAATACTAACGGAGCTCAGCAGTTCGCGAAAGCTTTTGCCGCAGATCCGAAGTTTGTGGCACAGTCGTCCGGAGACCTTTCCGATATCCTGAAGGAGAACAGGACAAGAGAACAGCTGCTGACAGATCTAAACTGCTGCAGCAAGAAAGGGCTGACAGAGATGTTCGACAGTACCATTGGCGCGGCTACGGTACTGATGCCGCTGGGAGGAAGATATCAGCTCTCACCGGCTGCCGGGATGGCTGCCAAGCTTCCGGTGACCCGTGGGGAAACAGATACGGCTACCATCATGAGCTATGGCTTCGATCCTGAGCTGGCCATGAGGAGTCCATTCCACGGAGCTCTCTACGCGGTAGTGGATTCCGTCACCAAGATAGCCGCTATGGGAGGCGATTACAGGAACATAAGGCTCACTTTCCAGGAATACTTCGAAAAACTGGGGGAGGAGCCGCAGAGATGGGGCAAGCCGATGGCTGCGCTCCTGGGTGCGCTGAGAGTACAGAAGGAGCTGGAGATACCGGCTATAGGCGGAAAGGACAGCATGTCGGGAACATTTATGGATATAGACGTACCGCCAACGCTGGCATCATTCGCTATCACGACCATAGATGCAGGAGAGGTGCTTTCCACTGAGTTCAAATACGCCGGAAGCCATCTGGTGGCAGTGACAGCGCCTATAGACAAGGACGGAGTGATAGATTTTGATATATACAGGAACAATCTTCTCAAGATAAGAGAGCTGGCTGCCAGAGGCAAGATACTGGCGGCGGACGCCATTGGCCGCGGCGGACTTTATATGACCCTGGTAAGGATGGCTGTGGGGAACAGGATAGGCGTCGATGTGAAAGTGGAAGGCGATATACTTTCGCCGATGTTCGGTTCTCTGGTGATAGAGATACCTGCGGGGGAAAGAATAGACCGCCTCATGTCCGGTTCCGTATACACAGTGCTGGGCAGCACGACAGCTGGCAGGAACATCACTGTCAACGGGAAATCGGAGGATATAAAGGAACTGACGAAGCGCTGGCAGGAGCCTCTTGAAGGAGTTTTCCCTGTAAGGACGCCGGACTTCAGGGATTCCTCTGATGACACGCCTGTAGAGCAACCGGTATATATCCAGAGGAACACATCAGGTCCGGCTGTCAGGATAGCCAAGCCGAGAGTGGTGATACCGGCATTTCCGGGGACCAACTGTGAGATGGATTCGGCGAGAGCGTTCCGTAAAGCGGGAGCCGAAGCCGATATACACATCATAAGGAACCAGACCACGGCGCAATTGGAGGAATCTATCCGTCAGCTGGAACAGAAGATAAGATCCAGCCAGATCATAATGATACCGGGCGGATTTTCGGGAGGAGACGAGCCGGACGGATCAGCCAAGTTCATCACGGCAGTCTTCAGGAATCCTGGCATCAGCGATGCTGTATCGGATCTGCTGGAAAACAGAGACGGCCTGATGCTGGGTATCTGCAACGGGTTCCAGGCGTTGATAAAGCTGGGACTCGTTCCGGAAGGGAAGATAGTTGACGGTACGGAGAACAGTCCTACTCTCACATACAATAAGATAGGGCGGCATGCTTCCTGCCTGGTAAGGACAGGGATCACGTCGGTCAAGTCACCGTGGCTGGCCGGCGTCAATGTGGGGGACGTGTTCACCATACCTGTATCTCACGGCGAGGGAAGGTTCATCGCCAGTGGCGACGTATTGGAGAAACTCAAGGCCAACGGCCAGATAGCCACTCAGTACGTGGATTTCGACGGCAATCCGTCCATGGATATAGCCTTTAATCCTAACGGTTCGGTGATGGCTATAGAAGGGATAACGTCGCCTGACGGAAGAGTGCTGGGAAAGATGGGCCATTCGGAGAGGATCGGCCATAATGTCTATAAGAACGTCCTGGGAGACAAAGACCAGAAGATATTCGAATCCGGTGTAAAATATTTCAAATAGATGAGGCGGCGGGCGCGGCGGCGCGGCAGGACGATACCCCCGGAACGCAGAACGGCGTCCGGCGCAAAACCGCAGAACACAGAAAGAGGAGAAAGATATGAAAGTAGCGATAGTAATGGGCAGTAAATCCGATTATCCGGTAGTCCAGAAAGCGGAACAAATGCTTGAGAAATTCAATGTGGAATACGAGACGAGGATAATCTCGGCTCACAGGACGCCAAAGCAGGCAGAGGCGTTCGCGGCGGCAGCCGAAGAAAACGGCTTCGGATGTATCATCGCGGCAGCCGGAAAGGCGGCTCACCTGGCGGGAGTGCTGGCGGCCACCACTCCGTTGCCTGTCATAGGCATACCGATGAAGTCCAGCACCCTGGATGGCCTGGACTCACTGCTCTCGGTGGTGCAGATGCCTAAGGGCGTGCCTGTGGCTACGGTAGCCATAGACGGGGCGGAAAACGCCGCGCTGCTGGCCGTCCAGATACTCAGCACGGCTGACGCGGGACTGAGACAGGCCATAAAGGACTTCAAGAAACAGCAGGAGGAAGATATCGTGGCGCTGGACAGGGAATTCAATGAAGGTAAGAACAAATAGAACTGGAGGTATAAAAGATGAAAAAACTGGAACAGCTTTATGAGGGCAAGGCGAAGAAAGTATTCAAGACAGACGATCCGAATTACCTTATCGTAGATTATAAGGACGACGCTACAGCCTTCAACGGCGAGAAGAAAGGTCAGATAGTAGGCAAGGGAGTTGTCAACAACACCATGTCCAATATCATATTCCAGCTGCTGGAGCAGAAGGGCGTGCCGACCCACTACGTTGAGCAGCTCAGCGACAGGGAGACAGTGGTCAAGGCTGTGAAGATACTGCCTCTCGAAGTTATCATGAGAAATATTTCCGCCGGCTCCTTTGCCAAGAGATATGGGGTAGAGGAAGGTATCGTATTCGATGAGCCTACTTTTGAGTTGTCGTACAAGAATGATGATCTTGGGGATCCTCTCATGTGTGAATCTCATGCGCTGGCTCTCAAGCTGGTGACTAAGGAACAGCTTGAGGAAGTGAGAAAATATGCTTCGATAGTCAATGATACGCTGAAGGAATTCTTCCTGGATAAGGGACTGAAGCTGGTGGACTTCAAGATAGAATTCGGTCTCTACGACGGTCAGGTGATACTGGCTGACGAGATATCGCCTGATACCTGCAGGCTCTGGGATGTCAAGACCAACGAAAAAATGGACAAGGACAGATTCAGGAGAGACCTGGGCAAAATAGAAGAGACATATGCGGAAGTGCTCAGAAGAGTGAAAAACGACTGACCCCTGTTCATACGGAGGATGAGAGGATAATATGGAAGATATGAAACTTACATACAAGGACGCTGGCGTGGATACAAAGGAAGGTGAACGCGCCGTTTCCCTGATGAAGGAACACGTGAAGAAGACATTCAACGAGAACGTTCTGACAGGACTGGGCAGTTTTGGGAGCCTTTTCAGTCTGGATGTGGCAGGAATGAAACAGCCGGTACTGGTGTCCGGGACCGATGGAGTGGGAACTAAGCTGAAGATAGCCTTCATGATGGACAAGCATGACACGGTGGGGATCGACTGTGTGGCCATGTGCGTCAACGACGTGCTGTGTCAGGGCGCGAAGCCGTTGTTTTTCCTGGATTACATCGCTACAGGCAAAGTCAGAGCAGAGAAGATCGCTGATATCGTAAAAGGCATAGCCGATGGCTGCAGTCAGTCGGGCAGCGCTCTGGTAGGCGGTGAGACGGCGGAGATGCCGGATTTCTACGGCGAAGGCGAGTACGATATGGCAGGATTTTCCGTGGGTATCGTCGACAAGGAAAGAATAATAACGGGCGAAAGGATAGCGGCCGGCGACAGGATAATAGGCATACCATCCAGCGGTATCCACAGCAACGGATATTCGCTGGTAAGAAAAGTTTTCTTTGAAAAGATGAAGATGGGTGTGGATGAATATGTAGACGAACTGGGCCAGACTCTTGGCGAGGCGTTGCTGACACCGACGAAGATATATGCCAATGCCTGCGGCGCGGTGCTGCCGAAGTTTGACGTGAAGGGAATTGTCCACATCACGGGGGGCGGATTTTTCGAGAACATACCTCGAATATTGCCGGATGATACGGCGGCTGTCATAGATACCGATGCCTGGCAGATACCGCCTATATTCACATATATCGAAAAGTGCGGCAATATCGACAGGAAGGAGATGTTTTCCACCTACAACATGGGGATAGGTATGATGATGGTGGTGGACGCGGACGATGCGGCAGGCGTTGTCGAAGCTCTGAAGGCTGCCGGGGAGAATGCCGCTGTTATAGGCGAGATAAGGCAGAGGACAGATGACAGTGTGGTCCTGAGCCATAACGAATAGGAGAAGGTGGATGGCATGAGTGAAAAGACGAAGGTAGCAGTCCTGGTATCGGGCGGCGGGACTAATCTGCAGGCACTGATAGATAAAGTGGCAGATGGTCAGCTGGATGACGTGGAGATCGTCAGAGTCATCTCCAGCAGGGAAGACGCTTTTGCCCTGACACGGGCGGAAAAGGCCGGTATCACCACTGCCGTAGCCAGAGAACAGCAGGAGGTGCTGAAGGAGCTGAAAGCTTCCGGCGCGGAGATAGTAGTTCTGGCGGGATATATGAGAGTGCTCTCCCCTGAGATAATAGCGGAATACAGAGACAGGATAATCAATATACATCCATCTCTCATCCCTAAATACTGCGGGAAGGGGTTTTATGGAATGAGAGTCCATAAAGCGGTCATCGAGGCCGGCGAAAAGGAAAGCGGCGCTACGGTCCATTACGTGGACGAGGGCGTCGACACGGGAGCGATCATCCTTCAGGAAAAAGTGCCGGTGCTGGACGGCGATACGCCGGAGACGCTGGCGGCCAGAGTATTGGAGACGGAGCATGAGATACTGGCGAGGGGATTGGAAAGAGCTGTAGATAACTTGAAAAAAGGAGGGAAATAATGGGAGGAGTAATAGGGTTTGTTTCCAGACAGGACTGTGTGATGGATCTGTTCTTCGGAACAGACTATCATTCTCATCTGGGAACGAAGAACGGCGGGATGTGCGTGCTTCAGGAGGACGGCTTCAATCGCTCCATACATAACATAGAGAATTCGCCCTTCAGGAGCAAGTTCGAAGAGGATCTGGAGGAGATGAGCGGAAAGATGGGTATCGGTTCCATCAGTGATGGAGATCCGCAGCCTCTGACAGTCAGGAGCAGACAGGGAGATTATGCCATCACTACCGTGGGGCGTATCAACAACAAAGAGGAGCTGGTGGCTGAGCTGCTGAAGGACAGAGCAGGACAATTCATGTCAATGAGTGGAGGCGGTATCAATAATACTGAATTGGTGGCGGCGTTGGTATCCACAGGCAAGGATATCGTGGACGGCATCAAGATAGCTCAGTCTAAAATAGACGGTTCCATGACTATGCTGATATTGACCGAGGACGGTCTTTACGCGGCCAGAGATAAGTATGGAAGGACGCCGCTGATAATCGGAGAAAAGGACGGCGCTTATTGCGCGGCATCCGAATCCTTCGCATTCATAAACGTGGGATATAGATATAAGAGAGAGCTGGGCCCGGCTGAAGTGGCTTTCATCACAGCTGATGGCGAGAAGACGGTGGCCGATCCTCAGAAAGAAATGAAGATATGCGCGTTCCTGTGGACTTATTTCGGTTACACCACATCCATCTACGAAGGACGGAATGTGGAGCTGATGAGGAACCGCAACGGCGAATTGCTGGCTCAGAGGGACGGCGATCTGGATGTGGATTACGTGGCTGGAGTGCCTGACAGCGGTACGGCCCATGCGCTGGGATATGCCAACCAGTCCAGGACTCCGTATTCCAGACCGCTGATAAAGTATACGCCTACATGGCCGAGAAGCTTTATGCCGCAGAATCAGAAAGCAAGAGACAGGATCGCCAAGATGAAGCTCGTGCCTGTTTTTCAGATAATAAAGGATAAGAAATTCGTCCTGATAGACGATTCCATCGTAAGAGGCACTCAGCTTTCTCAGACGGTAAGCTACCTTATCGAGAATGGGGCCAAGGAGATCCATGTCAGATCAGCATGTCCGCCTATCATGTACGGCTGCAAGTTCCTCAACTTTTCCAGATCTGTCAGCGATCTGGAGCTGATAACCAGGAGGGTCATCAGGGATCTGGAGGGAATAGAAGCTGATGATATCACGCCGGAGCTGCTGAAGGAATATGCCGACGGCAGCACTGAAAAGCATGCCGCTATGGTCGACGAGATAAGAAAGAGGTTGAAGTTCGACAGTCTCAGGTTCCAGAACCTGGAGGATACAGTAGAGGCTATCGGCGTGGACAAATGTAAACTTTGCACATATTGTTGGGATGGAAGGGAGTAAAAGATGGAAAGAACGCCATTTACAGCATTGCTTGAAAAGAACACATATCCGGGGCGGGGCATAATGATCGGCAGATCCGCCGATGGAAAGCACGCTGTGACAGCCTATTTCATCATGGGCCGCAGCGTCAACAGCCGCAACCGGGTCTTCGTGGAAGAGGGCGAGGGCATAAGGACGGAAGCCTTCGACGTTTCCAAACTGAGCGATCCGAGTCTGATAATCTATGCGCCGGTGAAGGTGCTGGAAAATACTACTATCGTAACCAACGGCGACCAGACCGACACAGTATATGAGCTGATGGGACAGGGGAAGACTTTTGAGGAAGCTCTGAGGACCAGGAAGTTCGAACCGGATGAGCCTAATTACACACCGAGGATATCAGGTATCATCAACGTCATGGAGGGAGGATTCGATTTTGCTGTGTCCATCCTCAAGAGCGGCGACGGTGACCCGGAATACTGCATAAGGAACACTTTTGCTTATGATGGATGTCCTGCGGGTGAAGGCCGTTTTGTCCATACATATACAGGTGACGGAAATCCGCTTCCAAGCTACGAAGGTGAACCTGCCAGAGTAGAGATATCAGGAGACATTGATCAGTTTACCGACGCTGTGTGGAACAGTCTGAATGAGGACAACAAGGTGTCGCTGTTCGTCAGATATATAGATATAGAGACGGGAGAGTACGAGACACGTATCGTCAATAAGAACAAGTAGGCCCCCTGGCGGGGACATTGATGTTCGACTTCGTCGAGCATATAAAGGAGGAAAAATGAAAGAACTCGAATTAAAATACGGATGCAATCCTAATCAGAAACCGTCGCGCATTTTCATGGAAAAGGGCGAGCTGCCTATCGAAGTGCTCAACGGTAAGCCCGGATATATCAACTTCATGGATGCCTTTAATGGCTGGCAGCTGGTGAAGGAGCTGAAGGAAGCCACAGGTCTTCCTGCGGCCACTTCATTCAAGCACGTTTCACCGGCGGGCGCAGCTGTGGGATTGCCTCTCAGCGATGTGGAGAAGAAGATATACTGGGTCGAGGATCAGGAGGATATGTCACCGCTGGCCTGCGCTTATGCCAGAGCCAGAGGCGCTGACAGGATGTCTTCCTTCGGAGATTTCATCTCTCTTTCTGACGTGTGCGACGTGCCGACTGCAAGGATAATAAAGCATGAAGTGTCCGATGGCATCATCGCGCCGGGATATGAACCGGAAGCGCTGGAAATACTCAAGTCCAAGAAGAAAGGCAATTACAATGTCATAAAGATAGATCCAAGCTACAGACCTGATCCGGTAGAGAGGAAGCAGATATTTGGAGTGACTTTCGAACAGGGCAGGAACGAGATGCCGATAGATGAGAAATTCCTTGGGGAGATCGTGACGAAGAACAAGGATATCACCGAGGAGGCCAGACGTGATCTGATAATAGCATTGATAACTCTCAAGTATACTCAGTCCAACTCGGTCTGCTACGCCAAGGGCGGACAGGCCATTGGGATAGGAGCGGGCCAGCAGTCCCGTATCCACTGCACCAGACTGGCCGGACAGAAGGCTGATAACTGGTTCCTGAGACAGTATCCGAAGGTGCTGGATCTGCCTTTCAGAGATGATATCGGCAAGCCTAACAGAGATAACGCTATCGATGTGTACATCGGCGATGATTATATGGATGTGCTGGCCGATGGACAGTGGCAGCAGTTCTTCACCGAAAGACCTGAACCGTTGACGAGAGAGGAAAAGAGAGCCTGGCTCGACAAGATGGACGGCGTAGCTCTCGGCTCCGACGCGTTCTTCCCGTTCAGCGACAATGTCCAGCGTGCTTACCGCAGTGGTGTCAGGTACATAGCTCAGCCGGGCGGCTCTGTGAGAGATGATATCGTCATCCAGTCCTGCGACGAGTACGGCATCGTCATGTACTTCTCCGGAATGAGACTGTTCCATCACTGATAGGCATGATAACGATCATCAGTGATAAGTAAAATAAAAACATTAATGTAAATAAATGGTTGAAAATGTGCCTGTGATATGCTATCATGGGCATGAGATTGCCAGGAGCGAAAAGGCGGTAGTCCCTCTCAGGAGGGGCCGGTCCCTCCAAGTACATGAAGATCCCAGTGGGAAATCATTGAAAGGAGGACTGATATTATGAGTGATTTTGAATTGCTGTCTGTCGTGTTGATGGTCCTCGGGATTATCGTCACGATACTGATAAGTTACATCGAAAGCACAAAAAAAATAACCGCCACGCAATCACCAAGACGGTTATTCATTTAACCAGAGGGACTGCCGCTTCCCCGGCAATCTCTTTCTAAATTGAGTATATCACATATCTATTTTTTTTCAACTATTTTTTGGAGGTTCAAAGAAATGAAAGTATTAGTCGTAGGCGGCGGCGGCAGGGAGCATGCCATATGCTGGAAGCTGGCCCAGAGCCCTAAGGTGGATAAGCTGTACTGCGCTCCCGGCAACGCCGGTATAGAGCAGGTGGCGGAATGTGTGAACGTGGGTGCCGAGGATATAGAAGGCATATGCGCTCTCGCAGCAGAGAAGGCCATAGATCTGGCGGTCATAGGACCGGAAGTGCCGCTGGCCATGGGTATCACCGATGAGCTGGAAAGCCGGGGAATAAAGGTGTTCGGCCCCAACAGGAAGTGCTCTCAGCTGGAGGCCAGCAAGTCATTTACCAAAGCTTTCCTCGGCAGACACGACATCCCTACTGCCGGCTACAAGGAGTTTACCGATAAGGAGGAGCTGCTGGATGCGGCAGGCATCTATGGATATCCCATGGTCCTCAAAGCCGACGGCCTGGCAGCCGGAAAAGGTGTGGTGATAGCGGAGAACGAAGCTGACGCCAAAGCTGCCATTGAGGAGATGATGGGGCAGAAGGTCTTCGGTTCCGCCGGCGATAAGGTAGTAGTAGAGGAATTCCTTACAGGTATCGAAGCGTCCATGCTCTGCTTCGTCGATGAGAATTCCATCGTCCCTATGGAATCGGCTCAGGACTATAAGCGTGTCTTTGACGGCGACAAGGGTCCTAATACGGGCGGGATGGGTACATATTCCCCTAGTCTGGTGTTCACGCCGGAGCTGGAAAAGCAGATAAGGGAGCAGATACTGGAACCGACTCTCAAAGGATTCCAGGAGGATGGCCTGGATTTCAAAGGCGTGTTGTTCATCGGCCTGATGATATCGGATGACGACCCTAAGGTCATCGAGTTCAATAACAGGTTCGGCGACCCTGAAACTCAGTCGGTACTGCCTCGACTGGAAAGCGATCTGCTGGACATCTTTCTGGCAGTCACGGAAAACAGGCTGGCGGATGTGGACATCCGCTGGAAGGACGACAAGGCCGTATGCGTTGTGGCGGCATCGGGCGGATACCCGGGAAGCTACGAGAAGAACAAGGTCATAGGTGGCCTGGACAAGGTGGATGATGATGTCATCGTGTTCCATGCCGGAACAGCCAAAAAGAATACCGCAGAGCTGGGATGCGCCGGATCGGGCAAGCCGGGCTGCTCGGGAGAGCCGCACATGGCGACGGTCACCTCCGGAGGAAGGGTGCTGGGCGTTACCGCCCTTGGCAAGACCCACGAGGAAGCAAGAGCCAAGGCCTACGATAACATAAAGCGTATCCGTTTCGAAGGGATGCAGTACAGGAGCGATATCGGCACTATAAACCGAAGGTAGAAAAAGTACAAAGAGCAAAAAATAATATGCATCAATGAATAAAATCATAACATGTTCATTGGTGCATTTTTCTTTGAGGGAGTCGTTTGAGTTTAGCGACGGTAAAAACCAATAATTACCATTAGCTTTATACGCCTTCGAATGATCTTATGGATTTTCCGTATAAAGTGAAGCTGATTTTTTCGAGGTTTTTAGACCTGATTAGTTGTCAAGTAAAGAAAACCGTATAAAAGTAATGGGGTTTTGAGGCGATTATAGATAATCCGTTATACGGAAGGACTTTTAAAATTCAACATGCAGTATAAATCATTGGGCTGCTGAAGGGCAAATCGCCGGGCTGTCAACGCTCAAGCTGCCAACCCCGTCACTACAGCAGCATTACCACGTCGTATCGCATACAAAAATGCGACAGCTGTAAAACTGTCGCATTTCTGCTGAAAAAATATGGGAGTTTATATCATCAATCCCTACTTAGAGGAGATTGATTTCACTTTGAAGGCCGCTGCTGCGGCGATTATGCTGCCGGATACCAGTACGAGAACCAGCCAGAATGTCAGGTGGGAATCGTCGCCCGTTTCCGGAGCGGTCCCGGCTGAGGATGAGTCGGCTGACGTTGGATCGTCGGCGGTGTCGTTGCTGTCATTGCCGCCCGGAACATCGGAAGGATCGGTGATGGTCTGTCCGCCGCCGGAGGTGAGCGCCATCACACTGACCGTTCCGGAGACTTCGTTGGATGACAGCAGCAGCGGGATCGACGAGCTTCTGCTGTTGGAGCTTATGAAACACAGTCCTTCAGGCGATACATCGTCCTTGATGTCTCCCGAGAAGTCACGGCTGTTGATGTAGTTGTCGAAGGTCACGTCGGACGGGTCGGTGATATCGTAGACCATGATGCCGCCTATCCTTTCCAGTCCGATGAAGGCGTAAGTCCTGCTTCCAACGGTGCCGACAGTAACGGCTTCAGGCTCCGGCCCCTTCTTTGCTGACCTGTCGTCGATATCGGTGTTGTCATTGGAGCAGTTGAAGTAGTCTGCCAGGGCCGCAGCGGTTTTTTCCTCAAAATCGCTGCCGCTGTCGAACACTTCTTCCAGTCCGTCTGCAGTCACCTTGAACATGGTGAAGGACCTGCTGCCGAAGGTGTAAATGGTCCCGCCGCTGATGTTGAGGCCGTCGTAATCGTTCGTATCCAGAACTCTGACATCCTCAGCCGTTTTATCATTGGTGGAACGCAGGGCTTGCTTTTCTTCATTTTCGTATGTGCTGCCGTCGGCCTGCTCCCATTCTCTGCTGTCTCCCTCGTTGGCTGTTATCAGATAGGTCTCGCCGTCTATCACACAGCTGCTGATGCCGTCGGGCATCCTGAGCCCTTTCACATTGTCGTAATGCTCGGGGCTGTAGGCTTTATCGCTGTCATCCAGATCTACCGTGACCTCGGAAAAGTCCTCGAAGCCTGCGCTGTATATCCCGGTGAATTTTCCGGAGTCCAGATCCAGCGTGGCGATGGCGTTAGCTTCCTGGAGCGTCACGTAGGCCATGCTTCCGGAGACCGTGATGTACTCGGGCTCCAGATCTACAGAAGGATCGGTATTCTTCTTTATCACGATGCCGTCGCTGATCAGTTGTTCGCGTTCGCCATCAAAGCTTTCGAAGCTGATGGTTTGCGCTGAAAGACCTTCCTGGCTTTCGGCTGCAGTGATGATGGTGACGCTGCCGGCCGGGTCCACTGCCGGGCTGATGTATCCTTCTCTGGGTTCACCCTCGTTGGCTGTCAGGATGAGAGAACCGTCATCGTTGAAGGTCACCATGTCAGGCTGTACGCCTGTCTCAGCCATACCCACCAGCGTGAGCCCGCCGTTCTCCGAGCAGTTGAATACGGCCACTCGTCCGGATCTCGTATAGTCTGCGTCCTGAAGAGCTACAGCCAACAACGTTCCGTCAGGGGAAACTGCTACTGAGGTCATGTCTCCGTAGGTGAAGTTGTTGTCTTTATCGGCGATGAGCTCTGCCACGTCGATTTCTTCGCCAAGCAGCTCCTTCACAGCGTCGCCGCCGTCAATGGTCTGTATGGAAAAATAGTCCAGTGTTCCTTTTACGCCGTTTACGGAATATACGATCCCGTTATAGCTGTTGTAGGCTGAAATCTCGGCAGATCCACCGTCAGCACTGGAGGCTCCCGAATTATATCTGGCTGTCAGCTCCAGCTTCAGCGACGCAGTGTCGTTGAAAAATCCGGTATACTTGGTGCTGGATGTTTCTGCTGGAGTATAGGCCGGTGCTTCGGGATCCTGGCCTCCTTCGCCGCCTTCTCCTTCACCTGAAGTGCCGGAGCCGGAGTGAGGTCCCATATCTGCCGATACGGCCTCGCTGTAGTCGATGGCTTTGAAGTCCGTTTCATTGTTATCAGTATCGGCGAAATCCACTCTGCGGACAGCCTTTTTCTTGGACTGTAGAGCTGAGTAGCTGCCTTCCCAGGCGGGAGGAGTCTGCGTTTCTTCACCGTCGTTGCCCTGCACTGCCGCCAGATCCACGTAGCTGGCAGGTTTTACAAAATCCTGTGCCATAACATCGCCTGTGAATCTATCGTCAAGGGAAGTGTCATCGCTCATCAGAACCACCGACAGCCCTTTGTTATGGAGCTGGATATCCCATTCCTGGTCACCGGCAGGGACCTGGTAATCGGCAGATCCAGGCGTGTCGACAGCACCGCATCGCACCAGATAATATCCGCCTGCCTCTATGGAGCCGGTGAGCTCCAGGGAATACCATTTATCGTCATGGTTTCCATCTGCGCTGGATCTGTATTGGATGGTCCAGCCCTTCATGTCTACAGCTTCGTCGCTCTTGTTGTAAAGCTCGATGAAGCTGTGGCTGGCGGCACCATCGTTTGATCCGCCGTAGATCTGATTTATTATCACGGATCCGGACCCGTTACTTTCGGCGGATCCTCCATTTTCCCCGCTGTCCTCGGCCGCAAGGACCGGCATAGCCGTTCCTATCATTATGAGCATGGCGATGACAGCGCTCAGTATCTTCTTCATATCTCCTCTCCTCGTGTTGAATCAAAAACGTCTCATCTATGTGAAGCCAGCCGCCCGAAGGGGCAGGCCCGGCATTGTTTTCTGATTTCATTAATAATTATAAGAGAGGTCAATGACCGGCTTATACCATGGACGAGTAAAAGTTTCGTTAGAGGTTTGTGAAATGGGAATAGACGGCAGATGCTTGAAAAACATGAATTCTGTTACAAACGTATATAAATTGTGATATAATGAACACAATTAATCAAAGACAGCCTCGCCGACGCGGGACGCTGTCGGAGCATGCTGCGGCAGACTTGCGAAGTGCTGCTGCCCATAGTGACCTGAGGGAGGTAGCTGTATGAGCGACAAGAGAATAATAACCATAAGCCGTGAGTTCGGAAGCGGCGGAAGACTGATAGGAAAGCGTCTTGCGGAAAAATTAGATGTTCCTTACTATGACAAGGAGCTGCTGGACAGGATCGCGGAAGAATCGGGATTTTGCAGGGAGATGATGGAGGACGCGGAAAAGAAAGCGAAGAACAGCTTTCTCTACAGCCTGATCTCCGCTCTCGGGACAGCCGAGGCCGGACCTGAGAGCCTTTCCCTGAATGAGCGCTTCTTCCTTGCTCAGTTCGACACTATCAAGAAGATCGCCGAGGAAGGTTCTTGCGTTATCGTGGGAAGGTGCGCTGACTACATACTGAGAGGTATGCCTGAGGCTACCAATGTATTCATATATGCGGAAGAAGCTGACAAGATAAAGCGAGCCGTCCAGGAATATGGCGTACCTGCTGACATGGTGAAGAAGATGATGAAGGATACTGACAAGACGAGAGCTAACTACTATGCCTATCATACGGGGCAGAAGTGGGGCGAACCTGTCAATTACCATCTTTCCATGGACAGTGGATATGTTGAGATAGAGGATATAGTAGACCTCATAATAAGATATACGGAAGTGAAGCTTCCGAGATAAGATGAAAGGAATGATAGAAGAAAATGGCGAAAGATAAAGGCACATATTACATTACCACCCCTATTTATTACCCAAGTTCCAATCTTCATATAGGGCACACTTATTGTACTGTGATGGCGGATGCCATGGCCAGGTTCAAGAGACTTTCCGGCTATGATGTCAGGTTCCTCACGGGAACTGACGAGCATGGGCAGAAGATACAGACTATAGCAGAAAAGGAAGGTATGAAGCCTCAGGAGTATGTGGACAAGGTTGTGGCCGGGATCAAGGATCTGTGGAAGACCATGGAGATTTCTTACGATGATTTTATCAGAACGACAGAACCAAGACATGTCAAGCGCGTGCAGCAGCTTTTCATGAAGATCTATGAGAATGGCGATATCTATAAGGGTGAATACGAAGGCCTTTATTGCACGCCTTGCGAGTCCTTCTGGACGGAGAGCCAGCTGGTGGATGGCAAGTGTCCTGACTGCGGAAGACCGGTACAGAAGGCCAAGGAAGAAGCCTATTTCTTTAAATTGTCAAAATATCAGGACCAGCTGCTGGACTTATTGGAAAACAACCCGGATTTCCTGAAGCCTGACACCAGGAGAAACGAGATGATTTCCTTCATAAAGCAGGGGCTGGAGGATCTGTGCATTTCCAGATCCACCTTCGACTGGGGCATCCCTGTCCCGATCAACGAGAAACACGTGATGTATGTATGGCTGGACGCTCTTTCCAACTATATCACTGCCCTCGGGTGGCCCGATGAACCGGAGCTTTACGAGAAGTACTGGCCTGTGGACGTTCATCTGGTAGGTAAGGAGATCGTAAGGTTCCATACCATAATATGGCCGGCAATGCTGATGAGCGCGGGCCTGCCGCTGCCTAAGCAGGTGCTGGGTCACGGCTGGCTGCTGCTGGAAGGCGGCAAGATGTCCAAGTCCAAAGGCAACGTGGTGGATCCTGTGAAGCTGATAGACAGGTACGGCATAGATGCCCTCAAGTATTTCCTGCTGAGGGAGTACACCTTCGGACAGGATGGAGTCTTTACAAATGAAGTGATGCTCAAGAGGATGAATTACGATCTGGCCAACGACCTGGGGAACCTGGTTTCCAGGACGGTCTCCATGATAGAAAAGTACAACGGCGGCATCGTTCCTGACCTGACAGATGCTGTGGACGCTGTAGATGAAGACCTGAAGGCCGTGGCTGTCGGAGCTGCCGATAAGGTGGAAGCGGAGATGGATAAGTTCGCTTTCAATATGGCGCTTGAGAGCATCTGGGTAGTCGTGCGTCGCGCCAACAAGTATATAGATGAGACTATGCCGTGGGTCCTGGCCAAGGATGAAGCACAGAAGCCTAGGCTGGATAACGTGCTCCACAATCTGGCAGAGACCATAAGGATAATATCGGTGCTGATACATCCATTCATGCACACCACATCCGATAAGATAAGAAAACAATTGGGTCTGTGGTATGCGGACGTGGAATGGGAGGATGCCTACACCTTTGAAATGATGCAGGGTGAACAGGTGAAGAAGGGCGATCCTATCTTCCCTAGGCTGGATATCGATAAGGAGCTGGAAGAGCTGGAAGCCATGCAGGGCGGCGGTGAGGAAGCCAATATCCCGCTGGAGCTCAAGCCTGAGATAGAATACGACGACTTTGATAAGATGGATTTTCGGGTAGGGACAATCATCTCTGCCGAAAAACACCCGAAAGCTGACAAGCTGCTGGTGTTCCAGGTAAAGATGGGCACGGAGACCCGTCAGATAATCTCCGGAGTCGCGGCCTACTTCAAGCCGGAAGAGTGCGTCGGCAAGAAAGTTGTCGTAGTGGCCAATCTGAAGCCTCGCAAGCTGCGCGGCCTGGAGTCGAAGGGAATGATACTCTTTGCCGATAACGTTGTCGACGGCAAGGAGCGAATCGAATTCGTCACCACTACAGCCGAAGACGGCAATCCTGTGACGTGATACGTGATATGATGATACTGAGCGCTGCCTCGTGCGGCGCTTTTTTCGTAGGTTGACGGTGGGACACATCGGGACACATGTTTTATCCGGCGCGCAGGGCAGCGGCCTATACTTAATTGGAAAGATTTGAAGTTTTGCCGTATAAAGAATTCCGCGAAAACCCGTTGTTTTTATACTGTTTTGTACCGTTGGTACATGAAATCTGTATAAAAATAAGGGAAAAATCATCGAAATGGCGGAGTCGGGCTATACGGGAAATGGAGAAAGAGAGCAGAAAAATTCAAAAGCTAAAGGAAAAAATTGACATATCGCCCCGTTTAATGTAAAATAATGTAAAAGGAGGGGCGATATGGATTATGAAGGAGCCACAAGGCGTGATATAAAGGCTGAAAAGAAGCTCATGGATATTTACCGCAGACAGCTGGAGGAATTGCCGGCAGGGAGGCTGACATCCAAGAGAATATCGGGAAAGACATATTATTACAAGATGAGGCCAGGAGGAAAGCGGCAGGAGTATATAAGTGTCGATAATGCCCAACTGGTCGCGGCGCTCAAAGACAGGCGATATGCGGAAGAAGCGATAAAGATACTACAGGAAAATGTAAAGGCGCAGGAGGCCATGCTCAAGAAGTATCGCAGGTATTCGCCGAAGGATATATTTGCGAAGCTGGGGAAAGCATATCAGCCGGAAGCCGATAAAAAGGTGCCAACTGCCGGAATCGCGGCAAACGGCTACAGACGGGAAGGCATGATACACAGAACAACTTTCGGACTCATGGTTCGCTCCAAATCCGAGGCGCTGATAGCTGAAATACTCCGCGGGTACGAGCTGGATTTCAGATACGAAGAAGCTCTCCATCTCTTTGATAAAAACGGAAACGAGACGATACGCTATCCGGATTTTACCATATATTTAAAGAATGGAACGGTGGTCTACTGGGAGCATATGGGGATGCTGGGCGATGAAATATACAGGAATGCCGCCTTCGGCAAGCTGGAGCTCTATTACTACAACGGGATCTTGCCGGGAGCCAACCTGATGATAACGTGCGACGACAATGAAGGGGCCATGGATGTAGGTGCGGTTTCCAGGATAGCCGCCAGCCTGGAGGTATGATATAATTTAGGAAATCAACGAAAAGAGGTGGAAGCGATGCTATTTGATTCACATGCCCATTTGAACAACGAGATGTCCGACCAGGCCAGGACGGTCATGATAAAGGCAGTTGAAGCAGCCATCGCAGATGGAATGCTGGACTGCGTCATGGATATAGGTTTCGATTTGGAAAGCTCTAAGATGGCAGTAGACCATGCGGCAAAGTACCCGTGGTGCTATGCGGCCGTAGGTTGTCATCCTCATGATACGAAGGATATGGACGATATGCAGCTGGCTATGATAAGAGGGCTGGCTAAAAAGGATAAGGTGATGGCTATCGGAGAGATCGGACTGGACTTTCATTACGATAATTCGCCGAGAGACGTGCAGAGGGAATGGTTCAGAAAGCAGATACAGCTGGCAAACCAGTTGAAGATGCCAATAGTTATACATTCCAGAGAAGCTGATCAGGAAGTGATGGACATATTGAAGGAGGAAGGGGCTTTTTCGGAGGAGAGAAAAAGCTGGTTCCCCGGAAGACCGGACACCACAGGGTACGTAGGAAAGGCCGGAAGCAAGACGGCCGACAAAGCCGGGAGCAAGGATAGCCAAGACGGATGGTGCGATGATGCCAGGGTGCTTCTCCACTGCTTCTCCGGGAGTGCGGAGCTGGGGAAACAGTATGTGAAGCTGGGAGCGACACTTTCCATCGCTGGGCCGGTCACGTATAAGAACAACAGGAAGACAGTAGCGGTGGTCGACGAGATACCGCTGGATTTCCTGCTGGTGGAGACCGATTCGCCATATCTGACGTCGGAACCGTTCCGCGGGAAGAAGAATGATCCGTCCATGGTGGAATACACCGCGGCCAAAGTGGCTGAGATAAAGGGTATCAGCTTGGAAAAAGTGGCTGCTGCCACCAAAGCCAACGCCATGAGGTTCTACGGGATACGAGACTGACGGCAAAGCGGCAGGCGCCCGGGATCTGCCGCGCCATAAAAATAAATAAATATCATGTTCGCAGAGGTTTTGACAAATTTCGATGGCGGACAGGCTGTATAATGCGCTTGTATTGGGAATGGAGATTTTTATTATGATGGAACACACCACCAAAGCAAGCGCATTTAATTTGTCGAAGATAAAGGCTGTCCGGGTGGCAGCGCTGATGATTTTCGCGTGGCTCATAAGTCGCGGGGTTTTCCTCGACGGATACTTTCCGGCAGCCGTAGCCTTCGTGGCATACATGGTGAGGAGAAAACGGCTGGATATATGGTTGGTGATACCGGCTGCCGCTGGCATCCTGCCTTATTTTCGGAGAGGATACGAGCCATGGGGAGACCTGGCAGCCGTCATCCTGTGTGGGATCCTCTTTGCGGTATCGGGCAGGATAAAGCTGGAAACGTGGCAGACGGCAGCCATCTCGGCCAGCGCGGGGATAATCTGTACGAGCGTCAGCAGATTGGTGACGGCGGCGGTTTATGAGATGAGCGTGAAAGAGCTGCTGTTGTACGGATTGCTGATATTCGTCTTCGTCTTCGTGTTCGATACGCTGTGGGAGGAAAAAGGCGGAGTCAGCGTGCGTTCTGGGAGGACGGCCGGAAGACGAGGACAGGCATTCCGCGCTTCATCCCGCACTGCCGTTTACACCGCCGGAGAACTGCGTGCCGCCTCGTTGGTATCCGTGAGTCTTCTGCTGCTCAACGGTCTGGGTCTGTCGTTTTTGTCCTGGCCTGTGGTGTTGTTCCTGGCTATGGCAGCGCTGGCCTACCTGGATCCGGGTACAGCCTTTCTGACGGTGGCGATAGGAGGCATCTGGACAGGAGTGACGGGCCAGGGACAGTGGGGATTAATGGCTACGGCCGTCATAGGTGTCGCGACCGCGGCTCTGGCGGGAAAGAAGGGCGGGTTCGTTCCGGCAGCCGTGCTGATATTCACTTGCTGGGCTCTGGGCATGGCCGAGAGCGGAGTGGTGCTGGGAGCTGATAACTACTGTCTGCTTTTATCAGGGGCGTCGTTTCTGGCTGTGAATTGGAAATTTGGCGGAAAGCTGGAAAAGTTCATAGCGACATATGCCGGGAAGGAAAAGCCGGAAAAGGCAGAAGCCGGGACGAAGGCTGCCAAACTGCTGAAGGCGCGGGCCGAGGATATGGAAGATCTGTCGGAGCTGTATTCCACATATCTGGACAGCCGGTCAGTGGTAGCAGGACAATTCGATGTGACGAGGCAGATAATGGAGGATATCAGGCGCAGGATAAGCGGAAGCGCAAGGCTCGCCGGCTCAAGAAGCCATGAAAAATTTGAGGTGGACATATCGGTGGCGCAGTGTGCGGCGGCGGGAGACATAAATGGAGATTGCTGTGGATGGCAGGATATCGGTGATGGGAAAGTGGCTATGATAGTCAGCGACGGGATGGGAAAGGGAAAGAAAGCGGCGGCAGAAAGCCTGATGGTTACCAAGACTATAATTTCGCTGCTGAGATCCGGTGTGACGACAGACCTGACTCTAAAGATGGTCAACGCCGTGATGCTGATGAAGGAGGATGAGGATTCCTATGCCACTGTAGACCTGGCTATAGTGGATAAATGTACAGGGAAAACCAAGTTTTACAAGATAGGAGCTGCTCCGACGCTGATCCGGCGCAAGGACAAGGTGGAAGAAGTGAAGCTGTCGGCAGTCCCTCTGGGGATCGTCAATGGACTTAAGGTCAGGTACGTGGAGACCGTGTTGAAAAAGGACGATTGGATAATAATGATGTCAGACGGAGTAAGCGACGGAGGCGTTGCAGGAGGCAGCGGCAGGAGCGATGTGTTCCTCAGCATGCTCAAGGAAACGGCTGCCGGGGTCCGTTCGACAGATACACGGACCATGAGCGATTTGATACTGAATCGGGCGGCTGACAGTTACATCGGAAAGGAGCGGGATGACCTGACGGTGCTGGTGGCCAGACTTTCGTGAGAAAGACGGCGCATGGACAGGCTGGTAATGGCATAAATAGCGTAAATGTTGTAGCCTGTGGCTTTCATCCGTGATACAATATAAATGTATATTTCAGAAACGGAGCGCTGTCGAAAAGGCTGCGGTTAAAGCGATAAGATGTTGATCCAGCAAGTGGGAAAAACCATAAGAGAACATGATCTAATAGAGAAAAATCAGCATATCGTACTGGGACTGTCAGGCGGTCCCGACTCGGTATGCCTTTTTCATGTGCTGATGAGCCTGCGGTCGCAGATGGAGATAACGATCCATCCGGTCCATCTCAACCATAAATTCAGGCCAGGTGAAGCGGAACGGGATCAGCGATATACAGAGGACCTGTGTGATCGCATGGGCGTGGAGTGCAGAACCTTCACGGTAGATTGCGCCGCTATGGCGCGGGAACTTTCAGTGACCGGAGAAGAAGCCGGGCGGATAGCCAGATACGACGCTTTCCGCGAGACGGCCGAGGATATCGTCAGTCAGCTGATGGCCCAGGGAGAAGATGAATGGGCGGCCCGCAGATCGGTTAAAATAGCAGTGGCTCATAACGCAGGAGATCAGGCGGAGACTATCCTGTTCAGACTGCTGCGGGGGACAGGGACGGACGGACTGGCAGGTATAGCCTACAAACGGGATGAAAGAGGCTTCGACGTCATAAGACCGTTGCTGGATGTAGACAGGAAGTCCATAGAGCGTTATTGCGCCGATCACGGGTTGGAGCCGGTAACGGATCATACCAACAATGAAGCTGTCTACGCCAGGAACAGGATACGGCTGGAACTGCTGCCATTCCTGGAGGAAAACTACAATGAGAACATACAGGGGGTTCTGCTGCGTCTGGGGCGTATAGCTGCCGAAGACAAGGAGTATATATGGCAGGCTGTAGAAAGAGCTTACACTGATATGGCGGAGCGGAAGACTGGGGAAAAGCCGGGATACCGGGATGCCATCGTGATGGACAGAGAAAAACTCAGTCAGGCCCATGGGGCCATAAGGCACAGGCTGGTCATGAAGGCTTTCGGAGAGATCGGGCTGGACAGCGATATCTCCGAGGAACGGCTCAAGGCGGCAGATGCCATCATCGGAAAGAAACAGGCTCCCAAGGTAGTGGAGTTCCCGCGAGGGTACAGGCTGGAAGTGGCCAGAGGGCAGGTCATATTTTCCAAAAGCACCTGATAAATTGAAATTTGTGTGAATTTACATAAAAAAGAGCGTGCTTCTTATTGAAGGCAGATGGTTTACATGATAAAATTACATGATAAATTTGTATATATTCACAAAAAAGATAGATGAAACAATACCGGGAGGAACGAGAACTTGAAAAAAGCTAAAAACATCGGAATCTATGTAGTCATATTCGGACTTGTGTTAGCGATGGTATGGTTCTATAACAGCGGTACGGATGAAGAACAGGAGGAGATAAGGACCTCCAAGATGATAGAGTACCTGCAGGAAAACGAAGTCAGGACCATCAACGTGACCGAGACCAAGCTGACAGCTGAGCTGAAATCAGGAGAGACGGTCTACGCCTATGTCAACAGCTCAGTCGATCTCAGCTTCATATATGAGCAGTATATCATGCCTCAGGTGAATGAAGGAGAACTGAACCTGGAAAGCGATGAACCTCATCAGGAATCCATCTGGATAAGCCTGCTGCCGACATTGATAATGATAGGCATCATGGTGGTGTTCTTCATATTGATAATGAACCAGAGCGGCGGAGGCGGCAAAGCCATGTCCTTTGGAAAGAGCAGAGCCAAGCTGCAGAAGGACAGCGACCTCAAGAAGATAACCTTCAAGGATGTAGCCGGCCTCAAGGAGGAAAAGGAAGAACTGGAGGAGATCGTCGATTTCCTGCGCCATCCGGCCAAATATAACAGCCTGGGAGCCAGGATACCTAAGGGCATACTGCTGGTGGGCCCTCCGGGAACAGGTAAGACGTATATCTCGAGAGCGACGGCGGGAGAAGCCGGCGTGCCGTTTTTCACCATAAGCGGTTCCGATTTCGTGGAAATGTTTGTCGGTGTTGGTGCGTCCAGAGTCAGGGATTTGTTCGAACAGGCGAAGAAAAATGCGCCGTGTATCGTGTTCATAGACGAAATAGACGCGGTGGGGCGAAAGAGAGGAGCCGGCCTGGGCGGCGGTCACGACGAGAGAGAACAGACCCTCAACCAGCTGCTGGTGGAAATGGACGGATTCGCTGATAACGCGGGGATAATAATCCTGGCGGCCACCAACAGGCCTGACGTGCTGGATCCGGCGTTGCTGAGACCGGGACGTTTCGACAGACAGATAGTGATAGGTATACCTGATATCGTGGGAAGAGAGGAGATCTTCAGGATACATTCCAGGAATAAGCCTCTCGACAAGAGCGTGGACCCGAAGGTGCTGGCAAGGAGGACTCCGGGATTCTCGCCTGCGGACATCGAGAACATGCTCAACGAGGCGGCTCTGCTGGCAGCCAGAAGAAACGGCATGAAGATCAGGATGGAAGAGATAGAGGAGGCCATAACCAAGGTCATAGCCGGACCGGAAAAGAAGAGCAGAGTCATAAGCGAGGAAGAGCGAAAGCTGACGGCGTATCACGAAGCAGGACATGCCGTGGTGGCTCATGTACTGCCTAAGACGGATCCTGTTCATCAGATAACCATAATCCCTAGAGGAAGGGCCGGCGGATTCACGATGATACTGCCTAAGGAGGATAAATACTACGGAACCAAGGAGACCATGCGGGAGCAGATAATACATCTGCTGGGAGGCCGTGTGGCCGAGATGCTGACCCTGGACGATATCAGTACGGGAGCAAGCAATGATATACAGAGAGCTACCGATATCGCCAAGGAGATGGTCACCAAGTACGGATTCAGCGAGAAGCTGGGACCTGTAAATTACAGCTCGTCAGACGAGGTGTTCCTGGGCAAGGATTTTTCCACCAGACAGAACTACTCGGAGGAGACGGCTTCGGAGATAGACGAGGAAGTGAAGTCCATCATAGAGGAAGCTTACGACGCGGCCAGAGCTATACTGAAGGAGCATATGGAGCAGCTGACGGCTGTGGCGGAAGGACTGCTTGAAGTCGAGACTCTCGATCACGATCAGTTTGTCAAGCTTTACGATGGCGTACTGACTCCTAAGGAACTGGCTGAAGAGCTGAAGAAGGAGATGGAGAAGCGGCGTGAGCTGGACAGAAAAGAAGCCGAGCAGTCTGCAAGGATGAGAAAGCGGGAAGCTGAGAGGGAGCGCAGAAGGCTGGAAGAAGCGGCAAGAGAGATGCAGGAGCAGACCAAGACCGATAAAGGCGGCCCTGCTATCATGATATACAACGACAAGGATAAGACTGCCGAACCGCTGGACGCTAAATTGTCGAAGGACGATAAGCTGTCGCCTGAAGACGAGGACATGGAGGGAAGGTCTGTCGAAGACGGTGATATCTACGACGACAGCTATGAAGACGATGACATGCCTAGCGAAGAGGAGCTGGCGGTATACGATACGGACTACCTCAATGCCGAAGACGATGATGCCGGGGATGGCGGGACAGAGGATACCGGTGCGGAAGCAGGCGAAGAAGAACGCGCTGATGAAGAAAAGAGGGAAGGATAATGAGAGTCACGGTTGCGGACTGCCTTGAGCTGGACGCCTTCAAAGGCGCCGAAGTGATCGCGGGAAAACTGAATCTTTCCAATGATGTGAAGACTATCTCAGTATTGGATGCGTGTAATACCGAGGATCTGGAGCTGGATGGCACGGAGAAGACTGAGATACTCCTTACGGGATTCCTGGGTATCAGAGATGATGTGAAGAAACAGTGCGAGCTGATACATGACATCGCTGCCCGGGGATGCGCGGCACTGGCTGTGTATCACGTAGGGAAGGTCGTGAAAAAGCTGGATGAAAAAGTGGTGGATACAGCGGATCGTGAGATGCTGCCCCTTATCCTCATGCCAGAGGGGACAGGATACATGAGGGCTATAACGGAAGTCATGGATAAAGTATTATATGGCGATAATTTCCGTAACAGCCTTATAAGCAACACGGTATTCCATCTGTTGAACTTCGAGAAACACAGCAATTTTCAGTCGGCAGTCAGAGAGGCCGCCATAAACAATGATTTCCAGCTGATAATACTCAGTGAGGATTTCAATCCCATACTGACGGTAGAGACAAGACACAAGGCCACCATATCCGACGCCATAAAGCTGGGCAAGGAACGGAACGTGGAAAGCAACTCCAAGTCCTATACAATGATAGATGTCAATGGCGTATTGACCTACTGGGGTCCGGTGACCATAAACAGTGAGAAATACTACATGTTCATCGTGGACAATGAAGACTCATATACGGCGGGAGAGATAACCAAACTGGCTGAGATAATAGAGCTGGCCATGGGAATGTGGAAATATACGCCGGAGAGGGACGCCAAGGCCGAGTTCATAAAGGCACTGATAAGGGGCAATAAGAGTCTGGCGTATACACTCAAGGACGAGGCCAAGATAAGCGGCGACGATATACTGAGCGTGTTCTTTTCAAAAGGGATAAGCACGGAAGTAGAGAACCACATATTTGCCGAGTTTGAGAAGGAAGAGGACCTGAACGTCATGAAGGTGACCGAAGGAGATGAGACGTATGGCATGATCCTGACCTTTGAAGACGAAAAGGTGAACCCTACGCTGAAAAACAGCTGCGTACAGCTTTTCAACAAGCTCAAGGGAAATAAGAAGGCCAGGATATTCCATGTGACAGGACTCAATGGCATCGAAGGGGCGGGAGACGCATACAGACTTATAAGCGAAAGCTGGTCCTTCGTACAGAGCGTGTTTCCGTACAAGAGAGTTTTCACTAAATATGAGCTGACTCTCGTCAGCAATTGTATAAACATACAGATACAGGGAGGTTTCGTCAAAAAGAACTACATGGAACTCCTTGAGCCGTTCAAAGAGGCGGGAGAGAATAAAGGCCGGCAGCTGTTGGAAACGCTGGAGACATTCGTACTGGATGCCGGGATGAACAGTGGGAAAACAGCTGAGTTCATGGGGATACATACCAATACGGTGCAGTACAGGCTGAAGAAGATAAATGAAATGCTGGGAGTGGAGATAACCGGCAACAGAGTCATTCCGGGGCTTACCATGGCTCTGGCGCTGAAGCGGCTGGAAAGGGTCGTGAGCTGAAGAGCTTCAGACCTTTGACATACACGAAACACAGAAATCAAGGAAGAATAGGAGAGGGAAATGTATTTTAATTATCTTGAGAAAGCGGATCCGGAAATAACGGCAGCGATAAAGAGGGAGATAAACAGGCAGGAAACGAAGATCGAGATGATCGCGTCAGAGAATTTTGTCAACTACGAGATCATGGAGGCTGCGGGAAGCGCTCTGACCAATAAATACGCTGAAGGATATCCCGGGAAGAGATATTACGGAGGCTGTGAATTCGTTGATGAGGTGGAGACGATGGCCATCGAAAGAGCCAAAAAGATATTCGGCGCTGACCATGCCAACGTACAGCCTCACTGTGGAGCCAATGCCAATACAGCTGTATACCAGGCTGTGCTGGAACCGGGAGATACTGTCATGGGCATGGATCTATCCAATGGAGGCCATCTTTCCCACGGTTCTCCGGTAAACATCTCAGGAAAGCTGTATAATTTCGTGTCTTACGGGCTGGACCCGGAGACGGAGATGATAGATTTCGATAATGTAAGAGAGCTGGCGCTCAAGCATAAGCCGAAGCTCATCGTAGCAGGAGCATCAGCTTATCCCAGGACCATATATGCAGATAAATTCCGGGAGATAGCCGATGAGGTGGGCGCGATCCTGATGGTGGATATGGCTCATATCGCCGGACTGGTGGCAGCAGGTCTTCATCCTAATCCAATGGAATACGCCGATATAGTGACCAGTACGACTCACAAGACACTTAGAGGCCCGAGGGGCGGTCTCATCCTTTGCAAAGAGAAATATGCCAAGGCCATAGACAAGGCTATATTCCCCGGAACTCAGGGCGGCCCTCTGATGCACATAATCGCAGCCAAGGCTGTGTGCTTCAAGGAGGCTATGGAGCCTGAATTCAAGGAATACCAGAAGCAGGTCATCGCCAACGCGCAGGCGCTGGCCAGGGCTCTGGAGGATAAGGGATTCGATCTGGTGTCGGGAGGCACAGACAATCATCTGGTGCTGGTCAAGCTGGTCAACAAGAACATAACAGGCAAGCTGGCGGAGAACCTGCTGGATGAGGCCAATATAACGACTAATAAGAACGCTATACCTAATGATCCGCAGAGCCCGTTCGTGACCAGTGGACTCAGGCTGGGCACGCCTGCCATGACTACGAGAGGATTCAAGGAAGACGATGTGGCGAAGACGGTAGAGGCCATAGCGCTGGTCATCGACAACCCTGAAGACAAAGCTGCCATGGCTACGGCCAGGGCCATCGTCAAGGAGCTTACCGATAAATATCCTCTCCACAAGAAGTTCAGAGGTTAGGATTCAACAAAGATACGACGCGCCTGAGGGATGTGGGAAAGCACCCGGAAGGCGCTTGTTTCTCTGTCACGTTTTAGCGGGACGAGTATCAGAGTGGGGATTTTAAGGAGGAAAACATAGATGAATAAGCTGGATCAGCTCCGTGAGATGAAGGAAAAGCTCGCGCAGGGCGGAGGAGAAAAGAGGATAAAGGCACAGCACGACAAGGGAAAACTGACTGCCAGAGAGAGACTTGCCATCCTTTTCGACGAAGACAGCTTCGTTGAGATGGATACCTTCGTGAAACACAGATGCAGCAATTTCGGAATGGATAAGAAGGAACTGCCGGGAGACGGCGTGGTCACGGGATACGGGCAGGTGGATGGAAGACTGGTATTTGCCTTTGCTCAGGATTTTACTGTCAGTGGAGGTTCCCTGGGAGAGTACCATGCCGAGAAGATCGTCAAGGTGCAGGAGATGGCTCTGAAGATGGGGGCTCCTGTAGTAGGTCTTCAGGATTCCGGCGGAGCGAGAGTAGAGGAAGGGGTGGCAGCCCTCTCAGGTTTCGGAAAGATATTCAGAAACAATACCATATCGTCGGGCGTGATACCACAGATCTCGGTGATCATGGGGCCGTGCGCGGGAGGGGCAGTGTACTCGCCTGCCATAACGGATTTCGTGTTTATGGTGGATAAGACGAGTCAGATGTTCATCACCGGACCGGAGGTCATCAAGACCGTAACAGGAGAATCGGTGACGGCTGAACAACTGGGCGGTGCCATGACTCATAACACTGTCAGCGGAGTGGCACACTTCGTGGGGAAGGACGATGAGGAGACGCTGTTGATGGTCAGAGAGCTTCTCAGCTATATGCCGTCCAATAACATGGAAAATCCGCCGGTGTACGATTGCGCGGATGATATCAACAGGCTGATACCGGAATTGAATGATATCATACCGGACAATCCGAACAAGGCTTACAATATGTATGACGTGATAGTGAAGCTGGCCGATGACGGCAGGATATATGATGTGATGCCGCATTACGCGAAGAATATAATAACCTGCTTCATCAGGCTGGACGGTGCGACGGTAGGGGTGATAGCCAATCAGCCGAATTTCGGAGCCGGATGCCTGGATATAGACGCTTCCGACAAGGCGGCCAGATTCATCAGACGATGTGATGCCTTCAACATACCATTGCTGACTATAGAAGACGTGCCGGGGTTCCTGCCGGGGACAGGGCAGGAGTACGGAGGGATAATACGCCACGGAGCGAAGATGCTGTACGCTTATTGTGAAGCGACGGTGCCGAAGGTGACGGTCATCCTGAGGAAGGCCTATGGCGGAGCTTACATAGGGATGTGCAACAAGGAACTGGGGGCAGATCTGGTGTTGGCCTGGCCTACGGCGCAGATTGCGGTAATGGGAGCCTCCGGTGCGGTGAATATTATTTCGTCGGTCAAGAAGGAGATCAGGGAAGCTGAGGATCCGGAAGCGCTTAAAGCTGAGAAAATAGCGGAGTACGAGGAAAAATTCAATAATCCGTACATCGCGGCAGGATTGGGATATGTCGATGACGTGATAGAGCCTGCTACGACGAGACAGAGGATAATCAGCGCTTTCGATATGCTGAGCACCAAGCGGGAGTCGCTGCCGTCGAAGAAACACGGCAATATACCGCTTTAGGAGGTGGTACGATGGGTTTTATTGAAAAGCTGTCGGGATCGTCTCTGCTTCTGTCACTGCTCACAGGACTGGGCATAGCTGTCTGCGTGATAGCCATAATATGGCTCATCATGCTGGCAGGCGAGAATATCGCGAAGTCGGCCAGAAGGCGCCGGGCAGCGGGATATGACAACGAGGTATATGACGGAGAGCTGGATGAGGCGCCAGACGAAGCGCCGGATAATACAGATCCTGTGAATGTCTGCGAAAGAGAGGATATCCCGGATATGGGGATCGCGGAAGAAACGGCGACGGAAGAGAAGAACGTGGCCGACGAAGATCAGCTGGACGATGAAGAGCTGATCGCTGTGATATCTGCGGCTGTGGCGGCATATGGCGGAGGTGACGCAGGAAGACTTGTAGTCAGAAAGATAAAGCGGCTTGCAGGTGGAAATACACCTTGGTCAGCTGCGGCAAAGGCAGAGCAGATAGAAAGCAGGAAATTTTAGTTGTTATCATGATATCGGGAGGAAGCGGGACATATGAAGAAGTATAATATAACAGTAAACGGGAAGACCTATCAGGTGGAGGTGGAAGAAGTGCGCGGCGCGCAGGCAGAAGCTGTTTCACAGGCAGCAGCCTCGCCGCAGACAGCTCCTGCCACTGCTCCTGCGGCAGTCTCTGAGCCGGCTGCCGGAACAGCCGGAGCGTCTGAGGCTGCTGCCGCGACGGCAACGAAGATACAAGTCGGCGATGGCGAGAGCGCGGTTTCGGCACCTATGCCGGGTACTGTGCTGGATGTGAAGGTGACGGAGGGCCAGCAGGTCAGCAGTGGCGACGTGGTAGTCATCCTTGAGGCCATGAAGATGGAAAATGAGATCACGGCCACCATGTCGGGAACCGTAGCATCAGTAGCGGTTGTCAAGGGAGCAGCCGTAAACGCCGGAGATGTCCTGATAACTGTAAAATAAAAATGTTTGTCCGGGAACTGATTTATGATACAATAGAGGCGGTCAAAACCCGTCTCTATTTATGCGACGCAAAATATATAACAGAGCAAAGGAGAACACCATGCTACTGGCATTCGATGTTGGAAATACCAATATAGTATTGGGAGTATTTAAAGATGGCAAGATGATAACCAACTGGAGACTTGAAACGGACAACAACAAGAGCGCCGATGAATACGGAATGATAATCGGAGCGCTTTTCAAGTATGAGGGCCTGAACATGAAAGATGTCAGGGATGTGATAATCTCAACAGTCGTTCCGTCTGTGCTTTACACATTGCAGCATCTTTCTCTCAAATATTTCAATAGAAAGGCTATCGTCATAGGCGCCGGCATCAAGACCGGCATCGTAGTGAAATACGATAATCCGAAGCAAGTGGGTTCTGACAGGATAGTCAACGCTGTGGCGGCTCATGCCAAATACGGCGGTCCCCTCATCATAATAGATTTCGGAACAGCTACGACCTTCTGCGCTATTTCCGAAAAGGCCGAATATCTGGGAGGTACCATAGCTCCCGGTCTCAAGATATCATCAGAGGCTCTTTTCGAGAAGACGGCCAAGCTTCCCAAGGTGGAACTGGAAGTACCCGGGCGCGTCATATGCAGAAATACAATAAACAGTATGCAGTCCGGTCTCGTATATGGTCATATGGGAATGGTGGATTACATAGTCAAGAAGATGAAGAAAGAGCTTCAGGAGTACAGCGGCGACGAGTCGGCAGAAGTGAAAGTCATCGCTACAGGCGGACTGGCCACTATGATAGATTCAGGCATAGACTGTATAGATTACGTGGACAAGATGCTCACGCTGGAGGGTCTGGAGCTGATATACGAGAAGAACCGCAAGAACAGGAAAGCGGATTATAAAGCGGATAAGGAAGGACAGGGATACGGTGAAGACGCTTTTTAGGATAGGGGATTTTTCTCCGAAGACACCGTTTTTTCTGGCGCCGCTGGCAGGGATAACAGATAAAGCTATGAGAAGCCTATGCGCGCAGCAGGGGGCTTCTTTAGTCTATACGGAAATGGTCAGTGCTAAAGGCCTCTGGTACGGAGACAGGAAGAGCAGGGATCTGCTGTCCATAGGAGAAGATGAAGGACCGGTAGGATTCCAGCTCTTCGGCAGTGATCCTGAGATCATGGCTTTCGCGGCCAGGGAACTGCGTGATGAGAGAAATGTCATTATCGACCTGAATGTGGGATGTCCTGTACCGAAGATAGTGAAGAACGGGGAAGGCTCGGCTCTGTTGAAGCGGTTGGATCTGCTCTACGATGTGGTCACTGCCATGGTGAAGGATGCAGGCAAACCGGTGACGGCCAAGATAAGGATGGGTTTTGAACGGGGGAGCGATACGGCGGTGGAGACAGCCAAAGCGGTGGAAGCTGCCGGAGCAGCCGCTGTGACAGTCCATGGCAGGACGCGGGAGCAGTATTACGAGGGAAGCGCCAACTGGGATGTGATCGCCAGGGTGAAGAAATATGTTTCCATACCGGTCATCGGCAACGGAGATGTTACAAGCGGACAGGCGGCCGTCGATATGATGGACAGGACCGGATGCGATGGCGTCATGATAGCGCGGGGCGCTTTAGGCTATCCGTGGATATTCAGAGAAGCAGCGGCCATATGGGAATGGGGAGAGGCTCCGCCGCCTCCAACAGAAGAGGAACGGATAGCCATGCTTATGGAGCATTTCCAATTGCTGGTGGCCAACAAAGGCGAGCGTGTTGCCGTACGGGAGATCAGAAAACACATCGGATGGTATGTAAAGGGGATGAGAGGCGCCGCGGCTCTCAGGCGCAGGACCAACACCATTACCGATGCGGAGGAGATGAAACGAGCTATACTTTCGAGACAGGGATAAGTCCCTGTCTTTTTTATATCTGACCACTGTTTTTCATTTCATCGTATATGCTCCGCCAGGGCGGCTGCACCGATCGTGTAAAGCTGATGTAAATTTTATGTAAAATTAGCTGAAAAAACGTGACCTGAGCTTCTGTTTTATTTACAATTGTAAAGTACGTGTATAAATTTTGTAAAAAGAGGTCACGATATGACGATTTCATTTTTCACTTTCTTCGATCAGATGATATCGAATCCTGTTCTGGCGATAACCGTTCTGCTGACATTGGCGGTCATCCTTGTCAACGGATGGACAGACGCGCCTAACGCCATTGCCACATGCGTGTCGACCCGGGCTATTGGCGTCCGCAAGGCCATCGTCATGGCTGCCGTGTTCAACTTCTTTGGCGTGTTCGTCATGACGATGATAAACGCCAGTGTCGCCGCTACTATCTATAATATGGTGGATTTTGGCGGGGATGCTACGGAAGCGTTGATAGCACTGTGCGCCGCACTGTTTGCTATCGTCACCTGGGCGACTGCTGCCTGGTGGTTCGGTATCCCCACCAGTGAGAGCCATGCTCTCATCGCAGGTATATCAGGAGCGGCTATCGCTCTTCACAGCGGACTGGACGGGATCAATGGTTCGGAATGGATAAAAGTCATTTACGGTCTGGTGCTGTCCACGATTCTGGGATTCGCTTTCGGATGGTTCTGCTCCAAGATGATCACGTTTATCTGTCGAGGGATGGATCGACGCAGGACGACCCGTTTCTTCGGCGGAGCTCAGGTCGTAGGAGGTGCCACCATGGCTTTCATGCATGGGGCGCAGGATGGTCAGAAGTTCATGGGAGTCTTCATGTTGGGAGTATTCCTGGTCAATGGACAGAGTGGGACGACCACCTTTGAGATACCTATATGGTTGATGCTGCTGTGCAGCCTGGTCATGGGATTGGGGACATCTATCGGCGGATACCGCATCATCAAGTCGGTCGGCATGGATATGGTCAAGCTGGAAAAGTATCAGGGGTTCGCAGCAGATATTGCCGGGGCCGGATGCCTGCTCCTGTCTTCGCTTACCGGGCTCCCGGTCTCGACGACTCATACCAAGACTACGGCTATCATGGGTGTTGGCGCCGCGCGCAGGTTATCCAGTGTCAACTGGGGCATAGTCAAAGATATGGGTATGACATGGGTGCTTACATTCCCCGGATGCGGGCTGATAGGATTTTTGATGGCAAAATTGTTTATGTGGATATTCTAATGGAGGACGATAGATATGGGAAGGAAGAAAAATCACGATTATTTCAGCATGCTGGTGGATGGAGTTTCATACGCATGCGCCGCTGCGGAAATGCTCAATGAGTATCTGCAGGATTTTGAACCGGAGAAGCTGTCGCATCATATCGAGGAAATGCATAAGATAGAGCATGCGGCGGATATCGCCAAGCACGAGATGCTCCAGAAGCTGCTGAAAGAATTTATAACGACTATCGACAGAGAAGACATACTGGAGCTGGCTGACGTCATTGACGATGTGACAGACAGCCTGGAGGACGTGTTGTTGAGGATGTATATGTACAACATCACACAGCTCAGAGAGGAAGCGCTGGAGTTTTCCGCAATAATCATCAAGTGCTGCAGAGAGATGAAGATAATGATGGAGGAGTTCCCTAATTTCCGAAAGTCGAAAAAGCTCAAGGAGTCCATCATTGAGATCAATCGTCTGGAGGAAGAAGGAGACCAGCTGTTTACTGAGGCCATGCACAGGCTTTATGCGGACAAGCAGGCGGATCCGGTGGACGTAATGGCGTGGACGCTGTTATATGATCAGCTGGAACATTGCTGCGACAGGTGTGAGGATGTATCAGAGGCTGTGGAACGTGTCATACTGACAAACAGTTGATGAAGACGTACAGGAAGGCGACTGATCAGGACTGCTGAGATTGTCAGAGATATACAGACTGCTTCGCCGGATCTTATAGAGATCCGGCGGAGCAGTTTTTTATAATGTGCGAAAATAAGTTGTTGACAAATAATATTATATGATATATAGTATTAAACAGAAAACAATATTGTATAAAAAATCATGACCCGTGTCCCGCGGGAGGCGATACAGAGAGGAGGTACATATGGGCTTTAAGATAGAATCGGGGCTGTTGGATGCATGCGCTCTAGCTATCCTGGTCGAAGGAGATACTTACGGCTATGAGATAACGCAGTCGATGAAGCGTGCCATAGTGGTTTCGGAGTCCACCCTGTATCCTGTGCTGAGAAGATTGCAGAAGGAAGGTCTTTGCAGGACGTATGACATGCCGTATCAGGGCAGGAACAGGAGATATTATTCCATTACGGAAGAAGGAAGGAGCAAGCTCGAGGAGTACCGTACCCAGTGGCTCGATTACAAACATGCTATAGATACGTTTCTGGATGAGAAAACAGGGAAGGATCCAGAAGGAAAGGACGGAGGAGAAGATGAATAGGAGGGAATTCATAGCGAGGTTGAAGGAGGAGATCTCCAGATTACCTCAGGAGGAGATAGAAGCCGCCGTCGAGTACTATGAGGAGTACTTTGACGAGGCAGGAGCAGATAAGGAACAGGATGTGCTGGAACGCCTGGGCAGCCCTAAGAAGGTGGCGAGCCAGATAAAGTCGGAATATGCTGTGAGGTTATTCGATGAAGAGGAGGAGCCTACTGTTAAAAAGGGGTTGTCGGCGGCCTGGTATGTGGTGCTGGGGATATGCTCGGCACCGGTATCGATCCCGTTAGCAGTGGCATTGGGAGCGTTGGCAATATCCATATTCGTTGCGCTTATATGCTGTGTCATCGGTGTATTCGCCGGGATAGCCGGTTGCGTACTGGGAGCCATAGCATGCATAGTGGTAGGGATCCTGGCTATTCCCGTATCGATCTCGACAGCCGCATTCCTGATGGGGATAGGCCTTGTTGGGCTGAGCTTTATGGTGGCCATGGGTGCGCTGCTGGCTATGGGAGTCAAAGCCGGTACAGCGGCGATAGTGAAGACAGCCAGGCGACAGAACGAAAGGCGGCGCATAAGGAAAGCGCTGGAGGCCGGCGAACGGAAAAAGTGGCGTTACAGAGACGAGCAGGAAGGAGGCGAGAAAGATGCGTAACGGACATAACGGATTGAAACGCTTTTTTATCGTGTGCGGAGCTGTATGCTGCCTGGGACTGCTGATGGTTGTCATCGGTTATTTCACAGGTGGCATGCGCGGGGTGAACGATATGGATCAGAGATATGATTGGATAAAGGTCGGTGATGCGGAGATGAGCAGCGTCTCCCTGGGCGAGACGGCCGGGGAGAACGTGGGCTTCGATTCGGTCAGAGTTACGGGCGATATGGATGTGAATTTCATCAGCGGTGAAAAATCCGAGACAACACTGACCTATGACAAAACGTCGCAGCAACCGGTATTCGAGATACAGGATGGCGTTCTCATGGTGGATGCCAGGGAGATAAACGACACCACGTTGATAAACCTGGGCAGTGGAGACAGAACTCCATATCTGACGGTTTGTGTCCCGGAAGGTGAAGAGCTGGACAGCGTCGATATAGACACAAGTTACGGAGATGTCGATATGGACGGTATTTCGATGAAGACTGCTGACATATCCGCCGGTTATGGAGATATCCATATGAACAGGGTATCATACGGGAATATGGAGATCACTGCGGGGTACGGTGATGTGGATGGAACGTCCGTGGTCAGTGGGGGCCTTATCATCAGAGCTGATTCAGGGAACGTGGATATGAGAGGAGAGTTTTCAGGGGAGACGGACATCGCGGTGGATTATGGCGATGTTGATATGCAGACGTCGCTGACTGAAGACATGTACTCTTTCGATGTGAATGTCGATTATGGAGATCTGCGCATAGGCGCCAACAGCTATGGCGATTCCGGAAGAATACGCCAGGGGAACGGAGCACACCTCATCAAGATAGTATCCGACGCAGGAGATGTAGCCATAGATTTTGGAAGATAAACGGACAGAACGTGGAGAACAGGCAGGGGCGGCATGGTGTACCGCTCCTGTAAAATGCCGATAAAACATTAAAACTCGCGAATAGGCGGTCTATACCGTGTGCTCGTGAGTTTTTCTCTGTATTGCATTTCTACAATTGTACCTGACATATGAGACGCACGTCATCGCTTATGAGCGCCAGCATGCGCGACATGTCGGAAAGTCCGGCGGGAGTGCAGTCGCCTTCGGAGGCATGGCCTTTCAGTATGGTCTCCAGTTCTACCACATGTCTGTACAGAGAGGTGAGCCCCAACATCCCCGAAAGCCCTTTTATGGAGTGACACAGCATGGCGGCGTCGTAAAATTTCCGCTTTTCTATCAGTGCTGTGAGCCGCAGGGACAAATCGGCGTTATTATTTTTGAAATTGTTGAAATGCTTCATGAAGAGCCTTGGACTGTTGCCCATGTTGTCTATCGCTGTATGTATGTCGCAGATTTTCGGATCAAGGCTGGAAAAGCCGCATGTTTCCGCCGATATGATATCGGGGGAGAGCGAGTGGAGGATGGCTGACTTTATGTAGGGCGATATGGTCGTATAAAACGCGGCGGCGTTGAAAGGTTTGAAAAGCAGTAAGTCAAACAGCTCGTCAGTCTCCGCTGATTTTATTTTCTCTTCATCTCTGCTGGCGGCGGTCACGGCGATTATGGGCGAGGTGACGCCCAGCTGGCGTATTCTTTGAGTGGTGGCCAGCCCGTCCATACATGGAAGATTGATATCCATCAATATAAGGGAGTAGTAGTCACTTTCTACTGAGCCGCACATGGTGACTGCTTCCATTCCGTCAAAGGCGTTTTCGCATTTAACCCCTATATCGCTGAGGAATGTCTGTATTACCTCGTGGTTTGCCGCCGTATCGTCAACGATCAGGACGATATCCTTTTCGTGCGGTAACATGTTGCTTATCATAATTTATCTCCTTAATGTTGATTACTAGTGCCGTTACTGTGATTTTACAGGAAAATCGTAAATTTACTATATAAAACGTACGACGGCATTCTCCATATTACGACAAAAAACCCAAAATAATATTGTGGTGAAAAAAAGAAATTGATAGAATAAAGTAGATAAAGGGGGAAAACCGTATGGTGGAAATCATCATAAAGATCGTGGCAAGCGTTGTGGTGGGCACAGTTGCAGGCTTTTCGATCGTATATATATTCAATAGGATGCCGGCTCGCTGGCTGTGCGATTATGGCGAGAAGCCGCCACGGGAGTTGACGGATCCGCACATACAGAGAGTCAAAGGATTTCCCTGGCGGTGGATATATGCAGCCGGATTCGCGTGCCTGCTGGTCAGACTGTCGTTTTTCGACGTACGCATGGCGGCCGCGGGGCTTTTTGCATGTTGGGCCATGATGATGATAGGATTGGCTGATCTCAAATATATGGTGATACCTGACCAGTTTGTCATAATGTTGGCTCTGTCAGCTTTTGGCTTCATCCCTTACCACAGTTCCGTATGGCAGCCGTTGCTGGGAGCGCTTATCGGAGGAGGAGTCATGATGATGGTGGCTGTTCTGGGAGGGGCTGCATTCAAAAAGGAAGTGATGGGGTTCGGGGATGTGAAGCTGTTTGCTTCCCTGGGTCTGGCTCTGGGAGTGACGGGGACGGTGGCGACTCTTATAGGAGCCTCTATGCTCAGCGGTATCTTCGCTGCTGTGGGGCTGGCTTCGGGCAGATATAAAAAAGATGATACAAGGCCCCTGGGCCCGTACATATGCGGCTGCGGTTCGTTTTACATTTTCGTGGTATGGCCTTTCCTGCTGTGAGAGGTGAGAGACTGTCGGGAGAAATAATCGGTATTATCTAAACAATATCTGTAAATCCATGTCAAAGTATTATATAATGAAAGCGGAATTATGAAAAAAAATATTTTGCTGACAATAGAATACGACGGCTCGTCATTCCATGGCTGGCAGCGGCAGCCGGACAGACCGACGGTCCAGGGACATCTTGAAGAGGCGCTGTCGTCGTTGCTCAGGGAGAAGATAAGCCTCAACGGCACCAGCCGCACTGACGCGGGCGTTCACGCTTTAGGGCAGCGGGCGTCTTTTGAGACATCCAGCGGCATACCGGCAGGAAGGATAGCTCTTGCTGTCAATAATGCGCTGAGAAGCCGGGAGGAGGGAGCTTTTGCCGGTTCTCCGGTGAGAGTGATCTCGTCAGAGGAAAAGCCTGTCGGATTTCACGCCAGATTCGATTCCAAAGGGAAGAGATACATCTACAGGATAAGAAATTCGGCTGTGAATGATGTCTTCTCGAGGAACTATGTATATCATGTGGACAGGCCTTTGGATGTGGCTGCTATGAAGGAGGCGGCCGTGTGCTTGGAAGGAGTCCACGATTTCAAGTCCTTCGAGGCTTCGGGAGGGACGCCGAGAAAGACTACTGTCAGAAGGATATTCGACTTGGACGTGGTCGAAACGGGAAGAAATAACGACAAAAGAACGGCGGGAGACGGCCTGTCGATCCCCGGGAAAGAGGCTGCGGCCGGTTTTTCAGGGGATATTGAGATCAGCGTCAGCGGTGATGGCTTCCTGTACAATATGGTCAGGATAATCGTCGGGACGTTGGTGGATATCGGCCTGGGAAAGATGATGCCCGGGACGATGACGGACATCATGGAAGCCAGGGACAGACGTGCGGCCGGCCATACGGCGCCGCCCTATGGGCTCTATCTGGCGGAAGTTTATTATTGATGACAGGGGGAGAAATATGGATAACAGACCCAGCTGGGATGAATATTTCATGAATATGGCGGTATTGACTGCACAACGGTCCACATGCCTGAGAAGGCAGGTAGGCGCAGTCATAGTGAAAGACAAGCATATAATCGCGACAGGATACAATGGAGCTCCGAGAGGGCTGGAGCACTGCGGAGACCGGGAAGGCGGATGCCTCAGGCAGCAGCTGGGGATACCGTCGGGAGAGAAGCACGAACTGTGCCGGGCGTTACATGCGGAACAGAACGCTATAATACAGGCGGCGACCTTAGGGCAGAGCATAGAGGACGCTACCATTTACATAACTCACCAGCCTTGCGTCATATGCGCCAAGATGATAATAAACGCAGGCATAAGCAGGATAGTGGTGAAGGAAGGATACCCGGATCAGTTGTCAGTTGATATACTGGATGAAGCCGGGCTCAAGATAATAATGTTAGGAGAGATTAAGTGACAGCTACCAGTATAGAACTGTGGGGACCGTTCGTCGTCGCGCTGGTCGTGGCAGCGGCGGTGACGCCATTTGCTATCTGGGCCGCTCCCAGGCTGGGTATCATGGACGTGCCCAAGGATGAACGGAGGGTCCATAAAAAGCCGATGCCTCGATTCGGCGGCATCGCCATATACCTGGGAATCATGGTGTCGCTGCTTATTTTCGCGGTGAAGGACGAGGATTTCATCGCGGTGATGATAGGCTGTACGATGATATATATACTGGGGCTGATAGACGACGTAAAGGATCTGAAGCCTGTCGTGAAGCTGGCCGGGCAGTTGATATGCGCGGCGACAGTTTACGCCATGGGGATAAGGATAGAATTCATCACCAACTACTTTGGTCCCGGGAACACGGATTTTGGAGAAGTTACCTGCTTCGTCATAACGATGCTGTGGCTGGCGGCCATAACGAACGCGGTAAATCTGATAGACGGACTGGACGGCCTTGCTGCCGGCATATCAGCCATATCGGCTCTGTGCATCGGCTATGTTTCCTATATCCATGGCCAGTACGTCCCAACGCTGGCGATGATGGCCATAGCCGGAGCGTCGCTGGGATTTTTGCCGTACAATTTCCATCCGGCCAAGATCTTCATGGGCGACAGCGGTTCGCAGCTGCTGGGGTTTTCCATAGCGGCTGTTTCTGTGCTGGGTACCGTCAAAAGCGCTACCATCGTCGTGGTCATCATCCCGGCTCTGGTTCTGGGATTGCCTATATTCGATACGGTGATGGCTATTATCAGGAGAGTAGCTAAGCGTCAGTCCATCGGTACAGCTGACAGGGAACATCTCCACCACAGGATAATGAAGGCCGGATTCGGACAGCGTAGGGCGGTGATGATACTATACTGTATCAGCGGTATCATGGGGATAGTAGCCGTGCTTTACAGCAGGGGCCTGATGATAGAGTATCTGGGATTGATAGCGGTGGCTATCATGTTGGTTTATGTGCTGCTGTCGGATACAGGCAACAGGAATATAAGTCTCAAAGCTGACAAGATAACGAAGGAAAAGGACAGAGGAGGGAAGGAAAAGGGCAGATGACCGGCGAAAGGGAAATGGAAACGCTGAACAACAGGGATTTGCTGGGACTGCTGGCGAAGGTCGCGCTCCCTATAGCGCTGCAGAGTCTCATCGGCTCCAGTCTGAGTCTCATAGATAATCTGATGGTAGGGAGCCTGGGAGAAGTGGAGCTCAACGCTGTAGGAGTGTCGGTACAGCTGTTTTTCATACACTGGATGCTGCTGTATGGTTTTGCCGGAGGCTCAGCTACTTTCATATCGCAGTTTTACGGTGTCCGGGATTTTAAAAATATCAGGAAGACAACAGGTTTTGCTCTGACGATAGCCATGGGCATAGGCCTGCTGTTTTTTATTGCGGGATTTTTCTTTCCTGAGTACATCCTTCGCATATTCACGAAATACCCTGAAGTCATAGAGACTGGGGTCGGATATGTCAGGATCGGCTCGTTCACGTTTCTGATGCTTTCGATAACTCAGCCGTTTACCGTGGCGCTGAGGGCGACACAGCAGTCGGCGCTGCCGCTGATAGCCAGCGTCACGGCTCTGGGGACAAATACATTTCTCAACTGGGTGTTCATATTTGGCAATCTGGGAGCCCCGGCCCTGGGTGTGGAAGGGGCGGCACTGGCGACGGCTATAGCGCGGCTTCTGGAAATGCTGATAATCCTGTTTGAAGTGTTTGGACTCAGAAACAAGATAGCCGGCAGCCTTAAGGACTTCTTTGGATACAGCAGGGATCTGGCGACCAGGATAGTGAAAAACGCTTTACCGACCACTACAAACGAGACGCTTTGGGGGATCGGGACATCGCTGTATATCGCGGCATTTGCCAGGATAGGCATAGCTGAAGGAGCAGCTGTACAGGCCTGTAATACCATAAATAACATGTTCACTCTGGCGGCGTTCAGCGTTGGAGATGCTATCCTCATACTGGTGGGTCAGAAGCTGGGCGAAGGGAAACCGGAGCTGGCGTATACCATGTCCAAGAAAATGATCAAGATAGGTCTTGTCATAGGCATCGTCATGGGAGCAGGTGTCATAGCCGCAGGAGAACCGTTGTTGAGCCTGTTCAGCTTTTCCCGTCAGGGAGAAGAATACGCTTTCAGGATACTGATAATATACGGACTGACCATGTGGCTGACCATATACAACGCTACCCACGTGACTGGTACTCTGAGATGCGGCGGCGATACCAAATTCGCCATGGTGACGGAGACTGCCACGGTGTGGCTCATAGGTGTGCCTCTGGCATTCATAACATCCCTGTATCTGCAATGGCCTATATATCTGGCAGTGTTGGCTGTGAAGCTGGAGGAAGCAGTCAAAGGCATATTCCTTACGAAGCGATATTTCAGTAAAAAATGGCTGAGAAACGTGATAAAGGATATTGGCGATTGACGATGCGAAGGAGGCGTTGTCAGAGGTCAGGTAAAATGATGGCAAAGAAGTTGTGAAATTTTGACGAAAATTCATATTACAAAAAATGGTAAAAAGCTAAAAGCGTTGAAAAAACTAAATTGTTAATTAAAAGACTTAAAAAAAACATTTTACAATCGGAGCAAAGAAGTGTATAATTTAGAGAACTCAGGACAAGTGAGAGGAGATGGACACAGGTGACTTATGCTATAGGAGGTTTGGCAGGATTGGTTTTGGGACTGGCGGTAGGTTTCCTGAAAAATCTTCTGCTTTGGAAAAAATATCTCCGGAACGAGGAGGCTGCCGGCGAAGCGGCAGGCAGAGTCGGAGATCTATATGCGCGGGCGCTGATAAGCTATGGAGTGAACGTGGTGACGTTAGTGCTGGCGTTTCTGGTGAGAAATTTTCTGCCCTTCAGCGAAATCGCCTTTCTGATAGGGACGGCTGCGGGGCTTGTTGTCATGAATAAAGTTCTGGTGTTTGGCCAGAAGAAACAGGGTGATGGACGAAGGGAGGAGCTGTGATGATAGACGCGCTGCATTCCATAGGGATGTCCAACGGCATGATAACCAGTGCCGTTATTACGATAATACTGTGTGTCGTTTCCATTGTGGCGGGACGGAGGCTCCAGACGGTGCCGTCCGGTTTTCAGAATTTCGCTGAATGGGCCATAGAGAGCCTTTATAACTTCTTTTCGGGGATCATGGGCGACAAAGCCTGTCGGAGATATTTCCCGCTGGTAGCCACGCTGTTCATATACATTTTGCTGGCTAATTATTCGGGCCTGCTGCCGGGATCAGGACATATAGACGGACTGGAAGCGCCTACCGGCTCCATAAACTGTACGATGGCCATGGCGATAATAGTATTCGTGACCATGTTCGCGGTGGGGATAAGATCTCATCATGGCCTGGGATATTTCAAGCACTATTTCAAGCCGTTCGCTTTCCTGTTCCCGTTGATGATACTTGAGGATCTGGTGAAACCTGTTTCGCTGACGCTCCGTCTTTACGGCAATATATTCGGAGAGCATACGGTGACAAATTCCTTCTTCGATCTGGTGCCGATCGGCCTGCCTGTGGTGATGCAGGCTCTCAGCGTTCTGATGGGGCTGATACAGGCACTGGTGTTCGCGCTGTTGGCAGCTATATACATCAAGGAGGCTATGCCGGAGGATGAGGAAGAACATCTGTGAGGAGACGTTGTCTGAACGCGGGACGTCGTATCGGCGCTCCGCTTCATATATACATATATAATTGTAAAAAACAAGCGCCGCAAGGCGCGCAGTGAAAGGAGAGAATCGATTATGGGAGGTTTAATAGCAATAGGTGCAGGATTGGCGATAGGTCTGGCAGCGATAGGTCCTGGAATAGGACAGGGCATCGCGGCGGGAAAAGCTCTTGAAGGAATGGCGCGCCAGCCTGAAGCGGCAGGTATGCTCCGTACCAATATGATACTTTCGTTTGCTTTTATGGAATCCCTCAGTATATACGGACTGCTGGTAGCGTTCCTGCTGTTTGCGCAGATATAGGCAGGCAGACGCGCGAGGAACTGACATTACTGAATTTAGCGATGAAAGGGAAACGTAATTATGGTTGAAGCATTGGGGATAAACTTACAAGAGTTTATATTCTACTTGATCAATTTCCTGATTCTCGTGGGGATATTGACCAAGTTTTTGTACAGACCTTTTTTGAACGTGCTTGCCACCAGGAAGCAGTCCATCAAGGACGCCCTTGACAACGCCGAACTCACCAACAGAAGAGCTGATGAGAAGATGGAAAATTACAGCAAGCGGATCGCCAGAGTCGAAGAGGAGAGCCGTGAGATCATCAGGGAAGCCAGGGTGAAGGCCGATGCGCAGGCGCGTGATATCATAGACGAAGCTCATCGGGAGGCGGCGGCCATCCTTGCCAAAGCGGAGAAATCCATAGAGCAGGAGAAGGAAAAAGCCATGGAGGACATGAAACAGGAGATCGCCGCTCTCGCTATTCTCGCTGCCGAGAAGATCGTGGAGCATGAGATCCAGAAGATGGGACAGGAAGCTGTCGTGGATGAGATCATAAGACAGGCAAGGAGTACGGGATGGAAGAACTGACCATTGATTTTACTTACGGCACCGCTCTTTTTGAAGCGGCGAAAGAAACCGGGAAGACAGAGGTCATAAAAGAAGAGGCTGCGGGTGTGGCGGAGATATTCCGCAGCCAGCACGACCTGTATAATTTCGTGAAATCCCCGGGTATTTCCGCGGATGAAAAGAAGACCGTGATAGGAAATATATTTGAGAGCAGGATCTGTGAGGAGCTCCTTAATTTTCTGTATATCCTCATAGATAAAGGAAGGATAATGCACTTCGACAAGATGGTCAAAGTGTATGTGAAGCTGGTAGATAAAGAGGAAGGGATTTCCTACGGAACTGTATATTCGGTCGTCGATCTCGACGATGAACGGATAAAGGAGCTGGAGGAAGAAACTTCCGGGCTTCTCAAAGTAAATGTAAAGCTGAAAAACGAAATCGATCCCAAGCTGATAGGCGGCGTCAAGATACTTGTGGACGGTAAGATGATCGACGCGTCTGTCAGAAAGAAATTTGATGACCTCAGCAGGCAGATAGGCTGAGGCAGGGAGGATATAAAATGAATTTAAGACCGGAAGAGATCAGCGCGGTAATAAAAGAACAGATAAAAAACTATAAGAATAAGCTGGATATTTCCGATTTTGGTACGGTGATCCAGGTGGGAGACGGCATCGCCAGAGTCTTCGGGCTGGAAAACTGCATGGCCGGAGAGCTGCTGGAGTTTTCGGGAAATACCTACGGCATGGCTCTCAACCTGGAAGAAGACAATGTGGGCGCCGTGATCCTGGGTTCTGACCGGGAAATACGAGAGGGCGATATCGTCAGACCTATGGGAAAAGTAGTGGAAGTTCCGGTGGGGGACAATCTGCTGGGGCGTGTCGTCAACGCGTTGGGACAGCCTATAGACGGTAAAGGCACCATCGTATCCAACGAGTCCCGGCCGATAGAGTGCGCGGCACCGGGAGTGCTGCAGAGAAAATCGGTAAATCAGCCTCTCCAGACAGGTATCAAAGCTATCGACTCGATGATACCTATAGGCAGAGGACAGAGAGAGCTGATAATAGGAGACAGACAGACGGGAAAGACTGCGATTGCTATAGATACCATATTGAACCAGAAGGGACAGGATGTTATCTGCATATATGTAGCTATAGGGCAGAAGGCTTCGACCGTGGCCCAGTTGGTTCAGAACCTGCAGGACAGAGGAGCCATGGAATACACCATCGTCGTGTCGGCTACAGCCTCAGATGTGTCGCCTCTCCAGTACATCGCGCCTTACGCGGGATGTGCTATGGCGGAGTATTTCATGTACAAGGGAAAGGATGTCCTTATCGTTTACGACGATTTGTCGAAGCATGCGGTGGCGTACAGAGCCATGTCGCTTTTGCTGAGAAGACCGCCTGGCAGAGAGGCTTATCCGGGAGATGTATTTTATCTCCATTCCAGACTTCTGGAAAGGGCGGCGAGGCTTTCCGACGAGTTGGGCGGCGGCTCTATCACAGCGTTGCCTATCATAGAGACTCAGGCCGGAGATGTATCGGCATACATCCCGACTAACGTTATCTCTATCACCGACGGGCAGATATTCCTGGAGACGGAGCTGTTTTTCGCGGGGCAGCGGCCGGCCGTAAACGCCGGTATCTCTGTATCGCGAGTAGGAGGAAACGCTCAGATAAAAGCTATGAAAAAAGTGGCCAGCTCTATCAAACTGGATCTGGCTCAGTACAGAGAACTGGCTAATTTCGCTCAGTTTGGTTCCGATGTGGATGACGAGACCAAGACACGTCTGGAACACGGCCGGATACTGATGGAAATACTCAAACAGCCGCAGTATCAGCCGATACCTGTGGAGAGGCAGATAATGATAATATACGCCGCTGTCAACAAGTACCTGACAGAGATCGGGGCGGATAATGTCAAAGTGTTCGAAAAGCGCTTGTATACGCTGATGTCGGAGGAATACCCTCATGTAGGCAACGCCATAAGGGATACAGGCGTACTGGATGAGGCCAACGAGAAACAGCTCATCGAAGGAATAGAGCGACTCAAGAAAGAGATGAAGCGAGAGCTGGGAATAAAGGAAACGGAGCACGGTGAGGCCGATTAGGAGGTGTTATTATGGCATCGGACAGCATGCAGGACATAAAGAGGCGCATCAAGAGCGTCACCAGTACGGAGCACATAACAAACGCCATGAAGCTGGTATCGGCAGGTAAGCTGAGAAAGGCCAAAGCCATCTTCGAAAAAACCAACGCCAATTCCCACTATATAACCCATACTATAGCGGAGATCTTCCACAGCGGGCAGGACATCCCGCAGGAATATCTGGCTGGCAACAGGGAGATAAAAACCACCTGTTACATAGTGGTGACCAGCGGACGAGGTCTCTGCGGAGGATTCAATTCCAATGTTCTGAAAGAGGCCCAGCGGGAAATAGATACGGATTGGGAAGAACCGATCATATACGCTATAGGGACCAAGGGAAAAGAATATTTCGAAAAACGAGGATATAAGATATACGGAGATTATCTGGCTCCACCTGAGGACATATCCTTCCTCGAGACCAGAGAAATGAGTCTTCCTATAATAGACATGTACAATAGAGGTGAGATCGATGAGGTGGTCCTGATATATACCTCCTTCATAAGCTCCATGGAGCAGGAAGTGAAGAATATCACACTGCTGCCTTTCGAGGTAGAAGAGGATCCGGATATAATGAGGAACTCCAAGCCGGTGGAATACGAGCCGTCTGTGGAGGCTGTCTTCAACTATCTGGTGCCTAAATACGTTGAGACTATGATATACGCCGCAGTGGTGGAATCGGCCACATGTGAGCACGCGGCCAGAAGGACGGCCATGGAAAACGCTACGGACAACGCGAGGGAGATGCTGGAACAGCTGTCGCTCAATTACAACAGAGCCAGACAGTCGGCTATCACCGATGAGATAATAGAGATCGTCGCGGGATCCGATGCGCAGAAATAGGAGGCCCTCTGCGAGGACACAGATGCTCACCTTCGGTGAGCAGATAAAGGAGGCCCTCTGCGAGGACACGGATGCTCACCTTTGGTGAGCAGATAAAGGAGGCGAAAATGAGCAAGGGAATAATACATCAGATCATAGGCCCTGTAATAGATATCAAATTCAATGAGGATGAGATGCCGGAGTTGCTGAATGCCATCAATATCACTCATGAAGGAAAGTTGATAGTGACGGAAGTGGCTCAGCACATTGGCGATGATGTGGCCAGATGTATCGCGCTGTCATCCACTGACGGTCTGCGCAGGGGGATGGAAGCCGTGGATACGGGAGAGCCTATCAAAGTGCCTGTAGGGAAGGAAGTCCTGGGCAGGATGTTTAACGTTATCGGCGACACCATAGATGAAAAGGGCGATGTGGGGACGGAGCTGAGAGCATCTATCCACAGGGCGGCTCCGCCTTTCGAGGAACAGGATACGTCTGCTCAGATATTCGAGACAGGTATCAAGGTCATAGACCTTATAGCTCCGTATACCAGAGGAGGTAAAGTCGGCCTCTTTGGCGGCGCCGGAGTAGGCAAGACTGTCCTGATACAGGAGCTCATCAGTAACATAGCAAGAGAGCACGGCGGCATTTCCGTATTCGCCGGAGTAGGAGAGCGTACCAGAGAAGGGAACGATCTTTACTACGAGATGATAGAGTCGGGCGTTATCGATAAAACGGCCATGGTATTCGGACAGATGAACGAACCTCCGGGGGCCAGAATGAGGGTCGCACTTACAGGGCTGACCATGGCGGAATATTTCCGTGATAAGGAAAATCAGGATGTGCTGCTGTTCATAGATAATATATTCAGGTTCACTCAGGCGGGATCCGAGGTATCGGCGCTGCTGGGACGTGTACCGTCAGCTGTAGGATATCAGCCGACGCTGGCTACGGAAATGGGTGCGCTCCAGGAGAGGATAACATCGACGAAGAATGGTTCCATAACATCAGTACAGGCTGTATACGTGCCTGCTGATGACTTGACGGACCCGGCGCCGGCGACCACTTTCGCTCATCTGGATGCGACGACAGTACTTTCCAGATCCATCACTGAATTGGGTATATATCCGGCGGTCGATCCGCTGGAGTCTACTTCCAGGATAATGGATCCGCTTATACTGGGCGAGGAGCATTATCAGACGGCCAGAGGTGTACAGGAAGTATTGCAGCGGTACAAGGACCTTCAGGATATAATCGCTATCCTGGGTATGGATGAGCTGTCGGATGACGACAAGCTTATCGTAGCCAGAGCGAGAAAGATACAGCGATTCCTTTCCCAGCCATTCAGCGTGGCGTCCCAGTTCACCGGAATGGAAGGAAAATATCTGCCTCTCAAGGAAACTGTCAGGGGCTTCAAGGAGATATTGGAGGGAAGACACGACGAGATCCCGGAGCAGATGTTCCTGTTCGCAGGCGGGATCGACGAGGTTGTCGAGAAATTTGAGAACAGCAGAAAGTAAAGGCGGGAGACGGGTATGGCAAACAGCGTGAAATTGGAGATAATAACTCCGTCAAAGATGTTTTACCGCGGGTATGTGGAGCTGGTGATCGTCACCACGCTGGAAGGAGACGAAGGCTTCATGGCGGGCCATTCCTGGGCCTGCAAGCTCCTGGACATAGGAGAATTGTGGATACAGGAAGAAGGCGCCGCCAAAGATGAGTTCAGAGTTGCTGCCGTAGCGGGCGGATTTATTGATGTGCGCGACAGCATCATTATCTATACTGACGCCGTCGAGTGGTCGGAGGATATAGACATGGAGCGCGTCCTCAGCGAGAAGGCCAAAGCGGAGGACTGGTTGACTCATCATCAGGAGGATGCGGACCCTAACGATGTTTTGAAGGCCAAGATCGCCATTTCCAAGGCGATAACCAGGTCTCATGTCGCCGAAGGCGGCTATAGGAGGAAGCACTGATAAATAGTAGGAGGGATGATAATGAGTACTGATACGAGGACTGCGCTGATAGGGATAATCGTGGAAAACGAGGACTCTGTAGAAGCGCTCAATGCGTTGCTTCATGAGTACAGAAGCGACATAATCGGCAGGATGGGAGTACCACATCCGGAAAAGGGTATCTCCATCATCAGCATTGCCATGGACGCTGATCAGGATGTCATCAGCGCCTTGTCGGGAAAGCTGGGAGCGCTGGAAGGAGTCAGCACTAAGACTATATATTCCAATAAGTAGATATGACGGATGGAACCCCATTTCCTAGTGTTACCATGAGGAAGCGGGGTTTTTTATTTGGGCCGGCATGCGTTTCTCTGCAGATTTATGTCGACATATGGCATATCAGAAGACCTATCCTGTATACAGCGAATGCGATGACCCATGCCGCCGTCGTATTGATACAGAACATGGCTATGGCTTGTTTCGCTCCTCCTGCGTGACTTTTTACTGCGGACAGAGTGGCGACACAGGGGGCGTAAAGGAGGCAAAAGACCATGAATGAAAGGGCGGCAGGTGGAGTAAAGGTATGTAGAAGTATCTGGGAGAGTGCGGCGCTGTTGTCGGAGAGTCCTGCAGAAAACCCATCCGCGGGGGATCCGGATGATGAGAGGACAGCGAAGGTGCTGATCACGGCTTCTTTGGCGGACAGACCTGCGATGATGGCGGCTGCGGCTCTCCAGTCTTCGAAGCCAAGAGGTGCCAGAAGAGGAGCGACGGTTTTCCCCAGACAGGCGAGAAGACTATTGCTGCCATCGGGGGAGAATTGGAATGCTGTATCGAAGGATCGAAGGAACCAGATGATGGCAGAAGCCGCCAGTATCACGGTAAAGGCTTTTTTTACGAAACCTGCCGCGCTGGAGACAGCCGCTGATGTGACGATCCTCATGTCAGGGATGCGTAAAAGCGATCTGCTGGGAGTGCTGCAGCTCCCGGGGCTGTGATAACGGCAGACTGCCGGATGTCTTTGACAATGACCGGGAACAGGGCAAAGATATTTGGCGGCCAGTCCGCAGATAAGTGCAGCAATGATGCCTATCACGTATACACAGATAATTGCCAATAAGCGATACGAATCGAAGAAGGCGGCGGCGAACATGGAATATATGGGAAGCTTGGCGCTGCACGACATGAAGGGGATGAGGGAAACGGTGATGAGTCTTGTTCTCTTGTCAGAGATGGAGGCGGCGGCCAGTACGGCAGGCACAGAACAGCCAAACCCTGATATCATAGGGACGACACATCTGCCGGAAAGACCGACGCGGGACATGGGGCCGTCCAGGATAGCTGCCACGGAGGAGAGATATCCTGACTCTTCCAGGAGAGAAAGCAGGAAAAACAAGGTGGCGATAACAGGGATGAAGGAAAGAACACTGCCTACACCTGCCCAGATGCCGTCGATGAGCAGCGAGGTCAGCAGTGGAGGCGCGTCAAGACGGGAGAGGATGGTGGAGAGAGCTTCGGCGGCGCCGTCCACGCAAAATGACAGCATGTTTTCCAGAAGCCTGCCTGCTGTGTTGAAGGTGATATAAAAGACGCAGGCCATCACTGCCAGGAATATGGGTATGGCCGTGACTTTATGTGTAAAGAGTCGGCATATCATCATTGTTCCTCCTTATGGAGCGGTAAAGGGTGTGATATAATCACTATGTATAAATGTTATGTGAACACGCGTATCTTAATTACAGAGAAATCTCCCAGAGAAGAATAAGGATGACAAAGAGGAATAAGGAGGACGATATGGAAAGAACATTCAGGATAGGGCCTATAAGACCACCCAGTGAAGCGGAAAGTCTGCTGCTTCAGGTGACTAACGGCTGCACCTGGAACAAGTGCAAGTTCTGCCAGCTTTACAGACATACGAAGTTCAAAGCATACAGTGCTGACAGTATAAAGGCCGATATCGACAACATGGCTTATCAGGCCAGGATAGTCGAAAGCTACAGGAATGCCGATGGTACGTGGGATATAGACGGCCTCAATATGGAGCTGGCCCGGGGGACTGATGAAGAACGACAATGCTTTTATATGATGGCCAACTGGATAATAGACGGTGCGGAGAATGTATTCCTGCAGGATGGCAACACCACGGCGCTCAGCAGCGGGAGGCTTTCCGACGTGTTGATATATCTGAGGCAGACCTTTCCGTCCATAAAGAGGATAACGTCCTATGGCAGAGCGGAAAATCTGGCTAAGGTCAGCGCGGAAGAGTTCGCCGAACTGAAAGCGGCGGGGCTGGACAGGATACATTCCGGTTTTGAATCTGGATCCGACGCGGTACTGAAGAAGATCAACAAAGGTGTCACACAGCAGCAGGAGATAACGGCAGGGAAGAATGTCAAGGCGGGCGGCATAGAGCTTTCCGTTTATTTCATGCCGGGAATAGGCGGCAGGGAGCTCACGAAGGATAATGCGGAAGAAACGGCATACGTGGTCAACGAGATAAACCCTGACTTCCTCAGGATAAGAACAGCCGCGGTGAAGCCGGGGACGGAGCTGTATGACGATTTTGCCGCCGGGGATTTCACCTTGTGCAGCGACGATGAGAAGCTGATAGAGCTGAGGACCGTCATAGAGAGGGCCGAAGATGTGGATACAAGGCTGGTGAGCGACCATATGATAAACCTCCTTCAGGATGTGGAGGGCAGTCTCAAAAATGATAAATCCAAAATACTGGCCATGATAGATCAATATCTGACCATGCCTGAAAAGGATCGAAAAATGTATCAGGCTGCCAGAAGAATGGTGAGAGTGAGCAAGCCGGCCGATATGAAGAGGCTGAGCGCCGGGGAAATCGCCAGGCTTGAGAAAAAAGTCATGTCCATACCGGATCCGTATCAGTGGGAAATCGAGATGAACAGGTTGATTTCCAGGTATATTTAAAAATATTTATGAATTTTCAGAAAATAGCACTGTGGTGCTATTTTCTTTTTCCCGCTAATATGTATAATCTCTGATAAGTCGAAGTCGTGCAGTCAAGTGATAGGAGAGAAAAATGAGAAAGAAGAAGCTTACTAAAGTTCTGGCGCTTCTGATGTCCGCTGGCATGGCGGTGACATTGGGAAGCTGCGGGCAGGGTGGTGGAGAACCATCCAACATTATCATCACTAACGCCAATGTTTATACTGTGGACGAGAAAGGGACTACAGCGGAAGCAGTCGTAGTACAGGATGGAGTGATCGAGTACGTAGGTGATGAAGCGGGAGCGATGGAATATGAGGACGGAGACAGCAGAGTCATAGATGCTAATGGCAGCACGGTAATGCCGGGAAGCGTGGACGCCCATATGCATCCGGTCATGAGTTCCGTGCAGTACTGCTTTGAAATCGGCCTGCAGGAATACTTTTCTCACGAGGAGTATCTCAAGGCGATAGAGGACTTTGTGAAGGAACATCCTGACCAGGAGGTGTACACCGGCGCGGGATTCATGAGATCCCTCTATGATGCGGTGGGCCCAAGGAAGGAAGATCTCGATAAGATATCGTCTGATAAGCCTATAATGCTCACATCAGCCGACGGACACTCGACCTGGGTGAATTCCAAGGCTCTGGAGATGGCCGGTATAACAGCTGAGACTGAGGATCCTGAAGGGGGAGTGATCCAGCGCGATCCTGAGACGGGAGAGCCTTCCGGACTGCTTCAGGAGTCCGCTGCAAAGCTGGTAGCTGATCTGAAGCCTGAGTATACGAAGGATCAGTATAAGGAAGCTATAACCTGGCTGCAGGAATGGCTCAACGAACGAGGTATAACGACGATCTATGATGCCAGCATAGGCCTGGAGGATGAGGCTGTATATATGGCCTACCAGGAGATGGCTGAAGCCGGTGAGCTGACTGTCAGGGTACGAGGCATATGGAGCATGGCTCCTGAGATGGGAGACGTGGAGGAGCTTTCGGCCAGGATAGACGAAGGGATCGCCAAATCTGAGGAATTTACGACTGACTACTTCCAGATCATCGGATTCAAATTCTTCGCTGACCAGGTCCTGGAGGAAGGAACCGCGTACATAGACGGCCAGTACAGTGAGGAATACGGCGGCGGAAGCGGGATAAAGGTATGGGATGACGATGTGCTGGCGGAACTCTTTACGAAGATAGACGCGGCTGGTTATCAGATACATATACATCAGATCGGGAACGCGGCTGCCACATATGCCCTTGACGCGCTGGAGGCGGCCAGGGAAGCCAACGGTGAGAACGACAGCAGACATACTTTTGTACACACTCAATATGTAAGTGATGAGAACATCGCCAGGATGGCAGAGCTCAACATGAACGCGATAATCGCTCCGTATTGGTCCGTAAGGGATGATTACTACTATGATATATACGTTCCGGCAGTAGGACAGGAGGCTGCTGACAACATGTATCCGGCTCAGAGCTTCGTGGACGCAGGACTTAACGTAGCTACTCACAGCGATTTCTTCGTTACAGAGCCTGACCTGGGATGGTTGTACTACAGCGCCGTCACCAGGACGCTTCCTCAGAAGATATTTGACTTCTGGTACGAGGGAATGGACGGATATGTGAGGACGACAGACAGGGAAGCCGTAGCTGAAGGAGATGAATACGTGATAGGACCTCTCAAACCTTACGATGAGTGCATGAAACTCGAGGACATCGTGAAGGCGTCGACCTATGGAGGCGCGTACGCGTGCTTCATGGAGGATGAGATAGGAAGCCTGGAAAAGGGAAAGAAAGCAGACCTGCTGATATTGGATCAGAATATATTCGAATCGGATATAGAGGATGTTTCCAATCTTAAGGTGAAAACTACAATCTTTGACGGAAAGGTGGTTTTCGAAGAGGAAGAGTAGAATCTGAAGCGGTGGCGATACCGTGAGACTGTGTAAGACTTTTGACGACTGAGTTAAATGAAGATATAATAAACCGGTGAGGATCATCGGTTTATTATTTTGGAGGAATAATAATGTCACCCCTGTTGCTTTTGACATCTGTATTTATGATAGTAGTAATGACTGCTGTATCATTTATGATAATCGTTATCGCCAGAGAAAAGAAAAGTGATATAGGCAGGGGACTGTGCGCTTTGAGCGTATTTCTGCTGTCACATATGATTTTTGCATTTTTCCAATATTGCTTTTTACATGGTTCTGTTGATGAAAGAATTATGAAAGTATTGGTAGTGGTGGCAGATTCATTTTACTTCTGTTTCGTGGCGGCATGGATAAACGTTATAAATATACTGTATGAAAGTTTAAGGGGACGACGGCTGTTGAATATGACAGTGATAAAGAGATGTATAGTCGGGTTTGCTGTTGTCATCGAAGGTGTGATAATTTTGGGAGATGATATAGTTCTTGTCATCGAGAGATATGTTCCTGTTAGCGCGGAGCTCCATACAGTTATAACGGTGCTCAATTTTTTGTTCGTCTTATTTGTCCTGTTGATAGGGATGGGAGCTTTCGTGATAGCTATAAGAAATAGCGATAAAAGCTCCTGTAGAAACAGCTGCCTGTTTTTCAGCGGAATGCTGGATCTTTACATGCTTTGGGTAGCGGTATTTGACTACATCAATGTGAATCGGGGATGGGAAAGCTCTGCGGTAATCACCTCCATCGATCCCATATTTCTAATATGTACTGTCGTTGATGTGGCGATACTTGTCTTTTTCTTTAAAGGGAGATTCCTGGAGGAAAAGGAGGAGGTTCCAAGAGGGAGAGAAGAAGTGATGGAAGCTTTTTCCGAGAAGTATAATCTCACCAGACGTGAGCGGGAAGTTCTCATGTGTGTATGTGCGGGGCTTTCGAATCCGCAGATAGCGGAAGAACTGACTATTTCGGAATATACGGTAAAGCGGCACGTTAATAATATTTTTCAGAAGACAGGGGTGAAAAACAGGTACGGCCTCATGTCGAAAGTCATGGAAGGACAGGGCTGTGAGAAAGGTGTGAGGTGTCCATGAGAAAAAGCAAATAAAAATTTCTGTAATATGTGTTGAAAAGGAAACTTGTAGGGAAAATAGTTTAGAAGAATATGAAAAAAGAATTTTGTATCATTTTCAAGAAAATAATATCGAAAAAGATACAAAATTAATCAAAAAAATCCCTTAAAAGTAAAAAAAAGCATCAAGAAAAATAAAAAATTATAATTGTTTTCAAAATTTTAAACCCTTGAAAACCCATGGAAATCAAGGATTTGTCAGAAAATTTATTATTTTGAAAGGCAAAATAATCACCTTGGTTGATAATGTTGGCATGAATATTGAATATATAAATAGACAGAAGTTACATCGATTGCCGTTAATTTCAGGCGGCGAAAGAAAAAACCTAAAAAAGGGAGGATAACTATGACAGAAAGAAACATGCAGGCGGCTTTGGAAGAAGCCAAAAGAGTTGTTGCCATGATCGAGGCTGACGAGCTTACTGAAGAGCAGAAAGCCAGCGTCATCAAAGACTCTATTGCCAACTTCAACGAAAACTACAACCCAGGATGGCTGGAATACAGAAAATCAGTATCAACTGACTCCGCATTCGTTGAATGGGGTGACGGCGGTGAAGACGGTTCCCTGTTCGTAGACGTATACGGAACTGAGTTTATCGACTGCCTCGGCGGATTCGGTATATTCGCATGCGGACATAACAACCAGGAAATCAAGAAGACTGTAAAGGCTCAGCTGGACAGATACTGCCTCCACTCCCAGGAGCTGGTTGACCCACTCAGAGGTTATCTCTGCAAGCTGTTAGCTATGATCACTCCTGGAGATCTGCAGTACTCATTCCTGACTAACGGTGGTGCTGAGGCTATGGAAATGGCTATGAAGCTGGCCAGACTGGCTACAGGCGGAAGATGGTACATATCCACAGTTAACGCTTTCCACGGCAAGTCCATGGGCGCTATCTCCCTCGGTGGTAAGGGTTCGTACAGAGAAGACTACATCCCTATGATCCAGCAGGTACAGCACGTTGAATATGGTAACGCTGACGCTACAAGAGCTGCAGTTGCTAACCTGACTGCTGTTGGTGAAAAGGTTGCCGCTATCGTTGTTGAGCCTATCCAGGGTGAAGGCGGAGTTAACATTCCACCAGATGGATACCTCAAAGAGCTGAGAGCTATCGCTGACGAGTATGGCTGCTGCCTGATCTTCGACGAGATCCAGACTGGTCTTGGAAGAACTGGTACGATGTGGAGATGCGACTACGAAGGAGTTACTCCTGATATCATGACTTTCGGTAAGGCTTCGTCCGGCGGTGTTGTTCCTATCACTGGTATCATCGCTAGACCTTGGACTTATGAGAAGTCCGGCGTAGGCACTGGAACTGAAGGAAAGATGTTCGACAATCCATGGATCCTGGGATCCCCTACATTCGGCGGAAACCCTCTGGCATGCGCTGCTTTCATAGCAACTATCAAGTACATGCTCGAGAACGACATCCCTGGACAGATGAAGGCAAAGGGCGACTACTATCTGGAAGGACTGAAGAAGCTGCATGAGAAGTATCCTACAGTTCTTACTACTTACAGAGGCGCTGGACTCCTGATCTGCATGGAATTCCCAGAAGCAGAAATCGGACACGAAGTAACTAAGGAGCTGTTCGCGAGAAAGGTAATGGTTGCCGGAACTCTCGTAAATGCAAAGACAGTAAGAATCGAGCCACCTGCAACTCAGAGCTACGAGACTATCGACAAGGTTCTGGCTGCTCTGGACGAGTCGCTTGCTGCTGTTAAGGCTGCTTACAAGCTGTAAGGACAGACACATAAATAAGTAGATGAGAATATCGGTGTAATATTCATCTAAATACCTCAAGACCCCGCCGTCAGGCGGGGTTTTGGCTTTGCTGGAGATATCTCAGGACCTGTCATTTGATTTTCCATGCCATGCTGTGGTAAAATGTAATAATTGTATGACGGATGGATCTTGCTATGGAGGAAAAGATGGGATACAGAGTCAAGACCGATGTTTTTGAAGGCCCTTTTGCTCTGATGGTGTATCTGATAGAGCATGCCCGGATGAGCATATACGATATCAGGATCGCGGAGATCACCGATCAGTATCTGGAATATGTAGGTGATATGGAAAAGGCAGACGTGGGCGCCGCCTCCGAGTTCATGGCGCTGGCCGCCCTGCTTCTGGAAATAAAGTCCAAGATGCTGCTGCCGAGAGCTCCTGTAAGTACAGGAGAGGGAGAAGCGGTGGAGGATCCCAGGACTGAGCTGGTAGCCAAACTGCTGGAATATAAGAAGTTCAAGGCCGCTTCTGAGATGCTGGAGAGACGCATGGAAGAAAACAGCGGCTTTCTGGAAAAACCTCAGGAAGATCTGAACGAGTATACCGGTGAACCTGACGAATACCTGGCGCTGGACATAGAGCAGTTCGTATCGGCTTTCGAGAGGTTTCTGGACAGGAAGAGAAAGCTGGAAGAGATCAGGCGCCATCATATGAGAAGTGAAAGGCAACGTATAACGACGGAGCTCAGGATGGAGGACATCAGGACGTTCTTTAAGGAAAGGCCGGGCAGAGAAGCGGATTTCAGGGAGCTTGTGCAGAAAAAAAACGACAGGTATGATACGGCTGTGACTTTTTCATCGGTGCTGGAAATGATGAAGCAGCAGCGTCTGGAAGCCCGGCAGCATCGGCTTTTCGGTGATATAATGGTGCGAGCGACAAAAAGGCTGATGGCGGAACCGGATGCAGGTTCAGCAGGTGATGGGGCTAACGCGACTGAAGATACAGAGGTGAAGGAGATGGAGAATGGCCAGTAGGAAGACTATAAAATCAGCGATAGAGTCCATGATGTTCATCTGGGGCGAGCCCCTGGGAGTCAAGGAAATGGCAGAGATATTCAACGAGGATAAAGAGGAGATATATGCCTGCTGCAGGGAACTTAAGGAGGAATACGAGCGGGAAAGCCGAGGTATCGTTATCAGAGAGGTCAACAAAAGCTTTCAGTTCGTAACGAGAAAGGAGAACCTGGGGTACATAGAGAGACTGTGTACACCTGTGAAACGCAGGAAGCTGACACAGTCGGCGCTGGAAGTGCTGGCCATCATCGCCTACAGACAGCCTGTTACCAAAGGCGAAATAGAAGCGGTAAGAGGTATCAAATGCGACAGGGTGATAGAGGGCCTGGAGAAAAAGGGGCTGGTTACTCAGGTAGGAAGATCTGAGGCTGTGGGAAGGCCTATGCTTTACGGGACTACCGACATTTTCCTTAAACAGTTTGGATTCGAGACGTTGAAGGAGCTGCCGGATATAGGCGATATAGAAGGAGTGGGAGAAGATGACCAGTTGACAGCTTTTGATTCGGAAGGGCTGTATGCTCAGCAGATATCGCTGGATCTTCCCGAAAAGAAATAATAACTGTAATAACATCCCTTGCTGCCGCGTAATGTGACAGAGGGGATTTTTTTATGAACAGGAAAAAGACCATATTTATATTAGCTGTAGTACTGGCGGTGGCAGCGGGCTTCGGCTTGTATGTACAGGAGCATGGCATCGTCGATACATCGGGCGGAAATATTGGTATTTCGGCAGGACAGGCGATTTTGATAGAAGGCGATACGGGACGGGTGCTTTATGAAAAGTGCGCTGACCAGAAGGCGTATCCGGCCAGCACCACTAAGATAATGACCGCGCTTGTGACGCTGGAAGTGCTGGAAAGGTACGACAGCCCTATAGGGCAAAAGGTGACTGTCCCTGCGTCGGCGCAGGGCGTGGAAGGCTCGTCCATATACCTGGAGGCAGGGGAGAAAATATCAGTAGAGGATCTGCTCTACGGTCTCATGCTGGTATCGGGCAACGACGCGGCTGAGGCTTTAGCAGAGATCATAGGCGGGGGCCGGGAGAATTTCGTCGCAATGATGAACGACAGGGCGGAGGAGCTGGGGTGCGATGGAACTCATTTTACCAATCCAAGCGGACTTTTTGATGAGGATCATTACACGACAGTGCGGGACATGGCGATCATCGCAAGGGAGGCCATGAAAAACGATGTTTTCAGAAAAATAGTGGCATCACCATCCAGAAAAGCAGAGCGCAGTATGAGCGAGTACATAGGATTCATCAATAAGAACAAGACGATAAGGCAATATGAAGGCGGGAACGGGATAAAGATAGGATATACGCAGAGCTCCGGAAGGACGCTGGTGGCATCGGCGACCAGAGAAGGGCGGACGATGATAGCTGTTGTCATGAGCGCGCCCGACTGGTTTGAGGACGCTTATCGGTTGATGGACTACGGATTCGCGCGTGGAAAATGAACTCCTTCCCTTCGAGACGCATAGTATAGAAGATACGAAAATATGCGTGTTTGGGGAGGAAACCATGACATATATAAATGAATTGTGTGCCGATATAGGCACGGACAACTGCCCGTGTCCGCTGGCGGAAACAGGCGACTGTCTTGTATGCAGCAGATTGGCGGGGCGTGGAGAATGCAACTGCCGGTGGGCCGGTGTGTGCGTGTATAACGAGTACATCCAGAATGGCGGAGCCGTACTACAGAGGCGGGAAGACCGCCCCGTCGAGATATTGAAAAAAACATGGTATGGCAGCGATTTGCTGGTGCTTGTGCTGAAAGTGTCGAAAGGCTTTGCTCTCAGGGCATCACGGCCAGGCAGCTTCGTATTCGTCAATCCTGTAGGGAGGAGCGCCGTTTCAAATGTGCCTGTCTCAATAATGAGAACGGATGCGGAAGAGGGTAAGATATTCCTGGCGATCAGGATCATTTCGGCGAAAACTAAGGCTGTGGCCGAGGCGGAAGATATGCTGATGCTTAGAGGTGTGTACAGGAACGGTCTGCTGGGAGGAGGTCTTCCGGGTCTGAGAGATGATGTCAGGAGCGTCAGAGCAGGAGGATCCGCGTCAGGGCAGGGAAAGCCGCAGGAAAGGCGATGGCTGGTGATGACAAAAGGAGCAGGGTTCGCACCTGCTGTCAATCTGTTGACAGCCGCCGACGGAAAGGTGAGGACAGATCTGCTGATAGATACTGAAAAGATAGGGGAGGAGATGATTTCGGATAATCTGAGGACAGTGAAAGGTATGGATGATGGGATGGTAAAGGCCGGCGCTGTATCGCTGCTGGAAATGACGGAGGTCTTGAAGGCGGAACGAGCAAAGGGAAGATATCCGTCTCCTCCGGGAATCGATAAAGTGGAGGCTTATGACAGGGTTATGATCCTGGCGTCGGATTATTATATAAAGACGCTGGCGGAGTGCCTGGAAATACCGTCGCGGAAGCTGGTGTTCTGCAATAATTTCAGGATGTGCTGCGGAGAAGGGATCTGCGGGGCATGCGGACACACTGACAGAACCGGACATGTGAGCAAGATGTGCAAATGCAGGAACGTAGATGTTGGAGAACTGTTGGGTGTATGATATAATCCAAATATGAACAAGACTCTCATTAAGACCATTTGTCTGATAGTGGTATTTTCAATGACTATCGCTTTCACGATAGGCGCCGTAGCGACGCTCAACAGTACATCTTATCTCAGCGATGAGATAGATGAGAAGATAGTGGCCGTCACAGAAGATTACGCCAACGATTTCAGCGCCGAGTTCAACCATATGGAAGGACTCACTGACTCATTGGCATCCTATGTGGCGACCACATTTGACGTGGATGGCTTTGAGGCAGAGCCGATCTCGTATATGGACAGCTACATGGAAGAAGTGGCGGAGATGATAAAAAGCAATCTGGAGACCATAAAGAGCGCTCACAGCCTCTACGTCACCTTCAATCCCGAACTGACCGGAAGGAATGATGAGGTGTGGTATGTGGTTCGTGATAACGGGGAGACAGAGGAAATATTCGCGGACAAAAACAACAAGAGAAGCTTCGAACTTCCCTATGAAAAAAATATGGAATATTTTTTCAAGCCTCAGGGAAAGGACTACGGAGTCTGGATATCCTCATACTACGATGAGGATATAAATGAGGATGTCTTCTCGTATTCCGTCGCGATATATGTGGATCAGATGTTTATAGGCGTGGCGGGAGCTGATATAAACGCTGACGATATCACTCAGGTGATCGAAGATATGAGTCTGTACGATGGCGGCCATTCCGCATTGTTGGACGAGAACTATCAGTTCATCATCAGGAACGACGAGGAGTCGGAAGATGAGGAGGCTATCATAGGCAAGGCGCTGGCCGCGGAAGTTTCTGAAGACTCCGATGCCCGTTCGGGTATGGTACAGTATGAATTCGACGGAAAGGAGAAGATCCTCAGTTATTCCAAGCTGCGAAACGGATGGACCTTTATCACGACTCAGCCGGAAGATACGGTATATGGTCCTATAAATGCCGTGACTCGTACCATGATGCTGATGGGCTTGTTCCTGGCTATTATTTTCGCGGCGTTCCTCATTGCTTTCGCCAGACCATTCATAAAGAAGACGAATACTTTGGAAGAAGAAAACAGAGAGCTGGAGATAATCACCATATACCAGTCGAGACAGGCGAAGATAGGGGAGATGGTAGGTAACATAACTCACCAGTGGAAGCAGCCGTTGAATACGATAAACCTGATATTGGCTAATCTGCTGGACAGCTATCGATATGGCGATCTGGACGAGAGGCGGCTGGAGAAGAGTGTCCATAAAGTGGAGAACATCGTGGGCGAGATGTCGGAGACCATAACCGACTTTTCGGAATTCCTCAAGCCGACGAAGGAAAAAGTCTCCTTTGATGTTGTGGATTGTGTTGACAGCGCTATTTCTCTGATGGAGGAAAGTATCAATCTCCATAAGATAAAGATAAATATCGTCTGCGATACGGAGCGGAAGGCATATGGCTATTACAACGATATGACCCATGTGATATTCAATTTGCTGAACAACGCCAGAGACGCTATCGTCGACGCTCATCCGGACGAGAGGAATATAGCGGTGGAAGTTTCCGATGAAGGAGATATGATAAGGATATCCGTATTCAATACAGGAGAGGGTATAGATCCTCAATACAGTCAGCGTATATTCGAGCCTTATTTCACGACCAGAGAGGAATCGGGCGGGACAGGATTGGGCCTCTATATTTCCCGCTGTATCGTGGAGGACAGGCTGAACGGCAGTATCTCCATGAAAAATATGAAAGGCGGAGTGGAATTCGACGTTACGATACCGGCCAGCCGGGAGAAGAAGGAGCAATAAGACTATGGATACAGATGAGATCTTGAAAAATATGAAGGTGCTGTATGTGGAGGATGATGAGGCGGCCAGGGAAGAATTGGCCGACGTGCTGAAGCGGCGTGTCGGGAAGGTTCTTGTAGGCGAGAATGGGCAGCGCGGTCTGGAGCTTTATGAGGATTTTCGCCCCGATATCATCATCGCGGATTTTTATATGCCCGAGCTTGACGGGATAGAGATGCTGAAGCAGCTGAGGGAGCAGGGCAGTGAAGCGAGAGCTGTCGTGGTTTCTGCCGTCAGTGATGTGAACATAGTGTTGAGCGCCATAGATGTAGGGATAGATAAATACGTGCTGAAGCCAGTCAATGTCCAGGAACTGTTGAAGGTCATGGAAGATCAGGCCAGGGCTATCTATGAGAAGAAGCGGAAGAGCGACGCGGTATTGCCGGAAAACAAGAAGAAGATAGAAGACGAGATCAAGCGGGAGTTCTCATCCCTTCTCAAGACTATGACCGGTAAAGGCCCGAGAAACGTCAGCGTGTTCATGAACAGCGATACCATTGAATTGGTCGCTGCGGAAGTTTTAACAGTTTTTGAAAAAAATCTCCTTGACAATTTTCAGAACATTGCTATAATCAGATATATCAGAGAACTGTTCTTCTCCGTGAAGGCGGATACGTTGTGCGATATGATCTTGAGGATATCAGGCCGAAAGGTCATGTTGAGCGAGATCCGTATCAATGTGGAGAACGATAAAAACAAGTTAATATTCACCATAGACCGGAACGAGTGATGCCCGGATCAACTCATGAGCGGTGATCGGGGAAGCGCTTCGGGAAAGATGGTGTCTGGCAAGTTTTGTAAGCTTGAACGGATAATATATCTACGGCTGTTTAGGACCATACAATTGATTTTGTATGGTCCTTTTTAGTTATTATCATTATTTTTATTCTTAATGGAAAAAGGAGGTTAAAGTATGCTGGACGGCGAAAAAGGCAGAGAAGTCGAACTGGAAAGAGAAGGCGAACTGATCCGCGGTATAAAGGGCTGGCAGGTAACGTTCATCGGTCTCGGCGGCGTTATCGGATCGTGTTATTTCCTGGGGCTGGGGCTCAGCATCCAGACCATGGGGCCGGCAGTGCTGCTGGCATTTGTTATCGTAGGTATCATCATCTACGCGGTAATGACATCTTATGCGGAATTATTGGTAAACGTCCCTAGAAAGGGGTCATTCATTTCTTACACGAAAGAATTCCTGGGGCCTCAATGGTCCATAGGAATGGGCTGGGCGTTCTGGTGTAACTGGGTAGCCTATGTGCCATCTGAAGCTGTGGCGATGGCGACGGTACTGGTATACGTTACGGGGATCGACAGCAATACGTTCTACATAGCGACAGCCATAGGCGCTATGGCGGCGATAACAATAATCAATATCTCCGCTGTAAATGTATTTGCCAAGATCGAATCGGGTCTTGCCATAACCAAGGTCGTAATAATCATTCTGTTTGCTATACTGGCATTCGGTATCTGGGTAGGTCTCTGGGGAAGCGAAGAATTCCTGGGTGGCAGTGTCAACTTTGGCGGCGACAGCAGCATCATGGATTCGTTCTTCCCTAACGGAGCACTGATAGTATTCACTCAGATGACGCTGGTACTGGTAACCTGTCAAGGCACAGAGATAGTAGGCCTGGCGGCGGCAGAATCTCAGAATCCTGAGAAATCGGTACCTAAGGCATGCAGAAGCGTAACATGGAGACTGCTGGGACTCTATATAATCCCTATAATCCTCGTTCTGCTGGTATATCCTTGGGATCTGGCAAATGATGAAAATCCTGTATTCGCTGACATAATGAATCAATATGACATGGGATTCTTCGGAATGGTAATGTCAGCTGTAGTAATAGTCGCTGCCTTCTCCTGTGCTAACACAGGCTTCTATGGAACAGTAAGAGCGATGTATGGCCTGGCTACTGAAGGTCTTGCTCCTAAGTTCCTGACGAAGGTAACGAAGAACGGAAATCCGAGAAATTGCGTATGGTTCACAGTAGCATGCATGTGGGTAGTCCTGGTTCTTGGTCTGGTATCGGAGCTCACCGGCGCTCTCGAAACTCTGTACGGAAGCCTGCTTTCTATCTCAGGATTCACAGGAACGCTGGCCTGGATAGGTATCTGTATGTCGCAGGTAGTTATGAGAAAGAGACTCAAGGAGCGTGGATATGATCCTAACGAGTGTCTCAAAGCCAGAGTCAATAAGAATCTGTTATGGCTGCCTGTAGCTGCTGCCATAGTTCAGACGGTATGCCTCGTAATGCTTGTGATCGAGGATCAGCTGGTATTCGGTATAGCTACCGCAGCTGTAGTGGTACCTATGATCGTAAGGTATATCAACGTGAAGAGAGGAAAGGCAAGAGACGTCATCATGCTGGATCAGGGCGAAAAGTCCTTCGACGATCTCTTCCCGCCACTTAACAAATAAAGACCCTGAATTACATTAAGATACAACAGCAAAAGGAGAGGCTGTCGCAAACATAGATTGCGGCAGCCCTTCTTTTTTATTCTATTTAAATGTTTGACGGATCGGAATGTATCTAGCGCAGATCTTCATCGGGCGCATAATCCGATCCTAAAACGGTGTTGAGGGTTTTCAGATAATATGCATCGAGATCGAAATTACCGTTTTCAGCCGCCCAGGTAATCGTTATGCCGCGAAGGGCGTCGTAAAGGATAAACGCCATGTCGCGGGCATTTGCGGGGTTTGAGATCTCGCCCGAATCACGCGCATTTTCTATTATTTGGACAGCGGTATCGAACATATGGGTGTCCTGAGGAAAGTTTCCCTTCTTTCCCGATCTGAAACCGCTGATATATACCTGCATGGTAAGATCGGGCCCCATGTTTATCGTATTTCTGCTGTATGTATGTATGATCTCCCAGAGTATGCCGAGATTCGTTTTTCGGTTGACCATAGCGGAAATGAGTTTTTCGGCTCTGACTCCCGTCAAATCGGTAACGCCGCTTATCAGTTCATCCTTGGACTTATAGTGATAATAGAAAGTGCGCTTTGTGATGCCTGCGGCGTCGCAGATCTGCATCACGGTAACGTTATCGTAACCGCGTTCCCTGAAAAGCTTTATGGCTTCTTCAAGGATCCTGTCTTTGGTGTTCGTATCGTTTTTCCTTTTCATATTTCAATATGCCTCCCGTTGATCTGTGAGAGAAGACAGCAATCGTAAAGCTGATATATCAAAAGGATCGTCCTCTCATAGAATATTGTAACAAAAGAAACGGAACATGACCATATCTGTTAAAAAATTATCGTTATAGCCTTGACAATGGTCTGTGCGTGTGGTATTATTTGCACAAAATGTTACCAAAGTATAATAAAACGTTACTCAAAAGTGAATATAGTATAACGACATAACAATTTGTGGTCAAGTATATTCACATCACGGAAAGCGAAAGGGAAGTGCAAAATGAAGCTATTTGAAGAGTTAAAGGTTGGTAACCTGACACTGAAAAACCGCGTTGTCCTCGCACCTATGGGCAACACGACAGACACGAGCAACAGTTTCAATACGCGCGATATCAACTATTTTGAGGAGCGCGCTAAGGGCGGTTGCGGCCTCATAATGACCGGCGCGGTTCAGGCCAGCGAGTTGTTTGAACCTGCGGCATGCCAGAAGCTTACCGGTAATAAGGACGTTTATATGCTCCATACTCTTGCAGAGCGTGTTCATTTCTACGGAGCGAAGCTGGGTATCCAGCTTTCGCCGGGAATAGGCCGTATGAACTGGATCGATCCGCATACGCCGCCTTATTCGTCCAGCCCGATCCCAAATTACTATAAGCCGGATCTCATCTGCCGAGAGATGCCGACGGAAGGGGTCAAGCAACTGGTAAAAGCCGTAGGCGAGAGTGCCAAGCTGGCTAAGGATGCGGGAGTGGACATCATCGAAGTACACGCATACGGAGGATATCTCATCGACCAGTTCTCATCAGCCAAATGGAATCACCGTACAGATGAGTATGGCGGCAGCTTTGAAAACCGTACGCGTTTTCTCTTCGAGATACTTGAAGAGATCCGCAAGACCTGCGGCCGCGACTATCCGATCGCGGTAAAAATGACCCTCGACAGCGTTGACGATGAGGAACGTCCTCTGGAAGAGGGCCTGGCCATAGCCAAACGGCTGGCTGAGTTCCCTGTGGACCTCATACACATCGGCCGAGGATCGTATTCATGTCGATGGAGGATGGTGAGCAGTGTATATCAGCCTAAGGGATTCGATCTGGAGGCTGCGCGTATGGTCAGAGATGTGATAGGTGACGTACCGCTCATGGCCCACGGCAAGCTCAATCACGCCGATGTATCGGAAGCCGCTCTGGAAAACGGCGATGTGGATCTTATCGCTATCGGTCATGGTATGATTGCGGAGCCGCACTGGGCTAACAAGGTCAAGACAGGCAAGACCGATGAGATAAATCCGTGTATCGGATGTGGAGAGTGCCATTTCAACGCCATGAAGGGATGGGCCCGTCCATGTGCCGTAAATCCGCTCTGTCTCCACGAAAAGGATTTCGAATTCCCGCCGGCAGACAGAGATATGACGATACTGGTCATAGGCGCAGGCCCGGGAGGTATGAAGGCGGCAGCGACTGCAGCCGAAAGAGGGTTTAAAGTCATACTTTGTGAAAAGAATACCTATATGGGCGGCAATCTATACGCTGCCGGAACACCGAGATTCAAGCGTGATGCACTCGCGCAGGTAAACTATCTCATCAGACAGGTATACAGGCATGGAGTGGATGTTCGTCTCGGTCAGGCGATAACTATTGATGATGTCAGGAAGATTGATCCGGACTACGTTGTAGTCGCTTCTGGCGCCGATCCGGTGATAATAAGGGTTCCGGGATATGATAAAACGCATGTGAGCACTGCGGTAGACGTGCTTACCGATAAGGTTCGGGTTGGCAACAGGGTCGCTGTCATCGGCGGCGGAGAAGTGGGCTGTGAGTTGAGTACCGAACTGAGTATGCAGGGTAAGGACGTTACCGTGATAGAGGCCCTTGACGGTATTTTGAAGAACGGTCAGAGTTTCGTTGCCAATGAACAGAACCTCAGATACCTTGTCGATCACTCAGGCACAAAGATAATGACCGGTACGAAGCTCGTGGAGATCCTTGACGAAGGAATTGTTGTAGAGCGTGATGGAAAGAACGAGAAGATAGAATGTGATTCCGTCGTATTTGCCGCAGGGTTCAGGGCAAATCACGATCTCTATGTGAGCATAAAGGCTGCCGGTTATGAATGCGTTCAGGTGGGTGACAACGTCAAGCCGGGCAAAGTGATAAATGCGATCCATGAAGGATATCACTACATGCGTGTCCTTTAATATAAAGTTACAGCAGGAAGATCATTAGCCTCTGCGGACGATGTCCTGTCTGCAGAGGCGGAAAACGGAGAGGAAAGGAAAAACCAATGTCTACAGATACTTTATCAAAGACTAACGGAGCCGTAAACGATGACAACGACGTTATCGTTTACATAGATCCTAAAAAGCGCGCTATCGTTACGATAGCTCTGTTAGTAGGCTTTTTCGGTATTCATTTTTACATGCGTGCTTTCAGCATGTGTACGAACTACATAATGGCAGACTGGAATGCCGGCGAGTTTTATTCTGCGGGTAAAGCATTACAGACAGCCATCATGGTCGTCGCCACATCTGTGTCTGCGTATTTCATCCCAAGCTGGGGAATAAAGAAGATAATGGGCGGATCTCTGATAATCGTTATACTTTGTAATATAGGAACGCTGCTTGCACCTAATCTCGGGGTTTTTCTCGTGTGCGTCATGCTGCAGGGCGTAGGTAATGCAGGCCTCATCAGTAACATGATAAGTCTGATGAATAAGATATGGCCGCCGTCAAAGCGTGCCATGTGGCTGTCCACGCTCGGAGTGACTCAGGGTATCGCGGCGCTTGTAGTCCCTACACTTGCCGGTGTTATGATAGATACTTTGGGGTGGCAGAGTGTTTATTACCTCATGATAGCGATTCAGGCCATCGGGCTGATACTGACTCTGGTAGTTACACCGTCCGACACACGTCAGAGGAATTATACACCGAAAAAATTCGATGTCATCGGAACTGTCGTGTTCGTTATCTGGGTGTGCTGCTGCGTGCTCGCATGCAACTTCGGAAACACCTGGGGCTGGACGAATCCGAGCATCATAATAATGCTTGCGGCTACGATCGTGGGTCTTATCATATTCGTAGTGTATGAATACAGGCATAGTGAAACGGCTATTTTCCCTGTGAAACTCTTTAAGGACAATCTCAACTGTACATGGATATTCATTCAGGCTTTTGCCTCCTGCGTCGTATGCATGGGTCAGTTCGTATTCCTGATCTATTACATGCAGGCCATCATGGGAACTTCGGCAACCGTATCAGCATTGCCGTTCACACTGTTTTCCATAGGTACGCTGGTAATGCCTACGGTATATGCTGCGATCTATAAGAAGACGGGCAAGATAAAGGCTCTGCTGGCATTGACGATGATTCTTGTAACGTTCAATGCGCTGCTTTACGGAATAGTTCTTTCGCCTACGTGCAGTCTGGGCATCATATTCGCCATATCGGTACTCGGAGGTCTGGGTCATGCGTCATGCGTCAACCTCTGCTACAGTGCCGCTGAAGCGTATATGCCGGAGAGCAGGATATCCGACGGAAATCAGGTGGCTTATATAGCGATATGCCTTGCGGGCTCTGTAGGTCTTGCGATCCTGCAGGCGATAGCCAATGTCGTTTCCTCCGGGCAGGTGGCATCCGGAGTTGATGAGATAACGGCCAGAAGCGCGGGATATGCTACCGCATTTATCGTTGCTGCATTGTTTGGCGTGATAGGTATCATCGCATCGCTGCTTCTCAACAAGAAGATCAAGGAGAGAGGCGATGTTGCTGCTGAAGGTGCGAATGCGGACGCTTAATATATCAAACAGAAATATTGAACGGAAAATTTATACGGAGGTATGGATATGTCAGATAAAAAGTACGGAATAGTTACGGGCGCTTCCCGTGGTCTGGGTGCCGCGATAGCTGAAGAGCTGGCTCGCGAAGGTTACGATCTCGTTATAACTTATTCGGGTCAGCAGGCAAAGGCAGAAGAAGTAAAGGCACGCCTTGAGAAAGAATACGGCGTGAGGATAGAGACGTATAAGATCTCGATCCAGAATGAAAATGAAGTTGCCGAATTCCGAAAGTGGGCGGAAGAGAACATGGGTACGGATCTTGTAGTACTGGTGAACAATGCAGGGACTTACTGCAACGTACCTGCAGACGAGATCGATACGAAGCTGTTCTGTGATACGATAAATGTAAATGTCAACGGAACGTTCTTCATGTGCCGCTACTTCGTGGATCTCATGAAGTCAAATCACTTCGGAAAGATAATAAATCTCTGTTCTGCTGTGGGCCTGCGTGCAGCGCCGGGATCAATAGCATATGCAAGCAGCAAGTTTGCCGTTCGCGGCATGACTCAGGCACTGGCACTGGATCTTGGAAAGTACAACATACAGGTCAACGCCATAGCACCGGGAGCGCATAAGACCGACATGTACTACGATGCATATAAGATCGATCCCGAACTCATGGATACGCGTACAAAGCAGTGCCCGCTCCAGCGTGCGGGAGAAGTATCGGAGATGTGGTACGTTGTACGTTACTTCATGGAGTCCGACTTCGTAACAGGTCAGGTAGTATCGCCTAATGGCGGCACAACGATGGTTTGATATATAGATATACGGCGTAGATGTGCCGGGCAGCCATACCGGCTGCCCGGCTTTGACAATGGAGAGAAGACATGGAATATATCAGTATGATAATCGGCCTGGCGATCGTTGTCACTCTGATGGTCAGAGGCTGGAATCCGGTGATAATAGGTATCGCTGCCGCCGCCGCAGTAATATTCCTCAACGGGATGCCGTACGGAGACACGATGACGGACGTATTCTTCCCGGCGTTTGCAGGGATGTTTGAAACACTGTTTCCGATAATATTCTCGGGAAGCCTTATTGCAGAGACGTATAAGCGTTCCGGCGCTGTAGTGGTGATAGCGGATAAGCTCTGCAACCTGATGTTCAGGGAAGGCCTTTCGCCTACCAGAATGTATGTTATGGCGATACTTTCGATGGTTGTCGTTTCCGGTGTCATCTGCTACTGCGGCATGAATTCGCTGGTCATGCTTATGACGATGTATCCTATAGCTCTGCGCATAATGGAGAGGGCGGATATCCCCAAGAGGTTCGTAATGGGTATACTTTCGGGAGGAGTTTATACATTTGCAATGAGTGCGCCCGGTTCGGCCGAAGTGGTAAATAATCTGGCTATGCAGGCGCTGGGGACTCCCTCTTATGCAGGGCTTTGCGGAGGAATTTTTGCGGCAGTCGTGGAAGTGGTCATAATGACGACCGTAATGACTGTGATGATAAAAAGAGATGTCGCAAGGGGTATGCACTTTGAGTATGGGCCGCAGGATAAGGTATATGAGCATGATGCCGACAATCCGGCTCCGAATCTGTTCATGGCGCTATTGCCGCTCATAGTTCTCATCGTGCTTTTCAACTTTTTCGGTGTCGGCATATTCTCGGCAACCATGATAGCGTGGCTGCTGTCGGTAGTGCTGTTTTTCAGACACATAGATGGCGGGAAGGGCTTTCTGGAATGCTGTGCCGACGGAGGCAAAAGCGCTTTCGGACCTGTGAGCTCGGTGGGCGCAATGGTTGGATTCACGGCGATAGTGCAGACGCTTCCGGCATTCCAGAGTATGCTGGACAGCATTTTTGAAATGGATATACCTGCGGTGGCGATACTGATACTGGCAATCTCGCTGGTGGCGGGACTTACGGGAAGCTCATCTTCAGCGATCCGTATAGGTATCCCGCTTATAGCGGAACGATGTCAGGCGGCCGGTTTGAGCCCTGCGCTCATACATCGTGTGAGCTGCTATGCATGCTCGACCATAGATACGCTGCCATGGTCGACGGCGATAATCATCAATCTGGGCATCGCGGACCTGAAGATGAAGGACGGCTATCCGCCTATGTTCGTTGCTACATGCCTCGCAACGTGCTGCGGCACCATAGCCTGTGCCCTGTTCATGTACATGTTTCCGAACCTGCCCTGATCATGAAGATACGGGCGCAGTTGAAAGAAAGGAAATTCCCGGGTCTGCGATCTGCGCCGGGCCTTCGGCCATGTGATGCCGGGTGATGCGGGTGATGCGGGTGAATAGCGCCCGATTATCGTTATTTTTCTTCCGGCATCCATTAGCGATAGAATTCGCCGTTTTTCGGACGGTTTTGTGAAGAGAATATCGCAGATGGAGATTTTAAGGCTCATAGCGATAGCAAATTGACAATATATGGATATTTGCTATCGCTATTTAAATTTCAGACTGTGATAGCGATAATCCGGTCGCGAAAAGCCGCGAAAACAGCCCGATACTATCGTTGACCCGTGCTGTTTTGACAAAAAGCGATAGTCGGTACCGCAGAGAGGTACCGCAGAGAGCGATCTGGAAAAAATGCTTGACAAAGGCGGCGATCATGAATATAATTGCATCATAGTAATTCAATAACACTTTAAACCGATGATTAAGAGTAGTAGGTTCGGATCGAAACTCGAAGAGAGCCGCGGATGGTGGGATGCGGCAGCGGAGACCGGATTGAATGGACTTATGAGGGCAGACGAAAGGAAAGCGCGTCAATGACGCGGCGCCGAGTAGCAACTGACGGGATCTCCGCCCGTTACAAAGGGAGCACGTATGAAGCTGTACGTGAAAAGATGGGGATATCGTGTATATTCCCGGGTGGCATAGCAAAAGCAGCGCTTTTGTCCCGTAGCTTGGACAGGAGCGCTTTTCTATTATGTCATGTCCGCATCGGTGATATCAGGGATCAGAAAGGAGAAAGACAATGATCACTAAAGTACCACACAGGCTGTATCTCACGGAAGACCAGATACCTCAGCAATGGTATAACCTCAGAGCGGACATGAAGGAGCAGCCCGCTCCCATGATAAATCCGGCGACGGGAAAACCTGCCGAGCTGGAGGATCTCTATCCCGTGTTCTGCAAAGAGCTTGCGGCACAGGAGATGGACGGCAAAACGAGATATTTCGACATACCGGACGAGGTGATGGACATATATAAGATATACAGACCGGCGCCTCTCTGCAGGGCGTACAATCTCGAAAAGGCCCTCGACACTCCGGCGAAGATATACTACAAGTTCGAAGGCAACAACACGTCGGGAAGCCACAAGCTCAATTCTGCGGTAGCCCAGGCGTATTACGCGAAGAAAGAGGGTCTCAGGGGAGTGACGACGGAAACGGGAGCCGGACAGTGGGGAACGGCCCTGTCTGAGGCATGCTCCTACTTCGGCCTCGATCTGGAGGTTTATATGGTGAAGGTATCATTTCAGCAAAAGCCTTTCAGGAAGGATATCATGAAGACATTCGGAGCTAAGGTCTTCGCATCCCCGTCAGACAGGACGGAAGCCGGAAGGAAGATACTGGCGGAGGATCCGGATAACAGCGGGAGCCTGGGATGCGCCATTTCCGAGGCGGTGGAGAGAGCCGTTACAAGTGATGGTTACAAATACGTGCTGGGGTCTGTCCTCAACCAGGTGGTGCTGCATCAGTCCATAATAGGACTGGAATCAAAGCTGGCCATGGAGATGCTGGATGAGTATCCTGATATTGTTATCGGATGTGCCGGAGGCGGCTCAAACCTGGGCGGGATAATCGCGCCGTTCATGCAGGATAAGCTGACAGGAAAAGCATCCCCGAGAATAGTGGCTGTGGAACCGGCCTCATGCCCGTCCCTTACGAGAGGCGTATATAAATATGATTTCTGCGATACAGGCAAGATCACACCGATGGCAAAGATGTATACCCTGGGATGCACTTTCAAGCCGTCGGCCAATCACGCCGGAGGTCTGAGATATCACGGCATGTCGCCGATACTTTCCAAACTGTATCATGACAAGTATATGGAGGCTGTATCTTACGAGCAGACTAAAGTATTTGAAGCGGCTGTGCAGTTCGCCAAGCTGGAGACTATACTTCCGGCGCCTGAATCGGCTCACGCCATCAGAGGCGCTATCGATGAGGCTATCAGATGCAGGGAAGCGGGGGAATCAAAGACGATCCTGTTCGGCCTTACGGGGACAGGATATTTCGATATGACGGCTTATGCCGCTTACAACGAAGGGAACATGAGTGATTACGTCCCTTCAGATGAGGATCTGAAGCCGGCCATCGATGCGTTGCCTAAAATACCAGGGATCCAGGAATAGGGAAGAAACAGAGAAAAACAGGAAAAGGGTGGTAAGGGCCATATAAAAGCTTGATTCTGTAAAATACAGGTGTTTACAACTCACAACTTATACTCTATTATATAAGCAGGGGATAAGTTACAAATTTAACAAGTGAGGTTTTTATGAGAATTTTTGATACTAAAGTACAGGAAATAAAGTATATGGTCCTTATGGAGCTTGCATGGCAGACGTGGAGGGAAAACGATGCTTTCATGGTATTCAACGAGATAGCCGATGAGATCGTGAAAAAGGATGCTCCTCCGATGAGCTGCTGCATTTACAAGGACAGAGCTATCGTCGCAGAGAGGATAAGGATAGCTCTCGGAGGAAACAAGAACGACCCTAACATAATACAGGTCATAGACATAGCCTGCGATGAATGTCCGGAGGCAGGACACGTAGTGACGGATCTTTGCCGCGGATGTGTGGCTCACAGATGTTCAGACGCATGCAAGCTGGGGGCGATCACCTTTGACGATGAGCAGATGGCACACATAGACAAAGCGAAATGCGTGGAATGCGGGAAGTGCGCGGAAGTATGTCCTTACAGCGCCATTACCAACTTCAAGAGGCCATGTGAAAGGGCGTGCAAAGTAGACGCTATACATATGGCTAAAGATGGTGTCGCTACGATAGACAGTGAAAAGTGCATATCGTGTGGTGCCTGTGTATATCAATGTCCGTTTGGCGCAACGCTGGATGTTTCCAGCATAACCGACGTCATCAAGACTATAATGGCCAGCGAAAACAATGAGAAATTCAAGGTTTACGCAGTGGTGGCCCCAGCCATCGCCAGCCAGTTCACTTACGCGAAGACGGGACAGATAATAACCGCCATAAAGGAAGTGGGATTTTACGGTGTGGAGGAGGCGGCGCTGGGCGCTGACATCGTCGCTTACAACGAAGCGGAAGAGCTACAGGAACGGGAACTGATGACATCATCCTGTTGCCCTGCCTTCGTACAGTATATCAAGACCAATTTCCCGGACATGGCTCAGTACATTTCAGAAAATCTGTCACCTATGGCGGAAGCGGGAAAATTATTGAAAAAATACGATCCTGACTGCAAGGTAGTCTTCATCGGACCGTGTACTGCCAAGAAGGCAGAGATACGGGATCCGAAGGTAGGTCAGTACATCGATTATGTCCTTACCTTCGAGGAATTGCAGGCGCTCATCGACAGTAAGGATATAGAAGTGGAGAATCTGCCTGAGACTGATCTCAGCACTGCGTCACCGTTCGGAAGGAACTTCGCCAGATCCGGCGGCGTGGCTGATGCAGTGACGGAAGCGGTAAAAGAGAGAAGTGGAGATGCAGTCAAAGTGGATCCTATCGTCTGCGATGGTATCGATCAGTGCAAGTCGGCACTGATGAGAGCGTCCCGCGGTGTGCTGCCTAACAACTTTATTGAGGGTATGGTCTGCGATGGAGGCTGTATAGGAGGCGCCGCATGTCTAACTCACGTTGATAAAGCCAACAGAAAGAAAATAGAGGCGTATGGTATCAGTGCTAAGATAAAGGAGATACAGACAGCTGTAGAGCAGGCAAACAACAGATAGGCAGAATGACGACCGGCTTTTGCGGCGATTTTTCGAGCGGGAAGCATTGCACCGCAAAAGAGGTGAGTCATTTCGCAAAAAAGAAAAGCTTGCAATATTTCCATTCGTATGCTAACATTAATCGTTAGGATTTTACCTGAGGCTTAGTCGGGCGAAACTCCGACGACGGCTCGGCCGCAGGCGTATCATCATAAGGAGGAATGAAATGATAACTACTGAAAAGAAAGCGGAAATCATCAAAGAGTACCAGAGAAAGGAAGGAGACACTGGTTCTCCTGAGGTTCAGATTGCTGTATTGACTTACAGGATAAACGATTTGAACGAGCATCTTAAGGTTCATAAGAAGGACCACCATTCGAGGAGAGGGCTCCTTAAGATGGTAGGTCAGAGAAGAAACCTTCTCAATTACCTGAAGGAGAAAGACCTGGAAAGGTACAGAGATCTTATTACTCGTTTAGGTTTGAGAAAGTAAATTAAACTTAAAAATTTAGGCGGGGCAGGAAATTCCCCGCCTATTTTTGTATAGCGTAGGGGATACCGCTGATGTGGTATACTTACATAATTTCAAATCAGAAGGAAGAAATAAACAGGAGGTAGTTGTTTATTATGAGGTTTACTGATTACAGAACATTCAAGACGGCTATAGGCGGAAAACTGCTGCAGCTGGAGATCGGGAAGGTATGTGAAATGGCCAATGGACAGGTCATGGTCAGATATGGAGATACTGTCGTCAACGTTACGGCAGTGGCCTCCAAGGAGCCTAGGCCTGATATCGATTTTTTCCCGCTGTCATGTGATTTTGAAGAGAAAATGTATGCCGCCGGGAAGATTCCGGGAGGCTTTATCAAGAGGGAAGGACGTCCCAGCGAAAAAGCTATCCTTAATTCAAGGCTGATGGACAGGCCGCTGAGACCTCTGTTTCCTAAGGGGTTTTTCAACGACGTGCAGGTAGTAGCCACAGTCATGAGCGTGGATCTGGATGCGCCGACAGAGATAGCTGCTATGATAGGATCTTCGGTAGCGCTGGCTATATCGGATATTCCATGGGATGGTCCTACAGGATCGGTCCTCATTGGTATGGTGGACGGTCAGTTTATCGTAAATCCGTCTCTCGCTCAGAGGGAGGAAAGCTCCATGCACCTGGTAGTGTCGGGAACGAAGGACGCTATCATGATGGTTGAAGCCGGAGCCAACGAAGTGCCGGAGGAGACTATCCTGGACGCCATCATGTTTGCTCACGAGGAGATAAAGAAAATCGTCGAATTCATCGAGGAGATAGTGAAAGAAGTCGGCAAGCCTAAGATGAAGCTGGATCTTTACAAGGTCCCTGAAGACATAGAGGCTGCTGTCAGAGAATATGCTGAAGACAAGATGAGGACCGCCATCCAGACTTACGATAAGATGGAAAGACTGGACAACATGGATGCGGTGGAAGCTGAGACCAAGGAGCATTTTGAGGAGATATATCCGGAAAACGGCAAGGACATAGACAATGTGCTCTATGCTATAACCAAGGAACAGGTGAGAAGCCTGATCCTGGACGATGAGATAAGACCTGACAACAGAAAGAGGACGGAAATCAGACCGATATGGTGTGAAACGGGAATACTCCCAAGGACCCACGGCTCCGGACTTTTCAAGAGAGGACAGACACAGGTCCTTTCCATAGCTACCCTGGGACCTCTCAGCGAAGCTCAGACCATAGACGGGATAACGGAACAGACGGAAAAGAGATACATGCATCACTATAACTTCCCGCCTTATTCAGTAGGCGAGGCCAGGCCGATGAGGAGCCCTGGAAGAAGAGAGATAGGGCATGGCGCGCTGGCTGAAAGAGCGTTGATACCGGTGCTGCCTGACGAAGAGGAATTCCCATATGCTATCAGAGTGGTTTCGGAAGTCCTCTCATCCAACGGATCCACATCGCAGGCATCGGTATGTGGAAGCTGTCTGGCGCTGATGGATGCGGGAGTTCCTATCAAAGCCCCTGTTGCCGGCATTGCCATGGGACTTATCGAGCGAGTGGAAGAGGATGGAAGCAGCAAAATGGCTATTCTTTCCGATATACAGGGAATGGAAGACTTTTTGGGCGATATGGACTTCAAGGTTGCGGGAACGGCCAAGGGCGTTACGGCCATCCAGATGGATATCAAGGTCCACGGCCTTTCCAAAGAAGTGCTGCAGCAGGCTCTTCAGCAGGCATACGAAGGCAGGATGCATATAATGAAAGAGATGCTGGATGAGATTTCCGAGCCTAGAGCAGAGCTGTCGCCGTATGCGCCTAGGATAATTTCCATGCAGATAGATCCTGACCAGATCAGAACGGTCATCGGTCCGGGAGGCAAGACCATCAACAAGATTATCGCCGACACCGGGGTGAAGATAGATATCGATGACACGGGACTGGTATACATCGCGGCGCCCGACATGAAATCGGCGGAAGCCGGAATGGCCGAGATCGAGCTGCTCATCAAGGAACCGGAACCTGGTGAGATATATGAAGGCAAAGTTACCAGGGTGATGCCGTTCGGCGCGTTTATCGAGATCCTTCCGGGCAAGGAAGGATTGCTCCACATTTCCAAGATGGCAAAGCATCGCGTGGAAAAAGTCGAAGATGTGATGAACGTTGGAGATACGGTAAAGGTAAAGGTTACCGAGATCGACAGTCAGAACAGGATAAATCTTTCCAGGAAAGAATTGCTGTAAGATGTGATAAGGGAAAATACGAACTCCGTGTAGATGGGGAACCATCCGCGCGGAGTTTTTTTGCGTATGGCGCTGAGCCGATGGAACTGTATGGGAAATGGGCCTTGCTTCCACTCTGGATTGAATGAAAATGACTGAAAGTGAAATATTTTGAAAGAAAATGATTGACTTTGACTGAAAATGTGCTATCATTTAATCGTAAAGGAGAGCGGACATGTTACAGGAAGAGAGATTCAACAGAATATTAGCGGAGCTGGACTCCAATGGAGCAGTAAAGAGCGTAAAGCTGGCGGAACTGCTCGATGTCAGCGAATCTACTGTTCGACGTGACATAAATGAACTGGATGCTAAAGGGCGTCTGAAAAAGGTGTTCGGCGGCGCGGTGCGGATAGGAAACGATGTAAGCACCTTTGAAGAGGATGTGGCGGCCAAATCGCTTTATCACAGGATGGAGAAGGACGAGATCGCCAGATATGCGGCAGGACTCATCGAGGATGGCGACATGGTATATATAGATGCCGGGACAACCACGGAAAGGATGATAGATTACATCGAAAACCACAGCGCGACATACATGACCAACGGTATCGTTCATGCGCGTAAACTGGCGCTCCGCGGGTTCGAAGTAGGGATCGTCAGCGGCAGCGTGAAAGCCAAAACGCTTTCCATAATAGGGACAAGAGCGGTACAGTCCATGGCCAGCTATAATTTCACAAAGTGCTTCATGGGTACCAATGGTATAGATCTCAAAAAAGGATTTACTACACCGGATCTGGATGAGGCCATGGTGAAAGAAGAAGCGGTGAAGCTGTCAAAGAACGTATATGTGCTGGCCGATTCGTCAAAATTCGAAAAAATATTTTCAGTGACATTCGCTAAATTGAAAGGAAGCTGTATTATTACCGACAAATTGCACAATGATTTATATAGAGAGTATGCTGCGATAAAGGAGGTGGACTGAAATGATATACACGGTGACGGTGAGTCCGGCCATCGACTATGTAGTCCATCTCGATTCCTTTGAAACTGGAGCCACCAACAGAACGACTGCTGAAGAATACTATTTCGGCGGGAAGGGGATAAATGTATCAAGGGTGCTCAAAGAACTGGGATTGCCCAGCGTGGCGTTGGGATTCGTAGGTGGCTTTACAGGGCAGGCTCTGGAGAAAGGGTTGAAGGATGCCGGTATCGAGACTGATTTCGTCCACGTCAGAGAAGGGGTGACGAGGATAAATGTCAAGATAAAAGCGGAAAAAGAGACAGAAATAAACGGGCAGGGAGCCATCCCTGACGACGGGGAATTGTGCCAGCTGACGAAAAAGCTGGAGAAAATGGAGAATGGCGATATTCTGATAATATCGGGGAACATTCCGGCAGCTATGCCTCAGGACACTTATGATAGGCTGATGGATGCGGCAGGGGGCAAAGACATCAGGCTGATAGTAGATACCAATGGGGAACTGCTGGTGCGAGCTCTCAGATACAGGCCATTCCTGGTGAAGCCAAATCTGGAGGAGTTGAAAGGGATATTCGGAATGGAGATAACAGCGTATGAAGGCGCGTCCAGACTGAGGGAGAAAGGCGCGCGTAACGTAATAGTTTCTATGGGCGGCGACGGCGCAGTGCTGGCAGCTGAAGATGGAAACTGTTATGAAGCGGGAGTATGCAGTGGAGATGTGATAAACACCGTGGGATCGGGAGATTCTATGGTGGCGGGTTTCCTTGCGGGGTATATGGAGACGGGAGATTATCAGTATGCCCTGGATATGGGAAGTGCAGCAGGCTCAGCCACGGCGATCTCGCCGGGATTGGCCGAAAGGGGTCTGATAGAGGCTTGCCTGGGAAAGTTGAGAAGAGCTGACAGGTGATGACAGTGACCTAACAACGACCTGAAAGGAGTGTTAAAATGCGTATAACCAATTTGCTCAGCAAAAAAGCCATAATGCTCAATGCGGACATTACAGACAAAAATGAAGCGATCGAGGCACTTATCGAGATGCACGATAAGGCGGGCAATATTTCCAACAAGGAGAAGTACAGAGAGGATATCCTGGCCAGGGAAGCCGAAAGCACCACGGCTGTGGGTGAGGGAATAGCGATCCCGCACGCCAAAAGCGGGGCGGTGATCAAGCCGGGCCTCGCTGCCATGACGGTAAAGGACGGCATCGATTACGGGGCGCCGGACGGCAAGCCGTCTAATCTGTTATTTATGATAGCGGCACCTCAAAACGGAGATCTTCATCTGGAAGTATTGTCCAGACTCATGACTTTATTGATGGATCTTGAGCTGCGGAAAAAATTGCTGGCAGCCGGGACGAAAGATGAATTCCTGACTATAATAGATGAAGCGGAAGACGCGAAATTCGGCGGCGAAAAGAAAGATGCCGGTGATGATGCTGACGGAATGGATGAGGCTGACCGAAAGGACGGCGATGAGACTGCTTCACAGCAGCGTCAGTACAAGGTGGTTGCTGTCACAGCATGTCCTACAGGAATCGCTCATACTTATATGGCGGCTGAGGCGCTGGAGCAGCAGGCGGCCAAGATGGGCGTAAAGATGAAAGTCGAGACCAACGGTTCAGGAGGCGCGCAGAACGTACTGACATCGGAGGAGATAAAGGAAGCTGATGGAGTTATAATCGCCGCTGACAAGAACGTGGAAATGATGAGGTTCGATGGCAAACCGGTCCTGAAGACCCCTGTGTCAAGAGGGATAAATGAGCCGGAAGAGCTGATAAAGGCAGTCATAGATGGGAAAGCTCCTGTGTATAAGTATGAAGGCGGAAAGACGACAGACGTGGAAACCGCTAAGGAGTCGACGGGAAGACAGATATACAAGCATCTGATGAATGGTGTTTCATACATGTTGCCATTCGTTATCGGCGGCGGAATAATGATGGCACTGGCATTCCTGATAGATACTATAGCCGGAGCGCCGAGGGACGCCTCCTTTGGTACTTATACAGCGGCGGCGGCTTTCTTCAAGACTGTAGGCGGATATGCTTTCAGCTTCATGCTTCCGGTGCTGGCAGGGTATATCGCCAGGAGCATAGCCGACAGGCCGGGACTGGCAGTCGGATTCGTAGGGGGATATATAGCGACCATCGGATGTACATTCAGCCAGATCGCAGGCGACAGCACGGCGGTATCGGGTTTTCTGGGGGCATTGATCGCTGGATTTGCGGGAGGATATATCGTGCTCCTGTTGAGGAAGATCTTTTCTTTCCTGCCGAAATCTATCGAGAGCATGCTGCCGGTACTGATATTGCCGTTGCTGGGGATCATACTTATAGGCCTCTTCATGTGCGCCATAAATCCGGCAGTGGGTGCCCTAAACCAGTGGATAACCGATGTCCTCAACTCCATGGGAGAGGCCAGCAAGATAATATTGGGATGTATCGTCGCCGGAATGATGGCCATAGACATGGGAGGGCCATTCAACAAAGCGGCCTATGTGTTTGGTACCGCAGCTATCACGACAGGTGGGTTTGACATCATGGCAGCTGTCATGATAGGAGGAATGGTACCGCCTATCGCTATAGCACTCTGCGCCACATTCTTCAAGAGGAAGTGGACTGCTACGGAACTGAAGTCGGCTCCTGTCAATTATGTAATGGGACTCTGCTTCATTACTGAAGGCGCCATACCGTATGCGGCTTCTGATCCCCTTAGAGTTATACCGTCCTGTATAGTAGGTTCGGCTATCGCTGGCGGTATATCAATGGCCTTCGGCTGTACTCTGAGAGCTCCCCACGGCGGTATCTTCGTATTCCCTGTAGTAGGAAATGTGATGGGATATGTGATAGCCCTGGTAGCGGGGGCAGTAGCAGGCATGATAATGCTGGCGCTCCTGAAGAAGAATGTAGCGGAAAAGGCGGCAGAATAATCGAATCAAATGGGACAATGGTGAACGGAGGATGAGAAGATGGTATCTAAGAAGATGAAAGTAGTAAATTCCCAGGGGTTTCATATGAGGCCGGTGACAGATCTGGTGAAAGCCATGGGCAAATATGATTCAGATGTAAAGATAATAGCCAAGGGAAATGAGATAAACGGAAAGAGCCTGATGGCCATCGTGGCGGCCTGTATAAAGTGCGGCGATGAGATCGAGATACAGTGTGAAGGCTCCGACGAGGAAGCGGCTCTCAATGAAGCTGCCGATATGATAGGATCGGGATTTGGTGAAGATTAGAGTAGATCGGAGGAAATCTGCGGAGGTGTAACATGCTTAAGGGTATTGCCGTATCGGAAGGGATGGCCTGTGGAACGGCTGTGGTGATAAAGTCCGAAAGCGGCGGACGAGAAAAAACATATAGACAGGCCGAAAGCAGTGAAAAAGAACGCTCCAGATTTCGGGAAGCCTATGACAGATTTATCAAGGATGCTGAAAAAGCGGCGGAAGGCTTGAAGTCCAAAGGCTTGAAGCAGGAAGCCGGGATCCTGCTGAGTCATGTGGAGATGGTGAAAGATCCTTCCGTAGCTTCCGGGATAGAGGAAAATATATCCAATGGATGCTGCGCCGAGGAGGCTGTGGACAAGACTCTGGGATTTTTTGCCGATATGTTTGAAGCTACGGGAGATGAACTGACGATGCAGAGGGCATCGGACGTACGGGATATCAACAACGAGTTGATCAAGAAGCTGACGGGCAATGAAGGACCGGATATCTCCTCGCTGCCTGAAGGGTCTGTGCTGGTGACTGATGAGCTGACCCCATCTATGACAGTCGATATGAAGACCGGGTCAGTGGTCGGGATAGTGGCGGAGACAGGCGGGTACACATCTCATTCGGCGATCCTGGCCAGAGCCTTGGGCGTTCCGGCAGTGTTGAGTGTAGCCGGAGCTACGAAGCTGATAGCAGAAGGACAGGATGTAGCCGTTGATGGGATATCAGGAGATGTCATAGTCTCACCCGACAATGATGAAAAGAAATGCTGTGAGGAAAAGGCTGAAGCGTTCCGTCGCCAAAAGGCGCTGACGGAGGAATTCCGCGGGAAAATGACAGTCACGGCTTCGGGAGAGAAAAAGGAAGTCGTTGCCAATATAGGAAACGCCGGAGATGTTTCGGCAGCAAAGGACGGAGACGCAGAAGGGATCGGGCTCTTCAGGACGGAGTTCCTGTATATGGACAGGGATTCGGCTCCCGACGAGGAAGAGCAGCTGGCCTCCTACAGAAAGGTGGCTGAAGCGTTCGCTCCGGCTCCGGTGATAATCAGGACTCTCGATGTGGGAGGCGATAAGGATGTACAGTATCTTGATATGGGCAAAGAGGACAACCCGTTCATGGGCTTCAGGGCGATCAGATATTGTCTTGAAAATCAGCAGCTTTTCAGAACCCAGCTGAGAGCGTTGCTGCGGGCAAACACTGCCGGGAATATAAGGATAATGCTGCCGATGGTGACAGAGCTGCAGGAGATAAGGGATGTCAGGAAACTCATAGATGAATCCGTGGAAGAACTGAAGGCTGAAGGCAAGGAGTTTGGACAAAATATCAGTCTGGGCATAATGGTGGAAACGCCTGCCGCGGCGGCAACTGCTGATATCCTGGCAGAAGAGGCTGATTTTTTCAGCATTGGTACCAATGATCTGACGGGATATATGATGTCGGCAGACAGAGGGAACGGTAAGGTGGCGTATCTGTACAGCGTTTACCAGCCGGCAGTCCTGAGGATGATAAGAAATGTATGTGAGGCTGCTCATAAAGCGGGCATTCCTGTAGGGATGTGCGGAGAAGCGGCGGCAGATCCGGCCCTCATACCGTGTCTTCTGGGATTCGGACTGGATGAGTTCAGCGTTGGAAGCCGACAAGTGCTGGCGACCAGAAGGACAATATCGTTATGGAGCAGGCAGGAAGCGGAGGATACAGTCCGCAAGGTCATGACATTACATACTGTTGAGGAAACAGAAGCTTACCTGAACAGTATCAAGAAATAATATATGCAGAATAAGGAGGGTATTAAAATGAGTATCAAAGTTGCAATCAATGGATTTGGCAGGATAGGAAGGCTGGCCTTCAGAAAGATCTTTGATGATGAAGAGTTTGAAGTAGTGGCGATAAACGATCTGACGAAGCCTGAGATGCTGGCCTATCTTCTGAAATATGACAGTGTTCAGGGAGCATACAGAGGACATACGGTAGAGCATGGCGAGGACAGCATTACTGTAGACGGAAAGCTCATTCCTGTATTTTCATCTGCTGATCCTGCTCAGCTCCCATGGGGCAAGCTGGACGTGGATATCGTTCTGGAATGTACAGGGTTCTTTGCGTCTAAGGCCAAGTCTCAGGCGCATATAGACGCGGGAGCGAAGAAGGTACTGATTTCCGCGCCGGCCGGCAACGATTTGCCTACTATCGTTTATGGCGTGAACCACAACATCCTTACAAAGGATGATAACATCGTTTCAGGCGCCAGCTGTACTACTAACTGTCTGGCTCCAATGGCCAAGGCACTCAACGATTACAGAGAGCTGAGAACAGGATTCATGACTACGATACATGCATACACGGGAGATCAGATGATTCTGGACGGACCTCATAGAAAAGGAGATTTCAGAAGAGCCAGAGCTGGCGCGATCAATATCGTTCCAAACAGCACAGGAGCAGCGAAGGCCATAGGTCTGGTAATACCGGAGCTGGCCGGAAAGCTGATAGGATCAGCGCAGAGAGTTCCTGTTCCGTCAGGATCCATTACCATCCTGGACGCTACTCTCAAAGATATGACAGACAGCGTATCGGTCGAGGGTATCAATGAGGCAATGAAGGCTGAGGCCAACGATTCCTTCGGGTACAGCGAAGAAGAGCTGGTCTCCAGTGACATCATAGGGATGTCCTACGGCTCGCTTTTCGACGCTACTCAGACGCTGGCCGAGAAGTGCGGTACCCATATATACGAGGTAAGAGTCGTAGCCTGGTACGATAACGAGATGAGCTATACATCACAGTTGATAAAGACTCTCAGGCATATGGGGACGCTTCTCCAGTAACCATTGATAAGACTGATAGAAAAAGGCGAATCAGGGGGAATGAAAAAAGGAAGGCATGCCGGGATATACCGATATGCCTTCCTTCTCGGTCTATACTGAAATGGAAAAGGGCCCGCGCATCGATATCGATGCGGCAGTCCCTTTTCCATTTTGTATCTACGACGTATCAAAGGCTGGTGACGTATTCATTTATCGGCCTTACCATATAGCTGCTGTAAGGCATCCTGTCGGTACTGATATACCCCGGTTCCGCATCTATGAGTTGTGGTATCCTGTTGAGTATGTCCGCGCAAGTCAGTTCAACGGTAGCCGGTTTGTTTACGATGACCGTGGTCTCCGGCTCTCCGTAGAAGGTCCACTGGTTTTTGTCGAATTCATCAGGTGAATACACCTTGCCGATGCATTCAGTTTCCAGTGTTATACCTTCAGCGGTTTCCGTCGTGACGATAGCCGACATGCCTGTGGCATCTCCGGCCTTTATGGTCATGCCCAGAGTTTCGGAGCGAAGATCCCTTTCATAGGTGTGAGGAACGCATTTCTGAGTCTGAGAAGTTATGGTCAGACCCAGTCGGCTGCAAAGCCACCCGTTTTGGTTCCACATATATGATGGGATGTATTCTCCCTTTTCAACCAACGCTCCTATTTCATCGGAGGACAGGTTATTGTATTTTCCTATTTCGTTTTCGAACTCTTCCATGGTGAGACCGGCGCCGTGGCCCTGTGCCAAGGCTATGCCGTAATCTTCCACATTGTAGCTGCTGCTTCCTTTTATCTTTGTGATATGAGCCATGGATGCGGCCAGATTAGTTATCATCGTGCCCCAGTAGAGATCCGGATACCCGCTGCCGCACAGAGTACAGCCATTGGCTTTAGCCAGCGCATCCAGCTCCTTAGTTATGTCTGGTGAAGAGTTCCATGGATACAGTGCCTCCTCACACGTGGTGATAGCGTTGACTCCGTTTTTGGCGCAGACGGAAAAGGCTTCTTTGAGTTCTTCCATGGTGCTCCTGGTGGCGATTATGCATACGTCAGGCTTGGTATCCTTGAGTATGGCGTCAGCTTTCTCTGCCGGAGATATAGCAATGCCCACAGGGGCGCTTTCCATGATAACGCCTACGTCTTTGCCGATGACCGCTGGATTCATGTCAAAGGCTGCTACCAGTTCTCCGCCTTTTTCCAGCACGTAGCGCATCAGGTATTTACTCATTTTCCCGCAACCGTATTGGGCGATCTTTACTTTACGTTTCATTATTATCCCTCCTCTTTTATGGAGTATTGACCAAGGGATTTATCTTATACATAAAGCATAGACCTTACAGCAGGTATAAAGTCAAGAATTTTTTGAAAATTATTTTTTCGTATTTACAGGGATCTCCAGTTTGTAGAACATATTGCGGGGTCCATCCTGGAATACCGGGAATTCTACAAGGACCTCGCAGAGATAGTCGCCGCAGATGCTGAGGCCGTGCTCTTCGATATAGTTGAGCATCTTATGGGCGTTGTCCGTTTCCGCGTAAAAATCGTCGGAGCATATGCAGCAATACATGGAAGCCGGGAGCGTTTCCGGTTTCATATGTTTTTCGTCAGGGGAGACAAAGAGAAATACTTCATTGGCGAAGAAATTGCCGCTGATGAGGGCTTCCCGTCGCATAATGGTGCCTACATTGCAGAAATAGCCCATGTTAAGATCCTCGTCAGAGAGGTGTATCTTCAGCTCTCTCAGCATATACTCATAGCCTACGTGATCCTGATGGAAGTAATCCTTGTCGGTGGTATAGCTGTATATATAACGTTTCGGGATATATTCCATGAAGACTTGTTCGTCCTTAGGCAAGGTTTCGTACTTTCTGTAGTTTTCCAGGACCTTGGTCATGGCACGTTTGCGATGGAGCAGCGTTTCCACCTGATGGTCGATAGCCCCCAGCTGCTGGTTTATGAAGGCTTTGATGGTCTCGGGATCGCCGCTGTCCAGCGTCTGGCGTATCTGCTTCAGCGTCATGCCGTAATCCTTCATGTACTGTATCATATCCAGACGTGCGGATTGAGTAATATGGTAGTAGCGATATCCTGTATCAGGGTCTATTATCATGGGAGTGAGAAGTCCCTCTCTGTCATAAAGGCGCAAAGCCTGTGTTGAGATACGATTCAGTCCGGCCATCTGGCCGATAGTCAGCTTGTTGAGATCCATGACGGTCCTCCTGTCGTCACATGATGTGCTCCCTTGCCCCGTTCTTTGATTATACGATAAAGAGTGGGATGTAGCAACTGCCGGATCGGCAAAAGGTGAGGTCAGCCGGCCTTACATGAGTGAACGTTTCCCGGGACGTGCTTTTGGAAGTGAATTTTTTAGAGATGATGTTGACAAAGGATCTTGTTCCATTCACAGGGAAAAGCTCTGAGGAATAGGATAAAGCAGCGGAGTCGTGATGGGGGCTTTAGGCTGCCGGGAAAAGGCGGCGCAGAGCAGGGAGCGATATGGCGGGAGGAAAGGCATGGATGACATGAAGGGATGCAGACCGCGCTGCGGTCAAATTTGCGGATGCTGTTGCAGTCATAACGGTGAAGTCATAGTAGTGACCGGGCCGACCGGAGCTACAGGCCCAACGGGGCCTGTGGGCCCGCCGGGGGAAGAAGGCCCTGCAGGCGCCAGCGGCATGCCAGGAGTGACCGGACCGACCGGTGCTACCGGAGCTACCGGGTCGAGGGGTGCTGTCGGTATACAAGGACCAACCGGAGCGACGGGTCCGACCGGTGCGACGGGGAATACAGGGCCAACGGGACCTGCGGGAGCAGAGGGACAGCAGGGGCAGCCAGGTGCGAGAGGCGAGCGAGGAGAAACAGGTGCAACGGGCCCGACGGGCCCGACCGGCGCCACAGGGATGAGAGGACCGGCCGGGAATACAGGTGCGACAGGAAGGGATGGGCTGGCAGGCCCGACGGGGCCCACGGGGGTTACAGGAGCAACGGGAGCTACCGGACCGACCGGCGCTACAGGAGCTGCGGGAACGCAAGGCGCGAGAGGGCTTACAGGTCCGACGGGGCCTGCAGGAGAAGATGCTCATGATATATTTGCTTCGTTCATAGGATATGAAGAGGTCTTTTCCAGCGGAGATATGATAGTCTTATATCCTTCCGTTACTGATATTACAGGGAATATATCGGAAAACGGGTATACGCAGATAACTCTGACAGCAGGATATTACCTGGTGTCATACAGCGTATCCGGCGTGCTGAGAAACGCTGGATATGTACAGGTAACACCATATTATAATGGTGCTACTCATCTGGAAACGGGTGTTTATTTTGCGACGAGCGCCAATGGTTCATCAGCTGCAGGCTCGGCACATTTCATACTGGAAGCGGCCGACGATACCACATTTTCACTGACGTACAGTGGACCTACACAGGTGATAAACGGAGCGGCTACTATCACATTCCTGAAGCTCAACAGGCCAGTGTGATGAGAGAGCAGCCGGAAGTTGAGAAGGAAAGCGGCGATCCATATCAGGTGTATGAATATAGTATTAGGAGGGATTCTTTTGTATAGAGTTGTAGTTATCGGTGGAGGATGGTCAGGGTGCGCGGCGGCCCTGTCAGCGAGAAAAGCGGGGGCTGACGTAGTATTGCTGGAAAAAACAGACTTGCTGCTGGGACTGGGAAATGTTGGCGGTATCATGAGGAACAACGGCAGATTCACTGCTGCGGAGGAGAATGTCGCCATGGGAGCACATGAACTGTTTGAGATAACTGACAGATGCTCCCGTCATGTCAACATAGATTTTCCGGGCCATCAGCATGCCAGTCTGTACGATGTGACTAAAGTGGAACCATGTGTGAGGCGATTATTGAGAGAAAAAGGTGTGGATATCCGTCTCATGGCCAGAGCGGTGGATGTGGTGGTCAGAAAAAGAGATATGTCTGACGGAAAGATAGCAAAAGAGAGTATCATCGAGAAAATAGTCTTAGCCGGGGGAGAGGAAGTCGAAGGTGATGTTTTCGTGGAGACGACTGGCTCTACAGGGCCAATGGGGAATTGCCTTACATATGGAAACGGGTGCTGCATGTGTATATTGAGATGCCCCGCTTTCGGACCAAGGGTCAGCATAAGCGCCAAGGCAGGTGGCAGTGATATCATGGGAAAAAGAAAAGACGGATCCTTCGGCGCTTTCAGCGGGAGCGGGAAGCTGGAGAAACAGTCGCTGTCGGAAGAGCTGCAGCATAAGCTCAATGAAACCGGAGTAGCTGTGGTGCCGCTTCCCGAAAAGGCAATAAAAAGAGAAAAGCTGGATATGAAAGTTTGTAAACAATATGCTCTCAACGAATACGCGGAGAATATAATCCTGCTGGATACAGGATATGCCAAAATAATGACCCCTTTCTTCGATCTAGACACTCTGAGGCAGATCCCTGGTTTTGAAAACGCCAGATATGCGGATCCTTACGCGGGAGGAAAAGGCAATTCCATCAGGTATCTCTCCGTCGCTGAGCGGGATAACGGCATGAAAGCGTCAGGGATAGAGAATCTATTCTGCGGCGGAGAAAAATCCGGGCTTTTCGTAGGGCATACAGAGGCTATTTCTACGGGAAGCCTGGCGGGACACAACGCGGTGAGATATCTTAAAGGGATGAAACCACTGGAGCTGCCTGTAGGGATAGCTGTCGGAGACCTGATAACCTTTGCTAACGAGAACCTGGCGACAGAAGACGGACTGATGACACGGTATACTTTTGCCGGAGCCGAGTATTTCAACAGGATGAAAGATAAGGGATTGTATTCAGTTGACAGGGATGAGATAGCTGGGCGTGTGAAGCGGTATGGACTGGAGAATATTTATGGGGAGAGGATGATATAGCGGCGGTTGACATGGTACTGTTCGGGGGATTTCACTTGTCTCTGTCTTTTGACCGATATACGGTCAGGAGACAGAGACAAGGAACGAAAGCTTTGGCCGGCAGATCATGCTTCATTTAGAAGGAATGTGTCGATGCAATATTTGATAAGAAGATCATCCAGAAGGGCAGTGGCGGAAGACGGGGAAAGATAATTTATACGTTTCCCCTGAGCTTCCCGATATTTTTTCCGGAATTGCTTAGGTGAACATTTATACCATTTTCGAAATGCGGCGTAATAGTATTTCACATCGGAAAAACCACACTCCTCAGATATTTCCAGAAGAGTTTTATCTGTTTTCAAAAGCAGATGCTCAGAAGCGTTAGCGCGGAAATAACTTATGATATTACGGAAACCTATGGAGTATTTGCAAAGGTATTCCGACATATAATTCTCTGTAAAGTTAAGTTTCTCTGCCAAGTGCGACAAAGAAATTTTTTCATTTAGATGAGTAAAAATATAGTTTGTTATAAGTTGCATCCTGTAGATGTCGTTTTCATTTATTTCATTTGTATAACCTGCGTGGAATGCTGTGAAGGAAAAATGTCTTACGAAAAAGTCGATGATTTTTTTTGTGGCTAAATCTATCACTTCTTCTCGAGGCCCTTTTGTATAGTTGCTATTACCATTCAAGATGAGTTTTAATAGGGAGAGCAGCATTCCTTTTAACTGGCGGTGCTTTCCGAATGGATACTGTTCAAATGTTTCGGGGACTCCTTCGCATATAAATAATACATTTGGTATAAAAGGATAGATATCTGAATATCGTATGAGGTCAAAATATAAACTGTACCCCATGTCAAGGACAAATAATTAGGGGTTGACCCTGTAAACTGGACATGCCCAAATAGATTTGCCCATGATACTGGACATCTCTAATTGTTAGACTGAAATATATAGAAGGTTAGACTGATATGCTGACCTTCTATTTCTTTAACGGATAAATCCCCGTCGTGATATATGAGTAATATTCATTGGGCGAAAGTTTTGCCAGATCCCATTGATAACGCTCATTGTTGTAATAGTCGATCCAATCATCTATGATGTCCTTTACTTCGCAGAAGTCAGTGCAGTTGCTGACATCAATCTCATCTTTCATATGTCCGAAGAAACTCTCCTGAGGAGCATTATCCCAGCAATTGGCTCTTCTGGACATAGACTGCCTGAGATTGCTGTCTTTTACAATTTCGATGAATTTGTAACTTGTATAATGGACTCCCCGGTCGGAATGGATAATTGTTTCTTCATCCAAAGAAATCCTATGGTTCCTGATTAGCTGTTCAACCGTGAGAAGTACAAAATCCAGCTTTAAATTATCGCTGATGGCGTATGACAGCACCTGCTTGGTAAAAGCATCAATTATGGTCGATAAATATGCAAATGTGCCATTGTAAGGAATATATGTAATATCAGTCAGAAGGATGCTTCGTGGTCCGTGTTCCTCAAACTCACGGTTTACAAGGTTGTCGGCAACATTATTGGTTTTTAATGCTGCGGCCATTCTCCGGTACGGGTTTGCCTGCCGTATGGGACAGATCAAGTTGTATTTATGCATCAACCGACTGATTTTTTGACATTCATGAGAATCGGCGGATCCATGTGCAGAAGCCGCATGTGGATCCCTCGAACTCCTTTATCATATCCCCGGTGAGAGAAGGCTTCCAAGATCAATTCAAAGTCATGGCGGTCTTTCCGCTCCTGTTCATCCCGCTTATCTTTGCTGTTGACCCAGTTGTAATATCCGGATCTGGAAACACGGGCAATCGAGCAGAGTTCAGTGATCGTAAGAACATTATCTTCCCGGCTGACAAGCTCATGTATGAGCTGGAATTTAGATGAGCTTGTATCCATAATCAATCCTCTGAATCCTTTTTTATCTCCAGCTGCGAAAGTTTTTTTAAAAAACTCAACTTCCTGACGAAGATATGTAAGTTCGGCAGACATGTTTTTAATGGCTTCGCTGGCATACATATGTGTATAATCAGTATTGGCAGGCGGACGTGTAATTCGCTGCGGAGATGAGGAGGCGACCCTTTGCTCCGGTGTCAGGCGGTTCTTTCTGAGGTTGTAAATGAAACCTCCAACACGTTTTTCGCCAAGGACGTCGTAATCATAGCCTAAAGTCCTGACGATGTCACGCAGGGGCATATCCTGCAGATACAGACGCCAGAATGCATCTTTGAACTCTTCTGTGAACTTTATGGTCGTATTGCTGACATGATAGGTGTATGGGTTTAACCTGAGTTCATCAATCTGTTCCTTTGTAAACAAAGATTTCATTTCATCACCTCCGTGAAGATACATAGATTATATCGTATTTTACTGCTTGGAGGTGGATTAAAACTCATTTTCCTTCAAGCTGTATCCCAAATTCTGTGTCCAGTTTTATGGGTACAGTTTAATAGAAGGAAACACATAAATTTTCACGACCATCATATAGATAGTAGGCGTCTTTATCGACTGATATGAAATCCCCTTCGTTAAGTGTAAATTCTTCATAGGCATATGAGAAGCGGATGCTCCCTTTGAGGCAGAATATGATTTCTAAAATGCCTGTATCGTGTATTATTGTCGGTGTTTCTTCTACTGAGTATATACTTATACTCAGGGGTGTATCTCCTATCTGAGTCATTTTCATTAGAGTTCCTCCTGATATCTTTTAACAAATAATATCACAAATTGAATTGTGAGTGTTTCGGGAGCTTTATTTTTTTGCGACTAAAACGGGTTAGTAAAAATGTTAAAGCAAACGCGCACAGACCGAAACCTGAAATGATATATAAAGATGTGGAATGTGAATTGAACGCCTCACTCAAAGAAGTGAAAAACTTAGGACCGACAAAAGCTGCAACGGAAAAGACTAAAAACATTATACCGTAATTAACACTATTGTTTTTTTCTCCAAATAGATCTGCTGTCAATGCTGGATAAATCCCCATGCAACCACCATAGCAGCATGCCAATGATATCATACATATGATGAATATTTTGTAATTGTCTGAAGTGCATGCCAGAGCAAAGGCTGCAATGCTTAAAATCAATGCCATGGATATAAGAGATCGGAGCCGGCCGATTTTATCGGATGCGAAACCCCATATGAGGCGGCCGACTGAGTTGGCTATACCGACGATACTGATGGTAAGTATGGAAAGGTTATCGGTTTCATGGAGGCCTCCAGCTATGACAGCTAGTTGTTTAGATTGGGAAACTATAAAAAGCCCGGCGGAGGCAAAGAGCATAAACACAGTGGCTGTGAGCCAGAATCGTACATCTTTGAGCATTTCCGACCATGTCCTGTCATTTCCTGTCTTTTCGTTCGCGATATCTTTTACTGATCTGTCTGGGATGAAGTCTTTCGGGAGCCATCCTCTAGGACAGCTGCTGATAAAAAAAGCGCTGAGCACGGTGATCGCTGCGATGAGTGCTCCCATTATCTTAAAAGTATGAAGCACACCACAATTATCTATCATGTCACTAATGATAGGTGGAAAGATTATTGAACCCAATCCAAAGGAGCATGTTGTCATACCACTGATGAGACCTTTTTTATCAGGGAAAAAGTTTATCGTGTTATTTATGGTGATGCCGTATACAGCACCGCTGCCAAATCCAGTAATGATGCCGAAACCGAGCCATATAGCATAAACGTTGTTGGCAGTACCGCTCAAAAACATCCCTGCGAGAATCAAAACAGCGCTCCCTATCATGATCTTTGAAGGCTCCAATTTTCTCTGGAGCAGCCCTCCTGCAATCATCGTAAAGGGAAAAACTGCGGCATTGATCGAAAAAGCGACTGCCAATACAGAGGCAGTGATATTAGAAGATCCGAATATCGTCGTTGCTTCGTTGACTAGTCCGGCTTGATAGACACTCCAGCAGTATCCAGTACCTGCGAACACGTTACATATACATGCAGCGATAAGTATTATCCAGCGCTTTTTTTCTGTTTCCAAAGATTTTATCATAGATATGCTCCTTACTATAAACTATATTAAAACGATAAAACCGACTCATGCATTTAAAAGAGCCGGAAACAGAAATATGATGATTTTAAGGTTTTACTTGGATTTGAGGATTATGTCCTTTGAAAATGAATGGAAAACAACAGATATCATATCGATAATGTCTGTTTATGATTTATCTTATATAAGAATTTACTTGCAGTCAAGTATTTTTATGAGAGCCTAGCGAGACAATGAATATTACCTATTGACGTTTTTGGGTTATAAAAACATGAAAAGACGGGAAACGTCATTGAATCAAAAGAAAATAATGAGTATTCTGAAAATATAACAGGAATATGATAATTATCAAAGAAAGAGAATGGGAAAGGTAAACAACATAAGTGTCAGCGGAGAGGATATACAGATGCCTGCTGAATGCAAAGTTATTTTGAAGTGGGAGGTGCAGTATGAATAAGGAAAAAGAACAATCGAAAGGTGAATTTAAAAAAGTATTAGGCTTAGGGTCACTGATATGTTTCGGTTTGGCGTATATGGCGCCTACAGTAGTTTTTAACTATTATGGCTCTATATCAGTAGAATCTCACGGGATGTATCCGATGGTATTTCTTTGTACAGTCATAGCGATATTTTTCACGGCTTTCAGCTATGCAAGTATGACTTCGGTATTTCAAAAGTCAGGATCCGCTTATGTGTATGTACAGCAGTCCCTCAATCCCCATTTTGGATTTTTGACCGGATGGGTAATGATGTTGGATTATGTGTTACTGCCAATGATATGTTTTTTACTTGTAGGGATATATATGAATACGTATTTTCCGATGGTACCTGTAGCTGTATGGGTCGTGTTGCTGGTAGTGATGTGTTTCTTGATAAATGCAAAAGGAGTCAGTGGGACAGCAAAAGCGGATACTGCAATAGTTGTGGCGCAGATGATAATGATGGCGGTGTTTATTGTTGCCGGGCTCATAACTATAGCTCAAGGTGGAATAGATGGAACTTCCAATGGATTTATAGATGGGACCGCGTTTTACAACCCAGAATATTTTGAGTTGAGGTTAGTACTATATCCGGCGGCAATGTTATGTGTATCATTCCTTGGCTTTGACGCGGTGTCGACATTATCTGAAGAAGCTAAAAACCCGAAAAAAGATATTCCGAAAGCAATCGTACTGGTATGTCTGGGAACAGGGTTGATATTCACTTTCATCGCCTATATAGCTCAAGTGATGTGGCCTGTAGGATGGCAGAATATGAGTGAGCCTGATGCTGGCATATTCGATTTGCTTTCCAGAATAACAGTTATACCGCATCTTGATATCGCTTTCCTGGTAGTAGACAATATAGGCAGTATAGCTTGTGCATTGTCAGGCCAAGCAGCTGTTATAAGAATAATGTACAATATGGGGCGTGATAATATCATTCCTAAAAGGATATTTGGAAAGATGAATAAAAATGGAGTGCCTATATATAACCTGATGATTGTAGCAGTAATAGGATTAGTAGGGATTTTGTTCTCAGATAGTCTTCTTTCGGCAGTATCATTGATAAGTTTTGGAGCTGTTACAGGATTTATATTAGTTAATATATCAGTACCGGCTTATTTTCTCAAAAAAGAAGGCAGAAGAGGAGCGGCAGTTATATTTAGATACGGGATCATGCCGATAATAGGCGCGTTGATCTGCGCAGTCCTTTGGGTAAACATTACAATGACAGCGAAAATAGTAGGTCTTGTATGGCTGGCTATCGGAGTTATCGTACTGGCTGTAAAGACAAAAGGGTTCAGGCAGTTGCCTCCTGAGATGGATATAGAATGATACATAGAGGAGCATGAGATGAAAAAGATTTATTTGAATGGATGCATTTATACGGAAAATGAAGAGGATGATATTGTTTCGGCTATAGTAACTGATGATGAAAAGATACTGTTTGCCGGGAACAGAGATTCTGCAATAAAGCATGCCAATGAAAGTTCTGAGATTATCGATCTGGATGGAAGAGTCGTATTGCCAGGCTTTATCGATAGTCATATACACCCGGGGATGTGTTCAAAAAGCGCATGGCATGTGCGCCTTCCATGGACAGAAAATGTGGGCGAAGTGTTGGATTTCGTAGCTCGATATGCAGAGGAGCATCCGGTGTCAGAAACCCCATTCTTATATTTTGAATATTATCCTACGTCAATGTTCGATGAAAATGGGCCAAGAAAGGAGATGCTAGACGCGGTAGTATCTGATAGACCTGTACTGTGCCAGGATTTTGGCGAACATCTATGCTGGATGAACTCGAAAATGCTGGAATTGATGGAGGTGGATAAAAGCACCCCTGATCCAAGTTCTCTCGAAACTTTCGTACGTGATGAAGACGGGACTCCGACAGGGTGGGTGAGGGAATTTGCATGGTTGCATTTTGCAGATAAAATGTTCAACAAATTAGGATGGAAGCCGCCGGAAGAGTTGACTGTAAAACAGATGGAACCTTTCTTCAAATTTATTGAAGATAGTGGAATCACGGCGATATTCGATGCTTTCATAGAAAGCGATGAGCAAATAAGATCTATATATGAGATGGATCTGGCAAATGAGCTGCATGTATATTATGATGGTTCAGTAAGATTTTGGCGATATAATGATCTTCCTGAGAAAATCGCTAAATTACGTGAGTACAGTAAGCTTTATACTACGGAACATATTAAGATCAATACGATGAAACTTTTTCTTGACGGTACTAACGAAAGCGGTAATAGCGCGTCTCTCCATGAGCATATAAATGATCCGGGGAATTATGGAGAAATAATGATGGAGGAGGATGAACTTGTGCAGTGCTTTTTGCTCTGCAATAGGGAAGGCCTTGATATGCATATACATATGGTCGGGGATAGGGCTTTTCGCGTAGGCTGTAACGCTGTGGAGAGGGCACAGGAAGCAGCGGCTCAAAATGGTGAGCCTTGGGTGTGCAGGCCTGTATTCGCCCATTGTGAAATAATAGATCCTTCAGATATGAAAAGACCTGCTGATCTTGGCATATATATTAATTGGAGTTGTCATTGGTCAGGTGGATATTTCGGTGAGGAGGCGATGAACTATTATACAGAAGAGAAGTGGAGGCGGATGTATCAATTCGAGCCTTTGATAGAAAATGGAGCCACAGTGGCTTTTTCGGCAGATACAGTAACCTTTTACGAACTTCATAGGGCCTATCCGTTTTTCGGGATGCAGGTGGCGGCAACAAGGGTAGACCCGGAATTTCCTCTGGATGCGAAGAAGTATCCTGGTTCTGTCAGGCCCCCGGCGACGGCGAAAATAAATTTGAAGACATTACTTAAGGGTTATACCTTGAAAGGTGCAAAGCAGTTGAGATGGGATGATAAGATGGGCAGCTTGGAAGCAGGGAAAAAGGCAAATTTTATTGTGATAGACAAAGATCCTTGCAAAATCTCTCCTGATAAATTAAGTGAGATAAAAGTAGAAGCTGTGATATTCGACGGAAAGTTGGTGAAAGGAGAGCTGTAAAAATGCTGTAAATGAGTGTGGATTTTCGGATCATATACAGGCGCGAAAAGGATTATCTGTCTAAAAAACAGATATGTCAGTAAATTCTAAAAAGTCTTGACAAATAAATCGGTACTGCGTATAATCTAAACAGGAACAGTCGATGGAATGCGGCAGTTTTTTGGAAGAGACATAGAAAGTTGAGAACCGAAAGAGAATACACTAAGTAAGCTCATCGCAGATCAATGCATTATTTGCATTGATCTTTTTTATTGTGAAAAAGGAAGACGTCACCGTAAATATTCGGTGCGGCACCTGAAGAGAGGAGTGGTGTGATGAAGATGAAAAAAATTATAGGTGTGACATTGGCAGCAGTGATGGGTCTGTCATGTCTGGCGGCCTGTGGAGGGGGTCAGGAAGCAGATTATCCTGAGGATTTCCAGGCATTTTTGGATTCATTGGATACGGAATTTTCTTATGAAGTGGATAAGACTATATCTGAGATGGGAGATGATCCTGCCCTGGGATTCAGATCGGCTGGATCTCCTGCAGAAAAGGAGACAGCAGAATATATCAGACAGACAATGGAGGATATCGGTCTTGAGAATGTTACCGTCGATAAGGTAGGGTTGGACGGATGGACCTTTAACGGAGCGAATATAACTTTTACTAACGCCAACGGTGAAGAACAGAAGATAGATCTAGGCGGATATCAGACGACTATCCAGGCGGAAAATGAGACTATAGATGTGGTATACCTTAATAAGGGAACAGCCGAGGATTATGAAGGTGTGGATGTTACAGGGAAGTTAGTGCTGATAGATATAGATCAGAATGAAGAATGGTGGATAAACAACCCTGCGTATCAAGCCCATGTGAAGGGTGCCAGAGCAGTGCTGGCCAATTCAGCAATGCCGGTGGAAATGGATGATCGTATAGGAACTCAGGACATATGTGGTCCGGCTGACGCGCCAGCGCTCGGTATAAGTCAACAAGACACGGACGCCCTCAAGGAGGCTATAGAAGCTTCTGGAGAGGACCAGATACAGGTAGTATTCAATGCTGATTCTGTGGTCACGGAAGACGTGGAAAGTCAGAATGTATGGGGTGAGATACCGGGGAAAACAGATGAAGTAATATATATGATGGCCCATATGGACGGATATTTCCACTCCTTCTATGATGATGCGTCGGGAGTGGGATTGATCCTAGGTGCGGCAAAGGCTATGATAGACAGTGGGTACGAGCCAGACAAGACCATAAGGTTCATATGTCATGGCGCTGAAGAATGGGGAAAAGTGGACAGCCAGTCTGATTGGGCCATAGGTTCCTACAAGCAGATAACGGAAGTACATCCTGAGTGGGCGGAGAAAGCTTTTGCTGTGGTCAATATAGACGGAGCCTACTGTGTTGAAGGAGAAACCACATTCGGGATATCAGTAGCCGAAGAGCTGTATAGCTATATAAGCGATCTGGTGCAGCCGATGCTGGACGCGTCTGATTATGAGTACAATTATCTGATGCCGCCTAGCACATATAAGGAAGATTTCAATTACATGACTTGTGGAGTACCAGGAGTAGCAACTGCAAAGGGTGAAGAGACGTTGTTCTATGATACTGCATATCATACCAGTGCGGACAGTGATGAAGTCATGGAATTCAACGAAGACACATGGCTGTGGATGCATACGCTTTATGGAAGGATAGTGTATGCCTTTGATGATCTGGCAGCCAGGCCGATGGATTTCGGGACACGATTTGAAGCACTAAAAGAGACTATAAATGATGAGGTGTCGGGAGACAATCAGCTGGCAGAAAAAGCGGAAGCGGCGATAGAAGCGGCCAAGCCTGTGACTGAAAAGATCAATAAGCTGAATGCGGATTATGAAGCAGCTGTGGCCGACGGCGATACGGCTACGGCAGAAGATTTGAGGAATGAGGCCATAGCCCTCAATAGTCAGCTTCATAAGACCTACAAGCAGGTGCAGGATCAGCTGCTGCATCTGGATGGCGAGATGACTGCCGTATTCCCTCACGAGACGAGACAGGCCAATGTGGAAAACCTTCAGGGAGCTATTGAGGCTCTCAATGACGGCGATGCCGAGACAGCTTACAACGATTACCTTTCGGGGATAAATAATGGATGGTATGCCATGTTCTTCGATAAGGAGACTGTAGATCATTTCAACAACAGGTGGCTTGAAGGAATCGAAGGGACGTGGGCGGAAGGAAAAGTCGATCCGATGGATTGTTATGTGGATGAGATAATCAGGAGCCTGATGGATAAGGTGGAGAGCGGCAATACCGATTTTTCGGCAGAGATAAGTCAGCTTCAGCAGCTGCTGGAGGAACAGGAGGCGCTTCTCGACACTGTGATACAGGAAGAGGAGGCTAGCCTGGATGCCATCACAGAGACGCTGAACAGCCTCAAATAGGCAGAGGCTGTTATCAAAAGGAGAGACGGTCGCATCAGGAATGTCCGATGCGGTCGGCCTCTCTTTTTGCCTTTCGGGAGGCATGCGGTTTCTGATATAATTTAAAAACACGGTAGAGACAGGAGGCTGCGATGAACCCCATAATAAAGAAAATATCTGTAATAACCGCATGCATAGCAATTTTTGTCTTCACGGTTTTTGCGATTATAGAAACGACTACATTTTCTCGAGTACTCAAGGAAACGACTGATGACAAACTGATTTACGAAACAGAACAGTTCGCTAATCAGATGAGTATGGTGTTTGAGAACGCGGAAGGCTCGGTAGATGCCCTATGTGCTCAGGTATCCCACGGTTTTCATCTGGAACGGCAGTTGGAGGATCCGTTATATATCAGAAGCTATATGGCGGAGTATTCTCCTGTCATCAAAGATACACTGGTGGATATAGAGGGCTCCCAAGGCCTTTATGTTACATTTTCACCTGAGATAACTGACAGGGATGGCATCTACGAGATCTGGTATTCTTACGATAAAGAAGGCCATATCAGGGAAACTGATGCCATGAACAACGGCATATATTACGAGTCGTTCGAAGATGAGGACTTCCCGACAATGAAGTACTGGTTTTCCGCTGCCGATAAGCCGGGAGAAGGTGTGTGGACAGAACCGTATATGGATTCAGATATAGGCCAGGAAGTGATGGCTTATTCTCGCGCTGTCTATATAGATGATACGTTGGTGGGCGTCGTAGGTACGGATATATATACGACTTATACTACTGATCTAATAAGTAATATGAAAGTGGAAAATGACGGGATGATATTCCTGCTGGATCAGAACAACAGGCAGATAGTGTCATCTCGTAATGTCAGCGGGACAGGTATTCTGCGGGACAACGGATTGTGGGATGAGATAACTGGAAAAATGGAAGAGAGAGGTTCCGGAGATTTCGATGTTGGATGGAATGGAAAGACAATGAGGGTCAGTTTCAGTCAGCTGAGCAATGACTGGAAACTAGCTATCATCAACTATGAGGATAATCTTTACAGGACATATGATAGGATCCTGATGATAGTGATTTTGCTGTCTTTGTTACTGGTGGCATTGTTAGCGGTCGCCGTTTATCTGGCAGCGCGGTATTTTTCAAGTCCGGTGGACAGAGCGATCAGGATGCTAAAGCTGATGGATCTGGGTGGTCAGTTAGAGGAAGGCGAGACTGAGGATGTGAAGGATGATGGTGATGTGGAAGCGTTGGTGAAGAAAGCAATGGAGCGTCAGCGGATGAATGATATCATGCTGGCTCACAAGTCGAGGCAGGCAGCAGCCGGAGAGATGATGGGAAACGTAGTGCATCAGTGGAAGCAGCCTCTCAACAATATAAATATAATCATGGGAATGCTCAAGGATGATATAGAAAACGGTGAGGTGACGAAAGAAAGTGCACTGTCGGCTGTAAGCAAGGTAGAGCGGTTGACCACTGGGATGTCGGAGACACTCAGTGATTTCTCCGACTATCTAAAGCCGGACAAGGAAATCGTTTCATTCCCCGTGAGGGATGTGGTGATGGCAGTGATGGAGCTGCTGAAGGATAAAACAAAAGCTAGGAATATAAAGGTTACCGTTGAAGGAGGAGAGGGTATGATGTCAAGAGGGTATAAAAATTCTCTATATCATGTCATACTCAATATAGTGGACAACGCTATAGATGCCATAGAGGAGAAAGGCGCTGTCAATGGTGTCATTCGAGTGGATATCAGACGTTCATCAGAAAAAAAAGGAAAGATAGCGATAGAAATATTCAACGATGGCGCGCAGATTTCCGAGCGATCCAAGGAGAGACTATTCAGCCCATACTATACTACAAAAAAAGCCGGTGATGGTACAGGACTGGGGCTGGCTATTTCAAAACATTTTATAGAGGAGAGCATGGATGGGGAGATAACATTGGAAAACTTTGGAGACGGAGTCAGGTGTGTAATGACTGTCAGGGAAGAAGGAGGAGAAGGATGACAGGGAACACATATTTATCACAGATGAAGATCCTTTATGTCGAAGATGATGATGATACGAGAGAAGATCTCAGAAGATATTTGAAGAAAAAAGCCGGGAAGGTGATCACTGCCGCCAACGGTAAAGAAGGGCTGGTGAAGTATGCTGAGGAACGGCCAGACATCGTGATCGCTGATATCCTGCTTCCGGAGATGAATGGTATGGATATGTTAAAAGAAATAAGGCGGGCAGGGGATAAATGTCCATTCATCATAACGTCTTCCGTCGATAAATCGGACATGATAATAGAAGCGGTGGACATCGGCATTGTGAAATATGCGGTAAAACCTATAATCCTAGACCAGTTGCTTGAAACTCTCGATAAACTGGCCGAGGAGATGAGCAGCGGCAGTGTGGTATTCGATGATATCGAGAAGAAGGCAGAGCTGGAAATACAGATAAAGCAAGAGCTGACGGCATTCCTCAAGAAGACAGCAGGGCGGGGACCCAGAGATATGACTGTCTTTATCAGCGATAGGCGGATCGAGATCACAGCTTATGGGATGATAACACCATTGGAAAAGTCCTTGATGGAGGATAAGCACAATATAAGTCTGGTGGAAAGTATTCACAGCGCATATTATAAGGCGCAGCGTCAGAAATTGCAGTTCATGATGAAAAAAATCACGGGTATCGAAGCAGAGCTGGCACATACAGAATTCCTGCCGTTTCGGGCAGTGGATCAGCTGGTGTTCGCCTTGCTGCGATGATGTTCAGGCGTGGTCTGCGACAAAATCTGAGTGAAAAAAGTGAACGGGATTTTTATTTCTCACTGTGCAATAACGCAGCCAGTTATTGCCTTTAAGCTTTCCGGCAAGTATAATAGAATAAGTACGTGACAAAAATAACAATTGCGGTCTAATGTGGCCGTGTATCTGGAAAAGAGGTAATCAGAAATGGATGAAAAGGAAAAGAAAAAAGTTCAGCAGGAAGGAAGCTGTGATTCCGACTGCGGCAATTGTGCCAGTGCGGGACATTGCAGCAGTCAGCCGGGAAGTATGCTGGAGGAGACCAACAGTCTCAATGATATCAAGAAAGTCATCGCTATAGTCAGCGGAAAGGGTGGCGTAGGAAAGTCTCTGGTGACGTCGCTGATGGCTGTCAACATGAGGAGAAAGGGTTATAATACGGCGGTTATGGATGCGGATATCACAGGGCCGTCTATCCCTAAAGCATTCGGCATCACGGAGAAAGCGACGGCAAACGAGCTGGGAGTGCTGCCGGTGAAGACAAGGACGGGGATAAGCACCATGTCGATAAACAGCCTCCTGGAAAACGACACTGATCCGGTGATATGGAGAGGCCCGGTGATCGCCGGAACTGTAAAGCAATTTTGGACCGACGTACTGTGGGGCGATGTGGATTATCTGTTCGTCGATATGCCTCCAGGAACAGGGGATGTACCTCTCACGGTGTTCCAGTCTATACCGGTGGATGGTATAATCGTAGTGACATCGCCGCAGGAACTGGTCTCCATGATAGTAGAGAAGGCCGTGAAAATGGCGGAAATGATGAATATCCCTGTACTGGGCATCGTGGAGAACATGTCCTATATCAAATGTCCTGATTGTGGAAAGGAGATCCCGTTGTTTGGAAAGAGCAAGGTGGATCAGGTGGCCGGGGAGCATGGGCTGGATGTGCTGGGCAAACTGCCGATAGAACCTGAGCTGGCAGAAGCCTGCGACAGCGGTAATATAGAAGACTTTAAAGGAAACCTGCTGAGCGACGCGGTGAAGAAGCTGGAGAGCCTGTAGGCCTGCTGAACGGCAGATGTAGTCAGCTCCAGTAAAGCACCCATGGCATGGGAAATCTGGTAGGATTGGGTGCAAAAAGAGACTTTTGGAAAGATCTGTGGCCAGTGAATGTACCCAAGGATGCAGTGGATAGTGAGGGATGGGTGCGGTTTTAGGAATTATAAGCCGCATCCTGCACCCATGACATTGTTCATTGTCGGGGAATTAGGTGCATTGGGATCCAGAACAGGCTTCAGAAAGGCGGATTTGTACCATAAAAGCATTGCAGCAGCTTTTTTTGGGTGCATTCGTACGAACCCGCATCTCATGGTTTCAATATCTTTACTTTCCCCGCAGCTTTTTTGTCAGCAGCAGGAAGACACCTGTGATGGATCCCATGAACAGAAGTCCGGCAGCGATGGCTCCGGCTGTCAACAGTGTTTCCCTGGCTGTTTCCGCGAAAGCGTCGTCCGAATGTTCCAGGATAGCCAGCATACTGTAGTAGGCGCCGGAACCTGGAACGAGGCAGATGATGCCTGGGATTATGAACATGGTGGATGTTTCCTTGAAAGCTCTGGCGAAGATGTTGCTGAGGAGCCACACAAGGCAGGAGGCTATGAATGCCGCCAATACCGGTGACAGCGCGAAATACAGGAATATCTCGTAGGACATCCAGCTTACGGAACCGATTATCAGGCACAGAGGGATTTTGCGGGCGGGCACATTGAATATTATGCAGAATCCGCAGGTGACGAATAGAGCACATGGGAATTGCAGCCACAGTGGGGAAGTCATATGGCACCTCCCAGAATGTCGAACAGCTTTATCACCACTCCGGCGCCGGCGGCCAGAGAGATGGCGGTCAGGATGGCTTCCATCAGTCGGGCGACGCCTGACAGCATGTCCCCTGACAGAAAGTCACGGATAGAGTTGGTAAGCGCTACCCCGGGAACGAACAGCATGATGGCGCTGATGATAATAGGGTCATAGTTAGCTCCTTTGATGGATAGTGATGCGAAGAGAGCGATGAAACTGGCTAACGCACAGCTGCAGAATCCTGTTACGAATGAGTTGATGTCCGCCTTTTTCAGCAGCCGTGAGAAAAGATAACACAGCGCTCCCGAGACTATAGCTATACAGCAGTCTATGGCTCTTCCTCCCATGATGACACAGAAGGCCGCCGAGACCATAATCGCGCCTATGACTCGAAGAGCCAGTGGATACCCCTTTTTTTCATCTATATCCTTCAGTATTTCCATGCCCTTGTCTACGGAAAGATCGGTGGTGGTGAATTGTCTGGAAAAATGATTGACGTCTGATATCTTTCGTAAGTCGGTATTGATGCCGGCTATCCTTTTTATATAGGTCTGAGTATCGTCTTCGTCGCCGCCTTTGTCCATGGAAATGAATATGCCTGTAGGGGTAGCGAAGACTTCCACACTGTCTATCTTGCAGGACTTGCATATTCGGGTCATAGTGTCTTCGACTCGATATACTTCGGCCCCGTTTCTCATCATGATCTCGCCGGCGTAGAGCGCCAGCATCAGAACTTTTTTCTGAAATACATTTACCATTTAAGATCCCCTTTAAAATAAAATGTTTGCAGTCGTCTGTTCGCATAAAGCGAGTATATGTTTCAGGCAGCCTTATTATAACAAATAACGGAAGCCATGTGTTGAAGATACCGTGTAAATAATATGTAAAAAGCGCCCGGTATTCATGACAGATGCATCATGTCTGACCGCGCGCGTCTGTAAGGTATCATCGATATGTATGATTTATATTTGTTTGTTGTATTGATTCGCAGTGGATATCTTGTAAAGCAGCTCATGCCTGCTTTGAGTCTCTGTCTTTTTGAAAATATTGCTCATATGGCGCTTCACCGTATTTTCCGAGATAGAAAGTTCAGCGGCTATCTGTTTGTTGCCAAGTCCTTTGTTGACCAGCGTTAAAACCTCTTTCTCTCTGTCGGAAAGCATGGCTCTGCGGGCTAAGATATTGACAGCATCTTCAGAGGATATCTGAGCTTCGGATATCCTGAGGGGATCTGTCTTGTAGAAGTAATGTATCATGAAAATATTGAGGGCGGCGTACAGCGGGATGAGTGGATCCAGCGCATATACACCCAGCAGGTTTTCCTCAGTCTGATACCAGGTGCTGTAATCCCAGTAGATTATCCATATCATGTATCCTGCCAACAGCAGAGACATTATAAGCGGAAGATTTATCTTGGACTGCTCCGTATATCTTTTATGGATCAGGATGCTGAGGCGTACACCTATGATGACGACAGTCGCGTCGTATACGAAGATGACAGCCTGGAGAACTGTTTTCCATGGACCGCTCATGACCAGAAGTGTGTATGAGTCGTATCTGCCCAGCGCTATAGACAGGCCTTGAGAAACCAGCAGATATATGGCGGAGAATATTATAAGCATTTTGATGTTAGAAGCCGTTTCCAGACGTGCCAGGACCATGACAGCGTATATCCATGCGGCTACGAGGACACCAAACAGCGTGTCGGATGCCATCATGAAGAAGAAGACAAGACCGCCCGATGCCATTTCTCCCAGAAAATAGTAAGTGATGAAGTCCGTGATCATGTAAAAGAAAATCGAACTGACGCATATCAGCATCGCTCTGTTCCGTTTATCTTTCTCCTTGGCATTGAGTATGAGAGTAAGGGTCAGAGTGACACCTCCAAGAATTATTACGGCTATATATATGAAGTTGTATATATCGTTCAAGCTGCCTGCTGTATTATCCATAAAACCTCCGCCGCCCGGTAACTGTGAAGATGAATTAAAAATAGAGGCGTTCGTCTACATCATATTATATTAATTTTTTCGCGTGTAAGTCAACAGATATCAGGCAAAAGTGACGGAAAAGGGTCGGGGAAAACGCAGGCAGGGGTTGACCGGCTGGCGTTGCGATTGTATAATTGTATACAGAAATACAAAATTCAGAATATGAACAGGAGGTATATGTAAAATGGGCAAGACATTGGCGTACAAGATTCTGGAAGATCACCTCATCGAAGGGAACCTTTCGCCGGGGGAGGAGATCACCATAAAAATAGATCAGACCCTGACGCAGGACTCGACGGGAACGATGGTGTATCTGCAGCTGGAAGCCATGGAGGTAGACAGAGTAAAAACTGAGCTGTCAGTGGCATATATAGATCACAACACGCTTCAGACGGGATTTGAAAATGCCGACGACCACGAGTTCATCAAGAGCGTGGCCAGAAGACACGGAGTGCTGTTTTCAAAGCCGGGCAACGGCATCTGCCATCAGCTCCACCTCGAAAACTACGGAAAACCGGGCAAGACATTGCTGGGCTCCGACAGCCACACTCCGACGGGAGGCGGCCTGGGAATGATCGCCATAGGCGCCGGTGGTCTGGATGTAGCGGTGGCCATGGCCAAAGGAACATACAGCCTGACAGCGCCTAAGGTGGTGAAGGTCGAGCTCAGGGGAGCGCTGAAGCCTTGGGTATCAGCGAAGGATGTCATCCTCTACGTGCTGCAGCAGCTTACTGTAAAGGGCGGCGTAGGCAAGATCATAGAGTACACGGGCGAAGGCGTGAAGAGCCTTTCCGTTACCGACAGAGCGACCATCACCAACATGGGAGCGGAGCTGGGAGCGACGACATCTGTCTTCCCGAGCGATGAGAACACGAGGGAATATCTGAAGTCCCAGGGCAGAGAAGCTGACTTCAGACCTCTCGCGGCAGATGCGGACGCGGTATACGACGAGGAGCTGATCGTAGATCTGGACAAGCTGACTCCGCTGGCGGCCAAGCCACACAGCCCTGACAATGTAGACAGCGTGAAGAATATCGGCGAGATAAAGGTAGATCAGGTGGCCATCGGAAGCTGCACCAACTCGTCTTATACGGATCTGATGAAGGTTGCAGCCATCCTCAAGGGAAAGAAGGTACACCCTGACGTGAGTCTGGTCATCTCGCCGGGCTCCAGCAAGATACTGGAGAAGATGGCGGAAAACGGCGCTCTGGCCGATATCATCAGCGCAGGCGCGAGGATAATAGAGAACGCCTGCGGACCATGTATCGGAATGGGCCAGTCTCCAAAGTCGGGAGCCGTTTCCCTGAGGACATTCAACAGGAATTTCAAGGGAAGAAGCGGAACGCTGGACGCGCAGGTATATCTGGTAAGCCCTGAGACGGCGGCTCTTTCCGCGATAAAGGGCGTGCTGACGGACGGTATGGAAAGCGGCGAGAGCCTGCCTGACATCGCAGCGGTGGATTTCGCCCCTAACGATAATTTCATCGTATATCCGGAAGGACACAACAAGGAAAATACGGAAGTAGCCATGGGACCGAACATCAAGCCGTTCCCGAGAAACACGGCTCTGCCTGAGACGCTGGAAGCCAAGGTGGTGCTCCACGCCGGAGACAATATCACTACCGACGATATCATGCCTTCGGACTCGAGACTGCTGCCTTACAGATCGAACATACCTCACCTGTCCAACTACTGCTTTGAAAAGATCGACAGCGAGTTTTCCAGGAGATGTCACGAAGCCGGCAAGTGCGCCATCGTAGGAGGCGACAACTACGGACAGGGAAGCAGCCGTGAACACGCGGCGCTGGCTCCGCTGTATCTGGGTGTGAAGTTCGTGCTGGCCAAGTCCTTCGCCAGGATCCACAGATCCAACCTGATAAACAGCGGCATATTGCCTCTCGTATTTGAAGATCCGGCTGATTACGATACCTTCGAGCTGGGAGACGAGCTGGTGATAGAAAACGCACCGGAGCAGGTGAAGAAGGATACGATACAGGTGAAGAACGTGACTAAAGGCAAGATTTATGATGTAAGGCCTAATTTCTCGGATCTCGAGATCAATATGATATTGAAGGGCGGAAAGATCAACGCCATAAAGGAGGGCTGATATGACATATACTGAACATTTCGCGAAGATCGTGGAGGAGCAGCTGGCAAGGGTGGAAAAGCTGAAGAATTCACCGGCTATGCCGGATTTTTCCTCAATGGAAAAGATCGTGATAGGTACGATAGACGGCGACGGCATAGGTCCTATAATCATGGACTCCTGCCGCGCTGTATTGGAAAAGCTGCTGGCTGACGAGATCGCAGCAGGGAAGATAGAGCTGAGAAAGATAGAGGGGCTGACGCTGGAGAACAGGATCGCGAAGATGGAGACGGTGCCTGCGGATGTGCTGGCAGCTATCAAGGAATGTGATCTGCTGCTGAAGGGACCGACGACGACGCCGGGCAAGGGTGACGATCTTCCTAATATAGAGAGCGCCAACGTGACGCTGAGACGTGAGCTGGATCTCTTCGCCAACGTGAGACCTGTGGTGATCCCGGAGAAGAGCATCGACTGGATCTTTTACAGGGAAAACACCGAAGGCGAGTATGCCCTCGGCAGCAAGGGAATAGACATAAGCGACGATATTTCCATGGATTTCAAGGTGACCACCACCATCGGCACCACCAGACTGGCCAGAGCGGCCTTTGAATATGCTAAAAACAACGGCAACAAGAACGTTTCCATCGTGACGAAGGCCAACATCATGAAGAAGACCGACGGCAAGTTCCTGAGCCTCTGCTACGATGTGGCCAAGGAATATCCTGAGATAAAGACCGACGACTGGTACGTGGATATCATGGCGGCAAACCTGGTCAACGATCAGATAAACAGCAACTTCAACGTGGTGATACTGCCGAATCTCTACGGAGATATCATCACCGATGAAGCGGCTCAGCTCCAGGGAGGCGTAGGTACAGCCGGAAGCGCCAACATCGGCAGCAGGTACGCTATGTTCGAAGCCATCCACGGCTCGGCTCCGAGGATGATGGAAGAGGGGATCGGCGAATACGCCAATCCTGCCAGCATAAACAGAGCGGCTGTGATGATGCTGAGGCATATCGGATTTACTGATAAGGCGGCGAAGCTGGAAAAGGCTCTCGACGAGGCGCAGGCAGCCCTTGACATGCCGGGAGACGGCACCGGCAATACCGCGGCGGACTTCACCGGCTTCGTGCTGGAGAGGATATGATCCGGTGGTGATGCGGGATGGTACTGTATAAGTTTTCCGATGAAACGGAGATAAGCAACGCGCCTCTTTCCACCAGCCTGCTGGGGAAACTCCAGAAGGATATCCTGACGGGAAAGCTGAAGCCGGGTCAGAAGCTGACGGAGCAGCAGCTCTGTAAAACCTACGGAGTCAGCAGGACTCCGGTCAGGGAAGCGCTGCGTCAGCTTGAGACAGATGGTCTTGTGGAGAATATCCTTAACCGCGGCGCCTTCGTCGTAGGAATGACGGAGCAGGATTATGAGGATATGTTCGAGCTGCGGAAGGCTTATGAGATACAGGCGGTGAAATGGGCCATCGAGCGGATAACAGACGAGGAGATGGAGCGCCTGGAGGAGACCTTCGAATTCATGGAGTTTTATACCATGAGAAATGATATCGACAAGATGCTGACCATCAATACGGGGTTTCATCAGGTCATATACGAAGCGTCTCACAACAAGATGCTGAAGAAGCTGTTGTCCTCCTACCAGAACTTTCTCAAATACAAGGGCGCGGAATCTGTGTATGATGATGATTATCTGACAACGGTGCTGGAGGAGCACAGAGCTATCTTCAAAGCCTTCAAGGACAAGGATGTAAAAGCGGGGGCTCTGGCGATGGAGATCCATATCAACAGAGCCAAGGAGCGACGCTGCGGCGTTTAGACGGAGGTGACAGAGATGGAACGAGATAACATATGGGCCTCATACGATGAGGGCCGACTGGAAGAGCTTGAAAAGATAAACGGTCTTTACAGAGAGTGCCTGGATCAGGGAAAGACGGAGCGCGAATGCGTCACGCTGACGATCCGCATGGCTGAAGAAAAAGGCTACAGGGATCTGCGCCAGCTGATAAAAGACGGGACCGAAGTAAAGGCGGGAGATAAGATATATGCTGTGTGCATGGATAAGAGCATAGCGCTGTTCAATATCGGCAGCCGTCCGCTGGAGGAGGGGATGAATATCCTTGGTGCCCATATAGATTCCCCTAGGATAGACGTGAAACAGAATCCTCTCTATGAGAGCGACGAGCTGGCCTACCTCGATACACACTATTACGGTGGTATAAAGAAATATCAGTGGGTAACGCTGCCGCTGGCGATACATGGGGTAGTGGCTATGAAGGACGGCAGCAGAGTGGAAGTCTGCGTCGGTGAAAAGGAGGACGAGCCTGTCTTTGCCGTCACCGATCTGCTGATTCATCTGGCTGCGAAGCAGATGGAGAAAAAGGCCGGCATCGTCATAGAAGGCGAGAAGCTGGATCTGCTGGTGGGAAGCCGGCCGGTGGGGAAAAAAGACGGCGTGACAGACAAGGAAAAGGATGCCGTAAAGAAGAATATCCTGGATCTGCTGAAAGATAGATACGGCATGACGGAGGAAGACTTTGTCTCCGCAGAGCTGGAGATCGTACCGGCGGGAAAAGCCAGAGAGATGGGATTCGACAGGAGCATGATCATGGCTTACGGTCAGGACGACAGAGTGTGCGCCTTCACGTCACTTTTCGCTATGCTGGACACAGAGTCGGTAGAAAAGACAGCTTGCTGCGTGCTGGTAGACAAGGAGGAGATCGGCAGCGTAGGTGCCACCGGGATGCATTCCAGATTCTTTGAGAACATCGTGGCGGAGATCCTGCTGCTGATGGGTGAAGGCGCGGACATCAAGGTGAGAAGAACGCTGCAGAATTCAAGGATGTTGTCCTCAGATGTGAGCGCAGCGTATGATCCTATGTACGCGGAAGTATTCGAGAAGAGAAGCTCCGCCTTTTTTGCCAGAGGCCCGGTATTCAATAAATTCACCGGTAGCCGCGGTAAGAGTGGATCCAACGACGCCAACGCCGAGTATATCGCGGCGCTGCGAAAGGCTCTGGATGATGACGAAGTAGCCTATCAGTTCGCTGAGCTGGGTAAGGTGGACGCGGGCGGCGGAGGGACCATCGCCTATATCATGGCCAACTATGGCATGGAAGTCATCGACAGCGGTGTGGCTGTACTATGCATGCACGCTCCATGGGAGATAACCAGCAAAGCCGATGTATATGAGGCATACAGAGGATATAAGGCGTTTTTGAAAAACATGTAGATTGTGGATTCTTGTCTGTCGCGCGGCCCCGTGCAACAGATGCATCGCCTTTGTGCAGACAGCAGGTCTGCCAACAATGAAACCTGATGAAAAACGGAGCCGTCGCATCGATGCGACGGCTCCGTTTCAATTTTCTTTAACATTCCTGAAGTTGCCTTTTCTTACAGTTTTTCGACCTCGGAGACCTTCAGCCCTGTCAGCTCCGCGATTTCCTCAAGGTTCATGCCCTTTGCTTTCATTTTCACAGCTATTTCTCTGGATCTTTGGGATTGACCTTTCTTGCGGCCGGTTTCCAGGCCTTTTTCTTCGCCTTCAGCCAGTCCTTTCCGCTTGCCTTCCTCATATCCATCCTGCCGATCCAACAGCTTTTCTTCCCATGCGTTCATGAATTTCACCCCGATTTCTTCACTGGCCTTGATATCGGAAATCTTCTCATGGAGCCTTGCTATTCTCCTGCTTGAGGAGTTTCTGGCCGTATCACCTGTGGAGTGCTGGAAGTATTTCAGCAAGTCGATGAGTTCATCGTTTACTCCCTCAGGATTTTTCCCTCTCGTGTTGAGGAATATCCTGGTAGCTCCGTCCTCCAGCCTGATTCCCGGTGCTTCCTGGCATCCCATATTGAATGTGTACTTATACAGCCCTTTTCCGAACAGGTCGAAGGGCGTTATTATGATGACGTACACATCGTTGAGAGGTTTGTAGCTGGCCGTTCCCGGAGGCAGCAGATTGCTGTCTATCAGACTGTTGTAGAGTCTGCTCCTCTTCGGAAGATCCTTCGTGTTCCGCTTCTGGACTTCTGTATCGTAGACGACATCGTCCACGTCCTTGGCCCATACGTCAAGCTTCACCTGCTTGCTCCACAGAAATCGCCTCTGTTCCTTCTCAGCCTGAGGAAGATGATTGAGGATGATCTCCCTGCCCAGAATGACTTCCAAAATCAATTCCATCGTCTCAGGATCCTCGATGGCCTCTGCAAACAGGAATCTGTCCAGCAGGTCGAGGTCCTTTAGTTCTTTCTTTTCCAATTCCCAGTTCTCCTTTCATTATATACTGATACCTTGATACTCGCAATATGGAATATATTACCATGACGAAAGAGTAACACACCGCTGATGCGATGTCAATGATTTACATGGAAAAAATAGTAAAATATGCTGGCGAGGCGCCAGGTGGCGTACGATGGTGTATCTGCGGTCGATTCATGTCAGTGAGCAGGTGTGCGCTTACGTGCATAGACGGATAAACGGGGCTGAGCTCGCCTCTCATCATGGATCTCCTCTCTTGGGAAATATACCTGTCCGAGTGAAGCGGAGCTAATTGGAACATATTTTCCGGACATTTCAGAGAACGCATATTCGCATATTGAACATACGTTCTCAACGTGGTATAATGTAGTACACAAAGCAGGCGGGAGGTGAAATGAGATGGAAACTGTCATGGAAAAGCTCAAGATCCTGGCAGACAGCGCCAAGTACGATGTGTCCTGTTCCAGCAGCGGAGTAGGGCGTCATAACAACGGCCGCATAGGAAGCGCTCATGCCGCTGGAATATGTCATTCCTGGGGAGCGGACGGCAGATGCATATCATTGTTGAAAATACTGTTCACCAATAAGTGCATATATGACTGCGAGTATTGTATCAACAGACGGAGCAACGATTTTCCCCGCGCTTCCTTTGAGCCGGATGAATTGGCCAGCCTTACGATCGAGTTTTATCGCCGCAATTATATAGAAGGATTGTTTTTGAGTTCAGCCGTGGAACGTTCTCCGGATCATACGGCTGAGCGGATTTTGGAAGCGTTGGAGCTGTTGAGGCATAGGTACGGATTTGCAGGGTATATCCATGCGAAAGTGATCCCGGGGGTATCTCCGGAGCTGCTGCATGCTATCGGTATGGTGGCTGACAGGCTCAGCGTCAATATCGAGATGCCTACAGCGGAGAGTCTGGCGCTTTATGCGCCTCAGAAGAAGCCAAAGGAGATCTTCGCACCGATGAGACAGATAACCAACTCGCTGATAGAACGTAATGCGCTGACAGGCCCGGGGACCATGTTCAAAGGAAAGGACATCAATACGGCTGAAAATTATCTGGAGACAAATGCACTGAGGAGGCAGCTCGTGACAGGCAGCGATGCGCCGGTCATGGAAGGAGAGAAGAGACTGCCGCCATCAGCGGTCACGGGCGGTGAAAACGGATCTGTCGGACTCCCTTCAAAGAGGCGGCGGGACATCAGCTTCGCACCGGCGGGCCAGACGACCCAGATGATAATAGGCGCGGGAGGAGAAACGGACAAGAGCATACTCACTACCAGTGAGAATCTTTACAGGACTTTTAAGATGAAGAGGGTCTATTATTCCGCGTATATACCAGTGGTTCGATCGTCTATATTGCCGGATATGTCAACACCACCGCCTCTCGGCAGGGAACATCGCATATATCAGGCTGACTGGCTGCTGCGGTTTTATGGGTTTTCGGTAGAAGAACTGTTCAGCGGCGGCGCTACGCAATTGGATCCTGATCTCGATCCGAAAGTAACATGGGCGCTCAGGAATCTGGAACGATTCCCGGTAGAAGTCAATAAAGCTTCATATGAAATGCTGATGAGGATACCGGGTATAGGCGCGGTGTCGGCCAGGCGCATCGTAAGGCAGCGAAGAGTATCTGCCGTCAGATTTGAAGATCTGAAGAAGATGGGTGTGGTGCTGAGGAGAGCCAAATATTTTCTGACATGCCTGGGCAGGTATTACGGAGAAAGGCGATTCGAACCGGAGGTCATAAGAAATGCCATACTTCAGATGGAAGATGGGTTGCAGATATCCATGTTCGGAGCAGAGGGCTTCAGCCCGGGCGGTGGTAATATCCTGAACAGCTCCGCAGAGGCTGAGCGGACGAAGAACGTTATGGAGGCGAGATGACCATGATAGATTACCTTTACGATGGGACGTTTGAAGGGATACTCACATGTGTATATCATCATTATTACACGGAAAAGGCATCCGGCATATACAGGAGCGATACGTATCAGTCGACGCTGCTGGGCGGTTGTATGGAGGTGGAGACGGATCCGGTGAAGGTCACGACGGTATATGAGGCTATAGAGAAGAAAATCTCATCCTTTGATCTCAGGCGTCTGTACAAAGCTTATCTTTCCAATGACGATGAGAAGGAGACAAAGATGCTCAGGTATATCCTGCTGGGATTTCGGGTAGGCTCGCAGGTCTCATCACTCCACGGGAACAAGGTTGTCTTCGATATACAGTCGCTGGAAAAAAAGATAAACGTAGAAAAGGAGAGGATGCTTCAATTCGTACGCTTTTCCGTGGTGGAGAAGGATATTCTCTACGGCAGGGTGGCGCCTGACAATGACGTTCTGGAACTGATAGCAGGCCATTTCTGCGACAGGTACAGGAACGATCCGTTCATAATACATGATGTGGGGCGGAACAAGGCGCTTGTGGGTCACGGAGGCAGCTGGTATATCTCCGCATTCACCGGCGCTGACATTCCTGAGATCTCGGCAGATGAACGCCACTACCGCAGGCTCTGGAAAAGCTACTTTGAAAATATCGCTATAAAGGAGAGGATGAACCCCAGGTGCCAGAAGAACTTCATGCCGGTGAGATATTGGAAGCACCTTACGGAGATGAATGAGCTGTCGGCAGATAGATGAAGGGCAGACGGCGCGGGAACATGGGATTTCCCTTAATGTAATGCCAATGTAAAAAGTAATGACCTGTTGTTTACATATTATTGCAAAAAATCACGTAAAGTTATATACTCTAGTAAATCGATATAATTGGGAAGGCGGGCTCTGAGTGAATGGCGATCTCACCCGTTTAGGCAGGGAAGGAGTGTATCACAGTGAAGTATGAGATAAAAGGAGAAACACTGCCGGTAGTCGTTTGTCAGTTGGAAGAAGGAGAACAGATGATCACCGAGGGTGGAGGTATGTCGTGGATGTCTGCAAACATGAAGATGGAGACTACCAGTAACGGAGGAGTGGGAAAGGCTCTGGGAAGGATGTTCGCGGGGGAGAAGATATTCCAGAATGTATATACGGCACAGGGAGGAGCAGGTCTGATAGCTTTCGCTTCCAGCTTCCCGGGATCAATAAAGGCATTCGAGATATCACCGGGAAACGAGCTCATATGTCAGAAAGGCGCATTCCTGGCCGGTGAGATGGGTGTAAATCTTTCAGTGTTTTTCAGCAGGAAAATAGGAGGAGGTCTGTTCGGCGGGGAAGGATTCATCATGCAGAAGCTGAGCGGAAATGGATTGGCATTCGGAGAATTCGACGGGCATGTGGTCGAGTATTCGTTGGCAGCCGGACAGCAGATAGTTGTAGATACAGGTCATCTGGCGGCCATGTCAGCTACCTGCTCTATGGATATACAGACAGTTCCGGGAATAAAAAATAAATTCCTGGGAGGCGAAGGGCTGTTCAATACCATAGTGAGCGGACCGGGACACGTATGGCTCCAGACTATGCCGTTGCCAAACGTAGCAGGCGTTCTCAGACAATATATGCCTACAGGAAACTGATGAGGATGATAAATTCGGCGCCGGCTATGGAAGCCGGCGCTGTGACATTATATCTTGTTTAGATAAAGGGGAGGATCATGGACAACAGAGTGAAAGAGATAGTGGATAGAAGCCGGCGTATCGTCTTTTTCGGAGGGGCAGGGGTCTCTACTGAGAGCAATATCCCCGATTTCAGATCTGAGACGGGCCTATACAAGGCGATGAATGAGTACGGTCATTCTCCTGAAGAAATGCTATCAAGCTCATTTTTCATGGAGCACACAGAGATGTTTTTCGATTACTACAAGAAGCATCTTATCTATCAGGACGCCAGACCTAACAAAGCGCATATAGCGCTGGCGAAGATGGAGGAAGAGGGAAAGCTCACCGCCGTGGTGACACAGAATATAGATGGCCTGCACCAGAAGGCGGGCAGCAGGAAAGTGTACGAGCTTCATGGTTCAGTCCTGAGAAATACATGTATGGAGTGCGGCGAAAGATATGACCTGGAATATATAATGGATGAAGCTAACTGTGAGAACAAAGTCCCCAGGTGTGAAAAGTGCGGCGCAGTGGTAAAGCCGGACGTGGTCCTGTACGGCGAGATGCTGGACGAGGATGTGCTGACAGGTGCGGTAAAAGCAATAAGTGAAGCGGACACACTGATAGTGGGAGGTACTTCCCTGGTAGTATATCCGGCCGCAGGCCTGATAAATTACTTCTCGGGAAAGGATCTCATCCTCATCAATAAGTCGGAAACGTCGTATGACGGCAGAGCTACGCTGGTGATAAATGACGCCATAGGAAAAGTGCTGGGTGACTGATGAAATGACCTGGTAAAGGATCCGGAGTCCCTTTGAAAAGTTGGCTCAAAAGACTGAATTTTCAAAGGGTTCTTTTTTGGTTACCATGATAAAACTTTTTTGTATGCGCAGTTTATTTTCCGTTTTTTTTGTGATATAATCAACACCGTATACAACTGGATATAAGAGGTAGATTAATGAACATATTGGTGGCTAACGATGATGGCATAAGAGCGAGAGGTTTGACGGAACTGGTCAGAGCGCTGTCGGGAGAGGCTTCCGTATACGTGTGTGCTCCGGATGGACAGCGAAGCGCCAGCGGGCACGGGATCACTGTTTCGAAATATATAACGGTAAAAGAAGAACGGGTCGAGGGAGCGGAATACGCCCTGAGTACATCAGGGACGCCGGCCGATTGCGTGAAATTGGGAATGAAAATATTGTCCGAAAAGGGCGTCAAGATAGATATGCTGTTTTCTGGTATTAACCATGGAGGGAATCTGGGGACCGATGTGCTCTATTCGGGTACGGTAGCGGCAGCTATGGAAGGCAGCATATGCGGGGTGCCTTCGGTGGCGGTCTCCGTGGATAATCACGACGCCAGTCATTTTGACTGCGCCGCTCATTTGGCGGTCGAAGCCTTGAGAAAAGGGCATGGGAACCTTTCACCGGGCATAGTGCTGAATATCAATACGCCTGACCTTCCTGAAAACGAAATAAAGGGACTCAGGTTCACGACGTTAGGCAACAGAGAATATAAAGAGTTCTTCGCGCCTGTCGACATGGGTGACGGAACGAAAGGATACCGTTATAACGGAGAACCGGTGGTCTATGAAGGGCTTCCCGGTTCGATAGATGTCATCGCGATACAGGATGGATATGCCAGCATCACACCGATACATCGTGACCTCACCGCGTATGAGATGGTAGAGGAGATAAAGAAATGGAGGATAGGATAATGGGATTGCTTACGAGAAATGATACGGCTTTCGTAGTTATAGATCTTCAGGAAAAACTGGTTCCTGCCATGAGCGACAGGGAGACGCTGGAGGATAAATCCGTCAGACTCATAAAGGGAATGAAGGTGCTGGGGATACCGACCATCGTTACACAGCAGTACACGAAGGGGCTGGGAGAAACTATACCTTCGGTAGCGGAGGCGTTGGGAGATTTCCGGCATGTGGAAAAGAATACCTTCGGCTGCATGGCCAATGAGGAATTCGCGTCCAGGATAAAGGAGTCGGGAAAAAAGAATATCGTGGTCTGCGGTATAGAGGCTCATATCTGCGTCCAGCAGACGGTGCTTCAGCTGATAGAGGAAGGCTATAACGTATATCTGGTCGCTGATTGCGTGGCATCGCGAAATGAGAATGACAAGCTGTGGAGTATCACCAGGATGGGAGAAGCCGGCGCGACCATCACCACATATGAGGCTGTACTTTATGAAATACTGAGAGATTCCAAAGCCGATGGTTTCAAAGATATTTCAGCTATCGTGAAATGAGCCAGGTGAAAATCGGGAAGAGGGAATAGAATAATGTATATGTTTGACAACAGAATATCCATTGAAAACAGGGGGATCATCGAGGAGTATCTGAACGGATATGAGTACAGAACGTCAGGACTTTCTTTTACATCCCTCTATATGTGGCGTGATATAAATCAGTTCAGCTGGGAAATCGTAGGCGACTACATGTGTCTCAGCGGAGTCAGCCACCTGGAGCTGGAGGAGGGGATCGAGCTGCCTTTCATGTTCCCGCCTCTTACGAGAACAGGAGGGTACGACAGCAAATCACTGCGGGAGACGATACTGAAGTGCAAAGAGATGTTTGAGGACAAAGGGTATCCCTTCAGCCTCAGATTGGTGCCGGTTCACATGCTTGATATAATAAAGGAAGCGTGTCCGGAGATAAACTTTGAGGATGACAGGCCCAACTACGACTATATCTACAGGGTACAGGATCTGGTGGAGCTCAAAGGCAGAGCGTACCACAGCAAGAAGAATCATTTGAATTATTTCAAGAAAACGTATCAGTATCAATATGCAGAGCTGACATCGGATATGGCCGATGAGGTCATGAAATTCATATCGGATTTCAATAGAAAAAAAGAGATACCTCCTCACGAGATGGAACTTCTGGTGATGGAAGAAGAGGCCATGGAGGACGTTTTCAGGAATCTGGAGAAGGTGGGCTACATCGGAGGAGCGATACTGATAGAAGGAAACATAGAGGCGGTTGCCGTAGGCGGGATGCTGGGAAGCGATACCGTTACCGAGCATGTGGAAAAAGCCAACACCGATTTCAGAGGCCTTTATCAGTTGATGCTCAACGAGTTTTGCAGGCATATCTCTTCCAGAGCTGAATATCTCAACAGGGAAGAGGATATGGACATTGAGAACCTGAGAAAATCAAAACTGTCTTATAAGCCTGTGGAGTTATTGGAAAAGTATATAGGGACATTTGAATAGGCTTTAAATAAAAATATATGTAAATATATTTTATTTAAATAAATAACCAATGAATGAAAAGGAGGAAATTCATTATGAGAGATGTTGTAATTGCGAGTGCAGTGAGAACACCGATCGGAAGCTTCGGAGGAACTCTGAAGAACACTTCAGCCAGGACCCTCGGAGCGATTGCCATTAAAGAGGCCATCAAGAGAGCGGGAATCGATCCGGCAACCATAGATGAAGTGGTATACGGATGTGTTCTCCAGGGAGGTCTCGGACAGAACGTCGCAAGACAGGCAGCTATGGATGCGGGAATCCCTAAGGAAGTTCCTGCAATGACTCTGAACAAAGTATGCGGCTCCGGTCTGAGAACAGTGTCTCTGGCAGCTCAGATGATCAAAGCAGGCGACGCTGATATCATCGTAGCAGGCGGAACTGAGAATATGTCGGCAACAGGCTACGCTATCCCTACAGCAAGATGGGGAGCGAGGATGAACGACAATAAGATCATCGACATGATGACAAACGATGGTTTGACTTGCGCGTTCAACAATTACCACATGGGTATAACTGCCGAAAACGTAGCTGAGCAGTGGGGCCTCACCAGGGAAGAACTGGATGAGTTTGCTGCCAAGTCACAGCAGAAGGCAGTTGCTGCGGTAAAATCGGGCAGATTCAAGGACGAGATCGTTCCTGTAGAAGTACCTCAGAGAAAAGGCGATCCTATCGTATTCGACACTGATGAATATCCAAAGGACGGCGTAACACCTGAGAGCATTGCTAAACTGAGACCAGCCTTCAAGAAGGATGGTATAGTAACAGCGGCTAATGCTTCCGGTATAAACGACGCTGCTGCGGCCCTCATCGTTATGTCCAAGGAAAAAGCTGACGAGCTGGGGATCAAGCCTCTCTGCACTATCAAGTCATATGCATCCGCAGGCGTAGATCCTGCTATCATGGGTATCGGACCTATCTCCGCTTGCCAGAAGGCTCTCGATAAGGCTGGAATGACTATAGATGACATCGATCTTATCGAAGCTAATGAAGCGTTTGCGGCACAGTCCGTAGCAGTAGGCAAGGATCTGGGATTTGACCCTGAAAAGCTCAATGTGAACGGTGGAGCTATCGCTCTGGGACATCCTATTGGAGCTTCCGGTGCCAGGATCCTCGTTACGCTGATTTATGAGATGATCAAGAGAGATTCCAAGACAGGTCTCGCTACTCTCTGCATCGGCGGCGGACAGGGAACGACGATGATCGTTGAAAGATAAAAAAGGTGATGTTTCACCGTGAAAAAGGCGCGGAGCTGTACCGCGCCTTTTTAATTGCATAAGCCGTTGCATTTACAAGCACAGATGGGATATAATAAAGCGTAAAAACGTTTAGGAGGAAACGAGATGGCAGACAGACTGGAAAGCAACAATTTTATTCATAATATGATCGACAAGGACCTGGAAGCTCATAAGTATGGAGACAAGGTGCATACGAGGTTCCCGCCGGAGCCGAACGGATATCTCCACATAGGACATGCTAAGTCCATATGCCTCAATTTCACTACTGCCGAGAAATATCACGGTAAGTGCAATCTGCGATATGACGATACCAATCCTGTAAAAGAGGATACGGAGTACGTGGATTCAATAGAAGAAGATGTAAGATGGCTGGGGTTCAAGTGGGATGAAAGGCTCTGGGCTTCCGATTATTTCGATGAAATGTATCGATGTGCTGTTGCTCTGATAGAAAAAGGCAAAGCATATGTCTGCGATCTCAACGCCGATCAGATAAGGGAATACAGAGGGACTTTGAAGGAACCGGGAAGGGAAAGCCCATATCGTGAAAGGTCTGTCGAGGAAAACCTGAAGCTTTTCGAGGAAATGAGAGAAGGGAAGTACAGCGACGGTGAGAAAGTGCTCAGAGCGAAAATAGATATGGCTTCGCCTAACATAAACATGCGCGATCCAGTCATCTACAGGATAGCTCATGCGGAGCATCACAACACAGGCGACAAATGGTGCATCTATCCGATGTACGATTTTGCTCATCCTATCGAAGATGCTATCGAAGGTATAACTCATTCCATCTGTACGTTGGAATTCGAAGATCATAGACCTCTCTATGACTGGGTGCTGCGGGAAGTGGGCAAATGGCCGGAACCGCCGCAGCAGATAGAGTTCGCCCGACTCAACCTGACTAATACAGTGATGAGTAAACGATATTTAAAAAGAATGGTAGATGATGGGACTGTGGAAGGATGGGACGATCCGAGGATGCCGACCATCGCCGGTATAAGGCGGAGAGGATATACGCCGGAAGCCGTACGGGATTTTTGTGAGAGGATAGGCGTGTCCAAAGCGAACAGCACGGTGGACATAGGTCTTTTGGAGCACTGCGTCAGAGAAGATCTGAAGCAGAAGGTGGAAAACAGAAATGTGGTGGAGAACCCTATCAAAGTCGTGATAACCAATTACCCTGAAGACAAAACCGAGGAGATGGAGATAGAGAACAACAGGGAAGTGCCGGAGATGGGCAACAGGAGTGTGCCTTTCAGCCGCGAATTGTATGTGGATGGCGATGACTTCATGGAAGTGCCGGTGAAGAAGTATTTCAGGCTTTTTCCGGGAAACGAGGTCAGGTTCAAGGGCGCCTACTTCATCAGATGCGAGGAAGTTATTAAGAATGGAGATGGTTCCATAAAGGAGCTGCGGTGCACATATGATCCTCAGACCAGGAGCGGCAGCGGGTTCGAAGGCCGTAAGGTCAAGGGGACGATACACTGGGTGGACGCCAGGACCGCTGTTAAGATAAGGATAAGGAATTATGACTATCTGATGCTGGATGAGGAGGATGGATCTCAGCGGCTCAATCCCGACTCTCTTTCGGAGACGGTGGCATATGCGGAGCCTTCCGTGGCAGAGGCCAGGCCGGGAGAGCGATTCCAGTTTTTCAGAAAGGGATATTATATAGCAGATGAGAAGCTCACGACGGATGAAGAGAAAGTCTTCAATAAGATCGTCGGTCTCAAGAGCTCCTGGAAAAAGAAATAGAGGTGATTGGATGGATTATTATAAGGCATCCTTGGAGATGCATGAAAAGCATAAAGGGAAGATGGCTGTAGCGAGCAAGGTAAGAGTTGAGAATACTGACGATCTTTCAACTGCGTATACACCAGGCGTTGCCGAACCCTGCAGGAAGATATATGAGAATCCTGACGATGTCTACAGATATACCAATAAATCCAATATCGTAGCGGTAGTATCAGACGGCTCGGCGGTGCTGGGCCTGGGTAATATAGGCGGACTCGCGTCCATCCCGGTGATGGATGGCAAGTCATTGCTCTTCAAGGAATTTGCGGGGATAGACGCATTCCCGGTTTGTCTTGAGACTCAGGATGTGGATGAAATCGTAAATATCGTGAAGAATATAGCTCCTACGCTGGGAGGTATAAATCTGGAGGATATTTCTGCTCCCAGATGCTTTGAGATAGAGGAAAAGCTGCAAGCACAGGTGGATATACCCGTATTTCATGACGATCAGCATGGGACAGCCGTGGTTGTGTCGGCGGCAGTAATAAATGCGGCTAAGCTGACGAAAAGAGAATTGGGCTCTATGAAGGCTGTCATCAACGGCGCAGGGGCGGCGGGAACGGCTATTGCCAAGATGCTCATGAACCTGGGGATAAAAGATATCGTGGCATGTGACAGCAAAGGGATACTGACCAGAGACAGAGGCGATCTGAATGAAGCCAAGAAGCGTCTGGCGGCAGTCACCAACGAGGAACAGATCTCCGGCAGCCTGACAGACGCAGTGAAGGGAAGGGATCTCTTCATAGGGGTTTCGGCGGCAAAGGTGCTGACTCAGGATATGGTAAGATCGATGAACAAGGATGCGATAATTTTTGCCATGGCTAATCCGGAGCCCGAGATACTTCCGGATCTTGCCAGAGAAGCCGGCGCGGCAGTAATAGGCACAGGAAGGTCGGATTATCCTAACCAGATAAATAACGTGCTGATTTTTCCGGGGCTCTTCAAGGGAGCGCTAGCGGCCAGAGCCAAAAGGATAACGGAAGAGATGAAAACCGCCGCTGCTTTCGCGTTGGCGGAGATAATAAAGGACGAAGAACTGACAGCTGATTACATAATCCCGAGCGCTTTTTATCCTGGAGCTGCTGACATCGTGGCTGAGGCCGTGAGAAAGGCATGGAAGGAATAGGGAGGCAAGAAAGCGCTTGCTGATGGATCTGAAAGACTTTCCAGAGAAGAAGCTGAACAGAATAAGAAAGGGAGTTCGATTTTTTCGACCTCCCTGTTTTAGTGGTATTTTACTTATCGCTTTTTCATATGAGAGTTATCGTCCATTGCTTAGCGAACGATCACTTCACATTTGTCGATCGTCTTTATTGTCTCTGCTGTCAGATGTGGCGGTATCGCCTGTCGCATTGGGGGCATCCGGGCCGACGGATTTTTTGATCCTGATCTCCCGGCTTTCCGCCCACTTGACAACGAACACTTGTATTATACCTGCTATTGGCACTGCCAGCAGCATTCCCAGGATCCCGCCGAAATATCCGAAGACGCTGACGGCCAGCAGCACCATGAGAGGGTGGAGGCCCGTCGATGTCCCTACTATCTTAGGATATATGAAGTTGCAGTCTATCTGCTGTATCACCAGAAGAATTATCACTGCCAGAGCGCCGCTCCAGAAACCATCTGTGCACAAGCCCATGAGGAAAGCGGGTATCATACCTATCACAGGACCGAAGTAAGGGATGACGTTGGCGATACCGGCAAATATGCCGATGAAGACCGAGCCTTCCAGACCCATGATGGAAAGACCTATAGATGCCAATATAGCGATTATCAAAGCATCAAGCAACGCGCCTCTTATGAATTTTGAAAAGACTGTATTGATCTCGCTGAGAGCTTCGGTGAGGACAGCGTGGCGCTTCTGCGGAAGGGTCAGGTGGAGAAACTTTCTCCAGAGCCCCAGGAAAAACTGCTTGTCCTTCATCAGGTAAATGCTGACGATGATGCCGACCACGACGTCGACAATGCTGCCGCTTATGCTGGTGAAAAAGGATATGACAGACGATGCGCTTATGTTGTCGCTTATCCATGTCATGACGGTGCTGGTCAGATCCGTCAGGCGTTCGGAAAGCATGCTTTCCGGTATATTGGCGGTGATCCAGTTTTTGAATGTGGATTCGTAGTTCAGTATCCCCCTCATGAAGTCGGAGAATGTGCTGGGCAGATCCGAAAAGTTTATGTTTCCTATTATCATCACCGCGAAGCCCAGGATTATGGCAATAACAGCAGCGATGGCAATGAGGAAAGTGAGTATGACACTTAACAGATGACGGAGGTTCCTGCGCTTTTCCGCTTTCAATGGATCCTCCGGCAGCTTTATTAACCGTTCCATCAGCTTGGAATCTATCAGTTCGGAGAGAGGATTGAGCAGATAGGCGAGAATGAGGCCAAGTATGAGGGGCCAAAAGGCATCCAGCAATGTACGAAGCCATCCGTAAAGGGTGGAAGCGATGCTGCCGATATCCCTGATTATGAAAAAGAGAATGCAGAGCAGCGCTGCATTGAATACGATGAATATGCTTCCTCTCGTAAAGGTTTTGTCTTTCAGCAGTTCTTTTAATCTGTTCATACTCTTCCCTCCAGTATGAAATCATTATATACTAATATAGTCGAGCAATCAATAATAAACCCTGTAGGGCCGGGCAGCCCATGGCGTCCGGACGAAAGGAGAAATACAAGTGAGAGACGTAAATATCCCAGAGCTTCTGGCACCTGTAGGAGGGTGGCAGCAGCTCAGGGCCGCCGTGCAAAATGGAGCTGACGCGATTTACATGGGAGGCCCATTGTTCAATGCCAGGATAAAGGCGGAAAACTTCACGAAAGAGGACATGGAGAGAGCCATAGAGTACGCCCATGACAGAAATGTCCGCGTTTACGTGACTATCAACACCCTCATAAAGGATAGTGAACTGCGAGATGCCTTTTCATACGTGAATTTTCTGTATGGAGCCGGGGCTGACGCGGTCATACTTCAGGATGTGGGCCTTTCACGTCTTGTAAGGACATATCTGCCGGATATGGATATGCATATGTCCACCCAGGGAACCATATATAACGGCAGAGGAGCTATCTGGGCGAAAAAGTCAGGGTTTAGCCGGATAGTTCCGGCCAGAGAACTGACCCTGGCGGAAATTAAAGAACTGACAGATGTATGCCATGATGAGGACGCGGGAGGCGGGGGATGTCAGATAGAGGTCTTTGTACATGGAGCTATGTGCATGTGTTATTCAGGACAGTGCCATATGAGCAGAGCCATAGGCGGAGGTAATGGGAGGAGCGGCAACAGAGGGACGTGTGCTCAGCCCTGCAGACTGCCATACGTTGATGAAACGGGAAGGCGTGGGTATTTTCTCAGTCCAAAGGATATGTGTACGCTGGACATATTGCCGGAGATATGTGAAGCCGGCGTCGATTCTCTCAAGATAGAAGGACGCCTCAAATCACCTCAATACGTGGCTGTAGTTACCGGATTATATAGGAAGTATCTGGATATATACAGGGAGTGCGGAAGGGCGGATGTCAGCCGGGAAGATATGGACAGACTTTTGGCGATCTTCAACCGGGGCGGATCCAGCAGCGGATATATGGAAGGAAATCCGGGAGCAGGTTTGCTGTCCGGAGAAAGCCCAAAGAACCAGGGAGTATATATGGGAAAGGTAGTTGGGGTAAAAAAAGGCAGCACGCTGGTAGATGTGGAGCTTGAAAGGAAGAATATATCGAAAATCCGAACGGGGCGGCAGACATATGCCTGCGGAAGCGAGAAGAGGATTTCCATGGGAGACGGTATAGAGATAAGAGGGAGAAAGGTCACAGGAAACGTAATAACATATATAAAGGAAATGGCGGGGAACGATATACGCGTCGGTGATATAAAAGGGCGGGTGGATATAGGAGATAAAGTGTATAAGGTCACTGACCGCCGGTTGCTGGATGAAGCGGAGAAGTCTTACGAGAACGATTTTCGCAGGAAGATATCGGTAGAGATGAGCTTCACGGCGAAAAAAGACGAATATCCGGTGCTGAAAATGAGGACGAAAAGATATGCTGTTTCAGTAACAGGGGAGGTCAAAGCCGAGCCGGCGAGAAACAAACCTCTGGATGAAGAGAGGGTAAGGAGGCAGTTGGAAAAGCTGGGGGCTACGATTTTCCGGTCGGTATCTACAGTCATTGCCATGGACAGCGATATAGCGGTACCTGTATCGGAAATAAACAGGATGAGGCGAGAAGCGGCTGATAGATTGCTGATCGAACGGCGCCGGGCATGGGCGGGGAGGAAGGCTCTTTCGGATGAAAGACTTTCCGGCATAGCTTCCGGGGAAAAACTGGGTGATGAAAGTCTTATGGAAGAGAAGGGGGCGAGTTGCCGCGGGCTGTACATATACCGCAGAGAAATGGCGGAACAGACCGAGCGTATCGGGAGGATGGTTAGAGAAGTCGCAGCCGGACGGGAAGGTGATGTGCTGGTATGTATACCTTTGGAACTTTATATGGAGAAGAAGCTGAGGCGGAGGCTGGAAGATGCTGTCGGCGACAGTGGGAGAACAGTGCCCTATATATTGGAGGTGAGCAAGGGGAAGGAAGACACATATATAGAAGACAACTTCGACAATATAATCGAAGCGGTAAAAGAAACGGGAATAATGATAGGAAACCCTCAATGGATAGAACCTTTCCGTCAAAGGGGTGTGAAGATGTACGGCGCTCATGGCCTCAATGTGTATAATAGCCAGAGCCTGAGAGCCTTTGAGGAATCGGGCGTCGACATAAGGGCGTATTCCCTGGAGGCCGCGGAATACCATAGAGGAATCATTCCCCTCATGACGACGGAGCATCCTGTGTCTGCGGCAACGCTTGCAGACAGGAAAGGAGCGGTATATGACGTGGTAGAATGGTATAGCGGGGATAAATATCTGATATTGGGTACAGATGGTGAAAATGCAGGCTCTGGAACGGCTTTTATGACTTATATCGAATGAAGGCGAAAAGAAAGAAAATAAAAAGCAAAAAACATGTTGACAGGGCAAGTTAAATTTGGTAATATAAACGAGCTGTCACGGCAGAGCGTTCTGAGAAAGGACGAAAAAAAGTCGAAAAAAGATGTTGACAAAAGCTGTGACATGCGATATACTAAAAAAGCTCGCCAAGAGCGGGCGAGGCCGGGAAGCCTGAGGGCGAAAACGGCCGAGAACATTGAAAACTTCATAGTGTAGAAATTTGAGTCAATAAAAAGGATCTTAAAGATCCGGTCTTGAAAGAGACGATTGATTTGAAGGAAAACTGTACACAAACCTGAAAGGTGAATGTAAAGTTTCCGACAATTTCTTAAAAGAGATAATTCGGATAAAGAATTAGCGAGTAAGACGCTAAGCGTAGACGAGTTAGACTTCAAACTTGATTTAAGCTCGAGAGAGTTTAGATACCATTAAATAAAGAGTTTGATCCTGGCTCAGGATGAACGCTGGCGGCGTGCCTAACACATGCAAGTCGAGCGAGAAGCTTTGAACTGACGCTTCGGTTGATGATCAAAGTGGAAAGCGGCGGACGGGTGAGTAACGCGTAGGCAACCTGCCCTTTGCAGAGGGATAGCCTCGGGAAACCGGGATTAAAACCTCATAACGCACAACTGAGACATCTTGGATGTGCCAAAGATTTATCGGCAGAGGATGGGCCTGCGTCTGATTAGTTAGTTGGTGGGGTAACGGCCTACCAAGGCGACGATCAGTAGCCGACCTGAGAGGGTGATCGGCCACATTGGAACTGAGACACGGTCCAAACTCCTACGGGAGGCAGCAGTGGGGAATATTGCACAATGGGGGAAACCCTGATGCAGCAACGCCGCGTGAAGGATGAAGGCCCTTGGGTCGTAAACTTCTGTTCTAGGGGAAGATAGTGACGGTACCTTAGGAGCAAGTCCCGGCTAACTACGTGCCAGCAGCCGCGGTAATACGTAGGGGGCAAGCGTTATCCGGAATTATTGGGCGTAAAGAGTACGTAGGTGGTTACCTAAGCAAGGGGTTTAAGGCAATGGCTTAACTATTGTTCGCCCCTTGAACTGGGCTACTTGAGTGCAGGAGAGGAAAGCGGAATTCCTAGTGTAGCGGTGAAATGCGTAGATATTAGGAGGAACACCAGTGGCGAAGGCGGCTTTCTGGACTGTAACTGACACTGAGGTACGAAAGCGTGGGGAGCAAACAGGATTAGATACCCTGGTAGTCCACGCCGTAAACGATGAGCACTAGGTGTCGGGGTCGCAAGACTTCGGTGCCGCAGTTAACGCAATAAGTGCTCCGCCTGGGGAGTACGTTCGCAAGAATGAAACTCAAAGGAATTGACGGGGACCCGCACAAGCAGCGGAGCATGTGGTTTAATTCGAAGCAACGCGAAGAACCTTACCAGGGCTTGACATCTTCCTGACAGACCCTTAAACGGGTCCTTCTTCGGACAGGAAAGACAGGTGGTGCATGGTTGTCGTCAGCTCGTGTCGTGAGATGTTGGGTTAAGTCCCGCAACGAGCGCAACCCTTGCTGTTAGTTGCCATCATTAAGTTGGGCACTCTAACGGGACTGCCGGGGATAACTCGGAGGAAGGTGGGGATGACGTCAAATCATCATGCCCCTTATGTTCTGGGCTACACACGTGCTACAATGGCCGGTACAAAGAGGAAGCGAGACCGCGAGGTGGAGCGAATCTCAAAAGCCGGTCCCAGTTCGGATTGCAGGCTGCAACTCGCCTGCATGAAGTCGGAGTTGCTAGTAATCGCGAATCAGAATGTCGCGGTGAATGCGTTCCCGGGTCTTGTACACACCGCCCGTCACACCATGGAAGTTGGGGGCGCCCGAAGTTGGCAGGCAAATATGTTACCTAAGGCGAAACCAATGACTGGGGTGAAGTCGTAACAAGGTAGCCGTATCGGAAGGTGCGGCTGGATCACCTCCTTTCTAAGGAGACGAAAGTTTCTGCACTATGAGTTTTATATGGGGAATTAGCTCAGCTGGGAGAGCACCTGCCTTGCACGCAGGGGGTCAAGGGTTCGAGCCCCTTATTCTCCACCATCCACGATTCACTGCCTTGATGATAGTGAAGTCGGGAGCGCACATTGAAAACTGAATAAAAACTGTGAAAGAAGCAAGAAAAGAATCGAAGACGAAATCGAGAGAGGCACGAAAGTGCCATAAGAATAAGGTAATAGCAACCCGAGAGGGTAAGAATTACTACGATTTCAGAGAACCGAGAAAAGAAGCCGAAAGAGCCTGATGACGCTACATCAGGCGACTTGAGAGGTCAAGTGAATAAGAGCATAAGGCGGATGCCTTGGCACTGGGAGCCGAAGAAGGACGTGACAAGCTGCGAAAAGCTGCGGGGAGGAGCAAATATCCGCTGATCCGCAGATATCCGAATGGGGGAACCCGGCGGCGGTAATGCGTCGTCATCCACAGATGAAAAAGATAGTCTGTGAGAAGGGAACGGGGTGAACTGAAACATCTAAGTAGCTCCAGGAAGAGAAAGAAAGATCGATTTCCTAAGTAGCGGCGAGCGAACGGGAAAGAGGCCAAACCGAAGGACTTGTTCTTCGGGGTTGCGGACCACCGTGTGGAATTCAGGGAAGATAGTCGAATGGTTTTGGAACAGCCAAGCGAAGAGGGTGAAACTCCCGTAGACGAAATCGGAGATGATCCAGGTGGCACCAGAGTAGTACCGGACACGTGAAACCCGGTATGAAGCCGGAGGGCCCACCCTCCAAGCCTAAATACTACCCAGTGACCGATAGCGAATAGTACCGTGAGGGAAAGGTGAAAAGGACCCCGGGAGGGGAGTGAAATAGAACCTGAAACCTTATGCTTACAAGCAATGGGAGCGCAAGTGACCATGTACTTTTTGTAGAACGGGCCAACGAGTTATGGTATGCAGCGAGGTTAAGATGCTGGAGCATCGGAGCCGAAGCGAAAGCGAGTCTTAATAGGGCGAATAGTTGTATGCTGTAGACCCGAAACCGGGTGACCTATCCATGTGCAGGTTGAAGCGAGAGTAAAATCTCGTGGAGGACCGAACCCGTATACGTTGAAAAGTGTTGGGATGACGTGTGGATAGCGGTGAAATTCCAATCGAACTCGGATATAGCTGGTTCTCCTCGAAATAGCTTTAGGGCTAGCCTCAAGTTAAGATACACGGAGGTAGAGCACTGAATGTTCTAGGGGCCTTCACCGGTTACCGAAAACTATCAAACTCCGAATGCCGTGCAATCATACTTGGGAGTCAGACTATGAGAGATAAGTTCCATAGTCGAAAGGGAAAGAGCCCAGACCCACAGCTAAGGTCCCAAAATGTAAGTTAAGTGGAAAAGGATGTGGAGCTGCACAAACAGCTAGGATGTTGGCTTAGAAGCAGCCATTCATTTAAAGAGTGCGTAACAGCTCACTAGTCGAGTGACTCTGCGCCGAAGATAAACGGGGCTAAAACTTACTACCGAAGCTTGGGATACCGAAAGGTATGGTAGAGGAGCATCCTGCATTGGCAGAAGGAGAGCTGGAAGGCGATCTGGACGATGCAGGAGAGAGAATGTTGGCATGAGTAGCGAAAGGCAGGTGAGAATCCTGCCCACCGAAAATCTAAGGTTTCCTGAGGAAGGTTCGTCCACTCAGGGTTAGTCGGGACCTAAGCCGAGGACGAGAGTCGTAGGCGATGGACAACTGGTTGAGATTCCAGTACCACCGAAAGTTGTATGAGCGAAGTGGGGACACAGAAGGATAATCAGAGCGCGCCGCTGGTAGAGCGCGTCCAAATAGTGAGGCTGATGCGTAGGCAAATCCGCGCATCTTAAGGCCAGGCTATGATGGGGAGGGAAAAATAGTACCGGAAGCTGATGATTTCACGCTGTCAAGAAAAGCCGCTAGTGAGACTGTAGGTGCCCGTACCGCAAACCGACACAGGTAGATGAGGAGAGAATCCTAAGGTGAGCGAGAGAACTATTGTTAAGGAACTCGGCAAAATGACCCCGTAACTTCGGGAGAAGGGGTGCCATCGAAAGATGGCCGCAGTGAAAAGGCCCAGGCGACTGTTTACCAAAAACACAGGTCTCTGCTAAAGCGAAAGCTGAAGTATAGGGGCTGACGCCTGCCCGGTGCTGGAAGGTTAAGGGGACTGCTTAGCGAAAGCGAAGGCATGAACTTAAGCCCCAGTAAACGGCGGCCGTAACTATAACGGTCCTAAGGTAGCGAAATTCCTTGTCGGGTAAGTTCCGACCCGCACGAAAGGCGTAACGATCTGGGCGCTGTCTCAACAATAGACTCGGTGAAATTGTAGTACCGGTAAAGATGCCGGTTACCCGCAGCAGGACGGAAAGACCCCGTGGAGCTTTACTGCAGCTTGATATTGGATTTCGGCATTGCATGTACAGGATAGGTGGGAGACGAAGAAGCTAGGACGCCAGTTTTAGTGGAGTCACCGTTGGGATACCACCCTTGTAATGTTGAGGTTCTAACCATATACCGTGAACCGGTATTGGGACAGTGTCTGGCGGGCAGTTTGACTGGGGCGGTCGCCTCCTAAAGAGTAACGGAGGCGCCCAAAGGTTCCCTCAGTGCGGACGGAAATCGCACGAAGAGTGTAAAGGCAGAAGGGAGCTTGACTGCGAGACAAACAGGTCGAGCAGGGACGAAAGTCGGGCTTAGTGATCCGGTGGTACCGAGTGGAAGGGCCATCGCTCAACGGATAAAAGCTACCCCGGGGATAACAGGCTGATACCCCCCAAGAGTCCACATCGACGGGGGTGTTTGGCACCTCGATGTCGGCTCGTCTCATCCTGGGGCTGAAGTAGGTCCCAAGGGTTGGGCTGTTCGCCCATTAAAGAGGTACGCGAGCTGGGTTCAGAACGTCGTGAGACAGTTCGGTCCCTATCCGCTGTGGGCGTTGGAGATTTGAGTGGAGCTGTTCTTAGTACGAGAGGACCGGGATGGACATACCTCTGGTGCATCAGTTGTACTGCCAAGTGCATAGCTGAGTAGCCACGTATGGAAGGGATAAGTGCTGAAAGCATCTAAGTACGAAGCCCCCCACAAGAAAAGATCTCCTTGCCGCAAGGCGTAAGACCCGTGAGAGACTATCACGTTGATAGGTCGGAGGTGTAAGTGCAGTAATGTATTGAGCTGACCGATACTAATAGGTCGAACACTTGACCAAGGCAGAGCTTTGGAAGCAGGATTTATTCAGTTTTGAGTGTGCGGAGCACACTTAAAAAGAGAGGTTCAGGCTGTAGATACGGTTTGAACGGAGAATATGCGGTGACAATAGCAAGGAGGATACACCTGTTCCCATACCGAACACAGAAGTTAAGCTCCTTAGCGCTGATGATACTTGGTGGGAGACCGCCTGGGAAAGTAGGACGTTGCCGCTTATTTTGGTCCTATGGTCAAGCGGTTAAGACACCGCCCTTTCACGGCGGTAACCCGGGTTCGATTCCCGGTAGGATCACCATTATGTTAACCTCGCGGTTATGCGCCGCGAGGTTTTGCTATTCTTTAGAAGCGTTGGAATTCTAACGGTTTGAACCTGACTGAAATTTTTTTGATAAGAGTTTTCCATTATTCTCATTTGTTAAATTATGTAAGGATTTGAGAACAAATTGAGAACAATTCTGGTTTCAGCTCAATGCATTTTCTATCAACTGTACTTTTTCGGCATTACTGCTCCTGTCAAAACAATAATTCTCATAAGTTGTTCTCTCGTCAGCGTGTCCGGCCATTTCGCGAACAGTGTTGATGTTGACATTCCCGTCAATAAGAGAAGAAATGTATGTTTTTCTTGCCTTATGACTGTTTCTCCTTATAGTTCCGATTATGTCACAGTATTTGTTGTATCTGTGTGAAATGGAATTATAGGAAAAAGGTTTTTCATCCATGGAAAAAATATATCCATTTTTGTTCGAGCCATACTTTTGCCGGTGTGACTGTGCGCATTCGATGATGTGTTTTGCGGCAGAGGTCAATATGACATATCTGTCACCGTAGGAGCCTTTTGTATGTTCCACGATTTCTTTTGTTTCCTTACGATACATCCTTTGAACATGCAACTGATCGCCGTCTATATCATCATCTTGTATAGCTATCAGCTCACCGACTCTCAATCCTGTTTCAAACTGAAAGAGGATCGCCAATGGAACCAGCTCATATACCAGCGTGCGATTGTGAAAATCTTTCCAAGCCAGGTATTTCAACTGTCGCAGTTCATCTTTTGAAAATACCTGAGTATTGTCCTTTTTCTTTCGCACATAACGAAACATTCTTCTGCCATCAATATGTACTTTCATCATTGGATTTTCAAGTATTATTTTCAGATCAACAGCGTATTGTAATGCCTGACGCATTATCACAGTACAGTTATAGTATTGCTTCTTTGTCATGCTGTATTCCTTTATCAAGCTATGTGCCCACTCGTCGAGCATTATTTTGCTTAACTTTTCAAGTGGAACATTTACTATGTCAGCACCGCAATAATATTTTTTCCAATCACATTCAATGCGCGATATGTAAGTTCCGGCAGTGGTATGGAGTTCTTTATATTTTTTCCATTTAGGATAGAAATTGTTTAATATATTTTATAAAGTTCAAAGCTAAAATACATTATCGTCAGGGATGTGTTCCGTAATATGAGATACATCGCAATTTAATATGTTGCATAATTATCAAGCGCATTTGTGCTTATTAATTGATTATGCTTCATACGATAAAATTATGCCTTCCTCATATTATATCGTGTGTTTAAGGCATAGCTTGTAAGTCTTTTTTATTGTTTTTCAAAGTTTATCGTATAGTATCATACCATTTATAAGGACATGTTTTGATAAAACATATTATGTATTAGCTTTGGATAATAGAGAGTTTCGTATGAATAGATATGACTGTATAAAATAATTAAGGCATGATATAATACAGATATGATATATGCTTTAATGCCTAGGAGGCTTGATTATGGTAAATGATAAGATACATGAGATCGTCTCGCTCTTTGCAGATGAAGCCAAGAGCATATATGGAAATAAGCTTCAGGAAGTAATTTTATATGGATCGTGTGCAAGAGGAGATAACGACAGTGATAGTGATATAGATATTTTGCTGTTGTTATCTGTGCCTCCGCAAGAAATAGGAACAGAGAGAAATAAAATATTTGATATAGCTGATAAGATAGACTTGAAATATGATGTGGTTTTGGCACCGGTTTTTCAGAGCTTGGAGATATATAATAAATATATGCCGGTCTCTGTGTTTTATCAAAATATAGACAGGGAGGGCGTGAGGATTGCCTGAGTATACACAGCTCCAAAAGGATTATTCGAAATATCGTCTTGAACGGGCGAGAAGTGATTTGAAAGCGGCAAAGCTATTGTTTTCAAACGGAGAATACAGAGCGGCAAACAATCGAGCATATTATTCCATGTTTCATGCTATGAGAGCTATATTGGTTTTTAACAGTTTTGATACAAGAAAACACAGTGGAGTAATTGCGGAATTTCGAAGAATTTACATAAAAGAAAATTTATTGCCGATAGGGCTTTCAAAAATGATAGGTTCAGCATTTACGATAAGAAATGCTTCCGATTATGACGATATGTTTATTGCAAGTAAAAGCGATACGCAGGCGCAGATTGAGAATGCAGAAGCTGTATATACTTCAATCAGAGAGTATATACAACAAAATATGTTATCGCCACAAGGAGGTTGAGAACAAATTGAGAACAATGAAATCAGCAGCGTGGGAACCTCCTTTTTTCAACGTTTTTAAGTGGTAGTCGGGTTCGATTCCCGGTAGGATCACCATTATGTTAACCTCGCGGTTATGCACCGCGAGGTTTTGCTATTCTTTAGAAGCGTTGGAATTCTAACGGTTTGAACCTGACTGGATTTTTTTTGATAAGAGCTTCCGTCATTCTCATTTGTTAAATTATGTAAGGATTTGAGAACAAATTGAGAACAATTCTGGTTTCAGTTCAATGCATTTTCTATCAACTGTACTTTTTCGGCATTACTGCTCCTGTCAAAACAGTAATTCTCATAATCGGTATCAAAACGAAATCGCATCCGGCCGTGTCGCGCCCCGCAAGAGGCGTGTGAGTAGAAATTTACTACCCGTAGAAATTGGGAGTGCGTACACCGTTGCACCCTGTAAGGGGCGTGCGAAAAGAAGCGCGCTCGAGGAAAAATGCGGCATAATGAGACGTTGTCGCGCTTATTAAGGATTAGTGAGCAGAAATTTATAATTGTCCCAGGTGATAACTTTTACGTCCATGTCTGTATGGAATGGGGAGCAAATGTTCCCCTCCCTTAAAAAAGGGAGGTAATATCACCGATGTTGAATCTTATTTTTCTTATGAGAAGTTTTTATCAATAAGACAGAACAAACTTTGCAGACATAAAAACCATGCGATATCGATGTTTCATCATAGGAAAATCGCATGTAACAGAAGCCTGAGAAAGAGAACGGCTGTAAACTCTATCGCTGAAAGTTAGCGTCGGTTTCTGTTACCATTGTTGAAATCTACTGTCAAATCCAATTGCCGGATCCATCACAGAGGGATCGCCATTATATCAAGGGGACAAAAAAAGTCTGATTATCTACTTGACTTTTTTTGTCCAATAAGATATCATGTAGCCAAAAGAAAGAAATGTTGTGAAAATTCAGCAAATAATGTTATTAAAATCATAATAAGGAGGGGTCATATGTTGTTTCAAACCACGGAGAAGCACGAAACTCTGAGAAACAAGATTCGCGCGTTTGCAGAAAAAGAAGTCAAGCCGATAGCGTTTTCCCTTGACCAGGAGAACGAATTCCCGGAAGATGCTGTGAAAAAGCTGGCGGAAATGGGCCTGATGGGTATCCCATATCCAAAGGAGTACGGCGGGGCGGGCCTGGACATCCTCAGCTATGCCATCGCGGTGGAAGAACTGGCCAGAGTGGACGGAGGTACAGGAGTGATCCTTTCTGCTCATGTTTCCTTGGGATCATATCCTATCTTTGCGTACGGGACGGAGGAGCAGAAACAGAAGTATCTGGTGCCGCTGGCCAAGGGTGAAAAGATAGGGGCATTTGGCCTTACCGAACCCAACGCAGGCTCCGATGCCGGTGGCACGGAAACGACAGCGGTTGATAAAGGCGATCATTATCTGTTGAATGGGGGAAAGATATTTATCACCAATGCCCCTAAAGCAGATACATATGTAGTCTTTGCAGTAACTACACCTGACATAGGGACCAGAGGCATATCGGCCTTTATCGTGGAAAAAGGATGGAAAGGCTTTGACTTTGGAGACCATTACGACAAGATGGGCATACGTTCATCATCGACAGCGGAGCTGATCTTCAATGATGTCAAAGTTCCTAAAGAAAATCTTCTGGGTAAGGAGGGCGAAGGTTTCAAGATAGCCATGGCAACGCTGGACGGCGGCAGGATAGGTATCGCCTCTCAGGCCCTCGGAATTGCTCAGGGCGCTTATGAGCAGGCGTTGAAATATGCTAAGGAAAGGATACAATTCGGAAAACCGATAGCGGCTCAGCAAGGTGTTTCGTTCAAGCTGGCAGAAATGGCCACAAAGCTGAGATGCGCCAGGTTTCTCGTATATTCCGCGGCAGAGCTGAAGGAAAATCATGAGAGGTACTCGGTCGAGGCGGCAATGGCCAAGATGTACGCATCCGAATCGGCACTCGAGATAACTAACGACGCAGTCCAGATTTTCGGCGGCACAGGTTTCCTCAAGGGCATGGACGTGGAGAGGATGTACCGCGATGCGAAGATCACAACCATATACGAAGGCACCAGCGAGATACAGAGAGTCGTTATCGCAGCCGGGATAATAGGAAAGCTCAGCAGAGACAGCAAGGAGGGCGGCAGCAAACAGAGCGGCATGAAGAAAAAATCCACGCCTGTAACGGGACTGAGAAAGCAGATGATCTTTAACGAAGGAGATGCGAAAGAGCAAGTGGAAAAGCTGGTGGAAGCCCTCAAGAAGGACGGCCATGATTTCTCCGTCGGAATAGATATAAATACGCCGATCATAGATGCGGAGAGAGTCGTTTCGGCAGGTAAAGGTATCGGCCCTAAGGAAAATATGAAGCTGATAGAAGACCTGGCCAAGGCGGCCGGCGCAGCCATAGGCTCGTCGAGACCGGTCGCTGAGACGCTTAAATACGTTCCTCTCGAGAGATATGTAGGCATGTCGGGAAGGAAGTTCAGCGGGAACCTTTATATAGCGTGCGGCATTTCCGGAGCTATACAGCACCTCAAGGGTATAAAGGAAGCATCGACTATAGTCGCGATCAACAAGAATAAGAACGCGCCTATTTTCAAGAACTGCGACTATGGTATCGTAGGTGATGTGAACGAGATAATACCTCTTCTCATCGAAGCACTTGGCGGAACCAGTGAAAAGAAACCTGCGCCTCCTATGATAAAGATGAAAAGGCCTCGTGTCCCTAAGCCGACGCCTCTCGACAGACCTCATGTATGCGGAGGATGCGGATATGAGTATATAGCTGAGATTGGCGATGAGGATGCCGATATCATGCCGGGAACGCTTTTCAAGGATCTGCCTGTCGACTGGGTTTGTCCTGAATGTGGTGAAGATAAGGAACATTTCATCTAAAGATAGGAGGGTAGAAAATGTATAACGTAAGAGAGATAACGGATAACCTGTACTGGGTCGGGGCAAATGACCACAGGACCCACCTGTTCGAAAACATACATCCTATACCACAGGGGGTCAGCTATAACGCCTATGTGTTGTTAGACAAGGAGACGGTCCTCTTCGATACAGTGGACTGGTCGGCCTACAGACAGTTTGAGGAAAATCTGGAATACGTGCTGGATGGACGTCCTCTCGACTGGATAGTCATCAATCACCTGGAACCCGACCACGCGGCCAGCATCGAGCAGATACTGAAGAAATATCCCAATGTGAAGATAATTTCTACGGAGAAGGGATACCTGCTGATGCGTCAGTTCGGTTTCCATCCTGATGAGCACGAATGTATAGAGGTGACTGAAGGGGATACCCACACATTTGGAGATCATACTATAGCAGTATTGACTGCTCCAATGGTCCACTGGCCTGAAGTAATGGTAACCCTTGACGTTACTAACGGTGCTCTTTTCTCAGCAGATGCCTTTGGCTCTTTTATCGCTATGGATGGCAAGCTCTTTGCTGATGAGGTGGATTACGACAGAGACTGGATAGACGAAGCCAGGAGATATCTTACCAATATCGTAGGGAAGTACGGTCCGCACATCCAGCACCTTCTGGGGAAGGCTTCAGGGCTGCTGGATAAGATAAAGTTCATCTGTCCGCTCCACGGCCTGATCTGGCGTCAGGACTTCATGTACTTCATAGAGAAATATGATAAATGGAGCAAGTACGAGCCGGAAGTGGACGGTGTTCTCATATGCTACGCTTCCATGTATGGAAATACGGAGTCGGCGGCTCAGGCGCTGGCGGCTAAAATAGTGCAGAAAGGCGTAAAGGATGTCAAAGTCGTGGATGTTTCCAACACCCACGTATCCTACCTCATATCGGACGCGTGGAAATACAGCCATATCGTGCTGGCGTCCGTTACCTATAACCTGGGGATATACCCTGTTATGCACAATTTCCTCATGGACATGAAGGCTCTTAACCTTCAGAACAGGACGTTCGCCATCATCGAGAACGGTTCATGGGCTCCTACGTCGGGAGACCTGATGCGGAAGTTCATAGATGAGGAGCTGAAGAACATGACCGTCCTCAACGAAAGGCTGTCCATCGCCTCCTCCATGCTTCCTGATAAAGCCAAGGAGCTGGAGACGTTGGCGCAGGCCATCGTGGATTCCGTCAACGGAGTGGACGAATAAACGGACAAACGAAAGGTGATGCCTTAAAGATAGTATGATGTAAAGCAGGGCTCGCGGATGGCGAGGCCTGCTTTGCTTATTCCTGCGAATACCCGGAGTGCCCCGTACAATTTAGGACGATGAAATGGCCGCGCTTGAGGAAGAACTGTTGGCGCTGGGAGAGATATATCTTTAGATTTTTAAAAGGTCTGTAAAATGTGGTTCTTCAGATGTTGACAGTTAGAATTCTAACTGATACAATAATAATTAGAAACCTAACTATTGAACGGAGGACAGCCATGTCTTACCATAAACTCATGATGGAGAACCATACGTTTTTTTCCAGGATGGTATTTGAACGCCTTTCGGGCACCGGGCTTTCCACAGGGCAGCCCAAGATACTCGAATACCTGATTTCTCACGATGGAGCTATCCAGAAGGATATCGCCGAAGCCTGCGCAGTAGAGCCGGCTACGGCAACCAGCCTTCTTTCCAGGATGGAAAAGAACGGCCTCGTCGAGAGAAGGAGCAAGGACGGAGACAGGCGGTATACCTGCGTGTTTCTCACCGAAAAAGGGCGGACGGACGCAGCGCTTTCCATCGACGCGCTGACCGGGCTGGAGGAAATCGCGCTGGACGGTTTTTCGGAGGAGGAGAAGGAACGGCTCATATCGTATCTGAAACGGGTAAATGATAACCTGAGAAAGTAAAGGAGGAATGCATATTTAATGTCTAAGGCCGAAATATTTAAGCGATATCTTATTTTTACTGTAGGTCTTTTCATAAGTTCATTTGGAGTAGCGGTGATAACGAAAGCCGACCTGGGGACATCGCCCATATCGGCGATACCTTATGTACTGAGTCTGTACTATCCGCTGACTCTCGGAGAATTCACCATAATCTTCAGCGTTCTGCTGATAGTCATTCAACTGATAATATTGAGAAAAAATTTCAAAGCGGAGTATTTCCTGCAGCTTCCGGTATCCATAGCTTTTGGATATTTCATCGATTTCAGCATGTTTCTGCTGAAGATGCTGTCACCGGATATGTATGTCGTCAAATTGCTGTTTTTGCTGGTAGGATGTCTTATCCTGGGGATTGGTGTCTACATGGAAGTGCTGGCCAATGTAGTGATGCTTCCTGGCGAATCCTTCGTCAGAGCCATCGTGATGACGTTGAAAAAGGAATTTGGTACCATGAAGATCACCTTCGACGTGACCATGACATTGGCTGCGGCCGCCCTGTCCTTTGTTTTCATGAGCCACCTGGCAGGCGTTCGGGAAGGAACTGTGATCGCGGCTCTGCTGGTTGGGGCCATCGCGCGCTTTATAGGAAAGCATCTGGATTTTCTGCCGGAGAAGCTGTTCGCGTCCGTTTCCCGGGCTGAGGATCTGGTCGAAGAGCTTATCCATGAGGATGCGGAAGAAATCAAAAACGAAAACGTCAGATACGGTATCAGGACCGAAGAAGCATACGGAGACTGAGAACGCCCGGTATGCTCGGATGAGTTGCATTGACGTTAAGATAAAAACCGTCCTTTTATGGGCATTCTTTAGAATATCGCCAATCGCTGATTTGCAGTAAGGGTCAAAACATAGGCACAAGGTAAAACAATCCCCTTGTTCACAGAGATGTGAACAAGGGGACTTTTTCTTTATTCGTTTTCTTTTCTTCTGCATTCATCAGGTAACTGCTCTGAATATGGCATAAGGCTGTCTATGGCTTCTTTATCATTCAGATCGATCCTACGGAGCTGGTCAAGCAGATAGCTCAGATATTCAAATGGCAGCAGATCATTTTCTATGGCGCTTACCACAATGCTATACAGAATTGCGCTTGACTTTGCCCCTCTTGGCGTATTGCAGAACAGCCAGTTCTTACGGCCCATCACAAACGGCTTTATCGCACGTTCACTCCTGTTATTGGAAACCTCAAGCCTCTCATCAAGGAGGGTATTCATCAATGGTTTCCTCTGGTTTATCGTGTAATTCAGCGCTTTAAGATAAAGCCCCTTGGGAAGTGGCTTTTGTGATTCTTCTTCCGCCCACGCAAAGAAGCCCTCAAATACCTTCCGCATCGTGGTCTTTCTGAATTCACTTCGTTCTTCTTCGGTAGATAATTCATGGCACTTGGCATCTAAAAGAAACAGCTTATCACACCATACGATCCCTTCCTTTATCTTTAAGGCCCCGGGACTTCCTTTATCATTTAACACCTCTAGCGCGTCTGCATAATACCGCCTCGCATGGGCCAGACAGCCTACGTGGATGATATCATCATTCACACTCAGGTAGCCCTGATATCCGTCTGTCTGCAGGTATCCGTGATATTCTTTAAGGAATGTTTCCGGGACATAGCCTGCACGAGAGCCATCCGCATAATGATAAAGCACGATAGGTGATATACCCTTTCCGCTTCGGAACATCCACATGTAGCTCTTTTCCCGCGTCTTATCCCTCAGCACCGACAGGCTCGTCTCGTCAGCCTGGATGATATCATATGACAGGAGCTTCTCGTACATCCTGTCGTAAACAGCCTTAAGATAATTCTGCGTAAGAAGTATCATCCAGTTTGAAAGGGTTGCTTTGCTGATGTTTACACCATAGCGCTTAAGATCTTTAGATATCTTATCCAGAGGATCACGGTTTTCATATTTCCTTGTTATGACGTATGCACCAAGTGACGGTGACAGAATGCTTCCACGAAGCAGAGATCTCGTCATTGGAGAGGCGATGATCGTAGCTTCGGTTCCGTTTTTTTCACAGTTCCTGCAGCTGTATATATGCTGTATATGCTCACGCACAACTGCCTTTGCCGGGATGATCTCCACTTCGCGGTGGATCCTTTTGGTCATCTCATGAAGCTTATGGCCGCATACAGGGCAGAGCTGCTCTTCTTCTGTAAGCACATATTCTACAGGATCCGTTTTTCTTAAGGCACTGATAAAAGCGTCTTTCTTTCCCTTTCGTTTAATCTTGCGAACAGGACATGCTTTCTCCGCTTTTGGCTCCGGCAACCTCAGATCGGCTTCTTTCTCTATTTCATTAAAAAAGCACTCCTGCTGCCCGTCATCTATTAAAGACTTTTCGCTTTTTCTTCCGAACCTCTTAGCCTGACTAAGGCGAAACATCTTTCTGTAATATTCAAGCTCTGCTGAAACCTCATCCAGTTTTCTTGAGGTGTCCAGTGCATATTTTTCCAATTCTGCTTTTGTCATGGATGAAAGATCTATCTGTTTCATGACTTTATTATATCAAAAAACCATTGAAATTTCAATGATTTTAAGGACTATTCCATGGTTTTAAGGATCCTTCCATATTAATTTTCAATGGTTTTGAGAAGCCTGTCATATTCATATCTGTACATGAAATCACGGGCGTAACTGTGAGATTTTGGCCAGTAAAATGTTCCGTATTCGAGCTTTCTGCTGAAAAGGCAATATCCATTCTTGCATATCTTCAGCGCATAGATCTGTTTCCATTTCTTTTCTATGAAGAAGAATATCTGCCCCGGTATCAGGGGCAGATCCAGATCGAACGCTATGATAGATGCCATGGACTCCATAGACAGATTCCCTCTGATAGGTTCTAAAACGAGAATTGCCCGGATGTTTTCTGATGGCAATCGTACCCACTTCCTACTCTCATCTATGGGCAACAGGACTTTTTCTTCCATAAATCGTAATTTCCCTTCTCGAAGGAGCCTTTCCCGGGCCTTTCTAAAGGTAATATCTTTTATATTGTGTTCCAGGCACCATCTTTTTAAGGGAAGGTCACTTGTATACGCTTCCTTGATTATTTTCTCCCACTCATCCGATGTTCGCCACATATGTGCTATTCCTCCTGTAGTTGCTACTTAGTAGCATACTACCTTGTTCTCTTTTTTTCAATGTGCCTATGTTTTGACCCTTACGATTTGCATACATCTGACGATAATTTCGACCTTTTTCAACGGATTATTTCGCCTTGATTATCGCGGATGAATGTTTTTGGATAGCCTGCGATAGTTTTTCGATCGATATGCATCAAAAAATATCGTCAGTGGTGTTGTAAAATGAATCCGCGATAATCGGGCTTTCAAAAAGGCCCCCAAAAGGCCTGAAATATCGTGAATGCATGGTTTCCATAAAACGGCGATATTTTAGATGTTAAAACACTGAGTTCCCGTTGCGCTGACAACTAAGAAACTTGGTACCCCCTTGTCTGCAAAATATAATTGACAATGGTGAGAAAAATCAATATACTAATATGGTCAATAAATGGCGGGCTTTTCGACGCAGCGTCAAAGTGTATATGTGCGCCAATGGTGGAATTGGCAGACACGCCAGATTTAGGTTCTGGTGGGAGACCGTGGGGGTTCAAGTCCCTCTTGGCGCACCAAAAAAGCGGAGCTTTCTTTTTCAGAGGTCTCCACTTTTTTATTTTTTGAAAGTCCCGGGCGCCTATATATTTTTTATCATTTCTAAACTTATTAAATTTTATTATCCATATCATCTTCTACATATACAAATAGCTCGTTGGGAGTGCATTGAAAAATCGCACATAACGTATCTATGGTCTCATATCTGATAGATTTGGTTTCATTTGACAACAGCATGGCGGCAAGTCGCCGGCGCGATGGCAGTGCGACGCAGGTAGAGCGGCGCAGCGATCCGGTGACGCCCGCGTCAGACGAAGTCATTGACAATAATCCGAATTCGGACTATAATCAAAAATATCCGAATTCGGATTATTTGTTTTAAAAGGAGAAGAACGATGGACAAGGATATGAACAGGGATGTCATCGACAGCCTCGAAGCCTTTGACAGGCTGTACAGGAAGATGGACGACATATACCATATTTACACGAGAAGCTGCGGATTTTCAGATATGGCTCTCTGGCTGCTTTACTCCCTCTACAAGGATGGCAGGGTATACACCCAGAGGGAGCTCTGTGCCCTGTGGCATTCACCTCCCCAGACGGTCAACTCCGCTCTCAAAAGCCTGGAAAGGCGGGAGATAATAAGGCTGGAACCGGTGCCGGGAAACAAGAAGAGCAAGGCTGTCGTTCTTACGGCGCAGGGGAATGATGCGGTGCAGCGCGTAGTGGTACCGTTGGTGCGGGCTGAACAGGCGGCCTTCGGGAAGCTTACTGAGGAGGAAAGAAAGGTACTGCTGCGCGTCACCGAAAAATATATCAGCGGCCTGCAGGAGGAATTAGGCCGAGATAAAGCTGTCAGTCGGGGATAAGAACATGATGTGAAAAGAAAGGGAAAAACAGACATATGGATTCGACTGCTATTTTTTCAGGGATGAGGCCGCTCAAACTGTTCTTTTTTGCCTCTGTTCCCGGTGCGGTGAGCATGCTGGCGTCGGCGCTGTATCAGACTATAGACGGAGTACTTGTAGGTCAGTTCCTGGGGGCGACGGCTTTCGCGGCTATCAATCTGGCTATGCCTTTTGTGATAATAAATTTTTCTTTGGCAGATCTGATAGGGGTGGGGGCTGCTGTGCCTATCGCTATATACCTGGGGCGGAAAGAAACGGGCGAGGCCTGCAACATATTCACCTGTGCCTGTTTGATGATAGTGGGTACCGGCTTTATCATCGGCGGGGCGCTTTTTGCCGCTGCGCCCGGATTGATGGAGCTGATGGGTGCCGATGGGGAATTCGCAGCGCTGGCTACCCAGTATCTGCAGGTCTACGCCGTCTGCTCGCCGGTGACGACCATCGTCTTTGCAGCTGATAACTTTCTCAGGATATGCGGTTTCATACGTGGAAGCATGTTCCTGAATCTGCTGATGTCGGTGCTGAGCGCCATTCTGGAATTCATATTCCTGGGCGTCTTCCGATGGGGCGTATGGGGCGCATCCCTGGCTACGTGCATCGGGATGCTGGTATGCGCGGTGATTGCTTTCATTCCGTTTTTCAGCGGTAAAGCGATTTTGAGATTCTGCCGACCTCATTTTCATATAGAGATGGTGAAGAAGATTATAGTTTGCGGCAGTCCTAACTTCCTTAACAATATCGCCGGAAGGATAACATCCATATTGATGAACGCTATCCTGGTGCGTCTGGGAGGCGAGACGGCCGTGTCGGTGTACGGGGTGCTGATGTTCGTGGACGGGTTCGTCCAGCCTCTGTTGTACGGAATGTGCGATTCCTTGCAGCCGGCGGTGGGGTACAACTGGGGCGCAGGGAAATTTTCACGGGTGCGGGCCATCGAAAAATGCTGCTTCGTCGCCAGCGGGGTGGTTTCACTGGCTTCGGCTGCCGCCATCACCCTTTTCCCGGAGGAGATCACGGGGCTGTTCATCGCCGATGCCGGGGCGCAGACGACGGCTCTTTCCGTCAGCGCGCTGTACCTCTTCAGTATCACGTATGTCACCAGATGGTTCTCTTTCGCTGCTCAGAGTTATATGCTGGCAGTGGAGAAGCCTGTGGCTGCTTCGTTGATATCGGTGTCGACGGCGCTGTTTTTCCCTGTCATTTTGATCGGCGCGCTGTGGCCGCTGGGTCTTACGGGGATATGGCTCAATTTTCCTGCGACGGCGCTTCTGGCGGCGGTGTTGTCCCTCGTCATACTGCTGAAGCTCCGCAGAGAGCTGGGCAGACCGGATATGGACTGATTTTACAGGAGGACATCTGCGAAGTGAGTTGTTAGCACTCTTTTCAAGTGAGTGCTAAAAAAGTTGTTGACTTTTGTTTTCGCAGGGTTTAAAATATTTTCAGAAAGGGAAAATATACCTGTATCAGTATTTTCCCGATTTATCCGGAGGTGATAATCATGAATATAGATAAATATACACAGAACGCGCAGAGCGCTATAATCGACTGTCAGAACATAGCTATCGAAGAAGGAAATCAGCAGATAGATGGGGAACATCTCCATCTGGCATTGCTGATGCAGAAGGATGGGCTCATCCCGAAGCTCCTGAAATTCATGGGAGCTAATACAGGGGAGATCATCGGAGCGCTGGAAGGCGAGATAGACAAACTGCCTAAGGTTTCGGGGAGTGCGGAAAACATGTACTCCACCAGAAGATTGCAGCAGATTTTCCTCAACGCCGAGAAAAAGGCGGAGAAGATGAAGGATGAATACGTCAGCGTGGAGCACATCTACCTGGCGCTGCTGGACGAGCGCAATACCCCTTCGGCCGCCATATTCAAGCGGTACAACATAACTAAGGATAAGTTCCTGGACGCTCTCAACAAGGTCAGAGGGAATCAGAGGGTGACCAGTCAGAATCCTGAGGAGAATTACGACGCTCTCAACAAATACGGACGTGACCTGGTGGAAATGGCCAGGGAGGGCAAGCTGGATCCGGTTATCGGAAGGGACGGAGAGATAAGACATACCATCCAGATACTTTCCAGAAGGACCAAGAATAATCCTGTCCTCATCGGTGAGCCGGGCGTCGGCAAGACGGCCGTCGTGGAAGGGCTGGCTCAGCGTATCCTCAACGGCGACGTTCCGGAAGGATTGAAGGACAAGACTATATTCGCCCTGGACATGGGAGCGCTCATCGCGGGAGCCAAGTTCAGAGGCGAGTTTGAGGAAAGGCTCAAGGCCGTCCTCAACGAGATAGAGAAATCCGAGGGAAGGATAATACTCTTCATCGACGAGATACACAATATCGTCGGCGCCGGAAAGACCGAAGGCGCCATGGATGCCGGGAACCTGCTGAAGCCTAAACTTGCCAGAGGTGAACTCCACTGCATAGGTGCCACGACACTGGACGAATACAGGAAGTACATCGAAAAGGATGCCGCCCTGGAGAGACGTTTCCAGAAGGTATTGGTAGATCAGCCTTCAGTGGAAGATACTATTTCCATACTTAGAGGACTGAAGGAACGGTTTGAGATACATCACGGCGTAAGGATAACCGACAGCGCACTGATAGCGTGTGCTACTCTTTCCGACAGATATATAAGCGACAGGTTCCTGCCCGATAAGGCCATCGACCTGATGGATGAGGCTGCTGCCAGGATAAGGACCGAGATAGACAGTATGCCGTCGGAGCTGGATGAGATATCCAGAAAGATAATGCAGCTTGAGATAGAAAAGCAGGCCTTGAGCAAGGAGACCGACGCCGGTTCCAAGACTCGGCTGGAGCACCTGGAGAAGGAGCTGTCCCAGCTTAAGGACGAGAGCAACGCCATGAGAGCTCAGTGGGAAGGCGAGAAGAAAGCCATCACCGAGGTCAAGGCGGTAAAACAGCAGATAGAAGATGTAAAGCACCAGATGGAAGAAGCCGAGAGGAATTACAACCTGGAAAAGCTGGCTCAGCTGAAATACGGTACTCTGCCTGATCTGGAAAAGAAGCTGGAGATAGAAAAGGAAAAGGCCGACGAAGGCAAGGAAGCCAGACTGCTGAAGGAAGAGGTCACGGAAGAAGAGATCGCGGAAGTTATCTCCGGATGGACCGGTATCCCTGTCAGCAAGCTGGTGGAAAGCGAACGTGAAAAGCTGCTGAAGCTGCCTGAGATACTGCATAAACGGGTGATCGGCCAGGAGGAAGGCGTTAAAGCCGTGGCTGAAGCTGTGCTGAGAGCCAGAGCAGGCCTCAAGGATGCCAGCAAGCCGATCGGTTCCTTCATATTCATGGGGCCTACAGGCGTCGGCAAGACGGAGCTGGCCAAAGCCCTCTCGGAAGCGCTGTTCGACACGGAAAAGAATCTGATACGTATCGACATGTCCGAGTATATGGAGAAGCACTCCGTGTCCAGGCTGGTAGGAGCTCCTCCGGGGTACGTAGGCTACGACGAGGGCGGACAGCTTACGGAAGCTGTCAGAAGGAAGCCTTACAGCGTAATACTGTTTGACGAGATAGAAAAAGCACATCCTGACGTTTTCAATATCCTGCTGCAATTGCTGGATGACGGGCGGCTGACCGATAATCAGGGCAGGACGGTGGACTTCAAGAACACCATCGTCATCATGACCTCCAACATTGGAAGCAATTACCTGATAGACGGGATCAGAGATGATGGTACTGTCGATGCCAAGGTAAAGCAGGAAGTGGAAGACGAGATGAAGAAGTACTTCAGGCCTGAATTCCTCAACAGGATAGACGAGATAGTGGTATTCTCACCGCTGACCGAGGATCAGATCGTGAAGATAATAGAGCTGGCCATGAAGGATATAGAGAAACGTCTCGAGGAGAGGAACATCAGATTGACTCTTACGGACAAAGCAAAGAAATTCATCGCCGACGAAAGCTATGATCCTGCTTACGGAGCCAGACCTGTCAAGAGATTCCTCCAGAGGAACGTGGAGACAGAACTGGCCGGAGAGATAATCCGCGGCACCGTAAAAGACGGGGACGACGTAGAAATCGATACCGACGGTAAAAAGCTGACATTTACGGCTAAATAGCAGAAACAGTCAGGCGTCGGGATATGACAGAGAATGAAACGGGAGCATGTGGGCAAAAGCTGGTAACAGCAGCCTGCGGCTCTCGTTTTTTTGGTGCGAGTGTGACAGAAAGCAAGGACGACGACAAACAGCTATCCTTGCCGTATTTTCGGATAGTGTTGTAAATCCGGCAGTGCTGGCGCAGGTATTTGCCGTATTCTCTTGTATCTCATGAAATTCGGCACGCCTGACACGACTGTTTGCCGCGTTTTTTGTTTTGGATTCAGATCCGGCACATCGCTTGCCGCATTTTTGGCGTGGACATACTATCCGGCACATGGCTGTAAATAAATATTGTTAATGAAAAGCTTGGCTGCCGGAAATGCGATTTTTTCCGGTTCTGGCTGCCCGATTTTTTGATGATATGAGAAATTCGGCACAAGGCTGCGTTGGCACTGCCGAAAATCGCATGTTTTTTCGAAATCCGGCACACCTGATGTGAATTGTTGCCGTATCCCTGGTGAGATATCGTTATCCGGTAAGATTAATGGACAAACCTGCTGAAAGGTCTGTGGTAAAACCTGTGGGAGGACCAGGCAAGGTGCGAGGGAAAGAAGAGGCGGAAGGTTTTTTACAGGACACATCAAAGTTTCTGCGCCGTGTTCATTGCCGTGATATAATAGTGGCGATGCGAAAAACGCGCGATATTGTTATCCGAATAGGAGGTGACCCGATGGAGGGGAAGAAGAAGGGCGGGATACTGCTGGTGGAGGACGACAGGAGCCTCAACAGGGCTGTTAGCCTGAAGCTGGCGAAGGAAGGCTATGATGTGTATCCGGCTGAAGATCTGAAGACCGGATGGCAGCTGTATTGTGACAACGATATAGCGTTGATAATCTGCGATATAGGGCTGCCCGACGGCAGCGGACTGGATTTTTGTGCCAGGGTAAGGGCGGCGGACGAAATCACGGGCGAAGGTCTGGCCGGCTCGACTGAGCCGGCCAGGTCTGGAGGATGCGTTTTCCTCTTCCTGACAGCCATGGATACGGAGACGGATATCGTGAACGGATACGATGTCGGTGGTGATGATTATGTGACTAAGCCTTTTTCTCTGGCGGTGCTCATATCAAAGGTCAACGCTATCATGAGTCGGTACGGACAAATGGTGGGTGAGGGCCGAGGCCCTGCGGCGACTGGGAACGGCGGCAGCAGCAGTGGAAATGGCCGGGCTGAAGGCAGCAGCAGTGGGAATGGCTGGGCTGACGGCATTGGCGGCGGTACCGGACAGCGGGGGATACGCTCCGGCGACATCGTCTTCGACAGCGACAGGAACATGGTGACGAAGGACGGGAAACATCTGCAGCTGACCGCCAATGAGCAGAAGCTGCTGCTGTATTTTCTGGATAACCCTATGAAAGTGCTTTCCAAAACCCAGCTGTTGGAGGCCATTTGGGACATCGACGGCAATTTCGTCGATGACAACACGGTGGCTGTCAACATAAGGCGGCTGCGGGAGAAGATAGAGGAGGACCCGTCGAAGCCGGCTGTCATCAAGAACATACGAGGATTGGGATATATCTGGGAAAGGGAATGTGAGAAACTGTGAAAAGAAGTTTATTTATATTTATCGCCGTGGTACTTATCACCGCTGCCGGTACAGGCTTGTTGGGGGCAAAGGTGATAGACGAGGCGGGAAAAGCTGAAGGGGAACGGCTGGCCAACGTGACAGGAGCGGTGGCGGAGCAGTATCCGGAGGCCGAAAATTTACTGATAGAGGCGATGACGGATCAGGAGCTCAGGTATGAAAAGGAAGGAAACACCATCCTTTCCTCCTACGGATACGATGAGGCCGGGCAGGTGAGCGACAGCTACCGACAGCTTCTCATCACATTTTTAGCGTCGGTATGCGTCCTGGCTGCCGCGGCTGTGGTATTTGGCTGCGGCGTTCACGTCTATACCGGCAGAAGGAAGAAAAAGCATCAGCAGATGTTGTTGGCAGTGCTGGAAGACTGCATTTCGGAAAATTTTCGGTTTGCCGACGATGATGATGAGCTGAGAGACGCAGTAGATGTACAGTTTGCCGAGTCGTTGCAGCGGCTGGAGCAGAAGCTGCGTCTCAAAACAGCGAAGTTCAATGAGGAACACGACAATACCAAGACTTTGGTGACGGATATATCCCACCAACTGAAGACGCCCATCAGCGCCATGAAGGTCTGCTTTGATATGTATTTGGAAGCGGAGACGAAAGAAGAACGAGACGAGTTTCTGAACAGGAGCAGGATACAGATGGATAAGCTGGAAAACCTGACGGCCGCTCTCATAAATATTTCGCGTCTGGAAAATAACATGATAACCCTGACACCGGAAGATGTTTCTCTCACAGATGTCCTCATTGGAGCTATCAATACAGAATACCACAAGGCGGTGGCCGGAGACGTGGAGATAGAGACGGAAGATTTTGAAGATGTGGAGCTGCGGCTGGACAGGAAATGGACTGTGGAAGCCTTCGCCAATATCATAGACAACGCCATAAAGTACAGCCCACCTCACAGCGTTGTTACTATCAGAGTCAATAAGCTGTTCAGCTTCGTCAGGATCGAAATAGAAGATAGAGGTATAGGTATTCCTAAAGATGAACGCAACAGGATATTCGCCAGATTTTTCAGAGGAAGCGCCGATGCCGTGAAGGAACAGGAAGGTTCCGGTGTCGGGCTCTATCTCACCAGAAAGATACTTGAAGATCAGGGCGGAACTGTCTCGGTAAAATCCAAGTTAGGAGAAGGAAGCACTTTCGTGATTCAGCTTCCATTGTGAATGAAAGCTGTAATGAGAACTGTAAGGTAAATGTAAGACTCTTCGTAAGTTTGCTGTAAGACTTCCTGTGTAATATATACCCGTAAAGAAAAACAGCCCCTGGATTTTTCGAAACGTATTGACAGAAGATGTTTCGGGGGGGGTATCATAGAAAAGCAAAATACCGGAATACGAGGAGGTTTTAAAAGTGGACGTTATTCTTGAGACTAAAGACCTTTGTAAATACTATGGCGAAAGCGAAAATCTGGTCAGGGCCGTAGACCATGTGGATATACAGATACGGCAGGGTGAGTTCGTTACCATTGTAGGCAAGTCGGGAAGCGGAAAGTCGACGTTGCTCCATATGCTGGGAGCCCTCGACAGGCCGACGTCGGGACAGGTATGGCTGGCGGGAAGGAATCTGGCTGATTTTTCGGATGACAATATGGCCAGGATAAGGAGGCGAAGGATAGGCTTTGTGTTTCAGGCCTTCAACCTGGTACCGTCCCTCAATGTGTGGGAAAACATCGTGCTCCCGATTGGCCTGGACGGCAGAGCGGTGGACGTGGATTTTGTGAAGGACATATTGAAAACACTAGGTTTGGAGGGAAAATCCAGAAACATGCCCAATACACTGTCGGGTGGACAACAACAGAGGACGGCTATTGCCAGAGCCATAGCGGCAAAGCCTTCCATAATACTGGCTGATGAGCCGACGGGAAATCTGGACAGCAAGACAGGCGATGAAGTGATGGCACTGCTTAAGTTCTCGGCCAGGAAATACGGCCAGACTCTGGTGGTCATAACCCACAACGAGGATATCGCTCAGATGGCCGACAGGACCATCGTCATAGAAGATGGCAAGGTGGTGGATTGAGATGATAACGTCACTTGCCGGAAAGAGGATAAGATATAACAAGAGCCGTACGCTGCTGACGGTCATCGCGATAACTCTCACTACCATGCTCCTGATGGCATTGGGGACGTCGGCAGTGGGGCTGCTGGATTTTAACAAGCAACAGGCGGCAGCCACCACCAACGCTCACGCCACTGTCAAAGGGCTGACTCACCAGCAGGTGGAGAAGCTGAGTAACCATGCCGACGTTGAATCGCTGAAGACCAATGAGATCTTTGCCACCATAGATTATGACAGGATGAATGGATATCTGACTTATACTGATGAGATAAAGGACGGTATCGTGCAGGGAGTCGGAAATCTGGTGGAAGGGCACGAGGCCGAAAAAGCAGATGAAATCGTCGGAAGCAGGGCGTTCTTCGAGAGGATGGATGTGGAGCCGGAGGTGGGAAATACCTTCAGCATTTCTTTCAGAGTTCAGGGAAAAGGGGAAATACTGACCCGGGATTTCACCATCAGCGGCATTGTCTCCGACAGGGACATATCCCAGCTGGACATCAGTGATTCCAGGATAGCCTATGGAGCGCAGATATCAGAGGCGCTGGTAGATGAGATGATACCTGCAGCCGACAGGGTATATAACGCGACCATAAGGGTGATGGGAGAAGGACAGCTTGATTACGACGCCATGTGCCAGAGGATAAATGACGTGGCGAAGGATATAGGTACCAACGAGAACTATGTCGATATCAACAAGGAATACCTGATGGTAGCCACCGACCCGGGCACCGATACCATAAGAGTGGTGGTGGCGGTAGCGCTGCTGATAGCCATATTTTCAGGGATCGTCATATACAGCATATACTACGTTGGCGTCATAACCGACGTGCAGGAGATAGGGAAACTGAAGGCTCTGGGGGCGTCGAAAAAACAGGTGAGGAAGCTGCTGCTGCGGGAGGGTATGTTCGTTTCAGCCATATCTATCCCCATCGGACTGATCCTGGGATTCCTGATACCATATATTTTCCTGCCGATAGTGATGGAAAAGGGCATGGAAATCAGCATCATGTCTTTCGATATGGGAGAGATCCATATGTTCTCTCTTCCGGTGCTGCTCCTGGTCATCGCTGTGGTGGTGGTGACAGTATATATTTCTCTGCTGAAACCGATGAGAATGGCAGGAAAGATATCGCCGATAGAGGCGATAAGATATCAGGAGAGCAGCAAGAACAAAAAGCTCAGGACAGGCAACATCAGCGTCAATGTGTTCAGGCTGGCCAAGGCCAATCTGCTAAGGAACAAGAAGCGTACCATCGTCACTATGGTCACCATGGGCTTAAGCTGTGTCCTCTTTATGAGCATGGCAGGAATACTCAACAGTATGCGGGCTGATGACATCGCCGACAGACAGCTTGAAGGAAGCGATTTCAAGATAGAGATGGACTATGATGTCAATGACGAGACATATCCGGAGAACAATCTGGAGAACATCAATAAGAACAATCCTTTTACCGATGAACTGCTGAGACAGATACTGGAAATCGACGGAGTGGAGGACGTCAGGAGCGTTCACGAAGTTCCCGCAAGTACGGATTTTCCTTCTGAGCTCTTTGAAGGCCGCATCATCATCTCGGATGTAAGCAGAGATAAGGTGGAGCAGTGGGAAGAGGATGTGAAACGAGGACAGCTGGATTATGATAAACTGGTAGATGAAAGCGGGACGGTCTTCACCAGCGACACTTTCATGGATGAGTATGGCCTCAAGGTAGGCGACGAGATAGATTTCACCATTTACGACGGAGACAGGCAGATACCACTCAGCGTGACCATACAGGCCAGCGTCTCTGACGGCGGGGTGGCGACTTTCGTGATACCTGAGGAGACATATGAAGGACTGGGACTGGAGAACAACAGTATCACCAATCTGTTTGTCTCCGTCGACGACGACAGCTATGACGAGGCGAAGACGGCTCTTCAGAACATCGTCGATGAAAACGAGCGTTTTTCCCTCTATTCCAGGGATGAGGAGATGGATATCGGCGCCATGTCGGTGAACATGGTAAAGTATCCGATGTACGCCATCCTGCTGATGATAGCGGTGATAGGGTTCATGAACCTGATAAATACCATGATAACAAGCATCATCACAAGAAAGAAGGAGCTGGGGATGCTCCAGGCCATAGGCCTTTCCGACAGACAGCTGACCAGGATGCTGGCGGGAGAAGGAATGGTTTTCACGGCGGGAACGCTGGTAGCCTCCCTGACATTGGGCAATGTGCTGGGATACCTGATCTTCCTCTGGGGCAGGGATTCCGGATTCATGAGCGTGACTCAGTACCATTATCCTCTGTGGGAATCGCTGCTGCTGGCGGCAGTGCTGATAGTCGGTCAGCTGCTGGTAACGTGGGCCATAGGAAAGCGGATGAGACGGGAAAGTCTGATAGACAGGATAAGGAACGAATAGCGAAAGCAAATAAAAAAGCTGAGTCTGGCGTGAAGCCTGCTGGACTCAGCTTAATTTCATATTGTCGGCGCCCCTGTTCTTTATGCGTTTGAGGTAGAAGTTTATCAGAAGTGTATAGATGTAGTCGTAGACCAGCATCATCAGTATGCCGGCGACGATGAGTATGGCCGTCGGATAGTCCGGCAGGCTTATAGCCCCCAGCAACAGTTCCTTGAAGGCCAGCAGTCCAACACACATCACGACGGCGAAGAAGGCCGCCTTGATGACCACCTGGAGGACAGCGTTTTTCAGCTTTTCGATGAAAAACTTGAGGATGCCGTAGTATCCGAAGAAAAACGCGTAAGGGATCATAGCCAGCTTGTTTGGTACCAGAATGAAGCCCAGCAGCAAAGCTGCCGCGTACAGTATGACGCCGGCCCTGACGCCTGATTCCATTATCATCACAGCCACGAACAGGGAGCTGATGGCGAACATGGTCAGCTCGATGCCGGGAACGATGGAACCGGCAAATATGAACACGACGGTCAGAGCCAGGCATATGCCGCCCAGCGCGATGGTCTGGGTCTTGGTTTTTGCTTGATTATCTTTCTTCAATTTTATATCCTCACATAACTGGCAGCGTCAAAGTGTAAAGGCGATCAGATGGCGTCACAGCAGCAGTCGGCACAGATGTAGCACTGCAGCGCCTGGCAGCACATGTCGTCGCTCCTGCCGTATCCTCTGCCATAAGCCTGATTCTGATACATGCCGCCCATATTAACTATACGTCCATAAGCCTGGCTGTATTCCACGTTGCCCGGATCCATATCGTTGGCCGTCTTCAGTTTGTTGACTGCATCGTCGTACCAGCCCTTCCTGTAGGACAGCATACCGGAGAGGAAAAACCATTCGGCGCTCCTGTCCCGTGTACCGTTGAGGATGCTTTCGGCTGCCGCCAGATTGCCGGCATCTATGTAACGCCTTACAGCCATGTAATCGGGAGTAGCGCCGCCGGAGCCGCCGGAATAGCCGCCTCTCGAGCCGGAGCCGCTTTTGCCTCTCATAAGCATGTCGTAGGCTTCGTTTATTTCCTGCAGCTTTTCCTCCGCCAGATCCGACAGGGGGTTATTCTGATACTTGTCTGGATGATATTTTTTCACCAGCTCCTTGTATGCTTTCTTTATTTCCGCTTCGGAAGCGTTCTCAGACACTCCCAGGACTTCATAGGGGTTCATATAAATCTCCTTTATTTGAAATCAAATTTGCTTATCCTTGTCTACCCTGGATATGATCTCCTCCGTTTTTCTGTTGAGGCCCAGGTAAATCACATTATCTATTATACCTTTATTCTTCTTAATATCAAGTGAATCTGTATAGTTGCTCAACTCAGCCAGATAATGATACAGGTTGAATCTCAGATTCGGCTCTATCCTGCGGCGAAATTCCTCCGTCGTTTCCGCGTCCTTATCGTAGGAAAAACGGAAGAGAAGCGGGTTGTAAGCTCCTGACAGGATGTTTTCCTCGATGTCGTCTGCCGCGTCTATCAGGTAGATCCATTTGCCCATGTGGTAGCCTATCCTGGAAAGAAGCTGGCGGGGGTCGTCGGGAATGGTGAAAAAATCCAGATGGGCGGGACCCGCATTGCCCGGCTCAGCGCTGTCCGACTCAGAGCTGCACACTGCGTTGCCGCTGTCTTTACCTGCCGGCGGCAGCCCTTCAGGGTATACGGTGTCGAAGCCTTCGGTGAATATCAGTTCCATGATCTTGGAAAAAGCCTCCGCAGCCATGTCGATACTGGCGCACTTTTCATCTTCCAGCTCTGAAAGCTCCGCCAGGCGGCTTTCCATACCGTCGCACAGAGCAGGGTATTTTCGCCTCAGTTTCCTGAACACCCTCCGGAGCAGGATCATGGTGGCCCTGGCATATGCCTTGCCTTCGTCTCTGGCGTCATCCGCCAGCTTGTACCAGGCAAGTATCAGCATCACGTCCGCCGCATAATCTATGGCCCGGTTCCTGATGATGGTTTTCTTCTGCATGAAGGGATGAGCGATACAATGCTCCTGGCACGGCGTATCGCTTCCACCGTCCAGCGAGGCCAGCAGGACAGCGAGAAAAGCGGCATCGTAGCTCAGTGCCATCCGGGGCAGCTGGCCGTACCGCTTTCCTATGGATTTGCATATGCCGCAGTAGTATCCGGTATATACTTCGTATTCACGAACCTTCAGCTCGCCCTTATCTATCTTCACATAGCCCAGCATAGTGACAGACTACCATAAAAGGATGCTGATTTCAAATAGAGAACGGTGAAGATTTGTTGAAAATATCACTTTTTTACTATCCTGTAATACAGCCTGGACGTCAGGATGTAGACGACGATATAAAATACTGTGAATACCAGGAAGCATCCGATGGTGCAGAGGGCGAACAGCTTCAGGTTGAACAGTCCCAGCAGGTTCAGTACCCTGAATATGAACGGGAAGTCGAAGGCTACATGTACTCCCGCCGTAAACAGCGGCAGGAAGAAGATGATGAGAATCTGGGAGTTGATGGATTTCTTCACTTCCCGGTGACTCATGCCTACATTTTGCAATATCTCGAACCTCTTCTTATCCTCGTATCCCTCTGTAAGCTGCTTATAGTACATTATCAATACAGTGGCCATCAGGAACAGCATTCCCAGGAAGATGCCGACGAAGAACAGACCGGTGAAATCGGTGCCGAATGACTCGGATTCGACGGTACGGCAGTACAGTGAGCCGGTAAAATTTTCGAAGGATGATCCTTCCGGCTGATGCAGACTGTCTATCTGTTGTCTCGCTTCGTCATAAGCATTTACGATGGCGTCATTATTTTCCTCAGCGTCGCCTGCCACATCCACCATGTAGTTGAAGCTGATGAAGGATGCGTTGTTCCCATAGACTTCAAGGTTCTTCTCCAGCAGCTGCTCCATGACGCTGTCGTCTTTTACGATGACGTAGGAGCCGTTGGTGATGTTGGCTGCCGCGTTGCTGCTGGCCATAAATTCATTAAGTCGGCCTGTCACGTGGAGATCCATACCGAAGATATCGATATTGTCAGTTTTGAGCGAATCCTTCGGGTAGACGAGGACATCGCCGGCGCTTTCCAGCTTTTCATCGGTTCCCATGCATCTGTTGTAATCTTCCAGAGTCACGAATACAAGGGTGTGTATCTTGCTGTAGGCTCTGATGCCCGACAGGCCGCCATAGCTGTCGATATCGGTGACAAAGCGGTCTTCGTCTTCTTCATATACGGCGGAGATGGAGAAGTCATCGTAGTAGACTTCGTTTTTTGGCTCCAGGCCATTGTTTTCCATGGAATTCAGAAGGATATCCGTCACATCGTCATTGAGAGGGTCGTCCGCCAGTGACGTCATGGTGAATTCCTCGGGATACCTCTGCTGCAGCGAATCCTTTAGACCTACGTTTATGGAAAGGACTGCCGATACCATAACCAGCACCATAGTGGAAAGTATGCAGATGTTGGCCAGCCCTACGGCATTACGTTTCATTCTGTACATCATCGATGAGACGCTGATGAAATGTTTGGTTTTATAGTAATACCCCTTGTTCTTTCTCAACAGCTTCAAAAGAGCGATACTTCCCGCTGTAAAGATCAGATAGGTACCGATGATGACCAGTATCACCGCCACGAAGAACATGGCGAAGGCAGCCACCGGGTTGGTTGTCGTAACGGCGATGTAATAGCCGGTTCCGAGGCAGATGATACCAAGCACGGCAAAGATCCATTTGGCCTTAGGTTCCCGTTCTCCCATATTGTCACTTCTGAGGAGCTCCACAGGCTTTGACTTGTATATCTGGCGTACTGAATTCAGCAGTATCAGCAGGAAGATGACTCCGAAAAGGGACAGGCTCTTCATTATGCCGCTCCACGACACGTAGAAGCCGATAGGCAGCGCACCACCCAGCATTTTTGCCAGTATCAGGTACATCAGCTTATCCAGAAGTATCCCCAGCAGTACTCCCAGCGCCATGGTGATGACGTAGGTGTACAGAGTCTCCAGCAGGATTATCTTCGTTATGTGGCGCTTTTCCAGTCCCAGTATGTTGTACAGGCCGAACTCGCTGCGCCTGCGCTTCAGCAGGAAGCTGTTGATGTAAAACAGGAATATAAAGGCGAATATGGAGACGATGACCTGTCCGAAGCCCATATAAGACTGGATGATGTTGCCGCCCCACATGTCCACCAGATTTTCGTTGCCCGCCAGGGAGCAGATGATGTAGTAGATGGCCGTAGTTATGATGCAGGATATCATGTAAGGGATGTACGTCCTGCGGCTGTTTTTGATGTTAGTGAAGGCCATACTTGGATAGAGTCTAGTCATGGATACCACCGCCCGTTGTCATAGTCGTCAGGGTATCGGATATCTTCTGGAACATCTCTTCCGATGTGGCGTTCCCTCTGTACATTTGATGGAAGACCGCACCGTCGCTTATGAAGAGGATACGGCTCGCATGGCTGGCAGCCTTTACCGAGTGAGTCACCATCAGGATAGTCTGGCCTTCTCTGTTGATGTCCGCAAACAGCTTCAGCAAATCGTCAGCCGAGCGTGAATCGAGAGCGCCTGTCGGTTCATCGGCCAGCACAAGCTGGGGATTTGTTATCAGCGCTCTGGCGACGGCTGCTCTTTGTTTCTGCCCGCCTGATACCTCGTAAGGATATTTGTACAGAAGATCGGTGATACCCAGCTTGGCTGCCAGCGGCTTGATACGCTTGTTCATCTCCTGGTACTTTTTCCCCGACAGCACCAGCGGCAGGAAAATGTTGTCTTTCAGGTTGAAGGTGTCCAGCAGGTTGAAATCCTGGAACACAAACCCCAGGTTGTTCCGCCTGAATGCTGATATCTCCTTCTCGCTTATAGATGTGATGTCCTCTCCGTTCAAGAGGACCTGGCCCTTCGTCGGCCTGTCTATAGCCGCCAGGATGTTGAGGAGCGTCGTCTTCCCGGAGCCTGACTCTCCCATGATAGCGATGTATTCCCCTTTCTCGACGGAAAAGTTCACGTTGGAAAGAGCCGTGACGCTGTTGCCGCCGAAACGTGTCGTGTAAACCTTTTGCAGGCTTTTTACTTCCAGTAAAACTGTCATTGACAATACCTCCTTAAATGTCTTTCTCTGATGATAAGATTAACAGAGAAAAAAAGACGCTGCCATCTATCTGTCTTACAATGGCCGCGTCTAATCTTTCATTTTTGTAAGGTTGCGTTATTCAGCCGCCAGCCTGTGCTATTCGACTGTCAGCTCCTCGGTTTCCAGATGGAGAAGAACCGTCGTCCCGACGCCCACCTCCGAGCGTATCTCCATGGAATGGTGAAGACGGGAGAGTATCTCGTTGCATAAGTACAGGCCGATACCGGTGGATTTTTTCCCCAGTCTGCCGTTATAGCCGGTAAAGCCCTTTTCCGTCAGCCGCGGGATGTCTTCCGCCGCGATGCCGATGCCCGTATCACGTATCACCAGTGTGGCCGGGGCTTCGCTGAATATGGAGATCTTTCCGGTCTTGGTGTACTTGAGGGAGTTGGAAAGTATCTGCTCTATGACGAAGCAGAGCCATTTCTCATCGGTGTTGACGGTGAAGCCGGTATCTTCGATGTCCAGCGATATCTTCCCGGCGATGAAAAGAGGCGCGTACTTTCTGACTGCCTGTCTGACTATGTCGTCCAGGCCGTACTGCTTTATCACGTAATCGGTATAGTCGGATTCCAGTCTGACATAGGAAAGAGCCATCTCCACGTACTGTTCGATATTGAACAGCTGTACGTTGAGCGGAGAGCTCTTGGACTGATCCTGAAGCAGCATCTTCATTGCCGAGATAGGGACCTTTATCTGGTGGACCCACATGGCATAGTAATCCTGTATGTAGTTCCTGGCCGCGTTATTTTCCATATATAGCCTGTTGAGCTCACCGTACAGTTTCTTGATCAGGTCTTCGTAGCCCTGTTCTATGGCGTTTTTTGCCAGCGGAAGCGATGCCAGCGATACAGTCACGTCGGCTGATGCGCTTTTCAGCGATTTTAGCTTTCTGTAAAATCCGGTGAAATCCAACAGCAGATATATCAGGCCGACAACGGTGCAAAGAACGGACGCATATATTATCGCGTCGGCGCTGACTTCGTAAAGATAAAGTATTATCGCGAAGATGAAGGCGAAGATACACATCATCGCTATGGCTCTGCCCTTGCTGCGCATGTATGCGGCCGCTGATCTCCATAAAAAACTGTCTTTCATTCTATTATATACCCCATGCCTTTCCTGGTCTTTATCAGATCCTCGATACCGATGTCGGCCAATGCTTTTCTTAGTCTGGCCACGTTGACTGACAGCGTGTTTTCATCCACGAAGCAGTCAGTTTCCCACAGCTTGTTCATCAGCACATCCCGGGCAACTACCTGCCCTCTGTTTTCCATGAGGATCGTCAGTATCTTATTCTCATTTCTGGAAAGCTCCAGTGTTTTATCGCCACAGGAGACTGTGCCGGCACCGCTGTTGAACATGATATCGCCGCAGGTGAAAAGTCCTGTCTGCTGAGGTGTGGCGAAATCGTAAGTCCTGCGCAGGAGAGCCTGTATTTTTGCCAGCAGCATGTCGATATCGAAGGGCTTGGCTACGAAATCGTCGGCGCCCATATTGATGGCCATGACGATGTTCATATTGTCGCCGGCCGATGAAATGAACATGATAGGGACTTTGGAAACCTTTCGTATCTCGCTGCACCAGTGGTAGCCGTTGAAGAATGGCAGAGAGATGTCCATCAGAATCAGATGGGGATCGCACAGCAGGAATTCTTCCATGACACTTCTGAAGTCCTGACATATGACAGCTTCAAAGCCCCAGCTTCTCAGCATGTCTGCTATGGAATCCGATATGATGTCGTCGTCCTCGACGATGAAGATCCTGTACATTTGTTTCTCCTTTGTTTCTCCTTTGCTCGGGCCATGTGGTAAGCGGATGTCACGGCATACATGTGCTTTTATGCCTGTGCCAGCAGTCGTTTGTATAGTTCTAATCCGCTTGTAAGCACTTTTTCGTCAAAATCAAAGTCGACGCTGTGAAGAGAGATACCTGTACCTGTTCCAAGCAGAAAGAATGCGGCTGGTACATAGAGGCCGTAAAATGAAAAATCCTCGGATATCATCAGTGGTTCAGCAAGCTCTTCATAGCCACCGGGAAGAGATCCAAGCACCGGCTTTACTTCATCGTACAGCGCGGCGTCATTGATAACGGGCGGGTATCCGTCACTGTTGGAAAATTCCGTACTACAGCCATATTCTCTGGCCGCGTCTTGCAGAGTTTCTTTCAGCAGCCGTATCAGTATATTGAAGTTCTCCTCGCTGAAAGCACGGACGGTGCCCAGCAGATGAGTGTGGTCGGAAACGATATTTCTGGCGTATCCACTGACCATTTTGCCTATGTGTATTATGGTCTTGTCCTCAGGCCTGTTTTGCGGCGCTGTGGGCAGATCGCCGATACCGTCTGTGAATCTGGGAACGGCGCCTGTGATAGAGGCGTGTTTTTTGTAGACCCGTTTCAGATAATCAGCTCCGATATAAAGTGCGTCCAGGCCTTCATATGGGGCGGTGCCGTGAGCCGCCTTGCCGTAGATGTCGATGTTTATCTCGGCGGATTTTGGCATCAGTGCTCCGGGCCTGGAGACTATCCTCCCTGCTTCCGCGAAAGGCCACATGTGGATGCCGAAGATTCTGGTGACATTATATTGTTTCAGGATGCCGCTTTCGCATATCTCCCTGGCCCCGCCAAGAGTTTCCTCAGCAGGCTGAAAGATCAGCAGTACATTGCAGCCAAGCTCGTCGAGCGTGTCCACGTACTGACCAAGGGTCAGGACCATAGCCATGTGGCCGTCGTGGCCGCAGGCATGCATCCTGTTTTCGTGAATAGAACGGTAATCGCAGGTATTGGCTTCCTGTACAGGAAGCCCGTCCATGTCGGCTCTGAATCCATATGTTTCCTTTTGCCCTTTGTCAAAGTACGCGCAGATGCCGGAGCCGCAGAGGAAGGTCATCTTGCAGTTCAGCTGTTCCAGCACCGAAAGGAGATATTTTTTGGTTTCAGGCAGATCCCGATCCAGCTCAGGTATCATATGCAGATTTCTCCTGTGTAGCTTCAGCAGTTCTTCGTAATCGTTCATTATCATCGTCTCGCCTTTTTGTTTTTTGCCTTTCTGTTTGTTTCTAGTCTCTCTTTTTTTCTTTTCTTCCGCCTGACATGGTCTGACGTGCTGTAGGCCGGTCCATGGCCGGGAAGATGTTCCTTCATTTTTTCAATGATACCATAGCCGGGCGGGTAAGGCAAACTTGGGCTTGCAAATGTGGTATAATATGAGCATCAAAGACGATACGGAGGCACGGAAGATGACGGAAGCCAGGGGAAAACACGGGATGGAAAGAGGCGTGGAGGCGCTGCAAAGGCTGAAGGATGCCGGGTACGAGGCATATTTCGTCGGCGGGTGCGTCAGGGACAGTTTGCTGGCCGGGAAATCCGGCTCCGAAACGGAGCTGCCTGCAGGCAAGGTTGATATAGACGTGACTACTGATGCGTCTCCGCGGCAGATCAAGGCTGTTTTTTCTGACATGCGGACAGTAGATACAGGCATAAAACACGGCACTGTTACTGTTGTGATGCCGCCGGGAGGAGCTGGCGGCGATAGTCTGCCTGTGGAGATAACCACCTACAGGACCGAGACCGGGTATTCCGACGGGAGGCATCCCGACAGCGTGGAGTTCACCAGATCGCTGACGGAGGATCTGAAGCGGCGTGATTTCACCGTCAATGCCATGGCTATGGACGCAGACGGGAATATTATCGACCCTTTCGGTGGACGGCGCGATCTGGAGGCACGGATATTGAAGGCCGTCGGGGATCCGGACGAGAGGTTTCGGGAGGACGGACTGAGGATAATGCGGGCGTTGCGGTTTTCGTCGGTGTTGGGATTCGCCATAGAGAGGAAAACGGAGGAAGCTCTTTCCAGAAACAGGAGGATGCTGTTGAAGCTGTCAGAAGAGCGGATATTCAGCGAGTTCAAGAAGCTGGTAACAGGGGGAAATGCCGGCGTCGTCGTACGCGGATATATAGATGTGCTGGGAACGGTCTTTCCGGAATTGCTGGCCATGAAGGGATTTCAGCAGCATAACGAGTACCATAGATACGATGTGCTGGAACACTGCGTGAGAGCCATGGAGACCGTCATGACTGTGCCGGAAAACAGGCTCCACATGAAGATGGCGGCTCTTTTCCACGATGTAGGAAAGCCTCTGACTTATTCTGAAGAGGACAACGGCCGGGGGCACTTCTATGGTCACGCGTCAAAAGGCGCGGAGGTGGTGGCCGAAGTCATGGAAAGATTCAGAGCTGACAAGGCTCTGACAGAGCGGGTGGTGACCCTGGTCAGATATCACGATCTGATATTTGAGGAAGACGAACGCCTGCTAAAAAAGTGGATGCGGCGATTCACACCGGAAGTGCTCTTTGAGATACTGGAAATAAAAAGAGCCGACAATCTTGCCACCGGAAACATGGGTGAGCCGTTGAAAGCGAAGTTCAGTCGTATATCGTCCATGATGGAAGAAATAATATGCCAAGGACAGTGTTTTTCTCTCAGGAATCTGGCTGTAGATGGGAAAGCGCTGATGGCACTGGGCGTGAAGCAGGGCCCGGAAGTGGGACGGATACTGGAGTCACTGCTGAAGGCAGTGGTGGAGGATGGCGTTCCTAACGAGAAGGAAAAGCTGCTGGAACTGGCGCGGGAGAAAATAGCCGCGAGAGTTTGAGATACGCTGCAGGGAGAATACCCCAGATGGCTTCACTGATCCGGAGGTGCGATGTCTTTTGTCGGGGGGCGAAGATACTCACAGCAGTCACGGCGGGATCCTTTAGGGGCGATGATCGGTTAGGCCTGACGATCGGTGTGCCTCCCTTGACAGTCCGGCGGCACGAAATTATAATATACGCATACCCCTTATGGTATGGAGGTGAACGTAAAAATGAGACAATGTATGGATTCGGATAATCTGCATCGCAGACTCAAGAAGATAATAGGACAGGTGCAGGCCATAGACAGGATGATAGATGAGGATGTCCCCTGTGAGGATGTGCTGGCTCAGATAAACGCCGCCAAATCAGCCCTGCACAAGGCGGGGCAGGTGGTGCTGGAGGGGCATATAAAGCACTGCGTCCGAGACGGCATAGAACATGGCGATGCTGACAAGACTATCGAGAACTTCACCAAGGCTGTCGAGCGATTCGCCAACATGCAGTGAAGGCTGCAATATCGCAGACCCGTATTTTTGACAGGGTTGGCGATAAAAAACGGTATTTTTCTGAGTGCAAAGAACAAGGAATATCGCGAAATGATTTCGCAAGGCCAATTCACGATAGTATTTCGGCAAAATATGGTAAAAATTATCGTGAATAGCATGTCTTGTGCCGGGCTGCGATATTCCGGCCGAAAAAAGGATCGGAAAACAGCAGATTTTATCGTGGGAGGCGATTTTGAGCGAAGTCGCGACATTTTGCCAGTGTGATCACTGCTGCCGCGCTGGCGCGGCAGCGAAAAAGCATCATATCCCGATTTTGAGAAGCTCGACGAACTGTTTGGCAGTTCTCGGGCTTCTGCCGTTTTTTCTGATGGCGTGAGCTTCAGCTCGTCTGAACAGTTCGGCTTCGTCCATTTTCACGCCGTATTCTTCGGCCAGAGATTTGACGATTTTGAGATATTCTTCTTTATCCGGTTTCTGGAAGGTGATGGTCAGTCCGAAGCGGGCTGAGAGGCTCATGGTCTCCTGCATGGTATCGTTGAGATGCAGTTCATCCCCCATCCGGTCTGCGAAGGTCTCTTTTACGAGATGACGTCTGTTGCTGGTGGCGAATATGACCACGTTGTCGCCGCAGCCCGATATGCTCCCCTCCAGTGTGGCCTTGAGAGCTGAGAAATTATCATCGTTTCCCGTGAAGCTCAGGTCATCGATGAACAGTATGAATTTCAATGGGTTCGACGACAGCTCCTCCATGATTTTCGGGATCTGATAAAGCTGGGTCTTCTTTACTTCGACCAGACGGAGGCCTTTAGGCGCCATATCGGCAGCGACGGCTTTGATGGTAGAGCTTTTGCCTGTCCCGGCATCACCATAGAGCAGCATATTGCTGGCGCCTTTTCCTTCCACAAAGGCGGCAGTGTTTTTGATTATCAGCTCTCGTTCACGTTCATAGCCGAACAGTTCGCTCAGAGGCTGGAAGTCGGGATGGGCCACAGGGACCAGGCGACCGTCTTCGAGACGGAAGAAATTGTATCTGGCGTATGCACCGTATCCTGTTTTGGTTATGTTGCCCAGCTTTTCCATAAAATCATAATGTATATCGGCAGGATGGTTTGTCCAGTCGGGAAGGAACCCTTCGTAGTCGATAGTCTCGCGGACATGCATCGACTTGAGCCCTGCTATCTCTTCAAGTACGGACAGCTCGTTGTCCACAGCCGTGTCGATCTCCTTTGCCATTTCTTTTTTGGCAGCCTTTCCTTTCACGTAGAAATTGTCGTCCTGGAGGACGAGAGCTCGTACATAGTCTGTCAGGCAGGCTGTCGTCTGATAAAGCTCAGAGACGAACTGGCTGTATAGTTTTATGGAAAGGTCGGTATCGCGGTCAGCCATGGCCTCCAGCAGCTGTCGCAGGCTGGCTATGACCGGGTCGGTCTTTATATCTGAAAATACCGCGAGGGAATCTATCTCCGCCTTGAGGCGGTAAAAACTTTTTCTCATGTTGATCTCCTGTAAAAATAAATCTGTTGTTTTGGTTGTTTCTATTCATTATACTATATATTGCGGAAAATGGATATACTCACGGAGGACGAAATGAGGATCAATAAATATATAGCTGATGCAGGCATATGCAGCAGGCGAAAGGCTGATGAGCTGATTTCCAATGGAAACGTGAAGATAAATGGGCTTACTGTAAAAGAACTGGGCGTCGATGTGGCGGAAGGCGATGTGGTGGAGGTCAATGGAAGCGTCATCGAAGCGGGGCGCAGGAAAGTGTACGTGGCAGTCAACAAGCCGGCGGGAGTCATAACATCTATGGACGATGACCGGGAACGGGAAACGGTGGCGGACATTGTCGCCGACATACCGGAAAGACTGTTTCCGGTTGGCAGGCTGGATTATAACACTACAGGGCTTCTTATCATGACCAATGACGGACAGCTGACATATACTCTGACACACCCGAAACATGAGGTGTACAAGACCTATGTGGCAAAGGTGGAAGGAGTGCTTTCCGGAGCCAGAGCAGCTAAGCTGCGCCGTGGAGTCGATATAGGAGGATTTGTCACGTCGCCGGCAAGGGTGAAGGTGTTGAAGCAGATGCCACGGTACGCGGTGGTGGAAATCAGCATAAGGGAAGGGAAGAACCGTCAGGTCAGGAAGATGTTCGCCGCAGTGGGGAACAAAGTGCGGGAGCTGAAGCGGACTCAGATAGGAGAGATACGGCTGGGGAGGCTGAAGGAGGGGCATTACAGGAAGCTGACCAGGGAAGAGATAGAGTATCTCAAGAGCCTGTGACGCTGATTCATGACTGATGACTTTCTCTGGTCAGCGGATATTTGTAGAGGGCAATGGCCGCGATGGCAGTGAAAATCATCGGAAGGATCGTGGCTGAGTTTTCTATCCACGTCATAGCCATGGATGTCTGTGTCGTTCCATCCCCGTCGAATCCGGCCGTCTGCAGGATCGTGCCGAGTATCTGACCGCCGATGCCTACGGCGATAGCTTCCACCAGACCCTGGAAGGATAATATCATTGCTTCTCGCTTCTTTCCGGTGGCGGCTCTGTCGTAATCACACATATCGTAAAATATGGCCGGCATCATCTGCCAGTAGATAGCTGTGCAGATGGTGAGAAATATGATGTAAACCGCAGCGCCTGCCAGATCATGCAGTCCTATGAGTTTCATGATTATCATGCCGGCTATCCCGACGGTGTAGCAGATGATGAGAGCTATACGTTTGTCGAATTTTATCGAAAGCCTGCCGACTATTGGGATAAAAGCGATCCCCAGCAACGATCTGCCCAGGAGACAGGCTGATATCTGTACTGCCGACAGTTGGATGTTGAATGTGAAAAAGTACATCACATTGGACATCAGCATAGTGCATGTGATGAGGGAAGACAGACTAGCGACAATGAGGTATTTCATCGGCTTGAGCCGAGCGACAGATATGTATTCCCTGAATATATGTATCAGGCTGAAGTGAGGCTTTTGATGGTTCTCTTCTTTCAGACGGGGCATGTCTCGTTTTCCGGACACCGCTACTGTTACCATGATGGTTATCAGCGTCAGCGCACCCAGAAGCCCGCCGGTGGCAGACCATGCCTGAGACGTGGTAAGCCCCTGCTTTTCAAGAAATTCCACCAGTATGGTAGGCATGACCATGCAGAACAAGTTGCCTATCATGTTAAAAAATGACGCGAAGGATCGTATGGATGTCCGTTCGTCGTAGCTGGAGGCGTAGTCCGTTCCCAGGGCGGAGTAGGGGATGAAAAAGCCGGTGAAGCCGGTCCAGTACAATACTGTCATGATACCGTAGTAAACAGGTTTTACGGAGGCGCTCATGTTTATATCTGTAAAGAGTACGAACAACATGACGCTGAGAAATATGGAAAAGAAAAATATCACAGGCCTGCGTCTGCCGAACCTGGTGGATACGTTGTCGGAGATATATCCCATGATAGGGTTGAAGACGGCGTTCCATATGGAGCCTATGGCGACAATGGTCCCCGCTGCGGCCGGCGGTATCTTGGCCACTGTCGTGAGGAAGAACAGCAGGAACGTTCCCACGATACCATATGAAATAGCATCACCGAGGGAGGCGATGCCATATCCGAGTTTTTCACGAAAAGTAGTTTTTGCCATTCACGTTTCCTTTCCCGATGAAAGCCGCGGCCCCGGCGCGGCATCATGTATCGATCGCTTCTGAAATGCTCTTTTTCAATGCTTTAAGACATATTATATCAACATATTATATCATATGACACTCTATTGCAAAATTATTTTTGTGTAAAGTAAAAAGGTCTTACTTAAGACGAGTTTTACGACAAAAAGAAAGAAAATTCCCAAAAGACATAACATTTAGCAACTAAAGTATTTCTATGAGATGAATCGCTATTATATAATCGTTATATATGTATAGCAGAAACCTGTGCGGCGACTGCAGAAAGTCATTATCTTTTTATTTTAGGAGGTGTTTTGATCATGGAAGGCAATAATTTGAACCAACAACTGCCGAAAGTATCATTTGCCAAGAAAGTAGGCTACTCCATCGGAGGAGCCACCGATACACTGGCATACGATTTCGTGGCGGCATTCCTGTTGTTCTTTTTGACGAATTACACAGGCGTAAGTCCTGCATGGGCGGGGACCATACTGACGCTGGGCGTGGTATGGAATATGATTTCCGACCCTATCGTAGGGAACCTGTCCGACAAGACAAGGACCAGGTTCGGAAAGAAGAGGACATGGCTGCTCATCGCGATAATACCATTGTTCGCTACATATCTGCTGCTGTTCACCAGCTTTGATTTCTCAACATCGACGGCCAATATCTACTTCCTCGTCATGACGCTGCTGTTCTGGACATCCTACAGCTGCTTCAGTATCCCGTACTATGCCATGGGCGCGTCCATGACGGGAGACAATGATGAGAGGACGAAGCTGAGGATGCTTGCTCAGATCGTTCAGTATGTGGGCGTATTTTTCTCGACAGTAGCTCCGCCGATGTTCGTTTCGTTTTTCATGGATGCCGGCTTCAGCGAAGGTCAGGCATGGCACTATACAGCATGGCTGGAAGGCTGCCTGTGCGTGGGAACTCTCATAGTAGTCTTCTTTTCAACAAAGGGTGTGGAGATAGATTTTGAAGAGGAGACCGAGGAAAACAAGACAAGCTTCTTCAAGGATGCCAAGGCTGTACTTTCCATAAAGCCATATCTGTTAGCGACTCTTTCGTCGCTGCTGTTCAGGATAGGATACTGCCTGTTCCTGACAACCATGACGTACTTCATGCTGTATGTAGTTGCTCTTTCGGAGATGCAGATGACGGCATGCACATCCATAATCTCCTTCGGAGGCATAATCGTTATAGCCATCCTGATGAAGGTGATTGAGAAGTTCGATAAAGCAAAAGTATATATCGTTCTCGTGCTGTTCTCGGGGATCATCATGATAATCTTCAACTTCATGAATATCAATTCCATCGGGATAGCGGCGCTGTTCTGCGTATTCTACGTAATAGGATCATCGGCTTACTGGTCCATCAATATACCGCTGATGTATGACTCCATCGAGGTAGACGAGTTCCAGAGCGGCAAGAGAAGAGAAGGAACGATGATGTCTATCTACCTCTTCTGCCAGAAGGGCGGATACGCTATCGCGGCATCCGTTATAGGTAACGTGCTGGCCAGCACAGGCTACGACGAGACTCTCGGAGCCAACAATCCGGAAAACGTGCTGAATGCCATTCAGACTATGACGTGCGGAGCAGCCGGACTGTTCTTCGTTCTCAGCGCGCTGGTCATCGTACTGTATCCTCTCAAGAAAAATGTTTACGACAAACTCTATACGCAGCTGGAAAACAAGCGTGCGGGAAGAGAATACAATAACGAAGGTTTTGCCCAGGTACTCAACAGGAAATACAGATAGCTGTTTTCGGAGGTAATGCAAGATGAACGACATTCTTTATACAAACGGCGTCATATTCACCGTTGACGATGACAAGACCATGGCAGAAGCTGTGGCTGTCAAGGATGGAAAGATAACTTTCGTCGGCAGCAATGCCGAGGCGAAAGATATAGAAGCAAAGGAGACTGTGGATCTGGACGGTAAGATGATGCTGCCAGGCTTCATAGAGGCTCATGCTCATGCTACATGGGGAGCTATAGACGCGCTCTTTAAAGTGGCTTTGTTCGGCGCCGATAATGCTGATTACTATGTCAGGAAGATAAAGGAATTTGTCCAGGAGCGACCGGACTTGCCGGTATATGAGGGAGTCGGCTGGGAAAACCCGTTTTTTGGTAAGGAAGGCCCATCGAGAAAGATCCTCGATGAGATATGCAGTGACAAACCAATGCTCATGTGGTCTCATGACAAGCACTCGGTCTGGGTGAATACATATACCCTGGAAATGTGCGGCATCACTAAGGAGACTCAGGTGCCGCCGGGCAATATAATAGAAAGAGAAGCTGACGGCACGCCAAGAGGTACTTTGAGAGAGTTCGCGGCCATCGCTCTTGTTGACTCGGTGAAGCCTGTATTTGGTAAGGAACATTATAAAGAGGCATTTAGCTGGGTACAGAAGGAATTCGCCAAATACGGCGTCACTACGATAATGGATCCGCTGCTGGATCCTGAAGAGGAGGCTATAGACGCTATAAAGGAGCTCAATGATGAAGGAAAGCTGATCTGCAAAATGAGAGGCGCTTTCAAGAGCTCAGAGGCTGAACCGTACAAGCATATAGATGATTTCGCAAGGATCAGGGAAGAAGTGGATTCCCATATGTTCAAGATAGAGCAGGTGAAGATGTTCGCCGACGGCGTAGTTGAAGGGAAGACCGCATATCTGAAAGAGCCATATGAGGGCGAGGATTACACCGGTGATCCTATATGGGAGCCTGGAGCAATGACAGAATTCTGCAAGAAAGTCGATGCGCTGGATTTCGATATCCACGTCCATTCTATCGGAGACGCCGCGACGGCTATGACGCTGGACGCGCTGGACGCGATGAAGGCTGCTGATCCGGACAGAGACAGAAGGCCTGTCATCACGCATCTTCAGGTGGTGGATCCGGAAGATTATCCGAGATTGGTCGAGCATAAAGTGGCGGCTGTTACTAATCCGTACTGGCATTTCAAGTACAGAGGTTTCTTCGACGATATCGAACTGCCGTATCTGGGCGACAGAGCCTATCGCGAATATCCGATGAAAAGCATGCTGGATGCCGGAATAATATTAGGAGGAGCCAGCGATTACAATGTCACTCCTGAACCGGCGCCGCTCCGGGGTATTCAGACAGGTGTGACGAGGGTCGGTATAGGCGAAGATCCTGACGATATGGATCTGGTGCTGGCACCTGAGGAGAGGCTCACTACGGCTCAGATGGTGGAGGTATTCACTAAAGGCAATGCCTATGCTTTGAGGATGGAGGATATCACCGGAAGCATCGAAGTGGGTAAGTGTGCCGATCTCGTTATTCTGGAGGAGAACATATTCCAGGTACCTGCAGCCGACATATATAAGGTGAAGATCGTTCAGACAATTTCTGAAGGCAAGGTAATATACGAAGGGTAAAGAGTTTTTTATAGAAGGGGAGCCTGCGGCGTTATGCTGCGGCTCCTCTTTTAGATGGACGTATCTGGCAACCTGTCGGCAGACCCGGCATCATCGTCTGCAGTTTCCGTTTATTGGATCAAAGCGTTACGCTTTTCGGTTGAATTTGATAAAATCCCGTATAAACATATCCGGACGATTTCATGAAAATTCCCGTATCTGTTGCGCAGGCAACACATTTTTTAAAGGGTTTTATACATTATAATGTATAAGATGAAAAACCGTATAAATTCGCTGGAGAGGTTTATACGGAAAAATGATAAATAGGATGTCTGAAGTATAAAAAACAACCGCGCCAGCGGCCAGACAGGAACATATGAGGTATGCGGCAGCATATGCGCCACAGAATGGGCGCTCGAAAGGAGAAAACATCATGAGCAAGCTGAAAATTTCCATAACATTGGTGGACAGGAAGGGCGATCATCCATGTCACAGAGGTCATCAGATAGGAGACAGCTATGATTTCGATACGGAACGGGGGCAACTTTGCCCAATGGCGATGCACGTGGCCTTCCCGTACATAGATATCCTGAGATACGGTGGCCAACTGCCTGAGGGGACGACTGATGAATTCAGGTTCTGCTGTCCCGACGCCGACGTCATCAATATCTTTGAGCTGAAGGTGGAAAAGTAAAAAATCCACAGTTTTCTGTTGACATCCGCAGTGTAGTGGTGCATTCTTATATCGTAAGTAATAAGTAATAAGTAATAAGTAATAAGTAGTAAGTAGTAAGTAGTAACTGATGGCCGGCTCAGCGATGACTGATGAGCATAGTGATTTCTGCGGAGGTGTGGTAATGGAAAATTTGACGATAACTCAGGAATATTATATCTGTGTAGCCAATGATAAGGGCACAATTTCGGTCTATGATCATAAGGCCGCCACGTGTCTGATCGCGGCCGGTGTGCTGGATATGAGTCTGGAAAATTGTGTCGGGATAGACGGCAAGACCGTTGAAGTGACGGGAAAGTTGCCTGACAATATAGCCTTTCTCAGGCCACTGTACGATACCATAGATCAGGGAAAAGCGATCAAATTGAGCAAAGTAGTCGAAAGCTATATCGCTTCCTTTTCCGATAAAAAGCTGAAGGAGCTGATCGGATCCGTCGTAACCTCCCTGGAGGGAGCAGGAGTCATGGAGTCTGTGAAGACCGGTATCTTTAAAAGCAAGGAAGGACGCGCTCCGTCTCAGGCATCGGTCAATGGCGTAGTGGAGAAGATAAGGGCTGAGATACTGGAGGACGGAGAGATGTCCGACGAGGCTGTGGCATTGGCAGCGCTGCTGGACAGGGCAGGGAAGCTGAAGGATTATTTTTCGAAATATGAGCATAAAGAGCTGAGAGCCAGGTTGACAGATATAAAGAAGAGTGAAGCCGGAAAGTCGGTCAAAGAGATGGCTGATTATATAGACGGGCTCATGGCGTCGATGCTCGCAGTGGTGACCACGACTACCGGAGCTTAAGGGAGGACGCGTATCATGTCTAGGCAAAGGACCATGGAGAAGATACTGAGCTCGGAATACGTGACTATCGGCGAGCTGGTGCGCCTCACCGATGTCAGGTACAGCACCCTCAAATACTACACGGAGGAAGGAATGCTGCCGTTTGAGCAGAGCGAGGCCAACCTTACCAGAAGGTACAGGCGTGAGGAGAGCGTAAAACGGATAAATCATATAAAGGCCCTCCGCGACCAGGGAAAGACGATACCGGAGGTAAAGGAGCTGCTGAAAAAACTGCAGGACGGTTATGAAAAAACGCCCATCTGATGATGGGCGTTTTTGTTCGTATGGCGGAGGACACGGGACTCGAACCCGCGGGGCTGTTACACCTTACTCGCTTTCCAGGCGAGCTCCTTAGCCACTCGGTCAATCCTCCGGGTATCGTACTGCGCTGACCGCAAGATACCTATATAATATATCAAAAAAAAGTATATTATGCAATGGAAAAATCTATTTTTTATCCCCTTTCTCTGTTTCTCACATATACACATTGTCATTGATAAGCCAAAAGGTTTATGTTATGTTATATTTTGCGACATAAATTTACACAGAAGAGGTGGACCATGAAAAAGCTGATGTTGCTTTTACCGGTGCTTTCAGGGGTGCTGTGGGGTTCGGCGGGCATATTCGTGCGGACGCTGGATGCTTTTGGATTTGATAACTGTACGATGATATTTATACGAATAGTCGTTGCGGTACTGCTCCTGTTTTTCGGGATACTCATTATCGATAAATCCATGCTGAAGATAAAGGCGAGGGACATATGGGTGTTCATCGTCTGCGGTGTGTTCGGTATACTGGGACTGAACCTTTGCTATAATCAGGCCATGGCAGGCTTGACGCTGTCGTTGGCGGCCGTGCTTTTGAGCATGTCTCCTGTATTCGTGATGGTGCTGGCGACCTTTGTCCTCAAGGAGAAGATAACGGCGAAGAAAATAGGCTGTACCGTAATGGCGGTATTCGGATGTGTATTGGTGAGCGGTGTACTGGAGACGGGAACAGGGATAACAGTATCGACTATGGGTGTTCTGGCAGGGATAGCCGCGGCATTTTTTTACGCGTTATACAGCATTTTTTCCAAAGTGGCGATGAAACGCGGATACAATGTGTTCACCATCACATTTTACAGTATGCTGACGGGAGCCGTTGTTCTCATACCTTTTGCGGACTGGGGGATAATGGTGAGATTCGTCGTCGAAGCGCCTGTTGGGAACACGATATTCATCCTTATCAACGCTCTCTTCACTTCGATACTGCCATATATCCTTTACACGCTGTCACTGTCCTATGTGGATGCGGGAAAGGTATCGATACTGGCTGCCGGAGGCGAGCCGTCGTCGGCCATGGTATTCGGATTGATTTTCTTCTCGGAAAAGCCTACAGTATTATCTCTCTGTGGACTGGCAGTGACTATTCTGGCGCTGTGGCTGCTCTGTGTCCCGGGGAAGGAGGAAAAGAGAGAAACAGATGTGCCGGAAGGGCCTGGACCGTCATAAAAGCCTTGCTTTTCCCAATGGCGGGAGTTATAATTATTTCAATAAATCTGACGGCGGGGAGCTTGTGCGACAGGCTGAGAGGAAGGTGAGACCTTCGACCCAATACCTGATTTGGATAATGCCAACGTAGGGAAGTCCGGAAATACCGTATATATTGTGGAATGTGAGTATTTTGGGAGGCTGCCTATTGGTAGGCTCCTGTTTTGTTGGCGCAGGACGCGGCGGATTTGAGAAAGAAGGACGGCAGAGGGGCTGGAGGCAGATGTTGTGCGGAAAGGAGAGGACATTGGTAAAGATCAATGGAGAATTGCGGGATGTGACGGGAAAGACGGTCTCGGAATGCCTGGCAGCAGATGGTTACGATGTGAAAAGAGTTGCGGTGGAGAGAAACGGACAGATCGTTCCGAAGGCTCAGTATGATGGTATCGTGCTGGAAGATGATGATGTGGTGGAGATCGTCAGCTTTGTGGGAGGTGGCTGATTTGAGCGGGAAAAGAGAGCCGGAGAGATTTGACAGGATACCTTCCCGGGAGGAGATGAGAGCTGCTTTGGCAGAGCGCCACGGAGAAGAGATACAGAGAGCAGTGGAAAACGCGTCGGTAGCCGTCTGCGGATTGGGAGGGCTGGGCTCAAACGTGGCTGTCGCTTTGGCACGAGCCGGAGTGGGACGACTTCACCTGATAGATTTTGATGAAGTGGACATCACTAACCTTAACAGACAGCAGTACGATGCATGTCAGACAGGTCGCTCCAAGACCGATGCTTTGAAGGAAAACCTCCTGAGAATATCGCCATATATCAGCATCGAAACGGACAATACGCGGATAACCGAGGAAAATGCGGCGCGTCTGCTGGCCGGGGAGGACATCATATGCGAGGCCTTCGATTCGGCGGAGGATAAGGCGATGCTGGTGAATTTCCTGTTGGAAAACATGCCGGAAAAGTATGTGGTAGCTGCCTCCGGAATGGCCGGTCTGGAGTCAGCCAATACTATAAAGACCAGAAAGGTTGCGGGCAGATTCTATCTGTGCGGTGATGGTAAAAGCGATATAGCGGACGGCGGAGGCTTGTTTGCGTCCAGAGTGATGGCATGTGCGGCTCACCAGGCCAACATGATACTGAGGATAATCATGGGACGCTTAGAAGCGTAAAGTCAGGCCGGCTGGCCGAAGGGCAAGCATATATAAGCAGGAAAAAGAAAAGTAAAAGAAAGAAGGAAATATGATGGGTACGAATGATAAATTGATTATCGGAGGGCATGAATTCAACTCCAGATTCATACTGGGTTCGGGGAAGTATTCCCTGAATCTCATCGAAGCGGCCGTAAAGGACGCAGGAGCCGAGATAATAACGCTGGCAGTACGTCGGGCCAACACAAAGGATGAGGAGAACATACTGGATTATATACCGGAAAATATCACGCTGCTGCCTAACACATCGGGAGCCAGAGACGCCGATGAAGCCGTAAGGATAGCCAGACTGGCCAGGGAGCTGGGATGTGGCGATTTCATCAAGATAGAGATAATGAGGGATTCCAAATATCTGCTGCCTGACAACAGCGAAACCATAAGAGCTACGGAGATATTGGCAAAGGAAGGCTTCGTCGTGATGCCGTACATGTATCCTGATCTCAATGTGGCGCGGGATCTGGTCAACGCCGGAGCCGCAGCGGTGATGCCATTGGCTTCGCCTATAGGGTCCAACAAGGGGCTGGCGACGAAGGAATTCATCCAGATATTGATAAATGAGATAGATCTGCCGATAATCGTCGACGCGGGTATAGGCAGACCATCTCAGGCATGTGAAGCGATGGAAATGGGAGCGGCAGCCATCATGGCCAATACGGCCCTGGCCACCGCGGGAGATCTGCCGTTGATGGCATCCGCATTCAAATGTGCTATCGAAGCCGGAAGGAAGGCATACCTTTCGGGGCTGGGCCGTGTACTGGTGAGAGGCGCGGCGGCGTCCGATCCCCTTACGGGATTCCTCAGAGACTGACAGGGAAAGGAAGGGATAGTATGGCAAAGAAAGAAAACGATTTTTTCATAGATTCTGAGAGGCTGTCGGAAGCGGCTCTGGCAAAAAAACACAGACTGGAAGAGGATCCGTCTTCCAGGAAAAATCATATGGAATACATGCCGGGAATGGAACGGATAGACTCCGATATACGGGACAAGGTAATGGAGCAGATGAACAGCTACGATTATTCACGGTATACGGCGAAGGATGTCCAGGCAGCGCTGTCCCATGAAAATTGTAACATAGAGGATCTGAAAGCTCTGCTTTCACCGGCGGCGGAGCCCTTCGTCGAGGAGATGGCTCAGAGAGCCAGGATAGAGACACGCAAGCATTTCGGCAACAACGTGTATCTGTTCACACCGCTTTACATAGCCAACTACTGTGAGAATTACTGCGTCTACTGTGGATTCAACTGCTATAACGATATAAACAGGATGCGGCTGACTCCTCAGCAGATAGAGCACGAGATGAAGATAATCGCCGACTCGGGGATGGAGGAAATACTCATACTCACCGGCGAGAGCCGCAGCATGAGCGACGTGGAATACATCGGCGAAGCCTGCAAGATGGCCAGGAAATACTTCAGGATGGTAGGGCTTGAGATCTATCCGGTCAACACCGAAGAATACAGATATCTCCATGAATGCGGAGCTGACTACGTGACGGTTTTTCAGGAGACATACGATCCCGACAAGTACGAGACACTCCACCTGATGGGTCACAAACGGGTATGGCCTTACAGGTTCGAAGCCCAGGAGAGGGCGTTGATGGGCGGTATGAGAGGGGTGGCGTTTTCCGCGCTGCTGGGACTTTCCGATTTCAGGAAGGACGCCCTGGCTACAGCTCTGCACGTCTATTATCTACAGAGAAAATACCCTCATGCCGAGATGTCATTGTCATGTCCGAGGCTGAGACCCATCGTCAACAATGATAAGATAAATCCGCTTGACGTTCACGAAAAGCAGCTTTGCCAGATCATCTGCGCATACAGGATATTCCTGCCATTTGCCGGGATAACGGTATCTTCGAGGGAAAGCGAAAGCTTCCGAAACGGTATCGTGAAAATCGCTGCGACCAAGGTATCGGCGGGAGTTTCCACGGGTATAGGTGACCACGAGAGCAAATATACAGGAAAGGAGAGCGGCAGCCAGGAAGGTGACGAGCAGTTCGAGATAAATGACGACCGCAGCTTCGAGAAGATGTACAAGGACATCGAGAGCGAGGGGCTGCAGCCTGTGCTGAACGACTATCTCTATGTTTGATAAGAAATCCGATATAATCTGCGTGACCGATCGGAAGCTGTGCCGCGGCGACTTCCTGGAACAGGTGGAAAGGATAGCCGAGGGCCGACCGGCGGCCATCATCCTCCGGGAGAAGGATCTGTCCGAGCTGGAGTATGAAAAGCTGGCTGCCCGAGTCATGGAGATATGCCGCAGGACAGACGTCTTATGCGTGCTCCACAGCTTCGCGGCGACAGCGGCCCGCCTTTCGGCGGAAGCTATACATATGCCTATGCGGCTGCTGAGGAGCATGAGCAATGAGGAAAAGTCTGTTTTTCGTATTATCGGAGCCTCCTGTCATTCCCCGGAGGAAGCAGCAGAAGCCCAGCGGCTGGGGTGCAGCTATGTGACGGCGGGTCACGTGTTCGCTACCGACTGCAAGAAGGGGATGGAGCCGAGAGGACTGCGATTTTTGAAGGAAGTGTGCGATGCCGTGACCATACCTGTCTATGGGATCGGAGGGATCGGCCCCGGCAATATCAGTCAGGTGAGAGAGACGGGCGCAGCTGGAGCATGTGTCATGAGCAGGCTGATGACGTGCGACGCCCCGGGAGCATATATGGCGGCTATGATCCGGCCCGTGTAACGATGGCAGGGCGCCGGGAAACGGAGAAAGCGGAGAAGAAGCAGGCGGATGAGAGGTTCGCTTTGACGAGGTGAAAAGGATGATTTTCAGAAAGGAATATCTGACGCTGTACGCGGTGACTAACCGGGTCCACGCAGTCAGAGAATCGTTGTATGATCAGGTGAAAGCTGCTCTTTCCGGCGGCGTCACCTGCGTGCAGCTCAGGGAAAAGTATATGGACGATGACCGGCTTTTAGAGGAAGCTGTGAAGCTGCGGGACTTGTGCCATAGCTTTGGTGTACCACTCATAGTCAACGACAACGTCAATGTGGCGTTGGAGGCCGGGGCCGACGGTGTCCATGTAGGTCAGGAGGATGCGGACGCCGGAGAGATAAGGAAGCTGGCCGGCAGGGATTTCATAATAGGCGTCACCGCTAAGACAGTAGAACAGGCCGGAAGAGCATGTGATGCCGGAGCCGACTACATGGGCGTAGGCGCGGTATTTCCATCGCCTACCAAGAAAGGTGCTATCAGGATAACGAAGGAAGAGCTGAGAACCATATGCGGTTCTGTCGACATACCGGCCGTAGCCATAGGCGGCGTCAACCCGGAGAACATGGCGGAGCTTAAAGGCTGTGGTATGGCAGGCTTCGCCGTAGTGTCGGCTGTGTTCGCCGCAGACGATGTAAAAGCGGCTGCCGCAGCTCTCAGGGGAAAAGCTGAAGAGATATTGCGGGAAGAAGAAATGTTTCAGGAGGAAAAGTGATGATGGAAGCGACGACATCGAAAAGGACCGCGCTAAAGGCGGCTGCCGCCGAGCCGAAGGCCCCAAAAGCCGTCCTGGCCATCGCGGGAAGCGATCCCAGCGGCGGCGCGGGGATACAGGCAGACCTGAAGACCATGATAACCAATGGCGTCTACGGCATGAGCGCCATCACTGCGCTGACAGCCCAGAACACGACGGGAGTGGCCGATATAATGGAGGTGGCTCCCGGATTTCTGCGGGAGCAGCTGGACAGTGTTTTCAGCGATATAAGGCCCGACGCTGTGAAGATCGGAATGATATCGTCGGCGGAACTGGCGACAGTCATCGCCGAAACGCTGAGGAAGTATAAGGCGGAAAACGTGGTGCTGGATCCTGTCATGGTGGCTACCAGCGGATCGCCCCTCATGAAAGATGAGACTGTTCAGGTCATGCGGCGGCAGCTGATACCGGCAGCTGACATCATAACGCCTAATATCCCGGAGGCCCAGGTGCTGACGGGAATCGAGATAAAATGTCCTGGCGATATGGAAAGGGCGGCGGAGCTGCTTGCGGAGCAATACGGCTGCGCTGTCCTCTGCAAAGGCGGTCACAGCGTCTCCGATGCAGATGATGTCCTTTGGGAAAAGGGTGGTGCCACGTGGCTGCGGGGCCGAAGGATAGATAATCCCAATACCCACGGTACCGGCTGTACCCTTTCCAGCGCCATCGCTTCAAACCTGGCTAAAGGAATGGATATGAAGATGGCCGTGACCGAAGCCAAAGCATATATTTCAGGCGCGCTGGCCGCTATGCTGGACATGGGGAAAGGAAGCGGCCCATTGGACCATGCCTTTGATATCGCCGGAAGCGGGAGGTTCATGAAGCGATGGTGATTTCCGAGATACTCACATCACTCGTGATGATATTTCTTCTCATCATTCCCGGGATAATATTCAGAAAGAAAGACATTATTTCCGCTGCACAGAGCGATGGCATCTCATCTCTGGCAGTCAATATCACATGGCCTTGTCTTGTGGTGGATGCCATGCAGATGGACTTCAGTGCCGCGGTCTTGAAAGACAGCGGGTACATGATGGCTGCAGCCATGGTGGTCTTCGCTATGACGGCAGTGGTGACACTGGTGCTGTCAAAGCTCCTCAGACTGGACAATAGCAAGAGATATATAACAGCGTTCATGCTGCTGTTCGGCAACACCGGATTTATAGGTATCCCGGTCATCAGAGCACTTTACGGGACGGAAGCCGTGTTTTTTGCCGCTATTTTGGAGATGGTCAACGATGTGGTCATATTTACGATCGGCATGATGCTGATACAGATGTCTGCCGGAGCGAAGCTCAGATTCGAGCCCAAACTGTTCCTCAACCCCGGGCTCATAGGAGTCATCGTCGGCCTGCTGCTGTTTCTGCTGGATATCCGCCTGCCGGAAGTCATAGGGGGAGCCGTGGAAATGGTTGGGGATGCCACGACGCCGCTGACCATGTTTCTCATAGGATATCAGCTGGGCGGCCTCAAAGCGAAGGAAATCTTGAAGGACGCCTCTATATATGTCATATCATTTACCAAGCTGCTGATAGTGCCGGTTCTGGCTCTCATCGTCCTCAGAGTAGCTGTGGGAGATTTTTCCCTGTTGGAAAAAGTGTTGATAATGAGTTTCGCTATGCCGGCAGGCTCCGTATCGGTCATATTCAGTCAGCAGTACAGAGGGGAGACTGCCTTCGCCACCAAAACAGTGCTTCTTTCGACGTTGTTTTCCATAGTGACCATACCTGTGTTTGCTGTAATGATGGAGATGTGAAGGCGTACCAACAGATACAGTCATCGGATCTCGTTTTCGGACGATATACGGTAGTCTTTCGGAGCGATATGCCTAAGAAGGGCTTTTCGGGAGGCCCTTTTTGGCATAATTTCCATGTTTCGAAGGTACTGACAGAGGATGATATGCCAAATCATACTGTTGAAACATGGATCATAGGCATTATTCCTTTTCTGTTGAGAAGAAATATGCTAAAAAGCTTGGTGCAAATATTATCTTTTGGCATATTAGTTTTCGGGAAGGTCACTCCATTCACGTATTTATGCCTAATGAAAGGGAAAAAGCTGATGTTTTGGCATATCCGACATCTGCGAGAGAAGGCAGCCCTCTGTGAACTTAGCATGAATTTAACATATAAAGATATTCCATTTTGTGGAGAAATAAGGTATACTGATTAATTGATAATTATAATGCGATAAGTGTCTGTCGAAAGGGGAGAATCGCACTTAAATGGACAGTGACAGCAGTGGATATATATTGATAATGGTAGCCCTGATCGCGGTAATGGCATATTTGTCAGCTGTCGGCTCGGCATTTTCATCGGCTGACGGAAGCAAGCTGAAAACAATGGCGGACAGTGGGGACAGAAAAGCTGACAGAGCGCTGAAAGTCATAGCGGGACGGGATAAATTGAGGGTATCTATCCTTACGATGAATACTGTATTGGTGATAGCCGTTACGGCTATGAGCACCGCCTTATCGATGCATCTGTGGGGAACGCTGGGAGCAGTGCTTGCCGCCGCGGCGACCGCAGTCATTTCCATATTATGCTGCGTTGCATTTGGCGCCGTAGGGGAGGCCAGGGCGGAGCGGCTTGCGAAAGTGTCGGTCACAGCTATCAGAGCTGTGGAGACTGTGTTGATCCCGGTCAGCGTTCCTCTCGTCAGGATGAAACGGCGGATCTCGAGGCCGCTCAGCGATGACGGAGAGACGGCGGTCACCGAAGAGGAGATACTGACTATGCTTGAGAAAGCTGAGAATGCCGGAAGCATAGAAGAAGAGCATAGTGAGCTGATACAGAAAGCGATAGGATTTTATGATCTGGTCGTGGAAGATGTGATGACGCCGAGACCAACTATATGCGCTGTCAATTCTGAATGCTCCAATGACGATCTGGCGGAAACTTTCAGGAGGACAGGATACAGCAGATTGCCGGTTTATGAAGAAGACATGGATAGAATAGTAGGTGTCGTAAACCAGAAGGATTTTCACAATCATGTGATGGGGACGACCAGGAGCATCATGGACTATATAGTACCGGTGATATTCGTCAGCACGACCATGAAAATATCGGAGCTGCTTCAAAAAATGCAGGAGATGAAGATACATATGGCTGTGGTGATAGACGAATATGGAGGTACAGAAGGGCTCATAACAGTGGAGGACATCGTTGAAGAGCTGGTGGGAGAGATATTCGACGAACACGACGCTGTAGTTTCGAAGGATATCCTGCCGCTGCAAAATGGCAGTTACAGAGTGAAGTGCGGCACTAATATCAATAAGCTTTTCGAATATTTCGGTATAGAAGAGATACCTGATGTGGTCACGGTCAATGGTTGGGTAGTCATGAATCTGGACAAGATGCCGGAGAAAAATGATACCTTTGAAACGGTGGCGGACGGCAGAAGGATGAAAGTGAGAGTAACGAAAGCTGACGGGAGAAAGGCTGTGGAAATAAACCTCAAAGTGGAAGAGGCGTAAGGAAGGAGAAAAGTTCGCAATGGGATTGATAGAGAAGATCTTTGGAGATCTCAACGAAAAGGAAGTAAAGAAAGTTTCGAAGATAGCCGATAAAGTCATGGCATATGAAAAGGAAATGGAGGCGCTTACGGACGATCAGCTGCGTGAGAAGACTGCGGAATTCAAAAAGCGCGTCCAGGAGGACGGAGAGTCGCTGGACGATATATTGCCTGAGGCATTCGCCGTATGCCGGGAAGGTGCATGGAGAAGTCTGGGCATGAAGCATTTCTACGTTCAGGTGATAGGTGGTATCGTGCTCCATCAGGGCAGGATATCCGAGATGAAGACAGGTGAAGGTAAGACCCTCGTGGCGACGCTGCCGGCCTACCTCAACGCGCTGGAAGGAAAGGGCGTCCACGTGGTCACCGTCAACGATTATCTGGCAAAGCGTGATATGGAATGGATGGGCAAACTCTATACATTCCTGGGGCTCACGGTAGGATGCGTGATACATGGCATTTCCGAAGCTGACAGGAGAGCCGCTTATCAGGCGGATATCACTTATGGGACCAATAATGAGTACGGTTTCGATTATCTGCGCGATAATATGGTGATCTATAAGGAAGCTATGATGCAGCGCGAGTTGAACTATGCCATTATAGACGAGGTGGATTCGATCCTCATAGATGAGGCCAGGACGCCGCTGATAATATCGGGAAAAGGCGACAAGTCCACTGATATGTACAGGAGAGCAGACGGCTTCGTCAGGACCCTCAGGAAAGATGATGATTTTACAATTGAGGAAAAGGATAAACAGATAGCACTCACCGACGAAGGTGTGGAAAAATGCGAAAAGTATTTTGGGGTGGAAAACTTTGCTGACCCGGAGAATATGGAAATCAACCATCACGTGCTCCAGGCGCTGAAGGCAAGGAACATGATGAAGAGAGATGTTGATTATATCGTAAAAGATGGTGAGATAATCATCGTAGATGAGTTTACGGGACGTCTCATGTTCGGGCGAAGATACAGCGATGGTCTTCACCAGGCTATCGAAGCGAAGGAAGGCGTGCTGGTCCGCTCTGAGTCCAGGACACTGGCGACCATAACGCTGCAGAATTATTTCAGGATGTATCAGAAACTGGCAGGAATGACAGGTACAGCAAAGACGGAAGAAAGCGAGTTCAGAGACATCTATAATATGGATGTAGTTGTGATACCGACCAACAAACCGGTTATCAGAGAAGACTTGCAGGATGCTGTTTATGCTACGGAGCACGGCAAGTACAAGTCTATCGTAGACAGGGTGGAAGAGGCTCATAAAAAGGGACAGCCGGTTTTGGTAGGTACCATTTCCATAGAAAAATCCGAGCTGATAGCTGATGCTCTTAAAAAGCGCGGTATCAAAGACTTTAATGTGCTGAACGCCAAGCAGCATGAGAAGGAAGCGCAGATAATCGCTGAGGCGGGGCGGCTGGGCGCTATTACCATTGCCACCAACATGGCAGGCAGAGGTACTGATATTATACTGGGCGGCAATCCGGAATTCGAGGCGAGAAAGCTGATGGTCCAGAAGGGATACGATGACGAGGCGATCACATTCGCTACCAGTTTTATGCAATCGGAAGACCAGGAACTGCTGAATGCCCGCCAGGAATACAGGGAGCTGCTGGAGAAAGCGAAAGAAGAAAGAAAAGGAGAGCAGGAAAAGGTAGTAGAACTGGGCGGTCTGTGCATAATCGGTACGGAACGCCATGAATCACGGAGAATAGATAACCAGTTGCGAGGTCGTTCCGGACGTCAGGGAGACCCGGGACAGACTCAGTTCTGCATTTCCATGGAAGATGATCTGATGAGACTCTTCGGCGGAGAGAGGATGCAGTCCATCGTCCAGAGGCTGGGCGTGGAGGAAGACGAAGCTATCGAAGCCAAGATGATAACGAAGCAGATAGAAAACGCTCAGAAGAAGGTGGAAGGCAAGAACTTCTCGATAAGAAAATATGTACTCCAGTATGACAACGTAATGAACAAGCAGCGTGAGATAATATATGGAGAACGTAAAAAAGTCCTGTTCGGTGAGAATCTGAGAGAAGATCTGGTTTCTATGACACACGAACTGATAGACGAGATCGTCGATCCGGTGACGATGGAGTCAAAGTTCGCTGAAGAGTGGGATTTTGATACTCTTAACAAGGGCCTGCGAAAGATTTCCCCGAGATTTGAGCCCCTTGATTTCGATAAGGAAACGCTGGCAGATATGGATGAAGCCAGCTTGAAATCCGGATTGTATGAAGATTTTGAGGAGCTGTATCAGACCAAGGAAGAGGAGATCGGTGTAGACAGGCTCAGGGAAGTTGAGCGTATGCTTCTCATAAGGATAGTGGACAACAAGTGGATGGATCATATCGATGCTATGGAACAGCTGAAAAGCGGTATCGGTGTCAGAGGGCTGGGCGGTCAGGATCCGGCTGCGGCTTATGCCCAGGAAGGTTTCGATATGTTCGAAGCGATGATACATTCTATCAAAGAAGATTTCGTCAAGTTCTGCTATAATGCAACGATCAAGACATCGACTGAGAGAAGGGACGTTATCGGAAGCGGCGAGGAGCATAAGGATGAATTCTCTGAGGAAGACGCTTTGATGGCCAGCGGAGGACAGGATGTCCCTGCGGAGGCAGTGATACCGAAGAGAGAGCATAAGCAGCAGACCGTGAGAAGAGACATGCCGAAAGTGGGAAGAAACGACCCTTGCCCGTGCGGCAGCGGCAAAAAATACAAACACTGCTGTGGGAGGACGACTCCCCAGGATTGACGAGCGATAGCGAAGTCAGAGTGGCGGAGCGTCCCCCGTCATATGTCACAGGGCTTCAGCCCGTGGTGACCAACGACGCAAGGACGACTCCCCAGGATTGACGAGCGACAGCGAAGTCAGAGTGGCGGAGCGTCCCCCGTCAGGACATTTTGTCCCGCGATGAAAGAGCGGAAAGACAAAATTCCCGCGAGGGATGTCCGCGAGCGAAAGGGAGCGGAAACAGCCCGGACGTGAATGTCACAGGGTGTTCTATAAAAATATAAAATTGAAAAGGATGTGAAGTTATGGTACAGCTCGACCAGATAAAAGGCCAGATGCCTGAACTGAAGACGATGCTGCAAGAGGCAGGTGAGTCCCTTTGACCCGGCAGGGCTCAAAGTAAGACTCGAAGAGATAGATAAAAAGGTAAATGAAAACGGATTCTGGGACGATCCGGAAGCAGCTCAGAAGGTCATGAAGGAGAAGAAGTCCATCGAGGATAAGTTGTCTGAACTGGACGCTCTGGAAGGCCAGATGGAGGATCTGGAAGTCATGATAGAGATGGCTGATGAAGAACAGGACGAAGCTTTTGCCGATGAGGCTGAAGAGGCTTTCGGAAGGCTATCGGCTGCGCTGGAGGATCTGCGGCTGAGGACGCTCCTCAATGGCAAGTACGATAAGAACAACGCCATAATTTCCGTACATGCGGGGTCAGGCGGTACGGATGCCCAGGATTGGGCGGAGATGCTTTTTCGGATGTATACCAGATGGTGTGAAAAGAAGGGTTACAAGGCTAAGCTCATAGACATGCAGGACGATACGGAGGGCGGTATCAAAAGTGCGACGCTGCTGGTGGAAGGCGAATACGCTTATGGATATCTGAAGAACGAAAAAGGCGTCCACAGGATAGTCAGGATCTCTCCTTTCGACTCTTCCGGCAGGAGGCATACTTCCTTCGCGTCGCTGGATGTGATACCGGAGATAGACGATGACGTTGAGGTGGAGATAAACAGTGAAGATCTGAGGATAGATACGTTCCGTTCCAGTGGCGCAGGCGGACAGCATGTAAACAAGACTGATTCCGCCATAAGGATAACACACATACCGACCAACATCGTGGTTACATGTCAAAACGAGCGGTCTCAGCATCAAAACAGAGAGACGGCCATGAAGCTCTTGATGTCCAAGCTGATCGAGCTGAAGGAGCAGGAAAAGAAGGAGAGTCTGGACGAGTTGAAAGGCGATTATAGCCAGATAACCTGGGGAAGCCAGATAAGATCTTACGTTTTCCATCCATATACCATGGTCAAGGATCACAGGACCGGCGCAGAAGTCGGGAATGTGGAAGCTGTAATGGACGGGGACATCGACTATTTCATAAATGAAAAGCTTAAACAGAAGGAGTAACAGATGAACATCATCCAGATGATCGCCGGAGAATTCAATGTAAAAGAGTCACAGGTAGAGAATACTGTGGCTCTTATTGATGAAGGGAACACTATCCCATTTATCGCCAGATATAGAAAAGAAGTTACAGGAGGTCTCAGCGACGAGGTGTTGAGAGACATCGACGAGAGATTGACGTACTTGCGGAATTTGCAGGAGAGAAAAGACGAGGTCATCAGGCTCATCGACGAGCAGGGAAAGCTGAATGATGAACTGAGGGCGCAGATAGATGAGGCGGAGGTCCTCCAGAGAGTGGAAGATCTTTATAAGCCATATAAAAAGAAAAAGGCTACAAGAGCTTCAAAGGCGAAGGAAAAGGGCTTGGAACCTCTGGCCCTTATATTCCGGGAGCAGCAGGACGATGCCGGCTCACCGGAAGAACTGGCGGCACCTTTTATCGACCCTGAAAAAGGCGTGGAGACTGTCGAGGATGCCATATCGGGAGCATGCGATATCATCGCTGAGATGATATCTGATGATCCGGATATCACCGCGGCTGTCAGGGAGAAGACATATGAGACCGCGGCCATTGAGACAGAGGCTGTGGATGCGGAGGAAAAGACGGTGTATGATATGTATTACGAATACAGAGAAGCCGTCAGATCCATCCCAAACCACAGGATACTGGCCATCAACAGGGGCGAGAAGGAGAAAAAACTGAAGGTGAAGGTCAGCGCCGACGTGGAAAAGATGGAAACCCTCATCGGGGAGCACGTCATAACTGACGAAGGATCCCCGTTCACAGAGCTGCTTCGGGATACCATAACCGACGCATACAAGAGGCTGATGGCTCCTTCCGCCGAAAGGGAAATCAGGAGCATGCTGACGGAAAGGGCGGAGGCCGAGGCGGTCAAAGTTTTTGCAAAAAACACCGAAAAGCTGCTGATGGTACCGCCTGTAAAAGGGGCTCGGATAATCAGCATCGATCCGGGATACAGGACAGGCTGCAAGGTAGCTGTCATCAACGAGACGGGAAAGCTGCTGGCCTATACGACCGTATTCCCGACAGAGCCTAAGAAGGATATAAAAGGAACGGAAGCTGTGCTTGGAAAGCTGGCTGACAAGTTTAAAATAAACACCATCGTCATCGGCAACGGAACAGCTTCCAGGGAGACTGAAGAAGTTGTGGCTGATTTCATCAGAAAATCGGGGCGGGATATCCACTACACCATAGTCAATGAGGCGGGAGCATCGGTCTACTCAGCCTCGAAGCTGGCAACAGAGGAATATCCGGATCTGGATGTGACCGTCAGAGGTGCCATGTCCCTGGGCAGGAGGCTTCAGGATCCGCTGGCGGAGCTGGTGAAGATCCCTACCAAGAGCATTGGAGTGGGCCAGTACCAGCACGATATAAATCAGGGGTTGCTGGAAAGCGCCCTGGATAACGTAGTGGAAAACTGTGTTAACAGAGTGGGCGTAGAGCTCAACACTGCGTCGCCGTCGCTGCTGGCTCATGTGGCCGGCATCAACATGGGGATCGCAAGGAACATCGTGGCGTACAGAGAGGAAAAGGGAGCATTCAAAAAACGAAGTGAGCTGAAGAACGTTTCCAAGCTGGGAGAGAAGACATTCAATCAGTGCGCCGGCTTCATAAGAGTTTCAGGAGGAGACGAGCCGCTGGATGCCACCTCCGTCCATCCTGAATCCTATAAGGCGGCCGAAGCCATGCTTGCCAAACTGGGAATGGATAAAGAAGACCTGAGACATGGTGGTATCCCAGATATAGACGAGCGCGTATGGGCTGTTTATGGCGAAGAGGAGAAGACTAAGGCAGGAAGGACGAGAGCCAAGAGTCTGGCAGATCTGAAAGCACTTTCTCAAAAGGCAGCAGCGGAAGAGAGAAAGCCGAAACGGAATATGAAGAAAGCTGTGGAGAAGATGGCTGCCGATCTGGGTATCGGTGTGCCGACTCTTTCGGATATAATCGGCGAGATGAAAAAGCCGGGACGCGACCCCCGGGAAGATGCGCCGCCTGTGGTTTTTCGCAATGATGTGAGATCGTTTGACGATCTGGAAGTAGGGATGGAATTGGAAGGGACGGTACGGAATGTAGTTGATTTCGGTGCTTTTGTCGACATAGGTGTCAAGAACGACGGCCTCGTCCATATTTCCCAGTTGAGCAGCAAATTCGTCAAACATCCGATGGATGTGGTGTCTGTGGGCGATACAGTGAAAGTGAAGATCATAACTATCGACAGAGATAAACAGAAGATCGGGCTCACCATGAAACTGAAGCAGCGGAAGGGCTGAAGCCTGGTGAGAACCACGGGAGGAGTAGTCGACATGAACAAGATAGATACGGTACTTTTCGATTTTGACGGGACCGTTATGAATACAAACGACGTCATCATGATGTCGTGGCAGCACACTTTCCGGACACTGGAAAACAGGGAGGAAGATCCGGAAGTCATTCTGGGGACTTTCGGAGAGCCTTTAGAGGTGACGATGAGGAAATTTTTCCCCGACGTACCGGCTGATGAAGCGGTGGAAGTTTATCGCAGCTTTCACAGAGATAATTTCGGAGAACTGATAAATCTGTTTCCCGGCATGAAAGAACTAATCTGTGAGGTAAAGGCGAGAGGATATAAGACGGCTCTGGTGACATCGAGGCTTTACAACACCACGATGCAGGGACTGGAAAAGTACGGGATTAAACAGTATTTCGACGTCATCATCACAGCCAACGACACGACGAAGCACAAGCCGGATCCCGAGCCGGTCAATATAACTCTGGAAAAGCTGGGCTCAAAACCAGAGAATACCATAATGCTGGGAGACACGCTGTTCGACCTGCTGTGCGCGAAAAACGCGGGAGTCAAATCAGTGCTGGTGTCCTGGTCCCTGGTTCTCGGTGGGAAGACGAAGGAAGACCTCGGCGACGCGGCGCCTGATTACATATTGGAGAAGCCAGAAGATCTGCTGGAGATAATATAATCGTCATGTAATCGTCCTGGCGGGAGGATGCTGTCGGCATACCATACATTCCCGGCAGATGATACATCCAGATAAATTTAGGAACATAAAAGAGATCGTGGTAATGTGGTCTTTTTTTGATCATGCAGGAAAAATCGTTTTATGGTATTGCCCCGCTTTGCGGGACAGGCCGGAAGGTAACAAAGTCTACCGCTGAAAGGGAATCGGCGAAGCCGACTTTGTTCTATATTGGGAAAACGGCGGCTTGGATACAGGGCTGATTCGTTGGGGAATTTGCGCGGTCAGCAGGGCGCGGCAGCGTTCTGTCGCTATAAGTCTGCAGATTTTCTCAATTTTTTGATGATTATCTGTAAAACCCAATGGGGTTGAAGATATTGGATCGTCTTGGTCCAGAACAAAAACAGTGATTTTCACGAAATCGCGCAGGAGGAGGCTTCTCGGACGCTGAAAAAATTACAGATAATCGGACAAAACCCTTCGATATCTGTAAAGTATAATGATCTGCGGTTCTCGACATGGAGGGGGAGATGAAGCGGAAACGTGGATAAATGGAATGGAAACGCAGATACCCGTTGTTGACCGGGGTAGGGGGAGTGATATATAATCGAGACATAGCAATTACGATCATAGGTTGTATGATGCGAAGATGAATGAAGCGGAGGGGTGAATTATGAAGAAGAAACGAAGGACGCTTTTAAGCAGTATTTCGGCCTTTGTCATGATGGTATTGATGATACCTGCGGCGGCGTTCGCGCAGGAGGGCAATGTTTGCCAGATAGGAGACGTACCGTATCCGTCTTTGAAAGAGGCGGTTGCGGCGGCCGAGGATGGCAGTATCATCAGTTTGACGCAGGGATCCGAGCTTGATTCGGATATAATCGTTGACGAGGATATCATCCTCGATCTCAACGGGCAGGTATTGACCACGGGTGAATATTCTCTGAGACTCTCGGGCGGAGATCTGACGATTTGCGACAGCAGCGATAACGCGGATGGTAAGATAACCGGGACTGATTATATCGTAGACGCAAATACGGCAGGCGGCAACCAGTTGCTGCTGCAGAGCGGAACGCTGGAAGGTACGGGTTGGACAGCGGCAGTCCGCGTAGCGTCGGAAAATGTATTCAACATGACTGGCGGTATCGTCAGACAGACACAATCAAATGCGACATATGTAGTAATGGTAAACGCCAATGGCACTGCCGATGTGACCGGCGGGCGCATTGAAGGCGGAATCAGAGGCATTTCTCTCTCGGCGGCCACATCGAAACTTACGGTCGGTAACGCGCCAGCTGGAAATACCCAGACAGAGGAAGAGGCAAAGACGGTATATGTGTCGAGTGTCTATGCAGGCAGTAATTCTGCGTCAGTCGCACTCAACAGCGGTACGGTCGGAAGAGTCTTTGGTAGCGTCGGAGAAAGTTTTGTTCTGAACTGCTGGTTTGAGCAGGATGTGTCTGCTTATCTTCCGGCTTCGCTTATAGCTGAGGAAGTAGACGGTCATTGGATCGTACGGCCACTTACAGAGGATGATGCTGTAGCTAAAATCGGTGATAAGCTGTATGGTTCTCTTGTCAAAGCGGCGTCTGAATTGAAGGACGGAGAGACGCTGACATTACTTCAGGATTATGAAGGAAGTCAGTCTGTAGAGGTCAGTGTCGACAACGCCATCATAGACCTGAACGGGCATAGCATTACAAATGCTGCGGAAGAGGGCTATGGTATCAACTTCGCTTCAAAATATAGTACTTCAGGGACAGGAGGAAGTGTTTCCGTCATCAATGGCGGATCAGGCATATCAAAGATAACGGCTGCAACTCCGTTGCGTGTAAATTCAGGCAACAGCCAGAATCTGCTGCCATTGACACTGGGAGACGATATAGAACTGATATCAACAGGCGATACCTATATTGAACTTGGGACAAGCACATGTATCGAATACAGTGACACGGCGGCATCCTATGTAAAGACGGGAGGATTCCTGTCGACATCGGAAGACGGCAAGCAGTACATTTACGGAAGCTTCGTGCCGGCGGCCAGGAACGATGTGAATAAAACGGCTGTATTGCTGAATGACTATAATGGCGCTATTGCGTTAAGTTCCGGTGAAGCGCTGATCCTTGACCTGGACGGAAATACCGTGACGAGCAGCAACGATACGCCAGTGATCCGTTTGAACACCAGCGACGCATCGCTGACGATCAAAAACGGTACGATGGTGACGGAAAACGGGACCGGAGCGGAAGTTGGTATACCAAGTACTGCCAGTCCTGGAGATCCGGTATACTATCATAATGTGACGTTGAATCTGGAAAATGTCGATCTGACAGCGACAGGAGCGGGAAGCGACGGTCACTACGGCATCGTCAGCAACGGTACGAGCACCGGGGTCAATATCAACCTGAAAGGTGGCTCAGTCAACGCGCCTAATGCCATAGGGCTCTATTTCCCACCTGCTGACAGCAGCCTGACTATTGACGGGACAGTTATCACAGGCACTACAGGAGTAGCCGTCAAAGGCGGTAAAGTGACGATCAAAGGAGGAGCGAAGATCTCCGGTACGGGAGAAAAGAATGACCCTGCCGGAGTAAACAGTGGCGTGACGGATACAGGCGATGCCGTCTACGTAGAAGGAAACTACGACAGAGATATCACTGTAAATATCGAAAGCGGTACCTTTGACAGCACCAACAGCACGGCAGTACAGATGTTAAAAGATGAAGAAACGACGTCTGATACAGAGGAAATAATTATCGCTGGCGGTGAGTTCAGCAGCGATGTGACACAATATGTAGAGGAAGGGAAAGTTGCCGTTAAGTATACCCACAGTAACGATGACACTTATTTCGTAGGAACTGAAAAACAGATAAACGAGATCGTAAAAGACGCTGCGTCGGGGGATGAAATCGAAGTGATCCAGGGTGATGTGGACCTCGTTGTCCCTGTAGGAGGAGTCGAAGTTTCCAACAGCGGCGGCGGTACTGTCACTGTAAACGATGAGCCTGTGAAGGGCAATGATACGGTGGTAACGGAAAAACCGGAGCCGACAGATCCGACGACGCCGACGGACCCGACTAAGCCGGGAAGCACTGATCCTACGGGAAGCACAGCGGCTAATGACAAATCCGCCGCTACGGGAGACGACACGGATCTGACACTTGTCTTTGCTATCATGGGAGCGGCAGTAGTGGCAGCGGCCGGGACAGTGATCTTCGGTAGAAAGAGAAAGCATAGCTAGAAGTACTGGCGGGAAGCAGTGGTTTTCCGGTCTGGCTAAAAGGTTCAGCGGGTGAAAAAGCTTATGATCCCGGGAGTTCTTGCATGGGCTCTGCGTAAGTGAAGGGCGGATACGAAAGGGTCTGATCAAAGCCGATAAATATACAGATAAAAAACAGCCTGGCTGTCGAAGGGAGACCTGAGACCGCCGGGCTGTCTGCGGTTTATGGGGGAAAGGGTTGCGGCGGGCGGCATTCGGAGACCGGGTTGCGGCGAACAGGGGGAGCAACGGTGGGACGGCAAGTGTAAGGCGGTGATGGTGATGCTGTAGCAGGAAGTATAAAGGCAGGAGATCGAGAAGCAGGAAAGGTAACGATCTGATACCATTGATAACGCCTGAAAACTTGACAGGGTTAGGGGGTCAAGGGTATTATTTTGATATGAAAAGGGAATTTTGAGAAGTGATCGGACGATAACGCGATAATGATTTGAAAGGATGACGAAATGAGGGTAAAAGTAAAGGCTGTTTTGGCGACCGTGGCAGCATTTATCGTGATGGTACCTGCCATAGCCCTCGCCGCTGATGCAAACGGCGATGTATCGGTCAACGCTGGAAACATGGTGGCGGAAGTTGGCGGCACAGAGTAGGCGACGCTGGCGGAAGCGATAGCAGCGGCCCCGGAGGGCGGGACTGTCACATTGATAAGCGACACTTCAGAGGACAGCGTGATTTCGATAGACAGGAGCATAACGCTGGATCTCAACGGTTATGAGATCGTAAACAACGTGCAGGGGGACAGGCTGTTCAATGTCACCGCCGCGGAATTTACGGTGAACGGCACGCAGGTCAGCAGTGAGATGACGATCCCCGAAAGCAATACGGGATCTTACGGATTTATCAAAGTCGCGGATCAGAGCGTCGTGACGCTGAATGGAGGAACATATGCGGGAGATACTGATAATGGAGCTTTCGTGAAGAACTTCCGCAATGAAGATATCGACGCGTCTGGTTCTACGGTGATTTTTAACGATGTGAGCATGACTTCAAATAACAGGTTCTTTTCCACAGACACCCTGACTACCGCGGCAGATGTCCAGACTCTGCAGGTGACAGGCGGGAACTATGTCACCGATGGGATGGCTTTCGGTATAGATACCTTTAATATATGAGAATTTATGAGAGTGGACTTGTAATGAGTCCACTCTTTACTTTATTGCTTTGTTAGGCGTGTGATTTTGATCAAATAAACAACGGGGCAGGCATATGCAGTTGTTTCACAAAATGGTTTCTTTTTTCACAGTCCTATGGAGGGCGTAAATTTAAGAAAACAAATCGAATGGAGGACGCTGCTATCTTCGTAATGATTTTTCTCCTCGCAGTCTCGTTGACGCGAGGATGCTTTTATCATAATCATATTCTTAATCATATTCTCGATCATGTTCTCGCTGGGGTGTTCGTGACAGCAAATTATACATATTTTTTGATTTTCTTATTTTTACGTATAACGCCTGACGATTGCAGATCCGGTTTAACGAGGTTTTGAGCGGATTTTTATACTTTTTTGGATGCGTATGAAGATTTTACGTATAATTTTCGGCGACAACAACGCGGACCACGCCATTGTTTTTATACATGATTTTATTGAAACTGATGAAAAACGTATAAAGTTTGCCCATCCAGCTTTCCCAAGACGAGAATTCACGGGAGAGCTTTATACGTAAAATCGCCGATCAGGGGAAATATGTATAAGAGATAATTCTAAACATGCAGGGGGACATTTTTTCACGTCGATTTTCAAAGCCGCGTAGAGGGCCTCGTAGTCATGTGCGATACGGGGCACACGTGGAAACTAACATCAGAGACACTGATGTTAGAGGAATTGAGGTCTTCACACGATAAGAAGTGCCCAAAACTTGACAGGGAGGGGGTATGCTGCTATATTATGAGAATAATCAGAGCTTTTGGTGCGCTTGGAGGAGAGTTATGAAAAAGAAAAGACGATGTTTTATATCGATCCTTTCCGCTGTGCTCATGGTTGCTGTGATGATACCATCAACGGCGTTTGCGGCCATAGGCGGGACAGGGACGGAAACTGATCCATATACGATCGGAAGTTTGGAAGAGCTTAAAGAATTTCGTGACAGTGTCAATGCGGGAAATGATTATGACGGCAAATATGTTGTACTTACCGCGAATATTGTCATCGATGGAGAGTGGACCCCGATAGGGGAAGGAACCAGATCTGGCTCCGGGTATACGGAGAATGCTTTCAAAGGGATATTCGACGGCCAGGGACATACGATATCAGGTCTGAGGGTATCACAGTCTGATGGCGCAGATGATGCCGTAGGGTTGTTTGGAGTAGTCGACGGAGGAACTGTACAGGATCTCAATCTTAGCGGTGTCGATATCGATGTGTCTGGAAGCGAATGCGCCGGAGGAGCTATCGGCCTTATGGTAAATAATGCTACAGCTGACAGGATCACCGTCAGCGGAAGCGTTACCGCTACCAGAGGAAACGGAGGTATCGTCGGCAGGATGACGATAAGCGGCACGATATCGAACTGTGTCAACGAGGCTTCTGTGAGCGGCACCGGAGCCAACGTGGGAGGCATCGTCGGAGCGGCATACTATACAGCCATAGGTCAGGAGATGTCCATATCAGATTGTGTCAATAACGGAACGGTGAGTGGAACTGCCGGTGCTGTTGGAGGGATAGTGGGCCTTTCTTCAGCTAACGTATCAAACTGCGTCAACAATGCTGATATCACCGGCAATGGAGCTGACGTAGCAGGGATAGTAGCTGAGCAGCAGAATTACGGCAGCGTGATCGGGTGTACTAACAACGGCGACATAACGAATAATAGCGAAGCCTACGGCACCGGAGGCATTGTCGGCTGGGTAAGGTATAATGGCGCACCTGAAAGTTATCCGGCCAAGGAGATAATAGAAGTTATAGATAATGTCAACAATGGCGATATCGACGGAGGCAACGATGGCGGCGGCATAATCGGAACGGTATACAACACGGCTGTAGTAGAAGGCAACGAAAACAATGCCGAAAACATCAGTGGCACGACCTTCGCAGGCGGAATCGTGGGTAATATTCAGTATACCGAGACACCTGTCGCTGGAGAGGGCGACGACAATACCGTGCCGGAGCACGATGTGAATATCTACAACAACGTTTCAAAGACGGAGAAAAGTGCTATAACGGCTAAATGTGTGGGTGAATACGCGTATAACAATGACGGTTCATCGGTGGAAGAAGACGTCTACGATAACGCCAAACAGTGGGCGGCAAGCGTGAACGGAGATAAGTACACTGTTCTCGAAAACGCCCTCAAACAGCTGAAGGATGGCGATACCCTTACGGTATTCAATGTCGAAGCGGGACAGACGGAGATAGAAGTTCCTGAGGGAGTAAAGGTAGAAAATAAAACGGGAGCATCTATAAATGTAAACGGCGAAACGATAGCCGACGGCGGAATATACGGTGAACAGGAGGAAACTCCTACGGAGCCATCCGATGAAAACCCGCAGCAGCCATCGACAGAAGAAAACCAGACAACAGAAGAAACTCAGACAGGTGCGACTGCCACAGGAGACGATACGAACCTCACACTGATGTTTGTTATCATGGGTCTCGCGGCAGCAGCGGCGGCCGGTACAGTGATTTACGGCAGAAAGAAAAGACATAGCTGAGGTTGGAAGAACGACTGCAGAATGAAAGGACAGTTGCATAGAGAAAGAGGTGCATTATGAAAAAGAAAAGCAGGATCCTGCTGTGCGGTATCATGACCCTCGTCATGGCGCTGGTGATGGCGATGCCGGTCAGTGTAAGTGCGGCAGAACTGGAAGCGGGTGATTACAACACGTTGCAAGGGCAGATAGACAGTGCTGCGGAGGCGACGACTATCAGGCTGACCGGTTCGATAACCGGGAATATCACGATCCCTTCCGAAAAGGATATTACAATTGACTTGAACGGACAGACTGTGACGAATACAGACGGCCATACTATTGTAAACAATGGGAAACTTACGATAATCGGTAGCGGGACGGTGGATAATGTGACCCATGGAAGGGCTGCGCTGGTGAACTATGGTGAAGCGATCCTTGCGGGAGGAACCTTTACCCGCAGCGCGGAAGCGAGCACGGGACCGACAGAAGATGGCAACAACAGCTACTACGTGATCGACAATAACGGGAGTATGACTGTCAGGGAAGGAACCACTATCACAAATGACGGCTATTTCTCGTCTCTGGTAAGGAACATGGGAACTGATGCGGATAATGTAGCAACGTTGAGGATCGAAGGCGGTACCTTGGAACAGCAGGGCTTTATAGCCGTCAAGAATGATGATTATTCAAGTCTCAGTATCACGGGCGGCACGATAACATCTGGTGAACAGGCGGTGCAGAACTGGTCAAGTACTGAGATCAACGGAGGAACACTCAATGGCCCGGTAATTACGTGGGCCTATGGAGGTTCATCATCCGAGACAAGGATCATTTCCGGAAATATCAACGGTGATGTGATCGCGGTAAATTATGATGGAGAAAGTGTACCAACGGTAATCATAGAAGGCGGCACTATAACCGGAGAACTCAATAAAGGGACATACGGTGGTGAAGGGATCGAAATTTCCGATCCGAGCGCAGAGACAGCATCTATAATAGTAACGGGAGGAAGCTTTGCATCAGCTCCAACGGATTTCCTTTCGGATGGAGTAGTTCTGATCGAATATAAGGCAAAAGACGGAGCTGCGTCAATATACCATGCTGGTACCGAAGCGCAGATCAATGAGATCGTTGAAGACGCTTCCAGTGGAGATGAAATAACAGTGCTTGCTGGAGATGTCGATTTGAAAGTAGAAGGTGACGGCGTTAAAATCAAAAACAATGGAGACGGGGCGGTTACCGCTAACGGAACAACGATTAAAAGTGGAGATGAAATAACTACCGGAGGTCAGAATCCTTCCGATAGTACGGAAAGCACGACGGATCAGTCGGCTGGAAGCACAGCGGCTAACGATAAAGCCATCGCCACAGGAGACGATACGAACCTCACGCTGATGTTTGTTATCATGGGTCTCGCGGCAGCGGCAGCCGCCGGAACAGTGGTTTACGGCAGAAGAAAGAGAAGCAGCTAGAGAAAAGCCTGTAAAATCATATAGGAATACATAGAAAACTGAAAGAGCCCTATTGTCAATCGCATATTGGTGATAGGACTCTTTTTAAATGATGCATATTGCCAATTGGACTGTTTTGGTTTTACAGACATTTTTCGGAAAACGCAAAATGTCTGTAAAGGGTGGCTCTAAAGCCGGAAAACGTTCTTTGGATGGCCGATTTTCTTGACTAATCCGCTCGCGGATAGTATTATATACCATATAAATAGTTTGACAATCAAAGTATTTGGTGGCGAAACCAAAGCGCTGCGAACGGGCGTGGAGACGAGCCGCCGACAGGTAAGTTGACATAGGAGGGATAAGATGGTAAATGTTTGCGAGATTTTGGGAACGCGGTACCCTATAATCCAGGGAGCTATGGCTAGGATAGCCGAATGCAATCTGGCGGCAGCTGTCAGCAATGGCGGCGGTCTGGGAATAATCGCGGCAGGCGGGCAGAGCGCCGACTGGCTGAGGGAACAGATAAAGAAGACCAGGGAGATGACTGATAAGCCTTTCGGTGTCAACATCATGCTGCTGGCCGACAATGTGGATGAGCTGATGGATGTGGTATGCGAGGAGAAGGTGCCTGTGGTGACTACGGGAGCGGGAAATCCAGGCAAATATATCAGCAAGCTGAAGGAATGCGGTATCAAGGTGATCCCGGTAGTGGCCAATGTCGCACTGGCGACACGAGTGGAGCGGGCCGGTGCTGACGCAGTCGTAGCTGAAGGTACAGAAGCCGGAGGTCATATCGGCGAGACGACAACCATGGCCCTCGTACCACAGATGGTAGATGCACTTGATATACCGGTCATTGCCGCAGGCGGTATCGCCGATGGAAGGGGCATCGCAGCGGCCTATATGCTGGGAGCAAAGGGCGTGCAGGTAGGTACCAGATTTCTTGTGGCTGACGAATGTATCATTCACCAGGGCTACAAGGATGCTATCCTGAAAGCGAAGGACTCTTCCACTGTAGCAACAGGAAGGAGCACGGGACATCCTGTGAGGATAATAAAGAATAAGCTGGCCAGAAAAATACTTTCTCTGGAGAAGCAAAATGCTCCGGAGGAAGAGATAAACCAGCTGTGCACAGGTACGCTGGCAGCTGCAGTGCGAGACGGTGATGCGGACAACGGCAATATCATGTCGGGACAGATAGCCGGGCTCGTGCACAAGGAGCAGCCGGCGGCGGAGATGATAGAGGAAATGTTCAAGGAGGTAGAGAAGATCTATGAAGATAGGAATAGTATTTGCAGGGCAGGGAGCGCAATATAGCGGGATGGGAAAGGACCTCTATGACAGCTACCCGGAGGCTAAAGAAATATTTGATATGGCCGGAGACCAGGTCAAGGAATGGTGTTTCAACGGAGACGAGGAGACCCTGAAGCAGACCCATGTGACGCAGCCGACTATTTACACCACCACAATGGCTGCCTACAAGGCGCTGATGGCGGAACTGGAAAAGGAAGGAATTGCCGATAAGCTGGAGATCGATGCGCTGGCCGGGTTCAGTCTGGGAGAGTATTCGGCACTTACGGCCGCAGGCGCTATAGATGAAATAAGCAAAGGTATCGACATAGTTTCCAAGAGAGGCGTGATGATGCAGGAAGCCGGTCTCGATGAGGAAGGCAACGCCAAAGGCGGCATGGCCGCAGGCATCGGCGACAGAGAGGCTATACTGGAGGCGGTGGAAGAGGCCAGAGAGGATGGCATCCTTGAGGGCGTCAATTTCAATTCCCCTGTTCAGACGGTAGTCGCGGGAGATAAAGCTGCGCTCAAAAGGTTCAGGAGGGCCGCGAAAGCCAAAGGCGTCAAAGCGATACCTCTAGGCGTCAGCACAGCCTTCCACAGCCCGATGATGGTACCGGCAGCGGAAAAGCTGAGAACGGTGCTCAAAGAAGCAGAGCTCAAAGAACCGAAGATGAAGGTATATGCCAATGTGACAGCCGATGACATCATGAAGGATTTTGACGGCGGCGATGTGGGAGCGTATATGACCGACATGCTGGCGAAGCAGGCCATGAGCCCGGTTTACTGGGAGGAGATCATCAAGCGGTTCGATGGTGACGGAGTGAAGGCTATTATAGAAGTGGGTCCGGGAAAAACTCTGACAGGACTCACGAAAAAGACGTGTCCTGACATAGCTGCGCTCCATGTGGAGGATATGGAAACATTGAAAGAAACAGTACAGCAGCTGAAGGAACTGATTTAGAGCGTTTGATAAGACTAAGAGCGCAGAGAAAAACGGAGAGGCCGGCGCTCTTTTCGGAAGGAGAACGATCGGAGGGAACAGAAGAGATATGTTGAAAGGCAAGACAGCAGTTATAACGGGAGGCGTCAGAGGGATAGGCAAAGCTATAGCCAAGGCCTTTTGCCGGAACGGAGCCAATGTGATCCTCTGCTACAGGAGTAATGACGCTGAAGCGGAAAAGACAGCGGCAGAACTATCTGGCTTCGGGCCGCAGGTGAAACTGGTCAAAGGCGATGTGGCAGATCCGGAGACGGCGAAGAGGGTCGCCGGTCTGATAAAAGATGAGTTTGACAAGAAAGTCGACATACTGGTGAACAACGCCGGCATAACCAATGACAAGTTGATGATGAGAATGAGCGATGAGGATTTCACAAAGGTGATAGATGCCAACCTCAATGGAACATTTTACATGATGAAGGAATTATCTGCTCTGATGGTAAAAAAGAAAAACGGTGTCATCATAAATATGGCATCGGTATCAGGACTCAAAGGAAATCCGGCACAGGTCAATTACAGCGCGTCCAAGGCCGGCATCGTAGGTATGACTCTTTCGGCGGCCAAAGAGCTGGGAAGACGTGGTATCAGAGTCAACGCCATCGCGCCGGGATTCATAGAAACTGATATGACGGCGGTATTGACTGATGAGCAAAAGGAGACAGCCGCAAAGAACATAACGCTGGGAAGGCTGGGGCAGCCGGAGGATATAGCTAACGCGGCCCTTTTCCTGGCTTCCGATATGGGAGCGTATATAACAGGACAGGTAATAAGCGTGGATGGCGGTATCATAATGTAAGGAGGAAACATTTATGGAAAAAAGAGTTGTTGTGACGGGGATAGGAGCTGTTTCCCCTGTAGGTAATGATGTAGACGCCATGTGGGAGTCTGTCAGAGCGGGAAAGCATGGGATAGCACAGATAACAAGATTTGATCTGGAAGGCCAGAAGGTGACGCTGGCGGCGGAAGTGAAGGATTTTGATTTCGGAGACAGAAGAGCTGCCAAAAGGCTTGATATAGCCGACCAGTATGCGCTGGTGGCAGCCAGAGAGGCCATGGCTGACAGTGGTATCGTCAGCGGGGAAAACGTCGATCCGAACAGGTTCGGAGTATACGGAGGAACAGGCATAGGAGGGCTGGCGACACTGGAAAGCGAGGTGTCCAAATGTGTGAAGAAGAATACGCCTGCCAGGGCTTCTGCTTTGCTGGTGCCTATGATGATGCCTAATGCCATCGCCGGAAATATTTCCATGGAGTTCAAGGCCAAAGGAGCCAGCTTTGGCATAGTTTCCGCCTGTGCTGCCGGAACTCACAATATAGGAGAGGCGTACAGAAATATCAAGCACGGATATAACGATGTAGTCATAGCAGGCGGTGCAGAGTCGGTATTGGCTCCGATATCTTTTTCGGGATTTGCCAATATGACGGCGATGAATCCGACTACCGATCCTGACAGAGCATCCATACCGTTTGACGTGGACAGGAATGGTTTCATACTTGGCGAAGGAGCAGGATGGCTGATACTGGAAGAGCTGGAGCATGCCAAGGCAAGAGGCGCTGAAATACTGGCTGAGGTCGTTGGATATGGTGCCACGTCCGATGCATATCATATCACGGCGCCTGATCCGGAGGGTGAGGGAGCATCAAGAGCGCTGGAAATGGCTATAGAAGATGCGGGTATCGCTCCATCGGATGTGGATTATATCAATGCCCATGGGACAGGGACGCCATACAATGACGCTTTTGAGACCATCGCTATAAAGAAGGTCTTCGGAGATGATACAAAGGTACCTGTAAGCTCCACCAAGAGCATGACGGGACATCTGCTGGGAGCGGCAGGAGGGCTGGAGGCTGTCATATGCGTAAAAGCTCTCATTGAGGGTTTCATACCTCCTACGGCAGGTCTTCAGAAACAGGATCCGGAGCTGGATCTGGACTATGTCCCTATCCAGGGAAGAGAGGCTGATCTCAAATATGTTCTGTCCAATTCTTTGGGGTTCGGCGGACACAATGCTGCTCTCATAATGAAAAAATATGAGGATTAGGAGGAGCGCAACATGTTGATGAACAAGGAGCAGATAAAGGAAGTGATCCCTCATAGAGAACCATTTCTGCTGGTGGATCAGGTGGAGGAGATGGAAGTAGGCAGATCCATCGTTGCCACCAAGTTCGTCACTGAGGACGAATACTACTTCAAAGGACATTTCCCTGGACAGCCTATAATGCCGGGAGTGTTGATCGTGGAATCTCTGGCTCAGGCGGGAGCCATCGCGCTCCTTTCCATGCCGGAACATAAAGGAAAGCTGGCGGTTTTCGGAGCTATAAAGAATGCCAGGTTCAAAAAGCAGGTAGTGCCGGGAGATACGCTGACTCTCAATGTGACTCTTGACAGACTGAGGAGCAGTACGGGAACAGGTATTGCGGAAGCCTATGTAGGCGATGTACTTGCCTGCAAGTGTGAGATAATGTTTGCCTTCAGTTAGGAGACGGACGTGGACAGAGAGATAAGGAAGCTGAACGATACGCTGGTCAATATCTTCAATACGGTGATGAAGATGGAAGAGGAAGCCATACAGAAGGCCTCCTACGATGACATTTCCATTACGGAGGTCCACACGCTGGAGGCCATAGGCACAGGAAGGGCCAGGACCATGACCCATGTGGCCAATATCCTCGGAATAAAGGTCAGTACGCTGACGACAGCCGTCGGCAGACTGGTAAAAAAAGGATATGCCAGGCGTTTTCGTGATGAGGCCGACAGACGCATGGTAAAGATCAGTCTGTCAGAGCGGGGAGCCAGGGTGGTACGGGAGCATGAGGCTTTCCACGAAGCCATGATAAGGGCCGCTCTTTCCGGGATACCTGAGGACAGCATCAGCCGGTTTGTTGAATCTGTCGGCAGCATAAATGATTTTCTCCTCATGAGGAGAAGCACAGCTTATGCCAGAAAGAGAGAATTCAAGCTCTCTGCTATGAAGCTGGCAGGCAACGAACTGCCTGTCCCCATAGTACAGGCCGGGATGAGCATAGGGGTGGCAGGGAGCCGCCTGGCCGCGGCAGTCGCCCTGGAGGGCGGTCTTGGTCTCATTGGGACCTCTGAGATAGGATGGCGAACAAAGGGATATGATAAAGATCCGCTGACGGTCAATCTCAGGGTCATTGAGGAAGAAGTGGCGCGTGCCCGGAAGAACGTCGAAGCGGGCGGAGGAAGAGGTCTGGTAGGCGCAGCCGTCATGTGGACTCATCGGGATGCCGGCAAGTATGTAAAGGCGGCGGTAAAGGGCGGAGCACAGGTCATTGTCACCAGCGCCGGCCTTCCTAAAGACCTGCCGGCGTATTGTAGTGACCGCAAAATAGCGCTGATACCCACCATATCGTCTCGAAGAGCCGCGTCTGCAATAACCAAGACGTGGACTCAGAAGTACAACAGGACTCCTGATGGGTTTATTTTTCAGGGGCCGTTGGCGGCAGGACTTCTGGGGTTCAAAGAGTCGGAGCTGGAGAAAGCATGCGGTGACAGGTATAAGATCATCGCTGAGGTGAAAGCCGAGCTGGGGAAGCTTGAAAACTGTCCTCTGATAGTAGGCGGGGGCATAGCCTGCAGGGAGGACGCTGAAAAGGTGTACGATTATGGAGCTGACGGCATCATGATGGGCACCAGGTTTGTGGCTACTGAAGAGTGCGACGCTGTCAGGCGTTACAAGGAGCTGTATTTGAACTGTACGGAAAATGATGTTACAATAATCAGAAGTCCTATGAAGACATCTGTGAGAGTGATGAAAAATTCGTTCGCTGACAGTCTTGCGGCCACAGGAAGAGAAGATTACGATATCATTGGAGCTGTCAGGCGGGCTGCCTGCGGTGATTACGACAATGGACTGATATTCTGCGGAGTCAGCGCTGAGAAGATAGAAAGTATAATGACTGTGAAGGATGTTTTCAGGGAATTCACCACATAGAAAGGAAGATTTTCCATGCTCAACATCTATCGCGGCGGAGAGCTGACAGACAGAGAAAAATTCATATTCGACCATATAAAAGGCAAGACCCTTCTGCTTGTGCCGGATCAGTTTTCGCTGCAGGCGGAGAGGGATGCCTTTTTCTATTTGCAAGAAAAGAGCCTGATGGATCTGAGAGTCGTTGATTTTTCCTCGCTGGGCCACAAGGCAGTACAGCAGACAGACGGGAAACGGCCGGAGCTGATAGATAAATACGGGCGCCATATGTTGTTGACTAAGGTCATAAGTCGTTGTGACGATCAGCTGAAGCTTTACAGAGGGAAGGGCAGGAAAAATTCGTTCGTTGATATGATCAACGGTGCTATTTCGGAGATGAAACGATACGACGTTACACCGGAGGATCTTCAGGGAGCGTTGGAAAATCTCGAGGAGGACAGCTATCTTAAATATAAGCTGGAGGACATACTGAAAATATACAAGCTGTATCAGGAGCAGATAGAAGGCAAGTATCTGGACTCGGAAGATTATATCGCTTTTTACGGCGACAGGATACTGGAAGCGCCGATGGTCCGGGAGTCGGAGATATGGATATATGGATTCGATACGTTCACTCCCAGGAATATACTGGTCATAGAAAGGCTTATGGCGGCTTCCCGCGGCGTGAACGTTGTAATGACTTATGAAAAGGACAATGACGTGTTTCGTCTTACCGAACATGTGATAAGGCAGCTTGTCGATGCCGCGGAAAGGACGGGAGTATCGGTACAGGTGGCGGATATGGATGGAGACCGTCGCAGGACAGTGTGGGACAGGCTGAGTCCGGGAAATCGAAAGTGTGCGGAGGATAAAGCGGCGCCGGGAGAACGGGATAATGGTAATACCGATGGATGTCTTTTGCGGGACAGTGCGGACATTTCTCCACTTACGTTGACGGAAGCCTCCAACATGTATTCAGAAGCTGACAGGGCGGCAGCCTTCATCTTGACATTGGTCAGGGAAAAAGGATACAAATTCGGCGATATCGTCGTGGTATGCAATGATACTGATACGAGAGGAGGGATATTGAGAAGGACTTTCATGCGATGGGGCATCCCCGTCTTTATGGACAGAAAAAGGAAGGTACTGCATCACCAGGCTGTGAATTTTTTGCTGGCGCTGATGGAGGTGACAGCGAAAGGTTATCGGGATGAGGCTTTGATGAGAATAGTGAAATCTGAGGTGACAGGATTTGACGGCGATGAAAAAGAGCTGTTGGAAAATTATGTGAGACAGTACAGGATACGTGGATCCATGTGGAAGACGCCTTTTGTCAAAGGCGTGGACAGCTGTGGTGCGGAACATCTCAATAAGCTCAACGAGTTGAGGGAAATACTGGTGAACATGGTGGAGCAGGCCAGATCGCGCATAGGCGTTCACAATACGGTAGAGGAGAAGATCCGAGGTCTCTTTGATTTCCTTGAAAAGGATATGGACATGATGGCGCGATTGAAAGACATATCGGAAGCTCAGGAAGAGGCGGGATTCCATGAAAATGCCGCGGAGACTGCCCAGAGCTGGAACGTCATATGTGAGATGCTTGACCAGATATTGGAGATATCGGGGGATGAGCGTGCTTCCAACGAGGAGTTGCTTCGGCTCCTGACGGCAGGCCTGGAAGAAGTGGAAATCGGCCTTGTACCTGTCAGCCCTGATTGTGTCATAATAGGCACGTTGCAGAGGACGAGGATAAGCCTCTTGAAAGCGTTGCTGGTGGTAGGTGCCAATGAAGGGGTGCTGCCTATGGGAAAGGACGACGAGGGTCTTCTCAGTGAGAGGGAAAAGGAGCTGCTCAGAGAAATGGATCTGGAGGTCTCCAAAGGAGACGAGGTAGTCAGACAGGAGGAGCAGCTGGCCATTTACAGGACATTTTGTCTGCCTGAGGAATACCTTTATGTGAGTTGCTGTAAGGTCGATGAAAACGGGGAAGAGTGCAGACCGTCGGAGGTCTTTACGTCACTCAGAGAAAAATTTGTCGAAAATACGGAAAGCGTATCGCTGTTTGGCGATCTGGAGGATTCTGACAACTTTATGGACATGATAACGTCGAAAAAAGGTACGCTGCAGTACATGACTGATGCGCTGAGAAAATACCGTGACGATGGCCTTCTGGATGACAGGTGGTTACAGGTCATGAATTGGTATGAGGAAAAGGATCTGGATGATCTCAGACGTGTCAGAAGCGGAATGGATTTCAATAATCGTGTAAAGGCTTTGGGAGACAGCTTTGCCGACAGTTTATACCGTGGTGATCGAGAAGCGCTGGAAGTCAGTGCTTCCAGATTGGAACAGTACAGCAAATGTCCATTTTCTCATTTTGTGATGTATGGGCTCCGGGCAGAGGAGCCTAGAGTCTATCAGGTAGGCGCCCGTGAGATCGGTGACGTGTATCACAGATGTCTGATGAGATTTTCACAGATGCTCACTCCGGAACAAAAGGATGGGATCTCTGTGGATGATGCCGATTCACTGTGGATGACCATAGGGAAGGAAGAATGCCGCCGGAAGGTGAAGGCCATCATCGAAGAGGATGCAGGCCTTTATCGCGAAGGACTGCTGTCTTCGGGAAGAGAGGAACGATACCGGACAGAGAGGATAATAGAGATCTGTGAAAGGATCGCCTGGGCCATGGTACAGCAGGTCAGAAAGGGCCAGATCAGAGAGATGCGGTTCGAATATCCTTTTGGGAAGAGTGGTCCGCTTCCGCCGGTAAAAGTGGAGCTGAACGGCAAGAAGATCTATATACAGGGGAAAATAGACAGATGCGATGTGCTGGAGGGCGACAGCATCAGGATAATCGACTATAAAACAGGAGCCGATACCATAAATCCCGAGTATTTCAGGAAGGGATATAAGCTGCAGCTGATGGTTTATCTGAAGGCTGCTTTGGATGCTGCTCCTCTGCAGAATCAGGAGCCTGCCGGCGTGTTTTATTTCAAGATAAAGGATGTGGATATGGACGCGGACACGTCTTCAGCGCCTGCAAATGCCGATGAGATGGAGGCAAGGATGGCGGACGCCTACAAACTGGAAGGAATACTCCTCAACGACGAAAAGCTCATAAGCGCGATGGACGGAGAAATAGACGGAGCTTCACACGTGATACCTGTGAAAGTCAGCGGAAAAGACGGCAGCTACAGACCGTCAGCAGGCGGATATCTGATGTCAAAGGAGGAATTCGGACAGCTCTATCAGCAGGTGGAAGAACAGGTAGAACGCATCTGTGGCGAGATCTGCAGCGGCAGTATCGACATAAGACCAAAACGTGAAAAGGAGAAGGATATGGAAGGCAATTACAAAACGGCATGTAAGTATTGCGGGTACAGGAGCATATGCATATTCGACACTTCTTTTCAAGGATGCGGATACGAGCAGGTGTGAGCTGACAGCCTCGTGATATTTATCAAATATCGCGAAAAATAACGATAAAAATGCATTTGCTCGCTTGACGTGAGAATTAACACATAGTAAAATAGTCATTGTAGATTTTCAGCGAGCCACTGTAGCTCATCTGGCAGAGCAGCACATTCGTAACGTGCAGGTGGCCGGTTCGATCCCGGCCAGTGGCTCCAATTTACAATAACTCATGAAAAAACGACACGGTGGACGCGCAGGCGATCCAGCCTGAAGCAATGGGGCATTGGCGCAGTTGGGAGCGCGCATGACTGGCAGTCATGAGGTCAGGGGTTCGAACCCCCTATGCTCCACCAATATCAATGAAAAAGCACGTTGGAAGCATTGAAATTCCAACGTGTTTTTTATTTATTTGTTTCCTATGAGTTGCTGTGAAAACCTGTAAATTCCTGTGTGACTTTTGTGCAAAAGTTGTAAAAAAGTTGTAAAATATTTTAAGAGGCGAAATCAGGAAGTTGATTCACAGCTTCCTTCATCTCGGACTTAGATATGAACGTGTAATATTTCGCAGTTACCTCTACAGATTTATGGCCCATGAGCTTAGATGCCACCTGCAGCGGAACACCCGCTTTGCAAAGTTCAGTGCAAAATGTGGCGCGAAACGCATGAAATTTTTTATATGGAATACCGTGAGCCTTGTAAAGCCTTTTGAGGGCCCGCCTTACATTTCTCTCATCGAGAAACGTTCCGTTTCTACTGGTGAAAATATAATTGGTTTTGTAATTATACCGTTCCATGTCACGCTGATGCCATTTTTTATGAAGCTCCAGCTCTTGCAAGACTATTTCATGCAAGGGAAGGTATCTTTTCGAATCGTATTTAGGTGGGCATATCGCACCTCTGTAAAACTGCCTTTGTAAATATAAAACGGCATTTTCTATATCGGTATATTTAAGAGCTATAAGCTCCGAAATGCGCAAGCCGGTATATATGTCTAAGATAACGAAAAACCTCAGCCTGTGGTTCGTCAGGGCCGCTATTATGGCCTTTAATTCGGCTTGACTCCATATAACAATTTCATCATTTTGCTTATTATCTTTCTTTTCTGGGACAATTACAGAATCCATAACATTTGGGATCTTTTCTGTCACGGAAGCCCATTTGAAAAATGCCACCATGAACTTCTGTATTCCCTTGATCACACTAAGTGTCACATCGAGAGAGTTATAGAAAATCTGTATATCCGCCGCAGAAACATGAGAGGCAGCTTTTCTCGTAAAGTCCGCACCTTTAATGTGAACGTTGTACGAGGAAAGGTATCTCAGTCTAGTCCCATGGGCATATTTTTTATCAACAGAGAGAACGTTGTCTGCGTAGTATTGCATAAGGTCACCCAGGGGTTTTGTATTATCAATACAGCCTTCTTTTTCCTTGTGTAGATTCTCCAAGTACTTTTTGTACTTCTGCTCCGCATTTCCCTTACTGGTTCCTGTAAACTGTTTTTTTATAGGGATCTTCTTCCCGTCCTTCCACTCGTGACCGACGGTCCGGGTTATCCGATAATAGTTGTATTCTTTGTCGCCACGCTTTATGGCGGTGTTCTTTTTTGTTGCCATGTGACCTCCTTTCCCTAATTTTGGGTACAAAAATACCCGCTTGAAAATACACGGGTCACATGGTACACTATATTTGTAAGACCAGTGAATCACGTAACCCGTGGTTCAAAAGCAGTCCTGCTCCAACAGGGCTGTTTTTATTGACATTTTGTGTGTATTTGCTATAATATATTTAGCAAGACAGCCGGTAAGGTGAGTGGGCACCCGCTCCGGCAATAGAGAACTAAAAAATAGTCGTCTACTGGGCTAAAGCAGGACGGCTATTTTTTATGTGCAACATTCAGAATCGCTACAATGAGTAGCCCGATGGTCAAAAGTACCATAAATTCTTCATATGTACTCATAAGCATCACCCTTTCCGAAAGACTCAGAACGGGTGGAGCCGCCTTTTTCGGCTGCCTTGTTAAATATATATCGTCAAACTGGTTAATGGTTATGCCATTTGTATGCTCTTCTGAAACCCGCCTCTTCGGCTTCTTTTACAGTTAATGCAAAAAATTCACCTTTATCATGATTGATTTTTACGTTGTCATATTGTTGATCCATAGGCAGGTGATATATTTTGCTTTTCTTGCCATATTCATCAATGCCAATATTGCATTTTATTCTTGGAAAATCGCCGATAGCTTGGTGTTCTACATAGTTTACGTTGAGATAATCAGCAACGGTTTTCGCCATGTCAGAAAGAGTTATGTTGGTAACAAACCTTGGAACAACATTTGTGGTGTTGCCCGTGTGTTCAAGTATATAAGAAACAGTAGTTCCGTAAAGTTGAAAAATATGCTTTTCGTGAATTTGTTTTTTATTGCTCCAATATTTACACTGTACTATTTCTGTTTTGTTATCTTTTGTGGCGATCAAGTCGCGCCCTAGGTCCGAAATGCGCATTTCAGACCCGAAATACGTTACCTCCCATCCTTTTTGCTCGTATAAATAACCTATGTATAGTTCATAGTCACGTCCAATCTGCCATTTTGTTTTCTTTGTTGAGGCTACATATCTATCTAAAGCGAGTTGGTTTATTTCAGCGGGGGATAATCGTTCCCATTCTTCATTGCTCAAATAATTCTTCAATGATTCTGAAGATGTTTTTTCTTCTGAATTTAGCACAGATGGGGGGACATCTTTAAAATCGGTTTCAAGCAAATCACGCAATTCAGGAAAAAGCTGAAGCAGATATAGTAGTTGATATTCATAGATCTTATATGCTTCTATTTTTTCTTTTGCATTTTTGCGAATTTCTCTGATTGAATTTACTTTATTAAGCCTTGCAACGTTTTCTCCCCAATCTAATTGCTTGGCAAGAATTTCAATATCATATGTTATGTAGTCCGACATGATTCCTGCTAGATAGGGGAGTGACTTTAGCTCCATCTTGAAAATTTTTGATAATTCCGCATTCCTATTATTAATCAATTTTCGCTGACTTTTATTCTCATCTATTAAATTGGTGTTTTCGCTTTTTATTTTGGCAATTTCAGATTCATGTTCTTTTATTTTGAAATTTAATCTTTGATAAATTTCCGCTTGGCTCTTCTCACTCCTGCTTAATTCCTTAGAAGTTCTTACATATTTTAGCGTTGTTGATATTAATGCAACTAACAAGAATATGGCAATAAAGGCGAATATGCCGTATTCGTTAAATAAATATGATATCATAGCAAATAGTATTTCTTGAAGGCAATTCTAAAAAACCCTCTTCATCTCAACGACTTTTCCATCTATCTCAACAGGGAGTTCCTCGATCTCCTTGTTACTGTAAAAGTGCGGCTCATAGACTGCTGGATTGTAGGCTATAAGCGTGATTCCATCTGCGCTCTTTTGGACCTTTTTCAAAGTGGCCTCATCTCCATTTATCCGAACCACAGCAATATCACCGCTTTCCACATCATTCTGCTGCCTGATAATAACTAAGTCTCCATCTTGAATTGCCGGGGACATACTATCTCCTTTGACCTTGAGGCATATAAAATCTCCGGTCTTTGCCAGTTCATGGCTTATTTCCTCATATCCCAGTGGGTCTTCATACGCGTCGGCGGGCATACCGGCAACGATGGTGCTGACGATAGGTATTGATACGCCGGTCGATTTGCGATGTTGTGAATCGTTGTCGTTCATTGGAACATCTAAACCCATCAGCCACTCAGGGGTAACATTTAGGGCGGTTGCCAATTTATATAAGTTTCGTTGCTTTGGCTCATAGTCTCCAGATAAATATGTACTCAGAGAAGACTTACCAATTTTTGTTTTGCGGCAAAGTTCGGCCTGTGTAATGTTGTTCTTTTCCATTGCCTGTTGGATACGTTCAGCAGTTGTCGCCATTCTGTCTCCCCTTTCTTTCGTTAGTATAATATAAGTATAGTCTATGCGTTCAGGAAATGCAACAAATATTTCGGAAATGATTAAAAAAAGTTCAGAAACATGAAAAATAGTAATTGACATGATGAAAGCGAAGTGGTATTATTAGTTCAGAAACACGAACGAAAGGAGGACGCCATGAACTTCGATTATTCAAGATTGAGAGGAAAAATAAAAGAGGTTTTTGGAACAGAAGAGAATTTTGCCAAAGCATTAGGAATTGGTAGAGTTTCGCTTAGTCAGAGATTGAATAATATTCTTGAATTTAGTCAGCGAGAAATGTTGAAATCATGCGAGCTGCTTGGTTTGGGGTATGACGAGATTTCTGACTATTTTTTTTGCAAAATGAGTTCAGAAACACGAACAAAATAATTCAAGGAGGTAATGAACATGACTAAGAAAAAGATGAAAAAGGAACTGCAGCGTGGAAAGCGGTTAGTCGGTGGTGTCGGAAAAAAAGTCGCCGACAAATATGACGACAATACAGCCAACGCCCAAACCGTCCCATACGTTGTGAGCAAGCGGCTTCTTAGGCTGGATGAAATAGATGATACCGGCGGGAAAGTGCAATACGGGGCGTCACAAGTCAATCGCGCGGCTGGGATTGCGGCTGCTGGTGAAGATATAGCTGATGATTATAGACGTTATAAGAGAGATTCTCGTCTTAGGCAATTGGTCGTAAATAAAAAGCTGTAGCGATATGAAATAATTCAAGGAGGTGAAGCACGTGAAGACGACAATAGAGCCTATCGTATATTCGCAGCAGGATGCAGCGAAGGCGCTGAAATGTAATGTGGACGCAGTCCGTGACAAGTTAATGCGCGGCGAGATTCCAGCCTACAAGGATGGTACCTATTGGAAAATCCCAAAGACTCTCTTGCAAGCCTACGTCGAAAATGAGGCCATAAGGGAAGCAAAGGAAAGGAGGAAGGCGCATGAAAAGATACAGGATAAGAAAGTATAGTCCGGCATGGTGGCTGCTGGGAATGGCTGCGATAGTGGCCTTCGTGGCATACATGTCGATACCGAGCACGATTGAATTTTGGAGGTGAAATGATGACGAACAGAGAGAAGTACCTAGATGAAATTCTGGCAGCAATGTCGTGGGGGAAGTTTGGCGGCGAAATACGCTGCTGTCAGAATAATGATTGTGATGATTGCGATTTTATGGCCGGGATACATAACTGCGATAGAGAGAAATTGAACTGGCTGCAAGCCGAGGCCGATAAAAAGCCGGAAGTCGACTGGAGTAAGGTGCCGGTGGATACGCCGGTGTGGGTACGAGATCGTGATGGTAACACATGGAGACCGCGGTATTTTGCCAGATACGAAAATGGTCTGATATATACATGGGCTAACGGGGCGACAAGCTGGAGCGGTGATGGTATTGGGACATATTGGAATCAGGCGAAATTAGCAGAGGGGGATGACAATGGGAATAACCGAGGAAACGAGGCTTGAAAGCTACTTGCAAAGACCGGCCACTAGGGCACAGGATATCCTGCGATTTATGGGACACGACGCCATGACGGCCCGGCAGATAGCCCATGGCATGGGGTATACGGACCTAAACGCCGTAAAACCACGGCTGAGCGAGATGAAAGAAGCTGGAACGGTGAAGGTGATCGGCAAAGCATACGACAATGTGACAAAGAGGAAGGTAGCCGTATATAAGGCAACCGGAAAGGATGGAAAATGATTAAGATAAGCGATGAATGTGTGCATATAGAGGGAATGATGCTAGATGTAATTTTAGACCTTGCAAGAGCTATCGCCGCAGTGCACAAATCCGCCGAGGCTACGTACGACAAGGAATTTTCAGACGAAGCTGTTGTTCTTGCAGGCAGGATAGCGGAGTTTGCGTGGGGTGAACACAGCGATGATGAGATAGATGAGACGCTTTCGCTGCATGTAAAGGAACTTGAAAGGATTGCTGACGAATGCATAGAAAGGAAGAAGGTAAATGATAAGTGATGCAGCATTAAACGACTATTATGGCCGCGATTATTACGGCGAAGGACATGACTACATGGATGGGCCGTACTGGGCGGATGATGATTTGGAGGAAGACGAATAATGCCCGCTGCACAGAGGCAAGCGAGCACTAAAACAACCACTTATAAAGTATCACAGTTTATTAAGAAAATCAATGGAGGGAATTATGGCAGAGAAAAAGAATGCAGTTATGAAAGCTGAAAAGAATATTACGGACGTTGTCTTGAATAAGGTGGCAGGATTTGCACAGGTTGGTGAACTGGTGCTGCCGCAGGACTATAGCGCAGAGAACGCCTTGAAGGCCGCATGGTTAGCGTTGCAAGGCGTTGAAGACAAGCGCGGAAATAAGGCACTTAAGATTTGTTCTCAGCCGAGCATAGCAAATAGTCTTTTGGATATGGTTGTACAGGGGCTTAACCCGGCAAAGAAGCAGTGCTATTTCATAGTGTATGGCAAGGAGCTTACACTGCAGCGATCTTACATGGGTACTGTAGCTGTAGCTAAAAGGTTTTCAGGAGTTAAAGAGGTTCACGCACAAGTGGTATATGAGGGTGATGAGTTTGAATATGAGATAGATCCAATGACCGCAAATATCAGAATAACAAAGCACACGCAAAATTTAAACAATATAGACATCAGCAAGATCAGGGCGGTTTATGCAGTAGTTATCAAGGAAGATGAAACGCCGTATGTGGAGATCATGACGATGGAACAGGTCAAAAAGGCGTGGAATCAGGGGGCAAATAAAGGCGGAAGTCCCGCTCATAAGAATTTCACGGAGGAAATGGCTAAAAAGACCGTAATCAACAGGGCTTGCAAGCTCTTCGTGAACACCACGACCGATAGCGCCCTGCTGGTCGATGCTTTCAATAGAGTGACAAGTAATGATTATAAGCGTGACGATGAACCGGAGGTTATCGACGTTGATGAGAATGAGATAAAGAGCGTGGCTGAGGCGGCCGTATTTGGCGATGCGACGGAAGAAGAGACTGATATTGATGGGATCGTCGACGAGGAAGAAAAAACTGTTGATGAAGGACCTGAGAGCAGTGAGCCTAATGATGATAAGCAGGAGGTAGAGACTGCCGAACAGGTGGCTATAGGAGATGTGATAAATGAGTAATTTTGTACTTACGGACGATAATTATTATTCACAGGAAGCGAACGAGCATTATCTCTCTTGTTCGCAGTATGAAGAATTTTTAGATTGCGAAGCCGCCGCTCTTGCACATGCGCAGGGGCGGTGGGCACCCCCGGAGACAGACGCCTTCTTTCTGGGGAAATACTTCCATTCATATTTCGAGGGACCGGACGCGTTTGAAGCCTTTTGCGAAGAGCCTGAAAACTTCAACAAGATATATAAAACAAAGGTGACCAAAGCAAGGGGGCTCGAGATCACAGGCAAGTATTCGAACATTGAAAAAATAGATGCCATGATAAAGGCGGCCGAAGAAGACAAGGCTATAAGGCGTTTGATTGCCATGGAAGGAGAAACAGAAGTTTCTATGACAGGCAAGCTATTTGGCAGATACCCGTGGAAGGTGCGCCTGGATAAGTGGATTCCTAAAATGGACCTCATAATCGACTGGAAAACCGTAGCGGACATAAGAGGGCTGCAATACAACACAGAGCTGGGGCGGCGTGCAACGTTTATAGAAAATTATAGATATATGTTCAGAGCGGCGGTATATACAGAGATATACAAGGAATTTACCGGAAGCAATGCGACACCGCTTTTCTGGCTGGTATGTGTTTCTAAGCAGGACCCGCCAGACAAGGAGATAATTAACTTGACGCACCAACAACGATATGATCTGGAACTGGAAAAGGTTCAGGAAAAAATCCATAGGATACAGTCTATAAAGGACGGTAAGGTGCCTCCTAAAAGGTGTGGGCATTGTGCGTATTGCAGGACGACCAAAAAGCTCGAAAGAGCGATAGATTATTGGGAACTTGAACCAGACTATGGCGTAAGCGCAGAGACGGAGGACATCTATGGCATTGACGCAGAAATATAAAGGTGGACTTGGCTGCGAAAGATGCGGAGAGGTAATAAAGTGGGTGCGACTTATGAGCGGTATGTGGATTGCGGTACAGCCCGAACCGGTTCTATTTATTCCCGGAGAAGGGAAGCGAATGCTGGTAGAATATCGCAATTACGATGCCGAAATGATAAGGAATTGCCTCATATATGAGCGAGGCAAAAACATGGACACATCAAAGGTTGTGAAAGGCTACATGCCACACGCTTTTGTATGTCCGGGCAGATAATTAATGCTGTAGGGCGTAGGCAGAGAGCAGAGTTTAAGAACAGACCGCTCATGATGTTATCTATGATTTACCTGTCTGCGCTTTACATAGAAAAACGAGGCTGACTATGGATGGATACATAAAACTTCATAGAAAAATGACCGAGTGGGAATGGTATTCAGACTCGAATACAAAAACTGTTTTTCTTCACCTGTTGTTAGAGGCAAATTTTAAACCTACAAAATATCGGGGTGTGGAGCTTGAGGCAGGCCAGCTTGTAGTAACGCAAGAGGCGTTGGCGATGAAACTGGGCTTATCCAGGCAAAATGTAAGGACGGCGATAGAGCACTTAAAATCAACCAAGGAAATAACCACGCGTAAAGAGAAGGGTATAACCGTCACAACCATTGAAAATTGGGCGATGTACCAAGGCGGCGAAGGAATTGAAAAATCCGAATCAACCAAAGAGCTAACCATCGACCAACCAACGACTAACCAACGATTAACCAAGCAACAGAAGAAGAAAGAAAAGAATGTAAAGAATAATAATATATATATTATGCCCGCCCTGGGCGAGTTTGGAAACGTGTACCTAACGGAGGAAGAACTGGAAAAGCTAAAAGAGCGATTCCCATATGACTGGCAGGTCAGAATCGAGAGATTATCGGAGTACGTGGCAAGCAAGGGCAAACGGTATAAAAGCCATTACGCCACCATACTAAGCTGGGCAAGAAAGGACGGGAGAAATGCTGAAACAGGCGCAAGTATCAGCCGTGAAAACGCGGGCGGAGCAAGTGAGAAAGAATATAGCGCAGATGGAAGCGGATTCAAGACGTGAAAGCTATGAGGAGCGAATGAGCCTAAAGGAGGAGCTTGTCTATCTGGAAATGATGATTGAAAGGCATAAGGCATATACGGACAAGATAGCAAGAGAGTGTAATCTGGGCAGACGTTTTGCAAGCAGGACGTTTTCGAGCTTCAAAGTTGATGGCAATGAAGCTGCATTTTACAAATCCATGAGCTATGTTGAGCATTTTGAGGAGACAGAGGGTCGGGGGCTGATTTTTATCGGACGTGCAGGAACGGGAAAGACACATCTTGCCGCTGCCATAATAAATTACCTGATTTACGAAAAAAGTATTCCAGCAATGTTCGTAACAGCGATTGAACTATTTGGACTTTTGCGAGATTTTGATAATCAGGGCGAGCGGCTGAAACGAATAAAGACTGTGCCGCTGCTGGTGATAGACGACCTTGGCAAAGAAAAAATAACTGACTGGAACAGGGAAAAGCTGTTTGAAATAATAAATGCTCGGTATGAGGACTATTTGCCCGTGATAATAACGACCAACGACACGACTACAGAGCTTGAACGCAACGTGGGAGAGGCTATATATTCAAGGCTTTGCGAAATGTGCAACCTTGTCGTGATGAGTGGCCGGGACTACAGGAGGCAGCCATGAAAAATAGTCTGACGAACATCGCCGGGAGGGCTGAGGCGCTGGGCATGTATCCGGTACAAAGCGAAATGAGAGGGGTTTTATATATCTACAACGACGGCGAGTACGCTATTGTTACGCCGGACTTTGTCTGGCGGATGCCAGCCAAAAAGCTAAAGAAGGTTTTGCGGGAGCTTGCTGGAATCGTGCAGGACGTGGAGGATTTAAAGGACATGGAGGTGAGGTCGTGAAGGAATGTAAGGGCTGCAAGGACAGACACCCAGCCTGCCAAGATAGCTGCGAGAGATTTCTTGCGGCAAGGAAAAAGAAGCGGGAGAGGGATAAGAAAATACGAGCTGCCAAGAACGCAGATGACCTCGCCACGAACACAGTAATAAGGCTCGGAGAAGCTCGGAGGCGGAAATATGCCAAATAACGGCCGGATAACGCTTTGCCCGTACTATCGGGATGAGAAGAATTTAAGCATATCCTGCGAGGATACATATAGGCGATTTCGCTGGCCAGCGCAAAAGAAGAGATGGCTGGATACATATTGTGACAAGGCGTGGGAAGAATGCCCCTATGCACAGGAATTGGATAGGCTCTATGAGCAGATGGGAGGGAAGATGGACGAGAGAGAAAAATTAGAACATGATCTTAAGGCCAAGGAAAAGGAACTTAGGAAAATCAGCGCCATGATGGGAAAACTCGAAAAGCGCGAAAGAGAGAAGGATGAGAAGATACGCAGGCTGCAAAAGGAGCGTAACGCGCTCGAATCCTTGTACATAAAAGTCCGAAAGGAGCTTGAGTTGAGTAATAGGTCGCGCAAAAGGGTCGCCGAAGAAAACGCAGGTTTGTCGCAATGGTACGCAGGGGTTATCGCATATCTGGTAAGCGAGTTTGTAGGTGGAAGCCTTTCCCTGAGAGATGCTTATGCGTGGCTGGAAAGGTATGAATATAAGATTTCCGAGAATACAACAAAGGACGTTTGGGAGGTTACTACAAGGGAGGTGAAGGACAATGAACATGAATCTGGAGGACCTGCCGCCGAAGATGCGGGAGCAGGCTGAACGGAAATTGGCGGATTTGAGCCGGGGAAAGTCGCCAGTTGATAAACTGGTCGATTTCGACCAGAAAAGCGGCTCAAGGTCCGACAAATGTCTCACAGGGGCATCTCAGGACAAGGGGTCTCGTCGCAAATACGGAAATAAGACATGTGAGGTAAACGGAGTGCAGTTTGACAGCAAGAAAGAAGCTCGCAGATATGAAGAGCTTATGGGGCTTCTGCAAGCAGGCTGGATAACAGATTTAAAGCTGCAGCACCACTTTACGCTGGCGGAGGCATTCAAGATGCCGGATGGCACACCGATTCGGAAGATGGAATATATCGCAGATTTCACCTATACGGATGGTGAAGGCAGGTTTATTGTTGAGGATGTGAAGTCAGAGGCTACAAGGAAAAATCCTGTATATGCAATAAAGAAAAAGCTGATGGCGCATGAAGGATATAAGATTACGGAGGTGTAAGGATGAAAATTGATTTAAAAGACGTGGCAGGCGGAGCCGTGCAGGAAAAATTCGCGCATAGTTTCGAAAAGGTTATGGAGAACATGCAGGATGTGAACACGCCATACAAGGACAAGCGGCAGATAATTATAACGATGACGTTTGTACAGAATGAGCAGAGGGACAACGTTGTTGCTGACATATCCGTGAAAGAGAAGTTAGCTGCCCAAGGCGGCTTGACCACGCAGTTTGCAGTCGGGAGGGACCTGCGAAGCGGAGAGGTGATCGCCGAAGAATACGGAAAGCAGCTTCGGGGACAGATAAGCATGGAAGAGACTGAGAAAATTGACACGGAGACGGGCGAAGTTATTGATATGAGAAAGGTTAAGGGTGAATGAAATGATTAGAAAAGCATTGGAGTACATAGTTGGGCTGGGCGAAGCGAACGTAAAGGAATATGTTTTACCAGATGGAGAGAAGGGCCTGTATTCGGACAAGCCTCTGCAGAGGCTTGAAACGCCGGTCCCGGTGGCGGAGAAGTTATATCTACACACACTTACGGGGCTGGTGGATTACATAAAATCCGGCGCAGATAAGTTTGCGGACAAGATGATCGTAGAGGTACAGTCTCCTACAAATGTGCATTTGTATTCTAAATTAAACGAAAAGAGATGTCGTGAATATCTGATAGAGGTAGATGCGATGGTGCCGGAGTTTGGTTTCGATAGATTTTACGAGCAGGAGAATTTTTGCATAGCGTTGCAGTCTAAATTTGTCCCAAATGAGGACAGGGAGCTGCTGCTCAAATTTGCCGGTACAGTAGAAGCTGGTACGGTTGCACAATACGGGGACGATGGCGTAACACAGAAAGCGACGATAAAAACGGGACTGACCAGTAAAGGAGAGGCGCTTATCCCGAATCCAGTGGTACTTAAGCCCTACAGAACGTTCCTGGAGGTTGATCAACCGGAGTCGGCGTTTATATTCCGAATGAAGGAAGGATGCGGAGTGGAATGCGCGATTTTCGAGGCAGACGGTGGCACATGGCAGATAGAAGCGATGCAAAACGTAAAAGCATATCTGGAAAAAGAATTGAAAGGAATGAAAAGGTTTACAGTAATCGCATAGGAGGTAAGCATGAGGATACAACTGGATGACCACCATTTTCTCAACACAGACAGCTTCTGCTGCTGGATAACACGCGAGAAGCCGAATAAAGACGGCAAGGTGAATCCAAGAAACATGAGCGGGTATTATCCGACGTTTACCGGAGCGGTAGAAAGCTACATAGAGCGGCGGATAAAAACGTCGGAGGCAACGGAAATTGCCGAACTGAAAAACGAAATAGAGGCGCTGAAAACAGAAGTAAGAGGCTGGGAGGAAAACAGGAAGTGATGAACAAGCTGAGAATGTGGCTGATAAAGAAACTGGGTGGAACGATATGGATACCAACATACGAAAAATACCCAGTTGAGAGGGTTATTGGAGTCGCAAGCTATTACAGCAAGAGCCCCAAAGAAATTGAAGCGGCAAAACTGTTAGTGGCTTGCGAAATTGCACGTGAAATGTTAAGGGAAGGTAAGATAGATTTCAGGTTGAAGGAATCAGACGCCTTCACAACAGCACCATATGAATTGATAGGAGAAGTATGCGTGGTACAAAGAGAGGATGAGGGACGACATGAAAAACAAGGATAACCTAATCCGCGCCGCCGTTACCGTATTCGCCGCCGTGGCAGTCGTTACTGCCTTCTGGATCGGGCTGGGAGTAGGAACCCGGCCCGTGGAGATAGCGGCCCCGGAACCAGCGAAAAACAGCGGGAGGGTATATAGCACGGAAATCTGGGACACCGGAGAGGTGCGGATTGTAACGGAGCAGGGGTACATAAACCAACTTTCGGAGCACACAGTGGTGGTTACGGACAGAAGTTTGGATGATGTGCCGCAGGAAATTTTGGATAGTATGGACGTGGTGAGATGAGAGTATTGGTAGCGTGCGAAGAAAGCCAGGCCGTCTGTAAAGCGTTTAGGGAGTTAGGACATGAGGCATACAGCTGTGATATAGAACCGTGCTCTGGCGGGCATCCTGAATGGCATATACAGGCGGATGCAATAGAACTACTAAAAATGAAATGGGATATGATATTGGCGTTTCCGCCATGCACATATCTTAGCAATGCGGGAGCGAGACACCTATTCAAGGGCGGAAAGCTAAACGAAGAAAGATACCGGAAAGGCTTACAGGCAAAAACATTTTTCTTACAATTTTTAAATGCGAACTGTCCTAGAATATGTGTCGAAAATCCTGTATCAAGCAAGATTTATCAAATGCCGAAGCATACGCAAGAAATTCAACCGTATCAATTCGGGCACCCAGTACAAAAGAAAACCCGGCTGTGGCTTAAGGGGCTGCCGCTTCTGAAACCGACAGCAATAATTGATTATAAATGCGGTTGCCATGAAGCAGGAACGTGGTTCATGAAAGGCGGTAAAGACAGACAAAAAAATAGAAGTAAAACGTTTCCCGGGATCGCCCGGGCGATGGCTGAACAATGGGGAGGTAAAGCATGATAGACGAAAAAAAGCTGAGGATGTGGTTATATGATAGGGCAATTAAACATTAATGGAATGGATAAGGTGGAGACAGCCATACAACGGTTGCAGACATTCGAACCACCAGAAGGGTACTATTTGGCGTTCAGCGGCGGCAAGGATAGCGTAGTAATAAAGGCGCTGGCCGACATGGCGGGCGTGAAGTACGATGCACACTACAATTTAACCAGCGTAGATCCGCCGGAACTGGTGAGATTCATCAAGGACGAGCATCCCGATGTGATTATAGACATACCAAGAGACAAGGAAGGTAAGCACATAACGATGTGGAATTTAATACCTAAAAAGAAAATGCCGCCAACAAGGTTAGTCAGATATTGTTGCGATAAATTAAAAGAAGGCGGTGGAGAAGGACGGTTTGTAGTGACTGGCGTTAGATGGGCAGAATCAGTAAGGAGAGCAAAAAGTAGGTCAGGATTAGAGATTGATAACGGCGATAAAAGACGAAGCCTTGAAGATCCTGATAATCCTGAAAATGCTAAGATGGCAAGATTTTGTCCGACTAAAGGGGAGCACATTCTAAATCCGATAATAGATTGGGAAGACTCAGAGGTGTGGGAGTTTATACGGGAATACGATGTGCCATACTGCAAATTGTATGACCAGGGGTATAAACGGTTGGGCTGTATAGGTTGCCCGATGTCTGTTAACCAGGCGAAAGAACTAGAGCGGTATCCAAAATACAAACGGGCGTATCTGCGAGCGTTTAAAGAGATGTTGGAAAACCTAGATAAAAAAACCACATGGAAAACGCCAGAAGATGTTATGGAATGGTGGATAGGAGGTTAACATGATAGACGAAAAGAAACGCATAATAGACGTGTGCTGCGGAAGTAAAATGTTTTGGTTTGATAAAGAAAATCCTGACGTTGAATTTTGCGATATCCGTGAGCTTCCGAAAACAGAATACTGCCTCGGCAGATATATAGAGATAAGCCCCGATACAGTGTGTGATTTTACAAATCTGCCCTTTGCAGATAATAGTTTTTGCCTCGCCGTCTTCGACCCACCACATTTAAAGCAGGTAGGGAACAAGGCATTTATGGCCGTAAAATACGGGAAACTCGGAGAGGACTGGGAGACAACGCTTGCGGAAGGATTTAAAGAATGTATGCGCGTGCTAAAACCGAACGGGGTGTTGATTTTCAAGTGGTCGGAGATACAGATACCGCTGTCACAAATATTGTCGCTATTTAGTCAACGGCCTCTTTTTGGAAACAAGCGTCCCCAAAAAAATAACAAAACACATTGGTTGTGCTTCATGAAAGGAGAACAAGCATGATAGACGAAAAAAAGCTGATAGAGGAAATAAGGAAACGCAGGGATTATTGGGAGAGTAAAGCTGCCGAGTATGACGAAGCAGGCCCCAAATATGAATATTCGATGGACATGTGTGACGGCAAGGCAAACGAGCTGACTACGATTTTATCTATTATAGACAAGCAGCCTAAAGTCGGGGAATGGATACCGTGCTCGGAGAGGTTGCCGGAAAATGCAAAACACAGAGGCGCATTCTGTCCTAAGTACCATGTGAAAACTAAATACGGGATAACGGATGGATGGTATAATCCGGACGTGGAGAGCTGGTATTGCTTATTTTGGTTTCTTCTCGGAAGATACGATGAAACCGATATTGACCTTGAAAAAGGCGATAAGCCTAAAGTCATAAGAGTACCTGATGGAACGGGTATAGTAATTGCATGGAAAGAGCCATCGGAGCCATGGAAAGGAGAAAATGAATGAACAGATGTCCAAAGTGCGGAAGACCGATGGTGACTAATATATATTGGAGCTGCGGAAGGGTTTATGTTGAATGGTATTGCTTTAGATGCGGCAAGGCTACCGGCAGTTGCACAACATATAGCACAAGCAGCACGAAGTTAAAGGAGGAAGAGTGATGGACGCAGTTGAATATTTGAAGGCATGGACAAGGATGTGCTATAAGCACAATCCGTATTGCAAAGAATGTCCGATAGGAAAAGAGGTGCATCGACGCAGCAGTTCGTGTAGGACATTCGAAAACGATAATCCCGAAGAAGCAGTCGAAATTATCGAAAAGTGGGCGGCTGAACATCCGAAGAAGACAAGGCAATCGGAGTTTTTGAAGATGTTTCCGAGAATGAGAACAGATGATGGCGTAATTTACATGGACCCTTGCGACGTTGATACGAGTTACAAAAATGAAAACGGGTGCGGCAACATATCGTGCCGTGATTGTAAAGAAAAATACTGGCTTGCGGAGGTGGAATGATGATTATTGGTGGAACTAGAGCAGAGATTGACTTTTCGAGGAAATACTGTGCCCGGTGTAAATTTAACAGGCAATGCTATTCGCGCAGGCAGGCTGGAGACTGTGGGTGCATGGTGTTCGATACCCTGTTTAATAGTGTGGGCAACAAGGAGAATATGAAGGTGAGGATAAAGACAAGAGTCTACATACCAGAATACAAGTCTGACGGAGCTGCGGGAATGGACATAAGGGCCCTGCTCCCGAGGGGCTCTTGCATAATATTTCCCGGCCAGATAGAGCTTATTCCAACAGGGATATCTTTGGAGTTACCAAAGGGATATGAGGCGCAGGTGCGAGCAAGGAGCGGTCTTTCCACAAAGCATGGGATAGGTATAGTAAGCGGCGTGGGGACCATAGACAGTGACTATCGGGGTGAAATAGGCGTGCCACTTATAAATTGGGGCACAGAGCCATTTACAGTAAACGACGGAGACAGGATAGCTCAGCTGGTGGTGGCAAGATGTGAAAAAGTAGAGTTTGTAGTGGTGGACGAGCTTACGGAGACGGAGCGCGGAACCGGAGGGTTTGGAAGCACAGGGAGGTAAAAATGAACAGAAAAGAATGCTTAGAAGCTGCGGGAGTAGCGGTATTGACGGACAGGGAAGCGGATTACGGACCACCAGAAGATACTTTCGCAAACATAGCGGATCTATGGAGCGGATACCTGGGGATGAAGCTAGAGCCGCTGGACGCAGCCAACATGATGATACTGCTTAAAGTCGCCAGAGCTGCAGGCAGATATAAATGCGATAACTACGTGGATATTGCAGGATACGCAGCCTGCGCAGCGGAGATAGGAGGGACGCATGAATAGTGTTGTTCTGATCGGGAGGCTGACAAAGGACCCTGAAATGAGATGTGTTTCCGGGAGCCAGATGGCGGTAGCGACATTTACGGTCGCTATCGACCGCCCCGTGAAAAAGGATGCTGAGAAAAAGACGGACTTTCCGCGGGTAACCGTGTTCGGCAGGCAAGCTGAAAACTGTGAAAGATACCTGGCAAAAGGAAGGCTTGTTGGTATTCAGGGAAGGATACAGACGGGAAGCTATACCAATAAAGACGGATATACGGTCTACACAACGGACGTGGTGGCTGACAGAGTGGAATTTCTGGAATATGGAGACAGGAAGCAGTCGGGTGGAGCAGAAGCGCCGCCACCAGATATGGAGCCTCCAGAAGGGTTCCAGCAGATGACAGACGATGATATACCGTTTTAGAGGGTGCTTGGCAATGCCCAAAGAATAGTATTTCATAATATTATGTATGTGAGTATGTATATATATAAATAATATAATATATATAATAGTCTTCTGGTAATTTACCATGGACATACATAGGGGAGAGAAAATAGGTCTCTTTTCTGTATCTTAATGGATATGGAAAGGAGGCCTGTTTTTTATGGCAAAACAGAAGAGTGGTAAGGCTGGGAAAAAAGGCCTCACGGATAAACAGAAACGCTTCTGCGATGAATATTTGATAGATTGCAATGCCACACAGGCTGCGATACGGGCGGGGTATTCAAGGAGGACGGCATATAGGACGGGGTGCGACCTTCTCAAAAAACATCATGTCCGCGCATACATAGATAAACGCATGGCCGAAAAGGAATCCGAGCTGATAGCCACGCAGGATGAGGTCTTGAGGTATCTCACGTCCGTTCTGCGGGGCGAAAGCGAGGCGGAAGACCTTGCGGTCGAGGGAATAGGAAAAGGCTTCTCAAAGGCAAGAAACGTGCGCAAGGCACCGTCCGAGATGGACAGGCTGAAAGCTGCGGAGCAGCTATCTAAGTGCTATGGGCTGTACACAGACAGAGAGAAAATGGCCATCGAGCGCGAGAAGCTGGCCATAGAAAAAGAGCGTCTGGAGCTGGAAAAGCAGAGGAATAATGTGGCGAGCGGCGATGAGGATCAGTATGGCGTTGTGGTTCTTGCTCCGATTTTGGAAGAGGGTGACGACAATGCGTAATGTTATCTGGGAGCCGCAGCCGCAGCAGAGAAAATTTATGGAGAGGCCGGAGTTTGAGTGTCTGTACGGTGGAGCTGCAGGCGGCGGGAAAAGCGATGCGCTTGTTGCGGAGGCCCTGCGGCAGATACACATACCGCATTACAAGGGGCTCATTATCAGGCGGACTTATCCACAGCTTTCGGAGCTGATAGATAAGAGCTTGCTACTTTATCCACGGGCTGTGCGTGGCGCAAGATACAACACTACAACGCATACGTGGACGTTTCCCACAGGTAGCAAGATTGTATTCGGGAGCATGAACAGAAAGCAAGACAGGATTAACTACCAAGGTAAGGCATACGATTTTGTCGGATTCGACGAACTGACACACTTTGAATACGACGAGTACACATACCTGTATTCCAGAGCAAGGCCGAACGGACCAGGAACGAGGGTATATATCAGATCCACCACGAACCCGGGAGGAAAAGGACATAACTGGGTAAAGGACAGGTTCATCACAGCAGCACCACCGCTTACGCCGATAAAAGAAAAGGTGGTTATCGACGCGCCGGACGGCGGGAAGATAGAGGTTGTAAGGAAGAGGATATTTGTCCCTGCGACAGTTTTCGACAATAGAAAGCTGCTGGAAAACGACCCGGGGTACATCGCAACGCTGGGCATGATGCCAGAAGCGGAAAAAAGGGCACTTCTTTACGGGGACTGGGACAGTTTCTCCGGGCAGGTGTTCGGGGAATTTACAAACGATCCCGAGCATTACAAAGACAGAAGATGGAGCCACGTAATTGAGCCATTCGAGATACCAGAGTGGTGGAAGATATACCGAGGATTTGACTGGGGTTTTGCGAGGCCTTTTTCCGTGGGGTGGTATGCAGTATCGGATAGAGGTGTTTTGTACCGCATACGGGAGCTGTATGGCTGCACAGGGGAGCCTAACACGGGAGTTAAGTGGCCCGTGGAAGAAGTAGCAGCGAAGATACGTGAGATAGAGACCACAGACCCACAGATAAAGGGACGGCAGATAATCGGCGTCGCTGATCCTGCAATATGGCAGGAAGATGGCGGCCCGTCCATCGCCGAGACCATGAGCCGGGCGAGAGTGTATTTTGATAAAGCAGACCACAACCGCATCGCCGGAAAGATGCAGTGCCATTACAGGCTCACGTTCGATGATGAAGGCCGGAGCATGTTCTATGTGTTTAACACCTGCAAGCACTTCATCCGCTGCATACCGGCACTGATATACAGCGAAACGGATGTGGAAGACATAGACACAACGCAGGAAGACCACAATTACGATGAATGGCGGTATGTCTGCATGGCAAGGCCGATAAAGCCGAGAAAGCCGGCTGAAAAAGACCCGCTCGCTGGCAGGGCTGTGGATGACCCGCTGAACATGCTACAGGATGCTAAGAGGTATAGAGGCGCACTCAACACGCTGTAAGGGAAAGGAGATAATATGCCAAAAGGGAAGAAAAAGTCCGTTGTGGACGATGGGAGAGCCATAACTGACAAGGATGTCGAAGAGTTTACCGCTGTGCTTAAGGAGTACCAGCAGGGAAAGCAGCTTATCGACGCGAAAGCTACAGCCAACCAAGAGTGGTGGCGTATGCGGCACTGGGGCCAGATGCAGAGCAGCGAGGCTGATGAGGAAAAGGCTACGTCTGCATGGCTGTTTAACAGCATTATAAATAAACACGCGGACATTATGGACAACTATCCAAAGCCGAATATCCTTCCGCGTTCTCCACAGATGGAAGAGGAAGCGAAGCGGCTTTCTGAAATTATACCTATCATCGACGATAGAAACGACTACGAGAAGATATACGACTCCAAGGCGTATGATCTGCTGATAGACGGAGGCTGTGTGACGACGGTAATCTGGGATAACAGTCTAAATGACGGAATGGGCGACATCGTAACGAAAATTGTCGATATTCACAACATTTTTTGGGAGCCGGGGATAGAGGATATACAGGATTCCGCCTACGTGTTCGTATCTAAGCTTGTGGATAACGATGTGCTCGAAGAGCAGTATCCACAGATGAGAGGTAAAAGCGGCGGCACAAAGACGACAACAGAGTACATAAACAAGGATGAGAATCCTGACCCGACAAAGAAAAGCGAAGTTTGGGACATGTACTACAAGAAGACGATAAGGACGGTTGTGGAGGAATCTGATACCGGCGAGAGAGCGGAAAGAGTGGACACGCTTCTGCATTTCGTAAAATTCTGCAATGGCGTGCTGCTGTATGCGTCCGAAAATGACGAGGCTTTGAAGGATAGGGGCTGGTATGACCATGGGAAATATCCGTTTGTGGTTACGCCGCTGTTCAAGATAAAGGAGTCCCCGTGGGGCTTTGGGTATGTGGATGTAATGAAGTCTCCGCAGGCGCAGATAGACCGGCTCGACCAGCTCATTTTAAAAAACGCCATCATGGTTGGCAGGAAGCGATGGGCAGTTAAGGAAAGCGCCGAGATAAACCCGGAAGACTTCGCAGACTGGTCTAAAACGCTCATCAAGGTGTCAGGATCGGCATCGTCTTTAGACGATTGCATGAAGGAAATAAGCGTCGATTCTATACCGGCCTTCGTCGTGCAGCATAAAACCAACATGATCGACCAGCTAAAGGAGACGTCTGGCAACAGGGATGTATCGCAGGGAAGCACGCAGAGCGGTGTCACGGCAGCGACAGCCATCGCAGCCCTGCAAGAAGCAGGGAGCAAGCTTTCTAGAGATATAAACAGAGTCCTTTATAGGAGCCGCAGGGATGAAGATTTCTTAAAAGTGGAGCTTATCCGCCAGTTTTACACAGAGCCGAGGGCGTTTCGTATCGACAATAACGACGGCAGTTACACCTTCGTTGAATACGACAGTTCTGCCATCTCCGGGAGAGATGCGGTGTTCGATATAAAGATAAATGCGGAGAAACAGTCTCCGTTCAGCCGGGCTGCGCAGAACGAGACCATGAAGGAGCTTTATGGCATGGGACTATTCGCTCCTGCAAACGCAGAACCGGCGCTCACGTGTCTTGACGGCATGGAGTTTGAAGGCATCGACAAGATAAAAGAGGAAGTGAAGAACAAGTCCTTGATGATGCAGCAGTTCCAGATGATGCAGGCGGCGATAATGCAGGTAGATGCTGCCTTCCCGCAGCTGGGGATAGCGGCGATGGCAGGGCTGTCGCAGCCGCAGCCTACAGCCGCGACGCAGCAAAGAGCGTCGAGCGAGGAAGGAACCGCAGAAGAACGGGCGGCCAGAACCGAAACCGACAGCACCAGAACCGCAAAGGCGAGAGTAGCCGCATCTAAGCAGGCCAATGTTGGATAGGAGGACGAGATGACGAAGGTAATATGTTCCATAACAAGAGATGACGGACCGCTGTACTTCGAATGTGACGGGCATTCGGATTACAGAAACAATGAAGGGTATAACGATGTATGCGCAGAGGTCTCCACACTATGCTGTATGCTCGTGCGATACATAGACTCGAAAGGCTATGTTCCGGATGTCTGCAAGGACGGCCATGTGAAGATAAACATCGAGCGTTCGGACATGTTTATGAATGAAGTGTTCAGGGCTGCAATGCTTGAATTTTCAGCACTTACAGAGCGTTTTCCAGAGCACATAAAGGTATACTGATTACCTGGGGGGAGAGATGTTCTTCCCCTTTTTTATATAATGCCGACAGAATACAGAGCCGTGTCTCTTTAAACCATGGAAAGGAACAAATATGAGAAAAGAAATTTTGGAAAAACTGCACACACACATGTTCGACGGAGAAGGCGGAGATGGTGGTGCAGCAGCCGGTACCCCGCAGGACGGGGGAGCAGAGTCCACAGCAGAGCCTACCGTGGTATATGGAAAGGCCGAGGCGGAAGGGGACGATGCTGGTCAGGTCGGCACTGACGAAGGAGAACCGGGAGAGGACGCTCAGGAAGGAGCGACAGACCCGGAAGCAGAGTTCAACGAGCTTATCAATGGGCAGTACAAGGACCAGTTTGATGCGCATGTGAAAAACATCATGTCGCAGAGGTTCAAGAACACAGAAGATTATCAGGAGACCATATCGAGCTACGATAAGGCGGTCGCTCCCCTTTATGCGATTTATGGCATCCGGCCCGGAGATGTTCAGGGACTCGAAAGAGCAATAGCAAGCGATGACAGTTTGTATGCGAGCAGAGCTGACGAAGCTGGGCTTACCGCACAGCAGTACAGGGAAAACCTGAGACTGCGTATGGAGGCCGAGCAGGGCAGAAGCTTGCAGGAGGAAATGAGAAGACAGGCAGAGCGGCAAAAGACATTTGACAGGTGGGATAGCGAAGCGAGGGAGCTTAAAGACACGTTCCCGGCTTTCGACCTGCAAAGAGAGCTTAACAACGAGGACTTCCTCGCAAAGCTAAATGCAGGATATTCCGTACGAGATGCCTTCATGACCGCACACATGTCCGACATTTTATCGGGTGCAATGGGCGAAGTCAAGAGCGCTACGACGCAGAAAGTTGTGGAGAACATCCACACAAGGCAGGCCCGTCCGTCCGAGAACGCGGCAAGAACGCAGCAGGCCGTGGTTCGCAAAGCAGACCCATCGCATTGGACAGATGAAGATTTCGACGAGGTAGAACGAAGGGTACAGAACGGGGAAAGGATCGTGCTGTAGCTTGTCCCTTGTCGATGCGAGAAGGGAGAAAGGGAAATGAGAGATTATTTAAAGAGGCTGCACACGCACATGTTTGAACAGCCGGCAGCAACAGGACCTAAACTGAATACGAACACAACCACCCAGACGGGCTCCGGTAAGGATCTGTCGCCGGAAATGAAAACCTACTATGACAAGGTTCTTATCAGGACGGCAGAGGCTAAGCTGGTGCATGACCAGTTTGGGCAGAAGAGGCCTATTCCGGCCAGAAGCGGTAAGACGATAGAATTTAGAAGATTCTCGTCCCTGCCGAAGCAGATGACGCCGCTGACAGAAGGTGTTACGCCAGACGGCCAGAGCATAAACGTAACGGCTATCACCGCTACGCTTGCTCAGTACGGTGGATATGTTGTATCGTCTGATCTTCTGGAACTCACGGCTATCGACAATATGCTGGTCGAGACCACGAAGATTCTGGGAAGACAGGCCGGAGAAACGTCTGATGCTATAACCAGAGAGGTTCTTGCAGGGGGAACGAACGTAAGATATGCGGGCGGAAAGACTTCCAGAACCAACATAACGGCTACAGATGTACTTACTGTAGCTGACATAAAGAAGGCTGTAAGAGACCTTAAGACGAAGAATGCCGAGACCATAAACGGTTACTATGTAGCTATCGTACATCCAGATTCACTCTACGACCTGTGGAATGATGACGAGTGGATAGAGGCATCCAAGTACGCAGGCTCTGAACAGATATTTAAGGGCGAGATAGGCAAGATGTACGGCGTAAGGTTCGTAGAGAGTACGGAGGCTAAGATATGGGAGGTCGGAGACGGAACGAAGGTGTCCGTATACGGCACGCTCGTGCTGGGTGCAAATGCCTACGGCGTTACTACGCTGGGCGGAAGAGGAATCGAACATATCGTAAAGCAGAAAGGTTCCGCTGGTACAGGAGACCCACTCAACCAGAGGTCGTCCATCGGCTGGAAGATGCTCAAGACCGCCAAGATACTCGTAGATGAGTACATGGTAAGAATAGAGCACTCTGCGACACTTCCGTCGGCAGCTAACTAGGAAAGGAGAACGCTATGGATGAGAATAAAACGGCAGTAACTGAGGCTCTGGGAGCAGAGGTCATCGAGCAGATAAAGGCGGAACTTAGGGAAGAGCTCAAGGCAGAGATGGTGGCAGAGGTAGCCGCCTCCCAGCCAAAGAGCAGGAAAACAAAGGTTTCCGGCGAGACTAAGGCTCAGATCGAACGCTCCAATGAGAAGGTTCCGTATATGCTTCCAATAATAGACGGAGAGCCGGAAGAGGTAAATGTGACCGTGAACGGGAAAACTTTGCAGATCTTGAGAGGCGAGCAGGTGATGATACCAAGAATGTATGCAGAGGTGCTCGACAATCAGGTAGCACAGGCGAGATTCTTCCGAAAATTCCAGAAGGAAATGCAGAATCAGGTAACGGAGATAGATTAATAGTCTTAACATAACAAAATCAATCGCGGAGGGAGTGGCGGAAGCCGCTCTTTTCGTTTTTTGGAGGGGAAAGGGATGAATTATAAGGAATTTAACATATCGGTGCCGATAAACACCAACAACGTGTCTGTGGTGGACGGTATCGTGCAGTACGATACAGCCAACATCGTTAATGCGCGGCTCATGGACGGCGTGGAAGCCTTCGACTTTACCGGATACACCGAAGTATTCATAGAGATTTTAAAGCCGGACGGCACGCATATACAGACCTGCGTAACGGACGATCCGGAGGTGAACGAGGACAATAACCCGTATACGATACATGTGGTCGACCCAAAGGAAGGGCGTATATCTTTCAACTTGCAGGGGCAGGCGACGATACTCACCGGGACACATTTCGGGCAGATAATGATAACATCGGGCGGCAAGATTCTTACAACGGCGCGCATAAACTACTATGTGGGAGATACGCTCCAAAGCGACGCAGACCCGAGCGAGATAACGTCTTCCGGAGAGTACAGCTCACTCAGGACACTTATAGCTCGTAACTCTGCCATTGCTGCGGCGGAGCGGGACAGGGTAGACGCAGAAACGCTCAGAAAGCTGGCGGAGCTCGCAAGAGAGGACAGAATGGACGAGCTTGAGGACGCGATAACCGCATATCTCAATAACGCAGTATCTTACGTGGAGCAGACGGAAGACTATATGGAGCAGGCGCAGCAGTTTGCACAGCTGGCGCAGAATCCATCTGCGGAGATTATAGCAAACCTCATATCGCAGCTAGGGCTTGCATCGGAAGACTATGTGGACGACTCCATTTCCACGGCAACAAAGAACTTCGATGCCGGAAACTATACGGACGGAGCAGATGCGAAGAAGTTGCTCAAGGCTCGCAGAGGAAGTGACGATGATATACCGACGCTGGAAGTAGGTGAGTTTGGCTTTTCCACAGATACGGGAACGGTGTACATAGGGGGAAGCTCCGGGAACATACCGCTCAATGGTGTCTATGTGGCAGGTGCAACGGCACCAGAAAGAAAGGATCTGCTCTGGATAGACACATCGGCCGGAGGAACGATAAAATACTGGGATGGCGATTCGTGGGAGCCGACAGCAACGGCTACATTTGCATAGGAGGGATGTGCGATGGCGAGATTACTATCGAGTAAGAAATCCACCTATGGCAGCCCGTATGCCTACTATACACTGGACGTATCTGTGGCCAGCAGGACGCCGACTGCGGTTAAGCTTTCGGTTACCGTAACAGCGAGGCTCCAGTATTCGCAAAGCTGGCTGGGGACAGGAAGAGGATATGGGCTTGTGGCTGGCGTTTATGTGGGTGGCGCATGGCACACGTTTACCATAAAAAGCGAGAGCGTAACATGGCGAGGAACAGCAAACCATTCTGTGAGTACGACGATAACCGTTTCTGCGGCTGCGGCAACGGCATCACTTACGGGAGTATATTTCAGGGTGCTGCGTACAACCGGCGGGGGTACGTCAGCCAGGCTCGATCAGGTGAAAGTCGGTAATATAGGCATTGGCAGCGTAACGGCAACGTACAGCAATGTTAAGCTTGCAGCCGGCAGTATCGACCAGACGAAGGCGACGCTGACGCTGTCTGGCATACCAAAGTCTGTGGGATACGCAAGGACTATAAGGTGGTACAACGGCAGCACGCAAATAGGGACAACATCCATAAGCGCCTCTTCGGCGGCGACATCGTTTACCTGTGCGCTTTCTGGATTGCTTCCTAATACGGACTACACTGCAAAGGCGGTAGTGTACAGTGGAAGCACAGCGCTGTGCGCAAAGACTGTAGTAGTATCAACGCCGCAGGAAACCGGAACGCTTTCTCTTTCTGCTGCGGCTACATATCTTACCGTCAGCGTGGGTGATATGTTCAATCTGCCGAATTACACAAGGACTATAGAGTTTTATATAAAGAAATCCGCAGACGCAGACTATGCGCTCTTTACCACGAAAACAGCGCAGGGAACGTCGATAAGCGCTAGTCTCACGGGCCTGATATCCAACGTGAAATATGATGTCATGATCCGCATAAAAAACGGCAGCACGATTCTGAAAACCTTGAGCGCTACAATGGCGACGACCAAAGACACGTCGCTGGTGCCGACTGCGAGAATAGAGAATATAACGCAGAGGCTGGGGACGCGTAACTGTACGGTAACATGGATTGTGGATAAGGAGATTGCCGGAACCACGTACACAATGCAGGCGAAAAAGGCTGGCGATTCAGACTGGACAACGCTTGCGACGCTGACAAGTTTTGCATCTCCGTATGTGGTAACGGCAAAGGCCGGGAATATAGATACGACATTCAGGATATCCTCTGAAAACGCAGCTGTGGCGGCCAGCGTCACCAACCACAGCAATGAGTATGCGCTGTATGTTCGCGACAACTTTGTCTGGGATTCTCCGAAAACAGCCGGCCAGCCGATGGTAATAACGGCGAATGAGTGGAACAGACTGCGTGAGTATGTCATCTCACGAAATCGTGAGGCGGGCAATGTGGTTGATATACCAATGGTAAAGCAGGGCGATGCCATAACAGCTGGCATCTACAACACCATGAAAAACGCCATAAATCAGGTCAGCGCGGTGGGCGTATCTAATAAGACTCGCGGGGATGTTATAACGGCGGCCGACGTAGATGCGCTGCGGGTGGCCATCAACAATGTAGCTTAGGGGCGAGATATCGTCCCTATTTTTTTTATACTCGTCTCAAAGGTGGAAAGGAGACGAGTAATGAGGTTATCAGAAGCTATAGAACAGGTGAAAAAGGAGAAGCCCCACTCGTTCAGCATGGATCATTGTACGGTATTTATCAACGAGGTGGAGGCATCTGTGCAGGAGTACCTGGGGATTCCTGCGGATGAATGGAAGAAATACGACTGGAAAGAGGATGGCAATGCGGTTCTTATCGCGCCGGAGCCATACAGTGCATTATACATAAGCTGGCTCAAGGCGAAGATAGATTACGCCAACGAAGAATATGAATCCTACGCCACCAATCAGGCGCAATTTGAAGCGGACTTCACGGAGTTTAAAGCGTGGGCTGTCAGAGAGGACAGAATCCGCAAAGAGCTCCCGACGAAGATAAAGAACTGGTGGTGATGATATGAGACTTGTAGCACCAGTCTATAAATTTAACCCGCGTCAGGAGCGGATATTGGAATTTAAAGGGTATAACAGGAAGACTGTCATCGACGACGGGGAAATGAGGGACATGTACAACCTCAGCTCCGACGAATTTCCTTGCCTTTCGCAGCGTAAGCCCCGTGCGGTTTACGACGAGGGATTTGAATATCCGACGGCTATGATAACGAAGAATAAGAAGCTGGCTGTAATATCCAACAAGCAGTTTTCCTATGATGGCGTGATATATCCGTCGCTTAAACTCTCCGATGAGACGTACATGGTTCCGATAAACTCAAAAATATGTTTCTTCCCGGAGAAGAAGTATTTCGACGTAGTCATCGAGGATATCGGTGACATGGCTGCGGAAAAGAGCCTGACGGATATCACGGTCACGATTACTACATCGACAATAACATTCCCATCAGGGGGATTTTCTGCGCTATTTTTCATCGGCGATGCTGTGCAGATGAAGGCAAAGGGAGAAGGAACAGATGATCTGAACATATCCGCTGTGATCCAGTCGATTACGGATACGTCTATTACGTTTCCGGAGGAGACCTTCATATCACTCATAGGCGAGGGCGAGACAGAAAAAGAGATAGCTGTCGAGAGCATATCGGTAGATAGGAGCTGTCCTGATTTGGACTTTGTGATGGAATCGAACAACAGGCTGTGGGGCGTGTCGAATAAGGACAACACGATATATGCCTGCAAGCTGGGGGACCCTACAAACTGGACGTATTTTCAGAATACGTCGCTGGATTCCTACTACGCGCAGCAGGGAACCGACGGCGAGTGGACGGGGTGTGCGGCCTACAGCAAACACCTTCTGTTCTTCAAGGAGGACTATATCCACAAGGTATACGGGAGCACTCCAGCGAGCTACCAGATAGAGACAGCACAGTGTCACGCGCTGGAAAAAGGCAGCAGTAAGAGCGTGGCCATTATAAACGAAACTGTGCTGTACAAGTCGCGGCTGGGCATTATGGCTTACTCTGGCGGCGTTCCGATGCTGATATCCGAAAACTTCGGAACAGACATATATACGGACGCTGTCGCGGGGACAGACGGGATAAAGTATGTCGTTTCCGTGCTTGAGGGCGGGGAGCCAAGGCTTCTCGTGTACGATATGGAACGTTTTCTGTGGCACAAAGAAGACCACATGAGGGCAAGAGATTTCTGTTACCACGATGGGCGCCTCCTTTGCATAAACGACGACGACAACAAGATATACGAAATGATTCCTTCCGGTGAGGTAGAGGAAAAAGAACCTATAGAGTGGATGGCTGAGTTGGGACCGTTCGATGAGTTTATTGAGGACAAGAAGGTCTATTCACGGCTTAAGATGCGCCTTAAGCTCGCCGACCTTGCGGAGCTCACGGTGATGATAAGCGTTGATGGCGGCGACTGGGAGAGGATAGAACATCTGAATGCAGAATATGACAGAGCCATCGTACTCCCGATAGTGCCGCGCAGATGCGACAAGTTTGCTGTCCGCTTTGAGGGGAAGGGCAGGTGTCGTATTGAGTCCCTTGTAAGGGAATACAGGCAAGGGACTATAAACGGGGGTGTCAGGTAATGGGGATGATACTCGAGTATGACCAAAGTCCGAATGCCACCGTAGATCAGAAAGTGAGCACCCTGAAAGATTCGGTACAGCGAGCTCTCGAAGATGTTGAACAGAATGCCGAAGGCAGACCGGGAGCGCCGGGTGTCGGAATCGAAGAAATTATAGAACAGTGGCTGCTTTCAACCTCCAAGATTTCCCCGATTGGAACATGGGTATATGTGGAGGGGAGACCTGAGTGGAAGCCTAACCATTATTTCTGGACGCGTAATGAGGTTCACTATACGGACGGGAACATAAGATATACGACTCCGGGGCTTGCGGATGCGTTAAACAGGGCCTATGAGGCGGCATACGAGGCCGGGGATATCCTGGGTGATATCGAGACTACCGTATCCACCATAGAGCAGACTGTGGAGGAAATAACCCAGCTGGCCAATGAGTCAAAAGAGCTTGCGCAGCAGGCACAATCGGCGGCGGAGAGTGCAAACGAGCAGGTAGGCCAGGTATCGGGAGAAATCGCGACTGCAAACCAGCAGATAGCGACCCTTGTGCAGGAACTTGAAACGCTGGAAAGCACCATGGAGGCGAGTTATGCCACTAAAGGGGAATTAACCGAGATAAGTACCAGCCTCGGCACTCAGATACAGCAGAACGCGGCGCAGATATCGTCTACGGCGTCGGCAGTCCAGCAGATAGATATAGACGCATCGCAGGCACTACAGGACGCAGCGGACGCAGCAGCAGCGGCAGCCCAGGCCCAGCAGAACGCTACAGATGCCCAGAATAAATACACGCAGCTGAAACAGCAGGCGGATGTGACCGATGAACAGCTTGCGGCGGCAAAAGAAGCCGTTGAGGAAGCTCAGAAGGCGGCCACGGAAGCAGGGGACGCAGCGGCAGCGGCGCAGAGTGCGGCGAATAGTTTGGCGGATCGTGTTACTGCTGCAGAATCCAATATAACGCAGATGGCAACGCAGATCAGCGCGACTGTGCAGAAGGTGGAGAGTATCAAAGTTGGTGGTAGGAATTATCTCTTAAGCTCTGAAGAACTTGAATTTAACGCATATTCTGGGAGTGCAGTAACAAAAGAAAGCGACATTACTGTAGATGAGTGGAAGGCGACCACTGCTAAACGTATATACGGAACCCGTGGAACAAGTAAACTTGCGGCACTGATGAGTCCTACTCTTTATTTTCCAGAGATCGATAAAGAGTATGTAGGTTCTATACATATAAAGAATAATGGAACGAACACCATAGGTGTTGGGAGAACATATACCGGAACAAATTTTATCGAAGTGCCACCTGGGCAATCTGGGAGAGTTCAATTTACTTTTACGCCTACAGTAGTCAATACGATTATGCAGATGCAAATCTACGTGGATAATGAAGGCGAAGCATTTGACGTAACCTATTGGCGGCCGAAGTGGGAAGTAGGCAACAAGGCCACCGACTGGACACCGGCGCCGGAAGATATAGATGCCGACATCAATACGGTAAAAGGCGACATCGAGCATATATCCGAGGAAGAACTGGTGGAGATTCGTGAATCTATAACGAACCTGGACATGACCGCAGAGGATATCCGTGCAAGCGTATCTACTATAGAAAAACAGCAGGCAGATATGGAAAGTCTGCGATCGGACATCGAGCAAATCACCAGTGTGTTGATCGAGAACGGTAAGGTATCATTTGACTTCGACACTATAAAGCAGATGGTCGATGATGCTACTGAAGAAATTGAGCGTCGTAATAGGTATGTTCACATCACAGAGGATGCAACGCTGGGAGCGACTATCACGATCGGAGACAGCGAATCCGGTATGGTGGGCAGATTCACCAAAACATCGTTGGATTTTCTGTCCGGAGATACCGTAATAGCGAGCTACGGAAACGATGGATTAACGACCGAAAACATCACTACGAATAACCAATTGAAATTTGGTAGCAACTGGGCGATACGTCCGGGAGCAGGGGGTAATTTGAATGATGTGTGGATTGGGGGTTAATATATGGCAGCACGACTATCACTGGTTATATCTGAATCGTCCGTAAGTATTGCAAATAACACGTCCGTCGTAACAGCAAAGCTATACTATTACGGAAACGGGGTATCGTACAACTACAATAGCAAGCCTGGCACGATCGTTATCGATGGGACGTCGTATTCATTTAGCGCGTCGTTTACAAAGTCTACGTCTGCGCAGCTTCTGGCAACGAAGTCTAAGACGGTTACTCATAACAGCAATGGCGCAAAGACAGTAAGCTGTTCGGCTAGTTACACCACGGGAGTATCTATCGGCACGCTGTCCACATCGGCATCTAAGACGTTGACAACGATACCGAGAGTATCAGATTTATCGCTGAATAAAACCAGCGTACCGGCGGACGGAACTACGACGGTCATAGCCACGGCGACGAAGAAATCCAGTAGCTTCACAGACACCATAACGGTAAAACTGGGCAGCTATAGCAAAACCGTAACATCGGGAACGGCATTCACCATCCCGGTAACCTGGATAAATGCTATCGCCGGGACATCGGCAACGGCGACAGTCACAGTAACGACGAAATCCGGGAGCACGACTATCGGTACAAAATCCGTGAACCTGACCGTAACAGTGCCGTCGACTGTAGTGCCGTCCATATCCAGCGTTACGGTGGCAGAGGCTGTTACAGCAGTGCAGGCGGCCTTCGGAAGCGGGGTATATGTATCATCGCTGTCGAAATTGAATGTAAAGATCACAGCGGCCGGCATATACGGAAGCACGATATCGTCCGTCAAGACGACCTTCGACGGCATTACATATGACGGGGCAAGTTTCCAGACGGCGGCTATTTCCAAGGCGGGCACGTTGACTATGTCCGTTACAGTTACAGACAGCAGGGGCAGGACTAAGACCACGACGAAGAATATAACGGTTTACGGGTATTCCAGTCCGATGATAACGAACATTTCCTGTGTATCGTCCGGGACGTCCACGATAGTGACTGTAGACGGCGTTGTATCTCCTGTGGCCGTCGGGAGCGCCAACAAAAATACGAAGACGCTTACCATTGGCTACAAGAAGTCCACGGCATCGGCCTACGGCGGCACTACTACGGTAACCATACCGGCAGCGAGCTGGACATTCTCGGTGTCGAAAACGTTCAGTCTTGACAGCAGAACTACCACCTACGATTTCGAGGCCAAGCTGACGGACAAGCTATCTACCGCGACGGAGCACGGCACTACCGGCGTGCCGGTCATATCGCGTCTGGCCGGGGGCGGCGGCGTGACGCTATTTAAAGAAGCAACCGAAGAAGGCTTCTGGGTTGGCGACATCGACTACACCATAACGGACGCTGAATATGATGAACTCCTGTCCCTATTGGGGGGGTAGTTAGGTTAATAGATTGGATATATCCGGTGGGCGCAGTATTGGCGTCGGTGAATCCGGATTATAACCCAAACAACATATTTAAGACACATACGTGGGAACGGTTTGCAAAAGGTCAGACGCTTGTGGGCGTAAACGAATCGGATACGGCGTTCAGCACGGCGGGCAAGACCGGCGGGGAAAAGACGCATAAATTGACGACGGCGGAAATGCCGAGTCACAAACACATAGCAAGTACAGCTTATGCGATCACTTCATTTACAAGTGGAAGAACGGCTGCGGGTGGCTCACAGGGCGCCTTTGCTATTTCTTCTACAGAAATAAAAAATGAGGGCGGCAGCACTGCCCACAACAATCTGCAACCATATACCACGGTGTACTACTGGAAACGCACAGCATGAAAACAGCTCCTTTCTCGGAGGGGCTGGGAAAGGAGGAAATGTGGACGAAAGAAGAATGAAGGAATTGTTCCAGCAGACCGGGGAGACTATACAGGCTATACTGGAATATTTCCGATTAAAGGATAAGGTTTTATGGACTGGCTCTGCGGGCAAAGGAAAGACCATTACCGTGCCGAATTTGTCGAAATATAGTCTTATACGAATAAAGGCTGTATACGGCGATTTTCTAGTGAATACATCGGCAGGAAGAGTGAGGGGAATATACGGAGACAAGCAAGGAAGCAGTGATACTCTGGTGACAGGTCTTTTATTCGCTTCTATTTCGGGTGATTCATTGACGATAAATAATTGCAACTGGGTAGTGCATAGCCCGAGCGGCAGTCATGGGGCTATCAGCCAGACGACTATAACTGAGATAATCGGCATAGATCCGGTTATCCCGACAGCCCTCCAGAATATTATCAGGGGGGGGGTAATACATAACATACTGATTAAGAGGAGGTGGATTCCATGCGGATATTCACCTTGTTGAAGAAGGCGTTTACAAAGATACAGGCATTATCGGCGACTATTAATGTCATAGATGATTATGTTGTAGAACGAGGGGTTTCTAATGGTTGGACGTATAAGAAATGGGCCAGTGGAGATTGTATAGCGTGGAAAAAGACATCTTCTTCAAATCTTGGGACAACTGGCACAGTCAATGGTTGGTATTATAGAATCTATAGCAACGCTCTGCCATCCGGGCTGTTTAAAACAATAACGGATGCTCACGCTGATTGCTATTGGGGAACAGGAGTTTCTTGGGCGTCTGCCAGAAATGTTACAATAGAAAGCTTTCAAGTAGTATATTTCAGCAATCAAAACGGTGGGTCTGGTACGTTCTGGCACAGCGTAAAAGGCACCTGGAAATAACATAGGGGCGAGAATATCGCCTCTTTTTTGTACTCTTTTCTCAGTAATAGAGAAAGGAGCATTGCTATGGCAGAAAAACCGAAAATAACAGAGACGCCGGCCTATGAGAGTAAGTACCAAAACCAGATAGACTCGGCACTCAGCAACGTTACAAATAGACAAGATTTTACATACGACCCTTTGAAAGACGCGAATTATCAAGCTCTTGCGAAGGTGTATAACAAGCAGGGTAATCAGGCGGCACAGAACACGCTAGGGGATGCCGCAGCGTTAAATGGTGGGTATGGATCTTCTTATGCTGTGACAGCCAGCCAGCAGGCGAGGAACGATTACAATCAGATGCTGGCATCGCAGATACCAGCTTTGCAGGAGGCGGCATACAACAGGTATCTGAATGACTACAACATGAACGTGACGGCCCTGTCTGCCCTTAGGGACGCGGACGATTCGGCATATGGACGCTACCGTGATGCCGTGGCCGACAATCAGTGGAAATACGGACAGGAGTACCAGCAGTACAGAGATGACATCGCAGACAGTCAGTGGCAGAAAACATATGATCGTGGTGTTTATGAATCGGACAGAGATTACAACTATCAGGTCGGCAGAGATAAGGTTACTGACAGCCAATGGGCGCAGGAGTTTGCACTGCAAAAAAAATCAGCGGCCTCCGGTAGCGGGAGCTCTTCCGGGGGCGGAAGCAGCCGCGGAAGCGGCTATGTAGGCTCCAAAACAAGCTCGGGCAGCAGCGGAACGAGCGGCTATTCCGGTGGTTTTAACGACTTGTATATAAGTTCGCTGGTTCAGCAGGGAACGAGCGCAGTGAACAAGACAGCTAAGAAAACTAAGAAGAAATTCAAATAGGAGTTTGCAATGGCGGGAAAGAGAAATGTGAGCAGGTTGAGGAAAGCTCTCAACAAGAATAATACATCAGACAATCTTAAAAAGGCGGCACAGAGCGTCGAGAGAGCGGCGAGAAGTGCTGCCGCTTCTGCTTCTGTAAGCAGGGGAGCGAACGCGATAAGAAGAACGGGGCAAAGCACCGGGAGTCGGTATGCTGGCTCGGGCAGCTCAAGCGGAAATTATGTACGAAATTCCCGGGTACAATCTAATAGAAGGCAAGAGGATAAGAAGAAAGAGCGCAAGCAGACAACCACAAAGGCTGTAATGGAGCGATATCAAAATCGCACTATTTCCCAAGGAAGAAATAATAAATCTGCGGCGGCGAAAGCTCAGTACCGACAGAACGACAATACGCTTACGAAGAAGCAGAAGCAGACGTTGAAGAAGAACAAGGCAAGATATGATAAAGGCCTCGGTGGCATATCTGAGGGCGTGGCAAAAAGATATGGTGGGAGCCTTATTTCTGGTGCGGCCGATACGGTAGAAGACGTTACAAACTACCTGTCAAGGTCGATGCCAGCGCTCAAAACAGGAACTTCCGCAGCCAAAGCCCTCTATGACAATACTGTCGGACGGGCGGACAAAAAACTTTCCACTAAAAACTTGGAGAAGAAACTCGAAAAGACTGGCGGGAAACTCCAAAAGTCTGGACAAAAGAATATAGATAAGGCCAAAGAAGGGAGGAGCAAGGCTGCCCAGTGGGGGATAGACCTCGGAACGGCGGCGACAGAAATGGGGCTAGATGCTCTCCTTACTCGTGGGCGAGGGACAATGGGGGCGATGTATGCCCGCTCGTACGGGTCCGCAAAACAGAGTGCGCTTGATGAGGGCGCAAGTGAAGAACAGGCGCGCAATTACGGAAGAGCCATAGGAGGCCTTGAGGCGGCCACAGAAAAAATGTTCTCTGTGGCGAAGCCCCTGAAATCCCTTTTTGGAAAAGGTGTGGCCGACGATGTAACAGAAACCCTTCTGAATAAAGTGGTGAGCAAGGCCTCAACGCAGGCTGGGAAAAACGCTGCATATCATGGCGGAAAGACTCTTACTGCGGCAATTACAGAAGGCCTTGAGGAAATGGTATCGGAAGGCCTCGACCCGGTTATCGCCAACACGATATATGCAAACGCCATCGGAAAGCCGCACAGCACGTCGGCAGGGGATGTTCTTTATGCAGGCTCCGTGGGAGCCGCTATGGGAGGGATCCTTGGCGGGGGCGGACAGATCGTGGAGTATGGACAGGGGCGCAGAGTTCAAAACGTGTTCGGCGACGATGGCGTGAAGACACTGGCAAAAGCCGCTGCCCAAGTTGATGATGCGGCTGAAGCGGCCAAAGGAGCTGCGTTAAATGAGATGATAAACCGTGGAGACGGCATCGCCGCAGGACAGGCGAACGAGCTTTACAGGGCTGTGTACAACCAGGAGATAAAAGACCTTGAAAGAGGCAATCTCGCCGCCCGATCGGCGGACGCTATTATGCAGAGGGAAAACCTCATTTCCCCGATTCAAGTAAATGAAGAAACAGGGGAAACCGTTGTCGGCAGAAACACGGTGCAGGCGTTCAACGAGCAGAAAGAAGTGGCGACCGCCGCAGTAAACCAGCTTGTGGCGGAGACTGACTTGCAGCTTCCCGAGATGAGTACAGAACAGATAAGCAGCGCCGTGGCCGCCATCCAGACCGGAATAGGCGGTATCGACGAAGTGAACCTGTTCACCGTCGGAAACCCGGAGGCGAGGACAGTCTATGAGGCGGTAACCGGAAAGACGTTGCCGGAGACGAATCAGGAAACGCGGGAAATGCTTTTCGAGGAAATCGGAAAGAACCGCGTTAATTCCGCACGCCTTGAAACGGAAAAAACCGTTGATGCAGTAAAGGGACTTGTGGCGCAGGACATGTCGCAGTATTACGAGGCTGCGGGGCAAGAGGCGTTTGCACAGGCGTTTTCTGATGTGAATGTGGGCAATGCCGCACAGGTGGCAGAATCACTTGAGACGTTCGACGATTTTTACAGGGCGGGTCGAAATGGTATTGCATATGCTGATGTGATAAGCGCGGCTAATCCTGCCCATGGGAATGTCTCTGCTGATATAAGGCAAGCGGCATGGCAAGCGGGCCAGCAGGATGCTTTCCTTGCTGCAGACACGGCAAGAGGCCTACAGATGAGGATAGGCGAAACTGCAAGACGGGCTCGCTCGCAGCGCAGGTCTGGCGGCAGGCTGTATTCTGATATCTCTAAGGAGAATCGGTCGAGGTTTGCAGCCAGCCAGCAGAGTATGTATAGAATGCTTGCGAGAACGTTCGGCATTGATATCCACGTTGTGGACAGCCTTGAGAGTGGGGCCAATGGAGAATACCATGATGGAGTTATCTACCTGTCTATGAGCTCAGACAGGGCTTTAGAGTACGTATTTGCACATGAGATAACTCATCACATGCAGAATTATGCACCGGAGGAATATAATCAGCTCAAGGAATTTGTGCGAACCAGATGGGCGCAGCAGGGCGGCATTGATGACGCCATAGATACGAAGATAGCTCAGTACGCTCAGCACGATGCGAAGCTTACGAGGGAGCAGGCACTTGACGAGATTATCGCCGATTCTACATACGAAATGATTCAAGACGAGGAATTTATCGACGAGGTAAGTAAAACCCACAGAAACATCGCTCAGGCCCTTCTGGGCGCTATCAAGGAGGTGCTGAAAAAGCTGCGTCTGATGATTGCTGGCGGGGATAGGTTTGCCCCGGCGCAGAACGAAGCACTTCTTTCGGAACTGGATATCTTGAAGGAATTTGAGAAGATGTGGACTGACGGCCTTATGAGGGCTGCGGAGAACAGGGCGGCAGTAGGCTCCGTGGGCACAGAAGCAAGACAGCAGGCAAGGCAGAGGGTGCAGCCATTTGATATAACGAGAAGCGAGATTCTCCAAAATATGAAAACGGTAACAGACATGTCTCCTGTGGTCACGCTCGATGGCTCTGGGTTTGAAAAGCAAGAAGGCCGTCCGCTTTCGCAGGCCGTAATGGATTATTATGGAGGGAAGGAGTTTTACGTAAATAATTCTACTCTTGGCGAGGTGAAGGTCGGCAAGCGTGGGATAAAATCTGGAGTTCAGCACAAGCTCTATGGCTCAAAGATAGACGGCTTCAAAGGATTGCGAGAGGTTATATCAAACGGTAAGATAATAAATGTTACTGAGAATTACTCCGGAAACGAAAATGATAGGGTGATGATTGCAGCGCCCATCATGATAGGTGATGAAGAGTATTATATGGGCGTAGTTGTTAATAGAAACCTACCTAAAAATGTGCAAAATTATTATTTACACGATGTCATTTGGGTAGAAAAAAACAGCCTTGCCACTAAAGATACGGGAATCCAAAAGGACTCTGAACGTATTGGCAAGCCTGTTTCTCCTTATACTATACTCCAACAGCTCAATAATATCAACAATTTAAGTGAAAAAGATGTGATTTCTGACGAAGGAAGATTTTCCTTCCCTGACGAATCCGACGTGATCGACTACGCCAACGAGCATGAGACGGAGTTTGTCGACGTGCCGCCGGTTCGTGACTATGAGAAAAAACAGAGGGCTGTAAGGCAGCAGACATACGGGGAACTTCTCGCTCAGGTGGAAAAGCTCAGGCGGGATAAGCATCTCACAAAAAGCAAGGTCCTTGACGAGAAATCCGTCCGCGAAGAAATGAACAACCTTATCTCAACACTCATGACCTATAGCGAAAGCTACACGGTAAACGGCGGGAGAAGAAAGACAAATCACGAGCTGGTGCGCGACGGCGTTCATGCGGCCAGCCAGATTTACACTGCCATGAAAAACGGCGATGTATATGAGGCCATAACAACAGCAGAGCTGGCCGCAGAAGACATCGTGGGAAGGCTTGAGCTTGTGAACGATGAAATGTTTCATGAGTACAAGGAGCTTAGAAACTATCTGAAAAACACGAGGATAGTCATCTCAGAAGAAGATGCAGCCAACATACCTGACTTCAAGAACTTCAAGAAGCAGCAGGCGGGAAGGATCAGGATCGTAAAGCAGAATGGTATGCCGGTTGATACGGTATATCAGGAGCTCGTTGAGCAGTATCCTGAGCTTTTCGATGCAGAGCTCACGCATCCGGCAGACCAGCTTACTGAAATCGCCGAGGTCAGAGAGTCGCTTGAGCCATACGACATTATGCTGTCGGCAGAAGAGACGCAGCAGCTTGTGAAACAGACGGCGCAAGACCTTCTCGATATTGCCGGTCGTGGTAAGCCGTACAGGTCGACCGTTGATAAATACGATGAGAAGCTCAGACTTGTAAAGGCGCGTCAGCAGGAGGCTATTAGAGATGTGCGCAGAAATGAGCGCGAACGCGCTGAAAGACTTGTGCAGGCAGAGCGCGAGAAGCGGGCAGAACAAGTGAAGCACGCGAAAGAGCGCGCCGATAAAAGGGTGCAGGCTGAAAGGGATAAGGCGCGCGCAAGAGATGAAAAGCGCAGAGACACACAGGCACGTCGTGAGGCAATGGCAAGCATCGAGCAGAACAGGAGATGGCTGCAAGACAGAATCGCAAAGCCGACGGATGATAAGCATGTGCCGGAGGGCATGAAGTCTGCCCTCGCAGATTTATTGTCGCAGATGGATATGCAGACCACAAGGTCGAAAAACCTCGAAGCAAAGCGCGGTGAGAGGGCCAGAAGATGGGTTGAGATGGACGAGTTGCGAAGCCGTCTTGCTGAAATCGCGAAGGAGGATGGAAGCGGTGAGTTTGAATACGACGGATACATATTTGAGGTCATAGACTCCATGGCTCAGCATATGGACGGCAGGGCTATTGATGAGTCCAGCACAGAACAGCTGCACGAGCTTGACATCCTGATGAAGTATATCGTGGCAAACATCAGGAACTACAACAAAGCTTTTGACGAGAGTATAAAAGAGGAAATTTCGCAGCTTGGAGACGAGTCCATAGGCAAAGCCAGAGCAAGGCAGGAAAAACTGAAAGATGATAAATACCATGATAGGTCTGGGGTGCTGGGCAGTGCCGACAGACTATTAAATGAATCTATGGTAACTCCGAGAGATTTCTTTGAAAGGTTGGGAGGCGGCCTCGAGAAAACATTCATGTCGATGCGTCGAGGTATGGATAAGCACATTGATAACATCTCCCGTACGAGAGACTTCTTCGATGAATTGTTTAAACCATATAGAAATAAGACCGCCATCCGAAAAAGGTCAAAGCCGGGAAGTGAGCTGGAGCATTGGAGAGATGATTCACAGGTGCAGACGTTCGATGTGCAAGGTGGCAAGATAAGCCTGAGCCCTGCGCAGATCATGTCGCTGTACTGTTTATCAAAGCGCGAACAGGCGCTCGGCCATATATATGGCGATGGTATCGCCAGCACTAAAATTGACGTGTCCTCTAAAATCAAAAAGGCATTGGGTGCAAAAATTGATGGAGGCGGTCCCAAGGTTATGGTATCGCCAGAAGATGTGACGAGAATAATAAATACCCTTACGCCGGAGCAGCGAGAGATGGCCGACAGGATGCAGGACTATCTAAACAACGAATGTGCTGCGTGGGGTAATGAAGTGTCCATAAAGATGTTCGGATATAAAAAGTTTACAGAGAAAAATTATTTTCCGATTAAATCTATCGACACTTACCTTGATCGCGATTTCGAGGGCAGACAAGCGGTAGAAAGGATAAAGAATTTCGGATTTACGAAAGGCACCATTGCTAATCCGGGGAATGCGATAGCAGTTGATGATATATTTTCTGTTGTATCAGACCATATAAACAAGATGAGTCTTTATAATGCGTTTGCTGCCCCAATGTCTGACTTCATGAGGGTATATAATTACAAAAAAAGAAATGAAGAAGGGAAAGCCGTGGCTTCTGTCAGTGAATCCCTAGAGTCTGCTTATGGCAAGAAGGCGATAAATTACATCAATAATTTTATGAGTGATCTTAATAGTCAGGTGCAGACAAGATCGGAAGGACTCACAAGATTTGTAAGTAAGTCGCTTGCAAACTACAAGAAAGCTGCGATAGGCGGGAATCTGCGCGTTGCCGTTCAGCAGCCGACAGCTGTTATGAGGGCGTTTACGCTTATCAGCCCAAGATATTTTGTGAACGCACATATTAATCCGGTGAAGAACATGAAAGACATGCAGGAGCATTGCCAGATTGCAAAATGGAAGGCATGGGGATTTAATCAGGTAGACATGGCAAGGGATATCGACGATATCATGATGAATAACGAGTGGTCGAAAATCGACGCTGTAACCATGGAGATATATGGCGCACTAGATAACGTGACCTGGTCCTCTATATGGGCGGCTGTTCGCGAGGAAACGAAGGCGAAGCATGCAGACGTAAAGGTGGATTCAGAGGAGTTTTATCATATATGTAATGAGCGTGCATCGGAGATTTTCGACAAGACGCAGGTAGTTGACTCTGTATTTCATCGTTCACAGGCGATGCGAAACACCGATGTGATGAGCAAAATGCTCACATCGTTCATGTCTGAACCTACGAGGACATACAATATGATGCGCACAGAGTATGCTCGTGCGGTAGAGTTATGGCACGAAGGGAATAAAACGGCGGCTATCGGAAAGCTCAACAGAGCAACATCTGTTTTCGTATTGAATGCTGCCGCTGTTTCTGCCGCTGCGGCTATCGCAGATGCCCTACGGGATAAGGCTCCGGGCGACGATGATGACGATAGCTGGTGGGCGAATTTCCTTGCAAATTTCTGGGGAAATGTGAATCCTTTGAATATGATACCAATGGTAAAGGATATATGGGGATATACCGATGGATGGGGAACTCAGAACATGGCCATGGAGGGCTGGGAAAAGCTTGTGCAGGGCGCTATGAATCTTGCGAAAAACAGAGATGCAGAGTCCATCAAGACGTTTGCTGAGGGCCTTGGATATGTGACTGGTCTTCCTGTTAAAAACGTGCTGAGGGAAGTAGACTCCATTTTCAAGGCGCTGGGTATTAATGCTTTTGCTGCAGAAGAAGGCGGCGAAGATAGTGTGAAAAAAGAAAAAAGCAGCTTCTTTGATTCGATATTTGGAAAGATGCGCATAAAAGATGGAAGCGGCTTCGATGAGGTGTTGAATCATTTCGGGTTTAACCTGACGAAAGAAGAAAAAGAAGCAGCCGAATACGAAGACAAGCTTGCAAGCATCCGAGAGAAAACAGAAGGTCTTTCTGGAAAAGAAAAGAAAGAAAAAATATGGAGCGAGGCCACGCGTGGATACACCACATATATAGAGGATGGTGATATGGATAAACTTGCAGAAATGCGCCGCTTGCTCGATGACCTCGGCGGAGACACAAAAACGTTTGATGAGAGAGTAACATCAAGAGTCAAGACAGCCTTGAAGAAAAATATTGGAGAGGGCGGAGATACAGACAAGGTTTGGGAATACAGAAATTATCTTATGCAACAAGGAATGACTGACGCGGAAATAAGCATGGATATTATCACGAAATCCGATACAGCGAAAGAATTTCAGGTTTCACTCTGCATGGATGATGAAGAGGCTGCGGTAACCGCCTTATCGCACCTTCTGGAAGCGGGCATAACGTACCAAGATGCTTATACGCTGTTTGTGAACCGAACCAAAGCCATAAAGGGCGCAGATTATAGCACGGGAGAACTTGCATACCCTACAGATGGCACCATTACGTCCGCATTTGGATATCGCAATTCGCCAACAGCGGGGGCATCATCTTACCACGAAGGTATAGATATTGGCGCGCCGCTTGGCTCAGACGTTGCTGCTGCTGATGGAGGAAAGGTGTCAAGGGCTGGCTGGAATGGCGGAAAGGGATACTCCGTTACGATTGACCATGGCAATGGCAGATATACAGAATATAACCACCTTAATTGTTATTACGTGCAAAAAGGTGATGCGGTATCAAAAGGGCAAATTATTGCCGCTGTTGGAAGCACAGGTGTATCAACCGGCCCACACCTTGATTTTAGGGTTCGTGAGAGCGGAACGTACGTCGACCCGATGATATATTTCAGGTAGGGGAGACGAAGGCATAACAACGTTGTATTATATAACTGAGGTGGCATGTATTCATATTCATGCTTTACTTCTTTTCGTGAAAAATCTTACAGCCAAAACGCCTTGGGGGCGAAAGCTCTCAGGGCGTTTTGCTATCCTTGGGTAAATTGCAAGGATAGGAGGAATTATCTATGAAAAATCAGAAGAGAGACGCAATCATACGACTGATTGTAATGGCAGTGCTGATGATAAACATGGTGCTGACGCTGGCGGGGAAGAACCCGATACCATTTGACGAAGCAGCGGTGACTGAGTGGCTTACGATAGCTGCCGGCGGCCTGTCGGCTATATGGTCGTGGTGGAAGAACAACAACATGACCACGGCGGCGCAGGAAGCGCAGAATACACTGAAAGCAATTAAAGAGGACGGTGACGGCAGCGATGGAGCTGTGTTTGAAGAAGTTGAGGAAGGAGATGTAGAGTAATGGAGTTTAAAAAAGCGTTCGAAAAGATGAAAGAAGGGGCAAAGATAAAGCTTCCTTCATGGGGCGGATATTGGTATTGGGATGCAGACAAAGAGACTATTATAATGCACACCAAGAATGGCGAGGAACTGGATATTAGAGCGACAAAGATGGTTGAATATACCGCACTTAATATCTGCTCTGATGAATGGCAACTTGCTGACGAGAAGAACTGCCCTCAGCTTGGAGGTGAAGCAATGTTCGGTTTCTCTGATGCGATTAGATACCTTAAACGAGGATTGAAAGTTGCTCGCAAGGGCTGGAACGGAAAAAAACAGTATATCGAATTGGCAAAGAATATCAGCTATCTGACTCCGGACGGAGAGAAACATAACTGTAACCATAACGCAATCGGAAACCAGGCGATTGCATTTGTTGGAACATCTGGCGTGCAGATGGGGTGGCTTGCTTCTCAGGCTGACATGCTTGCTGAAGATTGGGTCTTTGCGAAAAGTTTGAAAGGAGATGTAGAGTAATGATATCGGTTTTATATAGACAGTATTTTCTAAAATATAACTATGGCTATTATACTGGAAAGCTGGACGGAATATCCGGTTCCGGCACCAAGGCAGCCATAAAGAAATTCCAGAGAGGATACGGCTTGTCGCAGGACGGTATCTGGGGGACGAAGACGAACGCTAAGGCCGTGGCAGTAACCAAGGAGTTACAGACGCTGCTGAACAAATACGGCGCAGGCCTGACCGTTGACGGCGTACTGGGGCAGAAGACTGCAGCGGCCATAAAGACCGCGCAGAAAAAGCTGGGCCTGACAGCAGACGGATGCGCTGGACAGGCTACGTGGGCGAAGCTGCGTAGCGGATCGGGTTCGTCCGGTTCCACCAGTACGGCCTCCGGCGGAAGTTCTGCGCATTTTGCGAAGAGCGAGTTTAAGTGCAGCTGTGGCGGTAGATACTGCAATGGATATCCGGCAGGGAACACATCGGCAAAGTTGCTCAACATACTAGAAAAGATTAGAGCGTACTATGGTAAGTCGATAACGATCACATCCGGCCAGCGTTGTGCTACAAGAAATAAACAGGTGGGAGGCGTGTCTGGCTCGGCTCATACCAAGGGCAAGGCGGCGGATATTTATATCCCAGGCGTAACCAACACCAGAGCGGGAAGAAATGCCGTTGTGAATCTGGCGTATAAGTACGGTGCAGCCTACAGCTATGCCAACACAGCGCAGATGGGTAACGCTGTACATATAAATGTGTAGGTGCTGCCTATGTGGAATATGATACAAGAAAATATGGTAGCGATAATTTGTTCCGGCGTCGCCAGTCTCGCAGCCGGTGTGCTGGTGTGGGCCGTCCGCATGTTCAACAGCGTAATTATCACGCTCCGAACGGATATGCGGGATAAAATACGCCGCTTTGGTAAATTCTATATTCTTACCAACCAAATAACGATGGAGGAACGGAACGATCTAAGCGAGATGTACGACGTGTATCATAATAGATTGCGTGGAAATGGCATAGTAACGGGCATCTACGAAGAATGCATGGAACTGCCTATAGTGCCAGAGCGCACAAAGTGGAACCCATATTATGTTGGAACAGATGGATATATAAAATAGAGTGTCCCCGGCGAAGGCCGGGGATTTTTTCCTACATTATATATATGGTTGTAAAAAAGTTGTAAAAATCGAATTGTATGCTATAGAGACACTGAAAAGCGTGGATTTACTGGCAGTCATGAGGTCAGGGGTTCGAACCCCCTATGCTCCACCAATATCAATGAAAAAGCACGCTGGAAGCATTGAAATTCCAACGTGCTTTTTTCATCGTTTCCTGTGAGTTCCTGCGAAAAATAGTAAAAAGCATGAAAATAAATCATGCAAAAGCCATCAACCTCATGCACTGATACGCTGCCCTGTGAAAGCACTCCCAGTTAAATCCAGGTGAAAAGACATCCGTATCTTTTGCAATCGATATATATTTATATTATAATAAAAATATACTGGCTATGGGATTTGGGAACAGTCATGAAGCGGCGGGGAGTGCCCGCCTTTTCACCGGAAATCGCCCGGACCGATGAGGCTGTCCGGGTTTTTCTTGTTTTTATGAGGCAATGAGCGGAGGTGAGACTGGGAAGTGGATGGAGAAGCGATACGGAAAGTATGTGGAAAAGTTTCGCTGAAAGCGCAGATCTTTGCGGCGGTTCTGTTAATTATTTTTGTATTGCAGGCGTTTTCGGCGGAGAGAGTCTATGCTGATGAGCTTCACTATGTCAGAGATAATAATATAGATTTTTATCTTCCTGACGGGTGGGATATGGAGGAAATAGCCCCGGATGAGTCGTCGGACAGCGGGTTCGAGCTTATTGCGTCTTCGCAGGGCGATGGTGTCGTATTCGACCTCTATTATCATCCTGGTGAAACGACAGAATCTGTGTATTTTGACAGCTCAAGCGGTGATGCGGAAAGATACTACGAAGAACAGGGTCGTGGCATGATAGAAGCGCTTTACGGCGAGCTGTATCCGGGAGAGCAGATAACTGTTGCGGAGCCGGAGCTGGCCGATCTCACCTGGGACACGTATCTGAAGCTGATGGTAACTGTGGGGAGCGGAGCCGGCGCGAATGAGCAGTTGGTGTATTTCTCCGCCAGAAGCTCCTACAACTACTCCTACGAAGACGAGACCAGAGCAGTGGTGGACCGCATCCTCCTCTTCAGAAACGACCAGGGCGGGACGATGACGGCAGAACAGCTGGATGAATGGGCGGAGCCGATAGCGGCCGAGTATTACGACTTCGGATACGATGATATACTGATGGGAGATGCGGAAGAAAGCAGCTTCGATGATACATATCATCCGGACAGCGAGACAGACTCGGGAGCAGTGCTTTCGAGTGTGATATCGGTCGTGATGTCTCTTATATTTGTAATCGTGATAATGATCGTGGTGTTGGCGATAAAGAGGAGAGCCAGGAGGGCGCGTACATCCTATCCGAAAGCCAGATGGCAGCAGGCGGATCTGTCGCCGGGAAAGAAGGACACTGCGAAAGAACGTAAAAAATCGGAAAAGGACAGGAAGAAAAACGGCAGCTCTAAGAGAGAAAATCATGATCGGCAGAGACAGCCGGCGACCGTAAGCAATGGTGGCAGGCGACATGGCAGTGGATATGTGGAAAGCCTGGAGACCCTGAGGAAATCAGGGCTGGTGACGAAGGCGGAGATGCAGGAATTGCTGGATAAATATGAAAGGACTATGCGGGATCTTGAACGCAGGAAGAAAAGACGAAGTTGACGAAGCTTAGAGATGGAGGAACGATATGACTATTGCTGGGATAACAATAGGCGCGGCAGTTCTGTGGCTGGTAGCAGCCGCGGTCCTGACTATCATAGAAGCTCTTACGCAGGGGCTCACGTCCATATGGTTCGCGGGAGGGGCGGTAGCGGCAGCTGTTGCGGCTATGGTAGGCGGTCCGTTGCCAGTGCAGGTGATCGTTTTTCTGGCGGTCTCTGTGATCATGCTGGCGATTATGAGGCCTATCGTCAGGAATAAATTCAATAACAGAGTCGAAAGGACCAATGTGGAAGCCCTGCCGGGATCAGAGGGTATCGTGGAAGAACGGGTGACTCATCTGGAACCGGGCGCGGTAAGGGCGGATGGCAAGGTCTGGTCAGCAGTGTGCGCTGAAGGCGAGACCATAGAAAAAGATACCGTTGTTGTTATAAAGTCGATAAAGGGTGTTACCCTTATGGTGGAAGAAAAGAGATAGGAGGATAACAATGTTTTCAGGTGCTGGAATATCACTGGGAGGTATTTTCGCGATAATAGTGCTCATAGGCATCATCATCGCATTGATAGTGACCAACATAAGAATAGTTCCGCAGGCAAACGCTTATGTACTGGAAAGGCTTGGCGCGTATTACGCTACGTGGCAGGTGGGTCTGCATTTCAAGATACCGTTGATAGATAAAGTGGCCAGGAAGGTGTCTCTCAAGGAGCATGTCATCGATTTCCCGCCTCAGCCGGTGATAACAAAGGATAACGTTACGATAGAAATAGATACAGTGATCTATTTCCAGATAACTGATCCGAAGCTCTATGCCTATGGTGTGGAAAACCCTATGGCGGCCATAGAAAATCTGACAGCTACGACGTTGAGAAACATCATCGGGGAACTGGAGCTGGACGGTACACTCACCAGCCGCGAGCACATCAATTCGAAGATAAGGATAGTTCTCGATGAGGCCACCGACGCGTGGGGGATAAAGATAAACCGTGTCGAGGTGAAGAACATAAATCCGCCGGAGGATATCCAGACTGCTATGGAAAAGCAGATGAGAGCCGAAAGAGAAAGACGTGAAGCTATCCTCAGGGCAGAGGGAGAGAAAAAATCGGCTATCCTTATCGCGGAAGGAAACAAGGAAGCGGCCATATTGGAAGCGGAAGCTACCAAGCAGGCAGCCATAAAGGAAGCGGAAGGTAAAGCAGAGGCGATAAAGATGGTGCAGGAAGCGACGGCAGAGGGACTCAGGATGCTCAGCAAGGCAGAGGCCACTAAGGAAGTTCTGACTCTGAGAAGCCTGGAAGCCTTTGAAAAGGCCGCCGACGGAAAAGCGACCAAGATAATCATCCCTGCGGAGATACAGGGTATGGCGGGACTTGCCAGCGCTCTTACGGGAATCGTAGTAGACGGAGATGGGAAACCGAAAAAGTATTCTCTGGGAGCTGCCGAGTCAGGCACAGTTGAAACGGATCGCTGAGGGGAGACCGCAGATGATACCGTATGATAAAAGGATGTTCAGGATAACCGCCGACGATCCCAGGGGAGATAAAGTGAAGGTGCAGCTTCCTGTAGCTGCTGTGAAAAGGCTGATCGGGACGACTGGGAAGCTTCCTGTCCCAAGAGAAAAGCTGGATGGCATGGAACTGGAAGATCTGATGAGGACTGTCGAACAATGTCTCGAAGCGGAAACAGAAGGGGATATAATCACCATCGACGCGGTCGACGGAACGCGGCTTCGCGTCTTTGTGGAGTAATGAAGGACGAAGATGAAGATAGTAGTTAAGACGAAAAATACGGATTTTTCCATGCCGGTGCCTCTTGCCATGGCCGAATTGGCGATCAATAACATGCCGGAATCGATTTTTGAAAAAGGCCGGGAGAAGATGGGGCCTCCTTATGACTCATTTATCACCAGGGAATTGGCGGTGACGATGTTCAGGGAATGCAAGGATATATTCAGACAGAACAAAGGGCTTGAGATAATACACGCGGAGGGACATGATGGGACGTATATATCCGTCGTGCTTTGATATGAGAAGACGAAAAACCGATAAAGGAAAGTGTGGTGGGAGCGCTGCCTGCAGGAGGGCAGCGCTGTTGCTGCTTTTGCCGCTTTTTACGGTAATGCTGCTGTTGGCGTCGTGCTCGGCGGGAACGGCGGCAGGGGAGACAGGCTCCGTTGACAGTCAGGGAATATATCTGCCGGCTGAGGAAGATCTGACGGCATATTTTTTTGATGTGGGGCAGGCGGATGCTACACTGCTTGTTTCCAGGGGAGAAGCAATGCTGATAGACGCGGGCAACAGGGACGATGCTCAGTTCATCACCGGTTATCTTGCGGAGCTGGGGATCGAAAGGCTCAAGTACATGGTGTTCACCCATCCTCACGAGGATCATATAGGCTCAGGGGAAGCTGTCCTTTCGCAGGTGACGGTAGACATGGTATATATGCTCGATGGTTACGATGAAGGCATCGAGGGGAGCCTGAGGCAGGCTGTGGAGCAGGCGGGTATAAACGTCGAGGCTCCCAAGCCGGGAGATACGGCGCAGCTGGGAGAGTGCGGTATCGAGTTTTTGGGCCCTGTCAGCGACAGTGATGATGAAAACGATATGTCCATTTGTCTTCGTATCGATCACGGACAGAACAGCATGCTTTTTACAGGGGACGCCGGAAGCGGGCCGGAACGCGAGATGATAGAAAGCGGTGCCACACTGGAGGCGGATTTGCTGCAGGCAGGACATCACGGCAGCAGTACATCAAACAGTTATTATTTCCTCAGGGAGGTGAATCCCAGATATGTGGTGATATCGTGTGGAGAAGACAATATGTATGGTCATCCTCATGAGGAGACGCTGAGCAGGTTCAATGACCTGGGAGCGGAAGTCTTCAGGACAGACCTGCAGGGGACTGTGATAGCGGTGGATGACGGCGAGGAGATCACCTTCAACTGTGAAGGCGCCAAAGCTGACAGACCGTATTCCGAGGATCATCAGGAAGCGTCGTATATCGGCAATGTGAATTCGAAAAAGTATCACTCTCCCGACTGCGGAGGTCTGCCCGAGGAAAAGAACCGCGTCTATTTCACCGATAGAGCCGCTGCGGAGAAAGCGGGATATGAGCCGTGTGGATTGTGCCATCCGGATGGGAGCAGCTGAGGGATTTTAGGATGGGATTTCGAGGTAAGGATAGCCGGAATATCCTCAATGCGTCTCAGCAGTGGCCTTCGCGATAATATGCAGCCTTTTTGGCTGTCGGTGGCATAGTGGAATATCGTCAATTGATATTCAGGAATTGTTCAGAGATAATTTTTGGAGAAAATTTCCTTTAAAATATCGTGAATACGGTGTCTTACGTAAGTCAGGATATTTTTACCGAAAATCGAGTGGAAAAACATGCGAAACTATCGCGAAGGTATATCCTGACGTAAGGGTCAAAACATAGGCACAAGGTAAAACAATCCCCTTGTTCACAGAGATGTGAACAAGGGGATTGTTTCTTGTTCGCCCGCCATGGGCGGGCTCTAACGGGTGAAAGTCCCGAGTGCGCGTAGGCAACGACGAAGCACATAGCTGAACAGCAAGGGTGTTCACCGTGAGGTGAAATCTGAAGGAAGCTGTAGGCAAACCTCTGACCTGACGGACAGAAACCACATATAAGGCTGGGAAATACGGATAAGACGGCAAGAAACATCGAAGTCCAAAAGTTGCTGGAAGTACCAGTAAATGTGGCAGGTATATGGAGGGAAAGAGTCCGCACCTTAAGCGGGGAGGTCTCACAGGCGGTCTCATTAGCCGTAGTAACAACGAACTGTGAGAAGTCAGCAGAGGTCGTAGTAGTGAAGAAGTTCCTGTAATGGGGATGGAGCGAAGGACCGAACAATCAATCAGTTGAAGTACGTTCCACTTCGTAGCCGGAGCAAACGCCTGTCGATGACATCAAAGGCGGCAAAGGCAAAAGGGGCAGAAAGGAAACAACGCATGGACACAAGAAGTCTCATGGAGCAGATAGTGAGCAATGATAACCTCAATGCGGCATATCTGCAAATCGTCAGAAACAAAGGAGCGGCAGGCGTAGACGGGATGACCGTTGAAGAGCTTGGCGCATATCTTGCGGAAAACGGCGAAAACATCAGGAAGCAGCTGCGGACAAGGAAGTACAAACCGCAGCCAGTTAGACGGGTGGAGATACCAAAACCAGATGGAGGGACAAGAAACCTTGGAATACCAACGGTAGTTGACCGGTTTGTACAACAGGCAGTAACACAAGTACTCACGCCAATCTTCGAGGAGCAGTTTCACGAGCATAGTTATGGATTCAGACCGAATCGGTGTGCGCAACAGGCAGTGCTGAAAGCATTAGAGATGATGAACGATGGGCATAGCTGGATAGTGGATATCGACCTTGCAAAGTTCTTCGACACGGTAAACCATGACAAGTTGATGACGATTTTCGGACGGACAATAAAGGACGGAGACGTTATCTCAGTGGTAAGGAAATTTCTGGCCAGTGGAGTGATGATCGATGACGAGTATGAAGATACAGTTGTCGGCACACCACAGGGAGGGAATATATCGCCGCTGTTGGCAAATGTCATGCTGAACGAGTTGGATAAAGAGCTTGAGGCAAGAGGGTTGGATTTCGTGCGCTATGCGGACGATCTGATTATCATGGTAGGAAGTAAGCAGGCGGCGGAGAGGGTAATGAAAAGTGCTACCCGATTTATTGAGGAAAAGCTGGGATTGAAAGTAAATGCTGAAAAGAGCAAGGTGGACAAGCCCAAAGGAATCAAGTATCTCGGATTTGGATTTTACTATGACACATTAGCCAAAGGATATAAAGCCAGACCGCACCCGAAAGCAGTAGCGAAATTCAAAGCACAGATGAAGAAGCTGACATGCAGGAGCTGGGGAGTGAGCAACAGTTACAAAGTGCAGAAACTGAACCAGCTTATCCGAGGATGGATAAACTACTTCAAAATCGGGAGCATGAAGGGATTATGTGAGCGTTTGGACAGAAACATACGCTACCGTCTGCGGATGTGTATTTGGAAGCATTGGAAAACACCGCAGAATAGGGCAAAGAACCTGATGAAGCTGGACGTACCCCGCTGGGCGGCATACAAAATTGCCTACAGTGGAGACCGTTATGCGAGGCTTGCGCATAACGGCTGGGTACATAAAGCGATAAGCAATGAAAGACTAACCACATTTGGGCTAGTCTCCATGAGTAATTACTACGCCGAAAGGCGTGTCATATGTTAAGTTGGTTGAACCGCCGCTTGCGGAACCGCATGAGCGGTGGTGTGAGAGGTCGGAAATTCCCCAATCAGAGGAATTTCCTCCTACTCGATTATTCGTTTTCTTTTCTTCTGCATGTATCAGGTAACTGCTCTGAATATGGCATAAGGCTGTCTATGGCTTCTTTATCATTCAGATCGATCCTACGGAGCTGGTCAAGCAGATAGCTCAGATATTCAAATGGCAGCAGATCATTTTCTATGGCGCTTACCACAATGCTATACAGAATTGCGCTTGACTTTGCCCCTCTTGGCGTATTGCAGAACAGCCAGTTCTTACGGCCCATCACAAACGGCTTTATCGCACGTTCACTCCTGTTATTGGAAACCTCAAGCCTCTCATCAAGGAGGGTATTCATCAATGGTTTCCTCTGGTTTATCGTGTAATTCAGCGCTTTAAGATAAAGCCCCTTGGGAAGTGGCTTTTGTGATTCTTCTTCCGCCCACGCAAAGAAGCCCTCAAATACCTTCCGCATCGTGGTCTTTCTGAATTCACTTCGTTCTTCTTCGGTAGATAATTCATGGCACTTGGCATCTAAAAGAAACAGCTTATCACACCATACGATCCCTTCCTTTATCTTTAAGGCCCCGGGACTTCCTTTATCATTTAACACCTCTAGCGCGTCTGCATAATACCGCCTCGCATGGGCCAGACAGCCTACGTGGATGATATCATCATTCACACTCAGGTAGCCCTGATATCCGTCTGTCTGCAGGTATCCGTGATATTCTTTAAGGAATGTTTCCGGGACATAGCCTGCACGAGAGCCATCCGCATAATGATAAAGCACGATAGGTGATATACCCTTTCCGCTTCGGAACATCCACATGTAGCTCTTTTCCCGCGTCTTATCCCTCAGCACCGACAGGCTCGTCTCGTCAGCCTGGATGATATCATATGACAGGAGCTTCTCGTACATCCTGTCGTAAACAGCCTTAAGATAATTCTGCGTAAGAAGTATCATCCAGTTTGAAAGGGTTGCTTTGCTGATGTTTACACCATAGCGCTTAAGATCTTTAGATATCTTATCCAGAGGATCACGGTTTTCATATTTCCTTGTTATGACGTATGCACCAAGTGACGGTGACAGAATGCTTCCACGAAGCAGAGATCTCGTCATTGGAGAGGCGATGATCGTAGCTTCGGTTCCGTTTTTTTCACAGTTCCTGCAGCTGTATATATGCTGTATATGCTCACGCACAACTGCCTTTGCCGGGATGATCTCCACTTCGCGGTGGATCCTTTTGGTCATCTCATGAAGCTTATGGCCGCATACAGGGCAGAGCTGCTCTTCTTCTGTAAGCACATATTCTACAGGATCCGTTTTTCTTAAGGCACTGATAAAAGCGTCTTTCTTTCCCTTTCGTTTAATCTTGCGAACAGGACATGCTTTCTCCGCTTTTGGCTCCGGCAACCTCAGATCGGCTTCTTTCTCTATTTCATTAAAAAAGCACTCCTGCTGCCCGTCATCTATTAAAGACTTTTCGCTTTTTCTTCCGAACCTCTTAGCCTGACTAAGGCGAAACATCTTTCTGTAATATTCAAGCTCTGCTGAAACCTCATCCAGTTTTCTTGAGGTGTCCAGTGCATATTTTTCCAATTCTGCTTTTGTCATGGATGAAAGATCTATCTGTTTCATGACTTTATTATATCAAAAAACCATTGAAATTTCAATGATTTTAAGGACTATTCCATGGTTTTAAGGATCCTTCCATATTAATTTTCAATGGTTTTGAGAAGCCTGTCATATTCATATCTGTACATGAAATCACGGGCGTAACTGTGAGATTTTGGCCAGTAAAATGTTCCGTATTCGAGCTTTCTGCTGAAAAGGCAATATCCATTCTTGCATATCTTCAGCGCATAGATCTGTTTCCATTTCTTTTCTATGAAGAAGAATATCTGCCCCGGTATCAGGGGCAGATCCAGATCGAACGCTATGATAGATGCCATGGACTCCATAGACAGATTCCCTCTGATAGGTTCTAAAACGAGAATTGCCCGGATGTTTTCTGATGGCAATCGTACCCACTTCCTACTCTCATCTATGGGCAACAGGACTTTTTCTTCCATAAATCGTAATTTCCCTTCTCGAAGGAGCCTTTCCCGGGCCTTTCTAAAGGTAATATCTTTTATATTGTGTTCCAGGCACCATCTTTTTAAGGGAAGGTCACTTGTATACGCTTCCTTGATTATTTTCTCCCACTCATCCGATGTTCGCCACATATGTGCTATTCCTCCTGTAGTTGCTACTTAGTAGCATACTACCTTGTTCTCTTTTTTTCAATGTGCCTATGTTTTGACCCTTACATCCTGACAGCGTCTGGCGATAATCCGTCGATCCGCCGACTGCCGGGAAAAGATAAAAGGCTGCCTGCCGACGGGAAGATCTCATCGGTGAGGCAGCCATATTTCTGTCTGTTTCTTGTATATGATCACTGTGTTTACTGCAGATCGTTTATCAGTTCGTCGATATCATCATACGTCTGCGAATTTGTCGATGAAGGATTGATGGACGAAGGATCGTCGCTGGTCCCGAACACGAAGAAGTAGATAAGTGCAAGTATCGCTATCACGGCAACCACCGCTGCGAATATTATGATGGATTTTTTGAACTTGGCGCTCTTTTCCGCACGTTCATCTTCATCGTCGACATCTTTGAAGAGGGAAAATCTTTCGCTCTTCTTTTCCTGTTCTTCCGGACCCTCGCCTGGGTCGTTGCTTGTGACAGTTCCGTCGTCTGTGACTGTGCCGGGAATTTCACTCCCTGTGACAGCCCCGCTGATCGTGTCATTGGCGGCCTCGTCGCTTTCGCTGGCGGCGGCATCCTGAGGGGAAGCACTGTCGGATACGGCATTGACATCGGCGGCCTGACCGGCAGTCACGACAGCCGGATCCTCATTTCCTTCTGCCTTCCTGGCTTTAGCGGCAGCTTTCTCGGCCTTCTTCCTCTCTTTTTCTCTGCGTTTCTCCTCCTTGCGCCGTTCCTTTTCGGCTTTCTTTGCCTCCTTTTCGTTGAGCGGTGCGGTCTCCTGCCCGTCCGCTGTCTGTCTGTCCGGCGATTGTCCATCCGGCGACTGGAGGTCGCCTGGAGAGCCGGTCTGCGGTGCTTCGGACGTTCCGGTATCATCAGGCGCTGCCTGTTCCGGTCGCTCCGGTGTCGGCGTTGTTTCTGTTTCGGCAGCAGTGCTGCTTGGGACTGTATCTGCCGCATTTTTGGAGGCAGGCGCACCGTTAGCTTTTCCGGTGGCCTTTTTCGCGGCCATGCCCATTACCTGGCCGAATATGGCGTTGAGAACAGCCGCGTCCTTCGCCTCGTAAGGCAGCAGCTTTATTTCGTTGTCATATGTAAATGTATAGACACATGCATCGGGATCGTTCGACACGTCGGTCATGTTGATGTAAAGGAATTCTTTCCCATCGAATGTGACGGATCTCGTCGTGAATATCGCTCTTTGTTCTCCTGATATTATTTCGATAGTTTTCATGATAATGACCTCAACTTTGTATAAATTTCATGAGAATTTCAAGCTCTTTTTCAAAGACCTTTTTTTTATGGTAACCTTTTTGACCATGAAAAGTCAATAAAAAATGCGATATAATTACAAATAAAGGAAGACAAACCGGTTGAATGATGTTATAATATAAGTAATTATTTTCATATTTATAACAAAATGAGAAGAAAAAGAGGTTACGGAAATGAATAAGAGCGCCTTAACTGAGCAGAGACGGGAAACGGTTATCGGTCTCCTTAAAAATATGAACATCAGGAAGAACGCTGAAGGGGGATTCGATAAAGACGATGTATACGAATGCATGCAGCAACTGTGCGATTTGTATGAGAATAATATAGAGGAACTGGAGAACGCCTATGAAGGCGAGATAAACGAACTCAGAGAAAGATATCAGAAATATGACGATAACAACGAGCTGTATGTCAGTCTGATCATGGAGGCGAAGAAGAGCAGCAACGAGATCATCAACCAGGCGAAGACGGAGGTCGAGACAATCCTTGCGGAGGGCAGGGATCAGGTCGCCAAGCAGGAGAAGGAGCTGGAGCAGATGAGAAACGGTATGGAATCCGAGAAGGAGGCCATCACCAGGGAACTCAATGCTTCGAGAGAGGCCGTTGAAGCGGAAAAGGCGGCCATGAAGGCCGAGGTACAGGCTGAAAAGGAAAAGGCTGAGGCTCTCAAGAATAAGTATAAGCAGCAGATAAACGCCATGGAGGAAGAGTTTGCTGAGATAAAGACCAATATCCTTCGCACGGCGGGACGAGTGGACAGCCTCAAAAGCAAGCTGGCAGATGATGAAGGTTCCGTATGGACAGTGAACGATACTCCTGAAGCTGTCGATTTCCCTGTAATGGACGAAGGCGTTGAAGAAATAAACGTTCCGGATGAGCAGCTTCCGGAGATACATATGGACGAGCCTGCAGCGGCGGAGATACCGGCAGCTCCTGTTGAGATTCAGCCGGAGGCAGCTGAGGAAACGGCACCGGCGGCTGCAGCGGCGGTCGAGACTGGATCTGAAGGGGAGACCGGCGGACTGAGACTTGAAGATCTTATGCCTGAGCATGTGACAGTGGAGGCTGATAGCGCTTCTGCGTCTGCAGCTGGCGCGGCATCGGTGGAAGATGCACAGGAGCTGAAGCTGGAAGACATAGAAGTAGATCTTCCGGAGCTGAAGGAAGAAAAGACGGAGAAGGTCCCTGAGCAGGCGGCTCCGGCAACGGGAAGCATCCCGCAGGAAGTTGCAAACAGCGGGGAAAAAGCTGCGGAGGAGACGGGAGAGATCTCTTTCGAGGGCTTGGAAGATCTGTTTAAGGACGAAAAATAACCGGTCAGCGATGAAAGAACTAAAGGAAAAGATTTTGAATGAGGGTGTCGCCATCGGCACCGAGATAGTAAAGGTAGATCACTTTCTCAATCATATGCTGGATATCGGTTTCCTTGAGAGGATAGGAGCTGAATTCAGGAAGCGATTTGCCGACAGCGAGGTAGATAAGATACTGACGGTGGAAGCCAGCGGTATCGCCGTGGCATGTCTTACGGCGCCGTGCTTCGGGTATCCGCCGGTGGTATTTGCCAAGAAAGCCAAGCCGAGCACGATGAACGACGGATTCTATGAAGCAGATGCCAGATCTTTTACTAAGGGAACGGTATCTAAGTTCAGGGTGGCTGAGGATCTGCTGAAGGCCGGTGAGAGAGTCCTGATAATCGACGACTTCATGGCCCACGGAGAGGCGTCCATGGCTCTTGCGGAGATAGTGAAGCAGGCCGGAGGCACGGTGGTCGGCATAGGCGCAGTCATCGAGAAAGGTTTCCAGGGTGGCAGTCACAAGCTCAGGGAAAAGGGCTATACCGTGGAATCGCTGGCTGTGATAAAGGAGATATCCGACGGCAATATAATCTTTGAATAGCGCTGGACAGGAATGTGAATACATACAGTTGAGAGTCCGGAAGTATCCGGACTCATTTTAGTTGGAGGAAGGGGTGGGTAGCGGATTTCCGCAGCTTTGAAAAGCTAAAATATGACGGAAATTTTACAAAAAATCAATTTATTTGTTGGACTGGCGGCAAATAACCAGTATAATAGATAGGTAAGAAACATCACATGGATTTACACGGAGGTAACAATGAAGAAATTACTGACAGTTTTGCTGGCCGTGGTAATGGTATTCGCTCTCGCGGCCTGCGGTGGCGAAAATGAAGCCACCGGCGGCAACGGCAAGGTGGGAGCCCTCTATATCGGCAACGTCAACGATGGAGGCTTTACCCAGAGCATGAATGAAGCCCTTCAGTCAGCAACTGAAGCCAATGACCTGGAGCTGCTCATCAAGGAGAATCTGGGCGAGAATGACGCTCAGGCAATCAGAGACGCGGTAACCAACTTTATCGACCAGGGATGCACCATAATCGTAGGATGCTCCTTCGGCTACGGTGAAGTGCTCAACGAGCTGGCTAATTCGGGAGATTACGACGATATCACGTTCCTGCACTTCTCAGGCCCTTATCAGAACGAGACCAACCTGGAGAACTTCTTCGGTTCCATGGAGGAGGCCAGATATCTCAGCGGAATGGCTGCGGCTTCCGTAAGTGAGACGGGAGTTCTGGGATACGTGGCAGCGTTCCCGTACACTGAAGTACAGATAGGTATCAATGCCTTCACGCTGGGAGCTCAGGCCATAAACCCTGATATCGAAGTCAAAGTCATCTACATCAATACGTGGGGCGATGCCGAGATCGAGAGAACGGGAGCAGAGCAGTTGATCGCGGCGGATTGCGACGTACTGACGTATCACGCCGATTCCACGGCTACACAGCTGGCTGCCTCGGAGGCAGGCGTTTATACCACAGGTTGGAACGTTGCCAACAATGTAGCGGGAGATTATTATATAACGGCTCCTTACTGGGATATAGAAGGTTACTTCTCCTCCACATTTGAAAAAGTGCTGAACGGGGAATTTGCTCCGTCAGGTAATCAGCCTTTCAGCTACTACGGCTCCATGGCCGATGGCATGATCTGTCTCGACGAGTTGGGGTCTGCGGTTCCTGAAGATGTGGCTCAGCAGATAAACGACGTGAAGGAGCAGATGGAGAACGGTGAATTCGAAGTGTTCTCCGGAGAGATAAGATACTCCGACGGCACCCTTCTCTGTGAGGAAGGACAGACGCTGACAGACGAGGAAATCTGGCAGATAAACAAGGAAGTTGAAGGCGTGACAGCCACTTCCAACTAAATATCGGATCATACGATTAAAATCTTTCAAAAGGAAGACGTAATATGGTATATTAATAAGGGGAACAGCTCAGTTCCCCTTATACTATTTATGCGGAAAACAACGATGCAATGTACGGAGGAATACAGTGGAGCAGAATCTTGCAATCGAAATGAAAAATATCAGCAAGAGCTTCGGCGCCCATAAAGCCAACGACGCGGTGGACCTGTCGGTAAGAAAGGGAGAAGTCCACGCGCTCCTGGGTGAAAACGGCGCAGGGAAATCTACGCTGATGAACATGCTGGCAGGGATATATACCCCGGATACGGGACAGATAAGGATAGACGGAAAGGAAGTTCGGTTTTCGTCTCCGAAGGATTCCATCAAGCTGGGGATAGGGATGATCCATCAGCATTTCAAGCTGGTGGACGTGATGACGGCCAAGGAAAACGTCATCATAGGACAGCCTGCCGGCTTTTTCGTTCACGGGAAGAAGCTGGCCAAAGAGGTAAAGGAACTTTCCGACAGATATGGTCTCGATGTAGATCCAGATAAGAAAGTCTACGATATGTCGGTAGGGGAAAAGCAGACTCTGGAGATAGTAAAGGTATTGTACCGCGGCGCCAGGATACTGATAATGGATGAGCCTACAGCAGTGCTTACTCCTCAGGAGATAAAGAAGCTCTTCCGGGTGATTCGGAACATGAAGGAGCAGGGATGTTCTGTGGTCATCATCACTCACAAGCTCAACGAGGTGATGGAGATATCCGACAGAGTTACGGTATTGAGGAAAGGCCGCTCCATCGGAACTGTCGTCACCGGAGAAACGGAAGTCTCCGATCTCATCGAGATGATGGTAGGCAAGAAGGTGGATCTTTCCATAGAAAAGAAGAAGTTCAGCGATAAGAAGCCGCTGCTGCAGCTGGATGAGATCACCGTTCTCAACGGAGAAGGCAAGGAGGCTGTTTCAGGCGTCAGTTTCGATATAAATTCCCACGAGATCGTCGGTGTGGCCGGTGTAGCCAACAGCGGCCAGAAGGAGCTGTGCGAGGCCATCGCGGGACTGGTGAAGACCCAGAAGGGACGTATATTCTTCGACGGAGAGAACATAGTGGGGAAGACTCCCCGTGATATCATAAAGCTGGGTATAAGGATGGGCTTCATACCTGAGGATCGATTGGGGATGGGACTGGTAGGAGGAATGGATATCGTTCACAACATAATCCTCAAGGACTATCAGAACAGGCCGGGATTCATCCTCCACAGGGGGCCTTGTGTCGAGAAAGCGAAGAAGATCGTGGAGGAACTGGATATACAGACTCCCAGCATATATACCCCGGTCAAGAAGCTGTCGGGAGGTAATGTTCAAAAGGTGCTGCTGGGACGGGAGATAGATTCGTCGCCAAGAGTGCTGATAACAGCCTACCCTGTCAGAGGACTGGACATCGGCGCGTCATATAAGATATATGAGCTGCTCAATCAACAGAAAGCGGCAGGAGTAGGCGTGCTGTTCGTGGGAGAAGATCTGGACGTACTGATGGATCTGTGCGACCGTGTAGTAGTGCTGTGCCACGGTGAGGTGACGGGGATAGTGGATCCGGACAAGGTGACTAAGGAAGATATAGGGCTGCTGATGACGGGAAAATCCCTCGACGGCGCCGATGAGGAGGTGGGCGCGTGATGAATTTCATAAGACTGACCAAGCGAGACGACCTGCCAAAGAGCAAGGAGATAATGATAACGGTGCTGGCGGTGCTGCTTTCCATGGTGTTCGCCGGCATCATACTGGCTATATTCGGATTCAACCCTTTCCATATCTTCAAGGAAGTGATACTGGGAGCCGTAGGGACTGAGCTGAGGATAAAGCAGACTATCGTCAAGGCCGTGCCGCTGATAATCACATCGCTGGGCATAATAGTGGCGTTCAAGATGAAATTCTGGAATATCGGCGCCGAAGGCCAGATAACCATGGGTGCTCTGGGAGCTGCCTGGGTGGCTCTCAACCTGAGTCCCGATACGCCTCAGCCGCTTATGCTGCTGATGATGATGGCAGCAGCGGCGCTGTGCGGCAGCATATGGGCCTTCATACCGGCCATATTCAAAGCGAAGCTGGGGACCAACGAGACTATTTTCACTCTGATGATGAATTACGTGGCCATCAAGTTCGTAACCTATCTCCAGTATGGCCCGTGGAGAGATCCGTCCGTCAACGGATTCCCCAGGATAGAGATGTTCCCGGACAGTGCCAGACTTCCTGTTTTGGGAGGTATCCATATAGGATGGATATTCGCTATACTGGCGACGGTGGCCGTGTACTTTTTCATGAAGCACACCAAGAAGGGATACGAGATCGCTGTAGTGGGTGAAAGTATAGAAACGGCCAGGTATGCGGGAATGAACATAAGCCGTATAATAATAACGGCCATGATAGTTTCGGGAGGCCTCTGCGGCATCACGGGGATGATACAGGCTTCAGCCGTCGAGAAAACTTTGGTGTACGGTATCGCCAACAACTACGGTTTTACAGCCATAATACCGGCATGGCTTTCCAAGCTCAACGCTGTCTCGGCCTTTATCATATGTATAGCTTTCGCTGTATTGCTGCAGGGCGGTGATTATATACAGATAGCTCTGGGAGTCTCAAGCTCCGTAGCTGATATAGTACAGGGACTGATATTGTTCTTCATACTGGGAAGCGAGTTTTTCATGAGATATAAGGTTCACATAGGCAGAAACAAAGAGGAGGTGGCGTAGTCATGACAGATTTTCTTGCGGCATGTGTGGTTGCGGGAACACCGCTGGTCTTCGCCACGCTGGGCGAGCTGATAACTGAAAAATCAGGGAGCACCAATCTGGGGGTCGAGGGCATGATGCTGATAGGTGCCGTGATGGGATTCCTGGCAGCTATGAATACGGAAAGCCCTGTGGTGGCCATATTGGCGGCAGCAGTGGCGGGAGCTGCGGGGGCGCTGATCTATGCTATACTGACTGTGACCCTGAGGGCTAATCAGATAGTATGCGGGCTCACTTTGACCATATTCGGCACAGGCTATGCTCAGTTTGTGGGACAGCCTCTTTTGGGGATGAGCGCACCGTCTTCGGTGATATCTTTCTTTGGAAAGATATCCATACCTGTTCTGGGAGATATCCCGTTCATCGGACCTGTATTCTTCCAGCAGGACCTGTTCGTATACCTCAGCTACATAATGTGCGGGCTGGCAGCCGTGTACATGTACAGGACCAGGATGGGGATGAATCTCAAAGCCCTGGGCGAAAGCAATGCGGCGGCTGACGCCTCCGGCATAAATGTCGCTCTTTACAAATATATCCATATACTGATAGGGGGAGCTCTATGCGGTCTGGGCGGCGCCTATCTTTCCCTGGTGAGGATGCCCATATGGCAGGAGAATATCGTCAACGGCCGCGGCTGGATAGCGGTAGCCCTGGTAATATTCGTGGCGTGGAATCCTATCAAAGGTTTTTTCGGCGCGGCCCTCTTCGGCGGCCTCAGCATCCTGGGACTCAGGCTCCAGGCCATGGGATTCAACGTATCTCAGTACCTGGTGGATATGATTCCTTACGTGGCGACCATACTGATAGTCATATTCAGTACATATAAGAAGAAAAAAGAAAGTCAGCCTCCGGCTGATCTTGGCAACAATTATTTCAGAGAGGAGAGATGATATATGATATATGTCCATTTGGCAGAAGGGTTTGAAGAGATAGAGGCGCTGACGGCTGTAGATGTGCTCAGACGGGCATCAATAGATGTGCAGACCGTGTCCGTAACGGGAAATAGAGTTGTTACAGGGACTCACGGTGTGCCGGTAACGGCGGACATCCTTTATGAGGACGCGGAGTACGAGGACTGTGAGATGATAGTGCTGCCGGGCGGGATGCCGGGAGCTGCCAACCTGCAGGCTCATGAAGGGCTGCTGACGCACATAAAGTGTTTCGCCGAGAACGGTAAGAAGCTGGCGGCCATCTGCGCCGCGCCGATGATATTGGGACACTGCGGCATCATAGAAGGAAAGAAGGCGACTGTTTATCCCGGCATGGAAGATACTCTGACCGGGGCGCAAGCTACAGGCGCTGCCGTGACGGTGGACGGCAATATCATCACGGGACGAGGCCCGGCTCTCGCCATGGAATTCGCCCTTGCTCTGGTGGAAGCTATCAAAGGGAAGGCTGCTTCTGACGAGATCGCGGAAGATTTGCTGTATCAGCGCAAGTGAGTGGTATGAAATTATCGATGATTGATATGGGGAAAGCCGATCTTCACATCCATACTTATTATTCTGACGGTCAGTCCAGTCCGGGGGCCATAGTGGAAAAAGCCGGGAAAATGGGATATTCAGACATCGCCATAACGGATCACGATGGTATTGGTGGTGTGAAAGAAGCTGTCGATGCCGGACGGAAAAACGGCGTGCGGGTCATCCCCGGCATAGAGTTGGATACGGAGACGGAACAAGGCGTTGATCTTCACATCCTTGGATATGGCATGGATTTGGAGGACAGGGATTTCAGGCGTGTGATGAAAGAGCTGGACAGGCGCAGACAGCGTCGTAACGAAGGGCTGCTGAAGGCTTTGACGGATATGGGATATCCTTTGTCGCTGAGCGAGCTGAAGGAGCGACACCCCGGCGGCTACGTGGGGAAGCCTGTCATCGCCCGCGCCATGGTGGAAAAAGGGTATATCGCCGACTACCGGGAAGCCTTCAGTCCCGGCCGGTTCCTGGAGAGCAGCCGGGCCAGGGCCGTGAAAAAGGAACCCTTCTCATCCTCTGAGGCTATATCGCTGATAAGAGGAGCCGGCGGGATCCCAGTCCTGGCTCATCCCATACAGATAAAAGGCATGGGGATCACCGGATCCGAGGATTTTTACCGAGCTGTGGAAAAGCTGGTGGTCAGCCTGGCGGATCAGGGGCTTGGCGGACTGGAATGCTATCATCCGGACCAGGATGAAAAGCAGGCCGGCCGTTTTGCCGGGATGGCCCATCGCCACGGCCTGTGGATAACGAGAGGCTCTGATTTCCACGGACCGGATTACAGCCAGGAGCAAGACTGGATACGGAAGAATCCTTTTCTTTCTGTTACAGACTAAAGAAAACTGAAAATATTTGGCATCAACGCCGCGGAGCAGGGCTTCGGCTCTGCGGCGTTGATGTTTTTTTTTGCAACGCTTTGCCGCAGGCTCTTTGCTCATTGCTCACCTCGTTTTCTGTGGCTTGCGGTATTGACGTCCATCCTGATATCGTAAGGCTTAAGGCCGGATATTTCTCTTTGCGTATGAAGGAGCGTACTTTGGGAATAATAGTTAAGGAAATTATTTCCCACCGGGAATAAAACGCAGAGGAAAATATATGAAAAACTATTTTGAAAGTACGGTACCCGTCCCCCGCAGGGGCTGGGTGATCATCATCGTGTTGGGCGCGTTGCTGGCGGCAGCCTCCGTGGCGGCAGGCATGGCGATGGCGCCGGAAAGAGAAGATATGCCGGTCCTGCTGTCAAACGGTGAAGTGATAACTGCGCCCTGGTATATAACGGTGGACGGCGAGAAGGTAGCTCTTGTAGAGTCGCAGGAAGCGGCCCGTGACGTGGTCATGGGTGTAGTTGAGAAATATCGTAGCAGCGGAGAGAATGTCCTCGATGTTGAAGTGGAAGAACAGACGTCATCGGAGCAAATGGATATCGAGAACGGCGACGTGCCTCCTGACATCCTGACAGAGGAGGAGGCGGAACAGGTCCTCGTCAGCGGCAATGACGGTGACAGTTATCTCACGGTGAGGACTACTGAAGAACAGACTAAGCAGGTAGCGATAGAGTTCCGACAGGAATATAAGCCGGATTCCGATATGTATGTGGGAGAGAAGAGAGTAGAGGTAGAGGGCCGGGAAGGAACGAAGGCAGTGACTAAGAAGATAGTCCGGGAAAATGGCCAACCGGTGGAGGAAGAGGTACTGGATGAGGAAATAATCAGGGAACCACAGGAAGAGATAATCCTGACCGGGACAAAGACTTACGACGGATACGGCGGAGGATCAGGAGACTACGGTGACGAGGGCGTGTCCTATGATCCGGACGCCGTCTATGAAATACTTGCCACACCTTTGGACACTATCCATATCACATCAGGATTCGGACAGCGATGGGGCAGGCTCCACAGCGGTGTGGATTTTGGCCTCGCGCAGGGAAGCGCTATATATGCGGCCGATGACGGGCGCGTTTACTTTTCAGGAGACGGCGGAGGTTACGGCAACCTCCTCAAAATAGATCATGGCAACGGGATGCAGACCTACTATGCTCATTGCAGCGCTCTGTTGGTCTCGTCAGGCCAGCAGGTGAGCCGCGGTCAGAAGATCGCGTTGGTGGGTTCGACAGGTAATTCCACCGGTCCTCACCTTCATTTTGAAGTGATAATAAACGGAAACTGTGTGGACCCGCTTGATTTTTTGAAGCTGTGAATTAATGGCAGAGGCATTGAGATCACCACATCGGATGTGATCCATTCTATCCACTTCATCTCATGCACCTAAAGTCCAGGCTCTTGATGCTTTTTAGGTGCAAATCGTGGCTTTTCCCGGCCTCTCCCGGAGACGATATGCTCAAGACATGGTGATCAGCCCATGTCTTGAGTGCATTTTTTGACGAAGATAGGGGCAATCTGCACCCACGATACATTTTTTGCCGGAGCTTATGGGTGCACCGCATTTTAAAAAGTTATCTGAAATGGCAAAAAAGCACCATAAAAATGGTGCGACAGAATGTTTTTGGTGCATTCACAACATATATCACGACAATCGCTCAGCCAATCTTATCAACAGCTCGAGATCCGATGAATCAAGGCTCTTGGATATTTCGCACAACTCCTGATGAAGTATCGGCTCGTCATTTTTCGTGTCGAAAAATTCCTTTGGTGTGACGCCCAGATAATCACATATGTAGAGAAACTCCGTGAGAGACGGTAAAGATTTACCGGATGAAATGCTCTGTATATAACTTTTGCTGTGTCCCAGATCCAGGCTCATCTTGTATTCGGAAACTCCTTTTTTCAGACGAAGATTCGAAATCCGTTCCCTTATAAAACTATCGTTCATATCCGTATTGTGACCCCTTTATAGTGATTGATCCCATGTCCTATAGTATATACCTCTATTATACCGACCCATCATGTCCGATTTTTGTGAACCTTCATTGAATCCGGCGAATAGATATGATATCATAATGACTAGGTATGCTCATCTGTACATATCACGGATATGGCAGGAGGAAAGTCGGCGCAGCGCTTGTGGGACGCGCGGGATGGCCGGCGGGCAGACCGGAAATCATGTGTTATAGAAGGAAACGAAAATGGCATTTTTCAGAGATGTAAGAGAAGATATAAAGGCAGTACTTGAGAGGGACCCGGCGGCAAGATCCAGCATCGAGGTTCTTCTCTGTTATCCCGGCATATGGGCTCTCATATGGCATAAACCGGCGCATTGGCTGTATAAGCGTAATGCTAAAATGCTGGCAAGGATAATATCTCAGCTTTCGCGCTGGTTCACAGGAATAGAGATACATCCCGGCGCGGAGATCGGGCGCAGATGTTTTATCGACCACGGGATGGCTGTCATAATAGGGGAAACTACGGAGATCGGCGATGATGTTACTATTTACCAGGGAGTGACTTTGGGAGGTACGGGAAAGGACGTTGGGAAGCGTCATCCGACTATCGGCAGCAGAGTGGTCATCAGCAGTGGAGCCAAGGTGCTGGGGCCTTTCAAAGTGGGCGATGATGTGAAGATCGGCGCAGGTTCGGTGGTGCTGAAGGAAGTTCCTGACGGGTGTACCGTGGTGGGTATACCGGGGACTATAGTGAGACGGCACGGCAAGCCGACGAAGGATCTCGATCAGGTGGATATGCCGGATCCTGTAGCGGTGGAGCTGGAATGTCTCAGGCGTAGGGTCGTAGAGCTGGAGGAACTGTTCATCGAGAAGTTCGGTGAGGAAGCTCATGTGCGCTGCGATGATGATTGTCAGTATTCAAGCATCGTGAAGGAAATGCAGGAAGGTAAATTTGTGCCTATATATGATGAGGATTCTCAGGGAAAAGGCCGGCCGGACAGAGAGGAAGGCGCGGAAGCTGTGGATGTTACGAACGCAGATGACGCCATTGGGGCGGAAAGTATAGATGGAGAAAGCGGAGGAGAAAAATGAGGATATATAATACACTTACGAGGAAAAAAGAAGAATTCAAACCGATAGAAGAAGGGAAAGCCAGGATATACGTTTGCGGGCCGACTGTGTATAATTATTTCCACATCGGGAATGCCAGACCCTTCGTGGTTTTCGATACTCTCAGAAAATATCTGGAATACAGAGGTTATAAGGTGAAATTCGTCCAGAACTTCACTGACGTGGACGATAAGATAATAAACAAAGCCAGAGAGGAAGGAGTGACGGCTCCTGAGATAAGCGAAAAGTATATCGCTGAATATTTCAAGGACGCGGCGGCCCTCAACGTGAAGAAGGCCGACGTACATCCTAAGGTGTCGGAGCATATCCCGGAGATAATAGATTTCGTCAGCACACTCATCGACAGAGGATATGCCTACGAGGTCAATGGAGACGTGTATTTTTCCACGAGGAAATTCAAGGGCTATGGCAAGCTCTCCAAGCAGAACATAGAGGATCTGGAGGCTGGAGCCAGGATAGCTGTGGGAGAGATAAAAGAGGATCCGCTCGATTTCGCCCTCTGGAAGGCTCAGAAGGAAGAAGACGAGATAGCATGGGACTGCCCGTGGGGAAAGGGAAGACCCGGCTGGCACATCGAGTGCTCCGCTATGGCCAAGAAGCATCTGGGCGACACGATAGATATCCATGCCGGAGGCCAGGATCTTCAGTTCCCGCACCATGAGAACGAGATAGCTCAGTCGGAATGCTGCAATGGAGTACCGTTTGCCAACTACTGGATGCATAATGGCTATATCACCATAGACAATGAGAAGATGTCCAAATCCAAAGGAAATTTCTTTACGGTAAGAGATATCCTCGAGGATTATAGCGGTGAAGTCATAAGATTCTTCCTGCTGTCGGGCCACTACAGGAATCCGATCAACTTCAGCGATGCGTTGATGGAGCAGGCGAAAGCCGGACTTGCCAGGATGGAAAATGCCAAGGAAAATCTGAAGCATCTCATAGCCAACAGCGGCGGAGAGATGACGGACGATGAAAAAGCGGCGCTGGACGGATATGATAAATACAGAGAGGAATTCATCGCGGCCATGGACGACGACCTCAATACGGCAGACGCCATCTCAGCCATATTCGAGCTGGTGACGGCCATAAACACCGCGGTGAAAGACGGAGCCAGCAGGGAATTCGCCCAGAAGAGCCTGGATACGCTGATGGAGCTGGCTACGGTAGTGGGCCTTCTCCAGCAGGACGCTGACGATGAGATAGATGATGAGATACAGAAGCTTGTCGATGAGAGGCAGGAGGCAAGAAAAGCCAGGAATTTTGCGCGAGCCGATGAGATAAGAGATATGCTGAAGGAGAGAGGTATCACACTGAAGGATACTCCGCAGGGTGTCCAGATAATCAAGGAGTAAGATGCCGGTAATGGAAAATCCAAAGGACATCAATACCACCGTGCTGGCATACATGGGTGACGCCGTGTATGAACAGGCGGTGAGGGAACACATAATAAGAAAGCGACCTTATGATGCCAATTGGCTTCATCGTACGGCGACAGCTTTTGTAAAAGCTCAGGCTCAGGCGGAGATAATAAAGACCATGTTCGACGGACTGTCGGAGGAGGAGCAGAGGCTGGTGAAACGAGCCAGAAACAAGAAATTCACTACCAAGGCCAGGAACGCCGACCCGGTGACTTACAAATGGGCGACGGCTTTCGAAGCTCTTGTAGGGTACCTGTATCTGGCAGGTGAAACGGAAAGGCTGGGGCAGGTTATAGAAGAAGCTATAGCTATCGTTGAAGGAGGAAATGATGAGCAGAGCGGATAAACTGTTTGTGGATATGTGCCGGGACATCCTGGATAACGGCTTTTCCAGCGAGGGACAGGTGGTCAGAGCCAGATGGGAGGACGGGATCCCTGCCCACACCATAAAGCAGTTCGGGATAGTCAACAGATACGATTTGCAGGAGGAATTCCCTGCGCTGACGCTGCGGCCTACGGCTATCAAGTCGGCCGTGGATGAAATGCTGTGGATATGGCAGAGAAAATCCAACAACATAAAGGATCTCAGCAGCCACATATGGGATCAGTGGGCCGACGAGAACGGATCCATAGGCAAGGCTTACGGATATCAGCTGGGAGTCAAATACAGGTTTCCTCATGGAGAGATGGATCAGGTGGACAATGTGCTGTGGCAGCTGAAAAACACGCCTTATTCCAGAAGGATAATGACCAACATATATAATTTCAACGATCTGATGGAAATGGGGCTGGAGCCGTGCGCCTACAGTATGACCTTCAATGTGACGGGTGACAGGCTCAACGCCATACTGAACCAGCGCTCTCAGGATATACTGGCGGCCAATAACTGGAATGTGGTCCAGTATTCGGTGCTGGTACACATGCTGGCTCAGGTGTCCGGACTGAAGCCGGGGCAGCTGGTACACGTCATCGCCGACGCCCATATATACGACAGGCACGTGGAGATAATCAGGGAGATGATATCGAGACCGCAGTATCCGGCGCCAAAGTTCAGCCTGAATCCTGAGGTGAAGGATTTCTACGACTTCACGGTGGACGATATAAAGGTGGAGGATTACCAGAAGAACCCTCAGATAAAGAACATACCTGTAGCCATATAGAAGGGAAGGAGAAGATATGAACGCGATAGTTGTAGTGGATAAAAACTGGGCCATAGGAAAGGACGGCAGCCTGCTGGTACATCTGCCGGGAGACCTTAAATACTACAGGCAGAAGACTCTGGGGAAGGTCATCGTAGTCGGACGGAAGACACTGGAATCGTTTCCGGGAGGGAAGCCGCTCCCGGACAGAACTAATATAGTCCTTACGTCAGATCCCGCGTATGGAGCCAACGGCTGTATCATATGCCATTCTAAGGACGAGGTTATGGAAATCATAGCGGGATACGATCCTGAAGATGTTTTCATAGCGGGAGGTTCTCAGATATATGAGCAGTTCATGGAAGACTGCGATGGTTTCTACGTGACTAAGATATACGATGAGTTTGAAGCTGACAGATACTTTCCTGATCTGGAGGCTGCCGGATATAAGGTCATCTGGGAAAGTGAGATGCAGCAGGAAAAAGGTATAGCTTACAGATTTTTAAAGTATAGCAGATAGGACGGGCAGGCGAAGAAACGTGTGTCCGGCAGGGTACGATGTCAGAGGTAATAATAGGAAGGAACGCCGTGCTTGAGGCGTTGAAAAGCGGCAGAGAAATTGAGAAGATAACCCTGGCGAAAGGAGCCGAAGGTTCTGTGAAGCAGATAGCGGCCAGAGCCAGGGAAAAGCGCATCCCAATATATTACAGCGAAAAGAAACGAATGGACAAGACCGCCTCGGGCGGGGCGCATCAAGGAGTCATCGCGGTAGTTTCGGATCACAGATACTGCACTGTGGATGATATCCTTGACAGAGCCAGAGAACGGGGAGAGGATCCTTTTATCGTAGTTCTGGACGGACTGGAGGATCCTCACAATCTGGGCGCTATAATGCGTACGGCGGAATGTGCCGGAGTCCATGGTATCGTTATCCCGAAACGTCGTTCGGTATCGGTCACAGAGACAGTAGCCAAGACATCGGCAGGAGCGTCGGAATACATGCTTTGCGCCAGGGTCACCAATATCGCGGCAGAGCTGGAGAAGCTCAAGGAAAGAGGCATATGGACGGCTGCCTGCGACATGGGGGTAGACATGTATTACGACAGAGATCTGACAGGGCCGCTGGCTGTAGTCATAGGTGGCGAAGGTACGGGTATAAGCAGGCTGGTGAAGGAAAAGTGCGACTTTACGGTTTCCATACCGATGAAGGGCCGCATAAGCTCTCTGAACGCATCCAACGCGGCAGCGGTGCTGATATACGAAGTTGTGAGACAGAGGAATATATATGAAAAACAGCGATAACGGAAATAGCCTCCATTCCGACGATCGGTTGGCGGTGATGGCACAGCAGGGTGACCTGGATGCCGAAGAGACCCTGATGAGAAAGTATAAGGAGACCGTCAGAAAGAAATCCAAGATGTACTATATGGCAGGGGCAGATGAGGACGATATAGTGCAGGAGGGAATGATAGGGTTGCTGAAAGCCATCAGGCAGTTCGACGCAGCCAAGGAGGTACCTTTCGGCACCTTTGCCAGCCTTTGCATAACGAGGCAGATAATAAGCGCCATAAGGATGGCGGGAAGAGACAAGCATAAGGCTCTCAACACATCCGTTTCCCTCAATAACCCGGTGATAGACGAGAACGAAGACGTGACCATCGCAGACACCATCAGGACCAATATGACAGAGAACCCCGAGGAGCTGCTCGTCTTCAAGGACATCGCTGAATATATCCTTCATAATGGGAACAATGTATTCAGCGATTTTGAGATGCAAGTGATAAATGAACTGATCAAGACCGGTGATTACGGAAAGGTGTCGGAGAAGCTGGGAAGGAGCGTCAAATCCATAGATAACGCCATGCAGAGAGCACGGAAGAAGATCGTCAACTATCTGTGGCAGTGAAGATGGTCGTAGGGAGGGATCAAATTGTATGATTTGACTACAGTAGAGGAATTGTTGAACGCTAAAGAGGGAGAACAGATACAGTTCAAAGAAGCCAAAAATCGGTTCGATTCCAATGAAGCTGCCAGGTGTTGCTGTGCTCTGGCCAATTGTGGCGGAGGGAAATTGGTGTTCGGCATTTCCGATAAACGTCCACGAAGGGTCGTAGGGAGTGAAGCCTTTGGTCAGCCGGAACGTACGCGTAAGGGGTTGATGGATAAGCTGAAGGTAAGCGTTGATTTTCAGCTCTACGATTGTGATGGAAAGCGCGTTCTTGTATTTGATGTTGCAAGCCGTCCCCTTGGCTTACCTGTTCAGCTTGATGGGATTGCCTGGTGGTATGAAGGGGACAGTCTGATACCCATGCCGGAGGAGATCCGCCGCAGAGTCTACGAGGAATCAGGTTTCGATTTTTCAGGCAGCATCTGTGCCGATGCAAAGCTGGATGATTTGGACGAAGAGGCCATCGAGGACTTCCGAAGCAGATGGATGGAAAAGAGTGGGAATAAGAGACTCATCAGTTTGTCGGCGGAGCAACTTCTCTGTGATTGTGAAGCGGTAACTGACGAGGGAGTGACTTATGCGGCCCTGATTCTTTTTGGAAAAAAAGAGGCTCTGAGAAAACATTTGCCTCAGGCGGAAGTTATATTTGAATATCGTTCGTCGGAAGCTTCAGGTCCGGCAAGCCAAAGGGAAGAATTGAGAACAGGTTTCTTTTCCTACTACGATAGATTGTGGGAACTCATCAATCTTCGCAACGATAATCAGCATTACCAGGAAGGGTTTTTCATATATGATATCCCGACCTTCAATGAGCGGGTAGTGAGGGAAGCTGTATTGAACGCCGTAAGCCACAGGAATTATCAAATGGGCGGCAGTGTGTTCGTGCGTCAGTACCAGGATCGTCTTACGGTGGAGAGTCCGGGCGGCTTCCCCAATGGGATATCGCTCAGCAATATTCTGGACAGGCAGATGCCGAGAAACCGGCGTATTGCGGAGATACTGGCCCTCTGCGGGTTGGTGGAACGCTCCGGGCAGGGGATGAATCTGATGTATGAACTGAGTGTCAAGGAAGCCAAGTCACTTCCTGATTTCAGCGGTACCGATGACAGTTTTGTGAGCATTACGTTAAACGGATTGGTATTGGACACGAAAATGCTTTCCGTTATCAATAAAATAGGCAATGAAAAATTGGAGATACTTTCGACCAGTGACTTTTTAACAATCGACGCGTTATATCATGAAAAACCTCTGACAGAGAATATGAGGACGAGGTTGAAGCGTTTGGTAGAGCTTGGAATAGTGGAGCACGCCGGTCGGAACAGATACGTTCTTGCACGGGGTCTCTATACGGCGGCGGGGAAGGCGGGAGTCCATACGAGGATGGTCGGATTGGACCGTGATACGAATAAGGAATTGCTGATGAAGCATATCCGTATGAACGGTGATAAGGGCACGCCATTTAAAGAGCTGCAGCAGGTACTGCCCGGACACAGTCGAAATCAGATACAATTGCTGATTCGCGAACTTCGTAAGGAAGGGCGAGTTTATTGTGTCGGAAAGACAAAGGCTGCGAGATGGTTTGCCTCTGATTAATTGCGTCAAACAGCAATTATTTGCTGATTAATTGCGTCAAACAGCAATTATTTGCTGATTAATTGCGTCAAACAGCAATTATTTGCTGATTAATTGCGTCCCAATGTTTTTTGATATTTCTGTAATTTGTGCCAAAATAACAAAAAATAACCGGAAAACTGTTGACAATGAACCAAAGCAGTATTATTATTAGAGCCAATAAAAGAATATATCAAAGGCGATGATGAAGAGAAGTAGTCTGGGCGGCCGCCCGCAGTGAGTCGGGGATAGTGGAAACCCGGTGGAAGGACTCAGGTGAATAACACTTCGGAGCTGTGAACCGAAATCGTCGGATACAGGCGCAGGAGCGCGGAAGAGAATTCGAAAGAAAGTAGGGGAGACGGGATCGGCCCGTTACAGCCGATACAACTGTTGGGTTGGAAAGGTGGGGCTTCTTCGTAAGCTCAACATAGGTGGCACCGCGGATATGTGGCTATTCGTCCTATATTTAGAGGAGAATAGCCACTTTTATATTTTACGCGGATCCTGCCAAAGGCAGGAGGAAAGGAGTGCTGCCATGTGTTCGATAATGGGGTATGAAGGAAAAGACACCTGTTTCGAGAAATTTATGGAAGGATTTGAGAGGAGCGTTCCAAGGGGGCCGGATATGTCCCGTGTTATCGAGACGGACGGAGGAATACTGGGATTCCACAGGCTGGCCATCATGGATCCTGGAGAGGCAGGGATGCAGCCCTTCGAGAGAGATGGAGACTATGTGGTATGCAATGGAGAGCTGTACGGATTCAGACAGGTCAAAGAGAACCTTGAAGAAGAAGGGTACATGTTCGAATCTGACAGCGATTGTGAGATCATATTACCGCTGTACAGAAAGTATGGTGTGGATATGTTCACGAAGTTAGATGCTGAGTTCGCTATGGTGATCTACGACAGCAGGAGGGGCTCCTTCGTCGCGGCGAGAGATCCCATCGGAATAAGGCCCCTCTTTTACGGCCGATCCGAGATGGGAGGGATGTTCTTCGCCAGTGAAGCCGGAAACCTGGTGGGACTGACCGATAAGATAATGCCGTTCCCGCCGGGGCATTATTACAAGGACGGGGAATTCCACAGATATACAGACGTTACAGCTGTCAGCCGGTACTGCGAAGACGATATAGACATCATATGCGAAAACATCAGGGAAAAGCTGATAGCCGGGGTTGCCAAGAGACTGGATTCCGATGCCCCGCTTGGCTTCCTTCTGAGCGGGGGTCTGGACAGTTCGCTTGTTTGCGCCATAGCACAGAAATTGATGCCTGAAAAACCTATAAGGACCTTTGCTATAGGAATGGAGGCGGATGCTATTGATTTGAAATACGCCGCGGAGGTAGCAGAATATATAGGAAGCCAGCACACCGAGATAATAATAGATACGGATATGGTCCTCAGTTCCCTCAGGGAGGTCATAGGGGCAATGGGGACATTCGATATAACCACCATAAGGGCGGGAATGGGAATGTATCTCGTCTGTAAGGCTATCAGAGAAACCACCGACGTGAAGGTATTGCTGACCGGCGAGATATCCGACGAACTGTTCGGGTACAAATACACCGACTTCGCACCGTCGCCGGAGGCTTTTCAGCAGGAATCGGTAAAGAGGATAAGCGAGATATACATGTACGACGTGCTGAGAGCCGACAGGTGCATAAGCGACAACTCTATCGAAGCCAGGGTGCCGTTCGGAGACCTGGATTTCGTCAGATATGTGATGGCCATAGACCCGGCGAAGAAGATAAACATATACGGGAAGGGCAAGTATCTGCTCAGAAAGGCCTTCGAAGGCGACTATCTGCCACACCACATACTGTACAGGGAAAAGGCAGCCTTCAGCGACGCCGTCGGACATTCGCTGGCAGACGATATAAAGAAATACGCTGAAAAACGCTATAGTGACGAGGCGTTCGCGAAGAAAAGAAAGAAGTACGCGTATCATTGCATCCCGTTTACTAAGGAATCACTGCTGTATCGGGAGTTGTTCGAGGAGCAGTATCCCGGTCAGGCAGAGATGATAAAGGATTTCTGGATGCCAAACAGGCAGTGGGAAGGATGCGACGTGGATGATCCGAGTGCAAGAGCACTGTCTAACTATGGCGAAAGTGGTATATGAGAAGGGAGGAAATGGGATAATGGACAGGATATCGGAAATTTTTGGAGAAAAAGTGTTCAGCGATGTGGTCATGAAGGAGCGGTTGCCGGAGAAGGCGTACGAAGCCCTTCACAGACATATCGAAGAAGGTACTGAGCTTGATGGAACGACGGCGGATGTAATAGCCACAGCTATGAAAAACTGGGCCATGGAAAAGGGGGCTACCCACTTCACTCATTGGTTCCAGCCAATGACAGGAGTGACGGCGGAAAAGCATGACAGCTTCATGTTCCCTGACAAGAATGGAGCTATAATGACCAATTTCTCCGGAAAAGAGCTGATAAAGGGAGAGCCGGATGCCTCCAGTTTCCCGTCAGGAGGTATAAGAGCTACCTTTGAGGCGAGAGGATATACGGCCTGGGATCCAAGCTCGTACGTTTTCATAAAGGGCAACACCATGTGCATACCGACGGTTTTCTGCTCGTACGATGGGGAAGCTCTTGACAAGAAGACGCCGCTGCTCCTTTCCATGGAGGCCCTCGACAGGCAGGCTGTGAGACTGATGAGGATCTTCGGGGAAGAAGTCTCGAGAGTCACTACAACTGTAGGGCCGGAGCAGGAATACTTCCTGATACCTGCGGAGCTTTACAAAAAGCGAAAGGATCTGAGGTACTGCGGAAGGACGCTGGTGGGGGCAAAGCCGCCTAAAACTCAGGAGCTGGATGATCACTATTTCGGAGTCATCAAGACCAAGGTGGCCGAATATATGGCTGACCTTGACAATGAGCTGTGGCAGCTGGGAATTCCGGCCAGTACCGAGCACAATGAGGTGGCGCCTTCCCAACATGAGCTGGCTCCTATATTCAGCACTGCCAACATCGCTTTGGACTACAACCAGCTTACTATGGAGATGATGAAGCGCGTGGCGGAGAGACACGGGTTGAGATGCCTGCTTCACGAAAAACCTTTCGCCGGCATAAACGGCAGTGGCAAGCACATCAACTGGTCCATCGCCACCGAGGATGGCGAGAACCTGCTGAAGCCGGGAAAAGATCCTGTTTCCAACACCAGGTTCCTGCTGTTGCTGAGTGCAGTTATAAAAGCCGTGGACGATTATCAGGATCTGCTGAGGATATCTGTCTCCGGAGCCAGCAATGACCACAGATTGGGTGGCAACGAAGCGCCGCCGGCCATAATCTCCGTATTTCTGGGAGATGACCTGCTTGAGGTCATGGAGGCCGTGGAAGAAGGAAAGACGTCGGTGCCTGAGCGAGAAAGGAGAATGGGTCTGAAAGCGGCTGTCCTGCCGGACATAAAGAAGGATACGACTGACAGGAACAGGACATCGCCTTTTGCCTTTACGGGAAGCAGATTCGAATTCAGGATGGCCGGTTCGAGAACGGCCGTATCCTGTCCGGCATACATGCTCAACACTATGGTGGCCGAGTCTCTGAGACAGTTCGCAGATGCGCTCGAGGGGACGGAAGATGTGGAAAAGGCTGCAAGAGAGCTTGTGCGCGAAACTTACTCTGCCCATAAGCGTATCGTCTTTAACGGAGATAACTACTCCGCCGAATGGGTGAGGGAGGCGGAATCGAGAGGTTTGTTGAATCTGAAAACTACTGTCGATGCCCTGCCGTACTTCACCGCTGAAAAGAATGTGGAGCTGTTTGAAAAGCATAAGGTGCTCACGAGGCTGGAGCTGGAAGCCAGACAGAGTATACTTTATGAGGAATATTACAAGAACGTCAACATAGAGGCCTTGACACTTCTGGATATGGTGAACAGGGATATCGTGCCTGCCGTGGCTGCCTATATCAGAGAGCTGGCCGAGACAGCCGCTGTCAAGAAGGACTTGATAGGAGCGGACGCCGTGTGCAGAACCGAAAAGAAGATGATATCAGCGTTGTCAGGACTTTTGGATGAGCTGCATGACAAGAGCAGCGATTTGGAGTGGACCCTCGAGGAGTTCGATCCTGATTCCGACGTCAGAGATGCGGCAGAGTTCTTTTGCAGGAAGGTACTGCCGATAATGGACGAGATAAGAGAAGTCGTGGACGAGCTTGAAAAGAGGGTGGATGCCGTGCGCTGGCCGATGCCTGTATACGGAGACCTGCTGTTTTCCGGAGGTGGACAATGAAGCCGAGAGAGGAATGCGGAGTCTTCGGAGTAATGACGCCGAAGGTGGCGGACGTGGCAGGTATGAGCTATTACGGGCTATATGCCCTCCAGCATCGTGGGCAGGAAAGCTGTGGCATAGTGGTCAACGACGACGGAGTCTTTTCCTCCCACAAGGATCTGGGGCTGGTGAGCGACGTGTTTTCAAAGGATGTGCTGGCAAAGCTCCCTCAGGGGAAGATGGCTGTGGGACACGTGCGCTACGGGACCACCGGGGCCAGCAACCGCAATAACTGCCAGCCGATAGAGGTGAATCACCAGAAGGGCAGGATGGCCCTGGCTCACAACGGCAACCTCAGCAACGCAGGAAAGCTGCGGGATGAACTGGAACTTTCGGGAGCCATCTTTCACTCTACCAGCGATACGGAGACCATAGCCTACATCATAACAAGAGAGAGACTCAGGACATCGTCCATAGAGGAGGCGGTGAAATCGGCTGTAAAATATCTGGAGGGGGCTTACTCTCTGGTGCTGATGTCGCCTCGAAAGCTCATATGTGTCAGAGACCCTCATGGATTTCGTCCGCTGTGCTACGGGAAGACGGAGGACGGAGCGTATGTGATAGCCTCTGAAAGCTGTGGCCTCAGTGCTGTAGGGGCAAGATTCATACGGGATGTAGAGCCGGGAGAGTTGATAGTATTCAGCGAAGATGGAGTCATCTCGGATATGACAGGAGATGTCACGGAAAGGAGAAGGTGCATCTTCGAATACATATATTTTGCAAGACCTGATTCCGTTCTGGATGGTGTGTCGGTACACAGAGCCAGAGTTAAGGCGGGTGGTGCTCATAGACGGTTCTATCGTCAGGGGAAACACCAGCAGGCGCATTGTCAGGATACTGAGAGAGGCAGGGGCAAGGGAGATACATATGAGGATATCGGCGCCGCCTTTCCTCTTCCCATGCTATTACGGAACCGATATAGACTCGAAGGAAAATCTTATAGCAAATTCCCACACCGTCAGCGAAACTGCCGGGTTGATAGGAGCCGATTCGCTGGGATATCTGCCGGTGGAGGAGCTGGGGAAGCTTATAGGCAGCGGAGATTATTGCAGCGCATGCTTTGATGGGAAATATCCGACGAAGATACCTGACGATACGCGAAAGGACAGGTTTGAGAGAAAGCTTTCAGAGTTGTAACGAAGAAATGGTAAAACTGTGAAACGTAGAAATAAGAAAGGCGAAAGGGCAAAGAGCCTCAGAAGTTACACTTCGGACCTTTGTTACAGCTCTGAGGAAGTCCATACCGGCTCTGCTTATGCCACTCATTATCCTGGGCGGTATCTACCCGGGACTTTTTACGCCGACGGAGGCTGCAGACGTGGCCAGCGCATAAAGACCGGGGTCTTCGCAGCTTATGGCCGTGTATTTAAAATGCAGACGTCGTAACTTTGCGGCGGGATTCCTGCGAAAAATCATCATAAAGCCTTGTGATTTTGTTGACATGGTCTCTAAAATATAGTACCATAATGAATATTGGTGTGCTGCTGTAGCTCAGTCGGTAGAGCACTTCATTGGTAATGAAGAGGTTCGGCAGTTCAAGTCTGCTCAGCAGCTCCATTATATTAAAAAACATCTGGATATCGCTTTGCGATATTGATGCCTGTTACTTATTTTAACCTTAGGAGGAATTAAAATGGCAAAACAGAAATTTGAAAGAACCAAGCCGCATATCAATATCGGAACGATCGGTCACGTAGACCACGGAAAGACAACGCTGACAGCGGCGATCACGACGGTGCTGCACCAGAGATACGGACTGGGAGCGGACGTAGCGTTCGACCAGATCGACAAGGCGCCGGAAGAGAAGGAAAGAGGAATCACGATAGCGACAGCGCACGTAGAATATGAGACGCCGAACAGACACTATGCGCACGTAGACTGCCCGGGACACGCGGACTATGTAAAGAACATGATCACGGGAGCAGCGCAGATGGACGGAGCGATCCTGGTAGTAGCGGCGACAGACGGACCGATGCCGCAGACGAGAGAGCACATCCTGCTTTCGAGACAGGTAGGAGTACCGTACATCATAGTATTCCTGAACAAGTGCGACATGGTAGACGATGAGGAGCTGCTTGACCTGGTAGAGATGGAAGTAAGAGAGCTGCTTGACGAGTACGAATTCCCGGGAGACGACACACCGATAGTAAGAGGATCGGCGCTGATGGCACTGGAAGATCCTGCGGGAGAGTGGGGAGACAAGATAGTAGAGCTGATGGAAGAGGTAGACAACTACATTCCGGAGCCGAAGAGAGACAACGACAAGCCGTTCTTGATGCCGGTAGAGGACGTATTCTCGATAACAGGAAGAGGAACAGTAGCGACAGGAAGAGTAGAGAGAGGAAGCCTGACGGTAGGAAGCGAAGTAGAGATAGTAGGACTTACGGAGGAGAAGAGGAAGGTAGTAGTAACCGGAATCGAGATGTTCAGAAAGCTTCTTGACCAGGCGGAGACAGGAGACAACATCGGAGCGCTGCTGAGAGGAGTGCAGAGAGATGAGATAGAGAGAGGACAGGTACTGTCGGCACCTGGAACGATCCATCCGCACACGAAGTTCAAGGGAGAGGTATACGTGCTGAAGAAGGAAGAGGGCGGAAGACACACGCCGTTCTTCAACGGATACAGACCGCAGTTCTATTTCAGAACGACGGACGTAACGGGAGATCTGCAGTTGCCGGAAGGAACAGAGATGTGCATGCCGGGAGACAACGTAACGATGACGATAGAGCTGATCACACCGATAGCGATAGAAGAAGGACTGAGATTCGCGATAAGAGAAGGCGGAAGAACGGTAGGATCCGGAGTAGTAACTGAGATCATCGAGTAATCGAGCCGATCCATAAATCAAACTAAAGATAAGACGACCTGTGGGGAAGACCTGCAGGTCGTTTTTGTTGTGCGCCTGGCGGCGCACGTTTCTAACGGGTGAAAGTCCCGAATCCGCCCGGTAGTGGGAAGGATATAGCCGAAGGCAAGGGTGTTGCAGGTGACTGCAAATCTGAAGGAAGCCGGGTGTGGGGAAGCTACTAACCCACGGGCAAATCTCCGGTCTGACGAACAGAAATCGCATATTAGGCTATGCATGAGGGTAAGTCTGCAACACACGATGAAGCCCGATAGCTACACGGAATCATGCATGGTAAATGCGGCAGATAGATGGAGAGAAAGAAACGTGTGGTACCCAGGGAGGTCTGTGTGAGACGCCCTGAAAAGGGTAACCGCTATCGTAAGGTGGCGCTGAGCACACAGAAGTCAGCAGAGGTCATAGTAACTGAGAAGCGAAGGACCGAATCAATAGGAGTCTTAAGTACAACCTGGAAAGGAGGAATGAGCAAATGAGTGCAGAAAACGAGAAAGAAAGCTGCTCACAGAGAGATAGCGCGGAACGTAAAGGGTATGTGAGAGCGCACCGTTCATTTAACCGGATATGGAAGGAAAGAGACAGTGCAGAGCCGGACATCTTAGGTAAGATACTGGAAAGAGATAACATGAACAGAGCTTACAAAAGAGTGAAGGCAAACAAGGGAGCGCCGGGGATAGATGGAATGACCATTGAAGCGGCACTGCCATGGCTTAGGGAACATAAAGACGAGTTGATAGGAAGAATCAAAAGAGGGAAATATACCCCCTCACCCGTAAGACGAGTCGAAATTCCAAAGCCGGATGGAGGAATACGAAAGCTTGGTATTCCTACCGTCATCGACCGAATCATCCAGCAGGCAATAGCACAGAAGCTGATGCTAATCTACGAGCCAATGTTCTCGGACGGAAGCTACGGCTACAGGCCGGGACGGAACGCAAAAGATGCAATAGAGCGAGTAAGGGAATACGCCGAGGAGGGATATCGCTATGCGGTGAGTCTCGACTTGAGTAGGTATTTTGACACACTGAACCATGAGATATTACTGAACAGGCTGCGTAAGGAAGTCAAAGATGAGAGGGTCATCCAAATCATCAAGAGATATCTTAAAAGTGGAGTGATGGAAAATGGAGTGGTCATGGACACGGAAGAAGGCTCTCCGCAAGGAGGGAACCTGTCCCCGCTGCTTGCTAACATCTATCTGGACGAATTCGACAAGGAATTCGAAAGGAGAGGTGTACCGTGTGTGCGGTACGCTGACGATATCGTACTACTTGCAAAGAGCGAGAGAGCGGCTAAACGGCTATTGGAAACAAGCACTTCATACTTGGAAAACAAGCTGAAGCTGACTGTCAACAGAAAGAAGAGCAAAGTGGCCAGTGTGTATGCGATTCGAAATTTTAAGTTCCTCGGCTTCGCATTGGGAAGGAACGGAAATGGTACATTCATTCGAGTTCATCCGAAGTCGTGGAAGAAGATGAAAGCCAAACTGAAAAGCCTGTCTTCCCGCAGACATGTTCAGAGCGTAATACCGGCACTGTGCAAAATCAGAGAGTATATGCGAGGATGGCTTAACTACTACGGAATCGCAGCGATGAAGCAAGCAATCGAAGAACTGAATGGATGGCTATACCACAGAATACGCATGTGTATATGGAAGATGTGGAAAAAGCCGAGGTCGAAGATGAAGTATCTGATGAAGCTTGGGATACCGAAGCATTATGCCTTCATGGCGGCTAACAGCCGCAGAGGGCATTGGTTTACATCGGCAACCAGCACAGTAAACAGAGCCTTATCAAAAGAAATACTGGTACGCAAAGGCTTTTATGATTTAGCCGATGCATACCAGCAGATGCACGTCAACTATTGAAACCGCCGTATACGAGAACCGTACGTACGGTGGTGTGAGAGGACGGCGGTTAGTCACCGCCTCCTACTCGATCGCCCGCCATGGGCGGGCTCTAACGGGTGAAAGTCCCGAGTGCGCGTAGGCAACGACGAAGCACATAGCTGAACAGCAAGGGTGTTCACCGTGAGGTGAAATCTGAAGGAAGCTGTAGGCAAACCTCTGACCTGACGGACAGAAACCACATATAAGGCTGGGAAATACGGATAAGACGGCAAGAAACATCGAAGTCCAAAAGTTGCTGGAAGTACCAGTAAATGTGGCAGGTATATGGAGGGAAAGAGTCCGCACCTTAAGCGGGGAGGTCTCACAGGCGGTCTCATTAGCCGTAGTAACAACGAACTGTGAGAAGTCAGCAGAGGTCGTAGTAGTGAAGAAGTTCCTGTAATGGGGATGGAGCGAAGGACCGAACAATCAATCAGTTGAAGTACGTTCCACTTCGTAGCCGGAGCAAACGCCTGTCGATGACATCAAAGGCGGCAAAGGCAAAAGGGGCAGAAAGGAAACAACGCATGGACACAAGAAGTCTCATGGAGCAGATAGTGAGCAATGATAACCTCAATGCAGCATATCTGCAAATCGTCAGAAACAAAGGAGCGGCAGGCGTAGACGGGATGACCGTTGAAGAGCTTGGCGCATATCTTGCGGAAAACGGCGAAAACATCAGGAAGCAGGTGCGGACAAGGAAGTACAAACCGCAGCCAGTTAGACGGGTGGAGATACCAAAACCAGATGGAGGGACAAGAAACCTTGGAATACCAACGGTAGTTGACCGGTTTGTACAACAGGCAGTAACACAAGTACTCACGCCAATCTTCGAGGAGCAGTTTCACGAGCATAGTTATGGATTCAGACCGAATCGGTGTGCGCAACAGGCAGTGCTGAAAGCATTAGAGATGATGAACGATGGGCATAGCTGGATAGTGGATATCGACCTTGCAAAGTTCTTCGACACGGTAAACCATGACAAGTTGATGACGATTTTCGGACGGACAATAAAGGACGGAGACGTTATCTCAGTGGTAAGGAAATTTCTGGCCAGTGGAGTGATGATCGATGACGAGTATAAAGATACAGTTGTCGGCACACCACAGGGAGGGAATATATCGCCGCTGTTGGCAAATGTCATGCTGAACGAGTTGGATAAAGAGCTTGAGGCAAGAGGGTTGGATTTCGTGCGCTATGCGGACGATCTGATTATCATGGTAGGAAGTAAGCAGGCGGCGGAGAGGGTAATGAAAAGTGCTACCCGATTTATTGAGGAAAAGCTGGGATTGAAAGTAAATGCTGAAAAGAGCAAGGTGGACAAGCCCAAAGGAATCAAGTATCTCGGATTTGGATTTTACTATGACCCATTAGCCAAAGGATATAAAGCCAGACCGCATCCGAAAGCAGTAGCGAAATTCAAAGCACAGATGAAGAAGCTGACATGCAGGAGCTGGGGAGTGAGCAACAGTTACAAAGTGCAGAAACTGAACCAGCTTATCCGAGGATGGATAAACTACTTTAAAATCGGGAGCATGAAGGGATTATGTGAACGTTTGGACAGAAACATACGCTACCGCCTGCGGATGTGTATTTGGAAGCATTGGAAAACACCGCAGAATAGGGCAAAGAACCTGATGAAGCTGGACGTACCCCGCTGGGCGGCATACAAAATTGCCTACAGTGGAGGCCGTTATGCGAGGCTTGCGCATAACGGCTGGGTACATAAAGCGATAAGCAATGAAAGACTAACCACATTTGGGCTAGTCTCCATGAGTAATTACTACGCCGAAAGGCGTGTCATATGTTAAGTTGGTTGAACCGCCGCTTGCGGAACCGCATGAGCGGTGGTGTGAGAGGTCGGAAATTCCCCAATCAGAGGAATTTCCTCCTACTCGATTGTATCAGAAGGGCGCTGTTGAAGATGTGACGAGAAACTTTTATATACATTTCACTTTTTTTGCGTAATGTAGGTAAAAATTTCAACGTTTACGGGCTCTCATCCCTGTGACGAGTCCATTAAAGCCGAAAAAAGACTGCCCCAGCCCTTTACAAAAATAGTCCAGTATCTTCAAACCCATTGGATTTTGTAGACATTTGCCAGAAAATCGGATTTGTAGATATTTGTCTGAAGATCGAAAACGCATGCAGAAGTAAAATGTGCGGTTCCCACGGCACCACAAAAATTCCATAAAATACCAAATGCACATCTGCCCCTCACAAATGCTGTATATAATTTAATATAGTTAAAAGGCGGCCTTCCATGCTATAATACCATAGTAGAAAAAGGGAAAGGCTATAGAAGGTGCATATTAAATGAAAGATATCTATATTTCAGAATTGAGGACGAATCAGGAATTTGTGTCGTATTTCATTGTCAAGACCGTCGCCGTTAAGGTTGGTTCCAATAAAAAAGCATATCTCGATCTGCTGCTGGCTGACAAGACGGGAGAGATATCCGCTAAAAAGTGGGACATAGCTGATGAGGAGCTGCCGGGACTCCAAAAGATAAAGGAAGGCAGCGTCATCAAAGTGAAGGCGCTGGTGACAGAGTGGAATGGCATGAAGCAGCTGCGGGTAAGTCGCATCAGGCAGACTTCGGCCGAGGATAATATCGTGATGATGGATTATATCAAAGCGGCACCTGAGGATGCTGAGGAGATGTACGGCTATATAAGAGGAAAAGCAGAGGCTTTTTGTGATATCGACTTGAGGAACATCTGTCTGAAACTGCTGGATGACAACAGAGAAAAGCTGATGTATTATCCGGCAGCGCAGAAGAATCATCACGCTGAGATGGCGGGACTGCTCTATCACGTCAAGAGAATGCTGATGATGGCTGAGCGGGCCTGCGAGGTGTACACTAATCTCAACAGGGAGCTGGTCATGGCCGGCGTGATACTTCACGACATGGAGAAGATAAACGAGATAGAATCCAATGAATTGGGGATATCTACAGGGTATTCTTTCGAAGGAAAAATGCTGGGACATTTGATACAGGGAGTCAAGACTATAGACAGGCTGGCCTCTCAGTTCGGAGTATCTAAGGAGAAGGCCGTAATGCTGGAACATATGATACTGTCTCACCACTATGAGCCGGAGTTCGGGAGCCCTAAGAAGCCGCTTTTCCCGGAGGCGGAGATGCTCCATTACTTGGATATGATAGATGCCAAGATGTTCGACATGCAAGAGGCCGTGGAGAAAACAGAGCCCGGGCATTTCAGCGACAGAGTGTGGACTCTCGACAACAGAACGATCTACAGGGTCACCGAATGATGTTAGTGGGAAGATGGCATGCTGGAAGAAAAACAAGGGTCTATAGTTGAGATAATTTTTCATAACAGTGAAAATGGGTATACCGTAGCCATTTTTGAAACAGAGACGGAGGCTTTTACAGCAGTCGGGAACTTGCCGGGAGCAGCGGTAGGAAGAAATTATGTAGTACGGGGCGAATTCATTATCCATCCTACATATGGGGAGCAATTTTCCATAAAGGAATTTGAAGAGACCTTGCCGTCAACCAAGGACGGGATAAGGGAATTTCTCTCGTCGGGAGCGATGAAGGGGATAGGACGCAAGACGGCGGCAGCGATCGTTTCTCATTTCGGGACTGATACCTTGAGGGTGATAGAGGAGGAGCCGGAGAGACTGACGGAGATCCCGGGGATAGGGAAAAAGACAGCTGACAAAATAGTTGAGTCTTTTGCCAGCCACCGGGAATTCGCCAATATAGTCCTCTATTTACAGCAATATGGCATAGGCGCCGGATATGCCATGAAGCTCTATCAGGTGTATGAGGGGGATACGATAAAAGCTGTCGAGGAGAACCCTTACAGGCTGGTGGAGGACGTTTTTGGCATCGGATTCAGGAAAGCTGATAAGATCGCGGCAAAGATGGGCGTGGCTCCTGATGACGAATTCAGGATAAAGAGCGGGGTAAAATTCACCCTTTCATATTTTGCCGGGGAAGGCAATACCTTCCTGCCGCGGGGGATGCTGTGCGAAAAGACAGGACAGCTGCTGGAGCTGCCTACGGAGGTCATAGATGATGAGCTTACATCCATGGCTTTCGAGGGAGAGATACATATAGAGAACCTGGAAAACAGGAACGTGGTGTTCCTGGAGGCTTACTACATGGCGGAACAGAACGTCTGCAAGTGCCTGGCGTCCATCAACAGCGCGCGGCTGAAGCCCATATCGGGAAGTGTGGAAAGCCTCATAAGCCGGACCGAAGCGGCTACAGGGATATACCTGTCGGAAAACCAGAAGCACGCCGTTACTACCTCCCTCAACATGGGGGTGTCGGTCATCACCGGCGGTCCGGGTACGGGAAAGACGACCATCATCAACACCATCATCAACATCCTCGAGGAAAGCGGGCTGAAGACGGCCATCGCGGCGCCGACGGGACGGGCGGCCAAGCGGATAACGGAGACATCGGGCCACTACGCTTCCACGATACACAGGTTGTTGGAATACTATTTCTCCGAGAGCGAGAATATGATGAGGTTTGGCAAAACAAAGGAAGATCCGCTGGACTATGATGCTGTCATCGTCGATGAAGCGTCCATGATAGACTTGATGCTGATGAACGGCCTCGTCAGCGCAATACGGCCCGGAACGAGGCTTATTATAGTAGGCGACGCGGACCAGCTTCCGTCGGTAGGAGCGGGAAACGTGCTGAGAGATATCATCGACAGCGAGTTCATATACTGCACCAAGCTGACGGAGATATTCAGGCAGGCCAAGGAAAGCATGATAGTGGTCAATGCTCACAGGATAAACAGCGGAGAGTATCCCGACTGTAACGCCAAGGGGAAGGATTTCTTCCTGCTTCGGCGGAACGGTGAGAAGGAAATGCTGGAGACCATCAAGGAGCTGTGTCTCACCAGATTGCCGGGATATTACGAAGGCGTGTCGCCGACAGCTGATATCCAGATACTGACCCCGGTCAGGAAAGGACTTCTGGGAAGCATGAACCTCAACAGGGAGCTGCAGCAGGTGATGAACCCGCCTGCCGACGACCTGGAGGAAAAACAGATAGGCGACAGGCTGTTCCGCGAAGGGGACAAGGTGATGCAGATCAGGAACAACTACCAGATGACATGGAAAAACGTGGAGGATTTTACGGAGGGAGAAGGAGTATTCAACGGAGACGTAGGATTCATAAGGAAGATAGACAAGGAGTTCAATGAAATGACGGTGGTGTACGACGAGACCAGATATGCCACGTATCATTTCAATCAATTGGACGAGCTGGAGCTGGCCTATGCCATCACGGTCCATAAAAGTCAGGGAAGCGAATTCCCGATAGTGGTGATGCCCGTCAGCTGGTTCCCGCCTATGCTGGCCACCAGGAATCTGCTTTATACAGGTGTCACCAGGGGCAAAAAAGCTGTCGTGCTGGTAGGCTCGGAAAACAAGCTCAACGCCATGGTGGACAACGACAGGATAAGGGAAAGATATTCGGGCCTGGGAGCCAGATTGAAGAAGATGTTGAGTCTGGAAAGCGATATGGGAAGGATATGAGATGAGAGAAGGGCTATGGGAAAGGGCGAAGCATGCTGTCTCTGAAGCGGTATTCCCATCCAACATATACTGTATATGTTGTGGGAGCCTCATCGATGGGACGAGAAACTATTCGTTGTGCGATGGATGTATGGAAAAACTCCACTGGATAACGGGAAGGACGTGCGACAAGTGCGGTAAAGCGCTGCCCGACACATACAGGGGGAAGCTGTGTTACGATTGTATGACGTACGAACATTCCTTTGTGAAGGGATACAGCTGTCTTACATATGGGATGTATGAGCGGCAGCTGATATTCGATATGAAATACAATGGAAAAAGTTATCTGGCAGAAAAATTCGCTGATATTCTTTATGACAGGATATGCTGTGAAGATGTGGATCCGGATGGGGTGATACCAGTGCCGGTGAGCCGGCGCAGGCTGCGTGAGAGAGGTTATGATCAGTCGGAGCTTATGGCGAAAGCTCTGGGAAAACGGTGGGACGTGCCTGTGTGGACAGATGTGCTCCGCAGAAAGAAGAATACGCCGTTCTTGAGAGGCTATTCTCCGGCAGAGAGGGAGGAGATCCTCAGGGGAGTGTTTTCGGTGATCCCGTCGGGGATAAGGCGTATACAGGGAAAGCACGTGATGCTGCTGGACGACATATATACAACAGGAACGACGGCAGATGCTTGCAGCCGCGCGTTGCTGGAGGCCGGCGCCAGAGAAGTGTCCCTGTTGACGTTGGCGTCAGGCGGCAATAGAAAAAGCAATATATCGTGATAATAACATCGGGGCTGTTATGGCAGGCAGCCCATGAATGTGGTCCGGGTCTGTGATTGAAAGGCCATGCCAGCTACGGGCGAAGGGCTCCACGTAAGCTGATCCGCAAGGCGGCAGTGATCATGGCGTAGCTTAGAAGTAAGTCCTCCGGAAAATCCGGGTAAAGGCAAGTGTGGGGGCAAAGATCAGGTCAGCCGGACCGCATTCATGGACTGCCGCAGAAACGTGGTTGTCGCAGAGCCGTAAGACTCTGAACAGATTTTGCGGCCACTTGACGAAACCGTAATTGGATATATGCTGGAAGCATTGAGATCACATGTTTTCAGTATATTTTTTTGGGGAAGGAGCAGGAATGGGCGATATTGAACGAGAGGGAAAATCTAAAGCCGTTACTGATGGTAGCTCTTTTTTCTTCTTATTCAAATGTTGCTATTGCAAAAATAGGAGTAAACAGAACATCATCATTTTTGCCGGCAGGTAAAAATCGGCGAAATAAAGATGGAGGCGACGTGAATGTTTACGAAATGTTTTCAGATTTTTCTGTGAACAATTCAAAAAAACAATGCGTTCAGTCCCAATATATGGTATACTTAAAAAAAGCATCAATGGGATAGCCTACTAAAGGAGGTTGTTATTATGAAGACGATTATCAATGGTAAAAACTATAGCCCGAGCGATAAGCTCAAAGCGACTATAGAAAAAAAGTTTGAAAAGCTGGATAAGTACTTTTCGAACGAGATCACAGGGAATGTAATGACCATAAAGGAAAAAGGCGGATACAAGGTAGAAGCTACGATAAATGCCAAAGGAACCATATTCAGAGCTGAGGTGAAAGCGGATGACCCTTACGATGCTCTCGATGGTGTTATAGACAAGCTTTCCAGTCAGATGTCCAAGTTCAAGAGCAAGCTGCAGAAGAAGTATAAGGGAAGCAAAGATTTCATGTTTGCCGAGCTGCCTGAAACAGAAGAGGCTGAGGAACTCCACGTAGTAAAGCGAAAGAAATTCGAGCTCATCCCGATGACTGTGGACGAAGCTATCGTTCAGATGGAATTGCTGGCTCATAATTTCTTCGTATTCCTCAATATGGAGACAGACTCCGTAAATGTCGTATACAGGAGGAACGACAACGATTACGGTCTTCTGGAAACGACATATTAGTACACAAGTGACGATAAAGAGCTGCCGCGTCGGTGCGAGATCTAAAGCTGCCGAGGGGCAGCTCTTTTTTATCCGGCGGGAATGAGCGTGAATGTCAGACTGGGCGTGCCATGAGGGGGGTAAAATTCGGAAAAGCGCGGCGATGCAATATAAAAACTAGGTGAAGCATTGGTGTTTTATGGGCGTTCCTATTGAAAACCACACCTCTTTTTTGTAGAATATAAACATATATTGAACAAAACCTGGGAGCAAATTGATGCGAAATTTTTTCGAAAATGTTTTTTCCGATGTCGGTATCACCGACGTTATAGATATAATAATCGTGGCGTTTGTCATATACAAACTGCTGGGACTTATAAAGCAGACCAGAGCGGAGCAGCTGATGAAAGGCGTGCTCCTTCTTGTGGTTGCGACTTTTTTGTCGGGATTCTTCAACCTCCATACCATAAACTGGCTGCTCAACGGCGCCGTGATGCTGGGAGCGGTAGCAATATTGGTGGTTTTCCAGCCGGAACTGAGGCGTGCCCTTGAATACATGGGACGAAGCAAGATAGTCAAAGCTCCGCTGAAGCAGATGGATAAGGAAAAGGGCAAGCAGATAACTGCTCATATCATAAAAGCCCTGGAGACTTTTTCAAAGGACAGGGTGGGAGCTCTGATAGTGTTCGAGAGGGAAACATCACTCTATGATATCGTGGAAACGGGAACAGTGGTGGATGCCCAGCTGTCGGAACAGCTTTTGGGGAATATCTTTTACGAGGGCTCACCTCTTCACGACGGTGCGGTGATAATACGCGATGGTCGCATATACGCCGCCGGATGTGTACTTCCGCTCACCAGGAACAATACAATAAGCAAGGAGCTGGGAACGCGCCACAGAGCCGGGATAGGCATAACGGAAAATTCGGATGCCCTGGTCATAATCGTATCTGAGGAAACGGGGATAATTTCCATGGCCAGCGACGGGCAGCTGTCGAGATTCCTGGACATCAAGACGGTGGAGAAGACGCTCCTCAATATGTATCTCAATACGGGAGAGATGAGCGGGACCATGTCGTTGATAACGAAGCTGATAAATAAAATAAGGGGGAAGAAGGATGCTGAACAATAAGACATTTCTCAAAGTTTTTTCCCTCGTAGCTGCCGTCCTGCTGTGGATGTATGTAATGGTGGAAGTCGATCCTCAGAAGACTGATAAGATCAGCGATATTTCCATAAGCTTTGCCAACGAAGACGTGCTGGCTGAGCGAGGGCTGGCGGCTGTGATGAACGACTCGACTGAACTGACTGTAAAAATACAGGGGGCCCGTTCGGATATAAATGCCGTGAGAAAGACGGGACTGACTGCCTATGTGGATGTCTCCGGTTGTGAAAAAGGCAGGAACCGGGGGGAGATAGTGATAAATGTCCCGGACGGAATAACTGTAGACAGCATGTCGGAGGAATATATGACCTTCGATGTGGAAGAAATAGTGGAGGAGGAAAAACCTCTCGCTGTGGAATTTGACGATTCCCCTGCAGACGATGACAGCGTTCCGTGGATAGTTTCGTCGGCATATGAAAATGTGACCGTATCAGGAGCGGAGAGCCTGGTGGATAAGGTGAAGGAAGTGAGAGGAGTGGTTTCCGCCGCTAACATATCGGCGGAGCACAGCAGTCGCGCTACCGTCAGTCTGATGGCCGTAGATGAAGATGGCGAGCAGGTGGAGAATGTCACCATACAGAATGGTGAGGATATAAGTGTGGATATACAGCTCTTCAAAGTGAAGACAGTGGATGTCAATGTCAGCATTGAAAATGTAGCCGATGGATTTGAAGTCGACGGTTCTCCTTCATCCGAAACGGTGAAGATAGTGGGGACGGCTGATGCTGTAGAAGGAATAGAGTCTGTGAGCGGAACAGTGGACATGAGCGAGATAAACGATACTAAAGATCACAGAATAGATGTGAATCTGGAGCTGCCGTATGGCATATATTTATACGATGAGGAAGATACACCGTCAGTGAGAGTCACACTGAAGACGGTGGAATAGATGATAAAGTAAATGAGGAGAATGTTATGGGAAGATTGTTTGGAACAGACGGCGTCAGAGGAGTGGCCAACTCCGAGCTCACGCCTGAGCTGGCCTTCAAGCTGGGAAAGGCCGGTGCCCATGTATTGAGCCGCGACAGCAGCAGGCCTGTTTTTTTGATAGGGAAGGATACCAGGCTTTCGGGAGATATGTTGGAGGACGCGCTCAGCGCCGGTATACTGGCAGTCGGAGGCAATGTGATAAAGGTAGGAGTACTGCCTACACCGGCGATAGCTTATTTGGTGAAGGCGTACAGGGCTGATGCGGGAGTTGTGATCTCAGCGTCACACAATCCTTTTGAATACAATGGGATAAAATTCTTCAACGGAGACGGCTTTAAGCTGGATGATCGCATTGAAGATGAGATAGAGGACATAATTCTTAGAAACATCGATGTAAACAGCCATATCACCGGCGATATGCTGGGAAGGAGTCTTGAGGCTGATGATGAGTCGGTGTCGAAATATGCGGATTTTCTCAAGTCCACCATAGACACAGATATAAAGGGGATCAAACTGGTGCTGGACTGTGCCAATGGGGCAGCCTATAAGGTGGCGGAAAAGGTATATTCGGAACTGGGAGCAGAGATAACGATCATTGGCAATAAACCTGACGGCACTAATATCAATGATGGATTCGGTTCTACTCATCCTGAAAAGCTGCAGAGGGAAGTGGTGAAGCAGGGCGCACTGCTGGGCCTGGCGTACGACGGAGACGCGGACAGACTCATCGCGGTGGATGAACAGGGAAGGATAATAGATGGGGACAAACTGATATGCATATGCGCTAAGATGATGAAAGAAGCGGGCAGTCTCGATGACGATATCGTAACAGCGACGGTGATGAGTAACCTGGGCTTCCATAAATATATGGAAAATATGGGCTGCAGCGTAGAGGTCACATCTGTCGGCGACAGATATGTGCTGGAAAGCATGCTTAAGACGGGCAGTAAAATCGGCGGTGAACAGTCAGGACATATAATATTCCTGAATCATACGACGACTGGAGATGGGATACTGTCATCTCTGCAGCTGGTCCAGGCTGTTATCAGATCAGGGAAAAAACCGTCGGAGCTTTCCGATGAGATCGAGATATTCCCTCAGGTACTCAGGAATGCCAAGGTGAAAAATGAAAACAAGGAAAGATTTATGGAAGACGGCGATATAAAGGCTGCCATAGAGGATGTGGAAAGAGCCGTAGCGGGGAGCGGAAGGCTTCTCATAAGGCCGTCAGGTACGGAACCTCTCGTCAGGGTGATGCTTGAGGGCCAGGACGTTGCTCACATAACGAAGCTGGCTGAGGAGCTGGCTGACCTGTTGACGGAGAGGTTTGGATAAGGAGGAAAAGTATGTGTGGAATAGTGGGATTCGTAGGAAAGGATCACGCCAAAGAGAAGATAATAGACGGACTGAAGCGGCTGGAATACAGAGGATATGACTCGGCAGGCATCGCGTTGCCGATAAACGGTAAGATCGAGATAAGAAAGCATGTGGGGGAGATCAGGAATCTGGAAAAGATAATAGGCGATCCGGATTTTGACAGCTCCATGGGTATCGGACATACCAGATGGGCTACTCATGGGGTCCCGTCCGATGTGAACGCTCATCCTCATGCTAATGAGGACAATACCATAGCTATAGTACATAACGGCATAATAGAAAATTATCAGGAGCTGAAAGAATGGCTTGCCGCTGAGAAGCATGTGACTTTCAAATCTGATACGGATTCAGAAGTCATCGCTCATCTCATAGGGGTATTTTATGAGGGAGATCTGCTGCAGGCCGTTAACAAAGCTGTGGCTCAGATGAGGGGAGCATATGCTGTATGCGCCATAGCGGCTGCGGAGCCTGACAAGATCGTAGCTGTGAGGAAGGATGCTCCGCTGGTGGCCGGTATCGGTAAAGGCTTCAATTTCATCGCTTCCGACATACCTGCTCTGCTCAAGTACGTCAGAGAAGTATACCTTATCGAGAATAACGAGACAGTGGTTCTGACTAAGGATGACATCACTATATATAACGGCGAAGGAAAGAAGGTGAAGAGAGACGTCTTCCATGTCACCTGGGATGCTGACGCTGCGGAAAAAGAAGGCTATGAGCATTTTATGCTGAAGGAGATACATGAGCAGCCGAAGGGGATCTATGAAACGCTGACAAGACGTCTCAATGATGACGGGAGCATCAACCTGGATGGTATCTCCATGACAAAAGAGGATATAGAAGGATTCAACAAGGTCTATATCGTGGCCTGTGGAACAGCTTATCATGCCGGTCTGGTAGGCAAGATGGTGATCGAAAAAATGGCGAAGATACCTGTGGAAGTAGACGTGGCGTCAGAGTTCAGGTACAGGGATCCGTTTGTGGATGAAAAGACGCTGTTCATCGCCATCAGTCAGTCAGGAGAAACTCTCGATACTCTGGCGGCTCTCAGGGAAGCCAAAAGAAAGGGAGCACGCATCCTGTCTGTGGTCAACGTGGTAGGAAGCTCCGTGGCACGTGAGTCGGACGATGTCTTTTACACCTGGGCAGGACCGGAGATCGCGGTGGCGTCGACCAAGGCGTATACGACTCAGCTGATCTGTATGTATCTGATAGGTCTCTACATGGGGAGCACCAAAGGGACTATCGAAAAAGATTATTACGACAAGATTTTGGATGAACTGAAAGCTCTGCCTGACAAAGTGGAAAAGCTGCTGGAAAAGGAAAATTCCATTGCGGCGCTGGCAAAGAGATATTACAGACGTGAGCAGGTGTTCTTCATTGGAAGAGGTCTGGATTCAGGTGTGTCCTATGAAGGTTCTCTCAAGTTGAAGGAGATCTCATATATCAACTCCTTTGCTATCGCGGCAGGAGAACTGAAACATGGGACTATCGCGCTGATGGAAGAGGAAACGCTGGTATTCGCTCTGGCTACTCAGGACTTTCTCTATGAGAAGATGGTTTCCAACGTGGAGGAGATAAAAGCCAGGGGCGCCAGAGTCATAGGAGTGGCAAAGGAAGGAAAGACTGAAATAGAATCGGTAGCAGACGAAGTTATATATATCCCGTACTGCATCGATGAAGTATCGCCTGTGCTGGCAGTCATACCGTTGCAGATCTTCGCGTATTATGTGGCGAAGGAACGCGGATGCAATATCGATAAGCCGAAAAATCTGGCAAAATCGGTCACGGTTGAATAAGCGTCCGGGAGCATGAAAGGGAATGGAACGTCCATATGAAGGATTATGATATCAGAGATATATCACTGGCGCCTTCGGGCCACAGGAAGATAGAATGGGTGAAAAATAACATGCCGCTCCTGTCGGCACTGGAGGAAGAGTTCAGGAAAGATAAGCCCTTCGACGGCATGAAGATAAGCTTGTCAGTCCATCTGGAGGCCAAGACGGCGTATCTCTGCCTGGTGCTGGCGGAAGGCGGCGCTCAGATGTCTGTGACAGGAAGCAACAGTCTCTCCACTCAGGATGATGTAGCCGCTGCGCTGGCGGACAGAGGATTGAAGGTGTTTGCATACCACGGTGCTACCGATGAGGAATATATGAGGCATATCGAAATGTGTCTGGAACACAGACCCAACATCATTATCGATGATGGAGGTGATTTGGTTGGGATGCTCCACGAAAAGCGGCCTGATTTGATGAGCGAAGTCTTGGGCGGCTGTGAAGAGACGACTACAGGGGTCATACGGCTCAAGGCTATGGAACGGGAAGGAGTCCTAAGGTTTCCGATGGTAGCTGTCAATGATGCTAAATGTAAGCATCTTTTCGATAATCGCTACGGTACGGGCCAGTCGGTGTGGGACAGCATCATGAGGAACACCAATCTCATTGTCGCGTCTAAGACTGTGGTCGTAGTCGGGTACGGATGGTGCGGCAGAGGAATAGCCATGAGGGCAGCAGCGCTGGGAGCTCAGGTCATCGTCACTGAGATAGATCCTGTCAAAGCCATGGAAGCCAAGATGGATGGTCATGATGTGATGACGATGGATAAGGCGGCTCCGTTAGGCGATATCTTTGTCACGGCCACAGGATGCAAGCATACCATAACCGTCGATCATATGATGAAGATGAAAAACAGAGCTATACTGGCCAACGCCGGACATTTCAATGTTGAGATAGATATGGCAGGACTGGAGGAGGCCGCTCTGTCAAAGATAGAGACCAGAAGCAACATCATGGGATATGCTTTGCCTGGCGGCAGAACAGTCAATGTGATAGGAGAAGGAAAGCTGGTCAATATCGCGGCAGCTGACGGACACCCTGCGGAGATCATGGATCTCAGTTTTGCCGTTCAGGCCATGTCGGCTCTGTATATAAAAGATAATCATGGAACTCTGGGAAACAGAGTCGTGGATGTATCGGATGAGATAGATGATGTGATAGCCAGAAAACGGCTGGAGGCATGGGGCATCGAGATAGACAGCCTGACGGAGGAACAGAGGGAATATCTGGATAGCTGGAAGGTGTGAGGTCTTTGTAAAATGGTACAGCGTGCCGGATTTCAAAAACGAGCGAAATCCGGCACGCTGTTTCTCATTCTTATGAGGTGTGCTTTTTACACTATCAGCATTCCTATCCTTTCTTTTGTCCTGTCTTCTCCCAGTATCTGCTGTATTTCCCAGACATCGGGAGACTGGCTCCTCCCCATCACCGCGATCCTGATAACGGTGCTGACATGGCCTACATGACCCTTGTACTGGTCGGGATTTTTCTTGAAATCCTTAGGCTTTGCAGCATAGCCCATCTCTGTGGCGATGGCTCTTATCTTGTCGAACCATGCGCTCTGGTCGTCGCTGTGGTCGTATGAATCCAGATATCTTCTCAGTATCTCGGCCGCGTCTTCGTCACTGACCTCCTCAGGGATCGTATCCTCGATGACGAAGTAGTCGTCGAAGAAGTAGCTGATGAAATCGAACATCTGCTTGGCGCAGATGAAATCCTTTCGTGGCTTGTTCCCGGTACGTCCCAGATCCAGGATCTTTTCCACATACCCTCTGTCAGCCTCCAGCAGGGAAGCTACTTCAGGTCTGGATCGTTTCGCCCAGTCCAGCAGAAAGTCGTACAACTGGTCTGCCGGTATCTTTACTAAAACATCCTTTGAGATGTCATTGAGCTTATTGAGGTCGAAGAGAGCGCCGCCGCTGCTCATCTTTTCCGTAGTGAATTTGAAATCGTCTATAGGAGCGTCTGGATTGCTTATCCGCCATTCCTCGAAATTGGAGTTGAGGATGGTAAGCAGGTACTCTTTTACTGCCTGTGGATGGTAACCCTCCTGCCTGTAGTAGTCCAGGGAAAGCTCCGGGTCTTTTCTCTTGCTCAGTTTACGCTTGTTACCGTTGTCCAGCTTGAGCAACTGCGCCGTATGGCAATAGACAGGCATCTGAAATCCCAGCTTTTCGAACAGCTCTACGTGTATCGGAAGGGACATCAGCCATTCTTCACCTCTTACCACATGAGTCGTCCTCATCAGGTGGTCGTCGATGACGTGAGCGAAATGGTACGTTGGGATACCGTTGGCTTTCAGCAGAATGATATCCTGATCGTTTTCCGGCATGGAAAGAGTGCCTCTGATAGCGTCCTCCACTTCTATGTGTCTGATCTCTTCTGATGGAAGCTCGTGATTGCCGGAAGACTTGAGACGCACCACATATGGTTTGCCCGATGCTATATTGGCTTCGATCTCCTCGTAGGTGAGACTTCTGCTTTTTTCCGCGTATTTGCCGTATATGCCGGTAGTCTCCTTGGCAGCTTCCTGAGCGGCTCTGATATCGGCCAGCTCCTCTTCTGTCAGAAAGCATGGGTAGGCGAAGCCTTTTTTTACGAGTTCTTTGGCAAAGCACCCGTATATCTTTCCTCTCTCGCTTTGGAAATACGGGCCATAGCTGCCTTTTTCGCCATCCAGAAGAGCTCCCTCGTCAAAGTTTATACCGAAGAAATCCAGCGATGTGATGATAGTCTCGACAGCACCTTCAACGTAACGCTTGTCGTCGGTGTCCTCTATCCTGAGATAAAATGTACCGTTTGACTGATGGGCCAGCCTTTCGTCCACGAAAGCACCGTAGAGATTGCCCAGGTGTATGAACCCTGTAGGACTCGGACCGAGCCTTGTGATCATAGCACCTTCGGGTATTTGTCTTTGAGGGTACATCTTCTCGTAATCTTCAGGTTTTTTATCTATATGGGGGAACAGGAGCTCCGCCAGCTTGTTGTGATCCATTTTCGTAATGCGGCCGCCACTGTCATGTGGGATCCGCGCCTCCTTACTCATTGATTTTTAATTGCGCAAAGCGCTTAAATCATTTTATCAGTTATTTTATGTGCTTGCAATATATGGCTGCATTTTTATGATTTACGGAATCGCCTGTATTTCTATGATTTACGGAATCGTTATCTACTTTTTGATTTTTAGTGCGTATGTAGGTAATATTTTCAACGTTTAAAGACTTGAAAGCGTTGGGATAGTCCATTAAGCCGGGGAAAAGCAGCTGCTGGCCCTTTACAAAAAAAGTCCATATTGTTCAAACCCATTGGATTTTACCTACATTTTGAGAAAAATCAATAATATAGAAAATTTATTTGATTTGCCACACGCAATAATCACAAATTTATACTAAAATAGGAAAAAATGTAAATAAGCAAGGAGCGAAATATGTATAATCAACGGACATTGATCATTTTAGCGCGGCGGGAGCGTGCGAGGATAAAAAAGATACTTGAGTGGATGGGACATCGTCGTGATGAGCTGCCTGTGGGCAGCCTGAAAAGAAATGGCAAACATTATTACAGGGTGTTTTATGAGGATGGGCAGAAGAATCATGTGATGATCCCTGAGGGGTACAGTGGAAAATGGGCGCTGATCGATGAGCTGAGGGAAAGGCGATATATTTCTGCGGCGATGCCAGTATTGGAGAATAATCTGCGTTGTATCGACGGCGCATGGTGTGGAAGAAGGAAAACAGCAGGGAAAAATATGACCCGCAGATACGGTTTGTTTTATCTGCGGGTCTGGGGGGCCAGTGCGTTCAAGTCAGAGCTGAAGCCGCGGCATATCATCTGTCGTATTTTTTCCACAATATCCTGAGAGAGTTGAGTATGCATATCATGGCGACTCCCGTATCGGCGAAGATGGCTGCCCAGATGTTGGCGAACCCGATGAAGCCGAGGACCATTACCAGCAGCTTTACGAACAGCGCTATGACGATATTCTGAACTGCTATGGTGCCAGTGCTGCGGGAGATGGAGACGGATCGCGGGATAGCCTCCATGGATGAATTCATGAATACGACATCGGCGGCTTCTATGGCAGCGTCGGCGCCGCTTCCCATGGCGGCTCCCACATCAGCTCCGGCCAATACGGGAGCGTCGTTGATACCGTCGCCGACGAACATGGCAGGGCCGATATCCTCTCTTATGGCTTTGAGCGTTTCCAGCTTGCCGTCGGGCAGGAGCTGGGCGTGAACGTTTTCGATGCCCACCTTCGAAGCTATCTGAGACGCGCTTTCGGCGTTGTCGCCTGTCAGCATAACAGGAACGAGGCCCTTTTCTTTGAGCTCCGATATGGCTTTGGCAGCGTCGGCTTTCAGCGTGTCGGATATACTGATGAGACCGGCATAAGAACCGTTGACTGCGATGAGGACTTCAGTGCCTCCTGTATTTTGTATTTCGCTGACGGATATGTCATTGTCTCTCATAAGGGCTCTGTTGCCGCAGAGGATCTTCCCCTGCGGAAGGACGGCTTCTATACCTCGGCCGGATAGCTCCTTCAACGATCCCGGTACCTTTATGGACAGACCGAGGCTCTCGGCTTTTTTCACGATGCTGACGGCGATAGGATGAGTCGAGCGGCATTCGCAGGCAGCCGCGATGGAAAGCAGCTCCTCTTCGCTTATCCCATTGGCAGGCGATATTTTCTGTACAGAAAAGTTCCCCTCTGTGATAGTACCTGTTTTGTCCATGACTATAGCTTTGACACCCTTGAGGGCTTCGATGGAAAGGCCGCCCTTGAAGAGGATCCCCAGCTTTGAAGCGGCGCCTATGCCGGAGAAGAATGCCAGCGGCACGCTTATCACCAGAGCGCAAGGACAGCTTATTACCAGGAAAGTTATGGCAGTAGTTATCCATTGACTCCAGTTCCCCGTGAAGGCAGACGGTACGATGGCTGTCAGCAGCGCCAGGCCTACGACGATAGGTGTATATATCTTTGCGAATCTGGTGATGAACCTGTCCATCTTAGGTTTGCCGGCGGCGGCGTTTTCGACGGAATTGAGGATCTTGGTGACCATCGACTCAGTGAGAGGTCTGGTCACTTTTATTTTCAGAAGTCCATGCTCGTTGACGCAGCCGGAGACCACTTCGGTCCCTGCAGCAGCTTTGATGGGAACGGGTTCACCTGTTATAGGGGATGTGTCTATACGGCTTTCACCTTCCGTGACTACGGAGTCCAGAGGGATCCTGTCACCGGGGCGGACCATCAGGACGTCGCCTACCTTAGCTTCGCCTGCTGGTATGATCCTGATGTCGTCTCCGTCCACCAATGATACCGTTTCAGGTCTCATATCGACAGCTTCCATTATCTGTGAGCGACTTTTATCCACAGCGATGTGCTCGAAGAGCTCGCCGACTTTGTAGAAGAGCATGACGCCTGCTCCTTCGGTGAATTCACCGATGCAAAAGGCTGCTATGGTGGCGATGGACATCAAAAAGTTCTCATCGAATACCTGACCTTTGAGGATGTTTTTCCCGGCAGTGAAGAGGACTTCCCAGCCCAGAGCCAGATAGGCAGCGATGAATACAGGAAAAACGATGACATCCAGGATACCTGTCTGTTCTAATATCACGCCTCCGGCAAACAGTACAGCGCCGACGATCAGAGAAATGAGATCCGCCATGTGTTCTCTGAAAAGGCTCCGCGTGTGGGTGCTGCCGGCGGCAGGAGTCGTCTCCTTCTTTACCAGTCTCACATTATCTTCAATGGTGCGGCAGGCCTTTTCAAGCTTTGGCACCAGGGAGTCCGGGTCTTCGGCTGCTACGCGCAGCTGCCTGGTGGCGAAGGTGATGGAGGCGGCTTTTATTTCAGGCATGGCCTGTATCTTGCGTTCCATCTTGGCTGCGCAATTGGCGCAGTCGAGGCCCTCTATGATATATATCTCTTGCCGCCCTGCGGAAATATCGTCGAAATCATGGTCGTGGCTATGATCGTGGCTGCTGTCGCAGTCGTGGCTATGGTCATGGCTGCATCCGCATGCGTCATGATCGTGGTCGTGATGATGGTGGCCGCCGTGGTCATGACCGCAGCCACAGCCTTCATCGTGATGATGTAATTGTTGCAGTTTGCTATTCATTGATATGTTCCTGCGCAACGTCCAGTATCTCCTTCACGTGGCCATCGGCCAGGGAATAATAGGCGTGCTTTCCTTTCTTTTGAAATTTAACGAGATTGTTGTCCCTGAGAACTTTCAGCTGATGGGAAACTGCTGATTTAGTCATGTCCAGCAGCACCGCTATATCGCATACACACATCTCGCGGCAGTTGAGAGCTGCCATTATCCTGATGCGGGTACCGTCCCCGAACACCTTGAACAGTTTCGACATATCTGTAAGCTCCGTATCGGAAACTATTTCTTTTCTGACATGCTCCAATATATCTTCATGTATCGCCGCGCAGTCGCAGCTTGCTTCAGTTTTTCCCATTGCTTTATCGCCTCCTGTAAAAAAATATGCATATTTTCCGGTTTTCATTTTGATCGAGAATAGTTGCGTTATCGTTCAACTGTTCCCCATGGCATCATTATAGTTGAATGTGCATGCAACTGTCAACAGTAAAATCAAAAAAAATGAAAAAACAAATTGACGGAGCCCGGTACTTTGGCTATTATGGTAGTTATTAAAAACAGACGGCTCGGATAATAAGGCGTTTGCTGCGCTTCCAGCCGTTTCGCACAGAGATGGAGGTTGTAGTCGAAATGATAGAAGTCAACAAGGATGTTTGTATCGAATGTATGACGTGCGTCGCAGTCTGTCCTTTCACAGTGCTGGAGGAATCTGACGAAGGCATACGGATGGCGGAAGGGAAAAAATGCATGGCATGTATGCACTGCGGAGCGGTATGCCCTACGGAAGCCATCACATATAACGGCGAATCGTCTATATTGCCGGACGAGATGCCGACCATAAGCGATACTTTCCACAAAGAACTTAAAAATCATATCCTGACCAGAAGATCTTACAGGCATTTCAGCGAGGAACAGGTCCCGAGGACCATCATAGAGGAAGCGCTGGAACTGGCTTCGTGGGCTCCCAGTGCTAAAAATCAGCATTCGACTAAATGGATGATAATAGAAGATCCGGATGTCATGGATAGGATGATGACGATGATCCTGGAATACGTGGATGAAACCGGAGTATCTCCCGAGATCGCTTCGGAAATGGAGACCGGGAACAATGTGGTGATGGGAACGGCCAAAACGTTGCTCCTGGCCTATGCCAACGAGAACGCCATATCGCCGGAAACAGATACGGCCATAGCTATGACGACGGCTGAGCTGTATCTGCAGGCAAAAGGGATAGGGACCTGCTGGGCTGGCTATCTCAAGAGAATGGCGAACAATATACCTGGTATCAGGGAAATGCTGCCTAAGATACCTTCAAGCTGCAGTTTTTACGGAGCATTCATGCTGGGATATCCGGCGGACGAGGAGTATTTACATATCCCTCAGCGGTTCAAGAGAGCTGATATAAAGTGGGTGTGACGACGGCGGGCGGCCAGCCGCGCATCCGGTAAAACAGTAATGCCAACTGTCTGCGCAGTCGCGAGAGCTGACTGATGATGCAGACAGTTTTTTTATAATGCAGGAAATATCGTCAAAACGATATTTCCCCGCTTTGCGGGGCAGGCCGGAATTTCAAAGAAAGTACCTTGAATGCGCTGACCCTTGCGGTCAGCATGCGGAAATAGGAATCTTTGATCCTGTCATTTCCACTTTTTTATTTCAACTATTGACAACGCGTAAATATTGTATATAATGAATATATACAATATAAAGAAAAAGGAGGTGTTCCTTTGGATATCATAATAAGCAATTCAAGCGGCCGGCCTATTTATGATCAGATAAGCGAACAGATAAAGGAGAAGATACTTACAGGACAGCTGGAGGAAGGTGAAGCGCTGCCTTCCATGAGGCTTCTGGCCAAAGAACTTCGTATAAGTGTCATTACCACCAAGCGGGCATACGAGGAACTGGAGCGGGATGGATTCATCGTTACCATGACGGGAAAGGGAAGCTTCGTGGCGGAGAAGAATACGGAAGCTGTCAGGGAAGAATATCTTAAGCGGATAGAGGAACACATCGGTGAGATAGTGAGGTTGTCTGTCAGCTGTCATCTCGGCCTTGAGGACATAAAGGAAATGGTGACGCTGGCATATGAGGAGGAAAGAGATGAGTAACGCTATAGAGATAAAGCATCTGGAAAAGAGGTATGAAGGCTTTGCTCTCAGAGATGTAAATATCACGCTGCCCAGCGGTTATATCATGGGCTTCATCGGAGAAAACGGAGCGGGTAAGACGACGACTATCAAGGCTATGATGGGTCTTGTCAGACCGGACGGCGGACAGATAAAGATACTGGGCGGGACTATGTCTGATGGTGACAGAGAGCTGCGGGAAAATATCGGAATGGTTACGGAAGATTATGGGCTTCCGGCTGAAGCGGACGCTGTAAGCATAGGCAGGATAATGAGCGGGCTATACAGGACCTGGGACAGCAGAAAGTTTTCGGGATATATGGAAAGGTTCGGATTGCCGGTCCGCAAGAGGGTGAAGGATTATTCCAGAGGAATGAAGGTGAAACTTTCCATAGCGGTGGCGCTCTCCCACGACAGTAAACTGCTGGTGATGGATGAAGCCACGTCGGGACTGGACCCTGCGGCCCGGGACGATGTATTGGACATCCTGAGGGATTTCATCCAGGACGAAAGCCACAGCGTCTTCATCTCCTCCCACATTCTGAGCGATTTGGAAAAGGTGTGCGATTATATCACCTTCATCCATCGCGGCAGGATAGTCTTCAGCAGCGAAAAAGACGCGTTGACAGAAAAGTATGGCATAGTAAGATGTCCGAAAACGGAGCTTGAAAGCATAGAAAGCAGTGCGGTGGTTGCCGTGAGGGAAACGGGATTCGGCGTAGAGGCCCTTGTGGAGAGGGAGAAGGTCAATCCTGCCCTCATCACAGACAATGCTACCATAGAGGACATAATGGTGATGATCATAAAGGAGGATGAAAAATGAAAGGCTTGCTGATGAAAGATATAATATTGCTGAGGCCACAGCTGAAGATATATCTGATAATACTTGTGTTTTGGTTTCTGATAGCCATGTGGAACGGACAGCCGGGATTTTTCGGAGGGCTTATGGCGATGTTCGCATTGATGATACCAATGACGACTGTCGCATATGATGACAACTGTAAGTGGCCGGCCTTTGCCCTGACAGCGCCTGTTCCCAGATTCAAACTGGTACTGTCGAAATATGTGATACTCTTTATGACTATGCTGGTATTATCTGTAATAATATTTATAGGAAGTCTGGTGATGGGCGAAGATGTATCGGGCAGCTTCTTTCTGACAGTAGCCATGTTCCCCTTTGGCATGATAATGGCTTCGGTGCTGTTGCCTATAATTTTCAAGTTTGGTGTGGAAAAAGGCCGCTTCGCTTTTCTGGCTTTCATCGCCTTCGTTGTGGCAGCTGTCGTAGCCGGAGGAAGAAAGCTGGCGACATTGACAGAGGATGGCAATATAGTGGGATCGCTGCTTTCCATGAACAGAGGGATGATGATAGGCGCTGTCGTGCTGGTGACCGCAGCAGTCGCCGTAATATCTATCGTCTTATCGAAAAATATATACGATAAAAAAGAGTTTTAATGGACCGGATTGGTAGAAAAACGCATGGTGCTGTGTTATAATAGCCTCGACAAATTAAAGTGTTTTCAGATAGTTGAGGAGGGATCACCATGTTATCGAAGAAAGTACTGGAGTTGCTCAATACACAGGTAAACAAGGAGTTTTATTCGGCGTATCTATACTTGGATATGGCCAACTATTATAAGAATGAAGGTCTCAATGGCTTTTACAACTGGTATAAGGTGCAGGCGCAGGAGGAGAGGGATCATGCGCTGCTGTTCATGGATTATATCCAGCAGAACGGTGAGGCTGTGGTGCTGGAGGCCATAGATAAGCCTGATAAGGAATTCAAGGAGTTCATAGATCCTCTTAAGGAAGGCGCCAAGCATGAGAGATATGTTACGGGGCTGATACACAGCATATATGGAGCGGCTTATGAGGAGAAGGATTTCAGGACTATGCAGTTTCTCGACTGGTTCGTCAAAGAACAGGCTGAAGAGGAAGATACAGCTGATGATCTGATAAAAAAGTTCCAGCTGTTCGGAAGCGACAGCAAAGGCCTCTATATGCTGGATAACGAGCTGGCTTCGAGGACATACGCGGCTCCGTCGTTGACAGTGTAGTATAGTGTAAAATCGCGTGAAGTCGGATCAAGATGGGGATTCAGGCGGGCATGGCGTCAAAAGGCGCGGCCTTATCCCCATCTTTATATATTTGAACTGAGGATCGGGGAACCGGAGGAAAAGACATGGCCTTTACGAAGAAAGAGATCACACAGATGCTGGACGCGCTTCGAGACAGATATCCCGAGGCGGGATGCGCGCTTGTGCATCAGAATACATATCAGCTCCTGATATCGGTAGTGCTGTCGGCTCAGACCACCGATAAAAGCGTCAATAAAGTGACAGGAGAGTTGTTTGCCAAGTATCCGTCGCCTGCCGATTTAGCAGAGGCTGACCAGCAGGATGTCATCGATATCATCAAAACTATAGGTATGTATAAGACTAAGTCCAGGAATATAATCGCGCTGGCGGGAGAACTGGTGGAAAAGCATGGAGGTCAGGTCCCCGAGGATTATGACGAACTGGTGAAATTGCCTGGAGTCGGACGAAAAACGGCCAACGTAGTCCTCGCTGTAGGCTTCGGACATCAACGGATAGCTGTGGATACTCATGTGTTCAGGCTGGCCAACAGGATAGGGCTGGTGAAGGAAAAGGATGTCCTCAAGACGGAGTTGGGATTGATGAAGGTGTTGCCGGAGGATAGGTGGACGGAAGCCCATCACAGCCTTATTTTTCACGGGAGGAACTGCTGTACGGCAAGAAATCCCAAGTGCGGGGAATGCCCCATAAATGGCCTGTGCGAGAAAGTCGGTGTGGAGTGATGAAAAATCAGGGATATTCTGATATGGATCGGAGCTGATCCCGTCGACAAAAAAATTCCAGCGTGATATTATTAGGAAAAACAGCTAATAATAACAAACAGATATATCGGAGGTGTGGTTATGGCAGTTTACAAATGCAGCGTGTGTGGGTTCATATATGATGAGGAAAAGAATGGGAAACCGCTGGCGGAGCTCTCAGAGTGTCCTGTCTGTGGGCAGCCCATCTCAAAATTCGTGCCGGTGAAAGATGAAACTGTGACGAGGAGAGAAAGCCCTATGGAAGATATGGGAAGCTTTGTCTCTTCCGGTCCGCTGGACTATGATCCTGAAACAGCTCGTCACGATCCGTCGGTCAGATACATGGCTGAGATACATGAAATGGCAGTTACGGGAAGATCGGTGGGGGCATCCATGGGTACTCAAATGCCTGTTCCTGACTGGGATGAGATACTGATGATGGGGGCTCAGCTGAATCCGCCTCCTCTCAATGACGAAGACCCTGTCGACACAAGAACGGTGATAGGAAAGCATGCTGAAAAACCGATGGTACTGGAGAGTCCTATCTACATTTCCCACATGTCCTTCGGAGCTTTATCGAAAGAGACTAAGATAGCTCTTTCCAAAGGCAGCGCCATGGCAAAGACTGCCATGTGCAGTGGAGAAGGCGGCATCCTTCCGGAGGAAAGAGCTGAAGCATACAAGTATATCTTTGAATATATTCCCAACAAGTACAGCGTCACCGATGAAAATCTCCAGGCGGCTGATGCCATAGAGATAAAGATAGGTCAGGGGACAAAGCCTGGAATGGGCGGTCACCTGCCTGGCGATAAAGTGACTGACGAGATTGCCGCCATTCGTGGAAAGAAGCCGGGTGAGGACGTCCAGAGCCCGAGCAAATTCCCTGAGCTGGATACGAAGGAAGACCTGAAGGCCATGGTGGATATGCTGAGAGAACGCTCAGGCGGCAGGCCTGTCGGCATAAAGATAGCTGCCGGAAGGATAGAGAGAGATCTTCAGTATTGCGTGTTCGCAGAGCCTGATTTCATAACGGTGGACGGCAGAGGCGGCGGTACGGCGTCCAGCCCGCTTCTCCTCAGGGAGGCGACCACAGTGCCTACCATATATGCTTTGTACAGGGCAAGAAAATATCTGGATTCCGTAAATTCCGATATCGCTCTCGTTATAACAGGCGGGTTGAGAGTATCTGCTGACTTTGCCAAAGCGCTGGCGATGGGAGCTGATGCTGTTGCTGTGGCTACCGCGGGGATGATAGCCGCGGCATGTCAGCAATATCGAATATGCGGCAGCGGGAAATGTCCTGTAGGTGTGGCCACTCAGGACCCTGAACTCAGGTCGAGATTGAACATAGACGCGGCGGCTCAGAGAGTAGCCAATTATCTGAATGTGTCCAGAGAAGAATTAAAGACTTTCGCACGTATCACGGGGAACCGTTCCGTACACGATCTTTCCATGGATGATCTGATGACTACCAGCTATGATATAGCGGAGTATACCGGGATAAGGCATGTGGGGCAGCCTGTGGGAAACCTGAGCGGATTTGATGTTCCCGGAGCATCCGGGAACGCCGAAACTGTCGGTGCCTTCCGGGCTGCCGAAGCCTCTGCCGAAGCTTCCGGTATTTCCGGCGAAACGGCGGCGACCGCCGCCAAATACAGGTGTAAGCTGTGCGGTGAAGTGTTCACCGTTCAGGCCGGCGCGGAGGCTGTATGTCCTGTGTGCGGAGCCAGGGGAGAGAACCTGGAGGCGGTGGCCGGAGAGGTAAAGAACAAATATGCCGGGACCAGGACGGAAAAGAACCTGGAAGCGGCCTTTGCCGGAGAATCGGAAGCCAGGAACAAATATACCTACTTCGCGTCGGTAGCTGAGAAAGAAGGATATGAGCAGATAGCTGCGCTGTTCATGAAGACGGCGGAAAACGAGCGGGAGCACGCGAAGATGTGGTTCAACGAACTGGGCGGCATAAACGATACGGCAGCCAATCTGGACGCAGCTGCCGCAGGGGAAAACTACGAATGGACCGACATGTATGCCGGATTCGCCGACACGGCTGAGGCCGAGGGATTTCCGGAGCTGGCAGCCAGATTCCGCATGGTGGGCGCCATCGAAAAGCACCACGAGGAGAGATACAGAGCGCTGCTTCACAACGTGGAGACGGCAGCCGTCTTCGAAAAGAGCGAAGTCAAGATGTGGGAGTGCCGAAACTGCGGTCATATCGTGACAGGAACGAAGGCGCCGGAGAAATGTCCCGTATGCGCTTATCCGAAGAGCTATTTTGAAATAAACGAAGAGAATTACTGATGTGTGGCGTGTGAGCTGCTGATATGCGGTAATGGCTTGCTTTTTCGCAAGATGATGTCTATCCCTGGGCTTCTGTGTCCGGGGTATGGCGGAAACAAAAAATCCTGAATCTCGCCATCAGGCGGATCCAGGATTTTTAATTGATCCCATATTGTCGCTGAGCGTCGCCGGCGTCCTTTGCCTGGTGCTCATGTTGGACAGGCTGAGCTGACGTTCCGGCTGCGCTGCATCCATTGCTGCTTGTCAGTTGCGGGAAGCCGTCTTCCCACAGCAGTGCTTGTATTTTTTACCGCTGCCGCATGGGCAAGGCTCGTTGCGGCCTATTTTTTTCCCTTTCACGATTGTCTTGGATCTCTTGTATTCCTTGGCGATCTGAGCCATTTTTTCCTCACCGAGAATAGTCTCCCACTGAGGAAGCCCATACAGGTACTCGGCATCGGCCGCCAGCATATTGTAAAACAGTTTTTCGGGTTCGATTTCCACCTCTACCTGGGAATTTTCATCGAAGTTTTCGAAGTCGTTGCTTTTCTTCAAGCTGGAATCGACTCCGTCGAGGAAACCCATGAAGATCACTGGGCGGACCTGGTACTTTTCAGCCAGCTCTCCGAGAGTGCCAGTCATCTTTTCCTCTGGTCTGTCAAGGATATCGCTGTATATCTTAGTTTCGGCTTCGCTATATTCCTTCCAGAATTCGGGGAAAGTATCCTCGGTCTGATTTTCTATAAGATCTCTCCATTCTTCAAATAAAGTCATCGTCGACCTCCTGATAATGTTATTTTAAAACCGTTTTCACTATATCTATAACGTCGCCCAGAACTGCGCTTCCTGTAGGCAGAGGGCCTGCGCCTTTCCCATAGAACATCAGGTCGTCCACAGCGTTTCCCTTGACGAATACAGCGTTGAACTCCTTGTTGATGTTGGCCAGAGGATGAGTTTCGCTTATATGCATAGGACGCACCTCGTATTCGATTTCGCCGTTCTCAAGCTTTTTGGCACGGGCGATGAGCTTTATCTTACAATTGTTGGCGCGTGCTTCCTCTATCTTTTCCTTTGTTATTTGGGTGATGCCGGTAGTAGGTATGTCTTCAGGGGCTACATATTTGTCGAACATGAGAGCCATCAGGATGGTCAGCTTGTTGGCCGCGTCGATCCCTTCCACATCGGCGGTAGGGTCGGCCTCGGCGAAGCCCTGAGCCTGGGCATCCTTGAGGGCAGTGTCGTAATCAAGACCTTCCTTTGTCATCATGGTCAGTATGTAGTTGGTAGTCCCATTGAGGATCCCCAGGACTTCTTCGAATTTGTTGGCTCTGAGAGGTCCTGTCAGAGTGCTGAGGATCGGTATGCCGCCGCCTACGCTGGCTTCGAAACGAAATGCCACGCCATTGTCTCTTGCTGTATCCATCAGCTTGTGGTAGTTTGCTGCGATGGCGGCCTTATTGGCTGTTACGACATGTTTGTTGTTTTCCATGGCCTTGAGCATGAACGATGTGGCGGGTTCGATGCCGCCCAGCAGTTCGATGACGATGTCTATCTCCGGGTCGGTAAAGATCTCATCAGGATCCTGAGTGAATTTCCCGACAGGGACATCGATGCCTCTGTCACGCTCCGTATCACGTTCCAGGATCTTTACGATATCGACCTTGGCGTTGAGCGTGCTTTCGATTTCTTCTCTGTTCATTTCAAGCGTTTTATATGTACCGGTGCCGATGTTTCCCAGCCCCAGCAGCCCTATTTTTACTGTTTTCATTTCTCCCTCCGATAAATCAACAATCAATGAAGTCATTATATAATATATTTGCCGTTTTGTCTCGCATTTTTTGGTATGGGCCGGTTTTTAAAACAGAGGTTGGCTATACAGGCTTTTCCGCAACGAAAAATCCGGCTGCGTACGTTCGTGGACCGCTTCCCGTGGTTTGCTCCATTGACTTTCACGTTTGGCAAAGTAAAATATAAATGTCGGACTTCGCCGGGGAAAGCCGGTGACCGGACACAGATCCGGGGCATCAGCGGCCGGGAACGACTGCCGCGGCAGACGCGGCCTGCGGCGAACAGAGGAAAGGAGAATATGAACATGTCCATGCATATTGTTTTAGTGGAGCCGGAGATCCCTCCCAATACAGGTAATATAGCCAGAAGCTGCGCGGCGACGGGCAGTGTGCTCCATCTCGTCAAACCATTGGGATTTTCCATAGATGACAGGAGCCTTAAGCGGGCGGGACTGGATTACTGGCCTTACGTAACGCTGGAAGTACATGAAAGTCTGGACCGGTTCATGGAAAAGTACGGGAAAAGCGACAGGCGGATGTTTCTGGCTACTACCAAGGGTGGCAGATTGTATACAGATGTCCGGTTCCGGGATGAAGATATGATACTGTTCGGCCGTGAGACAGCAGGGCTGCCCAGGTCATTCATAGCGGAGCATCGGGAGGAAACTGTCAGGATACCTATGAGCGCCGATACTCGTCTGAGGTCTCTGAACTTGGCTAATTCAGTCAACATTATCCTGTTCGAAGCCCTGAGGCAGCAAGGGTTTCCGGGACTAAAATAATAATGTCAATTCCGGGTAAAGCATTGGTAAAAAATCGTCCGTATGATATAATAAAAGCCGAGGTATTTAGAAAATGAGTATAAAACTTGGTTACGATTTGAAAATTGAGCAGTCTCAAAAGCTGGTCATGACGCCGGAGCTGATACAGGCCATCCAGATTTTGAAGTTCAATACTCAGGAGCTGGATTCCTATGTGCAGGAGCAGTTGCTGGTCAATCCTGTTCTGGAACAGGCCAGTGGCGACGCGGGCAGCGGCCAGGACAGCGGAGAGAGCGGAAGCCGCGATGATAGCTTCACGGAAACGGCGTCTGCCGGCAGAGACAGTGCTTCATCACGCAAAGACGATGATTTCGACTGGAAAGAATATATCAAAGACAGACAGTACGATGATATAAGCTACAGACAGTGGGAAGACCGGAACGGGGAAGAAAAGGAGAATACATATGAACAGTATGTGTTCTCCGATGTTACGCTACCCGAACATCTGGTGTTCCAGCTTCAGTGTGCCACCGAAAAGAAGGGCTGCCGCAGAGTTGGCGAATACATAATAGAATCATTGGATGAAAACGGATATCTGACATCTACGGTGGATGAGATCGCAGAGGCTACCGGCGTGCCTGTCGACAAGGTGGAGGAAGTCCTTGATATCATACATGGGTTCGATCCTATAGGTGTCGGCGCAAAAGACCTCGCGGAATGTCTGATGATCCAGCTGAGGTATCAGGGGCAGCTGACGGAGCTTTTCGAGAAGGTCATCAGCGAGCATCTGGAAGATCTGGCCAATGGCAAATTCGGAGCCATCGCTAAGGAACTGGGGATATCTCCGCAGAAGGTTCAGGAGATGAATGACGTGATAAGGTCCTTGGAACCTAAACCGGGGCGGCTTTTCGCGTCGGGAGCGGATACCAAATATATAGTTCCTGATGTAATCATCGAGAAGGTGGACGATCAGTACGTGGTGACGGTAAACGAGAGCAGCACACCGAGACTGATGGTCAGCTCGTATTACAGCAAGCTGATGAAGCAGTCGGAGGAGGACGACAACCTTTCGAAATATCTTTCTGACAGAGTCAACTCGGCAGTATGGCTTATCAAGAGTATAGAGCAGAGAAAGCAGACGATATACAATGTAGTGACGGCCGTGGTGAGGCATCAGAAGGAATTTCTCGACCGGGGGAGCAAGTATTTGAAGACTCTCACTCTCAAGGATATAGCCGAGGAACTGGGGATACACGAATCGACAGTTTCACGTTCCATAAATGGGAAATACCTCCAATGCCCGAGAGGAGTCTTCGAAATAAAGTATTTCTTTTCGGCCGGCGTTTCCGGCAGTCACGGAGAAGGCATATCATCCAACAGCATAAAAGAATTCATCAAGGAGATCGTCGACAGCGAAGACAGCAAATCGCCATACAGCGATCAGGCAATGGTCAGAATGCTGGAAGAAAAAGGCATAAGCATATCGAGACGAACGGTAGCCAAGTACAGAGACGAGATGAACATCCCATCTTCGTCCAGGCGCAAACGATATTAAACTCGGCGGAGGATCCCGGCGGGCTTGATATATAAATCAAATCAAATTTATAGAGTATGTTTAGGAGGAGTTATAAAATGGCAATCAAAATCGGAGTAAGCGGCTTTGGTCGTATTTCTCGTGTGGTTATCCGTGCGGCAATGGATATGCCCGAAATCGAGATCGCGGGGATAAATGTCCGCAACGCCGACGTGGAGTACATGAAGTACATGCTGAAGTACGACACGGTATTTGGGCGTTTTCCGAAAGAGCTGGGGGTATATGAAGAGGGACTTGTGATCGACGGCAGGAAGATACCTGTCTACAGCGAAAGCGACGCGGCTAATATCCCGTGGAGCAAGTGTGGGGCAGAGTACATAGTGGAGGGGACAGGTGCCTACAATACCACAGAAAAAGCCATGGTTCATATAAATCAGGGAGCGAAAAAGGTCATCATCACGGCTCCGGCAAAGGACAAGACGACACCGACCTTTGTTATGGGAGTCAACCACGATGAGTACAGCAAGGATATGGACATAGTGTCCAACGCATCCTGTACGACTAACTGTCTGGCACCTGTGTGCAAGGTCATAGAGGACAACTGGGGCATCGAGCAGGGGCTCATGTCGACCATACACGCGGCGACGGCCAAACAGAAGGTAGTGGACGCCAGATCCTTAAAGGACTGGAGGACAGGGAGATCCGCTTTCGGAAACATCATCCCGACCAGCACCGGCGCGGCGAAAGCAGTAGGTCTTGTTATCCCGTCTCTCGTGGGAAGGATGACGGGTATCGCTTACCGTGTGCCTACCAATGACGTGTCAGTGATAGACGTCAACATACAGCTGAAGAATTCGGCCAGCTACGAGGAAATATGCAGAAAGATAAAGGAAGCTTCCGAAGAAGGTCCAATGAAGGGTGTCATCGAATATGTGGATGACGAAGTGGTGTCCAGCGATTTCATCGGGGATCCGCATACGTCCATATTCGATGCGAGGGAAGGCATCCAGCTCAATGACAAGTTTTTCAAACTGATAGCGTTCTATGACAACGAATATGGATACTCCACCAAAGTGCTGGAGCTGATAAAGCATATGTACAGCGTAGATAACGCATAATAGCGATAACGGACAATGCAGAACCGACAGCAGGCCTTTCCGCCGGCTGTCGGTCATTGAATATAATGAAAAAAGAATGAAAGGGAAGGGTAAAATGAAAAAGACAGTGAGAGATATCGATGTCTCGGGAAAACGAGTCCTCGTCAGGTGCGATTTCAACGTGCCGATGCAGGACGGACGTATAACCGATGACAGGAGGATAACATCAGCGTTGCCTACCATCGAATACCTCGTTGGACAAGGCGCGAAGGTGATATTGATGTCCCACATGGGAAGACCCAAGGGAGAGGCAAAGCCGGAATTCTCATTAAAGCCGGTTGCCGACAGATTATCGCAGCTGCTGGGTCGGGATGTGATATTCGCGCCATCCGACGTGGTGGTGGATGATAATGTAAAAGCGACAGCGGAAGCGCTGCAGCCGGGACAGGTGATGCTTCTGGAAAACGTGAGATACAGGAAGGAAGAGACGAAAAACGAAGAACCGTTCACAGGACAGCTGGCTCAGCTGGGCGAGATCTTCGTCAACGATGCGTTCGGAACGGCTCACAGAGCTCACTGTTCGACAGCCGGCCTGGCAAAATACATGCCTAGTGTTTCCGGCTTCCTTATAGAGAAAGAAGTGAGGTTCCTGGGAGAAGCGCTGGAAAACCCGGAAAGACCATTCCTTGCTATTATGGGTGGCGCCAAGGTGGGGGACAAGATCCCTGTTATCGAGAATCTGCTCAAGAAGGTAGACAGTCTGATCATAGCCGGAGGGATGAGTTATACTTTTTTCAAGGCTATGGGATATGAGATAGGGACTTCCATCTTGGATGAAGAGAGCATAGGCTTGGCCGGGGAAATCATGGAAAAGGCAAAGGCGGCCAACGTCCGACTCCTGCTTCCGGTGGATACGGTATGCGCTGAGAAATTCGACAATGACAGTCCGCATGGAGTTTTTGACAGAGATAAGATCCCTGCTGACATGATGGGGATGGATATAGGACCGAAGACGGTGGAGCTCTACAAGGAAAACATAGCCAAGGCGAAAACCATCGTCTGGAACGGGCCGGCAGGAGTTTTCGAAATGCCTAATTTCGCAGCAGGAACGAAAGCCCTGGCGGAAGCCCTGGCGAAAAGCGACGCGGTCACCATCGTAGGCGGTGGAGATTCGGCTGCGGCAGCGGAGCAGTTCGGTTACGCTGATAAGATGACACATATTTCAACAGGAGGCGGCGCATCCCTCGAATTCCTCGAAGGAAAAGAGCTGCCGGGAATAGCTTGTCTGGAGGATAAATGATGAGAGTACCATTCATTGCAGGAAACTGGAAGATGTTCAAAAACAGGGCGGAGGCCCGCGAGTTTGCGGAGGAATTCAAGAAGCTTTATAAAGACACTGATGTACAGACAGCCATATGCGCGCCTTTTACAGATCTCGAAACGCTGGTAGAGGCCTTTGCGGGAACGGATATAAAGGTGGGAGCGCAGAACGTTCACTTTGCTGATGAAGGAGCATATACAGGAGAGGTCTCAGTGGCGATGCTGGAAGATATAGGCGTTGATTTCTGTATCGTCGGACACTCGGAGAGAAGGCAGTATTTCGCTGAGACAGATGAGACCGTGAACCTGAAGCTGAAGAAGCTGCTGACCGGAGCTATAAGACCTATCATGTGCGTGGGAGAGAGTCTGGACGAAAGGGATGCCGGGAGCGCCTTTGACAGAGTAAAGTCCCAGCTTCAGCTGGGTCTTGCGGACATCGATGCCAAAGATACCGCCAGGATCGTGATAGCTTATGAGCCTATATGGGCCATCGGGACAGGCAGAACAGCCACGCCGGAGCAGGCGGAGGAAATGTGCGCGTTCATCAGGAACACTCTTATAGAGCTGTATGATGAAGATACCGCTGACGAGATGATCATACAGTACGGTGGCAGTGTCAAGCCGGCTAACGCTACAGATATCATGAATATGGATGAGATCGATGGAGCGCTGGTAGGCGGGGCAAGCCTTAAGGCTAAGGATTTCATGGAGATAATAGATTTTTAGCTGCCGGTACGGATTTTAGGAGAAACGGGATCGGCAAAGCAAATTTTATTTATACAGAAAAATCAGGAGGTAAAGAATATGGCTTATATTGAAGATGTGATAGCGAGAGAGGTCCTGGATTCCAGAGGGAATCCGACGGTGGAGGTGGAAGTGCTGCTGGAGGACGGCTCTATAGGAAGGGCGATAGTTCCGTCGGGAGCGTCCACAGGAGTCCACGAAGCCGTGGAGCTGAGAGATGGAGACAAGAACAGATATATGGGAAAGGGAACTCTCAAAGCTGTCGAGAATGTCAACGACGTTATCGCTGATCAGATCTTAGGCTGGGATGCTTTCGACCAGGTGGGTCTGGACAAGATGCTGATAGCGCTGGACGGGACGCCTAATAAAGGAAAGCTGGGAGCTAACGCGATACTGGGCGTTTCCATGGCAGTGGCCAGGGCTGCGGCGGAATCGCTGGGGCTTCCGCTGTTCCAGTATCTGGGCGGCGTCAACGGAAAGGTGCTGCCGACTCCGATGATGAACATCCTCAACGGCGGTTCTCATGCCGACAACACGGTGGATATACAGGAATTCATGATAATGCCTGTAGGCGCTGAGTCCTTCAGAGAAGCGCTGCGAATGGGAGCCGAAGTCTTCCACAATCTGAAGAGCGTCCTCAAGGGAAAGGGCATGAACACTGCTGTAGGTGACGAAGGCGGCTTTGCTCCGAATCTTTCCAACAACGAGGAGGCTATACAGGTCATCATAGAGGCCATAGAAAAGGCAGGATACAAGCCGGGCGATGACGTGAGGATAGCTCTGGACGTAGCAGCCAGCGAATTCTACGACGCTGACAAGGATATCTACAATCTGACGGGAGAAGGCGTCAGCAGGAATGCGGAGGAAATGGTGGCCTACTATGAAATGCTCTGCGACAAATATCCGATAATCTCCATCGAGGACGGACTGGCAGAGGATGACTGGAAGGGCTGGGCGTACCTTACTGAAAAGCTGGGCGGCAGGATACAGCTGGTGGGCGACGACCTGTTCGTTACCAACACAGAAAGGCTGGCGGAAGGAATAGAGAAAGGCATCGCCAACTCCATACTCATCAAGGTAAATCAGATAGGAACGTTGACAGAAACCTTTGATGCCATCGAGATGGCCAAGAAGGCCGGATATACGGCTGTAGTTTCCCACAGGAGCGGGGAAACGGAAGACACTACTATAGCCGATATCGTAGTCGGACTTAATGCGGGGCAGATAAAGACCGGTTCCCTGTCCAGGACTGACAGGATAGCCAAGTACAATCAGCTCCTCAGGATCGAAGAATTGCTGGATTCAGCGGGACAGTACGCCGGGAAGGACGCTTTTTACAATATAAAGAAAAAATAAAAGCCGGAAAACCCAAATGTAATGTGCTAAGACATATGTTACAGAAATAAATAAAAAAAGAGAGATACTTTGATACAATAGTTTTCAACCAAAAAAACAAGTATCAGTAAGGAGTATCTCTCATGAAAAGTATAACCGAAGAAATGAGATTTCGCCAGCGTTTATGTGAATATGCTTTAAAACATGGCGTAACAAAGGCTGCAAGGAGATATCATACCTACAGGCAGTTTGTATATAGACAACTGGAAAAGTACGATGGAAGCGTTCAGAGCCTTGCGCTGAGGTCCAGGAGGCCTCAGCGCAGCCCGAACGCGCATACGGAAGAAGAACTGAAGCTGATAAAGAACATGCTTAGAAGAAACGGACGATATGGTCTTGCAGAAGTATATGTAAGATGTCAAAGCAGAGGATATAGCCGAAGTTTTGAAAGCATGTGCAGACAGATAAGAAACAGGGGATACAGAAAAGTAGAGAGAAAGAAGAAAAGCTATACGAAATATGAGAACATGCAGGGGACATACCCGGGAGAGAAGGTGCAGGTAGATATCAAATATGTACCTCAGGAATGTATAAGGTTCCCGTGTTACGGAGATAAGTATTATCAGATAACGGCGATAGATGAATACAGCCGGAAGCGAGTGCTGAAGATAGTAAAAGAGAAGAGCACATACGAGACAAAGGAATTCATAAAGAGCCTGAGAAAGAGAATGGGATTCAAGATAGAGACTATCCAGGTAGACAACGGGCCGGAATTCGTAAATGACGATGATAAGACGGAAAAGGACAGTGCGTTTGAAAAAGCGGTAAAAAAGCTGAATATGGAGCTTAAGAGGACGAGACCGTATTCGCCATGGCAGAATGGGAAGGTAGAGAGAAGTCACAGAGAAGACGGGAAGATCCTGTATGGCAGAGAAGTATTCACAAGTGAGAAAGAGCTTAAGAAGAAAGTAGCGAGACACGAGAAGAAATATAACAGCACAGCGAAGACGGTATTGAACTTCAAAAGCCCTGATCAGGTAGTAGCGGAGTATTTCTCAAAGTGTAACAAATGTCTTGACAACTAAGAAAAAATAAAAGCCGGAAAACCCAAAACCGTTGATTTTTTAAAAACCCTGTGATACACTTAAAAAGTTAGTAAGTGAGCCCGACTTCGTTGGACACCTGTTGTCACCCTTCGGGCGACATCGATGAAGGAGGATTGAATATGGGAATAGCTCTCAAGATAGTACTTGCGCTGGTGAGCGTGATCCTGACTATAAGCATTCTGTTGCAATCCAGCAACAGCGCCGGAATGTCCGGTTCCATCGGCGGCGGCGCGGAGCAGCTTTTCGGTAAAAGGAAGAGTCAGGGCTATGACGCGATACTGAGCAAGGTATCGACGGTCACGGCAGTGCTGTTTATCGTGTTATCATTGATTCTCGTAGCGATCGAGTAGCGGATACTTTCGAGGATCTTTGTATAGACTTTATCAAATTATTTACAAATCGTGCTTGCACGTTCAGCGGGAGGCGCCATCGACGCCTCCCGTAATACGCATAGGCACGAGGGGGAGGTATCATCAAGATGGAAATTATTGCAATTCTTTCCGTCGCCGCGGCAGTTATAGGGCTTATCGCGGCCGTTGGCCTTGCTGCATGGATAAAGCAGGCTGATGAAGGAAATGACAGGATGAAGGAAATCGCCGGCTACATAAGAGAAGGCGCCATGGCGTTCCTGAAGAGAGAATACCGCATCATGGCTATCGTTATCATCGTGATAGCGCTGCTTATCGGTATCGGACTTCAGAGCGTTACTACAGCCATCCTGTACGTAGTTGGAGCGCTGCTTTCAGTGGCAGCCGGATTCTTTGGCATGAACGTGGCGACTCTCGGTAACGTGAGGACTGCCAACGCTGCTCAGGAATCAGGCATGAACAAGGCTCTCAAGATCGCTTTCAGATCGGGAGCTGTAATGGGTCTCGCAGTAACAGGACTGGGACTCTTGGGACTCGGTGTCGTTGTATGTGTACTGGATCTGGCTACTGTTATGGAGTGCATAACAGGCTTTGGATTCGGAGCTTCATCCATGGCTCTGTTCGGAAGGGTAGGCGGCGGTATCTACACCAAGGCTGCCGACGTAGGCGCCGACCTGGTAGGTAAGGTAGAAGCCGGTATCCCTGAGGACGACCCTAGAAACCCTGCCGTTATCGCCGACAACGTAGGCGACAACGTAGGCGACGTTGCCGGAATGGGTTCCGACCTGTTCGAATCGTATGTAGGATCTATAATATCCGCCGTTACGCTGGCGGCTGTTGCGGCCACCAATTCAGGCGGGCTGTTCGATGAGACGACTGCGGCTCTGTTCCCGCTGATCCTTTCGGGTATAGGCATCATCGCGTCTCTTATCGGTATATTCATGGTGAGAGGCAAGGAAGGCTCCAATCCTGCCAATGCCCTCAACATGGGAACTTATGTAGCGGGTATAATCGTTATCATCGCTACCGTGATCCTTTCCAAGGTGATGATGGGCTCGTACAATTATGCCATCGCTATAATCGCCGGTCTGGTCGTAGGTATTGCCATCGGTAAGATAACCGAGATCTATACATCTGCTGATTATAAATCGGTAAAGAAGATCGCGGAGCAGTCTCAGACAGGTTCCGCTACCACTATCATCAGCGGTCTCGGCGTAGGGATGATGTCCACGCTGTGGCCGATCATCTGCATCGCAGTAGGTATATTTGCGGCTTACTACACTGCCGGAATGTACGGTATCGCACTTTCGGCTGTAGGTATGCTGTCAACTACGGGAATGACCGTAGCCGTTGACTCCTATGGTCCGGTATCCGATAATGCCGGCGGTATCGCCGAGATGTCGGAGCTCCCTGAGAACGTAAGAGAGATAACGGACAAGCTGGACTCCGTAGGAAACACTACTGCTGCTATCGGTAAGGGCTTTGCCATCGGTTCGGCTGCCCTGACTGCGCTGGCTCTCTTCGCATCCTATGCCGAAGTTACTCAGCTGAGCGGCGTTGATCTGCTGAACCCTGTAGTTGTAATAGGACTGTTCATAGGCGCTATGCTGCCGTTCCTGTTCTCAGCCATGACCATGAATTCGGTAGGTAAGGCTGCCAATCAGATGATAGAAGAAGTGAGAAGACAGTTCAGAGAAGACAAAGGCATACTGGAAGGAACCTCCAAGCCTGACTACGCTCACTGCGTAGATATCTCGACCAGGGCTGCTCTCAAGGAGATGATAATCCCGGGTCTTATGGCGATCATCGCACCACTGGTGATAGGTATCGTTCTGGGTGCTGACGCTCTTGGCGGGATGCTGGGCGGAGCGCTTTCATCAGGTGTCCTTCTGGCGCTGATGATGGCCAATGCCGGCGGAGCGTGGGACAATGCCAAGAAGTACATAGAGGAAGGCCACTTCGGCGGCAAGGGCTCGGACCCTCATAAGGCTGCTGTTGTTGGAGATACGGTAGGAGATCCGTTCAAGGATACATCCGGTCCTTCCATCAATATACTCATCAAGCTGATGACTATCGTGTCGCTGGTATTCGCACCTCTGTTCGTGCAGATCGGCGGACTCATCAACATGGTATTCTAGTATTCCAGGACAAGCCTGGATATGCTAAAAGATAGACGGGGGCTGTCGTCTTAACGGGAATAACTGTTAAGGCAACAGCCCCCTTTTCGATACAGGCTGGCGGCTGCAAAAAACTTTTATCGCTTTCTCAAGCTCCCATCGTCGAGATCTCATCCTTCTTGCAGTGATAGGTCGCTTCATCAGAAATGCCAATAATAGAGGATTTTGCTTATTAATGGGCATAATGACCGTTGTATTTCAGGCTTTTGCGATGGCGAATAATAAAAAATCAGTTCCAGCATATTGTTTTAGGCATATTTCGGACAGGCGACCGTTGATTTTATGCCAAAAGGTCGAGTATTTTATGGATTTTAGGCATTTTGCACTGTCTGCGAAGGTCACTCGGCTGTGATTTATGCTCATTGAGCATTAACAACAGATCCATTTTGGCAATTCCTGTCGTGACGGTTCCTTCTTCTGGCTCCTGAATATTTTCAAAAATTTCCTGCCGAGTGACGCGATATTTTTTCGAAAATAGCAGATACTATAAGGGAAAACAGGAGAGGAGAAAGAAGATGAGAAACATGAAGCTTTTCCTGGCAGCAATACTCTGTGTATCATTACTGGCTTTCGCTGGATGCGGCAATAATGACGATAACGGTACGAACGCCAGCGACGGTACTGTGACGGAGGAAAATGTCGACAGAAATGATGACAGCACGAAAAAGGATGATGGCTCATTGACCGAGGATATGGCCGATGGAGCCAGAGATGCTATCGATGATGTGGAAGATGGAGTCAACGACGTGAAGGATAAGGTCGACGGAGAAGACGATGCTGCAAAGGGAACCGGCAACAACTAGTTTAACGATAAAAGGTGGCAATGCCACCTTTTATGCTGTAAAATAGTATCGATATGATAAGAGGGGAAAGGAAAATGGCAAAGAAGAAAAGGAAAAAAGCGCTTACCGGCGTGTTGAGCAAGCACAAACGCGGCTTTGGATTTGTCACGTGTGACGAGCTGGAGCAGGATGTGTTCATCGCAGCAGAGTCTATGAACGGCGCTATGAACGGAGATGAGGTCGAGATAGACCTGATCCCGAGACATCTGTGGAGAGAGTCACCGGAGGGTATCGTTGACCGTGTTCTTTCAAGAAATACGACAGAGATAGTTGGGACCTTTAACCGGAGCAAGAAATTCGGGTTCGTGGTGCCTGACAGCAGGAAATCCCGGGAAGACGTATTCGTGAGGAAAAAAGATTTTGCGGGAGCTAAAAAGGGCGATAAGGTAGTTGCGGAGATAACCAGGTATCCTGACAGAAACAACAACGCTGAAGGAAGGATCGTGGAGATAATAAGCCGGGCAGGACAGCCGGGCGGAGATATAAAGGCGCTGGCCAGAAGCTACGATATGAGCGAGAAGTTTCCGGGAAAGGTCAGCTCCGAGGCCAAAAGCCTCAGACGCCGCGGAGTGACCAAGGCGGACTTGACAGGGAGACGCGACTTGAGGAGCAAGAAGATATTCACCATAGATGGGGCCGACTCCAAGGACTTTGACGACGCGGTATCCATAGAGCTGCTGGAAAACGGCAATTATCTGCTGGGAGTACATATTGCTGATGTGGCTCACTATGTAAAAGAAGGCTCTGATCTGGACAAGGAGGCACTGCGGAGAGGGACCAGTGTTTATCTGCTGGATCAGGTCATACCTATGTTGCCGAAAGCACTTTCCAATGGGATATGCAGTCTTAATCCTCACGAGGAGCGGCTTACTTTGTCGGTAGACATGGAGATAACGCCGGAAGGGACGGTAGTACGTCACGAGATATATGAGAGCGTCATCAATTCAACAGAACGGTTGATCTACGATGATGTATCGGACTTGCTGGAGAAAAACAGCAGGGAAGTGGGCGAAAGATACGCACATATAAAAGAGCAGCTGTTCATGATGAACAATCTGGCTGTGCGGCTGGCGAAAATAAGACATGACAGAGGCAGTTTGGATTTTGACCTGGATGAAGCATGTATCTCCCTGGATAAGAACGGAGTTCCGGTGGATATAGGCATATCTGCGAGGAGAAGCGCCAATAAGATGATAGAAGAGTTCATGTTATTGGCCAACGAGACTGTGGCAGAGCATTTCTACTGGATGGAGGTACCTTTCGTTTACAGAGTCCATGAAAAGCCTGCTGCCGACAAATTGGAACAGCTCAGAGTGTTTCTGAGAAATTTTGGGATCGATCTGAGGGGAAGAGCTGATGGCGTCCATCCTAAAGCGGTGAGCGCTATGCTGGATAAGGTGAAAGGAAAGCAAAGTGAAAGAGTGGTCAACTACGTGACACTGCGATCCATGCAGAAAGCCTACTACAGCACTGTTTGCGATGGCCATTTCGGTCTGGCGCTGAAGTATTACTGTCATTTCACGTCGCCGATCAGGAGATATCCGGATCTGATGATACACAGGATAATCAAAGCCTGCCTCAGAGGGGAGATGACAGGGAAAGCTGCCAAGCATTTCAGAAAGGCGGCGGAATATGCGGCAGACCAGTCGTCAGTGGCAGAGAGAAGAGCAGTGGAGCTGGAGCGGGAAGTGGAAAAGCTCAAGAAGGCGGAATATATAAGCTATCATGTGGGTGAGAGCTTTGACGGGATCATAAGTGGCGTGACCGGCTTCGGCATATACGTGCAGCTTGAGAACACAGTAGAGGGTCTCATCAGGATAGATGATCTCAATGACGATTACTACGATCACGACAGAGAAAAATACGCCCTCATAGGGCGGCGTATGGGAAAGCTGTACAGGCTGGGGGATGAGATAAGCATAATGGTCGACTATGTGGATCTGGAAAACAGAGAGATCAACTTTCTGCCGGTGCAGCGCCGGTAACACTTATAGCCGACAGAGCGTCGCCGGCCTCGTCTATACATACGGGCTTGGCAGCCACATCACCAAGAGAAAGCATACCGACGATCCTGGAGGCTTCTATTACCGGAAGCCTCCTTATTTGATGAGCGGAAAAGAGGAGAGCAGCATCGTGGATATTCATATCAGGCGATACGGTAACGGGAGATGTGGTCATGATGTCTCCGGAGGTCGTTTCTCCTGGCTGCTTCTCAGTCAGGGCTCGAAGAACCAGATCCCTGTCGGTAATGATGCCTTTCAAGTGCCCCGCATCGTCACATACGGGGAGGCATCCCACATCATCTCTTTTCATATGTGATGCTATCTGTGAAACAGAGGCATCCTCTTTTACACATGTTATATTGGTGCTCATGAGATCTCTTACTTTCATTTCTATCTCCTTTCTGCCATATGGAGGTATCGCGGTCCCGCCTGCAGGCGTCGGACCGTGATACTCTCGCCGCTGTGGGATAATGTTCATATCATACGGTCAATAGCTCATAATATATGATTGCCACGATATGCGGTATTTATCCGCAGAAAGCAGATGTACGGCACGAAGATCGTTATCTGTCGCGTCCCCAGAAGTTTCCGGTAAAGAGTATGATTATGGTGAAGAGCTCCAATCTGCCGACGATCATCAGACAGCTCATGAACAGCTTGAGAAACGGATGAAACATGGCATAATTGCCTGCGACAGCCGTTTCGCCGAAGGCCGTTCCCGTATTAGACATTATCGCCAGGGTAGCGGTGACTGTGGAGTCTATGTCAAGACCCTGGAATGACAATACCAGTATGGATATGAGAAACACGAGAAAATAGGTCAGTACGAAGGCGGAGATAGCTGAAACTACAGGAGCGGAGATGGGATCTCTTCCTACTTTCACGGCGACTACTGAGCGGGGATGTATGCGTCGTATACATCCCCTCCAGATCAGCTTGAGCATGACGATCACCCTGATGACCTTGATGGATCCCGATGTGGAGGCGGCGCAGCCGCCGATAAACATCATGGTTATCAGTATCATCTGGCACGAAGTAGGCCAGGATATATAAGGTGTGCTGATATAGCCTGAGGTGGTACCCATGCTGATGACCTGGAAGAAAGATGCTCGCAGTGATGAACCGAAGCTGTCTCCGGTTCCGGCCATGAGCCCTACAGTACACAGTACGACACCTCCCGCCAGGATGGTGAGGAATGCCCGGAGCTCCACATCCTTGAAGAAAAATTTGAATTTACCTGTTATCAGGTAATGGTAAAGGACGAAGTTCAGGGCGGAGAATATACAGAAAATAGCCATCACGACCTCTATATATACGCTTTCATAGTAGGCGATCCCTTCAGGATGCACCATCACGCCGCCGGTGCTGATGTTCCCCAGAGACGTTATGACAGCATCGAAGAATGGCATTTTCCCGGAGAGCATTAGCAGGATGATCTCTAATATCGTGAGAGAAATGTATGTGATATAGAGGATCTTTGCCGAATCGCTCATTCGAACAGTCATCTTTCGCAGTACAGGTCCGGGAGTTTCAGCTCTGGCTATGATCTGACCGTTTATACCCAGTGCTGGCAGGAAGGAGATGACGAACAGCAGTATGCCCATTCCGCCCAGCCAGTTGGATATGGCTTTCCACAGCAGTAATCCTCCGGAAAGTATGTTTCCTGTCACAACAGTGCAGCCGGTGGTCGTGAATCCGGCTGTGGCTTCAAAGACAGCATCTATATAGGTATCTGTGAATTCTGAAAGATAATAGGGAAAGGCTCCGATGGTGGAGGCCAGGACCCAGCAGGATGCTACGACGATATAGCCTTCTCTGGCTCGGAATCTCGGTTTATGGGATTTGACTGCCAGGATGATCACCAGGCCTGCGATGATGGTGGGCGGCACGCATTTGCCAAAGGCTGATGTGGCGTCGCTGTCGCCTGAAGCTATGGAGTATATCCATGGAATGACCATGGTGAGGCCAAGGACAAGTATTATGATGCCCATTATCTTGATTATGGCTTTGTAATTCAGATTTGCTACAGACATTTGAATTCTCCTGTCAACGATTAGGGTTCCAGAATCTCGGCGTCAGCACGATGAACAAAGTATAAAGTTCCAGTCTGCCGGCCAGCATGTATACGGAAAGGGTGTACAGCGACAGATCGGAGAGGACTCCGAAATTGTCCACAGGGCCGACGGCGCCTAGACCGGGGCCTACATTGCCTATGCATGTTATTACCGATGAAAAGCAGGTGATCAGATCGGCATTTTCGAATGAAATGATGAAAGCGCCGACGAAGACCATGATCACATAGAGGAAGGCATGGCTGACGATGGCGGAGGCCGTATCATTCGTGATGTTTTCTCCGTCCAGCTTTACTGATTCCACTACGTTAGGGTGAAGCCTGGTGGAGATCCCGCGTTTTATCAGCTTGAAGAGGACCATGATCCTTATGACTTTCAGGCCGCCGCCTGTCGAGGAGGAACAGCCTCCGACAAACATGAGGAACAGTAGCACTACCTGACATACGATAGGCCATGTTTCGTAGTCGGCTGTTATGAACCCGGTGGTGGTGAGGATAGAGGACACCTGGAAGACCGAATCGCTGAGAGCAGATCCCGATGATTCATATTGACCGCTTATCATCAGCATGGCGAATATGAACAGTGATGATATGGCGAATATGAGAAAGTACACTCTGAATTCGGAATCTTTCAGCAGTACTTTTATTCCGTGTTTTGCCGATAAATAGTAGAGGTTGAAGTTGACGCCGCACAGGAACATGAAACCGGTGACGACCATACGGAGGTAAGTGCTGTCGAAGTGGCCTATGCTGTCGGAGTAATTGGAAAGACCTCCGGTGCCTACGGAACCGAAGGTGGTTATCAATGAGTCGTACAAGCTCATTCCGCCGGCCATCAGCATGATAGTCTCGGCAATGGTGAACAGCAGATAGATGGTATAGAGAGACTTGGCTGTATCGCTCATCTTAGGAGTTATTTTGTCGAGCGACGGTCCTGGCGCTTCAGATACCGCGATATTCTGGCCGCTTATCCCCAGCGAGGGCATCAACGCAATGGCGAAGATGAGGATACCCATCCCTCCTATCCAGTGAGTGAAGGAACGCCAGAAGAGAATCCCCTTGGGGAGAAGCTCCGGCTTAGCCAATACAGTAGCTCCGGTAGTAGTGAAGCCCGAACACGATTCAAAAAACGCGTCGGCAAAATGAGGGATACTGTCGGTGACGACAAATGGAACAGCACCCAGCGCGGCTGAAATGAACCAGCACAGGGACACTATGAGAAAGCCGTCGCGGATCTTCAGATTCAATGTCTCTCTGTGACATGATTTTACCAGCAGAAAACCGGCGGCACAAGCCGCCAGCATCGTCATCAGAAAGGGTATGTATATCGCAGAATCATCATATATGAAGGAAACGATGAGGGAAGGGATCATGGCCATGGCGATCACGATCAGCGTGATGCCGACTATCCTCAATATCGAGCTTAAACTGAGATTCATATGCCCCCCTATCTGTTCCTTCTGAAAAAGCTCAGTCTGCCTGTATCCTTTATCAGGGATTCGGTAATGACTCTGTCTTTCAGAAGACTCAGGAGAATGATCCTGTCGTTTTCATGTATTTCCGTATCGCCGTTAGGTATTATCACTTCTGCACCTCTGTGGATGGCAGCTATCAGTATACCGTCATGGAGATCAAGCTGGGAAAGAGGAGTATCCAGTATCTTCATGTGCGGAGTGGCGATTATTTCCATTATTTCAGCCTGTCCTTCGATCAGGTGAGAAGAGAGGATCTTTTTGGAACCCTGCACGAAGTGGAGTATGTTGCTGGTGGTTATATCGAGTGAGTTGAGAGCCATGTCGATCCCCATGCGGGAGATTATTTCCGCATAGCTTGTCCTGCTTACGGTGGCTATCACGTCTTCTACCCCATGCTGTTTCGCGGTAAGGGCCAGCAGCAGATTGTCCTCGTCAAAGCCTGTGACGGTAACGAAGGCATCCATCAGGTCAAGGTTCTCCTCTTCCAGCAACGTCAGATCAGTAGCGTCGCCATGGAGTATCATCACGTCCTCGAGATGGGTGGACAGATAGTGGCAGCGCTCTTTGTCCCGTTCGATCAGTTTTACGGCAGCTCCGAATTCGGAAAGCATTTCGGCGAGATAAAAACCGGTCTTACCACCGCCAACGATCATTACTTTTTGTAGATCAGTATACTTTCCTCGTTCGTGTACTTTCGAATTGAGCTCCAGGATAGGCGCTTTTTCGCCGATTATATATACGAAGTCGTTCTTGTCTATGATCTCGTCCCCATGAGGTATGATCACCTTGCCGTTTTTTGATATGGCTGCTACCAGCATGTTGGGAAGGATCCCGGGAACATCCCTCATGGACTTACCGATGAGTTTCGGGTATCGTTTTACAGGGAATTCTACCAATGACACTTTGCCGGATGAGAATATACCGTTGCTCAGAGTGTATTTCTCCGCCAGATATTTGTAGATCTCGACAGTTATGCCCTGGTTTGGATTGACGATATGGTCTATATCCATCGTCTCCTTGATGAAATTTATCTGCTGCATGTGTTCCGGATCTCTTACTCTGGCAACTACCTTATTGCAGCCCAGCTTTTTGGCAAAAGAAGCGATAATGATATTGGCTTCATCATTGAAGGTGGTCGCGATGAGATAATCGTAGGAATCGATATCCAGCTGTTTGAGTATTTTTATTTCCTTGGCGTTTCCATGGACCACCATGACATCCATCTGAGAGCTGATCTTTTCCAGCAACTCTTCATTGGTATCTATCAGTGTTACCGAGTGATCGCCGCCCAGCAATGCGGTAGCTACGTTTCTTCCCAGCTTGCCGGCGCCGACTATGGCTATTTTCATAACGTCTCTCCTGTACAGACTAAGTTACCTGTGAAATATTGAACAGAATAATTCTACCACTTATTATAGGGATTTCAACATATAATTGCAAGAAGAGCGCAAATGGATTAAAATGTTTAAAGTGATATCGGGAAAGAGGTGAACTCAAATGTTGAAGATAGAAAGACTGATATGCGGTATGCTGGAAAGCAACTGCTATGTGATATACCATGAAGATGGGGGCCAATGCTATGTGATAGATCCTGGATATGGAGCCAGGGCTATTTCGGATGTGATACGCACGCATTCATTGAAGCCGAAAGCCATATTGCTGACACATCACCATTACGATCACGTGGGGGCAGTCAAAAAGCTCAGGGACGAATTTCCGTGTCCGGTGTATCTTCACCGGGCTGATTGTGATATGTACGGGAAGCCGGTGGATGTTTATATGGAAGATGGTGATATCATCGATCTTGAAGGAGAGCTGATCAGGGTCGTGAGCACTCCCGGACATACGAAGGGAAGCGTGTGCTTTCTCAGTGAGGCCAGCAAAGTCGTGTTCACAGGGGACACGGTGTTTAATGTTGATCTGGGCAGGACTGATCTGGAGGACGGCTCTGAAGCGGAGATGCGCGACAGCATATTGAACGTGGTGGATGGATGGAACAACGATATGATGATATATCCGGGACACGGGGACGGATGTACCATGAAGACGGTCAGAAAGATAAATGCGGAATTCAATGAGATAGTGAACGGAAGGTAGGAAAATGACTGTAAAACTCATCGCTTTAGATATGGACGGGACGACGCTGAACAATGAAGGAAAGATAAGCGGACGCAACAGGAAGACGTTGGAAAAGGCCGCGGCAAAAGGTGTGAATATAGTGATCGCTACGGGAAGACCCAGATCAGCGCTGCCGAAAGATGTACTGGAGATAGGCGCTATCAGATACGCGCTCACATCCAATGGAGCCAGGATAACGGATCTGGCAGAGGGAAAGACTATATATGAAAACTGCATGTCGCCATTGGCGGCTGAACGTTCAGTGGAACTGCTGAGAAATTATCACTACGTCATCGAGTGTTTCATAGATGGCGTTGCCTACATAGACAAATGGTACTACGATGAAGTGAAGCAGTCGGGAGAAAGCTTCAGAAGCGTCAGTTACATCCTCAACACCAGGAATCCGGTGGAAGACATATATCAGTTCATCCTTGAACATCGAAACTCCATCGAAAATATAAATATAAATTTCGAGGATATTTCGGAAAAACCGGCCATGAGGGAAAGGCTGCTGACGATACCGGAGGCTACTATAACCAGTTCCTTTAATCATAATCTTGAAATAGGCGGGGCTACAACCAGTAAGGCTGACGCGTTGGAACACATGTGCCAGATATTCGGCGTCGGACAGGACGAGATGATGGCGGTGGGCGACAGCCCTAACGATATAGCGATGCTGAAAGCTTCCGGAATACCGGTAGCTGTGGGCAACGCTAAGGATGAGGTCAAGGCAGTGGCCAGATATATAGCTCCTACCAACCAGGAGGATGGAGTGGCTGATGCCATAGAGAAGTTCGTTCTGGGATGAGACGTCACGAGATGGTCGGCGACTCTGAGCGGATCTGCGGATCCGGCGATCGCCTGTCCGGTCTCAGGCATGTCGAAAAGCTGAGTGTAAAATCGTTTAAAATCACATAGGAATCATATGAGAATCATATGGGAATCGGAGAGTCCAATTACCGACAGTGTGTCCGGTGATTGGGCTCCTTTGATTTTATATACATTTTGCGGCAAGACGTAGCAAAATTATTTGAATGAGTGAAGCGAATTCTCTTGACACGACATATATTACATATTATTATATTTATGTAAAAAAATGTAATAATAAGTTGCGGTAAATACGGAAAGAGCGAAAAAAGGGGAACGGAACATGGGAAATGTGAATAACGTCGTCATCGGGAGGATCGGCGAGGAAGCGGCTGCCGGGATGCTGGAAGCTGAAGGGTACAGGATATTGGAGCGCAATTATATGAGCCCTGAAGGGGAGATAGATATCATCGCGGAAAAGGATGCGGATATCGTTTTCATCGAGGTCAAAGCGAGGAGAGGGATCCTTTATGGCAGACCATGCGAGGCGGTAAGCGCCAGGAAAAGACGGAGGCTGAAGAGCGCGGCGGTATGCTATCTGCGGGAAAGAACCCCCGGGGAACGGATATATGGAAGGATGAGGTTCGACGTAGTGGAAGTGGTGGTAAATCATATTATGGACGCGTTTTGAACAGGGGGGGGAGAAGAATGCTTGCAAAGGTAAAAACCGCTACTCTGGCAGGCGTAAAGGGCAGCGTGGTGACGGTGGAGACAGATATGCACAGAGGTCTGCCCACGCTGAACATCGTAGGGCTGGCGGATGCCACCATAAGGGAGGCTTGCGGCAGAGTGAAACCGGCGATCATGAATTCCGGATTCCATTTCCCGGATGGAAGAGTGACCGTGAACCTGGTTCCGGCAGGCAAGCGCAAGGAAGGAAGCCATTTCGATTTGCCTATAGCAATAGGTATAATGGCGGTAGAGCAAAACGTATCTTCGGTCCTGGCGAAGGGAACGACGGCGTTTCTGGGTGAGATATCCCTTGATGGGACTGTGAATCCCATAGCCGGCGCGCTGCCGTTGGCTATGAGCCTCAGGGAAGCAGGGATAGAATGGGTGCTGTTGCCTGAAGCTAATGCGGAGGAAGTGGCAGTCCTGAGAGATCTCAATATACTTCCTGTGAAAGACTTGCGGCAGGCGGCAGGACATGTCTTTGGGGATGAGAAAATAGCGATATATAATAATAGAAGAGAGACGTGGAGCCGGAAAGAAAACCGGGAAGATTTCTCGCAGGTAGCAGGACAGGAGACCGCGAAAAGGGCGGTCACCATCGGCGTGGCGGGAAATCATGGGTTGCTGATGATAGGAGGACCGGGGTGCGGGAAGACTATGATAGCAAAGCGGGTGCCTACCATAATGCCCGAGCTGACCTATGAGGAAATGCTGGAAATAACGGGGATCTACAGTGTCGCGGGGCTTTTGGGGAGGGAGAGACCGGTGATCGGCGAAAGGCCTTTTCGCAGCCCTCATCATACGATTTCCATGGCCGCTCTTATAGGCGGCGGGAACAGACCGAAGCCGGGGGAATTATCGCTGGCTCACAGAGGCGTGCTGTTTCTGGATGAGCTGGGAGAATTCGACAGCAAGGTCATTGACTCTATGAGGCAGCCGTTGGAGAGCGGACGTGTCATGATAAACCGAAGCATGGAAGAAGTCGTGTTCCCCTCCAGCGTGATGCTGATTGCGGCGGCCAATCCATGCAGATGCGGCAATCTATGGGATGACAGGAAGGTGTGCACATGTACCAGGAGACAGCTGGACAGCTACAGGAGAAAACTTTCAGGACCCTTTGCCGACAGGATAGACATGCACATCAGGATGGATCCTGTGAAGAAGGAATATCTCACCGCCGACGGTATGGGAAACAGCCTTATTTCGATTTCTTCCGGCGAGATGAGGGAGATGGTTCGAAAGGCCAGGCGGATACAGCGTGAAAGATACAAGGGTACAGACTATGAAAATAATGGAGGACTGGATGAGAGCGGTCTGGAAAGGTTTTGCGAGACAGACAAGAAAGGGCGCAGTCTCATGGCGGAAGCGCACGACAGGATGGGACTGACCATGCGGGCGTACGGCAAGCTGCTGAAGGTTGCCAGGACTATCGCGGATCTGGAGGAAGCGGATATCATAAGAGAAGAACATGTGGCGGAGGCGCTGATGTACAGGACATCGGGCTTCTGAACAGGGGGTGCGGGAGGAGATCATGCTGACGAAACGGGGAAACACAGATGTGGAGATGATAAGGCCGGGAATGCGGCAATATCCTGATATGCTGCGGGAGATCCCTGATTTCCCGAAACAGCTTTATTGCAAGGGGAATACGGAGATCCTCGGAAAGAGATGTGTGGCGGTGGTGGGTTCGAGGAATACTACGACATATGGCCGTTCCACAGCTGTCAGATTCGCGGGAGCTATTGCGGAGGCCGGACTGACGGTAGTCAGCGGCCTGGCCCGGGGAATAGATACATGCGCTCATAGAGGCGCTCTTGATGCCGGCGGCGAGACGGTAGCTGTGCTGGGATGTGGAGTGAACGTATGTTATCCCGGGGAAAACGCCGGGCTCAAAAAGGAGATCGAGGAAAATGGTCTGGTGCTTTCTGAATATCTTCCGGACGAGGAACCGAAGCGGTATTATTTCCCTCAGCGCAACAGGATAATAAGCGGGTTAGCGGAGATCACTCTGGTGGTGCAGGCCGGCGCAGGCAGCGGCGCGTTGATAACAGCCGGGCTGGCGGCAGAGCAGGGAAGGGAAGTCTGCACAGTCCCCGGCAATGTGGACAGCCAGTACAATATGGGCAGCAACAAGTTGATCCAGGAAGGGGCTTGCGCTGTATTGAGCCCTGGCGATGTGCTTGAAATGATGGGGGTAAGCGTGTTGTCTGGAAGACAGGCGGAAGAATTACTGGGCGAGAGTGAGCTGCAGGTTTTCCATGCCCTGGAGAAGCACGGTGAAATGACTCTTGATGAACTGTGCGTAGCGTTAGGGAAACCGCCGGCCCGTGTGGCGGGGATAGTATCTGTGATGGAAATGAAAGGCGTCATTTTTTCAGGCATGGGTAAAATTTTTATTGCAAAAGGGTAAAAATATACATATAATCAAATACTAGAAGCTGAACTTAGGTAAAAAAGGAGGAGTCTTCATGGCTGCAGCAAAGAAAATACTGGTAATAGTAGAGTCTCCATCGAAGGCCAAGACCATAGGAAAGTTTTTGGGCGGACGGTATAAAGTCATCGCGTCAGTCGGACATGTCCGCGATCTGCCTAAGAGCAAACTGGGAATAGATATAGAAAACGACTTTGAACCTCAATACATATCTATAAGAGGTAAAGGAGATATCATAAAGGAATTGAAGAAGGAAGCCAAGAATGCGTCTAAAGTCTATCTGGCCACTGACCCGGACAGAGAGGGAGAAGCCATATCTTGGCATTTGGCGTTTTTGTTGGGGATAGATCCGGACGCTCCATGCAGGATCGTGTTCAACGAGATAACAGAGCGGGCTATCAAGGAGGCTATCAAGAACCCTAGACCTATCGATCTGAGCCTGGTGGACGCACAGCAGGCTCGCCGCGTACTGGACAGACTGGTAGGATATCAGATAAGTCCGCTGCTTTGGAGAAAGGTGAGAAGAGGACTTTCCGCCGGCAGAGTACAGTCCGCCGCTCTCAAGATAATATGCGACAGGGAAAACGAGATAAAGAATTTCAAGCCTCAGGAATTCTGGACCATCACGGCTGAATTCAGCAAGAAAAAGAAATTCACAGCCCGGTTGACGGAGTACAGAGGCGAGAAGATACTCATAGAGAACAAGGAGAAGAATGATGCAGTATTGGAAGAGCTGAAAAAGGGCGAATTTGTCGTAAAGAGCCTGGAGGAAAAGGACAGGACCAGGCGGGCGGCAGCGCCGTTCACCACCAGCAGTCTCCAGCAGGATGCTGCCAACAAGCTTAATTTTTCCACCAGGAAGACGATGATGATAGCTCAGCAGCTCTATGAAGGTATCGAGGTCAAAGGAAGAGGGACCATTGGTCTGGTGTCATACATCAGAACCGATTCGGTGAGGATATCCGATGAAGCAAGGGCTGCGTCCAGGGAATTTATCGTAAATACTATGGGCGAGCAGTATTACGGCAACAACGTCTACAAAAACAGAAAGAAGGATGTCCAGGATGCTCACGAGGCTATAAGACCCAGCTATGTGGAGCTTGAACCTGAGTCTGTCAAGGAATCCCTCAGCAGAGATCAGTATAAATTGTACAGCCTCATCTGGAACAGATTCGTAGCCAGCCAGATGGCTCCGGCCAAGTTTAAGGCTTTAAGTGTGGTCATCGCCAATGGTGACTATGATTTCAAGGCGAACGGATCGAAGATGTTGTTCGACGGGTTCCTGAAAGTTTACTCGATGTCAAAGGACGATGAGGCCGACAGACTGCTTCCCGATATGGAAAAAGGAGAGGTACTGCAGGCAGTCGATATAGAAGGCCAGCAGAACTTTACCCAGCCGCCGGCCAGGTTTACGGAGGCCAGTCTGGTGAAAGATCTGGAGGAAAAGGACATAGGGCGTCCGAGTACCTATGCGCCTATCGTGGCGACTCTGACTGACAGAAAATATATTTCAAAAGAAAAAAAATCATTGATTCCTACGGAATTGGGGTTTATAGTAACTGATATGATGGAGCAATACTTCAAGGAGATCGTGGACGCGGGATTCACGGCCCAGATGGAGGAAAACCTCGATGATATAGAGACCAAAGGTGTCAGATGGAAAAGTGTCATAGAGGACTTTTACGATACCTTGAAGGATGAGCTGAAGACAGCTGATGAACAGATAGAAAAGGTCGAATTCAAGGAAGAACCTACGGGAGAGCTGTGTGAAAAATGCGGAAAGCCTATGGTGATCAAACACGGACGGTTCGGGGACTTCGTGGCATGTACCGGTTATCCGGAATGCAAGAATACCAAACCTATCGTGAAGACTATCGATGTCAAATGTCCTAAATGCGGTAAAGATATCGTGGTAAGGAAGAGCAGGAAAGGCAGGATCTTTTACGGATGCAGCGGTTACCCTGACTGTGACCAGGTGTTCTGGAATAAGCCGGTAAATAAGAAGTGTCCCAAGTGCGGGTCTCTCCTGGTCGAAAAGAAGGGCAAGGATACTAAATACGCATGTTCCAACAGCGAATGCGATTACAGGGAATAGGGCTGGCGAAAGTGTCGGCGCGGTAAAAGGAGGTAAATATGGTTCAATTTCATGCGACAACGATCGTAGCAGTGAGAAGAGGACCTGACGATATCTGCATAGGCGGAGACGGACAGGTCACGATGGGAGAAACTGCCATTATGAAGAATGGCGCGAAGAAAGTCAAGAAAATTTATAAGAATTCAATAATAACGGGATTTGCAGGTTCAGTAGCCGATGCCTTTTCTCTTACGGAGAAGTTTGAAGGTAAGCTGGATGAGCACGGGGGAAATCTTAAGAGAGCGGCCGTGGCGCTGGCTCAGCTTTGGCGTTCGGACAAAGCCATGAGGAACCTGGAGGCTCTCATGATAGTGGCTGATAAGAACGATATGCTGGTGCTGTCAGGAACAGGCGAAGTCATAGAACCCGACCAGCCATTCGTAGCCATAGGTTCGGGAGGCAATTACGCTTATTCGGCAGCCAACGCTCTTTACAACAACACGGATCTGGGGGCGGAAGATATAGTGAGAAAATCATTGGAGATAGCCGCATCCATATGCGTCTACACCAATGACCATATTACCATAGAAAAGTTATAGGAGGTAAGGGATGGCCAATAAACTTTATCAGATGACGCCTAAGGAGATCGTAGGCGAGCTGGATAAATATATCATAGGACAGGATGAAGCAAAGAAATCAGTCGCGATAGCGCTGAGGAACAGATACAGGAGAAGCCTGCTGTCTGAAGAGATGAGAGAAGAGATCACGCCTAAAAATATTCTGATGATGGGACCTACCGGTTGTGGTAAGACAGAGATAGCCAGAAGACTGGCGAAGCTGATGGATGCGCCGTTCGTAAAGGTGGAGGCCACTAAGTTCACGGAAGTAGGTTATGTAGGAAGAGACGTGGATTCCATGGTGAGAGATCTGGTGGAAGCTTCCGTCAGGATAACCAAGCAGGCGATGCTGGAAGAAAAGTATTCTGTCGCTGACGAAATAGTCGAGGAAAAGATAATAGAAGCGATAATCCCAGGCAAGAAGAAGCATGTATCTGACAACAAGAACAGAGGACCTTTCGATTTCATACTGGGAAACAGCGGTTATCTGAGCCAGAAAGAGCAGTACGAGCAGCAGAAGCAGGCTGAAGCGGAGAAGGAAGAGCAGCCTGATACGCTGGCCAGAGAACAGGTCAGGCAGCAGCTGAGAGACGGTCTTCTGGAGGAACAATATATAGAGATACAGGTGACTGATACGCCGAAGACCAATACACTGGATATGGGTAACGAGGGCATGAGCATAGCTATCGGCAATATATTCGGAGATATGGCGCCTAAGAAGATGAAAAACAAAAGAGTGAAGGTCAAAGACGCCAGGAAAATACTGAGAGAAGAGGAAGCGCAGAAACTGATCGATATGGATCAGGTCACAGATGATGCACTTGAAAATGCGGAGCAAAATGGTATAATATTCATAGATGAGATCGATAAGATCGCGTCAGGTTCAAGCTACAGGAGTGGTGCGGACGTTTCGCGGGAAGGAGTCCAGCGAGACATCCTGCCTATCGTGGAAGGAAGCGTGATAAATACCAAGTACGGGCCGGTAAAGACGGACCACATTTTGTTCATAGGGGCAGGTGCGTTCCATACAGCGAAGCCTACCGATTTGATCCCTGAGCTTCAGGGAAGATTCCCGATAAGGGTGGAGCTGGAGAATCTGGACAAGGATACTTTTGTGAAGATACTTACAGTTCCGGAGAACGCGTTGATAAAGCAGCACAAGGCGCTGCTTGAGACAGAGGGCATAGAGATAGAGTTTACCGAAGAAGCGATTGACGAGATTGCCACCATGGCATTTTTGATGAATGAGCAGACGGAAAATATAGGAGCCAGAAGACTCCATACAATATTGGAAAAGCTGCTGGAAGATATATCATTCAATATTCCGGACATGGATGAAGAGAAGATCGTGATCGACAGACAGTATGTCAGGGAAAAGTTTGCCGAGAAGATACATCCGGAAGATATCGATAAATATATATTGTAAAAAATTGCTTATGGAAAGCTCCATATGTATCTGCGCGGATTCGGGTATCTATGGAGCTTTTTGTTGAGTTTTACAAAAATTACAATTATTTCACTAAGAAAAGTTAAAACGAAACAGCATCTTTGTGTAATTTTTGTGAAAATACAATATTTTTTTGAAAAATCAAAAAAATGTATTGTGTTATTGGACTCAAAGGGATATAATAAAAATATTCTTAAATATGTAAAAAAATTCAAGTAAAAATAATGAGGTAATAAGATGGGAGATATTTTAAAGAAGATAAGGAAGCTGAACTGGATGCTTCAGGAGAGTCCGACGGGAGCATTCTCTTTTAATGAGATGTGTGAGCTGATGAGCGAATTTATGGATGCTAACGTCTATATAACCAACAGGCACGGAAAAGTCATAGGAGTGGGATACAAGAGCAAATCCGACAGTATGGCCATATCCGATACGGAGACCGGATCGGAAGTGCTTCCTGAAGAGTATAACGAAGAGCTGATGAGAGTCAGGGAGACGACGGCTAATTTGTCGGGAGATGAAGCTCTCAGGATATTCAAGTATGATTATGACACGGCGGACAAGCTCCACACCATAATCCCGATCCTGGGAGGAGGACAAAGATGGGGGACTCTGGTGTTGACCCGATATTCCCCTTCATTTGAGGAGGAAGATCTGGTAATAGGCGAATATGGAGCCACTATAGTCGGGATGGAGATACAGCGAAGAAAGTCTCTCGAACGCGAGGAGGAGGAGAGAGAGATAGCTATGGTACAGATGGCCATAGGTACTCTTTCCTATTCAGAGATAGAAGCTGTTCAGCAGATCTTTGCCGAGCTGGATGGAGACGAGGGTTTGCTTGTGGCAAGTAAGATAGCCGATCGATCAGGAATAACCAGATCGGTGATAGTCAATGCTCTCAGGAAGCTGGAAAGCGCCGGAGTGGTGGAATCCAGATCTCTCGGAATGAAGGGTACGAGGATAAAAATAACTAATTCCAAGTTCAAAGATGAGCTCAATAAGATGACTATATAGCGAGATGATACTAAAAGCGTAATTGTGACAAGGGACTCCTGCCGTGCATATGATGCAATGGCAGGAGTTTTTCGATGGGAAAACCTTTCTGCCGGGCGGAGCGTCATCCGGAACTGATGGAGCCGGCCGCCTGACGGAGGGAGACATGTATAGGAAACGGGGAAAAAGAAAGAGCGGCATATTAAGAGGTGCGGCGGCTCTGGCGCTGGCGGCAGCCATGATATTTACCGGTATACTGCTGTGGGTGGAAGTGATAATAGAGCCTAACCTGGAAGATGTGTCCAGGATGAGGGCGGAAGTCCTGGTGTCCAGGGCAGTCAACAAGGCATTGACAGAACAGTTCGGCAAGGAAGATCCACAGAAGGACTTTTTCATAGTCAAGAAGGATGAATCCGGGAGGGCGGAGATGGTGCAGGCCGATTCTATCGCCATAAATGTCATGATGACGGAGCTGACGGGATGCTTGCAGCAGGCTTTCAGGGAGATGGATGAGGAGACGCTGGAGGTGCCGGTAGGTTCTCTCTTCGGAAGCAAACTTTTTTCTCAGACAGGGCCATACATGGATCTGGCAGTGGTGCCTCTCAGCGTGTTGTCGACTGATTTCAGGACGGAATTTGAGGAACAGGCTATAAATCAGACAAAGTACAAGATATACATAGTGCTCAGTTGTCGTGTCAAGGTCATGGCTCCCTTCTGCTCAAGGACTTTCGATACATCTACCACTGTGCTGTTGGCGGAGACAGTGATACTTGGAGAGGTCCCGGACAGCTTTGTACAGGTGCCTGAAGAGGATATTTTGGATGTAACGTGATGAAAAGTGTGGTAATATAGGGTTATGCTTAGATTCAACGAAAACAACGAGATCGTGAAAGAGGAATACAGGGCCATCATCGTCGGCATACGGCTGGACGATGATATTTCCTATTCGATGGATGAACTGGAAGGTCTGGCGGAGGCAGATGGCATAGAGGTGCTGGGTCGTGTGATCCAGGCGTTGGAAAAACCCAATACAGCAACATTGATAGGGAAAGGCAAAGTACAGGAACTGGCGGAGATGTGTTCTGCTATGGAAGCGGACACCATTGTCTTCAACGAGGAGCTTTCGGGCGTACAGATGCGGAATCTGGAGGAAGCTACAGGTGCGAGGATAATCGACAGGACAGTGTTGATATTGGATATATTTGCTGACAGAGCCACGTCAGTGGAGGGGAAGCTGCAAGTAGAGCTTGCTCAGCTTCAATATAGACTGCCCAGGCTTACAGGATTCGGAAAGGCATTGTCACGCCTGGGAGGAGGAATAGGAACAAGGGGCCCGGGAGAGAAGAAGCTGGAGACCGACAGGCGTCACATCGCAAGGCGTATAGATGATATAAAGGCGGAGCTGAGAAAAGCCGGACTCAACAGGCAGATCCAGCGAGCCGGCAGAGACAAGTCGCGGCTGCCTGTGGCGGCGCTGGTAGGATATACCAATTCGGGAAAGTCGGCCATCATGAACAGTCTTCTTTCCATGACAGAAAGAGACGACAAGCTGGTAAAGTCGGAGGACATGCTATTTGCTACGCTGGACACTAAGCACAGGAAAATAGCTGTCGAGCAAGGATGCGAGTTCATTTTGATAGACACGGTGGGCTTTGTCAGCAAGCTGCCTCATGGCCTGGTGGAAGCGTTCAAATCCACCCTGGAGGAAGTCAAAGACGCGGATCTGCTCATACACACAGTGGACAGCTCGTATGAGAACAGAGACTTCCAGATAGAGGTGACGAACAAGGTCATAGACGAACTGGGAGCCGGGGGAAAGAGGAAGATCATGGCCTATAACAAGATGGATCTGGCCGACGAGAGACCACTGGATGTGAGCGGCCATGAGGCTGTATATATTTCCGCAAGGACCGGGGAAAATATGGATCATCTTCTTTCAGCTATAAAGGAGGCGCTGTTCGGAGACAGAAAGCATGCCAGGCTGAGGATACCTTATGACAAAGGAGCGGTGACATCGTATCTTTGTGAAAATGGGGAGATAACAGCCATCGAGTACCAGCCGGAGGGGACGATGCTGGAAGGCAGCTTCGATCCCGGTGATTATCAGAAATACAGAAAATTCGAGATCAACGGAGAGGAATAGCATGGAACTATATAAAACAGTGAGGAAAGAAGCGGAAGCGGAGCAAGTGGTGGAGCGTTCCAGATTCATAACTCATGTGAAGCCTGTTTCTTCCCGGGAGGAGGCTGACCAATTCGTGGCTTCCATAAGAAGCAGATATAAAGATGCTACCCATAACGTACCGGCTATGGTGATAGGAGATAAATCCCAGATACAGTGGGCCAGCGATGACGGAGAGCCGCAAGGCACGTCGGGAGCCCCTATAGTGCAGATGCTGGTGAGCGAAGGGATAACTGACGTAGCAGTGGTCGTCACCAGATATTTTGGTGGGATAAAACTTGGTACAGGCGGTCTGGTGAGGGCATATACAGGAAGTGCCAAGCTGGGGATAGAAGCAGCCGGGATATGCCGCGTCTGTGAGATATGGATTATGAAAGTCAGGATGGACTATACTTTTTTGGCAAAAGTGCAGAACATGGCGAAAAAGCGGCTGCTGGACAGCGGAGATGAGACGGCGGAGTTCACGATAGGAGAAATATCGTACGCTGATAAAGTGACGATGGATATCATGACGACTCCGGAGCAAAAGGAGAATGTCGCGGATTTGATTTCCAATATCACATCCGGTACGGCACATGTACTGGAAGAGAAAAAAATTTTGGAAAAAGTTTAGAAAAATATTGACATATTACAACTTATACTGTATAGTAAATAAATGTGTCAAGCAGAATATTTTGGAGAACGTGGGCGCTTAGCTCAGCTGGGAGAGCACCTGCCTTACAAGCAGGGGGTCATAGGTTCGAGCCCTATAGCGCCCACCAATTATCTCTAAAAGACGACGATGCGGTCCGGTAGTTCAGTTGGTTAGAATGCCAGCCTGTCACGCTGGAGGTCGACGGTTCGAGCCCGTTCCGGATCGCCAATTTTCTGGAAAGACACGACACATGCTGGCGTGGCTCAACGGTAGAGCAGCTGATTTGTAATCAGCAGGTTGGGGGTTCGATTCCCTCCGCCAGCTCCAAAAGAGGGGATCGGATCCGAAAGGGCCCGAGCGTTGCGAGAAAGTCCGGTGGACTTTCGAGCAGCGAGATGTCCGCAGCCGCGGTAACGCAGCGGCAAGGACGGCAGATGCGAAGCATATGTGTAATTCCCTCCGCCGGCTCCAGCAGCTGGCAGAGTCCGGCACAGCGAGGAGATGCTGCGGGAGAAAAAACTTCCATAGTGTTAAATTAAGTACTGGACATTTATTAAAAATATGTTATAATAGCAAAGCAGACTTTATCGAGGGATTCCCGAGTGGCCAAAGGGGGCGGACTGTAAATCCGTTAGCTGAGCTTTCGGTGGTTCGAATCCACCTCCCTCGACCAATATATGCGGAAGTGGCTCAGGGGTAGAGCATCGCCTTGCCAAGGCGAGGGTCGCGAGTTCGAATCTCGTCTTCCGCTCCAAATGTGCGGATGTAGTTCAATGGTAGAACCTCAGCCTTCCAAGCTGATGGCGTGAGTTCGATTCTCATCATCCGCTCCAATTTTTTAAGGGCTCATAGCTCAGCTGGATAGAGCAACGGCCTTCTAAGCCGTGTGTCCGGGGTTCGAATCCCTGTGGGCTCGCCAATTTTTTAAGATGGGGTATAGCCAAGTCGGTAAGGCAGCGGACTTTGACTCCGTCATGCGTAGGTTCGAGTCCTGCTACCCCAGCCAACATGACCCATTAGCTCAGTCGGCAGAGCACTTGACTTTTAATCAAGGTGTCCGGAGTTCGAATCTCCGATGGGTCACCATTTGAAAGGCATGGGGTCATCTGGAAAAGCGGAACACGGACTTACCGAAGAGCATGAGGAGAGGTGTCCGAGTGGTTTAAGGAGCTGGTCTTGAAAACCAGTGACTCCGAAAGGGGCCGTGGGTTCGAATCCCACCCTCTCCGCCACATAGGAAACGAGAGGGTCGGGACGCAGCTTCGCCTCACGCGTCAGAACTGACTGGCGGTTGCCGCGGAATCAATAGAGTATAAGATAAAGAGTTTAGTTTTAGCCTGGAGAAGTACTCAAGAGGCTGAAGAGGACGGTTTGCTAAATCGTTAGGGTTCGCAAGGGCCGCATGGGTTCGAATCCCATCTTCTCCGCCATTTATTGCGAAGTGATTGAGCAGATCGCATTCGCAGTCGTGTAGGGGTATAGCTCAGTTGGTAGAGCAGTGGTCTCCAAAACCACGTGCCGTGGGTTCGAATCCTACTGCCCCTGCCAAGTAACTAAACCGATAACGGGGTGTAGCGCAGTTTGGTAGCGCAACTGGTTTGGGACCAGTGGGCCGCGGGTTCAAATCCTGCCACCCCGACCATTATCCGACAATAGTTGGGCCATTAGCTCAGTTGGTCAGAGCGTCCGGCTCATAACCGGCAGGTCCGGGGTTCAAGTCCCTGATGGCCCACCATATAATATTGATAAGTAGTTTGCCCAGATAGCTCAGTTGGTAGAGCAGGGGACTGAAAATCCCCGTGTCCTTGGTTCGATTCCGAGTCTGGGCACCACTTACTTAATAAAGATAATCTCTTGCTGACTATGTCCGAGGGATTATTTTTTCTTTGAGCGATAAATAATAGAGACAGGAAAAGTTACAGGGGGAGGATATGGAAATGGAGATTTTTGATGTGTTCTGCTATTCGATCATGCCCATAAGCAGTATCGGAGGCGGCGTGGAGCTGGGCAGTCAGCTGGAGCTGTCTGTGTGGCAGAGCTGTGGCGCGACACTTATAGGCGGGCTGCTGCCTGTGCCTTTTCTCCTGTTGGTCCTGGGCGCACTCTCCAGACGTCTGGGCATCGCCGAAAAGGTAGAGAAAAAGGTCAGAGGTATTTTGAGCGGGATCATAGTACTGGTCATCGCGATGATACCTTTTTTGCCGGCAGCTCCGTGGATCAGCTCGGCGGCAGCCGCGACGCTGGGGATGTCATTTCCTAAAGCTCTGGCGATTATCTGTCTGGGAAGCGTGATATCTGCGGGGATCGCAGTCGGGATACAGATGTACGGATGATGAACATGATATGATGTCAGTGTAAGGAGAAGGAAAATGGCACAGTTATATTACAGATACAGCACGATGAACGCCGGTAAATCCATAGAAGTCATAAAGGTTGCGTATAACTATGAGGAAAGAGGGAAAAGGGTGCTGGCGTTGGTACCCAGCACTGATACCAGATATGGCAGAGGCAGGATAACGTCGAGAGTCGGACTCAGCAGAGAAGCTACGGTGGTCAATGATGACACCAATATCCTGGAACTATTCATGAAGGAAAACGATAAAAAGACCATAGACTGCGTGGTGGTCGACGAGTGTCAGTTCCTTAAAAAGCATCATGTGGAGGAACTGGTGGAGATAGTTGATAGCTTCAACATACCGGTCCTGGCTTACGGACTCAAGAACGATTTTAAAAATGAGCTCTTCGAGGGGTCGTATTATATGCTGATATACGCCGATAAGATAGAGGAGATAAAGACTATCTGCTGGTGCGGCAGAAAGGCCACCATGGTGGCACGTGTCATAGATGGAAAGTTCACTAAAAGTGGGGAACAGATAATGGTAGGAGGCAACGACATGTATGTCTCGTTGTGCAGGAAGCATTACAATGAGGGGCGTATAGGCCCTAAGGAGTGACGGCGGCGTCCCGGCTGATGCATCTGCCTTGCCATGTGTTTCGCAGACGCAGCTCTCTGTGTATCTGGTTGAGGACAGTTCGTTTTTTGTAGCTCCAGGCAGGAGAGATGAGAGTGGAACGAGGCGCATCGGCGGAGAGCCTGTGGACAGTCATCTCGCTGGGTATCAGTTCCAGGGCGGATATGACCAGATCCACATAATCATCTATAGTCTCAAAGGAAACATAATCGGGATACAGGTATTCCATCTGTGAGCCTTTAACCAGGTTCAGCATGTGGAGCTTGATCCCGAATATTTTTTTCTTGCAGACATATCTGATGGAATCCAACATCATTTCTTCCGTTTCTCTGGGCAGCCCAAGTATCAGATGAGTAACTGTCCGGATCCCCTTTGATGCCAATTTTTCCACCGCGTTGTCGTAATCGTCCAGGCTGTAGCACAAATTCATCCTCTCCATGGTATGGCGAAAAGTGGTCTGGAGCCCCAATTCCACCCACATGAAGGTGCTGTCGTTGATTTCTGACAACAGTTCCAGCACATCTTCAGGAAGGCAGTCTGGCCGTGTGGCGATGGCGATGCCTATGACGTTGGGATGATCCAGGGCAGCATAAAATTTTTTCCTCAGTTCGTTTACAGGAGCATATGTATTGGTGTGGCTCTGGAAATACGCTATATATCGGGCCTTGGGCCATTTGTCCGACAGCAGCTCTATCTGCTGATCCAGATCGGTCATGATATGTCCCGAGCCGGAGGCCATGTCGCCGGAACCACTGGCGGAACAGAACAGACAGCCGCCTGTCCCTTTGCTGCCATCACGGTTAGGACATGTGAAGCCGCCATCCAGCGACAATTTGACGACCTTTTTGCCGAACCTTTTTTTCAAATATGTGTTTATGGTATTTATCCTCAGCTCCTGACCGTCGGAAGTGTCGAAGATCAGGGGCTTGCGGTCCTTATCCATGGCAGCCTGCCCTTCCCGATTTTTCGTGATATCTACATTTTCAACGATTTGATTATATGATATAATAAACCATTATGATTGTATGTAACAAGTGTTTCTTTGAAATCGAGGAAAAATTCATACTCAGAGATGATCTGAAGGAGTTTTCCGATAAGCCGAAGCTTCTGCTGCACAGCTGCTGCGGACCGTGCAGCACTGCCGTAGTGGAGAGACTGGTGGATGAGTTCGATGTTACCGTATTTTTCTATAATCCATGTATAACGGAAGAGGATGAGTACCAGAAGAGGCTTGCTGCTCAGATGGAATTCATAGAAAAGTTCAACAGGGAAAACATCGGCAGGACGCGGATATGGTTTATGGAAGGCGCGCACAGGCCAAAGGATTTCTTTGTTGAGGTAAAGGGACTGGAAGGAGAGCCGGAAGGAGGGACCAGGTGCAGAGTCTGTTTCAGACAGCGTCTGGAAAAGACGGCGGAGACCGCCAGCATGATGGGCTTCGATTATTTTGGCACGACTCTTACGGTAAGCCCCCACAAGGATTACAAGCAGATATCCGCGCTGGGAAGAGAGCTGGCGCTTCGATACGATCTTTCGTTTCTCGACAGGGATTTCAAGAAAAAGGATGGATTCAGACGCTCTGTGGAGCTTTCGAGAAAATACGGACTGTACAGGCAGAATTACTGCGGTTGTATATATTCAAAACGTGAAGGGGAGGACTGATATGCACGAACTCATAATACCTAAGAATTACACGCCGTTTATAGACTACATGGAGAGTCAGCGGGCAATAAAAAAGATAAAGGATTTTTTCCAGCAGGAGCTGGCTTACGGCCTGAGGCTGAGAAGAGTATCGGCTCCGCTGTTCGTGGCTCCGGAGACGGGGCTCAATGATAACCTCAACGGCGTCGAGCGGACCGTCAGCTTCACAGTAAAGGACATGGGAGAAAAAAAGGTGGAGATCGTCCAGTCTCTGGCTAAATGGAAGAGGATGGCTCTGGGAAAATACAACTTCAAGCCGGGAACCGGACTCTACACCGATATGAACGCCATAAGGCGCGACGAGGAGCTGGACAATCTCCATTCCATATACGTGGACCAGTGGGACTGGGAAAAGGTCATCAATAAGGAGGACAGGACCGAGGAATACCTGGAGGATACAGTGGTCACCCTCTACAATGCCATCAAGAATCTCAACGACTACGTCAACAGGCTCTACAATGAACTGAAGACTGAGCTTCCAAACGAGATATTTTTCATAACTTCCCAGGAGCTGGAGGATATGTATCCCGACAAGACGCCTAAAGAGAGAGAGGACGCTATAACGAAGGAAAAGCGTGCGGTATTCATCAAGAAGATAGGCGGACTGTTGAAGTCCGGTAAGAAGCATGACGGCAGAGCTCCTGATTACGACGACTGGGAGCTGAACGGTGACATAATCCTCTGGAATGACGTGCTGGAGAGGGCTTTTGAGATATCTTCCATGGGGATACGGGTGGACGAAAAGGCCATGGACAGACAATTGAAAGAGGCGGGCGCTGACGATAGAAGAAGCATGGAATTTCACAGGATGATATTGGACAGACAGCTGCCATATACCATAGGTGGCGGTATAGGGCAGAGCAGGCTTTGTATGTACTTCCTGCGAAAAGCTCATATAGGAGAGGTCCAGGCATCCATATGGCCTGAGGAGATGGTTAAGGAGTGCAGGGAAAACGATATTTTCCTGCTTTAACGGATGAAATACATAGATCTTATAGTAGACAACAGGAGTGACAGCACTGATAACCCATATACCTACGGGTGTGAAGACGACAGTGTTTCCGTTGGCAGCCGGGTGTTGGTACCCTTCGCCAACGGGAACAGGCTGAGAAAAGGGTACGTGGCTTCCGTCATGGACAACGTGGCCGATGACATGAAGGCAAAACTGAAATTCGTGGAAGAAGTGGATGAAGAGGTGTCTCTCACACCGGAGATGATGAGGACGGCCGTGTGGCTCAGAAACAGATATCTGTGCCGGTATATAGACGCTGTCAGGTGCTTTACGCCGGCGGGAGAAAAGGCTAAACGAAGAGAAAAAAAAGATCCTTTTGCGGGCCGTGAAGATAAAACGGATCCGGTGAAAAAACTGACGGAGCAGCAGACTGAAGCTCTGGAGAAGATAACGCGGGCCATAGAAGAAGGAAAGCACGCCAGATTCCTCATACATGGCGTGACGGGAAGCGGCAAGACGGAGATCTACATAAGGGCGGCAGAGAAGACGCTGGCTCAGGGAAAGAACGTCATCGTGCTTGTCCCCGAGATCTCTCTCACGACCCAGACTATCGACAGGTTCACCGGCAGGTTCGGCAGCGGGAGGATGGCTGTACTCCACAGTCGTATGACTCCGGGAGAAAGATATGACCAGTGGAAGAAGATAAGGGACGGCAGGGTGGACATCGTCATAGGAGCTCGCTCGGCCGTTTTTGCTCCTCTTGAGGATATCGGCCTGATAGTTATGGATGAGGAACATGAAGCTACATACAAGTCTGATCAGACTCCAAAATACGATACTGTGGAAGTGGCGATCAAACGACTCCAGGACAGGGACAACGGCGGAGTCCTGATATTGGGAAGCGCTACGCCGTCGGTGGTCACCTACAGCAGGGCCAGAGACGGGATATATCAGCTGTTGGAGCTGACAGAGCGATATAATAAAGTATGCATGCCTGAAGTCAGCGTGGTGGATATGAGGAGCGAATTGAAGTCCGGCAACAGGTCGATGATCAGCAGGGAATTGTATGTGGCTATGAAGGAGGAGCTGGAGAGAGGCAAGCAAGTGATGCTGTTTCTCAACAGACGGGGATATTCCACTTTCATTTCGTGTAGAGAGTGCGGATATGTAGCCAGATGCCCGTCCTGCGGCCTGTCACTGACTTACCATAAAGAAAGCGGACGGACTGTTTGCCATTACTGCGGCTACAGTTGTCAGGCGCCGCATCAGTGCCCGGAATGCGGCAGCAAGTATATAAAGTATTTCGGCAGTGGTACGGAAAAAGTGGAAGAGACCATAACCCAGCTGTTCCCGGGATATGTGACGGAGAGAATAGATTTGGATTCGGTCAGGAAAAAGGGAGAACTGGAGCGGAAGCTGAAGGAATTCGGGAAAGGAAAGACTCATATCCTGATAGGCACCCAGCTGATAGCCAAGGGTCTGGATTTCAGGAATGTAGGACTGGTGGGTATCATCTCGGCGGATGTGTCGCTTAATATCCCTGACTTCAGATCTCCCGAGCGGACACTGCAGCTGATAATACAGGCGGCAGGCAGAGCGGGCAGAGGTGATGAGAAGGGCCGGGTGATAATACAGACGTACAGCCCGGAGCATTATGCGGTGACTTTTGCCGCGGCCCAGGATTACAAGGGCTTTTTCGAAACTGAAATAACACTGAGGATGTATATGGGGTATCCGCCTTTCAGCGATATGTTCCAGGTGGTGTTCTCCTCGAAAGACAAGGAAACGGCCCTGCGGGGAGCGGAGAGCTGGTACGGCAGGCTCAGAGCTGTCATGGATCCTGATGAACGGGGCAGCGTGTTCCCGCCTCAGGAAGCCTATATGAAGAAAATAAATGATACCTACAGGTATTCCATGCTGATAAAGTGCGCCAGGGGCAAGCGCAGGGAATATTCGGCAATGATAAGCATGCTCAAGGAGGAGGACCGGAAGAACAGGAAGAAAAAGTATACGGCAGTTGTGGATGTCAATCCATACAGTTTTGTTTAGGAGGTGCAAGCGATGGCGTTGAGAAATATAGTGGAGAGAGACGGTGTGGATAGTGAGACTCTTTATAAGAGATGCAGGCCGGTGGACGATGTCAATGACAGGATAAGGGTCATGCTGGACGATATGGTGGAAACTATGCGGCAGGCCGGAGGTGTAGGGCTGGCAGCTCCCCAGGTGGGGATATTGAGGCGGCTCTTCGTAGCCGAACCGGAGCCTGACGAGGTATATTACTTCGTCAATCCGGAAATCGTAAAGACGGAGGGGAGTCAGGAAAGCCAGGAGGGATGCCTTTCTGTGCCGGGATATGTCGGCATCGTAGATCGCCCTGAGAAGATAACCATTCGGGGATTGGACAGGAACGGTAAAATGCAGGAAATGGAATTCGAAGGCTTTGCGGCGACAGTCATGTGTCACGAGTATGATCATCTGGATGGCATACTTTATACGCAGAAGGCCAGGGATGTGCGTCTCATAACTGAGGACGACGAAGAGACGGAGGACGATCGATGAGGATAGTGTATATGGGAACGCCTGATTTTGCCGTCCCGGCTCTGGAAAAGCTCTACCGGGAGGGATATGAGATACCTTTCGTCGTGACCCAGCCGGATGCAGTCAGGGACAGAGGGAAAAAGGTGAAGTTCTCGCCGGTGAAGGAGAAGGCACTGGAGCTGGGTCTTCGCGTGGAACAGCCTCAGAAGCTGAGAAAGGATCAGGAGTTCCTCAGGTTGCTGAAGGATACGGCCCCTGACTTGATAGCTGTGGCGGCGTATGGACAGATACTCCCGAAGGAAGTGCTGGAAATACCGGTCATGGGATGTGTGAATATACATGGTTCGTTGCTCCCGCGTTTCAGAGGGGCGGCGCCTGTACAGCGCGCCATCATGGAAGGTGATCGGGAGACCGGGATAACCATCATGTACATGGCGGAGGGTATCGATACGGGCGATATGCTGGCGAAACGCTCTACGCCTGTGGATCATAAGACAGGACAGCAACTCCACGACGAGCTGGCTGTCATGGGAGCGGAGCTGCTGGCGGAGACGATACCGCAGCTTGGTCAGATAAAGGCGGAAAAGCAGGATGAGGCCAGAGCTACTTATGCGCCTATGATTTCCAAAAAAGAAGGACATATAGATTTTTCTCAGAGCCCGGACAGGATAGAGAGGAGCGTCAGAGCCTTCGACCCATGGCCGGGGACGTATGCTTACCTGGGCGAGAAGATGATGAAGATATGGCAGGCGGAAGACAGGGAGGATCCCACCAACGCCGCGCCGGGAACCATACTCGCTGTCGGCGGCGACGGTATAGATGTGGCTGCCGGAGGCGGCGTGCTGAGGGTGACACAGATACAGATGCCCGGTAAAAAAAGAGTTGCCGTCAAAGAATATTTAAAAGGCAATTCTATTGAAATTGGAACGGTTTTAAGATAAAATTATAGACTAAGGGGTAATATATGTATTTTGGTATGTTTGATCCTACGATAATAATACTGATCCCTGCTATTATTTTCGCTGTCTACGCGCAGTCCAAGGTGAGCAGGGCATACAGGAAGTATTCAAGGATAGCCAACAGAAGAGGGATGACGGGATATCAGGCAGCGAGGATGATCCTTGACAGCAACGGACTGGCCCATGTGCCTGTAGAGATAGTCGCGGGCAGACTTACGGACCACTACGATCCGTCCAGAGACGTCATGAGACTCTCATCGCAGGTATATAACGGGACATCCATAGCATCGGTCAGCATCGCGGCTCATGAATCGGGTCATGCGATACAGGACGGGACATCCTATGGATTTTTGAGGTTCAGGAATGCTATCGCGCCGGTGGTGAGTCTGATTTCCACGGCATCATGGCCGCTGCTTCTGATAGGATTGATAATAATCTGGCAGGGAAATGCCGCCACGGGAAATTTTTTGTTCGATCTGGGGATCATATTTTTCTCCGCGGTAGTGCTGTTTCACACCGTAACGCTGCCGGTGGAATTCAACGCCAGCAGCAGAGCGATAAAACAACTGGTGTCTCTCGGGATAATAGACGAAGCGGAGATGAGAGGCGCGAAAAAGGTGCTGTCGGCGGCAGCTATGACTTATGTGGCCGCGTTGGCTACGTCGGTGGCTAATTTGATCAGGATATTAATGATTAGGGGGCGCAATTAATGGACGCAAACCGAAAGACCGCCTATCTGGCTCTTATGGATGTGGAGTCGAGAAAGGCGTATTCAAATCTGGCTATCAATCATCAGATAATAGTCAACAGGCCGAACTCACAGGGATTCGTGCGTGAACTGGTATACGGGGTGCTGGAGAGCAAACTGACGCTGGATTATTATATAGATCAGCTGCTTACAGACGGTATAGACAGCGTCAGGCTTCCGGAGCTGACGATAATAAGAATGGGTATTTATCAGCTGGGGTGCATGAATTCAGTGCCGGAATACGCCGCCGTGAACGAGAGTGTCATGTTGGCGAAGAAATATTGCCGGGGCAAGAGCGGGCTGGTCAACGGAGTCCTTCGTGAATATCTGAACAAGAAAATGCAGCTGAGACTTCCTGACAGAGCTGACGATGAGGTGAAATATCTGTCGGTCAAGTATTCCTACGCGCCGTGGATAGTGGAAATGTGGCTGGAATACTACAGTACCGATTTCGTGGAAGAACTGCTGAGAGCGGGCAATGAGACTCCTCCCGTTACCGTGAGGATGAACTGGCTCAAGGTGATGAAGAAGGATCTGATATCCAAGCTGGAAAGCCAGGGCTTCGAAGCAGAAGAGGGAAAGCTGTGTCAGAACGCGCTGAACGTCAGAGGCAGTGGCCTTCTGGACACGGAGATGTATAAGCTGGGGATGTTCACACCTCAGGATGAAAGCTCTATGCTTGTGGCTGAGAAGGTAGACCCTAAGCATGGCGATGTGGTGATGGACGTATGCGCCGCACCGGGAGGAAAGACTACAGCCATAGGGGAAAGGATGAACAATTCCGGAAAGATAATAGCTTCGGATATCTACAGGAGAAAGCTGGATATCGTGGACAAGGAAGCTAAAAGACTGGGAATAACCAATATAGAGACAAGATCATGGGATGCCACAAGGGTGGACTCATCGATGATATACAAGGCTGACAGAGTCCTGGTAGACGCGCCATGTTCAGGGCTGGGCGTCACCAGAAGGAAGCCGGAGATAAAGTACAAAGCGTTTTCTGAAGATATGGCGCTGTTGCCGAAGAAGCAACTGGCCATACTTTCGGCTTCGTCTCATTATGTGAAACCGGGCGGAAGGCTGGTCTACAGCACATGTACCATAAACCCGGCGGAAAATGAGAAGGTGACCGATACGTTCCTGAAGAAGCATCCGGAATTCGTCAAGGTGGAGAGGACTCTCCTGCTGCCTAACGTTAACGGGACGGATGGATTCTTCATATGCGTCATGGACAGAAAAGCAAGCATCCTGTAGGCTTCGGAAAAGCGTGGAAAGGACGGAAAGGGCAGAGACTCGATGGTACAGATCGGATTCAAATGTAACAAGGGAATAGTTCGTGAAAAGAACGAAGACGCGTGCTTCGTCATACCGAGTCACGATGTATATATAGTAGCTGACGGTGTAGGCGGCAACAACTCCGGAGAGGTGGCCAGCAGAACAGCCGTCAGCGAGATAGCCAGCTATGTCAACAACAACGGGCTGGAGAAGTATAAGGAACCGGATGAAATATTCGGTTTTTTTGCGGAGGCTATAGACAGCGCCAACAGGAAGATATATTCCATGGGAACAGTCAACAGAGATAACCGGGGAATGGCGACAACTATAGTGCTGGCCTATATTTTCAAAGGAGCCGCTTATATAGCCAATATAGGCGACAGCAGAGCATATCTGTTCAGGGCAGGAGTTCTGAGCAGGATAACGAAAGACCATACATATGTCAACGAGCTGATAGACAAAGGACTCATAACTGAAGAGGAAGCGGAAAACCACAAGCAGAAAAACGTGATAACCAAGGCTTTAGGCGCTGACATATCGGTAGAGCCTGATTTTTACAGGCTGGAGGTCTCCAGAGACGATATGCTGATCCTGTGTTCCGACGGACTTTACGGAGAGGTCCCTCCGGAGCGGATAGCGGATATCCTGGATGATCACGACAACATGAACGACGCCTGCACCGCACTGGTGGATGAAGCGTTGAGACTTGGCGGAAGAGACAACATTACAGTGATTTGTTTAAAAATATAGAGTATTATAGGAGGAAGTTATGAGCAATAAAGTTCTGGCAGGCAGATATGAACTGTTCGAGCGGATAGGAGAAGGTGGCATGTCGGTGGTATATAAGGCCAAAGACAAGCTGCTGAATCGTTTTGTGGCGATAAAAATACTCAAACCACAGTTTATCAACGACAGTAAGTTCATAGACAGCTTCAGAAGGGAGTCGCAGGCAGCGGCCAGCCTGTCCCATCCCAACATCGTCAACATTTACGATGTGGGAAGAGAAGGGAACATCCACTACATAGTGATGGAGCTTATAGAGGGAAAGACTCTCAGCGATTATATAAAGGAGCAGGGAGCCATGTCCTATCCGAAGGTCATCGCGCTGTCCAAACAGATAGCGGCCGCGCTGTCCTTTGCACATAAGAATCATATAATACACAGGGATGTGAAGCCTCATAACATCATGATAACGCCTAATGGTACGGCTAAGATAACCGACTTTGGTATCGCCAAGGCTGTCAACGCGGCCACTATCGTGGATAATACCGACGGTATCATAGGCTCCGTCCATTACTTTTCGCCGGAGCAGGCCAGGGGAGGATATGTGGACGAGAAATCCGATATATATTCCCTGGGCATCGTCATGTATGAGATGTTGACAGGCCAGGTGCCGTTTGACGGCGATAATCCGGTCAATATCGCGCTGATGCATATAAACGGCGAGATGATCCCTCCATCGAAGCTGGTCGATGGCGTCCCTCCGGCATTGGAGCACATAATCATGAAATGTACGGATAAGTATCCGATAAACAGATACGCTTCTGCCGATGAACTGATAGAGGCGCTCAATAATCTGGAATTTGTCGGCAGCGTCGTAGGAGATTCAGTCCTGATGGGAGGAGCTACAGGGACTATGAACAATGCGGCGGGCAATGGCCCTATAGCCGAGACCGATTACGATGACGGTGAAGATTACGACGATGAGGATGAAGACGATAAGAACGGCAAGAAGAAAGGCATGGACAAGAAGAAAAAGCGTCTCATCATAATCATCGCCGCTGCAGCGGCAGCCATCGTGGCAGGGCTGGCCATAGCCTTTGCCCTGGGAGCCTTTGGAGGCGAGGAGATAGAAACACCTGATTTCAGGAACATGACGTTGCAGGAAGCAAGGGAAGCGGCTAAGGAGTACGACCTTAACATAAGAGAAGGAGATCAGGTCATCAGTGAAGACGTGGAGAAGGGGCTGATAGTTTCACAGGATCCGGAAGCCGGCTCGACGATAAAGACGGGAAGCACGGTCACGGTAAATATAAGCAACGGGCTTGGAGACGGATCGGTACCTGATCTGAGAGGAAAGCAGCAGGATGAGCTGTCTGATTATCTGGAGGCGGCCGGATTCACTTTAGGAACAGTGACGACGGAAGCCAGCGAAGAGGAAGAAGGGACTGTAATAAGTCAGGATCCTGAACCGGGATCCACTGCTGAAAAGGGAAGCGCTATCAATGTAGTTGTCAGTGACGGTTCTCTGGCCAAAGCCATAGTGCCTTATCTTGTAGGGCAGAGCCTCAGTGACGCTCAGGCAGCCTTGCTTAACGCCGGACTCACGGTGGGGAGCATCAGCTATGACTACAGCAACACTTATGCCGAAGGCGAGGTCATGTGGCAGCAGTATGACGCCAACGCCCAGCTGGAGAGAGGAACGGCAGTAAGGCTCAGAGTCAGCAGGGGAGAGGAGCCTGACGAGCCGTCGACGACAGCTCCTAGTCAGGGCAACGAGGATTCCGATGAACAATAGTGATAACACCAGGAACGATTACCTGAAGGGTACTATCGTAAAGGGCATCGCCGGATTTTATTATGTAAAATCCGGCGAATCAGTCTATAGGTGTAAAGCCAGAGGTGTTTTCAAGCAGCGGGATATAAAGCCGGCTGTGGGGGACATGGTAATGATGGAGATCATCGAGGGAAATGACGACAGCCTCATTACAGAGATATTGCCCAGAAAAAACAGCTTCATAAGACCTTTTATCGCTAATGTGGACTGCTTCATCGTGGTGATGGCGGCAGCAAAGCCACAGCCAGTGCTGACAGTAATGGACAGGTTCCTGGTGATGGCGGAAAAGGCCGGAACGGACATCGTCATATGCGTGAACAAATGCGACCTGGCGGAGTCGTCCGTTTCAGGGAAGGCGGGGAAAACCCATGAGAAAGCCGTAAAAAGCATAGCGATGATACGGGAAGTATATGAGCCGATGTATCCGGTAGTATGTCTCGACAGTATAGGCGGCGCGGGCTTTCATGAATTGAAGAGACTCATAGAGGGGAAGCACGCAGCACTGGCTGGCCCTTCAGGAGTAGGTAAATCGACCATACTCAACAGACTGATACCGCGAGCAGGTGCGGAGACGGGAAGTGTGAGCGAGAAGTCCCAGCGGGGAAAGCATACCACAAGACATTCGGAGCTGTTCGTCATAGATGAAGAGCGCGGCACGATGATATTCGATACACCGGGATTCACATCCTTTGATGTGTTGACAGCTGACGAGGAGGAATTGCAGCATATGTTCCCGGAGATACGGGAAAGAGCCGGCGGATGCAGATATAACGATTGCAGACATCTGGCGGAGCCGGGATGCTGTGTGCTGGAAGCGTTGGAGAAAGGCGAAATAAGCACCAGCAGATATGATTCGTATAAAATGATGATGGAAGATATAAGAAAATCGAAACAATACTGATACAATATGGCTGACCGACAGAGGCCGGATCCAGAGACAGGAGGTGGCGAAAAATGATACGACTGGCGCCATCCATACTGTCCGCAGACTTTTCAAGGCTGGGAGACAGTGTGGCGATGATAGAGAGGGCAGGAGCCCATTTGATACATGTGGATGTGATGGACGGACACTTTGTCCCCAACATAAGCTTTGGGGCAGCGGTGATGAAAAGCCTTTCGGGCAAGACGACACTGCCCTTTGATGTGCATTTGATGATAGAGGACCCTGACAGATATCTGGAAGATTTCGTCACAGAACAGACGGAATATATAACAGTTCATCAGGAAGCCTGCGTCCATCTCAACAGGACTATACAGCATATAAAGTCTATGGGCGTGAAAGCGGGAGTGGCTCTCAATCCGGCTACATCTCTTTCGACCTTGGATTTTTCCATAGAAGACGCGGATATGGTATTGGTGATGTCAGTGAACCCCGGATTCGGAGGACAGAAGTTCATCCCTTCAGCCATAGAAAAGGTGAAGGAGCTGCGGACGCTGAAAATGGAGAGGAACCCGCGGCTTAAGATAGAGATAGACGGAGGGATAAACCTGGACAACGTGAAAACGGTCACGGATGCGGGTGTCGAGATCGTGGTGGCCGGCTCGTCGGTGTTCGGTGCAGGCGACGTGGAGAGAAACGTCAGAGAGTTCCTGGCGAAGACCGGGCAGAAGTAAGGGGAATTTGCTGTTTAAGGAGGATAACATGAAGATAGTACTGGACGGAATGGGCGGCGACAACGCGCCGGAGGCTATCGTCAAGGGAGCGGTCGAAGCTGCCGCGCTGATAAAGGATGATATATACATAGTAGGACGCAGAGAGGAAATAGAAGCCGAACTGAATAAAACCCGGTTCAAAGGAAAGAACATAAAGATAGTGGACGCCAGAGAGGTGATAACCATGGAAGACAGTCCGGTCAAGGCTATCAGAAGAAAGACCGAGTCGTCCATGGTCATCGGGCTGACGATGGTCCGGGACGGACAGGGAGACATATTTATTTCGGGGGGAAATACCGGGGCTCTGGTAGTGGGTGCCAGAATGATACTTGGCAGGATAGAGGGGATCGACAGACCTGCGTTAGCCAGTATATACCCGTGCCTGGGCGGTGAACCGTCGCTGCTGGTGGACGCGGGAGCCAGCTCTGAAGCAAAGGCTCAAAATCTTCTGGAGTCAGGCCTCATGGGCAGCATATACATGGAGAAGGTCTGGGGTCGTGAAAACCCAAGAGTCGGTTTGGTGAATCTGGGAACAGAAGAGAGCAAGGGTACCAGCGTCATCAAGGACGCTTATCAGAAGCTGAAGGCGTCTCCTGTGAATTTTGTAGGCAATGTGGAGGCCAGGGAACTGCCGGTGGGAGCGTGTGAAGTGATCGTATGCGACGGTTTTGTGGGCAACGTCATTCTCAAGCTCACTGAAGGAGTGGCCTGGAATATCCTCAAGCTGATCAGGAACAAAATGATGAAGAATATCAAAAATAAGCTGGCGGCACTGATGATGAGATCAGATCTGAATGCTATGAAGAAGGAGTTCGATTATGAGGAATATGGCGGAGCTCCGATACTGGGGATCAACGGGCCGGTGATAAAGATACACGGTTCATCGGGAGCAAACGCAGTGAAGAACGCCATATTGAAGGGGATACCGTACAGCAGGGAAAACGTTGTGGAGATCATCAGACAGTCTATGTTGGATCTGGAAGAGATCATAGAAAAAGATGAAGAGGAGTAAAGCGGGAGATGGAGGATATCAGGCAGCTTGAGAAAAAGTTGGGATACCGTTTCAAGGACAGGAGCCTTCTGAAAAAAGCCGTTACTCACAGCTCATACGTCAAGGAGCACGACAGGAACGGGCAGAGTAACGAACGGCTGGAGTTTCTGGGAGACGCGTTCTTCGATGCTGTGATAGGGGAAGAGCTGTACAGGAGCTTTCCAAAAGAAGAGGAAGGCTTCCTTTCCAGGACAAGAGCGACGCTGGTGTGCGAGAAATCGCTGGCCAATGAAGCGAGGAAGTTAGGACTGGGAAATTATATACTGCTGGGCAACGGAGAAGCTCACAATGGAGGACGAAAACGAGAATCTATCCTGGCGGATGCCATGGAGGCCATAATAGGCGCCGTGTATCTCGATGGCGGATTCGAAGCGGTCAAAGAGCTGGTGCTCAGACTTTTTGCGGCGGTCATTGAGGACGCGAGACATGGCAAGTTCATCATCGTTGACTATAAGACAACGCTGCAGGAAAAAATACAGAATGACGGAGCTGCCAGGATAAAATACGTGCTGTTGAAAGAAAGCGGACCGGATCATGATAAGACATTCCAGGTACAGCTTGAAGTCAACGGAAAGGCTGTTGCCAGAGGGACGGGCAAGAGCAAGAAGCAGGCCGAGCAACGGGCTGCCAGGGCCATGCTGGAGAAGGAGATATAGTATAGATGTATTTTAAGCGGATAGAGATGCATGGGTTCAAGTCCTTTGCCGAACCTGTGACTATAGAGTTCGACAGGGGACTGACCTGTATCGTGGGGCCTAACGGCAGCGGCAAGAGCAATATAAGCGACGCTGTAAGGTGGGTGCTGGGAGAGCAGAGCCCCAAGACGCTGAGAGGCGGGAAGATGGAAGAAGTCATCTTCTCGGGAACTGACAGCAGGAAATCCAGGGGAATGGCTGAGGTCACGCTGGTCATCGACAACGAAAACGGCAGCTTGCCTATAGATTATAAGGAAGTGGCTCTGACGAGGCGTATGTTCAGGACAGGTGAGAGTGAGTATCGTATCAACGGCAACCAGTGCAGGCTTCGGGACATACGGGATCTGATAATGGATACAGGGATAGGTGTCGACGGATACTCCATAATAGGGCAGGGAAAGATATCGGACATATTGAGCACTAAAACTGACAGCAGAAGAGAGATCTTTGAAGAGGCTGCGGGAATAGTGATGTACAGGACCAAGAAGTCTGAATCGGAAAGGAAGCTGGAATCCACCAGCGCCAATATGGAACGTGTCAATGATATCATCGGTGAGCTGGAAGGCCGTATAGGGACTCTCAGGAAAGAGAGCGCCAAGGCCAGGGAGTATATCGGCCTGCGTGACCGTCACCGGGAGCTGGAAATAAACATAACCCTGAAGAATATAGAAAACATAGAACTGAAAAACGAGTATATCATCGACGATATCGCAGAGCTGACAAGTTCTATCGAAAGCTGCGATGAAAAAAGCCGCCAGCTGGAAAAGAGATCAGCTGAGAGCAGTGACCGTCATCGGGAGCTGGAAGAGCTCTCGACGGAGGCCAGGGAAAAGCTGATGACCGTGATAGAGCAGCTCAACGAATCTGTCAACAGGGAACAGCTGGACAGGGAGAAGCTGACATCCATAGAGGAAAACCAGGTGCGTCTCAGAGGCGAGATGGAATCTCTCGGCGAGAGGAAGGCGAGAGAACAAGCCCTGGCAGGTAAATACAGCGAGAAGTCGGCGGAAACAGAAGTACAACTGTCGAGAGCCCTGGAGACCCTGAGGGAAAAAAAGCTGGGCTATGAAGCGGCGTCCGGTGAACTGGATTCACTGACCAGGCAGATGGACGACTGCAAGAACGACATATACGAGCTTTCAGGAACGATAAATTCGGGAAAGGCAGAGATAAACAGCCTGCAGCGTCTGCAGGAACAGCTGGAAGCCAGACGGGAGCTGCTGATAAAGGAAAAGATATCAGGAGAAGATAATAATAAAGAGACTCTGGACCGGCTGGGGAGATTGAGGAACCAGAGGGATCAGATCTTACAGGAGCTGGACGAGACCAGAGAACGGTTGACAGACAGCAGACAGCAGCTGGATGAGAGCCGGAAACGGGAAAGGCAAGTGGACGGCCGGCTGGAAGAGCTGAAGATATCTTCGGGAAAACTCTCCGCCAGATTGAAGACTATAGAAGAAATGGAGAGTAATTACGAGGGATACAATCACGCGGTACGCCATGTGATGAAGTCAGGTATCAAGGGGATAGACGGAGTGGTGGCGGATCTGATAGAGGTACCCAGGGGGTATGAGACAGCTATGGAAACCGCGCTGGGAGCATCATTGCAGAACATCGTCTGTGAAGATGACGGCAGCGCCAAGGCTGCCATCAGATCTCTCAAAGAGAGCAGAGCCGGAAGGATGACTTTCCTGCCGGTCAGTTCCGTCAGAGGTCGGGCCATCAGGGACAGGAAGCTGGAAAAGGTGACCGGATTCATAGGCTTCGGACCTGACTGTCTCAGCTGCGACGACAGATACAGGGGCATCATGGAATATCTGCTGGGAAGAGTCGTTATCGTAGACGAGATGGACAACGCGTTGAAGATGTCCAAGATAGTATCAAACCTGAGATTTGTAACGCTGGACGGGGATGTGATAAACGCCGGAGGAGCAATAACAGGAGGCCGTTATAAGAACAGGACGGCTAATATTCTGGACAGAAAGGCTGAAACAGCGGAACTGCGTCAGAAAGTAGCTTCGTCGGAGGATGAGATAAGGACTATGACGGCGGAGCTGGAGAAAATAAGATCTGAGATATCCGGACTGGAGAAAAATTCATCCCGGCTGGAGGAGGAGATCTCCGGCAAAAATGGCAGACTGATGGCTGCGGAAAACGAAATGAAGCTGGCGGAATCAGCGCTGGCCGATATGAGGTCAGGAAGCGATAAGCTGGATCGTGAGCTGGAAAACATAGACAAGGAAAAAGAAAAATCCGGCAATATGATCCGCGAGATAAAAGAAAAGATAGAAAACGCTTATATCGAGGTCAAGGAAGCCGAACGTCTGGGAGATGGATATAAGGAGCTTCATGAGACACGAAAAGCCCAGTTTGACATGGCCAGTGAGGAGATAACGAAGGCTCGGATATCGGTGACGGAGCTGGAGCGTGAAAAGGAACACGCAGCGGCTATGGCAGCAAGGGTGGAGACAGCCATTGAGGAAATAAGGCGCGATATGGAGGCTAAGGAACAGGAACTGGCCGATTTGGATGGTGAGAAGGAGCGGATGATCTCCAGCAGCGGTTCGGCTGCCGATATCATTCGACAGAAGGAAGAGGAAAAGAAACGGCTGGAGGAATATATCGCAGAGCTTTCGGAGGAGAAGACTCAGGCAGCCAGGGCGTCTGAAGAAGCGGCTTCGGAGAAGGAAGCGCTGAACGTCAAACTTTCGGAGCTGAGGAACAGAAAGTATGAGCTGGAGATAAAGAAGGCAAAAAACGAGACGCAGCTGGATACATATAAAAATAAGCTATGGGATGATTTTGAGGTCTCATATGTGCAGGCTGTTGAGTTCAAGAGCGACGAGTTTGTCATGTCGGCGGCCGTAAAAGAGAACAGACAGATAAAGAACAGGCTGGGTGAGCTGGGAGAAGTCAATATAGGCGCCATCGAGGAATATGAGACTGTCAGGGAGCGATATGATTTCCTGGTGAGTCAGCGGGAGGACATAAGGGAAGCCGCAGACGGCCTCAGCAAGATGATAGGCGATATGGACAAGACCATAAAGACCAGGTTCAAGGAGAGCTTCGACAGGATCGTAGATAATTTCGAGAGGAAATTCAAGGAGCTGTTCGGAGGCGGTCATGCCGAACTGAGGCTATCTGACGAGAACGACCCGCTGGGATCGGATATAGATATCATAGCGCAACCTCCAGGAAAGCGGCTTCAGAATATCAATCTGCTGTCGGGCGGTGAGAAGACCCTGACAGCCATCGCGTTGATGTTCGCGGTACTGGAGGCAAAGCCCACACCTTTCTGCATTCTGGACGAGGTGGAGGCGGCTCTTGACGATGTGAATATAGACAGGTTCATAAATTGTCTCAGGGAATTCACGGGAGTCCAGTTCGCGCTGGTGACTCATCAGAAAGCAACTATGGAGCACGCCGATGTGCTGTACGGCATAACTATGCCGGAAAAGGGCGTTTCCAAGGTGCTGTCTCTGAGTCTGGATGACGATTTTGAAATTTGACCGGGAGGAAGATCATATGTTAACTGAAGGAAAGAAACGCTCATTTCTGGGAAAGCTGTCGCGGAAGATCGGCGATGCCCTCATGGGAAGGGCTGCTGTGGATGAAGAGTTCCTGGAAGAGCTGGAGGAGATACTGATAACGTCCGACGTGGGCATGGACACTACCATGAAGATCGTGGAGATGCTGCGGGAGGAGATAAGGAGCAGTAACCTGTCGGCGCCGGAGGATATAAAGAAATGTCTCAGCGGAATAATAGAACGGCTTATCGACAAGGGCGCGGCTCATACGCTCTGCCAGGAGACGCCACTGGTCATTCTGATGATAGGCATAAATGGAGGCGGTAAGACTACCACCATAGGGAAACTGGCCCACAGACTGAGGAACCGGGGGAAGACCGTGATGCTGGCTGCAGCAGATACATTCAGAGCGGCCGCTGCGGAGCAGCTTTCCATATGGGGCGAGAGGGCCGGTATAAACGTCATCAGGCACGGGGAAGGAGCTGACCCGTCAGCCGTCATATATGACGCCATCCAGTCGGCCAAGGCAAAGGGTATAGACGTGCTCATCTGCGATACGGCAGGAAGACTCCAGAACAAAAAGAATCTGATGGATGAGCTGGAGAAAATGAATCGGGTGATCGGAAGGGAGTTTCCGGAGGCGGCCAGAGAGAATCTGCTGGTGCTGGACGCCACTACAGGGAAAAATGCTGTTTCGCAGGTGAAGGAGTTTGGCGAGGCGGCAGATATAACGGGAATCGTATTGACCAAGATGGATGGGACAGCAAAAGGAGGCATCGTCATAACCATAGCGGATGAATTCGACATGCCTGTCAAGTTCATAGGAGTAGGAGAGGGAATTGACGACCTGAAAGAGTTTGAACCGGCAGAATTTGCGGAAGGGATAACTTATGAGTAAGCCTTTAGTGGCCGTGGTAGGGCGGCCTAACGTGGGAAAATCCACATTTTTCAATAAGGTGGTAGGCAGGAGGGTCTCCATCGTGGAGGATACTCCTGGTGTTACCAGGGACAGGATATACGCTGAGGCCGAGTGGTCCGGCAAGCATTTTGCTCTGATAGATACGGGTGGTATCGAACCTGACAGCAAGGATATCATCCTCTCGCAGATGAGGGAACAGGCTCAGCTGGCCATGGACACGTGCGACGTGATACTTTTCATGACGGACGGGAAAGATGGAGTAACAGCTTCCGACAGGGAGGTGGCATCCATGTTGATGAAGACGGGCAAGGAAGTGGTATTGGCCGTCAACAAGGTGGATACTTCCAGGCTGCCGGATGACTTTTACGATTTTTACGAGCTGGGACTGGGCGAGCCGATACCTGTTTCCGCGGCCAACATGCTCAATCTGGGAGATCTTCTCGACAGAATAATCGAAAGCTTCCCGGAAGGGGCAGGAGACGAGGATGAGGACACTATCAAGATAGCCATGATAGGCAAGCCCAACGTGGGGAAATCGTCTCTTGTCAACAGGCTGCTGGGAGAGAATCGAGTCATCGTATCGCCTATAGCGGGCACTACCAGGGATTCTATAGATACGCCTTTTGAGAAGGACGGAGAGAAGTACCTTCTGATAGATACCGCCGGAATAAGGCGAAAGAGCAAGGTGGACGAGGATATAGAACGATTCAGCGTTATCAGGGCGGTAGCGGCCATAGAGCGGTGTGATGTGTGTCTGCTGATGATAGACGCCAGGGATGGTATAACGGAGCAGGACAAGAAGATAGCCGGCATGGCCCATGAAGCAGGAAAGGGCATCGTTGTGGTGGTCAACAAGTGGGACCTTATCGACAAGGATACCAATACCATGAGCGAATTCAAAAAGGAGATGGCCAGGGAGCTTTCTTTCATGTCATACGCTCCGTCGGTGTTCATATCGGTGTTGACGGGCCAGCGTGTGGACAATGTGGTGGAAATGGCTAAATATGTGGCCGAGAACAGGGCTATGAGGGTGCCTACGGGCCAGCTCAACAGCCTGATATCCGATGCCATGATGATGAAGCAACCGCCGTCCGACAAAGGAAAACGGCTAAAGATATACTATGTGACCCAGGTGGGAGTCAAGCCGCCGCTCTTTTCCTTCAAAGTCAATTCCCGGGATCTGATGCATTTCTCATATTCCAGGTATATGGAGAACAAGATAAGGGAAGCTTTCGGGTTCGAGGGGACGTCACTGAAATTCGTATTCAGAGAAAAGGGAGACAAGGAAGATGAATGATATATGGATGGCGGTGCTGGCCGCTGTGATAGCTTATTTTATCGGAAATATCTCGCCGTCCATACTGATGGCGAAGGCCAGAGGGATAGATATACGGAAAGAGGGGAGCGGAAACGCCGGCACCACCAATGCTCTGAGGGTGATGGGAAAAAAGGCGGGAGCCATAACGCTGGTAGTGGATATACTGAAGGGGACCTGTGCCGTGGTGCTGGGATACTTGCTGGCAGGGAACACAGGAGCCATGTGGTGTGTGGTAGCCGTATTCTGCGGCCATGTGTGGCCGGTTTTCTTCGGATTCAGAGGAGGGAAGGGCGTAGCTACGGCATTCGGCGCGCTGCTGGGGCTCAATCCTCTCATGGCGCTGGCTACGCTGGCTATCGTAGTGATAGGTGTATTGATAACCAGGAGGATGTCGGTAGGGTCTATACTGGGAGCTATATGCTTCCCGGTGCTGTCATATTTCATGGAGCCTGATTTCGTGCATCTGGGGATAATCGTGGCGGTGATAGTGCTTGTCAAGCACAGATCCAACATAGGACGGCTCATCAGAGGGGAAGAACCGATCATGAGCATATTCGAGAAGAAGGACGATTCGCGTGAGCAGGAGGGAAAGTAGATGAAGACCATAGGAATAACAGGAGCCGGGAGCTGGGGGACAGCTCTGGCTACGGTGCTGGCCGGAAAGGGCCATAGAGTAAGGATATGGGATATAGACGAGAGACATCTCAGATCCATGGAGGAACATCGTGAGAACGTGGATTATCTTCCGGGGGTGCCGCTTGACGATAACATAGAGATAACATATACTACGGAAGCTGCGCTCAAGGATGCCGATGTGGTCCTTTTTTCCGCTCCGGCTCAGCATTTCAGGGAAGCGTTGACTTCGGCGCTGGAGTATATAGGCAATGCCGCTATTGTGATAAACGTGGCCAAAGGGATAGAGCAGAAGAGTCTGAAGAGGATGTCAGAGATAGCTGCGGAGCATCTGGATCTGGATCGGTATGTGGTGTTGTCGGGACCGTCACATGCGGAAGAAGTGGGAAGGAGACTGCCGACCACCGTAGCTGCGGCTTCCTATGACCTGAAAGCCGCTGAAGCAGTGCAGGATCTGTTCATGACAGACAGATTCCGGGTCTATACCACCGAGGATGTAGTAGGTGTGGAATTGGGAGGTGCTCTCAAGAACATCATCGCCCTGGGAGCCGGTATATCGGATGGAATGGGCTTTGGAGACAACGCCAAGGCTGCATTGATGACGAGAGGGCTGGCAGAGATAACCAGGCTGGGAATCAAGCTGGGAGCCAGACCGGAGACCTTTGCGGGACTTACCGGTACAGGCGATCTTATCGTGACGTGTACCAGTATGCACTCCAGAAACAGGCGGTGCGGTATCATGATAGGTGAAGGGATGAGCCCTGAAGAGGCTACGAAAAAAGTCGGTATGGTGGTAGAAGGGATGTTCACCACCGAAGCCGCCTATGAACTGGCCAGACGTGAGAATGTGGAGATGCCAATCACCGAAGCCATATACAGAGCGATAAAGGGTGAGATAACGGCAGCGGAAGCTGTAGGGCTTCTCATGGGACGGACAAGGAAACATGAACAAGGATAAGGAAATGGGACTGCTTGACGGCAAGAAATACAATATCATAACATTCGGGTGTCAGATGAACGAACACGATTCTGAGACCATCGCGGGAATGCTGCAGGAGCGTGGCTGCGCGGAGGTGCCGACTCCCGCGGAGTCGGACATAACCATAATAAATACATGCAGCATAAGGGAAAACGCGGATAAGCGGTTTTTCGGCACCCTGGGACAATTGAAGAAGATAAAAGAGCGGAACCCGGGATATGTGGCCTGTGTCTGTGGCTGTATGATGCAGCAGCAGCACATCATCGATACGGTCAAAAGCAAGTACCCGTGGGTGGATATAATTTTCGGCACCCATAATATACACAGGTTCCCGGAGCTTCTGTCCAAAGTTTACGGGGAGAAGATGAAGATAGCTGAAGTTTTCGAGGACAGCGCGGATATCGTGGAAGGCTTGCCGGCTAAAAGACTTTATCCCCACAAGTCCTTCGTCAACATCATGTACGGCTGCAACAACTTCTGCACTTACTGTATCGTGCCATATACCAGGGGCAGGGAAAAGAGCAGACATCCGGAGGATATCCTGGATGAGATAGCCGGGCTGGCGGCCGATGGAGTCAAGGAAGTAACGCTGCTGGGGCAGAACGTGAATTCATACAGAGGGATAGACGGGACGGGACGTCAGTGGGATTTTGCCGACCTCATATACGGGATAGACGATATATCGGGCATCCAGCGGATAAGGTTCATGACATCCCATCCAAAGGACTTGTCTGACAAGCTGATACAGGCTTACGTGGACTGTGATAAACTGTGCAATTACATACATCTGCCCGTTCAGTCGGGAAGCGACGACGTGCTGATGCGGATGAACAGGAAGTACAACAGGACGCGTTATCTTGAGCTGGTCGGGAAGCTGAGGAGAGCAGTCCCGGATATAACCATAAGCACTGATATAATAGTGGGCTTTCCGGGAGAGACCGAGAAAGATTTTCAGGATACTCTGGATCTGGTGAGAAAGGTGGGGTATGATTCGGCCTTCACCTTCCTCTATTCTATAAGACAGGGGACTCCTGCGGCCGGATATGAGGATCAAGTACCGGAAGATGTCAAGCATGAACGATTCGACCGTCTGGTGGATCTCATCAATGCCGGAAGCGCGAAGAAAAACGCGGCATATAAGGGAAGGATAGAGAAGGTACTGGTGGATGGTCCCAGCAAGAAAGATCCGAAGACCATGACAGGAAGGACGGAGGGATTCAAGCTGGTGGATTTTCCCGGCAGCCCGGAATTGACGGGAACTATGGTGGACGTAGAGATCACAGAAGGAAAAACTTTCAGTCTGAAGGGGAGGCTGGCGCGATAGCATGACGGTGATATCCGGAGGACGGGAGATAATATGATAGAGAGAAAAGAACTGAAGAAAAGCGCGAAGCAGTCATTGAAAAAGCATTACTGGCTGTTCGTGGCCATATGCCTTTTCGCGGTGTTCATAGGAGCTGAATTCGGCTCGTCATTGGACATATTGCGATCTAATGGCGGAAGTAGCGAAGACGAAGGATATGAGACCCTCAATGTGTCGGTGTCGGGAATAGGTCTGGGATTGAGTATGGCTAACAGCGACGTGGTGGAAGGCATCATCGATGAGCTACTCATGGGGCAGATACGTGAGGGGCGCGAGATGTCCCGCCAGCTGGAAACTGAGATAAAGGAAAACGACGACAGCAAGATATTGGGGCGCGACAAGGGTGTCTTTTCAGATATCGCCAACTCCGTAAGCTCAGGGAAAATATACGTGGAGATATTCGAAAAGGCCGACCATGTGTTTGGCTCCAAGAGCTTTGTCGCTATAATGTTCATCGTGCTGTCTATGATGTTTCACGCATGCCTGCTGTTTTTTGTGAAAGATTGTTTTGTTGTGACGTCGCGGCGCTTTTTCCTCGAAGGACGGATATACGAGAAGATACCGCTGACGAGGCTGGGGTATCTGCCTCGGTCGCGAAAATGGACAAAGTCGGCTTTCACCATGTTCCTGCTGAGTGTCTACAGGACATTGTGGGCATTTACCATAATCGGGATACCTATCAAGCATTATTCGTATTTCCTGGTGCCTTATATAGTGGCGGAAAACCCTGATATCAAGGCAAATGAAGCCATAACCCTTTCCAGAAGGATGATGAAGGGACATAAGTGGGAGTGTTTCAAGATATTCCTCAGTTTCCTCCCATGGTTCCTGCTTGACTATGTGACGTTGGGCCTGGCATCAGTATTCTACACCAATGCCTACAGGACGGCTGTGTATTGCGAGTATTATACGGAATTGAGATGGCTGGCCAAGGAGAACGGCATACCCGGAGCTCAGTTACTGGACGATACATATCTGTTCCGCAGGCCTGAGGTGTATGAGATGGCCGAAAGCTACGGAGATGTGATGAAGTATATCAGCGAGCCGGTTCCGGAGGTGCAGAAGCCGACAGGATTGAGAGGTTTTCTGGAAAACTGGCTGGGCGTGATGCTGCTGGGCACGGAGCGTGATCTGGAGTATGAGAAGCTGCAGGCCAGGAACGACAATATCAGACGCCTCAAGAGTATATTCAGAGGGGAGCAGTATCCGGAACGATTGTTCCCGTCAGCAGAACTGGCCGGGAGGATAAGCCTGGATACACCTCATTACATAAGGAATTATTCCATACTTTCGCTGATATTGCTGTTCTTCATCTTTTCACTGATAGGATGGATGTGGGAGGTGAGCCTTCATCTGGTCAAAGACGGAGTCTTTGTCAACAGAGGGGTTCTTCACGGGCCGTGGCTGCCTATATATGGAGCGGGCGGCGTCATGATACTGGTATTGCTGAATAAGTTCAGGAGGAATCCTCTGGCGGAGTTCGTGGCGGCCATCGTGCTGTGCGGCTTCGTGGAGTATTTCACTTCATTTTTCCTGGAGATGATATTCGGACAGCGATGGTGGGACTACAGCGGATATTTTCTCAATCTCAACGGACGGATATGCGGAGAAGGTCTGCTGACCTTCGGTATGGGCGGCATGGCCATAGTTTATCTGCTGGCTCCGGCCCTGGATAATATCATAAGGAAGATAAAGCTCAAGGTGCTGATCCCGGTTTGCCTGGTGCTGGTATGTGCTTTCATCACAGATCAGATATATTCTTCCAGTCACCCTAATGAAGGGAAGGGTATCACCAATTACAGGGACAAGGCAGCTGTCGTGGAGGAAATAGCGGCTGAGGCCTTCGACAAATCATGAAATAATGGAGAATAAAAACGATGCCTCCTCATATACTGTATTGATTTACAGTGGAGTACATGGGGAGGTATTTGTTTTGGAAAATATAAGCATTTACGAGAACATAGGCAAGCGAACAGGCGGCGACATTTACATAGGAGTGGTGGGGCCTGTGAGGGCGGGAAAATCCACGTTCATAAAGCGGTTCATGGATTTGATGGTCATCCCCAATGTAAATAATACATATGAAAGGCAGAGGATACTGGACGAAATGCCACAGAGCGGCACAGGGCGGACCATAACGACGACGGAGCCCAAATTCATCCCGGCGGAAGCAGTCAGGCTGGAACCGGAAGAGAATGTGAGCCTCAAGATAAGGATGGTCGACTGTGTAGGATACATGGTACCGGGAGCTATGGGGCATATGGAGGATGGGGAGGCCAGAATGGTGTCGACGCCGTGGAGCGACGAGCGTATCCCCTTTGAAGAAGCAGCTGAACTGGGGACTGAAAAGGTGATAAAGGATCATTCCACGGTAGGCATTGTCGTCACTACCGACGGGTCGATAGGCACTATGGAGCGAGGCAGCTATGAGGAAGCTGAAGCGCGGGTCATAGAACAGCTGAGAGAGCTCAATAAGCCTTTTGCCGTGCTGCTCAATTCCACTCATCCTTCATCGGAATCCACCAGGGAGATAGCGGAGGCCATGGAGCGGAAATACGGGGTGCCTGTGACCAGAGTGGACTGTGCCAGGGCCACGGAGAACGAAATAAATGGGATCATGACAGAAATACTGGGAAGGTTCCCGGTCAGAGAAGTGGTCTTTGGTATCCCGGGATATATGGAGGGGCTTGAGCCGGATCACTGGCTGAAAGAGCAGGTGACGGAGAGCATCAGGAGCTGGGCTGATAGCTTTGATACCATAGAGGAGTTCAGGAGCGCCGCCGATGAGCTGGCCGACGGCGATACCATAGAGAGCACCGAGATAAGGAATATAGACATGGGAACCGGGGAAATAGAGCTGCGGCTCAACATGGCTGGTGACCTCTACTACAGGATAGTGACCGAGCTGATGGGTACCCGTGTCAGTGATGATTACCAGTTTTTCGGACTGTTGAAGGAGTTCGCAGAGGCCAAGCGGGCTTACGATAAGCTGAAGGGCGCCATGGAGCAGGTGGAAGAAAGAGGCTATGGCATCGTGGAGCCGAAGCTGAATGAAATGGTGCTGGATGAGCCGGAGGTCTTCAAGCAGGGAAGCAAGTACGGGATAAAGATAACGGCAAAGGCTCCTACGCTTCATATCATCAGGACGGATATAACGACGGAGATATCTCCGGTGGTGGGAAGCGAGAAGCAGTCAGAGGATCTGGTGGCCAGTCTGAAAGAGGAGATGGAGAACTCGCCTAATGGGATATGGGACACCAATATCTTCGGAAAATCCCTTTACGAGATGGTGGCGGAACAGATGGAGACCAAGATAGCCGGCGTTCCGGATAACATCAGAGTCAAGATGCAGCGTTCTCTTCAGAAGATAAGCGATGAAGGCAAAGAGTATTTCATATGTATCGTGATCTGACGTGCCGTCCGGCGGAGGAAATATTAGTATTTGAGCCTTTCGTGGTATATAATAATACCATGGAAAAGAATCAACAGAGAGCGATAATAATGGTGGTGGTGATAACAGCTTTTATCACCACCTTTACAGGCAGCGCTTTGAATCTTTCGGTACCGGATATAGGTCAGCAGTTTGGAGTGAGCGCAGGCTCGGTAGGTTGGCTCATAACGGGATATACACTTTCGGTAGCCGCTTTTTCGGTGCCGCTTGGGAGGCTGGCAGACATGACGTGCAGGAAAACAGTTCTGGTCGTCGGTATCGTCGTATTTGTTATCTGCTGCGGCGCGGCTGCTTTTTCCACATCTATGGCTATGCTGCTGGCTTCAAGGATAGTGCAGGGCATAGGAGCGTCTATGATATTCAGCACCAATACGGCTATCCTGGTGGATGCCTTCCCCGGAGATCAGCGAGGACGGGTCCTTGGATATTCGTTGGCATCGACGTATGTGGGACTTTCGGCGGGACCTGTAGTAGGAGGACTGTTGAATCATAATCTGGGGTGGCAGTCCATATTCGTGCTGACAGGAACCCTGGGCGCGGTGGCTTTTTTTACCGCTTTGCTGAAGCTGCCTCGCGAAAGGCGTGTGGCCGGCCTGGCCGGGGACAAGCAGGCCGGAGACGGAATGAAGATACGAAAGGGCGGCAGAGCTGACCTTGCCGGGAATGTCATATATGTGGCATTTATCGTATTGATGATGTATGGGCTGTCTGAAATAGGAAGTGGAGCAGTTCCCGTACTTCTGACTGTGGCGGGTGTCATACTGGGTGTTGTATTTGTGGTCCACGAGCTGAACGCAAGCTCTCCGATAGTGGACGTGAGGCTGTTTCGTGAGAATAAGGGATATGGATTTTCTAACCTGGCGGCGATGCTCAATTACGGAGCGACATTTGCCATAAGTTATCTGGTCTCCATATATCTGCAGGTAGTGATGGATTACTCATCGCAGACAGCCGGATTCATCATGATATTCCAACCTGCCATTATGGCAGCGCTTTCACCTGTCATGGGGAGATTTTCCGACAGGTTCTCACCGTTCAAGATGTCGTCGGCAGGGATGGCATTTTGTGCGGCGGGTACGTTTATATTCATCTTCCTGAGCGAGGAGACTCATTTGGCGCTCGTCATCACGGCTCTGGTGATCACCGGTGTAGGGTTTTCACTGTTCTCATCGCCAAATACCAATGCGGTCATGTCATGTGTGGACAGAGCGGAGTATGGTGTGGCATCGTCGGTACTGGCTACCATGAGATCGATAGGCCATACTCTCAGCATGGTCATCGTGACGGTGACAGTGTCGGCACTGGCGGGAGAGATGGCTCTGGCAGCGGCTCCGGCAGAAACATTGATAAAGGTCATAAGGATATCGTTTATCATATTTACGGGCATCTGTGCAGGAGGTGTCTTCGTTTCTCTGAAGCGGAAATAAGGGGGAGTGTTATTTACTTCAGATGCAGGCGATTGTTGTTGGGATTATCTCAGGGCTGTCTGTCTTGACAGTTAAGACTCAGAGCTGTCTGTCATGCCTGGCACCACTTGACAATCGCCGGATTTTTTATATATTATTATGATAAAGCGATGAATCGAACGAGGAAGGAAAAATAAGATGAAAGAATTGAAAGCTTCCAAAAAGAGAACAGAACAGGACAGGTCGAAGCTCACTGAAACGGTGAAAGGAATAATAGATGAAGTGAGAACGCATGGTGACGCGGCGCTCCTTCAGTACAACCGCAGATTCGACAGCTGTAACAGGACGGCGCTGAGGATCTCGAAAGAAGAAATAGAGGAGGCGTATAAGACGGTGCCTGATGTGGAGATAGATGATATACGTCGGGCGGCGGCCAATATAAGAGCGTTCGCTGAGGCTCAACGTGAGACTATAGGGGTGTTGGATGGCTTTTCTCCCGAGCCGGGTATGGAGCTCGGGCATAAGGTCATACCGGTGGAATCATGTTGCTGTTATGTGCCTGGCGGCGGGTATCCGTTGTACTCCACCGCGCTGATGCTGGGGATACCGGCCAAGATAGCCGGTGTAGAACGTATCACAGCTTGTTCTCCGGTGATAAAGGGGACGGACAAAGTACATCCGAAGACGCTGGTAGCCATGGATATCGCCGGTGTGGACGAAATCTATGCTGTGGGCGGAGCTCAGGCTATCGCGGCATTTTCATATGGAACTGAACAGATCCGGCCGGTGAACCTTATCGTGGGGCCCGGCAATAGCTTTGTGACCGAAGCAAAACGGCAGTGCTATGGTAAAGTGGGGATAGATTTCGTGGCAGGCCCCAGCGAGGTGCTGGTAATAGCTGATGGCGGAGCAGATCCGGATATCATCGCTGCAGATCTGCTGGCTCAGTCGGAACACGATAAAGAGGCTAAGGGGATCCTGGTCACCACTGATGAAAAGCTTGGGACAGCAGTGATGGAAGCTGTTGAAAAACAACTTCCTGAGCTCGATACGAAGGATATCGCAGCCAGTTCGTGGAATGATTTCGGTGAAGTGCTGCTGGCAGATTCACTTGATGAAGCTGTGGAGTATGCCAATGGATACGCTCCCGAACACCTGGAAGTGAACGTGAGAAAAGAGGAGGAAGATGCCGTAGTCAGTCGGTTGAGAAATTATGGCTCTCTGTTCATCGGCGGTAATACTGCCGAAGTGTTCGGCGATTATGCTTCAGGACCTAATCATACCTTGCCTACTCTGGGCGCGGCCAGGTATACAGGAGGCGTATGGACAGGCACCTTCCTGAAAATATGTACATATCAGACGATGAGCGCTGATGCGATGATGAAGATAGCCCCTCTGGTATCCAGCCTGGCCAGAGGTGAAGGTCTGGTTGGTCATGCCAGAGCGGCGGAGATACGGATGGAGAAGCATTCGGGAAGAAAAGACAAGTGAAGATGAACGAACCGGGGCTTTTACCGGAAAATACATCCATTTCGTTTTGATGGAATGGATGTATAGATGATGCTGATACCGGCAGAAGTACATGACGTTGCAGTATATGTGGCAGATGCAGGAGGTCTTTATGAACAGCAGTGACAGACGTACGAAATTAAAAACAGAAGACTATAAAGCGGTGCTCGACAATATTGACGATGGTATTTTTGTCGTCGATACGAAAGGCATTATTCTGGAAGTCAACAAAGCGGTGGAGAAGAACGGCGGAAAAAAGATGGATGAGCTGATCGGAAGGAATATAGACGATCTGGTGAAGGAAGGCTATTGCAGCGAATTCGTAAGCAGCAGAGTGTTGATGAGCGGAAGAGAAGAAGTGTTGGTGCAGAAGACCGGCGATAACAGGGAGCTGTTGGTGACCGGGGTCCCATATTATGAGGATGGACGGCTCAAGCTGGTGATAGCCTGTGAGCGCGACGTGACGGAGTTGGCAAAGACGAGAGAGCGGCTCATGCGAGTAAAGAAACTGAATCAAAAATATGAGCAGGAACTGGAACGCTTGAGACAAGCCAGCGGATTTTCGAGGAAAATAACGGCCGTGTCACAGAACATGAAGCAGTCGGTGGAAATGGCTCATAAAGTAGCCAGACTCAATACCACTGTCCTGATACAGGGCGAATCGGGCACCGGTAAGGAAGTGTTGGCCGATATGATACACAGGGAGAGCTCCCGCGCGGACAGCCCCTTTATAAAAGTCAACTGTGGAGCGATACCGGACAATTTGTTGGAATCAGAAATGTTCGGATATGTGGAGGGAGCGTTTACAGGAGCTCGCAAAGAGGGGAAAAGCGGATATTTCGGCATGGCTAATGGCGGGACTATATTTCTTGACGAGATAAATTCTATCCCTTTCAATTTGCAGGTGAAGTTGCTGAGGGTCATACAGGAGAGGGAAATGATGCCGGTAGGAAGCGATAAGCCTGTGAAGCTGGATATAAGGATAATCGCCGCATCCAACAGTGACTTGAAAGAAATGGCGGCTCAGGGGAAGTTCCGACAGGATCTGTATTACAGGATAGGTGTGGTATCGATAAACATACCGCCTCTCAGGGAGCGGAAAGAAGATATCGTACAGCTGACGAAGGATTTTGTGGATAAATTCAACAGAAAATACAAAACACATAAATGGATAGATCCGAAGGCGCAGAAAAAAATGCTGGCTTATTCCTGGCCGGGAAATGTGCGGGAGTTGGAAAATATGATAGAGAGCCTGATAGTTGTGGGAGATGGGAATGTGATAACGGCCAATGACGTGAGCAGTTATATATTTGAAGAGCGCGGGGCCGGTCCGGATGCGGACTATAAGATCACCGGGTCGATAGATGAGATGGTCAGGGATTTTGAGGCTGAATTGCTGAGAAAAGTATATGCCGATTGTGGGAATACCGGGGAAATGGCAAAGCGTCTTCAGACGACCAGAAGTACCATTAACAGGAAGCTTGCCAGATATGGGATCAGATAAAAAAGTTTTTTGACTTTAATGTGATATTTTGCGCGACGCAATTCTGCGTAACGATTAACGCAAAATTGCGTTAAAAACAGGCAAATAGTGCGAAAATATTGCAAAAGCGACGCAAATATGCGTTAAAAGTAAATTAAACGCAACATAGTTATAAAATATACGCTTTATAATGTGAGAAAATCGCAGAATGTGAAAATGGACCGGTCGAATGTTTTCTGAAAATTAAAAAATGTCTGTTTCTGAAAACCGCATAAAATCAATGGTTGTGTTGGTTTTGGGCGACAAGTGGAAGAAAAAAGCTGCCATGTTGGCAGCTTTTTTGCGTTAGATAATAGTGCGCGTTGAAAATGAAGTATTATTCGGATAATAGGAATTGTGAAGGAGGGAAAAATGGATAGCTATGGAATCATTACATTGCTGCCGCCTGTATTTATAATAATATTCGCGCTTGTAACCAAGAAAACATTGGAAGCGCTGTTGCTGGGCGGTTTGATAGGTTCTGTCATCGCATATGGTACGGGATTCTTCTGGGGATATCTGGATTTCATGTATGAAGTATTATCGGACACCGGGAACATATGGATGATACTCACCGTAGGTCTTTTCGGTTCGTTTATCGCCATAATGCGAAAGGCGAAGGCCACATCCGGCTTCACCAGATTGGTGCTTAAATATTCCGATTCGGAAAAGAAATCCATGTTTATTGCGTGGATCCTGGGACTGATAATTTTCGTAGACGAATACCTGAACGTACTGACCATCGGCAATGCCATGAGGACAGTCTGCGACCAGCAGAAAACGCCGAGGGAGATGCTGGCGTACATCATAGACTCAACCGGCGTACCGGTATGTATGCTGATACCGATTTCGACTCAGGCAGTATACTGGGCGGGAATGCTGGAACAGGAGCCTACCCTGGAATACCTGGGGGGGGGTATGGATATATTCGTTAGCACGATACCGTTCTCGTTTTACGCTATTGCATCCACGATCATCGTTCCGTTTGTTATCCTGGGGATAGTGCCTAAGCTTGGAGCCATGAAGAAGGCATACAAGAGAACCGCAGAGACCGGGATGACATATAACGAGGGAAGCAGGAAGTTTAATCTCAATGAGGATTACGATCCTGACAACGCTGCAAGCGTATGGGATTTCGTCATTCCGATGTTGGCTCTGATAGCAGGTACACTGTATTTTGATGTCGATCTTCTGGTAGGAGTCGTTATCGGTACGGTAGTGGCTTCAGCCATGTACATGATAAAGAGAAGGCTGACTTTCTCAGAATTTTCCGATGCGTTTATCGGCGGTTTCGGGGATATGATGCTGATGTTCGGGATAATCGTTTCCGCGCTGACTTTGCAGAAAGTGCTCGAACATATAGGAATGTCTGATTTTATAATAGATTCGGTTGCACCGTATGTTTCACCGGCTATACTGCCGGCTGTAGCGTTCGTGCTCGTAGCGTTGCTCTCCTTCGTAACGGGAAGCTGCTGGGGAGTGCCGGCAGTTACTATACCTATCATAGTTCCGCTGGGAGCTGCGGTAGGCGCTGATCCGCTGATCACTGTAGCGGCGATACTGTCTTCGGCTACATTCGGAGCACACGGCTGTTTCTACTCCGATGCTGCGGTACTGTCTTCTTCGGCATCAGGCATAGAAAACATGGATCACGCGTTGACTCAATTGCCATATGCGCTGATATGTGCAGGATTTGCCATCATAGGATACCTGATAGCAGGGTTCCTTACATGTTAAAAATATCAACTTATATCGAATAAAGGCTGTAAATGAAAGCTGATAATAGAAAGGAGAATCATCATGATGAAATTAGTTATTCTGGGAGCGGGGTTACAGGGAAATATCTGCTGCACGGATCTGTGCGACGCGGAGCTGAGCCCGGGTGAAAAGGAGATCATTATCGCCGATTACGATTTGAAAAAGGCTGAGGACGTAGCTAAGAAATTCGGTCTTAAGGCCGTACAGCTGGACGTCCGCGATCATGACAGACTGGTCGAGGTGATAAAGGGTGCTGATATCGTTCTCAACTGCGTACAGTATAACTGGAACATAGATATAATGAAGGCGTGTCTGGAAGTAAAGGCTCACTATATCGACCTGGGTGGTTTGTTCCACGTTACCAAGAAGCAGCTGGAACTGGATGAAGAATTCAAGGCAGCCGGCCTCACAGCTGTTTTGGGAATGGGCAGCACACCGGGTACCATGAATGTCATGGCAGGATACGCGGCCAGCAAGCTGGATACCATAGAAGAAGCCAAGGCCATCTGTGCCTGCGGGGATTTCACCAGGACCAACGCCATAATCGGTATCCCTTACTCTCTGCTTACGGTAATGGAAGAACATACGCTGGAACCATGGATACTCAAAGATGGAGTCCTGCAACCGGTTCCTGCAGGCAGCGGAAGAGAGATCATAGACTTCACTGAGCCGATCGGCCCTGCAGAAGCATTCTATTGCATCCACTCCGAGCCTGTTCAGTTTGCCAGCTCCTTCAAGGAAAAAGGTATAAAGAACGCCAGCTTCAAACTCTCGCTTTCGGAGGATTTTGAGGAAAGGATAAGCTTCCTGGCAGGTCTGGGATTCGCGACGGAGGATCCTGTCTCCGTACAGGGCCAGGATGTGAACCCTCTCAGGACAATGATAGCGGTAGTGAACAAGTACCTGGAAAATTACGATGGAAGTCAGGACGGAGAACTGAACGACTGCGATGTTCTGAGGGCAGTAGTGACTGGTACAAAGGATGGTATCGAGAAGGAGATAATGGTTGAATGCGTCATCAGGACCAGCGAAAAGTGGGGGTTCATGGCCGGTGCTCTGGATACAGGCGTACCGCCTTCGATAGTAGCTCAGATGATATACAATGGACAGATAACAGAAAGAGGGGCATTCGGCGCGGAAAAAGGAATCCCGGCGATCCCTTACTTCAAAGAACTGTCCAGGCGTCAGATGCCGGTGTATTGCGTGGAGAAGACTCCGCTTTCCGGCAGTGATTTCACGCAGCTGAGACGTGAGATGTATAAGCCTAAATAGGAGAATCAGATAGGAGAAGCCATATGAGGATATGTAATAAGGGTATTATAGAGAACTACGGAGAAATCACGGGTAATGTCCCGCACGGAGCGGTAAAGTACATAGATCCGGAAGTGATGGAAAAGGAAGGAAAATCTACAGCCTTCTATTGTATAATGGCTATGATAGTGCCTATCGTCATCTTTTCCATAAAATACGTGACAATAAAAGACACCCCGATGATGTTCAGTATACTTGGCATAGTGATAGGCTGCATGCTTCTGTTGCCCCATGAGCTGCTTCACGGTATCTGCTTCCCGAAAGGAAGCCGGGTGGAGCTGTATCAGATGATGAAACCGGCCAAGATGTTCGTCACCAGTGACAAGTCCATGAGCAGAGGAAGATTCATTTTCATGAGTCTTTTCCCGAGCCTGGTACTGGGGCTGCTGCCTCTTCTCATATGGCTGTACATTTCTCCTTATACATATTTGGCAAAAACTTTGTTTTCCATTGGGTTCATTGGAATGATAACTGCAGGGAAGGATTTTATGAATGTGATGAAGACATTGGGAAATGTTCCTCCCTTTTACAGAGTACAGATGTCAGGAGCGAAAGTGTATTGCATTCCGCCTTTCCAACAGGCAGATAAATGATCGTATCCGCGATGAACAGCAGAGAGCCGCGCGTCAGAAGAAGTCTGGCGGGCGGCTCTTTGGCATATTTCCGTGGTGGCGCAGAAATGTGGCGGATTTAGGAATGGCTGACTGCGGTCAGATATGCCAAAAATACGGTTGCCGAAAGGGTTTATAGGCATAAAGGGAAGTTTTTCCCTTCTGTTTCGAGGATGATATGCTTATAAGTCCTTTTTCGCAGCGGGGAATTGGCATATTTTCATGGAAAACAGGCGGCGGGAATGCCAAAAGGCCTGTGTCCGTTTCGGGAGTTTGGCATATCATCTGGCGGCAGGAGTGGTGAGATGGAGTGAATATGCCAAAAGCGCGTCAGAAAGCAGTGTTTTAGGCATATTTAAGATCCGACGTGGCGTCATGCCTGATATCTGTCAGATGCTGAGCGGTGTGTCTGACATCCTGGAGCTTTCCATATCCCGGCAGCCCTTTTGGATAATTTTCATGGTAATTATCCGCAGCGGGTAGTATAATAATGGCAGATAGGAAGCGGGCTTTTGAACGGTCCGGGCGGATGATGCGATAACGACCGTACTTGAAGGAGGATAACATATGAAGATACAGTTTTGCGGGGCATCCACGGGTGTGACAGGCTCCTGTCATCTGATAACGACGGAGAATCACAAGGTGCTGCTGGACTGCGGCCAGTTCCAGGGAGGAAAGGCACAGGAAGCGCTCAATTATGAGGATTTCCCGTTCGATCCGGCGGAGATAGATTATGTGATATTGAGTCACGCTCACATAGATCACTGTGGCAGGATCCCATTGCTGATAAAACGTGGATTCAAGGGGTCCATATACTGTACTGACGCTACAGCGGATCTGTTGGATGTGATGCTGAAGGACAGCGGGTACATACACGAGAAGGAAGCTGAGTGGAAGAACAAGAAAAATGAAAGAGCCGGCAGGCCAAAGGTGGAGCCGCTGTATACCTTCAACGATGCGGTTGATTCCCTCACCTATGTGAAGCCGGTGCTGTATGACCAGCTTATAGAGCTCAATGAGGAGATGAAGATAGTCTTCAACGATGCCGGACACATACTGGGCTCGGCTATAACGGAGCTGTGGGTGACGGAAAACGACAACGTTTCCAAGATAGTCTTCTCGGGAGACCTGGGTGTCATGGAAAGACCTATACTGCGCAATCCGACTATCATAAAGAAGGCCGACTACGTCATCATGGAGACAACTTACGGCAACAGGGTGCATCCGGAAAATTCAATGAATGTCAAGGCGCTGATGGACATCATCAGGGACACGGCTGCAAAGGGAGGCACGACGGTGATACCGTCCTTTGCGGTGGGAAGGACTCAGGAGCTGATATACGAGCTCAACAGAGTCTATGAGACCGACAATGGATATCGTCAGGCCTTTGAGAATATAATGGTTTACGTGGACAGCCCTATGGCTACCACGGCCACAGAGGTTTTCAAGAGGAACGCCCAGGTTTTCGACAATGAGACGAAGGAATACATAGCAAAAGGCGACAATCCACTCGACTTCAAGAACCTCAGGTTCACCAGGACAAGTCAGGAATCCATATGGCTCAATACCAACCCGGAGCCGAAGGTGATAATATCGGCCAGCGGCATGTGCGACGCGGGAAGGATAAGACACCATCTGAAGCATAACCTGTGGAACAGGAAGTCCAGCATCGTCTTCGTCGGATATCAGGCTGAGGGGACCCTGGGAAGGATGATACTGGATGGAGCCAAAGAAGTGACCCTCTTTGGCGAAAAGGTCCAGGTCAACGCCAAGATATACAATCTGGAAGGTTTTTCGGGCCATGCCGACAAGAACGGGCTGCTGGCGTGGCTGAAGGGTTTCCAGAAGGAGCCGAAGCATATCTTCCTGGTACACGGCGAGCCTGAAGCCAAGGAAGCCTTCGCCGAAACAGTGGAAAAAGAGCTGGGCTATCATCCGATAGTGGTGAAGGGAAATTCCGAGTACGTGCTGGAAAAGGACGAGATAGTCAGCATGGATCAGGCCATGGAGGAAGAGGTGGACGAGGAGATGCTTGGCAGCCTCAGGACAAACCTGTTCGATATCCACAGGCGAATAGAGGATATTCTCTACAATACGAAGCTGGCCGTGGGAGAAGATATGTCGCCGAAGGAGCTTACGGAGATAAACAACATGGTTCTCGAACTGGAAAAGTCGACTATCAATCTGGGCGCGGCAGTCAGCGATCTGGAGGATGAAAAGACAGGAAGCCAGACGGGACAGCAAAATGATATGACGTAATGGCAACAAAAGTATCGAAAATGAGAAAAAGTATACTCAAAACCCGTTAAATCCTTTTGAAACGCTCGCTGAATGTGTTAAAATAGAGACAGGTATTTAGAAATATTATATTTGATAAGGTGATATGAATGTCTGTTTTGAGCGGCATTAAGGAAAGTGTGCAGCAGGTTGCCGAGGCCATCAGTATAGCTGTAGGTCTTGAAGTTGAAATCGTTGATAACAAACTGAGGATCCTGGGAGGTACAGGTTATTACCACGGACGGATAGGAAAAGAAGAGGAAGACGGGAATCTGGAGGGTAATTACCTGTATGCCAGCGTACTGCGTACGGGGAAGACTCAGTATGTTGAAGACGCGCAGAACTATAAGGGATATGATATGCCCGTCGTAGGGAATACGAGGCTGGGAGAACTTGCCGAAATCTGCACTCCCATAATCCTCAAGGGAGATATCATCGGGATAATAGGTCTGGTGGCCTTTACAGAGGAGCAGAGGCACATCATCCTTTATAAGCGTGAGAGCATGACAGTCTTTGTCGAAAAGATGGCTGATCTGCTGGCAGCCAAAGCTGATCAGCAAGCGAGCCTGGAAAACGCCGAAGTGATCAGGGACGAGATGTCCACGGTGCTGGAGACGGCTCACGAGGGGATATTCGCACTGGATCGAAAGGGCTATGTGAAGCACTGCAACAACAGAGCTGCGGCTCTGTTCGGCACAAACAAGGGAGACCTTATCGAAAGACATATAAGCAGCATAATGCCGGGAAGTCCGGCTATAAAGGTGCTGGATACCGGAAGAGGATACATAGAGAATGAAGAGATCTTCAAGGTAGATGGTAAACAACATCATTTCATCGTGACGGTGAAACCTTTCATGTCGGGCGATGAGATAGACGGTGTGGTAATTTCTTTCAGAGATATTGAAGAAGCGCAAAAACTCGTGTATAATTTCAATACGAGGAAGATAAAGAACACCGTAGATGATATCATAGGAATAAGCGAGAATATAATGCTGGCCAAGAAGCAGGCTCTGATAACGGCCAGGAGCAATTCCACTGTGCTGATAACAGGGGAGAGCGGCACCGGAAAAGAAATGTTCGCCAAGGCGATACATTATGCCAGCGCCAGAGAGGATAAGCCTTTCGTGACGGTCAATTGCGGAGCTATACCGGAGAATCTGCTGGAAAGTGAGCTGTTCGGATATGAGAAGGGAGCTTTTACAGGTGCCAGCGAAAAGGGAAAGGAAGGCAAGTTCGAGCTTGCCGACGGAGGGACTATATTCCTCGATGAAATAGGAGACATGCCTCTCCATCTCCAGGTCAAGATACTTCATGTGCTTCAGAACATGAGATTCGACCGGGTCGGAGGCAGCAAGAGCATATTGGTGGATGTGCGGGTCATCGCCGCCACTAACAAGGATCTGGAGAAGCTGATAGAAGAAGGAAGGTTCAGGGAAGACCTGTACTACAGGCTGAGCGTCATACCGCTTTCCATACCGCCTCTTCGTGAAAGAAAAGACGATATAAAGCTGCTGATGTACCATTTCCTGAAAAAGTACAACAGCTTTATGAATAAAAATATAGAAAAATTTTCTCCTGAGGTGGAGGAACTTTATATGAATCACGACTGGCCGGGAAACGTCAGAGAACTGGAAAATGCTGTTGAATACGGCACCAACATGGCTTTTGGCAATGTCATAACCATGGAAGAAGTTCCGGCTCGTATCCTGAGAAAAGAAGAGGAGATGGACAGATTCAGGAATCTGGACAGACCCCTCGCTGAGCAGGTAAAGCTCTACGAGAAGGAGATAATAACGAAAAAACTTAAACAACATAATGGAGTGAAGGAAACCGTCGCAAAAGAACTGGGATTGTCACGAGCTACATTGTACAGAAAGCTCGCAGAACTCGATATAAATTAATTTTTATATAATTTTATTTTATGGAGGTTTGTTATGTTAAGAGAAGCATTACCTAAAATCGTTACCGGAACATTACCTGGTCCTAAGGCTAAGGCTATCCTGGACAGAAGAGCTAAGGCAGTTCCTAACGGGATCGGAACGGCTTACAAAGCTGTTATCGAAAGAGGCGAAGGCGCTATGTTCGAAGACGTAGACGGAAACATCTTCCTCGACTGGGTAGGAGGAGTTGGCGTACTCAACATCGGATACAGCAACCCTGAGTGCATCGCAGCTGTTAAAGAACAGGCTGACAAGTTCTTCCACTCCATGTTCAACATCACGACTCATGAAGGCTATGTAAAGCTGGCTGAGGAGATGAACAGGATCGTACCGGTTAAGGGCGACGACAAGAAGACTATGTTCGTTTGCTCCGGTTCCGAGGCTGACGAGAACGCTGTAAAGATCGCCAGAAATTACACTGGAAGACCTAACATCATCGTATTCACAGGCGCGTTCCACGGAAGAACTGCTCTTACAATGACCATGACGGCTAAGAAGGCTTATTCCATAGGCATGGGTCCTTTCCCTGATGGTGTTTACAGAGCTGAGTTCCCGAACCTCTACAGAGCTCCTGGTAACATGACTGAAGAGGAAGCTATCAAATACTACATCGGCAAACTGGAAGAAGTATTCATAGAAGCTACTCCATATGATTCCTGCGCTGCTATCGTATTCGAGCCTGTACAGGGCGAGGGCGGATTCATCCCTGCACCTATCGAATGGGTAAAGGCTGTAAGAGAGATCTGTGACAAGCACGGAATCCTCATGGTATGCGACGAAGTACAGTGCGGATGGGCAAGAAGCGGTAAGATGTTCGCTTCCCAGTACTTCGCTGACGCAGGATGCGCTCCTGACATCATGACTACTGCTAAGTCCATCGCTGCAGGCCTGCCTCTGTCGGCTGTAACTGCAAGAGCTGAGATCATGGACGCTGTAACCGGCGGCACTATCGGCGGTACTTTCGGTGCTAACGCTGTATCGGCTGCATCGGCTCTGAAGGTTGTTGAAGTTATGGAAAGAGATGACTACCCTGCAAAGGCTATGCACATCGCTGACATCGCAATGAAGAAGTTCAACGAGTGGAAGGATAAGTATGAGTGCGTAGGCGACGTAAGAGGTATGGGCGCTATGATGGGTATCGAGTTCGTAAAGGACAAGGCATCCAAGACTCCTGACGCTGAACTGGTTGGCGCTATCGTTCAGGACGCTATGAACCACGGACTTATGCTGGAAGCTGCTGGTACGTATAATAACGTTATCAGATTCCTCTGCCCTCTGTGCGTAACTGATGAACAGCTGAACGCTGGACTGGAGATCCTGGAGAACTCCATCAAGGCTTGCGCGAAATAAGCCAAGTATATTAACTAAAGCAAAAAAGCAAAGTTGAGTAAAGCGTTTAAAATAGCGGTGCGGAAATTCCACACCGCTATTTTTTGGGCGCGCGTCCGGTTACGCGCGTCTTTCTGACAGACAGATATATTTCAGAGGGAGAAAAATGCAGCTGGATCTTACAAGAGGCTCTGTTACAAAAGGAATATTGTTATTTGCGTTCCCCATGATATGCGGCAACATGCTTCAGCAGTTGTATAACGTTGTAGATACACTGATAGTGGGTCGCTTTCTGGGTGTGGACGCTCTGGCAGCGGTAGGCTCCTCATATACGCTGATGACATTTCTCACGTCCATATTGTTGGGAATGTCTATGGGGAGCGGCGCCATTTTTTCCATAAGATACGGTGAAAAGAGATGGGACAGGCTTAAAGAGAACATTTTCACATCTTTCGCAATGATCTTCGTTTTTTCAGCGTTGATAAACATCCTGGTCTACCTTCTGGCGGATGAGATAATGGGACTGCTGTCGGTGCCGGATCAAGTGTATGGCGCGATGAAAAGTTACCTGCTGGTGATATTCGCCGGCATCATGGCAACATTCCTGTACAACTTTTTTGCGTCGCTGCTGAGAGCTGTGGGGAACTCCATGACGCCGCTGATTTTCCTCGGTATTGCCGCGGTGGTGAACATAGTGCTGGATCTTGTGTTCGTTATCGTGTTCCTGTGGGGAGTGGAAGGCGCCGCGCTGGCGACGATAATCTCCCAATGGTTTTCCGGCATAGGATGCATGGTATACACGATAAGAAAGTGTCCGCAGATGATGCCACAGAGGCGGCACCTGAAGATAACAGGCGCCGGGTTGAGGGAGATCTCAGGGGCTTCATTTTTGACGTGTATGCAACAGTCGGTAATGAATTTTGGAATCCTGATGGTCCAGGGACTTGTCAACAGCTTTGGAGCGGTGGTAATGGCGGCTTTTGCGGCAGCCGCTAAGATAGACGCTTTTGCCTATATGCCGCTGCAGGATTTCGGCAATGCTTTTTCTACATTCATCGCCCAGAATTACGGTGCGCAGGAGAAAGAGCGGATAAGGCGCGGGATGCGAGTCGCTGTAATGATGATGGTCGCATTTTCTGTCATTATATCAATGGTGCTGCTCATATTCGCCGGACAGCTGATGGAACTGTTCGTGGGAGACGGGGAGCCTGATATCGTGGAGACAGGCGTATCGTATTTACGGATAGTCTGCGTGTTTTATTTTGGGATAGGCGGACTGTTCATGCTGTATGGCCTTTACAGAGCCTTCAACAGGGCCGGAATGTCTCTGATGTTGACGGTGATATCCCTGGGGACTCGCGTTTGCCTGGCCTATATCCTTTCGGCGATACCGGCCATAGGGGTCGTTGGAATATGGTGGTCCGTTCCAATAGGCTGGATATTGGCAGATCTGACTGGGGTGATATATTACATGGCGGCAGGAAAGCGGATCGTGTCCGGAAAGCAGGGGCGGGAAGCTGTCAGCTGATGAGGATGCCTTTTTCTGATAAAGCGCCTTTGATACGGTCGAAGGTGGCTCTGTCTCTGCATCCGATGGCATGGATATGGATGCCGTCTGTCAGGGAACTGATCGGCGCCGAATTCTTTTCCATCTCAACCTTGGAGATGAACTGGTCGACGTCGTATCTGGAGGAAAGACCCAGCTTTGCAGAGATCTCGCCATATATGGCGTGCTCTATGGAGACATCTATGACAGTGGCGCCGAAGTCCACGATAGTATACAGCTCATCTCGGAGCTGCTGCGGGCTGTGTTTGCAGGCGATGATACCCATAAATGGGAAATCGGGAGCGCTGTCAGGTCCGTTCATGATATATCCTCTGGGAGTGGCCAGTATATCCAGGCCTGAGGCCCGCAGAAGGGCTACGTCACCGACGATTATCTGTCTGCTGACGGAAAGCTCGCGGGCGAATCTGGCGGCTGTTATAGGCTCATCAGAGCCATTGAGCATCTTTTTTATATATTCTCTTCTGTCGGCGGCTGTCCTTTCACCGACGTTGTTGTTTTTCATGATGACCCCTCCTCATTTCCAAGATAAGATGATGATACCATAATGGAGCAAAGCAATCAAATGTTAAATGTATATAAGTGTCTTGATATATGTATATATACTCTGGTAAAATCATACGGTAAGTTTATGTATCGTTTGCGAAAGGCGGCGGCCGGTCAGGTGTCGGGAAGCCTTTCGCGAGAGAAAATCATTACAGGAGAAAGTCGATATGGAGACAAAGGGAAGCGTACAGGAGAAGGAGAGCTTTTTCAAACGGAAGGATATAGAGATATCGGTGAAGCGATATCTGCAGGACGCGCTGTCGGCCATGGCGCTGGGGCTGTTTGCGTCGCTGCTGATAGGAGTCATATTCAACACCATTGGAGAGCAGACGGCGAATCTGTTCGGAGAGAATATGGTGTCATCGTTTTTCGTTGAAGTAGGCGGTATCGCCCAGCAGTACATGGGCGCGGCCATCGGCGTGGCTGTGGCATGGAGCCTCAAGGCGCCGCCGCTGGTGCTGTTCACCAGTGTCGTGACGGGAATGATGGGTGCGACTATGCTGGGATTCGGGATAGAGGTGTCAGGAGGCCCGGCGGGAGCTTTCCTGGCAGTGGCGGTAGGAGCCGAGTTCGGAAAGATGGTGTCGAAAGAAACAAAAGTTGACATTCTGGTGACTCCTGCTGTAACATTGATAACAGGAGCTATCGTTGCCAAACTGGCGGGACCGGCTATAGGCTGGTGCATGATGCGTCTTGGGGATGTGATCATGACAGCAACCGAATGGCAGCCTTTCATCTTCGGAATAGTGATATCAGTGATAGTGGGGCTGGTGCTGACGGCGCCCATATCCAGCGCGGCGCTGTGTATCATGCTGGATCTGAGCGGACTGGCGGCAGGAGCGGCTACCGTAGGATGCTGTGCTCAGATGGTGGGATTCGCAGTGGCGAGTTACAGAGAGAACGGCGCGGGAGGACTGGTGGCGCAAGGCCTGGGGACGTCTATGCTGCAGGTATCGAATATCATAAAGAACCCGTGGATACTGGTACCGGCTACACTGGCGGGAGCTATCATCGGCCCCATTTCCACCTGCATATTCAAGATGACTAATATTGCTGTAGGCGCCGGGATGGGAACGTCGGGACTTGTAGGTCAGATAGGGACGTTTACCGACATGGGATTTTCATTGGATACACTGTGGAAGGTCTTGCTTTTGCAGATATTCCTTCCGGCGATCCTGACGCTGATAATAGACAGGGCCCTGAGGAAAATGGGAAAGATAAAGGACGGAGATTACAAGCTGGAGCTGTGATTGGAGCATTGACATGATGAACATGGAGATATGGGAAAAGGCCGTGGCGTTTCACGGACACACGTGCGGAGGATTGGCCCTGGGAGTGAGGGCTGCTATGGAAGCGCAGCGCCGTTTCGGCGTGGAAAGGGCAGAGGACGAGGAGATCGTCTGCGTTACGGAGAACGATGCCTGCGGAGTAGACGGCATACAATTCGTCTTAGGCTGTACCTTGGGAAAGGGAAATCTCATATATCGCGGTACGGGAAAGTTTGCCTTCAGTTTCTTCAACAGGAAGACCGGTGAAAGCTTCAGACTGATGGCCAGGGATAAAAAGGAAGGACTACGCGGCGCCCAGTATATAGAATATGTGCTGACAGCACCAATAGGAGAAATCTTTGCCGAAGGGAAGCCTCGCGCAGAGCTTCCGGAGCCGGCGAGAGGGCTGAATTCGGTCAAGTGTCACCTGTGCGGCGAAGCTGCAGCGGAGACGAAGATGAGAGTGCTGGACGGAAAGCCGGTGTGTATCGACTGCTTCCAGGAGAAAGGCGGCGGATACGACAGAGGCTGGTAGACTGATGCAGTGCGGGAATGCGGAAAGGCTGTGGAGAAAGGAGCGAGATATGAATATAGCGGTCGTGGACGGACAGGGCGGCGGAATAGGCAGGGCTATCGTCGATAAGGTGAAGCGAGCCTTCCCGGACCTTACGGTCATCGCTCTGGGCACCAATTCGACGGCTACGGGTCAGATGCTGAAAGCCGGAGCCGATGAAGGGGCCACAGGAGAGAACGCCATAGTCCACAACATGAATCACGTTGATGTAGTCATGGGAGTCATCGGCATCCTCAATGCCAATTCCATGATGGGGGAGTTGTCGCCGGCTATGGCATCGGCCATCGGAGGCAGCCATACATACAAGATACTGCTTCCTATCAACAGGTGTCATATCCAGGTTGTCAGCGTGGAAAATCTCTCGGTGAGCGAACATGTGGACAATGCTGTGAAAGCGCTGGGAGAGTACATAAAGATGGAGAGTGAAGCGATGTCCCGGTAAGTCACGGGCAGGTGGTGATCCGGAGGAGAAGCGGAAAAATAATAATCCCCCTGCATAGCAGGGGGTATTTCAGTTTCGGGCATAGCCCTAATACTACTGGCAGCACACAAGTGTGCCTTTCATTGGCCTGCCAGCCACGCATCAATTATTTGCCACCCTTAAAAGGGTCTCTTGGGTCAAAAATACTTAACTGATCACTTTCTCTATCTCTTTTTAGTTGCCCGGTTATATATTCTTTTATCGCTTTTGTATTTTTCCCTACTGTATCTACATAATATCCCTTGCACCAAAACTCTCGATTTCTATATGCAAATTTCATATTTCCATACTTCTGAAATATCATCAATGAACTTTTTCCCTTGAGATATCCCATAAATCCTGAAACGCTCATCTTTGGTGGTATACTTAGCAACAAATGTATATGGTCCGGACATATTTCTCCTTCTATGATTTCTACTCCCTTCCATTGGCATAATGTCCTTATGATATCTCTTATATCTTCCCTTTTCTCATTGTAAAATACTTTTCTCCTATACTTTGGCGCAAACACTACATGATATTTGCAGTTCCATTTTGTATGTGCTAAACTTTTTACGTCAGTATTTTGCTTTGTCATTTTACTGTCCTCCTAATGTGTTTTTACGTAACTGGCAGGTCACGTTTTTATTATACACATTAGGAGTTTTTCTTCCTGAATATATCGCTTAAGCTCCTTTGAACCACGTGACTATCACGTGGTTTTCCTTATACAATAAAGAGCCTTGCGGGGACGGCAGCGATGCGGCTGCTGTTCCTTCAAGGCTCTCTTCATTGTTATTATCATACACTTTGTGATATCAGGACTGCTGGGTCATCCTGCGGACTTCCGTTCCCTCAACTACCCATTCTTCATAGACACGCCAGCGGCCGTCTATCTTTTTGAGGGTCAGTTCACATATGGAATAGGCGGGAACGCCGTCTTTGCCCAGCCATTTGCCGGTAGGCGGGCCATCCTTGCTCCAGCCTGAATTTTCCAGGCCGATGATGGAAGACTGTCCGAAATGATATCCCTCTTCTTCGCTGCCTTCCACTATTATGTCGACGAATTCGTTTACCTGATCGGGATAAGCGCAGACGGCGCCCAGCGTAGAGGCGATGGTAGCTTGGAATCCTACCGAAGTGAATCCGTTTTCACCGTGGAAAATCGTCTGATCGCAGTAGAATTTGCTGACGGCTCCGACGCATTTGTACTCCCATATCCAGCGTGTGTAGTCTATGAAGAGCTCTGCCACCTCTTCAGGAAGATTGAGCTTACAGTTTCTGACGAATTCTTCGAATTTTTTTCTCTTTTCCGTGCGGTCGGGATCCAGAGTAGGGACCCCTTTAGGTCTGCTTAAATCCAGCATTGCTTGTCCTCCTTGTAATTAAAGTTTATTAGTTGTCGTCCGGTAAATGACGTTGAGACTGGCCGCTTTCCAGAAGGTGGGCGGGCAGGAGCTTCTTTGAAAGAAAACCTATTATGATTACAGCGATACCCATTATCAGATAAGCTATTTTCAGGTCTGTTTCTTCCAGGATGAAGCCTGATATGCTAGGGCCTATGGTAAGGCCGATGGAGTAGATGCTCTGGTAAAGTCCCATCCTGGAGGTCTGAGCATCGTGGCTGACACCCATCAGTGCCATGGCCAACAAGATGGTCACGGTCATACCGAAGAAAAATCCGCCCAGCGACTGAAGTATGTAGAGTGTCATCAGGTTGGACGAAAAAGGCATCGCGATGGAGATCGCCCCTTGTCCGAGGGCGCCTATCGTCACTGTCTTCACCAGCCCCAGACGCTTAGGAAAAAAGGTCCCGGAGAGCAGAGAAGAGATGCTGTTGAATATCATGAAGAGGTTTGGCAGTATGGTGAGAGCGATTGCACCGCCGCCCAGATCTCCTGCCATAACTGGGGTCAGCAGATCGCGGCCCGCATATGTGGTCATCATTGCTATGCTGGCGAAAAGGCCCAATATCCATACGTTTTTGTCGAAGAGCTGTTCTTTCCCCAGCTGCCATGCCTTCCCCGCCTTCACGGCTGAGGACACGACAGGTTCCTTGATGAAGAAGAGGACAACGATGCCCAGGGCAGCGGCCAGGACCGCTATTATGAACGAATACTGGTAACCCAGAAGCTCGGAAACGGTACCTCCTATGTTCATGCCTATGAAGGGGCCAATGGTGGAAGCGAGCTGCACTATACCTATGGCCTTGGGGATGTCCTCATCCTTAAAGTACATCGAAAAGAGAACTGTATACAGCACCCAGGTCGCTCCGGTGATCCCGTCTGCCAGCTTTCCGACGGTGAGACTGCTCACTGAAGGGAAGAGGAAGACGATGAGCCACACGATTAAAGTGAGAAGAAGCCCCATCTGTATCATGATCTTCTTTTTGCTGAACATTTCGGCGAATATTCCGATGGGGAATCTCACGATAATTGAAGAGAATCCGGCCACAGACAGGATGATTCCTATCTGTGAGACCGGTATTCCCAGCTGAGTGGCATATGGAGTGATATAAGGGTCGAAGGCGGAAATACTTATGAAGAACAGCACGCTGACTATGAGAAACAGCGATATCTGTATATTCCTTGTTGTGAAAACAGTATTTTTATCCATGTTCTTTTCCTTCCTGTCAATAGCCACATCATTGGAACGAAGCGCGCGTCTATTCGTCGACGACCACCTTGTCCAGCCCTTTAGGGACAAGCCATTTGCAGATGATGGCCAGTATCAGAACTACTCCTCCCATGATGAAGGCACAGTTCCTGATGCTCATATGGGCGGTAAGTATACCTGAGAGCATAGGTCCTATGGAGAGTCCTATGGAATATATGCTCTGAAGGAAGCCCATCCTTATGGTCTGGTATTTGTGCGGTACTCCCATGATTATGAGGGCCAGCATCATCGTGCAGTCCATGGTGAAGAAGAAACCGATGCAGCAGTGGAGCACGTAGACCATCATGAGGTTAGGCGCCAGCGGCATCAGGATACACGAAAGGGCGAGGCCCAGCGTACCGATGACTATCGTAGGAGTAACTCCCAGCTTCTTGTAGATTATAGTCCCCGTAAGCGGCGAGGATATGATGCAGAATACTCTGAAGCAGTTGGCAGTTATAGCTATCTCAGCGGCGCCGCCTCCCAGGTTCTCCACGATGGTAGGCGTCAGATAGTCCATATAGGCATAGGTCGCCATCATCGCGATGGTATCGATGATACCTATTCTCCACACGTTTTTGTCCAGCAGCTGCAATTTGGCCATGTGGAGCGCGTCCTTAGGTGTTGCCGCTGCGCCGACTTTGGGCTCCTTCAGGAAGAAGACCAGGATTATGGTGATGGCTGCGGCAACTACTGCCGCCAGCAGTGAAAACTTGTAGCTGAACAGCGACGATACGAAACCTCCCACGCTGGCACCGATAATAGGTCCGATGGAGGAGGCGAGATTTATCACGCCGATAGATTTAGGTATTTCCTCTGCGGTGAAGTAGGTCGAGAACAGCACTGTGTACATTACCCATGTAGCACCGGTGAGGCCGCCCACGCCTTTGGCGATGAACAGCGTTACCGCGTTAGGCGCCAGGAAGGCGATGAAAAATGCGATAACCGTAACGAGGAGACCCAGCTGTATGACCAGCTTTCTCCTGCTGAACATCTGCGAAAGGATACCTATGGGAAACCTTACGAACATTGAGACCATACCGGTAGCTCCCAGTATCACGCCGATGACCGTCGGAGTTATGCCCAGGTCGTTGGCCAGGGGAGTTATGTATGATGAGTACGTTGAGATAGATACGAAGAACAACGTACTTATTATGAAAAACAGAACGATCTGGACCATCCTGTTATAGTTTTCTGTTTTTGTAACAGTGTCAGACATGATGAAAACCCTCTCTCTTTCTTTTTTAGCCGAAGATGTTAGCCGGATATCTGAGCATCTCTGATGCAGTCTTCGCTATCGGAGTCGACGGCGAAAGTTACCTTCCATTTTCCGTCAATTTTCTTCAGATACATGAGCGTGAGATTGAGACACTTGTTCTGAAGAGACTTTCCTGTCGCAGGACCGTATTTGCTGAGCCCTGTATTCGTTCCCTTGTATCTGAGGCGTCGGAAAACTTTGAAGAAATTGTCGTCGACCTTGTTTACTATTATGTTTTCAACATCCGCTACCAGATCCGGGAATGCTGCGACGAAAGGCGATGCGTTCTTGAAAAAGTCATCAGGTCCGATGAGCTTTTCGCAGTTCTGTTTGATGACTTCGGCATCATCAGCGTAAAAGTCGTAGATCATACCCAGCATTTTGTAGTCGTAGATGAGAGCTGTCATATCTTTGACATACTGTCTGGCGTCTTCCTTGTCCTTCATAGGATTGTTGTATACCTGATCGCATAATTTTTCGATGGTGTCCATATAGACATCGCTTTTCATTGCCTTGTACATTGTTACTGTTCCTCCTTTTCGCTGTTCAATCTGTTTATTGCTGCTGCGAGAGCTGATGCCGCTTCCGCTGCTTTTGACGCCGCCTCTGCTGCTTCTGCCGCCACTTTTGTGGCTGCTGCCAGCATGTCGATGTCCTCGCCGTCAGGGTCGATGCCGATGTTTCTCTCCACTTCGGCTCTGTCTTCCGCGTTGAGAGTCATTCGCTTTACTTCCGTTCCTTCAACGACCCATTCCTCCGTCACTCTCCATCTTCCGTCAATTTTTCTCAAAGTGAGTTCGCATATGGAGTAGAGCGGGATATCGTCAACTCCCAGCCATTTGCCTGTAGGAGGGCCGTATTTGCTCCATCCCAGGTTGAAGTTTCCGAGCTTGGAAGACTGACCGAAATTGTAGCCGTCCTCTTCATTTCCTTCGACGATTATGTCTACGAAATCGTTGATCTTGTCAGGGTATGAGCAGATGGACTGAAGGCTTCCGGCAATGACAGGGTCAGCGCCAACCGTACAGCCTCCGTTTTCCGTATAGCATATGGTGTCATCATTGTAAAATTTGTTTATGGCGCCTATGCATTTGTATTCCCATATCCATCGCGTGTAGTTGATGAACAGCTCCGCGACTTCTTCCGGAAGCTCCAGACAACAGCTTCTCACGTAATCCTCGAGCTTTTTTCTCTTTTCTGTCTGGTCTTTTTCACTGGTAGGGACTACCGGTGATTTGCTTAAATCTAACATCGTTTATCCTCCTATTCAAAAATGAAATTTAGATCCAGCGAATTATGAAAAAACACATATATGCTACCAGCAAAAAACGTGCAAAAAGTGACGGATTTGATAAAAAAGTGTTAAAAAACAAATCGAAAAGAGATGAAATTCATCGCAAAAAGCTTTAAATATCAACGATTCTTAGGGGGATAAAAAGAGAAAATTCAATTATGAAATTTAATTTTCAGATATATTCATTATAGAAAAAATCTCATTATCGAGGCAGGGATGATTCATTTATATAATCCAAAAATGAATTGAAATCGACTTTGATTCATTTTTAAAACGCCGGATTCAAATGTGAATACGTAAGGATCGAAGGCTGGAGGGAAGACGGCAAAGGCGGTGGAAGGAAAGGCGCCGGCGGGCTGCGGAACAGGCTGGCATGTGGCACATGTCTTGCTAATTAATATATTGGAAAAATCTCAATGTAAAGGATGGGTACGAGGAGCATGGAAAAAAGAACTTCTTTTGATTACAAGGAATTCATGACATCTATCATGGAAAGCTCCTATGACGGCATCTACATAACCGACAGGAATACGATGACGATCTATGTGAACAAGGCATATGAAAAGATGACGGGAAGGAGCCGTTCGGAGTATGTGGGAAAAACCATGGACGAGTTGCTGGAGCTGGGGCTTGTGAAGACGCACATTTCCGAGGAGGTAGTGACGACGAGGAAGGCCATAACGCTGACGGAAGAGCTGGTTTCCGGAAAAAAGGTGATAATAACGGGAAGCCCTGTATTCAGCGATAAAAACGAGGTGGTGGCTGTGGTCAGCAATATACGGGATATATCGGAGATAATTTCTCTCGAGAAAGAGTCGCGGGTCGCGGAGGAGATACTGTCTCTGTACAAGGAGGAATATCTCAGCGAGCCTAGTCTGGGGCCCATAATATGTGAAAGCTCCAACACGGAGTCGGTATTCAGGACCGCGCTAAAGGTTTCGCCCAGGGATTCCACCGTGCTCATAACAGGAGAGACGGGAGTAGGAAAGGAAGTCGTGGCCCAGTATATACACAGGAAAAGTCTGCGGAAGGATAGCAATTATTTCAAAGTGGACTGCGGAGCTATCCCCGAACATCTGCTGGAAAAGCAGCTTTTCGGATATGTGGGAGGTTCCTTTGCGGGAGCCGATCCCGAGGGAAGGCCGGGAGTGTTCGAAAAAGTCAATAACGGGACTTTGTTTCTGGATAATATAAGCGAGATACCTGTCGAGCTCCAGGCAGCGCTGCTGAGAGTGCTCCAGGACGGCGAGATCATAAGGATAGGGAGTACGGAGCCTGTAAAGGTGAATGTACGGATAATAGCGGCCTCCAACAGGAATCTGAAGAAGATGATAAAGGAGAAGACTTTCAGGGCGGACTTGTATTACCGGCTTAACGTGATGTCGATAGAGGTGCCTCCTCTCAGGGAGCGGCGGGAGGATATCCCTGCCCTGGCGGAGCTTTTCATAAGCCGACTCAATGAAAAATACGGTTATCACAAGCAGGCGACCAGCGAGTTCCTTATGGAACTGGTCTCGATGGACTGGCCGGGAAACATACGCGAGCTTTCCAATTTTATAGAAAGACAGTTCATACTGAATGAATCGGATATCCTTTCCACTGTGTACGCGGATGAGATGAAAAGACAGGAGGAGCGGGGGATCACAGGCGCAGAGGCCGATGCGGATTCTTTCGATATGAACAGAGCGGTAGCTTCCCTGGAAGCGTCGCTGATCAAAGCGGCTCTGACGAAGTGCCGATATGCCAGCGAAGCCGCGAAGCTCCTCAAAATAAGTCAGCCGACCTTCTCCAGAAAATACCACAGATATCAGGATATGGGACTGCTGTGACGCAGAGCGCGAGATGATATGATCTGGCGCCCTGTCTGGGACAAAATGAAAGGGGCTATCGCCTCAACTGTTATCTCGCGTTGGTGCGATAGCCCCTTGCCGTATCGATAGCCATCAGGCTGTGGATAGGGTCGTCATCGGACTCATATCAGATCGCGGAAGTGGAACTGTGATTTCCCGCTGGAATAATCTGCCACTATCTGGCCGTTGCCCTCAAGCTTGTATTTATATGTAACGAGCCCGTCGAGACCTACAGGTCCTCTGGCGTGTATCTTTCCTGTGCTGATACCTACTTCGGCACCGAATCCGTATCTGAAGCCGTCGGCAAACCTGGTCGAGCAGTTGAGATACACTCCGGCGGAATCCACCAGGGACATGAATTTGTCAGCGGAATCCTTGTCTTCTGTTATGATGCAGTCGGTGTGGTGGGAGCCGTATCTGTTGATGTGGTCGATGGCTTCATCTATATCATCGACTATTTTCACCGACAGGATGTAGTCCAGGTATTCCGTGGAAAAGTCCTCATCGGTGGCAGGTTCCGAAGGCATCAGCTGACCGGCCCTGTCGTCGCATCTGTACTGTATCCTGCTTCCCGACGCGTCAGCCAGCAGCGGCAGCAGTACGTCGGCGATGTCCTTGTGGACCAGCAGTGTTTCGGCAGCGTTGCAGGCAGCCACGTACTGGGTCTTGGAGTCGATGATGATAGGGATGGCCTTCTCTATACTGGCAGCACCATCGACGTAGATGTGACATATTCCGTCGGCATGGCCCATAACCGGTATCTTTGAATTGTCCATGATGTACTGGACGAACTGGTTGGAACCTCTTGGTATCAGCAGATCCACGTAGTCATGGCATTTGAGAAGTTCGCTTATCTCTGCCCTGTCTTCGATGAGTACTGCGAAGTGTTCAGGAAGACCGGCTTCGATGCAGGCTTTATAGATGACATCGAAGAGAGCTCTGTTGGTGTTCCTGGCTTCGCTGCCTCCCTTAAGTATGATGCAGTTGCCGCTCTTGATGCACAGGGATGCGATCTGTACCAGGGCATCGGGTCTGGATTCAAAGATGACACCGATGACGCCGATAGGGCAGGTGGTCTTGGTGAGGATGAGGTCATCGTCCAGCTGGCGCTTCAGCAAATCCTTGAAGAGAGGATCTTCCAAGTCGATCAGATCGTAGATACCCGATATACATGTGGCCAGTTTCTTTTCATCGAATTTGAGGCGATTGATTATGGGCTGAGCCAGAGAACTTTCCTCCGCTGCCTTCATGTCTCTGCCATTGGCCTCAAATATGGCCGCTTTGTTTTCCGTCAGAGCTTTGGCGACGGCTTCCAACGCGCCGTTTCTCGTCTCTTCCGGCAGAGATGCCATGGTGAAGCTATCACCCTTGACTTTACTGATACTGTCGATAAAATCCATATTGTTATCCTTTCTTATATATTGTTTATAAACGATGTAATGAACGCTTTGATAAAGTGGTTTATTTCCATGTACTTTCTGTTCCCGTGATCTTCCAGCACCAGAAAACCGCTGCCATAAGACGGATACATCTGGAACTGACCGGTGTCCAGGCCTGCAGCTTCCAAGTCGGCTACGGCCAGTCCTGATTCCCGTATCAGCGGAAATTTCATGGAAAAGGAGGCTGTGTTCCTGTCCATATGTATCTCGGCGGCAAATCCACCGAAAGTGTAGCCTGTATAATTTTTCGGATCTCTACGTTGGGTGCCGGTCACCGTCATGGAGTCGGAATCCATTCGGATCTTCTCCACGGTGAGAGGCCCTGCAGGAAATCCCAGGTGGAACATGGCCTTATGGAGGTCGGCCTTGCCCAAGACTGTCAGAAGTCTCGTCAGCTGTACCACGTCGTCGCTGTTGTGAAGGAGTATCTTGCGGGCCAGGTCCTCGTCGCCGCTTTTTTCATATCTATTGTACAGTTCAACGCTTTCCAGTCCGGAAATCTCGTCAGTCCTGGTCTGCCACAGTCCCATATAGTTTTCCACGGATTTCTGCTTCAGATTGGGGAGAAACTTCTTTATGGGCGAGTGTCCGTTGAGGATGAGATAGATGTCCAGATTGTAAGGTGAGCAGCTGCCCATGGCGAAGGTCTTCATGCGTCTGTTTATGAAAGGCATATCGAAATGCCTGCCGTTGTATGTGATGACCATGTCAAGTTCAGCGATGCAGGTTGAAAAAGATCTGAGGGCATCCTCCTCTTCGCTGCGCGTCTCTGCGAAATATTGGTGGAGAGTCCTGCTCTCCATGTCCAGCAGACCTCCAAGAATAAACTTGTTCCGGGCCGGGTTCAGCCCAGTCGTCTCTATATCCAGCACGCCGATTTTAAGTTTATCAAAATAGAACTTGAAGGCGCTGCCGGAATACAGCTCTTCATCGTATGATTCAGTCAAATGTCTCATAATACTTAGTATTATAACAAGGGCAGGGGATAAAATAAAGAGTTATCACCGCAAAACAAAAGAGACCTGAACGGTCTCTCTTGTTAAAAGGGGTATTGGGATTAGAGATTAATGAGGCTATCAGGGGGATAACCTCAATTGAATTATAAGTTAATTTCGTGAAAAAAGCAAGCAAAAGTCGAAAAAAATTCAATAATACTGTATTATGACCGTTTTTGCTCGTAAATGTCGAATGAAACAGATGTGAAATGACCGTTTGCGAATATATAATTTATTTATCGAAGGGGAAACCCCGGGAAACAACAAAATACTGTAATAGTTTATGGAGGAATTAAAAATGGAAGTTTTGAAAGTATCAGCAAGGTCGAATCCTAATTCAGTAGCAGGCGCTTTAGCCGGAGTTTTAAGGGAGAAAGGCGGGGCCGAGATACAGGCCATCGGTGCGGGAGCTCTCAATCAGGCGGTGAAAGCCATAGCTATCGCACGAGGGTTTGTGGCGCCCGGAGGGATAGATCTTGTATCGGTGCCGGCGTTCACCGATATAGAGATCGAAGGAGAGGAACGAACTGCGATAAAGCTCATCGTGGAGCCGAGATAAAAAGCCTGGATGACGAGTCCGAGTGATGGGACAAAAAGTCCCAGGTGAGGAGAGCCGGAGTCTCTGATGCTGATCGAAGCTGGAGCAAGGCTCTTTTTTCTTTTGTCTATCTTTGGCGTCCTGTAATGTGATAAGACATATGTGACAAAAGAAATAAGAAAAGAGAGGAATACTCTGATATAATTAATTCACCACAAAAAAACATATCAAAAGGAGTATCCTCTCATGGCTATTGTAACAGAAGAAATGAAATATCGCCAGCGTTTATGTGAATATGCGATAAAGTATGGAGTAACAAAGGCAGCAAAAAGATATCACACATATAGACAGTTTGTTTACAGACAGCTTGAAAAATATGATGGAAGCGCTCGGAGTCTTGCGCTGAGGTCAAGGAAGCCTCAGCGCAGCCCGAACGCGCATACAGAAGATGAACTGAAACTGATAAAAAATATGCTGCGAAGAAACGGGAAATATGGGCTTGCGGAAGTATATGTAAGATGTCAAAGCAAAGGGTATACCCGAAGTTTTGGCAGCATGTGCAGACAGATAAGAAAAAAAGGATACAAAAAAGTAAAGAGTAAGAAGAAAAGCTATACGAGATATGAGAACATGCAAGGGATATATCCGGGAGAGAAGGTACAGGTAGATATCAAGTATGTACCGCAGGAATGCATCAGATTTCCGTGCTATGGAGATAAGTATTACCAGATAACGGCGATAGATGAATACAGCAGGAAAAGAGTACTGAAGATAGTGAAAGAGAAGAGCACCCATGAGACGAAGAAATTCATAAAAGAGCTGGAAAAGAGGATGGGATTCAAGATAAAGATTATCCAAGTGGATAACGGAACAGAATTTGTAAACGATGGCGATAAGACAGACAAAGACAGCGCATTTGAGAAAGCAGTAAAAGAAGAGGAAATGGAAATAAGGAGGACGAGACCGTATTCACCGTGGCAGAATGGCAAGGTAGAGAGAAGCCATAGAGAAGACGGAAAGATCCTATATAGCAAAGAAGTGTTTAGAAGCGAAAAGGAACTTAAGGCAAAAGTAGCGAAACACGAGAAGAGATATAACAGGACAGCGAAGACAGTATTAGATTTCAAAAGTCCCGATCAGGTAGTAGCAGAGTATTTCTCAAAGTGTAACATATGTCTTGACAACTAAGATTTCTTTTGTCTATCTTTGGCGTCCTCACTTGCCGACGTGGCCTCTTTGTTGTATAATTTTCTAGTTAACAGGAGGCGTTGGATAAAATGGAACAGCTGAAGGACTGCATTCTCGGCAGCAGAAAAATCGTGATAAAAATCGGGAGCAATGTGCTCTCGGACAGCAATGGCACTGTCAACAGAAAGGTGACTCACAACATCGTGGATCAGGTCAATGCTCTGCTGTCCATGGGCAAGCAGGTGATCCTGGTCTCATCGGGAGCGGGCATCTGCGGCGTCGGTGCCATAAACAAATGGAGCAGACGCGGGGATATGAATTACAAGCAGGCGTTGTGCGCCATAGGGCAGGTGGAGCTGATGATGGCCTATAAGGAATACTTTGGTGATTACGGGGTCCATGTGGCTCAGATGCTTCTCACCAGGGACGATTTCAACGATCATCACAGGACTCTCAATATCAGGAACACCATGTTCACGCTTATAGACGAGGGTGTCGTTCCTATCATAAATGAAAACGATACAGTCTGCGTGGAGGAGATAAAGATAGGGGACAACGATACGCTGGCGGCTTCCACGGCCATATTGTGGAACGCGGATCTGCTGATAATCCTCAGCGATATAGACGGCGTCTTCGACAAAGATCCTAAAGCCAACGACGATGCCCGACTTATAGAGACGGTGAAAAGCGCCGAAGATCTGATATCATCCATCAGCATAGGCGAAAAGAGCTCCTTCGGGACGGGCGGTATCGAGACGAAGATCGAGTCGGCTGCCAAGGTCAACAAGTTCGGCATACCGATGATCCTCCTCAACGGAGCCAATGAGAATATAATAAGAGATTGTATAGAAGGCACGGGAAGAGGGACGCTGTTCCTCGGGAAAACGGGAAAATAGAAACGGTCCGGACTGGAAATCGGGCTGACAGGTGTATATGGAGGATATCATGAGAAAAATAGGATTCATAGGGATAGGAAACATGGGCGGAGCCATACTGGCAGGATATGCGTCTTCAGGCAAGGCTGACGGTAAGGAGCTGCTGGCGTTTGATATGAATGAGGATCTCTGTCGGAAGACGGTATCCAATATACCGGAACTTGTCATCTGCGAGAACGGGAAGGCTCTTTGCGAGGCTGCAGATACTGTGATACTGGGCGTGAAGCCTCAGGTGATAGAAACAGTGCTTCAGGAAATAAAGGATGCTTACAGGGCTGACAAGACTGTCATCTCCATGGCGGCAGGCGTGGATATCAGTGTGATAGAGCGTTATCTGGGAAAGGATGCGAGAATCATCAGGATAATGCCTAACACGCCGGCTAAGGTGGGAGAAGGGATGATAGCCATGTGCAGGAACGGCAATGTGGACGATGGGCTCTTCGACGAAGCCACGGAGATATTTTCCGGCATAGGCAGGGCGGAGCACGTGGATGAAAGCCTGATAGATTGCGTCATAGGCGTCAGCGGCAGCAGTCCGGCATATACGTATATGTATATAGAAGCGCTCATAGATGCGGCTGTGGCCAATGGTATGGATGCGGAAAAGGCTCGCGTATTCGCGGCTCAGTCGGTGCTGGGCGCGGCAAAGATGGTGCTTGAAAGCGACCAGTCGGTGGAGCAATTGAGGATAAACGTGTGCTCTCCTAACGGCACTACCATAGAGGCTGTCAACAAGCTTTTTGAGAACGGTTTCATGGACGACGTGAAGGAAGGGTTCCAGGCGGCGGTAGACAGGTCCATAGAGATGGGAAAGGAAAAACGATGATTTTTGAGGAAAAGAAGATAGACAGTCAGCGTATATACGAGGGAGCCATACTCAATGTCAGGCGAGACAGGGTCACGGCTGTCAAGGGTCAGGCTTTTCGCGAGATAATAGAGCATAACGGTGCTGTGGCCATAGTGCCTGTCAAGGATGACGGGAACGTGGTGATGGTGGAGCAGTATCGCTATGCCTGCGGACAGACGGTGCTGGAGATACCAGCAGGCAAGATAGATGAGGGGGAAACGGATCCGGCACAGGTGGCGGCCAGAGAGCTGAGGGAGGAGACTGGTTACAGCGCCGAAAATGTGAAGTACCTGGGAAAGATAAATACCAGTGTGGCTTATTCGGAGGAGGTCATTCACATCTATGCTATGACGGGCCTTTCGGCCGGTCAGCAGGATCTTGATGACGACGAAGCTATAAATGTGGTGGAGATGCCTTTCGAGGAGGCCTGCAGGATGGCGTCAGGCGGAAAGCTGATAGATGCCAAGACGGTGGCCGCTCTCTTCATGGCTAAAGAGCAGCTGAGTGACATATTGCCTCGATGACGCACCCTGTGAGCAGCAGGATGCAGGACGCGGCGGAGATCAGCAGCAGACCTTTCTTTTCCTGGACAGGTCTGCTTTTTTTGATGCCGCCGGAAATGGAGATGCAAAACAGGGTGATGGACATGATAAGGAATGCCGGCAGCAGGAAGATGTTCTGTGGGAATATCTTCAGCAGGGACATGGTGATGGCCTTTTCCGAATTGAGGTAGAGAAGGCCGCTGCAGAAGCCTATGGCAAAGCTTTTGAACCACAGCATGGCGGGAGGAAGCGGGCAGAGTGGTTTCGCCACCAATGCCGGGAGCATCAGCGCCGCCAGTATGAAGTTGGAGGAAAGGGCGGAGAGCAGGCTGCTGATGAATCCCGGGGAGCCGCTTTCGAATCCGGATATCAGCAGTGAGGAAAGGTATTCGTTGTTCTCGTAGGACAGGTTGGTGCTGAAAAAGACGCCGGAAAACAGTCCTGTCATGAGGATGAATATGAATACGGATGCCAGTTTTTTCATAAGTGTGACTCCTTTCGATGAGTTATCGGGGCGGCGGATGGCCCCTTGTCTTCTGCGTTGAGATGGCGGCTGCGCATCGCCCGGCTTCAGGACCTGGCGACGCTGAGCCTTTTTTTCCATTAAAGTTCGGACGGCAGCCGACCCTAGCTTTTCCATAATAAAGCGCGGTCAGCGACTGCCCCGGTTTTTCCATAATAAAGTGCGGTCAGCAACTGCCCCCGGCCTCTTCGCGATAAAGTAAGGGAAACAGTCAGCCCCGAGGTTTCCATGATACATCTAAAGGATATGACGGACATGCAGTTGTTATGACAAAAGGATTTTAGCGGACGGGGGGTGGAGACCGGGAAAGCTCCGGCCTGATGTTGCCGGTGTCAAACTGGAGATATTCAGTATTGAAGGAATAGAGGCTTTATGTTAAAATGGATTATCGGATATTGTAAGTCCGATGAATAAGCGGTATAATGGCTGATAATATAATTGTTTAGTTTTTCGCTACAGGGGGAACGTGTATGTATACGAAGGATTTCATAGAATACCTTCAGAAAGAACGGAAAATGTCCAAGAACACGCTGGAGGCTTACAGCCGGGATGTGCTGGAGTTTGTGGCTTTCGAAGGGTCCAGGGGCATGAGCGATATCCTGGAGACGTCCAGCACCGAGGTCATCGCTTTCCTGCACAATCTGAAGATCTCGGGAAAGTCGGCGGCTACCGTCAACAGGAAGCTGGCGTCGGTGAGGGCATTTTTCAATTATCTCATCGAAGCGGGCTTGATGAAGAACAATCCTACGGCCAACATAAAATCGCCCAGAATAGAGCGAAAGGAAATAGATTATCTGGAAATAGCGGAAGTCGAGAAGCTGCTGGCGACGCCTGACGATTCCGTCAAGGGTGTCAGGGACAGGGCCATACTGGAGGTTCTCTATGCTACGGGCATCAGGGTCAGCGAGTTGATAGATGCCAACGTGGAGGATATCAATCTGAGGATGGGTTTCATAACCTGCACCGGGGAGCACAGCAATCCGAGGATAGTGCCGCTGGGGCGGCCGGCCAGGGCTGCTCTGGAGGATTACATATACGATGGCAGGAAGAAGCTGGTTAAGGAGAATACGGATGAGACTGCGCTGTTTGTCAATTACAACGGCAGGCGTATCACCAGGCAGGGGCTCTGGAAGATCCTGAAGGAGTACGGCGAGAAGGCCGGATTGAAACACAAGCTGACGCCAAACCTGATACGTACGTCTTTCGCTGTCCACATGCTGCAGAACGGCGCCGACCTCAAGTCTCTTCAGGAGCTGATGGGCCACGAGGACATCACCGCCACCCAGGTGTATCTGTCGGTGACGAAGAACAGGATAAAGGATGTGTATGATAAGTCCCATCCGAGGGCGTAGGGGGAAGAGTCGCGATGCGGCTCTTTTTGATTTATATGAAAAAATGGGAGAGATAGACTGCGCTGTGATAGAAATTTTTTATAATTATAGATTTAGAAATAGCAGGAATTATACTAAAATAGTAAAGAGGAAATTATTATTTTGGGAGTAGCTGGGTGCTGGTGCGCCTTTCAATCTTCAAAACCGATTTGGGAAGGTAAGATCTCTTCGGGTGAGTTCGATTCCTACATATTCCCGCTAATAAGGGAAAATATATTTGGAAAAGCTGAGATGATTTTTAAACATATCATTTCAGCTTTTTTCTTGTTCGCCCGCCATGGGCGGGCTCTAACGGGTGAAAGTCCCGAGTGCGCGTAGGCAACGACGAAGCACATAGCTGAACAGCAAGGGTGTCCATCGCAAGGTGGAATCTGGAGGAAGCTGCAGGCAAACCTCTGACCTGACGGACAGAAATCACATATAAGGCTGGGAAATACGGATAAGGCGGCAAGAAACGCTGAAGTCCAAAAGTTGCTGGAAGTACCAGTAAATGTGGCAGGTACATGGAGGGAAAGAGTCCGCACCTTAAGCGGGGAGGTCTCACAGGCGGTTTCATTAGCCGTAGTAACAACGAACTGTGAGAAGTCAGCAGAGGTCATAGTAGCGAAGAAGTTCCTGTAATGGGAATGGAGCGAAGGACCGAACAATCAATCAGTTGAAGTACGTTCCACTTCGTAGCTGGAGCAAACGCCTGTCGATGACTTCAAAGGCGGCAAAGGCAAAAGGGGCAGAAAGGAAACAACGCATGGACACAAGAAGTCTCATGGAGCAGATACTGAGCAACGATAACCTCAATGCGGCGTATCTGCAAGTCGTCAGAAACAAAGGAGCGGCAGGTGTAGACGGGATGACTGTAGAAGAGCTTGGCGCATACCTTTCGAAAAACGGCGAAAACATCAGGGAACAGCTGCGGACAAGGAAGTATAAACCGCAGCCAGTCAGACGAGTGGAGATACCCAAACCGGATGGCGGGACAAGAAACCTTGGAGTACCAACAGTAGTTGACCGCTTTGTGCAACAGGCAGTCGCACAAGTACTCACGCCAATCTTTGAGGAGCAGTTCCATGACCATAGTTATGGATTCCGACCGAATCGGTGTGCGCAACAGGCAGTGCTGAAAGCATTAGAGATGATGAACGATGGGCATAGCTGGATAGTGGATATCGACCTTGCAAAGTTCTTCGACACGGTAAACCATGACAAGTTGATGACGATTTTCGGACGGACAATAAAGGACGGAGACGTTATCTCAGTGGTAAGGAAATTTCTGGCCAGTGGAGTGATGATCGATGACGAGTATGAAGATACAGTTGTCGGCACACCACAGGGAGGGAATATATCGCCGCTGTTGGCAAATGTCATGCTGAACGAGTTGGATAAAGAGCTTGAGGCAAGAGGGTTGGATTTCGTGCGCTATGCGGACGATCTGATTATCATGGTAGGAAGTAAGCAGGCGGCGGAGAGGGTAATGAAAAGTGCTACCCGATTTATTGAGGAAAAGCTGGGATTGAAAGTAAATGCTGAAAAGAGCAAGGTGGACAAGCCCAAAGGAATCAAGTATCTCGGATTTGGATTTTACTATGACACATTAGCCAAAGGATATAAAGCCAGACCGCACCCGAAAGCAGTAGCGAAATTCAAAGCACAGATGAAGAAGCTGACATGCAGGAGCTGGGGAGTGAGCAACAGTTACAAAGTGCAGAAACTGAACCAGCTTATCCGAGGATGGATAAACTACTTCAAAATCGGGAGCATGAAGGGATTATGTGAGCGTTTGGACAGAAACATACGCTACCGTCTGCGGATGTGTATTTGGAAGCATTGGAAAACACCGCAGAATAGGGCAAAGAACCTGATGAAGCTGGATGTACCCCGTTGGGCGGCATATAAAATCGCCTACTGCGGAAACCGATATGCGCGGCTTGCTCATAACGGCTGGGTACATAAAGCAATAAGCAACGAAAGACTAGCCGCATTTGGGCTAGTCTCCATGAGCAACTACTACGCCGAGGGGCGTGTCATATGTGAAGTTGATTGAACCGCCGCTTGCGGAACCGCATGAGCGGTGGTGTGAGAGGTCGGAAATTCCTCAATCAGAGGAATTTCCTCCTACTCGATTGTAGTAGGGAGAATGGTAAACCTTCAGTAGCATCACAAGGTGGATAATATATAGAAAGACAATAGAAGTGTTTGAAATAATAGAAAATTTTGATTTGACTGATTTCATAGCCAAGGTGCATAATTTTTCTCAGATAGTTTAGTGGAACGTAGAGGTGTAATAAAATAAAATTATGATTTCAATTAATGGTCTAAAAAAGAAGTTTGGCTCGTTACCGGTTTTAAATGGTGTCGATTTGGAAATAGAAAATGGACTGATTTATGGGCTTGTGGGAGAGAGTGGGCAGGGAAAGTCCACATTGTTAAGATGCATCAACGGCCTTGTAGGTTATGATGGAGGTTCCTTAAAAGTTGATGGAATAGAAGTTTGTTCGTATAAAGAGAAGGAGCTTAGAAAATTTAGGCGAAATGTGGGAATGATTTTTCAGACATATTCGCTGTTGGAAAGGTCGAATGTTTTTGATAATGTAGCTTTTCCTATGAAAATATGGAATTTTGACGAAAAAACAATTTCTGATAAAGTCTGGTCAATGATAGAACTTGTTGGGTTAACTGATAAAGCAAATAATTATCCGAGGGAATTGTCTGGAGGGCAGAAACAACGTGTTGCTATCGCCAGATCGCTTGTAATGAATCCTAAATATATTTTAAGTGATGAATCAACATCGGCATTAGACCCTAATACGGCTCAGTCGATCTTATATCTTCTTAAGAAGATAAATAAAGAGCTAAATATTACTATTTTAATTGTTGCCCATCAAATGGAAGTGATACGACAAACATGTGATCGAATGGCTATTTTAAAGGGTGGCAAGATTTCAGTTAACGATACCGTTAAAAATGTATTTTTAAGACAACCTACGGAGTTAAAACAACTGATGGGTGATACAGATGCAAAATATGTACCTGGAAAGGTGTTTTTAAGAGTATATGTTCCTGAAAAGGAAGAATATAGTGTTTTTTTCTATAAGCTAGCGAGGGAGACAGGAGTAGAGTTTTGTTTGGAAGCTGGTGGAATAAAGCTTTTTCGGGAAGGACCAGCATTTTTAGGAATGATATCTGTAGAACATGGAAATATAAAGAAAGTTTTAAATTTCCTGGATATCACAGGAATTGATTACGAGGTGATAAACGATGGGATATGATTATTCTTATATTTTTAAAGAAGTGTTTATACAGGCAATTTTTGATACTGTTTTTATGGTGGCATTATCGTCATGCATATCTATTGCGATTGCACTCGTATTGGCGATAATACTCTATTTAACTGATAAAAACGGCCTGAGTCCTAATAAATTTGTTTATAGCACGATCAATGTTATAGTTAATATTATACGTTCATTTCCATTTTTGATTTTGATGGTATCGGTAATTCCACTTACGAGATTGATTGTGGGTACAAGTATAGGAAAAGTTGCGGCATTGGTACCGCTTACGATTGTTGGTGCATGCTTTTTTTCCAGACTTTTTGAAACGAGCTTTTATACGGTAAACATGGAAACAATAGAAGCTGCCAGATCGATGGGGGCATCAAAACTGCAAATCATTAGAAGAGTTGTAGTGAAAGAGGCAATGCCATCTATTGTCCAAAATATAACGACGGGAACAATAGAAATGCTCGGAATAACGGCTGCAGCCGGAGCTATTGGAGCTGGAGGGTTGGGAGCTGTAGCAATAATGTATGGGTATCAGAATTTTGATTCTGTAATTATGTATGGAACAGTAATCGTATTAATTGTGATAGTTCAGATAATACAGGTTGCTGGGAATAAGGTTTCCAAAACTGTAAAATAATGTGTTTATTATGCAGCCCATTCTGATTGGCAAATGGAAAACAGGGTGCAATAATTATCAATAGTTAGCAAAGAGAAGGAGGAATTTAGCAATGAAATGTCTAGAGTTAACGTTCCCAGGGCGATATAAGACTAAAATCGCCATTGATGGTTTCGAGTTGATTACAGATTATCCCATAGAGGAAGGTGGTGATAATGAGTTTGCAAAACCCTGGGATCTGTTTTTAGCTTCAGTTGCCTCTTGCCATGGAATCCACGTTTTAACTTGGTGTGCTGAAAATAGTATTCCTTATAAGGACATCAAATTGACAATGGATATTATTGAAGATGAAGAAAGAGAGGGGAAGTATACAGATTTTATTATAGAAGATAATTTGCCCGAAAGTTTCCCCAGAGAGAGGATAAGCGAGATGCTGCAAGAGACGACAGAAGATTGTTGGGTGAACAGGCATCTTACGGAATATGAGGTGCGAGTGCAATATAATATCAAGCATGCTGGGGAAGAAATAACAAAGCTTGTCAAAGGGCCGAAAGAGAAGAATAAGTTAGGAGAATAATCATGAAGAAATATGGAAAATTATTGATTGGTTCGTTTCTTGCGGGCTGCTTACTGTTTACGGGATGTGGAGGAACAGATTCAGGTGGCAGTGATGACAGTGCAAAAGAAAGTGTAAAAATCGCAACGATGGAGGAATTCTATTTTAAGGATGTTGTGGAGGCTGCAAAAACGGCCTTAGAAAAAGAAGGAATATCCGTAGAAATCGTAACATTTGCAGATAATGTTACCCCTAATGTAGCGACGATGGAGGGAAGCGTAGACTATAATTTCTTTGAACATGTTCCTTTCCTTGATGCTTTCAACGAGTCGGATAAAGGGGGAGATTTAGTTGTCGTAGGAGAGCCATTGACGGTCGGTATAGAGGGTTTGTATTCAAATAAATTCAGCAGTATCGATGAAATAACAGATGGTGCGACAGTAGGGATTCCCAATGATAGCTCCAACAGGACGATGCATTTGAAATTTTTGGATCGCCTGGGGTTGATAACTTTAAATGATAGTGAGTCTGAAGTCGTGGACTTGTCGGATATAAAAGAAAATCCTCATAATTTTAACTTCGTAGAAATGGATACTCCAAGTATTGTGCGTTCTCTTGATGATATAGATCTTGGGACGTGTAGCCAATCTTCAATCGTGAAGAGAGGGATAGACCCTAATACTGCATTAGAAACGTATTCAGATCCGTCTTTAGGAATAGTTTTGGTTACGAAAGCAGAAAACGTAGATACAGAATTGACGGAAAAAGTATATGAGGCATTTAAGAGTCAGGAAGTAAAAGATGTTCTTAAAGAAAAATATGATAATGTGGTAGAACCATTGTTTTAATATTGATTGTCAAAATATGATCTCTCTGTCGGTAAGTTTGCGACAGAGAGATTTTTTGTATAAAGAAAACCCCGTGTTAGACACGGGGTTCGTTGAAGTTATGCATTTGAACAGTAACTTTCCTCCTGTTAAACTAAAATTGCGGTCTGGCAACTGCAATAAAGTTTAACGGGAGGAAAATTAAATGAGTCTTAACGACATCAATAGTTTAGCGCATTCAAAATAGAATTGCAATATCACATAGTCTTTGCACCGAAATACAGGAGAATGTTTTTTTATGGTGAGAAAAAATAGCCTTAAGAAAAGTATTTAGACAGTTTTGTGAGTGGAAAGATGTAAAGATAGTTACTGCGGAGTTTTGCCCTGACCACGTACATATGCTTGTAGAGATCTCTCCGAAGATAGCAGTGTCAAGTTTCATGGGGTATTTGAAAGGAAGGAGCACAACGATGATATGCGAGCAATTTCCCGAGCTAAAGTATAAGTACAGAAACAGAGCGTTTTGGTGCAAAGGCTACTACGTTGATACGGTTGGGACAAATGAAGGGAGAATTGCGGAGTATATCAAGTATCAACTCGAGGAAGATAAATTGGGAGAACAATTAAGAATTTCCATGACTGACAAAAAGAGAAACTGCCGGGATTTTGCATTATGGGAGGGGGTAAAATCGCCTGTAGACTCGCCAGCCTCTTGATTTTCCCATCGTTTTAGATATATAATAAATAATCGTTGCAAATTCTGAATTTTAAAGAGCGGAGCGATCATGAGAAGCAAAAGCGCCCTCAAGAACATATTGGCCAATTTAATACTGCAGATCACGGCTGCGATATCGGGGCTTATTTTGCCGCGCTTTTTTATCATCGCTTACGGCTCGACGATGAACGGTATGATCGTATCGGTCACCCAGTTCATATCCTATATGGCGCTGGTGGAGGCCGGAGTCAGCGCGGCGTCGATAGTGGGGCTTTACAAACCCCTGGCTGACAATAATATAGTTGAGGTCAACAGGATACTATCTGCCACTAAGCGGTTCTATTACAGATCCGGGATTTTCTATATCGTTCTTTTAGTGATACTGGTAGCTGTCTATCCTCTGCTGGTTAAAAATCAAATAGACGAAGGTCTTACCAGATTCATGATAATAATACTGGCCTCCAGTAATATCGTCGATTATTTTTTCCTGGGAAAGTACAAGGTGCTGCTGATGGCAAATCAGAAGGGATACGTCATCATGTTGGCCCAGACTCTGGGGACCGCACTTAATGCTGTCATTACGGTGATCCTGATATTGCAGGGGTGTAATGTGCTGCTGGTAAAGCTGGTAGCCACGGTTATATATATACTGAGATTCATAATCGTATGGTGCTACGTGAGAAAGCATTACAAGTATGTGAGCTTCAATGAGAAGCCTAATTACCGGGCTATAAATCAGCGGTGGGCGGCGCTGTTCCATCAGGTGACGGCTGTCATCGTAAACAATACGTCTGTGGTGGTGATGACTTTATTCATGGGTGTGAAAGCGCTGGTGGAAATCAGTGTCTACAATGTCTACAACATGGTGGGAAATGCGGTCAGCCTGCTGGTGGGGTCTTTCAACAGCGGACTTCAGTCCGGATTCGGGGAACTGCTTTCCAGAGGCGACAGGAAGGCGCTGGATAAGGCATATTCCAACTACGAGTATCTGACGTATATGGTGGTCTTCTGGGCGTACACGTGTATGGGACTTCTCATCATGCCTTTCATACAGCTTTACACCAGATCTTTCACTGATGCTGTCTATGTCAGAGATGAAATAGCATTCATGTTCGTTCTGGTGGGGATCGCGCAGAACATAAGGATCCCGTCCATAACTCTCATCAGCGCGGCGGGCCATTACAAGCAGACTCGCTGGAGGGCCGCCATAGAGGTGGCTATAATAGTTGGCGTGTCTTTGATCCTCGTAAAGCCTTATGGGATGCTGGGGGTACTTATCGGCAGCTTCTGTTCGTTCCTTTACAGAGGGATAGATATCGTATATTACAATACTACCAGAATAATGCTGGGCTCGTGGAAGAGGACCCTCAAACGGATCGTCCGAAATCTGCTCACTCTCGTGATCCTGATGGCGGCAGGAAGGGCTGTGACGGATCTGGCAGTGGAGGGATATCTGCAATGGTTCATCTGTGCAGTCATCGTCGCGATCGTATCCATGGTCGTATTTGCGGCAGTTAATGCTGCCTTTGAAAAACGTGAGTTCCAGGTGCTACTGGATAGGATGAAAAAGACAGTCCGCAGAGAATCAGGGCATAAGGGAAACGGTCGTGCTGAGAAGTGATAGATAGAACAGGGCATGGTGAATGAGCAGTATGAGGGGATTTGTAAAAAGCATAGGAAAATTCGTGATACTGGGTTTGATATATCCGTATCAGTACAGGAAATACAGCAGTCTGCCGCTGGAACGAAAAAAGGTCGTGTTTGTGGAAGTCAGAGGTGAAGAGGGCTTCGTGGGGGCCAGCATGAGGCAGGTCTTCGACAGGGTGGCGGCTGATGGTTCATGGAATATCAGATGTCATTTCCTCAGGGAAGGCGTAGGATCGCGAAAGGAAAATCTAAGGCGTACGATGGAAATGCTGAAGGATGTGGCCACGGCAGGGTATGTCTTCCTCAGCGAAGCCAACAACGCATTCTCACGTTTTGAGAAGCGTCCCGAGACGAAGGTGATACAGTTATGGCATGGCTGCGGGGCATTCAAGAAATTCGGATTCAGCACTGCCGGGCTGAGATTCGGCAGCAGCTGCAGACAGCAGGAAAAATATCCCCTCTATCACAATCTAGACCTGGTGACCGTAAGCAGCCCTGAGGTGATATGGGCCTATCGTGAAGCCATGGGAGTGGACGAAGGGATAATAAGAGCAACGGGGATAAGCCGGACCGACGTGTTCTTTGACGATGAATATGTAAAGGCGGCGGTAAAAAAGGTCAAAGAGGCCGTGCCGGCCATCGGGGAAAGAAAGATCCTGCTTTATGCGCCGACCTTTCGTGGCGACGTGTCGAGGGCTCAAGCTCCCCGGATGCCGGATATGGAATACATGAGAAGCAGGCTGGCGGGCAGATATGTCGTGTTGATGAAACAGCATCCCTTCGTGAAAAACAGGCCTGCGGTACCGGAAAGCTGCAGGAATTTTCTCTTCGATGTGACGGATAGCCTCGCCATAGACGAGCTGATATGCGCTGCCGATATGTGCATATCAGATTATTCGTCGCTGGTATTCGAATACGCCCTCTTTGAGCGGCCCATGATCTTCTTCGCCTATGACATCGATTCGTACGACGACTGGCGGGGCTTCTATTATGATTATGATGAGCTGACACCAGGGCCGGTGGTGAAGACTACTGAGGAGCTGGTCAGGGATATAGAGAAGTTTGAGAAGATCTTCGATGCAGCGGAGGTCAGAGCCTTCGCCGGCAGATTCATGTCCGCCTGTGACGGGAAGGCCACCGACAGGATACTGGAGTGGGCGGGGATGGAAGGATGAAAATGAAATTAGTTGCAATGGCAGGTATAAGTAAAGTAAAATAAAAAAAGAATACGCATGAAATTGTATTTTATGAAGTGGCATTTAGGAGAGGATAAATGGGGAAAATTGAAGGAATCAAAATTCAGAATTATGGCCCATTGAAAGATATGGTAATGGGAAAAACTTTGTCTAATCAAGCTGCAAAAGCTTTAGGAAATGTTACAGCCATTATCGGGCCGAGTGGAGCAGGAAAAAGTACATTGTCTGACGCCTTCGGGTTTATTGCTGATTGTCTGGAACTAGGGATTGAAGAAGCATGTGATGCTAAGAATAGAGGGGGATTTGAACAAATCCGTTCTCAAGGAAGTGATGGGCCTATTTCTTTTGAATTGTATTATCGTGAAACCAGTACTACACGGCCTATAACGTACGAATTGGTTATAGATTTGGATGATGATATGCGCCCATACGTAAAAGAAGAACGGTTGCGGCAGAGAGTGAAGAAAAGAGGTAGGCCACTATCGTTTCTCTATCTTCAAAATGGAAAGGGATATGCCTTTGAGGGGAATGAAGGTGGACAGGAAGATGACGGTAGCATTTTATTTGGGCAAAAGGAAAATGTTGAACTGCGGGATGTTCGTAAGCTTGGAATTGTAACATTGGGTGCAATGAAGCAATATGACCGTATCGGGCGGTTTCTTACATTCCTGAGGAGCTGGTATCTTTGCTATTTCTCACCTGACTCAGCAAGAAACATTCAAAATGCGGCTCCACAACCTTATTTAAATCGTACCGGCAGCAATATAAATAATGTTGCACAGTATATGTACCGGGAAAATTATAAGGCGTTTGAAAAAGTGTTGCAGGAAATTCAGACTAAATTACCGGGGATTGAAAAAATAGAGCCGATTCGATTTGATAATGGTCAAATGATGCTTAAGTTTTGGGAAAAGGGATTTGAAAATGCATTCTATTCCTCAAAAATGTCAGATGGCACATTGAAATTATTCGCCTATTACCTTTTGTTGCATGAAAAAAATCCACGTCAATTGGTATGTATAGAAGAACCTGAAAATGGACTATATCATCGATATTTAGCTCAGTTGGCAGATGAAATGGTTAATAATGTGGGGAGCGGCTTCTCAAAGCAGCTGTTCATTACAACGCATAGCCCATTTTTTGTGAACTCATTGGCTCCAGGGAATGTTTGGGTGCTAACTAAAGGTGACGACGGATATTCGACTATAAAAAGAGCTTCAGATTATCCGTTTGTAAAAGAATTATCAGAAGAAGGGGTAACATTAGGAGATATGTGGTATAGTAGATATTTTGGTTAAATAAGGGTGGTTTGATGCATTTTCAATTTTTGATCGAGTAAACTGTACCCCATGTCAAGGACAAATAATTAGGGGTTGACCCTGTAAACTGGACATGCCCAAATAGATTTGCCCATGATACTGGACATCTCTAATTGTTAGACTGAAATATATAGAAGGTTAGACTGATATGCTGACCTTCTATTTCTTTAACGGATAAATCCCCGTCGTGATATATGAGTAATATTCATTGGGCGAAAGTTTTGCCAGATCCCATTGATAACGCTCATTGTTGTAATAGTCGATCCAATCATCTATGATGTCCTTTACTTCGCAGAAGTCAGTGCAGTTGCTGACATCAATCTCATCTTTCATATGTCCGAAGAAACTCTCCTGAGGAGCATTATCCCAGCAATTGGCTCTTCTGGACATAGACTGCCTGAGATTGCTGTCTTTTACAATTTCGATGAATTTGTAACTTGTATAATGGACTCCCCGGTCGGAATGGATAATTGTTTCTTCATCCAAAGAAATCCTATGGTTCCTGATTAGCTGTTCAACCGTGAGAAGTACAAAATCCAGCTTTAAATTATCGCTGATGGCGTATGACAGCACCTGCTTGGTAAAAGCATCAATTATGGTCGATAAATATGCAAATGTGCCATTGTAAGGAATATATGTAATATCAGTCAGAAGGATGCTTCGTGGTCCGTGTTCCTCAAACTCACGGTTTACAAGGTTGTCGGCAACATTATTGGTTTTTAATGCTGCGGCCATTCTCCGGTACGGGTTTGCCTGCCGTATGGGACAGATCAAGTTGTATTTATGCATCAACCGACTGATTTTTTTGACATTCATGAGAATCGGCGGATCCATGTGCAGAAGCCGCATGTGGATCCCTCGAACTCCTTTATCATATCCCCGGTGAGAGAAGGCTTCCAAGATCAATTCAAAGTCATGGCGGTCTTTCCGCTCCTGTTCATCCCGCTTATCTTTGCTGTTGACCCAGTTGTAATATCCGGATCTGGAAACACGGGCAATCGAGCAGAGTTCAGTGATCGTAAGAACATTATCTTCCCGGCTGACAAGCTCATGTATGAGCTGGAATTTAGATGAGCTTGTATCCATAATCAATCCTCTGAATCCTTTTTTATCTCCAGCTGCGAAAGTTTTTTTAAAAACTCAACTTCCTGACGAAGATATGTAAGTTCGGCAGACATGTTTTTAATGGCTTCGCTGGCATACATATGTGTATAATCAGTATTGGCAGGCGGACGTGTAATTCGCTGCGGAGATGAGGAGGCGACCCTTTGCTCCGGTGTCAGGCGGTTCTTTCTGAGGTTGTAAATGAAACCTCCAACACGTTTTTCGCCAAGGACGTCGTAATCATAGCCTAAAGTCCTGACGATGTCACGCAGGGGCATATCCTGCAGATACAGACGCCAGAATGCATCTTTGAACTCTTCTGTGAACTTTATGGTCGTATTGCTGACATGATAGGTGTATGGGTTTAACCTGAGTTCATCAATCTGTTCCTTTGTAAACAAAGATTTCATTTCATCACCTCCGTGAAGATACATAGATTATATCGTATTTTACTGCTTGGAGGTGGATTAAAACTCATTTTCCTTCAAGCTGTATCCCAAATTCTGTGTCCAGTTTTATGGGTACAGTTTAGAGGATCAATCGACGGAACTTTTGGTAGGACACGTAATCAACAAAATTAAGAAAAAATATCAAAAACAAAGCATTACACATGCAATTAAATCATTTAAAGGATTGGGGCATTTAAAAACACAAGGGAGTTTGGAAGAAAGGAAAAGAGGCAATCTGCTCAACTCTCTTGTCTCATATATGACGGGTTTTGATAAGGCATTAGCAAGCATGCCTGACGCGGCTATCGTTGTTGTTCTTGACAATGACAATAGAAATACGGATGAATTTTATAGCCAGTTGAAAAAGTTCGCAGATGATATGATGCTCAGAACGGATCATGTTTTTTGTATAGCGGTAAAAGAGATGGAGGCTTGGATTCTTGGAGATAGTGAAGCGATCTTTGAAGTGTATCCAAATGCCAGAAAAAAAGTGTTACAGTCTTATGAGCAGGATGGGATATGTGAGACGTGGGAAGTGCTTGCCAATATGCTATATCCTGGTGGTCTTATAAAACTGAAGAAAAAGGCTAATACAGCATATACGGAAATCGGAAAAGCAAAATGCGAATGGGCAGATCGTATTGGTGCAGCAATGGAACTGGACAGAAACGAATCTCCGAGCTTCAGACACTTTGTAAGTGAATTAGAAATCAGAATTAAAGAGTAAATAGTTTGATGAGAATATTTCATGATTTGTGGCGAAGGTGTGACAAGATTTAACAAAAATTTTGAGTAAAAACTTGAAAAGGAATATTCTATACTATAAAATTAAAATATTAGACATATACATGTAAATTGTCATTTGAGAAGGAGGGGCGTACTCAGCGGCGCTGAGTCTGGTTATTATGAAAAAGAAACTTTCTAAGATCTTGATCGCGGTTATGATTGCTGTAATGGTCATTCCAACGGTGAATTACAGCTTTGCAGAGACGGCATCTCAGCAGGGAACAGGTATCGAATCACAGGAGCCGGATAAGGTGACTACGGGAAGCGATGCTGTTACACCTGAAGACGGAACAGAGGAAGAACCTACTGACTCGTCTCAGAAATCAGAAAAAGAAGCTGTAAGCAGCAGTGAAGTTTCAGAAGAGCCTTCCGCGGGAGATTTAACTAAAGGCAGTGGAGAAGCAGTAGCGGAAAACGTGACGGAGGAAATGAAGTTTCTGTATATAGATAACCGTGAACTGGCCGCGCCGGGAACTCAGAACATCGCCGTTTCGTGGGACAGCAGCCTCAATGAGATCGAAGAGATGCAGCTGATATATGAGGGTCCGTCAGGTGAGGAACTGAGTCTTAAAGAAGCTAACAGGACGGACAGTTCCGTGCTGTTTACAAGGGATTTCAAAGCCTCCGAACAGGGAACTTATACTATAAAAGGCGTTAAATACTTTATAGATGACGAGGAGTATTATTTTGAATTCGATAACGTGGAAATTGATGCGACTTTTGCAGTAACAGCTCCAGAAGAAAGTGAAGAAAATGTCGTAGATGTTGAAGTCAACGAAAATGGAACGATAAATAAAAAGGAAATATCCAATGATATCGATGCTGCCCTTGCTACGGCGAGTATCAGTGCACCGCTCAAGGCCTCAAGAAGCGCTAAGAGCGGTAATGTCGTAGTGGTGTTAGATCCGGGCCACGGCGGTGGTGATCCGGGAGCAGTTGCTAATGGTCTATATGAGAAGAATCTTACGTTGAAAATTGCCCAGTACTGTAAAGCGGAACTTGAACAATACAGCGGTATCGAGGTTTATATGACTCGCGATAGGGATAGTGACGTCGGTGGAAGTACAGCGACTCAGGAATTGCAGAACAGGGTCAATGTGGGAAAGAAATACGGTGCTGATCTTCTGATTAGCATACATATCAACGCCGGCGGTGGAACAGGTGCGGAAGTTTACTATCCTAATAATAATTATAATTCTTCCATAGGATCGCAGGGGGGCTCTGCTGCGACTAAAATACAGGCAGAGCTTACTGCATTGGGTTTATATAATAGGGGAACAAAGATCAGGAATGCTGTAAATGATAAGTATCCAAATGGTTCAGCAGCAGATTATTACGGAATAATCAGGATGAGTAAACTTGCCGGTTTTCCGGGACTTATAGTAGAGCATGCATTTATAGATAATAAAAACGATGCTGCATTTTTGAAGTCAGAAGCAAACCTGAAAAAGCTGGGTGTCGCCGATGCGACAGGGATAGCGAAGTATTTTGGGCTATCAAAAGGGAAATGGGTAGAGACGGAAGATGGACCTAAATACCAATTTGGCGATGGAACTTTTGCTCGTAATCAACAAGTAAATACAAATGAAGGAGCATATTATTTTGATTCCAATGGAAATATAGTAAAGGGCATATATAAGAATGCAAAGAATGGAATATGGTACTATGCGGATAAAGACACTGGGAAAATAAAAGTAACAGCAGGATTTGTAGATTGGGATGGAGAAAGATATTATGTGAAAAAAGGTGGGGCAGTAGCCTGTAATGAACAGGTGAACACGAACAATGGAGCATACTATTTTGATGCAACATGTAAGATGGTAAAGGGAATATATAAGAATGTGAAGAATGGAATATGGTATTATGCGGATAAAGACACTGGGAAAATAAAAGTAACAGCAGGATTTGTGGATTGGAATGGGAAAAAATATTATGTCACAAAAGGCGGAGCTGTTGAGTCAAATGGCAACCCTATAAGTAATCAACAAGTGAATACAAATGAAGGAGCATATTATTTTGATTCCAATGGAAATATAGTAAAGGGCATATACAAGAATGCAAAGAATGGAATATGGTACTATGCGGATAAAGATACGGGGAAAATAAAAGTAACAGCAGGATTTGTAGATTGGGATGGAGAAAGATATTATGTGAAAAAAGGTGGGGCAGTAGCCTGTAATGAACAGGTGAACACGAACAATGGAGCATACTATTTTGATGCAACATGTAAGATGGTAAAGGGAATATATAAGAATGTGAAGAATGGAATATGGTATTATGCGGATAAAGACACTGGGAAAATAAAAGTAACAGCAGGATTTGTAGATTGGGATGGAGAAAGATATTATGTCACAAAAGGCGGAGCTGTTGAGTCAAATGGCAACCCTATAAGTAATCAACAAGTGAATACAAATGAAGGAGCATACTATTTTGATGCAACATGTAAGATGGTAAAGGGAATATATAAGAATGTGAAGAATGGAATATGGTATTATGCGGATAAAGATACGGGGAAAATAAAAGTAACAGCAGGATTTGTAGATTGGGATGGAGAAAGATATTATGTGAAAAAAGGTGGGGCAGTAGCCTGTAACGAACAGGTGAACACGAACAATGGAGCATACTATTTTGATGCAACATGTAAGATGGTAAAGGGAATATATAAGAATGTGAAGAATGGAATATGGTATTATGCGGATAAAGACACTGGGAAAATAAAAGTAACAGCAGGATTTGTGGATTGGAATGGGAAAAAATATTACGTTACAAAAGGGGGAGCTATTGATTTATCGGTTGAAAACAAAACTATAATCGAAGGATTTGTAAATATATCTTCTGATAAATTAGTTAAATATTTCAATGAAAGCGGAAAAACTTTCCCTAAATATTATGTGGAAAAGGAAGATATTTCTTTGAAAGAATTTTGCCAAATATACATAGAAGAAGCAGAAGCGGAAGATATAAAAGTTGAAGTTGCCTTTTGCCAAGCAATGAAGGAGACTGGATGGCTTCAATTTAGTGGCGACGTTAAAATAAGTCAGTTTAATTTTGCTGGCTTAGGTGCAACTGGGGGAGGTGTCGCAGGTGCGACTTTCAAGGACGTGCGGACAGGAATCAGAGCGCATATTCAGCACCTTAAAGCGTATGCGAATGATGAACCTTTAAATAATAAACTTGTTGATCCGAGATTTGGATATGTAGACAGAGGGTGTGCACCTTACGTTGAGTGGCTTGGACAGAAAGAAAATCCTAGTGGTAAAGGATGGGCAACGGCAAAGGGCTATGGAAAGAGCATAGTTTCTATGATGAAAAATTTGTTGGCAATATGATATTATTTTGAAAGTATTAAATAGGCTGATACCCTCAGCAATAACAGCTTGCTTATTTTGCAATATATGCTATAAATTTATAGAATGACAATATGGGTAATCTTCCTGTATTCCTTGAAATCATCACACATTTATGGTAGCATTAAAATGCATGCTCAAAATGCATGTCTATATTGCATGCTATAAATTAATGATCAGGGAAATAAAATTATGCGTTCGAAGATAATAAGAATAATAATTTTGATCATAATAGATGCGATCATCGTGGTCTTCAGCGATTTTGCTCCATTAGCGTTGAGATTCGGTATCTTCACCATGGATATCCAGTATCTCATTCCGACCATCGATTATCTGCCTGTAGACATCACCATTGCTATTGCCGTATTGGCGCTGTTCAAACTCTATAATAGAGTATGGACATATGCTGGTGTCGATGACATGATCGCAGTATTCAAAGCATCGTTGGTTATAGAAGCGTTGTATGTCGTGTACAGACTCCTTTGGAGCATCGCCATGCCACGCAGTTTTTATGTGTTCAACTGGGTGTGCCTGTTCATCCTGCTGGCAGGAGCGAGGCTCTCCGTAAGATTATTCAAGCAGTTCAGGAAAAAATATCAGAACGTAGGCGAAAGGCGCAACATCATGATCGTCGGCGCAGGAGCGGCGGCATCTTTGCTCATCAAAGAACTGCAGTATGGCCCGGGAGCGTCAAGGATCGTATGCATCATAGATGATAACCCGGCTAAGAAGGGAAAATATATACACGGTCTTCCTATCGTAGGTGATCGTGATGATATACCACGAATGGCAGATAAGTACAGTGTGGATGAGATAATCATCGCGATCCCGTCAGCTCCGCCGACAACCATCAGGGATATCCTTTCAATATGTCAGAAAACAGACGCCAGACTCAGACGGCTTCCTGCTATCGCTGCGAGTCTCACCTCATCTCTCAGCCAGACAGTGAGAGATGTGAATTACGAGGACCTCCTCGGAAGAGACGCTGTGGTCATAGAGAATCCTGAGCTGGCGGATTTTGTCGCGGGCAAAACAATAATGGTTACCGGCGGCGGAGGGACCATAGGCTCGGAGCTGTGCAGGCAGATCGTGGCCAATAAGCCGGGAAAGCTCCTCATCGTAGATATCTACGAAAACGGGGCCTACGAGCTTCAGATGGAGCTCAACAGGTATTATCCGGAAGCTGATGTGAGAGTTCTGATCGCTTCGGTAAGAGATTACGACAGGCTGGAGTGTATTTTCAAAAAATACAGCCCTGATGTGATATATCACGCGGCGGCCCACAAACATGTGCCGCTGATGGAATATTCGCCTAACGAAGCTGTCAAGAATAACTGCAAGGGAACTCTCAATATGGTAAAGCTGGCGGACAAGTGCGGCGTCAAGCGATTCGTACTGATCTCCACGGACAAAGCTGTCAGACCTACCAACGTGATGGGTGCGACGAAGAGGATATGCGAGATGATCGTACAGACTTACAGCCGAAGGTCCAAGACGGAGTTTGTCGCTGTGCGATTCGGCAACGTGCTGGGAAGCAACGGCTCTGTGATACCTCTTTTTCTCAAGCAGATAGAAGCAGGCGGACCGGTTACCCTTACCCACAGAGAAATAACCAGATTTTTCATGACCGTCAGCGAAGCTGTTTCGCTGGTCCTTCAGGCAGGCCTCATGGCGAAAGGCGGAGAGATATTCGTTCTGGATATGGGGCAGCCAGTCAAGATATATGATCTGGCGGTGAACCTGATAAAGATGAAAGGATTCGTCCCCGACAGGGATATAAAAATCGAGATAGTCGGCCTTCGGCCGGGTGAAAAGCTGTACGAGGAGCTGTTGATGGCTGAGGAAGGCCTGGAAAGTACACCGAACGATCTCATCTTCATCGGCAAACCGATAGATATAGACCAGGAGGAGTTCCTGAACCAGTTGGATGGGCTGATCGCTGTCGCGGAGACTAACAGCGATCATATAAAAGAAGAGATAGAGAAAGTGTGCGATACGTACACCATCACGAACAATTAAAGGGGAGAGAAAGAATGAACATACCGTTCTCACCGCCGGATATTTCTCAGGCGGAAATCGATGCTGTGGTAGATACGTTGAAGTCGGGATGGATAACCACAGGGCCGAAGACGAAGGAGTTTGAAAGACAGTTATCGGAATATATGGGTACAGAAAAGACCGTCTGCCTCGGTTCGGCGACGGCTGCCATTGAAATGACATTGAGGCTCCTTGGGGTCGGGCCGGGGGATGAGGTGATAGTTCCGGCATATACTTATACGGCAAGCTGCAGCCCCATCTGTCATGTGGGAGCGACGCCCGTCATGGTGGATATACAGGAAGATGCGCCGGTGATGGATTACGAGCTTATGGAGAAGGCCATAACGGAGAAGACCAAGGCCATAATCGCTGTCGATCTGGCCGGGATAATCTGCGATTACGGCAGGGTTTATGAGATCGTGGAAAAAAATCGGGGTAAGTTCACTGCCAACGAGGCCAATGATATTCAGAAAAAGCTTGGAAGGATAATCGTCATTGCCGACTCCTCCCACGGGCTGGGCGCTGAGAAAAATGGCAAAAGATCAGGCGGATTTGCCGATTTCACCTGCTTTTCTTTCCATGCCGTAAAGAACCTGACGACTGCGGAAGGCGGGGCGATCACCTGGAAGGGGATTGAAGGTGTAGACGATGAAAGAATATATAAGGAGTATATGGATCTGTCGCTCCATGGGCAGACGAAGGACGCGCTGGATAAGACGAAAGCAGGCTCTTGGGAATACGATATAGTTTCACCTGCGTATAAGTGCAACATGACCGATATACAGGCGGCTATGGGCCTTGCACAGCTTATGCGTTACCAGAGCATGCTGAAGAGGCGGCATGAGATCATATCGAGATACGATGATGCTTTTAAAAATGAGAATATGAGCGTGCTGGAACATGCGGGCGAAAACTACCGTTCCAGTGGGCACCTGTATTTCATCAGACCGGTGGGCATATCAGAGGATGCGAGAAACGATATGATAAAGAAGCTTGCGGAAAAAGGGATCGCCAGCAATGTTCACTATAAGCCACTGCCTATGCTTACGGCTTATAAAAATATGGGATTTGATATCGAAGATTACCCGAATTCATATAACTATTACAGAAATGAGATAACATTGCCTTTGTACAGCAGGTTGACGGATGAGCAGGTAGATTATATCATAGAGGGAGTCAAAGGCGTGATGAGGGAATACGAATAGATATGTTTATATCATGGAAAAACCTGCCTCAGGAGATGAAGACGAGCAGCGTCAGAAAATATTACGATATGCTGGCCAGAAGGCGCTTTAGCCTTTTGGTCAAAAGGGCTTTTGATGTTATCGTATCGCTGATCATGTTGATATTGCTGTCCTGGCTCTTCCTTATCCTGGCGGTGATGATAAAGGCTGACTCAAAAGGACCTGTATTTTTCAGACAGACGAGAGTCACGACCGGCAACCGGGACTTCAGGATATTCAAATTCCGTACCATGGTCGATAACGCCGACAAAATGGGCTCTCTGGTCACGACCGGGAGCGATATGAGGATAACGAAGGTTGGTTCCAAGATAAGGAAATGCAGGCTCGACGAAATACCGCAGCTTATCAATGTGCTCAAAGGGGAGATGACCTTCGTAGGAACGAGGCCGGAAGTGAGAAAATATGTGGACGCTTATACTGAAGAGATGATGGCCACACTATTGATGCCGGCAGGGATCACATCCCTCGCCAGCATATGTTATAAGGACGAGGATGATATCATTGACGAATATACGGCCAAAGGGATGACGGTGGATGAAGCCTACGTGGATGAGGTCCTGCCGGATAAGATGCGGTACAACCTGGAGTATATCGAGAAATTCAGTTTTTTATATGACATTAAACTCATGCTGAAGACTGCGGTGAGCGTCATAAGATGAGAGGCAGAGGGTAAATGAATATATTGTTGATAAATCACTATGCAGGCTCTCCCGAGATGGGAATGGAGTTCAGGCCTTACTATTTCGCGAGAGAATGGATAAAGATGGGGCACCGGGTGGATATAATCGCTGCCGACTATTCCCACCTGCGCCGTATAAATCCTGACATATCGAAGGATTTTCAGGAAGAAATGATAGACGGGATACACTATCATTGGATAAAGACGGGGGAATATGAAGGAAACGGTGTTAAACGAGCTGTGACGATGGCCAAGTTCGTTACCAAGCTGTGGCTGCATGCGGGGAAGATCATACGGGAGATGGATCCCGATGTGGTCATCTGCTCGTCCACATATCCGCTTGATACCTATGTAGGTCAACGCATCCGCCGAAAGTCCGGGAAAAAGGTGAAACTGATACATGAAGTGCATGATATGTGGCCGATAAGTCCGATAGAAATCGGTGGCATGTCACCTAAACATCCATTCATACGTGTGATGCAAAGGGGCGAAGATTCTTTTTGTGCGAAATCGGATTTTATCGTATCTCTATTGCCTTCTGCGAAAGCATATTTTATTGAACATGGAATGGCGCCAGAGAAGTTCGTGCATATACCTAACGGAGTGGTGTTGGAAGAATGGGATCACAGCAGTAAGCTCCCCCAAAATATCGCGAATCATTTTAACAAGAACAGAGAAAATGGGAAATTCAACTTATGCTTTTTCGGGAGCATTCATAAAACATACAATTTAGATGTTTTGATAGAAGCTGTTATAAAAATGGATTGTAAGGATCTTACAGTTACCTTCATCGGATCGGGGCTGGATAAGGATGAATTAAAAGCGATGACTGCTGGACATGAAGATAAGTTCACCTTTTTTGACCCGATACCCAAAAAAGCCATCCCCGACTTGTTTAATTATATAGATGCTTCATTTGTAGGAGCAAAAAGCCAGAAAATATTCAGGTTTGGTATTTCCATGAATAAATTGTTTGATGCGATGATGGGTGGAAAACCGATACTTTATATGGTGGATGCTCCCAACAATTATGTAAAAGAGTATGATTGCGGCATTTCGGTAGACGGAGACGATATAGATGCTTTAGAAATGGGAATAAAAGAATTGATACATTTGGACGAAGAAACAAGGAAAAGGATGGGTGAAAATGGAGTTAAAGCTGCGAAAGAGTTTTTTAACTACCGAAGCTTATCCAAGAAATTTGAAAGTGTCATGGAATAGGTGGAAAGGAAAACTTTGATGAAAGTATTGACCATAGTGGGTGCTCGTCCCCAATTTATAAAAGCGGCAGTTGTCTCCCGAGAACTGAGAAAAGAATATGAGGAAATCCTCGTTCATACGGGGCAGCATTACGATTACAATATGTCGGATGTATTTTTTAAAGAATTGGACATTCCTGATCCGGATTACAACCTTGGGATTTCAGGCGGTTCGCACGGCAAGATGACCGGCGAGATGCTCATTGCTATTGAAGATGTCCTTTTGAAGGAGCAACCGGATGCAGTGCTTCTCTATGGAGATACCAATTCTACTATGGCAGGAGCTTTGGCGGCAGTCAAGCTGCATATCCCTGTGGTACATGTTGAAGCAGGTAACAGGCTTGGGACGCTCGACAATCCGGAAGAAGTAAACAGGATCGTGACGGACCATGTGTCATCTTTGAAGCTCTGTTGTACTGAATCTGCATTGGAATTTTTGAAAAAAGAAGGCATTTCTCAAAACGCGTATGTAGTGGGAGATCCCATGTATGATGCATTCAAATATTATAGCGAGAAGGTAGGGGATGACATCCCTGAAAAGCTAGTCGGATTTGATGGAGAGACGATAGAGCTTCCGCAGGAATTTTATTATATGACCTGTCACCGGGAAGAAAATACCGGAACTGATGAGGTTTTGACAGAAATCCTCGATGCAATGGAAACTTTAGATAAAAAATGCATCTACCCTGTCCATCCGAGAAATAAGAACAGGGTGAAAAAGCTGATGGAGGAGAAAGGATATACAAATACGATCGTCTGTGAGCCAGTAGGCTATCTTATGTCAGTTTATCTTGTTAACCATAGCAAGAAGGTCATAACAGATTCAGGGGGATTGCAGCGGGAAGCGTTTTTTGCTGAAAAGCAATGTGTTACAATCTTTGATTATGTTGTATGGCCGGAAACGATGATAGATGATCGAAATCAGTTGGCGAAAGCTGATAAGGAAGATATCCTTAGAAAACTTGCAAAAAAACAGAAAATAAAGGAGAACGATGCTTTTGGAGATGGTCAGTCTGCTGTTAAGATAATCAAACATATTGATGAATATATCGGGAGGAGCAAAAGATGAGGGAACAGTTGCTGAATAAAATAAAAAATAAAGATGTCATCGTTGGTGTTGTGGGCCTCGGTTATGTAGGTCTTCCTCTTGCCGTGGAAAAGGCAAAAGCGGGTTTTAAGACTATCGGATTCGATGTCCAGAAAAAGAAAGTCGATATGGTGAACGCCGGGACAAACTATATCGGCGATGTAGTCGATGACGATTTAAAACGAATCGTAGAGGCGGGGATGCTACAGGCTACAAGTGATTTCAGTTTTGTTAAAGATGTGGATTTTATCGCTATCTGCGTTCCGACGCCACTCGATAAGCATCAGCAGCCAGACATCAGTTACGTCAGGTCTTCGGCAGAGAAAATCGCGAAATACATGACGAAAGGAACTATGGTGGTCTTGGAATCCACTACATATCCTGGGACGACAGAGGAACTTCTCAAACCGATACTTGAGTCATCCGGGTTGAAATGTGGAGAAGATTTTTATCTGGGCTTTTCTCCGGAAAGAGTCGATCCGGGTAATAAACAGTTTAAAACGAAAAACACTCCTAAGGTAGTGGGGGCCATTGGAGATGACGCGCGAGAGGTGATCGCAGCCATGTACAGAGCTGTGCTCGAAGGGGATGTATATGAAGTATCTTCACCGGCTGTAGCGGAAATGGAGAAGATACTTGAAAACACCTATAGGAATATAAATATCGGTCTTGCCAATGAGATGGTAATGCTTTGTAACAAATTGGGTATCGATTACTGGGAGGTAGTTGATGCGGCAAAGACCAAACCATATGGCTTCCAGGCTTTCTATCCGGGGCCAGGGCTCGGAGGACACTGTATTCCTCTGGATCCATACTATCTTTCATGGAAGGCACGCGAATATGGATTCCATACGTCGATGATAGAAAACTCTATGATGGTAAATGATAAAATGCCTGAATACTGTGTCGAGAGGGCGATGACTATTTTGAACAGGCGGAAAAAGGCGCTCAACGGGTCGAAGGTATTAGTGCTGGGGGTAGCTTATAAAAATGATATTGACGATTACAGGGAGAGTCCAGCCATTAGAGTTATCGAAAAATTAAAAGCAGCAGGCGCTAGGACTGAATTCTATGATCCATGGATCGCTGAATACAAGGATAACGGACAAGTGTTCAAGGGGATTGACGAAATAGATGCGAAAATAATTTCAGATTATGATCTCATAGTCATTACGGCAGCCCACACAAACGTCGATTACGATATGATACAGAAAAACGCCCAAGCGATTTTCGATACGAGAAATGCAATGAAAGATATAGAAAATAGAGAAAATATCGAGGTGTTGTAATGAGTGATTATTTTGCACACGAATCCAGCTATATAGATGATGACGTAAAAATTGGTAAAGGAACAAAGATATGGCATTTTTGTCATATCCAAACAGGGGCAGTGATCGGCGAGAAATGTTCTTTTGGCCAAAACGTAAATGTTTCTAATAACGTTAAAATAGGCAACGGATGCAAACTGCAGAACAATGTTTCAGTTTACGAAGGTGTTGAAATGGAAGACTATGTTTTCTGCGGGCCTTCTATGGTGTTTACCAATGATCTTACCCCAAGAGCGAAATATCCCAAAGGTAGCGCCGGATACAAAAAAACACTGCTGAAAATGGGCGCGACAGTAGGTGCTAACGCGACTATCGTATGCGGCAATACCCTTGGAAAGTGGTCGATGATCGCGTCAGGAGCGGTCGTAACAAAGGATGTTCTGGATCATGCTTTGATGGCTGGGGTACCGGCAAGGCAGATAGGTTGGGTATGTGAATGCGGAGAGGTATTGCGGAACGGCTTGACTTGTCCTAAGTGCGGGCGTGAGTATACGGAAGCAGACAACGGACTTGTAGAAAAATAGTGGAGGAAAATGATGAAATACGCATTGATAGGTTGCGGAAGGATTGCTACGAATCACATGAAAGCAGCGATAAATAACAAACTTGAAATCATTGCCGTATGTGACGTGATCCCGGAAAAGATGGAAGAATTGTTGGCAAAGCACGAGCTTCAGGGCGATGCTTCCATAAAGAGATACGAAGATTATAAGAAGATGATAGAGGAAGAAAAGCCTGAACTAATAAGTATAGCTACGGAGAGCGGTTTACATGCGGAAATCGCTCTGTACTGCATAGAAAAAGGCGTGAATCTCATAATAGAGAAACCTATGGCTATGAGTATAGAAGACGCGGATAAAATAATCAGGCTTTCGGAAGAAAAAGGCGTGAAGGTTTCAGCATGCCATCAGAATCGTTTCAATGTAGCGATCCAGCAGCTCAGACAGGCTATGGAAGCCGGAAGATTCGGCAAGCTGTCCCATGGCTCCATTCATGTTAGATGGAATCGTAATAAAGGATATTATACCCAGGCTCCATGGAGAGGTACATGGGCCCAGGATGGCGGTGCCCTCATGAATCAGTGCATACATGGGATAGATCTTCTCAGATGGATGATGGGAGACGAGATAGAGGAAATCTACGGGGCGACAAGACAGCAGTTCCACGACTACCTTGAAGCGGAAGATGTGGGAATGGCTGTCATCAAATTCAAAAACGGGGCGATTGGAACTGTTGAAGGGACTACCAATGTGTATCCGAAGAATCTTGAAGAAACGCTGTATATCTTTGGTGAAAATGGAACTGTAAAAATCGGCGGAACATCCACTAACAATATAGATGTCTGGGATTTTGCCGATGAGACAGAAGCTGACAACAAAAATAAAGGACTTAAGGAGGAAACCAGCAACGTTTACGGTAATGGGCATACGAGTCTCTTTGCCGACGTAATGGATGCTATAGAAAACGACAGAAAACCATACGTTGATGCAGTCGCAGGGAGAAACGCCCTCGAAGTGGTACTTTCCATATACAAGAGCCAGAAGACTGGAACGCCAGTCAAACTGCCGCTGAAGGATTTTGCAAGTACAGATATGAAGGGTGAGTTTTGGGATAACTAAGAATTAAAGGAATGTTCATTTAGAATAAAGAAAGTGGACTAGAAATCGGAATCTTCATCAAATGTTTTTTATTAATTGCAGAGTTGCGAAACATGATGAGTGAGTCACATTTATCACAGGTAGAAATACAAATTTGGTATGGTATAATAAATAATATTTCTATGTTTGATTAGCCTGTTTTGCTATGTAAAAGGTTGATGTCTAATTGGGGAGGTAACTGGTTGTTTGGAATGTATTTTTAGGAAGACATACTAATTAAGAATGTTGAGGATATCAAGCGTTTAGTTGTTGTAATATTTATAGCTACAGCAAATGTATAGAGAATATATAGTATGTGAAAATATATGAAATTAAATTATGCAATTATGAAAAAAATAAATGTAATTATGGGTTGAATAATATGTAAGAGATAGATATGATATTATAGAATGAGGTATGATTTAAATAAATATAAAGAAATATGGAAAAGGAGATAAAAAATGCTTAACTATTTTGTTCATGCATCCAGTTACATTGACGGAAATGTAACAATTGGAGAAGGAACTAAAATTTGGTATTTTTGTCATGTGCAATCTAATGCGACAATAGGAAAGAATTGTAATATAGGACAAAATGTAAACATTGCTAACAATGTAAAGATAGGCAATAATTGCAAAATTCAAAACAATGTATCCGTATATGAGGGAGTTGAAATCGAAGACGATGTCTTTTGTGGCCCTTCTATGGTTTTTACTAACGATTTAACACCTCGTGCCAGTATAAGAAGAGAATACAAAAAAACTATATTAAGAAAAGGATGTTCCATTGGAGCTAATGCGACTATTGTATGTGGTAATGAAGTAGGGGAATATGCAATGGTAGCGGCAGGTTCTGTTGTTACAAGAAATGTGAAGCCACATGCGCTTGTAATGGGCGTTCCGGCAAAGCAGACTGGTTGGGTGTGTGTGTGCGGTAATATTTTAAATGATGATCATAGATGTCCATCATGCAATAAAAAATATATATTAAGCGATGGCGAAATGAAAGGCTTAGAAGAATGAAAAAATGTTTGTTCCATTATCCGGGTGAAATTGCCAATACTCCATCAGCTGGCTCAGATTTAAGACCCAAGATGATGTTGGATGCGTTTAAAGAGAACGGATATGAGGTTACAGAAATAACAGGATATGGAGCTGAAAGAAAAGAGAAGATAGAGAAAGTTAAGTATAGAATAAATAAAGGAGAAAAATATGATTTCTTATATTCGGAAAGCAGAAATATTCCTACATTGCTATCTGAAAAGAATCATTTGCCCAGATATCCTAAATTAGATTTCTCATTTTTCAAGTTCTGCAAAAACAATGGTATTAAAATAGGCCTTTTTTACCGAGACATATATTGGAAGTTTGATATAATTAAAAACAACACAAATCTTTTGAAGCGGTCTATCTTAGTACCAATGTTTAAGTATGATTTGTATATGTACAAAAAGCTTGTTGATAAGTTATATGTGCCCACAAAGTATTTTGAAAAATATTTACCGTATCAATTTGACCTTTCAGAACTTCCGCCGGGAGGACAGCTGCACTATGATGTTTTTGAAAAAAGATTAGATGCGACAAAAAACACCAATGCATTAAAAATTTTTTATGTAGGAGGAGTCACAGGGCTGTATGATATAAGAACATTTTGCAAGGCAATAAAAGAAAGTGACGATATTTTTCTTACATTATGTACTCCGAAAGATCAATGGGACGAAGCAGTAAATTTATACGAGCCATACTTATGTGATCGAATAAATGTAGTTCATAAAAAAAACAAAGAACTAAAGACTTTCTATGAGGAAGCAGATGTAGCTTCACTTTGTATTGAAAAAAGTGAGTATAGAGAAATCGCAATGCCAATAAAGGCATTTGAAGCTATAAGTTATGGAATACCAATTATCTCAACTAAAGGAGTAGCTATAGCAGACTTTGTTGAACAAAACGATATTGGATGGACGACAGAATATAGTGAGTTGTGCATTAAAGAACTGTTGACAAAGCTTAAAAAAAATTATAAAGAAATTCGAACTAAAACAGAAAATACTATCAATGTGTCTAGGGACAATACCTGGCAAAAGAGAGCCGAAAAAGTAGCTGAGGAACTCACAAAATAAAATTAAAATTTTCAGGAGGGAAAAATGAAATACGCACTTATAGGATGTGGAAGGATTGCCGTAAATCACATAAAAGCAGCCTTAAATAATGAATTAAACATTGTCGCTGTATGTGATATTTTACCGGAAAAAATGGAATCTCTGCTTGCTAAATATGATTTGCAGAACGATAAATCCATTACAAGATATGCCGATTATAAAGAGATGATAGAGGCAGAAAAACCTGAACTGGTCAGCATAGCTACAGAGAGTGGAATACATGCCGGAATCGCCCTCTATTGTATCAACAATAAAATAAATGTAATTATAGAGAAACCTATGGCGATGAGCATGGAAGATGCCGATAAAATTATTGAAGCTGCTAAGGCCAACAATATTAAAGTATCTGCTTGTCACCAGAACCGCTTCAATGTTGCGATTCAGGAGCTTAGAAAAGCCGTAGAGACTGGACGATTCGGTAAATTATCACATGGTTCCATTCATGTGAGATGGAATAGAGATCATGGATACTATGACCAGGCGTCATGGAGAGGAACATGGGCTCAGGATGGCGGAGCACTAATGAATCAGTGTATACACGGAATAGATTTGCTCAGATGGATGATGGGTGACGAGATAGAGGAAGTGTACGGTGCTACAAGACAGCAATTCCATAATTATTTAGAGACAGAGGATGTTGGAATGGCTGTAGTAAAGTTCAAAAACGGAGCAATTGGCACCATAGAAGGAACTACGAATGTATATCCTAAAAATTTAGAGGAAACTCTTTATGTGTTTGGAGAAAACGGTACTGTCAAAATAGGCGGTACATCAACTAACAATATCGATGTTTGGGACTTTGCTGATGAAACAGCCGATGATCTTAAGAAAAAAGACCTTAAGGAAGCTACAAGTAATGTATATGGTAATGGGCATACAAGTTTGTTTGCTGATGTGATCGATGCCATAGAAAAAGATAGACAGCCGTATGTAGATGCTGTTGCAGGAAGAAATGCACTGGAAGTGGTACTTTCGATATATAAAAGCCAAAAGGAAGGAAAACCGGTGAAGCTTCCTCTGCGAAACTTTGCAAGCATAGATATGAAAGGTGAATTTTGACTATGAGAGTCATACACGGCATGTCAGAAGTGGCCGGGCAAGGCATATATACCGTCATGGGTCTTAGAAAAAACGGTGTTGATGCGCATATGGCAGTATGGAGTAAAAACCCGTCGGAGTATCCGATTGACATTGACTTGAAAATTGATAAGACGAAAAAATATATGTTCCCGCTGTATGCCTTGAAAATGGAAGCGTTCGCATGGAATGCGGCAAAAAAATATGACATTTTGCATTCACATTATGGATATTCATTGCTGCCTTATAATATGGATGTAAATATACTGAAGAAAAAAAATAAAAAGATTTTTGTTGAATTTCATGGGTCAGACATAAGAAACGCTTTTAATGAAGTGCCTTATAAATATATTCATTTTGAAAAAACAAATCAAAGGAACAGAGAAAAAGTACAGCACCGTCGCTTACGGTTGCTTAAGGCAGCAGACGGAGTGATTTTACATGATATAGAATTGATTCCGCATCTGCCAAAGATAAATATTCCGATATATATCGTTCCATTGCGTCTGGATTTAACCAAATTTGTACCGATATATCCTGAATCCTTGAAGAAAAAGCCTGTTATTGTCCATGCGCCAAGCAAAAGAAGTACGAAAGGTACAAACGAAATATTAAATGAATTAAAAAAAGTAAAGCATGATTATGAGTTGATTTTGGTAGAGGGGAAAACACAGAAAGAGGCTCTCGAAATATACAAAAAAGCTGATATAATTATAGATCAAATATCACTGGGGACTTACGGGGTGTTTGCTATAGAATCCATGGCATTGGGAAAGCCTGTAATCACATATATTTCGGATGAGCTAAGGAAGTCATTTCCTGAATCACTGCCGATAGTGAGCGCCGGATTTGAAAATCTGGCAGAAACTATAGACGATTTGCTTCAAGATGGGGAAAAAAGGCGCAATCTTGGTATACAAGGCAGAAAATATGCTATGAGATATCATGATAATGTTAAAGTGACAAAATATCTTAAGCAAATATACGAAGGAACAGTAGAAAATAGGGATTTGTTTAAGATATTGTAATGGAGGAAGTATGATAAATATAGCTTTAGTAGGATATGGATATTGGGGGCCCAATGTTGCAAAGCAGCTTTATGCAAACAAAGAGTACAACTTCAGCATAATTTGTGATAAAAAGCCGACAAGACTGGAAAAAGCAAAAACTTTATATGCTGAATCAGTGAGTTATACTTTGGATTTTAATGATGTTATCGCAAATCGTAGCATTAATGCCGTGGCTCTTGCTGTAGAGACAAGCGCCCATTATGATCTTGCAAAACAAGCGCTATTAGCTGGTAAGGATGTTTATGTAGAAAAACCATTTACAGATAATGTAGAACAGGCGGTTGAACTACGGAAACTGGCGCAGGAAAACGGACGAATAATACATGTGGACCATATAATGGTTTATCACCCGGTAATCAAAAAAATAAAAGAATTAATAGCTCGTGGAGAGCTGGGGGATATTATTTATTTCAATTGTTCAAGAATCAATCTAGGGCAATTGAAAAATGATGTCAGCGTCATGTGGGATCTTAGCGTACATGACCTATCCATTATAGATTATTTGACCGATGGTGCTGAACCGGTTAAAGTAAAGGCTGTCGGTACGAAAGCGTATTCGGAAAAAGAATCTGTCACATTTCTTTCATTAGACTACGGGTATTTTTTAGCGAATATAACGGCTAGCTGGCTTTCACCTATAAAAGAACGCCGGATATTAATCGCTGGAACTAAAAAAATGCTTGTTTATGATGATGTGGATGTTTTGAATAAGCTGATAATATATGATAAAGGGTTTGATAAGATTGAAGATATAGAATATGCAGATTATGTTATCAAAACCAGAAGCGGCGATGGCGTAATTCCTAAACTGGAACAGTCTGATGCTTTATATAATAGCTTGGAACAATTTAGACAGTCGATAATCACAAGGAAGGAATCAGCAACAAATGCTGATGCTGCAATTAGAATAATAAAAATATTGGAAAAAGCAGATAAAGAATTGGAGGTATGAGATGCAGTTTATAGATTTGCACAGGCAATATGATCAGATTGCTGGTGGAGTTCAAAAAAGATGGAATAAGATATTAGAACATAAGGCTTTTATCGGCGGTCCTGAGGTAAAAGAGTTAGAAGAAAAATTAGCGGAGTATGTTGGTGTTAAATATGTAATTGGGTGTGCCAGCGGTACGGATGCACTTACTATTCCACTCATGGCATACGAAATAAATAAGAGTGATGCTGTTTTCGTGCCATCATTTACATTTTTCGCATCTGCGGAAAGCATAAGGCTGGCAGGAGGAACACCGGTTTTTGTAGATATAGATCCAGAAACTTTCAATATGGATTCTGTTGATTTAGAAAAAAAGATAGAGCATGTTATAAAAGAAGGAAACTTGAACCCAAAAGGTATCGTGGCAGTAGATTTGTTTGGCATGCCTGCAAATTTTAATGGCATAAGAAAAATTGCGAAGAAATATGGTCTATTTATATTAGAGGATGCAGCCCAGGGCTTTGGAGGAACATATGACGGAAGAAAGGCGTGTTCGTTCGGAGATATTGCTGGTACATCGTTCTTTCCTGCTAAACCTCTGGGGTGCTATGGAGATGGCGGGGCAATTTTTACTAATGATGATGATTTGGCAGAGAAAATTCGCTCTATTCATATACATGGACAGGGAAAGGATAAATACAACAACATAAGAATAGGCTTAAATAGTCGGCTGGATTCAATACAGGCTGCCGTTTTACTTGAAAAATTGTCTATTTTTGATGAAGAATTGGTTAAGAGAAATGAAGTCGCTTCCCAATATAGTAGGAGATTGGCTGATTATTTTGAAATTCCGAGAGTATTAAATGGGTATACATCATCATGGGCCCAATATACGTTGAAAGCTGAAAATAGTGAACATAGAGATAGAGTTATTCGTGAGATGTCCAAAAAAAGTATTCCGGTGATGATTTATTATCCAATACCGATTCATAAGTCAGAGGCATTTTCAGACATTGAATCTTGGGAGCTGTCAAATACTGAGGAAATAAGCAATAAAGTGTTTAGCATTCCGATGCATCCATATTTAAGTGATGAAGAGATTGGTTTGATTTGTGATACTCTTATAAGCACAAAATAAAAGGATAGACATTTGAAAGAGAAGATTATAATATTTCTTAAGGGAAGTGCCGCTTTGCTGATTGCAAATTTATGTACAAAGGCAATAAATTTTTTCTTATTGCCTTTGTACACAAAATATCTGTCTCCTGAACAACTGGGAGTGTCCGATTCAATCACGACAATGACCAGCCTGTTTTTTCCTATACTCGTTTTAGGATTAGACTCAGCATATAGCGCGTTCTATTTTGATGAAAAAACAGATGTATACAAAAATAAAGTGTTTTCTACCACATCTTTCACTTTAGTTTTGACAAGCGTAGTGCCATGTATCGGAATCTTTTTTTCTAAGCAGATTGCTTTGATTTTATTTGGTACGGAAGAATATGGCTGGATAGTAATAATTGCACTTTTAGGAATGGTTTGCAATCTGTGGTATTTGCCGTTCTCCCTCTATTTGAGGGTGGAAAATAAAATGACAGCATTTGCTGTCATTAGCGTTGTATCCTCTCTTGTAATGATAGTATCTAATGTTATTACTGTTACAGTAATAACATTAGGGGCAGCGGCTCTTATTGTAAGTACATTGGTTACAAACATGATAATGTTGATACTTTATGCCGGATGCTCAAAGAAACTTCCGTCTCCTAATGCTGTTGATCTTGCATTAAATAAGCAAATGCTTAAATATTCCGTTCCGCTTGTTCCTATGGTAGTATCAACTTGGATATTGACCACAGCAAGCAGAATGATATTATTACATTTTTGCGGCGAAGAAAGCGTGGGAATATACGGAATAGGTACAAGGTTTGTAAATATCGTAAATGTCTTCTCAAATAGCATATATATGGCTTATACGACATTTGCCTTTAGCAGCAAAGACGAGGAAAATAACAGAGAAGTCTACTCGATTATTTTGGATGTAATGAATTTCTTTTTAACTGCGGTTGTGTTTTTCGTATGCATTTTTTCCATAGAAATTTTAGATATTTTTGTAGATCCGCAATATTATCAGGCATTTATCTTGCTGCCGGGTTTGCTGTTTGCACAGTTGTTCTATGCGGCAAATACGATAGTTGGTTATGGGCTAGCATTTGAAAAAAGATCGGATCTGTCATTGCTTTGTGTTACTATAGCGGCGATAGTCAGCGTTGTTTTGAACTTTATTTTTATACCGAAATATGGAGGGCTGGCAGCATCGCTCACAACATGGGCAGGGTATGGAGTGATGTTAATAATGACAAATTATTTTTCACAAAAGGTGTATAAGTGTCCATATAAAGTAAAGAAAATAATAGTCATGAATTTAATTATACTTGCAATAGTTCTATTTTCATTAAATTATTTATCGTTAGTATATAGGATAGTAATATGTTGTATTGTATTGGCAGGATTAATATATAGCTATAAAGATACGGTTAAATTATTGTATAACGTTTTAACAAAAAGATTTTAAGTATAAATGGATATTAGGCCTCATTTGAAATGGGAATCGGTAACTTAGATTTGAGCTTAGGAGAAAAAATGACCTTTATTGCGAAAAATTTTAACAAGTATAAAGTGATGTCTTTCATTTTTGTTTTTACAGTCATCTTTGGTAATTATGCAATAGTAGACATTCATATTTTAGGAGTGGTACCTACTTATTATAGAGTTATGATCCCGGTCCTGTTTATATTTGTGATTCTTAAAAGAGAAAGAGGAAAAAAAAAAAAAAAAAAAAAAAAAAAGAAAAAAAAAAAAAAAAAAAAAAGAAAAAAGAAAAAAAAAAAAAAAAAAAAAAAAAAAGAGAAGAAGAAAGAAAAAGATATTTTTTAAAAAAAAGAAGGCGACCACCGAGATCTACACTATCCTCTTCGTCGGCAGCGTCAGGTGTGTATAAGTATCAGTCTCCATGGAGTGCATTTAACATTGGGGCAAGAGAAATTTTGGCGCTGGTATTGGCGGCTATGAGCGTATATGTTGTATCTTTTTTAGTAAAAAAAGAATGTTTTTATGATATTATAACTGTAATAAAGATAGCGGTTATAGTCCTTTTAATAATAGGGTTTGTCGAGACTATTACAGGGAAACATTTAGGCGCCTCAATGTGGAATGACTCTGACTACATTGATCGTTTACAAGAGATATACAAGGGGGATATGATACCGAAAGAGGCTCGATATATTGCAACAGGAATTTTTTATAATCCAAATGATTATTGTGCTTTTCTTAGTGTGTTCAGCCCAGTATTTTTATTTCATAAAAGTGAAGATACCAAAACAATCGTAGGCAACTACACAGTACTTTTTTTCGTATTTACAATATTCATAATTGATGATGCATGGATTTGTATAGTTGCACTTCTTTTGGGAATTATTGTATATTTTCTTGCTGTTAAAGCAAGCGTTGGTAAATATTTATCGATAGCGGGAGTATTTATTTGTGCAAGGTACGGGGGTGGGTATTTAATAGAGGGAGTATCAGCATGTTTATATAGAATTTTTAAATATGATATATTTAATCATATGGTTAGAGTTTCCGAAGTTGAAACCGCTGTTATTACACAAGTCGATAATATGGTGCAAGACCAGGGATCTTTGTTTTTTAGAATAAACACATATTTGGAAAGTATTAGTGAAATGTTTATTCAAAGCAAAGGCTTGGGCTTGGGAGCAGGAAGCTTTGCAAGCTATTTTGGCGGTATCGCGGAGCAAAAGAATATGATGAGCAATCCCCATTCCTTTTGGGTAGAAATATTGGTGCAATATGGGGTAGTTATTTTTATGCTATTTGTTGCAATATTGGTTGTTATATTTGGTAAGTTAATTATGAAAATCATAAAAGAAGATAGCAAAATTTATGCAGTTATTATCGCAATGGGGACAGCCTTTATTTTTGCAAGTTTTGCTCCAAGTAGCTATTTGACAAATCCATATTATTGGCTGCCGATAGGATTAGCTTTGGGGTTACTTGTTAACGGAAATGGTATAAGCTCGCGAAGTTTGTAATTGATGAAAAAGAAATATTATTTTTTATCAAAGCTCTCTGCATGGGGGCATAACTGTAAGATTAGGGAAAAGAAAAGTGTATATTTTCGATGACGTTATATCTGCGGTCCGGTATAAAGAAATTGTTTGAAATGTAACTTGATTCTGTTACGAAAATGGTATTTGTATTTGCTATCATTAGTCAAACCTGTTTCGCACCGCTAATGCGGCAAGGGTTGAACAAATAGCACAAATACAAGAGTAGGTCACCTAAGCAGATCTAAGTCAGTTTTCGATATCTGGGATGTCGGTTTCCTATTCGCTGAAACGGCATTTCCTTGAGGTAAGAAAATTAAAGAAGTAAGGGGACGAAATGGATTCTGTAAATAGGCTTAATGTTTTAGTTGGTAAAATCCTGATGCCGATAATGGCGATACTTTTCATATGTACTAATACAGTATTGAATCTGTGGATAGATGAGAGAATAGAAACGATACAGAATCTCTTGGTGATAGTGGTTTTGTTTATCGTAGCTGTTAACCTGCTTTCTTCCCCTCGGAACAATTTAATACCGTGGCTTAAAAACAATGTACTCGTAGTCGCGTATTTTATAATCAGACTGATTTCTCTGTGGCAGTGTGGATTTGATTATAGTGTGATAAGAACCATATTCTTTGAGATGTTTTTTCTCATCGGGATTTGCGGATATACGATAAATGCAGCAAATAAAAGAAATTTTTATATCAAATTTTTCATTTTGTTTGAGCTGATAATATCGATACTGTGTATCATATTGTTTTTTATCATTCCTCATTTAAGCGCTGGCATGCAGGAGCTCGTAGCAGCATGTACATACTACGAAAAAGCTGCTACGGCATCTCTTTTCAGTAATGTCAACACCGCAGGGATAATGGCGGGCTTTTCCATCGTATTAGCCGTAGCAATATATAAAAAGAACATATTGTCTGGAAAATTTGTAATAGCTTTTGGATGTTACAATGTCATTGCTCTTATTTTCTTCGGGGCGAGATCAGCTGATATAGGAATCATAGTAGTGTTACTTTTTATCGGAATAAAGTATATCAGTAAATCAGGGAATCTTAAGCGATTTACTATCATTGCTTTATGCTTGATGGTTCTTACTTTGATTCCGATTTATGGGATGGTAGGATATTATGAAAGCAAACAAACTCTGTCATATGAGAGTATTGAGGATAAATTAAGCTCGTTAAGCAGTAGTAGATATATTATTTGGAAGGAAAGTTTTTTAATACAACAGGATAACTTGTTATTTGGGAAGGGAAACTTGAAATTAGAGCAGGAAGCGAGGAAAGAACTAATTGATAAAGTGAAGCCTATGGAAAGTACTAGATTTTATGCTGCTACCGAACTCGGCCCTCACAATGGCTACATCGGCATGATTTCCGGCACCGGCTGGTTAGGGTTCCTGGTATTCATCGCTATCTTGATACAGCGTATCAGGCGGTCAAAGAGCCTGGAGTCAGGGAACTGGTATCTGCTCCTCATCTTTTTCTTTGCTATAAACTGTTTTGAGAGTCTGTTCATACTCAACAGGTTTTTCATATGTTTCTACATGTTTCTGATATTGGAATCCGACTGGGAGAAAGGGGATGAAACGTATCTCGATAATATAAAGACAGATAAATAAAAGGCGGGCGGGAGTAGAGACCGAGGGATATGGTTTGGACAGCATAAGGAGTGCTTGATATGAACGTGTTGAGAGAGAAGAAGTGGATCGTTATAGTTATGGTCTTTATTTTGGCCTGTTTATCTGTTTATGGTATAGCCCACAGGAAGGGCGTCATGCATTTTGTACGGGAACGGAGAGATCTCATGAGTGAATGCGTTCCTGTTCTGGCATATCACGGATTTGTGCCTGAAAAAGTGAAAAAGGAGCTTTTCCGGGATAACAAATGGATAGATGATATTGAAGGCTTTGAGAAGCAGATGGAATATCTGCATGACAATCATTGGCGGACTCTTACAGCTGATGAGTTTTATGATTGGCACGAAGGGCAGTCAGATGTTCCTGAAAAGAGCTGCATGATCACCTTTGACGACGGGTATTATGAAATGTATTATGAAGTTTATCCGATCCTCAAAAAATACGGGTTTAATGCTACGGTCTTTGTCATAGGCACATATACGCCGGAACAAACTGCCCCGTATGACCCTCATGTGAGAGCGAAGATCGGATGGGACAAGATAAACGAGGTGAAGAAAGAATATCCTGGCTTTCAGTTCGAGAGCCATTCTTATGACCTTCATGGCTTCGATGAGGATGGCAATGAGCCATGGGTCACTGCCACGGAGAAAATGCTGGAAGAGGATTTCCAAAAGATGGATGAGTATGGATTCAGGTATATGGCATATCCTTACGGCGGATACAATGATTTGATGCTGGAGGCCATAGGCAAGTCAAAGATAAAGATGGCTTTTACGTTCAAAGAGCCTGGATATGCCACGAGGCATTATCCTGTATACGAGATTCCGCGGCAGAAGGTGACCGCTGAGACTACATATGAAGAGTTTGTGGAGATATTGGAAAAGGTGATTTATTAGCATTACGAAAATTAATGTGATAGATTAAAATGAAAGCTATATGGTAAACATTGAATATTTGAATGGAAGTTTAAGCAGTTACAGATAATCCTTAATAAGTTCGTTATGTAATATGCTAAGACATATGTTACAGAAATAAATAAAAAAAGAGAGATACTTTGATACAATAGTTTTCGACCAAAAAAACAAGTATCAGTAAGGAGTATCTCTCATGAAAAGTATAACCGAAGAAATGAGATTTCGCCAGCGTTTATGTGAATATGCTTTAAAACATGGCGTAACAAAGGCTGCAAGGAGATATCATACCTACAGGCAGTTTGTATATAGACAACTGGAAAAGTACGATGGAAGCGTTCAGAGCCTTGCGCTGAGGTCTAGGAGGCCTCAGCGCAGCCCGAACGCGCATACGGAAGAAGAACTGAAGCTGATAAAGAACATGCTTAGGAGAAACGGGAGGTATGGTCTTGCAGAAGTATATGTAAGATGTCAAAGCAGAGGATATAGCCGAAGTTTTGAAAGTATGTGCAGACAGATAAGAAACAGGGGATACAGAAAAGTAGAGAGAAAGAAGAAAAGCTATACGAAATATGAGAACATGCAGGGGACATATCCGGGAGAGAAGGTGCAGGTAGATATCAAATATGTACCTCAGGAATGTATAAGGTTTCCATGTTACGGAGATAAGTATTATCAGATAACGGCGATAGATGAATATAGCCGGAAGCGAGTGCTGAAGATAGTAAAAGAGAAGAGCACATACGAGACAAAGGAATTCATAAAGAGCCTGAGAAAAAGAATGGGATTCAAGATAGAGACTATCCAGGTAGACAACGGACCGGAATTCGTAAATGACGATGATAAGACGGAAAAGGACAGTGCGTTTGAAAAAGCGGTAAAAAAGCTGAATATGGAGCTTAAGAGAACGAGACCGTATTCGCCATGGCAGAATGGGAAGGTAGAGAGAAGTCACAGAGAAGACGGGAAGATCCTGTATGGCAGAGAAGTATTCACAAGTGAGAAAGAGCTTAAGAAGAAAGTAGCGAGACACGAGAAGAAATATAACAGCACAGCAAAGACGGTATTGGACTTCAAAAGTCCCGATCAGGTAGTAGCAGAGTATTTCTCAAAGTGTAACAAATGTCTTGACAGTTAAGACAGATAATCCTTAATAAGTTCGTTAAATATTGACGGGAATTTTAATGTTATAGTATAATATAGAAAATGTATTCTGTTACATTAACAGGAAGGTAATATTTTGAATTATTCCCCGTTGAGATATCCAGGAGGAAAAGCAAAACTTGCTCCATATATTAGTCATATTATTGAGTGCTCTGAAAGAGATATAGATACTTATATTGAACCTTTTGCTGGCGGTGCTGGGGTTGCATTAGATTTGTTATTGTCTAATAAGGTAAGGAATATTATAATCAACGATTATGATAAAGCAATTTATTCGTTTTGGAGAGCGTTAATTGAAGATACAAGTGAGTTAATTAATAGAATTTTAGAAACCGAAGTGACGTTTGAAGAATGGAAACGTCAAAAAGCAATATATGTGAATAAATCTAACAAGTATTCTGTAGATTTAGCGTTCGCAACTTTTTTTTTAAATAGAACTAATCGTTCGGGAATATTGAACGCAGGACCGATAGGTGGACAAAAGCAAAAAGGAAATTATTTGATTAATGCCAGATATAATAAAGAAGGCCTTATTAAAAGAATTAAACGAATTTCAGAACAAAAAAAACGTATAAAGGTATATAATAAGGAAGTGAGGGCTTTTATAAATCAAGTAATATCAAAGCATGGTGAAAATGCCTTTGTATATTTTGATCCACCATATTTTGTAAAAGGCAATAGACTATATAAGAATAGTTTAACATTTAAAGATCATAAAGAGATTTTAGAGTGTATTGAAGAAAATGTTTTATGTGATTGGATCGTGACATATGATAGTGTTGATGAAATAAAAGCACTTTATCGTGATAAATATTTTAGGACTTATGAATTCTTATATAGCATTACAAAAAGCAATAAGAAAAAGGAAATTATAATATTTAAAAATAAGAATATATGTCCAATGATTGATGATAAAGATATTAAAATTAATTTTGTTGACTAAGAAAGTAGTGTTAATTATGACTAAAAAAATTGTTTGTAATCAACAATGTCGCTTTTGCAAAATTGCAGGAGGAAAATATGAGTTGGGAATAATAGATACACCCATTCTAGAAAATGACAAATATATGGCAGTTCTGAGTTTAGGAGGATTTATTGAAGGATGGACATTAATAATCCCTAAAGAACATATGGTTTCTATGAAAAATTTCTATAAAGATATAGAGTTTAAATTATTTGTAAATAAAACAATGAACCTCTTAAGAAAGGTATATGATACGGGATTTATTATTTTTGAGCATGGAGCAAATCATGAGGGCTCGTTAATTGCATGTAGTACGAATCATGCACATTTACATGTTGTGCCTTATAACAGGTCTTTAATTGAAGAAATGAAATCAAAGGATAAAAAATGGATTGAATGTACCATAGATACAATTGAGGAAGTTGTTCAAGAAAATGAGTATTGGTTTTATGCTGAAAATGTGACTAATATAGAAACAGTAACAGGAATGGTTCATTTAATTAAAAAGGTAGAGTCACAATATTTTAGAAAGATTTTGGCTAAGCAAGAAAATTGTCTTGAAAAGTTCAATTATAAAGAATACGGGCATACTAGTATTGTGCAGCGAACATATGAAAAAATAAAGAGATAAAAATGGATAAGAAAGATTTATTACCTAAAGATGGTAGACAAGTTGGCGATTATAAAACAAGGTATCCTGAATGTAAGAGTAAGATTATTAGAGATGCCATTTACATTGTAGTTTTAATGACTATTGCTTTAGTGGTAATTTTCTTAAATTTCCTTGAGGTGTTCGAAAAACAAATTTTGCTGACTGAAGAAAAACAGGTTATTTTTCATAATACAGTATATTGTGTATCTTCTGGTTTGTTAGGCGGTGCGACTTTTGGTATGAAATATTTCTATAGAGTAGTTGCTCATGGGCTTTGGTCTGAAGATCGAGTATTTTGGAGAATATTTTCTCCATTAATAGCAATCCCTTTATCCTTAGTTATGGCAGCCATAATGTTTAATGATATCAATTCAAGTGGAGGAATGGCGATTATAATAGGATTCTTTACAGGGTATTTTTCGGATGAGGCTGTTGGGAAAATGTATGAAATAGCTTGTGTTTTGTTTACAAAGACAGAAAAGGCTGCTTGTAAAGACGACACATTGGAAGATTCGGAATATGAGGGAAATGATAAGGATAATAAAAGAACATAATAGCGAGTATGTTGATAGGAGCAAAATAAATATTCAAGATGTGGGTCAAAAGGCTTGGGGGTTATGTCAAATGCCAGTTGCATGGACACCTCCTTTTTTTGTTATAAGCAGTGAATTGTATTTAACATTATTAAGCATAAAGGATTGTGAATTTAAGTTTAATGAACATATTTCTAGAATATTAGAGGCTATTACTATTGAATCTTTAGGGAATCAAGTTATTATTCGTTCATCTGGATATGAAGAAGGCATGATGGAAAGAGGAAAATATGATTCGGAAATCTGTGATGTGGGAAATTTAAATGAAGGAATAAAGCAGCTTATAATTCGTTTAAGTGAGAATATGGAGGTTAAAAAAGACGGGATCCCTTTAGTAGTACAGAAGTATATAATACCCGACATAAAGGGACATCTTTCTAATGAAAGGCGTATTGCAAAGGAAAATAGAGATTTTATTTATGAATATGAGTCAAATATGTTGATGGGAATTGAAACGGAAACTATACATTTGCGGAATTGGAGAAAAAAGTATGATCTAACCAATTATGAAAAAAATCAATTAGCTATAAAAGAAATGGATGAAGCTTTAAGAATAGTAAGTGCGTATTATTATTACAAGAAAAAAAGAGTCCATGTTGAATTTGTATATTCAAAGAGTGTTTTGTATTTAGTGCAATGTGATTATGCGTCAGAAAATTGTGATGCAATTAATCCTGAAAAATATAATATAGAAGTAGATTATGATAGAAATTTTTGTCCGGAAATTTTGAGGTGTATAACTCCTGAAGATAAAGGCAAGTATAAGAAAATTGATAACGTTATTATATATCAAGAAGTGGGTGAGAAAATGCCTGCGTTATATATTTTAGATAATAAAAAAATATTCGATAATTTAATTAAAGGGATTATTCCAGATAAATTAAAGCGTGATTTGAAAGAATTACTTAAAGGCTCTTTGATTATTAGAACAAATGTTGAGAGTGAGGATATCCGAGAATCGCAGTTATCAAAACGAAGTAATGAAGTGAGGTCTTACGAAGAAGCAATTTCTTTTTTGAAGGAAGCATGCATTGAGTTGCGAGAATGTAAAATTAAGGAGTATGTTTTTATTTTTCATAATTTCATTCCTGCAAAAGCCGCTGCATTTGTGAATGCGCAACCGATGAATGAATTTGTAGAAATACAAGCGTTATGGGGATTACCAGAGGGACTATATTATAACTCACATGATGTCATAAAGGTAGATACAAGAGCAATAAATGTTGAAAAGATGAGTAAGAGTGAGTTTGATATTGAGTTGCATCCTGTATATAAGGAACACTATATAGCTCCAGATGAGAATGGTGCGTGGGTTATGAAAAAACTTACCGCCCCTTATGATTGGAAATGTACAATTACAAGTAATGAAATTATACGGGATATTGCATATAGATCAAGAAAAATTGCTGAGTACTTAAATGAAGAGGTAAGTATCATGTGGTTTGTTGGTATTGATCAATCTTATTATGGAACACATAGTTTGCCTTGGTATCATGAAACTTATGATAGCTATAGTTTTTTATCTTATAAAAAAATAAAGTATAAAAAAAAGTATTTCTATGAAAAGGATGTTACTGTTGTAGATGAGAAGGACATAGAAAAGATCAAACAACTTGATCAGGCGGAAATAGGAATAGTAAAAATCCAGCCTATCGATGATAAATTATTAAGGAGTAAAAAATTTATTGGTGAAATAGCTTCTATTTGTAAAGAAAAGAATGTAAATATCTTATTAGAAGGAGCAAGTTTAGCGCATTTATTTTATCAATTAGCGAGTACTGGGGTAAATGTATTAACTACATATGATTTTAAAGCACCAGGAGAAACGGTAGAATTTAATAAATTAGTAAGAGATCGAATACCCGAGATTATCAAAAAAAATGGGGAGAATATAAATACTGTAAAAATTATTGGAGGCGGGTTAAAAAAGGCTATAAAAAATAAACTGATAGAGGAGGCATATGAAGTTTTTGACGCTTTTGATAGAACTGAAATCATTGAAGAACTTGCAGATTTGGAAGAGGCCTGTAGAGCGTTAGAGCATAATGAAAATGCACCAGAGTTATTTTTAAGGAATTCAAATTATGCGATAAATGATTTTTTGTGTGGGTTTGATATTGCTATACCATTGGGACAAAAACAGTCACTTGTTTCACGAATTGAAAAATTATATGTTTATGGAACTATGGAACGAATTAAGAGCAATATTCAAGTAATATTTATTTTTGGTAAGGAGGATTTATTGCAAGAAGAAAGAAGTGTTGAAAAATGTGATGATTTAGAAAAACTTACAATCTTAAATGCCTCGCTAAAAATTGCTAAAACATCGTCGATAAGTGAAAATAAATTACTTATTGGAAAAATTAGAAAGGCAAGTAGTGAAATTCGAAAGCGCGAAGCATTTGCTGATGAGGATTTTGAGAAAATCAGGGCTAACAAGAAAGAAAAAAAAGGCGGTTTTGATAAAGGGTATATCTTGTTGAAAACATTTAGAGGGTATAATGAAGATAGGAATTTATTAACAGATGTTGATTTGGGGGAACCGAATAGAATATATGAGTTAAAAGAAATGGATTATATTGATGTGGATTATATTAATTATGATAGATTACTGATAAGATTAAAATTTCCTATTTATAATGATAGATCAGAATGGATAATTGTTCGGAATAAGGTAAATGAGTACTTTGGGAGAAATGTTAAATTGAAGATAAAAAAGCAAATTGATGAAACTTCAATTTTGTTTGGTATAGAGATTATAGAACAAGAAGGAGAACAATTGGAATGGGTTTTTTAAAAGTTTTAAATCATTCAAATAATGCTGAAATAAACTTCCTTGGGGCAGAGCTTCGGGGAAGTATCAGGGGATAATATTGACACATCAATTAGGTGAGGATATAATATGACTAATACGGAAAATAAATCTGTATTAGTCAAAAACGGAGGGGTGCGTAGTGAAATATATTGAGCGGAGCATAGAAGATATCGTGCTCAGATCGGACAGGACCTTTAAATGTGTTCTTGTGACGGGCGCCAGACAGACCGGAAAATCCACCATGCTGAAAAAGCTGTTTCCGGATAGAAAATACGTGTCATTAGACGACCCATTTATCGAAGAACAGGCCAGGGAACAGCCCAATATGTTTATGATGCTCAATCAGCCGCCGGTTATTTTCGATGAGATACAGAGAAGCCCGGAACTCTTTCGATATATCAAGGTCAAATGCGATGAGAGTGATTCGAAGGGCCTGTTCTGTTTGTCAGGTTCACAGGCGTTAGAACTTATGGAAGGGATTTCTGAATCCTTATCGGGAAGGGTAAGCGTTGTTGAACTCTCGGGCCTTTCCATGAGAGAAATACAGGGGAGCTCTTTCCACGAGCCTTTCGTTCCCACTATGGAATATATAGAAAAAAGGAGCGGAACAGCCGAGCCGATAGATAATATATGGGAGATCATACATCGCGGGAGTTATCCTGAACTTCAGGATAAGGATGTGGATTGGGGCGCCTTTTTTTCAAGTTATATAAAGACATACATCGAAAGGGATGTCAGGAAGCTTTCAGCTGTTCACAATCTTGACGATTTTAGAAAATTTATGGTAGCGGTTGCGGCGAGGACCGGGCAGATGCTGAATTATACCAACATAGCCGATGAGATAGGGAAAGACCAGGGAACTGTGAGACGGTGGGTGTCGATACTGGAAGCCTCAGGGATAATATATCTTCTGGAGCCTTTTACATCATCGGTATTGAAACGCGCCATAAAGTCGCCTAAAATATATTTCAGGGACACGGGACTGGCCGCTTATCTTACGAGATGGCTGACTCCCGAGACGCTGGCAAGTGGAGCCATGAGCGGAGCTTTCTTCGAGACTTTTGTCATATCGGAGATCCTCAAATCGTATGCCAATAATGGCATCGATTACAGATATTGCGTCTCTTACTACCGCGGCAAAGATAAAAAGAAGATAAAAAGCGGTGGAGAAGAGATAGCCGTAGAGAGCGAGATCGATTTGATAATAGAGGAAAACGGAGTGCTCTATCCTATAGAGATAAAAAAAGGAACGTCTGTATCTGCGGATCAGACCGCTGCCTTTACCGTGCTGGATAAAGTGCCTGATAAAAAGAGAGGCATGGGAGCGATAGTGTGTCTGTGTCCGCAGCCGGGCGCACTGAGAGATAACATTTTGCAGATACCGGTATGGTATATTTAAGACGCATAGCCTGCGTTCAGTATCAGTAACAGGAAGGAAAGAAAAAATGATCTACGGAGTGATCCTGGCGGGTGGCGTCGGCAGCCGCATGGGAAACAGAGAAAAACCGAAACAGTACATAAACATAGGGGACAAGCCTATAATAGTCCACACGATAGAGAAGTTCTGTCTATGCAGTGAATTCGAGGAGATACTGCTCCTCTGTCCAAAGGACTGGATAGAGTATACCAAGGGACTTGTGAAAAAATACGTTTCGGAGACTGAGAAGATCAAGGTCATAGAAGGCGGGGAGACGAGGAATGAGACCATCATGAACGCCATCGCCTATATAGAGAGGGAAGGCGAGCTTGATGAAGATACGCTGATCGTCACCCACGACGCGGTCCGCCCATTCGTGACGTACAGGATAATAGAGGAAAACATCCAAGCGGCGAGAAGGTGCGGCGCCTGCGATACGGTGATTCCGGCAACGGACACTATCGTCGAGAGCAGAGAAGGCAGTGTCATTTCCGACATCCCCAACAGGGCAGTGCTTTACCAGGGACAGACGCCTCAGAGCTTCAACGCAATGAAGCTGCGGGCTCTGTATGAGAGCCTGACGGAGGAGGAAAAAGCCGTTCTTACCGACGCGGCCAAGATCTTTGTTATCAAGGGAGAGCAGGTACGGCTTGTAAAGGGAGAGAATTCAAATATAAAGATAACTTATCCTTATGATCTTACCGTAGCGGAAAGCCTGCTGAAAGGTGTGTAAAATGCTCAATACGATCTACAGGCTCACGGAGCCCAGAAAAATCGAAGTGGAATTCAATGAAATAGATACGAAGGCCGACAGCGTCATAGTAAGGCCGACCCACCTTTCCATCTGCAACGCAGATCAGCGGTATTACCAGGGAACCAGGGCGCCGGAGGTGCTGGCGAAGAAGCTGCCGATGGCTCTCATCCACGAGGGGATAGGCACGGTAGTGCTGGACAATCGCGGAGAATTCAAACCGGGAGAAGCGGTGGTGATGATACCAAACACTCCGGTCGAAAGCGATGAGTTCATAGCGGAAAATTATCTCAGATCCAGCAGGTTCAGGGCCAGCGGATTTGACGGGTTCATGCAGGACAACGTCGCCATGGGACGGGACAGAGTGGTGAGGCTGCCTGACAGCATCGACAGAGAAGTGGCGGCTTTTATGGAGATCATATCCGTCAGCAATCACGCCGTAGGGCGGTTCGACAGATTTTCTCATGGCCGCCGGGAGAATATCGCCGTCTGGGGCGACGGAAATATGGGATATATCACGGCCTTGCTCTTACGGTACAGATATCCCGACGCCAGGATCTACATAATGGGCGTCAGCCGCGAAAAGCTCTCCGGATTTTCATTTGCCGACGGGACCTTCGATGTGAGAGCGATCCCTGACGATATGATCATAGATCACGCCTTTGAATGCGTGGGCGGAAACGGCGCGCCGAAGGCCATCGACCAGATCATCGACTATATAAGGCCGGAAGCGACCATCGGCCTTCTGGGGGTTTCGGAAAACCCTGTCCCGATGAACACCAGGATGATATTGGAAAAGGGACTCAGAGTGTTTGGCAGCAGCCGCTCCGGAAGAGCTGATTTCCTCAACACCATAGAGATGTTCGAAAAGCACCCGGAGATGAACGAGCTGATGAAGCATATCGTGGGAGACGTGGTGAATGTAAGGACTGTAGACGATATGCATGTCGCTTTCAGGAAGGATATGGCCAAGGCCGGTGGAAAGACCATAATGCTGTGGAACGTATAGAAGAACAGGGGAAGAGGAAGTATGTGTAAGGTATCTATCATAGTACCTGTGTACAACGTTGAGAAGTATATAGAGGATATGCTGATGTCGGTGCAGTATCAGACGATGACCGATTTTGAGGTCATCGTAGTGAACGACGGCTCTACTGACGGATCACAGCGTATAATAGACAGCTTCTGCAGGGAAGACGAGCGATTTCACTCTTTCGTGAAGGCCAACGGAGGAGTTGCTTCCGCCCGGAATATGGGCATTGAAAAAGCGTCAGGAGAATACGTGGTTTTTTATGATCCGGATGACATCATTCCTCACGATAGCCTTGAGAAAATGTATGGGGCAGCGTGTGGGGGGAAGGCTGACATAGTGGTCGGCGTGATGGCTGAGTACAGCCTTGGGGAACGGCTCATATACATGCATTCCCAGAAGCTGGCCAAGCAGAAAAACATAGACCCCCTCGACAGGCATTTCTTCGGGGCGTGGTCCATCTGCAACAAGATGTTTTCCTTGGAATTCCTGCGAAAATACAAATTGAGAGTGGAGAAGATGTCCAATGCAGAGGATGGCGTATTCACCTTTTGCGCCCTCAATCATGCCGGCAGGATATGCGGATGCGATGCGATAGCATATGAATATATCAAAAGACCCTTCTGGGAGAATCCTTCGGCCACCCAGATAATCAGCAGTCAGTATCTCGGGGGATTGCTGGATTCCCACGACAGGATATTGCAGGAAGCTGAGAGGCTGGCCGACCGGCATCAGCTGAGCTCCGAAGAGAGAGCGGATTATCTGGAACCGCTGTATGTTCGCTTCGTAGAGGGCGAGATGATAAATGGATATTACAGGGGCATATGGCGGGCGACGGAAGACCTTATAGGAAGCATGTCGGCGAGAACGGCACAGTATAGAGAGCATATAAGCAAAGGAGAATGGGAGCGGCTGGTGGGCCGCCATAAGGATATCGGCTTCGATGGTACCTTCATGACGGCTGCGGAGATGGTTGCCTCCCCTAAAGTGTCGCTGATACTGGCGGCAGAAAGGCCGTCGAGGGATCTGAATCTGATGCTGGGAAGCATATACAGTCAGCTTTTCCCGCGATTCGAAGTGCTCGTACCGGTCGAAGCCTATGGAAAGATAGACGACCTCTATCGCAGGAAAATGAACTTGCGGGTGATAGACAGCAGGATAGGCTCACCTTTTAAAAACGAGGCGTTGGCGGCGGCAAAGGGCGAATACGTGATGCTTTTGAACGAATTCGTTCTGTTTACGAAGAATTCTCTGCGGCAGATGGTACTCTCTCTGATGAGGGACGGCAGCATCGATTTCGTTTCCATGCTCATGAAGCGATTTGACGGGGAAAAGTACGAACAGATACCTGTTCTGAGTGCGTCTTACGGATATACCAAGCGCGGGCGAAGGAGCAACGGCAAACTGACGGGATATGACACCTTTTTTTCCAACAAGCTCTTCAGAAAGGCGGTGCTGTCAGGCTTCAGCTTCGGCGATGATGCCGCGAAGGATGTAAACAAGATGTATCAGTCGCTGAATTTTGAAAAGCTGCGAAAAGGCGTGATGATAACAGATCTTTCGGATGAGGATATCATCCGAAGATCCGGAATGAAAGCAGCGCCTCTTTCCGTAAAAGTCGGTTTCAGGAAAAACGAAGCTATAAGGAATCTGACGGAGAAGATGAAGCGTCATATTACGCGGGAGGATATAGATAAGATAAAGGAGAAGCTGGGGAGATAGATGATTTTATGATTGATGTCTAAAGATTTTGGATAATAGATAGATTAAAACGATGATATTGGAAAAGACTTGAGATTTTTTGGCAGCAGTTGAGCAGTTGATTTTGCAGAGCGGATTTCATCGATACCATCTTGATTGTATTCCGTAAAGATTGTCTTTACAGATAAAGGTTCATTAAGTGTGTTGGGAAGGGAGTAAGAGCACTCTTTCCAGAGTTTATATGCAACATCCCATTTCATTTCTTTAAGCATAAATTTTCTCCATGTTTATTTTCATATTTTGGATTATACTTAAAAAGTGAGAAATCACACATTTCAAATTACAAAAAAATAAAAAAATGTAAAAAATAACCATAAAGATGCTTCCCAAAACATGCGAACCGTGGTATAATCACAGTACTATACGAACTTCTGAAAGGAGGCTGTGCTGATGTTGGCCAACGATGACATATTGATGATATCGGAGCTGATGGATAAGAAGCTGAAGCCGATAGAAACGCGATTCGATCAGATGCAGGAGCAGATGGATCTGAGATTCAATTTGATGCAGGGTCAGATGGATACGAGATTTGCTGAAATGCAGGGTCAGATGGATACGAGATTTGCTGAAATGCAGGGTCAGATGGATTCAAGATTTGTTCAAATGCAGGGGACCGTGGATTCGAGATTTGTCGAAATGCAGGGGACCATGGATACAAGACTTGCTGAAATGCAGGGGACCATGGACTTGCGATTCGACCAGATGCAGAATCAGCTCGACCACATGAACCTGCTGATGGAAAACGATGTCTTGCCCAGACTGCAGAACATCGAGTCCTGTTATGTGGATACGTACAGGCGGTACGTTGTAAAAATGGAAGAGATGGATAGCCTCAAACTCGATATGGATGTCGTCAAGGATGTATTGAAGGAGCACAGCGGTAAGCTGGAGGCTATGTAGCGCATTGCGGCATGAGGAATACTAATGAACAGCTGGCAGAATAAATTTGAAACACACATCCTCAGGCGAGGGATGGAGTACTGTGAAAAACGCCGGTAAGTCAGAAGAGTACCGATTATCCAGATGGCTCGATATCTACTTTGAGGCGGCAGATGGGCTGGATACGTCGGAAGAAGCTGCAGAGGAAGTCGAAAAAATAGAACGAAAACACTGGAAAACTCCTAAGGCCAGAATGCATGCGGTGGAGCGGTTAATTTTCATGGGACAGATGGCAGAGGGCATCGATATCCTGGAGAAAAGCAAGACCATGGAGAAAAGCTATCCGGGACTTGTGAAAGATTACTCTCAGCGGTTAGTAAGACTGTATGAAATAACCGGCGATGAGAAAAAACGAAAAGAAGAGCTGATATGCCTTATCACTAAGCATAATAAGTGCGATCTTGATGCTTTTAAGGAGCTTAAGAAAATCTGCGATACGGAAGAATGGGAGTCTGTGAGAAAAGGTATTTTCTATGCTGTTGGAAAGTGCAGGGGCGCAGATCGCCTTTTCAATGAAGAGAAAATGTACGACAGGCTCACTGAATACATAGTCAAAAGCAAGGATCTCTCCCTGATTGACGAGTATAGGCAAGTGCTGGAATCACGATGCCCCGAGGCGATACTGGAAATGTACAGGGCTGCGATACTGAAAGAAGCCGAGCATTCCGGAACGCGCAGCCATTACAGAAACATCGTGAAGCTGATGAGGAAGATGAGAAAGTTCGATGGAGGAATAGCCGTAGTGATAGAACTGGAGAAGGAACTGAGGGGAAAGTACAAACAGCGACCGGCGATGATGGACGAGATGGATAAGCTGTGAATAAGGAAAGAGAAACATAGAGAAGGTAAATACCTTGCTACCATTGCAGCAATAAATCCTTCCCACGGTCGAGGGCTTGCGACGGATTACTATTTCCAGACAGGGGAAACAGTTCCTTGCTGAAAAAGATATGTCATAATGCTGACAAGTATTCTGTAAATGGCGCACTCTGACCGGCCCCTGCGCGCCGACGGATTTTATCCGTAAGCGTACAGAGGCTCATCGCATCAAAAGGATGACACCTGCTCGTCATCCGGGAGGCGACGAGATATACCGGCAGTCAGTATCGCGAGGAACATCGCTGCGCCGGGCCTCGTATCCAGGGGATGGCCGGCCAGCTTGGCGAGAAGAGCGGGGTTCTTCTCCCAGGAGATCCGCGTGACAGTTCGAATGTTGCGTTCTACACATTTCCAGCTTGTTCTGTAATGCTTCGCAACATCGGGATAAAGGCTTTTTGTCACGAACAGCAGGCGCTCAGGGTCGTGGGCAGCCAGGCTCACAGCATATGAAGCATAGTAGAATCCCATATAATTGGCAGTAATGCCTAATGAAGCCAGAAGGCGGCCCGCGCTGCGAAATTCTTCGGAAATCGTCATTTATCGATCACCTCCCAGAGCTCTTCCAACAAGCCGGATATCTGATCTTTCTTTTCATCAGGGAAAGAGGAATACCAGTTGTTGCAATTATCGATATAATGCAGGATAAATAATTTCTCAGGAAAGTGTTTGTCGTATATGAGCATGTCGAGTCCGATATCCAGGCTGTTTGAAATGCGTATAGCTGTGGCCAGTGTCGTGTTGCCGTCTTTCAATATGGCCTTCAGTGTGGACATCGGGATATCCAGTTCCTTAGAGAACTCCACGAGGGAAAGGCTGCGTATATTTTGATATGCCTTTAAGTTCTTCGACAAATTATTACATTTCTCCATATTCTTCATCTCCTCCTTACTATATAATAGAGGAAAAAATCCGGTGAAATAGGGGCAGGCTTTGACATTTGAAGACAGGTTTTCGTACGGAAAAACGGAAGAGCCAGGCTCCACGGAAAAGCAGTCGAAGCTTTGGGGCTGCGCGGAGCGGCACGGGTGGAGAAATTATGAGAAAATGGTGAGAATTTCCGGCAGGCCTTTGTACTTTGATACGTTTATGGTAAAATATTATTTATGAGCGGGCGAGAAAATACAGAGCTATAAAAGGAATTGGGGAAAGAAATGAAGAAAATAGTAAAGCCGATCATCGGTGTTTTGAATCTGATATATGGGGTGATGAAGCTGTCTCGTGTCAGGGACAAAGTGACCTTTATAAGCCGTCAGGCAGACGAAAAGTCCGAGGATATGGAAATGCTGGAGAAGGTCATCAGAAAGAAATATCCTGGCATAGAGCAGGTTTTTCTGTGTAAAAAACTCGGGGATGGTATTCCCGCAAGAGTGAGCTACTGTTTCCATATTCTGAAGCAGATGCGCCACATTGCCACATCGAAAGTCGTGGTGTTGGATTCATACTGTATAAGCGTGAGCGCTCTGAAGCAACGGGATTCGCTGGTGGTCATCCAGATGTGGCACGCCCTCGGCTCTCTGAAAAAATTCGGACTGAGCATAGTGGGAGAAGGAGAAGGCCGTGACAGAGAGTTGGCTGACGCCTTTTCCATGCACAGGAATTACACCTATATCCTTACCAGCGGCCATCAGTGTATACACAATTTTGCGGAGGCTTTCGGTTATGATGAGGATAGGATAGTCGTCATGTCTCTTCCACGGGTCGATAAGCTGACCGGCTGGGATTTCAAGGAAGGGGCTCTCAGGCGTATCTATGAGACATACCCGGAATTCAGGAAGAAAAAAGTGGTAGTCTACGCGCCGACGCAGAGAGTTGACCGGGATATTTCCAGGGAGACGGAAAGGCTGGCGGAAGCCTTTTCAAGGGATGAGTATATCGTAGTCGTGAAAAAGCATCCTCTCATGGATATCCGTTGCGATGCAGCTGTCATGGACGAGAAGTTCACGACATTGGAAATGCTGTTTGCGGCCGATTACGTCATCTGTGATTACTCAGCAGTGATATTTGAGGCCGCGGTAATAGGAAAGCCGCTGTTTTTCTATGCTTTTGACTATGATCGATACGGAGTGGAGAGAGATTTTTACATCGATTATAAGGCTGAGATGCCGGGAGTCATATCGGAAGATCCGGAAAAGCTGGCGGCAGCTGTTGCGTCAGATGATTATGACCTGCGCAAGGTGAGGGCTTTTGGGAGAAAATACGTGGAAAATCAGGAAGGGTGTACCGAAAAGCTGGCTGAATTTATCGCGGATCAGGTGAAGGCGTATGAATAGAAAGAAATCTGCAGCCACGACGATCCTGACAGCAATGTCGGCGGTCACTGTATGGGCAGCCTTTGTGACAGGTACAGAACCGCCTGCCACGGATGTGGCGGGCTCTTTCGCTGCTATTGCGGCGTTGCTGGCAGTATCGGTGATCTTGAAGATGGACGATATACTGTATTTCCTGGGGTGTGGATTCGTATACTTTGCTTCACCTATAGGTTCAGTACTTGATATGTATACTCGTTTCGGGCCGTATGATAAGATCATACACTTCATAAGCGGTATGCTGCTGGCAGGGTTTGGTATGATGATATCGTGTCTGTTGAAGAGAGCTTTTCCGGATGAGGAAGGCTTGTCAACGTCCTCGGATGAAGGAAACCGTAAGGCTCTGAAAATTTCCCGAATGATCTTTGCTTTTTTCTTTTCGTCGGCCTGCGCGGGGATATGGGAAATATTCGAGTTCACCTCTGATAAGTTGCTGGGAGGCGGGATGCAGCGAGGTATGGAGGATACGGTGACGGATATCATCGCAGGCAATGGCGGGGCCTTGCTGTACTGTATCGTCTGGGTCTTCGGATCGTGTGTATATGAAAGACAATACCGCCATAAACATCTTGAAAAAGGCTGATTTTTAATATATCATAACAGATGTGGCAAAAAAAGTTTGCAATGGAGTAAAGACGAGATCAAGGAGATGAATAGAAAAAATGGAAATGAATGTTTTTAAAGGCAGCGATAATTACGTCGTTACCAAGGAGCTCATGAACGCGGTCAACGTGGCTATTGCCCTGGAAAAGCCTCTCCTCATCAAAGGAGAACCGGGGACCGGAAAGACCATGCTGGCGGAAGCTATTGCCGATTCTCTCGGCATGGAGTTGATCATATGGGGGATAAAGTCCACCACTAAGGCGCAGGAAGGATTGTACGTTTATGATACGGTACAGAGACTTTATGACAGCCAGTTCGGTGAAGGAAATGTGGCCGATATCAAACAGTATATCAAGCTGGGAAAGCTGGGCGAGGCCTTTTCTTCCGACAAGCAGGTGGTGCTGCTGATAGATGAGATCGATAAGGCGGATCTGGAGTTTCCTAACGACCTGCTTTGGGAACTGGATAAGATGGAATTTTATATCAATGAAACGAAGGAGACGATCAGGACGAAGCACAGACCGATAGTCATTATCACTTCTAACGCGGAAAAGGAGCTGCCTGACGCGTTTCTGAGAAGATGTATCTTCCACTATATCGAATTCCCAAACAAGGAAAAGATGGAAGAGATCATAAATGTCCACTTCGGCGATATCGATAAAAAGCTCAGCGAAAAGGCGCTGGAGGCATTCTATGAGATAAGAGAGATGGACGACCTTCAGAAGAAGCCGAGCACATCGGAGCTTCTCGACTGGATACAGGCATTGATGATCAGCGGTGTGAACATCAAGAATCTGAAAGAAGAGATGCCGTTCATCGGCGTGCTTCTGAAGAAAAACCAGGATATAGACGTGATGAATGAAATAAAAGAGAAAGGGTACTCGCTTAAGAGATGGTAGAAATATGTTTTTAGATTTTTTTTACCTGCTTAGAGCAAGAGGCCTGGAGGTTTCCATAAACGAATGGATGATCCTGGAGGAAGCCCTGAACAAGGGAATGGCCCATTCATCACTGATGGAATTCTATCACCTGTGCCGGAGCATCCTGATAAAAACTGAGTCGGAATATGATAAATTTGATGCTGTCTTTGCTGAATATTTCAAGAACGTCCAGACTCCGGATGATCTGCCCCAGGAGTTCTGGGACTGGCTCAACGAGAGCGACCATGAGCGTCCGCTTGACGATAAGGGGACTGGCAATGAGTTCCCCAAGGAGCTGGAGGAGCTGCTGGAGATGTTCGAGGAACGTATAAAAGAGCAGAAAGAAAAGCATGACGGAGGCTGTTACTGGATCGGCACCGGCGGTACGTCAGTCATGGGACGCGGCGGGTTTCATACGACAGGTATCAGGACGGGCGGACAGGGCCGCCATAAATCGGCTGTTCAGGTGGCAGGAGAACGAAACTTTCAGGATTTCAGGCAGAACAAGATACTGGATATAAGGCAGTTCCAGATGGCATTCAGGCGGTTGAGGCAGTATTCATCGAGAGTTGACGCTCAGGAAACTGAGCTGAACATAGATAAGACGATAGATGAGACATGTGAAAATGCCGGGATGCTGAAGATCGTGTATGACAAGCCGAGAAAGAATACCGTAAAAGTATTGTTGCTGATCGATTCAGATGGGTCGATGCTGCCGTACAGCAGGCTGTGCAACAGGCTTTTCCAGGCTGTCAGTCAGGCCAATCATTTCAAGGACCTGAAGGTATATTATTTCCATAACTGCATCTACGACCACCTCTATACGACGCCTTACTGCAAGAGGGGTGATTGGATAGAGACCAACTGGGTGTTGAGGAATCTGGACAGCGAATACAAGGTTATCTTTGTAGGAGACGCGGCGATGGCGCCGTCGGAGCTCTACAAAAGAGGTGGCAATTCGTATATTGGCCTGTGGAATGAGGAACCGGGCATAATATGGCTCGATAAGTTCAAAAAGAGATATAAGAAGCAGATATGGCTGAACCCTATCAGCCAGAGTTCGTGGGACTGGATATACGGCGCCAAGACTATAAGCGCCATATCAGGGATATTCCCGATGTTCGAGCTGTCGCTGGACGGGCTGGAAGCTGGTATAAAAAAGCTGTTAGTCAAATAGCAAATGAGGGCCTGCGCCTGACCTGAGGTCGGAGCAGGTCTTTCCTTTTGCCTTTTTACAAAGATTTTACTGCAACCTCCTCTCAGATTATACAGCAACGTTGTATATTAAAGAAAAGTATACGATAGCCATATCGTAGAAACAAAGTCAAACGAGAAGGGATAGTTATGAGTAAAGTATATGTATTGGACACTAATGTGCTTATTCAGGCCCCGGGGGCTTTCAGGTGTTTTGAGGAGAACACGGTCGTGATCCCCGTAACAGTTCTGGAAGAGCTGGATAACCTGAAAAGGGACGACGGAGAACGAGGGATCAATGCCAGGAAAGCTATAAGGGCGTTGGAGCAGCTGAGAGTGAGAGGACTGTTGACCGATGGAGTGGAGATGGAAAACGGAGGGCTTCTCCGGGTAGAAAAGAACTATGTAGACGTCCAGTTGCCCCAGGATTTCCATGAACACAAACAAGACAACAGGATATTGAAGGTGTGTAAAGGGCTGGCGGAAGATCTGTCCCAGCCGGTGATCCTGGTAACGAAGGATATGCTGCTGAGGATAAAGGCACAGCTGTTGGGCCTTGCAGCTGAAGACTTCACCACTGAACAGGTGGCCGAGGAAGAGATCCAATACAGGGGACGGGCCGAGGTCTATGTGCCTGAAGACGCCTTTAAGGATTTCAAGAAAAAGGGTGTGTCGGTTGATAAGATATACTGTATCGATGATGAGGGAAATACATATCAGCCAGAGCTTTACGAGAACCAGTTTATCGTGCTCAAGGCTGACCAGTCGGCTAAGAAAACTCACTTGGGCCGTGTGGAAAAAGGTATGATAAAGAAGCTGGAATATCAGAAGTCGAAGCCTTACGGCATTTCGCCCAGAAATTCCGGGCAGTATTTCATCCAGGAGGCGCTGATGCAGCCGGCGGCAAAGGCACCATTGGTGATCGTGAAGGGACTTGCGGGTACCAGCAAGACATTTTATTCCCTGGCGGTGGGCCTGGAAAAGGTGCTGAACCAGCAAAGCGGAGAATACAGGCGCATACTCATATGCAGACCTAACGCCCAGTTCGATTCCGAGATAGGATTCCTTCCGGGCGATGAGCAGGAAAAGATATCGCCGCTGCTGCGTCCTGTTATAGATAATCTGGAGCAGCTGATAGATTCAGATGAAAAGGAACGATACGCCAACGAAGCCGAGCTGCGGGGGAAGATAGACGAGATATTCGATCGAGGCATCATCCAGGCGGAAGCGATGAACTTCATCAGAGGCCGTTCCATCGCCAAGACATATCTGATGATAGACGAGGCTCAGAATATGACGCCTGAGCAGGTAAAGGGGATAATAACGAGAGCGGGTAAGGATACCAAGATAATCCTTCTGGGAGATCCTAATCAAATAGACAGACCATTTCTCGATGAGCGTACCAACGGCCTCAGCTATGCATCGGAGCACATGAAGGGGAGCCCGTTGTGCTGGCAGCTGACGTTCTCAGCTTCCGAATGCGAGCGCTCTGAGCTGGCCATGGACGCTATACAGCGATTGTAGCCGGAGAGGGTCTTGAAAATCCGATAGAAATATAGTATACTCGAACGACTGGCAGCCGCGAAGGCTGTTTGAGCAAAATAATAAAGAGCCTAAAAGGAGTATGCGTACATGATAACAGGAAAGCAGAGGATATATCTGAAGAAGCTGGCTCATCAGCTTGATCCTACGGTATATATCGGGAAAGCCGGCGTCACTGACAATATAAAAAAGGAGATGGAGACGGGATTCGAGTCCAGGGAGCTGGTCAAGGTAAAATTACAGGAAGGCTGCGATATGAAGCCGGCAGATGTGGCGAACCGACTGGCTGAAGAACTTGATGCTGAGTTCGTCCAGGCTATCGGCCGCAAATTCGTGCTCTACAGACCGTCAAAGGAAAACAGGAAAATAGAACTGCCTCGCAAATGATGGCTCTGACAGAGGCGCTCTTTACGGGTATGTTCGGCAGGCGAACGCAATGTAAAAGCAGAAAAGAAAAAACGTTCGGGACAGCATTTGCCCGGACGTTTTCAAGTGCTTTTAAAAAGTTTGTTAAAGGTTTTTAGAAGTATCGGAATACGCCGCGTACTTTACCGAGTATCTTCACATCGTTTACGATAATGGGACTCATAGTTGAATTTTCAGGCTGGAGCCGTATGTGATCCCCTTCGCGGTAAAAGGTTTTTACCGTGGCTTCACTTTCAAATCCGTCTACCATCGCGACGACGATATCGCCGTTGCGGGCTGTGTTCTGCTGCTCGACTAAGATGTAGTCGCCGTCCATGATGCCGGCTTCTATCATGCTTTCGCCTCTGACGGTCAGCATGAAGTTTGGGTTGGTACCAACGAACCGAGCGGGAACGGGAAAGCTGTCTTCGATGTTCTGTTCCGCCAGAATAGGTGTTCCTGCCGCTATCCTGCCTACGACGGGGATGTCGATGACTTCTGTATGGGAAATACCGTCATCATTGCCGGTCTCATATGTCGTCTGACCGGATGTGTCCGTTTCAACGAGCATCAGCGCCCTGGGTTTCGAAGGGTCTTTTTTTATATAACCGGCTTTTACCAGATTGGATATGTCTTTATGAGCCGTAGATGTGGATTTGATGTTCAGCGCGGAACATATCTCGCGCACAGTAGGAGGATATCCTTTTTTTCTTATTTCTTCCCTCATATAATCCAGGATCTTCTGTTCTCTTTCTTTTAACATAAGCACACCCTCCTTTATGAGAACATGATATCATAAAAAGAACAAAAAGTAAACACATGTTTTCGATGTGCGGGAGCGAGCGCTTCCTTGCGGGAGCATGTCCGGAAGAATGGCCGGATGTGCAGTATACGGCAAGACAAAAAGAAAAAACGGCAGGATGACTCCCACCGGCGAAAAAACACAATATCTGCGTTATTATTTTAATGATGCTCCGATACAGTACATGTCTGTCTGATTAACGGAATGAGCGCGTTACGTCTGCATACAGATTCACATACTGTTTCATGCTTTCCCAGAATGCTGCAAATCCTTTCATTGCTTTCACCTCGCTGTTTGTATTTTAGAGGCCTGCATCATTTCACAGGCTTCATCCTGTATATATTATATATGTTATATTTGCTGCATTCAATGCTTATATCTGTACATGTTTGCTGTTTTTGGAAGCCATAAGACCATTGAAATGACGGGATTCTTTGAAGTGTGCGTAAATAAGTGTCGATTTTATGTCAAAAAAGTATGGGAAAATCAGCATTTTTTTGCGAAAACAAGGCGCCTGTACCATTACAGGCGCCTTGTGATGCGAAGGGGCATGCTGTCATGTCTATATCATTTCATCGACCTGGCTAAGCACATCATCCAGAATGGCCAGTTGAGCTCTCAGCTCATCCTCCGTGATGATGAGGGGCGGTGCGACGATTATCATATTCTCATGGGTATAAGTCCAGAACCCCCTGTCTCTCAGAAGAGTGAAGATTTTTCCCATGATGTTGTCCGGATCGCTGCCGAAAGGTACGAGCGGTTGGCGCTCTTCTTTGTTTTTGACCAGTTCTACGGCGGAAAAGAGGCCTATATGTCTTACCTCACCGACGCAAGGGTGGGTGCAGGCGAAGCTGTCTAGAGTCTGAGCCAGCAATTTTGACGTTGGCTTCATTCTGTTCTCGATGTCCAGCTCCCTGTACTGGTCCAGCGTAGCCACAGCGGCAGCACATCCTACAGGATGACCTGAATAGGTGAGGCCGCAGCCAAGGACGTGATCATCGAAGAATCCGGCGATCTTTTGCTGCACTACGACACCTCCCAGCGGTACATATCCGCAGGTGGAGCCTTTGGCAAAAGTGATCATGTCCGGTTCATATCCGAAGTTCATGAATGCGAAGCATTTGCCGGTCCTGTACCAGCCGGCCATGACTTCATCGGCTACCATCAGGATGTCGTATTTGTCGCAAAGGGCCCTCACTCCCTGATACCATTTTACAGGGGCGATGATGACGCCGTTGGAGCCGACCACCGATTCGAACCAGACGGCGGCTATAGTATCAGGGCCTTCATATAATATCTGATTTTCCAGCAATTCAAGGTAAAAGTCGGCGATCTCATCGTCGTTTTCGAAATGACATGCCTTAGGGACTCTGTAAGGATAAGGTACGTCGTATTTGATAAAACCAACATTACCGGGTTCGTTGAAAAACCTTCTCGGCTCACCTGTCAGCATGCCAGAACCTGCCGACGAGCCATGATAGCTCCTGTATTGGGAAAATATCTTGTATTTCCCGGTGTACTGTCTGGCTATCTTTATAGCGTTTTCATTGGCCTCGGCTCCGGCGTTGGCGAAGAACACCTTTGCGCCATCGGCGAATCCCGTGGCCTTTACGATGGCTTCGGCCGCGTCCGATTTGCATCCCAGCGCAAAGGATGGCCCGATGAATGAAAGCTCATGGGCCTGCTTGGCAATAGCATCGGCAATAGCCTTGTTGCCATGCCCCAGATTGGAATTTACCAGCTGAGACGACATGTCAGCGTATCGTTTGCCTTCCTCGTCCCAGAAATATATCCCTTCCGCCTTCGTTATCACGATAGGGTCCAGCTTGCCCTGGGCTGACCACGAGTGAAGATTGTATTTAAGATCTTTTTTCTTTATTGATGACATTGGTTCCTCCATGATATCCAGTAAAAACGACAGCTATCAGGCATCGACCTTCGCGATGACATCGGCATCGATAAAATCCGTTACCGCTTCCGGCTTCCAGTTAGGTATCTGCCTTGAAACATAGGTGTAATTGAGGAGATCTTTGTAAGTCGCGTTGTGGGAAACGCTGTTGCCGCCCCATGTTCCGCATCCCAGAGTCATGGAAACGGGATATCCGCAGTTCCAGCCGCCGGAATTGGTCAGACACTGTGGCTGATTGACGACTACCTTCGTTACAGGAGCGACGGCCGCCAGCTTGTCCACGTCGGCCGGATCATCAGTATGGATACCGCAGCTGTGGCCTTTGCCCTGGTATTCCAGCGTGGCCAGCATTTTCTCGATGGCGTCGTCCAGGTCTTTTGCTTTCTGGATCCCAGATACAGGTGACAGCTTTTCTCCCGTGAAAGGATGTTCCAAGCCGAAACCATTGAACTCCTCTGCCATGATGACCCTTGTACCTTCAGGTACATCCAGGCCGGCCAGGTGAGCGATATGCTCAGCGTTCTGAGCTACGATGGCTCTGTTGAGGACATGGTCGTCAGGCGTATTTGGCCATAATGTTTTCTGGAGCTTCGCCTTTTCCTCAGAGACTTCCCTGCACAGATAGGCGCCGTGAGCTTCCATCTCCTTTATGAATTCGTCGTAACAGCTCTCAAAGACGATGATGTTGTTTTCGGTGGAGCAGGAGGTGGAATTGTCGTAAGCTTTAGATACGCATATCATTTCGGCTACTTTATCCATAGGCGTCTTTCCTGTGACGATGGAAACGCAGTTGCCGACGCCTACGCCAATGGCCGGAGTCCCGGAGGAATAAGCCGCTTCTACCAGAGCTTCACCGCCGGTTGCCAGTATGAAATCGCATTGCTTCATCAATTCCTGGGACACCTCCAGCTTTACCCATTCCGGGTCGCATGTCTGGACCAGATCCTCAGGATAGCCCAGCTTTTTCAGTGTGGCTCTTATTTCATTGACGATGGCTACGTTAAGCTTTCTGCATTTTGGATGAGGAGCCAGGATGATGGCGTTCCTCGTTTTGAGGGCCATGTTGGCTTTCACGATAGGAGTCGCTTCACCATTTGTTACCGGCATGATCCCGGCTACGACACCCATAGGCTTGGCCCATTGCTGTATCCCTGTTTCCTTGTTGTCATCGATGAGTCCTACGGATCTCTTGTCCTTCATCTGTATGTAGGCGCCCCAGACCTTTCCATATATCTTGGCTACCTTGTCCTCGGCGATACCCATTCCGGATTCTTCTACCAGCATATCAGCGAACATAGCTGCTTTTTCCGGTTTGGTGAGATTGTAAGTGACAGCAGCTGTGAGAAGATCCACGTCTTCCTGAGTGAAACCGTTTGCCACGGCCTGGGCTGCCCGTCCTCTTTTCACCAGTTCCGCTACATAGTCATGCGCATTCATTGCCATTTTTTAAAGCCTCCTTATTATCTGTAAACGATGTGTATAGATTATTTCTTTCAACATGTTACATTATACTTTAACGAAATATCCTTTACAAGGAAAAGGAAAAAGGTGATATTTCACCTTGATAGTCCACATTGGACGTGGTATAGTATAAATATGAATGATATCGTGCAAAATATGACAGGAAAGGAATGTGAAAAATATGGAGATAATCAAGATAACACAGGGAAATTTCGACAGTGAAGTAAAAGCCTCAGAGAAGCCGGTGCTGGTGGATTTCTGGGCGTCGTGGTGCGGCCCGTGTATGATGCAGGGTCCTGTCCTGGATGAGATCGCGGAGGAATATGACAGCATAAAAGTGGGAAAGATCAATGTTGACGAAGAACAGGCGCTTGCCGTCAAGTTCGGTGTCATGAGCATCCCTACTCTCATGTATTTCAAAGACGGACAGGCTGTGAACACGCTGGTCGGTCTGCGTTCGAAGGAGCAGATAGTACAGGAACTGGGACTGTGATCCCAGATGCGAATATCTGCGGATTTGTCGGTACGCCAGAGTCGGCAGGCGTTTTGAAATGATGGCTGTGCGGCAGGTTTTTCGTCAGAAAAAGAAAGGGGTATTGTGTATGGAACCGAAATTTTTGATGTGCGAAAAATGTGGAGCTGTATTGACTTTTCTGACCGATGGAGACGAAAAGCCAGGCTGCTGCGGTGGAGAACTGACATTGCTGAAAGCCATGGAGACCGACGGCGCCAGAGAAAAACATCTGCCTAAGGTGGATCGCCGTGAAGGAACTGTAAGAGTGGATGTAGGCGAGATCAGCCATCCTATGGAAGATGATCATTTGATAGAGTGGATCTATCTTCAGACCGAAAGAGGCGGCCAGTTTGTCAGACTGCGGGCCGGGGAAGAACCTAGGGCCACTTTCGGCGTGTCGGCGGAAGCCCCGGGAGACGCGCCGGTGGCAGTGTTTTCCTATTGTAACAAGCATGGATTGTGGAAGACGGACTTGTTGTAAGGCTGAGTCGCAGACGCGGAGCCGGAAACAGCGGTATTCAGCGGGCTCTGTATTTTTCAGGCAGTGCAGGGGAGACGTTTTTTTGTCGTATCCCTATAAAAAGCCTTGCATCATATGACAGCATATGGTATAGTAATGCAGGTAGAAAGAAGAAGTCGTCCGCTTCTCACCTAAGGGCGAAAGCTACTTGGGTCAATATCGGCAGGGTTTGATTTTGCTGTGTGTTTACGCATTCAGGCAGGATCGGAGATAATGCGTGAGTGAAGCGGATACTTGTTATCCGCTTTTTTGTTGCTTGAAAATGGCGAGGTAGTTTGATAGACAAGCGCCGCGGTCTGCAAAGGACAGCAGCGGCTTCGTCGGAAAGGTTTTTTTGGAGGTACGGTAAAATTAGCAGAGAAGCTATGATAAACGAAGAAATTCGTGCGAAGGAACTGAGAGTTATTGATACCGATGGCAGTCAGTTGGGAATAATGAGCAGACAGGAAGCGCTGGACATCTCAGAGGAGAGAAAACTTGATCTGGTATGCGTTTCACCTAAGGCAAACCCGCCTGTCTGCAAGATTCTCGATTACGGAAAGTATAAATACGAACTTCAGAAAAAGGAAAAGGAAGCCAAGAAAAAGCAGAAGACCACGCAGGTCAAAGAAATCAGGCTGTCGACGTTCATAGAGGATCACGACATAATGGTGAAGGCTAAGACTGGATCTAAATTTCTCAAAGACGGCGACAAACTGAAAGTAAGCTTGCGATTCAGGGGGAGAGAGCGAGATTATGTCGCCAGAGGCATGGAGGTAATGAACAAATTCGCCGAGGCCGTTTCGGAAGTAGGTGACATCGACAAGAAACCGAGCTTTGAAGGTCGGAGCCTGACGATGATACTTACGCCCAAAAGCGACAAATAACAAAATATGAAACAGGAGGAAGATACATCATGGCAAAGCAGAAAATGAAGTCTCACAGAGGCGCGTCGAAAAGATTCAAGATAACGGGTTCCGGTAAAGTAAAGAGGAATAAAGCATACAAGAGCCATATTCTTACCAAGAAGAGCCAGAAGAGGAAGAGAGGTCTGAGAAAGGCCACCACTTTGACGAGCGCTGACCTTAAGAGAATTAAAGCGGTACTGAGCAAATAAGGAGGTAGAAAAATGGCAAGAGTTAAGAAAGGTTTAAACGCACATAAGAGACATAAAAAAGTTTTAAAGATGGCCAAGGGCTATTACGGCGCTAAGAGCAAGACCTTCAGAGCTGCCAAGCCGGCCACTATGAGAGCTCTTCGTTCCGCATATGTTGGAAGAAAGAACAAGAAGAGAGAATATAGAAAGCTGTGGATCGCCAGGATCAACGCTGCTGCGAGGATGAACGATATTTCGTACAGCAGACTGATGAACGGCCTCAAGAAGTCAAACATCGAAATCAACAGGAAGATGCTTTCGGAAATGGCCATCCATGATCCTGCTGCTTTCGCGACACTTTGCGATACCGCGAAGAAAGCGCTGTAAAATAAGAGAAAAATATTATCGCAGAAGAAAAGAGCTGCCGCATTGACATGAGTGATTGTCAGTAGGCAGCTTTTTATGTGAAAATAGGTGTTTCGCTTCTGGCTTTCAGTAGCGTAAATGACATCGTCCTTATCTTTGGCCCATATGTCAAGTCTCACCTGCTTGATCCAGGGGATGCTCCGCTGCTTCTTTTCAGCCTGGGGCAAGTGCCTGAGAAATATCTCCCGGCCAGAATTATTTCCAAAATCAATTTCTGAGGTATCCCTGATCCAGGCGGCTGAAGTAAAGACATGTCTATCACTTGTATACTTATCCGGGAACGGCTTCTCAAGGTTTTATTTCCCGAAACCCTTCCTTTCGACAGATTTCGCTGACAAAGGAGGCTATAATCCTTGTTATCGGCGCTGATGTCGACACTTGGGCCAGAGGAGCGCTGAGCAAAGAACGGAGCGGAGAGCGCTGTGATTGGAGAGGAAATTGATAGTATACGGGGAAATACTTTTCATAGAGAATTTCATAATAGGCTGCGTGATATTGTACATAACCGGCGAGATATTCGGCAGAAGCTTTTCCGGAATCAGGCAAAAGATGAGGCTGGCGGTCGGAGGAGTCATGTGCGGTGTCTTTTCCATGGCGATATTCCTTCCTGTGGCCGCACCGGTTACACTCATCGCGGAAGTGGCCTTCGCTTTCGCTGTGTGTCTGGTAGTTCTGGGAAGGGAAAAAATATGGAAAAAAGGTCTGGTGATGATACTGGTAACGTATTTCATGGGCGGACTGACAATGGGACTCCTGCTGATCACCGACAACACGGGTATCTATACGGCGGCAGGGATATATACGGGAGACATGAAGGCGGCTCTTCTGGCGCTCTTCATAGCGGTGTGCTCATTCACGGTCAGGCAGGTCGTAAAGACTGTAAGAGCCAGGAAGTTTTATGGGGAGCATGTTTTCGCTGTGAGGATATGCATCGGCAGAGAAGTTTTTGAAGCTCAAGGCTTTTTCGATACGGGAAACCAGCTTAGGGATCCTGTCAGCGGAAAGCCTGTGGCTGTCGCAGGCGAAAGCTTATGGAAACGGTTGGAGGAACAAGATGTGCTGAGACCGGAGAGGGCAGGCGTCGTGCCTTATGAGACGGTAGGAAACCGTGGACTGTTGGAAACGCTGCGTGTCGACTGGATAGAAGCCGGAGAAAGGGTCGTGAAAGACAGTATCATCGCTAAAGGTGGAAGAGAACTGGAGATATATGGAGAAGGAGCATCCGGATGTGAACTGCTTCTTCCCAGAGATATGTGGGAAAGGAATGGGTGAAGGGAGAGGGATGATGTTAAAAAGGATCATATGGAAACTGCGACTCAGGTTTTTCAACAGGAAAAACAAGCTGTTCTACATAGGTGGGAGCGATACGCTGCCGCCGCCACTTTCCGGCGAAGAGGAGCATAAGGCCATAATGGGAGCGCTGGCAGGAAACAAAGTGGACAGAGACAGACTGATAGAGCATAACCTGAGACTGGTGGTATATATAGCGAAGAAATTCGAAAGCGCCGGCATCAATGTTGAGGATCTGATCTCTATCGGTACCATTGGACTTATAAAGGCGGTCAATACATTCAAGATAGAAAAGAACATAAAACTGGCTACTTACGCATCAAGATGCATTGAAAACGAGATACTGATGTATCTGAGAAGGAACAACAAGATAAAAGGCGAGGTCTCGTTAGACGAACCTCTCAATGTGGACTGGGACGGTAACGAGCTGTTACTTTCGGATATTCTGGGAACTGAAAGCGATGAGGTCTACGGTCATCTGGAAGAAGAGGTGAACAGGAGTCTGCTGGGGTACGCCATGGATAAACTTTCAGGGCGGGAACGGGAAATCGTGGAAATGCGGTTCGGACTGGCCGGCAGCAGAGAATTTACCCAGAAAGAGGTGGCTGATAAGATGGGAATATCCCAGTCTTATATTTCCAGGCTTGAAAAGAAGATAATAGGGAGGCTTCAGAGCGAAATAAAAAAATTGGGCTAAAGTGGTAAAAAGATATTGAAATCAGTAGTATACTGGTGTATTATAAACTTTATGGTGAATAAATATGCTGAATAATTAATAAAAATTCAAAGGAAAAACACGAGGGAGGCATAAATGAAATACAGAGTTTTCATCGACGGCGCGGAGGGAACTACGGGTCTCAAGATACATCAGTATTTCCAAAAACGCGATGACATAGAAGTGCTGGGAATAGAACAGGAAAAGCGTAAAGATATGGAAGAAAGACTTTCCATGATAAAAAAGGCAGATGTCTCCTTTTTGTGTCTGCCGGATGCGGCTGCCAGGGAAATTGCAGCTGCAGCTCCAGAGGATTGCAGGATATTGGATACGTCGACGGCTCACCGGACAGATGATTCGTGGGTATATGGGATGCCGGAGCTTTCGGGGGAGCAGCGGAGGCTGATAAAGGAAAGCAACAGAGTGGCTGTTCCAGGGTGCCATGCCACAGGGGTCATCCTGTTGATAAAACCTCTTCTTGAAGCCGGCCTTTTACCGCGGGATCATCATTTCTGCGCATTTTCCCTCACGGGATATAGCGGAGGCGGGAAGAAGATGATAGCCCAGTATGAAGGACCGGAGCGGCAAAGAGGCAACATGGGGCAGCAGGACATGCTGTGCAGTCCGAGACAGTACGGGTTGACTCAGACCCATAAGCATCTTCCTGAGATAATGGCGGCTGCCGGGATCTCATCAGCGCCTGCTTTTATACCTGTGGTAGCAGATTATTACAGCGGCATGGAAGTGACGATACCTGTCAGGGTTCAAGGTCTGGAAAAACAGACTGTAGAGCATGTAATAGGTGAATATTACGCGGGGCAGCCTCTCGTCAGAGTCAAAGATTCTGTAGACGACGGTGGCTTTATCGCGGCAGGGAGGCTTTCCGGTACTAATGAACTGGAGATAGCCATCGAGGGAAATGATGAAAACATACTGCTGATAGCCACGTACGACAACCTGGGGAAGGGAGCATCGGGTGCGGCAGTGCAGAATATGAACATAATGCTGGGGATAGAAGAAACGAAAGGATTGATATAGATGGATCTCGATGTAAAATTTACAGATGGCGGAGTTTGTGCTCCTGCCGGATTCAAAGCCGCGGGAACGGCCTGCGGTATCAAGGGCACGAAAGATAAGAAGGATCTGGCGCTGATAGTCAGCGATGTCATGTGCAGCGCCGCAGCTGTATATACTACTAATAAAGTAAAGGGAGCACCACTGAAGGTCACCAGGGACAACATCGCCGATGGAAAGGCCATAGCTGTGATATGCAACAGTGGCAATGCCAATACATGTGCTCCCAACGGTGAGAACATAGCAAGGGAGACGTGCAGGATCACTGCGGAGAACCTGGGTGTGAAGCCTGGAGATATCGCGGTATGCTCTACAGGTGTGATAGGGCAGGAGCTTTACATAAAACCATTCGAGGAAGGCATCCCAGAGCTGACGGACAAGCTCAGCTATGAAGGCTCTGCTGAAGCGGCGGAAGCCATCATGACTACCGACACGGTGCCTAAGGAAGTGGCTGTGGAATTTTCTCTGGGCGGCAAGATATGCAGGATCGGTGGTATAGCTAAGGGAAGCGGAATGATAAACCCTAATATGGCCACCATGCTTTCCTTCATAACGACAGATGTGAAAATCTCTCCGGAGATACTGGACGGAGCCCTTAAGGAGACTGTGAAGACAAGCTATAATCAGATATGTGTCGACGGCGACACGTCGACTAACGACATGGTGGTTGTGCTGGCCAACGGCCTTGCAGGCAATGAGACTATCGATGAAGACGGAGAGGCACTGGCAGCTTTTAAAGAGGCGCTGTCCAAGGTGACGATATCTCTGGCGAAAAAGCTGGCAAGGGACGGTGAAGGAGCTACCAAGCTGATAGAATGCCGTGTGAAAGGAGCTACAAGCGATAAGCAGGCCAGAGCTGTCAGCAAGTCGGTGATAGCATCCGATCTGTTGAAAGCAGCCATGTTCGGCGCGGATGCCAACTGGGGACGGGTGCTGTGCGCCATAGGTTATGCGCCGGGGGATTTTTCCACCGACGATATAGATGTGGAGATGAGTTCCGCTGCGGGGTGCGTCCGGGTGTGCCAGGGATCGAGACATAAGGAGTACAGTGAAGAAGAGGCATCGAAGATATTGGCGGAAGAGGAGATAATCATATCGGTGGACATGCACCAGGGAAGCGGCAGCGCTGTAGCATGGGGCTGCGATCTGACTTATGATTACGTGAAGATAAACGGAGATTACAGGAGCTGACGATGGTAAATCAGAAATACTTGGATAAAGCAGAGGTTTTGATAGAGGCGCTGCCGTATATACAGCGCTTCAGCAAGAAAGTGATAGTAGTGAAATACGGTGGGAGCGCCATGATAGACGATGAATTGAAGGAGTATGTCATCGAGGACGTGGTGCTGCTGAAACTGATAGGATTCAAGCCCATAATAGTGCACGGCGGCGGCAAAGAGATAAGCAGATGGGTCGATAAGGTAGGAATGGAGACAAGGTTCGTCAATGGCCTTCGTGTCACTGACGCGGAGACCATGGAGCTGGCTGAGATGGTATTGGCTAAAGTCAACAAAGAACTGGTCACGAAGATACAGGCCATGGGCATAAAAGCGGCAGGTATCAGCGGTCAGGACGGTGGTTTGCTGACGGTGGAGAAGAAATATTCGGACGGCCAGGACATAGGCTTCGTAGGCGATGTCACAAGGGTGGATCCTAAGATACTGAAGGATCTCATTGAAAAGGATTTCCTGCCGGTGGTGTTCCCTATAGGGATGGACAGGGACGGCATATCGTATAATATCAATGCTGATGAGGCCGCCAGCGCTATAGCGACGGCTCTTAAAGCTGAGAAACTGGCGTATCTATCGGATGTGGAAGGTGTGCGGATGGACCCTGAAGATCCGGAATCGGTCATACCGGAGCTTTACACGGGAGAAGCCAGGGAGCTTATAGAAAATGGCGTTATATCAGGTGGTATGCTGCCTAAGATACAGAATTGCATAGAAGCTATAGACAAAGGTGTTTCGAGAGTGCATATCATGGATGGAAGGATACCTCACAGTCTTCTTCTTGAGATATTTACTAATAAAGGTATAGGAACAGCTATAATAAAGGATAATGAGGAGAAATATTGGAATGAACAGCAATGAGATAAAAAAACTGGATAAAGAAAAGATAGTAGCAACATATAACAGATATGATATGGTGGCAGGCAGCGGCAAAGGCGCTCGCTGTATTTCTGTTGACGGTAAGGAGTATATAGATTTTACAGCGGGTATTGGTGTGAATTCGCTGGGCTTTTGCGACGACGGATGGGTGAAAGCGGTGACGGAGCAGCTTGGCAGGCTGCAGCACGTGTCAAATCTGTATTACACTGAACCTCAGGTGAAGGTGGCGAAGATGCTGACTGAGAGGACCGGACTTGAAAAGGTTTTTTTCGGCAATTCGGGTGCGGAGGCCAATGAAGCGGCCATCAAAACGGCCAGGAAATACGGCTCGGTCAGCAAGGGCATAGAGAAGAACAAGATCATAACTCTCAACAATTCATTCCATGGAAGGACCATGGCTACAATTACGGCTACAGGTCAGGAAGGATACCACAAATATTTCACACCATTCCTGGACGGTTTTGATTATTGTGATGCCAATGATATCCAGCAGCTGGAGAAGCTGGTGGATGAAAACACCTGTGCTGTCATGATGGAGATGATACAGGGAGAGGGCGGTGTCCTCAATCTGGATGAGGCTTTCGTAAAAGCCGCTGAAAGGATCTGTGCCGAAAAGGACATCCTCTTTATCGCAGACGAGGTACAGACCGGGATAGGCAGAAGCGGCAAGCTGTTCGCATACGAACATTTTGGTGTCGTTCCGGACATCGTGACTTTCGCCAAAGGTATTGGAGGCGGGCTTCCTATCGGAGGCGCGATATTCGGGAAAAAATGTTGCGATGTGCTGGAGCCGGGCAATCACGGGACCACATATGGCGGGAATCCTGTAGCCTGCGCCGGTGCCGTGGAGGTGCTGTCGCGCATAGATGACGCGTTCCTCGGGGATGTGGCCGCGAAAGGCGAGTACATAAGGGAAAAACTGCTGGATATACCTCAAGTCAAGAGTGTATCGGGAATGGGGCTGATGCTGGGCGTCGAGATAGAGGGAAAGGAAGCAGGTCAGGCAGTCAGCGATGCCCTTGAAAAAGGTCTCATGATCCTTACTGCGAAGGACAGGGTGAGACTCCTTCCTCCGCTGACCATAACTTACGAGGAGCTGGACGAAGGCCTTAAGATATTGAAGGATGTGCTGGCATAAGCATATCTGTCACGCTTCCGCTTGAGCTTACGTTCGGATGCTCTCAGACAGTGGAATGAAACGCGCGCTTGCAGCTGAAAGATCTGAAAGCGCGCGTTTTGCTGTTGCGAAAAATGCTAATTTCTGAGTTCCTTGAAAATGTTCTCATATTCTTTCGAGAAAATACTGTCCTTATTCCAGATGAAGGTGAAGTCATGGGTCATGGAAAAGTCCGATAATGGTATCCTGACGAGCGTTCCTTTTGACAGCTCTTCTTCCACGGCTGTTTTGTAGAGGAACGATATGCCGCAGTCGGCAGTCAGCAGCGATACGATGGTATGTATGTTTTCCACTTCCACGATATGACTGAAGTCAGAGATGGACATGTTTTTCAGATCTAGAGCTTTCGACAGTATTTCTCTGGTGCCTGATCCGTGCTCTCTGATGAGGAGGCGTTCTTCGGTCAGATCTCGGAGGAAGCTGACAGGCTTCGAAAAAGTGTGTTCCCTGGACGCAACGGGGATGTATTCTTCGGATCTGTATATACGTGTTTCATAATCGTCGCTGTTGATATTACCTTCTACGATGGCGAAATCTATGCTTCCCTCCTGAAGATAGGAAAGGAGAGTGCGAGTGTTGCCGTAGCGAATGTGAAAGTCCGTATCGCAGTGATCCTTGATAAATCCCGAAAGGCGAGGAAGTATGGCGTATTCACCAATTGTCATGGTCACTCCGAATGTCAGTGTCTTTTTTGAAGCGAGGCTTTCGGTCATACGTTTTTTTACGGTGTTTTCGTCGTTACGCATGGTCTCAAGCGCGGAACGCAGGATCTCTCCGGCAGGTGTCAGAGTCAGTTTTTTGTGTTCGCGTTTAAAGAGCGGGACTCCGTACTCCTTTTCGAGATATCCGATATGTTGCGATACGGCAGGCTGTGTCAGCCCGAGAGAGTCGGCAGCCCGTGTGAAATTCATATATCTGCATACCGTCAGAAACGTTTTCATTCTGAAATCCAGCATGGCCTCCTCCTTTATAGAGCTGTATCTGCGAATAATGATAACATATATTTATTATTATATCAATTATTATAATTTTACAAAATGATTGAGAGGCGGTATATTATGGATAGATACAACAGTTGTCTTCGGGAGGGTAAATATGGATCTTATCAGAAAAAATATGAGTGGGGTGTTGCTGTGCGGAGCTCTGGCAGTTCCGGCGGCTGTAGTCGGGAAGATGTTCCCTGTCATTGGCGGACCAGTGCTGGCTATCATAGCCGGGATGCTGCTGGCTCCCCTGGTAAAAAGGCAGGCATCTTTCGCTCCGGGAATAAAGTATACGTCGAAAAAAATCTTGCAGTATGCCGTGGTGTTGCTGGGATTTGGCATGAATCTCAAGGTCGTAATGGAAACAGGAGCTCAGTCTCTCCCTATCATCGTATGCACTATCGCGACATCGCTGGTCATAGCCTACGCGCTTCATCGGGCGGCAAATATTCCCGGGAAGATATCGACTCTGATCGGTGTCGGATCGTCCATATGCGGAGGATCGGCTATCGCGGCAACGGCTCCTGTCATAGCTGCCGATGACGATGAAGTGGCTCAGGCCATATCGGTGATATTCCTCTTTAATATACTGGCGGCTCTGATATTCCCTGCTTTCGGAACAGCTATAGGTTTTTCGGGTGAGACGGGAGAGGCCTTTGGGATATTTGCCGGAACGGCTGTCAACGATACGTCGTCTGTTACGGCGGCGGCATCCACCTGGGACAGCATATATCATCTGGGGAGCCAGACTCTTGACAAGGCCGTGACTGTAAAGCTGACACGAACACTGGCTATCATCCCGATAACGCTGGCTCTGGCTTTGTTCAGGAGCCGGAAAGCTGAAGGAACGAACGGAGAAAGAGTGTCTGTCAGGCAGAGCTTCCCGTTTTTTATCCTCTTTTTCATCGGCGCAAGCCTGATAACAACTGTCGCGATGTCCGCAGGTGTTTCGGCTGATGCTTTTGCTCCGCTGAAGGAGCTATCTAAGTTTTTCATAATCATGGCCATGGGCGCTATCGGCTTCAATACTGATGTGGTAAAGCTTGTAAAGAGCGGGGCAAAGCCTATACTGCTGGGATTCTCCTGCTGGGTGGGGATCACCGTGGTATCACTGATATTGCAGCACGTTATGGGGATATGGTAGCGGAATATCCTTAAAAGGGGCGTACTCGGAATAAAAGGATCCTGATCTGCACATAAATATATTACGGCATCGAAAGTTGCTTTAAGGGGAGCAAAGGAGATGTGAGGGTAATATTTTATGGCCAACAAGGTTGAGATCTGTGGCGTCAATACAGCGAGCCTGCCCAGGTATAAGGACAAGGAAATGCACGATATGCTGATCGCCGTAAAAGCTGGGGACGCAAAGGTCAGAGACGAGTTCATAAGGGGGAATCTCAGACTTGTACTGAGCATCATTCAGAAGTTTTCAGGACGTGGGGAAAATCCCGACGATCTGTTTCAGGTAGGATGTGTGGGCCTGATAAAGGCGTTGGACAATTTTGATATGGCTCATGGAGTGAAATTCAGCACTTATGCCGTTCCCATGATAATAGGGGAGATAAGAAGATATCTTCGTGACAACAATAGCATAAGGGTATCCCGCTCCATGCGGGATCTGGCATACAGAGCCTTGACGGCAAGAGAAGCGCTCGGCCGTGAATTGCAGCGGGAGCCAACTGTCGACGAGGTGGCCCGCAGGATTGATGTAAAAAGGGAGGATGTGGTGCTTGCCCTTGATTCCATACAGGATCCTGTATCTCTGTTCGACCCTGTTTTCAATGATGACGGAGATCCCATATGCGTGATGGATCAGATACGGGATATGAAAAATACCGACGCGCGATGGATAGAGAATCTGTCTCTGTCGGAGGCGATGAAAAAGCTTTCGCCGCGGGAACAGCATATCCTGACCATGAGATTCTTTGAAGGAAAGACTCAGATGGAGGTGGCAGATGAGATCTCCATAAGCCAGGCGCAGGTGTCCAGACTGGAGAAAAACGCATTGAATTATATGAAAAAATATGTATAGCTCAAACAGGGACGCAGGCTTTATTTTCAACAATGAAGCCTGCTTTTTATTGCCGGACGGAACGACGTGTATTGTAAAAACTATTGTGAATAAGTTGACATTGAATAAATATAAGTCTATAATTCAATTATCAGAATTGACAGTAATTTCATAAAAATCTATTTTTACTATCATAGCGTGTATCTACGAAACCGATTGTCGATTCTGGATATCTTTGTATCTTATTAAAAGTAGAAAAGGAGGGTGTTATGTCGGAAGAAAAAAAGGTCGCTACTTCTGAAAAGCAGGAACTGAAACGTGGGATCAGAGGCTGGCAGGTGGCGTTCATCGGTATCGGTGGCGTAATCGGATCATGTTATTTTCTGGGGATAGGCTCTTGCCTTTCCAGTATGGGTCCCGGAGTAATTATCGCATTCTTAGTAACTGGTGTCATCGTTTACGGCACTATGATTTCTTATTCGGAATTATTGGTCAATGTTCCTAGAACGGGATCCTTCGTCGCCTATACCAGCGAATTCCTCACTCCGACCATTTCGACGGGATTTGGCTGGGCTTTCTGGTTCAACTGGGTATGCTATGTACCGTCTGAAGCTATCGCGGTATCTACAGTATTGACATCGCTGATGGGGACGGACAGTTCCGTGACTTATATAGCTATCGCGCTGGGCGCTATGGCTGCCATCACGATAATAAACCTTTGCGCAGTAGATATTTTCGCGAAGATAGAGGCAGGTCTGGCGATTACAAAGGTCATCGTCATCATAGCATTTGTGATCGCGGCATTTGGTATCTGGGTAGGTCTCTGGGGTCAGAGTGATGAATACACAGGATTCCTGGCAGGCGTTGTTAACTTCTCGGGGACGATGTCCTTCGGAGCTAAGGTATTCCCTCTTGGTATTATGGCTATCCTCGTAAACATGACGGTAGTGCTGGTAACCTTCCAGGGTACGGAGATCGTAGGTCTGGCGGCGGCAGAGTCGCAGAATCCGGAGGAATCGGTTCCTAAGGCCTGCAAGAGCGTTACATATCGTATCGCACTGCTGTACATACTGCCGCTCATCCTGGTTATCCTGGTTTATCCATACGAGCTGGCAAGTGATGCGAATCCGGTATTCGCCGATATCATGAACTTTTATGGAATAGAATGGCTGGGATTCGTATTCTCGGCGGTCGTACTGGTAGCTGCCTTCAGTTGTGCCAACACAGGTTTCTATGGCACGGTAAGGTGTATGTACGGCCTTTCCATCGAAGGACTGGCTCCTAAGTTCCTCAGCAAAGTCACCAAGTCAGGAAATCCTAGAGCTTCTGTATTGTGGACGCTGCTGTTCATGTGGATAGTTCTGGTGCTCGGCCTGATCTCAGAAGTTACGGGCTTCATGACAAGCCTGTACACGAGCCTGTTGTCGCTGTCCGGATTCACAGGAACGCTGGCCTGGGTAGGAATAATACTGTCTCAGATATCCTTCAGAAAGAAGCTGAAGAAGAACGGATATGATCCGGAAACGTGCCTGAAGGCGAGGGTAAAGAAGGGACAGAGTTGGGTCCCTGTATTCGCTGTTATCGCGCAGCTCATATGTCTGATCATGCTGGTATTCGAAGACGTATTTATTTTCGCTATCGCGTGTGGAGCGATCATCCTGCCGATGATCGGATATCAGATCGCGAAGAAGGCAGGAAAACTGAGAGATTCCTCGGAGATCGCGTCTACCAATGAGACGAAATTTGAGGAGCTGTTCCCTCCGCGTAATTAAGCGGGAACTGATGAATGAGATGCGCGCTGTTGATTGAGATTTTTTGAAAAGGAGCTGTCGGCCGTAATATCCTGCGGACTGGCAGCTCCTTTTTGTCCACGGTGCTTTCGTAGGAACGTCTGTGAAAAGAAGTTTCGCCTTTCTCACCGAATCCACAAAAAAATATGATAAACTGAATACAAAGGAGACTGATCATGATATTGGAGAAGAAAGAGAAGTTTGTTATAAATGAGGATATGATCCCCGCGGACATGAGTGTTACGATAGACCACGCCAAGGAGATCGTAAAAGTTTTCAGTGATCTGAGGATGAGATATCAGGCGGCCATAAAAGAGGTCAGCACTAAGCTGGAAGTACTGGATAACGAATACAGCGTCAGATATGATTATAATCCTATCCATCACATGCAGTGCCGTATCAAGAGCATCGAGAGCATTATGGATAAAATAGAGAGAAAGGGATGGCCCAAAGAGATAGAGTCGGTCTATAAGGTCATGGACTTTGCCGGTGTGAGGGTCGTATGCAATTATATAGATGATATATATACTGTGGAAGAAAGTCTGCTGAGGCAGGATGATATAAAGCTCCTGAAGAGAAAGGATTATATAAAGAAGCCGAAGGAGAGCGGATACAGAAGCCTGCATCTGGTAGTAGAGGTGCCTATATTTCTTTCTGACAGGACATACCATATGCCGGTGGAGATACAGATAAGGACTATTGCGATGGATACATGGGCAAGTCTTGAGCACGAACTCAAGTATAAGAGCAAGAAAGAGCTTCCGGGATATGTGGTCCAGGAACTCCGCAACTGTGCCAGATCCATGGCGGAGCTGGATGCTTCCATGGAGCGGATACATAAGATGTTATAGACAGCGTGAGCTGAAAGATCGATAAGATTTGAAAAAGGGAGAATTTCAGATGAAGAAGAAAGCAACAGCGTCATTTATTTGCCTGATGATGGTTTTTGGCCTGGCATCGTGTGGTTCATCGGTCTCGTATGACAGCTATGATCTGGGAGAATATCTCAAAGTAGGTGAATACAAGGGACTGCCGGTGTCGGATTATACGGTTTCAGTTACGGATGATGAGGTGCAGACACAAATCCAGAGCACGCTGGAAGCGGCGGCGACTACTCAGGAGCTGGATAAGGAGACAGCGCTGGCAGACGGCGATACTGTGAACATAGATTACGTGGGAACGATAGATGGCAAGGAGTTTGACGGGGGTTCCGCGGAAGGATATGATCTTACGCTGGGGAGCGGATCGTTCATCGATGGATTCGAGTCGGGCCTTGTGGGGAAACATGTAGGAGATACGACAGATCTGGAGCTGACGTTCCCGGATGATTACAGCAGTGAGGAGCTTCAGGGAAAGGACGTGGTGTTCAACGTCACGATAAATTCAGCGACAAGACAGGAGGTGCCTGAGTACAGTCTTGATTTTGTCCAGAATACGACCGACTTTGATACACTGGAGGAGTATGAGGCCGATGTGGAGAAGCAGCTCTACGAACAGAAGGAACAGACTGAAATAGACAATCAGAAGACAACTCTCTGGTCTGAGCTGCTGGAGGATACCGAGGTGAAGGAATATCCTGAGGATATCCTCAATTATTATATCGATTTCAACAGCAGTCAGATGGATACGATGGCGGAGGAGTACGGAATGAGCCGTGATGAACTGCTGGCTTCATACGATTTCGGCGATGAAGACGAGTTTGCTGCCGTCAATGAGGACAGCAGCAAGCTGAGAGTCAAGCAGGAAATGCTCATAGAATATCTTGCTGAGAAGGAAGGATTATCGTATACCGATAAAGAGAAGGAAGAGGCCATAAAGGCTTACGAAGATGCAGGGTATGACGATAAGTCCATAGAGCTGCAGACAGGGCGTAACATGGAGGATTATGTACACATAGAGCTGCTCTATCAGAAGGTACTGGATTATCTGCTGGATAATGCGAAAATAACGGAAGCGGCAGACGATGAGGCTTCCGAGTAAAATATTACGAATATTATGAAACTGGTTGAAGAAATACTTTAGAGTTGAAAGCAGCCGTACGGTATGTTAAAATCGTAACGTTAGTTTATCGATCACGCCCGTACGGCTTTTGATTTCAAAGGGCGGGAAAGAAACTATGATTCTCTGGAGAGTCTCGATACGAGCGCCGAAGGTGTACGCGCGCAGAGCGAAATGTCGTTAAGCGATGTGCGTAATCTCTCAGGCAAAAGGACAGAGCAGATAGTTTTTGTAAAAAATTATTTGAGTCCTCTCCGGAAAGTCGATCGCATCTGTATCGGCTTTTTGATTTACTTTTTTTAGGAGAAGGAGAAAGAAAATGGAAAAATTTACTGAAATTCTTGAGGCCATAGACGGCGTCGTCTGGGGAGTCCCTCTCATCGTGCTTATCATGGGTACGGGGATATTCCTTACCGTCAGGATAAAGGTGCTCCAGTTCAGGAAGCTGGGCAAGGCTTTCAAGTATATGGTCAAGAACGAGGAAGACGGTATAGGAGAAGTCACCAGCTTTGGAGCTCTCTGTACGGCCATGGCAGCTACTATCGGTACGGGAAACATCGTAGGTGTGGCTACGGCAGTATTGGCGGGAGGCCCGGGGGCCCTCTTCTGGATGATAGTGGCGGCCTGTCTGGGGATGGCGACCAAGTACTCGGAAGGACTGTTGGCCGTTAAATTCAGAGAGAACAGAGGTAACGGAAGATTTCTGGGAGGACCTTTCAGATATATCGAACAGGGAATGGGGCCCAGGTGGAAATGGCTGGCGAAGCTGTTTGCTATATTTGGCGTAGGAGCCGGACTTCTTGGCATCGGTACTATAACACAGGTCAATGGTATCGCTTCCGCTGCGGAGACATTCTTCGATCCCAATAAGGAAAATCTCGTGAGCGTATTTGGTACGGACTATACTGTGACTATCGTCGTGACCGCGTTGATAGTGGCTTTTATAACGGCTTTGGTCGTGATAGGAGGTCTTCAGAGGATAGCCAGTGTAACGTCCATAATAGTCCCATTCATGGCTATAGCATATGTAATCGTATGCCTCTGCATATTGGTGTATAATATCGAAAGGGTGCCTGAATCCATCGTGATGGTGGTAAGGAGCGCCTTTGGCCTGGATGCGGTGGCAGGCGGTGCGCTGGGCTCATTGATGATGGCTATGCAGATGGGTGTCGCCAGAGGCATTTTCTCCAATGAAGCCGGGCTGGGAAGCGCTCCTATAGCTGCGGCAGCGGCAAAGACGAAAGAACCTGTCAGACAGGGCCTGGTTTCCATGACGGGTACATTCATCGATACGATAATCGTCTGCACGATGACAGGGACCACCATCATGGTCACAGGGGCTTATGATTACGCTGCAGCCAACGGACTGGAAGGCTCGGAAGTGACGTCGTATGCCTTTTCCAACGGCCTTCCGTGGTCTGATCAGGTGGGCTCGGGGATACTGATGGTGTGCCTGGCGCTCTTCGCTTTCACGACCATTATAGGATGGGATTACTACAGCGAGCGATGTCTTGAGTATCTTACGGGAGGAAAGATGGGCATAGTCAAGGTCTACAGGTGGTTCTACATACTGGCGGTGCTCATCGGACCGTTCCTGACGGTTTCCGCCGTATGGACGCTGGCAGACATATTCAATGGGCTCATGGCAATACCTAATCTGATCGCTCTCGTGACGCTGAGCGGCGTCATAGCGGCCGAGACAAGGAGCTATTTCCACAGGCTCGACAGCGGCAGGATAAGAGAATATTAGAAAGATACCGCGGAGAAACAGCTGTACGGCGCAGGAACGGCCGGCAGAGGAAATCTCCGCGGTATTTTTTTCTCTTTCCGCCATCGCGCCTGCATAGTTTGGACAACTGTCGCATATAAATTTACAAACGGCAGAAAAGGGGGAGCGATCATGCTTAATACGGAAGATATAAGGAATAAAGAGGTGATCAACATCTATGACGGAAAGAGCATGGGGTTTGTCTGTGATATAGAGATAAATCTCAAGGAAGGCAGGATAGACGGTATTGTCCTGCCTGGTGACAGAGGCTTTCTGAAGATGTTCGGCAAGGAAACGAGCGACTACGTGATAAAGTGGAAACATGTAAAAACTATTGGAGAAGATGTGATACTGGTAGATGTCCCGCCCATAATAGATTAGACAAAGACCACAAGATGTAGTAAAATCATATGAGAGCTTTTGCGAGAGACATCCGGTAAAGGAGGTTCCGAAATGAAATGCCCTTATTGTGAAAATGAAGACAGCAGGGTCATAGATTCCAGACATACGGAAGATGGACGTGCCATAAGGAGAAGGCGGGAATGCGAAGCATGCGGCAGGCGATTCACCACATACGAGAAGGTGGAGGAAGTCATTTTGATGGTTATCAAAAAGGACGGGAGCCGGCAGGCCTTCGACAGGAGCAAGCTCCTCAACGGGATAATCAGAGCCTGTGAAAAACGCCCTGTATCCATAGCGGATATGGAAAAGATAGTGGACGATATAGAGAGAGGCCTCAACAATATGATGGAGAAGGAAGTGGAGAGCACCTTCATCGGGGAGCTGGTGATGGAGCGACTCAAGGATCTGGATGAGGTGGCCTATGTCCGTTTCGCGTCAGTGTACAGGCAGTTCACCGATATCAACACGTTCGTATCGGAGATAGAGAAGCTGCAGACCAACAGAAAGAAAAAGGGGTGAGTAAGAAGGATATGGGCGGATTGATGAGGATAGCTGTCGATGGACCCAGCGGCGCGGGCAAGAGCACTATAGCGAAGGCAGTTGCGGAAAAGCTGGGGATCGATTATGTGGACACAGGAGCCATGTACAGAGCTATAGGATATAAGATGAAGCGGGAAGGTATAGAGGCTGACGATATCGGGCGGCTGGAGAAGATGCTGGCTTCTACCGATATAGATTTCGTGAAGGGCGACATCATACTGGATGGAGAAGTGGTCAGCGACAAGATACGCACGCCGGAAATGTCGGAGGCGGCATCGGTCTGTTCGGCGCTGCCACAGGTGAGAGAAAAACTGGTCGACATACAGCGGGACATGGGGGCCAAGAAGAGCGTCATCATGGATGGGCGTGATATAGGCAATAATGTGCTGAAAGACGCCGAGCACAAGTTTTTCCTCACGGCGTCCGCCGAAGAACGGGCAGGAAGGAGATATAAGGAGCTCAAGGCCAGAGGAGAGGATGTTTCCTTCGATCAGGTGTTGAATGATATACAGGAACGCGATCACAGAGACTCGACCAGGAAGCTGAATCCGCTGAGGAAAGCCGAAGATGCCCTTGAGATAGATTCGACAGGGCTTTCGATAGATGAAGTAACAGAAATGATATTAAAGGAGATCAGGTAATGGCTACAGTAAGACCGTTTAGAGCGATAAGGCCAGCCGGCGAATACGCTGCCAGAGTCATATCGCTTCCGTACGATGTAATGAACAGGAAAGAAGCTGCGCAGATGGCGGAAGGGAATCCGTACAGTTTTCTGCACATATGCAGGTCCGAGATAGATCTGCCGGACCAGGAGGACCCATACGACAGATCGGTGTACGAGAAGGCGAAGGAGAACATCGGGAAGAACCTGAGAGAAGGTGTGTTCATACAGGAGGACAAGCCTGCCATCTACATATACAGGGAGATCATGGATGGTCGGGTGCAGACCGGCATAGTAGGCTGTGTATCAGTGGACGAATATCAGAATAACACCATAAAAAAACATGAATTCACAAGGCTTGAGAAGGAGCAGGACAGAATCAATCACTTCGATGTATGCGATACGGATACCGAGCCTGTGTTTCTCACTTACAGGGACGATGGTAAGATAAGGAGCATGATCGCTGATTTTGCCGACAACCATGAGCCTGTTTATGATATCACGGCAGATGACGGTATACGCCATATGCTCTGGGTCGTAGATGATGAAGGGATGGTGGCGGAGCTCGTCGCCCTGTTCGGAGAAGTGCCTGCTCTGTATATCGCCGATGGACACCACAGGAGCGCGTCGGCCTGCAAGGTGGGATTGAAGCGCAGGAAGGAAAATCCGGGATATAAAGGCGACGAGGAGTTCAATTTCTTCATGGCAGCTATATTCCCTGACAGCGATCTGAAGATATTCGATTACAACAGAGTAATAAAGGATCTGAATGGACTGACGGAAGACGGATTCATCGATAGGGTGAAGGCTTCCGGGTTTGACGTCGAGGAAATGGGGGCTGAACCATACAGACCTGATGCCAAGCACGTATTTGCCATGTATCTGGACGGCAAGTGGTACAAACTGACGGCAAAGAGCGAGATAATCCCGGATCATGTGATAGATTCACTGGATGTGGCTATATTGCAGAACAATATCTTCGAGCCGATACTGGGTATCAGCGATCCGAGGACCGATAAGAGAATAGATTTCGTAGGAGGTATACGTGGTCTGCAGGAACTGGAAAGGCGAGCGACAAGTGATATGAAAGTGGCTTTTGCCGTCTACCCGGTAGATGTGAAGGATCTGATGGAGGTCTCCGACAACGGGATGGTGATGCCGCCTAAATCTACATGGTTCGAGCCTAAACTGGCCAGCGGATTATTCCTTCACAGCCTTAAATAAAAATCATCGTATAACAATCGTATAACACTCCTCTGCATGGGGAAAATACCTGCAGGGGAGTTTTTTTATGGGTGAAATGGCCGTAAATCTTAAGAAGATAGTCTTCATGACTGCTGTGGTGATAGTGCTGCTGGTGTGCAGACTGGCGTATATCCAGCTGGTCGGAGGGGATGAACTGGCGGAGGCTACAAGAGCTCAGTCGATGATAGCGCTGGAAGGAAGCAATACAAGAGGTATCATATATGACAGGAACGGAAGCCCTCTGGTAGCTGATGATGAGAAGTATATCTATATAATAAAGGCAGATCGATTCACTGACAGAGCGGAAGCTTTGCTGAAGGAGCTGGGAGCGGAAGAGGTAGATGGGAATAATGACAATTATGTGGTTTCATCCTCTGAAAGTTATGACAGAGAAATGGGGAAAAGGCTGATAGAGGAGACCGGAGCATATATCCTTCAGGCCTCGGCCAGATACAGCGACAGCCAGACTGCCGCTCATCTGATCGGTTATGTCAACAGAAGAGACGCGTCAGGAGCGGCAGGTCTGGAATTGATGTACGACGAGGTGTTGTCTGGGCTGAATAAGCGTATCTATGCTGTTGCCGATGTGAAGGGCAATATCCTGCCGGGCAGGGGATTGATGATAACTGCCGATGATAAGGAAGATTCTTATGTGAAGGACGGGATAAGGACCACTGTCGATAAAGGCATACAACAGGCTGTGGAGGATATCATCGATGAGATGGAGAACAACTGCGCGGTTGTGGTGCTGGATTCCAGGACAGGCGGTGTGACAGCCATGGCATCTACACCGGGATTTGATCCTGATCATATAGATTCTCATATAGCGAGTCAGGGAGATGAGTTGATGAACAGGGCGACTCAGGGGGAATACGCCCCCGGTTCTGTATTTAAGATAGCGGTAGCGGCAGCGGCTCTGGAAAAAGGCATAGATATCGGGCAGGAATACGAGTGCAGCGGCAGTGTGAAGGCAGGAAGTCTTACTATAGGATGTGAGACAGGAGGCGATGCGGGACATGGGACTATAGGGTTCGAAGACGCGTTCGCTCAATCGTGCAACAGCTTTTTCATAAAGCTGGGCCAGCAAACAGGCGCTGATGAAATAGTGGAGATGGCTGAGAAGCTGGGACTCGGAAGAAAGGCCATCGACGGCTATCCGCAGGAAAGCAGCGGTCATCTCATGACGAAGCAGGAAAGGAGCGGAGATGCCATAGGAAATCTGTCCATCGGTCAGGGAGAGACCCTGGTGACGCCTGTCCAGGTGGCCCGGATGACTAATATCATCGCTTCAGAAGGAATGGACAGGGGCGTCCATCTGTTGGTGGAAGATGAAGCAGATGATGAGCTGGTGATCTCGAAAGAAACGGCTCGTACTATAGGGGAAATGATGGAATCGGTGACGGAGACAGGGACAGGTGCCGGCCTGGATCTGTCAAATGAGGGAGGTGGGCCGGAGGCAGCCATAAAGACAGGGACAGCTGAATATGGCAGTGAAGATTCGGTGGGGACCCACGGATGGGTGACAGGATATACTCCATGTGACGAACCTGAATATGTGATCACGGTGCTCGTTGAAGGAGGCTCATCCGGTTCATCATCCGCAGGACCCGTATTTGAAGAAATTGTCGAGTATTTGCGCAAGTCGGGAAGCTACAGCAGACCTGCGCTGGCATAGGCGGTTTTACCGGTACTCCAGAGCATTTTTGAGCTTTTCCAGCGCTTTCTTTTCGATACGTGAAACGTAGGATCTGCTTATATGGAGACGGGCGGCCACCTCCCGTTGAGTACGGGGAACAGCGCCAAGCACTCCGTATCTGTAGATGATGACTTTCTTTTCCCTGTCTGTGAGGACCCGGTCTATAGCCTTTATCATATCCTGCACCTGGAGCCTGGTGCTTATGTCGCAGGCGACGGCATCAGGTTCAGTACCAAGGATATCATTGAGGCTTATTTCGTTCCCATCTTTATCTGTGCCTATAGGAAGATTTATGGAGACCTCGGATGAATTCTTTTTCGATGCTCGCATACTCATCAGTATCTCGTTCTCTATACATCTGGCGGCGTAGGTGGCCAGTCTGGCAGCTTTGCCGCTGCTGTAGGTGTTTATCGCTTTGATGAGGCCTATGGTCCCTATTGAAATGAAATCATCCATCGTGTAGACGTTAGATGTATACTTTTTAGCTATGTGCGCTACAAGACGCAGATTGCGCTCTATGAGCACATCCTTGGCTTTTTCGTCGCCTTTTTCCCAAAGTGAGATGTAATACTTCTCCTCTTTATCAGTCAGTGGTTTCGGAAATGAAACACTCATTCTATGTATCCCCCTCTGTTGATTTTAACTATATGCGAAAAGCAGAGGGGAAGTGCCTGACCTCAGAAAAAGAGCATGCTCCTATTTAGCATTACTTTTTCTTGAAGGAAAGGCAGTCTGTACACTGATCCATCGCAGGGTTCGCTTCGTGAGTACCTACTGTGATGCAGTCGAGGGAGCAGTAATTGGCCGTATTGGCGTGGTTCCTGCAGTTCTCTACGGTACATTTGATGCTTTTGTTGAAATTCATGATATCTACCTCCTGAATAAATATGGTTTTCATTTATTATTATTTCCGCGATGATATCAAAATATTTAATGATCTATCAAAAAAACATGGATTAAATGTAAAAATATGGTAAAATAATGTTGGGCGTGACATGCGCCGAATATCACATAATTCAGGAGGGAAAAGGGGAAAATGAACATAAGGAGATTGCCGGACGGCGAAAAACCCAGGGAAAAGCTGATGAAAGAGGGGAAAGAGAGCCTTTCCAACACAGAGATACTGGCCATATTGATAGGAAGCGGCACGGGAGGTAAATCATCGTTGGAACTGGCTTCCGAAGTGATAGCGTTGGACACGGGAGGGATAAAGTTCCTGGCGGATTGCAGGCCTGAGGAGATAAGAAAAGTCAAGGGGATAGGCGAGGCCAGAGCTTGTGCTATTTTGGCAGCGGCGGAGCTGGGGAAACGCATAGCTGCCATTCCGCGTGAAGAACTGGTAAGGATAGAACGGTCATCCGATGTGGCGGACATATTCATGGAGAAAATGAGGTATCACAGGAAAGAGCACTTCATCAGCCTGCTTATCAACGTCAAAGGCGAGATAATCGAAGAAGTCGAAGTCTCCGTCGGCGATTTGTGTTCCAGCACTACTCATCCGCGGGAAGTGTTCACGGATGCTGTACGCCGCAGCGCAGGTTCAGTGATTTTCATACATAATCATCCCAGTGGAGACCCGAAGCCCAGTGAAGCCGATATAGAGACTACCAGAAGGCTGATAGAAGCGGGAAACATATTAGGGATACCGGTGCTGGATCACATTGTCATTGGAGACGGATGTTATGTAAGCATGAGAGCTCAGGGGATGATATGATGTCTGAGAGAGTGGAGGGGTACAGTGAAAGGAGAGAGGAAGTCAAAACATTCTCTGATGAGTATTTTTATGGCTGCGGCAGGGCTGGTGCTGGTATCCAGGCTTTTTGTCCTGACTGTGGCTGAAGCCGGTAAGTGGCGAAGTGCTGTTGAAGATATGTCGGTGAGGGCAGTTTACGAAACAGCTCCCAGAGGAGATATACTGGACAGGAATGGCGATATCATAGCTACCAGCAGGAAGGTCTATTCTGTTGAGATGAACGGGACAGACGAGGAGCCGCTGGAAACAGCGGCAGCAGTCATGACGCTGCTGGAAGAGGCCGGCGAGGATGTAGAGGTGACTTTGGACGAGTTGAGGCAGGCTGTCGAAGACGGAAGATGTAACGCTTATACTCCTTTGACGTTGTCTGAGGATGTTTCGGAGGAAACGGCCGGGCTCATCGAGAAAGGAGGATACGCCGGTATAACAGTAGCTGTGGATCATGTGAGAGAATATCCCAATGGAGCGTTGGCGTCTCATATCCTGGGATATATGGGCCGGATAACGGCCGGCGAAGAAGAGGAATTCGTCGATGAGCGAAGCTATAGGAAGGATGCTCTCATAGGAAAAGATGGAGTGGAGAAAGTTTATGAAGAGCAGTTGAAGGGCTGCGATGGGGTGACGAGATTCCGGGTGGACGCATCGGGGAATGTTGAGGACGTGATAAGCGAAAGCAAAGCGGAAAAGGGACAAGACTTGACGTTGACGATAGATGCGCGGCTCCAGAAAGTAACGGAAGACGCGTTGGAACAGGCTGTGGTGAAGGCTTCGGAAGGCGGGACATTCGAAAGCGATTATGGGGAGGTGATCATGTCATATGCGGAAAACGCGGCGTCAGGGGCTGCTGTAGCTCTCGATGTGGATACTGGAGAGGTGTTAGCCATGGCCAGTTATCCTGATTTTGATCCCAACGATTTCGCGACAGGTATTTCGGAAGAGAAATGGGAAGCTTTACAGCAGGAGAATCCGTATGATCCGATGAGCCCGGCTCCGCTGTACAATACGGCTACTATGACTGCGGTACAGCCTGGCTCTGCATTCAAGCCTGTGACAGCTCTCGCCGCCATGAGCTGCGGATTGGATGAAAAGAGATATCTGTACGATGATGGAGCGGTGACACTGGGCGGCAGATCTTATGGATGCTCCCTGTGGAATGATACGGGGCAGACTCATGGTTATGTGAGTCTTAAAGAAGCCATGAAGGTGTCATGCAACTACTATTTCTATGATATAGCTTCGGGTGAGGATCTGGCGTCGGGAAAAGGGCTGGGGTACGATGAGACGATGGATAACGATATGATAACGAAGTACGCGAAGATGCTGGGATTAGGGGAAAAGACCGGTATCGAGATAAGTGAAAGCGCCGGGAGCACCCCTTCTGAGAAGCTGAAGGCCGAAGGGATAAAGAACAGTTTGAGAAATTATCTTCTGGCGGAAGAGGAGAGCTATTTCATAAAAAGCACATTGAAAAACAGGAAAAAGACACGAAAAAACATAGAAAAAATCGTGAAATTGGCCGATAAGGACTTGACTTTGGATGAAATTATAGGCAAACTAACTAAAGAGAATTTTATCAGGAAAGATAAAGCAGACGAGCTGGCATCTGTATGCAAGTATACTTACTTCGGACAGATGGAGTGGACTAAAGGGGATACGTTCAATATTGCTATCGGGCAGGGGGATAATGCCTATACTACTCTTCAGATGGCCAATTACATGGCATCTTTAGCTAACGGAGGCAGCAGGAATGATGTGACGTTGACAGCAGGAGAGAAAGCTGTCGGGAAACGATCTGAAATGATCGAAACTGTCGATGAAGACGATGTGAAATGCGTGATCGAGGCGATGACAGGCGTTACGGAGGATCAGGATGGTTCTCTCTACAGTCAGTTCGCTTCTTTTCCGTATACAGTGGCTGCCAAGACAGGCACCGCGCAGCGAGCGGGCAAGAAAAGCGATGAGGACGAGAGGGAATATTTGAAAAGGCACCTGCATCTGATAGCATCGGACGTTACGATGGAACAGGTGGAAGAAGAAGCTGAGCGTCTTAAAGATGAATACCCCGACATATACGAGGAAGACAGTGCTGCACTGAGAAGGGCTGTCATAAATGAAAGTGGCATGGAAATAACGTCTGAAGACATAGACCGTTATAAAGAGGACTATGATAGCTTTGCGTGGACGGTGGCGCTGGCCCCGGCCGATGAACCTCAGATAGCGGTGGCCGTCATGCTGGTCCAGGGAAAGACGTCATCGAACGCGGCGCCGGTGGCGAGAGAAATAATAGGAAAGTACGGAGAAATTTTGGAATGGGAAAAGTCATCTTAATCGCATCAGGAAAAGGAGGAACAGGAAAGACGATGGTTACCGTGAATCTGGGCGCGGTATTGGCTCAGAGGGGGAACCGTGTCATGCTGATGGATCTGGATATGGGCATGAGGAACCTGGACATCTACCTGGGTATGGAGAGCAAGGTCGTATATAATATAATGGACGTGATCTCAGGGATCTGTCGCATCAAGAAGGCGATGATCAGAGTGGATGGCTTCGATGATCTCTATTTTATGGCAGCTTCCCCGATGAAAGACGATCGGGATATAACGCCGCTTCACATGAAGGTCCTCTGCGAAAAGCTTGCGAGATATTTCGATTATATAATAGTGGACTGTCCCGCAGGCATTGGCGATATGCTGGACGTAGGTGCCGCGGCGGCAGACGAGGTAGTCATCGTCACTGAGCCTGAAGCGGCGTCCCTCAGGGATGCCGATGTGACGGAGCGATATCTTCGTGATAAAGGAATAGGCGGAACATGTTTTATAATAAATAAAGTCAAGGTAGAGCTTATGCGTTCCGGACTGGTCCCTGATTTGATGACTATACTTAACATGTTCAACAGTCCGGTGGTCGGTATCATACAGGACGATGATAATATACATATATCGACAAACAAAGGGTTGCCGATAGTATGCAAGAAAGGAACATACATAGAAAAAAATTTCCAGGACATAGTGGATAAAATAACAGAGCTGATGTAGGAGCTGATCGGATAAGATGCTGTCGTGTCAAAAGCATAATGACGCGGCAGCTTTTTAAATACCTGTTGATGCAGAGGTTCACAGCTTTTGCCTGCAGCTTACGCTCAGCAACAGACCTATACCCATCATGGAGGAGATGAGAGATGAACCGCCGTAGCTTACGAATGGAAGCGTTATGCCTGTCACAGGCATGATACCCATATTCATCGCTATGTTTTCGAAAGCCTGAAAGAAGAACATCCCGGAAAGTCCCGCGGCGATGAGGGTACCTGAGAGATCACTGGCGTATTTTGCTGTTTTGAGAGAACGGTACATCAGGAGAGCGAACAACGCTATTGTGGATATGCCGCCGATGAAACCGAATTCTTCTGTTATGGAGGCGAAGATGAAGTCGGATTCGGGCACAGGCAGAAAACCGAGATGGCCTTGGGTGCCTTGCAGGAAACCCTTGCCCAGGAAGCCTCCGGAGCCTATGGCTGCTTTGGAATTCCAGACCTGGTAATTCCCGGGAAGGCTCAGATCGCCGGGGTTCAGAAAGGCGTCTATCCTGTCCTTCTGATAGCCTGCCATGAAGAAATAGAACAACGGAATGAGAGCGATGAACGCAAGAGCCAGCCGGACTATCACTTTAAGATCGAGACCGGAGCAGAATACCATGAATATCCATATGGCACAGAAAACGCATCCGCTGCCAAAATCCTCTTTAGATACTATCAGGATGAATGGCAGTCCATAGAGTGCTGCCATAACGATGCCCCTGGCGCTGGAAAGGGATTTCCCTGTTCTTGAAAGATAGGATGCCATCAATATGACAAAGGCGATCTTCACCGGCTCTGAAGGCTGGAACGTCACGAAACCCAGATCCAGCCATGAACGGGAACCGTAAAATGAGGTCCCCAGGCCGGGAATGTATACTGAAAGGAGAAATATTATACCAGCTATATATATGATCTTTTCCAGGTCAAGAAAGTATCTGTAGCCCAGAGTCAATATCGCCGAAGCTGCTATCAGCCCCAGTATCAGGGCTACAGACTGTATCAAAACTTCCCTGGAAAGGAAGGTCTGATCATCGCGGCTCACACTTATCAGGCCTGCCATTCCTGTCAGGAAGAGCAGCAGCGAGGCGGCGATGATGTAATGATCGCACTGTCTTAATCTGAGAATGAATTTGTTGTTCATTGCACGCCTCCAACCTTGACTAGGTAGCCAAAAAAGTCTATAATGATATTGTGTGCTTTTCATTAATTATTATTACTTTTCATGTAATTAATTGATATTTATCAAGTGACTTTGAGTTGATTATAGACTTGAAAATGCGAATAAAAAGGAGGATGATCGATGACGGGAGTTGTTGCGGCGGTTATTGTTGGACTGGCTGCCCTGATAGTAGGGCTGCTGGTTGGATATATACTGAGAAAATCTATCGGCGAAAAGACCATAGGAAATGCTGAACAAAAGGCGAAAAACCTTATACTCGACGCCGAGAACAGAGCGGAGACGCTGAAAAAAGAGAAGATACTGGAAGCCAAAGAAGAGGTACACAGGCAGAGAAACGATGCCGAAAGGGAGATCAGGGAGAGGAGGAACGAGATACAGAAGTCCGAGAGGAGACTCGTTCAGAAAGAAGAAGCGATAGACAGAAAACTTGAAAATATTGAAAAGAAAGAAGAAAGCATCACAAACAAGGAAAAGAGCATCTCTAACAAGCAGCAGGAGATGGAGAAGCTGCGAAAACAGCAGATGGAAGAGCTTGAGAAGATATCAGGCTATTCGGTAGAACAGGCTCGGGAGATAATACTCCAGAAGGTCGAAAAGGAGGCCAGAAGCGACGCTGCGCTGCTGTATAAGGAGATAGAGAGCAAAGCCAAGGATGAGGCGGACAAGAAGGCAAAGGAGATAATCACAGGCGCGATACAGAGATGTGCTGCCGACCATGTGGCGGAATCGACCGTATCGGTAGTGCCGCTGCCTAACGATGAGATGAAGGGCAGGATCATAGGACGTGAGGGCAGGAATATCAGAGCGATAGAGACTCTTACGGGCATAGATCTGATAATAGATGATACTCCGGAGGCTGTTATACTTTCAGGATTCGATCCTGTGAGAAGGGAAGTGGCCAGACTGGCCCTCGAGAAGCTTATCGTCGATGGAAGGATACACCCGGCGAGGATAGAAGAAATGGTACAGAAATCCGAGCGGGAGGTAAAAGCTATAATCAAGGAAGAAGGCGAACAAGCCACCTTCGAGGTGGGTATACACAACCTGCATCCTGAATTGGTGAAGCTTCTCGGAAGACTGAAGTACAGGACATCTTACGGACAGAACGTACTTAAGCATTCCATCGAGGTGGCGCATCTGGCAGGCCTTATGGCGGGCGAACTGGGGCTTGATGTTACGCTGGCCAAGCGAGCGGGACTCCTCCACGACATAGGGAAGGCGCTGGATCACGAGCGGGAAGGTACCCATGTGGATATCGGTATCGAGGTGCTGAGAAAGTATAAAGAATCGGAGGCTGTCATAAACGGGATGGCGGCTCACCACGGAGATTATGAGCCTAAATCCATAGAAGCTGTACTTATAGCGGCGGCGGATGCCTTATCGGCAGCCAGACCGGGAGCCAGGAGAGAGACGCTGGAATCTTATATCAAGAGACTTCAGAAGCTGGAAGAGATCGCAAATACTACCGAGGGTGTGGAAAGGTCATATGCTATCCAGGCCGGAAGGGAAATAAGGATCATCGCCAAGCCTGATGAAGTGAGTGACGACGATATTGTGCTCCTGGCCAGGGACATATCCAAGAAGATAGAATCCGAGCTGGAATATCCGGGGCAGATAAAGGTCAACGTCGTAAGAGAGACGAGAGCCATAGATTATGCGAAATAAGAGAATGTGAAAGTGGAGGCGGATTTGATCCGCCTCTTTTATGCCGTAATAGCGGCTGAGCGGTACACCGCGGCCGAGCGGCATACCGATGGGTATAGGAGAGTTGTATGATTTATTTGGATAACAGCGCGACGACCAGACAGTTCCCGGAAGTCACGGAAACCATGATAAAGTACATGGAGGAGTATTTTGGGAATCCATCATCCCTGTATCAGCTGGGAGTCGACAGTGAAAAGGCTATAAAAACGGCACGCCGCCGCGTCCTCGAGGCGATGGGGCTTGGGGACGGGCGTGTCTATTTTACTTCCGGAGGAACGGAAGGCGATAATATGGCGGTGTTTGGAGCGGTAAAGGCTCTCAGACGGCGAGGTAATAAGATCGTAACGACTGCCGTGGAGCATCCGGCTGTCCTGGAATGCTGTAAAGCATTACAGGAACAGGGATTTGATGTCGAATACATAGGTGTCGACAGGAATTGCAGACTGGATACGGCGGCGTTGGAAGACGCCATAGATGATAAGACTATACTGGTGTCGGTGATGCATGTCAATAATGAAGTCGGCACTGTAATGCCGGTGAACAGGATAAAAGAGATCATGAAAGCGAAAAATGCTCCGGGGATATTCCACTGCGATTCGGTACAGAGCTTTGGGAAACTGAATCTTTGCAATGACGCGGACGTGATAACTGTAAGCGGTCACAAGATACATGGACCTAAGGGAACAGGAGCGGTGTACGTAGGAGAGGGGACGAACTTGCCGGCTTTCATCTGCGGCGGCGGACAGGAATCGGGAAAGCGTTCCGGGACGGAAAATGTTCCTGCCATAGCGGGGTTTGGTGTGGCTGCGGAGATATCGGAGATCACCATGAAAGAAAGCATGGCAGCAGCATCGAAAATACGTGACCGCTTGGCAGAAGGCCTCAGAGCGAAAATCAGCGATATGGTCATCAACAGCCCGGAACAGACAGGAGAAAGGGAAGGGATGTGCTGTCCATATATTTTGAATGTCTCCTTTCCGGGAACGAGAGGCGAGGTGCTGCTCCACACCCTGGAGCAGGACGGTATATATGTTTCCACGGGCTCAGCCTGTTCTTCCAACAAAAAAGGTCAAAGTCATGTCCTGAAAGCCATGGGGCTTACGGACAGAGAAATAGAGGGCACGCTACGTTTCAGTTTCGGTCAGATGAACGATATCGATGAGATAGATGTGGTAACGGAGAAGGTGGCCGCTGCGGTGAAACGATTCAGGAAGTTGGGAAGCTTCAGGTAGCAGCCGCGAGTTGGAGAGGGCCAAAAGGCTGTGTCAGCTACATGACGATACGCCAATGGATTTGTATAAAGTTTATGACAGAGGTGAACAGAGAAGTGAACGGTGAACATATTTTCATAGTAAGGTGTGGAGAAGTGGCGCTCAAAGGGATGAACAAGCCGTATTTTGAGCGGATGCTGGTGGAACGTATAAAGAAGCTGCTGAAAAAATTCGATGGCGTCAGCGTCAAGCGCCATGAGGGACTGATATTCGTCAGGGCCGACGGAAACCTGGATAAGCAAGCGATAATAAAGGAAATATCCAAGGTGTTTGGAGTGGCATCCATCAGTCCGGCGGTAGAATGTGAAAGTACGATGGAGGCCATAGGAGAAGCGGCGGTGGCATATATGCTGGAAGCTATCGAGGAGAGGGGTGTGAAGACATTCAAGGTAGAGGCGAAGAGAGCTGACAAGACATTCCCTGTCAAGTCTCCTGATATAGGAAGGCAGATAGGCGCGGCTGTTCTGAAAGGCTGTAAGGTCCTCAAGGTAGATGTCCATGATCCTGACTGTCTGCTGTTTGTGGATGTCAGACATGATAAATCGTATATATATCAGGACAAGATATCGGGATTCGGAGGGTTGCCGCTGGGGACCAATGGCAAGGGGATGTCCCTGTTGTCAGGCGGGATAGACTCTCCTGTAGCTACGTGGATGATGGCTAAGCGTGGAATGATGATAGAAGCTGTGCATTTCCATTCGTATCCATATACGAGCCAGAGAGCCCGTGAAAAGGTGGAGGAATTGGCATCTATCGTGGCAACGTATTGCGGCCGCTTCAAGATGCACGTAATAAACCTTTTGCCGATACAGGAACAGATAGTTCAGAATTGTCCTGAGGAAGAGACGACTATTCTCGTAAGGAGATTCATGATGCGGATAGCTCAGCGGATAGCTGAAAATACAGGGTGTGGAATGTTGATAACGGGTGAGAACCTGGGACAGGTGGCCAGTCAGACAGCGGAGGCGCTGGTCGTGACTGATGCTTCCGTAACGATGCCCGTAATGAGGCCGCTGATCGCTATGGACAAGGTAGACATCATGGATAAAGCCCAGGAGATAGGCACATATGAGACGTCGATCCAGCCGTATGAGGACTGCTGCACTGTATTTTTACCAAAGCACCCGGTAACGAAGCCAAAGCTGGACAGGATATTGGAGTCGGAAAGCAAGCTGGATTGCGAAGGGCTGATAAAGGCGGCTGTTCAATCGGAGGAAGTCGTCGATATCTTTCCGAAATAATCGACAAAATTAGTGATATTCATGCATTTTCTCCTAAGGACAACCCCCTCGTCAAGAGATTATAATTGTATTGTAGTCTTTTGAACGAAGGGGGTTTTTTAGTGGAAGTAATCTTCAGAGTTTCCGGGGATATCCTGATCTCATGTATTAAAGGTGAAGTAGATCATCACAGCGCTATGCCATTGAGGCAGGCTATAGATAAGTCCATGAAGGCATTCGGATGCAGCGATCTTGTCCTTGATTTCAGCGGTGTTGAGTTTATGGACAGTTCAGGGATAGGCGTCGTCCTCGGCAGATATAAGAAACTTCAGAAGAGCGGCGGGAAAATATATATATCGGGATGCAGCAATTATATAGAAAAGCTGCTGGATATGGCGGGAGTGTTTTCCATAGTCCCGAAAGCCAAGGATTTTGAAAGCGCGGCTGCGATGATAAACGGCCAGGAGCAGATGAGTATGGAGGTTTGATATATGGACAACAGGATGAGTATGGAATTCAGTGCGCTGCCGGAAAACGAAGCTTTTGCCAGAGCTGTAGCTGCTGCTTTCGTCATGCCGCTGGATCCCACTGTGGAGGAGCTGACAGAGATCAAGACGGCGGTATCTGAAGCGGTCAGCAACAGTATAATACACGGATACAGCGTTTTTCCGGATAAAGACGAAGCGAAGATAAGGCTGGAATGTTCCGTGTCGACCAGTGGCAAACTGGTGATAGTAGTGGAGGATAAAGGCGTGGGTATAGAAGATGTGGAGAAAGCCATGGAGCCTATGTTTTCCACAGCAAAGGATGAGGAACGCTCCGGAATGGGATTCACCGTGATGGAAAGCTTTACAGACAGGCTGGCGGTACGGTCGGAGACAGGCAAGGGAACCACTGTGATCATGACCAAATATCTGGATGTTGTAAGTGGCATATAAATATGAACCTGTAGCTAAGGAGGATACATACAGACTAATAGAGGAAGCACAGAACGGGGACCGCAGGGCGCGGGAGCTGGTAGTCACACAAAACATCGGGCTTGTAAAAAACTTAGCGATGAAGTATGCGTCAGGCTATTATGAAGCTGATGATCTGATGCAGGTCGGTTTCGTGGGGCTGGTAAAGGCTATAGACAGATTCGACCCCAAGTTTGACGTGATGTTCTCCACCTATGCGGTTCCCATGATATTAGGTGAGATAAAGAGGTTTTTGAGGGATGACGGAAAGATAAAAGTAAGCCGACAGCTCAAAAATGAGATGAAGACACTCAAGTCTTTACAGCAGGGATATTACAACAAAAACGGAAAGAGCCCTAAAATAAGCTATCTGGCTGAAAAAATGGGGGTTTCCAAGGAACATGTGATGGAGATCCTCGGGGCTATCGACTCCATGGCCAACATAGAAAGCCTGGATAATGAATTCATACCTGAAGGGATGCACGGCGGATACTATGTCGATGAAGAACAGCAGAATGTGGAGATGATAGATCTCAAAGAGGCCATAGGCAGCTTGGGGGACAGAGAACGGCAGATAATCGTTCTCAGATACTTCAAGGATATGACTCAGCAGCAGATAGCCGGAGTACTGGGAATATCACAGGTGCAAGTTTCCAGGATAGAAAAGAAGGTGCTGGCCAGGATGCGTGAAACCATGGAAAAAACAGAGTAAATATATTTTGACATGGAGAGGTGTAATAGTGTATAATTTCCTAGTACGGTCGAAGGATATGGCTGATAAGCGCCACTAGCTCAATTGGATAGAGTCGCGCACTACGAATGCGAAGGTTAGGGGTTCGAGTCCCTTGTGGCGCGCCAAACAAAAATATCTCTCCAGAAGGAGAGATATTTTTGTTTGCGGTTTGCGTAAAAAAACGACCGCCTGGTTTTCCATGGCGGTCGTTTTGATAAAAGGAAGTTTCCTTGCTTACTCTTCTTTCCTGAACATAAGGCTTGCACGTTCCTCCGGAGTAACATCTTTGTACTTGAAGTATGCGTAGAAAGCCAGGATGAATCCCAGTACTATCCATCCAAGAACCATTGCCCATTCGATCCCGATGAGAGGGCTAGGTCCAAACGGCAGGTAGAGGCAGATGAAGAAGATGGAGATCAGTACTGCCAGTGTGCCGATGAATTTCGCTGCAGGGACTCTGTAAGGTCTCTCCAGATTAGGCATGTTCTTTCTCAGGAATACAAATGACAGAACAACCATGAAGTATGTGAGTACAGTTCCGAATGCAGCTGCATTCACGAGCCAGGTAAGAGCTCCAGAACCAAGCAGGCATGCGAAGGTGGAGATGAATCCAACGAACAGGACAGCGTTGCTTGGAGTCTTGTGTTTCGGATGGATCTTTCCGAGGAAAGCAGGCATCATCTTGGCGTTAGCCAGCGAGTACAGGCAACGAGCGCTTCCATAGAGGAATCCGTTCCAGCTTGTCAGTATACCACAGATAGCGCCTACGATGCAGACCTTGCCCCAAACAGGGCTGCCGAAAGCATTGGCCATGGCATCCGCAACAGGTATGGCTGCTTCAGCTCTGAGGTCAGACGGCGCAGACAGACATGTGGCCAGGATCATCAGCATATACCATGCGGCGGCCATGCATATGGAAATGATCAATATGCTAGGGATTTTCTTTAAAGGAACATCCATCTCGCTTGCCGACTGAGGTATAACGTCGAATCCAACGAACATGCTAGGTACCATCAGCAGTACGGCAGCGAATCCGCCGAAGTCAGTGAAGAGCGGTTTCGTGTACTCGGTGTCTCCGAGGAATACTCCGCCGCCGAGGAATATGAGGCCGACAACGATCAGGCAAACTGTGGCGATCGTCTGGAAAGCCGCAGTGGCGCTTGCGCCAAAATAGTTGATGGCTGTGATGATCACGGACATGATGATGGCTACGAGGCATACGGAAATGTATACATCCGATCCTTGAACAGTCCACAGATATCCGATCCTAGGAATCTCAACGAGGTAATTCACAGCTGTCGAGAATCCAGGTCCTTCCCATGCGGCAACGCCCAGGTAAGCCAGTACAGTAGCGATACCTGTGAATACCGATGGCCAGTATCCCATACCTTTGTAGGCGAATACTACGCCGCCGCCGGTAAACGGGATCGCAGGTGTAAGCTCCGCATAAGCCAGACCTACTACGATACACAGTATCGCACCCACACCGTAGGCCAGTATCGCGCCCAGCATTCCGGCTTGATCGGCCCATTCGCCGGCCAGCATTATCCAGCCCCAGCCGATCATGGAACCGAAGGCCATAGCCAGGACGTCACGTGTCTTAAAAGACTTCTGTAAGTTTTGATTTTCTGACATAGACTTTTTCCTCCTAATAAACTCCTAAAATTCCTAAAAGTTGATACCCTATAGAACAGCAATTATTGTGCCACAAAGGACCAAAAAATATTTTTTTGACAAAGAAAAATAACGGGATGGCTTTGCCCTTTGAAAATAGAAAAGTTCGGGCCTTTTAAAAATTTTTAGTAGAAAAAAACAAAAAACAGCGGCAAAATTGTCAAACAATTTCACGGAAATTTTTTTCCTGAAAGCCGTGAAAATAATTTCCCGAGCACCAATGATTGTGAAAAAAATTTCAACTGTGCTTAGAATGTGGGAGAATGCGTAGTAGAATGTCGAAAAAATCAAAAAATATTTGTTAAAAACAACTAAAACAGCAAATGAATCAAAAAAAGTGTTGACAAACAGCAAATCAAGCTGTATACTATAGATGTAGCAGAAAGAATTTAGACAGAAAAGAGGGATATCATGAGCACTGCTGCTAAGAAAGTGGTCAGGGCCTTCAAAAAGACTTTTGAAGATTGCGCGTTCCTGATCGACGAAGTAGTGATGCGTGGCCAGCTTTGATAAAAAACGCAGGTCGTGCATTTCGACTTAAAAAATAAATATGGATATATTTTTTCGGCAAACTGTTGGTTTGCCGTTTTTTTCGTTATGCGCGAGCCTCTCATGTCCTGGCGGACTCGCCGTGGTCGCCATCTAAATAACTTTTGAAAAAAACGGTGTTTTTCGCTATAATATATATGTAGCGTATTTCTCATGGATCCGGTGGATAAGTGAGTTATGTGCCTGTACTGCTCGTTTATAAGGAAAAGAAGGTGTATTTTAATGGACGACAGTTTGATCGAGAGCAGCATGATCACAAAAGGTCAGTACGTTGTTTATGGGACTAATGGGATCTGCCTGGTGGAGGATGTCCGGATGATGAAGTTTGCGCTGGACACGGAGAAAAATCCTTATTGTATCCTCAAACCGGCCAGCAGCGATTCTTCGACCATATATGTTCCGCTCAATAACGAAAAACTCATGGGAAAACTGAGGCCTGTCATGACGAAGAAAGAGATAGACTCGCTGCTTCTCGGTATGAAGGATAAGGAGATAATATGGGATGGAGACAGGAGAAACAGGACGGAACGCTTCCATGATATACTGGTAGGCGGCGTTACACAGAAACTGTTGCTGATGATACGATGCATATATATGAAAAAACGTGAGCTTGTCCTGGTAGGGAAAGCACTTTCCGCCACGGACGAGAATACCCTTAAATCAGCTGAAAAGCTGGTGGAGGAGGAATTTTCATACGCGCTTCATATCCCGAGAGAAGAAGTGACCGGTTACATAAGGTCTCTGCTGGGAGTAACAGAAGCCGGAACTCTGCAAGGGGAATGATGAACAAGCGTAAAATGTGGAAATTTGACGGATAATAGGGAGCTTATGGCGTTGTTTTGCGGCTGCAGACGTGATACTCTTTTCCTGAAGGGGAGGGAGAAGTCATGGACAAGATTTCCGCAGCACTGATGACTGCTATTGCAGCGCTCGTATTGATAAGCGGAGTTATGGCATATGACATGTGGTTTGCGGACAAGCATGTCCGTGAGACAAAGACAACTGCCGTTTCGGCGGAGACGATGGAGGAACTGATCTTCAACGACGATACCTCCATAAAAAACAACTCAGATAAAAGATTGTGGATACGTGTCAGACCGATATATGATAGTGAAATCGATGGCCGCGCGATATCGGCCGCTGTGGAGCGCGGTCAGTGGGAGGGCTCGGAAGAAGGCTGGTATTATTACTTTCGGTCAGTAGGGCCGGAGGAGACGACAGAGCCGTTGGTGGACAGATTCCTCATTGGAAATGAGAATATGACGGAGAATGGCAACGAAGGGTTCAGTCTCAGAGTAGAAGCGCTGGATGAAGCCTGGTTACCTTCGGATGCCGAAAATGGCGTGGAAGCATTCCGGCTGTTGGAGAACACCGTAGCGATACCGGAACAGTGGATATAGATGTGTCATAGTTGCTGCAAAAAAGGATCCTGAATGTGCTGGAGTTTGAGATCAGCATGCGGGAACAGAGAGACTATATCGTCTCGCTGTTCCCATTTTTTTTATGCTATTTTCAAGAAGTTTGTTGACAATAACTCGAGATTAGTATAAGCTAACTACAGTGAACGAAAGTTGTCGATGGCTTGAAGAGCCGATATGGGGCAGAGTTGAGGTATGGATTATACTAGGACGGAGATGCGAAAGGACATCGTTCTCCGAAAATTGAAAGAGCGAGGGCACAGGATCACTAAACAGAGGATGGTCCTTTTGGATATCATTCTCAATGAGGAGTGTTCGTGCTGTAAGGAGATATATTACAAAGCGACGGAAAAGAATCCTGACATAGGGATCTCCACTGTATACAGGCTGGTGAATTCCCTGGAAGAGATAGGCGCTATCAGCAGGAGCGATCTCTATCGGATAAAATGTGATACGGATGAGGAGGCCGATGTAGTTTGTACTATAGAGCTGACGGACGGGACATTTCGGACATTGTCGGAAAGCTCTCTTGATGTGGTGATAGCGGCCGGTCTGCAAGCCGGCGGATATGTCAGGGAGCAGAGGATAAAGAAGATCACCCTTATACCGCATGAGTCGGATGAGCAGAAGCGTCAGACGGGGAGCACGAGAAAGTGAAAAAAATTTTCACTAAGTTAAAAAGAAATAGAAACTGCGGATAGTTTGATATAAGATAACGTTATGCAAGATTGGCGGATGCCGGGAAAAGGAGGATGATTTTATGAAAAGGCATAAATTCTGGACGTTTGCGATGGTCGCCTGCCTGGCAATGACTATATACACCGGTTATAAACACAAATAGGAGGTATCAACATCATGAAATATCTGAAGAATATCGACGCCAAGAAATCCGGTATCTTTGCGGCCGGAGTTCTTTTTGGCACTGCCGGGATAAAGATCCTGACGAGCAAAGATGCGAAAAAAGTATACACTAATTGTACAGCTGCGGCGCTCAGAGCCAAGGAATGTGTCATGAACATCGCGGCGAAAGCACAGGATAACGCGGGAGATATATATGCTGAGGCTCAGCAGATAAATGAGAAACGGGCGGCTGAAGAAGATACATACGGGCAGGCTGAGGAGAAGCCTGAGGGAAACAGCGGCTCAGAGGAAAAATCGGAGAATTAGGATAAGTCGATGGACACCTGTGGGAAACTGCAGGTGTTTTCTGGTGTGATAGAGAGTGTGAAATGAAATTTATTATAAAGCATGAGATCGACGGGCGTATGAGGATTTGTACGCTGCAAAGGAGAATGACTTGCACTGAGGCGGATATACTGCAATATCACCTTGAGAAGATATCGTCTGTGACATCGATCAGAATACAGGAGAGGTCGCAGAGTGTGGTGATATATTACAGCGGGAAGCGGGACGATATAATATCCGCGCTGGAAAAATTCAGCTACGGCGAAGCTCACGTGCCGGAGGATTACCTGCGTAATTCGGGCAGGCAACTGAACCGGCAGTACCGGGACAAGCTGTTGACACATATTTTGCGAAAGTGTGTCAACAGATTATTTCTTCCTTATCAGCTCAGAGCCGTTATGGCTGTACTGAAGTCGATCAAATATATCAGATTGGGGTTACAGGTGCTTATGAGCGGCAAAATCGAGGTGCCTGTGCTGGATGCTACCGCCATAGGAGTCTCGATGATACGGGGGGATTTCAAAACTGCCGGTTCTATTATGTTCCTGTTGGGAATAGGGGAGATCCTTGAGGAATGGACTCACAAAAAATCTGTGGATGATCTGGCCAGGAGTATGGCACTCAATGTGAGCAGCGTATGGCTGTGTAAGGATGATGACGATGTTCTCGTCCCGGCGTCAGAGGTGCAGGAAGGTGATATAGTACGGGTATATATGGGCAATGTGATACCATTTGACGGTATGGTCACAGGCGGTGAGGCTATGGTCAATCAAGCGTCTCTTACCGGAGAAGCCATGCCGGTGAGGAGAGCTAAAGGCTCTTCCGTATATGCCGGAACGGTAGTGGAAGAAGGGGAATTGACGGTCCGGGTGAAGGAAACCAGTGGAGGCAGCAAGTTCGAGAAGATAGTGACGATGATAGAAGAGACGGAAAAGCTTAAATCATCTCTCGAAAGCAAGGCTGAGCATCTGGCTGATAAGCTGGTGCCGTACACGCTGGCGGGGACGGTTCTTGTATGGCTTTTGACCAGAAATGTGACTAAAGCGTTGGCGGTATTGATGGTCGATTTTTCCTGTGCGCTCAAGCTTGCTATGCCTATATCGGTGCTGTCGGCCATGAGAGAAGCGGGTGGTCACAGAATAACCGTCAAAGGCGGGAAATATCTGGAGGCTATGGCGGAGGCGGATACAGTGATATTCGATAAGACGGGGACTCTGACCAAAGCGACGCCGGTAGTATCTGATGTGATCTCTTTCAACGGGAGTGAACCTGATGAGTTGCTGAGAGTGGCTGCATGCTTGGAGGAGCATTTCCCTCATTCCATGGCGAAAGCGGTAGTTGATGCTGCAAAGGAGAAAAACTTAGACCATGAAGGCCTCCATTCGGAAGTGGAATACATCGTAGCTCACGGTATATCTTCGGCCGTGGATGGCAGGAAGGCTGTGATAGGAAGTCATCATTTCATATTTGATGATGAGCATTGTACTGTGGCTGAAGAATACAGGAGCAGATTTGAAAACCTTCCTCCTGAGTGCTCGCATCTTTATATGGCGATAGAGGGGAAGCTGGCCGCTGTCATATGCATCCATGATCCGCTGCGAGAGGAAGTAGCCGGCGTCATAGCGGAATTGAAGGAGCTGGGGATCAAAAAAGTCGTGATGATGACAGGGGACAGCGAGAGAACAGCCAGAGATATCGCGAAAAAAGCCGGGGTAGACGAGTATTACTCCGAAGTGCTTCCTGAAGATAAAGCGCGTTTCGTGGAAGTGGAAAAAGCTGCCGGCAGCAAGGTAGTGATGATAGGGGATGGTATCAACGATTCGCCGGCATTGTCGGCGGCAGATGTAGGCGTAGCTATAAGCGACGGGGCGGAGATAGCCAGGGAGATAGCTGATGTCACCATAGCGGCAGATGACCTCAGGGAGCTGGTAGTCCTGAAAAAGCTCAGCAACAGTCTGATGGAAAGGATACAGAAGAATTACAAGAGTATAGTAGGTATCAATGGAAGCCTGATACTGCTGGGCGTACTCGGTGTGATACAGCCGACTACGTCGGCGCTGATGCACAATGCTTCTACGCTGGCTATAAGCCTTAAAAGCATGAACGATCTGCTGTAAAGGATAAAAGGCTGCTGTAAAGGATAAAAGGGATAAGGAGACGGTGAACTATTTGATGGTTTTTCCGGATAAAATAAAAACTGCCTTTCGGCAGTTTTTATTTTTGGCTAGGGTAGCAGGATTCGAACCTGCGCATGATGGAATCAGAATCCATTGCCTTACCGCTTGGCGATACCCCAACGTTCTCTCATTCATATAAATGGGGTGGATAGTGGGATTCGAACCCACGCATAACGGAGCCACAACCCGCTGTCTTAACCACTTGACTATACCCACCACATCGCGAGCGGGGCTTCCGCTCTGAAAAAATTGGAGGCGACACCCGGATTTGAACCGGGGAATAAAGGTTTTGCAGACCTCTGCCTTACCACTTGGCTATGTCGCCTTGATGGGAGTTTCCTCCCAATGATATTTGGCGATCCGGAACGGGCTCGAACCGTCGACCTCCAGCGTGACAGGCTGGCATTCTAACCAACTGAACTACCGGACCACATAATTGGTGGGCGCTATAGGGCTCGAACCTATGACCCCCTGCTTGTAAGGCAGGTGCTCTCCCAGCTGAGCTAAGCGCCCATATGAATCTGTCGTTTCTAAAATGGTAGCGGCGAGTGGAGTCGAACCACCGACCTTCCGGGTATGAACCGGACGCTCTAGCCAACTAAGCTACACCGCCACACAACAGCACATCTTTCAATCGCTGCGAAAATTATCTTACCATTTTAGTAACCCATTGTCAAGAGATTTTATATGATAATATTGGCGGTCGCCCAATATTTTGGCTACAAGACGATATATAATAATGATACAACATTTTCCCATGGAGGTCAACTATGAACGATCCATTGATTTCTCTGCCTGATACCATCACAGGACAAGAGTATATAATACGCTCCATAGACCTCGGCGGAAAAAACAACGGTGTTTTCCGCGGATATGGTATCATTCCCGGCGCGTTGATAAGACATCTATTTGACAGCCCTGCAAAGGATCCTTCCGCCTATGAGGTCATGGGCGCTGTCCTGGCTCTGAGACATGAAGACTCAGAGAAGATACTCGTGTCTCCGGCAACAGGCGCGTGATGTCATGAAAAACGATGTTCACCTCTCTGAGAGTCCCATCATATACTTCCCAGAGAGGTGTTTTTATGAAAGAGAAAACCATTGCCCTCGCGGGAAATCCAAACGTAGGAAAGAGTACTGTCTTCAATGCGCTTACAGGCATGAGGCAGCATACCGGCAACTGGCCGGGGAAGACTGTAACCAACGCTGTCGGACATACGACATATAAGAACGTTACTTTTGAACTGGTGGATCTGCCCGGCGCTTATTCGCTGGATTCTTCTTCGCCTGATGAGAAGGTCACCGGCAGTTACATACGTTCAAAGAAGGCTGATATCGTACTCATCGTAGCTGATGCCACATGTTTGATGAGAAATCTGATATTGGTACGCGATATCCTCGACATTACGTCTGATGCCGTTCTCTGTGTCAATCTCATGGATGAAGCGGAGAAGAAAGGGATCCGCGTAGATGTGGAGAAGCTGAGCCGTCTGCTCGGTATACCTGTCGTCGCCGCTGCGGCCCGCTCGGGTGAGGGAATGAAAGATATCCTGGAGACTTTGTACAGCGCCACACTTAGGGAGAGTCGGCCGCATCGTCGCGTCTCACTTCCTTCCGCGGAGGATATATATAGTCATTGCGTATCATTGACAAAGGATGAGCCTCACAGCTTTGACAGGAAGCTGGACAGGATAGTGACCTCCAGAAGTCTTGGTTTTCCTATTATGTTTCTCCTGCTGCTTTTGATATTCTGGCTGACCATGGCTGGAGCCAATTATCCGTCAGCGGCTTTGTCTTCTCTTTTTTCATTCCTTGGCGAGCACATCAGAGAAGTCCTGGATGAGCTTTCTGTGCCCGCTGTTTTGATCTCGGTCCTCATGGATGGCCTCTATACCACACTCACATGGGTGATATCTGTGATGCTTCCTCCGATGGCTATCTTCTTCCCGTTGTTTACGTTACTGGAGGATTTCGGATATCTTCCCAGGATAGCGTTCAACCTGGATCACGCTTTCAGGTGTTGCGGCGCGCATGGCAAACAGTCTCTTACCATGTGTATGGGCTTCGGCTGCAATGCCTGTGGGGTGACAGGCTGCAGGATAATAGAATCTCCCCGTGAACGGCTTATAGCAGTGCTCACCAATAGCTTTGTGCCCTGCAACGGCCGGTTCCCGGCTCTCATAGCTATAATACTCATCTTCTTTGTTCCCGGCGCTTCGTATATGTCATCGTTGGCAGCCGGAGCTATCCTCGCGTTTTTTATAGTTTTCAGCATTTTCATCACTCTGATCATTTCCAGGATACTTTCCGCGACCGTGCTGAAAGGCGTTCCCTCTTCTTTTGTGTTGGAACTGCCGCCTTACAGAAAACCGAAAATAATAAGTATCATCGTTCGTTCGATGCTGGATCGAACTGTCTTTGTCCTGGGGAGAGCTGTCATGATTTCTGCTCCTTTTGGAGTCGTCATATGGCTGCTGGCCAATATAGAGACGGGCGATATGTCGCTGCTTGACAGATGTACGGAAGCGCTCGATCCCTTCGGCCGTCTCATAGGTGTGGACGGCGTTATCGTGATGGCATTTATCCTGGGATTTCCCGCTAACGAAATAGTCATACCTGTAATGTTGATGTGCTATATGTCTGCTGGCACCCTGACCGATTATAGCGGTCTTGCAGAATTGCATGAGATTTTGAGCTCCTGCGGATGGTCGCTTCAGACGGCGATGTCAGTGGTGATATTGTGTTTGTTCCACTTTCCTTGCGGCACTACGTGCCTTACTGTGAAAAAAGAAACAGGCAGTCTCAAATGGACTGCCCTGGCGTTCTTTTTACCTACCGTCACCGGTGTTTCTATTTGTTTCATCATGAATATGTTATGGATGCTGCTAAGCTAAAGACGAGCCCAGCGCCTCACAGTCAGATTTGCCCGAAGCATCAGGCATTTCGTTGCAAATGACAGGAGCGCACGCCATATCGACGCCCAGATCCGTGCATTCAGCTTCCCAGTTGCGCATCCATTCCCCGTCTCCCCAGCCATAGGATCCGAACAGTGCTATCCTCTTGCCGCTCAGTTTGCCTTTGCACGCGTCGAACATGGGCTGGAATTCGCTTTCCTCCAACACCTCGTCTCCCATGGAAGGGCAGCCGAAAGCAATAGAATCATAATCCTTCACCATATCAGCTGTGAAATCACCGCTGGTAAAGAGATCGACCTCAGCCCCTTTGGCCCTGACACCATCGGCTACGGACATTGCCATCGCTTCGGTATTCCCTGTTCCGCTCCAATATACTACAGCTACTTTTTTCATCATATACCTCCTGTCGAATGGAATAGATCAGGCAGCTACTGTAAGCTGCCATATGCTTTTTCCGCCCTCCCACAAATTGGTATATATATCGGTACATTTCTTGTACTTGTAGAAAGTCTTTTCCGCTTCAGCGATATTGCTGTAGACTTTCCATGTTCCCGAACGAAGAAAACCTTTGCCCCTGTTATCGATGAATCCTGTCACATCCTCCAGCGGATATCCAAGGAACACTCCTATTTCATGGGGGAACTCTCCGGTGGCCTGAAGCCTGGCGCTAAGACGTCTGATAGCGCTCAGCACATCCATATCTTCGTAGCCGTACCTTTTCAGGAAAGCCATGGTCTGCGGTTTTGCGAACTCCTTTTCCAAATCGGGAAGGCGACAGACATATATCAGAGCCCGTCCGTTTCCTTTTCTGAGCATGAACAGGCCTATCCCTTTGATCATCATCGTCTCGTTCCAATACTCTATATCCTCGATCAGCTCTTTTTCCGTTGAATAGGAGCAATTGAAGAGGCTTGCCGTTTTCAGCGCTGCCAGCGTAGGTGAACAGTGTCTTATCAGAAATGCTTCCAGTAATTTCATAACATACTCCCGACAATAGAAACATATTTCAAGCACATAGGTTAGTTAAATCTAACTTACATTGATTAGTATAAACTAACTCGATCCCCATGTCAATACTTAAATTTCCATTGGCAGGTGTGCTTCGTGAAGCGGCCGGCTCCTGTCCTGAGACAGAAGCTCCGAAAGCGCGGGAGAAGACATGCGACATATGGAAAAAGGTATCCTTGACGGCAGTAACGGCGGTAGTATAATAATAGTGGCATATAATGGCGACATATGATGTATGTTTGGTGAAAAAAACGATCATGCACTGCCGTCAGGCGGAAAGGAGCAAAAGATGAGAATAGGACACGTTACGATAAACAGCGGAAAGCTGGAAGAATCTATAAAGTTTTATCAGAATATCGCCGGTCTTGAGATAATAAGGGATATGCGGGGAAAGGGACCTCTCAACATAGTTTTTCTCGCTGATGAGAAGGGAGGCACTTGTATAGAGCTGATAGGTAACGAGGACGAGGCATACAGCGGGGAAGGGATATCCATCGGTTTTGAAGTGGAGGATGCCGAGGGATATCACGAGGCGCTGTGGAACAAGGGGATGGAAACGACTCCGCTGGTGGAGCCGATACCGGGAACAGCCTTTTTCTTTGTGAAGGATCCTAACGGAGTGAATATCCAGTTCATTTCGCAAAATAGCGGGAGAGGGATATCAGGCAATGGTACAGGAGAAGAGAGCAAGCTTTGAGATCATCCTTTAAGAATTCCTTAATAATGTTCGTACAGGTGGTAATGTCGAGATAAACATGTTAAAATAAACAAGCTTGGTTACCATAAAATTTAGCAATGTGTTCATGCTAAGCGATATGTAGGGAGAGAAGAAGGATGATCAGATTTTTTATTGCTCTTTGGATTTCAAAAGTCGTGATGTTCATATTCAAGCTGAAAGGAAGCGAACGCAACGACTGGCCGGGACTTCTGGCGTATAAGCTGTGTCCCGATTTTCTTAAATATATAAGCAAGCCGCCTCTCGTGATAGCTATCACCGGAACCAACGGGAAAACTACCACATCTGCGCTTATTGCCAACAAATTCATGGCTGATGGACTCAGAGTCAGTTTCAATGACTGGGGAGCCAACCTTCAGGCCGGCTATGGGCTCAATCTGATGCGATGTGTGGATTTTCTCAACAGACCGGTAAAAATGGACGTTTCTGTATTGGAGGCTGATGAAAAGACCTTAGATGATACGATGACACTGGTGGGGCCTCACTATATACTGGTGACCAATATAAGCAAGGATTCATTGAGAAGGAACGGACACCCGGAATATATATTTGATCATGTGGAGAGGACCTTCGATGTATTGGGAGACAAAACTGTCGCCATATTAAACGCCGATGATCCTATAAGCTCGCAGCTGGCTGTCGATTCCGGAGCGAAGAGGATATTTTATGGTATGGCTGATATAGGCGCAGATCCTTTCGAAAATGTGGTAAAAGATATAGCCGTATGTCCGTATTGCGGCGGCGATATACATTACAACTACAGATTCTACAGGCATCTGGGGGATTTTTACTGCGAGGATTGTGATTTCAGAAGCCCGAAAGCTAAGTATTTTGCAGAATCTATAGACCATGAGAACGAGGAGATAATTATAGATGAGGATGGTGAGAAAACGGCGTATCCGCTGATTTCGGACACGGTGTTCAATGCCTTCAACGTCTTGTCGTATATCGCGCTGATGCGTGAACTGGGAACGGGCAAACAGGAGCTGGTGGATTTTCTCAAGACCCAGAAGGTCACGGAAATACGGGAGACCAGCGTGGAATTCAACGGGATAGAGTATATCACATATGCCGCTAAGAGTCAGAATGTCAGTGCGGCATCCACGGTATTCGAGTATATGGCCAAGGAGCCTTCGGAAAAGGAGCTGGTGCTTCTGCTTGATGAGCTGCAGGACAGGAATCATCCATCAGAAACACTTACGTGGCTCTATGAAACCGATTACGAATTTCTCAACAGCCCTAATATAAAGAAAATCATAGTGGGCGGTCACATGTATCTCAATCATAAGCTCAGGCTATTGCTTGCCGGTATAGATGAGAGCCGGATCGTGTGCGTAGAAGATGAAGCGGATATCGTAGAGCATGTGGATACATCCGGGATAGAGAAGGTCTATGTATTGTTTGAAATAGACTATGTCACCAAGGCGAAGAATATGAGAGACAGGATCGTGGAAAGAGCGAGGGAGGTGGCAGCGAGATGAAGAAGATAGAACTTCTTTTCCCGAAGTTGTGCAATATCTATGGTGAAAGTTATAATGTGGAGTATTTGCGGCGATGTAATCCGGAGATAGAAGTCGTCGCCACATCTCATAAGGAAACGCCTGCTTTTGTCGAGGAAGATGATATATCGATGATATATCTTGGCTGTACCACGGAAAGGAAGCAGGAACAGATAATAGAGATGCTGAGACCCCACCGTGACAGGATCTCGGAATTGATAGAAAAGGGGACCATATTTCTGGTGACAGGCAATGGAGTGGAGATCTTCGGGAAGCATATCGAAGATGGCGACAGGAAGATAGAAGGGCTAGGCCTTTTCGATTTCCATTCTGTAAGATATATGAAAAGAGAACGTCATAATTCACAGTTTATCGGGACATACGATGACCTTACAGTCCTGGGCCACAGGAGCCAGTTTTCTTTCGCTTATGGTGATTTCCAGGAAAGCTTCATAACGATAGAAAAGGGAATAGGAATGAATCCCGATACGAAGCTGGAAGGGATCCATCGAGGGAATTTCTTCGGTACCTATTCTCTCGGCCCGTTCCTCATATTGAATCCGTTGTTTGCTAAGAAGCTTTTGCGGATAATGGGGTTAGGCGATTCGCTGTGTTTTGAGAAAGAAATAACAGAGGCATACGAATACAGACTTGCGGAACTGAGAAGAACCATATGACAAGACGTAAGCTTTAAGAGAATAAAGTCGGCTTGCTGATCATGATATTCCTTGTATCATGAAAAAGTGCGCCGGCGTGTCAGAATTGTTCTGACACGCCGGCGCACTTTTCTTTCGGTTTGTTTCCATCAATCCATTACAGATTCGAAAACATGTCGGCACCCTTTTTTATCAGGGTGATGTTCGGCGAACACGTAGAAGACGTGGCCGGGATATTCGTTGCCCTCTATCAGACACGGACCTTTTTCGGATATTCCTATGTCCCACCCTACGTAACGGACCTGCGGAACGACGAGGGCGGCTTCAAGCGCCATTGCTTTAACTTTTTCCCATTGAGGGATTTTGAAACCGACTATGGATTTGTGAGTGACAGGATGGGTCTCGTAGGCTACGTTTTCTCCATCCACAGCAGGGTACATCAGAGTTCCCGTTTCCAGGTCGACGGGTGTCAGCATACCGCCGTTGCAAAAGTTATCGACGATACCGCCTCTCCCGATGCGCATATATGCCGCCAGAAGGTTTGCTTTACCCTCCTTGTCGAGGAAGGTGATAGCCCTGATGGTATTTACGCTGCTTGGATTGAGAGAAGCCATTTCATCCACCTGGATGATCCGTTCTTCAGCCAGGTAAGGGCATTTGTCCATACTGGCATCGAAGGAAGCCATTTCGGCCGGAAGCTTTGCGACACCGTCCCCATGTGTACCATCGGTAGGCTTCAGTATGAAATCATCTTTTCCCTTGATGAAATCGGCAAACTGGCTGCGCTGATCTTCTCCTTCGACCAGCAGCCAGTCGCGGCCCAGGAACTTGCCAAACTTTTCGTTGAAATCAGCTTTATTGAGAAAATAGTGGACGTAGTCAAAATCATTGTATTTGACCACGTACTGGTTATTGACGCCTCGGGTCACCACATCCAGGCGCTCTTTTTTGTTGAGCCTGTCCATCCTGGCGTTCAGGTAGTCTATATAGCCGGCCTGATATCTGAATCCGCAGTAGATGATGTCGAAGAACAAAGCGATGCTGTTTTTCCCGGAGATCTTATGCACTTTTTTGACTGTATCGAACAGCTGCCTGTAATCAATCTCAAATATACGGCCTATTAGGAATTTCAATTTTTTCATATTACACTAAACACTGCCTTCCTCATTGATTTGTTAATTAATATTAACATAATACGGAGAAAAAACAAAGGCTTTCGTTATTTAAGGTGCCTTTGCCGGAAATAATACGTTTGATATGGCGCCATCAACCGACTCGTGATATAATAACAGGATTGCAGACAGATGAAAGGAAAACGGGAAAATATGGGAAGATTAAGATTTCTGATAGCGCTGTGGGTAGCCAAGCTGTCCATAGTCGCCCTTAAGATAACGGGACATAACGGCACCAATTTTCCGGGTGTCATAGCTATAAAGATCTGTCCTCAGTTTCTGAGATATATAGGGAAACCGAAGAGGATCATCGCTATTACGGGAACCAACGGAAAGACTACCGTTACCAATATGATGATAGACGCTCTTGCGCTGGACGGTAGGAAGGTAGTCGACAACAGAGCCGGTTCCAATATCAATACGGGGCTGGCAACCAGTCTGATACAGAATTGCGGCATAGGAGGAGGATGCACCAAAGAGATGGGTATCTTTGAGATAGATGAGCGTTCTGCCAGACTGATATATCCGTATATAAAGCCCGAATATATGGTCGTGACCAACCTGTCAAGAGATTCTATCATGAGGAACGGACATCCTGAGTATATTTCGGGCATTCTTACCAGATACATTCCCGAAAGCACCAAGCTGATACTCAACGCAGATGATATGATCTGTTCCGGCGTATCGCCTGAAAACCAGAGAGTCTATTTCGGCATAGAGAAGATGGACGGTGATGAGACGGAATGCCACAATCTGATAAACGATTTTCAGATATGTCCCAAGTGTCACAGCAGGCTGAAATACGAGTACGTCAGATACAGCCATATAGGCAGAGCTTATTGCCCTCAGTGTGGATTCAAAGCTCCTGAGTATGATTATGCCGGTCATGATGTGGATCTGTCAGATATGACTATCGCCATCAGGGACAGAAACGGCGATGTTCGCTACAGGCTGCTCAACGACAGCGTATATAATATCTACAACGTGATTTCGGTGGTGGCGCTGTTATCGGAACTGGGATATTCGCACCGGCAGATACAAGGCTTCCTGAAAAATATCGATATAGTAGGTTCGCGATACGATGAGGACAAAGTCTACAGCTATACTATATGCAGAATGTTAGCAAAGGATAAAAACGCTTTTGCCACTTCCAGAGTTTTTGATTATATTTCCGGATGCGAAGGGAAAAAAGAGATAATCATCATGAACAGCTGTCGGGGCGACGCCAGGACGTGGTCTGAGAATATATGCTGGATGTACGACTGCGATTTTGAACTCCTCGATAACGATGATATAGAGAATATAGTGGTGTGCGGTCCCAGAGGAAAGGATTACAGGCTGAGGCTGTTGATGGCCGGGATCCCTGATGAGAAAATATCATACACGGAGGATGAACTGGACGCGCCTGATAAGCTGAAGCTTACCGGCAGTCATATATATGTCTTGTATGGGACCGATTCCATACAGCTGGGGAAAAAGGTGGCCGACAAAGTCAAGAAGATCATCGAAGAAAGAGAGGAAGACAGAATATGAAGGTGGAAGTACTCTTCCCGGAAATATGCAACCTGTACGGGGAGTTGGAAAATATCAAATATCTGAAGAAGTCATGTCCTCATATAGAAGTCATCGAAACGGCCATAAACGACAGGCCGCTGCTGGTATCGGAGACGCCTGACCTGATATACATGGGAACTATGACCGAAAGCTCTCAGCAATTGGCTATCCGGCAATTATCGGGATACAGGCAGCGAATAGAGGAGTTGATGAAAGACGGAGCCAATTTCCTCATCACCGGTAATGCTCTGGAGGTATTTGGCAAGCGGATAGAAGACGTGGATGGAACGATCGTAGACGGGCTGGGACTGGTTGACATAACGACGAAGAGAGATATGATGAACAGGTTCAACTCGCTGTACATCGGTACTTTCGACAGCGGAAAGCAGCAGAGCGGCGATGCGGCCGGGGGTGCGGATCCGATGAAGATAGTGGGCTTCAAGAGCCAGTTCACTCATTCCTATTGGGAAGACGGCACAGAGGCATCGCCGCTGTTTATGACAGAACGGGGGCCGGGACTCAATCCGGAGATAAAAGAAGAGGGTATCAGGCTCAACAATTTCATGGCCACATATGTGATAGGGCCTCTCCTGGTACTCAATCCGCCGTTCGCCCGGTATATCCTGCAACGATGCGGCGTGGAGGATCAGACATTAGCTTTTGAGGAAGCCGCGATGGATGCTTATGAAGACAGAGTAAAGGAGTATTCCGATCCGAACACAGGATTTTACTATTGACAGAAGAAACAACGAAGAAAGGCAGGTGGACAATGATGAAAAAAACCAAGATAGTATGCACTCTGGGCCCTGCGAGCAAAGATGAAGAAACCATGAGAGCGATGCTGAAGGCCGGTATGAATGTGGCCAGGCTGAATTTTTCCCATGGGACTCACCAGCAGCACAGAGAGACTATAGAGACATTCAGAAAGGTAAGAGATGAGCTGGGCATCCCGGCGGCCGTTCTGCTGGATACCAAAGGACCTGAGATAAGGATCGGCGATTTCACCGACGGCGGCGCGGATCTGAAGGAAGGCGATATGTTCACGCTCACTTCTGAGAGCTGTGAAGGCACGAAAGAGAAGGTCAGCACCACATACAAAGCGCTTCCGACTCAAGTTGAAAAAGGGACAAGGATATTGATAGACGACGGCAGGATAAAGATGGAGGTCGTAGCTACTACAGATACGGAAGTTGTGTGCCGTGTCCTGGAAGGCGGAAGGATAAAGAGCAGGAAGGGAGTCAATATACCGAACAAATCTCTGGATCTGGAATATATCAGCGAAGCTGACAGGAATGATATCCTCTTTGGTATCGAGATGGATGTGGATTATGTGGCGGCGTCCTTCGTGCGGAGCGGCAGAGATGTGGAAGAACTGAGAACGCTGCTCAATGACAATGGCGGGAAAAAGATAAAGATAATCTCCAAGATAGAGAACATGGAAGGCATCAGCAACTTTCATGATATATTGCGGCTGTCAGACGGGATAATGGTAGCCAGAGGCGATATGGGTGTCGAAGTGGATTTTGAAAAGCTGCCGGGCATACAGAAGAAATTCATCAAGGAATGTTGCCGGGAAGGAAAACTGGTGATAACGGCCACTCAGATGCTGGAATCTATGACTTTCAGTACGTCTCCTACCAGGGCTGAGATAACCGATGTGGCCAACGCCGTGTTCGATGGGACTTCAGCGGTAATGCTTTCGGGAGAGAGCGCGGCCGGGAAATACCCGGTGGAGACCGTTGAGGCTATGGCAAAAATAGTCTGCCGGGCTGAGCAGGACGCCGAGGACGTGAACCAGTATAAATTCCTCGAGGTGGAATCCGATGAAAAGGATATAGCGAATGCTATAGGCCATGCGGCATGCACCACCGCGAAAGATATAAAGGCCAGCGCTATAATCGCCGTGACGACGTCAGGCTATACGGCGGAAATGATGGCGAAATACAAACCTGTTGAGCCGATAATCGCCGCGACTCCAAGGTTGAAAACTTATCATCAGCAGGCTCTCACCAGAGGCGTGATCCCGCTTCTGACCGAGTTCAGCAACGATTGGGATGATCTGATGGATAAGGTGACGGCGGAGGCCGAGAGCGCAGGTCTCATAAAGAAAGGCGACACGGTAGTCTTCAGTGCGGGGATGCCGCTGCAGGTTTCGGGAACTACTAATCTGATAGTAGTCAAAGTCGTGCAGTGATCATTCGGTGCAGTGTCCACAAGAAAGAAAAAAGGTCTGTCGCGATAGACATCTATCGCGGCAGACCTTTGCTGATTTTTGATCGTGCTATAAACAATAAGTTTGACGTGAGATTGTTATTCTACTCTTCATCAACGGCAGTTTCCGCTTCGGCAACTTTCTGAGCCAGGACTTTTTCGTACTCTTCAAAAATAGCATCCCTGATCTTGTTTCTAGTCTCGGAAACAAGTGGATGCGCGATGTCCCTGAAATCTCCTTCACCCATTTTCCTGCTTGGCATAGCGATGAAAAGTCCGTTCTGACCTTCGATGATCTTGATGTCGTGTACAACGAACTCATCGTCAAAGGTTATGGAGACCACTGCCTTCATCTTGCTCTCGTCATTGATTTTTCGAATTCTTACGTCAGTAATATTCATTTGTAGTACCGCCTTTCGTGCCGTAGTAATATGTTATCATTGCTTTTCGCAATAATAATAACCTTATTATATAATAGAATAATAACGTAAACAAGTATTTTTTTAAAAAATCTGAAAATTCGTTGTCACTTCCACAGTTCTGTCATATTCATCTACGGTTCCCAGGTAGACGATAGGAACGTAATCGCTGACTTTTTTGTTCCTGGGCTCAACGTTAACGATGGCGACTCCTACGCCAGCCACTTCTATATCTACCTCTGACAGTATTTCTGCGATACCCTTTATACTGCCTCCTCCGCGCATAAAGTCGTCTATGATGAGGGCTTTGGATCCGGGTACCGCTGCCCGTTTGGAGATGGACATCTTCTGGAGACGCTCGGAGGAGCCGGGGAAATAGTTTATGCTGACGGTGGCGCCTTCTGATATTTTCGTCTCACGTCTGACGACGATGACTGGGATATTGAGGAGCTGAGCCGTCATGAAGGCGACCGGGATGCCTTTAGTTTCGATAGTTGCCACATAATTGGCTCCTGAGGATCTGAACTTCTTGGCGAATATCTGAGCCATGCCCTTTACGATGGTCGGGTTGTACATGATGTCCGATGTGTAGAGGAAGCCGCCGCCCAGGATGCGGTTTTTTTCGCGGAGGAGGCGGCACAGATCCTCCTGTATCTGGCGTACTTTTTCCAGGGAAATGTCGGGAACGTACTTCACTCCTCCTGCAGCGCCGGGCATTGTCTCTATGTATCCGAGCCCGTTGGCGCGGACTGCGGCAGCTACGGCGCTTATGTCCTCGCTTATGCTTGATTTGGCCGCTGAGAATTTATCGCAGAAATATTTGAGATTGAAGACTTTGTGGGGAGATTCGGTAAGCAGTTGACATATGGCCCCGACTCTGTGACTTCGTTTCATGGGTACTTCCTCCTGTGCGTATTATCTATCGATGGCAATGATGATAAGGCGAACTATTTTTAATAAATATAGTAATATTATCCGTATTTTTTGTCAAATCCGTTTTTTCGCAAATAGGACGCATTTTTAAAGACAAATATGATATAATCGTTGTAACTATGATTTGGGAGGCGCATGGATGATTAATTTGCCTGATTACAAGAGGATCCACTGTATCGGCATAGGCGGCATAGGATTGTCAGCCATAGCCGAGATACTCATATCCAGAGGCTACGACGTATCCGGTTCAGATATGAGGGAAAGTGAAATAACGGAGAGGCTCATAGAAGAAGGAGCTGATATATACCTGGGCCATAGAGCGAAAAACGTGGAAAAGGCCGACCTGGTCATCTATTCTTCGGCGGTGGGGAAGGATAACCCGGAGCTTATGAAAGCTGATGAGATGGGGATACCGGCGATAACGAGGGCACAGGCTCTCGGACTGTTGATGGACGAATACGACAACAGTATAGCCATATCGGGGACTCACGGCAAGACCACGACTACCTCTATGGTTTCTTTGATGTTAAAGGATGCGGGAAAGGAGCCGACCATACTGGTAGGCGGCAATTTGTCGGAGATAAACGGCAACGTATATATAGGAAAGAATGATTATTTCGTTACTGAAGCGTGTGAGTATATGGACAGCTTCCTCAATCTGAAGCCGAAAATAGAGATAATACTCAACATAGATTCCGATCATCTCGATTATTTTAAGGATGTGGAGCATATCGCCAGCTCCTTTGACAAATTCGCCAAGCTGGTACCGTCGGATGGGGCTGTCATCGCCTATGACGCTAATCCTTTTGTCAAGAGCGTTATCGAGGACATACCTAACGCAGTGACCTTCGGGCTCAGTGGAAGCTGTGACTATTTCGCTACTGATATAGATTTTGACAATGAGGGGATGCCGAGATTTACGGTGAACCACGGTGGGAAAGAGTTGTGCCGGGTAGCTCTCAGTATCCCGGGAGAGCATAATATCCTCAATGCGCTGGCGGCTTTCGCCTGCGGTCATATACTGGGTGTAGACGTGGATGACATCGTCAGGACACTGGAAGGATTCACGGGGATACAGCGTCGTTTCGATGTGCTTGGGAAGACCATGAATGGTATCAAGATAATAGATGACTACGCTCACCACCCGACAGAGATAAAGGCTACGCTGGCGGCAGTGAGGAACATGAAGCACAATGATCTGTGGTGTCTTTTCCAGCCTCACACTTATACCAGGACGATGGCCCTGATGGACGATTTCGCCCAGTCCTTCGGTGATGCCGATAAGGTGGTGCTGGCGGAGATATATGCGGCCAGGGAGAAGAATATATATAAAGTGAGCTCTAAGACACTCATGAACAAGATAAAGGAGAAAGATCCCGAAAAGGATGTGTACTTTTTCAAGGATTTCGAAGAGATAGCCAATTTCGTGTATAACAATGCCGAAGAAGGCGATCTGGTGATAACCATGGGTGCCGGAGATATATATAAGGTGGGTGAGATGATCCTGGAAAAAGACAAGAGGTTCTAGGAGCACCGTACGAGTAAGGATTCAAGGAGAAAGCAGTATGGATATAAAGGAATACGAAAAGCTGGAAAGGGCACGTCTTGAAAGGAACCTGGCGTATATGGAGAAAGGCGTGACGTTCATCGATGCCAGGACGGCATATATCGATGAGGGTGTAAGGATAGGCGCAGGCACTGTCATATACCCCTGCGTCGTTATCGAAGGAGATGTTGAGATCGGAGAAAACTGCGTCATAGGACAGAACAGCAGGATAAAAGATTCAGTCATAGGTTCGGGGACATCGGTGCAGAGCTCAGTGGTACTGGACAGCACTATAGGAAAAGACACGTCGGTAGGTCCTTTCGCCTATCTGCGGCCGGGAAGCCAGGTCGGGAACGGCTGTAAGGTGGGAGATTTCGTGGAGATCAAGAATTCCAAGCTGGGAGACGGAGCCAAAGCGGCTCATCTGACATACGTTGGGGATTCTGACGTTGGAGAACGGGTGAACCTGGGCTGTGGTGTGGTCTTCGTAAATTATGATGGGAGCAGAAAATATCGTTCTGTCGTGGAGGATGGAGCATTCATAGGATGTAATGTGAACCTGGTCTCTCCGGTGCATGTGGGCAAAGACGCTTATGTGGCAGCAGGGAGCACCATAACCAGTGATGTACCGGATGGCGCTCTTTATGTGGCAAGGGCCAGAGGAAGGTCGCTGGAAGGCTGGGTAGAGAAGAGAGGCATCTTGAAGAAATAACAACTCGTTGAATGAACAGGAAAGTAGAGGTAGGAGAAACAAAATGAAAAACAGCGTATTTTCAAACTACAAGGTATTTGCGGGAAATTCCCATACGGAGCTGGCGGAGGAGATAGCGTCCATAATGGGGAAGCCTCTCGGAAGGGCGACTGTGAACAAGTTCAGTGACGGAGAGATCTCGGTGAATCTGTGGGAGACAGTCAGAGGTTCTGACTGTTACATAGTGCAGTCTACCAGTGACCCGGTCAATGATAACCTGATGGAGCTGCTGATAATGATAGATGCTATGAAAAGGGCGTCCGCAGGCAGGATAAATGCTATAATACCTTATTATGGCTATGCCAGACAGGACAGGAAGGCCAAGGCCAGAGATCCTATCACAGCCAAGCTGGTTGCGAATCTCCTGGTGGCCGCTGGGGCGGACAGAGTTCTTACGATGGATCTTCATGCCTCTCAGATACAGGGCTATTTTGATATCCCTGTCGATCATCTGGTGGGTATGCCTATCCTGGCCAAATATTTTACGGATCAGGATCTGGAAAATGTAGTTATCGTTTCTCCTGACCACGGAAGCGTAACGAGAGCCAGAAATATGGCACAGCCTCTCGGAGCACCGATAGCTATTGTCGATAAGAGAAGACCGGAACCCAACAAGAGCGAGATCATGCATATCATCGGTGATATCGAAGGAAAGAACTGTATCCTGGTAGATGATATGATAGATACCGCAGGTACCATAACCAATGCCGCCAATGCCCTCAGGGAGATGGGCGCAACCAGTGTAAGAGCGTGCGCTACCCACGGAGTCCTCTCAGGCCCGGCTATAGAGAGGATAGAAAATTCAGCCATAGAGGAACTGGTGCTGCTCAATACCATACCTGTTCCTGAGGAAAAGAGAATAGAGAAGATGAAGATACTTTCTGTTGCTCCTCTTTTTGCCGAAGCTATGACGAGAGTATTTACCAATGGTTCCATCAGTAAGCTTTTTGACTGATGGCAGCGTGAAAGGATATGAAAAAATGTTTGTGATCGCGGGACTGGGAAACCCGGGGAAAAAGTATGAGAAGACGCGACATAACATGGGGTTCCTGGTGATAGACCGGATCGCGGAGAAATGTGGGATAGATGTCAGCAGAATAAAGCACAGAGCGCTGGTCGGGGATGGTATCATTTCCGGCCGGAAAGTCCTGCTGGTAAAGCCTCAGACGTATATGAACCTCAGCGGCGAATCCATCGGGGAAATAATGGGATATTATCACGTGGAGCCGGAAAACCTGATCGTGATATATGATGATTTCGATATCGACATGGGGTCGCTGCGAATAAGGAAGAAGGGCAGCGCAGGGAGCCACAATGGTATGAAATCGGTGATAGCACATGTGGGAAGCCAGGATTTCCCAAGGGTGAGAGTAGGAATCGGAAGCAGTGGAGACCGTGACTGGAAGGATTTTGTCATAGGCAGAGTAGGAAAAAAAGAGCAGGATATCCTGAAGGATGCGGTAGACAGAGCGGCAGATGCTGTCATATCTATTCTGGAGGAAGGAATAGATCGCGCTATGAATCGATACAATGTGAGAAGGGACACAAGTGACGAAAAAGGGAATGATCAACATAACGGGCGCGGCTGAAGGGAGAGTCGCGCCGATAATCGCAGATATCATCCGTGAAGAAAAAGGTCAGAGTTTGATCGTGGTTTCGACCATCAACAGGGCGAGACGACTGGCGACAGACCTTTCTTTTTTTAGTGAGCGGGATATATACGTGCTGCCTCAGGAGGAGGAAACCATCATACAGTATGAGGCCAAGAGCAATGACGAACTTCTGGAACGTATGAAGGTGCTGAGGGCAGTTTCCAGTGGCAGGGAATGCGTAGTGATAGCGCCGGTCACGGGGGCTATAAAGAAGCTGCCTCCACGTGAGATCTTCGCGGAGAACACCATAGAAATAGGATTGGGCAGCGAGGTGGATACTGAACAGATAAAGGAGAAGCTCACGGCTATGGGATATGAGCGGATGTCTGTCATTGAAAACCGTGGAGAATTCAGCATAAGAGGAGGAATAATAGATATATTCACTCCCGACAGTGACGACCCGTACAGAGTGGAGCTGTTCGACACTGAGGTGGATTCCATAAGGACCTTCGACATAGACACTCAGCGATCCATAGATCCGCTCGATTCCATCACCGTGTATCAATGCTCCCAGCTGGTAAGAGACGCTCAGGTATTTGAAGATGCGGAAAAAAGGATAAAGACTGCCTATGACAGGCGGATAAAAGCGCTGGAGAAAAAAGAAGGGAACAGCGAAAGAGTCTATAACCTCAGACAGAGGAAAGAGCAACTGCTGGAATACACCGACAGCATGATGAATCTCCAGTACCTGGAGAAGTTTATCAGCTATTTTTATGATGAGACCGTGTATATATGGGATTATATGACCGAGCCGCAGATCTTCATAGATGATCCGGCCAGGATACTTGAGACTCTGGATGTTTATGAAAAGGAACGGGCTGACGATATAGACGCCATACTGGAAGCCGGACGAGGCATAGGCGATGACTTCAGGTCCATGTCGGGGCAGCAGGATTATTTCCGTTTGTATCAACAGGATGGATATATCTTCACGCCTTTTGTCAGCACCATCAGGAACGCACCGCCTCTTTCCAAACTGATAAACGTCGAGTGCAGACAGACACCGGCATTCAATGGAAGGATGGATGTGCTGAAAGGAGAGCTGGACAGCTATGTGAGGCGTGGATACCATGTGACCATCGTATGCAGCAGTGATGAGCGGATGAGGAACATGGAAGACTTTCTGGAGAGAGAAGAACTGGCGGGAAAAGTAACGGTGAAGAGGGGAACTCTTACGGCCGGTATGGAATTCAGCGACAGGAAAGTCTGCTATATATGGGAAGGCGATATATTTGGGGGAAGCAGGAAGAGCCGTAAAAGGAAAAAGCGGTCTTCAGGCGCGGCCATAAAAAATTTTGCCGACGTACAGGCAGGTGATTACGTTGTCCATGAAAGTCACGGTATCGGCAAGTTCATCGGTATAGAACAGCTGGTAGTCCAGGGAGTGAAGAAGGATTATCTGAAAGTGAAGTATGCAGGGGAGGATTCGCTGTATATCCCTGTGGATCAGTTGGGGATGCTCCAGAAATATGTGGGAGGCGACGGTGTGACGCCGAAGCTCAACAGGCTTTCGGGAAACGAATGGAAACAGACCAAGGCCAGGGCACGAAAGGCTGTCGACGATATGGCTCAGGAACTGATAAGAGTATCGGCGGCCAGGATGAAAGAAAAGGGTCACGCTTTTTCTCCGGATACGGTATGGCAGAAGGAATTCGAAGACAGTTTCCCGTATACGGAGACCGATGATCAACTGAGGTGTGTCGAGGAGATAAAAGCCGATATGGAAAAGGAAAGCCCCATGGACAGATTGCTTTGCGGCGATGTGGGATTCGGCAAGACCGAAGTAGCGGCCAGGGCTCTGTTCAAATGTGTCGCTGATGGAAAACAGGCAGCCGTACTGGTGCCCACTACGCTACTGGCTAATCAGCATTATTACACTCTGAAGGACCGGTTCGAGGAATTTCCCTTCAAAGTCGAGATGTTATCCAGGTTCAGAAATGCCGCACAGCAGAAACACATCGCCGAGGAACTGAAAAAAGGACGCATAGACCTGGTGATAGGGACTCATCGTCTGCTGTCGGAGGACATGGAGTTCAAGGATCTGGGGCTGTTGGTGATAGATGAGGAGCAGCGGTTCGGTGTGAAGCATAAGGAAAAGCTCAAACAGCTTAAGACCAACGTGGATGTCCTGACTCTTTCGGCCACACCGATACCCAGGACGCTCCACATGTCTCTGTCCGGCGTCAAGGATATGAGCATTATAGAAGAGCCGCCGGAGGACAGGTATCCAGTCCAGACATATGTGATGGAGCAGGATGATTTTGTGATACGCGACGCCATCGAAAAGGAACTGGCCCGCGGCGGGCAAGTCTATGTGCTTTACAACAGGGTGGAATCCATTGAGCGGGTGGCCAGCGATATAGAAGCGCTGGTCCCGGAGGCATCTGTGATAGTAGGTCATGGGAAGATGAGAGAAAGCAAGCTGGAAAATGTTATCATGGATTTCGCGGAAGGCGAGTACAACGTATTGGTGGCCACTACTATAATAGAGTCGGGAACCGATATCCCCAATGTCAATACTATGATAGTCCTGGACGCCGACCGGTTCGGACTGGCACAGCTCCATCAGCTGAGGGGAAGGGTCGGCCGGTCCGGCAGGATGGCCTATGCTTACCTGATGTACAGGAAGGATAAGACTCTGAGCGAGGTTGCCGAGAAGCGGCTCAGAGCAATAAAGGAGTTCACAGAATTTGGCTCCGGATTCAAGATAGCCATGAAGGATCTGGAGCTGAGAGGAGCGGGAAATCTGTTGGGCACCGAGCAGTCAGGCCACATGATGAACGTAGGATATGAGCTTTACTGCAAGATGCTCGAGGAGGCCGTTGAAGCTGCCAGGGGAAGAGATGTCATCCCGCCCGCGGAGGAAACGGCATTCAGTCTTTCCATACCGGCTCTTATACCTGAATGGTATATAGAAAATGAAGTGCTGCGGCTTCAGATGTACAAGAAGATAGCTATGATAGAGAACGACGATGATGAAGGCGAGATCGTAGATGAACTGCTGGACAGGTTCGGGGATATACCAAAGGATACCATGAATCTGATAAAGATATCCAAGATAAGAGCCATGGCCGGGCAGCTGGGCGTCAGTGAGATACTGCAACAGGGATACAAGATAATATTCAAGTTGTGGGAAAATGTGAAGCTGACAGCAGGAGTCATGTCAGGGCTTATGGATATATATGGTGGCAAGATGGCCATAAATGGTGGCAAGGAGCCGTTCATAAGGCTGACTGTCAACAGGGAGGATCCCCTGAAAGCGATAGAATCATTTCTGAGAGTTGCCGTCAGCGGAAAAAAGGACAGTTGATGGAAGAAAGGAGCGGTACGATGATAAAAACAGTGATAACAGCGCCCAGAGGCGGTCTGGGAAGTTTGATAGTGCAGGAAGCGTACAAGAGAGATGATATCCATATCGTGGGAGGCGTTGGAGCTCCGGGAAGAGGCTATATAGGAGAGGACATAGGAGTCGTGGCAGGAGCTGACGGCCCGGTGGGAGCTGTGGTCTACGATGATATCGAAAAAATCATAGACGAGTGTGACCTGGTGCTGGATTTTTCTACAGTGGAGCTTTCTATGGAGGTACTGGAAAGCTGCAGGATCCATGGAAAGAGTCTTATATGTGGCACTACGGGGTTTACTCAGGAACAGGCGGAGAAATTCACTGAGGCGGGAAAGGATATCCCGGTGATGAAGGCGGCCAATACATCTTATGTGGTCAATGTCATGAGGGAAATACTGGGAGAGGCCGCGGCCAGATTGGGGAGCAAGTGTAGAATAGAGATCATCGAGATGCACAGCGAAACGAAGAAAGACGCTCCCAGCGGAACGGCTATAGAGCTGGCTGAGGAGATGGTCCAGCGTTCGCTGGATAAAGATATGGAGGATATCCAGATACATTCCGTCAGAGTGGGGAACACGCCAAGCACTCACAGAGTCATCTTCGGCTGTATGGGAGAGAGGATGGAGATATCCCACGATGCTTATGACTGGAGATGCTACGCTTCCGGAGCCTGTGATGCGGCTGCATTTATGGAGGGAAAGGGAAAGGGCGTCTATACTATGGAAGATGTGGTGACAGAACAGGGATAATGACGTGAAAGACGAACGAGGACTGCTGAAAGCAGTCCTCGTTCGTTGTGTTGTAGAGCAAAATTTAATCTTTTACCAAATTGATATAACGTTTCTCGTAACGCCATATCAATTAGTTTCAAAAAATGCTGTTGTTAAGATTTTACCAAAAAACAGGAAAAATGCAATAGAGTTTTGGAACTTCAATGTTTTTTTGATGTTTTTCTGTAGGGAAGCCGCTATTGTTATCCGGAGCCTTTTATAGTATTATTATACACAGGAAAACATCGGAAGGAGGAGGGACATGAGCGAGAATATCCTTGAAGGGCAGGCTCGGCTGGAAGCCTATGTCGAAAGGACGCTTTATGAGAACAATGTGCGGCAGAAAGACAGTGTCAATGGCATGATGCGTTCCCAAAAGGCGGGATGTTCCTATGAGGACAGGACACTGACCTTTGCGTTTCCGATACAGTCGTGGCAGGTCAACAGGGCAGGGATGCTTCACGGAGGGATCATGTGCACAGCCTTCGATCTGACCATAGCGGCTCTCGCCAGATTCTGTGCAGGAGAGAATTTTGCTCCTACGATCAGTCTGGACGTCAGATACATAAGGCCTGTAAAGGTAGGAGAGACACTGCTGGTAACAGCCAGAGCGACATCTGAAGGAAGACGGGTGACACAGTTGACGGCAGAGGCGCATATCAGAGAAACCGGGAAACTGGCGGCGACCGCGGCATCGGTATACCTCAATGTGGATACTTCTAAGGAGATGTCAGACGGCGCGGGATGAACGGAACAAAAGCGTAAAAAAACGGATCAATAATGTTGAATATTCATGAATAACGGTGTATAATTATTTACCGATGGCAGATTTGCCGTCTACTTGAGTGTTTAAGGAGAATGGACGTAGTATCATGATTAATACGATTGAAAAAACAGAAGGTTTGATTTATCTGGAGGACGGGACTGTGCTGAAAGGCAGAGGTTTCGGTTTTAAGGGAACAGCCGTTGGAGAACTGGTATTCAATACAGCGATGACTGGGTACCAGGAGATACTGACAGATCCTTCGTACAAGGGTCAGATAATAAATATGACATATCCGCTGATAGGTAATTACGGTATCAGTGAGATAGATAACGAATCGGAGAAGATACACGCTTTTGGCCTGGTTGTCAAAGATCTATGCGACACGCCGTCCAACAGCAACAGCGTGATGACGATAGACAAGTGGCTGAGAGATATGGAAGTGCCGGGAGTTTATGGTGTGGATACCAGGCAGATAACAAAGAAGATAAGGAGCAAAGGCACGGTCAAGTGCGTCATAAGTACCGAAGGCATATCTATCAGTGAAGCCGCCGGGATATGTGATAAAGCTCAGTTGAGAGGCGACTGGATGAAGGAAGTGGCTGTAAAGGAAAAGACCGTGCTGGAACCGCTTGCTGACCAGTTTCTGCCGGGATCGGAAGGAGAGCCATTCGATGTGGCGGTGATAGATTTCGGTGTCAAGGGAAACATATTGACTTGCCTGCGGAGGAGGAATTGCCGGCTGACTGTCTACCCTTATGGCACGCCTGCGGCAAATATCCTGGCCAGTGATCCCGATGGGATTTTCCTGACCAATGGTCCGGGAGATCCGGAGGAAGCGGTAGAGGCCATCGAAGAAGTGAGGAACCTTATCAGGCTTTCGGAAATACCGATGTTTGGTATTTGTATGGGTCATCAGATATTGGCCATAGCGCTGGGAGGCAAGACGTATAAACTGAAATACGGTCACAGAGGCGGAAACCACGGTGTATTTGATAAGAATACGAAGCGTTCATATATAACGTCTCAGAACCATGGTTACGCAGTCCAGTATGAGAGCATCATCCTCAAAGGGATGGAGATAACTCATCTTAACCTTAACGACGGTACTGTCGAAGGGATGGAGCACAGGGATCTGCCGATTTTCTCGGTACAGTTCCATCCGGAAGCGTCGCCGGGTCCTAACGATACAGGATATCTCTTCGATAAGTTTACTGGAATGATGAAGGAGGACAGGGAAAATGCCTAAGAAACCATATCTGAAAAAAATACTCATAATAGGCTCCGGTCCTATCGTCATCGGACAGGCTGCGGAGTTCGATTACGCGGGGACTCAGGCCTGCAAAGCTATCAGGGAAGAAGGGATAGAGACTATACTGGTCAACAGCAATCCCGCAACCATCATGACAGACAAGGGGATAGCTGACAAGGTGTACATGGAACCTCTGACGGAAGAGGCTCTGGAGCAGATACTGGAAAAAGAACGCCCCGACGGTATGCTGGCCGGTTTCGGCGGGCAGACGGGACTGAATCTGGCTATGGAGCTGGAGCGAAAAGGTGTGCTGAAAAAATATGGCACGGCGCTTTTAGGTGTCAACAGGGAAAGCATAAAACGAGCCGAAGACAGGGAGGAATTCAAGAAGCTGATGCAGGAGATCGGAGAGCCGATACCCAGCAGCGTTATCGCCACATCTATGGATGAATGCTATGAATTTGTCAGGAAGGAAGGATTCCCTGTCATCATAAGACCTGCTTATACTCTGGGAGGCACTGGCGGGGGCATCGCCGAGAATGAGAGGGAGCTGGAGCTTCTTTGCATAAAGGGTATGGAAAACAGCGCTATCGGGCAGATACTGCTGGAAAAATCCGTCGCCGGCTGGAAGGAGATAGAGTATGAGGTCATAAGGGACAGCCGAGACAATTGTATCATAATATGCAGCATGGAAAATCTGGATCCGGTGGGAGTACATACCGGCGACAGTATCGTAGTGGCGCCGACCCAGACATTGAGAGACGCAGAGTATCAGATGCTCCGCGATGCTTCCATAAAGATAATAAGGAACCTGGAAATAGAAGGAGGATGTAACGTTCAGTTCGCGCTGGATCCCGATACAGGCAATTACATAGTGATAGAGGTGAATCCGAGAGTAAGCCGTTCGTCGGCGCTGGCATCAAAAGCTGCCGGATATCCGATAGCGAAGATCGCCGCCAAGATCGCCATCGGCTATAATCTGGATGAACTGTACAACTACGTTACCCAGACTACCAGCGCATGCTTTGAACCGACGCTGGACTATGTGGTCGTCAAATTCCCTAAGTGGCCTTTCGATAAGTTCAGAACGGCATCCAGGAAACTGGGGACGCAGATGAAAGCGACGGGGGAAGTAATGTCCATAGACAGGACATTCGAGAGCGCGCTTCTCAAAGCTCTCACTTCCATCGAGATCAAGTGTGACGGCCTCCATATCCCATTCGTTACAGGATTGGATGATGAGAGACTGGTGGAAAAGCTGAAAGCCTGCGATGATGAGAGGATCTTCTGTATCGCGGAGGTCATGAGGCGAAAGCTGATGGATGTGGAGGATCTCTACAGTCTGACGAAGATAGACAGATGGTTCCTGAACAAGATCAAGGGGATCATAGATCTGGAAGAGCGGCTGCAGGAAGGTCCGCTGACCAAAGATATGGTTTATGAGGCGGAGTCGAGAGGTTTCACCGATACAGATATAATCACTCTGTCAGGAGTTTCCAGAGACGTTCTTCAGGATATCAGGGTGTATAACGATATATATCCCGTATATAAGATGGTAGATACATGCGGTGGGGAATTCGACGCGCTGACTCCATACTACTATTCCTGCTACGATGAGGAGGATGAGAGCATCAGAAGTCCGGAAGAAAAGATATTGGTCATCGGTTCCGGGCCTATAAGGATCGGACAGGGAATAGAGTTCGACTATTGCTGTGTACAGGGTGTGTGGGCAATAAAGGAGCTGGGCTACGAAGCCATAATCATGAACAATAATCCGGAGACTGTCAGCACCGATTTTGATACGTCGGATAAACTGTATTTCGAGTCGCTCCATATAGACAATGTCATGAATGTTATCAAGAGAGAGAGACCTTACGGCGTGATATTGCAGTTTGGAGGGCAGACATCGCTGAACCTGGCAGAGCAGCTCAACAGCAGGAGCATAAATATTCTGGGTACTTCATACAGAAATATAGACCTGGCCGAGGACAGGGAAAAGTTCTGCGAGCTGTTGGATGAGCTGAAGATCGCCGTGCCGGAAGGCGTGGCGGTGACCAATCAGGAGGAAGCCTTCGAAGCTGTGAGAAAGCTGGGATATCCGCTGGTGGTGAGACCGTCCTATGTTATCGGAGGACGAGCAATGCAGGTAGTATACAATGATGTGGAATTGAAGAGGTACTTGAAGGAAGCTGTATCTCTTTCCACGGAGCATCCTGTGTTGATCGACCAGTACATACAGGGCAAAGAGATCGAAGTGGACGCTATCGCCGATGGTGAGGATATCCTGATCCCGGGCATCATGGAGCATGTGGAAAGGGCCGGAGTCCACTCCGGTGACAGTATTTCGGTATATCCGAATTATTCGCTGTCTGAAGAAGTGGAAAATACGCTCCTCGATTACACCAGAAGGATATCCAAAGCCCTTGAAGTGGTGGGACTGGTCAACATCCAGTACGCTTATGATGGAAAGAAAATATATGTAATAGAAGTAAACCCTAGAGCTTCCAGAACAGTGCCTATTCTCAGCAAGGTGACAAGAGTGCCGATGGTGAAGCTGGCAGTAGCAGCCATGCTGGGTCACAAGCTGAAAGACAGTGGATACGGGACAGGGCTGTACAGAAAGACAGAAGAATATGCTGTGAAAGTCCCTGTGTTCTCCAGTGCCAAGCTGACCGATATGGATATCGCACTGGGACCTGAGATGAAGTCTACAGGAGAAGTGCTGGGTATAGATAAGGATCTGGATAAGGCTCTGTACAAGGGCTTCCTGGGAGCAGGCATGGCCATACCGACAGAGGGCAATGTGTTTGTGACTCTCAGAGAATCCGAGCAGAACAATTATACTGCCGAGATATTGGAAGATTACGCTGAAGCGGGATTCAAGCTGTATGCTACCGATGATACCATCGATTTTATGAAAGCTCACGATATCGATGTCGAGTTGATGGATTACGATACGGCTCAGAAGTGGATCATGAATCACGAAAGCGACAGCGACGAGAAGCTTTCGCTGGTGATAAATATGCCTGTGGTAGCTAACAGGAAGGAGAATGACAGCTTCCCTGTAAGGCGAAAAGCTATCGAGAGAGGGATCTCTGTGATGACATGCATGGATACAGCGAAAGTATTCCTCAAGGCTATCAAGCTGAAGCAGAGAAACGTCAGACTGGATTATAATACTCTGGACTGATAATTTTCGCTATTTTTACTGGAAATCAACATAATTCTCTGGTATCATTAGATAGCGAAAGCGATCGGAGGAGCAAAACATGATATTACTTTTCTTAGCATTGATATTCGGCATAGCAGTGCTGGCCTTTTCGGTCATCAGCATTGTCAGGAACAAGAAAAAAGGAAACAGCAAACTGTTGAACATCTTGAGAGTCATAGTCGGTATCGAGGCGATAGTGTTTATAATAATATTCATTATAGTCCTCATAAAGACTCTGGCAGCGTGAGACAGTTTGGATATATCTGTTGACGCAGGAAAGGAGGCCGCCGCCCCGGGATCGTCCCGGTGCGGTAGCCTCTTCTTTTATCTTTCGGTATTCGGGGCAAAGCAGGAAAACGTGAAATCTATGTCGCTGCGAATTTTGCCTAAAACCTAAAAATATTGATCTTATTTGGCATAAACAAGGCTGGTTGGCTGCTCTTTCAGAGTGCAGTATGCCTATAAGCAATATTTTATCAGGGCTTTTGGCATATTTTTATGGGAGTTGGCCAGCGAGTATGCTAATAACTCAGTTTTTTTTAGAGGTACTGGGCATATCGCTCTCTGATAAAGCTTTGAAAATGCTTTGATTATGCCTAAAACAGCGGCCAGATAATGGCTTTTGGCATATCGTTCTGGTTTATCCGACTGTATGGTCACAGGGTCCTTTCGAGACGGCTCCCGGTGCAGCCGGAAGGCATTGGTCGCCGTCAGGCTGCGGCAGTTATCGATCCGCAGTATAAATATTTGTCAAAAGTATGGTTAAAATGACAAATATGTTTTATACTGTATAAAAAAGGCAAAGGGGAAAACAGATGCAGGAAATCAAACATTCGTTAAAATGGGTATGCTTTTGGATAGCCATGGCGTTTTTATGCTTTATTGCTATATGGTTCATCAAAGGAAGTCAGAGCGGCCTCGAGTTCGCGGCAGGATATCTCATCGAGCTCAGTCTCAGTGTAGATAATCTGTTCGTGTTCATGTCCATATTCCTGGCCTTTGGTATAAGGGAGGAAGTGCAGCACAGAGTCCTCAACTGGGGAATAATCGGCGCTATCATACTTCGGTTTATTTTCATTTTCTTTGGCTTACAGCTGGTTATGGCCTTCGAGTGGATCCTTTACATATTCGGGGCGATACTGATAATAAACGGCATAAAGATGATAGTTGGAAAGGACGAGGAGACCAAGCCGGAGGACAGCAGGATAATCAGGGCTGTCAGCAAGGTCCTGCCTATGACGGAAGGGTTCCGCGGCAAGAAGTTCATGGTCCATGAAAACGGCAGGAGGCTGTTTACACCGCTGTTCGCCATACTCTGTCTGGTGGAGGGATCCGATATAATCTTCGCCATAGACTCGGTACCGGCCGTATTCTCGGTGTCCACTGACCTGATAATCGTATATTCTTCCAACATCTTCGCAATACTGGGACTCAGGCAGATGTACTTCGTTTTGGAGCATATCCAGGAGCGCTTCCAATATGTGAAATATGGTGTAGGGGTATTGCTGATGTTCACCGGAGTCAAGCTCCTTTCGCTGATATTAGATTTTCATATTTCCACAGTGGCATCCATTATCATAATTTTCTCGGTGATATTGATCAGCGTTATATTATCGCTGGTGATATCGAAGAAACAGGAGAAGAAAGGATTGGCGGAAGAGACGGAGGATCAATAGCGGAGGATCCTGAACCGCGCAACTTCTCTATCTTTAAAAGCATTGACTTTTATGGTTCCCAGTTCAACCGGGGTTCCTGTGAGATCTTTTATCATATCCGTGATTTCCTTTTCTATGGCGTGGTAGAAAAGGCGATGTGTTTCTTCTACATGACCGATGTTTTTTACATTTTTAAGAAGCACTTTTTCCGATAAGCTTAGGACACCGTAGACGGAAATCTCTATGGTGTCTCTGGATATGAATACTGCGGCATCTCTGGGGCCTTTTCCTGATTTTTCTTTCAAGATTTTTATAAAGGCCTTGCGGATCTCTTCCTCTGTTTCTTTCTTATGGGTCAGGTCAAATGTCGGGGTAGGCTCGGATGCAGTTTTTTCTTCCATTATGGATTGGCCTATTCTTGTAAGTTTTTCTTCGAAATCATCTGTATCGATCGGCTTCACAATGTAGTTTGCGATATCGAGATCTACCGCCTTTAATATTGTGGCGACATCGCTGACCGATGATGTGATAAGGAATCTGCATGTAGAATTGGTCTCCCTTATTTTTTTGATCATCTCCAGTCCACCCATTCCAGGGAGCAGTATGTCGACGATAGCTATATCGGGCTCTTTTTCGTGGAACAGCTGGATACCCTTTTCTGCGTTTTCTGCCAAGAATACTTTGCCGAATCTTCTTTTGAGAAACCGTTCGATGCTGTATCGCGTGTTATCATTATCTTCTACGTACATGACTTTAAGATTTTCTAAAATACTCATATTTCTTTCTCCTTTACAGTTATTGTAAAGATGACTCCTTCGTTACAATTCACAAAGGAAACATTACCGTGAAAATGACGTTCTATTATCTGTTTAACGATGTAAAGACCTATGCCTGTTGACCACCTTTGTTTTTTTCATCGGCAGAAATAACTATCCTTCCAGGCTTTTCTCCTGAGCTGATCACTGCATCTCTTGCGTTCTCAAGAATGTTGAATACGCATTGTATGAATTCATTTCTATAATTGGTGATCGTGAGATTTGCATCAACGCTATTTATTATGATTATCTCATTGATCACAAGACTTTCCTTCATTATGGATAATGCAGTATTTACACTGTCTCGTATGGAAAAATTCTCCTTATTACGGTCGGGCTTTAAAAAATCAGCGAAATCAGTTATCGTATTTGCCATCACAGATACATTTTCTCGTATCCTTTGTGCGTATTCGTTAAAAAGTTTTTCGGTCAGTTCATCAGCCATATAATCGTCACGCATGTTTGAAATGTCTATGTTGATGTTATTCAGTGGCTGTTTGCATTGATGAGATATGTTCCCCACCATTTCTCCAAGCTTTGCTTGTCTCGATTGATTGATCATCAGTATTTCATTTTGTTCAGCGGATTCTATTACCGGCTCGTAATATCTTTTTATAAGCAATAATACGATAATGACTATTATCAAAATAGTTAGCATCATGGTTGCGATCAATGTGTTTCTTGTTTCGGTAGCAGAAGCCATCGCTGCGTCTGTCGTTTGTGTAGCGACAAGGATCCAGTCATTGTTTAGCGTCGTATAAGCAGCAATATACTCTTGTCCATCGCTGGAGGTATAATGAAAAGTCGTATTATCATGATGAGATCCGATTTCGTTGATAAGCACAGAATACACTTTTGCGGGTTTTTTGATATCGATATTGGAAGCACAGTAATTCATATCGGAGTCAAAAAGTACTATTTGACTGTCACGGTATATCTTTATGGAGCTGAGCATATTGCGAAGTTCAGACATTAACATGTCAGATCCGGCAATACCGATAAGATTTCCTTCATTATCGTATATCGATTGCGTATGTGTAGCCATGTATTCGTCCAGAGAGCTCTCGTAGTCATCTGCACCCCAGTATTCTCCATTTTTGATTGCATCGTAGTAATAGTCGACACGAGGGTTTCCTTCCAAAAGCCAGCTTGGAGCGTAAAGGCGCGCATCTATGAAAGTGATTTTTCCATCTCTATATGCGTACCATACTTCTTCCATCCCAGAGTGAAGAGAAGGAGAAAAAGTGACATACAGTCCTGAAATACGTTCGGTCTTTTTAAGGGTATCCTTAATGATATTGCCGGTCTGTCGCTTGAGCTGCGAAAATACGGCAGGGTCATATACATAGTTGGTTCCCGAAAAGGTAGCTTGTACAGTAGAATGAAGCATGGTTACGAGATTTTCCATGTTGCTCAGGACCACGTTCAAATCTGTTGCGGCGCTTTGTATAGCATATTCTATTTTTTCATCGGCTTCATCTTCAAAAGCTTTTTGGTTGCGTATAAGGCCCACTATTTCCACAGGAAGAGCCAGTAGAAATATAACTAAGGTCAATAAAATCACTACTCGGTTAAATAAGTTTTTCATAAGGATATAATCAAACTTCTTGCATAAAATTACAACATGTCATTTTAAATATTAACACTTTTCGATAATGATTCCAATAATAAGTTTGCTGAAAATTTTTAATTGGTTGACAAATACTGAGGCGTATATTATACTACGCACATGGGGATTTGTAGACTGCTATTCAGGAGACAATGAACTGTGGAAAAACAGGAAAGTTGAGAGACTAAAGAGGAATTTTGAGATATTGCTTTTTATGGATCAACGCATTTATTTGCGCTGATCTTTTTTGTTATCATTTATTTTTTAATGAAGGAGGGAAAAATGAAGAAACTACTGAGGACATTGCCGCTGGCAGCGTTGATCGCGCTGGTGATGGTGTTGGCGACATCGTGCTCGCAGACCAGCGACCTCTCCATGCAAGAGGATGTGGACAAGATGCTGGAGGTGACAGGTGAAGCCACCGACGAAGCGGAGGACGTGGCTTACAAGCTGGCTTACGATATGGAGCTGGCTGACGATTCTACAGGCTTCAGGACGGCCGGATCGGATGCAGAGCACAGAGCTGCCGATTACCTGGTGGAGGAATTTGAGAAGATAGGACTGGAGGATGTGACTAAGGACGCTGTGACGGTAGACAAGTGGCAGTTCAACGAGGCCTATATGAACATCGATTACACCGATAAGGATGGTGAAAGCCAGGAGCTGAACATCGATGATATGGTTTCCTATGCGGCTCAGGGAACTGTGCAGCTGGGCGGCGATTACAGCAATCTGGAGATAGTAGATCTGGGAATGGGTACGGAAGCCGAGTACCAGGAATACTATGAGAATAGCGGTAATACCGACATGTCGGGGAAAATCGCCCTGGTAGGAGTGGACCAGTGGAACGAAGTGTGGATAGACGGTCCGTATATGGAAGCTGCTACTCAGAATGCAGCGGCCATCGTGAGCTATTCTATGGGCGGTTATGCTCAATATGATGATGATACTATAAATATCCAGGACATATGCGCTCCTGATATGAAGATGCCGTGTACTTCTATATCGAAAAACGACGCTGAACGAATACAGAAGATACTTAAAAACGGAACGGATATAACGGCTGAGCTGTATGTCGACAACGAGGTGGGGAGCCAGAACGGGACCAGCTATAACGTTACCGGGACTATCAAGGGTACGGAAAACACCGGACAGAGGATAATCGTAGCAGGGCATTACGATAAGTACTTCTACGGCTTTGAAGACGACTGCACTGCTGTAGGTCTCGTGACCGGAATCGCCAAGGCTCTCATCGATTCAGGTTATCAGCCGGCCAATGATATCGTATTCATCGCCCATGGTGCAGAGGAATGGGGGCGTTTTGACACTTCCACCGACTGGGCCATCGGGTCTTGGGAGATGATAACTACTGCTCACCCTGAATGGCAGGGGAGCACGCTGGCGCTGATAAACTTCGAGATGCCGAGCGTGGACAGTTTTAACGATGTGGGAGTAATGAGAACATCGTACGAGTTGGGGGAAATAGGAAACACGTTGTTTTCATCAGGACTTATAAATCAAGTGGATTCCTATTATGCTGACGGTGTTGAAGTAAAAAATGATGATGGCGAGTTACCTAGAACCGATTGCATATCGTATCAGTTTAACGGAGTACCTGCTTTCATGCCAAGGCAGGAGGATAAAACGGAATGGTCGCAGAACAGGTATCATACGCCTAAGGATGACAATAACGTGGAAGATGATAAGGGCGATGGAGTACACAGCAAGGAACTGCTGGAGTATCAGCTGTCGGTATATTCGGCTCTCGCCATGTATATCGACGGGACACCTGCACTGGAGCTGGATTTTACCAGCAGGTGTGATGACCTTGAAGACGCGATAAAAGGAACGAAGAAGTATGCAACAGAGGAGTCGGTAAAGGCGTATAAAGCTGCCCTCGAAGATCTGAGGACGGCTGCCGCTGAGAACCTCGAAGCGGCCAAGGGAATCAACGCTGAATATGAGGAAGCTTATGCGGCAGGAGATGAGAAGGCTATGGCTGAAGCCAGAGCCGAAGGCGTTGCTCACAACCAGCAGGTGTTGGCTGCATTCAGATATGTACAGGATCAGTTTATGGGTCTGGCGGATTATGGAACCATAGAAGTACATCATAAAGCGATTCAGAACAATCTGGATTTATACACCAATGTAGTGGACGCTCTCAGCGACGGTGAAGTCACTGAAGATGACATATGGTTGCCTTCGGAGATAAACGGCTACTATGAATACTATGCATATCTCTTCAGCGATGAAGTATGCGCACTGTCCAACAGCCTGTTGATGAACGACAAGGTGGACAGCAACTGGGGCACCGATAAGATGACGCTTGCCATAAAGGACTCGTGGCAGACTACGAAGAACATGTATGCTCAGTGGAACGAGGGTGTGACCGATGCTGGCGAGTATCAGCAGTACGTAGATGAGTACAACGGATATATCGACATACTCAAGGCAGACCTGCAGGAGTACGTGGACAGTGAGACTGCGGCTATGAAGGAGCTGCGGGAAATGCTGTAACAGCTTTTACTGTGTTATTTGCCGGATTTCGCAGGGAAAGTTGAAATCCGGCAGCCGTAACACAGACTTGTGCCGGATTTTCAATGTTTGAAAGAAATTCGGCACGAAAAACACGGCTTTTCATGTTCCAAATGAATCAAGTGGAAATATATGCAAAATACTTGCCGCATCGTTGCTTAAAAACGAAAATACGGCAAGCGATCATGTCCGGCTGTGCCGGATTCTGTGCTAAAGCGCGAAATTCGGCAAGTGAGCGTGTCAGCCGTGCCGGATTCTGTATCAAAATAGAAAATGCGGCAAGTGATCCTGGTGGTCATGCCGCATTTTAAGATATTCGTTGAAATCCGGCAGCGGAGATATTGGCGGACAGCGACATGTCCTGCCGCTGCCCTCCGTTGCCACTGCCAACGTTGTCTGTCGGCAGCGGAGACATGCCGGAGGCTGGCTACCGGATGAAGGAGCTATCGGTTATAAGTCCCGATTTCTGCTAACTCCTTGATGCAGTCATCCCATCCTTGGATGAGACGATCGATATCTTCGTCAGGTGTCACAGGTGAGACGAGCATCATGTTGTGGAACGGTGTGATGATGATGCCTCTGTTGGAGAGGTAAAGGTGAGTGTAGTACATCAGCTGCCAGTCGAAATTATTTTTTGCTTCCGTTCCGTTTTTCGGGAGGGTCGGCATGAACTGCAATTCGCAGCGGGCGCCTGAGCGGGTCAGGCTCCACGGTACATCGTACTTTTTCAGCACTGCCTCCAGGCCGTCCGACAGGCGCTCCTGCCCCCTGAACATCTTCCGGAAAGCTTCCTCTGTAGCCACTTTTTCCAGAGTGGTCTTCATGGCTGCAATGGCAAACTGATTGGCAGCCAGAGTGCCGCCTATTCCCATAGGGTCGGAGACGCCGGCATTTCCATATGTTTCGTTGATTTTATCGGTTATTTCCTTTGTGAACCCGTATACGGCAACAGGGATGCCTCCGGCGATGGATTTGCCCAGGGTGATGAAGTCCGGCTCCAGTCCGTGAGCCCGGGTGTATCCGCCGTAGCCATTGGAGAGGGTGTGAGTCTCATCGATGATGAGGTATGTGCCGTATTTGGTGCAAAGCTCACGCAGACCTTCCAGATATCCTTCGGCAGGGAGCACCATACCGCAGTTAGTCATTACAGGTTCCAACAGTACGGCGGCGCAGTCCATGTGGGACAGTTCTCTTTCAGCGGCTTCAAGGTCATTGAATTCCACTACGCGTGTCAACTGATCCTTGGGAAGACCAGGGTTGGAATCGTAATCAGTCCTGAGAGCCAGTTTACCTTCTTCATTGATGTGAGGAAGGGTCTCGTCGAGACTGCCATGGTAGCACTCCTGCATTACCATGATCTTAGGGCGGCCCGTCAGAGCACGGGCGTTTCGTATGGTATATCTGTTGGCTTCGGTTGCGGTCATGGCTACCTGCCATGTAGGAAGTCCGAATCTTTTAGATAGTTCTTTCCCGATTTCCAGGCTGTCCAGCGTCGGCATCATGGTAGTGATCCCATTGCGGACCTGGTGAGCTACTGTGTCCGCTGTAGCATCAGGAGAATGACCGAACATGGCACCTGTATCACCGAGGCAGAAGTCCACGTATTCGTTTCCGTCTATATCCCAGCATTTGTCTCCTTTGGCTCGTTCCAGGAATATAGGGTGCTCTGTTCCCCAGTCACCCATCCATGGCATCGGGACCCCATTGAGCAGATTTTCATGGGCCTTTTCAAAGGCTGCCTTGCTTTTTGCTGTCCTATCATTGAAGATGGCGTCTTCTCTGGCTCTCAATTGGGCAAGCTGCTGGTCTGTAACCAGTCTGTAAGGGCTTTTTTTGTCTGTGATCATTGTAATTCCTCCTTATTTTTTTCATAAACTGTAAATTAGTGTTTGGAAAACAGCGGTACCGCCGTCTAAGGCGTAGGCGTTGCTGTAACGCGCGCGGGCAAAAGTGGCTCAATAGTAGAATTTCGAGTCCCCTTTATATTCCTGTATCGTGTTGCCTCCATCCACCACCAGTGATTCTCCCGTTATGTAGGAAGCTTCTCTGGAAGCCAAAAATACGATGGCATTGGCTACTTCCGTGGCATCGGCGCTTCGACCGAGAGGTGTGTTGAGACCGCCCTGGGCTTCACCTTCTGTCTGGGAAGCGGTGGCTATCCATCCCGGCAGTACGTTATTGACGGTTATGTTGTTTTTGCCTACCTCTATTGCCAGGGCGCGGCTCATGCCTATGATGCCGGCTTTTGCCGCGCTGTAGGCGGCTTCTCCCGGATTACTGACAATAGGTCCGGTGACTGAAGATACGTTGACGATACGTCCGTAGTTGTTTTCCGCCATGAGCGGAAGGACCTGCTTTGTTACATTAAAAGTGAGAGTGAGGTTCCTTGTAATGGAAGTATCCCAGCTTTCGTATGTGACGTTCATAAAGTCGGAAAAGTCTTCTTCCTGTCCTACCTGAGCCATCCCGGCGTTATTTATCAGTACATGGACAGTGCCGAAATCCTCGGCTATTTTTCTCACCATCGCTTCTGTTTGGCTCCTGTCCATCAAATCAGCGATATAGCCTCTGGCTGTTATCCCCAGGCATTCCAGCTCACGGGCACGTTCATATATCCTATCGGTGGTAGCGGCCAGAGCTATGCTGGCTCCCAGCTCTCCAAGTATCTTCGCCGTTTGGAATCCTATGCCGCTTCCGCTTCCGGCGCCTGTCACCAGGCACACCTGGGCATCAAAATCGATAAATTTTCTGTTCATGTTTTCCTCCCTGTCACGATAAGAACGATGCGAATTTTCACTGCAGACTCTTTAAGATGGCTTCTATCATCTGATTGGCGGGACCGGCTTTCAAGCCGCCGTCTCTCATGTATTTCTGGCCGTATTTGATACCGAATACGGCGCCCATCACGTTGACGTGAAACAGCGATTCATAAGTCGCGGCATCGGCGTTTTCCAGCAGCTCTTCGCCGCAGATGATCCCGGCGTTGTTGATGACGATGTCCAGCGGCCCGTAGTGTTCCGAAGCCGTTTTCATCAGGTTCTCCACGTCGGCTTCTTTGCTGACATCAGTCCTGACGAAGAAACAGCCTATCTCTTCGGCCGCCGCTGTCGTATTTTCATTGATATCGGCCATCGTGACCATCGCCCCTGCGTCGTGAAATCTCCTGGCCGTGGCGTACCCCAGGCCCGAGCCTGCGCCGGTGATGACGGCGACCTTTCCTTCAAGTGAGAAATTTTTCATGATTATCTCCTTTTTTTATTATATAGAAATGCGTATTTTGGCAAGAAGCAACTGCTGCCGATATATATAGCAAATATCGTGCCAAAAATGAAAACGATGGTTTTTCAACGATATCAGAGGTAATGGGCAGATTTGGAAGATGAAAATTGTCAAAATTGAAAATAATTATTGTCAATTTTAAAAATATTTGATATATTGACAACAGTGAGGGAGGGTTGCATATGTCACTGACGATAATAAGCGATACGGTCCAGCAGGTGGCGGTGGCCATTACGGCGGCGCTGGAACTGGAGACGGAAATCGTGGATGAACGTCTTATGATAATAGGCGGTACGGGGCGCTATAAGGAGAAGATAGGCTCCTATGAAGAGAATGGCGATATGGAAAGTCATCTGGTCTATTCCGAATGTCTTAAAAACGGTAACGAGTATATAAATTTTTCGCCGGAAAACGACGATTTTTACGATGCCAGGGAGGGGGAGCTGGCGGAGATATGTTATCCCATCAAGGCCGACGGCAGCGTGCTGGGATTGATAGGGCTCATCGCTTTCACGGAGGAACAGCGGAACGTCATGATACATAAGACTCTGGAGCTTCGTACCTTCCTGCGGAGCATGGCGGATCTCATCGCCGGAAAGTACATCGTGTCACAGAGCAATATATCCCTTCAGAACACTGTTTCATCGCTGCTGGCCTCTCAGGACACGGCGTCATTCGAGAACATATTGGGGAGCAGCCGGGCCATGGAGGAAGTCAGAAAACGGGCCAAGCAGGTGGCTTCCAGCAATTCCACCATACTGATCACGGGAGAGAGCGGGACGGGAAAGGATCTGCTGGCCAGATCCATCCATCAGGAGAGCGTCAGGCGCGAAAAGCCTTTCGTATCGGTCAACTGCGCGGCCATCCCTGAAATGCTGCTGGAAAGCGAGCTGTTTGGATATGAGAAGGGGGCTTTTACCGGAGCGGCTCGTAATGGTAAGCTGGGGAAGTTCCAGCTGGCAGACGAGGGGACACTGTTCCTCGATGAGATAGGCGACATGCCTATACATCTTCAGGTGAAGCTGCTTTCATGCCTTCAGAGCAGACAGGTGGATCCCATTGGAGCAATCAGGCCTGTTGATGTGGACGTGCGGATAATCGCAGCCACCAATAAGGATCTGGAGGAAATGATAAGAAGAAAACAGTTCAGAGAGGATCTGTATTTCAGGCTGAACGTCATCCCTATCCACATCCCGCCTCTGAGAGAGCGGCCGGAGGATCTGGAGCTCATTATAGAACGCGTTATCGATAAATTCAGCAGAGCCATGGGAAAGCGCATAGACGGGATAGAAAAGGACGCGATGCATATATTGCTCTCTTACCGGTGGCCGGGAAATGTCAGGGAAGTGGAGAATGCCATAGAATATGCCATAAATATGGAGGAGAGCGGTGTGATAAGAGCAGGTAGTCTGCCTGATAAAATAACAGGGGCAAAGCATCTCAGGAGGGATGTGGACAGCAGATCACTCAAAGGACAGCTGGAATCGGTTGAGCGTGATATACTGCTGGAAAGCCTGAAAAGAAATGGTTCGTCTCTTGAAGGAAAGCGCAGGGCGGCAAAGGAGCTGGAGATAAGCGAATCCACCTTGTACAGAAGGATGCGGGCGCTGGGGATAAGGTAAACAGGAGGGGTCATGATAAGTCAGGATTATTATATGAAAAGCAAATTGCTGGTACGTCCCGATTTTGGTGAACGGTACAGTGATGTGGTAATAAGGAATACCGTCTGTCGGGAGCATCCGATACATATGCACGACTGTATGGAGATAGTGTTTGTGTTCAGAGGAGCATTGGAATGTAATGTTTCATTTGAGCGGTATGTGCTGCGTGAAGGGGATTTCATCGTTGTCAATTCATATGATCTGTATCAGCTGAAAGCGATAACAGAGGGGGGCGGTCATCTCGTGCATACATATAAGTCAGGAACGCTTCCATCCGGCGGAGGGCTTCATCATATGGTGGGAAGATATATTGAAACACAACAGGGAGAACTTCGCTAAGCAGGTAGAGAACATAAGGCAGCTCATCAGACAGTATGAGCGGTTCGATGTGGAAAAATCAGTAAACAATACCATCGAACGCATCCTCCAGCTTTTCAGGAAGGCATTCAGACTGGAAAATTTTCAGCTTGTGGGAGAGCATGATAAAGTACAGGGAAGTGAAATGGATATAAAGCGCGCAGGGGAGATATATATGTATCTGTACCGCCACTGTGACGAGAAATTGTCACTGGAAGTCATGGCAGCAAAATTTGCCATGAACAAGTACTATCTGTCGCATTTCATCAAAAAGATGGTAGGGAACGGATTCCAGAAGTCACTGAACATAATACGATGCGACAGGGCGGAGATCGCGCTGCTGGATGGAGAAAAGCCCATATCTGAGATACGGGAAGACTTCTCATTTTCCTCCAATCAGTATTTTAACGAGATGTTCAAGAGCGTGTTCGGGATGATACCAAACATGTATCGTAAAGCGCACAAGCAGGAGACTGTCGTGTATCGCGAGTTTTCGGAAACGCCTGTCAAGGATATCAGTTCACTGATGGAGGGGAAGCTCAGAGTGGGAGCGGAAGAAAAGCTGGTGGAGATACGACTAGGGAATGGGGCAGGAAGCATGACGGTCATAGAGTCCGCCGGAGATGAAGACGCGGTCACGAGATATGATCTGGGTGAAAAAGGGAAGATCCGGATAGATCTGCGGTCCGACGAGTGTATCATAGTGATAAGAAAACAATAATTGTTATCGAAAAAGCAAAAAAAAGCACGAAAAACTGAAATGAGACAATTTTCAGATAAAAGAGGGCAAGAAATCCACTTCAAAAGTCCTCTTTTTTATTTATAATGAGCGAATAAATAAAAGGAGGACGGTTAAATGGAAGAAAGAAAGGAAAAGACCGGGAAACTGTCAAATGGGACTATCCTGGGGTATGGATTCGGCGCGATGGCAGATGCTGCCGCATACAATTTTTATGTCATGTATGCCTTGTATTTTCTGACTACTATAGCAGGCATGGGCGCCGGAAGGGCTGGTATCATCATTTCGGCAGCTACCGTCATATCATCGGTATTCGGATTGGTCATAGGGCCGCTCAGCGACAATACCAAGAGCAGACTCGGGAGAAGGAGGCCATATATATTAGCCGGAGGGATCCTGATGCTTATAGGCTTGACGCTGTTTTTCAGACCTGTCGATCTGTCCGGAGGCGCGCAGTTCGCGTATTATCTGTGTATGTTCATCATAGTGAACCTGGCGTACGGGGCGTTTCTGGTGCCGTATAATGCGCTGGGAGCTGAGCTCACCGATGATTACGATGAGCGTACCAAGCTGAGAACACCGGCTACGTTCATGAATTGTGTCGGGAATATCATCGGGATATCATTGCCACTTACGGTAGTGGGAATATTCGTGGGCCGTGGTTCGTCTGAAGGGTCAGCATGGAATTACTTTGCCATCATCGTTGGAGCGGCATGTTTTCTGGCGCTTTTCATAACATTTATGACAACAAAGGGCAAGGAGATGCCTCCGGAAAAACTGGAAGAGGAGAGAAAGGAAATCAATCCGCTGAGGACTTTCTGGCAGATACTTAAAATGAAGCCTTTCAAATACATAATCGCTATACTGGTGCTGTTCGCTATAGGGTATATGGTGTTCCAGTCCGGATTGGTATACTATGTGCTGTATTGTGCAGGACTTACGGAGGCTCAGTATTCGACGGCCATGTTCATATATGTGTTCATAGGAATGGGCTGGACGGTAGTGATCTCGTTTATAGCGACAAAGATGAATAAAAAGAACGGGATGGCATTCTGTTTCCTGATAAGCGCGGCGGGCATGACAGTGTTGTACTTTACGGGAGTTCACTCATTTGCCATGCTTATCGTGCTGCTGCTGATATTCGGTCTGGGAAACGGCGCTTACTGGCTGATCATCTATCCGATCGTCTATGATCTGGCTGAACTGTATGAGTATAAATATGGGAAGAGGAAGGAAGGCGCCCTGATGTCCCTTTATGGAGTCATATTCACTCTTTCGACGGCACTGGGAACTCAGGTACTGACGCTGACCATGATTGCGGCAGGATACGATCCGTCTCTCACCGCGCAGTCGGAAGGAACAGTAAGTGGTATATCCGCTATAGTTATAGGAATACCTGTTATCGTATTCATACTGGCGGCCATATGTTGTATAATATATCCGATGTCGAAAAAAACTTTTGAAAAGCTGATGAGCGAGCTGGAGAAGAAAAGGGCCGGAGAGAAAAATGACGAGGAAGGTTTGGAAAGGATAGTATAAAGGTGACAGATATGATGATATTGTATAATGGAAAAATCTATTCAAAGGACGGATTTTGTCAGGCGTTGCTCATAGATGGGAAAAACATCGTCGCTACAGGCAGTAACGAAGAGATAAGAGCCATGGCAGGCCATGGGGACAAGTATATAGATCTGGAAGGCAGACTGGTATTGCCGGGTTTCGTAGACTCTCACGCTCACGGACCTTTGTCCTTTGAGCAGAAGAGCAACATAGATCTGTATGCTGATGAAACAAAAGAGGAGTACCTTAAGACGGTAGAAGACTTTGTAAAGGCTCATCCGGATAAACGAATGTACTCAGGGATGGGCTGGCTCAACCCTGCTTTTGACGCATTGGGACCGGATAAGGAGTCATTGGACAGGATCTGTGACGACCGACCTGTGATATTGCGATCGGGAGACGGCCATTCTGTATGGGCCAATTCAAAGGCCATAGAGATGGCAGGGATAACGGATGAAACACCTGATCCTGACGGCGGCACGATAGAGAGGAACGAGGATGGTTCCACTCACGGAACATTCAGGGATCAGGCCCAGGAAATCATGCTGGCGTTGATACCAGAGCCCACGGTGGAAGAATTCATGGAAGCGATCGAAGGCTTCCAGGATATGATGGTGTCTTACGGTCATACGGCTGTCTTCGATCCGTTGGTAGCCTTTGATGGTAATCTCAACAAGGCTTACAGGAGGATGAACGAAGAGGGAAGACTCAAAATGAAATTCGCTCTGGCATATTCCAGCATGCCGGAGGATCCTGAGGGGTCCCTCGAGGGGTACCGGAAGGGAAGACCGTTAAAAAACGGGAAGCTTACGGAAGGGACCTTCGTCAAGGTGTTCATAGACGGAGTAGTGGAAGGCGGGACCGCTTGCCTTAAAGAAGACTATTGCAATCAGGAGGGCTATTGCGGCAGACCGTTGTGGAGCCAGGATACGCTCAATGATTTCTGTGCGGAAGTCGATCGGCTGGGATATGATCTGCATTTCCATGTCATCGGAGACGCAGCGGTACAGCAGGTGATCGAGGCTATGGAATATGTGAAGCAGGAAAACGGCAGCCGGGCCAGGAATACTGTGGCCGCCCATATGCAGATAGTGGATCCTGCTGATTACGACAAGTTGAAGGAACTTGATATCAGGGTATCGTCAAACCCTTACTGGTTCGTGAAAGCTCCCGGATATTATGAGGATATCGAGCTTCCGTTCCTGGGAAAGAGGGCTGAAACAGAGTATCCGATGAAGTCCTTTTTCGATATGGGGCTTGTCGTATCGGCCGGAAGCGATTATGCGGTAACGCCTAGACCTTATCCTATGGAAGGGATACAGCTGGCCATGCTCAGGACTCTTCCGGAGGAAGATCATCTCGATCCGGAAAAGGTCCTCGGCGCTGCCGAGAAAATCACGCTGGAGCAGGGGCTGGACGCATTTACGCTAAACGGCGCCGTGACCATGGGTATAAGCGATGTTACAGGAAGCCTGGAAGCAGGCAAATGCGCTGACATAGTGGTGATGGAGCAGGATGTATTCCAGACAGCTCCCGAGAAGCTGTTCGAGACAAATGTATATATGACTATCTCAGACGGAGAGATCGTGTACGAAAAAGACGGCCGGAAATAAAGTCTTATGCAGACATACAGCATGTGAGCAGCCCGTTCTGTCAGGATTTTTACAGAACGGGCGTCTGCCGGGCGCACATTCCAACAGGTGAAAGACACGAATCCGCCCGGCGGCGCAATCGCCGCAGATCCTGTCATCAAAATCTGTCGCTGTAATTGAGGAGATTTCTCAGAAAACCTGACTGAGGCGGTTTGCGTCCACCCATGATAGTAGAGTAATAGACGATAGAGGCGTCGAAGCTGTCCTTTGACGTCCTGATGATGGCATAGGAGCCGTCGCTGCCGTCCCTCGGCAGGGTGAGGCTGCCGGGATTGATCAGATGTATCCCCTTGTCCTCGCCGACGAAGGCCCTGTGAGTGTGGCCGAAGACGACGGCGCGGCAATCGTTTTCCAGCGCCTTGTACAGCAGATTATCCAGCCGGTATTTGACGTTTTCCATATGGCCGTGGGTCACCAGTATATCCCCATATTCAGTGGCGACCGTCTCAAAATCATCATGGCTGTAGCCGTTGTCACAGTTGCCTTTTACGGTGACGACGGGAACCTTCAGCTCTTTGGACAGAGCCTTTCCGTCGCGTATGAAATCCCCTGCATGTATTATCATGTCGATATCGGTCAGCTTCGGCCAGATATCCCGTACCTTATCAAGTTTTCCGTGAGTGTCGCTTATGGCTAAAATTTTCATAAAATCAGTTTAACACAACTAAGTGGCGTTGACTAGGTCGATATTTTCATATAAAATTAAAAATAACGAAAAAAAGGAAAGAATTGGTCAGGATATGTCAGAGAAAAGCAAAGTAATAAAGATAGACGGCCAGGAGCTGGCGGGAAAAGCCGCGGAGTTCAGGGAAGCGGGGATCACCGGCGTGATAGTGAGACTGGATACACTCAATCACACAAGATATCACGATATCAGCGAAGGAAAATCATTGCAGACGGTGATAGACGGGATAAACGGCGCGATAGACCAGCAGCTGGCGGTAAGGCTGGATGTAGCCATAACGGAGGGATTCAACGATGACGAGGTGTTGGATTTCCTTCAGCTTACGCTGCAGCACAGGTGTGATATCGTATTTCTCCCGACGATAGATTATGGGATATTGAAGGAAAAAATGCCCGCTCTCAGGAAGATAGACGGGGCCTCTGGCGAAGTGGAGATGTACAAATACCCTATGGCTGTAGGCCGCATCGGATTCATCAAGGATTAGGAGAATGATATATGCATGAAAAGCTGTACAACATGAAAAAAGAGTTGGCCGGCCTTCTCAGGAGCGACAGACTTCTCAGGTCCGCGGTGAAGGAAGTGAACAAGATAGACATGATAAGGGGTTCGCTGATAGTGAGAAACCCTAAGCACGATGAGATAGCCGTGGATGAGATCCTGAAAGGAGAGCTGCCGAGGGATGTACCGGTAAAGGATTACGTCTTCATAGAGAACTTTTGCAAGGTGATAAACGTAGCCTACAATTGTCTCGAAATGGGCAATTATCTGGACAAGTATCTGCTGATAAGCGCCTACAGGATACTGGCGGAGGATGAAAACGGCTATTTCAGAAAGACTAATCCGGTAGTGTACTCCTTCAACCACGTGCCGACCTATTCGCTGGACGTGGAGGAGAAGCTGGATGAGTCACTGCGGCGGGTCTACAGTCCCGAAGCAGGCAATAATGTCATCCTCAAAGCCATGTACATCCACAATAAACTGATAGAGATATATCCTTTCAGCGAGTACAGCGGGGAGTTGGCGGTGTTTGCCATGAATTACTATCTCATGGAAAACGGGCTGGCGCCTATACATATGCCTCTCTCCAGAGAGGATTACTTCAATATAGTCGGCGACTGCCTGAAGGGGCAGAGACAGGAAGAATTCTATCATTTCCTGTGCAGAGCCGTCTACGACAAGATGCAGGGCACTATCGACGCCTGCGAGGAATATCTTAAAAATCCTCAGACGGAAGAGCGCTGACTGTCTTCAGGAAAAGACAGGATGATGAAAAGCCGTCCGTCGTGGTATTCTGATTTGAGAGAGCCTCCCATCTGCTGGCTCAGCATTTTTGCTATGGAAAGACCCAGACCTGTGGAATCCCTGGCGTTTTCCACGGTATAGAAACGATCCAGGAGCCGTCCGGCGGAAATGGGATCCAGACCAGACGCTTCATTGGAAAAGGTAACGGTTCCGGTTTCATCGAGATATACATGAAGATCGCTGTCGCTGTATTTCAACGCATTGCTTATTATATTGCCGAATATTCTATTGAGGAGAGAAGGGTCGAGAAAGCGATAGACGGGTGTTTCGGGAAATGAGATATCCGGCGCAAGGCCCTTCTGTTTTATCGTACCGTAAAAGGACAGGAGACTGTCCTCCAGGGCGATTTTCATATCCAGTTTTTCAGGACGCAGCTGTCGTGAAGAGGACATGAGAGAGTAACGGAACAGCTCTTCCGTAAGCTTTTTCATCGCCTCAACTCTGTTTTCCACCTGATTTAGATAGCGTTTCCCGTCAACCGTGGTCTCTTCCTGCCGCAACAGTTCCAGATAACCGCAGATTGCTGTCAGCGGTGTCCTCAGGTCGTGTGAGATATCGGTGACAGCTTCTTTCAACTCTATATCGCCCTGTTGGAACCTGCGCCGCTCTTTTCGAAGGAGGCGCAGCTGTTCGTTTATATTCCCGGCCAGCTCCCTGACGGCGCTGTCCTGATGGGGAATATCTATAAGGGTATTTGTATCCGTGGTAAGCCGCCGGGAAAATTCCCGGCTGACTGTACGCACGGATTTTTTCATGAGAAATATTTTCAAAGAGAGCGCTGCGACGATGCACAGCAGGACTGCGATAGCGGTCCAGAGCAGGATTTCCATGTTTTTTCTCCTTATTTCATGTCCTTCCTTCGGAAGAAAAACAGGCCGATGCCTGTGGAGGCTACTGCGATGATGAGAGAATAGGCAGGCATCCTCTTCGGATGGAGAGCATCTCCGGAGGCGCACTGTATCATCTGACCTCCCGGCAGGAAGTCGTAGAGGAACTGATAGACCTGGCGTTCGGTCCCTTCCAGGTAATTAGGGTTTTTTATCATAGTCGCGTCAGGCGGACCGTTTTCGCTGCTGTAATATCCATATTCTTCTCCATAGTCATAGACAGGGTACATTTCTTCTTCGTTCAGCCTGGCGTTGAGATATGTCCCGGCGAAGAGCAGGATGAAGGCCAGCAGAATACATGTGACGGCCGATGATGCTTTGCTGCTGATGAGCATGGATATCACTGTGAACAGTGCTGACGCAGCTATGATGAGGCACAGCAGTATCGCGACGAAGGTCATCACCGTTTTTGCCGATATGGTGAATGTTCCCAGGAGCGGCAGCCCTGTGGCTAGATAGGCGGCCGAGTAGGCAGCAGTCATCAGCAGACATGCAGCGATGCAGATCACCAGATTGGCCAGATAAAGGCTGACCCTGTTGTGTCCGGCTATCACCTTGTTCCTGATAGTCCCGCTGCTGTAATCGGCGCCGATAAACAGGCTGCAGAATACCGATGATAATATCACGGCGAAGACGGCTGATGTGAAGAAGTTTCCTTCCAGTGTGTACACCAGTCCATATTTCTGGGAATCAGCATAGGCGGCCAGTGGGAAGGATATGCCGGCAATGGCCATAAAAACCATGGATAGCCAGAACAGTAGGTTTTTCTTGAGGCGGAAAAATCCGGCGGATAAGAGTTTATTCATCGTGGCCACCTCCTATCAGGTTAACGTAGTAGCTCTCCAGGCTTTCGTCACGTTCCTGCATGGATAGCAATTCACATCCTTTTTCCGCCAGAGCGGAGTCCAGCCTGGAAACGCTCACCTGGGCGAAAATGTCGGCCTGTGAGTTTTCCAGGACGCTGTACTGGATATCCATATCATCGAGAACCCGGCATAGGATCCGTATGTCGGATACTTTTACCCGGACACACTTGCGGCAGGCCGCCTCCAGTTCACGGGCGCTTATCTCTTTGATCATCTGTCCTCTGTCGATGAACCCATAGTGAGTGGCCAGCCGGGACAGTTCCGACAGGATGTGGCTGGAGATGAGGACCGTTATCTGCCGTTCCCTGTTGAGCTTGAGTATCAGTTCCCGTATCTCGATGATACCTTGAGGATCAAGGCCGTTGACAGGTTCGTCCAGTACGAGAAAATCCGGATCTCCTGCCAGGGCTATGGCTATCCCCAGTCGTTGACGCATGCCAAGAGAAAAATGTTTAGCTTTCTTTTTCCCGGTGTTCTCAAGACCTACCAGTTCCAGAAGCTCCGGGATAGTGCTGTATGACGGTATTCCCAGGACTCGGTACTGCATTTTCAGATTGTCGATGGCTCCCATATCGGGATAGATAGAAGGCGTTTCGACAACGGCGCCTATGCGCCTTCTGGCCATTTCCATATCTTTTACGCAGTTGTTTCCGGCGCCGTAGAGGGAAAAGCTGCCGGAAGTCGGCTGCTGCAGTCCACATATGAGACGTATCAGCGTCGTCTTGCCTGCTCCGTTTTTTCCTACGAATCCGTAGATAGAGCCCTTGGGGACATGGATGGAAAGTCCGTTGAGAGCCTTGAAATCTCTGTATGATTTGCTCAGTCCATCGGCGGACAGAACGTATTCCATAAGTATTACCTCCTTGTCTTTGATAGATGCAGTCTAGCACCTGACCGTAAAGACAGCGGTAAAGAAAAAGGTAAAGAATTGGTAAAGATATGAGGGCAGGCGCGATCAGCCGTCTATCGCTCTGAAACCGATGCCCCATACTGATTCGATATATTCGTCATCCGACACCTGGCGAAGTTTCTTGCGGATGTTGCTGATATGTATCTTGAGAGAGGTCTCGGTACAATCTGGAGTATCGGCGCTTATCCTGTCCAGGATGGATGATTTGGAGATAACTTGGCCGGGATTGAGCATCAACAGCTTCAATATGGCGTATTCGGTCTTGGTCAGCTTTATCTCTTTGCCACCTGCGGATACACTGTGTGAAAGGATATCCAGCTTAAGGTCTTTCACTGATAATATCGATGATGGGATATTTTTTGACGGGCGGAGATGGACCGCTATCCTGGCCAGCAGTTCTCTGATATCAAAGGGTTTTGTGACGTAATCTATTGCGCCTTCCGACAGGAGGCTGACTTTATCGTCGATGGCCGCCTTGGCACTGACGACGATCACCGGGATACCGGTGATATGTTTGAGTACCTCTTCGCCTGTGAGTCCGGGCAACATCAGATCCAGAAGTATCAGATCCGGTCTGTTTTCCGAGAGAAGGTAGACGGCTTCCGTACCGGAATAAGCGCGAAGGCAGTCGTAGCCTTCGCGCTTCAGTATTTCTTCCAGCATATCGCCTATATATTGGTCGTCATCTATTATAGCTATGGTTTTCATTTCAGCTTCTTTCGTTTTTCTTTTCATCGATATCCGCCAGTTGAGCCTCGACACTTTCAAAGGACGTGGAGCCCTTGGATCTCTTGGCCTTTATACAGCTCCTGACAGCTATCTTGTCGTAGATGTCGTCGTCGAACTTATCGGAGAAGGACTTGAATTCCTCCATGGTCAGTTCGTCCAGCGCGATGCCTTTGTTGATGCAGTACAGGACCATCCGGCCGATTATTTCATGACAATCCCTGAAAGGAAGTCCCTTGGAAACCAGATAGTCTGCCGCGTCGGTAGCGTTCATGTATCCGTACTTGGCCGCCTTTTCCATATTTCCGGTCTTCACCTTCATGGTCAGTATCATTTCGGTGAAGATGCTGACGGAAGCCTTGAGAGTATCTGCTGCATCGAATACCGGTATTTTATCTTCCTGAAGGTCTTTGTTGTAGGCCATTGGAAGACCTTTGCATATGGTCAGCAGACTCATCAGATCGCCGTATACACGGCCGGTCTTGCCGCGTATCAGTTCTGCCATGTCAGGATTCTTTTTCTGAGGCATGATGCTGCTCCCTGTCGAGAAGGAATCGTCGATCTCGACAAAGTCGAATTCGGCCGAGCTCCACAGGATAAGCTCCTCGCAGAAACGGGAAAGGTGCATCATGGTGATGGCGCAGCAATTTATGAATTCGATGGCGAAGTCTCTGTCGGCCACCGCATCCATACCATTGGGCAGCACCTGGGCAAAACCCAGCTCTTTTGCCAGAAAATCTCTGTCGGTATCGTAAGTGGTGCCGGCAAGGGCGCCGCTGCCCAGAGGCAGCCTGTCTATCCTTTGGAGACAATCGTCGAATCTTTCCATGTCTCTGGAGAACATCTGATAGTAAGCCAACAGATGGTAGGCCAGGGTCACCGGCTGAGCACGCTGTAAATGGGTATAGCCTGGCATTACAGTATCGGTGTGTTCCTTCGCCAGTTTTTCCAGCGCGTCTTCCAGCTCTGTAAGCACGGACCTGACGGCGGCAGTTTCTTTCTTGAGATAGAGGCGTATGTCAACGGCGACCTGATCGTTACGACTCCTTGCCGTGTGGAGCTTCTTGCCGACATCGCCTATCCTCTCTGTGAGGATGGACTCGATGTTCATGTGGATATCCTCAGATTCGATGGTGAACTCCACCTTGCCCTCCTCGATGTCTTTCAGGATATCCTGCAGCGTTTCAACTATCAGGAGGGATTCGTCAGGCGTTATGATGCCTTGCTTCCCCAGCATCCTGGCGTGGGCGATGCTTCCCGTTATATCTTCTCTGTACAGTCTCTGGTCGAACTCAATGGAAGCGTTGAATTCATCAGCGGACGAAGTCGCCGCCTTTGAGAACCTTCCTTTCCAAAGCTTCATGTTCCTTGGCTCCTCCTTCTACGGTCTGTTTCTGAATAGCTCGTATTTTAAGCGGCAGCGAGAACAGGTTTATGAACCCTTCCGCATCGTGCTGGTCGTACACCTCGTCCTTGCTGAATGTGGCGAATTCCTCGTTGTAGAGGGAATAAGGGGACTTTCTCGCCGCTACTGTAGCGCTGCCTTTGTACAGCTTCATCTTGACGGTGCCGGTCACTTCCTTCTGGGTTACGTCCACGAAGGCGCTGATGGCTTCTCTTACAGGTGTGAACCAGAGGCCGTCGTAGACCAGCTGAGCGAATTTCTGAGCCACGATGTTCTTGTATTGAGTCGTATCCCTGTCCAGGATCAGCTGTTCCAGGCCTGAGTGAGCTGCGAAGAGGATGGTCCCTCCGGGAGTCTCATATACGCCTCTGGACTTCATGCCGACCAGACGGTTTTCTATGATGTCGATGGTTCCTACACCGTTGGCGCTTCCCAGTTCGTTGAGTTTCGTCAGCAGTGAGATGGGATCCATCTTTTTCCCATCGAGAGCGACAGGGATGCCCTGCTCGAAATCTATGTCTACATAAGTCGGCTTATCAGGAGCCTTTTCAGGTGGTACACTCAGCACATGGATAGTGTCGAGATGCTCGTTCCATGGGTTTTCCAGTTCGCCGCCTTCGTGACTGATGTGCCAGATATTCTCGTCACGGCTGTATATTTTTTCTGTAGTCTGGCTGATAGGAATGTCGTGAGCCTTGGCGTATTCGATCAGATCTTCCCTGGAGCTGAAATCCCAGAATCTCCATGGTGCGATGATCTTGATCGCAGGATTGAGGGCCTTGATGGTGGTCTCGAAACGAACCTGGTCGTTTCCTTTACCTGTACAGCCATGAGCGATGTAGAAGGCTTCCTCTTTTTCGGCGATCTCCACCAGTTTCTTAGCCATAAGAGGCCTTGCCATGGATGTTCCCAGCATATACTGGCCTTCGTAGATGGCGCCTGCTTTCAGGGTAGGCCATATGTAATCGGTTATGAATTCCTCTCTTATATCTAAAGTGTACGCTTTTACCGCACCTGTTGCCAGCGCTTTCTTTTCCACGGCATCGAAGTCTTCCTTCTGTCCCGCGTTGCAGCATACGGCGATTACGTCGTAGTCGTAAGTCTCCTTGAGCCAGCAGGCCAGGACCGATGTGTCCAGTCCGCCCGAATAAGCCAGTATAACTTTTTCCTTAGCCATTTTCTTTTCCTCCTGTAAACGTTTTTTATTTGTATGTTATTACTCTAAGAATGAATAAAAATTTACAACTGGTTATTATTATACATTAGAAAATGGTAAATTCAACCCTATTGATGAAAAAAATATAAAAATTATGTGATGGCTAAAAAATATGGAGACTTTGCATATAAATTATTGTAGAATAGAACTATAGAGGTGGGGAAATGAAGATCCGTTTTGAGGAAAAACATATAAAATGGGGGCTTACTGCGTTTCTGGTCGTTTTATGCAGTATTATTGTATTTTTTGCGATATACAGATTGCGGGACGTCAGTGAAGTCATCAATGTGATATTGGCTATACTCACTCCATTCATATATGGGCTGGTGATGGCATATCTTCTTTGCCCTGTATACAATTTTACCGTGAGGAGCATATATGCTCTTACAAAGCGGGTAAATGTCAATATCCCAAGGCCGTTGACGGTTTCTAAAGCGGTGGCCAGTCTTGTTTCTATCATAGTGCTGCTGGTGGTCATAACGGGGATATTGTGGATGATCATCCCGGGCCTGGTGGAGAGCATCGCCAACATCATACAGCTGTTGCCTGACAGTATGGATTCTCTCAGGAGCTGGCTGGATGTCAAGCTGGTCGGATGGCCGGAAGCTCAGGCCGTTCTGAACGGATGGATAAACAACTTTACTGAAAACGCCATAGCGTTCGTCACCGAGAGGCTGCTGCCGGAGTACAGTTCCATAGCGGCAGGCATATCCGAGGGTGTTATGGGAGTCTTCAATGTGGTGAAGAACTTTTTCCTGGGGATAATAATATGCGTGTATTTCCTCAACAGCAAGGAGAATTTCGCTGCGCAGATGAAGAAAATAATCATGGCCGTATTCAGCAGGAAGGCAGCCGATGAGATCGTCCAGGGCGCTCATTTCACCAACAGGACATTCGGAGGATTCATAAACGGGCAGATAATAGATTCGTTCATAATAGGGCTCATATGTTTTATCGTGATGACCTTGTTCGGATGGGAATATACTCTTCTTATAAGTTGTATAATAGGAATAACTAATATAATCCCGTTTTTCGGGCCGTTCATCGGCGCAATACCGTCGGCGTTACTGCTCCTGATGGTGGATACGAGGCAGTGCATATACTTCGTTATATTCATAATCATATTGCAGCAATTTGACGGGAACATACTGATACCTAAGATACAGGGCAGCAGCACGGGGCTGGCCAGTTTCTGGGTATTGTTCGCTGTGCTGGTAGGAGGAGGCTTATTCGGCTTCATAGGTATGGTCATAGGTATCCCTATGTTCGCTGTCATCTACGCATATGTTTCAAGAGCGATAAACAACAGACTGGAAAAGCGAGGGTTGGCTACGGATCTGGCGGAATACAAGGTGGATAATTATACGGTAAGACGGAAGACGGAAAGAATGAGGCCACTTAAGATGAGAAAAAGGCGGGAAAAACGATGAAGATAGATGAATTGAAGAAGGCACTGACGGATTTGGCAGGGGACGCCGCGGCTGAGATCATAGTGGAAGATGCGCCTATGGCGGAGTATACGTCATTCAGAGCAGGCGGGAAGGCCAGACTTATGGTAAGCCCGCGTGATGCGGAGCAGCTCAAGGATATGCTGAGAGTATTGTCGGAATCAGGCTGCAGATATATGATATTCGGAAACGGCTCCAATATACTGGTGAAGGACAGTGGATATGACGGTGTCATGGTCAGGATAGGAAAAGGTCTGGATAATATCAGACGGGAAGGGGAAAACCTGATCTGCGGAAGCGGTGCGCTGATGTCGGCAGTAGCCAGAGCGGCGCTGGAGGAAAGCCTCACGGGGTTCGAGTTCGCGTCGGGAATACCGGGCTCTATTGGAGGGGCGGTATTCATGAATGCCGGAGCCTATGGCGGAGAGCTGCGGGATATCCTGGCAGGAGCCAGACTGATCTCCAAGGATGGAAAAAACGAGCGCTATGTGACCGGACGTGAGCTGGATATGGGGTACAGGCATACGATATTACATGAAACAGGTGATGTGGTAGTCGAAGCGGAGCTGAAGCTCAGGAAAGGCGATCAGAAAGAGATAAAGGAAGAGATGAGTCAGCTGATGAAGCGGAGAAATTCGAAACAGCCTGTCAATTTTCCCAGTGCAGGAAGCTTTTTCAAGAGGCCTGAAGGGTATTTCGCCGGAAAGCTGATACAGGACGCGGGACTTAAAGGTCTCGTCGTAGGGGGAGCTCAGGTATCGGAGCTTCACAGTGGATTTATAATAAACAAAGGGGGAGCCACGGCATCGGACATCCTGCAGTTGGCGGAGATCATCCAGGCCAGAGTGTACGATGAATCCGGGGTGAGACTGGAGATGGAGGTAAGGATAATTGGGTAGCAATGAGAAGATTTCGGACAGGTACAGACTCGTCTATGATCTACATACCCATACCACATATTCCCATGGGAAGGGGTCTGTAGAGGATAACGTCAGGGAGGCGTTCAACAGGAAGCTGGAGTTCATCGCCATTTCTGACCACGGGCCGGGTCATCTGTTCTACGGCATCAACAGGAACGAAATAGTCAATATGAGAAACGATATCGAGAGGATGAATGTCAAGTATCCCAAGCTCAACGTGAAGATGAGCGTGGAAGCCAATATCGTGGAAGGCGGCAATGGACTGGACATCACGCCGGAGGAGTTCGAGGAATTCGATTTCGTCATAGCCGGATATCATTACGGGTTGTTCGGCTGTCACTGCATCAGGAACTGGCTCTGGAACAAGGGCTTCAGGAGCGGTGAGGACAAGCTGAAAAAGATCAATACGGATATGGTGATAAGGTCTCTGAAGGAAAACGATATAGCCATCCTGACCCACCCAGGAGACAAGGGCCCCTTTGATATACGGGCAATCGCCGAAGTCTGCGCGGAGACTGATACTCTGATGGAGATAAACACATGGCACGGTCATATGACGGTGGAGGAGATAAAGATAGCCGCGCAGGTGGAAGATGTGAAGTTCATCATCAGCAGCGACGCCCATACTCCCGACAGGGTGGGGGATTATAAGGAAGGGATAGAGAGAGCCGCGGAGGCAGGTCTGGATCTTAAAAGAATAGTTAATATAGAGGAAATATAGCTGCATGAGCTGTGTGGCCGCGGAGACCCGGCGGTGCAAGGGGGAAGAGCAATGAAAGCGATAATAGTTACAGGACTTTCGGGAGCGGGAAAGACCCAGGCGGTGGACTGCCTGGAAGATATGGGGTATTACTGTGTGGACAATATGCCGCCGGCTCTCATCAAGAGTTTCATAGACCTGGCGGGAAACGGCAAAGGTATAGATAAGGCAGCTTTTGTCATAGATGTCAGAGGCGGAAAGCTCTTTGACGATCTGAAAGAATCACTGGAAGAGATGAAGAAAGATGAGATGGATTTCAAGATATTGTATCTGGAGGCATCGGACGATACGTTGCTTAGAAGGTATAATGAGACCAGAAGGAGCCATCCTCTTTCGGAAGGCGGACCGGTGGCGGTAGGGCTGCACAGAGAGCGTGAAATGCTGGAGGAATTGCGAAAGCAGGCTGATTATGTCATCGATACATCCAACATGAAGTCAGCCCAGCTGTGGGCGGAGATAAAGCACCTTCTCACATCGGAGGAAACCAGCGATACGTTTATCATCAATATCATGTCCTTCGGATACAAGAGAGGGACTCCGATGGCTGCCGATATGGTGTTTGATATGCGTTTCATCCCCAATCCGTATTACGTGAAATCCCTGAGACCACTTACAGGCAACAACGCCAAAGTGAGCAAGTATGTGCTCAAGCACAAGGTCACCAACGATTTCATCGAAAAGGCCATGGATATGATAGATATGCTGATACCGTTTTACATCAAAGAGGGGAAGTACAGCCTCAATGTCTGCATCGGATGTACCGGAGGACATCATCGCTCCGTGGCGGTGGCAAATGAGCTCCACAGGCGGCTTCGGGACAGCGGCAGACGTACGACGCTGGAACACAGAGACTTATAGGCGAAGAGGCGATAGATGAGATGACAGGCAGGCTGCCGCATGAGGGATGGTGAGACGTCCGGGCGGCAGCCTTTTCAATATGTGGAAGGGGAGAAAGGAATGGTGAAGTATGTCTTTTTCATCGGAGACTAAAAATGAGCTGGCACGCATCATGCCGGAGAAGAAATGTTGTATGCTGGCCGAGATAGCAGGGTTCATACGTTTTGCCGGGAGTATACACCTGGCAGGGGGCGGCAAGTTCAGGATAGTGATGACCACATCCAACCCGGCTGTGGCCAGACATTACAAGACATTGATAAAGACATATTTTTCCGTCGATACGACGGTAGGCATGGGACAGGAAAGTTCACCCAAGAAGGGACATTCGTATATGCTTTCCATAGGGCCGGAAAATCTCAGCGAACAAATACTCAGGGAAACGGGGATACTGATGGTCAAGGAAGGTATGAATTTCATCAGTGACGGCATATATGACGGACTTGTAAGGACGAAATGCTGCCGAAAGTCGTATCTCAGAGGGGCATTCCTTGGATCCGGCACCGTCAACAATCCGGAGAAGGAGTATCACTTCGAGATAAGCACTGGTACGGAAACGCTTGCAAAGGATATGCGGAAGCTCCTGAACAGCTTTGCCGATATAAACGCGAAGATAGTAAATCGAAAGAAGGGGTACGGCGTATATCTCAAGGCAGGAGAACAGGTGCGTGACGCTATTGGTATAATGGGGGCATCAAGCCAGTTCTTCAAGTTTGACGAGATAATGATGATGAAGGGGCTCAGGTCTCAGACATACAGGCTCAACAACATTGACAACGCCAACATCGACAAGTCCATAAAGGCTGCCGAAAAGCAGATACTCAGTATAAGAAGAATAATAGAAGAGCGAGGGCTGGACTTTCTGTCGGCTAAGCTGCGGGAGGCGGCGGAGCTGCGGCTGGAAAACCCTGACGTGGGGATAGAGGAGCTGGGGAAAATGATGACGCCCCCGCTTTCCAAATCTGGGATGAACAACAGATTGAGGCGGATAGAGGAGATAGCGAAAGAGCTGTGATACAGAGGAGCTGTTATACATATGGAAAACTTTGAGATCATGTCGGCTGACGACTTCTTCAGTAAATACGGAGAATTGGCCGGACAAAGACTGATGTTCGGGCGCCCTGCTGCCGTGAAACACTGCAGCGCCAACGTGTTTGGTGACTGCGTAGCAGGAACTCTGCTGATACCTGACAAGAAGGATACGGAAAAGGTCAGGCTCAGATGCGGATTCCGGCTGGACGGGGACAGGCTGCTGATAATAGACGATGACGGACAGGCCGAAAAGATAATGAGAGAGGTGCAGGATGGCGGCAGCATAGATGGGGCGGGAGCCGCCTTCATCATGTTTTCTCTGATCGAATATGTGATAAGGGACGATCTGTTGTTCCTTGATGGATATGATAAAAAGCTGGACGCGGTGGAGGACATGGTGACCGACGGTAGTCGCGGGATACCTGATGATTTTGACGGATATCTGTCGCAGCACAGGAAGAATCTGCGGGACCTGGCCAGCTATTACAAATTGCTGGCCGATGTGGTGGATGAGCTGGAGGCGTTCATGTCGAGGACAGGAAACGAGAGAGACCGGCAGTTCTTCGCTTACCTTGGCAACAGGATAGACAGGCTTTATCAGGACGTCATGGGGATGGCTGAATACGTGATGCAGATAAGGGATATCCATCAGTCCAGGATCAACGCCCAGCAGAACAAGGTGATGCAGATACTGACCATCGTGACGACCATATTCATGCCGCTCACACTGATAACGGGATGGTATGGCATGAACTTCCGCAATATGCCTGAGCTTGATATGCCTTGGGCGTATGGCATCGTCATCGCGGCGGCTGTCATCGTCGTCATTGTGGAGATAATTATATTCAAGAAGAAAAAGTGGTTTTAGAAATGGAGAGGAATGATTTGAAAAAGGGTGACAGCGTCGAGATCGTAATAGAGGATATGAGCGGTGAAGGCCAGGGTATAGGAAAGGCCGATGGATTCGTAGTGTTTGTCCCGGGAACCGTGGTGGGGGACAAGGTGAAGGCGGAGATGACCAGAGTCAAGAAGAACTATGGATTCGCAGATATGGTGGAGATGGTAGAGACATCGCCGTATCGGTCCGGTGAATTCGATTGCGTTTTTTTCGATGAGGGGTGCGGCGGCTGTCCATATGGAAAACTGGAGTATCCTCAGCAGCTTAAACTCAAGGAGCGCCAGGTGCGGGAAAAGCTGCAGCGGCTGGCAGGGCTGAAAGAACCGGTTGTGATGCCTATCATCGGCATGGATGAGAGCGACAACGATGGCAGTGGGACGTTCAGATACAGGAATAAGGCGCAATTTCCCATCAGTACGGGAGGCATAATCACCAGGAAGGGCGGTATCGTGGAAAATCTGGGAGAGCCGGCTGTTGGATTTTTCCAGGCCAGGAGTCACCTGGTGGTGGATTGCGGAGATTGTTACCTCCAGTCGCTGCCAGCTATGGCGGCTGCCGACGCTCTCAGGCGTTTCATGGCGGAGGATAACATCACTGCGTGGGATCCCAGATGGGAGAAAGGTCTGATGCGTCATCTTATCGTGAAAACCGGATTTTCCAGCGGAGAAGTGATGGTGATACTGGTCATCAACGGCAACGGGATACCTAACGTCCAGAAGCTGATAGAGATGATGGATGAAGCTATATATGATGTGGGATATTCTCTTGAGAGCGTTGTCCTCAGTATCAAAAAGAGCAAAGGCATCACTACGCCAGGCGGAAAAAAGGCCGGTAACGGCAAGGGCCGCGGCGACCGTCGCGATATGGGAAGCATGAGAGGCATAGGCGATGTTCAAATTTCCGGCTCCGGGGACAATCGCAGTATCATGGGCGATAAGAATGTAGTGGCAGCCGGGAAACCGGTGATAAACGACAGGCTGGGCAGCCTTGAACTGGAGATATCGCCGGCCAGTTTTTATCAGGTGAACCCGGTACAGATGAAGAGGCTATACGATAAGGTGAGGGAGTACTGTGGGTTCGGCCGCCCGGACGAGTTCCGGGATATGGCCGCCCCCGACCCGGACAATCCGGCGGCCGGGCCGGAGACAGAGGCGGCCGCAAGCGCCACGGCCCCGAACGGCGACTTGGCCCCGGGAGGCAGTAAACCCGTGGTACTGGATATATATTGCGGTGTCGGTACCATAGGCCTTTACTGCGCCGATGAGGCTGAGGCCGTCGTCGGCATAGAGTCGGTGAAGGAAGCCGTTATCGACGCCAACAGGAACGCCGTCATCAATGGAATCGTCAATGCGCGATATATATGCGGCAGAGCAGAGGAGGTATTGCCGGCCTGTGTGAAGGCGGCAGGAAAAACAGATGGCGACACGGCTGCTGTCGATGAAGAACTGGCGGCTCAGATACGCCGTGCCGACATAGCTATACTGGATCCGCCGAGAGCAGGCTGCAGGCCTGAGCTTTTGGAAGCAGTGGCTTCCGTAGGCGTTGGAAAAATAATCTACGTGTCCTGCGACCCGGCTACTTTGGCGCGGGATGTGAGACTGCTTGGGGACTTGGGATATGAATTCGTGGAGGGGACTCCTGTGGACATGTTTCCGCATACAGGGCATGTGGAAACTGTGTGTTTGCTTTCCAAACTTAAAACAGATAAACATATCGATGTGGAATTGGATATAGATGAGCTTGATTTAACAACTGCGGAAAGTAAAGCCACTTATGGGGAAATCAAGGATTATGTTTTGAAGCAAAGCGGATTGAAAGTCAGTAACGTGTATATTGCACAAGTAAAGCAGAAATACGGCATTATTGAGAGGGTAAATTATAACCTGCCGAAATCGGAAAATTCCAGACAGACGAAATGTCCGCCAGAGAAAGAGGCAGTTATAAGGGAAGCATTAGCCCATTTTCGCATGATTTGATAACATCTTAAAGGTGGATTATTTTTCTAAAATTTATATATTTGAGCCTTTATATAATATATTTTTGTGGGAAATTTTCATGGGAGGAATTAGCTTTGTTTTTAAATTATTTACAAATAGTGAATTATAAAAATCTTAGTTCTACACGTTTTTCTTTTACTGAAGGTGTGAATACAGTTATTGGCGAAAATGATTCGGGAAAATCTAATGCAATGACGGCTTTGAGAATTTTGCTGGATGATACATATTATTATAATACTAAAAGGTTAAAGGAAAATGACTTTTCTGATTTGTTAAGTAATTGGAAGGGACACTGGATTATTCTTTCAGCAGTATTTGGAAAGATTACTTCTGAAGACAAAGAAACAGAGGTATGTGCTGGAATTGTGCCAGAAAAAGAAAATGAAGATTTTTTAAAGTCTTATATCAAGAGTGGAGCAGATAATATTGGTGTAATTTCTCTTTTTATTCGTCCACAAAAACAAGTGCGGAAAAAACTGAGTGAAATTACAGATGTTGTAGAGTTTGAAAAAGAGAGAAATAAGATAAAGCTATCTGATTATGAATTTTATTATACGAGTAGATCACAGACTGATTTTACCGACAAAGATATTTATAAGAGCATTGTTGGAGATTTGGAAAATGGGGAATGTTCTAATCCTGATGAAGATGATGATGAAATTTTAGGCTGTAAATTGAATATTGCTGATGTGCAGGATCATATTTCAGTAGTATTTATTGACGCATTGCGTGATGTAGCAAATGAATTAAGAAAGCCGAAAAATCCAATTAGAAGAATTATAGAATCAGTAGAATCCTTAATAAAGGAATCAGAAATAGATGCAATTAAATCAGAAATTGTAAAGTTAAATAAATCTATATCAGAAGTCGATCAGGTCAAGTTAGTAGGGAAAAAAATTAATGAGAAACTGCTTGATATGATAGGAATGGTGTATTCACCAGAGATAATTTTAGAGTCTGGATTGAAGGATGATATAAATTCTTTATCACGATATTTATTTATGAAGCCGTCAAAACAGAATGATATTGATTCTTTAGGGTTAGGCCATTTAAATATGATTTATATGGCTTTAAAAATTGTTGAATACGAGATGAATAGGACACGAGAATTGATAAATATTATGATAATTGAAGAACCAGAAGCACATATACACACGCATATTCAGAGAACTTTATTTGATAAATTAAAAATAACCAAAGATTATACACAGATTATAACAACTACTCATTCTACTCATTTGGCAGAAGTATCGGAGATAAGAAATGTTAATATCCTTAAATCAATTGGAAGTAAGAGTATTTCAATGCAACCAAGTCAGGGGCTTGATGAATTTGGAAAGAAGAATTTGCAGTTAAAGAATTTAACATTATCTGACTGTGTTGAACGTTATTTGGATTCCAAACGTTCTGTGTTGCTGTTTTCAAAGGGAGTAGTATTGGTAGAGGGTGACGGAGAAGAAATATTGATACCCAATATTATTAAGACTGCACTAGGGGTATCTTTGGATGAGCTGGGAATTGGTCTGGTTAATGTGGGTAGCGTTTCATTTGAGTATATTGCCAGTTTGTTTAGTGAAGAAAGAATTCAGAGATCATGTGCTATTGTTACGGATGAAGATGTGCAGATTGTAGAAGCAGATAGTAAATTATATAAGGCAGAAGCAGAGGCGAGAGGAAAGAATAGAAAGAAAAAGTTGGAAACTTTATATGGCCAGAATCCTTGGGTAGAATCATTTTATGCGCCACATACCTTAGAGGTTGACTTTGCCCTAGTTGATGAGAGGGCGAATAGTGATTATATTAGCGAAATAATAGACTTGAATTATGTTGATTCGAATACTATTAAAAAACATAAGGAAAATTTAAAACAAGGAACAGATGCAGCATGTGCAAAAACCGTTCTAACATTAGCCAGAGATATGGGAAAAGGGTGGTATGCTACTACTCTTTCAAATTATATTGATGTGGCAGTTAGCGTTCCGCAATATATTTTGGAAGCAGTTGCATTTGCGAGCAGAGAAGTGATTTCAATAGATATTGTTTTTAAGATGGTAGAATATTCAATAAGTGAATATGAAGAAAAAGATGATAGTGAATTGGAAAAGAAAATTGAAAAAGCTATAACACAAGAGGAAAAGAGGAATTGCATTAAACAATTTAGAAAAGAATACGAAGAAGATGTAGTTACAAAATTTTTGGAAGCAGTTGATTGGTATTGTGGGGATTGGTGTAAATAATGGATAATATGTCTTTTTTGAATAAACTAAATCCACAGCAAAAACAAGTTTGTATTGATGAGAGAAACATATTGCTCAAGGCGTGTCCGGGAAGTGGAAAGACAAGGACGTTGACTTATAAATTAGCATATTTAGCGCAAAAATATATTTCTTCAAAAAAACTTAATATTGCAATAACATATACAAACAGAGCCGCAGACGAAATTAGGGAGAGATTAGAAAAATTAGAAATTCCAGAGGATAAGGTTTGGGTAGGGACTATACATCAGTTTTGCCTAGAATTTGTTATTAGACCATATACGATGTATCATGAACGTTTGCGAAAAGGATATCATATCATAGATGAATATGTTACCAAGCAATATATTGAAGAAATAATGGAAGAACTTGGAATTTATATTGGATATAATAAACCTTTTGATTACCCGGAAATATTAGAGAAGTATCAAAAAAAATTGTTAGATGAAAAAGAAATAGATTTTAATGATATTTTAAGTATATCATTTGACTTGGTAAATAATAAAAAATTTATTGCAGAGAATCTTTCTGGAATAATCAGAACGATTCTTGTAGATGAATATCAAGATACAAATGAGCTTCAATATAAAATATTGAGTAGTGTTGTAATGGCTGATAAGAAGATACAAGTAACTTTTGTAGGGGATACAGATCAGGCAATATATGGAGGGCTTGGCGGAGTTGCAAAGACGTGTGATGAATTGCAAAAGGAGTTTGGAATAAAGTTTCAAGAAAGAGAATTAGATGGCTGTTATCGTTCAACTCAGCGGATAGTTGATTATTATTCAAACTTCCAATTAAAAAGTATGATGATACAAGCGGTATCAGATATAAAGGATGAAACAGGGCACTTAGTTTATGATAATACCATAAATAAATCTGAACTGTTTGAAAAAATTGCTTATATTATAAAAGATGAACTCTCCAAAGGAATTCCGGATAATGAAATATGCATTATTGCACCTCAGTGGTGGTTGCTTTTTCCTTTATCTAAAAAGATGAAGGAATTATTACCAGATGTAAAATTTGATGCACCTGATATTACACCGATAAAATATGATCCCATGAATGTCTTTTATCTTATTTCAAAATTACTTTTTACAGAGTCAGGGCGAAGGATAAAGTTAAGAAAGAGAGTTGCAAATGAGATAATAGAAATTTTGACAGAAGAATATAAGATCTGTTTATCCGAAAAAATTGATTCATACAGGGTATTAAAAATTATTAATTCTGTATCTAAAATTAATGAAAATGCAATTGTCTATTTAGAGGAAGTGATAACAAGATTTCTTATGGAACTTGGGATTGATTTAAGTATAGAAGCATCTTTGTATAAGGCATATGAGGATTTTATGGCAAAGGTTAAAGATAGGGTAAAAAATAACCATTTATCTACAGATATTGATGTGTTTAAACAATGCTTTAAAGAAAAAGAGGGAGTAGTTATTAATACATTTCACGGTGTAAAGGGTGAGGAATATACTACAGTTATTGCGTTTGGAATATTAAATGGCTATATTCCACATTGGGATATTATAAAAAATGAATCACTTGATTATCGAGAAGCTGAAACAAAAAAGCTATTATATGTTGTTTGTTCACGAGCAAAGAACAATCTATATTTATTTTCGGAACAAGGTCGTACTACGCAAAAGGGAGTTCCGTTACTATCAACGGATGAGATATTAGCAATTGATTATGAGTATGACAGTTTGATATAAATATCAAGACAGTGAGTCGTTGGAAGAAAAAAGGAAATTTTGTTTAGATTACTATGACATTGATAAATCAGGATGAGATGCCGATTATGGAAATATGGACTTTTAACAGTAAGAGAAAATATTGCAGTATCATATATGGAAAATAACTGCTTTATTAATCGTATTTCTTTTAGAGAAAAATCAATTAATTGTTTGGGATGACAGGACGGTGAAAAATGAAGAAATCAGAAGATAGATTACATATAGTAGAGAACGAAATTCTCATCTATCAAACGGAAGACGGACAGACGAAAATAGATGTTAAATTCGAAGAAGAGACAGTTTGGCTTACACAGGCGCAATTATGCGAACTCTATCAAACCAGTAAATCCAATATCAGTGAGCATATTAAACACATTTTTGAAGAGGGCGAACTGGAAGAAACTTCAGTTGTTCGGAAATTCCGAACAACTGCTGCTGACGGGAAAAAATATAATACAATACATTATAATCTTGATATGATCATTTCTCTTGGGTATAGAGTGAAATCAAAAATTGCCACAAATTTTCGTCGCTGGGCTACCGAACGATTAAAAGAGTACATGATAAAGGGCTTTACAATGGATGATGAGCGCCTGAAAAATCTGGGCGGTGGTAATTACTGGAAAGAACTGTTAGACCGCATACGGGATATACGTTCGTCTGAAAAGGTTATGTACCGACAGGTCCTTGACCTTTATGCAACGAGTGTTGACTATGATCCCAAGAGCAGTGAATCTATTGCCTTTTTTAAAATGGTGCAGAACAAATTGCATTATGCAGCGCATGGACATACAGCAGCGGAGGTTATATACGAGCGTGCGGATGCAAGCCAGCCTTTTATGGGATTGAAGAGTTTTTCTGGTGACTTTCCTACTTTAAAGGATATAGGCATTGCAAAGAATTACCTTAATGATGAAGAATTAAAAATATTGAATAATATTGTATCGGGATATTTTGATTTTGCAGAAATTCAGGCTATGCGTCATCATCCTATGTATATGTCAGATTATGTGGAACATCTTGATAATGTTTTGAAGACTACCGGGGAAAAGGTGCTGCAGGGTGCCGGTACAATCAGTCATGCGCAGGCAATTGAGAAGGCAACAGAAGAGTATAGAAAATATCAGGTACAGAATTTGTCACCGGTTGAAGAGGAATATTTGGAAAGCATTAAAAATATTCAAAGCATAGTAAAGAAAAAAGATAATAACTAATAGAACATGATGCTTCCATGCAAATATCAAAGTTGAAGAGATTTTTGGAAGAACAGTGAAAAGATTAGTTTGGACAATGAAGAACATGTGGAGACGGTAGTACTTTTGTCCTACAAATCACCAGATAGCGTTATTAACGTAAAGGTAGAATTTGGAGAAGGCGACGATAAGATATCGTTGGATACGATTGCAGAACGGGCGAAGAAGTATCAGCCGAAACCGAAAATCACATATAAGATGATACAGGAATATGTAGAGAAGAAGTATGGATTCAAGGTACATACTGCTTATATTGCGGAGGTGAAAAGGTCTCTGGGACTGTCATATGATGCGCCTAATGCGGCAGAGGAATTGAAACAGCCAAGGAAACATCCGCCGAAAGAAAAGGCAGAAGCGATCATGGAGGCGCTTGAGCATTTTGAGGTAATCTAAATGGATGAAAATATTTACCAGATTGCAGAGCAGATAGTCCAATTACATCAGAAAGCCTATGAGGTTTATTTTCCATTGGTTGAAGATGTGTGCAGCAGAACTGTGTCGGAAGATGAATTGTCACATTTGTTAGATTATTTACTGGACTTTGCGTGTGATGAAAAAATCCTGGGATTGTACAAAAGGGTATGTAGAAAGTATTTGGATGTATATCCCGGTTGTATTAGGGATTATATTGAAGCATATCGGGAAATGTGGGGAGAGGAGGATACTTATGGCGAAAATTGTTAAGGAGACTATCCATGCAAAAGGTATTGACATAGGAATCTATACTACAAATTTCGAAAATGAATTTATTTCATTAACGGATATTGCAAAATATCGAAATGAGGACGACCCGCGATTTGTGATTCAAAACTGGATGCGAAATAGAAATACGATTGAGTTTTTAGGCGTATGGGAAGAATTGCATAATCCAGATTTTAACCGTGTGCAATTCGAGACGGTTAAAAATGAGGCTGGATTAAATCGTTTTGTTATGACACCGAAAAAGTGGATTACGCAGATGAATGCTATCGGTATTGTTTCAAAAGCAGGACGCTATGGAGGAACATATGCTCATAGCGATATTGCCATGTCTTTTGCAACATGGATTTCTCCAGAGTTCCAGTTATATATCATGAAAGACTACAGGAGATTAAAGACTGATGAGAATAGTCGGCTATCTCTGAATTGGAATTTGAACAGAGAGATTTCTAAGTTGAATTACAGGATACATACTGATGCGATTAACGATAATTTGATACCGCCAGAATTAACACCCGCACAGGTAGCGCATACCTATGCAAATGAAGCAGATATGCTGAATGTTGTTTTGTTTGGAAAGACGGCTAAGCAATGGAAAGATGAAAATCCGACTGTTAAAGGGAATATGCGGGATGTAGCAACTCTGAATCAATTACTGGTACTTGCGAATTTAGAAAGCTATAATGCCGTTTTAATTAATCAGGGTAAAAATCAGAAGGAACGGATGGAATTGTTGCGGCAGTTAGCAGTACAGCAGTTACAAACGTTGGAGAAGGTGAGTTTAAATAATTTGCCGAAATTGGAAAATGAAACAATAGACTAATAATACAAGTGGAAAAGGGAGATGTACATGGAAAGAAAATATCAAGTCTTCATAAGTTCTACATATGAAGACTTGAAAACGGAGAGACAAGCAGCAATAAGTTGCTTACTTGATATGAATTGTATTCCAGTAGGAATGGAACAATTTCCGGCAAGTTCATTGAGCCAATGGGAATACATTAAGAAGATGATTGATATGAGCGATTATTATCTTTTGATTGTTGCAGGAAAATATGGTTCTATTGATCCTGAGGAGAATATAAGTTATACGGAAAAAGAGTATAGATATGCTATCCATAAAAAAATGCCTATATTAGCATTTTTGCATAAAAATATTGATTCGCTTCCTGCGATTAAAGTGGGAGCAACAGATGAAGAAAGAGAAAGAGTAAAAAATTTTCATAATACTGTTAAAGAGGCAGGAAGATTAGTGAATTTCTATTCTAACGAAGACGAATTAAAATATAAAATTGCTATGGCAATGCCTAAAATTATAAATGATGCCCCTATGCCGGGCTGGGTAAGAGCTGATCAAGCAGAAAAAGCAATTGCGACAGCAGGAGATACCGATGGAATTCGAGATTTACAAAGACAATTAGAGAAGATACAAAATACAATTTTGGAGAAGGTTGAGCAGACACAAATGAAATGGGAACCTATTTCTAAAGAAGAAGTAGATGCAATGTTTAGTTCAGAAAAGAAAGAATTGAAGATACCAATTTTATCAGATGAAGCAAAATGTCTTTTAACAGAAGCGGCAAAAGACGCTGTCGGTCAAATTCTGGTAATAAACTCACTTGAAGGAGTAGATATACAAACTAATAATAAGATAATGAATACTGATAAAATAGGAAAATCTGCGACTATATGGAAAAAAGCAGTAAGCGAACTTCAGAATAATCAATTGATAATGGCCGTAGGAAATAAAAATGAAATATTTCAACTTACTAGATTGGGCTATGAAGTATCAGAAAAAATTTAGAGAGCTAGGTAGAGGTTTGTGGGAATCTGGTAATACCGTCGAGACGGTTGTACTGCTTTCCCACAAACAGGAGAATGGTGGATGAAAAAAACATTGTTGTATCAGATCCCAAACGATGTGCCGCAGGAGATCTTGCGTTTTTTGTCAGGGGCAAGCATTTACGATAGCTCTTGTTCGCCCGAAGCAAGAGTGTATTTCATTGACAAGGGGAATGGATACTATTTAAAATGTTCGGACAGCGGTGAGCTCGAAAAAGAAGCTGAAATGGCAGAGTATTTTTACTCAAAGGGACTTGGCGCAGAGATATTGAGCTATATCTCAAATGACCGCGATTGGCTTTTAACAGCCGCTGTTATAGGGGAGGACTGCGTACACGAAGAGTATCTTAAGGATCCCAGACGTTTATGTGATACTATTGCGTGTGAATTGAGGAAATTGCACGAAACAGATTATGCCGGCTGTCCGATAATGGACAGGACAACAGAATATCTTGCTGCTGCTGAGAAGAATTACCGTACCGGAGATTATGATAAGTCCCATTTCTCTGATAGCTCTGGCAGCTTTGGATATCGTTCAGCCGAGGAGGCTTATGCTGTTTTGAATGCGGAGAAAGATTCCTTGCAAAGCAAAGTTTTGCTTCACGGTGACTATTGTCTGCCTAATATTGTCCTCAACGACTGGAAATTCTCAGGGTTTATCGATGTTGGCAACGGCGGTGTTGGCGATAGACATATTGATTTATTCTGGGGGACCTGGACACTTTGGTTCAACTTGAAAACGAATAAATATTACGAACGTTTTCTTGATGCATATGGAAGAGATAAGGTGGATGAGTCGGTCCTTAAAGTCATTGCCGCGGCAGAGGTGTTTGGCTGAGTACAGCAAAAGTGTCAATGGGTGTATTTTAAACGAAGGGAAAGCGGATCGATTTCAGGAAAGAGGAGAGAATATATGAAAGCTGTCGTATACAAAGGTGTTGGAGATATTGTTCTCGAAGATCGCCCGATACCGAAGATCGTCGATGAGAGAGACGCGATAGTGAAAGTGACGCTGACTACGATTTGTTCCAGCGATATCCATATAAAGCGCGGGGCGGTGCCTAAGGCCGTTCCCGGAACGATTCTGGGGCACGAGTTTGTCGGGCAGGTCGTTGCGGTCGGAAAGGCAGTGAAGAAGGTGAGGCCAGGTGATCGGGTATCAGTGAATGTGGAGACATTCTGCGGAGAATGCTTTTTCTGTAAGAGAGGTTTTGTGAACAACTGCACCGATGAAGCGGGCGGATGGGCCCTCGGCTGCCGGATAGACGGCGGGCAGGCTGAATATACGCGGGTTCCGTACGCTGACAATGGACTTACTGTGATCCCGGATAATGTTACAGATGAACAGGCACTCTTCAACGGCGACATACTCTCCACAGGTTACTGGGCGGCAAAGCTTGGGGAGATAGATCCAGCGGATACGGTCGCGGTGATAGGCGCAGGACCTACAGGTCTTTGCACCATGATGTGCGCGCGACTTTATACTCCGGCTGCGGTTATCGCCATCGATACGGATGAGTACAGATTGGAGATCGCAAGGAAGCGAGGTCTTGCGGATGTCGCGCTTGTGCCGGGAAGAGACGATATAGAAGGGTGCATCAGGGAAATGACAGGCGGTCGCGGAGCTGATGCGGTCTTTGAAGCAGCAGGTGGGAGCGATACGTTCAGCATGGCGTGGAAGATAGCGAGACCGAATGCAGTAGTCACGGTGGTCGCGATGTATGAGGAGGGACAGATACTGCCGTTGCCTGATATGTACGGAAAGAACCTCATTTTCAAGACGGGAGGCGTAGATGGCAGTTATTGCCGGGAAATCATGGAACTGACTGCGTGCGGGAAACTAGACGCGAGCTTTCTCATCACTCATCGCTGTACACTTGATGATATCATGGAAGCATATGACATTTTTGAAAACAAGAAGGAACATGTGATGAAGTACGCTGTGGATCCATGTGAGATGTCTATTACCGATTTTGAAGTGACGTCTGGTATACCATCAGTGAATGTGGGTAAACACGAGTGATCCGGGAGATGATCGATCAAATGCACCCTGGGATATAAAAAACACAGGGTGTATCATTGTATGACGACGCGATAAGGCAGGGCTTGGAGTGGAAATTTCAGGTCCTCTTTTCTTCTTTTCTTTTTGTTGCCGGGTGCCAATGTGCCGGGCGTCAGCGCCGGGCGGGAAGCTGCTTTTTCATCTCCTTTCACTGTTGACCTCTACTTAGCGTAGGTTGAAAAACAGCGATCGGCCGATATAATAGGCTTATAAAATGAAAAGGAGAACAGATCATGAGCTACGTGACAGGAAATACGATAAAAACATTGAGGGAAAAGCATGGGATCACACAAAAAGCGCTTGCGGAAAAGATCAATGTGAGTGATAAAACGATTTCAAAATGGGAAACCAATAAAGGCCTTCCGGATATCGGGATCGTGGAAGAATTGGCGAAAGCGCTAGGGGTTTCTTTAACGGAGCTTCTGACAGGCGATTTGAAAACGAATGAGAATACCGCCGGGAATATGAAAAAGACACAGTTTTATGTATGTCCTATTTGTGGGAATATCATAACAGCAGTGGGGGAAGGGGATTTTTCGTGCTGCGGGATCAGGCTTCCCGTACAGGAAGCGGAAGTACCTGAAAAGGAGCATGCTGTATCCGTAGAAAACATCGATAATGAGTATTTCGTTACAATGGAGCATCCTATGAGCAAAGAACATTATGTGTCATTTATTTCCTATGTCACATTGGATTCAGTAGAGATAGTAAAGCTGTATCCGGAGCAGGATATATCTGTCTACTTCAGAAAAAAGGGACATGGGACTCTGTATGTTTACTGTAACAGGCATGGGTTGTACAAAAAGCATATATGATAATCGCTTTTCCGGCTTTATCCCATTGGACGTTCAAAAATACCCGGCTAGAAAACAGGAGCATCGAACCTGTGGGATCGTGATCGCAAGGATGCTGCCGGGAAATCGATAAAAATCGATAAAGACGAAAAGCCGAAAATAATGGTAAAACTTTCGCAAGGGGTGTTTTCTTACCACATAAGTCTGCTATAATAGTCAAATTAAGGTAGAATGAGTGAAAAGGGTTTTCAGATTAAAGAGGGAGAGAGAATACCTATGCTTCAGATAAAGAATATATGCAAGGAGTATAAAACCGGCAGTCTGGTGCAGAAGGCGCTGGATGATGTGAGTCTCAATCTGAGAGAGAGCGAATTCGTCGCCATACTGGGGCCCAGTGGCTCCGGAAAGACTACGCTTCTGAATATCATCGGCGGACTGGATCGTTACGACAGCGGTGATCTGATCATCAACGGCATATCTACCAGGGAATATAAGGACAGGGATTGGGATTCCTACAGGAACCACACTATCGGTTTCGTTTTCCAGAGTTACAACTTGATACCTCATCAGACGGTACTTTCCAATGTGGAGCTGGCTCTGACCATTTCGGGCGTTTCCAGAGAGGAACGGCGGACCAGAGCCATCGAGGCGCTGGAACAGGTGGGGCTGGGAGACCAGCTTCACAAGAAGCCAAATCAGATGTCGGGAGGACAGATGCAGCGTGTGGCCATAGCCAGAGCACTGGTCAACGACCCTGATATCCTGCTGGCCGACGAACCTACGGGAGCGCTGGACAGTGAGACCAGCGTTCAGGTGATGGATCTGCTTAAAGAAGTGGCAAAGGACAGGCTTGTGGTGATGGTTACTCACAACCCGGAGCTGGCGGAGCGATATGCTACGCGTATCGTCAAACTGAAGGATGGACGGATACTTTCGGATTCCGATGCTTTTGAAATAGATGAAAGCGGTCAGGAGGAGCCTGTTCACAGGAACATGGGGAAGGCGTCCATGTCCTTTCTTACAGCTCTCTCCCTAAGCTTCAACAATCTAAGGACGAAAAAAGCCAGGACGATACTGACTTCTTTCGCCGGTTCCATCGGCATTATCGGTATCGCCCTGATACTGTCACTTTCCAACGGAGTGAACGATTATATCAAATCTCTCGAAGAAGAGACTCTATCTGAGTACCCGCTGCAGATACAGAACACCACCATGGATCTGACCGCTATGATGGCTAATTCCGCAGCCAGCGGAGAAGAAGAGGCCGCCGGGGATGTGAAAGTCTCTCAGGCGTTGAGCGATATGTTTTCCGGAACACAGACCAACGACCTGGGATCCCTCAAGTCATATCTTGATGACGGCAAGAGCGGTATCATGAAGTACGCCAATGCGGTGGAGTATTCTTACAGCGTAGTGCCGCAGATATACAGGATGGATGGAGAAAGTGTGAGACAAGTCAATCCTGACAGCTCTTTTTCGGCTTTAGGACTCGGCTCCGGCTCCAGTGCGTTTATGTCATCCTTTATGAGTACGGATGTTTTCCATCAGATGCCGGAAGATAAAGATCTTTATGAAGGACAATATGATCTGAAGGCGGGAAGCTGGCCGCAGCGTTACAACGAATGCGTCCTCGTCCTTGGCTCTGACGGGAGTGTCAGCGATTTCCTCCTGTACACTATGGGTCTCAGGGATTCTGCGGAGCTGGACGAAATGGTACGCGAATTCGCAGCGGGTAATGAGGTAGACGTTCCCGACAATATTGGTGCCTACGATTATGAGGAGTTTGTCGGAATCAGTTTCAAGCTGGTGGATGCAGCTGATCGTTATACTTATGACAGCGCTTATGGCATATGGACCGACAGATCGAGCGACGAGACTTACATGAGGGAACTGGTTGAAAACGGCGAGGATATCACTATAGTGGGAGTGGTGCAGCCTTCTGAGGATGCGTCGGCTGCTATGCTGAGCCCTGGTATCGTCTATCCGGCGTCTTTGACGGAGCATGTGATGGAACAGGCGGCGGACAGCGATATCGTGCGTCAGCAGATGGAAACGCCGGAGACCAATGTGCTGACGGGCAACTCCTTTGGAGAGGACAACAGCGAAAACAGAATGGGGATGGATTCCCTGTTTACGATAGATGAGAATGCGCTGCAGAATGCCTTTTCCTTTGATTCCGGAGTGCTGGAAAAGTATATGGCGGAATCTCTGGCCGGCAGCGATGGCTCCGTAGACATGTCTGACATGATAGGGCCGGACGATATCCAGCTGGAAATGCCTGATTTCCCGGAGCCTGACATGGAGGAGATAATGGGGCAGATGGATGTTACGGTATCGGAAGAGGGTGCGGATAAGCTGGCTCAGGATCTGATGGACGGCTACGAAACGTATCTCGCCAGTCATCCCGGCGTGACATTCAGCCAGTACATGGATACGCCTGAGGCTCAGGCCATATTCGAGGCAGGGATGTCTCAGGTGCTGGATATGGATCAGCTGCAGTCTGAATTGAGCAAGGCTATGGAAAATTACATGCGGGAAAATATGGCTTCCTATCAGGAAGCTGTGGCTCAGGCTCTGCAAGCGCAGATAGCCGCTGTGCTGCAGCAGGCGGCCTCTCAGATGGGGAGTCAGATGGAATCTTCCATGCAGCAGTCCATGAGTCAACTGGGAACTGCCATACAGAGCGCTCTGACCATTGATCCGGATGCCTTTGCCAGTGCTTTCAGCATGAACATGAGTGAAGATGAGTTATCAGCGCTGTTCACATCGCTCATGTCGGGAGAGGAAGCGTCATATAGCAATAATCTGAACAGCTTTGGCTATGCTGATCCTGATGTGCCGAGCCAGATATCCATATATCCTAAGGATTTCGAGAGCAAGGAGTCCATCATCGCCATACTGGACGATTACAACAGCCGAATGGAGAAGGCCGGCGATGAGGACAAGGTCATCACCTATACTGATGTGGTGGGAGCGCTGATGTCGTCAGTCACCGATATCGTGGATACTATCAGTTATGTGCTGGTGGCATTCGTGGCTATCTCACTGGTCGTATCGTCGATAATGATAGGCGTCATCACCTATATCAGCGTGCTGGAGCGAAGAAAAGAAATAGGTATTCTCCGGGCTATCGGAGCGTCCAAGAACAATATTTCTCAGGTGTTCAACGCCGAAACCGTCATCATAGGACTGTGCGCCGGACTCATCGGTATAGGACTGAGCCTGCTGATACTGATCCCCGGGAATATGGTCATCCATGCTATTGCCGGGACGACAGATGTCAACGCGGTGCTTCCTGTATTTGACGGGACTGTACTGGTGGCACTCAGCGTTATCCTCACTCTTATCGGAGGTCTCATCCCGTCGAGGAAGGCCGCCAAGAGCGACCCGGTGGCAGCTCTGCGTTCAGAGTAGGGCAGTGCAGCCGGCTGCGGAAGTCTGAAGAACTCTATGAAAGCTCAGTCATGAAAACTTGGCGCTGCCTTGTCGAGAAAAGCCCTTGACTTTACAGTGTCTACAGGCTACAATGACAGAGTATGAAAAATCAATATCGCGGCTGTGATGAAGACAGTAGCCCCGCGTAATATCCTTACAGAGAGGCGGCCATATGCTGAGAGGGCGCCGGTGAGGCGGACGGTGAAAATCACTTCGGAGCCGGACACTTTAAGAGAGATGGGATGATGGTCCCATAACTAGGGTGGTACCGCGGTTAATTATCGTCCCTAACTTTGTTAGGGACTTTTTAATGGAGGAATATACGAGATGATCAAGAATCTGTCGGAAAAACCAATCGCCCAGCTCCAGATGGAGCAAGCCGAAGGTTGGGAAAAAGAAGGCTTGCTGGAAAAGTGTGTCAGCACCAGGGAAGGAAACCCGTCGTTCATATTCTACGAGGGACCGCCTACGGCTAACGGAAGACCGGGAATACATCATGTGATAGCCAGGACCCTGAAGGATTCGGTATGTCGTTACAAGACCATGAAGGGCTTTGCTGTAAAGCGTAAGGCCGGATGGGACACTCACGGACTTCCTGTGGAGATCGAGGTGGAAAAGCAGCTGAACATGAGCGGCAAGCAGGACATCGAGAAATACGGGATCAGGGAATTCAACGAGAAGTGCAAGGAATCGGTATTCACATATGAAAGTATGTGGAGAGAGATGACAAAAAGAATGGGGTATCTCATCGATCTGGATCATCCGTACATCACTCTGGATAACGACTATATAGAGACAGGCTGGTGGATAATCAAGGAGTTCTTCAAGGCAGGTCTGGTATATGAGGGGCACAAGATACTCCCATATTGTCCTAGATGCGGGACAGGACTGGCTTCCCACGAAGTAGCTCAGGGATATAAAGAGGTAAAGGTAAATACCATAACGGCAAAGTTCAAGAGGAAGGATGCCGATGAATATTTCCTGGCATGGACTACTACGCCGTGGACACTGGCTTCCAATGTTTCGCTGACAGTAGGCCCTGACATCGATTATGTGAAGGTGAAGATGACGGCGGGCGATGAAGAAGGAAAGGTCTTCTACGTGGCAAAGGTGCTGGCCGACAAGGTCCTGGGAGCTGACAATTATGAAGTGCTGGAGGAGATGAAAGGCAAGGCGTTGGAGTACGTCGAATACGAACAGCTGATGCCGTTCATCGAGCCTGATAAAAAGGCATTTTTCGTTACATGCGCCGACTATGTGACAATAGAAGATGGTACCGGTATCGTTCATACAGCTCCGGCCTTCGGTGAAGACGATTACAATACGGGAAGAAGATACGATCTGCCGGTAGTGAATCCGGTAGATGAACAGGGAAAATATACAGACACTCCGTGGAAGGGCAGATTTGTCATGGAAGACGGCCTCGACATTGAGATAATAAAGTGGCTGGCAGAGGAAGACAAGATCTTCGCAAAGGAGAAGATCGTCCACAACTATCCTCACTGCTGGAGATGCGGGACGCCGCTGGTCTACTATGCCAAGCCGAGCTGGTATATTGAGATGACGAAGCTCAAGGATCAGCTGGTAGCCAACAACAACACAGTCAACTGGTTCCCTGATTTCGTAGGAGAAAAAAGATTCGGTAACTGGCTGGAAAACGTCAATGACTGGGCTATCTCCAGAAACAGGTATTGGGGAACGCCTATTCCTATCTGGAGATGTGAATGCGGACATCTGGAGTGCATAGGTAGCAGGAAGGAACTGGTCGAGAAGGCACAGGAGGATATCACGGAAGATATCGAACTCCACAGACCATATGTGGATGATGTACATCTGACCTGTCCTGTCTGCGGCAAGCCGATGACCAGGATACCGGAAGTTATGGACTGCTGGTTCGACAGTGGCGCCATGCCGTTCGCGCAGCAGCACTATCCGTTCGAAAACAGCGAGAACTTCGACGAGGAGCTGTTCCCGGCTGACTTCATCTGTGAAGGTATCGATCAGACGAGAGGCTGGTTCTACTCGCTGATGGCCATTTCCACCTTTATAAAGGGCAAGGCGCCGTATAAGAACGTACTGGTAAACGATCTGATATTGGACAAGAATGGCAAGAAGATGAGCAAGTCCAAGGGAAACACTGTGGATCCGTTCCAGCTCTTTGACAAGTATGGAGCCGACGCTACCAGGTGGTATCTGCTTCACGTATCGCCTGCCTGGTCACCGACCAAGTTCGATGAAGATGGGCTGGTGGAGATAGTCAGCAAGTTTTTCGGAACGCTGAAGAACGTGTATAATTTCTTCGCGTTGTATTCCAATCAGGACAAGTTGGATCCGGCATCCCTGGAAATAGCTTATGATCAGAGACCTGAACTGGACAGATGGATAATATCGAAGTATAACAGCCTGATAAAAGAAGTGACGGAGGACATGGACAGGTATGACCACATGAAATCCGTGAGGAAGATACAGGAATTCGTAGGTGAGGACCTTTCCAACTGGTATATCAGAAGAGCCAGGAGGAGATTCTGGGGAGAGGAGCTGGACGACGATAAGAAAGCAGTGTATGCCACTACCTATGAGGTACTGGTAGGGGTCGCCAAGATGATAGCGCCTTTCGCGCCATTCATTTCCGACGAGATGTACCAGAATCTGACCGGTGAGGAATCGGTGCATCTGGCCTACTTCCCGGAGGCCGACGAGTCGCTGATAGACAAGAAGGTCGAGGAGAGGATGGATCTGGTGAGGACCCTGGTAGGCCTGGGCAGAGGAACGAGAGAGAAGGAGAGGATCAAGGTAAGGCAGCCTCTCTCAGAGATCCTGGTGGATGGCAAGTATCAGTCTGTCATCGAAGACCTGACGCCTCTCATCATGGAAGAACTCAACGTGAAGAAGGTAGTGTTCGAAAACAAGCTGGACGAGTACATGGATTATTCCCTGAAGCCTAACTTCAAGGTGGCAGGGCCTGTACTGGGAAAGAACATCAAGGCCTTCGGAGGTGCGTTAGCCAAGGCTGATGCCGCTGCCACGGTAGCAAAACTGGAAGCCGACGGTAAGATAGAGATGGAGCTGGGCGGCGAGAACGTGGAGATATCAAAGGACATGGTGGACGTGAAGATCTCCGCCAAGGAAGGATTCGCGGTGGCCATGGAGAACAATGTCTTCACCATACTGGACACTACTATCACCCCTGAACTGGAAAGAGAAGGGCTGGCCAGAGAGATAGTCTCAAAGGTGCAGCAGCTGAGAAAGCAGAACGATTATGAGATGATGGACAACATCAGGATATCGGTGGATGCTGATGATGAAGTGAAGGCTGCCATAGAGGAATACAGAGACTACATCATGAAGGAGACACTGGCGGTATCCATAGAGCAGGGGACGGATCTGGAAACGTCCAACATAAACGGACATGAGACCGGCCTTGCAGTGGAGAGAGTATAGAGGAGAAGGGCAGATGGAAAAGGTACACCTGCTTGGCTTTACGGAAGATGAGATGAAGAGATTTGCCCGGGAAATGGGCGAAGCCGCATTTCGCGGCAAGCAGATATTCAGGTGGATATGGCGGGGAGCCAGAGATTTCAGTCAGATGACCGATCTGCCCGCCGGATTGAGGGAAAAACTGGACGAGACAGCCTGTATAGGCTGTCTCGATGTTTTAGATGTGCAGGAGGATGAGAAGGACGGGACCAGGAAATTCCTCTTTGGCCTGGAGGACGGCAACACGGTGGAAGGAGTTTTCATGAAGTACAGGTATGGAAATTCCATGTGCGTGTCGTCTCAGGTAGGCTGTAAGATGGGATGTAAGTTCTGCGCGTCAGCGCTGGGCGGGTTCGTGAGGGATCTCACGGCGGGAGAGATAGCGGATCAGATACTTTCTGCAGAGAGATATACCGGAGAGAAGGTGAACCATGTGGTGGTCATGGGCATGGGAGAGCCGTTGGATAATTACGATAATCTGTCTCAATTTCTGAGATTGCTCCATGAGCAGGGCGGAAAGAACATGAGCTACAGGAACATGACTGTTTCTACCAGTGGCATAGTACCTGCCATAGCCATGTTTGCCGACGATTTCCCCCAGGTGAATCTGGCTGTATCTCTCCATCGTCTTACCGACAGCGGAAGGAACAGCATAATGCCCGTCAACAGGAAATATCCTGTGGATGAACTGCTTTTGGCGGCGGACAGGTATACGGAAAAGACTGGTAGGCGGGTCACTTTCGAATACGCGCTGATAGATGGGGAGAACGATAGAGAAGAGGACGTGGAGCTGATGATCAGAAAGCTTCGAGGCAAGCTCTGTCATGTGAATCTCATACCCCTTAATGAAGTGAAGGAAACAGGGCTCACGGGCAGCAGCAGGAGGCGGGCGGAGGAGATAGCGGCAGCTCTGAACAGCGCCGGGATACCTGCTACGGTACGTCGGGAACTGGGCTCGAAAATAGACGGGGCCTGTGGTCAGCTGCGGCGAAAGGCACAAGAAAAACAGTTGCCCAAAATATGAGCATAGTGTATAATTGTATTTATTAAAAAGGCGCTTATATCAATATATTGAGGAGGTAGTAATATTATGGTGAAATTACTCATAGGTCACAAAGGCAGCGGAAAGACAAGCCAGATGGTGGAGCTGGCCAATGAAAGCGTTAAAACAAGCAATGGAAGCATAATATTTATAAATAAAAACCACAGGCTGATGTATGAACTCTCGTATAACATAAGAGTCATATGCATGGAAGATTACGAGAACATAACAAATATCGACGAGTATATAGGTTTTATCTACGGAATAATAAGCTCCGACCATGATATTGAAACCATCTTCATAGACAGTATATTGAAACACGCGGACGTTTCGCTGGGAGATCTGCCGGAGTTCATAGACAGGCTGAAAGCCATATCGGAGATCTACGAGCTGGACTTCGTCGTGAGTGTAAGCGCTGAGAAGGAAGAAATGATAGGCGTCAACTTCGATGGATGTGAGATCCTCAACTGACGGCAGACGAAACGAAAAAAATATCAAAGACGGTGTATACACCGTCTTTTTTAAGGACGTGAATCGATTTTTATGAAAAAAGCATACATCTATGTAGTACTGACAGCGATACTTTTCGGAACGATGGAGGTGGCCTGCAAAGTGGCGGGAAATCACCTGGATCCGTTCCAGTTGACTTTTCTCAGATTTGCTATAGGTGGTCTGATACTTTTACCTTTTGCCATCGTGGAGCTGAGAAAGAATCATGTTAAACTTACAGTCAAAGATCTGGCCATGCTAGCAGGGGTAGGGATATTAGGAGTCCCTATAAGTATGGTGTTTTTTCAGCTGGGGATAATGTACTCCAATGCGGCGACAGCTTCCGTGCTCATCAGCATAAATCCGCTCTTTACCATGATATTCGCTCATTTCTTTGCCAATGAGAAGCTTAACAGATACAAGGCGATCGTGCTGGCCATCGGCTTCGTGGGACTGATATTCATGATAAAACCATGGAACATGCAGGAGGGAAACACGGTCATAGGCATGGTATACATGATGTTGGCGGCCATATTTTTTGGCGCCTACACTGTGGCAGGCAAGGTCAGCGTTCAAAAAATGGGAATAATGGCTCAGACAAGCATCAGCTTCATACTGGGTTCACTTATATTGCTTATAATAATACTGATAACAGGTAAACCTGTAATTGAAGGGGTAAGTGAGAATATCTTACTGGTGCTGTATGCAGGCATTTTTGTGACGGGGATAGGATATTTTTGCTATTTCATGGCCATAAAGGCGTCGGACGCGTCGACTGGCTCACTGGCATTTTTCATAAAGCCGGCCATAGCGCCTGTGATGGCAGTGATATTCCTCAAGGAGACGATACTTTGGAATATGTACGCGGGGATAGCCTGCATCCTTATCGCGTCGTATATGAACATAAGATTTCAGAGGAAGGAAAATGAGCTTAAGGAAAAACTTGACGGCTGACGATATCCGGCATATCTTTGACGGGAAGAAAGCGGGAAATGAAGAGTTTTTCAAATTCTTTTCAGTCCTTGTCCCAGTGGTGGAGAAAGAGGGGAAGCTGTATCTTCTCTATGAGAGACGGGCAAGGGATATGAAACGGCAGCCGGGGGAGATATGCTTTCCCGGGGGAGAGCTGGAACAGGATGAGACAACGAAGGAATGCGCGTTGCGGGAGACCTGGGAGGAAATCGGCATACCGCAGGAGAGCATAAGAGTGGTTAGCCAGTTGGACACCATATATACTTACAGCAATTTTGCCATGTACTGTTATCTGGGGATCGTGGACGCGAAGGCGCTGGATCATATGGTGCTGAATCCCGGGGAGGTGGAAGAGGCATTCCTGGTGGAGCTGGACTGGCTGCTGACGCATGAACCGGAGATATATTGGACCGACGTGATACCGGAGCCTCCGGAAGGATTTCCGTACGAAAAGGTCACGGGAGGGATGCCATACAGCTGGAGGAAGGGAAAGGCACCTGTTCCCGTATACGAGGAATATGACGGGAATGTCATATGGGGACTGACAGCCAGGATAACGAAGCGGTTTACAGATGTCATAAAAGGTGTGCAGGAGGACTGATATGTTTAAGATAGGGTTGTGCCAGATGAAGGGCTCCTTCGACAAGAGAAAGAGCATGGAGATCGCCGGACGATTCGTGAGGGAAGCTGCCGGTAAGGGCGCTGATGTGATATCCTTGCCGGAAATGTGGAATTGCCCATACTCCAACGATTACTTCAGAGAGTACGCGGAGCCGGATGATGGAGAGACAGTCAGCTTCCTGTCAGAGCTGGCGGCAGAGCTGGGGATCTATCTGGTTGGAGGATCCATACCGGAACTGGACAAAGGGAATGTTTACAATACGTCCTTTTCTTTCGACAGGAAGGGAAATCTGATAGGAAAACACAGGAAGGTCCATCTCTTCGATATCGATGTGGAGGGTGGCATCCGATTCATGGAATCGGACACTCTGACAGCGGGAGAGGATATGACGGTGATAGACACTGAGTATTGCAAGATAGGAGTGGCTATATGCTATGATGTGAGGTTTCCGGAGTGGTTCCGGAAGATGGCGTTGGCGGGAGCACAGCTCATAATATTGCCGGCGGCTTTCAACATGACTACAGGCCCTGCTCACTGGGATATAACCATGAGAGCAAGGGCGCTGGACAACCAGGTCTATTTCGCTGCCAATTCACCTGCCAGGGATGAGAAAGGGCCGTATCAGGCCTATGGCGGTTCTTGTGTAGTAGACCCATGGGGCCAGTTCATTGCCCACGCAGACGAGAAAGAATGCGTCGTATGTGGCGATATAGATCTGGAGCGTGTCGAGGCTGTGAGACGACAGCTGCCGCTGCTGGCACACAGAAGAGAAGAACTGTATTAGGAGGAGATCATGAAAAAGATTATCGCGTTACTGATGTCGCTGCTTATGGTAGGCGTCATGGCAGGCTGCGGCTCACCTGAGGCCGAACAGCCGGAGGAGAAGATAGATTATGAGATAGCCCTGGTGACGGATTCGGGTATGATAATGGATGGCGGTTACAGTCAGGTGGCGTGGACCACTATAAGCGACTTTGGTTCACGGGAAGGGATCTCCCACAAATACTATAAGGCGGCTGAAGCTTCGGAGACAGCATATATGGAAGCCATAAGCAATGCTGTCGATAAAGGCGCCAAGGTCATCATTGCCGACGGGTATTCTTTTGAGGACGTAGTGTACAACGCGCAAAAGGAATATCCCGATGTCAATTTCATATTGATAGACGCAGAACCTGTGGACGGGGAATCCGGGGAGACCAGGACCGGTGATAATACCGCTGTAGTGAGCTTCGCGTCAGAACAGGCAGGATATTTGGCAGGATACAGCGCGGTGAAGGATGGGAACAGGCAGTTAGGATTTATGGGTGATTCCAAGACCCCATCTCAGATGGATTATTGCTACGGTTTCATGCAGGGAGCTGATGATGCCGCTGCGGAGGACGGCGTTAGTGTAAATGTTAGATATCACTACGGCACCGACGATGAGGACAGGACCGCGTTGGTGGATATGGCCGCCGGCTGGTATGAGAGCGGAGTCCAGGTGGTATTCGCCTGCGGCAGCGAAGTGGAACAGCCTGTTATAGAAGCGGCGGAGCTAAGCGACGGCAGGAAGGTGATTGCCGCGGAGACAGATAAATCTCAGATGTCGGATACTGTTATGACGTCAGCTGTAAAGGATATATCCGGTGTTTTGGAGAATCTTTTGGAAAGATACAACGATGATGAATTCCCGGGTGGTACCGTGGAATATTACGATGCGGAAAACGAGGGGATATGGCTGGAGATGGAAAACGCCAGGTTCGCCAGGTTCACGGATGAACAGTACGAGACGGTCCTCGGCAGACTTGTCGATGGAAGTGTGACTGTCAGCAAATATGACAGTGGAGATATAGCGTCGCTGGGACTTACCAGGGTAACGGTCTCTGAGCAGTAGCAGCAGAAAAGATGGAAAAGACAAAAGAAAATAAAGTATGAAAATAAGGAGCTGTCAGAGCGGGACTGCGATCTGCCTTTTCAGGCAGGCATCCCAAGAATGACAGCTCCTTTTTATTGTTTCGATTTATTGTTTCTATTTTCCGGAACGACTGTTTTTTGAGGACAGCGACGAGGTCCTGTCTTTTATGGCCACGTATTCACGCGGTGCCTGAGCGGATTTGTAAGCAGGCCGCATCAGTTTTCCTCCGGCTACCAGCTCTTCGATCCTGTGGGCACACCAGCCTGACAGTCTGGCAGTGGCGAAAAGCGGTGTCGCTATGGTGGTAGGGATATCCAGAGTGTCGTATACGAATCCGGAATAAAGATCCACATTAGCAGGCATAGGCTTCTCCACTCCGTTGACTTCAGCGTAAAGCTGCGGCGTACGCCGCTCTATGTAGTCACACAGCAGGAAGTCATCGATACGGTTTTTGCTTTCGGCCAGTTTTTTGGACATGGATTTCAGCAGTTTAGCTCTCGGATCCGAAAGCGTGTATATAGCGTGCCCCATTCCATAGATAAGACCTTTTTTATCGTAAGCTTCCTTTTTGAGCATCTTTACCAGGTAATCGTCCAGCTTACCTCTGTTGTTGAAATCAGGTACGTGGGCCTTTATATCGGCAATCATGTTTATTACCGCGATATTGGCCCCGCCGTGTCTCGGCCCTTTAAGGGAACCGATGGCTGCCGATATGGCCGAATAGGTGTCCGTTCCCGTAGATGAGACCAGGTGAGTAGTAAAGGACGAGTTGTTTCCTCCCCCGTGCTCTGCGTGGAGTATCATGGACAGATCCAGAAGCTTGGCTTCGATATCCATGAAATCACCCATAGGACGTATCATCCTGAGGATATTTTCCGATGTGGAAAGTTCCGGGATAGGGTTATGCAGATGAAGGCTCATGTTGTCGTAGAATGATGCCTTGGCCTGATAAGCGTAGGCTATGAGAGCCGGGAAATGTCCTATGAGGTCGATGGACTGGCGGAGTACGTTGGAAATGGACGTATCGTCAGGGTTATCGTCATAACAGTAGAGAGCGAGTACACTTCTTGCCAGCTTATTCATGATGTTGTTGGATGGAGCCGTCAGGATCATGTCGCGGGCGAAGCCATTGGGAAGCTCCCTCTTGGCGCCCAACATCTTCTTGAAGGATTCCAGCTCCGACTTGCTGGGCAGTGTTCCGAAGATCAGCAAGAAAGTGATTTCTTCGAAACCAAATCTGTCTTCGGCGATGCAGTTCTTTACGATGTCTTCGATATCGTAGCCACGGTAATACAGCTTGCCCTCAATAGGGATCTTATTGCCGGAGGCGTCTACGTCGTAACCTCGGACGTCACCGATCTTAGTGAGTCCTACTACGACTCCGGTACCGTTAGAGTTTCTCAATCCACGTTTGACGTTGTTCTTTATATAAAGATCGGGTTCTATATAATCGCTCTTTTCAACAGTTTTGGCGCTTTCCTCGAGGAATTCATGTATGAGGGAGGATTTGACCGTGTTTTTGATCTCCTCCTTGACTACATTTTTTACGGCCTTTTTTATGTCGCGTTTTTTGTTCTTTTTTCTGTTAAACATCAAAGACCTCCTTTTAATTATAGAATCACAGATAATAGTATACCATACAGGAGGTGTAAAGTAAAACAGATTAATTTATCCGCAAAGAATCTTAGTTGTCAAGACATTTGTTACACTTTGAGAAATACTCCGCTACTACCTGATCAGGGCTTTTGAAGTTCAATACCGTCTTCGCTGTGCTGTTATATTTCTTCTCGTGTCTCGCTACTTTCTTCTTAAGCTCTTTCTCACTTGTGAATACTTCTCTGCCATACAGGATCTTCCCGTCTTCTCTGTGACTTCTCTCTACCTTCCCATTCTGCCATGGCGAATACGGTCTCGTCCTCTTAAGCTCCATATTCAGCTTTTTTACCGCTTTTTCAAACGCACTGTCCTTTTCCGTCTTATCATCGTCATTTACGAATTCCGGCCCGTTGTCTACCTGGATAGTCTCTATCTTGAATCCCATTCTCTTTCTCAGGCTCTTTATGAATTCCTTTGTCTCGTATGTGCTCTTCTCTTTTACTATCTTCAGCACTCGCTTCCGGCTGTATTCATCTATCGCCGTTATCTGATAATACTTATCTCCGTAACACGGGAACCTTATACATTCCTGAGGTACATATTTGATATCTACCTGCACCTTCTCTCCCGGGTATGTCCCCTGCATGTTCTCATATTTCGTATAGCTTTTCTTCTTTCTCTCTACTTTTCTGTATCCCCTGTTTCTTATCTGTCTGCACATGCTTTCAAAACTTCGGCTATATCCTCTGCTTTGACATCTTACATATACTTCTGCAAGACCATATCGTCCGTTTCTTCTAAGCATGTTCTTTATCAGCTTCAGTTCTTCTTCCGTATGCGCGTTCGGGCTGCGCTGAGGCCTCCTGGACCTCAGCGCAAGGCTCTGAACGCTTCCATCGTACTTTTCCAGTTGTCTATATACAAACTGCCTGTAGGTATGATATCTCCTTGCAGCCTTTGTTACGCCATGTTTTAAAGCATATTCACATAAACGCTGGCGAAATCTCATTTCTTCGGTTATACTTTTCATGAGAGATACTCCTTACTGATACTTGTTTTTTTGGTTGAAAACTATTGTATCAAAGTATCTCTCTTTTTTTATTTATTTCTGTAACATATGTCTTAGCACATTACAAACAGATTAATTTATCCGCAAAGAAGCGTCGATATTTACCGCAAATTAATACATGACAAGTGTACGTGCGGAAAAATATCAGAATGGGTCTATGACACCTGTCACGAGCAGTATGACGGACAGCACGGCCAGGCATACGAGGAAGATGGCGATATTCCTCTCATAAGGCCGGAATGTATACAGACCCTTTTCCTTGCGTCCTTTGATATAGACGAAGATCCCCGGAGCGTAGAGGATGCTGGTGATCAGGAATTGGATAAGGCCGGCCGATACGATCATCCATATGCCATAAAGGCTCCCGGAGATGGCGAAAATACGCGCTGCCGTGAGCTGATACCCGTCGGTAAACCATGTCGCGTCTTTTCCGCAGCATAACTTCACGTAGTACAATGCGCTGAGAAGATATGGGAGCATTATCATCGACGAGCCTATGGTGTAAAAGGCCAGATATGATGATTCGTTGAGCAGTACGATAAGGAGGAAGAATTGTATAAGCAGGTTAGTCATGATGAGGGCTGCGGCAGGAGAACCATTCCTGTTGCTCCTGGCGAAGGCCTTGGTGAAGACACCTTGCCTGGCTGCTTCATAAGGGCATTCGGCTGCTATTATGGTCCATCCAAGCAGAGCGCCGGCGATGGATACGATGACGCCGATGTTGACAAGTGTGGCTCCCCAGGGGCCTACGGCTATCTCCAATATCTGAGCCATCTGAGGATGCTCCAGCTGTGCCAGCTCTTCCGTTGTCAGTACGCCCATGCTGAGGATGGCGACGATGACGTAGAGGGCGAGAAGTCCCAGAAATCCGGTGATGGAAGCCTTCCCCACGTCGCTGGAATCTCTGGCTCGGGCCGAGAGGACGACGGCGCCTTCTACTCCGATGAACGCCCACACTGTGGAAGAGGTAGTGACCATTATCTGAGAAGTCAGAGGCATAGTGCCGTCTCCCCAGAAATTGTCCATGAAGATGTCGATGCTGAATTTTGAAGCAAGAGGGATGGCTGCTATAAATACGAAGATAGGGACCAGCTTGCATACCGTCGCGATGATGGTGATAAAGGTGGCCTGGCCTACTCCTTTCAGGACAAGGAACACCAGCAGCCATACCAGCAGTGATCCGCATAAGATGGAAACGGTATTGTTCCCGTGCTGAAACACGGGAAAGAAGTATCCCAGGGCTCCGAATAACAGCGTTATATATGATACATTGGAGATCAACGCACTCATCCAGTATCCCCATGCCGAGTTGAAGCCTACGAATTCACCGAATCCTTCTTTTGCGTAGCTGTATATACCGTTGGTCAGTTCAGGCTTTACCCTGTTGAGTCCGAAGAAAGACATCATCAGAGTGTACATGCCTATGCCGCATATTCCCCAGCCTATGAGGACACTGCCTGTATGGGCTCCGTTGGCGGCCATATCTCCAGCTATAGTGAAGATACCGGCTCCGATAGTGGAGCCGATTATCATTGCTGTCAGTCCGGCAAAGCCCAGGGATGCGGAATTTGTTTTTCCATTTGCTTCATTTTGATTTCTTAACATAAGAAAACTCCTTAATATCTGTCTATAATAAGGAGTATTTCCCAAAAGAGAGAAAAAATTTATCTCAGAAGAGTAAAAGTGTTTTTCTCATATGATATGAGGCCATCCTTTTCCATGTTGGTCAGTTCCCGGGTGAGGGCGCTTCTGTCAGCATTGAGATAATTGGCCAGTTCGCTGCGTCCCATAGGGATGGTGAACCGGGATTTCCCGTGGTTTTGCTGAGACTGGAGCGACAGATAGGAGAGGAGCTTCTTTCTGAGTGTCTTCTGCGATACTATTTCCAGTTTTTCCATAAGCTGTTTGTTTTTGTCCGCGATGAGGGACACCATGTTTTCTATGATACGGTGGTGAAAGACACATGACATGTTGCAGGTGTGCATGATCCTGTGAAAAGGTATCGACAGAACTCTGGTGTTCCTGGCTGAGTAGAATGAAACGGAAGAGACAGGGTCGTTCGAGCCGGCAAAGGTTTCGCCAAAGAGCTGGTTATCACCGAAAACAGATAAGATCGTCTCGTTTCCCCATACATCGTGCTTTATCATGTGTACGGTCCCGGAGAGGACTACGTGTATCCACTTGATCTCCTCCGATTCCAGAGAAATGAATTCCCCTTTGGAGAAAGTCTTCTCCTGACAGCCGAGGCATGTCATCATGCCTCCCAGATCCTTCTCTTTTATGCCCTGGAACAAATCGAGTTTTTTGACCCTTTCCACATCGTAACTCATCTTACCACCTCTGAGAAATTATACAATGATTTCAGCTGTGTTGCAATAGCAACATAAATGCAGATACCATGGTGGTACAGTAAAAATATAATGCGAATCGAAGAGGAGGTACCATTATGAACAGAGAAATGTATAAGAAGGAGCGACAGATGAGTTCCGAAGCTACGGCGGCGATATTTTCGAAAGGCAACCACGGAACGCTGGCCGTAAACGGCGATGACGGATATCCATATGCAGTGCCGGTCAACTATGTATATGATGGAGGAAAGATATACATACATTCCGCCAAGTATGGATACAAGATAGACGCGGTGAAGCGGGACGACAAGGTGTGTTTTTCAGCCATATTGAATTCAAAGGTGCAGCAGGACAAATTCACGGCGGCCTTCCAGAGCGTTATCGCTTTCGGCAAGATATCTTTCGTGGAGGACGAAGCAGAGAAAAAAAGGATACTGGAACAGTTCATATACAAGATGTCACCGGAATTTGTCGAGGGCGGAATGAAGTTCGTCAACGCAGCCATCGGCAAGACGGCTCTCCTGTGCATAGACGTAGAGGAGATTAAAGGAAAGGAAAACATGGCTGCGACTTTTGACATTTAATAGCCGTGCTGGGCTTTTACATGTGGAAATGACTCGCTGTTGCCGGATTCTTTCCTGTCTTATGAAATCCGGCAGCCCTGACACGGTTTCTTGCCGCATTTTCGATTTATTTTAATTATTCGGCAAGCTCGACGCGGCCTTTTGCCGCGTTTTCTCCAGTGAAATATGATCCGGCACACCGTTTGCCGGATTTTTTGTTGTGGGTGATTATCCGGCAAGCAGTGCGGTGATCTCTGGGAAATCGGATCTGTATATGCAGGAAAATGAGATTTTTCCTGTTTTGACTGCCAGATTTTCTATTTATGGTGAAAATCCGGCGCGAGGTTGCGTTTGAGCTGCCGAAGATCGCTTTTCTTTGGATTATCCGGCAGAGGTGCGTGTAAAGTACAGGTGAGCCGGTCTTCAGTCGCTGTCGAAGGCAGCCACGGGACAACAACAGGGCGATGATAACAGCCCGTGAAACGAGGAAGACAGCCTTGGGAAGTGGGAGTGGCGACTAATTTTTGTCGAAATTTGTCGAATAAAAAGACTTTTACCTGGGAGGTGGTTATAGTATAATTTTGTTAGAAAAAAATGTAAATAAAGTAAAATTATTCAAGAAAGGGGAACGGAAATGCAGAGAATAAAAAGGGGAAGGGCATTGATCGCGCTCATGCTGCTGATGATTCTGGCGGTGACAGGGACATCGACTCCTGTCGACGTCACAGCGGCACAGCATACTGTGACGCATTATGGCCTGGCAGGAGATGGGAATAATGTAGCAGGGATATACAGGATCGGAGGTAAGCCGGCTTTCTGTTGTGACCACCTGAAGGATTCACTGCCTACAGGAACAAAAGTGACCATGTCGATAGGGCGTGATGCTGATGTTGCCAAAGTACTTTATTATGGGTATGGAGGTCCCGAAGAGTGGAGCGGATTTCCTGATGATGATGAGGCTGTACTGGCCACATCTCTAGCTTTGGATCATTATTTCAATGGTGGGACGTGGGACAGCAGTCCTGTGTATACGTCATTTATGAAATTTTTATCTTCTAAAGGCTCTGAAGATTCGGGGACATCGTACATACTCTACACCTCCGACAAGTCGTCTTATCAGAGGCTGGCATCGGTAAATCCGCCTGTAAAGGTGAACGTAACGGTAACGAAGGAAAGTGCAGATAGAACTTTCACGGAAAATAACAGCTGTTATTCATTGCAGGGCGCTCAATATGGAGTGTACAGCGGGAGCAAGCTTCTCATGACCATCGTTACAGGAGCTGACGGCAAAGCTTCAGGGACTGTTACAGTGAGTCCCGAGGAGGCCGGGAAACTTACGGTGAAGGAAATCAAGCCATCAAAGGGTTACGCTAAGGACGACGAAGTCTATTCGGTCGACGGTTCATCGGGCAGCGTATCGGTGATATCCCAGGAGCCACCTGCGGCCAATCCGGTGGAAATGCTGCTGTACAAGTATGACGGCGAGACAGAAGGAAAAGATGATAAGTATTTCCCTCAGAAAGGGGCCTCTCTGGAGGGCGCGGTTTTCAAAGTGGATTTCTATGATATGGACAAGTCACAGATGCCGGCCGATGGAGATTACAGCGGGAAGCGGCCGTTGAGAACATGGTATTTTGTTTCTGACCCACAGGGTAAGATAAAGTGGGATGAGGCGTATTTCGCTGAAGGATATGAGCAATCGGCTCTTTACTCAGATCCCAATGGAGGCGGGGGAACGGCTTTGCCTCTGGGCGTGGTCACTGTCAGGGAGATAAAAGCTCCGGAAGGGTACCTGCTCAATGAGATGGTCTACGCCTGTGCCATAACTCAGGATGGTGAAAAGGCAGTATGTGATGCATATCAGATACAACGTGTACCCGATGAGATAAAGCGGGGAGACCTGGAGCTAGTGAAGATAGCTGACGGCTCTGCCCGGAGAATGGCGGGGATACCGTTTATGATAACATCTATGCAGGAAAATGGTAAGGATGTGAATGATGGGGAAAGCCATATCATAGTGACTGATGAAAACGGGTACTTTTCTACGGCTGCTTCCTTCAACAGCCATTCCGGCGACACCAATGCCAATGATGCGGCGTGGGATGGGAAGAGGATAGATGAATCGAAGCTGGATGCCACGGCCGGGATATGGTTTGGAGAAAAGGATGATGCCGGCAACGACAGAGGTGCTCTCCCTTACGGGAAATACAGGATAGACGAGTTGGCATGCAGCCATAACGAAGGGTATAAGCTGTTAAAAGGGATAGAGATATATGTTACGAGAGATGGTCATGTGATAGAGCTGGGAACGCTGACCAATGATGAGATAAACCTGGAAACTGAGCTGTGGGACAGTGCGATGGATCAGAAAGGGAGTACGCTGGCGCGGAAAGACATAACGCTGACCGACAGAGTAACATATAGCGGTCTGGAGATAGGCGCAGAATATACCCTCAAAGGAGTGCTGATGGATAAGGAGTCAAAGAAGCCTCTTGTGATAGACGGCAATCAGATACGCGGCGAAAAGGTATTTACGGCGGCAGGCACCGATGGAAACGTTGATGTGGAGTTCACCTTTGACGCTTCACAGCTTCGGGGAAAGGAAATAGTCGCTTTCGAAACTCTGGTGAAAGATGGGGCAGTCATTGCGAAACATGAGGATATAGATGATGAAGCTCAAACTATCGGGTTTCTGAATCCGATAGTGGAAACCACCGCCGCCAACGGCGACGGGAGCGGAAAAACTCTGGCTGCCGGTAAGGGTGCGACGGTGACGGACGAAGTAAATTACAGCGGACTTCTGAGCGGACAGACTTATGACGTGACAGGTGTGTTGATGGACAAGGGGACAGGGAAGCCTCTTATAGTTGACGGAAAAGAAGTGACCGCAGCTGAGACGTTTGCAGCGGACGAAGGAAGCGGCAATGTCCGGATGACTTTTTCATTTGATGCTACAGGATTGGAGGGGCGACAGTTGGTGGTATTTGAAACCATCAAGTGGAATGGAAAAGTCGTCGCGGAGCACAAGGATATAAATGATAAAAATCAGACGGTTTATGTAAATGAACCGGGTGTGTTGATCCCCGGGACGGGCGATGCGGCACGGATGCTGTTGCCGGCGCTTCTGCTGATGACTGCGGCCTGTGCGGCGGCCGTGGCAATCTTCCTGAGGACTGATAGTAATATGGAAGGAAAACGATGAATATAAAAAGAATAAAAAAGGCGTTTCAGGATATTGGAACTGATGGTCCTGAAACGCCATAAGGATTTCAGCGCTTTTGAGCTGGAACGGGAAAGATGTTATCTGGATTCATCTTCTTCATCTCCAAGAGAAATCTTAGCAGTGACTTCCACTTTCCTTTCGTAGCAGGCGAAGCAGTCGGAGACCAGTCTGCCGTCAAGTTTGGGCGTTATCAGACTGACCACAGGAACGATGATCATGCTGCCTATCATGGCGAAAGCACCCGCGTTGATGGATGATTGCAGTATCGAAGGGAAAATTTCACCGGCCACCATGTTGAGTATCATCAGCCCTGTGCCCCATATGTAGCTGCACCAGCAGGCAGCCTTTGTGGTTTTTTTCCAGTAAAGCCCGTAAAGGAGCGGAGCCAGGAAAGAGCCTGCCAGGGCACCCCACGAGATACCCATAAGTTGGGCGATAAAAGTGATATTGCTCCTGTATTGGATGATGGCTATGATGACGGATATGGCGATGAATAGTATTATTAATGCGCGTATTATGAAAACCTGGGTTTTTTCCGTCATGTTTTTGATGAAATTATCTTTGAGAAAGTCCAAGGTGAGTGTCGAACTGGAGGCAATGACCAGAGATGACAGTGTCGACATGGACGCTGACAGTACCAGCAATACGACCAGACCGATAAGGACATCGGGAAGGCCTGATAACATGGCTGGTATGATGGCATCAAAGCCTTCAGTCTCCACATTTACCTGATCTGAGAAGAGTCGTCCGAAGCCTCCGAGGAAATAGCACCCTCCCGCTACAATAAGTGCGAACAGCGTGGATATTATCGTACCCTTGTGTATGGATTTCTCGCTCTCTATGGCGTAAAATTTCTGGACCATCTGAGGAAGTCCCCATGTTCCCAGTGAAGTGAGGATGACAACACTCAACAGGTTGAGCGGGTCGGGTCCAAGAAATGAATTGAAAGCTCCCGGTATCGTTGATGCAGAAGGATCTTCCACCTGGGCGAGACTGCTCAAGGCTTCCATGAAACCTCCTTTGCTGGCCAAAACAGCGGCTATCACGGCCACTATGCCAAAGAGCATTATGATGCCCTGGATGAAATCATTGATGGCGGTGGCCATGTATCCTCCAGCGATCACGTATATCCCTGTCAGAACTGCCATAATGATGATACATATGGTGTAATCGACGTTGAATGCCATTCCGAACAGCCGCGACAGCCCATTGTAGAGCGAGGCGGTATAAGGGATGAGGAAGATGAATATTATTATTGAGGCGCCTATCTTGAGGGCTTTGCTGTCAAACCTGGATCCGAAAAATTCAGGCATGGTAGCGGAATCAAGATGCTGGGTCATTATTCTGGTGCGTCGCCCCAAGACGACCCAGGCCAGCAGGGATCCGATGAAAGCGTTGCCTATTCCTATCCATGTGGATGCGATCCCGTATTTCCATCCGAATTGTCCTGCGTACCCGATGAAGATGACGGCTGAAAAGTAGGAAGTGCCGTAAGCGAAAGCTGTGAGCCACGGACCTACGGAACGGCCGCCGAGAACGAACCCGTTGACGTCGGTGGCATGCTTTCGGCAGTAGATCCCAATGCATATCATGATGGCGAAGAAGATTATTAAAAGCAGTAATTTGATAAACATAGCATTTGTCCTTTCTCTGTTGTGTTTTGAAGGACAGCAGCGACAGGACAGGGAGAATCCCGGGCATCGTCTGTCTTGTCATAAAAAAACTGCCCTCCGAACTATGTTCAGAGGGCAGTTGATACCGCGTTACCACCTCTGTTCACTGTAGCCTCACGACTGCAGCCTCACTGAGTTCACGATGAAACTCGCTCACTGTTACGGGTGAACCCGTTCCGTCCTAATTAGTTCAGAGCTCCGATAGATAGAGATGTCTCTTTCCTGTTCAGAGGACTGCTCTCGGAATGTATTCGGTCAGCGTCGTCCCGCGCCTCTCACCAAACGGCTGCTCTCTGTGGGACTCCTGAAGACTTACTGGTTTCCGGTCCTGGCATTTGTCGATTATTATGTCATGGATTTTTTTTCGTGTCAAGAGAATAATAGGAAGTTTTTAAAATATCATAGAAGAGACGGCAGAAAAATCTTTGCTGAAAATTAATATTCAGAAAAAAAAGAATTTTCAGCTTGTATGCCATGTAAAATAGTGGTAGAATTAATCAACAAGTATATCAAAATATTATGAGGAAAGGAGGGAAAACGGCGGAAATCTGAGGAAGAAAGGGTGCTCTGACGGGAAACGTTTTTGTGCTGACAGAAAAATCCTGCGGGACTTTCTCCCATTGTGATGTGAATGGGCTGTAAAGAGTCGACGGGGCGAAGTCAGCGCTGATGTGGACATGGAAGAGCCACGAAATGTGATGGACTTTTTTATTTTATCAAGACTGTTTTTATGATTTTTTACGGATGACAAATGGCGAGTTGCTTAAAAGCAACTCGGCGGTCATTCAGCAATTATTCTGTTTTTTATCGGGAGGTGAAGTGCAGTTGACAGAAAAACTTAAAAACGAAGTGAAAACATTTAATCCACTTCGGTCGTTGATAATAGTAGTTCTGGTTATCGCGGCTGCCTATTTGGTAGCGTTGACTCTGGTGCCTGCGGAAAACCTGGAAGCAGAGGGCGGGACTCTGGGGTTATGGTCATGTGTACCTGCGGTCTTCCTGGTCGTGTACATTTTTGCAACAAAGCGCGTGTTGGAAGGACTGATATTGGGCTCTGTTGTCGGCCTGATATTCGCGGCGCCATCGGCGAATGTGATAGGTGCATTGAGTACTACTGCAACGGAAGTCATGATGGATGAGGATACCGGATGGCTGATAATCGTCTGCGGACTTATGGGTGCTATAATAAAACTTATTGAAGTAACTGGCGGAGCCCAGGCTTTCGGCGACTGGGCGGCAAGGAAAGCGAAGTCGAGAGAGGCGACGTTGATGTGGACGTATGTCCTCGGGTGTATCATTTTTATAGATGACTATCTCAATTCGATGACGATAGGCTCCTGTATGAAGAAACTGACTGACAAGCGTAAGGTGTCGCGAGAAATGCTCAGTTATGTCACATCTTCGACGGCAGCCCCGCTGTGTGCATTGATCCCGATTTCAACATGGGCGATCTTCGCAGGGCGTATTATGGTAGATAATGGTTATGGAGTTGATGGGAAGGAAATACAGTCATTCATTACCACGATCCCATACAGTTTCTATGCATGGGCCGCAGCGTTGCTCGTTCCGCTGGTAATATGGCATATAGTTCCTGTGTTCGGCCCTATGAAGAAGGCTGAAGAAAGAGCGCTGTCAGGCGGACCGCTGGCGCCTCCGGGATCAGAAAAAATCGACTTGAACGCTGGCGAAGTCGAACTGAAAGGAAAACCTAAATTATATAATCTTGCTATTCCTATCATAGGCATGGTATTCTTTACGATCATTTTCGATCTTGATATGCAGTATGGTGTAATCGCCACAATGGCTCTCTGCTTCGTTCTCTTTATAGGACAGAAGCTGCTGACTGCCGAAGAATTTTGGGACTACAGTATAGAGGGGATAAAGAACATGATACTTCCGCTCACCCTTATGGTCCTGGCATATATTTTCGCATCGGTGAACGATACGATAGGCTTTACCCGTTACGTGATCGATATTGCTGTTGCAAGCGCATCGGTACAACTGCTGCCTGTGTTGATCTTCGCACTTCTTGCAGTAACCGAGTTTGTTACGGGAACTAACTGGGGAATGTACATAATCGCGCTGCCGATAGTCATTCCGATTTGCATGGAGACGGGGATACCTGTTGCTCTTGGCTGCGGAGCAGTAATCTCGGCCGGAGTACTGGGAAGCCACTGCTGCTTCTACTCCGATTGTACCGTAATAACATCCTCAGCTACAGGCTGCGACAACTTTGCCCATGCGTGGACTCAGATGCCGCTCGGCTTGCTGGCCGGAGCCGTGGCTGCAATCGGTTATCTGATAACAGGATTTGTTATGATATAGGACAGAAGGTCAAAGTAAAACGACAGTAATCACCTGAAAAATCATTTCCGTATCAAATGTGGAATACTCTAAGGACCGCGCGCCGGCAGAAATACTCTGCCGGCGCGCGGTTTATGGTTGTCATTCTAAGGCAGCGGACGGTTTGAGCTGGACATCTCATCCAGCCCGCTGTTTTAGTTGTATTGGTAGTTTCGAGGCGATTTTCGTATTTCGAAATAAAAATTTAAAATCACGGCAAAACGAAGAACGTCTGTTTGCGCGCGAGGAGGCGTTATGTTATAATGCTGTTAGGCAGATATGTATTGGATCAAAAGATGAAAAGTACAGGAAGAAAAAGAATGGTATCCGCAGCAGGTGTCTCGGAAGATATGATCGTAAAGCATTTAATGAGTTTTGATAGAGAAATAGCGGATACATTAATGGTTAAATAAAAAATGAAAACAGAGTAAAGAAACCAAAAGACGAGAGGATTGATTTATGGATCGTTTTAAAATAGTATCAGAATATAAGATGATGGGTGATCAGCCTAAGGCCGTGGAAACCCTGGCGAGCGGTATCATGGAGGGTAAGAAGGCTCAGACGCTGATGGGCGTCACCGGTTCAGGAAAAACCTTCACTATGGCCAATATCATCGAACAGGTACAGAAGCCGACTCTGGTCATCAGCCACAACAAGACTCTGGCGGCTCAGCTTCACGGCGAGTTCAAGGAGTTCTTCCCTGATAACGCAGTGGAATATTTTGTCTCCTACTACGATTACTACCAGCCGGAGGCTTACGTGCCGTCGACAGATACCTATATAGAGAAGGACTCGGATATCAACGCGGAGATAGAGAAGCTGAGGCACTCGGCGACGGCGGCACTGTCGGAGCGGCGGGACGTTATCATCGTCGCCAGTGTATCCTGCATCTACGGATTGGGAAGTCCGATAGATTATGAAAATCAGGTCATATCACTGCGGCCAGGTATGGAAAGAGACAGGCAGGAATTGATGAGGAAGCTGGTAGATATCCAGTACACCAGGAACGATATCGCTATGGAAAGAGGCAATTTCAGAGTCAGAGGCGATACGCTGGATGTCTATCCGGCAGGAGCGGAAAACGCTGTCAGAATAGAGCTGTTCGGTGACGAAGTGGAGACAATCAAGGAGATAAACCCTGTGACCGGAGAAATAGTTGGCATCAGAAATCATGTGGCTATCTATCCGGCATCTCATTATGTCACCAGTAAGGAGAACATCGACAGGGCCATCGAAACCATCAGTGAAGAGCTGGATGAACGCATCAAATGGTTCCGCGACAGGGGAAAGCTGATAGAGGCGCAGCGTATCGAACAGCGTACAAGATACGATATGGAAATGCTCAGGGAAGTAGGAACGTGCAAAGGCATAGAAAATTACTCACGTCACATCACAGGACTGCCGCCGGGCTCGAGACCGTATACGCTGATAGATTACATTCCGGACGATTTCCTGATAATAATAGACGAGTCTCATGTGATGCTGCCCCAGCTCAGGGCCATGTACGCGGGAGACCGTTCAAGGAAACAGTCGTTGGTGGATTACGGTTTCAGGCTGCCATCGGCGCTGGACAACAGGCCGCTTAAGTTCGAGGAATTCAACAGTCTTGTGAACCAGATACTATACGTCAGCGCTACTCCGGCGCCGTACGAGAGGGAGCAGAGCGGAGGCATATCGGCGGAGCAGATAATCAGGCCGACAGGCCTTCTCGATCCCGTCATAGAGCTTCATGAGACGGAAGGACAGATGGATCACCTGATAGGGGAAATCAATAAAACTACGGAAAAGGGTGAACGTGTACTCGTTACGACACTTACCAAGAAGATGGCCGAGAGTCTGACGGATTATCTGAAAAATGTCGGGATAAAGGTGCGCTACCTCCATTCGGAGATAGATACGCTGGAACGTATGGAAATACTGAGAGATCTGAGACTTGGTATCTTTGACGTTTTGGTAGGGATAAATTTGCTGAGGGAAGGGCTGGATATCCCGGAAGTGTCTCTGGTTGCTATTTTAGATGCCGATAAAGAAGGCTTTCTCAGAACGGAAACATCGCTGATACAAACAATAGGAAGGGCTGCTCGAAATGTTGACAGTCGGGTTATAATGTATTGTGATGGAGTGAGTCCTGCCATGAGAGCGGCCATAGACGAGACGGAGCGAAGGCGCAGGATACAGGATCAGTACAACAAAGAAAACGGCATCACTCCTCAGAGTGTAAAGAAGGCGGTCAGAAGCGTCATAGAAGCTACTCATGTGGCGGAAGAGGACATGATATATGAAGGAAAGAGCCCGCTGGAGCTTACGAAAAAAGAGCTGAAGGACTACGTCGCCAAACTGGAAAAGGAGATGAAGCAGGCCGCTGCGGATCTGCAGTTCGAACGGGCGGCCCAGCTGAGGGATATGGTGTTCGAGTATAAGGCTCATATGTAGTGCCGGTATGGCTGATGAAAAAGGTCTTCGACATTATGGCAGTGGACATTTTAGAAGCATATAGAGAGGGAGCATAGTACAGAGTATGGCAAAAGACATCGTTATAAAGGGAGCGAGAGAAAACAATCTGAAGGGAATAGATGTGACGATACCCAGAGACAAACTGGTGGTGCTGACAGGGCTGTCGGGTTCAGGGAAGTCGTCGCTGGCCTTCGATACCATATATGCGGAGGGACAGCGGAAATACATGGAAAGTCTGTCCTCCTACGCCAGACAATTTCTGGGACAGATGGAAAAACCTAACGTCGAATATATAGAAGGCCTTTCTCCGGCCATTTCCATAGACCAGAAGACTACCAACAAGAATCCGCGATCCACCGTGGGAACAGTGACGGAGATATATGACTATCTGAGACTCATGTATGCCAGGATAGGTATACCTCACTGTCCTGTCTGTGGTCGTGAGATTTCAAGTCAGACTATAGATCAGATAACCGAATTGTTGATGATGGAAGGAGAAGGGACGAAGCTTACCATTCTGGCTCCTGTGATCAGACAGCGTAAAGGACAGCATGAAAAGATACTGGAGAGGATAAGGAAGGAAGGCTTCACCAGAGTCAGAGTCGATGGGGAGATGAAGATACTGGGAGAGGATGAGATAAAGCTGGAAAAGACCTTCAAGCACACCATTGAGATCGTCGTCGACAGGATAAAGGTCAGGGATGGGATACAGAGCAGGCTGTCGGAGGCCTGCGAGCTGGCCATCAGTCACGGAGAGGGACTGGTACAGGTCATCGTCGATAAAAATGGTGATGTGGAGGAAAAGACTTTCAGCACCAGCCTGGCGTGTCCGGAGCATGGAGTCAGCATAGAAGAGCTGGAGCCCAGGATGTTTTCCTTTAACAATCCTATGGGAGCATGCCCTGAGTGCAATGGTCTGGGATTCATCCAGAGCATCGATCCGGACCTGATAATCCCGGACAAGGACAAGAGTATCAATGAGAAATGCCTCAGCAATGTTTTCGCTACTATGGAGTATACCAGCTATTATTGGCAGGTCATACGGGCATTGGCAGAAAAATATGGCGCTGATATGGATACACCATACAAAGATCTGCCGAAGAAGTTCAAGGAAGTGCTCCTGTATGGAACCGGAGATGAGAAGCTTCAATATGTCTATACTAATCGCAGCGGCGAAAGTCTCAAGAGAAATCATACTTATGAAGGCATCATCAATAACCTGGAACGGAGATACAGGGAGACAGGATCTGAGTGGATCAAGGAAAAGATGGAAAAGTACATGCGCATCACCGAGTGTCCGGCGTGCCATGGGAACAAGCTGAAGCCGGAACTGCTGGCGGTGACTGTGGGAGGAAAAAATATAATGGAATTCTGCGATATGTCGGTAGTTGAGGCCATCAGGTTCGTCGATGAACTGGAGCTTTCCGAGACGCATCGCAGGATCGCCGAAGAGATATTGAAGGAGATTAAAGGCAGACTCACCTTTCTGGCCAATGTGGGGCTGGATTACCTGACACTGTCGAGAGCGGCCGCGACACTTTCAGGCGGCGAGTCTCAGCGTATCAGACTGGCTACCCAGATCGGCTCCGGTCTGGTGGGAGTCCTCTATATCCTGGACGAGCCCAGCATCGGACTTCATCAGAAGGACAACGCCAAGCTGCTGGAGGCTCTGAGAAGATTGACTGATATAGGGAATACACTGATAGTGGTAGAACATGATGAGGATACCATGTATGCCGCTGATCATATCATCGATATAGGTCCGGAAGCCGGCATCAATGGTGGTGAGCTGGTGGCACAGGGAACCGTGGAAGACATAATGAACTGTCCGCAGTCTGTCACCGGACAATATTTGAGCGGCAGAAAAAAGATAGAAGTGCCGCTGACCAGGCGAACGGGGAACGGTAAGTTCCTGGAGATAAAAGGAGCCGCGGAAAATAATCTGAAAGGCATTGACGTGAAGATACCACTGGGAGAAATGGTATGTGTCACCGGAGTGTCGGGATCCGGAAAAAGCAGTCTGATAAATGAGATCCTATATAAAGCCGTCGCGGCGGAAATGTACGGCAGCAAGGACAGGCCGGGAAAGCATAAGAGGATAAATGGTCTGAAAAATATCGATAAGATCATCGATATAAATCAGGCGCCTATAGGCAGGACACCAAGATCCAATCCGGCCACGTATACAGGGGTCTTTACCCATATACGGGATCTGTTCTCACAGTTGCCGGAGGCCAAGCTGAGAGGCTATGGAAAAGGCCGTTTCAGCTTCAATGTGAAAGGCGGGAGGTGCGAAGCCTGCAATGGGGACGGGATCATCAAGATCGAGATGCATTTTCTGCCCGACGTATATGTTCCGTGTGAAGTGTGTAAGGGAAGACGATATAACAGAGAGACCCTGGAGGTCAAATACAAGGGCAAGAGTATATTTGATGTATTGGATATGAACGTGGAGGAGGCCACGGAGTTTTTCCGTAATATCCCTACTATTTCCAGGCAGCTTCAGACGCTGATGGAAGTAGGGCTGGGATATATCAAGCTGGGCCAGCCGAGCACCGAGCTTTCGGGAGGAGAAGCCCAGAGGATAAAGCTGGCCTCGGAGCTTTCCAAGAAGAGCACCGGAAAGACCCTCTACATTCTGGACGAGCCCACCACGGGACTTCATTTCGCTGATGTGGACAAGCTGATATCGGTCCTTGACAAACTGGTAGAGACTGGCAATACTGTCGTAGTGATAGAGCACAATCTGGATGTGATAAAGAGGGCTGATCATATCATAGATCTGGGGCCTGACGGAGGCTTCAGAGGCGGTCAGATCGTCGCTCAGGGGACGCCGGAGGAAGTGGCGCAGGTGGAAGGCTCTTACACAGGGGAGTTTTTACGGAAAATACTGAAACGATCCAAATGATCGCCGGATAAACGGCGAGAGAGCTGATAAAAAGATCACGGGGAGGAAGAAGGGGCATGTACAGACAATTCATAGAGGATAATTACGATAAGATGTCGGAAATCTTGAACTGTCTCAAGATAGGAGTATATATCACCGACGGGGAGGGCAACACTCTGTTGCTCAACGATGAATCGTGCAAAACAGGCGGTCTGACCAGAGAAGAGACGGTCGGCAAGAACATGCGCCAGCTGGAGACGCAGGGCTTTATCGAGGAATCCGTTTCTCTGGAAGTGATGAAGAGCGGCAAGGAAGAAGCGATGATCCAGAATCTGGGGGATGGCGATAAAGTCTACGTTACAGGGGTGCCTCTTTTCGAAAAAGACGATATAGACATAATCATAAACACAGAGAGAAACATAACAGAGACCCTTACCCTCAAGAAGCTGCTGGAGAAGAACAGCAAGGTGACAGCCAAGATAAGGGAGGAAATCGAATATCTGAGAAAGCAGAGCAGCACGGCTCTAGGCAATATGGTGGCGGAAGACGAGGAAACTAAGCGGCTGGCGGAAAAAGCGGCACGCGTTGCCAAACTTGATACGACGGTACTGCTGACAGGAGAGTCGGGGACAGGGAAGGAAGTATTCGCCAATTTCATATACAGCAACAGCGGCAGAGTGGGAAGGCCCTTTATCAAGGTCAACTGCGCCGCCATACCGGAGAATCTGATGGAATCGGAGTTGTTCGGCTATGTGGGCGGTGCCTTTTCGGGAGCCGATAAAAACGGTAAGATGGGGCTCTTCGAGATAGCGAATCACGGGACGCTGTTTCTGGACGAGGTGGGGGAGATCCCGATACATCTTCAGTCCAAGCTTCTGAGGGCTATACAGGAGAAGGAGATAATGCGGGTTGGAGGTACGAAGACTATACCGGTGAATATCAGGTTTATCGCCGCTACCAACCGCGACTTGAAGGAATCGGTGGCCAGAGGCGATTTCAGAGAGGATTTGTATTACAGGCTCAACGTGATGCCTATAGAGCTGCTGCCGTTAAAAGGCCGGAAAAAGGATATCAAAGTGCTGGCAGCCCATTTTGTCAGCAAATACAATAAATCATACAAGATGGATAAAAAGATATCCAACGAAGCTATGAGTGTATTGCAGGAATTCGATTGGCCGGGAAACATCAGGGAGCTGGAGAACGTCATAGAGAGGATAATGATAAGCTTTGATGACAATATCATCACCAAGGCTCAGGTGGAAAGGGCCATGGGAGTGATGACAGAGTCGGTGGGAATGGATCTGTCCAATCTGGAAGGGAAGACCATGACGGAGCTCATGGACGAGTATGAAAAGTATATCCTGGAGTCTATGCTGGCTAAATATAAGAGAGCCAGCGAGGTGGGGCGTGCGTTAGGGATGAACAAATCCACCTTATCTAGGAGAATGAAAAAGTATGGATTGGAACGTTGAGTTTCACAAATGAAACCATTTAATTTCATTTGTGAAACAAAAAAGTTGAAAAAACACCGCTAAAGAGTGATTTTGTTTCAAAAACGAAACAAAATCACTCTTCTTTTGATTTTAACAAAAGAAAAATGAGGAAAAATAAAAAGGGTTCAAAATCATGAAGTCCGAAAAATATTGAAAATTCAATGAAGATGAAAAAGTTTTTCTTCTTGGCACGGCTTTTGCGATATATATTGACATCGCGATATAAAGAATAAGCCCGGGTCAGAAAAGAAGGAGGACTTATATTATGAAAGTATTGATCGTAGGTGCAGGCGGTCAGGGTGGAGCGTGCGCGTCCATTCTGGCTAGACAGGATGCTATCGAAGAGATCAGACTCGTAGACCTGAAGGAAGAGACCGCTAAAGCTGTCGCTGATCATATCGGAGTCGACAAGGTCAAGACGGGAGCTGTCAATGCTACTGACCCTGATGATGTAGCCAGAGCAGCGGAAGGCGTAGATGTGGTCGTCGATATGGTAATGCCTTGGATGGCTACATATGTTATGAAGGGAGCGTTAAAGGCAAAGGCCAACTATATCAATACTGCCTTCGACGATCCGTTCTGGGACGAGTTCCTCGAAGGGAAATCGGTGGACGAGCTGACGCTGTGCAAGGAATTCAAGGAAGCAGGACTTACGGCACTGTTCGGATGCGGCTTCGCTCCGGGAATGACTAACGTTTTAGCCAGAAGATTCGCCAATAAGCTGGATACAGTAGACAGTATAAAGATGAGAGTCGGAAAGGCCAATCTCGTTCCGGGAGAAGGACCTTATGACTGGGTGCTTCGTCCGTGGAATCCAGGCTGGTCTCCAAAGCAGGCTCTGGTTGACTGCGCGTCGTCGACTTATGCTCTGGAAGACGGAAAATATGTCAAGTACCCTCCGTTCGGCGGGATGGAGATGTGCGAATTCCCTGATCCTGTAGGAACGCTGCCGGTGACCCACCACTCTCACGAGGAGATATACAGCATGCCTTCTACATTTGAGGGTGTAAAGGATGTTGATTTCAAATATTATCTGATGTACCAGCCGGCGATCTTCTATGCTTCGGGGCTGTGCTCGCAGGAAAAGATAAAGGTAGGGGATGCAGAGGTTGCGCCGATAGATGTTGTAGCAGCCATGGTACCACCTCCACAGAACAATATTTTCGGAGCCACAGATGAAGAACTGGCGGAAGCTGATAAGAAGGCATTCATAGAGCTTATCGTGGAAGTTAGCGGAACGAAGGATGGAAAGAACGTTACTTACAGAGCCAACTGCCCGAAGATGAACGCTCCGGGACCTGAACTGAAGAAGATCTACGGAACAGCTCTCGTATACGTGGCATTGCCGTTGGCCATAGGAACGATGATCCTGGGAGATACGGATCTGAAGAAAGGTATCGTGTTCTCCGACGAACTGGATCCCGATGATTTCCTCAAGAGGATGATGGACACGGGATATCCATACAAGTGGAAGGAAAGCCTCATCGAAGAAGAATAAAAGCGGTTTGTTTATCAGACCGGGAAGGATAGATCAGGTAGCGATATGGTAAAACGATTACAGTCTCGAAAAAAAGAACAAGACTTTCTGCATACTGATATAGTACGCAACAGAGAAGATGCTATCAATGAGAAGGCAAAGCTCATGCACGGCAGCATTTTCGGCAAACCTCTAATAAAATTTGAAATTATTGCTATGAGAGACGTATGGGTGCCATATTGCTATTTGGTTTACCATTTTGAGCTGGGCGGCAGAGGCCCTTTCAAGAAGGGCGGTGTCGTCCGGGATGGAAAAGTTGCCGTCGTGTTCGATCTCAATGAAGTGCATCCTGTCCAGTATGATATATACGAAAACGGAGACATAAAGTTGGTCAACAAAAAATCCAGAGAAGACCGGGAAATAATGAAAGCTAATATATTCGATAAAGATATTCTGGAGCAGACGGAAAAACATATCCAGATGAGGATAATGAAACGTTTTTACGGAAAATCGGGAGATCTCAAGCTTGTGACGAAGCAGTATTTTTTCAGACCGGCGGTCGAAATGGATATCGTCTACAAGAAGAGTGACACCATCAACAAGAGATATGCTTACTTGGATGAATTCGGTATCCAGAGCGAACATATCCTGGGACTGAAATACCGTGTCGAACACAAATCCTGATTTGAAATTACTATTTATGGAGGATTGAGAAATGATAGATTTTTCAAGTATGTGGTCCGGCCTTGACTGGGGTGTGATCATTCTTTACTTTGTTTTTATCATTGCTGTCGGCCTGACCATGAGGAGAAGAGCCAGCAAGAACATGAAGAACTATTTCGTGGCAGCCAGAAGACTGACCATACCGGTTCTGATCGGTGTAGGTTCGGCCAGCTGGATAGACTCATGGTCCATCGTAGGTCTGGCTGAATGCGGAACCACTATGGGTATCTGCATACTGTTTATATACGTTATTCCAAATACTATTCTGAGACTGCCGTTGGCGTTGTGGATAGGACCTCTCGTAAGAGATAAAATGCCTGACTGGGTAATAACCATGCCTGACCTGATGCAGTATATGTACAGCAAGAATACTAAACTGGTTATGGCGCTGGGAATGCTCTGTACCCTCCTCTATGAATCGGCTCTGCTGACAGCGGGCGGACAGGTCATTTCATATGTTACCGGAATAAATATGTGGGTAGCTTTTGTAATATTAGGTATAATAATCGTAATTTATACGTCTCTTTCGGGAATGTTCGGACTGGCCGTTACCGATATGGTTCAGTTCGTCATCATGTCCGTTGCAGCCGGTGTTCTTTGCTTCGGAATGTACATGCATTTTGATGGATTTAGTGCAATATTCCAGCAGGCTCACGATATAAATCCGAATCTGACCTCGCCTTCAGGAGGCTTGGGCGTGATGGAGATACTCTCATGGGCGATAGGAGCTGTGGCTATGTATGCCAACTCACAGTCGTATCAGAGATTCGGTTCATCCAAGTCCGGCGGAGACATAAAGGTTTCATACTCCTGTATCATGCTGTTCAGCATCATATTCAGTACTGCAATGGTAATCGCAGGTATGGCAGCCCTCGTTCAGTATCCTGATGTTGCGGCAGAATCTCCATCTCAGGCGTTCTGGGCCATCGTATTCGAAACACTGCCGATAGGTCTGAGAGGACTGTTTGTAGCGGCATTGCTGTCGGCTGTAATGTCCACCGTAAGTGCCGATTATCTGATTGGCGGAGCTGTAGTGGTACACGATATTTACAGAGGATTCATCAATGAAAAGATGAGCGATAAATCTGAAGTTGTCGCTACGAAGGTCGTAATAGCGATAATAGGTATACTCGTTATATTCTGCACATATTTCTGGGCAGATGGTATCTCGAAAGCTTACTACTATATCGGAGGATTCCAGGTAGCAGCATTCTTCGTACCGCTCATGTTCGGACTCTTCTATCAGAAGAAAACAGCAGCAGCCGGATTCTGGAGCTTGCTCCTTTCGATCGTTATGTACATGGTTTGGCAGTTCGTTCTGCAGATGCCTGCCGGAATCCCTACAAACCTGGCCTGCATTATCTTCAGTATAGTAGTTTATATAGTGGTTGCTAAGGTTACTTATAAGGGTAATAAGCAGCTCGAAGCGTAAGGAGGTCAATGATGGAAAACAGTGTAGAAGCGAGAAAAAGAAAACTTGCCTACTTTTGGGCGATAGTGACCATTATAGCGTGCATTCTCGTAGGTGCAGGGGTGATAATGCATTCCAATGATGTGCTGCCGCTGTTCCTGGCCGTTGGAGGCGTACTTTTCGGCCCTGTATGCGGAGTGATGTACCTTATAGAAATCAAGAATGGCGTACTTAACATAGAAGATGACGAAAATGGGGAGGAATAGGAGAGAAATCCGAAAATGAAAAAGAAAGCCTTCAGATGTAAGAACATTTATACTGCTGTGACGGATCAGCTGATCGACGGTTATGTTATCGTCAGCGATAACAGGATAATATTCGTCGGAAGTGAGAGGGAAGGAAAGAAGTATATTGATTCCGATACGGAGATCATAGATATATACGATAAATTCCTGATGCCGGGTTTCAACGACTTTCATGTGCATCTGGTGAGCGGCGGTCTGTTGGAACAGGACGGCGTTCTCAGGTATATGACGTCAGAAGAGGAAGCAGCCAAATATCTCTGGGATCTCCACAAGGATGACAAAAATAAGCGATTCATCATGGGAGGAGCCTGGGATCCACTTCTGTGGCCGGAACATAAGAATCCGACCAAACGCAGTCTGGATAAATATTTCCCTGACACACCGGTATTTCTCATCAACAAAGAGGGACACGGAGCATGGGTCAACAGCGCGACGCTCAGGCTGTTTGGCATAGATGCGAACACGGAAGATCCGCTTAACGGTTCCTATGGAAGATTTGAAAACGGTGAGCCGGATGGATATCTTCATGAAATGGCAGCTGTCAACGTTCAGTCCAAGATTTTCGAATCAATAAGCAATGAAGAATTTGCTGAGTACAGCAGAACTTTTATCAGGACTGCCAACAGAAATGGTATAACATCGCTGGGAGATGTGGCTGGCGTAGGGCCTGTAAGCTGTGAGGCTTATAAGCTGCTTGAAAATAAAGGTGAGCTTACTGCCAGGATACATTTCTATCCATTCTTCGATGAAGGAGTGGATGCCATAAGAGAAAAAATGCAGAAGTACAACAGCTTAAGGCTGAGATGCAATGGCGTCAAGACTTTCATCGATGGAACGCCTCAGGGGTACTCAGGATATATGCTGGAAGATTATTCCGATAGACCTGGGGAACGAAGCCAGCCGATGATAGAACCGGAGCAGTTTATCCAGCAGGTGTGCGATTTCCATAAGGCGGGCATACAGACGAGAGTACATGCCTGTGGGGATGCGGGAGCCAGACTGTGCCTCGATGCAGTAGAAGAGGCTTACAGGAGGCATGGAAGGACTGATCTGAGACACTGCGTAGAGCATCTTGAATCGGTCGATCCTGCCGATATACCGCGTTTTGGTCAGCTTGATGTTATAGCGTCGGTGCAGCCTGAGCATATGCCAAAGTATGATTTTTACCAGCATCCTTTCCATAAGATCCTGGGCGAAGAGCGTATGAACTATTCGTGGCCATTCGGATCTGTGCAGAGAGGTGGCGGAGTCCTGGCATTCGGTACGGACTGCCCGGTAGTGGATGTATCGCCATTCAGAGGAATATTCAGGGCTGTAACGAGAGTTACCAATGAAGGTGAACCTGAAGGCGGATGGAACCCAAAGGAGAAGCTCAGCATACATGATGCTCTCAGGGCGTATACGCTGGGAGGAGCTTACGCATCCTTCAGAGACCATGATATGGGGACTATAGGTGTCGGGAAGCTGGCCGATATGGTCGTGACCGAACACAATCTGTTCGAATGCGCGACCGACAGGCAGGCCATGTTCGACATGAAAGTCATCATGACAGTAATGGACGGGGAAATCGTTTACAGTTTGTAGAGCTTTAAAATAGAGATTTTTATACTGGATATAAAGTTTCTCCTGATTTCCCGTATAATGATTCGCTGATTATCTTCGCCAAATCGACTTGAAAGTCGTTGATTTTATACGTATTTCAGGGTATGTGGTCTGAAAGTGTATAAAATAAAGGAAAAAACTGTTAAAATGATGGAGACGACTTATACGGGAAATACAGAAAAGGATTTCGAAAAGTATAAAAGAAATGGAAACTGCTGGAAAAGGCGATAAGAAAGACAAATAAAAAGAAGCTGGCATATCGACGAAAGTGATAACGTTGATATGCCAGCTTTTGTCGATAAACGCTATGTATTATGTTCAGCAAAATCATGAGATAAAATGTTAATTACGTTGTATGTGTTACCGTGCTGTTTAGATATTCTTCAATAGCTTTACAAAACAGCTCAGCGTTATCGATCTGCTCTTTTGTTTCTTCTTTTGAGGCAAGAAAGAAGTCGTCGTAGTCACTGGCATTCCTGATTTCGCTCGCCGATATGATGATATCAGAATACGCTTTTTCAAATATTCCGGTTTTTATATATTCTCTTTGGAAGTACTGGATGACTCCGGAATGCTTTTTAATCCACTTCCTCCAAGGCTAGCACAGCTCTCATAGCATGAAATATTGCGTAATAAGCCCTGTTATTGCTGCTTTTATAGCTACCGGATTTATAAAGTTGTTTTGCGTCGTCAATCAATTCCTTAGCCCGTTCCATTCTATAAATCGCAAGGGCGCAACGCTTATCATTAAGCAACGACTCTCACCCCTTCGCGATCAATGTTCTTATAATATGGGAGAACACTCTTATACTCTTCAAAATCAGAAAGAGAGATATAGTTGATACTGATAAGCGTATCGTAATCAAGGCTCATTTCACTTATTACTGAAACAATATCCTTTTGATACTTCTTTAATTCAGCCCTGTCAATATTCACAATGACTGCAATATCAATATCAGATTCCTCATCAAAATCACCTCTGGCAAATGAACCGTATAAAATCATTTCAACTAAATCTGCACCGATAATTTGGTCAAGATGAGAACGCAGTATTGACAGTATTTCAGTTAACATATTTGCAGGCATAGTCATATCTCCTTTCATCTCTATTATATGTTTCAAATAGGATAATAACAAGCAAAAAGATTAATTATCACTTTAAATCAAAACCGCTTGCATTGGGAGGCGGTTTTAGCAAGCTTCCTTCGTGCAAGCGGTAATTTCATTATCAAATTCTCAGCTATTCTATCATTCATCGATAGCCAATTCAGGTGGTTCCTCCTTGAGCCCTTTGGTCAGTATCAGCATGTAGATGATGCCTATTATTACCCAGGCGCAGCCGAGGATGAGAGCTATTCTATCCAGGTGAACCAGCAGGTACAAACAGAAGATAGTTCCCAGTATAGGGAAGATAAGATACATGAAGACGCCTTTGGCGGAGTGCTTCCTGTTTCTTATGAAATAGTGGGAAATAACCGCAATGTTGACGAAGCAAAAGCCAACGAGTCCTCCGAAATTGATATACGCAGTAGCTGAAGTAACATCGAGGAATACAGCGAACAGCGCTACTATACCTATAAGGATTATGGCATTGGTAGGAGTTTTAGTCTTTCCCAGCCTGCCGAAGAGTTTCTTAGGAAGTACGCCGTCTCTTCCCATAGCGTACAGCAGACGAGCGCCACTGGCCTGAGCTGACAGACCTGCTGCGAACTGGCCCGCGATAGTACCGATAAGGAAGATGCCTCCGAAAATGGATGGCGCTACCTGACGAGCAATATCGTAAGCGGCGTTATCCGGATTAGGATAGTCGAATGCCGGGTGAACCAGGTGAGTGAAGTACGTTACGATGAGGAATATAGCACCGCAAACGAGAAGAGTCAGTATTATCGATCTTGGGATGTTCTTTTCCGGATCGATAGTATCTTCGGTAAATGTAGTCAGTGCATCGAAGCCCAGGAAACAGTAGCAGGCTGCCGCAGCACCGGCCACCATATAGCTGAAGTCGATGTCAGGGTTGTAGAAAGGCGAGAATGAAGCCAGCGTTCCTTCTCCCATTCCCTCTGTAATGGCTTTGATGGTGAATATCAGGAACGCGATGATGATGATGACCTGGATGGAAACCATCACGAAGTTGATCTTGCTCCCTACTTCGACGCCGACGATGTTGATGAGAGTCGTGATGACGATGAAGCCGATCAGCCATACCCATTCAGGGACTGCAGGAACAGCGGCACTGAAATAGGACGCTCCGATGAGCCAGATGGCCATTGGGAAAAATACATATCCCAGCAGTACGATCCATCCCGCAAGAACTCCCAGCTTGGAATTTATTGCTTTTCTCGTATAAGTGTAGGCCGAGCCCGCGGCAGGATAAGCCTTGGCCATGTGGCCATAGCTGAGAGCTGTGAATAACATGGCAATTATGGTCAGACAGATGGAGCCCGATTCCACACCGTGAGATGATGTGGCGATAACGCCGTATATGGTATAGGCGATCATCGGGGTAAGGAAGGCTACACCGAAGATGACCAGATGGTGCAGCTTCATGGTACGTTTTAACGAATCATTTTGCATTTTAATATCCCCTCTCTTGATAAATATTTTGATGACAATTTATAAAAATTTCTTATAAATATCAGGTCTGTAGTCCGGTTCGCCGGTTATCTCCTTATCGACGAAGAGACGTCTTTCCGCCAGCGAAAGGTCGATGGTCTCCATAGCGATACCTTCCTGTACATTATCTTTGTTGCCGGCGTAGTAGTGAAGGTTCGTTTCATAGAACGCGTTGATTTTCGGCCCTATGACACAGCTGCCTCCGCCAAAGTAGTTGACTATATCTGTTCCGCACAGGTTGGCGCTGGCCACGTAAATAGTGTTGCAGAGTACGCCGTACTCCAGCGTTGGAGCGTAGTAATCGATAAATGCCTGACGGCTGCCTTCCTTCGGAATTTCCTCCACAACGGCGGTAGGATTCAGATAAAGTCGGCTGCCCTGGCCACAGTAATATCTCTGCAATTCAGGGAACTGATATGTGTCGAAGCAGATGCCGATGGAAACAGGACCCCATGGAGTATCGAACATGAATGGCTTGTCTCCCTTGGCGCACCAGATGCTCTCAGTCTCGAAAGGATGCATTTTCTGATAAGCGCCTATGACTCCGTCAGGACCGATGGCTACTGCTGAATTGTAAAGTGTTGCGTCAGCAGTGTCTTCCAGTTTTTCAGCCATGCCGAATACTACATAAATACCGTACTTCTTCGTTACCTCGGCGATAGCCTGGCATGACGGTCCGTTGATTGTTTCTGCTGTTTCGATCTTTTCTTTCTGAGTTACGTTTTCGTCCACGTAATAGTCATATCCGTAGAGACACATCTCAGGGAATAAGACCAGATCAGCGCCGCGCTTCGCTGCGGCTTCTGAGAATTCGCAGATCCTTGAAAGGTTGCTTTCCTTGTTGGCCGCGTCTACTTTAAAGTTTACCGCAGCTACAGTGATGATGTTCTTCATAGCTTCTCTCCTTTATATTTATAATTTCTCTTTTTATGCTATTTATCCTTGCCGGTGGCCTTGCATATGAATTCTATGCGGGATTTGGTATCTGATTTTTCCAGTATCCTGGAAACGTGCTTCTTCACAGTCGAAATGGAGATGCACTTTTCCTCGGCGATCTGTTCATTGGAATATCCCTTGAGTATCATGGTAGCCACATCCTGTTCGGCATTGGTCAGTGAATACTTGTGAGTGAGGTTCTCGAAAAGGAACGCATAGTTGGAAGCCTTCAGCTCTATGTGAGGCTGGAATATCCGGCAGATCTCGACTTCTCTTTCAGAGAAATCGACATCCTTCTCATTTCGGAACAGGTCAAGCGAACCGATGCAGAAACCTCTGTTTTCCATGTTCCAACGGAAATTAGTGTCCAGGGAGACCTTGGTCTTGGCAGGGGTCACATAATCGATGAAATATTCCGTTTCCTTCCTCTTGTTTATATCGAAGGCTTCGCTGCTCTTGATAACGACTTCTTTGTTGGGCATCATCTTCTCTACCACATCATCGATATTACAGTAATAGCGCTCATAGTCGATGAGCTCCTTTTCACTGAATCCCTGCCCGATATAATCCTTTACGATTTCCGGGGCCGACAGGTCGTAGAAGTAGATACACGCTTTTTCATATGGGACGAGTCCCTCGATATCGGTCAAAAATGTGTTCAAAGCCTTGAGGATATCGCTTTCGCTGTTCATCCTCAGTATCATTTCATTGATCCTCTTCCAATCCTTTGTCCACAGTTCCTGGCTCATAATCAGTCCTTTCAATATTGTTTGACGACTTTGTTAATTATTATACTATCAAAGCTTTGTGCAAGCTATGGGCCTTAGGTACCATTTTTGTAAAAAATCGGGGCATGTTTCTAAGTCTGATGCAGCGAATTGTGAAAGAACTTTTACGAGGGAAGGAGAAAAGAAAATGAGAAAGGAAAATACTGAAGACGGCGAATAAAATAATCGAAGATGGATATTGACTTGGCTGTAAAATAGCGATAAAATCGTCAGTAGGTCGATCGTGACGATACAATATATAGTGAGGGGGCATAGCTCAGCTGGGAGAGCGACGCGTTCGCAACGCGTAGGTCAAGGGTTCGAGTCCCTCTGTCTCCACCAATGTCAAACGAAAAGCACGCTGGAAGCATTGGAATCCCGGCGTGCTTTTTGATTTATCGCTATAAGATAACAGGAAGGAAAGCAGAAAAACTGAAAAGTTTTGTCGCTAAGAAAGGAGTTGGGATTAGTGAGAAGGGGAAAGCGAAAAAAATATCTGGCCGGGCTGGCAGTTACAGTGTTGTTATTGGCATTACTGCCGACAACAACGCTGGCAGCATCTGCCGATTATGGCGACTTTCTGGTGGCCGGCGATGACCTCTCCGGCGTATCATTTGAAAACGATACGCTGACGATCGGTACATCCGGTACCTACACAGTTGCCATGGCGCAGGAGGGAAACACGACAGGTCAGCATATCACGGTAGCATCCGGTGTAACGGCTACGCTGGTACTGGACGGGGTTTCGGTTTCTTCGGGAACGACGGCGCTGGAAATCAGCGGAGCTGATGTTACTCTGATATTATCGCCGGAAAGCGATAATTCTTCTCAGCGGTATGAGCGCTATGGAGCAGATGTGTGACAACATGAGAGCGACTGAGCCGTTGACAGACGAGGAAAGGGCGCTGTTGACGAAGGTATGCCGGATATTGAACGAGGAAAAAACCATACCGTGTACGGCGTGCGGATATTGTGCCGGACACTGTCCGATGAGCATCCCTGTCCCGGAATATTTCAGGATATATAACGAGTATCTGAGGTACCCCGATGAGGACTGGAAGATAAAGCCTGTGTATGAAAGTGTTGCGGAGAAGCGAAGCAGAGCATCTGACTGTATAGCCTGTCATATATGTGAGAGGAATTGTCCGCAGGGGATAAAGATAGCGGAATGGATGAAGAAAATAGCCGGCGGCCTGGAAGAAATGGTATAATGGATAAGATGAAAATTTGAAACAAGGAGCCAGAATATGACAGAAACGATTTATAAATTCCAGGGTACCGACGATTATATAATCGATGATGAATTGAAGATGACCATGAACATAGCCATCGGTATGAACAAACCATTGCTGGTGAAAGGTGAACCGGGAACGGGCAAGACGGCACTGGCGGAAGCCATAGCCAAGGCTCTCGGGAAGAAACTGATAGTGTGGAGCATCAAGTCGACCACAAAAGCACAGGATGGCCTGTATCAGTACGATGTGGTACGCAGGCTCTATGACAGTCAGCTGGGTAACGAAGGTGTGGAAGATGTGAAGCGGTATGTGAAGCTGGGGAAGATAGGAGAAGCCTTCGTGTCGGAGGAGCAGTGCGTACTTCTTATCGATGAGATAGATAAAGCAGACCTGGAGTTTCCCAACGATTTGTTGTGGGAGCTGGATAGGATGGAGTTTTACATTCCTGAGACGGATGAGACCATCAGAGCTAACCATCCGCCCATCGTCATCATAACGTCAAACGCGGAAAAGGAACTGCCTGACGCGTTCCTGCGGCGTTGTGCCTTTCATTATATAGATTTCCCTGACGAAGAGCTGATGAGGAAAATCATATTGGCACATTATCCTGAAATCGAGGAAAAATTGCTGGAGCAGGCTCTCGACGCTTTTTTCTACGTGAGGGAGTATTTCGAATTGAAGAAAAAACCAAGCACCAGCGAGCTGCTTGATTGGATAAGCGCGCTGAAGCTGAGTGGGCTGCCGGTCGATGATCTGAGGAATGATTTGCCGTTGATGAGTTTCCTCCTGAAGAAGGATGAAGACAGAGAGACAGTCAAGGGGATATCTGGAGGGCTCAGGTGATGTTTCTCGGTTTTTTGTCGTTCCTTCGGGCGGGAGGAATGAAGGTCTCCCTCAACGAATGGCTGGCGTTGATGGAAGGTATGTACGAAGGCTTCCATGGTCAGACCTTGGGCGGGTTTTACATCCTTTGCCGGGCGTTGCTGGTAAAAAGAGAAAGCGACCTGGACAAGTTCGAGAGATTATTCGATGAATATTTCAGAAATATCACCGGTCAGCAGCTGAAAGAGGAGATAGAAGGACTGAGGCAGGATCCTCAGCGAGCCAGGCAGCTCTTTGCGGGGTATCTTGAAGACAGGAGTCTGGAGCCTGATGCTGCCGTGAAGGTGATGGAAGAGCGGCTGGCGGCGGTAGAGGCCGGGACCGGAGAAGAACCGGGACTTGGCGCGGGAGAGGTGGCCGGCGGTATGATACAGGGAGCAGGTGGAAAGTCCATCGTCCATGCCCGTGGAGACCGCAGGTTCAGGGACTGGCGAACTGACTGCGCCATTGAATCCAGACAATTCCAGATGGCATTCCGCCTGTTGAGAGAATTGTCACGAAAGCTGGAATCCAGCGAGAAAGAACTGGATATATGGGGTACTGTGGATCATACCTGCAGACGCGGTGGTATATTGGATATCAGGACACAGCCGCCACGGCGGAACAGGCTGAAGCTGATGGTCCTCATCGATTCAGGCGGTTCCATGAGACCTTACGAACAGCTGTGCAGTCTGCTGTTCCAATCGCTCCATAAGGCGAACACCTTTTCCGAGCTGAAGATGTATTATTTCCATAATTGTCTGGAAGGAGAATTATATGAGGATCCTTCCATCGATGCTGACAGGACGGTGAGAACCGACTGGATATTGAGGAATATCTCGAGTGATTATAAGGTGATCTTCGTAGGTGACGCAGATATGGCTATCCATGAACTGATGGGAGCATCCGGCGGATCTTACGGTTCTTATGGCGGCCCGGCAGGCGCGCCGACGGACGGATTGGGCTGGTTCAGGAGATTCAGGGAGAAGTACAGTCACTCCATATGGCTGCATCCGCAGGAGCGGGAGGAGAATCCTGCATGGATGTCGGAATCTTTCGTGGAGATAGGGAAGGTCTTTCCCATGTTTCGCTTGTCTATAGACGGACTGAAAGACGGGATGTACAAGCTGCTTCGCGGCTGAATGCGCAAGGCGCGAGGATAGGGAAAGTCCGGGATTCGTCGACCACGACAGAGACAGGGATAAAGTGACTCTCATCATAAAGAACGGCCAGCTGTCAGGGCCTCCGACGGCTGGCCATCAATGATCTGTTTTCGATTGTTGATCTCTTTTGCTGCTATACTCCCAGGCTGTCGATCCACGCTTTCAGCTGAGCGGCGTCCTGGCGTCCGTTGAGAATTTTTCCTTCCTTTATGACGGCTGACGGTGAAACACTGCCTTGCAGATTTTTTACTGTCTTGCCGAAGCCGCTGCCGCCGGAAGTGGCGAACAGCACGATGGTCTTTCCTGAGAAATCATAGCTTTCCAGAAACGTGTTGATGATAGTAGGAGCTACATACCACCATATAGGGAAACCTACGAAAATGGTATCGTAGGCGGCGATATCCGCGTCATTGTCGGCGATAGCCGGACGAGATGTCGGGTCTTTCATTTCCACGGTGCTGCGGGCTTTTTTGTCCATCCAGTTGAGGTCGGCAGAGGTATAAGGGACCTCCGGTCTTATCTCATACAGGTCTGCTCCTGCTGCTTCAGCCAGCATTTCCGCTGCACGCTTCGTCGTGCCGCTGGCGCTGAAATACGCGACTAATCTTTTACTCATAATATCAAAACCTCCTTTTAAACATTTGTATCATCGAAATATGCGGCTATCTCCTTCATCCTGTCCTGCTGGCGGACGTGGAAAGGACATCGCCTGTCACAGTGGCCGCAGCTGATGCAGTCACTGGCCCTTTTTCCCAGAGCTGTGTAATGGCTCCGGGCCAGTTCATCGCCTGCGACGGAAAGGTCGTAGTACTTGTTTATGAGACCGATGTCCAGTCCTGCCGGACATGGCTGGCAGTGATTGCAATATACGCAGGTACCTTCGGCATCCACCGGTGTGAAGGTCCTCAGTACGGAGTAGTCCTTTTCCTCAGGCGAGGCGTCAAGGAACCCCAACAGCTCCTTCAAGTCGCTGCGGTCGCGGACTCCGGGCAGTACAGTGATCACTCCAGGCTTGTCAAGGGCGTATTGGATACATTGATATCCGGTCAGGGCTTTTTTGAAAGGTGATGTTTTGGGATCCAGCAGTATGCCGCCTGAAAAGGCTTTCATGACTGAGATCCCAACTCCTTCGGCTTCACATCTTTTATATAGCGACATGCGTTCGTCGGTGGCCCCAAAGGCGTATTCGCCATGACGGTAGTCGTAGGCCGGGTTGATGCTGAACATTATCATGTCGGGGAGTCCGGTATCCATGAACTTCCGGGCGATGGCCGGCGTATGAGTTGAAAGGCCGATGTGGCGCACGGTTCTTTCTCTCTTTAGCTGCAGGATATAGTCAAGTATACCGTTGGACATGACCCGGTCAAGGTCGGCATCCTCGTCGATGCAGTGGAGAAACCCGAAATCTATGTAGTCTGTCCTGAGCGCGGAAAGCTGCCATTCTACCGAACGTTTGACTGTATCGAGATCTGTGGTCCATCCGTATTTTCCTGTACTGTATTCGGCTCCGAAATGTACCTGGAAGTATACCTGATCACGCCACCCTGAGACGGCACGGCCGAAGGCATCAAAGGGAAACTCGTCGGCTGAGGCCATGTCGAAATAATTGATGCCGTTTTCCAGAGCCATTTCCATGGTGGCTTCGATCTCCTTTTTTCCTGACATACCGATGGAGCTGGTTCCCAGTCCCAGTATGCTTATCTGTTCAGCCCCCTTGGGAAGGCTGCGATATTCCATTCTGTTATCCTTCATTTTCATACGCTCCTGTATTTTCTTACTACTTTATTATAGCTGTGGGTGCTGCCCATGTCTAATGCCTGATTTTAATGATAAACCATGCCATTAAGGCATTACATTCATCAAAAGATGGTGATATAATAATAAAAAAGACCGATGTAGTCGGAAAAAGTGGTAAAGGAGTGAAAGAGAATGGCTTATTTTACAACAAAGGACAACTGTAAAATCTATTATGAGGAGCATGGAAGCGGGGAACCGCTGATATTCATCCATGGCTGGTCTTGCAACCACAAGTTCTTCAAATACCAGGTGGACGAGTTCGCTAAGAAATATCGTGTAATACTGTATGATTTTCGCGGACACGGCCAGTCGGACCGTTCATCTCTCACCGAAAGGGGAATGAATCTCAACAGGTTCGCGGCTGACCTTCACGAGCTGATAGAGCATCTGGAGCTGAAGGAAGTCAATGTAGTAGGATGGTCTATGGGGACCAGCACACTGCTGGCTTATGCCAGGGAGTTCAAGTGCCAGTATATCAAGAAGATGTGTTTCATAGATATGACACCTAAGCTTCTCAACGATGACGAGTGGAAGCTGGGGCAGAGCTGCACCTTTGACATGGATCAGAACCTGCAATTTATGGCGGCTCTGGCCGTAAGCTGGGAGTTCGCAGCCAAGCTGTTCATCCCCAACGTATTTGCCAAAGGATATGATCAGGAGAAAGACGAGTTCAAATGGGTATTCAACGAAGCCCTCGACAACACGCCGCATTGCATGCTCAATATGTGGATTGCCATGGCCATCGAGGATTTCAGGAACGTACTGCCGACTATAAAAGTTCCTGTACTGCTGGCTTACAGCGGTGATGGTCTTCTCTATACGCCGGCTCACGGCGAGTATATGAGGGAAAACCTGGGCGGCGACAGTAAGCTGGTCATTTTCCCGGGATGCGGACATGGGTTGTTCCTGGAGGATCCGGAGAAGTTCAACAGTGAGCTGGCGCAGTTCCTGGAGGAAGGATGCTGAAGAGGAAATGATACGTGTATCATAAATATGGTCTCGACAATATGGTCTCGACGATGAAGACCCTGCGGCTGTCATAGCCGCAGGGTCTTTTGTCACGGAATCGGGGCTTCAGGTGATGGCTTTTCAGCTGTGATTTATGGTCGGAAGCAACCTTTTTCACAAAAATTTAACAATGTTTATTGCAAAGGCGGCGGGAATCTAGTAAACTATTTTAGTTAAGAACAGTGGAAATGAGAGCTTTATCGACTGTCCGGAAGGAGAGTGAGGGATATGATTTTTTTCGGTAAGGAAGAAGTGAAATTCACAGAGACTATATTGAGAGACGCTCATCAGTCGCTGATGGCAACCAGAATGAAGACAGAGGATATGCTGCCTATCGCCGAAGTGCTGGATGAGGTGGGATACGATTCCATAGAATGCTGGGGCGGTGCGACTTTCGATGTATGCATGAGATATCTCAACGAGGATCCATGGGAGCGGTTGAGGCAGCTGAGAAAGAGATTCAGAAAGACGAAGCTGCAGATGTTGCTGCGGGGGCAGAATCTGCTGGGGTACAATCACTATCCCGACGATGTGGTGGACGCTTTTATAAGGAAGTCCGTCGACAATGGTATAGATATATTCAGGATATTCGATGCTTTCAATGATGTGAGGAATCTGGAGAGAGCTGCCCACGCGGCCAAGCAGGAAGGCGCCCATGTACAGCTGGCTCTGGCTTATACAGTAGGAAGGAAATATACGTTCAAGTATTGGAAGTCCCTGGCGAAGGAACTGGAAGAGCTGGGTGCTGATTCCATATGCATCAAAGATATGGCGGGGCTTCTGATGCCTTATGACGCGGATAAGCTGGTGAAGATACTCAAGAGGACGGTAAATGTTCCTGTTCACGTCCATTCTCATTGTACCAGCGGAGTGGCGCCGATGACATATCTGAAGGCGGTGGAGGCGGGCTGTGACGTGATAGATACGGCGTTGTCGCCATTTGCGCTGGGAACCAGTCAGCCGGCGACGGAAGTGATGTACGAAACTCTCAAGGCCGGTGGATTCGAGGTGGAACTCAATGAAGACGCGCTGGCCATAGCCTCTGAATACTTTCGTGACATAAGGAGGAAGGCGGAGCAGGAAGGACTCATCGATATCAAGGTAATGGATGTGGATACCAAGACGCTTCAGTATCAGGTGCCGGGCGGGATGTTGTCCAATCTCCATATGCAGATGAAGGAACAGAATATGGAGGATCGGTTCGATGAGGTGCTGAGAGAGATACCGAGGGTGAGGGAAGACCTGGGTGAACCGCCTCTTGTGACGCCATCATCTCAGATAGTAGGGACTCAGGCCGTGTTCAACATTATGACGGGAGAGCGATATAAGATGGCCAGCAAGCAGACAAAGGCGCTGCTGAAAGGTGAATACGGAAGGACGATAAAGCCATTCAACAGAGCAGTGCAGAAAAAGGTGCTGGGAAAGGAAAACCCGATAACCTGCAGGCCTGCGGATCTTCTGAAGCCTCAGTTCTTCAGCAAAAAGATGGAGCTGGGTGAGAAAGCGCCGACGGAAGAGATACTTCTGGCGTATATACTGTTCCCGCAGTCTGCTGAGGCATTTTACGAAAAGAAGGAGTAGACCGGCGTATTTTGCTGATAAGACGGTAATCAGCCTCGGTAAATGTTGTTGAACAAAAATTAATTCAAATACTTGTTGTCTTAATGACGTTATGATAAAATAATTAAAGTGACAGGAACTGCTGTCATATATCAAAATTTGATCGTTCCGAACATCCGCTTCTAAAACGCCGGTCACGACGCTGTGACGGGACAGTCATGGAGCGTATGTCGATGGGTCCCGAGGGAAACCTCCTGGCCTCCCGTATTTGGAAAGGAATGTTATGAAGACTGTCAAAAGGATTTTTCATTCCGAAAAATCCTTTTTTTTGTTCGCCCGCCATGGGCGGGCTCTAACGGGTGAAAGTCCCGAGTGCGCGTAGGCAACGACGAAGCACATAGCTGAACAGCAAGGGTGTTCACCGTGAGGTGAAATCTGAAGGAAGCTGTAGGCAAACCTCTGACTTGACGGACAGAAACCACATATAAGGCTGGGAAATACGGATAAGACGGCAAGAAACATCGAAGTCCAAAAGTTGCTGGAAGTACCAGTAAATGTGGCAGGTATATGGAGGGAAAGAGTCCGCACCTTAAGCGGGGAGGTCTCACAGGCGGTCTCATTAGCCGTAGTAACAACGAACTGTGAGAAGTCAGCAGAGGTCGTAGTAGTGAAGAAGTTCCTGTAATGGGGATGGAGCGAAGGACCGAACAATCAATCAGTTGAAGTACGTTCCACTTCGTAGCCGGAGCAAACGCCTGTCGATGACATCAAAGGCGGCAAAGGCAAAAGGGGCAGAAAGGAAACAACGCATGGACACAAGAAGTCTCATGGAGCAGATAGTGAGCAATGATAACCTCAATGCGGCATATCTGCAAATCGTCAGAAACAAAGGAGCGGCAGGCGTAGACGGGATGACCGTTGAAGAGCTTGGCGCATATCTTGCGGAAAACGGCGAAAACATCAGGAAGCAGCTGCGGACAAGGAAGTACAAACCGCAGCCAGTTAGACGGGTGGAGATACCAAAACCAGATGGAGGGACAAGAAACCTTGGAATACCAACGGTAGTTGACCGGTTTGTACAACAGGCAGTAACACAAGTACTCACGCCAATCTTCGAGGAGCAGTTTCACGAGCATAGTTATGGATTCAGACCGAATCGGTGTGCGCAACAGGCAGTGCTGAAAGCATTAGAGATGATGAACGATGGGCATAGCTGGATAGTGGATATCGACCTTGCAAAGTTCTTCGACACGGTAAACCATGACAAGTTGATGACGATTTTCGGACGGACAATAAAGGACGGAGACGTTATCTCAGTGGTAAGGAAATTTCTGGCCAGTGGAGTGATGATCGATGACGAGTATGAAGATACAGTTGTCGGCACACCACAGGGAGGGAATATATCGCCGCTGTTGGCAAATGTCATGCTGAACGAGTTGGATAAAGAGCTTGAGGCAAGAGGGTTGGATTTCGTGCGCTATGCGGACGATCTGATTATCATGGTAGGAAGTAAGCAGGCGGCGGAGAGGGTAATGAAAAGTGCTACCCGATTTATTGAGGAAAAGCTGGGATTGAAAGTAAATGCTGAAAAGAGCAAGGTGGACAAGCCCAAAGGAATCAAGTATCTCGGATTTGGATTTTACTATGACACATTAGCCAAAGGATATAAAGCCAGACCGCACCCGAAAGCAGTAGCGAAATTCAAAGCACAGATGAAGAAGCTGACATGCAGGAGCTGGGGAGTGAGCAACAGTTACAAAGTGCAGAAACTGAACCAGCTTATCCGAGGATGGATAAACTACTTCAAAATCGGGAGCATGAAGGGATTATGTGAGCGTTTGGACAGAAACATACGCTACCGTCTGCGGATGTGTATTTGGAAGCATTGGAAAACACCGCAGAATAGGGCAAAGAACCTGATGAAGCTGGACGTACCCCGCTGGGCGGCATACAAAATTGCCTACAGTGGAGACCGTTATGCGAGGCTTGCGCATAACGGCTGGGTACATAAAGCGATAAGCAATGAAAGACTAACCACATTTGGGCTAGTCTCCATGAGTAATTACTACGCCGAAAGGCGTGTCATATGTTAAGTTGGTTGAACCGCCGCTTGCGGAACCGCATGAGCGGTGGTGTGAGAGGTCGGTAGGCGAAATAATCGCCTACCTCCTACTCGATTGAGTTCATGGCGGCGCTGGAGTGATAAGCACGGACAGCCGCTGTGAAGCGGCTGCATATATTCCTTTTTTTGTGGGAGCATATCATGGGATATATGCGCCGGATAAAGGCGCGATAGACGGCATATGCCGTTTATTGGATATTATTCTATACAGGCAAAAGTTGATTAGGAGGTAATTATGAAGAGAAGAATTTTAGCTGCCGCGCTGGTGCTGGCTATGGTATTGTCCATGACTGCCATATTGTCCGGCTGCGGAAGTGAAGAGGAAACCACGGAGAGCAAGGGTACTATCATCCTGGCGACTACGACAAGCACCAAGGACAGTGGGTTGCTGGATGAGATCCTTCCTGTGTTCGAGGAAGAATCCGGATACACTGTTGACGTGGTATCGGTAGGTTCGGGCGAAGCAATGACTATGGGCGAAAACGGCGAAGCCGATGTATTGCTGGTCCACTCTCCCGCAGCTGAAGAGGAGTATGTGGCCGGAGGACATGCGGATGAGGACGGAAGAATGGACGTGATGTACAATGATTTCGTCATCATAGGACCTGAAGCTGATCCTGCCGGAGTCAGCGCCAATGCCGCTGATGATGCGATAGCTGCCTTTGAAGATATCATGAACAGCCAGTCGACATTCGTTTCCAGGGCTGATGAGTCGGGTACTCACAGTAAAGAGCTATCCATATGGGAAGCCGCGGGACTTACGCCTTCGGGAGATTGGTATGTTGAAGCGGCAGCCGGTATGGGAGATGTGATCACCATGGCAGATGAGATGAGCGGATACACGCTGGCCGACAGAGCTACATGGCTCAACGTTGGCGGAGATACGGCTCTCACTATCCTCTGCGAAAAGGATCCGAGCGGAACTCTCTACAACCAGTATGGAGTTATCTGCGTAAACCCTGATAAGAACGAGAATATAAATCATGAAGGCGCAAAGGCTTTCCAGGAGTGGATCGTTTCTGACGAGACTCAGCAGCTCATAGGTGAATACGGTGTTGAGGAATACGGCGAAGCGCTGTTCGTTCCTAACGCGAAGTAAAAGAGAAATCAACGGGAATTTTGGAATCGGAATATGGATACTATCGGACAGGGGATCATAGAAGCGATAAAACTGATATTTACAGCCGACGCGGAAATCTTTCAGATCGTGGGGCTGTCCCTTTATGTATCATTCACATCGGTGATAATATCCACCGCTATGGGGATACCTCTGGGAATACTGATAGGGACATATGATTTCAAAGGCAAAGGGATCGTGGTCAGGCTCATATATACGCTTATGAGCCTGCCTCCCGTTATAGCCGGTCTTACGGTATTCCTCATCCTCATGAGACGGGGGCCGCTGGGAAGCCTGCAGCTGAACTACACGGTACCGGCCATGATAATAGCGCAGATATGCCTGGTGACACCGATAATAACGGGACTTACTTATAATATCGTAAAGGAAAAGGCTCCTGTCGTTAACGCACTGGGGATGACCCTCGGCGTCAACAGGACGGGACGGATGAAGCTTCTGATCTATGAAATGCGCGTAGGGATAACTACAGCTGTGGTGAGCGGTTTTGGAAGGGCCATATCCGAAGTGGGCGCCGTCATGATAGTTGGTGGGAACATAAAAGGAAAGACTCGTGTGATGACTACGTATATTTCAGAGCTCAAAGGCATGGGAGATTATGAGCGGGCTATAGCTGTAGGATTGATATTGCTGCTGATAGCCTTTACGGTGAATGCCGTGCTCTATCATTTTCAGGAACGGGAAAGCAGGTGATGGTGTGCAGGTGACGCTAAAGGCTCTCAGGAAACGCTTTGGGGAAAAGACCGTGCTGGACATAAGAAGCGGTGAGATAGAGCATGGGAGCAGGACTGCGATCATAGGACCCAACGGCGCGGGAAAGAGCACTTTACTCAATATAATAGCCGGTATCCTCCCGGCTACCGAGGGTGAAGTCTGCTATGACGGAAAGGCTGATTTTCCACAGCGGGATATCAGCCTGGTGTTCCAGACCCCATATCTTATTTCCTCAACGGTGGAAAAAAATGTAGGTTATCCGCTGAAGGTCAGAGGGTTCTCAAAGGAACAGACAGAAGAACGGATAGCTCCGCTGCTGGAGGAACTGGGTCTGGTCAAACTGAGAAAGCAGCGTCCATGGAAGCTGTCAGGCGGTGAGAGACAGAAGGTAGCTCTGGCCCGGGCGCTTTCCTTCAGACCTAAGCTCCTGCTTTTGGACGAACCGACCGCCAATATAGATCCTCATACTACGGCGGAGATAGAGCGCATGCTGCTTTCCATAAGCGAGAGGGAGGATATCACTATCGTGACGGTCACCCATAATCTGGCTCAGGCAAAACGGATGTGTGACAGAGCGATAATGATGTACGCCGGAGATATCATAGACAGCGGGAGCAGTACCAAGTTGCTGAAAGATCCGGGAAACGATGTGACGAGGAAATTCGTCGAGGGAGAATTACTGCTGTAGTTGTTCATGGTACTGTTGCGGAATAATAGTGAGAATTTTACAGCAAATTAATCAAATTAATATGGTTGACAAAATTTCTACAATTACTGTATAATTATTTAATAAATGAATAGTACTCCGATTCTCAGCCGACACATGATGCCGCTGAGAACGTTAGGGCCGCGGGAGCGATCCTGTCGCCTGCCATTGTGCAAAGGAGAGCCTTTCGTTGAGAAAAAGTATTTTCTTCGGGTTTTTCGGTTGCACTTTTTTTATATCGCTGGCTGTGCGGCGGGGCCGCAGGGCGGTGCTGAAAGCTGAAGAAGACTTTTGCAGAGAATGAGGGAGGAGCAAGAGAAAATGAAAAGACTCAAGTTCAACAAAGTCAACTGCATAGGATGTCAGTTATGTGCTCAGGTCTGTTCCGCATACAAGGAGGGTGAATACATACCTTCAAAGGCGAGGATAGCTATCGAGACATATTATGACAAGGGAAATCTTAAATATGCGGATCATTTCTGTATCCTTTGTGGTATTTGTGCTAAAAATTGTCCTGTCGGCGCCATAACCATGGATGAGCATATAGAGGTCGATTTCGATAAATGTATAGGATGCGGCATATGCGCTGAAAAATGCCCTAAGAAAGTTGTAAGGATAAGGGATGAGAAGGCGTATATCTGCGATACCTGTGGCGGCGACCCGAAATGTGTCAAGACTTGTCCGCAGCACGCGCTGACATTTGAATAGGCAAAGGAGGTATGAGATATGACCATATACGGATATCAGAACAAAGTATTGAGAATAGATCTTAAGGAAAAGAAGGCCTCTACGGAGCCGCTTCGAATGGACTTCGCGAAAAAATACATAGGCTCCAAAGGGTTGGCTATCAGATACATGTACGAGGAATTGAAACCGGGTATCGATCCTCTCGGTGAAGACAACAAGCTGTTCCTCACTACGGGACCGCTCACAGGAACTCCGGTACCATGTTCCGGCAAGCTGTCGGTAGCGGCCAAATCTCCTGCCACAGGAACGATGAACGACTGCTCCATAGGCGGACATGTGGGCATCAGGATAAAGTTCGCCGGATACGACATGATAATATTCGAAGGAATATCGGAGGAGCCGTGCTATGTCGTTATCGAAGATGACAAAGTGGAATTCTTCGACGCGTCAGACTTGTGGGGTATGGGATCCCACGATGCCGAAGCCGTGCTGGCAGATAAATATGGCACCGATTACAGTATCATGTCCATAGGCCCTGGCGGTGAGAAGCTGAGCAATATGGCGTGCATAAATTCCGATTACTACAGGCAGGCCGGAAGAGGCGGGATCGGAGCCGTAATGGGATCCAAGAAGATGAAGGCTGTTCTCATCAAGGGGACGGGTGGCGTGAAGGTGCCTGATATCGAGAATACTACGGATAAGATATTGGAGATACTCCATGAGGATGTTCTCCTGGAAGACAACACCTTCGTGTTTGATGAAGGTACTACCGCGTTCCTGGAGGCCTGCGGAGACGGAGGCATCGTTCCGTACAAGAATTTCTCCCAGGGCAACGATCCTGAGTGGGAAAAGTACAACGGCTCGGTACTCATGCAGTACAGGGAAGGCAAGAGAGGCTGCGGAAGCTGTGGTCTGGGCTGCGGCAATTTCCTGAAGATAGGCGATGCCATATGCGAGGGCCCTGAGTACGAGACTATAGCAGTGGCAGGACCTAACGCCTGCATAACCGATCCTGAGCACATCGTCAAGTTCAACGAGGTGTGTGACAATATGGGCGTAGATACCATCAGCACCGGGGATACCATCGTATGGGCCATGGAGATGACAGAGAAAGGCATCTACGACTTTGGTATCAGGTTTGGCGAAGCCGATAAGATGATAGAGATGGTAGAAAAGATAGCCAGACAGGAAGGCGTTGGAGCCGATCTCAGCAGAGGAGTGAAATACTGCTCCGAGAAGTACGGTGGAACTGACTTCGCCATGCAGGTAAAGGGACTGGAATTCCCGCAGTATGAGCCCCGCGGTTCATGGGGGATGGCTCTGTCGTACGCTATCTCAGACAGAGGAGCATGCCATATGAGGGCTTACGCGCCTAACGAAGAGGTATTCGCCGCTTCCATTCCTCCGTATACTTCGGAAGGAAAGGGCGAGATGGTATACAAGCTGCAGGTTTCCAACGCTGTCAAGTTCAGCCTCTGCATCTGCGACTTCTGGGGAACTCTCACATACAATTATGAGAGAATGGCGGAGCTGATGAGGCTGGTGACCGGCGATGACTGGACTGCTGACGATATGTTTGACGTAGGAGTGAGAGTCATCAACATAGGAAGAGCCTTCAACCAGAGGGAAGGCTTCAACAGAGCTCATGACACCATCCCTAAGAGGCTGGTGAAGGAAGCTCTGGGAGGAGAAGGTCCCGCTGCCGGACAGAAGATCCCTCAGGAAGCCTTTGACGACATGCTCGACCAGTATTACGAAGTTATGGGTTGGGACAAGAACGGTATGATGCCGGAAGAGCTGATACAATCGATACTGTAATGAGATAGATCTGATCGTTTCCGGGTCGACAGACGACGATAATGAACTTGCCTATGACATGGCGCAGCCATGATCCGGGGCAAGTTCGTTTGTTTTTACAGTGTTTTCGACATCGTTGCAGCCTTGTGTTATAATACGTATCATAGGAAACAATATTTATACGAGAGGAAATTATTATGAAAGTGACTATAACCCTCAGGGGGACGCTTAAGAAATATTTCGGCGATGATAAGGAACGGGTATACGAAGTTCCCGAAGGATGCACGTGCGATGAAGCGCTGAAAATAGCCGGGATCGATTACAGGGAGATAAAAAATTTCGGATTCGTTTCCGTCAACAATAAGAGGGTGATGATAGACGACAGACTCAACGACGGCGATCTGCTGAAGGCTTTTTCCAAGGTTTCAGGTGGCTGATGTGACAGATATGGAAAGGCGCTATGAGCGCAATGGCATTGTGATCACGCCGGAGGAAAACAAGGCGCTGGCAGCGAGAAAAGTCTGTGTGGCAGGCTGCGGTGGCTTGGGAGGCGGTGTGATAGAAGGGCTTGTCAGAAGCGGCGTCGGGAATGTAGTCGCGGTAGATGGCGATGTGTTCGATGAGACCAATCTAAACAGGCAGGTTCTGTCCAATGAGTCGAATCTTGGGAGATCTAAGGCGCGTGAAGCTGTCCGGCAGATGAAGGAGATAAATTCTCAGGTGGAAGTGACTGCTGTGGAAGCTTTCATAGATGAGAGCAACGCGGAAGAAATCATAGCTGGTGCAGACGTGGTGGTGGATGCTCTGGATAGTGTTGGCGCACGCAGGATACTGGAGGGTGCATGCGAGAAGCAGGGGATACCGATGGTCCATGGCGCCATAGCCGGGTGGAACGGGCAGGTAGCCGTGGTGATGCCGGGAGACAGACTGATGGGAGAGCTTTACAGCGGCGAGGAAGACCGGGGTGCCGAGGTCAGTACAGGGAATCCATATTTCACTCCGGCAGCGGTATCGGCCATACAGGTGGCGGAAACATTGAAGCTGCTGATCGGCAGGGAAAGCGTGCTGAGGAACAGGTTGCTGATGATGGATCTGCTTCATCACCAGTATGAGCTGATAGATTTTGGAGAGTGACTATGAGAATAGTGATGATAAAAGGGTTTTCCAAGACAGGCAAGACGACTACGGTGACAGCGCTGACGGCGGAGCTGCGTAGACGTGGGTACACGGTGGGGACTCTTAAGGACATCCATTATGAGGGATATCGCGCGGATGTACCCGGTACGGATACTTTCAGGCATATGGAAAGCGGCGCCCGCAGGGTGACAGCCTTGGGGCCGCAGGATACTGCCATCATGGTGGATGAGCGGATGGATCCGGAAGCGGTACTCAAATACTACAAAGAGGATTTTATAATATTGGAAGGGGACTGCGGCATCAAGTGTCCGACGGTGATAACAGGGAAGGTCCCGGACGATATAGACAAGCGCATGTGTCGGGAGGCAGTGGCCGTATCAGGCGTTATTTCAGAGACTATGGACGAATACAAGGGGCTGCCTGTGATAAACGCGAGAAAGGAAGTGGAGAAATTGGCGGATCTGGTGGAAAGGAAAACAAAACAGCAGGAGGAAGAAGCTGATGTCCAGCTGTTCATAGGCGGTAAGGAGATAGGTATGGTGCCTTTCGTGAAGAAGACACTGGAAAATGTGGTGACAGGAGCGGTAAAGGCTCTCGATGGCTATGAGGAAGGCCAGGAAATCGTTATAAGGATCAGCAGGTAAACGAGTGGAGAAAGAGGTCAGACGGATATGCGATTGTTGAGTGTTGATACCATAGAGGAGGCTCGCGGAAAGATCTTTGACGCGGCATCGGAGAGAAAGCCGGAAACTGAAACCGTGCATTTTACGGAAAGCTGCGGAAGAGTGCTGGCAGATGACATTTTGGCTGAAGAAAATGTGCCCGGCTTCAGGAAATCCACAGTGGACGGATATGCGGTCAAAGCATCTAACACCCAGGGCGTGTCGGAGAGTGTACCGGTTTTTCTGGACGTGGTGGAAGAGATACAGATGGGGACCGTACCGAGGGAGAAGATATCCGACGGACAGACTTCCTATGTCCCTACAGGAGGGATGCTGCCGGATGGAGCTGATGCGGTGGTGATGATAGAGTATACGGAGAAATTCGATGAGAAAAGTATAGCTGTATATGATTCCGTATCCGATGGCAGGAATGTCATACAGGAAGGGGAGGATATTGCCGCGGGAGAGGTTTTTATGAAAAAAGGCTCATGCGTCAGACCTCAGGAGATCGGTGTCATGGCTTCGGCGGGTGTCACGGAAGTGGAGGTGTTCAGACCGTGGGAAGTGACGGTCATATCCACGGGAGATGAGCTGGTATCGGTGGAAGGCAAGATAAAGAAAGGACAGACAAGGGATATCAATACTTATTCCTTGTCAGCCGCCGCGGAAAAACATGGTTTCCATGTGGTAGATCAGTTTGTCCTGAGAGATGACAGGGAGACCATAAAGAATGCTATTTCCCGGGCAATGGAAAGAAGCGATATAGTGCTTGTCTCCGGGGGGAGTTCCCAGGGGGAGAAGGATTATACAGCTGATATCATGGACGAGTTGTCGGGCGGAGGATTGTTGACCCATGGCATCGCGATAAAGCCGGGGAAGCCTACTATACTGGCATATGATCGCAGGAGTGAAACGATACTGGCAGGACTGCCGGGGCATCCTGCCGCTGCTCTGCTCATATTCGAAATGATAATAGGATGGCTCCACCGGCAGCTGACCTGTCAGAAGGAGCCCGCAAGGATAAAGGCCAGGGTCACCGAGAACGTAGCAGCCGCAGGAGGCAAGGCGACCTGTCTTCTGGTGGAGTTGAGAAAAGGAGAATGTGGGATATATGAGGCGGAGCCGGTTCTGGGCAAATCGGGCTTGATGACGGTCTTGACGAGAGCCGACGGATACGCTGTCATAGATACCAATTCGGAAGGTCTCAGGCAGGGAGAAACGGTAGAGGTGACGCTGTTTTGAGAGGCGGAGGGGATGCCGCTGGAAAGGGAAAACCATGGAAAGAAAGAAGAGGAATCTGTATCTGAAGACGATACCTGTGGAGGAAGCCAGGGAAAAATATTTCGACAGAGTGAAGAAGATATTGAAGACGGAAAGCGAGACAGTGCCTGTTATAAAGAGCCTCAACAGAGTTACCAGAAGCGCTGTCTATGCCAAATACAGTTCGCCGTTATTCAACGCGTCGGCCATGGATGGGATAGCTGTAAGAGCCGAGGATACCAATGGAGCCACAGAAACGAACCCGGTGATCCTTCGGGAGGATCAATATGTGGTGGTGGATACGGGTGATCCGATACACAATCCCTGCGATTCCGTCATCATGGCGGAAGATATCGTGGAGACGGAGGAAGGTGTCCGGATAACCGCGTCAGCCGCTCCGTGGCAACATATAAGGCCCATAGGAGAGGATATCGTGGCAGGTGAGATGATATTGCCACGTAACCACAGGATAAGAGCTATAGATATAGGCGTACTTCTTTCGGCCGGCATTTTGGATATCGACGTGATAAGAATGCCGACGGTAGCGATCTTTCCTACCGGTACGGAAATAATAGAGCCGGGAGATCAGGTAGAGGAAGGCAGTATCATAGAATCCAATTCCAGGATGTTTGAGAACATGGTCACCATGCTGGGTGGCATAGGACACAGGTTCCCGCCTGTAAAAGATGATTACGGCGAGATACTGAAGCAGGCCTCAGAGGCTGTGGATCGATATGATATGGTGATAATAAACGCCGGTTCCAGCGCAGGTACCGAGGACTATACCGTGCATGTGCTGCGGGAGCTGGGAGAGGTGGTAGTCCATGGAGTGGCGGTAAAGCCGGGGAAACCAGTCATATTGGCGATAGTGAGAGGCAAACCGGTCATAGGGCTTCCGGGATATCCGGTGTCGGCATATATCGGTTTCGAAAATTTTGTGGCACCGCTGCTGCAAATGATGGGGAAGAGAGCGGAGACGATAGGCGAGACGGTAGAAGCGCATATTTCCAAGCGTCTGGTGTCCAGTCTGAAGCACAAGGAGTATGTCAGAGTAAAGGTGGGAAAAGTAAACGATAAATTCGTGGCAGCTCCGTTGGCCAGAGGCGCTGGAGCCGCCATGTCCCTGGTCAGAGCCGATGGATTTTGCGTGATAGAGCAGAACAGCGAAGGGGTAGAAGCGGGGGAAAAGGTCAGGATAGAGTTATACAGGAGTAAAAACGAGATAGAGAATACAGTAGTGATAATAGGAAGCCACGATCTGATACTGGATATCATCGCTGATATGATGCCGGAAAAGCACAACAATATGTTCGTATCCAGTACTCATGTGGGAAGCATGGGCGGATTGATGGCTCTCAGGAGAGGCGAAGCTCATATGGCTCCCATACATCTTTTAGACGAGGAGACGGGGCAGTATAACATACCATATGTTAAACGGCTTTTCAGCGAACCGATGGCTATAATCAAAGGCGTCAACAGGATACAAGGCATCATGGTGAAAAAAGGAAATCCTCTCGGGATACACACTATAGAAGATCTGGCGCGCAAGGATGTGAGATATGTAAACAGACAAAGAGGCGCCGGGACGAGAGTGCTTTTCGATTACAGATTGAAAGAACTGGGAATATCAACAGAGGAAATCAATGGTTATGAGCGTGAAATGACAACTCATATGGCGGTGGCTGCCGCTGTGGCCAGCGAGAGCGCTGATGCCGGGATGGGCGTGTTGTCGTCAGCTAACGCCATGGGACTGGATTTCATAGAGATCGCTTATGAAGAATATGATTTCGCGGTTCCCGCCAAATTCCTGGATTCTCCTCACATCAAGGCTTTTATCGACATCATACAGAGTGATGAGTTCAAGGAAAAGCTGGATGAGATGGGCGGATATACAGCGGATTCTGCGGGAACCGTCATGACTCTCTAGATACGCACCCTAGAGATACAACGTCATCAGTTTGATGATGATAGTCAGGACACAGACGATGGCCCCGATGATGTAGGACTTTTTCTTGTCCTTGGTGATTTTCTTCCCGATGATAGCTCCTGCGAGACCCAGTATAAGCGCACCGAGAAGATGTTCGAATGTAAATAGCATAGTTCGTTCCTCATAATAAACTGCAAACAAAAGCCGATATAATTTATAATTATATCGGCTTTTTCATGAAAAAACAACATCAATATTGGCCGGGCGATCATTTCCTCAGAAGGCCATCCACTCCGATGGTGACGATCTCTACAGGGATGGCTTTTTTAGCGTTGGCCACTGCCTGTTTCACCGCGTATTCGATACCGCCGCAGCATGGGACTTCCATCCTGGCCACGGTGATGTCTTTTATGTCGTTGGCGGCGATGATATCCGTCAGCTTTTCCGAATAGTCCACCATATCTAATTTAGGGCATCCGATCAAGGTGATATGGCTGTCCATGAATCTTCTGTGGAAATCCCCGAAAGCGTAGGCACAGCAGTCGGCCGCTATGAGCAGATGCGCTCCGTCGAAATATGGCGCGTTTACCGGCGCCAGCTTGATCTGCACAGGCCAGTGGGTCAGGGCGCTGGGGATCTCACCGTCGGGACATTCGGAAGATCGCCTCTTTTCCATAGTTCCGTTGAAGGCCTGGGACAGGCAGCCGCCGTGCTGGTTGTGAGCCTTTGCTTTTTTGTTAGCCATTACAGCAGCTTCGTCGTATGCGGCTGCTTCACGCTCTTCGAATGAGATGGCATCGACGGGACATACAGGCAGGCAGTCTCCCAGTCCATCGCAGTAATCGTCTCTCAGCAGTTTCGCCTTACCGTCGACCATACCGATGGCGCCTTCATGGCATGCTTCCGCGCACAGGCCGCAGCCGTTGCATTTTTCTTCGTTTATTTTTATGATTTTTCTTTTCATCACTTTTTCACCTTTCCCATCGTATCAGCTGTTATTTGCTTTTGTAATGAGATTTTAATATAATAGTAGAATCAATGTATGTTGCCTGTGCAACGAAATGAGAAAAGTTTATCAAAAAAGTACAGATCATATCGGAAGCGAGGGAGACTATCGTGAACTTTTTCCTGATTTTTGCATTTTTATTTTTTATCGGCAGTTGCCTGGGGTGGTGTATGGAGTTGTTTTTCAGGCGATTCATCTCCAAGAACAATCCTGACAGGGAATGGATAAACCCGGGGTTCCTGACAGGACCATATCTGCCGCTTTACGGATTTGGTTTATGGGGTATGTATCAGGTGTCCCATATCATAGAACTGCTTTCTACAGGAAAGGCCGTTGTCGATATCCCGGTCATATTCCTGCTGATGTCGGTGGTCATGACGGCTACGGAGTACGTGGCCGGACTCATCTTTGTCAAAGGGATGAATCTGAAGCTTTGGGATTATAGCAGGGAAAAGCTCAATATCCAGGGGATAATATGTCCTAAGTTCACCGTCATATGGGGGTTGTTAGGGACCATCTATTATTTCACCCTCAATAATTATGTGGAAGGATGGGTAGGCTGGCTATCTCAGCACTTGGCGTTTTCCTTCTTTGTCGGCATGTTTTTTGGAATATTTGCCGTCGACTTGTCCTTCGCGCTTCAGTTATCGGTGAAGATAAGAAAGTTTGCCGTGGATAATCAGCTGATAGTAAGGTATGAAGAACTGAAGCATTCAATAAAAGAACAGAACAGGGAGCGAAGAGAGAAGATAAGATTTCTTATGGCCTTCAAGTCAGACGCGCCTTTCAAAGAGCAGATGGAGCATTACCTGGAGAAATCGCTGGAATCAGGTAAGCGGCGATTCGAACAGGCAAGAGATGACGTGAAGAATAAGGTGGAAAACGTCAGATGGAAGGAAAAATAAAAGCAGGGATCGGGATGAGTGCCGGGAAGACTTGCTGACCGGCGCTTTTATCGATATCCGGGCAGATGTTACCTACATTATCGAACTTTGACGAAATGTAGGTAATTTTTTCAACGGTTGAGAGCCCTTACGGCCGTGACAAGTCCATTAAAGTCGAAAAAGCACTTCCCCAGCCCTTTACAAAAAAGTCCAGATTGCCTAAACCCATTGGATTTTATCTACATATTAGAAAAAATGATAAATGTAGATAAAAAAGGCGAAGCGGTAATGGCAGGGGCGTTTTGGAGCGGTGGTGCATGGCGTGCCGACAAGTGTTAAGGAAAAAGACTTGACACCGGACTTTCGGTGATATATACTGGCATGGTGCAAAGGATGAGAATTATGAAAATCGACGACATTACCCAGGCCAGCCTGCTGTACGATTTCTACGGGCAGCTGTTGCCTAAGCGTCAGAGGCAGGTGACGGAGCTGTATCATGAGGAGAATCTGTCGCTTTCGGAGATAGCCGAGGAGTTCGGTATAAGCCGGCAGGGCGTTCACGACGCTCTCAAGAATGGCGAGAAGGCGCTGAATGAGTACGAGGAAAAGCTGGGGCTGGTGGAAAAGTTTCAGAGGAGCAGTGACGCCGTAAAGAGAATAGACACGATCATAGATGGCGTTATTCGATCACTGCAGTCTGAGGATGGCGGTGACAGGAAAAGGACTGCCGAAAAGCTGAGGGAAGTTAAGGATATCATAGATAAATTGGAGGAATGATCCATGGCCTTTGAAGGTTTATCGGAAAAGCTGCAGGGAGTCTTTAAAGGACTCAAGGGAAAGGGGAGCCTTACGGAGGCTGATATCAACACGGCAATGCGTGAGGTCAAGCTGGCGCTGCTGGAAGCGGATGTCAACTTCAAGGTGGTCAAGGAATTCGTCGCGGCTGTCAAGGAAAAGGCGTTGGGCGAAGAAGTGATGGCCAGTCTGACACCGGCTCAACAGGTCATAAAGATAGTCAACGAAGAGCTGACAGAGCTGATGGGAGGGACGAACAGTAAACTGACGTACTCGCCTAAGGGGTTCACCGTGTATCTGATGGTGGGCCTGCAGGGTACAGGTAAGACGACTACCTGCGGAAAGCTGGCGGCGTATCTGAAGAAAAACGGGAAAAAGCCGATGCTCTGCGCCTGCGACATATACAGGCCTGCGGCCATAGACCAGCTGGAAATCGTCGGCGAGACGGTAGATACTCCTGTTTTTACCATGAGGGATTGCAGGGAGCCGGAGAAGATAGCGCTGGCAGCGATGAAGGAAGCTGAGCGTAAGGGATTCAATGTGCTGATCGTCGATACCGCGGGACGCCTGCAGATAGACGAGGAGCTGATGGAAGAGCTGGCTACAATAAAGAGCGCTGTAAAGCCTCACGAGATACTGCTGGTGGTAGATGCTCTGACGGGGCAGGACGCTGTCAACGCAGCCGAAGGTTTCAATGACAAGCTGGGGATAGACGGGATCATCATGACAAAGATGGACGGTGATTCCAGGGGCGGCGCGGCTCTTTCAGCCAAAAAGGTGACAGGAAAGCCTATCAAGTTCGTCGGGATGGGAGAAAAGTTCGATGCTCTCGAACCGTTCCATCCTGAGAGGATGGCCAGTCGTATTCTGGGAATGGGCGATATGCTGACTCTGATAGAGAAGGCCCAGGAGGATTACGACGAAAAGAAAGCTGCGGAGCTTGAAAAGAAGATAAGGAAGAACAGTTTCACACTGGAGGACTTCCTGGAACAGATGGGGCAGATAAGGAAGATGGGCGGTATAGCCAAGCTGCTGGATATGATGCCGGGAGTCAATTCCAACGCCAGAAACAACATCAATCTTGATCAGAGCGAGCGGGAATTCATCCAGATGGAAGCCATCATACAGTCAATGACCAAGGAAGAACGAGAAGATCCAAGCATATTGAACGCAAGCCGCAGGAGAAGGATCGCTGCGGGGTGCGGCCAGCCTGTTTCCAAGATAAATCAACTGGTCAAGCGATATAATGACGCCAAGAAAATGATGAAGAGCTTTTCGGGCAAGGGCGGCATCGGAAGAATGAACAGAATGTTCCGGGGATTCTAGGGTCTCCGTGAAATAGAAGAACAAATGTATTATTAATTAGGAGGAAATAAAAAAATGGTTAAAATCAGACTTAAGAGAATGGGAGCTCACAAAAAGCCTTTTTATCGTGTTGTCGTGGCTGATATCAGATCACCCAGAGACGGCAGGTTCATCGAGGAGATCGGATATTACAATCCGCTGAAAGACCCTGTGGAAATCAAGATAGATGAAGAAGCGGCGAAGAAGTGGCTGGGTAACGGCGCGCAGCCTACGGACACTGTGAAGAAGCTTTTCAAGCAGACTGGTATTTTATAGAAAGCGGTGGAGTAAATGTCAGAATTGGTTAGTGCAATTGCAAAGTCACTAGTTGAACATCCGGAGGCTGTGGAGGTTTCCGAGTCACAGTCCAATGGCACTACGATCATACAGCTTAAGGTCGCGTCTGACGACATGGGAAAGGTCATCGGAAAGCAAGGCAGGATAGCCAAGGCTATACGTACCGTCGTAAAGGCGGCAGCGACGAAGGCCAATCTCAGAGTGGTAGTTGAAATAGTTCAATAGAGACAGAAGGGCTGCCGCATTGACAGAGGAAACGCTGTCAATGCACAGCCTTTTTATTACATGTGGCGCCAAAAGCGGTTTGCAGCGGTTATGGGACTGCGTGAGGCGAGGAAAGATTCGGGGATCATGGAGAAGATAAAGATAGGGAAAATAGTCGGGGCTGTGGGACTTAAAGGAGAGGTCAAGGTCTACAATTACTCCGACAGACCGGATATATACGAGACGACCCCATCAGTATATGTAGGAGAAATACTGATGGATATCGAAAGGATGAGAGTCCATAAGAACATGGTGATACTTAAGCTGGATGGGATCTCGGACCGGGATGGAGCGGAGAGACTGAGAGGCCGGGAGATCTGCATCACAGAGAAAGATCTTCCGCCGTTGCCAGAGGGTCAGTACTATGTCAGGGACATCATTGGCATGGAAGTCGTCGATGAGGACAGCGGTATGCTGGGTCATGTCACCGATGTGCTGCAGAACACAGCGCAGGATATATTCCAGGTGGAGCGCCCTGATGGGAGGACAGTGCTGATACCTAAAGTCGACGAATTTGTGCTGGACATAGACGCGGAAAACAGGCGGATCCATGTCAGACTGATAGAGGGACTGTTGGATCTGTAGTACGCGGCGGAAGGATTCGGGAGAGTGGAATGAAAATAGATATACTTACGCTTTTTCCTGAGATGTTCGCGCCGGTAACGACCAGCAGCATCATGGGAAGAGCGGTCGAACGTGGAATAATCGACGTAAGGCTGACAAACATCAGGGATTTCAGCAACGATAAGCATAACAGAGCAGACGATTATCCTTTTGGCGGAGGCGGCGGCATGGTGATGATGGCAGACCCGGTGTTTGGCGCGTTGGAGGCGGTATCGGCTGAAGGCAAGAAGATAATATACATGTCTCCAAGAGGCAGGGTACTGGATGGAAGTCTGGTGGAAGAACTTTCGATGCTGGACGAGCTGGTGATACTGTGCGGCCATTACGAAGGAATCGATCAGAGGATAATAGATTATTGGGAAATGGAGGAGATCTCTATAGGAGACTATGTACTGACAGGCGGCGAGCTGCCCGCCATGGTGTTGACAGACGCGGTGGCCAGGCTTCTGCCGGGAGTACTGGGAAATGAGGATTCGGCTATGGATGAGTCCATATATTCGGGCCTGCTGGAGTATCCTCAGTATACGAAGCCGCGTCAGTACAGAGGGATGGACGTTCCTGAGGTCCTTCTCAACGGAAACCACAGGCTGATAGACTTGTGGCGGTTCAGGGAGTCATTGCTGCTGACAAAAAAACGGCGTCCCGATCTCTTTGATGAATTTGTAAAGGAATCGGGAAAGTTATCTAAAGATGAAAGAAAAATGCTGGAAGAAATAATTAAAATAGAGGTATAGTAGATTGCAAGGGCAGATTCTTTAGTGTAAAATAAAGTGATGAAAACAAAATTAAGCAAGAAGACAAAGCGAATAATAGCTGTTTATCTGGCAGCATTGCTTTTACTATATATCATCGTTGAGGTCCTGCCGGAGGTGACTGATATCTTTGAAACGACTCAGACACTGGAACCGGGAACGTTGAGAATAGCATATGAGACGACAGGGTATCTGATAAAGGATGAATCCGTTGGTATTGCACCGGAATCCGGAGATATACAGTATCTGGTAGCAGTGGGGACTGCTGTCAAGAAAGGATATCCGATAGTGTCTGTTACGCCTGACGGCGAGAGCAATCAGGATGCGAGGTTCGGCGAATACATGAACAAGCTGGATGGCTACGAAGGATTGTCGGAGGAATACAATTCTCCCATAAGCGGGGTGTTCAGTCTGACTGTAGACGGATATGAGGACTACTTCACACCGGACAAGATGGACAAGATAAAGCGGGAAACGGTCGAGAGCCTTTCGTACAAATCAGCCAATCTGGAACGCAGCTCGGTGATAGAGGGAGAACCAATCTATAAGGTCTCCAACGACGATAACTGGTATGTTCTCTGCTGGGTGGACAAGGAGACCGCGGAAAGCTATTCGGAAGGCCGGGCCGTGTCGCTGGAGCTCCCTGAAGGCACTGTAGACGCCAGCGTTCACAGTGTCAGAGAGGACGGAGACGATTACAGAGTGATATTCTACCTCAACGTGTACTATGAAGCATTCTGTGAGAGCCGTGCTGTCGACATGTCCATCGTGACAAGTGACAACGAAGGGCTGCTGGTGGACAACAAGTGCATCGTGGAAAAGAACGGACAGCAGGGCGTATACGTGGTCGACAAAAATGGCGATTACGTCTTCACGAGGATAAGCGTCATTTCCACCGATGGCGAACAGTCAGTGATAGAGGACGCGACATTCGTGGATGAGGAAGGAAACCAGGTATATACTGTAGATGTCTATGATGAAGTGCTCAAACATCCGGAAAACGCGCTGAGATCCGACCTTCAGAAGGAGAGCGAGTCATCCGGAGGCGACGGGGACCAGAAGGAGGAATGAGTATGGAGGACATAAGAGCCAATCTGAAGAAGATAAACGATCAGATAAAGACGGCTGCGGAGAGCTGCGGCAGGAGTGCTGATGATGTGCTGCTGGTGGCGGTGAGCAAGACGCGGACTCCGGAAGAGATAAATACGGCTATAGACGCAGGCGTTACGGATATAGGAGAAAACAAGGTCCAGGAGATAATGGACAAGTATGACGATATCAAGCCTGTGAGATGGCATATGATAGGTCATCTGCAGACCAACAAGGTCAAGTATATAATAGATAAGGTATCCATGATACATTCGGTAGATTCATACAAACTGGCGGCGGAGATAAACAGAAGAGCTGCCGGTAAGGGGATCACTATGGATATACTTATACAGGTGAATTCAGCTCAGGAGGACAGCAAGTTTGGCATAACCACTGACGAGACTGAGGGGCTGATAAAGGAGATACTGGATAACTGCGAGAATGTGAGGATAAGAGGCTTGATGTGTATCGCCCCTTACGCTGACGATCCGGAGGACATCAAGATATACTTCGATCAGGTCAAGGAGCAGTATGACAGATTCGGGAGGATAGAGCATCCGAGGCTGGATTTCAAATATCTGTCGATGGGCATGTCCCATGATTTCCAGGTCGCTATAGAGGCCGGATCTAATCTGGTAAGGGTGGGAAGCGCCATTTTCGGCGAGAGAGATTATAGTAAATTGTAGGAGGTAATCATGGGCGTTTTTAATAAGTTCAAGGATCTGATGGGCTTTGAGGAGTACGAAGAAGAGGATGAAATGGAGATGGAAGAGGAGGATTACGGTACCGAAAGGAAGTCGGTAGATACGAGGCAGCCTCTCACATCTCAGCCAAGGTATGATAACAACGTTGTTTCAATGCAGAACAGGACGGTGAAAGCGTTGACGAGCAAATTCAAACTTATGGTAATAGAGCCGAAGGGTTTTGATGAGTGTTCCAAGCTGGTGGACAGCCTCAAGAGCAGAAAACCGATAATAGTGAATCTGGAAAAGCTGGATTCAGATACGGCCAGGAAGATATTCGACTTTCTGGGAGGAGCTACCTATGCTCTCAACGGAAATGTGCAGAAGGTCGCCAATAATATTTTCGTATTCGCTCCGGAAAACGTATCGATAACTGCAGAAGGGGACAGCAAACCGTATAATTTCGTCGGCGGTAACGCGGACGAAATCAATCCGTGGAAATAGGAGGAAATGGGATGATAAGACCGGTAGACATACAGGAGAAGGAATTTGGACGAGGCGTGCGCGGTTACAGGGAAGACGAAGTAAATCAATTTCTGGATGAGATAACGGTGGATCTGGAGAGGCTTCTCAACGAGCTTCGGGAGACAAAAGAGGAGAATAGCCGTCTGGTTGAAGAACTGGAACGATACAGGAGCTCCGAAGGTACAGTAGTGGAGACTCTGGAGGCGGCGAAATCTCTGATGGCTGATATTTCGGCCAGCGCGGAGAAGAGAGCTGATATTTTGTTGAAAAATGCTGAGCTGGATGCACAGTTGATGCAGAAGAATGCCAAGGACGCGGCGGACAGAATAGCTGAAGAAAGTCAGGCTATGAAAAATCGATTCGTGGACTTCAGGAACAGGTATAAGAAGCTCCTTGAGTCGGAGCTGCAGCGATTCGAATCTCTCAGCGGCGAGATGTTTCCTGAGCTTGGTATCGATGATTTTGACGATCTGCCGGGAGCGGAGCCGCAGCAGGCCAGAGGGCCTGCGAAGAAAGTTCCGCAGCCCAATGCGGGGACGTTCCATTACCAGGGAGGCGGCCGTGAGGTACGCAGGCAGGAAACCATAAGGAACGTGAAAAAGTAAGCGAGATAAAGGAGGCGGGGCGGAAACGCCCCATTTTCATTTTCAATATGATATATTTTATTGTGACAGCAGCCGTCATACTGGTGGATCAGCTGGTGAAGCGCGCGGTACTTTCCAATATGACTGTGGGTGAAACGATACCGTTGCTGGAAAATATATTCCATATAACGTATGTGCAGAACAGAGGCGCCGCTTTCAGCATGTGGGAGCAACAGTGGGTGGTGCTGATAGTGATCCCCACGGTAGCGCTGGCAGCAGGGCTGGTTCTCATTTACATCAAGAGGGAGACCTGGAGCCGTCTGACATTACTTTCAGTGGCTCTCATATGCGGCGGAGGGATAGGAAATCTGATGGACAGGATAATGCAGGGATATGTGGTGGACATGTTCGACTGCAGATTTTTTCCTTTTTTTGATTTTCCGGTCTTCAATGTAGCGGATATATCCATCTGCGTCGGGTGTGGTCTTCTGCTTCTCGATGTTATCTTTCTCGAAGGGAAGAGGCAGGTGAAATAATGGCAGAAGACAGAAAGCAGAGGATGGAGACGTTCACCGTGTCGGGGGACATGGCGGGGAAAAGGCTGGATGTGGTCATCTCAGCTGCCTTTGATGAGTATTCGAGGAGCTTCATCCAGAAGCTGCTGGAAGGCGGCAGCGTCATGGTCAACGGGCAGGTATGTACCGAGAAGAAGCGCAGGGCGTTGGAAGGAGATGCAGTCTCCATGTCGGTGCCGGAGCCGGAGAAGATAGAGGTAAAGGAAGAAGATATCCCGCTGGATATCGTTTATGAAGACGACGAGCTACTGGTGGTGGACAAGCCTGCCGGGATGGTGGTCCATCCGGCGCCCGGCAACTATTCCGGGACTCTTGTCAATGCGCTGATGTATCACTGTGGAGACAGCCTTTCGTCCATCAATGGCGTCATACGGCCCGGGATAGTGCACAGGATAGATAAGGATACCAGCGGCCTGCTGATGGTGGCTAAGAGCGACAGGGCTCATGGCAGTCTCTCGCGTCAGCTTCAGGAGCATTCCATAACAAGAAAGTATAAGGCCATAGTGTGCGATAATATAAAAGAGCAGGAGGGGACTGTCGACAGGCCTATAGGCCGCGACAGCGCCAACAGGCTGAGGAATGCGGTGACAGATGTGAATTCAAAAGAGGCGGTGACTCATTACAGGGTGCTGGAGCGGTTCGGAAGATTCACTCTGATAGAAGCGAGGCTGGAGACAGGACGCACCCATCAGATAAGGGTGCATATGTCTTATATCAGACACCCATTGCTGGGAGACAGCCTGTATGGCCCGTCGGGAAGCAAGGCGGCTGGAAAGCTGGGAGCGAAGCGTCAGATGCTCCATGCGGGAGTTCTGGGGTTCATTCATCCGGTTACGGGGCAATATATGGAATTCGAAAGCCCGTTGCCGGAGGACTTTGCCGCCGTTTTGAAAAAGCTGAGAAACCTTGTCTGAGAGTGATTTTGTTTCGGAGGGACTGATATGGGGAAGATAGTATTCAAACCGGGAACGATGCTCAATCCTGTTCCGGCCGTGATGGTATCGTGCGGTGACGGCCAGGTGAAAAACATAATAACAATAGCCTGGACAGGCATCATAAACTCCGATCCGCCTATCACATATGTGTCGGTGAGAAAATCCAGGTATTCTCATGACATAATAGAGCGGACCGGGGAATTCGTGATAAATCTCACTACGGAAAAGCTGGCTTTTGCCGCTGATTACTGTGGCGTCAGATCGGGACGGGATGTAGACAAGTTCGAGCAGCAGAAACTGACGGCGATAGAGAGCCGGATCGTGAGCTGTCCGTCCATAGAGGAATCGCCTGTCAACATAGAATGCCGTGTGATGGAGAAAAAAGAGTATCCTACTCATGATATGTTCATAGCTGAGATCGTCAGCGTATCAGTCGACGAATCACTGATGGATGAAAACGGCAGACTGTGTCTGGACGAAGCGGGGCTCGTCGCTTATAACCATGGCCATTATTTTGCTCTTGCGAAGAGGGCGCTGGGAAGGTTCGGGTTCTCAGTGATGAAACCGAAGACCAGGAAGCGTATCGAGGCGAAGAACCGAAGAGACGGGAAGAGAAAGGACTCCACTAAGAGAGGCCGACGGAGAAAGTGAAATCCGGTCTCGTTCAGGTCCTGGTACGCACCTGGCTGTCGATCTGAAAATCGGATTTCAGATGCTGAAGACAGTCTTCGCATACGTGGCCGGTCTTGAATACGTGCAGATCGCCGTATACGCAGCCGCACAGCGTGCATGTCTTTTTCATAGCGCGTCCTCCTTTCCTGAGAATGGGCAACCGTTCACATTCCGTCGGCCAGTGATAATGGAGTCGTATTATGAGTTTATTGTAGCGGTATGATCATTGCAAGGATAATATGCGGAGTTGTAACTAACGGTCATTTTTTTGAAATGTTCTGGCTGATAGCAGAGGTCGGAGAGAGTGTCACAGTCACAGAAGGTAAATATCATGTATGAAAAATTTGTTCTGAAAAAAGCAGCTGACGGGGAGATCCGGGGATATTCGTGGCCGGTGGAGGAACCGGACAAAGTGGTATGTATCGTCCACGGCATAGGCGAGTACGGCGGAAGGTTCGACCGGGTGGCGGAGGCGTTCAGGAGTGTGAACATGGCTGTCGCGGCTTTGGATCTGAGGGGTCATGGAGAGTCCCTCGGAAGGAAAGGCGACTGCGCTCCCAGGAAAGCTGTGCTGGATGACGTGAGCGCATTGATCGAGTGGGCGGAACGGCAGTACACAGGGAAGCCGCTGGTATTGTACGGACACAGCATGGGTGGCAACATAGTGCTTGATTACAGAGGGCGTGGTGAGCTCAGTGATCATCCGTCAGCATATGTGATCTCTGCTCCCTGGCTTAGACTGGTCCGGCCGGTTCCCGCACCGCTTTATAAAGTTGTAAGGCTGCTGGCCAGGATGATGCCGTCTGTGACTATCGGATCCAGCATAGATGAGAAGCTTCTGGGGAATCCTGAGATGGTGAAGCCCTTCGTGGAAAACCCTATGGTCCACAACAGGATATCTTTGCAGTGCGCTGTCGAAGGTTTTGAAACTGGTATCGCCCTCGAGCAGGGCGAGGCTGACGATGACGGACGGGCTCATTCCATCCCTATTCTGCTGATGCACGGGAGCGAAGACAGGATATGCGACGTGGAAGGGAGCAGGCGCATTGCTGCCAGGATGAAGGCTCAAGGGGAACCTGTCACGTATGTGGAGTGGGAAGGGCTTTATCATGAGATACATAACGGCAGCGAGACCAGTACGGGCGAAGAAGTGATAGAAGCTATGATGGAGTGGATGAGATCTCTGTGAATGACGCGGACCGGGATCGTATCGACGGCTTATACAGGAGAAGACAGCATTGCTGGGGTTCGCGGCAGGCGTGATGATAGCGGCTTCCGTCTGGTCGCTGCTGATACCGGCCATAGAGCTGTCAGAGGAAAAGTACGATCTGGCGTGGTTCCCGGCTCTTGCCGGGTTCTGTGCCGGTGTGGCATTCCTTTTTCTTCTGACTCGTCTTGTTCCTCATCTCCACTTGGATTCGGACAAACCGGAGGGGCCGGACAGCGGGATTCGCCCTTATGATGGTCCTTGATGTAGCGCTGGGGTGAAGAAACGGAAAATCTTATTGCTGTCAGCGAGTCATTTCCTCATCGGGCAGCTTCGGGCTCACGTACAGCGTCCTGTTGTGAGTGAAGATGACCATGCCAGGACTGGCTCCGCCAGGCTTTTTGACGTATTTTATCTTTGTGTAGTCTACAGGGACGTTTTCTGAATCGCGGCCCTTACTGTGATAAGCGGCGATGGCAGCGGCTTCGAAGAGCTCATCTTCGGACGGTTCCGCTCCATCCAGCAGCAGTACTGTGTGAGAGCCGGGGATATCCTTGGTGTGGAGCCACATATCTGAGGAAGCAGCTCTTTTCAATGTCAGCCAGTCGTTTTCCCTGTTGTTACGCCCTACCAGCACTGTTTTACCGGAGGGCAGGATATAAGATAGAGGTCTGGGTCTGTTTTTTCGCTCCTGTCCCTTTCTGTTTTTTCGATAACGGATGTAGCCGGATCCGATAAGCTCCTGTCTGAGCAGCTCTGTCTCCTCTACGGTTTCAGCCCGTTCAGCGTAAGATGCTACCGATTCCAGATAGGCTATTTGACGGGAGACTTCTTCCAGCTGGACCTGTTTTTCCTTGACAGCTGTCTTGGCTTTGCCGTATTTCTTGTAGAAGTTTTGAGCATTTTTTGCCGGTGAATATTTGGGATCCAGTGGTATTTTGACTGATGAACCATCGTAATAGCTGATCACTTCCACAGAAGTGTCACCCGGCTTGGCTACGTGGAGGTTAGCTGTCAATAATTCGCCGTACAGTCTGTACTTATCGGAATTCCTGGCTTTCTGAAGATCCTCGTTGAGCCGTTGTGTCTTAAGGCGCAGCTTGCTCAGATGATTGTTTATGAGCCGCAGAAGATCGTTGGACTTTTGTTTCACGGTGTTTGAGGCTTCTCTGTTTTTAAAAAAATAGGCGGCGGCCTCGCTGAAGCTGTCGAAGGTGAGACGGCGGTACGCGTTCTCCAAAGTAGAGAGAGGAGTCACGTGAAAATCGACAGGCTTGCCTGTTTCGTCAAGATATACCACAGGAGTGATGTTGCCATTGTCTATGGATCCTATGATATCCCGCAGCTTGGCAAAGCAGGCTTTACCGTCCCCGCAGTCTGCGATGGTCTGCGCCAGAGCCGGAGATATGCCCTGTATGTGATCCAGGATGCTGCGCTCAGGCTGGGACTGGCCCTCCACCAGCCTTTCCATATCGGCTTCTGTCACTGTAGTGAATGGTATCTTTTCCTGAGTCGGAGGATACTGGTAAGCCTTTCCTGGCAGACTCTGCCTGGCGCGGTTCACATCGATGGAGACATGCTTGATGCTGTCGATTATCCTGCCGGTTTCCATGTCCACCAGGGATATGTTGCTGTGCTTTCCCATCAGCTCTATTATCAGCTTCTTATTGACAGAGAAGCCCAGTTCATTTACAGTCTCCAGCAGTATCTCGATTATCCTGTCGTTTTCGTGCTGGACGATATCCGTTATTCTGGCAGCCCCCAGGTGCTTTCTCAGGACCATGCAGAAAGTAGGTGGTTCTTTGGGATTTTCAGGTGTCTGATCGACCAGATAGGCCGCGGCGTGGTTGCTGCTGGCCGACATGAACAGTCTCTGCTTCCCCTGCTTCGTATGTATTATTAACAGCAGATGCTCCGGCTGGGGCTGATAGATCTTTTCTATCTTCCCAAGAGAGAGCCTGCTTTTGAATTCCTTTACCGCAGCATATGTGACTGCACCGTCAAAAGACATGTCTGTTTCCTCCTGTCGATATTTATGATATAATAAATAATTATTTCAGTAACCATATTATCATACGAGCGGAAGAAATGGGGAAAAAGATGATAAAAAGCATGACCGGGTTCGGAAGAGGAGAATATTCGGACGGAAAGAGGATGATAACGGCCGAGATAAAGACCGTGAACCACAGGTATTCAGATGTCAGTGTGAAGATGCCCAGGAGATATTCCTTCGCTGAGGAAAGAATAAAAGCAGCGGCCAAGAAGAGCATGAAAAGAGGCAAGGCAGAGATTTCCATAATAGTGGAGAATGTGACAGAAGATGATATGACAGTAAAGCTCAACGCGCTTCTGGCAAAACAGTATATAGACGCTCTCAGGGAATTGCAGGATACATATGGTCTGGGCGGCGATATCGATATAGAGCTGGTATCGACTATGCCGGATGTAATGAGGGCCATACCCGATGTCGAAAACGAGGACGAGGTGGCGGAAGCTATGGAAAAGGCAGTATTGGCTGCTGCGGAGAAGCTGGACGAAATGAGGGCTCAGGAAGGCGGTAAGCTGGCCGAGGATCTGCTGATGAGAGGAGAGTTTATACGGGCTCTGGTCAGAAAGATAGAAGAGAGGGCTCCGATGGTAGTCAAAGATTATACGGAGAGGCTCTGTGAAAGGATACGTGAGCTGACGGAAGATGCGGTAGACGTTTCCGATGAGAGGATATTGATGGAGGCAGCCGTGTTCGCCGATAAATCGAATATCACGGAAGAGCTGGTGAGGCTGGACAGTCACATGGTCCAGCTGAAGCAGATACTGACTTCTGAGACAAGTCCGGTAGGGAAGAAGCTGGATTTCCTGGTGCAGGAGATGAACAGGGAAGCCAACACCATAGGATCAAAATCCAACGATCTGGAGATCACCTCACTGATGCTGGAGACCAAGAGCGAGATAGAGAAGATAAGGGAACAGGTACAGAACATCGAGTGATGGAGAAAAGTTACATATGCCGCACATATATCTGCTTGTGCGGCTGTTCTTTTAAAAACATGATTTAGTTGCTGTATTCTTATGAATACATGTTCTTCAAATACCCGTCCCGATCGCCATAAAGCCCATATTTGTGACAATAATATCATATCAATGAAAAGTAGGAAATGCTATAATTGAAACGAAAATGACAGAAGATTTTCAAAATGTGGGGGAGGGTGATATATCGATGCGAAAAGTGACGGTAGCAGCGACGCAGATGGCGTGCGGCACCAATATGGAGGAGAACATCTCCAATGCTGAAAAGCTGGTGAGAGACGCAGCGTCGAAAGGCGCCAATATCATACAGCTGCAGGAGCTGTTCGCTACTCAGTATTTCGCTCAGGAGGTCAATTATGACCATCTGGCCATTGCGCGCCCTGCGGAAGGACATCCCATGCTGGAGAAGATGAGCAGGCTGGCTAAGGAGCTGTCGGTGGTGATACCCGTGAGCTTTTACGAGGAGGCAGGCAACTGCAGGTTCAACAGTATCATGATCATCGATGCTGACGGCAGACAGCTGGGGATATACCGCAAGACGCATATACCGGATGATCCCGGGTATTACGAGAAATTTTATTTCTCGCCGGGCGACCTTGGATTCAAGGTGTGGGACACGGCCTATGCGAAGATCGGCGTCGGGATCTGCTGGGATCAGTGGTTTCCGGAGGCAGCCAGAGCGATGGCTCTCAAAGGAGCCGAATTTCTGTTGTATCCGACAGCCATAGGGACTTTTGCCGTACCGCCTGAACAGGTGGAACATGAAATGCTGGATTACGATCATTGGCAGAACGTGATGCTGGGACACGCGGCGGCCAATATGATACCGGTGATAGCATCCAACAGGGTGGGAGTCGAAGAAATGGGCGGGACGGCCATCAAGTTCTGGGGTGCGTCTTTCATTTCGGACAACAGAGGCAATAAGCTGCAGGAAGCGTCTGTCGAAGGTGAGGCCGTCCTGACGGCTCAGTTCGACATGGAAGAGCTGGCGGCTTACAGGCAGGAAGTCTGTGTTTTCAGAGACAGGCGCCCTGCGGCGTACGAGACGCTCTTTACATTGGATGGCGTCCATAAGTCCATCTGATCGTTATTATCATTTTATCTATTAAAGGAGGGAGAATTTTATGAAAGTCAAATACGAGGGAGGGCAAGTGCTGACAGATGTGATGCCCGACCTGAAAAAGACGAGATTTTCTTTCGGTGCAGTGCTGTTTTTCATCTTCTGCGCGACCAGCGGCGGCGCTTTTGGTATAGAGTCCATCATTCCGGCTTCCGGTCCGGGAATGACGCTGGTGCTTCTCGTGATCATACCATTGATGTGGGCGTTGCCTATGGGACTTTATGTATCGGAGCTGACCAATCTTGCTCCTGTTGATTCAGGTCCGTATGTATGGGTGAAAATGGCCTTCGGTGAGTTCTGGGGATTTGCCTTTGGTCTGTGGATGGCTGTAGCGTGGTACCTGACGGGAGCGTCGTATATCGTCCTGGCTACTGACTATATAGGCATGTACATAAATATGAGCCCTATGGTGGAGCTGGCGGTGAAGGTAGTTATCATCCTCGTGTTCACAGTAGTGAATCTGCTGGGGCTTCAGGAGGTAAATGTGGTCAATACCATCTTTACGTTCATAATCCTGGCAGCATTCCTGGCTGTAGCCATCGTTGGTCTCGCCAATTGGGAGAATAATCCGTTCGACCCGTTCATGAACGTGGAAGAGGGCGCTTTCTCCAGTCTTGGTGTAGGTATAGCCATCGGCGTATGGATGTTCTGCGGTTATACGGCCATAGCAAACCTGGGCGGAGAGATAGAGAATCCTCAGATAATCCCGAAGGGGATGAAGTGGTGCATCGTTCTGATGATGGTAGCATATATACTCCCGACTCTGGGAGGTATCGTATCCACAGGACCTTGGTACGAATGGGGATATTCGATAGATTATTCGACTGTATTGTCTACTCACGTAGGGAAATGGGCAGGGGTCGCCTTCATGATCACGGCTGTGATATCGCAGCTGGCCCTACTCAATGCGACGACGGCAACGGCGTCAAGGTCGTTCATGATCCTCGGCAAAGACCATCTGTGCCCGAAGTTCCTGTCTACCGTTTCAAAGAACCGCAAGGTGCCTATCTGGCCTATCGTCATCCTTGCTGTACTCAATGTGATACTGGTAAATCTGGACTTCGAGATACTGGTGATCATCCTGTCGCCGCTGCTCTTCGTATGCTATGTGGGATTTGCCGTGGCGTTCCTGAAGCTGAGAAAGCTTTATCCTGTGGAAAAGAGAGGCGACCTGTATTATGTAAAGGGAAGGTTCTCGCCGTACTACATCGTGATATCCATGATGATAATAGGTATCGTAGGCATATTGATGAACGGAACGGAATATTTCCTGCTGGGGTACGTGCTGATACTGTTCGCGCTTCTGATGTATATCATATGCAAGAAGGTATATGGCGGTCTTTCGGTAGAAAATCCGCAGCTCTATCCTGTCAATCCTAAGACAGGATTGTGCAGAGGCGATCTGGTAAGGTTCGGCAGATTTTTCCTGATATTCGGCGTATTAGCTCTGGGCGGATCCTTCTTCCTGAGGTGGTATGAAGGAGACTGGGGTCATGACTATTATCTCGATCTGTACGGCTCCGGACTCATCAGCAACTGGGAGCTGATGATAACTCTCATCACTTGGGTCGGAATCGGTATGCTGGCGGCCAGCGTCATCTGCTATCTGGTCGGGAGGAAAGTGGATCCTATACCTGATGATGAATGACAGTGCTTCTGACGATACTGTTGACTGCTGTCGTATCATCATACCGATGACGACAGGATAACAGCTCGTGATCGAAAGTGATTTGTACATTAATGCTTGAAGAATAAACGGAACAGTGGTATAATTACTGTTCAGACAAGATTCGGACTTAGCTCCGGCGATGACTGTCGCCGGAGCTTGTCTGAAGTTGGTGATAGTTCGGCGTTTTAGGAGGATAGATGACGAAGGGGAAGCTGTTCGTGATTTCGGGACCTTCCGGAGCCGGGAAGGGAACGATCTGCAAAGAAGTACTGGACGAAGGAAGAAATATAAAGATGTCCGTTTCCATGACGACGCGCGCACCCAGAGTCGGCGAGATAGATAAGATACACTATAATTTCGTCGACCGGGATTCTTTCGAAAGACTGATAGAGGAAGACGGTTTCATAGAGTACGCCGACGTTTACGGCAATCTCTACGGGACGCCGAAGAAGGATGTGCTCGGCTGGATGGAACAGGGAATAGACGTCATATTGGAGATAGATGTGCAGGGAGCTATGCAGGTCAGGCAGTCTTATCCGAGTGGGATATTTATTTTCATATTGCCGCCGTCTATCGAGGAGCTGAGGAAGAGGATAGAGGCCCGAGGCTCGGAAACGCGGGAAACTATGGCCAGGAGGCTCGGTATGGCGATGGAGGAGATATCATCCATCGGACGATACGATTACAGAGTCATAAATGATGACCTGAAATCGGCCATAGGCAAGGTCAGAGCCATAATCACGGCGGAGCAGTGCAGACTTGATGCCGCGGAAGCTGAGATGATAGTCAACAGATATAAGGAGGAGTTATAATGTTATATCCGTCCATAGACGAAATAAGGACCAAGGTGGACAGCAAGTACACACTGGTAGTGCTGGCGGCCAAAAGGGCCAGAGATATCATAGAAGGGATGCCGAAGCTCACTGAAGCAGATGTGGAGAAACCGGTCTCTATAGCGGCCAACGAGATCGCTGAAGACCTGATAACCTACAGGGAAGGCGATGCATAGAGAAAGGTTGTCTCTTTTTCAGACATAATTCTTTGGATATCAACAGCGAAAACCCTCTTTTTGTGAGAGAATATCACTGTATTCTTCACTGCGGAAAGGGGGCTTTTTTATGAGCGGACTCGTTATCCACAAGGGAACGGGGATATATGTGGTGGAACTGGAGGAGATCCTTTACATGGAAAAAGCGTTGCGTAAGATAAGGCTTCATTTCAATGGCGGATCCCGGCACAGGGAAAGCTCCTGTCTGGAGTTTTACGGTAAATTCGCGGACGTGATCCATCACCTGGACCATCGGTTCATGTTTTGCCACAGGAGCTATATCATCAATATGGATGCCATAGTTTGGATGGCCTGCAACACCATATTCCTGGGGACCAGCGACAGTATATATATGGGACGGGCCACTTATGGGAAAGCAAAGAAAATTTTTAAGGATTACCTGACGGAAAAGCGCGGAAAAAATCCCGTTAAATCTTGCGAAAACCGTTGTAATGAAGCGGATTTTATAGTATAGTATTAGCTGGTCTTGATTTTTTTGAGACCGTTGTTATTTATAGTTTACACACAGCAGCAGCCTGGAGGATCGGTGCCATGAGCGTCAGGTTTTGAACGGCGCGGGGTTGCACTCCGGACATAACTGCGGTGGAAGTGGAAAACCGAGAGGAGAAAAAACATGTCAGTAATTTCAATGAAACAGTTGCTTGAAGCAGGTGTGCATTTCGGACACCAGACGAGAAGATGGAACCCTAAGATGGCTCCTTATATCTTTACGGAAAGAAACGGGATCTATATCATAGACCTGCAGAAGACAGTAAAGAAGATAGACGAGGCATATTCTTTCATGAAAGAAGTAGCTGAAAGCGGGAAACCGGTCCTGTTCGTGGGCACTAAGAAACAGGCTCAGGCTGCTATCGAAGACGAAGCTAAGAGATGCGATATGTACTATGTCAATCAGAGATGGCTCGGCGGTATGCTGACCAACTATAAGACTATTTCCGGAAGAATAAAGAGACTTAACGACATAAAGGTCATGGAGGAAGACGGAACCTTCGAGAAGCTGTCCAAGAAAGAAGTTATCAAGCTGAGACTTGAACACGATAAGCTGGAAAAGTTCCTGGGCGGCATCAAGGACATGAAGGGGATGCCGGGCGCCATATTCGTCGTAGACCCTAAGAAGGAAAAAATCGCTGTTAAGGAAGCCAGGATACTGGGTATCCCTGTTGTCGGAATCGTAGATACCAATTGCGATCCTGATGATGTGGATTACATCATCCCTGCCAACGACGACGCCATCAGAGCGGTAAAACTGATAGCGGGATGCATGGCAGACGCCATTATCGAAGCCAAGCAGGGTGAAAGCTTCGACGAAGGCGAAGAAGCAGGATCGACTGAGGCGGCGGAGGCTGAAAACGTAGCCGAAGCTGCAGAGGACAAGGCGGAAGAAGGCGCAGCTGAGAACGCTGACGCATAATGAGCGTACAAATTATTATCGTATAAATATCAGGAGGAACGAAAATGGCTGTAACAGCTAAAATGGTAAAAGAACTGCGTGAAATGACAGGCGCAGGGATGATGGATTGTAAGAAAGCACTCGTTGAAACAGACGGGGATATGGATAAGGCCGTAGAGCTCCTGAGGGAGAAAGGCCTGGCAAAGGCTGCAAAGAAAGCGGGCAGGATCGCGGCTATGGGTCTGGTAAAGATCGCATCCGCAGCTGACGGCAAAGCAGCTGCCATCGTAGAAGTGAACTCGGAGACCGACTTCGTTGCCAAGAATGACGAATTCATAACTTTCGTTGATACTCTGGCAAAGATGGCTCTGGAGAACGATGTAGACGATATGGACGCCTTCATGGCACTCCCTTACGGAGATGAGGGTACTGTTCGGGATGCGCTCACGAACAAGATCGCTACGATCGGTGAGAACATGTCGATCAGAAGATTTGAAAAAGTGACAGGTGAAACAGTCGTATCATATATCCACGGCGGAAGGATCGGCGCTATCGTTGCAGGAAACATAACGGCTACAGATGAAGTGAAGGCCGCTCTGACAAACATCGCTATGCAGGTTGCTGCAATGAATCCTCAGTATGTCAGCAGAGATGATATCTCAGAAGAGGAAATGACAAAGCTGCACGACATCACTCTTGAAAGTGCACTGAATGATCCGTTCACTCTTCCTAAACCTATACTGAATGATCTGCTGGACAAGGCTGTGGACGGCGTGTGGAGTCAGGAAGACGTGGACGTGCTGGCAGAAAAGAGAGCTGACAAGGGATTCAACTTTAATTATCTGCCTAATTTCCTGTCGGAAGATGCCAAGGCCAAGCTGGCTCAGCTGGCAGTTGCCGATAAGGCAAATATTTCCGAGAACAAGATTTTCACAGGTCTTGTCAGCGGGAGAGTCTCAAAGCAGCTTAAGGAGATCTGCCTTTTAGACCAGACTTACGTCAGAGCAGAAGATGGCAAGCAGACTGTTGCCCAGTACATGGCTACGGTGGACAAAGCTCTTGCCATTACAAAGGTAGTTCGTTTCGAAGTAGGCGAAGGTATCGAGAAAAAGGAAGAGGACTTCGCTGCCGAGGTAGCGGCACAGCAGGCAGCTGCGGCTAAGAAATAAAGCCCTGCCCGTATCTTTGATACGGCGCGCAGGACTTATGCAAAGCTTTCCCAAATCTTTGATTTGGTGAAAACGACTGCGAAACTTTGAAATAAGGCTTTTAACCCCTGAAAGCATTGAAATTCAGTGCTTCAGGGGTTTTTTGCTGCCGGAAATCCGATGTTGCAAAGTATCATAAGAATCTGGAGGAACGGGGAACGATCCGATGCAGGCTTCCGAGTGCGGGTTCAATAAGAAATACCCTAAGAAGTCTAACGGAATAACAGATCCGAAGTATTCTATCAGCTGAGGAATTTTCAAAGGCGCAATCGAAGCAGAACGTATGGTCTTCTTATGGCGATACGAACTATGTGGAATATGTATTGGCATGTGAATCCGGAGATGAAATGTAGTTAATTCAACAGTTAAAAGGTGGAAAATACAAACCTAATCCAGTTCTCGCTTCCTCTATTTTGAAAATCAAAAGTAAATCAGAAAAAATCGCTTAAAAGCTTATATAATACTTGTATTTTTATTTTAGTAGACTAAGTATATTGAAACAGTATGTACAATTAGTCACATATATCTGTATTTTTTTTCATATCGGGACATTAATCGAAGTATGAAAGTAAGTGATCATATAAAAGAGTATCTATTGTCAAGGAACGTTATACGATTTATAAATGAATAATAATGCTGGGAGATATAAAATTGAATAAAAAACATCGGATATATTGTAAATAATAAGGGAGGAAAAATTGAAATGAAGGAAATATATAAATCACTATTTACTCCATTTAAGATCGGAAATGTAAAGATAAAAAACAGATTCGTAATGTGCCCTATGACGGGAACTGCAATTATAAACAATAATGAGTTCAATTATGAGGCTGAAAAATTCTATTTGGAAAGAGCTAAGAACGGAGTAGGTCTTATTGTAACTGCGCCGTCTATGATATTTGATATGTGGGGGAGAGGGTTCTGGCTTACAGAAGCAAAGAATGCTTTTGGAACACCGTTAAGGAATTTCGTAAACAAGATACATGAAGAGGATGCAAGGGTTTTTATGCAGCTGGGAGTTGGCTTAGGCCGTGTAATATATCCTAAACCTGTAGAATTTATAAAAGGTGCGAACATTGAAAATATTAAGATCGCCGCGAGTAAGCTGCGCAATGTATGGGATACATCCATGGTGCACAGGGCGTTGACGACAGAAGAAGTAAAAACTTTGCGTGACAATACGATTTTAGCGGCAAAAATGGCCAAAGATGCAGGTATGGATGGAGTAGAAATCCATGCAGTGCATGAAGGCTATTTGCTGGATCAGTTTGCTATAGAATCCATGAACAGCAGAACCGACGAGTATGGCGGTTCGTTGGAAAACAGAATGCGGCTGGCGTGTGAAATAATAAAGGGTATTAAGGAAAGCTGCGGGGAGGATTTTCCTGTAACAGTAAGATATAGTGTTGTCAGCAAGATGAAGGGATTCAATGACGGAGCATTGCCGGGAGAAGACTTTGTTGAGTTCGGAAGAGATTATGAGGAAAGCATAGCTGTAGCAAAAATTCTGGAAGAAGCAGGCTGCGATGGATTGAATGCGGATAACGGAACGTATGATTCATGGTATTGGGCGCACCCACCTATGTATATGGGCAGAGCATGCAACCTTGAGGATGTTTCGTTTATAAAAAAACATGTAAATATACCGGTAATCTGTGCAGGGCGGATGGAGGACCATGCGGTGTCTGCAAAAGCGGTAAGTGAAGGCCTGATAGATGCAGTAGGAGTCGCGCGTCAGTTTCTTGCCGACTCGGCATGGATAGAAAAATTAAAGGCGGACAAAGAAGACGATATCAGACCTTGCATAGCATGTCATAACGGATGCCTCGGTAGTCTGCTGCAGGGAAAAGGACTGTCATGTGCGCTGGATCCATCTGTGATGCATGATGAAGAATACAAAGTGATGCGAGCGGATAAAGCGAAAAAAGTTATTATCGTAGGCGGCGGTATCGGCGGAATGGAAGCTGCAAGAATACTTACTCTGAGAGGTCATAAAGCAAGCATATATGAAAAAGGCAGTAAGCTGGGCGGTGTCTTTAATGCGGCAGCTGCGCCGGATTTCAAAGAAGCTGATAAAGCTCTGCTTGCATGGTATGAAAAACAGATGAAAGAACTTGGCATAGATGTGCATTTTGGGACAGAGGTAACCAAAGATGTGATAGAAGGTGAAACTCCGGATGCGGTAATAGTAGCCAGCGGTGCTGCTCCGAGAAAGCTTAGCTTTAAAGGTGAAGCCGAAGGACAGGTCGTTTCGGCAATAGATTTTCTCCTTGGAAACAAAGCTGTGGGAAAGAACATCATCGTTGTCGGCGGAGGGCTTACCGGATGTGAAATCGCGTATGACATTGCAAGAAAAGGCGGAAATGTTACGCTGGTGGAAATGACCGATAAAATCCTGGCGGCTCCGCTTTTAAGCGCAGCAAATTCCAATATGCTGAGGGACTTGATGAAATATCACAGCGTTGAAATTATTACATCGGCGAAGATTACCGAAATTAACGGAAGCAAAGCGGTTGTAGAGTGTGAAGGTAAGGAAAGAATCATATCTGTCGACAATATAATCGTTTCCGCAGGATATATACCGAATCAACAGCTTTATGAGGACGTGAAAAACATCTGTGATACATATATTATCGGAGACGCTTCAAAGGTAGGAAGCCTGTTGGATGCCATAAAGGCAGCTTATAAAGTGGCTATGGAAATATAATACTTTAAACTGAAAATTTAATATATCAATCAACAGTATATCGTATTGGCAAAATCTGCTGGTACGATATTTGTTTAAACGGAAATTCGGATGCATATTTTTTATGTACAATTGGTTATATGTACATGTACAATTAGATATCAATAAAATCAGAACATATTTGAAATTTGCAAAAAAGTAATTTTGTAAAAGAAAATACTCTCTTTTGTAAATGAATGATAATAAGGGAAATATTACAATTAAGATGAATTCAGACCATGAATCTAAAAAAGGAGGCTATAAAAACTGCTGAAGCACAGCGGTTATAGCCGCTAAAAACTTATTCAACAAATTTACACTACAGGAGGGATAAAATGAGCGAATTATCGACAAAAAGAATTGACAAATTACGTTGGCCAATGCTTGTTCTGATTATGTTGGTCGGCATGACATCGGCATTTTTAAATTGTTTATCTGTATTTGTAGGGCCGCTTTCAATGAAGGGCTGGGATCCTACCATCGTGGTAATGGCATACTCCGTTATGATGGTTATGGCTATTCCGGGCAGTCTTATAGGGGGAAAATTGAAGGCAAAATTTGGAAATCGTTTTGTATTAAAGGTCTGTGGTCTTGGATTTACGGTTTCGGTACTGGTGGCAGCCTTCGCGCCTAATGCATGGGTTTATGTGATTGCTATCGGTGGATTTGCACCATTATTTGTCTATTGTATATATGTTGCGCAGATTGCAAATCTGGGAGAACTGTTCCCGGACAGGAGAGGTCTTGCTACAGGAGCATTGTCTGTAGGAATCTTTCTTGCAGGTGCACTAGTAGTTCCTGTATGTGAAAGAATGACTAGTGCTATAAATGTTACGCCGACTATTGTGGTTTTTGCATTGGTAATAGGCGGAATTACGATTCTTTCGGGATTTATATTGCTGCAGGCGCCGGAAGGATACAAACCTGAGGGCTGGGAAGAGCCCGAGTATGAGATACTGGAAGGCGGTGAGGCAGAAGGCATAAAGGATGTTGGCTGGAAAAAGCTGATAACATTAAAATCCTTCTGGCTTATCACGATTGCCAGTCTGACGGGAACCATACTGACATCCGGTATACAGAGCAACTTTATAATATTGACCGGTGAAATCACGGGAGCTTCAGAAGCTACAGCCGCATGGATTTACACGATATTCTCAATGATAATGGGAATTAGTGCGATTGTTGTAGGAGGAATTTCAGACAAGGTTCTGGGCCCTGTTAAAATCATAGCAATTGCATGTCTGGCGGTTTTCGTTATGGCTTTGTTCTTTATTTTAACAAACGCACAAAGCACACCGATGTATATTGTATTCGTTGCTTTTATAGGCTTGGAGGTCAGCGCATTTTCAACGTTAATCGCAGTAATACTGATGAGAGCTTACGGTACTAAAAATTTCGGTATCAACTTCGGTCTGGCACAGGTCGGTACGCTGATAGGCTCCTCCATAGGACCGCAGCTGGCTATTAGAGGAGCAGATACATTTTTAATCGTTTCGGCGGCGGGTGTACTGCTTTGCGGAATTGTTATGTTTATCCTAGCTAAGGCTCTGAATAAAGAACTCGGAAAGAAAGTTTTCTGATTTTACGTAATCCCAAATAGCAGGCACATTGAAAAGAGAAGGAACCTCCGATAAAATGTCAGCAGGACATATTCAAATGAAGAAACGGAGGATTGCTATGTACAGCAAAGAAGACATCGCGTATTGGATGGACGTATTTGAGAGAGCGAATAGAGTGCCTGTATCAGAAAAGGAATGGTGCAGGCTCAATCATATACCCTACAGACAATATACAGGAAAGAAATACCGGATGAAAAAAGCAGGATATATGTATGGATCAGGAGGAATGCCTTGTAAACTTTAGTGAAATAACAGAAACCTTTTATGCGTACAAGGATGGAAACAGCGGACAGTATCTGTATCCCGACCCGGTCAGCAGTAGCTGTAAGACGAATCTTATGAAAATCATCGTATATGTGATGAAAAGGAAGCCAAAAAGTACTGAGAAATATCTGTTCCAACGAAGTGACCGCAGAGCGGTGTATGTAATACGGATAACGGAATACGGGGTGACGCTTACGAAAGTATATAGAAAAAGAGGAGTGATATCCTGGCCGCAGAAGGGGAAAGGTTTTGGGCAGAAGGGAATGGAAATGTTGCTTGAAATGATATGAAAAAAAGAGCTTGAAAGAGTGGCGGGAAAGCTTCAAAAGCAGGGGAAAACACAAAGGATAAAGCCTTGAAAGCATTGAAATTTCAAGGCTTTTGTAATATAATAAAGACATGATGAAACAGATAGATATGGCATAGATGCCAAGAAAAGAACTTGAAAAATTTGCGATGGAAGCAAGAGGAGAAGCAGAAAGGCTGAGAGCGGTGGTTGAGGCAAAAGAAGCAGAGCTGAGGCATCTGCGCAAAGAAAAATTCGCAGGCAAATCAGAAAAGAGCAGAAACGACAATGTAGATGAGGCTCAGCTCAGTTTTTTCAACGATGCAGAAGCATTAGCACGGCCTGATGCGGAGGAACCGAAATTAGAGAAGGTAAAGCCGCCCCGCAAGCCGAAGAAAAAGGGCCGCAAGAAAGAAAAGCTGGAGAAGCTGCCGGTAAAGAGAACAGAATATGTATTGTCTGAAGAGGAAGCCGTATGTCCGCAATGCGGAAGCGGGCTTGCGCAGATGAAGAAGACGGTACGAAAAGAGGTTGAGATCATTCCTGCAAAGGTGGTCGTGCATGAGCATATCACGCAGCACTATGTATGCAGAGAATGTGAAAAGAAAGAGCTCCATACACCTATACTGCAGGCTGAATCGCCAAAGCCGCTGCTGGCAGGATCATTCCTTTCCCCATCCATGGCTGCATATGTCATAGACAGGAAGTTTGAAAACCGTGACCCGGTTTACAAAATCAGCTCTGATTTCAAATCGCATGCTCTGAATCTGTCTGATCAGACGATCTCTAACTGGATTTTGCGTACATCAGAGGTCTATGGCCGGCCGCTGTACGAAAGGATGTGGGATCACCTTCTGAAATCCGATTACATAAATGCAGATGAGACAACAGTACAGGTGCTGGTAGCGGCGCGTGCTATGAAAATGGGCGCAGAGACGTTGAAACCTTACCTTACGGGAGCGGGTATAGAGTCAAAGGGTACCGTGGTTATAGGTACGGTAGCAGGGGATTTACACGATATAGGTAAGAATCTGGTACGAATGATGATGGAGAGCAAGGGATTTGAAGTTATAGATCTGGGCGTAGATGTTCCTGAGCAGAAGTTTCTTGATGTAGCCAGAGAAAACAATGCCAAGCTTGTATGCTGCTCTGCGTTGCTCACTACGACAATGGAAGCCATGGAAAGAACCGTTGAATTGATAAAAAACAGCGATATTGCAGATAAGGTAAAAATTATGGTGGGAGGAGCGCCGGTAACGCAGAGGTTTAGTGATTCCATAGGAGCAGATTGCTATACTGTTGATGCTGTTTCTGCGGCAGAGGCTGCTGTAAAGCTTGTTTCGTAGAAGTTGAATGCTATGAATATAGTTGATATGTAAAAATATTTTCCAGGAAAGGAGAGCAGGATGATACGATCACCCTGCAAATAAAGAGATGCTGACTGCAAGAGAAAATTTATTGAAGGCATATAATCATGAAATCCCTGAAAGAATCCCTATTTATCAAAGCGATATCAAATACTGGATGCCTCCTGAAATCAGAGAACGCGGTCCCGAAGGCGGAGAGGGTCTGGGTGGAGGAACAGGCTATGATTGGTTCGGAAATCATTGGACGTTTTCGGAGGTTGATATGGGAACGACTCCAACGCCCGGATACGGTCCGATATTGACCGATGTAACAAAATGGAGGGAGCAGATAAAATTCCCTGATTTGAGTACTATTGACTGGAAGGCTGCGTGGGAGCGTGACGGCGCAGATCCTGAGGAATACGAAGGCAAGCTGCGTATGATGATTATATGCAGTGGGCCGCTTGAGCAGCTCCATACCATGATGGGCTTTGATGAAGGCCTGATGGCAACGATTTTAGAGCCGGAAGCCTGTAAGGAATTTTTTGAGGCAATTATAGATTATAAAATAGAGATGCTTGAAGGAATACTTGAGTATTACCCGTTGGATATAGTTGAACAGCATGATGATTACGGACATAATAACAATTCGTTTATTTCTCTTGATCAGTTTAGGGAACTGCTAATGCCTGCATGGCAGAAATATGCCAAGTTCCTTAAGAAAAAGGGAGTTATTTTCCAATTGCATTCATGTGGAAAAAACGAGGGGCTGGTGCCCGGTTTTATAGAAGCGGGAGTACAGTCATGGTCTTCATGTCAGCGTATCAACAATCATAAAGCAATAGTACATGAATATGGCGATAAAATTATTTTGAATCCCGGAATCATGTTCCCGGAATATGATGGGATGGAGTTGACGGAAGAAGAAAAACGTAGAATTTTGGACGATGAAATATTCAGCATTTGCAAAGGCGGAGCATATATTCCGGATATGTGGGACTATAATTTCTACGACACTTTTGTTCAAATGGTAGCGGAGCGTCCGGATTTTTATGAAAAAGCCGAAAATTGCATTTTACCGTAGAAGATGTAACTTAATGATATAATCTTATAAATTAAAACAGCGAGTGGGGTACGGACAAAATTTCGGGCTGTCTATATGGCGATGTCGGGGTTTAAATGTATCCCATTTTCGTATTTTCAAAATAATAAAGTCCGTATTTTGATTTTAATGAATAACTATGGTATCATTTATATAAACAGAATTTCAATACAGGTGTTGGTAGATGTAATGATAGAAAAGTTATTTACAATCGGAATAAGGAACACGGAGCAGACCTTTAATTGGTATGATACGTTAGAGCTGTTTTTTGTAGTAAGAGGCGAAGTCGATCTGATATCCAATAATAATACTGTGCATATGTCGAGAGGACATATACAGGTTGTTAATACTGAAGATGTTCATGCTCTGGAAAACAAAACAGAGGATCTGTTGTATATACAGCTTTCCATAAGTATGGAGGCTTTTGATCAGTATATTCCCGATATATCAATAGTTTGTTTTAAATGTGATTCCGAGGAGGATGCAATTTCAGAGGAAATCAAAAACTATATCGCACAGATGGTGAGGATGCTTTTTGAATATAAGGAAAACGGGTATCTCAAAAGCGAGACGGAGCAGACGCTTATTTATTATTGTGTAGAGATTCTCAGCGATATGAAAATGAGATTTAATTATGGAAGATATGAAATGGAAAATGCCTCGGAGAAGGAACTGGAAAAAATAGATCAGATTCGAAAGGTGGTAGACTATCTGTTTGATAACGGTAAAAATAAAATCACATTGAAGGACGCCGCAGATCATATTTTTGTCGGCACCTCGACATTTAAAAAGCTTATGAAGGAATACGGTGGCGGCTCATTTGAAAAGCTGCTGTCATCCATAAGGGCGGAAATGTCGCTGAAATACCTGCTAGACAGTAATATGAGCATTACGAATATCGCATATGAGTGCGGATTTTCCGCACCTAGATATTATTACAGCGCTTTTGAAAAGAAATATCAGTGCTCTCCGGTAGAGTATCGTGAACGAAACAGGAAGTATTTCATAAAAGAGAAAAAAAGCAATGCTATATGTTTTACCTGTGACGAGGAAATAAAAATCAGCGATATAATTGAGCTTTTACGGCCCTACAGTGAATTTAAAGCTGATAGTGAACTGAATCGGAATATTATAAATATAGATATATCTGCCAAGCGCAGTCACAAAAGTAAATTTCCAAAGGTGGATAATGTGCTGATATGTGAAGAGGATGATGTATACAGGTTGGATTTTACTGAGGAACTCGCTTTGTGCAGAAAAACACTTGGAATAAGGAAACTGCGGATAATAGGCAGCAATTCTCGTCTCTGCGCAAACATAGAAAAGAATGTTTCATATCTTGGGATAACGGTATCAGATACATGGCAGAAAAAGGAGGAGAGTGAAAGAAACGTACTTCTTTCAGAACTGTTTGGCAGGCATGGTGAAAAGAAGCCTTTGTATTATATCTATGAACTGTTTAACAGGATAGAGCAGCCTTTTACAAGATTGAACCCTAACTGTATTCTTCACGATAAAGGCGGCAATTTGAATATCACGGCTTTCAATATTGACAACGGTGATGAAAAACTGTTATATAAATTTGATATATCCGGTCTGGAGGACGGAGATGATTACATATGTATAAAAACAGAAGCACCGAAGCTGACAGAGGCTGTTAAAAATCTGATTGCAGATGAAACAAAAAAACTGGATCGCGAAATAGTAAAGGAACTGGCAAAGCCCAGTATCGAATATGATGTGTATAAAATGGGAATTCCTTTTATCATAGATGTGGCAGTGGAAAACAATTCCTTTGTAAATATTGAAATAATAAGAATTCGATAAGTGAGAATTAAATAACTGCGTGTTTAAAATCTGGAGGTTTTACACGCGGTTATTTTTGTGTATAATTAGCTACTCAGATATGTACATTTAGCTAAAAAAACAACCGCAAGGAGGAATACGTAATTGGGGTTTTGATTAAAAGTAATTTTCGTCAAAGAAAAGGATACTATTTGTAAATGAATGAAGTTTCATATAAGTATAAAATCAAAATGAAGAAATAAGAAACGGAGAATTCGACAAATGAACAGTATCGAAAGGCAAAAACCTTCCAGAGAAGATATGATGACATGGATAAAAGGCTTTACAAAATGGCCGCACAGACTGACAGGGACTAAAGAAGGACGTGAATCCGCAGAGTATGTAAAAGATGTTTTTGATGAGCTCGGACTCAATGACGTGGAGATAGAAAGTGTACCGTCGGTATGCCGTGAAACATCGATATGTGAGCTGAATATTAACGGGGAAAATATAGACTGCTGTCTTGCCAACGGAACGAACCGCGGAGCTGAAACAGGCGAGTTTAATTCAGAGGTAAAGGATGCGGATGTAGTTTATATGGGCAAAGGCTTGGAAGAGGATTTTGAAGAAATTGATGTAATGGGAAAAATAGTTGTTTGCGATGTATATTTCCTGCCGAATGATCAGCGTGGGTTTATAGAAAAGTTTGCAGATATGAAGGTTTATGATCCTCATAATAAATTCAACAGAAAAATGAAGCAGTATAATATTTATTCGCCAAATAACTGGCCGTTTAATTACCTGCGAGCTAAAAATGCCGGCGCTTCGGGGTTCATAGGCATACTTCACGATTTTATGGATTGCCATTATTTTCATGAGGATTATACGGACATAGTAAATGTGGGCGGATATATGGAACTTCCGGCCCTGTGGGTGTCAAAAAAAGACGGAGAGAAACTGAAGGCAGCTGTGAAAAGCAATGTCGTATCAAAGGGATCCCTGCATGTAAAAACGGTATATGAATTAAAAGAAGCTCTTAATGTCAAAGGGATAATCAGAGGTATGTCCGATGACATAATAGTGGTGCATTCGCATCATGATGCTATATGCAGAGGTGCAGTACAGGATGCCAGCGGCATGTCGGTGGTTTTTTCTCTTGCGAAATATTTTGCCGCCCGTCCAAAGGAAGAAATTAAAACCACATTGATGTTTCTTTCCACAGACAGTCACTATACGGACTACGAAGGGCATGTAGGATTCATAAACAAGAGAATTAAAAATAATGAAAACCTGATTCTGGATTTTGCTGTGGAGCATATAGGGAAAGCTATGGAATTGGGCGATGACAACGAAATCGTTCTGCACGACGAATCAGAATCAAGAATAGTGTATGTTACCGATGTATACGGTCTTCCGGAAATCGTGTATGATGCAGTCAGAAAACACGGACTGGAAAAAACAATGGTATTACCTGTACATCACAAATCTGAGGGCGAGTACAAATCAGGCGATGTATGCTCCGATGCTTACGATTTTAATGCCAGGGGTATTCCGGTAGTAAGTATCGTATCGACACCAATGTATCTGTTTCATGACAGCGATGATGTGGATAAGGTGCATCAGGAGTCTCTTGAGCCTGTGGCGGACATGTATCTGGAACTGATTTATAAGGTATGGGATATATATAGTAAAGATACAGATAAGGAATGGAGGTAATATTTTGTCAAAGGAAGGTAATTACAGAGGCTGGGTGATTGTAGCAGTATCATTCCTTATATTAATGTTTATTTTTGCAACATGTATAAGCTGTATGGGAGTATATCTTAAACCGGTAACCGATGAATTCGGGATATCGAGGACGGATTTTTCGCTCATAACGACAATGCAGGCATTTGCAATGATATTATCTTCGTTGTTTGCAGGGAAGCTGCTTGAAAAATACAATATCAAAATACTGATGATGATAGGTGTCCTTTGCTGCAGTGTATGTTTGTTCATATATGCCATAGCGCCGTCTATAGTGTATTTTTATGCAGCGTCTGTATTGATGGGAATATCGATTTCCATGACCTGCAATATACCGATTTCGATAGTTATTAAGGACTGGTTCAGAAATAAGAACGAGGGAACCGCGTTAGGCATTGCTTTTGTCGGAAGCGGCTTTGGGGCTATGATACTTAATCCGCTCTATACATATATAATAGAAAATTTCGGGTGGAGATATTCATTTGCTTTCGGCGGAGCCTGCGTGCTTGTTATTCTGACTCCGCTGGTGTTGATTTTCATGAAAAGAAATCAACAGAGTACAGCTGCGGAGGAAGTGAAATGTCGAGAAACAGACAATGTGGCCTTGGAAAACGACTTTACTCTTGGAGAAGCATTTAAAAAGCCGCAGACATGGGCGGTATTTATTGCATATACTATTTTACCCTTTGTAGCTATGGCAATATTGAATCATGGGGTTCCGTTTATGACGGATAATGGAATGTCGTCTGAGAAAGCAGCCATGATAATATCATATGCGTCAGGTGTGCTGATTATAGGAAAAATAGCAGTAGGTATGCTTTACGATAAACTAGGGGTATATAAGACGAATCTTATAGAAGCGGTACTGTTTCTGGTGTGCTTCATTGCATTTTGGATGAACGGGTTGTTTGATTCACCGATATTGATGGTATTGTTTATTGTGCTTTATGGTTTGGGAATTCCTTTCGCTACGATTTCAATACAGATGGTGTTGCCGCTCATGTACGGAAAATCTCATTTCGGTACGTTAATGGGAATGTTCAGTATAGGAAATGGTCTTGCGGGAATGCTGCAGGTGGTTATCAGTATGATATATGATAAAACCGGCAGTTATACAGCGGCATGGATAATGTTGACAGCGCTTTGTGTTTTAGTAATTTTCATTTTAGCTATATGCGTTAGACCACAGAGAAAATCATGAACGGGTATACAATGATAAAGATAAATAGGAAAGGAGTGGTTATGAGTAAGAAAGTATACGAAGCATACGCTGTTGTTGTAGGCGGCGGGGCGGCAGGCAGTGTCGCTGCGTATAAGCTGGCGAAGGAAGGAAAGAATGTTATACTATTGGAGAAGGGAAGCAGTTTCAGGTCGTCAAATTTTGCGAGACTAAGCGGATTTATGGGGTGCGAGACAGATTTTCAGAAAACAAAAGGAATAACGATAGCGAACAAGAAAAACCTGTATAACCGCATGACATCATGGGCAAAGGGTCAGATCAATCCAAAGCTAATAAACGTATTACTTGACAGCAGCGCTGAAGCCGAGAGGATTCTTACCGACATGGGTTTTACATTTTCGGCTTATGCAGACTGGGTAGATATGGAAAACAAAGAAAAGTATTTGAATGATATGATGTGGAGCCCGCTGCATCTTATAAACGAATACGGTAAGGATCGCGCAGAGGTTTTAGAGAAGGCGCTGAAAAGAGTCGGAGTAAATATCATGTTCGGCTGCAGCGGAAAAGAGCTGATACTTGAAGACGGCAGAGTGGTCGGAATAAAGGCTGCTACAAAATCCGGAGGCGAGGTGGAAATAAAAACAACAGCGGTATTTTTGGCTACAGGCGGGTTTGGAAATAATAAGGAAATGATGAAAGAACTTTTCAAAGGAGCTCCCTTATGTAATCTGGGATCCCCCAATAATACAGGCGACGGCATAAAGATGGCCGCTGCGGCGGGAGGAATTCTGGACACTTCATTCGGACTTACATGTAATGAAGTATGTGGAGCAAGTCTGAAGCACAGAGAGTATATGTTTGATCAGGATTTTCGTATGGATAATGATAATCTGGGTTTTGCCACATACGGAGGGCTCATGGTGGATTCGGAAGGAGAGAGGTTCTTCAATGAAGAGCTTATGGCAACGATTCCGCTGGCAACAGCCGCTTATCCGACTGTAAATATAGGCAATGTGTATGTAGTCATGGATGGCGAATATTATGACGGATGCTGTGAAGAAGGCATATACAAGTATCTGGGAGAGCCGGACTGGGATTTTGGAAGTCATATGTTCGTACCGGTACTTGATAAAGCCAAGGAACAGTTTGCTCAGGCAGAGCAGGAGGGCTGGGGATTTAAGGCCGATACGCTTTCCGGGATAGCGGAGCATTTTGGGCTTAAGAACCTTGAAAAAACCGTAGCCAGATATAATGAGATGTGCAGAAACGGGGAAGATACTGAACACTTCAAATCTCCGATGTTTATGAGAGAAATAAAAGAGGGCAAAGGCTATTACGCCTTTGAATATGCAGGGAGTTACTGGTGTACACTTGGCGGAGTAAAAACAGATGCCAAATTACGAGTGCTCGATGTGAATAAAAAACCGATAACAGGAGTATATGCTGGCGGAGCTGAAATGGGAAGCGCCTTCGGAGATACATATTATGACATATGCGCTACATGTGCGGGATTATCTGTAGCGTCAGGTGTAGTAGCAGCAAATTCTATAATGTCATATGAAAGATAGATAAGAACTTTTGAGGAGGATAGAAAAGTGTATGAGAATATGAAAGAACTCAGAGAAAAAGTAGCACACCTTTACGGAGGGGAAAATGAAACTATCGCCCCACCTGTCCAGACGACAAAGGGGATACCTCAAATTCTGGTTTTGAGAGGAAACAATCATGAAATGGGTCGTCAATACGGTGAAAAGCTGGCTTTTAAGATACATGCTCTGATCACGGTGCTTAAAGCAGCTCTTTATCAAACAAACGGAGAGGAAACCGCAACTAAAGATCTCAAGACGCAGGCTTTCATGGCAGATAAATACGATCCTACCTTCAGAGAGTGGTGTGAGGGCATAGTAGAGGGCTGTGTCAACAAAGGTGTTGAAATCACATATCTTGACGTTATTATGATGGCAGTATACCCGTCTGTAAGATGGGCAAGAGCGGAGGGACCTTATCCAGAGGAGCTGGGATTTGATAATGATGCACCGGCATGTGATACTCCAAAAACGTACTGCAACGGATTGGCTGTGGCGGCAGATGCTACAAAGGATGGAAAGCCATTGGTAGGAGTCAGCGGTTCTGGTTCTGATGAGACTCCCGACAGAGTCATAATTATTGCTTATCCTGAAGAAGGACCTAATTATGTGGCTTTCGGAACAATAGGAAAGCCGCACTGTCAAACGGGATTGAACAGCTATGGCTTTGGCTGGGCAATGACTATGCAGTTTAACAGACCTGACTGTGACTGGGGAATAGACACGAATATAATATATCATCATCTTGTACAGTGCTGCAAAACCAAAGAGGAAGCTATCGAGTGGCTGAGAGAAGTACCGAAGTTCGGCGCTGTAGGGAATTATCTTATGACGGATAAAAGCGGTGAGGTCTGTGTTGTCGAGTCCAACTGCGACCATTTTAATATAAGATATCCGGGAGATGCCGGTGAAAGAGGAAATTATGTAGTAGTTACAAACCACTTTGCCGGAAAAGACGGGGATAAATACAATCTGCCTGTATGGGAGGAATATATCGATGAATCCAGAGACAGATTTGCAACGATATCGGAATTCCTGGCGCTTGGTGTGGAAAATAACGAGGTGGATATAGATTATATTCATAAAATCATTCGCTCCGACGACAGATTTGATGCGAAGACAAAGGAGTGGCGTTACAATGATGCCGGTTCCAGAAGAGGATACAATCTGACAGAATACACTCATCAGGCATTTATCTCACCTGCTGATATGACGGCTTATTTCATGCAGGGAAATGGGAGCGGGACAGGCGTTCCTGCAGGTTCTATGGGTGAGTTTGTGAAGCTTCCTTTGATGGATGATCCTAATGATATCTGTGAAGCCATGAAAATGGAAACTTTCTTTGTATTTTATTATAGAGCAAGAGACACATACAGGAGAGTACTTAATGCAAGCGAAGTGCTGCAGAAGGATTTTGCAAGCCAGGTGGCATTTGAAAGCATGCTGGACAATGCATACACTGCATATGAAAAGGCTGTCAACAGATCATCATATGCATATATGAGTAAATATGAAGGAGGTTCTGAGGAAGAATATCTGAGCCTTATCAGCGAAGCATTGTCATATCTTGCGGAATCTCAGCTTTACTCCAAGAGAATGGTAACACAGCTCGAGTATTACGAAAATTAAGGACTTTTCTTTTTCAGGAGGTTTGGAATGGAAAATTATTTACAGAAGGTAGACTCGGATTATGGATTCTCTGTTGCAAAAAAACTGATAAGCTTCAGGAACACTGAAAAAGGATTCAGACTTGCGGGAACCCGGGCGGAAAATGAGGCTGCGGACTGGATTGCGGAAGAAATGAAAAGTATAGGCCTGCAGGAGGTAACAAAAGAAAGCCTGCGTGCGGATTCATGGGATTTCAGAGAGGCGACCGTCACGGTGTTATCTCCGAACAAAAGTGAGTCTATGGAGGTTTGTTCCTTTCCATTTTTGGAAGGCACCGCGCCGGAGGGAATCACCGGAGAAGTAGTGTATGTCGGTGATGGTACCAGAGGCAATTATCAGGGAATAGATGTAAAGGACAAAATCGTATTGATAGATACGGATGCGTATTATACATATTGGTATAACTCTATTTTCAGTCAGGCCGAGGAGCGGGGCGCTAAGGCTGTTATCGCTACGGTAATGGACAGAGGGCCGGGCACGTATACAGATGATATTATTTCGGTGCAGGATGTTATGGGCGTTGTCAATATTCCCGCGGTTATGATGACTAAAAGGGATGGAGATAAACTTCGCACGATGTTGAAGGAAGGAAAGCATATAACAGTTAATATAAAAGCAGATATCAGACTTACCGAAAACGCGGAAGCCCATTACGTACATGGGAAAATTATCGGCAGGAATCCAAACAGATATATATTGGTCTGCGGACATTACGACGCTTACTGGGACGGCTTTCAGGATAACGCGACATCTTTGGGAGCACAGATGACCATAGCAAAGGCTATGATAGATTCAGGATACAAGCCGGAAAGCACTTTTGTATTTATAACAAATGGTGCGGAGGAGTGTGGTATAAAGGATACGTACTTTGATTTTGCTACCGGTGCGGCGGCTATCGCAAAACAGCATCCTGAGTGGATATCAAATATGGCGCTTTTTAATAATTTCGAAAATCCGGCAATAGACCAGACGGACAAATTCAAGGTGGCGATTACAGGCAGCTATAAAAAGGCTTTTGACAGCGTATTGAGTAAGCTGGAACTGGATAATGGTCATGCGGTTTTTCCGACAAGGATAGTCGGCTCTGACGACGGTATTTTTAATAAGGCCGGAGCACCTACATATATGAGGATAAGCGCATCCTTTGGAGAGGAAAACCCTGAGGCTATGGAAAATTACGACCATACCCAATATGATAACGTAGACCGTTATGAACCGGAGGTTTTTGATTTCAATAACAGGATACACGGAATCATCGATATGTCGTTTGACAGTATGCCGGTATTGCCGTTTGATTTTACCTGGGATGTGGAAAACTATATGAATTTCATGGATGAAAATATCGCTGAAAGCCTGTATCCTGCTTATCCGGAGTTGAAAGTGCTTTTGGAATCCATCAATGAAAAGGCGGTAAAATGCTACAATAGGGCTATAGAAGTCAATAGATTGACCGAACGTATAAAAGCCATTGGTATCGATAAGGAAAGCTTGAGTGGTGTTTATGATCAGGCGTGGGAACAAAGCCGGATACTCTTGAAAATTAACAGGAATATACACAAAGAGATCTATAAATTCGGTCCTTTCAGCAATGTGATAATAGGGTATGTACAGCCGTATGAATATGTCAGGGTATTGGATGCATTAGCGGAAGAACTTAAATCCGGCAGCCCGGCAGCCGCGTTTACAGAACTTTGTGAACTGGATAATAATTTCCTGATTGAAGATTTTGATAAGCGTGTTTATGAAAAGGTTGCGATAGAGGCATTTGACTCATCGATACCGGAAAGCTGGGGTTACGGAGAAACTCTGCCGTTCCCGGATCTTTACGACGTTGTTACAGCAATCGAGTATAAAAAGAATAGTGGAGAGACGAACTTCAGCGGTGAAATACTTGAAGTTAAGGCAATACGTGATTCTCAGCACGATATATTGAAAAAAACCATGGATAGGGAAAAGGAGGCTTTTTATGACGTAGCGAAATTGCTGGATACAATAGATTTCGAAAGTATAATATCCATAGAAAAAAAGATCATTGAAGAAACGGAGAAATAATTTATGAGTAAAAAAATTTTGGTGCTTGGAACAGGTGCACAGGGAACAACAGTAGCAAAGAGACTGGATCTGGAACCAAACGTAGAAAAAATCATTTGTGCAGACTATGACGAAGCAGCAGCTAAAGAGCTGGCAGCAGGACTGAATAAGGCAGAAGGTTACTTCTGTAATGCATCTGACAAAGCACAGATCACACCACTGCTCGAAGGATGCGACCTGGTAGTAAACGCACTGCCACTGGCATTCGGTAAAAACGTAATCGACGCAGCACTGGAAGCAAAAGTTAACTATCAGGACTTTGCTGCTCCGGAAGGATTTGAAGATACATGGGAAAAATGTATGTACAGACTGCTGGGCGAATACAATGAAAAATTCAAAGAAGCAGGAATCCTGGGTATCATGGGAACAGGCTCCGCACCGGGAACAATGTGCGTTGTAGCTAGAGATACAATGAAAGACATCGACGAATGTGATACTATCAACATGATGGTTTACGAAGGCGTTGAAGCTAAGAGATTCCAGCCTTACTGGTGGTCTCCTGTAACAGCTTTAGCTGATATGGATGACCTGCCTGTTGCTTGGATTGACGGACAGATGGTTAACACTAGACCATTCTCCCTGCCAATCGAAAGAACTATCGACTATGTTGGATATCCAGTAAGATTCGTAGAACACGCACACGATGAACCTTTCTATGTAGGTATTAGAGCTGACGAACTGTTCAAAGGTTGCAAAAACGCTTTCTTCAAATACGGCGGAGTTGGTATCGAATTCGCTGAACCTTTAGCAAGAGCTGGACTGCTCAAGAGAGAACCAGTAGAAATCGATGGTCAGATGGTTAACACTCACAATGCTATTCTGAGCGCACTGCCACATCCACCTAGATTTGCACACGAAATTCAGGAAATTCTGGACGAAGGTTTAGTATCCGATACAGGAGCATTCGTAGTAGAAGCAATGGGTAAGAAAGACGGCAAAGATGTTCGTGTTGAATCTCACCTGTTTGCACCTGGAATGGTTGAATCCTTCGAAAAATTCGGAATTACTGGCGAACAGTATCTGACAGGACAGGGCGGATTCTTATTTACAAAACTGTTTGTAAATGACCAGCTGGATCAGACAGGATTCATCTCTTCCGCAGAACTGACAGAAGAAGCAAATGACAAGTATCTGGAATATGCAAAAGAGTTGGAAATCACAGTTGAAAGAAGAATCGTTTGGGATGACCCATACTTCAAAGAACAGGCTCCAGCTAAGGAATTCAAACCTTGGTGGGATGGCCCAACAATCACTCCTGTTGAACCATTAGAAGACTAATAATACATCTTTTGCAAACAGAAACAATTGAGTTGTTCTCCTTTTTTACTGGATATTGTTAATTGAAAAACAACAAAAATCAACACGGTTTGTCTATTATTGTGTAAATATCACATAGTGTTCTCTCCAAAGTATAGACGAAAAGTGATATACAATCAATATAGAGAAAGTTTACAGGATATCATAAGAACATTGTGCCGATATAAAGAGGTAGAAATCCTGGAAGGTCATATGATGAGCGATCATGTACACTTGGTGCTGAGCATTCCGCCTAAAATAAGTGTATCAAGTTTCATGGGATATCTAAAAGGAAAGAGCGCGCTGATGATGTTCGAAAGACATGCAAACTTAAAATACAAGTTTGGAAATCGACATTTCTGGGCGGAAGGATACTATGTCAGCACGGTCGGGCTGAATGAAGCGACAGTGCGTAAGTATGTTAGAGAGCAAGAAAAACATGATATGGCAGTTGATAAACTGAGTGTCAAAGAATATGAAGATCCATTTAAAAAATAATTGAACCCCTTTGAGGGGTAGCTAAAGAGGCAATGGCAATGTAGCTTGAACGAAGAGAAAGCTAGGAGAGTATGAAAAAAAGTCTGTAAAAAGTTGAAGCAAAATCCTTCTATGGTAAAATTAAATCAACCATAGGAGGATTTTTTATGGCAAACAGGAAGAAAGAAGTTTACAAAGTTAAACCATTAAATGAAAACAAGAAAAACATCATAGCTGCACTAATCGATGAATATAACATCGAGACAGCAGAAGACATCCAGGAAGCTCTCAAAGATCTTCTTGGAGGAGCATTAAAATCAATGATGGAAGCAGAAATGGATGAACATCTTGGATATGAAAGCTATGAGAGAAGCAACAATCCAAATTACCGAAATGGAACTAAAACAAAGACTGTAAGAGGAAATTTTGGCGAAATAGAACTCGCAGTACCACAGGACAGGGACAGTACATTTGAACCAAAGATTGTAAAGAAACGCCAAAAGGATATCTCAGATATAGATCAGAAAATCATAAGCATGTATGCAAGAGGACTGACAACAAGACAGATATCCGAACAGATAGAAGAACTGTATGGGTTCGAATGCAGCGAAGGATTCATCTCGGATGTAACGGATAAAATACTGCAGGATATCACAGATTGGCAGAACAGGCCACTTGACGATATATATCCGATCCTGTTCATAGATGCAGTGCACTTTTCAGTAAGAGAAGATCATATCATCAAGAAGCTTGCAGCATATGTGATTCTGGGAGTTACACTTGATGGCAGAAAAGATGTCATAAGCCTGCAGATCGGAGAGAATGAAAGCAGTAAATACTGGCTTGGAGTTTTGAATGACTTAAAAAATCGTGGAGTAAAAGATATCATGATAATTTGTGCCGATGGACTTACAGGAATCAAGGAAGCTATAAATACAGCTTTTCCTAAAACAGAATATCAACGCTGCATAGTTCACCAGGTACGAAATACGTTAAAATACGTTCCATACAAGGATAAGAAAGCTTTTGCCACAGACCTTAAGAGCATTTATCTTGCGCCTAACGAGCAGCAGGGACATGAGAATCTGGAGCGAGTGGCGGAGAAATGGAGTGAAAAATATCCAAATGCGCTGAAGAGCTGGGAACAGAATTGGGACGTTCTGACACCGATATACAAATTTTCTTCAGATGTAAGAAAAGTCATATATACTACTAATGCCATCGAGAGCCTGAACAGCACCTACAAAAAACTTAACCGTCAAAGATCCATATTTCCTAATGACACAGCCCTTTTAAAGGCTCTGTACCTGGCAACATTACAGGCTACTAAAAAATGGGGGCAGCCACTGAGAAACTGGGCAAAAGTATACGGGGAATTCAGCATAATGTATGAAGGCAGACTTCCGGACTGATCTGATTTTCTATTGATTACACAGCCTCTACAGGACCAGGCCGGATTATTTTACCAAAAAAAGTCAAGAAACCATAGAAATGATGTAATATGCTAAGACATATGTTACAGAAATAAATAAAAAAAGAGAGATACTTTGATACAATAGTTTTCGACCAAAAAAACAAGTATCAGTAAGGAGTATCTCTCATGAAAAGTATAACCGAAGAAATGAGATTTCGCCAGCGTTTATGTGAATATGCTTTAAAACATGGCGTAACAAAGGCTGCAAGGAGATATCATACCTACAGGCAGTTTGTATATAGACAACTGGAAAAGTACGATGGAAGCGTTCAGAGCCTTGCGCTGAGGTCTAGGAGGCCTCAGCGCAGCCCGAACGCGCATACGGAAGAAGAACTGAAGCTGATAAAGAACATGCTTAGGAGAAACGGGAGGTATGGTCTTGCAGAAGTATATGTAAGATGTCAAAGCAGAGGATATAGCCGAAGTTTTGAAAGTATGTGCAGACAGATAAGAAACAGGGGATACAGAAAAGTAGAGAGAAAGAAGAAAAGCTATACGAAATATGAGAACATGCAGGGGACATATCCGGGAGAGAAGGTGCAGGTAGATATCAAATATGTACCTCAGGAATGTATAAGGTTTCCATGTTACGGAGATAAGTATTATCAGATAACGGCGATAGATGAATATAGCCGGAAGCGAGTGCTGAAGATAGTAAAAGAGAAGAGCACATACGAGACAAAGGAATTCATAAAGAGCCTGAGAAAAAGAATGGGATTCAAGATAGAGACTATCCAGGTAGACAACGGACCGGAATTCGTAAATGACGATGATAAGACGGAAAAGGACAGTGCGTTTGAAAAAGCGGTAAAAAAGCTGAATATGGAGCTTAAGAGAACGAGACCGTATTCGCCATGGCAGAATGGGAAGGTAGAGAGAAGTCACAGAGAAGACGGGAAGATCCTGTATGGCAGAGAAGTATTCACAAGTGAGAAAGAGCTTAAGAAGAAAGTAGCGAGACACGAGAAGAAATATAACAGCACAGCAAAGACGGTATTGGACTTCAAAAGTCCCGATCAGGTAGTAGCAGAGTATTTCTCAAAGTGTAACAAATGTCTTGACAGTTAAGAAAAAGTCAAGAAACCATAGAAATGAGCTCTTGACTTTTGTTTTTGATTAAATTATATTGTGATTATCAATTCGAGGATAGCTGTCTTTGGCAGACCTCACATCTAAATTACCATAGAAGGATATTTTACAGAAATTATTTCACACACGGGGGTGCGGACAAAAACCTGGACACATATAGGGCTCTGAAAGGAGTAATTGATGTATTCAGAAGAACAGAGAATAAAGGCGTTACGTATGTATCATCGAATAGGTTCTGTTACAGATACGGTGCGCCGATTAGGTTATCCCAGCAGAGAACAGTTGCATGCCTGGATTCGTAACGATGGAAAGCCAAAGGAAAGACGAAAGAAGCTGAACCTAAAAAACACTACCGAACATCCTCGAAACCCTCCGGCGGAGTTTAAGATGGAAGCGCTTCGTCGTTGTTTTGAGAACGGAGAAAGTGTAAAATCAGTATCAGAGGAGGTTGGATACAGCCGAGCCAGCATATATATGTGGCGAAAGCGATATCTTCAAGGAGGTGCAGCTTCTCTGATGAATACGAAAAATATCAACCCTGAAAAATTACCGGACATGAATGAAAAGATATCTTCCGAAGAGGTCGAATCACTCAGAAAGCAGATGTATGAGCTTCAAATGGAAGTAGATATCTTGAAGGAGACAATCAACGTATTAAAAAAAGACCCCGGCGTCGACTGGAAGGACCTAAAGAACAGGGAGAAGGTAGCGGTGATCGACGCCATAAAGGAGAAGTATCCGCTACCGATTCTGCTTCGAAAGATGGGACTATCAAGAAGTAGTTACTACTATCAAATGAAGGCTCTTGCAAAAGAGGATAAGTATGAGCCTCTGCGAAATGAAGTTACCAGGCTATTCTTCGAAAACAAAGCCCGATATGGGTATCGCAGAATACATGCAGAACTAAAGAAGATTGGAATAAAGGTATCTGAAAAAGTCGTTCGCAGAGTAATGAAGGACGAAGGGCTTGAAGTAAAGATCCGAAAAACGAAGAAGTACAATTCGTATAAGGGAGAAATCAGTCCATCTGTTCCCAACGAAGTGCAAAGGAACTTTCATAGCGAGAATCCATATGAACTCCTTTTGTCGGATATCAGCGAGTTTGCTATCCCTGCAGGCAAGGTGTATCTGTCGCCGGCAGTGGACTGCTTTGATGGAATGCTAGTCACATGGCGAATAAGTGAACATCCAAATGCTGATCTCGTCAATGGCATGCTCGACGACGTGATTGCAAATATGGGCGAGAAATCAAAACCGATTATTCATACGGATCGAGGCTGTCACTATCGCTGGACAGGTTGGATCGAGAGGATGGAGACAAACGGATATACCAGGTCGATGTCACAGAAAGGATGCTCTCCAGATAATGCTGCTTGTGAAGGTTTGTTTGGACGAATAAAGAATGAGTTCTTCTACAATCAGGACTGGCAGGACGTGACCATAGAGGAATTCTCACATGAGTTAGACCTGTACCTTCGTTGGTACAATGAAAAAAGAATTAAGAAATCGTTAGGGTATCTGAGCCCTGTGGAGTACAGGCGATCTCTTGGATTAACTGCATAGGCTGTCCAAGAAAACGTCCGCACCCCCCACTCGAAAGCCTAGCGCCTTGAGACGCTAGCCTAGCAATCCATGGGCTTATAGCCCTAGAGCAAACCACCCTTTTTAAGGGTGGTCATGATTGCCTGTTTCGGGTCCTGAATCGCTTCGACTATCACTCCTGCTGCATCATCTGCTGCTCCATGATATCATCCCATTCGAAACCGCAGTTTCTGCATCTGGTCATATGCGATGAAAGAAATCCTGCACACCCGCAGCTGACTACAGCAGTCCCGTCCTCGACCTCTTGTTTTATCTCCGGTATTACAAGCGCTTTTGCCGGCACTACTTTAACGAGTTTTTCCGAACCACATCTGAAACATTTTTTAGCCATATCTTCACCTCCCCTTCTGACCTTTTATTTTTCCCGGTATCCGCCGCATCATGATCTGGCGTACCATCCTGAAGAATATATCTAAATTATACACGAAAACAGCATGCCGCGCTCTGATTTTTCTGAATTTTCCTGACGTAAAAACAGAAGGTTCTTCAGAAAAAGAGCTGAGAGATCTTCGGGGGCGTTAAGGCTTGTTATATGGAACAGAGATATGCATGAGAAAACTCAAAAGTGAATTTTTATACATTACTTTATGAGCACGGCCACTTGCGTATCCTCAACTGTCCGCGCATCGTCATGCATTCCGGTGATGGAGTGCAGGGATACTTTTTTCGTGCCTTTTTTCGACAAATCCGACAATACGCATTTTTGTATACACTTTATGCACTTTTTTGCATATGTGTTTGAAATTATTCCCTGTCTATAGTACCTGACTTCTGGTGTAGTATAAAAAAAGTTGACAGCTTATTCTCAAGGATTTCATAATAAAACCAAGAGAATAAGGAGGTATTCAAAGTGGCACGTAAATATGACCATGAATACAAAGTACAGGCAGTGAAACTTGCCAAAGAAATCGGCGGCGCTAAGGCTGCTAAAGAATTAGGAATCCCTGAAGGAACCATCCATACATGGCTGAAAGCTGTAAGAGCTGGTAAGCTGGATGTTGGGGAAGGTTCCCATACCCCTGCCAGTGCAATGAGCCTGTCAGAAGAAATTACCATGCTGCGTAAGCGGGTGAAGGAGCAGGATAAAGAAATCCGCCGCCTGAAGGAAGAAAATGAATTTCTGGAGGAAGCCAGCGCTTTTTTCGCCGCCAGCCGTCGGAAGTCAGCAAAAACCAGAGAATGATCTTTCTCGCTTTGAAAACAGAGGACGGCAGGATTACCGGAAAAATTTCATTTTATTGCCGGATGCTTGGTATCAGCCGGCAGGGCTTCTATAAATATCTCGCAAACAAAGACCGTCCATGGAAGTACCAGGATCTGGCGGATGCCATGAAAGAAATCATCAGTGAGGATGAATGTAACGATACTTATGGACGGATCCGGATGTATCAGGCGCTGTTGCTGAAGCAGCCGGAGGGCGTACATATACCCAGTGAACGGACCGTATACCGGGTTATGGATCAGATCGGCCTGAGCCATCGGCCAAAGAGAAAGCCGAATGGACTTACAAAGGCAGACCGGGAAGCCATGAAATCGGATGATCTGTTGAAGCGGGATTTCCATTCAGATGCCCCATTAGAAAAATGTATTACAGATATCACGGAGATCCCGGCGCGCAATGGGAAACTGTATGTATCTGCGATTTTCGACTGCTTTGATCTTAGCGTCCTCGGTCTGTCAATGGGGACAAACATGAAAGCAGATCTGTGTATCCAAACACTGGAAAATGCCCTGACTGCATATCCCGCATTGGAAGGAGCGATCATCCACAGTGACCGTGGGACACAGTATACCAGTGAGTCTTACCGCCAGACCATCCGGGAGCACCACATCCACCAAAGCATGAACAGTGCAGGAGGACGCTGCCATGATAATGCACGCTGTGAGAGTATGTGAGCCAGAATGAAGACAGAGCTCCTTTATGACCGCTATGACACAAGGCAGATGGAAGTAGAAGAACTAAAGGTACTTATCTGGAGATACTTCCTCAGCTACTGGAACAACCGGAGGATCTGCTCTGCCAATGGCGGCCTTCCTCCCATGGTAAAACGCAGGCAGTACTATGAGGCTTTGGAGGTGGCTGCATAGTCAGTGATATCCTTGAGAAAAATGTGTCAACTAATCTTGACAATATCACCAGCGGCAACGGTATTTTCACGGCAACGCCGACAGAGCGTATAACACACTACACTTTGCTTCGCAAAGTCGTGTGCCAAATGGGGCGTTGCCCCCTTTGGAACCCCCCCCCACAAGAAAAGGCGATATACTACCCCTCCACGGGGCGCATATCGCCTTTTCTTGTTATCCAGCCCTCCGGCTGTATCGGTTGAGCAAAAGTCAGCGTGGGAATGGTGTGGTATCTTTATCTAAGTGATACCCCATGTTCCCATTTTGAAACTGTTTGCCGCACAACATTCAGTTTGACAGCAAGTCCCTGTTGTGAAAGTCCTTTTGAGTCTATATCATGAAATCGATACAAAACAAGGAGATGATATAATATGATCCGTTATTATAAATGCTAAAGTTTATAGAGAAGTTTTCATATGAAGAACGATATTTTCAGGACAGCAATAAACAATACAAAAAAAGGGGCAGCGGATTGCCGTCCCTTGAAAGGTTATATTCGTAAATATACAGCTTTTCGGCTGATTCACCGTTGGTAAAGTCAAGATTTCACACCTTCATTTTCGAGAAACTGTGCAACGGTCATACATTTCGGACGCTCCATGTCCAGAGTTAAAAAATCTTTGTCTCCGGTGAGGATAATATCCACATCTGATACGATAGCAGCATTTAAGATCGGCTGGTCTTTTGCGTCACGTATCAACTTTTCCGGGTGGTCTACCGCAGGAATCAACTCATAGGACATCTCTGTCAACAGCACTTCGGCATCCGGGAGATACTTTGGCGCTTTCCGTTCGAGAATATCCCGTAATTCCACGATATTGCGGTCACACAAAACGATTTCGTGATTGTCTGCAATGTAGAGTAGAGCTTGCGCCGGTTTGGAATGGGGAAAGACCAATGCGGAAAACAGAATGTTTGTATCTACCAATATACGCATCTTAGCGTTCCTTTCCATACCGTGTTTCGTCTACAAGCGCCTGAATATCATCTTCGCTGGATACGTTCAGTGCCTCAGCAGCTCCGGCAAAAGCGACCTGAGCTTTTTGGATTGCCGCAGCGGAGGCATTGCTGACAACGATCTCTCCATTCTGTTTTTGCAGGAACAGGATTTTATCGCCGGACTTCAGCCCAAGCTGTCGCCTGATTTCTATCGGCACAGTAATTTGACCATTTGCAGAGATTTTTGCCAGGTTCATATAACTCACCCTTTCTATTCTTTAGAATTCAAGTTTTCTTTATATGTTTGTATTATATCCCACGTGCCGGAGAAAGTAAACTCGTTCAACAAAAGAGTTGGCCGTTTATGGACTTTTTTGTTTTTGAAAAAAATCTGTATTTTTCTGCCGGATGAGACCTCGCCCCTGCAACAGTTTGAGGCTGCCGATGGCGACCGAATTCTTGACACGGGGGGGGGGTATACATATTTAATTCCCTTAAAGCGTAGTTTTTACGAGTGGGTTTTATATGCAATAAAATCTGTTCATCAAGTATGAAAGCGAGAGGTGCATCAAATGAGAGGAAAAAGAAGATGGGGTGCCCTGCTGGCATCGGTGATGATGGTGCTGACGATGATCCCGGCAGTGGCCTTTGCGGATGTTGACGCCAGTCAGGTGGATCCTGATAAAGGGTATGAGGGCACAGAGCTGCCTGCCGCCCCTGAAATGAATGGGGATGTATGGACTGTAACGCCGGAAAATGCTCAATATACATTGGATGGCGCATACGGATCCATCGATGGAAAGACGATACATTTCAGCTCAGGGGAATATACGGATGTTCTCGTTATAAACAGGGCGACAAAGTACGTCGGGAGCAACACGCTTTATTATAATATGACGTATAGTACAGAAGAAGGTTGGGTAAAAAACGAAACCGCATGTAACTTGACTGACCTGACAAGTAATATTCGCACATATGAACGAACGGTCAGTAATGTGACATTTACAGCTGATAATGACGTGGTGCTTCCTGGGTTTTCAACGACCTCCGGGCATATCTACGGCAGCGAAAGTGCCTCCGCATATGATTATGTCATAGAAAAAACTCTGCCAGGGACTGCCGGAAGCTATCATGCCGAATGCCTGCTTTCCAATATAACGTTTGACGGTTTGACCATAAAGGACAATGTTGCCGTAGGCGATTATTACAGCGGTGGCGGCGATACTGCCGTCGATGGGCTGCATTTTATCGGCTGTACATTCCAGGGCGATGAAAGCAGGATGGCGACTAATGGATATACTGCAATAAGGATGATGGCGGACAGCAAGTATTTTAAGGATATCGAAGTCACCGACTGCAATTTCTCCGATTACTTCCAGGGCGTGTATGTTCAGGGAACCGACGGTCTGACAGTAAGCAACAGTGTTTTTGACAATACGACGCATAACGCAATCGCGGTACAGAGCGGGAACAATTCAAGCGTCAGGGGCGAAATATCGATAACGGAGAACATAATCAAGAGAGCAAATGACAGAGCGATAAGATTTGGAGATGTAGATTCCGGTACGACTGCCGTGGTCAACAACAATGTGATGATAGATTCAGGGGACAGCGAGGGAGAGTTGATCAAGGCGCAAACCATAGTCGAGAACGCTACTTTCGATCTTGAATACAATTACTGGGACGGGAAAGAGGTGACAACAGCGGTACCTGATGGAAATATTGCCAGACCTGTTACTACCGGAATCGTTTCAGGAGTCTTTCCTGAGGAGGTGACGGAATATCTGTCGCAGGACGCAGTTGTTGCAGCAAGCTTTACCAGCAACGGAGAGACGAAATATCTTGTCGGTCCGGATGCGGTGAATGAAGCCCTGGGATCAGCTTCATCGGGCGATGTGCTGACGATATTGTCGATATCGGAGGAAACGACATTTACTGAGGATGTGGCGGAAGGTGTGACGATCATCAATAATGGCGGATCTCAGATAACAGTCGGTGGAGTAGAGATCCCTGCCAATGAGCAGGTAACCATTGGGGAGGAAGAAATGACGACTACCGAACCGTCGAATCAGGGGAATCAGGAAGGAACGGCCAAACCCGACAAGACTGCGCAGACCGGTGACGATACCGATCTTGCTCTGATGGCAGGTATCCTTGCACTTGCGGCAGCAGGAGCGGCAGGAGTATTATTGTACGACAGGAAGAGACGGGAAAACTAAAAGCTTAAAAAGATTGCAAACCTTATTTTTTCGAAATGATGGCTGCGCATTGGAGATGTACAAGCAACCGGCGGCCAGATGAAAATCCCTCGCGTCGGCTTTTTCCGATGCGAGGGATTCGTTTAATGGCGCGCGCGCCCGGCGAGCGCATTTCACAAAGCTGCGGTTTTATTCGATTTCCCATGCAGACAGATCTGTGTGCAGCAGCTGGTGGGATCTCTCTGAAAGAGGTTCCTTTAAAAATTCTTTGTATGAGAGGAGGACTGCCGGATTTTCATGGGAGAAGCGTATATCGGAAGCGCGGTCTATCCCGTAAAGGATCTTTCCGCGTTCGTCGCCCAGCTCTTCTCTTTCGTGTATCGGCTGACCGCCTCCGCCGGAGCATCCGCCGGGACATGCCATGACTTCGACGAAATCATAGCTTACAGATCCCTTTTTTATGGCGGTGATGAGATCCTCAGTGTTCTTGAGCCCGCTTACTATGGCGATATTGACAGCGGTGCCTTCGATTTCAAATGTATATGACCTCCATCTCTTATCGCTGCGAACGCTTTTGAAGGCGTCCGGTTCGGGGTTCCTTTTCGTGATCAGGTAATAAGCGCTGCGCAGCGCGGCCTCCATAACTCCGCCGCTGGTCCCGAAGATCACGCCGGCTCCGCTTCCTTCGCCGAACATATCGTCAAATTTATCTTCCTCCAGAGCTTCGGCTTTTATTCTGTCAGAACGTATCATGCGTGACAACTCCCTTGTTGTCAATACGACATCTACATCTTTACCGTGTCCCGCATCGTTGATCTGCTCGACATCGCATTCGAATTTTTTGGAAACACATGGCATGATGGAAACGCAGAAGATCTTGTCCGGATCGACACCGATATTGTGGGCGATATATGTTTTTGCCATTGCTCCAAACATCTGCTGCGGTGATTTTGCCGTGGAAAGGTTGGGGATCAGTTCGGGATGTCTGGCTTTGACAAAGCGCAGCCATCCAGGGCAGCAGGAGGTGAACATAGGCCATTTGTAAGAGCCTTTGTTTTCAAAACGCTCGATGAACTCGCTTCCTTCCTCCATGATAGTGAGATCCGCAGAAAAAACAGTATCAAATATATAGTCGAAACCTACCTGGCGCAATGCGTTTACCAGTTTGCCGGTAGTGCTTTCTTCATGGCTCATACCGATGCTTTCTCCCCACGCCGTTCTTACTGCGGGCGCGATCTGGACCATAGTGACGATATCCGGATCAGCTATCGCGTCGAAAACTCTGTCAACATCATTTCGTTCGCGGAGGGCGCCTACCGGGCAGTGAGTGATGCACTGTCCGCATAAGGAGCAGTCCTGATCTTTTATCGACGTATTGCCGCTTACGTCTACAGTGGTACGGAATCCGCTGCCGGTAACGTTCCATACGTGTAAGTTCTGCACCTTGTCACAGATCTGTATACATCTCATACACTTGACGCATTTGGAAGCTTCGCGGATAAGAGGAAAGGATTTATCCCAGCGATTGTGTTCGGCTATCATTTTATAAGGCAGATCCAGAACTCCCAGGTCGTTGGCAAGCGACTGCAGGGTACAGTTCCCGCTGCGTACACATGTGGCGCATTTTTCATCGTGATCCGATAAGATGAGCTGTACGTTCGTTTTTCTCGTAGCGCGGACTTTTGGACTGTTTGTGTACAGTACCATGCCCTCTTCGGCAGGAGTATTGCAGGCGGTGATCAGCTTATCCATACCCTCAAGCTCAACGACACAGACGCGGCATGCGCCTATGTCGTTTATCCCCTTCCAATAGCAAAGATGCGGGATGTCTATGCCGATTTTCTGCGCGGCGTCCATGATGGTAGTACCTTCAGGCACGCTGACCGTTTGATCGTTTATTGTAAGTTTTACCATTTTTCTGACCTTCCTCCCCTAAAAGAACCAAAACCATAATAATCACATCGCAGGCACCTTGAAGCCTCCTGCTGGGCTTCTTCATCGTTCATGCCCTGCTCGATGGCGAGAAAATCCCGACCTCGTTCTCTGGCGTAACGCAGACGCAGTTCAGTCCTGCCGCAAGGTTTTTTGTCGGCGATCCGAGGTTCCGGGATGGAGATATCTACTTTTATTTCATGGTGATATCCGAGGAAATTATCGATGTTCGCAGCGGCTACCTTTCCTGCCGCGATGGCATTGATGACCGTTGAAGGACCGGTTACACAATCTCCTCCGGCAAATACTCCGTCCATATTCGTGACCTGGCCGAAACTGTTTACGGACAGTGTATGCCCTTTTTCGAGAGGAACTCCCCATTTTTCAAAGATATGGGATTCGATGTCCTGTCCTATCGCTGATATGATGATCTGACATGGTATGCATTCTTCTTCAGCATTGGCATCGACGGGGCGAGGGCGGCCTGAATTGTCGGCCTCACCTGCGATCTGTGATTTGACCCACAGGGCTTTGACGTTCCCTTCTCTGGTGGCCTCTATCCTGGAAGGAGCTCTCAGCTGAAGAAGGTCGCAGCCTTCGGCGATGGCGCCTTCGATTTCTTCGTCCAGCGCAGTCATATCACTTCTTCTTCGTCTGTAGACTATCGTGACTTCGGAAGCGCCGAGACGTTTAGCTGTTCTGGCGACATCCATGGCTACATTACCGCCTCCTATTATGGCAACGGATCTGTTGTTGAAATCAGGCATGGAGTCGTCGCCTATCCCACGGAGCATTTCCACTGCGGGGATGACGCCTTTGGAGAATTCTCCTTCTATTCCCATTTCTTTATAGGTATGAGCTCCTATGCTTATGTAGATAGCGTCGTATTCATTGCGGATAGCCTGGATATTTTCCTCGTCGGCAACGTCATAATCCGTATGTACTTTTACGCCGGTCGAGAGGATAAGATCGATCTCTTCCTGCAATCTGGTTCTCGGAAGGCGGTAGTTTGGAATGCCGTACCGCAGCATCCCACCCAGCTGGCTCCGCTTTTCAAATATAGTCACGTCATGGCCCATGATCGACAGGAAGTAAGCGGCAGACAGTCCGCTTGGACCGCCGCCTATGACAGCTACGCGTTTACCTGTGTCGTCCATTTTTTCAGGTATGTCCACCTGGGTGCAGTGATCTACAGCGTATCGCTTAAGTCCGCGTATGTTTACAGGCGCGTCGATGAGATTTCGCCGGCATCTCGCTTCACATGGATGTTCACAGATAAGAGCGCATACTGTAGGGAAAGGGTTGTCTTTGCGGATGAGGTTGACCGCATCGTTGTAACGGCCTTCTAAAACCAATGCGCTGTATCCCGGTATATCTACATTGGCAGGGCAGAGAGCGACACAAGGCACAGGCTGTTTGCCTTTCTGTATTTCTTCAGTACAGCGGTTTCTGACGGCATGTTCTTCATAGTCGTCACGGAATCCGTCCAGCCCTTTGAGTATCATATTTGCCGCTTCTGTGCCGATCGCGCAATCGGCGGAATTTCTGATGGCCAGAGCAGTGTTCTCTATCAGATCGAGGGTGGCCAGAGAAGTATCTGTGCTGAGATCCAGAAGATCGTCGATGAGATTCAGCAGTTGGCCGATCCCGACTCTGCATGGCACGCATTTCCCGCAGGTCTGTGCGTGACATAGCTTGAGAAATGATGCTGCCATATCTACGGGACACTGCCCGGGAGGGCTTGCGATGATACGGCGTTCAAGATCCTTGTAAAGCCCTTCGACTACCATTTGGGCTCTGTCTTTTGTTTGAAACTCTAATCTGCTCATTGAAGCTCCTTTCCATGTGAATTTTAATAATTTGAATTTTAAAACTATTCTATATTTGATAAATGGATTTGTAAAGAGATTTTTGTTAATTAAATATTTATCAAGGCAAGAAATGCGGGATGAAAAGGGCGAAGAAAGCGCATTTATAAACATGAACAACAAAAATGTATTTTTTTGTGTACATTCTTGGGATGGGAAGAAAATTGTATAGAAAAAAGAACGTTAAAAGCTTAACCGTTCCTAAAGGAAGAGCTGTGTATCCGGAAAGGGAAGACGGCGGGCTGTCGCAGCCGTCTCCTTCATAGGAAGTCAGCATGAGCGCGCATGGAATATTGGACACCTGATAAAAATACAGTTTATTTTCTGCATTGCTTGATTTTCCCATAAAATGCTTTTGCTGCCGGAGAAAAGGTCTGATATTTTTTTGTGACGATATATAGTCCTACGGACAGTTCAGGGGTGATCGGTCTGAAGGCGAGGTTGCGGCCGCTTGTATTTACTAATCTGTCAAAACAGAGAGCGTATCCGACGCCATGCTCTACCAGGAAAGTCGCGTTGTAGATCAGATTATAAGTCGCGACTACGTTCAACGCGTCTTCTCCGAACCAATCGAGATCCTGATTTCCGGAAAATGTTTGATCGGCGAGGATCATAGGCAGCGTTTTCAACTGATCTATGTTGATGGTTTCCTGCTTTGCGAGCTCGCAGTCTCCAGGCATCAACAGACCGTAAATATCCTTTTGATGCAGATTCAGGTAATCATATTTTTCCTGGCGCATGGGGCCGAGGAGCAGACCCATATCGGAAAGCCCTTTATCGATCCGATCCATGATGGCATCGGCATCTCCGCTGTATGTGTGGAGCTTTACCTCCGGGTATTGTTCATGAAATTCTGCCATCATACCGGCGATGGTATCCATAGCTACCGTTTCACCGCAGCCGATAAAGATATCCCCACTCAGATTTTCCGTATCGGTATGGAGCGCAGTTTCTGTGTTTTCAAGGAGTTTCATGATCTCATGAGCACGGTTGCGTAAAAATATACCGTCTTCCGTCAATGTTACCTTCCGCTTTCCACGGATGAAGAGCTGCTTTCCCAGCTGCTTTTCCAGATCCATCATCTGTCGTGAAAGCGTGGACTGAGAAATAAACAATTCCTGGGCCGCTTTGGTGATGTTCTGTTCGCGGGCGACGGCGAGAAAATAATGGAGAAGTCTTGTTTCTATCATATTTGTCACTTCCTTTTATCCTGGAATACTGTCAGTATATGGTCAGTATATCACATCTTTATCATTCCTGAAAGCGATGATAAATCATAATTCACAACTGTTTGTTATTAAAAATGTAAGGGATTATAATGGAAGCGAGGAAAAGGAGGCGAAGGATTTATGTGGGAAACAAGGAAACTGCCGAATGGAGTATCTATGCCGATAGAAGGGTTCGGCGTTTTTCAGATACCGGAAAGGGACTGTGAGCAGGTCGTGATGGATGCGATAGACGCGGGCTATCGTCTGATCGACACAGCCAGCTCCTATCAGAATGAGGAAGCTGTCGGTCGTGCGGTCAGAAACTGCGGTGTCCCGCGGGATGAGCTTTTCATCACTACAAAAGCGTATATCCAGGAAATGGGATATGATAACACGATGCAGGCATTCGAGCGCTCATTGGACAAACTGGGACTTGATTATCTTGATCTCTACCTGATCCACATGCCTTTTGGCGATTATTATGGTTCGTGGCGGGCGATGGAAGACCTTTACCGCGCAGGCAAAGTCCGCGCTATAGGTGTCTGCAATTTTCAACCTGACCGTCTGCTTGATCTCTGCTTCAATGCTGAGATAAAACCTCAGATCGATCAGATCGAACGACATCCTCATTATCAGCGTGCGGAGGATATCAAGCTGATGGAAGAACTTGATATCCAGCCGGAAGCGTGGGCGCCTTTTGCCGAAGGCCTGAAGGGGATGTTTGACGAGCCTGTTTTGTTAGAGGTGGCGGCGAAATACGGGAAAACTCCGGCTCAGATCATCCTGCGCTGGAATGTGCAGCAGGGAGTCATCGTCATACCGAAGTCTGTTCACAGAGAGCGCATGGAAGAAAATCTGGCGATCTGGGATTTTGAATTGGATGAAGCGGATATGGACAGGATCTCGGAGTTGGATAAGGGATGTCCGTCCATGCTGGATACTCGTAAAACAAGTGAAGTCAGACGGGTCTACGACTATTTGAACAACCCGGTCTTGACGAGCCTGTAGAGTTGAAGTGATGGATTTGCGAAGGAGGATATGACGATGATGGATATGGAAGTGAACGGGAAAAACATTCGGGTGAAACTGGAGGATAACAGCTCGGCGGAGGCGGTGAAAGAATTACTGAGAAAAGGCCCTTTTACCATCTCCATGAAGGACTATGCTCACATGGAGAAGTTCGGCAGCTTCGGGATGCAGCTCCCCACTAACGATGAGAGGATAACCACCGAAGCCGGCGATGTGATCCTCTCGGAGGGGAATCTGCTGGTGATATATTATGCGCCGAACACGTGGAAATTTACGCGTCTCGGCAAGGTGCAGGAGCTTTCGGAGGAAGAGCTGAAGGATGTGCTGGGAACGGGGAATATCACAGCTACGCTGACCCTTGAGGATGAGGAATGACAGGCATCGTACAGAGAAATGGAGGAGAAATAATGAAGATGACAGTGCTGGGGAAAAAGAGCCCGTTAAAAGTCCGTTCCATTGGCCTCGGATGCTGGGGATCGGTCTCGTGTGCTTCAGCCCTCTCGGCAGAGGCTATCTGACGGGGACGATCTCATCCGAAACGACGTTCAACAGGGACGATGTGCGGTCGGGAATGCCGCGGTTTGAAACTCCGGAAGCGCTGGCAGCAAATCAGAAGATCGTGGAATTCGTGCGATATCATGCGGAGGAGAAAAGCTGTACTCCTGCCCAATTTGCTTTGGCATGGATCATGGCTCAGAGGCCGTGGATCGTACCGATCCCGGGAACTACAAAGTTGAGCCGTCTGGAGGAAAACCTCGCGGCGGACGAGATCGCATTCACTGAGGAAGAGCTGCGGCGGATCAATGATGAACTGGATCGGATCCAGATCGTCGGAGCGCGGTATAATCCTCAGCAGGAAAGTCTGGTGGAAAAATCTGAAATGGAGGAAGAAAATGCAGTACACGAAGCTGGGTAATTCGGAACTGAATGTTTCGAGGATATGTATGGGATGTATGGGATTCGGGGACGCATCCAGGGGGCAGCACAGCTGGACGATAGATGAGGAACATACGCGAGAGATAATAAAAAGGGGGATCGAAGCAGGGATAAACTTTTTCGATACGGCGATAGGCTACCAGAACGGTACCAGCGAGCAGTATCTTGGCCGGGCGCTGGCGGATTTCGCAAAGAGGGATGAGGTCGTAGTCGCAACAAAATTCCTGCCGAGGACAAACGAAGAGATCGAGGAAGGGATCACGGGGCAGCAGCATATCGAAAGGATGATAAATAAAAGCCTTGAGAACCTGGGAATGGATCACGTCGACCTGTATATCTATCATATGTGGGATCACAGGACGCCGATATACGATATCATGGAGGGATTGAACAATGTGGTGAAAGCGGGCAAAGCAAGGTACATAGGTATTTCAAACTGTTTTGCGTGGCAGCTCGCCAAGGCCAACGCGCTTGCCGAAAAGGAAGGCTTCGCGAAATTCATATCGGTACAGGGGCATTACAATTTGCTGTTCAGAGAGGAAGAACGGGAAATGGCTCCTTACTGCGCGGAAGAAAATATAGCGATGACTCCGTACAGCGCTCTGGCTGGAGGGAGGCTGTCTAAGCATCCGGGGGAAACGTCCAAGAGGCTGGAGGAAGACAGCTATGGAAAATTGAAATACGACGCCACAGCTGAGAAGGACAGTGTCATCATAGAACGCGTGGCTGAACTGGCGGAAAACCGGGGCGTTTCCATGACGGAGATCTCTCTGGCATGGCTCCTTACGAAGGTCACGGCTCCCGTGGCAGGAGCAACGAAGCCACATCATGTAGAAGGCGCCGCTAAAGCGACGGAGCTCGTGCTGGATAAAAGTGAAATAGAGTATCTTGAAGAGCCTTACGTTCCTCACAGACTTGTGGGAGTGATGGCACAGAATACTCCGGCAGCATCCTCCGACAGCCATGTATGGTCTGTGGGAGATCAGAGTTTTCGAAAGTAAGCAATAGACGCCGGCTACTCTGTACACGGCTGGTTGCATATGGAACGTCGAATATGGTATGCTTGGGACATGATCATTTTATCAGGAAGGCTTTGACTGGGCTGTCGGAGAGGCCGCGGCAAAGAAGAAAAAGGACTTTTCAAAGGCGGAGTTTTTCGCCTATGATGAAGGATTGTGCGTACAGTGCATGCACGTCGGCGCGTATGACGACGAACCGGAAACCGTTGTGCGTATGCACAAATTCATGGAAAAAGAAGGGTACGCGCCTGACATCACGGATAAGCGCATGCATCATGAGATCTACCTTTCCGACGTCAGGAGAGTGGCACCCGAGAAGCTGAAGACCGTGATAAGAAATCCCATAAGAAAGGTGTGAGAGGAGCAGATGGAAATCAGACGGATCCGTCCGGATGACAGCCGAATGGACATCAGCAGGATATATGAAGAAAGTTGGAAAAGCGCGTATAAGGGAATTGTCCCACAGGCATATCTTGATTCGATTCCGAATGGACATTGGGCGCCGCATTTGGATCAGCCGGGTTGGCATACATTGATATGCGTCGATGAAGGGCGCGCGATCGGCACTACGAGTTTCTGCGAGTCCAGATTCCAACAGTTCCCGTCGTGGGGAGAGATCATATCCCTTTATCTCCTGCCGGAGTATGCAGGGCAGGGATATGGTAAGGCTCTGCTGGAAGCCGCTCTTTGCGAATTGAAGCAGTTGGGTTTCCGTGATATTTTTCTGTGGGTGCTGGAGGAAAACCATCACGCGAGGCTGTTTTACGAGAAAATGGGATTTAACGTTTCCGACGCTTTCCTGGAAGACCAGATCGGAGGGAAACCCTTGCGTGAAGTGCAGTATACTTATCGTTTACCGGATTGCGTTGTTCGACCATCGAAGGCGGGGGATAAGCATAGCGCCGATGGAGCAGATGATGGCGATGCGGAAAGCGAACTTGGTCGTGAGGATGTACGAAAAGGTGTGTGAGTTGTGAGAAAAGGATCAGATCCGCGGAAACGGGCGGTGAGATGAGAAATTTTTAGATGGGGACGGCGTACAGCCGTCCCTCTGTTTGTTTAAGTGAAAACCGCGGTTTATGCGCGGTTTTTTGTACCATAAAAGTGTAAGTAACAAGTACTTAGTTGCTTGGAAACTTGCGCTTGTTTTTTTATGATAAGGAGAGTAATTGGTCTGGCGTGGCGTTTTTTGGGTTTCACATCCGTAAATAAAACCGTCAACCATCTCCTTATTGTGAACCATCGATTAAGCAGGTTGGATCAAGCATCCGTGTAACGAGCAAAAATGAATGGCAATAAGTGTGGGTGGAACAATTACAAAAATACTTTAGGAGGAGAACTTATGCTTAGTGTAGGAATTGATGTTTCTAAAGAAAAAAGCATGGTATGTATTATGAAACCCATGGGCGAAATAGTTGCAGGCCCATATGAAATCGAACATACCGAATCTGATTTATCAGAATTAGCACGTATGATAAAGCGGTTAGATTCTGATGTACGCATTGTCATGGAGGCTACGGGAATCTATCATCTTCCTGTTGCAACAACTTTAAAAGATGCAGGGCTCTTTGTTTCCGTTATCAATCCTTTAGAAATGAAGAATTATCGATCACAAGACATGCGTAAAGTTAAAACTGATAAAAGAGATTCTATTTCTATTGCTAATTATGGAATTGAGAAATGGTTCACCTTACGTCCTTTTGATTGTCAGGAAGGTGTATATGCAGAACTTAAACTTTTGGGAAGGCAATATCGATTCTTTATGGAATCGAGAATTGAGCTTCTACTAAACTTGACTCATCTTCTTGATTACACAATGCCCGGTGTCAAGGCTTGCTTCGGAGGTTGGAGTGAGTACTCAGGAAAGGATAAGTTATGCGATTTTGCAGAAGAATACTGGCATTATAATAACATCACGAAACGTAGTGAAACAAAATTTATCGAACATTACCAGAAATGGGCAAAGAAAAAAGGATACCATCAAAGCGAATCAAAAGCCTCTCAAATCTACCGACTCGCTAAGGATGGCATCCCTACAATTCCTTCTAACGCACCTTCAACTAAGATGTTAGTGTTAGAAGCAGTCAAAGCACTTCGTGAAGTAAACAGTGCTCTATTTGCTATTTTAACACGCATGCAGGAATTGGCAAGAACATTACCTGAATATCCTACTGTTAGAGCAATGGGTGGCGTAGGAGATATACTCTCCGTTAAGCTGATTGCAGAAATCGGAGATGTCAGAAGATTTCATAGTAGTAAAGGTTTGATTGCATATGCAGGGATAGATCCTCCTCCATATGAATCAGGGAAATTGATAGGCACGAACAGACACATAACCAAGCGCGGCTCTGCAACTCTGCGTAAGATTGGATATGAAGTGATGAGATGTGTGAAAGCGGGAGGGCGATCAGAAGAAGATCCGGCAGTATATGATTTTATGATAAAGAAAGAAGACGAAGGTAAAGCAAAAAGAGTAGCAAAGATAGCTGCTTTAAACAAATTCTTGAGGATATATTATGCAAGAGTAATGGAGGTTTACTCAGCAAACTAGCTAATTGAAGTTTTGATATGTACAGTATGCTGACATAGTCAGCAGTTTTGTTATACAAAAAAACAGAAAGCCTGCTAAGAAAATTTCTCTTGACTTTCCTTAGCAGGTTTTATATGGGAAAATTTTCAGCGTCAGAATGACGCTGTGGAGAGCGTTGCGGAAAGCGTTGCGGGGGGGGCGAAGGGCGTTATGGAAAGCGTTGCGGAGGACGCTGTGGAAAGTGTTGCGAAGGGCGTTGCGAAGGACGTTGTGGAGCTGGGCGCGAAGCGAGATTTTATACAGATATTTTAAATCCAGTGATTTTACGTATAAGAGATCTCGATGAAATTTTGGCTGAGGAAGCCTGAAAGGATGATTTTTATACATATTTACTGAGATTGAATAAAATTACGTATAAAAATTTCAGGTCGATCAGCTTCAACACCGTCAGGAGTTATACGTAAACTTGATAGATTCATTGAAAAATGTATAAAAAGCGGTGAAAATCATCGTCTCAGCATTTTTGCCGTGGTCGGAGTTTATACGTGAAATCAATGAAATCGTTAAAAGAGTATAAACCCAGGTCGTCATCATTGTCTCAGAATCTCTGCCGTGGCAAGACGTTATATATATTGAGATCGTAAAGTTTAAAAACTGTTTAAAGTCTGTTAATAGCCATATAATACATCGCCCGTCATTTCTCTGTATAATAAGTGACGATTTCAAGGAATGAGTGTAACATCAATGAATAGCGGAGCAATGGAGAGAAGAGATCTGAAATATCATCTGGGTTTGACGATAATAACTGTGGCTGTAATGGCGCTGCCTGCAGGCGGTGGGAATTTTTTCGGCTCTGGCGGAGACTGGTACAGCCAGTATGTGGGAGCTGCTGAGGCTCTGAGGCAGACGATTGCAGACAGCGGCGTCATATTCCCTCAGCTCGTCAATATCGGCGGAGGGAGCAATATCTATGATCTGGCGTATTACGGGCTGTTCAGACCGGATGTCATGATAGCATGCCTGTTCCCAGGTGTGGAAATGAAATATTTCATCGCGGTGTATGCGGCTATGGGTTTCATAGCGTCGGTCAACATGATGTACATATGGCTCAGGGGCAAGGGAATAAGACGCTCAGCGTGTCTCATGGGAGGCCTGTTCATGGCCGGAGCCGCCTGCTTTTTCCACGCGCATCATCATGTGATGTTTGTCAGTTATATGCCTTTTTTGATCCTGGCGCTGATGGGAGCGGACAGATTATTGCGAAAAGGGCGGATGGGCATGGCTGTCTCAGCTGTGTTCCTGATGATGATACACAGTTTTTTCTATGTGCCGGCTTGTCTTCTGGTATGTCTGATCTACTTCCTGCATGAGATCTCACATGAAGACAAGGATAGGAGGGAAAAGCTCCGGGAATTTGTGAAAGGCGTTGCGGCTGTGCTGCTGGGATTGGGGATGAGCGGCGTGCTGCTGATCCCTTCGGCTCTGGCCATCGTATCTACTGGTAAAGATGGTGGGAGCTTCGCGGCTGCTCCGGCGGAAATCTTTGATTTTTCCATGAAAGGGCTGTTGTACAATCCATACGGATGCGGATTGACTCTAATAAGCTTGTACGGGCTCATCGCGTCTCTGTTCATGAAACGGAAGAGAATGATAGCGGCAGCTATCTTGGCTATATTTACGATCCCGGTCATATGGCTGGCGTTGAGCGGTTTCCTCTATCCGAGGAGCAAAATGCTGATACCGTTTGTCCCGCTGATAATATGGCTTTGTGTCGATACGCTGGAGGAAAAGGCTCCGCTGCCGAGAACGCTGCTCATATGCCTGATCAGCCTTGTCCCGGCGGTCTTTTCCAGGTGGACTCCTGTGTTCCTGATAGATGCTGTACTGATGACCATATTTCTTCTTTCGAAGGCCGCGGCTCGTATACCGGCAGTCGTCGGAAGGTGCGCTATGATAGCGGTCATGACTTTCTCGCTGCTGGTCAGTATAGGTGTGAGCCGGGTCGGTGAGGAGTATCTGCCGTTGTCGGATACGAGGCAGGATGGGTTTCCTTTTGACAGTCAGCAGATTAGACTTATCTCGGATGGTATGTACAGGTTCGATTATCTGGCGGAAAGTCTGGTCAACAGCAATTTTCTGCCGGCAGGGGATGTGAAGAAGACTGCGATTGCTGCGGCGGGAAACGGGTCGGCAGGAAGGGTGACGGCTCGCTCCGGGAGCTGTTTACCAGGATGTTCTACAAAATTGGCAAATGGCTCACCGGTATGGATATGCGGGATGGCTATGGAGACTTCAGGATGATGAAAAGGGTGGTGGCAGATTCTATCATAAATATGGGAGAATATAGCAGTCGGTATATGAAAGGTATATTTTCTTTTGTGGGATTCGAGACAAAATGGATAAAGTGTGAGGACACGGAGCGGGTAAAAGGAACTTCAAAATGGAAGATGGGGAGCCTTTTCGCGTATGCCGCCGACGGGATAATGGCGTTCTCGACACTGCCTCTCAGACTGGCGGGCCTTGCCAGCGTATTGCTCTTTGCGGCAGCCATCGTGTTTATGACTGTGTGCGCGGTAAACTGCGCGGATCCGTCAAAGGATATAAGAGCTACCGATGTGCTGCTGCTTGTGGTCATGATGGTCAGCAGCATGCAGATGCTGTTCATCTACATACTTGGAGCATATGTATCGCGTGATTATATAGAAAATAAGAGAAGGCCGATATATATCATTAAAGAAAAGAAATAGGGGGAGTGATGGGATATGAAGAGAGCTTTTCTGATGCTGCTGTGCGATGTGCTGACAGCAGTAGTATTGATGACAGGGATATGGGGATATTTCTACCTCATGCCGCATACCTTTGCGGCTGCTGCGACAGATATATCAGTGGGGAAAACAGCATCAGGCGATTGGCATGAGAAGTTCGCCGATAAGTTTACGGACACTGTCGTATCCACTGATACCAGCTATACCAGCCCCGATCTGTCAGTGAAGCTTACATACAACAGTTTCGATACAAACCGGCTGGACAGATCGGGCGGCGGAGTCCATGAAGCATATGGGACGAGAACAGCATATGTGCTGGCTGATATCTACGTCAGCGACATCTCATGCATAAAGACTGCCTTTGCGGAAGATACATACGGGACAGGATTTTCGGAAACGCTGCGGGGCATGTCGAAAAGGATGAAATCTGTGCTCGCTGTAAACGGAGATTCGTACAGCAATAATCTCCAGCGGGACAATGGGGTCATCATACGCAACGGGACGTTGTATCGTTCCAACAGCAGTGATACGGAGACTTGTATACTATACAGGGACGGCACGATGAAAATCCATGAGCCAGGGCCCATGGACGGACAGAAGCTGATAGACGAGGGGGCGTACCAGAGCTGGATATTCGGGCCGAGTCTGCTGGATGAAAATGGGAAGGCGAAAACGTCCTTCGCTATACGCGACTACATACAGGAATCCCATCCACGAACGGCCATAGGGTATTATGAGCCGGGGCATTACTGTCTGCTGGTTGTAGACGGGAGACAAACGACTTCGCGCGGCATGTTCCTGGGAGAGATGGCAAAGCTGTTCGAGGATCTGGGATGCAAGGTCGCATACAATCTGGACGGAGGACATACCGCGTTCATGACTATGGGCGACAGAGTGGTAAACAAGCCTTATAAACCTGATAACAAAGTAGCGGATGGGATATTTATCATGGAGAATTTGAAATGAGATGGTTTGAAACGATAAGAAAGATAGCGGCTCATGTGTGTGTGATATGCAGCATCATACTGCTTACTGCCCGGGTCATGGACAGCTACAATCCGTATATGGATTTTACCGGGCATTCCTCATGGGCCATTTACGCGCTGTGCGCATGTTCCCTGTTTTGCGGTATGGCGACCGTGCTCGGTGTGGACAGGCCGAAGCGGTGAAAATTACACAGGCAGAGATACTGTAGGGGCATCTGATATTGGATCATGCGCATTTAGTGCTGAGTATATCACTGAAGAAGAGTGTGTCGAGTTTCATGGAGTATTTGAAAGGAAAAAGCACGCTGATGATGTTAGATAAGCGTACAAACTTGAAATGTAAATTTGGAAACAGACACCGAGGTATAAAGCGATATTTTATACAAGAATTTTAAATATAGTAGAAGCCTCCGCGCCTAGATGGTAAAATATTTCTGGATCCGTTTGGCTTTTTAAATCCGCGTTGGACTCTGTAGCCGTTTCGATATAAAGTTGGATCCAAATGGCATTAGCATAGAGAGAAATATGAGAAGATAGTTCATGGCATGTGTCCTGATTCGGTTGTCAGATCGGTCGGATTGTCATAAGGTGCGTGTCGGGACTGCGTATAGTGGGGGCATTTATGGAACCGACAGTCGTAAGACTTCATAAAATCACTAAGATGACAGGGGTAGTGGGAGTAATAATAGCGTTGATAGCGGCGGTGGTCTGCGTAGTCACGGGAGAGTGGGGCTTCATCGCTTTGACTTGTCTTTTTGGGGCGCTGGGAGGTCTTCTTCTTGTCGCGTATGGGAAGCAATATCTGATGTTTACTGAGAGGGAAATCATCGCATCTTACATATTAAAGAAGAGTAACCACATTTCCTATGAGGATATTTCCTATATACTGATAGCAAGTTTACATAACCAGGTAAACTTTAACATTGTCGATAAAAGCGACAGGTGTGTTTTGACTGTAGATACCATGATGGCTGGCGGTTTCCTGGAGGCGCTGGCTGCCTCGCCTGCCCGAACTCTGGAAATCATCGATGTCGAGGAGATGGTGGAAAAAGACGAGGATATAAGCCGTTACTGGTCAGCATTGAACAGGGCGCAGAGAAAGTATTACGAAGGGGTTGCCAATATCGACGGCACGGTAGAGGAATTCCGCGATGAATGCGCGGTCGAGGACGTGAGAAAAATCAGGAAGCGTTTGAAAATCATGGGCTGGACTCTGATCGCCGTGGACGTTGTGGCGTTCCTTATAGGTGGAAGGGTCATGCTCTTTCTTTATATCGCTGTAGTTTTGACAACCTATGGGGTTTACATAAAGTTTTACCCTTACATATTCTTTGAGACGGTAAGCAAAAAGGCCGAGAAAGATCTGCTGCGTCTCCCGTTTTTTGGTGTGGTACTCGCACTGTTGATGTTGCTTATGGTATCGGATATATACGATCAGGATTTTTCAGACTGGCTGGTGGCGACAGGCGTTATTGCGGTGCTGTTTCTGATACCATTTGTCGTTAAATCCTCAAGAATCACGGTGAAGCAGCGGGCATTGAGAAATCTCGCTGTCGTTTTCGCGGTCATTGCCATCGCCTTTTCGGTATCTTTTCCGGTAAATTTACTGTTCACCTTTGATGTGGATCATCACGATGAGATCACGATATCCGATAAAAGCTATACTTCAGGAAAGAACAGAGACTGGTATGTCTGGGCCGACTGGAGAGGTGAAGAGGCGCAGTTCAGTGTGACTAAAAGCGAATACGAAGAGATAGATATCGGCGACGATATGCGAGTATGCGTGCGTGAAAGCATCTTCGGGCTGGAATACTGGACGGTTCATGAATGACGAAAAGATTAAAAGGCTGGATGAAAGAAGTATGCTGGTATCTATTATTAAATAATTAAAGGGGAATATGAAGTGCAGAATTATCTCTAAAATAACCAGGATATTTCGTATATATGAATTGATCAATGATTTACAGTGATATTAAATACCCGGTGTTGGAAAGGGGAGTTCACCTGTTGACCAACACCGTTTCAATGCCCTGTTTTATAAGATATTCCTGTTCACTGGCCGGCAGATTGGTATCGGAGATTATGGTATCCACGCCGTCCAGCGGGCAGGTGACGCTCATGCAGTTGATACCGAATTTTTTGGAATGGGCTACCAATACGGACTTTCTGGCGTGGCGGATGATGTGCTCGTTGAGTCTGGCTACCTCGAGGCTGTAATCTGAGATGCCCAGCTCACGGGTGATACCGCCCGCGCCGATGAAGGCGATGTCCACGTAGAAGTTCATCAGCGTCTGGAGGGCCAGAGGGCCTTCGATGTTGTTCTCGGAGTTGTTGATCATACCGCCCAGGATATACACCTGGATATCGGAGTTGAGAAGCTCGTTGAGCACTAATACCGAGTTGGTCAGCACGGTGATGTTCTTTCTCTTTCGCAGCGCCTTGGCTATCTGCTGTACAGTCAGGCCTACCGACAGGAAGACCGTCTCTCCTTCCTTTATCATAGAAGCGGCCGACTTTCCTATGGCCGCTCTCTCGGCCATGCCGGAGGGCGTTCGGGATGACTGCAGAGCTGTGGCCTGAGAAGGCTCCGAAAGAAGGGCTGTGCTCTGGGAGCTGCCGCTGGCCTGAGCGGATGACTGATCTGTCTGATTTGTCCGGCCTGCCATACTTGTAGAAGTGGCTTTCTCTTCGGCGAGTATGGCGCCGCCGTGGACACGCATTATAAGATTCTGATCCTGCAACGCGTCCAGGTCTCTGCGGGCCGTCTCGTGGGACACATGGAATTCCTTGATGATGTCGGCCATGCGTATGGAATTGTTTTCACGTATTATTGCCAGTATCCTGTTTTGGCGTTCTTTTGCGAGCATCGTATACCTCTCTTTGGATCTTCTGTCTAATTGCACAGATATATTGTGGCTTTGTTCTAAGCATATCACAAAATCAGGTAAAAGCACATGCTATCTTTCGAAAAAATTTTTTCGGTAGAACACTCGGAAAGGCGGATATTGCGGCTGACAGCAGGCGTCGGAAGGGATGCAGTCGATTGCATTTAGCTGTATTTATATGTATTTGGTTGCATTTTATTGCGGTAACTATTGACAAAATCCATGAAACTTCATAAAATTACAATGAAATAAACATTTTCTTCACACATTTTTAACAGAAAACAAGGAGGTAGAACATGGAAGGCAATTCTGCAAAAGGCAAGTATGCTGCTCTTATCGGATGTACTCTCATGCTCACTATAGTGTACATGTCGCTTACATCCTGGTCTGTAGCGGTAAACGAACTTTCTAAAACGTTCGATTTGTCGGCACCGCTGATACAGGCGGGAACATCCATGCAGATAGCAGGATATGTTATCGGTGGATTTATCGAAGGAAAGCTGATAGGAAGATTCGGATGGAGAAAAGTTTTCACCGTCGTTATCGTCGCGTTTATCATCGCGTCGGCGCTTATTCCTATCGTAAACAACTACTACATCATTCTGTTGCTGAGATTCGTTCAGGGCTGCGGATGCATGGTAGCGCTCACCAGTCACGTTGTCAGCTCATGGTTCCCTACAAAGGAGAGAGGTCTTGCTCTCGGGATCCTGCTGGGAGCTATCGGCGTAGGCTCGGCTTTCGGCGGATATGTTGGAGGTATACTCACGCCTATAATGGGATGGAGGAACGCTTTCTGGGTGATCGCCGCTATATCCATCATAGGAGCGATAATATTCTATGCTATGGTCAGAGTAGCTCCTCCTCTTGAAGAAGAGGAACAGCAGCAGGAGGAAGTGACTGTGGAAGAGGAACAGCAGAGAAGTCTCTTCAAAGAACCGGCTCTCTGGTTGCTGGGACTGTCGACACTGTGCTGCTTCTTCAACTGCTATGGAATGTACGCATATCTGGCACAGTATCTGTATACGCTGGATTATTCGGCTGGCGATGTGGCGCTCGTCGTATTGCTCAACGGGCTTATTGCCATCATTTCTACGCCGCTTGTAGGCTGGATATCAGATAAGAGAGTAGCTAAGCATGGCGCTCTTAAAGCGAGAACATGGGCCAATATCTGGCCGGCTCTGTTCGTAGGTCTTGTAGGAAGTGTCCTGATGCCGCATCTGGCACCGCTCAATATCGGATGCGCGCTGCTGGTCGCTCTCATCGCGGGATGGGGCGTGCCGGCAACCAATGGCCCGGGGCTGTCACTTCCTGCTGATTTGTTTGGAAGCGCAGCGTCCGGTTCGGGAGTAGGTCTGGTGCTGCTGGTAGCCGGAGCAGGCGGTATCATCGCGCCTATATTCGTGCCTTGGCTGGCTGATCAGACCAGTTGGACGGTAGGCTGGTATGTGACTGCAGCGCCTTGTCTGATAGCTATGTTCATCAACATGTATCTGTCCAGATACAAGAGAAAAGCATAAGTACCGATACTGTTTCACAAATGAGAGGAAAAGGTGGTAATTATGAAAAAAGAGTACATTATCGCATATGACTGCGGAACGACTGCCCTTAAAACCGTACTGATAAGCAGTGACGGTACAGTGATAGGCGATGCCAGAGCGGACAATCCGCTGATACAGAAGGAAGCCAGCTGGGCTGAAATAGAACCGGCCGTGATATGGGGGAATATCTGTGATACGACCAAGGAACTGGTTGAAAAAAACGAGATAGATCCTAAAAATGTTATTGGCCTCGTATTCGTAGCGCACTGGAAAAACATCATTCCGGTGGATAACAAGGGCAATGTTCTCTATAACAGCATAATATGGGCAGACGCCAGAGCGGCCGAACAGGCTAAGAAGCTCAACGACGCCGCCGGATTCTTTGTTGGTACGGGACAGGAGTACTGGCCAAGACTGATGTGGCTGAAAGAAAAGGAACCTGATATCTGGAAAAACACCAACAGGATAATGGGGCTCAACACATATCTGAAATGGAAGGCTACAGGAGCCTTCGTAACGGAGCCATCTGACGATTTCATCCATTCATATAATCCGAAGATGCAGGAGCTCTATGACAAGATCCTTGAAGCGGCAGGCCTTAAAGAAGATCTGGATAAATTCCCGCCTATCAAGCCGGCGACCGATGAAGTGGGCAAGCTCAACGAGCAGTCGGCTCATGAAATGGGGCTCGTGCCTGGTATACCAGTATTCGGAGGTTTCGGAGATCTGCCGGCTATTACCGTAGGAACGGGATGCTGCAGGGAAAATATGGTCCACATTTACATGGGTACATCGTCGTGGCTGGTGCAGCTGATGCGTGAGAGAAGAGACAATTATTCGCCGCAGTGGTTCACCTTCGATAAGAATTTTGAAGCTGCGATGTTCTCGCTGCAGACGGGATGCATGGCTTTCGACTGGGCTGTCGATCAGTTCTACAACGCTGAGAGAAAGATATTGGGAGACGATGTTTTTGGCCTCGTGGACAGGGAAGTGAGCGAGACAGCTCCGGGAAGCGACGGTCTCATCGCCACTCACTGGCTGACGGGAGAACTTCCGCCGCTGGCAAAGAACGCCAAGGCGCTGTTCCTCAATGTCACGTCCGTCCATGACAGACGCCATATGGTAAGAGCTGTCATGGAAAGCGTATGTTACACTCACAGAAATTACCTCAAGACATATGAAGAGAAGAACGGGCTGAAACTGTCCTCTATCAGAGTAGTGGGCGGCGGAGCGGCCAGTGATGTCTGGATGCAGATGCTGGCCGACGTCCTCCAGGTAAAGGTAGAAGTTCCGGAAAGTCCTAGATATACCGGAGCTATGGGAGCTTACTACTGCGCCATGGTAGGTCTTGGCAAGATAGAGAACTATGACGCCATCTATGACGCCGTACGAATAAACAAGACATTCGAGCCGAGAAGCGAATATGCTGAAACCTATGAAAAGATGTTCGACGTATATGTCAAACTGTATCCGGCTCTCAGCGGGATATACGACGAGTTGAATGGCAAATACTGATATACAGGCGGCGGCGATTGTCGATGGTCTGCGGGAGGAGAGATTCCTGCCTCCCGCAGGCTGCGATATCCGATATTGAAAGGAATGATGTATGATGGGAGTGAACTCCGAAAAGAAAATATTGATCTGTGAATTTCACGAAGAGACGAATACCTTCAATCCTGTAGTCATGTCGGTGGAGGGTTTCAAGGTTGTGCGATATGCGGAAGGACAGGAGGCTTACGACCTTTGCCGGAAGATACCATGCGCGTTCCACGGCATGATAGATGGTGTGGAGGAAAAGGGCGGGAAGGTGATCCCGACCATTTCCCTCTATGGACCGTCAGGGGGTATCGTCGATGACAGTGTTTTTGAGCTTCTCTGTGAAAGGATGGAATACTACGTCGGATCAGTAACGGATTTTGACGCTGTCTGCGTATCTCTCCACGGGGCTACCTGTACAGTGAGCAGAGAGGACGCATGCGGAGATTTTCTGCAGTTTCTCAGGGATCTGGTGGGAGAGGATAAGATCATCGCAGCATCATGTGATCTCCATGCCAATGTAACGGAGAAGATGTTGAAGAACGCGGACATCATATGCAGCTATCAGTCCTATCCTCACGTAGATTTTTACGAGGCCGGATATCGAGCGGCTACCCTGTGCATGGATAAGCTGGCAGGGAAGCCGGTGAAATTGGCGGCGACTACGATACCGATGATGGTGCCTCCTACCGGCTACACATCTCTGGAAGGGGTGTTCAAGGATATAATAGACAGTGGAAAAAAGCTGGTGGAGGATGGAGAATTGTTGGATTTCAGCGTGCTTCAGGTGCAGCCGTGGCTGGATATCAAAGAGATCGGGTCTACGGTAATTGCTGTAGCCTCTGATGAGGAGACAGCGAAAAAGTACGCGGATATGCTGGCGGAACGTCTCTATGAGAATCGCGATGAATTCTGGCCGGATCTGATGACGGTTGATGAGGTCATAGATAAAGCGGAGAACAATACCACGGGAAAACCGGTCATACTGGTCGATGCTGCCGATTCGCCTAATGGAGGTGCCGTAGGAGACAGCGTTCTTCCGGCCATCAGACTTATGGAAAGAGGCTCGACTGTTTCAGCGGGTATGTTCGTAAAGGATCCGGAGGCCGTTAAAAAGGCCTTTGAAGTTGGCGTGGGCAATTCTGCGGAATTTTCGGTAGGAGCCGGATTTACGCCGGGAATGCCTGGGCCGCTGAAAGCTGTAGGACGTGTTCGTTCCCTCCACGACGGCTCCTTCAGGCAGGAGGGACCGGCAGGCAGAGGTTTTCCGTGCAATGTGGGAATGTCGGCTGTCATTTCTTTCGGCAATATCGATATCATGGTATGCGAAGAACCGGGAGCGTCGGGCGATCCTCAGATACTCAGGCATTTCGGCATCGAGCCGAAGCTGTATGATCTCATTGTGGTCAAGGCTAATACGTCTTTCAAAGTACCGTACAGCGCCTTTGCTGATGATTTCTGCTATGCGGATACTCCGGGAGCGGGAGCGTCTAATCTGGAATACTTTGACTGGAAGAACCTGCCGAAAGGTTTCTATCCTTTCGATTTGCCGGAAGATTACGAATTGAAAAAAGCCAGGATATGGAGATAGCTTTGAGCTTTGTCTTTTACAGAAAAACGGGCTGTGACGGAGGAATACGTCACAGCCCGTTTTGTCGATCCGCAAGGCAGAATCACTTGCCGGAAGATGATTTTTCCAGCTTTACTTCTCTGGCGAAGAACATCAGCACTATGTAGAAGATGGTGACCGCTATCATTGCTATCATCAGCATCCTGTGGTTGGTCCCGAAAAGACTGGCGGCACCCAGGAAGATGACACCGGCCACATTTCCGGCGAACATGAGCAGACCCTCGGATGTTCCTTCGGATGTCGGATAGCAGGATTCCGCGGCGAACGTCAACGTGAGTGGCGCTCCTCCCACGATGAAGAACCCGTAGAGGGCGGCTGCTACGGAGAGGCCGCTGAAGCCTTTCAGTACCAGGACTGGAGCGATCAGCTTGTCTATTCACTCCACATCCCATACACCAGAACATTTGAGGCTCACGGAATACCGGAAAATGTTTCAAAAGATACGAAAGAGTTTTTCCCGGGAAATATCGACAGTCTCAGGAAAGTCCTGGAGGAAAACGAAAAAGAGGGAGGTACGGCTGCTGTCATCATAGAGCCTTTTGGGCCTGAGAGCGGCACAAGACCGGTATCGAAGGACTTCGCGGCTAAGGTCAGAGAGCTGTGCGACGAGTTCGGAGCTCTCCTCATATTCGATGAAGTGGTCACAGGTTTCCGGGTAGGACCGGGAGGAGCTCAGGGTTTCTTCAATGTTCGGCCTGATCTGACCGTGTTCGGAAAGATCGTTTCCGGAGGATATCCGATGGCAGGCGGTGTAGGCGGAAGTGAAGAGATAATGTCGTGCGTGGCCGCAGGCGTGAAAGCCGGAAAGAAGAAGGCATATGTGGGAGGCACTCTGACAGCTAATCCGCTGAGCTGCGCAGCCGGTTACTTCGCCATAGATGAGATAATCAAGCAGGATGCGGCCAGGAAAGCGGGCGAGAACGGGGATAAGCTCTGCGATGGGATCCAGGAACTGATAGATAAGTACGAGTTGCCGTTCGTGACATGGAACACAGGTTCTATCGTACATTTTGAAGTATCGGGAGTGATGTATCTCAGCGTGGAGGACCCTGATATTTTCAGGAAGATACCGGAACGTCAGCAGTATATCGAGGAGTTCGGAGCTGCGCTGACGGCCAATGGCGTCATAACGCTGGCGGGCAGCAGGATATATACGAGCATGGCCGATAATGACGATACTATCGCCCAGATGCTCGCTGCATTTGAAGATGTATTCTCAAATATAGAAAGGTAGGGATAAAATGATTCGTAAACTGGAAATGGAAAACCTGAAGCACACTTTTCCTGAAGTGGCATTTTCGGAGGATTATGTTATCGCCACGTATCAGGCGAAGGTGGCAACTTCCAATATAGAGAAGCTGGTCGTGGCTATAGCAGACGAGCAGACGACAGGTACGTGGATAAAGGTTGGAGCTGATTCGGTGGACAAGACGAAGCGGTTTGGCTCCAAGCTGGCAGCCATATATGAAGTGCCGGATATAGGATGCGACTACATGTCAGATGAACCTCCTATGTATATCATCCAGGTGGCATATCCTATGGAGAATTTTTCCACCAGTATATCCTCCATCCTGACCATACTGTTCGGTAACATCTCCGCGTCGGGCATGATACGTCTCATAGATGTAGCATTCCCTAAGAGGTTCATCGAGAAGTTCCAGGGCCCTAAGTTCGGAGTAGAGGGGCTGAGAGAGGCAATAGGCGTCAAGGACAAAGACAGACCGCTCCTCAACGCCATGATAAAGCCTAATATAGGATGGACCCCTGATGAAGGCGCTGATCTGTTCTACAAAGCCTGCAAGGGCGGTGTAGATGTCATAAAGGATGATGAGCTGATGTTGGCTGACGGACCCTTTTGTCCACTGGAGGAACGTGTAAGAAAGTTCATGGAGAAGGAGAAGCAGGTATATGAGGAGAAGGGCGAGCACAGTCTCTATGCCGTGAATATAACCGATGAGACGGGTAAAGTGAAGGTCAATGCTTACAGAGCTCTTGAAGCCGGGGCTAATTGTCTTATGGTGAATGTCTATACAGCCGGTCACGATACTCTCAAGATGCTTGCTGATGATCCTGATATCAACGTTCCTATCCTGGCTCACGTGAATTACGCTGGCACAATGGCGGCGTCCACATATACAGGAGTCGCGGCACCGTTGCTGATAGGAAAGATAACGCGATTGGCAGGGGCGGATTTCCAGATAAACGGGCATCCTTTCGGCAAGTTCCCTGTGACCAACAAGATGTTCTACAGGAGCTTCAAGTTCTTCACTCAGCCTTGGTGGCATATCAAGCCGATGATGTATGCATGCTCCGGAGGAACGACTCAGATGGCTGTAGAGAAAATCGTCAAGGAAGTGGGAACAGACGTGATGCTGGCGGCAGGCGGCGGTGTTCATGGACATCCTGACGGGAGTGAAGCGGGAGCCAGATCTATGCGTCAGGCTATCGATGCGGCTATGAAAGATATACCTGTGACGGAATATGCCAAGGATCATGTGGAGCTGGCAAGGATGCTGGCTTTCCTGAATCCTGATCTCAGGAAGAATTTTGAACTGATGATGTAGCAGGCCGGAATAACAGCTAAAGGAGAAGTATATTGTACAAGAATATAGTGTTTACCGACTTTGACGGGACAATAACGACGGAAGACACCCTGACGGGAGCCATAAAGCCTTTCGTAAAGCAGGAGGAATTTTATGAATACTACAAGAAGCTGGAAAAAGGGGAGATGACTCTCAGTCAGGTGGTGCGTTATGCTTATGACGGCAGACCTGCCCGGTGGATCCCGGATATGCTCAAATATATCGATGCGGTGGAGATACGTCCGGGATTTGGCGAATTCCTCGACAGGATGGCGGAGCTGCGGATACCGGTGGTAGTCATATCGGGTGGCTTCCGTCAGTTTTCTCAACGAAAGCTGGAACCTTATATGGACAGGATAACGGCTCTCCATGCCGTGGAGCTTACCCGGGAAAACGGTGAGATCCATCTTGTTTCCGGATATGACGATGGAAATGAGCTTCTCAGGAAGACCGATGTCATGGCGTTTTATGATTACGACCATTCTATCGGGATCGGTGACAGCTTCACTGACAAGAATATGGCAAAGGCCGTGGACACCATATTCGCTCGTGATCAGCTGGCAAAGTATCTCGGCGATATCAACAGGCAGTATATACCTTATGAGGATTTCTTCGATGTGATGAAGGGTGCGGAGATAGATCTGGATGGCCGTGAGTGAATAAGAATATTACTTTATAAAAAATGGGATGTCCTGTTAGCGTGATACTTTCGCTGACGGGACATCCTGTTTTTATAATGCGGGAAATATAACTCATTTTCGTTTCCTTTTTATTTCCCGGCTGTCTGGGCTGCTATCAGCAGCTCCAGATATGATTTTCTGGTCAGATTTTCCCTGGGTATGTTCATCGCATCCAGAATGGAAAAGAGGTGCCGAAGGGCATCGTCCTTTGCGTCTTCTGATGGGGCCAGTGTCTCCAATTCCATATGAGCGGAAAGACCTGTCACGCAGTCGACACACAGGGTAATGGGGAATGGCCGTCCGGATCCGGCCGGGAGATTGAATTCACGGCGAGTCTTATCCACGGTAAAAACCGGGATGTAACCCAGGGATGAGAGAAGTTGTCTGGCTTCATCCGGATCGTTGACCCTGATCTCATGTTCTATCCTGGTGCTGGAGCTGTCATCCAGCTTGGGGCCTTTGTACGTGATGAAGCTTTCTTTCGATATATCTTGGGAACTGTTTTCCGGAACATTGGTCAACGTGCTTTCCGAGTCCTTTGGATTCCCTTCCTGCCATCGAGAGCATGTTCGGACTCGCAGCGCTTCATCAGTCTTCATGAAGTCCCTGTCGACACCGTTGTAATATACGTCTGTTTCCCTGACGGTCATACAATAGGCAAATCCCAGATCTGCGGCGCTGTTCAGCAGCTGGCGGAAAGACGTATCGCCTATAGATGCTTTTATTTCAACTTCATACATGGTGATTTTCCTCCTTTACAGCCCTGTGTTTTCCGGAGACTGGCTACTGTCTGTGGATGGAGATGTCGGTTCGGCCTCAGGGCTTTCAGTCGGTGTTTCCTCCGGCAAGGATTCCGCAGGCTCCTGCTGAAGCTCCTGGGTCTGCTGGGTCTGCTGGGTCTGAGCCGGCTGGCCGTTGCTTTTATCCTTGTAGACGAAGAAATAGTAATAAGCGGCTGCCGCAGCCATGGCCAGTATCAGCAGTGTTATGATGACGGCCAGGGCTATTGTCCCTGCGCTGCTTCCTTTATTTTTGGTCTTGTGGACGACTTTTTTCCTGCCGGAGCGGGGCATCCTGGGCGCGGAAACGCCGGAACGTCTGGATTTCTTTTTAGTACGTTCTCGCGGCTGATCGTCGTTTCGGCGTTGCTCATTGCTGCGTCTTTGGCTGCCGGTTTTACTGCCGGCCTGCTCCGATGAATCCCCACCGCGTCTTTGGCTGCCGCCTCTTCTGCCCTCGTTGCCTGCAGCACCGTTTGCCGCACTGTCACGCTGGGTCTGGCGGCGCTGCCGCAGATATTCCTCGTAGCTGTCCTCGTAATTGCTGCATTCGCTGTAATTACCCTCTCTGGCCGTCGGCTTTGGCACAGGCCAGCCGCAGCCGGGGCATTTATCCGCGTACTGAGAGATTTCCCTTCCGCATTCCGGGCATCTGATCAATGCCATTTTTATCACCTCATTTTCATGTTACAGGAATTATAGCATCTGTATATCAAGGTTGTGTGACAGAATGGAATTTGAGTGAAAAATCGTGGATCAGATGGCGGTCAATGTATTTTTTGGGAATTTAGTTATACTTTTTTTCTGTGAAAATTAAAAAGTAAGTATAGTCGACGGATGGAAAGCAGGCGAAAAATCGCGGTATGAGGGGGTATTTTTATGGCTTGCACTGCACGTCGGCATGCCAGTCGGTTGTAAAAGAGCAGTGGGGCGGGATTTTGACAGATATGGGCAGGTGCAAGTTCTACTTAAAATTCCATTTTTATGAGATCAAGTATAATTTCGATAGGGGATTTAACTCCTGATATAAATTCAAGACGATAAATACCGGGGACGGGTATTTGAGATTAGGGATGTACGACAGCAAGCGGTGATAGTACGCCAGACGGGAAAGGCCACGGAAGCGGGTTATGAGCCCTTTTGGGCTTTTTATGGGCTTCATGAGATAAACGCATTGAGTTTTTCCCGGGAAACGGTATAATGGTTTAATAAGTCAAAGGACAGATGTCGCGAAGGAGAATGAAAATGAAAACCATAAGATTATTATATCCTGATTACCTGAGCGGAGGGCTGGACACGTATTACTTCGGTGCGGAGCTGCTGTCTCATATCGTTCCGGCCAATGAGAACCAGCCGTTGCTGAGAGTGGAGCTGGGACCGCCTGACGGCAGCGGCGGCGGAAGAATGACTTTCGAAAGGCTGTCCCGGGTGTTGGGGATGATAACAGAAGAGTCCGATGTAGTGGGCTTCACCATCGCCGAATATCTGCCTTTCGACGAGCATAAGCTCCACGATATGCTGGCAGGACTCAGAATTTTTACGGAGTGATGAGAGCAAAGAGGCGGTGACAGAGGACTGGAGGAAGGATATGACGAGAAAAACAGACCCTAAGGAGACGGCGCGGGCTCAGGCCTTTGAAATGTGGATAAAGGCGCCCATGCCTATGGTGACGCTGTTCAAGACTATAGATGTGACGAGGCTGGTGAAGCTCAGCCGCAAGGGAGGATATAAATTCAACATGCTCATGTGCTGGTGCATCGGCAAGGCGGCGTCACAGACGGAAGAGTTTTATATGCTTCCGGAAGACGATAAGATGATCGTCTATGACGGCATAGCTGTCAGCACGGTGGTGGATTTGGGAGGCGGGGGAATAAGCACCTGCGACATCCCCTTCTGCGATGATATGGGACAGTTCAGCCGTGAATATCTGCGACTGACGAAGCAGGTCGGGATCAGCGGGCAGCCATACGACCTGAGTCAGGAGCGGATGGTCATCGGCACTTCGGCCCTGACGGGATATGACATCGATGGAGCGGTAAATATCTATTCCGGAGTCTATAACAATCCCTTTCTTATCTGGGGACGGTACAGGAAGGGTCTGCTCAGGACTACCCTTCGGGTGTCGTTTCAGTTTCATCACACCCAGATGGACGGTATACCGGCGGCGGAATTCCTGGAAACGGTGCAGCGTGAGATAAACAGGCTGAATGTGTGAGAGGAGGAGCGGATGGATATACGAAAAATCGAGGGGAGAGATATCGACGGGGCAATAAGCCTCATTGGGAAGGTACGACGGCCGGACGTTCACGGTGAATTCTTCTCCCTATGCTGTGGAGGTTTATCACAGATTGGGATCTGAAGATACGGATAGCCGTCGATCGGCCGACGGAATGATATTCACACCTATGAAATTCGAAAAAAGTGAAAGGTCTGAAATACGAGACGGGCGGGAGGGAAGGAATATGAACCGATATGAGATAGTAGATGAGAGAAACTGGGAGCGGGCGATCCACTGCGCCGTTTTCAGAGACTGTGTCGAGCCGGCTTTCTGTGTGACCTTTGAAGCCGACATCACCGATTTCAGAAAAGCGGTGAAGGAGCAGGGCCTTTCTTTTACTATGGCCATGGTCTACGCTGTTTCGAAGTGCGCCAACGAGATAGAGGCTTTCAGATATCGTTTCCTGGACGGAAATGTGGTGTTGTTTGACAGAATAGATACGGCCTTTACATATATGGCTCCGGGTGACCGGCTGTTTAAAGTAGTGAACGTGCCTTTTACAGACGACATGGCGGAGTACTGCCGAACGGCGTTGGAGGCAGCTCAGGCGCAGAAGGAATATTTTACCGGCCCACTGGGAAACGACGTGTTCCAGTGCTCTCCTATGCCGTGGGTGACATACACACATATTTCACATACCAATTCGGGAAAGAGGGATAACGCGACGCCCCTTTTTGATTGGGGGAAATATCACGAGAAAGACGGGCGGACGGTGATGCCGGTTTCGGTCCAGGCTCATCACTCTTTCGTGGACGGCATACATATAGGTGAGTTCGTGGAAAAGCTGCAGCAGTTTTTTGACAATTTTTGATGAGATCTGCGAAATATTTATCTGGCAGGAATGGTGGTAAATAATGGTGAGAATGTCTGATTATAAGAAATTGGCCTTGATGAAAACGGTCGTATGCCGGACCGGAAGGCGTACTGATATACGGTATGTCAATGTGAGACATCATCCTATTCATATACATGACGGATGTGAGATATTATATTTGATAAAAGGCAGTCTCAACGTGAAGATAAGTTACGAGACCTACAGGCTGGAGGAAGGAGATTTCCTGCTGATAAATCCGTATGAGACTCATGCGCTGGGAGATGCGGGGAGCGAAAATGGCAATATCGCGGCTATAATACAGTGTGGAGAGGAGTTGTACGGGAAAAAGGACGGCATCCTCATGTGGCAGGCCACCCTGTACAATAAGGATAGTCATCTCCACCAGCAGGTAAAGACGATGATCAGGGAGATTCTCGCGGCAGACATGAAGACAGGAGATGGATCAGGTCGGCAGACTGATGAAAAGCTGCGGGATCTGCTGGATTTCCTGAAGAACAACTATAATATAGAGAATTACGACATCGTGAGGGAAGAGAAGAACGAGTTCGCCGAAAACCAGATGCTTTCCAGGCGAATCAACAGCATTATAGTGTATCTGTGTCATCATTATGATGAGTCCCCTACATTGCAGGCTATAGCTGACGCTCACGGAGTCAGCAGGTATTATCTGTCGCATATGATAAGGCGCGCTTTCGGGTTTTCTCTGCAGGAGCTGCTGGGAATAATGAGGGCGGAGCGGGCCGAGCTTTACTTGTTGGCGACAGACTGGCCGGCCGGCGTCATCTCCGATAAGGTGGGATTTTCTTCATACCAGTATTTCAACAAGTATTTCAAGATGTGCTTTCATATGTCTCCGGTAAAATACAGAAAGGCGAAGGCTGCCGATACGCCGGGCAAGACCGGCTTCGATGAGGAGGCCGTCAGCGTGGAGAAAGCCTTCGGGACGATGGAAGGCGGAGGATCTGAGACCGTCACCATAACGCTGAGACTTTCGGAGGGAGGGTGCGTCGTCCAGATGGGCGACCGAAGGCTGCGGCTCAGCGGCGGCGACAGCCTTTGTCTGGAAGAGCGAGATGTGAAGGAAGGGATATATATAAAAAAGTAGAGCAACTTCGCGAATAAAGACGGCAAGAAACGGATATCTTATCGTCTTTATTTTTTGTATATTTAAAATAGTTTTTAAATGAGGGAAAGCGGAGGTGAAAATATGGGAGACACATTATTCTATAACGGAGCGATATATACGATGAACGGAGACTATCCGGAGGCGGAGGCTCTGCTGGTAAGAGATGACAGGATATTATACGTGGGAACGCTGAGTGAAGCGGAGAAAATGGCCGCGGCGGATGTCCTTAGATACGATCTGCGGGGAAGGATGCTGCTTCCGGGCTTTATCGACGCGCATTGCCATCCGTCGCTGTGCGCCTTTTTCTCATCGGGGATACTGCTGAGTGTGGATATGACCAGGGAAGAGGTCGAGGATGCGGTAAAGGAATACATAGACCGGCACCCGGAGCGGGAAACATATTTTGGGATCGGATATCCGGAAGTCGCTTACGATGAGAAAGGTCCGAGGAAAGAAGTGCTGGACGCCATGTGTCCTGATAAACCGGTGATGATCCTGGGCAGCGGAGGCCATGAGGGCTGGTGCAATTCAAAGACCTTTGAGTTGGCGGGGATCACGAAGGAAACGCCGGATCCGGTACCGGGATTTCAGTATTTTGAACGGGACGAGGACGGGCAGCCTACGGGGCACCTGGTGGAAACAGATGTGCAGGAGATGATTTTCGGTAAGATAAATTTCTTCGATCAGGAGATATTGGGACAGAGTTACCTCGACGCTTTTGACGATTATTGCAGAGCAGGCGTCACGACACTGGCTGACTGCGGCGCCATGAAGTATATGGAGGGGGTCAGCATACCGTTTTTCCAGCAGTATTACGCCGACGGAGAGAATTGCAGACTCCGTGTTTCGGGCTGCGCCTTCACAGGGTCTGTCGACGATCTGGAGGATAATTTCAAAAGGCTCAGGGAGCGGCGTGACAAGTACGCGGGCGATCTCTACAAGGTGGATACATATAAGCTGATACTGGACGGGACTATCGAGTCCAGGAGCGCCAGCATGATGGAACCTTACGTGGAAGACGGATCAGTGGTAGCGCCTCTTCTGGAAGGAAAAGAATTGCAGGATCTCTTCGTGCGTGCAGCGTCCGAAGGCTTCGACATCCACTGTCACGCTATCGGCGACAGGGCTATCCATGAAGTGCTGATGGCGGCGAAGGCAGTGCGCGAAGCGGGGTATGATGATATCAGGATAACCAACGCCCACACCGAGTATGTACTGGAAGAGGATGCGCCTCTCTTTGGAAAGTATGATGTGATCGCCAACACCACAGGCGTGTGGCATTATGGCGGAAAGCCCAATAAGGGCAATATCATAAGCGAGAAGGCTTCGGATCCGTTTTACATGAAGCCTATCATCGATCACGGGGCGAAGGTTTCGCTGGGGAGCGACAGGCCGGTAGATCTGTATGGATATGAGCCGCTGAAGAGCATAGAGATGGCGATGACCAGGAAGATGTACGGTGTCGAGGACGCTCCGGAGCTGGAGCCTGAAGGCAGTGGCATGACCTTGCAGCAGTGCCTCGAAAGCTATACCTCCAGCGCCGCTTACCAGCTTCATATGGAAGATAAGATCGGGACGCTTGAGGCCGGGAAATACGCGGACCTGACGATGCTGGAAAAGGATCTTTTCAGTGTGGATCCACGAAGGATCCATGAGGTAAAGATCGAGATGACCATGATGAATGGAAAAATCACATATGAAAGATAATTACAAGGCGAGACAGGCAGCATTCCTGTCTCGCCTTGTATCTTAAGGGTGTATGGGATGTTCTACAGTATGCTCCTCCAGGCAGGCTGCAGCGCAAACGCATCGCATCAGCCTGTTATAGAACTACGTCGCAGCATTGAAAGTCGTTGTCGATATAGTGGGCGATGAAGCTGGCCTTGAACTGTCTGTCTCCGCAGATAGAAGAGCCGTCTTGATTTTCCCCGACACTGAGGTCTTCCGGCAGGACAAACTTGATGCAGTCTATTTTCACATCACGGCATCTGTTCCTGTTGTGAGCAGGGATAGTCATGGTCTTGAAGCCTCTCTTGTATTCAAGACCCTCCGAATCCACCTCGGTTACTATTGCCGCCAACGCTACGCGTTTGCCGGGGCATACGTTTTTCAGCGTCACGCTGAGCTGAAGGATGCGGCCGGCAGACTGCATCATCAAATCTCCGGAATCGAATACCAGAGAATCCTCACAGCCGTCTATAGTGATGTCCAGTGGCTGAGGGCAAGGCTCGGTCACCAGGACCTCACCGCAGTCGATGTTGATGACCGGATCGGGGAAGATGGCGGCGTTGCCTTCGGCATCGCTGTAAGAGATGCTCTCGTTGACAGCCATATCTCCGTCACAGTCTCCCACGTGTTGTACAGTGAATTCCAGGACGGCTCCTTCACTGCCGTCAACTCCCAGCTGGTCTATTCTCCATTCTACAGAGGTGGCTGTCAGGATATTGGCAGTACCTTTGGTCGGTGTTGAAATGGAGATTATATTGAAGCATGGAGACAGTGTGTCTTTCAAAATTATATTGGTAGCTCCGGGCTTGGAGATGTTCTTAGCCAGATCTTCGAATATAGCTTCCAGCTCCGTGTCATCGGGGGTTATGGTCACGTACGAGGATGATGGGTCGGAGGCCCAGTCGTTGAGAGCCTGTCCGTCTATCCCGCCGTTGCCGGTTAATCCTACGCAGAAGATGGTTATACCCTGGTCCTTCGCGTTTTCCGCTATAGGGGCGGGGGCGGGACCGGTGGTCGTTTCTCCATCGGTGAACATGACCATCACTCTGGCGTTGGCTGACTGGACGTCGAAGAGATCCATTCCCCTGGTGAACGCGTCTCCGTGGTTTGTGGAGCCTCCGGATCTCAGCGAATCCACCGAAGCCTTGAGATCGGCTACGGAGGTGATGAGCTGAGTGTCGGCAACAGCAGTATTGGAAAAGCTCACGATGCCTATGCGGCTTCCGGCGCCTATCTGACCGTCCTGTGTTCCCCCGGTGGCATCCGCGATGATATCGATGAATTTCTTCACCCCATTCTTCAGATTGGCGAGAGGACTCCCGGCCATGCTCTGCGAACGATCCAGCAACAGGACTATATCGGTCGGGTTGCTGACGATATCCGGAGAAGCAGTGAGCGATAACTTTATATTGAAGGTTTCCTCGCAGCTTATGCGGGCCGTACTTATTTCCTTATTGGCGTTGGTTATACCCATGGTATTTTTCCTTTCCGAGTCCCGGTTTGTCATCAGGGACTCCATATATGTTATGTGTGTTCGCCGGGAGCTGTGAAAACCGCAGCGGCCAAACCTCCGGAAAGGGATTGAATCGCCGCAAAAAAAGAAGTAAAATCAATGTACTGGTCGCGACGGAAAAGAAAAAGGAAGTGAGATGAAATGACAGAAAAAAACGATTACAGGATACGCGCAGAAGGACCTGACGATTATCGGAAAGTGGAAAATCTGGTTCGGGAGGCATTCTGGAACGTCTACAGACCAGGATGTTATGAACACTATGTGCTGCATCGTTACAGAGGCAGGGAGGACTTCGTTCCTCAGCTGGATCTGGTGCTGGAAAAAGACGGTGACATCATCGGTCACATCATGTACGTCCGTGGAAAGATACAGGCTGATGACGGCAGTGAAATCCCCGTCATGACTTTCGGCCCGCTCAGCATCCATCCCGACTGGCAGCGGAGAGGCTTTGGGAAAGCGCTGGTGGACTTTTCGCTGGAAAAGGCCGGAGAAATGGGAGCGAAAGTCGTTTGCATAGAGGGAGATATCGGGTTTTATGGAAAGTCCGGTTTTGTAGCAGCTGCTGAAAGGGGCATACGTTACGGTGATGATCCCGAAGGAGCCGATGCTCCGTATTTTCTCATAAAGGAGCTGAAAGAAGGTTTTCTTGAGAATGTTACCGGAAATTACAGCGCGCCGGATGGGTATTTCGTTGATGAGGAAGAGGTGGCGCGGTTTGACGCCGGATTCCCAAAGAAGGAAAAGCTGAGGCTGCCGGGGCAGCTGGAGTGAAGGAGAATAGGGAAGGAGCAGCTGAAAAATGAAGGCAGGAACGGCGTCGGAATTGAAGGTCAAAAGATTTGAGGAGCTGACGGCGGCGGAACTTTATGAGATACTCAGGGTCAGGATGGCAGTGTTCATCGTGGAGCAGAAATGTCCATATCAGGACATCGATGGTGTGGATCATATCAGTACCCATTTTTTCTATGAGGAAAGGGGTAAAGTACTGGCTTATCTCAGAGTCTTCCCGAGAGACAGGGAGAGCGGGATCTTCCAGATCGGAAGGGTTCTGACGGTTCGACGGGGGTGCGGCCTGGGAAAAGCACTGATGGAAGATGCTCTGGGATTGATAAAAACAGAAGGCGTTGCAGAGAAGCTGGTCATGGAGGCACAGTCTCATGCCATAGGTTTTTATGAAGGGCTGGGATTCCGGGTGAGATCTGACGAGTTTTTGGAAGACGGAATCCCCCACGTGATGATGGAGATGGGGCTTAAATGAAGATAAGTGAAGTGACGGGAGACAAAAAGCGATATCTTTCCCTGCTGCTTTGCGCGGATGAACAGGAGAATATGATAGACCGGTATCTGGATAATGGGACTATGTATATATTGACAGAGGGCGGCGCAGTACGGGGAGAATGCGTCGTTACCGATGAGGGAGATGGGGTCCTTGAAATCAAAAATATAGCGATAGAACCGGAATCACGAGGAAAGGGATATGGGAAAGCGTTGATAGATTTCATCGGCGAAAGGTATGAGAGACGATATCGCATTTTACAGGTGGGGACAGGCGATAGCAAGGCAACGGTCCCTTTCTATGAAAGGTGCGGCTTTCATCGTTCTCATATGATCAAAAATTTTTTCACGGATAATTACGATCATCCTATATATGAAGGCGGCGTTCAGCTGATCCACATGGTTTATCTGCGGCGTAAGCTGTAGAAGGTAAGGAGGACAGGAAAGATGTTTAATTGCATCCTCGTCGGCATCGGAGGATCTATCGGTTCAGTGGACAGAATTTGACGGAAAGCACTGGTTTGCAGGAAATTTTGCCGGATTCTCAATGGAAAGCGAAAATCCGGCAGCTTTGACACGAGAATGTGCCGGGTTTTCCGGGAAGGCAAAAAATTCGGCAGGCGATGTGCCGGATTTTCAATCAAAACGTGGAATCCGGCAAGAAGTTGTGTCAGGCGTGCCGGATTTGAGAAGAATTTTAAAAATCCGGCAGGAAACATTACAGGAGGATATCAGTGGCCGCGTTTGGCAGGAGGTGAAGGCCATGAGATTGAAAAACGTATTGATCGTCGTCAGGGATATTGAAAGGTCGAAGCGATTCTATCACGACTTGTTTGGACTTAACGTAGTCCTCGACAACGATGGGAATGTGATATTGACGGAAGGGCTGGTACTCCAGGATGAGAAGATATGGAAAGGCTTTCTGGGGCGGGACATCGTGTCGGAGAGCAATTCCTGCGAGCTGTATTTTGAGGAGAAGGATATAGAGGCTTTTGCTGAGCGCCTCCAACGGCTCTATCCTTCCATCAGATATGTAAACAGGCTCATGACTCACAGTTGGGGACAGAAGGTGATAAGGTTCTATGACCCTGACGGCAATCTGATAGAAGTCGGCACGCCGATGGCATGAAAAGGTTTCCGCCACAGCGCTGACGACGGTCATCATAGCAGGCATATACATCGATAAAAAGGCGAAGACGGATACGGAGGCAGATAAATGAATTCGTTGATATTTACAAAGAAAGGGATAGTGTACAGTATCATATTTTTTGTGATGTTTCCATTGTGCTTTCAGTGTGCCTTGCTGGTGGAAAGGGGCGAAGATTCACTGCATGAAATCATGTGGGACGTGTCATGGGCGTCTTATCTGCTGGGAATTTGGCCGCTGATATCGGGAGTGCTGGCGGGAACGTACATGATCGTGATGATGGCGCTTCACAGAAAACTGTCAGCTTCATGTCCTGCGGGGAGATGGATATCTCTGGGAGTGGTTGTTTTCAACGGTCTGCTCTGCATTCTCCCTTTTATCCTGGCTGTTTTCGGGATCGTGGATGTGACGTTCGAGATAAATATCTTCTTTTATCCCTTCAGCAGCCTATACTGCATGCTGGTGGTGATGCTGCTGCTTTTCATCATCGTCGATATCCTCAGAAACAGGAAGAAGACGGTGGAAAGATGAAGCTGCGGGAATACAGGGAAGAGGACTGCAGGGAGCTGGCCAGGCTGTTTTACGACACGGTTCATACAGTCAATGGGGCGGACTACACGGGGAAGCAACTGGATGCGTGGGCGCCGGAGGACATCGACTTGGCAAGCTGGAACCAGTCGTTTCTGGAGCATCATACTGTTGTCGCGGTTCGGAACGGGATCATCGCGGGTTTCGGAGACATGGAGGATGGAGGATATCTGGACAGACTGTACGTTCACCGGGAGCACCAAGGTAAAGGTGTCGGCTCCGCCATCTGCGATAGATTGGAGCGAAAAGCGCGGGGCAAGGTCGTCGTCCATGCTTCCATTACGGCCAGACCTTTCTTTGAAAGGAGAGGTTACAGGGTCGTGAAGGCGCAGCAGGTGGAAAGGAGGGGCGTCGCCCTGGTCAATTTCATCATGGAAAAGAATACAGGCTGCGTCGTAAGGAAGATGAGAAAAGACGAGATACAGCTGCTGGATGATTTCCTTTACGAAGCTATATTTGTTCCGGAGGGGACGGAACCTCCGCCAAGGGATATCGTAGAAAAGCCTGAGCTGCGGATCTACACGGAAGGGTTCGGAGGTTCAGCGCACGACAGGGCGCTGGTGGCCGAGACAGACGGCCGGGTGGTCGGCGCCATATGGTCACGCATCATGGATGATTATGGGCATATCGACGATGGCACACCTTCTATGGCTATGGCAGTAAAGGACGGACACAGGGGCAGGGGTACGGGGACGGCGCTGCTGGATGAGATGCTCCGTACATTGAGGAAAGCCGGATATCCTATGGTTTCCCTGTCAGTCCAGAAGGAAAACTACGCGGCGGACATGTATCTGAAGGCCGGTTTTAAGATCCTGGACGAAACCGATGAGGAATACATCATGGTGGCCCATCTGTAGACAAAATTACTGAAAGGCGGTGATATCATGCAGGGACCAAACCCTAAAGCGATACATCCTAATGAAAACATACCCAGTGTCTGCTTCATCAGAAACACCATTACAAGGCCCAATATCATCGTCGGAGAATACACATATTACGATGATCCGGCGGATCCGGAAAATTTCCAGGAGCACGTAACCCATCATTATGAGTTTATCGGCGACAAGCTCATTATCGGGAAATTCTGCGCCATCGGCAAGGGTATTGAATTCGTCATGAATGGGGCGAATCATCGGATGAACAGCGTGACTACATATCCGTTTAACATCATGGGCGGCGGCTGGGAAAAGTGTACGCCTGCCATCGAGGACCTGCCCATCAAAGGTGACACTGTCGTGGGAAACGACGTGTGGATAGGTCAGAACGTGACGGTGATGCCGGGCATCCACATCGGAGATGGTGCTGTGATCGCAGCTGACTCCGTGGTGACAGGAGACATCCCGGCGTATCACATCGCAGGCGGCAATCCATGCCGCGTAATCAGAAAGCGGTTTGACGACGCGCTGATCGAGCACTTGTTGAAGCTCCGTTGGTGGGACTGGGATGCGGAGAAGATATCCGACAATCTGGAAGCGCTGTGCAGCGGAGATCCGGGAAAGATAATGGAGATAGGACCGGAGGAGGGAAGAACGTGAGAAACCCGTGGCAAGAGATTTCACTTGATGATTATGAGAACCATATGAAATTGGATTCCGTCATGCAGCTTCAGACTCTGGACAGCATGATGAAGGAACAGCTTAACGATTATCCCGTGTCCAGCGTGATGATACTCGGTGTTGCCGGCGGAAACGGTCTCAGACATGTTCCAACGGACAGGATATCGAAGATATACGGCGTGGATATAAATCCCCGGTATCTGGAGGAAACAGTGGCCAGATATGGGTATATGGGCGAGACGCTGGAATGTCTTTGCATCGATTTGTGCGAAAACTTGGAAGAATTGCCTCAGGCTGATATGGTCATCGCCAATCTGCTGGTGGAGTACATCGGGTATGAGGCATTTCAGCGAGTCGTGGAAAAAGTGTCGTCGCCGATCGTTTCGTGTGGGATTCAAATCAACGGCGAGGAAAGTTGGGTATCCGATTCTCCGTACATCCATGTGTTCGACGGTCTGGATAAAGTCCATCATCAGATAGAGGAGTGGGGGTTGGAGGAAGCCATGTCAGCAACAGGATATGTTTTGTCCAGGAGGGCGGAATCTCCTCTTCCCAACGGGAAAAAGCTGGTCAGAATGGATTTTAAAAACTTTGATTGAGAAGAGAGCGGGCGCGTGATCCGCTCTTTTTCATTTCGTCCGTGCAAGACGGACAAGTGGCGTGCGGATAAATATTTCCATGTCCGAAAACGGCTAGTTTTTCTGCGGCGCCGTGGTATAATCTAGCAAGAAGGAGCTGTGAGAAGCTATGAAAGAGAAGAGAGAGTTCTTGTATGAAATCTTGAAAGCCAGAGATCCCAGATATGACGGCAGGCTTTTCGTGGGAGTGCTGTCTACCGGGATATATTGCCGCACCGTCTGCAATGCTAAACTGCCTAAGGCCGAGAATTGTGTGTATTTCAGGACTGCGGCGGAAGCGGAGAAGGCCGGGTTCAGACCTTGTCTTCAATGCAGACCGGAGCTGGCGCCTGGCTTTGCGCCTGTGGATGCCACTTCGTCTCTGGCGCGAAAGGCCGCGGAGCTGATAGAAAGCGGCTGCGGCAGCGACGAGAGCATTTCTGAGATAGCGGAAAAGCTGGGCTGTACGGACAGACATCTGCGACGGGCTTTTGAGATGGAATATCATGTCTCGCCGGTCCAGTACCGTCAGACGTGCCGTCTGTTGCTGGCCAAGACGCTGCTGACCGACTCGGAGCTTTCTGTCACGGAAGTGGCTATGGCATCCGGGTTCGGGAGCCTGAGGCGATTCAACGAGCTGTTCAGGAAGCGGTACAGGCTGACGCCCACTGCCCTGAGACGGAGTGTCGCAAAGGACGGGGAAAGAAAGGCGGTCGGCGTTACGCTGGGCCTGGGTTACCGTCCGCCGTATCAATGGGACAGGCTGTTGAAGTTTCTCAGCTACAGAGCGATCCCGGGGGTGGAGATCGTCAGGGACGGCGTCTATTATCGTACGGCGAGGCTGTCTGTGAAGGATGGCAGGGAATTGACGGGATGGATAAAGGTCGGCAACAACGAGGGAAAGGACAGGCTCCAGGTGACCATATCCGACTCTCTGCTGCCGGTGCTGCCTCAGGTGTTGAGCCGCATACGCCGTCAGTTCGACTTGTACTGCGAACCGGCGGTGATACAGGAGAAGCTGATTTCCATGGACGATATAAAGCCGGGGCTATTCGTTCCCGGAACCCGCATACCGGGGTGCTTCGACATGTTCGAAATGAGCGTGCGGGCTGTGCTGGGGCAGCAGATAACCGTAAAGGCGGCGACTACGCTGGCAGGAAGGTTTGTAGAGAAATTTGGTATTCAGACGGAGACGGGTATAGAAGGACTGGACTTCGTATTTCCATCGGCCGAACAGATACTTTCCCTGGGAGATCGCACGGAAGGAGAGTTGTCGGCTCTCGGTATCATCTCATCGAGGGCCAGGACTATCTGCAGCCTGGCAGAACTGATAGCGTCGCGGGAAACAGGTTTCGAGCTGTGGGCAGATCCGGAGGCGGAGATGACAAGGCTCGTGGAAATACCCGGCATCGGCCCGTGGACAGCCGGATACATCGCCATGCGGGCTTTCGGCTGGACTGACGCTTTCCTGGAGACGGACCTGGGCGTAAAGAAGGGACTGGCTCCCCGCAGCCGGAAGGAAATGCTGGAACTGGCGGAAAGCTGGCGGCCGTGGCGAGCATATGCCGTTATGTGTATCTGGAACGCTTCGGAGTAGCAGGAAGAAAGTCATCGGAGCACAGATCAGAGAAAGGAGAAGAACATGTTTTACAAGACATTTTACCCCTCGCCGATAGGGAATCTCACATTGGGAAGCGATGGAGACAATCTGGTCGGACTGTGGATAGAAGGACAGAAATATTACGAGGACACGGTGGACGAGGAGATGATACACAGGGACGACGTGCCGGTGTTCGATGAGACAAGGGAATGGCTGGACAGGTATTTCAACGGAGAAGAGCCGGAGATATCAGCGCTGCCGATGGCGCCCATAGGCGGTGAGTTCCGGCAGGAGGTGTGGAAGATACTGTGTGATATCCCATACGGGGAAGTGACTACATACGGCGAGATAGCCAGGAAGATAGCCGCCATGAAGGGCAAGGACTCCATGTCGGCCCAGGCTGTGGGCGGCGCTGTAGGCCATAATCCCATATCCATCATCATCCCGTGTCACAGGGTCGTAGGCACCAACGGCAGCCTGACGGGATATGCAGGGGGTATCGACTTGAAGATATGGCTGCTGGAACATGAGGGGGTGGACACCTCCAGGTTTTTCGTTCCTAAAAAAGGGACGGCACTGTAAGGAGGTGCGGACATGGAAATAAGGGTATTGCGGTATTTTCTGGCCGTAGCGCGGGAGGAAAGCATTACGAAGGCCGCCGAGGTGCTTCATATAACTCAGCCGACCCTGAGCCGTCAGATATCTCAGCTGGAAGAGGGGATGGGAGTCAGGCTGCTGGAGCGGGGAACGAGGAAGGTGACACTTACCGAGGAAGGCCTGCTTTTGAAGCGGAGAGCCGAGGAAATACTGGAGCTGGTAGATAAGACGGAAAAGGAAATAGCGCAGCAGGAAAAAAATGTAGGAGGAGTCGTATCAGTGGGCTGCGGAGACCTGGCAGCAGTCCAGATCCTTCCCGATATCTTTCGCCGCTTCCATGAACGTTATCCGGCAGTTACATTCGACATCTACACGGCTACTGCTGACCACATAAAGGACAGGATGGACCGGGGACTGACGGATGTCGGTCTGCTGCTGGAGCCTGTCGATATGGAGAAATATGAATTCATCAGGCTGGACAGGGCTGAACGGTGGATAGTCGTCATGCATCCCGGGTCGCCGCTGGCACAGAAAGATTATATCACGGCGGAGGATCTCAAAGAGGTACCTCTCATCCTTCCTCGGCGTCTCAATGTCAGGAGCGAGTTGGCCCACTGGTTCGGTGAGTATTACGACGAGCTGAATGTACTGTTTACCAGCAATCTGCCTTCTAACAGCGCTGTCATGGCGCATAACAGGCTGGCATGCGCCATTGCGATACAGGGGTCGATCTCCTTCTGGGACAGGGAAAAGATAGTTTGCCGTCCATTGTCGCCGGAATTGAGCGCCAACAGCGTACTGGCCTGGAAACGTCAACAGCCCTTCGGTCTGGCTGCCGCCAGGTTCATCGAATTCCTGAAGGAAACGCTGGAAAAGTCTTTCAATACGTTGTTATGATTTCAATGTTGCAGTCAGGTTTTCAACTAATCTGCGGTCGGACCGGGTTGTTGATCCATGCTTTTAAAGCATGAAATATCATAAAAACAAGGTATTAGACATGGCAAAACAGCAAATCTATAATGTAAGCGTGACAGGAAGAATATATCCCTTTCAGGCTTACATTTTTTGTGCTGCGGGCGGCGCGGGATGGGTCGGGAAAGCGGGGATATGAAACGATGAGATGAAAGAAGATGGAGGTGCTGTTTATGAAGCGACTTACAGTATGTATATTGGTTTTCCTGATGGCCGTTTCGCTGGCGGCCTGTGGTCAGGAGCAGCAGGGAAGCGGTGAAAGCGAACCGGCTGACAATCAGTCAGAGGCCGAAGCGCAGCCGGCTGACGGAGACGGCAGTGTGCTGATAGCGTATTTCTCATGGGCGCAGAATGCCGAGACGGATGAGGACGTGGATGCCGTCACGTCGCCGAGCGTTGTGGTGCCGGGAGATGTGCAGCGGCTGGCAGGCTGGGTGCAGGAGGGTACAGGCGGCGATGTCTTCACCATACAGGTGACGGAGCCGTATCCTTCGGATTGGGATGAATGCCTTGACAGGGCAAACGAGGAGCGGGCTGAAAATGCCAGACCGGAGCTGACAGCCCAGGTGGAGAACATGGATGATTACGATACGGTCTTCATCGGCTATCCCAACTGGTGGTACGGGGCGCCGATGGCGGTGCTGTCATTTCTGGAGGATTACGATTTTTCCGGAAAACAGGTGTATCTGTTCTGCTCTCACGGCACGGGCGGGCTGGCTAACAGCGTAGAGGACATCAGTGATTCTGTAAGCGGCGGCGAGATATCCGAGAATGTCTTCGATGTCTACGAGGAAGATGCTGCGTCGTCGAGAGATGACATCATGGACTGGCTGGGTCAACTGGGGTATTAGAGGGGAGATGGTCTCTTGAAACGGCAGATGAAACTGAAACTCCTGGTCGATATGGTGATGACGGCACTGCTGCCGTGTCAGATGGCATATATGCTGATAGGCGAGACGGCCCACGAGTGGATGGGGACGGCCATGCTTGTCATGTTCATCGTCCACAACATTCTCAACAGAAAATGGTATGGAAATCTGTTCAAGGGCAGATACAGCGCTGGACGTGTCCTGAGGACCGGTGTCAACTTTATGGTATTCCTTTCCATGGCAGGACTGATGGTCAGCGGAATCATCCTGTCGAGGGAGGTGTTTGCATTCCTGCCGCTGGAAGGAGGGCTGGGCTTTGCCAGGACTCTCCACATGGTATCGGCTTATTGGGGATTTATACTGATGAGTGTTCATCTGGGGCTGCACTGGGGGATGGTGATGAACGTAGTGAAAAAGGCGGCGGGGATATCATCCGCCTCGAAGGTGCGCAGTCTGATCGTCAGGGCAGTTGCGCTGGCAGTCTGTTGTTTCGGCGGGTACGCCTTGATACGCAACAACATAGCTGATTATCTGTTGATGAGGAGCCAGTTTGTGTTCTTCGATATGGAAATGCCTCTGGCTGTATTTTTCGCGGAGTATCTGGCGATGATGGGACTTTGGGGCTGCCTGGCCTACTATGTGGACCGGGTCCTGGCGACCTGTTGACCTGCCGGCTCAACGGGCCGGCAGGCCGTTTCACCTATCCCTTGACCACACTGGACATGCCGTTGCATATCAGTCTGGTGGCCATATCGATGAGATCTTCCAGCGGCAGCTTCTTCCCGTCGGCGACCCACTGGCGGTACAGCAGCGCCGAGTTGGCTCCGTAATAGGCGAAGACCAGATTTTCCGCGTACTGGTCCAGGCCGAATACGCCGCGGTTGGTCTCCTTCCTGTAGTCCATTATCTTCTTGTTTATGCGCATCCACACCGTCTGATAGCTTCCGTTGCACAGCAGCTTCTCGTGGAGGGGCGACATTACGGCGGCGTGCTCGAAAAACAGACGCACCAGGTCGCGGATGTCCTTCATGCTGCTGTAGGACACGTCCTGTCTGATGAAAGTCTCGGCTATCTCATCCTGAAGTTCTCGCAGCAAATCGTCCAGGTCGGTGTAGTGGAGGTAAAAGGTCTTGCGGTTTATCTGGGCCCGGGCGGCCAGCTCTTTGATGGTTATCTGTTCGTAATCCATTTCGCATATCATCTCTTCGAATGCGTCCCGGATGGCTTTCTTCGTCTTTCGGACCCGAAGGTCTTCTTTTTTCTTTTCCATGGATATTCAACTCCCTTCTGAGAATTATTCCTCACGGCAGACAAATGTGTTGCTTAATACAATAATTAGCTGCACATGTCCGTTGAAAGGTGGATCTGTATCAATTATAATGCAAACATGAGGAAAAAGCAACACAAAGGAAATAAAACTCGCAATGAGTAAAAATGAAAGGAGTGAATCATGGGAAAGAAACGAATGGTGACGGCGATAGCAGCCGTAATGTTGCTGGTATTTACACTGGCGGCCTGCGGACAGTCGGGCGGTTCGGCTCAGGGAAATCAGAACAGCGGCTCGGCCCGGGACGGCCAGGGCGGTGCGGCAGCGGGAGATAGCAGCACGCTGGTAGCCTATTTTTCCTGGTCGGGCAATACCGAGGAGATGGCGTCTTACATCGCGGAGCAGACAGGGGGAGACCTGTACGAGATACAGCCTGAGACTCCTTATCCGACCGATTACAACGAGTGCGGCGATGTGGCTCTCGAGGAAAGGGACAGCGACGCACGGCCGGCCATCGCCAACCTGCCGGATTCCATAGACCAGTACGACAGGATACTGATAGGCTACCCTATATGGTGGCACACGGCTCCGATGATAATCGGGACCTTCCTGGAGAGCTACGACCTTACCGACAAGGATGTGTATCCATTCACACAGTCGGCGTCGATGGATACGGAGCAGTTCGATAATTCCATCCGGTTCGTAAGGGACAACGCGGCAGGGGCCAACGTCCACGACGGCCTGTTTGCGGAGCACACCGACACGGGGGCCATCGACGATTATCTCTCGGAGAACGGCCTCCTGCAGTAGGGACCATGAGGGAAATCATCATGAGAAAAGCAGGGGCTTTGATAAAAGTGATGACGGTGCTCATTTTTGCGGCGCTGCTGGGCGGGTGCAGCCAGATGGAAAGCGGGGATTCCGGAACGTCAGGCGGCTCGGGAGAGAAGAGGGCGGCTTCCCAGGAGATTTACAGATATGAGCCGCGATAAAGACGGCTCTCACATATGTGAAGAAAGAGATATGGGGATACGATACGATCGGCATCATGGACGCAGACGGCCAGCATCGTCCTGAGGACATGATGAGACTGCTGGATTTTTCAAAGGAGCACAGGCAAGCGCTTTGCCTGGGCGTGCGAAAAGTTGGAAAGGATATGCCGCTGAGATCGAGATTGGGAAACGGGATAACGAGAAAGGTATTCAGACTGGTCAGCGGGACGGCAGTATCAGATACTCAGACAGGATTGAGAGCCTTCGATATAAGACTTCTGCCTGACCTCCTGGCAGTCAGCGGAGAGAGGTACGAATATGAAATGAATGTGCTGCTGACATGCGCCAGGAAGCATATCGATATAGAGGAGATGGAGATAGAGACCATATATCATGACAGAGAAAATTCGTGCTCCCATTTCAACTCTGTAAGGGACTCCTTCAGGATATACAAGGATATCTTCAAGTTCACCTTATCTTCCATGTCGAGCTTTCTGCTGGATTACGGACTCTTCTCGCTGTTCATGCTGTTCCTGCCTCACACAACAGCGATGGTCATGGCCGGGAACGTTACAGCCAGAGTGGTGAGCGCTCTGTACAATTACAATATCAATTGCCGCCATGTTTTCCATACCAGGCGAAAGGCGTCGACTGCTTTTCAGTATATACTTCTGGCAGGCGTGATACTGCTGCTCAACAATATAATATTGGATTTTCTCGTTCAGTCTGCCGGCTTGTCGGTGTACCCGGCAAAGTTGATAACGGAATGTGTGCTTTTCATCATCAGTTGGACTGTTCAGAAGCAACTGATATTCCGTGTCGCGTGACGCGGGGAAAAGGCTTGTGAAGGGAGGCTGAAAATGCAGACTATAGATCACAGGATGTTGGGGATATCCCTTGTGAAAAGACTGGAAGAGCAGCAACGGGTACCGTTGGGCTGCAGATTGATGTTCATATGGGGAAGTATAGAACCGGATCTTAATTACCTGACGTTTCTGAAAGGGTTCCTCAGATGCAGCTCTCTGAAAGGACATAGTTTTGTCAACAGCAGCAGGCGCATAAAGGTCCTGCTGGAAAGGATAGACGGCAGATATCCGAAAGCGCTGAAATACTACCGTGCCGGCAAGGTGATCCATTATCTGGCAGACGCTTTCACATTCCCGCATAATGAAGCCTTTACCGGTAATATCAGGCAGCATATGAAATACGAACATATGCTTCACGGAAGATTCACGGCGGCCCTGGCGCGATGGGAGGGACGGAGAAGAAGAAAGATGGGCAAAAAAGAGCTGCTTGATGCTTTCGATTCGGCCCATGAACGGTATATAAGGCGAAGGAGGGCCGAGATGGATGACATCAGATACATACTGGCGCTGGCCAACAGGGTGTTCTTCAATATCATTCCCGATTGCGGCAGCTGAGAGTTTGTGGTAAAGTAGTTGATACAGAAGTCAACTGAAGAGACCGCAGGCGGCAGCGAAGGAAAGGGAGATGGTCTTATGCAGATATCCAGCCGGTTCACTATAGCAGTCCACATCTTTGCGTGTATCGATACATTCGGGAAAGAACACAAGATAACCAGTGATTTCCTGGCAGGCAGCATCAATGTCAATCCAGTCATCATAAGACGGATACTTTCACAGCTAAAGGCGGCAGGGCTGGTGGAAGTGAAACGGGGCAGCGGAGGTACCTCCATGGCGAAACCGGCGGAGGAGATCACTTTCCTGGATATATATGAGGCGGTGGAGTGCGTGGAAAAAGAAGGCCTTTTTCATTTCCATGAAAATCCTAATATCAACTGTCCGGTAGGAAGAAATATACACAATGTATTGGACGCTAAGCTTACGCAGGTACAACAGGCGCTTGAGGCGGAGCTTAAGCATATCACTCTGGCGGAAGTCATCCGTGATACGCGTCGGTATATTTCCGCGGAAACAGCCCCGGAGAAGGGATAGGGGTGAAAGCCGCAACGCGGTTCGCAAGTATAATCAAACAGGAATAACGTGACGAAAGTGCAGCAGCTGGAGATCGTTTACCATCTGCTGCGTTTATTTTTTTGAAGAGAAGATTTTTTCGAAAAAAGTTGTTGTAACTATTGACGTTACATGCAAGCGGTGATATATTTTTGTTATAATAAATATAGTTACAACAAGAGCCCGAAAAAAGAGCCCGAAAACCTCAGCCTCGGTGCGATATAATGTGTCAGGCGTACAGGAGAGGATAGGAGTAGAGAAGTCACAGGAAGATGTCAAAAGCGAAAGGGAGGCTAAGCGATGGATCAGGATGAGAGGCTTGTGTATCTGATAGAATATTTGATGGGAGAGCGGGACGAGTATCGCCGGCTCTCCATACCGGAGGAAAAGGAGGACAGGAGACGGCTGCTGCGTTCGCTGATGAATGTCCGCCCTCCCGATCCAGTCAGCGATGATTTCCTGAAGGTGCAGGATGAATATCTGCGGCAGAGACTGGAGGAACGTGGCGTGACGACAGTGGCGCAGCTGACGCCGGTGAGAAGGCACATATATCTCTGGCAGGGGGATATAACGACGCTGAAAGCTGACGCCATCGTAAACGCCGCCAACAGCGGTATGCTGGGGTGTTTCGTCCCGTGCCACGGCTGCATAGATAATGCCATCCATACTTACGCCGGGGTACAGTTACGGATGGAGTGCCGACGACTGATGGAAAAGCAGGGCGACCCTGAGCCGGCGGGCCAGGCCAGGATCACTGGCGGCTACAATCTCCCGGCGGCTCACGTCATACACACGGTGGGGCCTGTCGTCCGGGGGAGCGTTACGGAAAAGGACAGGGAAATGCTGAGAGCCTGCTACCGCTCCTGCCTGGAACTGGCAGATAAAAGCGGACTGAAATCCATCGCGTTTTGCTGCGTTTCCACTGGAGAATTCCATTTCCCCAATGAAGAAGCGGCGCGGATAGCTGTCGAAACAGTGACGGGATATCTGGATGAAAAAGACGTGGAGATGGAGGTGATATTCAATGTCTTTAAGGATGAGGACCTTGAAATCTACAGACGATTGCTGGCAGAATGAAAAGGGAACAGAGCGGCTCCGGAAGGCTCTGGACGAGGCGGACGCCGTATTGATAGGAGCGGGAGCCGGGATGTCCACATCGGCAGGATTTACATATGATGGCGACAGGTTCCGCGAGAATTTTGCCGACTTCGAGGAAAAATACGGGTTCCACGATATGTATACGGGAGGCTTCTATCCGTATGACACGCAGGAAGAACATTGGGCGTATTGGAGCCGGTATATTTACATTAACCGGTATATGGATGCTCCGAAGCCGGTTTACAGAGAGCTTTATGATTTGGTAAAGGATAAAGATTATTTTGTCCTGACAACCAATGTGGACCACTGCTTTCAAAAAGCGGGATTTGACAAGCGCCGCCTGTTTTATACGCAAGGGGATTATGGGTTGTTCCAGTGCAGTGTACCTTGCCATAAGGAAACTTATGACAATGCAGAGATTATCCGTAAAATGATTGAAGCACAAGGCTATGTGATCGCTGAAAGCGGTGAGATGAATTTACCGGAAGGGATTGTGCCTAAAATGGAGGTTCCCTCTGAATTGGTTCCCCATTGTCCGAAGTGCGGAAAACCTATGAGTATGAATCTCCGGGCTGATGATACTTTTGTGGAGGATGAAGGCTGGCACAGGGCAGCACAGCGATATTCTGATTTTCTCCGCAGACATCAAAACATGAAAGTGCTGTTTTTAGAAGCAGCCGTTGGCTTCAATACGCCAACGATAGTCAAGTATAGCTTCTGGCGGATGGCATACGAGTGGGAAGATGCGGTGTATGCCTGTTTGAATTACGGAGAGGCTTTTGCCCCTGATGAAATAAAAAAGAAGTCAATTTGTATCAATGGAGATATTGGAGCAATATTAAAAAAACTAAAGTAAAAAGCAACAGATTCAATGCCGGTTCGCTATCGATGTGCATTTTGAATTTGACTATATTACTAGAGAAAAAGCGGATTTTTAAGTTGACAAGCTATTGAAATATGACTGTATTTATGCATGTTGCGAAAGAATCGGTTCATAATCGTATCATAATCGGTTCAGATGATTTGACACGATTAGATCGATTTGCTATTATAGAACCATTAATGACAATGGAGGAGATGGCGGTATGCTTTTTCGGGAAAGTGAGACCATAGAACTGAAAGAAGTTGTTGTGGACGAAATCATAAAGGAAATCATTGCTTTTGCTAACTGTGAGGGTGGAAAACTGTATATTGGCGTTCAGGATGACGGCACGGTAGTCGGAGTGGCCGATCCTGACGGCGTATCTTTGCAAATCAGCAATATGGTACGAGATGCCATCAAGCCCGATGTAACGATGTTTCTGCACTATAAAACCATTGAAGAAGATGGAAAAGAGATCGTTGCTGTTGATATTCAGCGAGGGACAGATCGCCCTTATTATCTTGCAAAGAAAGGGATGCGTCCAGAGGGGGTATATGTCAGGCAAGGGTATTCCTCGGTTCCGGCTACTGACACGGCGATCTGCCGTATGATTAAGGAAACGGATGGGGATCGCTTTGAAGCGATGCGCTCACTGAACCAGGAACTTACATTTGAAACCACAAAAAAGGAATTTGAGTTTCGGAATATAGAATTTGGTCCGCAGCAAATGCGTACTTTGAAGTTTGTCGATCAGGATAACCTTTACAGCAATTTGGGGCTGCTCCTGTCCGATCAATGTGTCCATACAATTAAAATTGCTGTTTTTCAGGGAAAAGATCAGACGGTTTTTAAGGATCGTCGGGAATTTACCGGGTCGCTGCTGCAACAGATGAATGAAGCGTATGATTTTATTGACTTCCGCAATCAGACTCGTGCGACCATAAAAAAATTATTGAGGATCGATGTCAGGGACTACCCTGAAATCGCCGTCAGGGAAGCATTGCTGAATTTACTGGTTCATCGAGATTATTCCTTTAGCGCCAGTGCGCTTATCAGTATTTATGCTGACCGGATTGAATTTGTGTCCATTGGTGGGTTGATGCCGGGAATTGACCTGGAAGATATTATGGTGGGTATTTCCGTATGTCGAAATCAGGATCTTGCGAATGTATTCTATCGGTTGCATTTAATTGAGGCCTATGGTACTGGAGTGGGAAAAATAATGAAGGCATATGAAGGCATGGAGGAAAAGCCTGTGATTGAAACCACGAAAAATGCCTTTAAGATCATACTTCCGAATATTAACGTAAAATATGAAAAGGGCAGTAATCCGGCACTTCCGTCAGAACCGTCGGCAAACATTTCCGATGGTGTGCCAACTAGTGCCAGAGAAGAAAAAGTATTGGAATATGCCCGGATACATGGGGCTGTTACAAGAAGTGATATAGTCGGATTGTTTGGAGTAAGTTCGTCTACTGCTGCCAGAATTCTAAAAAAGCTGGTAAAAAGCAACCTGTTAAAGCAGAATGGAAAAGCGAGAAACACCAGCTATACTATTGTAAAATAATGAAACTACATGCCGCACAGCCGATTGGAACAATCCAGCCGGCTGTTTGTAGTTAGAAGGCATGCCGCATTATACAAGTTTTTTGGCGTACAATAAACATAGCACTCCGGTGATAATCAAGTATACTTTCTGGCGGATGACAGCGGGAAATCCCAAGGCGGTCTATGCCTGTGTCAATTTCGGGGAGGCGTATGCGCCGGGGGAGATTGCGGAGCGGTCTGTCTGTATTGATGAAAGAAATTAAAAAGGGCCAGATAACCGAAAAAATAGCTGCTGCTTGGAAAAGGTGCTGTTTTGATTGAAGGGGCTAAATGGTGTGGAAAAACAACAACGGCTGAGCAGATTGCCGGCAGTATTCTTTATATGGCAGATCCGGAAAAAGAACAACAAAATCTGACAATGGCAGAAATCAGTCCAGGGAGACTTTTGAAGGGAAAAATTCCGCGGCTGATCGATGAATGGCAAATTGCGCCGAAGCTGTGGGATGCCGTCAGATTTGAGGTCGATCACAGGGATGAAATGGGACAGTTTATTTTAACAGGCGCTGCAGTTCCGGCTTCCTATGAGCATATTCATCATACCGGAACAGGATGCTTCTCGTGGATATTGATGCGTCCTATGAGCTTATATGAATCTCTGGACTCGACTGGAGAGGTGAGTTTAAAAGTACTTTTTGAGACACCGGACCAGATTGAAGGCGAAAATTCACTTGACCTGAATCAAGTGGCTTTTCTGGTGTGCCGCGGTGGCTGGCCCAGAGCAACCGACCTTAAAGGAGAGGTTGCTCTTGAGCAGGCCTTTGAATATTATGATGCGGTTGTAAAATCTGATATCTCCAGAGCTGATGGAATAATAAGAAATCCGGAGCGGGTAAAGCGCCTCATGCGTTCTTATGCCAGAAACCAGGGCTCACAGGCAACAAATACCTTGCTTAAGTTTGATGGTTCTGATTGGGGTTGGAGACTACGCATACAGAAGGAAGGATGGAGTATATGTAGTTCCGATTGGCTGCCTGAAGGACTGATTGAATGAAATATGGTGCGCAATAAAAATAATACGCGGACGATCATCAAGTATCCGTGCTGACAGATGATGACAGGGTCTCCATACTGTTGAGTCCAATAGCTGGCGGGCATAATTGGATATGTATAATGAATATTTGTTATTAGGAACCGTGGGTGTTACAATGACCTCATCAGAGCCTGAGACGACAACAGGAGGGTTAATGAAGATAAAGCAGACGCTGTTTCCGGTGGCTATGGCAGCGGTGATGCGACTGCGGCGTTTATGTTGACGGAATAAGAGAAAAAGGAATGGAGGGGAGAAAGTGTTAGGAAATTTCAGCTACTGTAATCCGACTAAGCTTTATTTCGGAGAGGATTCACTGAAATACCTCAATGATGAGCTGCCGAAGTACGGTAAAAACATCCAGTTAGTTTACGGAGGCGGTTCCATCAAGAAGAATGGTATTTACGATCAGGTGAAGGAGATATTGGAGGCCAACGGTAAGGAGATTTTCGAAGACGGAGGGGTGATGCCCAACCCGACGGTAGAGAAGCTCAATGAAGGCGTCCGCATAGCCAGGGAAAACGATGTGGACTTTATCCTGGCGGTTGGAGGCGGTTCATGCTGCGATTATGCCAAAGCCGTTTCCGTTTCTGTTCATTGTGATGACGACCCATGGGAAAAGTACTACGTGAGGTTTGAAGAGCCGACATGCCAGATAGTCCCCGTAGGGTGCGTGCTGACTATGGTAGGCACGGGCTCCGAGATGAACGGCGGCGCGGTGATAACCAATCGCGAGAGCAAGCTGAAGATAGGTCATGTGTTCGGCGATGAAGTGATGCCGAAGTTTTCCATACTGAATCCGAGATTTACCTTCACGCTGCCGAAGCATCAGATGGTAGCAGGCATTTATGACATCTTCAATCATATCTGCGAGCAGTATTTTTCGGGAGAGGACGACAATACCAGCGATTATATCAGTGAAGCGCTGATGAGGTCGGTGGTTTACAGCTCCAGGGCAGCGATAAAAGATCCGGAGGATTACGAGGCTCGTTCCAATATCATGTGGACGGCTACATGGGCTCTCAATACGCTGATATCAAGAGGAAAGACTACAGATTGGATGGTCCATATGCTGGGCCAGTCGGTAGGAGCCTATACCGACGCTACCCACGGGATGACGCTGGCGGCTGTTTCACTGCCGTATTATCGTCATATCATGCCTTATGGTCTGCAGAAATTCAGGCGGTTTGCTGTCCAGGTATGGGACGTGACGACGGAAGGAAAGACAGACGAGCAGATAGCCGAAGAAGGGCTCGCGGCGCTGGAGAGCTGGATGAATGAGCTGGGATTGGTGATGAAGATCTCCCAATTGGGTGTTACAGAAGAGATGATAGAAGGCATCGCTGACGGGACTCGTATCATGACCGGCGGGTACAAGATCCTTGACCGTGATGAAGTCGTGGAGATACTGAATGCCAGTATGTGATGTGAGGATAAAGAAAACATCACTGAGGCTTTTCATGGGAAGACCGGCGATCATTCGCGGAAAGATATGACGGAAGAGGCGGCCGCAAAACAGTCCGATACATCGAAGCGCATAATAATACACGGGTGGCACAGAATTTCAGGCAGTGGTCGCGGGAAAATTTTCAAATACAGAATCGCGTCTTTGTATTTTTCCGTATGTTGAAAAGATTCAGAGAATATGGTATTATTTTATTCATTAGAAATAAATGCATATTACGAGACGGGATAAAATGAATAATTATTAATACCGACAGCGATAAAAAAGCATTTATTCTAGTAATATTTGCTTTTTTATTGTGCGGATGATCAGACAGTGGGAGTATTGGTATGCATTAGAATCTTTCAGAAGAGAGGGGCAATATATGGAGCAAAATGAAATTTATACCCAGGTGGATGAAATTCAAGATGCTATAGGGATGTCAGATGAGGACGCGGAAAGGATGAAGGAAATAGTAGCGGAATACCCGATGGCGGTCACGGACTATTATCTTTCCCTGATAGATCCGGCCGACGCGAAAGATCCGATACGCAAAATGTGCATTCCGAGTCTGGAGGAATTCAGCGACGAAGGAGAGTCGGATACGAGCGGAGAAACGGACAATACGGTGATGCTGGGCGTACAGCACAAGTATCCTTTCACGGCGCTGATACTGGCGACCAACAGATGCGCGATGTATTGCAGACATTGTTTCCGAAAACGCATGGTAGGCGCGACGGAAGCGGAGATAAACAGTAATTTTCTTGCGACGGTGGATTACATCACGCATCACAAGGAGATAAACAATATACTGATAACCGGTGGAGATTCGTTCATGCTCACCAACGAGATGATCGAGCGATATCTGGAAACATTTACCGATATGGACCATCTTGATTTCATCAGATTCGGGACAAGGGTACCCGTCGTATTCCCGGACAGGATACGAAAGGATAGCGAGCTGCAGGAAATCTTCCGCAAATATTCGAAGAAGAAGCAGATATACATCATCACTCAGTTCAATCATCCGAGAGAACTGACGGAAGAGGCCGTGGATTGTATAAGGATATTCAGGGAAATGGGTATAATCGTCCGTAACCAGACGGTACTGCTCAAGGGAATAAATGACGACCCTGAAGTGTTGAATGATCTGCTGAGAGATCTTACGGCCGCAGGGATCGTCCCGTATTACATTTTCCAGTGCCGTCCGGTGAAGGGTGTAAAAAACCAATTCCAGGTCTCGCTGGAGGAGGGGGCGAGGATAGTGGACGCCGCCAAAAATATGCAAAATGGTCAGGGAAAGGGCATACGGTACTGTATGTCTCTTCCGGAAGGAAAAGTAGAGATACTGGGGGAGTTTGAAGGGAAGATGCTTTTCAAATTCCATCAGTCCAAATCGCGGGAGAATACATCGCGTATATTCGCTAAGAAACTGGAAGCAGGGCAATGTTGGATATATCTGTAGAGAGGTGACATTATTTATGAAGGAAAAATTTATCGAATTGCTTGCTGAAAACGGCATCAATGCGGAGATGGGTGTGACGCCTGTCAAATTCGCCTATATCATGCATTGGGAAAAGGGCGATGAGGTCAGGGATTTCTGGTTCGTCGAATCTGAGGGCGATATAGATGCGGAAGTTACCAACTTCGTCAAATGGAACATGGAGGAGTATATTTTTGCGGCCGTGAAGGATCAGGACTATGAAAACGGGAAATATATGATAGGAAACATCAAGGAATTGAAGGATTATGGCAGCCCGGAAGGGATACATGAATCGGAAGATTTCATGACTATGAGTTTTTCGGAACTCGTCGCGGCGTTGAAGTAAGGAAGACAGCGAAGAAAAGAAACAGTTTGCCCTGGATCCGGAGAAAAGAAGCGTAATGAAAAGCCTTTATGACTGAAAGTCACAGAGGCTTTTTTAGTGCAAAAGCGCGCGGCAGGTTTCATATTCCCGCTTATGAGCAGTACTTCGTGACTGAGACGGCCACCACTGCGGGCTGAGAAAAATATCTTGACGCAAAAGCTCATACTGATTATGCTGTATAAGGTATGAAACGATCGAGGTGGCCTGTAGTTTGAGGAAAGCCATACATGAGAAAGGATACGAAAAGATGAGATATCAGTTGTTTATTTTTGATATGGACGGGACTATATTGGATACGTTGGATGATCTGGCGGCGAGTACGAACTACGCCCTTGCGTGCAGCGGACTCCCGGAGAGAACGACAGACGAGATAAGGCGTTTTGTGGGAAACGGAGTCGGTGAGCTGATCGATATGGCGGTCCCTGAAGGGACCGATGGGGCGATAAAGGAAAAGGTGCTGGCTGATTTCGGCAGCCATTACAAAGAGCACTGCTTCGACAGGACCGGACCTTACAAGGGGATAAGGGAATGTATAAACGCTCTCAAAACGGCAGGCATGAAGGTAGCTGTAGTGTCCAACAAGATGGATTACGCTGTAGGCGAACTGTGCGATAGATTTTTTCCGGGGGTTTTCGACGCGGCAGTCGGAGAGAAGGAGGGCATCAGGCGGAAGCCATGGCCTGACAGTGTGAATCATGTGATTTCGCAGCTGGGCGTGGCTAAGGAGAACGCTGTCTATATCGGTGATTCAGAGGTTGACATCGAGACGGCGAAAAACGCCGGAATAGACGGGATCGCTGTGGTATGGGGATTTCGGGACAGCGATTTTCTGAGAGAAAAGGGCGCGTCGGTGTTGGTGAAAGATCCGGAGGAGCTTTGCAGCATGCTTCTGGAGCGGTAAAGTGATATAAGCAGTTACGACGGGAACCGGTGATAGAGATGACATCTGATATCCGTATGGGCATGGAAAGACCGTGGTCCACGGCTGCCGTCAGGATCTTCGCGAGATTGACTTACCTGCTTATTATTGATACACTATACAATTGTAATATAACTGAAGTAATGAGACATGCAAAATGTCTGCGGTAAAAAGGAGGATTCCCTATTGTCAGTGGCGCTAAGTTTGGTTTTGGTAGTATTTTTCTTGTTTATGAACGCGTTTTTCGTGGTGGCGGAGTTCGCTCTGGTGAGGGTGAGAAAGTCACAGCTTCAGATAGCGGAGGAAGAAGGAAAGAGCGGGGCGAAGGCTGCTCTTCTGGTAGCCAATAATGTAAATGCGTATCTTTCCGCATGTCAGCTGGGTATAACGCTGGCGTCGCTGGCTCTCGGCTGGCTGGGAGAACCGGCGGTATCGGAATTGATACATCCTGCCCTTGAGGTGTTCGATCTTCCCGAATCGGCTGTCTCAGCCATCGCCATAGCGTTGGGATTTGCCATCATTACAGCGCTCCATATCGTGGCGGGCGAATTGATACCTAAATCTCTGGCAATATTCTCTACTGACAGATACGCTCGGATGACCGCGTTGCCGCTGGTGTGGTTCTACAGGCTCACATCACCGATAATGTGGCTCTTCAATTCTATCACCAATGGCGTGATGAAGCTGCTGGGACACGATATCGCCAATGAACATGAAGTTTATACAGGTGAGGAAATACAGATACTTCTGGATGAAAGCACTCAGAGCGGATTGATAGATCCCAAGCAGAACGAGATCGTCGACAACATATTCGAGATGTACAATAAGGATGTGTATTCTATCATGACGCCGAGGACCGATATGGAATGTTTCGATCTGGAATTGCCGTACAGTGAAAACCTGGAGATGATAAAACGGTGCAAGTACACCCGATATCCTGTTTGCAGAGGTGATAAGGATACGATAGAGGGATTCATCCACATCAAGGATTTGTATTGGAGCGATGAGCAGATAAGCGGAACAGACTATGACAATCTGCCTGTCAGGGAAATCATTGCCGTGTCTGAGTCCCTTTCGGTAGACAGACTTCTCCAGATAATGCAGGATAAAGAGACGAAGTTTGCGCTGGTAGTCGATGAGTACGGCGGGACGGCTGGCATCGTCACGTCTTCAGATGTGATGACACAGATAGTGGGCAATATAGATGATGATGAGTACATACAGAGCGATGATTCGGAAGTGGTGACTCTGGGATACGACCGCTTTCTCATAGACGGATCGCTCCCTGTATCCGATGTGATAGACCTCATCGGATTTGAGCCGGAGAAGGCCGATGAATGTGAGACGGCGGCCGGTCTGCTTCTGAATATTTTCGACAGGATCCCCGCGGAGGGAGATAAGATATCGGTAGAGCATAAGAACGTTAAGGTGACGTTCGCTGTCCTCCATATGGAAAAGCACAGGATAGACAAGATCGGTGTGAAGATAGAAAGGCAGCAGGCAGGGGGAGAGACGGCGGAATAGAAGAGCAGAGAGCGCAGAGTGCGCCCTGTCTCTTTGTTTTCAATATGTATTTATAAAATTGGCGAAGCTGGCTTCCTTCGCTTTCTCGAGATGCAGTCTCATGGATTCTGAGGCTGCATCGTATTTTTTTTCCAGCATCATATCTATGATCTCTCTGTGTTCGCTGTTGGAGGCGATCAGTCTGTCCTTCAGCCTGTTGCCGGCCATGACACGGAGACGGTAGTTTTGATTGTATATGCGTTCCATCGTGTGAATAAAATATATATTCTTGCTGGATTCTATCAGAAGCTTGTGGAACTGAGCATCTTTAAAATATATTTCTTCAGAAGAAATTTCCTGAAGGTGGTTTCTTGTAAAGGTGTCCTTCATGGACAGAAGTATTTCGGCAGGGACGAACTGACCGTAATGTCTGACTATATATGGTTCGATGAGAATCCTGGTCTCGAAGATCATATTTATTTCATTCATAGACAGGTCTGAAACCATGACTCCTTTCTTGGGAAGTATCTTTACCAGATCTTCCTGTTCCAGCTTGCTGAGAGCTTCCCGTATAGGTGTTCTGCTGGAACCTATTTCGCTCATGAGCGTAGATTCGTTGAGAAATGTTCCGGGAGCATATTCACAATGTATTATTTTTGACTTTATCAGATTATAAGCCTTGTTTTTCAGACTTTCTTTCGCCATTATAAAATCCTCTTTCTTCATTTTTCAGTAATAAATTATAATAAATCAGCAAAAAAATCAATAGGCGACAGCTAAAAACGCGTTGACAAAGGGGAATACTAAATGTAAAATTGACAGTGTCAAATGTTGTATACAACAGATATACATAAAGAATGTATTAAATATGCAAGTATGCAACGAGTCGTAATTTTATTGATCTTTTATGGAGGTGTAGTAGCAGAAATGAGTGATTTACAACAGACCACAGGCCTCAAACGACATAAGGTCGGTTTGCTGGCTATCGTGGGAACGATTTATTCGCTGACTGCAGCGGGAGCCTACGGGATCGAAGATATGGTTCCGGCTGCAGGCCCCGGGCTGTGTATGGTTATGTTAGTGGTCATCCCTCTCGTATGGGCATATCCACAGGCTTTCGTATGTGCAGAGATGGGATCGGCTATACCGGCTGAGGGCGGACCGTACAAGTGGGTACAGGAAACCTGCGGGGAGTTCTGGGGATTTCAGATGGGATGGTGGAGAACTATCGGGGGATATTTCAACACTGTTACTTATGTAGTGCTGGCTGCCGGCTATATGACCAGCGCTTTCGGGCTTTCAGCAACGCAGGAATATGCTGTAAAGATAGCATTCATCGTCATATTTACGATAATCAATCTGAGAGGTATCAAGGATGTGGCCATAGTCAATACTGTCATATCCATCAGTATTCTGGTATCTTTTGCTATTGTCGCGGTCCTCGGATTCGCTCATTATAATCAGTCTCCGGTGGAACCATTTATCCCTGAGGGTCAGACTCTCATCCAGAGTATAGGAAATGCGCTGGCCATAGGGATGTGGATGTACGGTGGTATGGAGGCTATGTCTATCATGTCGGAGGAGCTGGAAAGACCTCAGTTGATACCGAAAGCATTGATGATAGCTATCCCGCTTATCATATTGACGTATATGATACCGACCATGGCAGGATTGTCTTCTCTTGGAGACTGGCAGGAATGGGGTTCGGAAGGCGTGTCCTACCAGGATGTAGCCGCATATGGCGGACCGATATTCTATGGATTTTTCCTGATTGTTGCGGTGCTTTCCAATGTATCGCTGTTCAACGGTTATATAGCGTCAACGTCGAGAGGATTCTTTGTAATGGCGGCGGATAATCTTTGTCCTAACTTCCTCGTCAAGTGCGACAAAAAGAGAGGAGTTCCTTACGTGGGAGTGCTGACGGTAGCTATCGTAGGTTTCTTCCTTTGTACCTTTGATTTCAGTTCGCTGGTAGTAGGAACGGTAATGATGAGTATATTTGCGTCAAGTCTCACGCAGATATCGGGGATCATCAGAAGAGTAAGAAAGACTCATCCGGATGGTCCGTTCAAGCTGAAAGTCAGTGACGCTCTCTTTGTTGCATATAGTGCAGTACCGTTCCTGGTAGGCTTCATCGCTATTTATCTCGGAGGGACTCATGATTTCATATACAGTATCTGTGGGATCATGAGCGGGCCTGTGATATATATAGTACTCAAGCTGATGAAAGGGGGTCTCACCAAGATCAATCCGAAGAGATATCCGACAAACCCGAAGACGAAGCTGGCTCCTGGAGACCTTTCAAGAATAGGTATTATCCTGGTAATGTGGGCAGTACTGGGAGTTTTAGCTGTTCTGTGGTTCCCATCCTTTGACGGAGCAGCCAATTATGATCCGGGAGTTTTCGATAACTATATGCTGGCTATCAAGTGCATAATAGGCATTGGCGGAGCAATCGGGATTATACTCATGATATTGGGGAAGAAAAAAGACCCTGCGAAATTATTCTGGTGTGACACTGAAAGTGTAGAAAAATGATGGAAACCGTATAAGGCAGTACAGAAAAAGTGATATATAGGGAGCATGAAATTTACCGTTTGTGCTCCCTATGTTGACGAATGGAGATGAAATTGTTATGAGGAATATGAGCTGGAGCGATAAAGAGGTCGACACGTCCTTTGCGATAAAGGTGATGGATGAATTGTCGCAAATAACTGACAATGACGCATGCGGTGGAAGGAGTGCAGGATCTCCGGCTGAACATGCAGCTGCCGATTATCTGATGGAAAAATTCAGAGAAGCGGGACTTGTCAATGTAACTAAAGATCCGTGCAATGTGGATAAGTGGGTATTCGAGGAAGCGAAGCTAACCTACACCGACAGCAGTGGGGCAATCCATGAAGTGATACTAGGAGGATATGCCTGCAACGCGGATTGCAGCGATGCGGAGTTCATTATGGTATACGGAGGACGGGGCACAGAGGCGGATTTAAAGGCCATGGATGTGAATGGCAAACTGGTTCTCATAGACATAAATCAGGCTGAGGACTGGTGGATAAATTTCCCGACATATGAAGCAGGCCTCAGGGGCGCCGCGGGAGTGATCTGTGTGAATGTTGGTGGATTCGGTCAGGTGGGAGATAATGTGCTGGTATCGGAGGATATCTGCGGCCCTGCTGACAAAATGGTGTTTTCTATGGGGAAAACAGATGGGCAACGCCTCAGGGAGCTTATGGAAGATTCCGATGACGGTGAAATCACAGTTGTTCTCAATGCCAGGAGTCAGGTATCGGAAGGCGGGATCTCATATAATATCTGGGGAGATATTCCTGGAAAGACCGATGAAGTAATCTATGTGATAAACCATTATGACTCGTACTATTTTACCGTTTTCGATGATGTGCAGGGAATAGGATGGGCACTTGGCTTGGCGAAAATGTTCACTGACAGCGGATATATACCGGAGAAGACCATAAGATTCGTGGCTCATGGCGCTGAGGAGTGGGGACTCATCGACAGTAAGTATGATTGGGCTGTAGGAGCCTATAAGCAGATCACGGAAGTCAGGCCTGAGTGGAAAGAAACAGGATTTGCGGTGGTGAATCTGGATGGATTCTATGCGGTTATGGGAGAAAAGAAATTTTGCATAGTCTGCACGAAGGAATTGTACGATTTTGCCAGGGAAGCTGTATCGGCTTTCGGTGATACTGATGGGTATGAGATAGAGGTAAACATGAAGCTGACATCATCTACAGAAGATTTCAGTTATACGAAAGCGGGAATGCCGAGTATGGTGGCTGGCGCATATGATGGATGTCTGGCTGACAGAAAAGTTCTTCACAGTTCTGCGTGTGGATGGGACGCGGGATTTGATATCAAAGCGTTGGAACTTTTTCACCGCTTGTTTGCCCATATCATCGTATCTCTCGATGAAAAGAAGATCTGTCCTGTCAACATGACCAGAAGGATAGAGGACGCTCGTGATGGCCTGGAAAAGCATCTTCTGGAAGGAGAGAAGGAGAGCTTTTCAGAGACCATCAGCGCGCTCAGAAAGCTCGACAGAGCGATAGATAATGTCAACAGCGGCGGAGATATCCCTGAGGATTGTAGAAAAGCTGCTGATTTCCAGGTTCACGAGCTTTACAGATATATTCATGGAAAATTCATAAAGCTCAACTGGAATGATGAGATGATAGCGCCTCACGAGCGGTATCTGACTAATATCATTGCATTGGAAGAAGCAAAAGAGGCTATAGAAAAGAGTGATCCTCAGAAAGCGGCTGCAGCTCTCAGCCAGGTGGATTTCAATTATTATGCCGTTTTTTTCAGTGAAAATACCTATACTTATTTCGAGGAACAAGTAACCAGATGGTCAAAGCCAAGTTGGGGGACAGGGCTTGTGGAGAACGGCAATGAGAACCTGTACGGCACTGTGAGGGCGCTGTTAAACGGTAAGTGTGGAGAGGATGAAATGACGGCGGTGTCTGAAGCTGCAGAAAGACAGAGAATGTACTTGAAAGAGGCGATAGAAGCTGAGTTGTCCGCTGTCAAAGAGATAGGAGTGCGGGCGGAAGAATTGACTGGTACGCTGTATCAACTGGGGAGGTGAAGGTTTGAAATATATATGCATAGAAAAGCCGGGAAAGGTTTCCTTCAGAGAGATGGATATACCTGAAGCAGGAGAAGGAGAGGCGCTGCTTAAGCTTCTGTATGGAGGAATTTGCGGCTCGGATCTGGGGACTTATCGGGGAACGTTTGCCTATACTGGGTATCCCAGGATACCGGGGCATGAGTTTTCGGCAGAAATCGTCCAAGTAGGGAAAAATCCATATGGTTTCGAAGAAGGAATGGTGGTAACAGCTAATCCATATTTTAATTGCGGAGAATGCTATTCATGCCAACGAGGTTATGTGAATTGCTGTGAGCATAATGAGACGATGGGCGCACAGCGAGACGGCGCTTTCTGTCAGTACATAACTATGCCTGTGGAAAGACTGTTCAAAAGTGAAGGCCTTTCACCAAAGCACCTGGCATTGGTGGAACCATTCTGCATAGGATATCATGGTATTAGGAGAGCTGAGATAGAAAAAGATGACAGGGTTCTCGTCATAGGTGCGGGGACGATAGGCGTTGTGGCAGCCATATCAGCGCAAAAAGCAGGTGCTCGTGTCGATATTTGCGATGTGGCGGAAGGAAAATTGGAATACGCCAGGCGTTTCGGATTTGACGGGTATATCAAAAATGACGAGGATTTCCTGGAACAAGTAAACCGACGTACAGGCGGTCAGGGATATGACGTGACTGTGGAAGCTGTGGGACTTCCCCGGACGTTTCTCGATGCAGTCGACGCGGCCGCCTATGAGGGCCGTATGGTGCAACTTGGAGTAGGAAAGAAGGAAGCGCAGTTTGACTTTACATTGCTGCAGAAAAAGGAACTGAAAGTTCTGGGTTCCAGAAATGCTCTCAGCAGCGATTTCTCTCAGGTGATAGAGCTTTTCGGAAAAGGGGATATCCCTTTGGATGACATTATTACCAATGTATATCCTTTCGAGGATGGGGCCAAGGCTTTTGAGGAATTTGACAGAAATTCCACGCAAATGTTGAAAGTCATGATCGAGTTTTAGGAGGGCAGATGAAAGAGCTGACATATGATAATTTAAAAGAGACAGGATACGATGGATATCTGCTGCGTGAAGGGGCGGAAAAGATTATTCAGTTTGGAGAAGGAAATTTTCTCAGAGGATTCGTGGATTATTTCATAGATGTGATGAATGAGAAAGCCGATTTTGGAGCAAAAGTGGTGGTGGTGCAGCCGATACCTCAGGGGCAGATTGAGGTACTTAACCGTCAGGAAGGACTTTATACCTTGTATCTGAGAGGACGGAAAGGCAGTCAGATAGTTGATGAAAAGCGGGTGATCAGCAGTATAAGCAGGGGGATAGATCCATATTCTGACTTTACCTCTTTTCTGGAGCTTGCCGGAAACGATGATATAGAGATCATCATTTCCAATACGACAGAGGCTGGTATCGTGTACGATAAAACATGCTCCTTTGATGATGAGCCCCCTGTCTCGTTTCCGGCAAAGCTGACGAGACTGCTGTACGAAAGGTTTACACGGAGTAAAGGAGGCCACGGATACATCATCCTGTCCTGCGAACTTATTGATGATAATGGAAGGAAGCTCAGGGATATCGTTATGAAACACAGCAGGGAATGGGAACTGGGCGATGAGTTCAATGGATGGCTAATGGAGAAAAATATCTTCTGCAGTACCCTGGTGGATAGGATAGTAACAGGGTATCCTTCAGCTGATGCCGATAAAATGAACGATGAAAATGGATATGGGGACAGGTTGCTGGATATGGCTGAGTGTTTTGGTCTTTGGGTCATAGAAGGTCCGAGTCGTATAGGTGAGGCGATTCCTTTTAAAAAAGCGGACCTGCCTGTGATGATAACAGACGATCACAGACCCTATAAACTCCGTAAAGTCAGGATCCTCAACGGAGCTCATACTTGCATGGTACCTGTGGCGTTGATGTGGGGGGAGACTATCGTCAGGGATACTATGAGAAATGAATATATAGGAGGATTCATCAGGGATCTGGTGACGAAAGAGGTGATCCCGACGATACCGTTGCCGGAGAAAGAGCTTATCAGCTTCGCGGAGGATGTCTTTGACCGATTTGCCAATCCTTTCATAGATCATAAACTGAAAGATATTTCTCTCAATAGCATTTCCAAATGGAATGCCAGAGTGAAGCCTTCCCTTATGGATTTTGTGAAAAGGAAGAGGTGCTTGCCGGAGCGCATAATTTTTGCCTTTGCATCGATGGTGGTTTTTTACAAGAGAGGCGATACGAGGGATTCATCGGAGGTAAAGAATTTTTTCTCCACATATGTCGACAAAGGTCATAATGAAGAGTTGCTGGAAAAGTTTCTGGGAAACGAAAGCTTTTTCGGAGAAGATCTTCGAAGGATAAAAGGGATAAAGGAAAGGATGCTGCGTTACATGGATGAAATAGAGACACGTGGTATGAAGGAAGCCTTGATATCATTTCTGAAGGAGCACGGCGATGGAATGGATTAGGATAAATAAGAAAGACAATGTAGCTGTTGCCATTACTGATATAGAAAAGAATCAGCTTATAAAAAAAGGACACAAATTCGCGTTGCGGGATATAGCAAAAGGCGAGAAAGTGATCAAATATGGAGCGCCTATCGGAATCGCCACGAAGGACATAGCGGAGGGAGACTGGGTGCATGTCCATAATGTCAGGACTTTGCTGGATACTGGCGGCGGATATACTTATGAGAAGGTTTGTGAAAAAACTGTGGAAAGGGAAAAGGAAAGCAGGCGCACATTTTTCGGATACCGAAGAGAAGATGGTCGTTGTGGGGTGAGAAATGAGATATGGATCATCTGTACCGTAGGGTGTGTGAATTCCGTTGCGGATGAGATCGCCAGGCTGATGCGGGATGAGGCGAAAAGATATACGGACGGGATCGTAGTGATAAAACATCCCTATGGGTGTTCTCAAATGGGGGAAGATCAACAGGCTACTTTAAGAGTGCTTTCCAGGATGGCTATACATCCTAACGCGGGAGGTGTTCTGATGCTGGGCTTGGGTTGTGAGAACTGTAATTTCAACAAGTTGGCGGAAATTTTTCCGAAAGGATATATGGAGAATACTGAAAGAATGAAATGGCTCTCCTGTCAGGATGAAGATGATGAAGTGAAAAGAGGGATGGAACTTGTAAGAGAGCTGATATCGTATACAGGTAAGTTCAGTCGTATCGAGATCGATGCGAATGAGCTCGTAATAGGATTGAAATGCGGCGGTTCCGATGGCCTTTCGGGAATAACGGCAAATCCCCTGGTGGGACGTTTTTCGGACAGGCATTGTGGACGAGGCGGCAGTATTATCCTCACCGAGGTGCCTGAGATGTTTGGCGCGGAACAATTCCTTATGAACAGATGCGCGGATCGGGAAACATATGAAAAAACTGTAAAGATGATCGAGAATTTCAAGGAGTATTACAGAAGCAACGGCCAGGTGATATATGAGAACCCATCGCCAGGCAATAAAGCCGGAGGCATCACAACATTGGAAGACAAGTCTCTGGGATGCATACAGAAAGGCGGAGAAGCAGAGGTGACCGATGTGCTGCGTTACGGAGATCCTGTGAATAGGACAGGTTTGTCACTCCTGGAAGGGCCTGGGAATGATCTGGTGGCCGTGACAGCTCTTGCTGTTTCCGGTGCACATATGGTGCTGTTTACCACAGGAAGAGGAACACCATTGGGAGGGATCGTGCCGGTGGTGAAGATCGCATCCAATCATGAGGTGGCGGAAAAGAAAGCGCATTGGACGGATTTTGACGCAGAAAGAGTCATGGACGGAAGTCTATGGGAGGTTTTGACGGATGAGTTGGATGAATATGTGTTGAATGTTGCTTCCGGGAAAAAGACGAGAAGTGAAAAAAATGGGTACAGAGACATGGCGATTTTTAAGAGAGGGGTGACATTATGAACGAGAAGTATGAAAAGGTATCATCGGAGATAGAGCGGATAGGAATAGTTCCCGTAATAAAGCTGAAAAAAACGGAAAACGCAGGTAAGCTGGCGGATGCATTGTGGGAGGGAGGAGTTCCTGTCGCGGAAGTCACATTCAGAGCGGAGGGCGCTGATATGACTATAAAAGCCATGAAAGAGCGTCGGCCGGAAATGCTGGTGGGAGCCGGAACGGTTCTGTCAGTAGATCAGGTCAGACAGGCAGTGGAAGCCGGCGCTCAGTTTATCGTCAGCCCGGGGATTAACAGGGCTGTAGTGGAATATTGTATGGACAACGGTATTCCTGTGTTCCCCGGATGTCTGACACCTACGGAGATAGAGACAGCCATAGGATATGGTTTAAAGACGATAAAATTTTTTCCTGCCGAGCAGTTTGGTGGCATGGAGACCATAAAAGCATATTCCGCTCCTTACAGCCAGGTGAAGTTCATGCCTACCGGTGGAATTTCCTTGAAAAATTTGTCGGAATATATTTCCAGTAGTGCCGTAGCGGCATGCGGAGGCTCTTTCATGGTAAAGGGAGATATGCTGGATGGTGAGAAATGGGCTCAGGTGACGGAAAAGTGCAGACAAGCAGTCGATATCATCGAGAAATCAAGGAGGTAAATGATGTCTAAAGTTGTTACTTTCGGAGAAATAATGCTGCGTTTGAAGCCAGAGGGATATCTCAGATTTTTTCAAAACGATAAGATGGAAGCGACATTTGGAGGAGGAGAGGCTAATGTTGCTGTATCCCTTGCTAATTTCGGAGTGGATACGGTATTTGTTACGAAGCTGCCTGATAATGATATAGGAGAGGCAGCCATAAGAGGACTCAGATATTTTGGTGTAGATACCAGTATGATAACGAGAGGCGGAGATCGGATTGGGATATATTTTCTGGAGGCCGGGGCTTCTCAGCGGGCATCGAAAGTTGTGTATGACAGAGCCGGATCTTCTATTGCTACGGCATCGGCCGGAGATTTCTCGTGGGATGAGATCTTTTCCGGAGCGGAGTGGTTTCACTTTACAGGAATAACACCTGCTCTTGGCGGAGAGCTTCCGAAGATATGCGGGCAGGCATGTAGAGAAGCTAAGAAGCAGGGCCTTATGGTGAGCTGCGATCTTAACTTCAGAAAAAAGCTTTGGACAAGTCAGGAAGCTGAAAGAGTCATGGGAGAGCTGATGGGATATGTGGATGTGTGTATCGCCAACGAAGAAGACGCAGAGAAGGTGTTTGGGATCAGGGCCGAGGGCACTGATGTGACCGGCGGGAAGCTGGATCATGATGGATATGTCTCGGTGGCCAGACAGCTGAGGGAAAGGTTTGGCTTCAAATACGTCGCTATAACACTGCGAACCAGTATTTCCGCCAGTGATAATAAATGGGCAGCGATGCTGAGTACAGAAAGCGATGTATACTTTTCAAAGCAGTACGATGTGCATATAGTAGATCGCGTAGGAGGAGGAGACAGTTTTGGTGCGGGCCTCATATATGGACTGAAAAGCGGGATGGACAACGGGACTGCGCTGGAATTCGCTGTGGCAGCTTCATGCCTCAAACATTCCGTCGAAGGAGACTTCAACAGGGTATCCACGGAAGAGGTGATGGCGCTGGTGGCAGGAGACGGCAGTGGAAGAGTGCAGCGGTGACGGCGCGGGACCCTTCGTGTTCGGATGGATATAATATTATTTTTTGAATGGGAAATATTATATAATGTATAGATATATGATATAGTCCGGTATCATTGTTGTGAAGACAACACAGCATATTGCCTATCCATGGTAAATTAGTATATAATCGGACGGAAGAACATATCAGTAAGGAGGTAATGACATGAAGTTAAGTGCCAGAAATCAGTTGAAGGGAACCATTACGGACATCCAGAAAGGCGCCGTTAACGGCATCGTCAAGATCGACATCGGCGGAGGCAACATCGTGAGCTCCACAATTTCCATGGCGGCCATAGATGAGCTGGGTCTCGAAGTAGGCAAGGAAGCCTATGCTGTGATCAAAGCTACATCAGTAATGGTAGCAGTAGACTGATATTTTATGAAAGAACACGGACGAAGCGCGGCATATAGCCGCGTTTTGTTTTGTATAAGGCCTGTTTTCATATCCGGTGTTCAAATCGCCCAGTTTTATGACGAACTTAACGTCATCGTATTTTTCGCTTCGGATGAGCTGGCGAAGCGAACTGGAGCGATTCTTATAGGATTTTACTTCAACCTAATTCAGCTCCTTTCGGAGCACTTGGGGAGTCCAATTTTTGTCCGCAGCCACGGAAGCGATTATCCTGGTAGATGAGGAAGTCCAGATCTCTTCTTTTTACTTCTACAGACATTTTACTTTTTTCTCGAAATATCTGTAAAATTTTCAACGTTTGCGGTTCTTCCGTCGATCGAATTCTTGTTCACACGCCGAAAAACACTGGCCTTTCCCTGTACTAAAAAAGTCCAGCATTCTCAAACTCATTGGATTTTACAGATATTTTTTGTTTTTGGAGAAATATCTGTATTTTTTTGCTTTCATCTGCTGATGTATGCTGAATAAGTGAGCGTGAATACGGATTTGCAAGACTAAAACCGTCTCAAACTTGACAAAAAAAGTATAATATTGTCCGCTTCCCGCAAATTGCCTTGCAAAATCGCTTGATTACAGATATCATATATAAGTGTATGCCTGCCGCAGACAGGTGGCAGGAGTCGTGAAAGAGCCGTCAACGGGACGGAGATAATACGGGAGGGAATATGGTAACGAAAGTAGCTGATAACATATACAAGAAAGTGGTGCCGCTGCCAAATAATCCGCTCAGGGAGATAAACGCTTACATTATAAAAGGCGAAGGACAGGGAGATAAAAATCTTCTCATCGATACCGGATTCAACAGGCCGGAGTGTGAGGAAGCGCTGAAAAGCGCCTTCGATGAGCTGGGTATCGAGAAGACCGATGTGTTTATCACTCATCTCCATTCAGATCACTGTGGTCTGGTACCAAAGTTCGCCAAAGAGGAAAGTGTGATATATTCAGGTGAGACCGACGGAGAGCTGATGAACTTCGAGGCTGGAAATCTCTATTGGAGGATACTGGATGATATGTTTTTGAAATTCGGATTCCCAAAGGCTGAGTTTGGCAGGAACACCGATATCCATCCGGGGCGAAAATACGTCCATGATTCCAAGATAGACTTCACTTATGTAAATGAAGGAGATGTGCTGGAGTATGGCGGATACAGACTGAAAGCCATAGAAACGCCGGGTCACACGCCGGGGCACATGTGCCTTTACGATGAAGAGAGGAAGATATTGTTCTGTGGCGACCATATCCTGGGGACCATAACACCGAACATCACCATCGAGCTTGCTGCCGACAATCCGTTGCAGGACTATCTGAACAGCCTGGCAAAGGTGGAAAAGCTGGATGTAGAGCTGTTGCTGACAGCTCATGGAACGCCGGTGGATGACATGTATCAGCGGATAGAAGAGCTGTACAGACATCATGAGGACAGGCTGGCTGAAGCGGAGTATATCCTGGGGGATGAATGGAAAACACCTTATGAAGTAGCCCGGGACATGACGTGGGAGATAGAATGCAGAAACTGGGAGGAATTCCCGGCGCCGCAGAAGTGGTTCGCTACGGGAGAGGCCATTTCCCATCTCCAGTATATGTATTATAAAGGCAGGATAAAGAGAGATGAAATAGGTGACATCTATCACTATCACAGATAGATGGATGTGTCTGGGGAAAGCGAGTAACGGCAAACATGTCAGGAAGAATTTTTATTACGGGAGATAAGCACGGCTCTTTCGTTCCTTTCTTTGGCCTTCACGAGAAAGGGGAAATGAGGGAAACGGACGTTTTCATAATCGCGGGAGATGCCGGATACGTCTGGGATGAAGATTACATTTATAAAGTGGAGACGCTGCAGCAGCTCTTTCCGGGAACTGTGGCCTTCATAGACGGGAACCATGAGAATCACATGCTGCTGGACAGTATGGAAGTGGTGGAATGGAATGGAGGCAGGGTCCATCAGGTGGGAGAGCGGGTCTGCCACCTGATGAGAGGCGAGCTCTATTCGATTTACGGCTGCAACATATTTACTTTCGGAGGAGCACGTTCCAGCGATATCGACAGAAGGACAGAAGGTGAAAGCTGGTGGCGGGAAGAGGAGCCCTCTCTGGAGGAGATCGATTATGGCAGAAATATGCTGATGGAAAAGGCGGACGAGATAGATTATGTGATAACTCACGAGACGCCGCTGTTCGCCAGGGATCATATTTCCAGATCGAAGGAGATAGATTTTGACTATCATCTGCCGGAGATACTGGATGACTGGTACGAGACGGTGTCGGAAGGAAAGCGGTTCAAGAAGTGGTATTTCGGTCACATGCATGAGGACAGGCAGATAACGCCCAAGCTGAGAGCTATACACAACGACATTCTGATAATAGGAGAGGATGAGCCGATAAAATGGGCGTGATTTCTGTCGATGGCTTCTTTATAGAAAGGATGAGAAAAAATGAAAGTTGTTATCGTAGGAGGCGTCGCCGGGGGCGCTACAGCGGCGGCCAGGATAAGAAGGCTGGATGAGGATGCTGAAGTCGTGATATTCGAAAGAAGCGGTTTTGTATCTTATGCTAACTGTGGACTCCCTTATTACGTGGGAGACGTTATCAAAAAGCCGGGAGAACTGACTTTGCAGACGCCTCAGAGCTTTCGGGAGAGATTCGGGATAGATGTCAGGGTGTCTCATGAAGTTACCGATATCGACACAGAAGGGAAGAACGTTTCGGTGACTGATCTGCTGACGGGGGATTCGTGGAAAGAAAGCTACGATAAGCTGTTATTGTCACCCGGTGCGAAACCGACTAAACCGCGCCTTGCCGGGGCTGACAGCGAGAACATCTTCACTTTGAGGACGGTGGAGGATACGTTCAGGCTCAAAGACGCGCTGCAGCGCAGAAGACCTGAAAAAGTCGTTATCGCCGGAGGCGGGTATATAGGGATAGAGGCGGCGGAAAACCTCAGAGCACTGGGAATAGATGTGACTATGATCCAGCGTCCGAAGCAGCTTCTTTCACCTCTGGATTACGATATGGCCTGTGGCATCCATGCCAAGCTGAGGGAGAAAGGCGTAAAGGTAAAGCTGGGAAGTTCTGTCGAAGGTTTTGAGCATGATGGGGAAAAGGTCACCGTTTTGCTGAAGGATGAGCCCGCTTTGGAAGCCGATATGGTGCTGCTGGCCATCGGAGTGGCTCCTGATACGGAGCTGGCTGTCAAGGCCGGACTTAAAACGGGTATAAAAGGCAGTATAGTGGTTAATGACTTTATGGAAACGTCAGCGCCTGATGTTTATGCTGTAGGCGATGCGGTCCAGGTAAAACACGCTGTCACCGGAGAGGATGTGCTGATATCGCTGGCCGGGCCGGCCAATAAGCAGGGAAGGATAGCTGCAGACAACATCTGTGGGGGCCATAGCAGATTCGAGGGTTCGCAGGGCTCATCAGTGATAAAGCTTTTTGATATGACCGTGGCCAATACGGGCATAAATGAGAAGACTGCCATAGAGCTGGGGATGGATTATGACAAGATAGTACTGTCTCCGGCAGCTCATGCCACCTATTATCCGGGAGCGACTACCATGACCATGAAAGTGATATATGAGAAGGAGACGCTCAGATTGCTGGGCGGACAGATAATAGGCTATGATGGTGTCGATAAGCGCATCGACGTGTTAGCTGTAGCCATAAGCGCCGGCATCAGAGCCGATAAACTTAAGGATCTGGATCTGGCTTACGCGCCTCCTTATTCGTCGGCTAAAGATCCTGTCAATATGGCGGGATTCATGGTGGAAAATATCCGCGAAGGTATCGTGAAACAGTTCCACTGGGATGAAGTGGATGACCTCAGAGGCAGGGAGGATGTCGTGCTGCTGGATACCAGGACGATGCAGGAATACGCGGCGGGCCATGGAGATGGCTTCATCAATATCCCTTTGGATGAGCTGAGGGGAAGACTGGGTGAGTTGGACAGGTCGAAGAAGATATATGTCATGTGCCAGACCGGATTGAGAAGCTATATCGCATGCCGGATCCTTTCGCAGAAAGGCTTTGACTGCTTCAATTTTTCCGGCGGATACAGATTTTACGAGATGGTCATGAAAGAAAAAAGTCCGGCATGTCTCTCATATCCATGCGGCGCTGATATGAAAACGGCAAAATAATAACAGTGTTTCTGTATTTTTTGTGATATAATAGGCAGGATGTCATCGATAAAATATAAGAAACATTTTAGGAGAAGAACATGTCTAAGGAAAAAAATGAAAGAAAGATAATCGGCATAGGCGATAAGCCGCCGATAGGAAAATGGATCCCGCTGAGCATACAGCATACCTTTGCTATGTTCAGCGCGTCGGTGCTGGTACCGATCCTGTTCGACATACCGGCATCAATCGTCCTTTTGATGAATGGTATCGGGACGCTGCTGTTCATCCTCATCACCAAGGGAAAAGCGCCGGCTTATCTGGGGTCGAGCTTCGCTTTCCTGTCGCCGGGCTTCATCGTCATCGGCAGTATGGGATATCAGTACTGCCTGGGCGGGTTTATCTGCGCGGGAGCGATATTCGCCATCATAGCCATAATAATCAAATTCGCTGGCGTGAACTGGATCGATGCGGTACTGCCGCCTGCGGCCATGGGGCCTATCGTTGCCCTCATCGGTCTTGAACTGGCGGGTTCGGCTGCCAGCACAGGAGGCATCATAAGCTCCGATGGAGCAGCTATAGATCCTAAATTCGTGGTGGTATTCATCTTCACGCTGGCTCTGGCAGTGGTGGGCCAAGTGGTATTCAGAGGATTCGCGGCAGCTATAGCCATACTGATAGCCATCGTAGCCGGTTACGTGCTGGCGTTGATAATGGGACTGGTGGATTATACAGCTGTGACGGAGGCCAGCGTATTCGCGCTTCCTGCTTTCATGGCTCCTAAGTTCAGTCTCAGCGCCATAATAATCATAATACCTGCTTCGCTAACGGTCATATCAGAGCATATTTCGCATCAGATAGTGACCAGCGAGATTGTCGGCAAGGATCTTCTGAGGGATCCGGGACTTCACAGATCGCTGCTGGCAGACGGTGTTTCCACTATGCTGTCGGGATTCTGCGGTTCTGTTCCGACGACTACTTACGGCGAGAACATCGGAGTGATGGCTGTGACGAAAGTATACAGTGTATGGGTCATTGGAGGTGCTGCGGTATTCTCCATACTGCTCTCCTTCTTCGGGCAGGTGAGTGCGCTTATCAGTACCATACCTGGACCTGTAATGGGCGGTATCAGCTTCCTTCTCTATGGAATGATAGCTGCTTCAGGAATAAGGCTGCTGGTCGACAAGAAGGTGGACTATTCCAAACCGAGGAATCTGGCTATGACTGCTGTGGTCTTCGTAGTGGGACTTTCAGGAGCGTCGATACAGATAGGAGAAGTACAGTTGACCGGTATGTGTCTGGCTACTATAGTAGGTATCGTGATGGGTCTGGTGATGTTCATCATAGATAAGTGTGGATGGGCCAACGATTCGGAAGAATAAGTGAAACAAAGAAAGATAGAGACTGGTACGTCGTCTGGCGGATCGGTCTCTTTTGATTTTTTTGACCGTATGTCTGTGGAATGGTCCAGATGCCAAAAACGACTAATATAAACGGATAATAGGCATAAATCGAGGGTCCGTGGCTTTCTGACAGGAACTGATATGCCAATAAGTGATTGAAACAGATAAGGAATTGGCATAGAAGCAGTTGTTATCTGCTTGAAAGTTGCCAAGAAAGCCGGAAAAAATAGAGAATATGGCATATTGATATGGTCTGAAGCTGCGGTATGTTATGTTTTATGCCCATTGCCGGGGGAAAAATACCGATATTAGGCATTTCGTTTTGCGATGGAAGGGCGCTGCTGGCTTGTCAGCTTGTCGATATATATCCGCAGTATCTTTTCCATCTTTTTTGCAAGATCATATTCCCCTTGATGGAGAGCCCAGTCGAAGATGACACCGCGAGCGATGAGAAAAAGTTCGTCGGCGATATCATCCGGTGATGGAGCAGGATCGCAGAAGCCATCTTTCTGAGCGGTATAGATGATATCCAGCAGGACGGGGCGCATTCCTTTGCTTCTGTCCAGGAACAGAGAGTTTTCAGGGACGTACATTTTCTGCGTCAATCCGACGCCATTGTTTTCTGCCATGGAGGCGTACTGGAGAAAGAAAGCCTGGATCTGTTCATCGAAAGCCATGTGTCGGATCTGACCCGCCAACTGATTTTCGTAATATGCGTCGGCAGAACGGTAAAGATCCATGAAGAGATCCAGTTTTGAAGTGTAGTAGTGATAAAACGTGCCGACAGAGACGCCGGCAGCTTTAGCTATCTGTGTGACATTAACACCATCTATCCCATATTTTTGTATCAATTCTATGCCGACCTTGTAGATCTTGTCTTTTGTAGCCTGAGCCTGTATATCGCGGCTGGTCATTTTTTGTTTCTTCATTGCTATCAGCGTCCTTTCGGTTAAATTGTACCTGACGTAAAAGGGGATTGCAATGGTCTTCTTGATATGATAGAATCATTTCATTGAATAGATTCGATGAAATGATTCGGTTAAAACGAGGAAAGCCGAAAAAACGGAAGAGCAGAAGCAAGGCGAAGAAAACGCTGAGTGAATTGGAGAAAGACTAACTATGTGAAGTCAAGTGATTTTCAAAAAAATGCATTGAACTTTGAGAATTGAATAACGACATGACAAAACAGACAAGCGAAGCTTGCCTTGAAAATACAGCGTGTCAGAATCAACTCTGCGGAACGAATGCCTCGTTATGTTTCAGCATATAAAAAATCGTTCGCAAAAGCTTCTTGCTGACATGACTGATAGCAACATTAAAGTGCTTCCCTTCGGAACGCTTTTTCGCCAGGTAATCCGCAAAGGTTTTGTCTCTCATAGCTACGAGGCGGGCAGCCTGAAACATAGCCCATCTGAGGTATGTGGAACCGCGTTTTACCATTGTAGCGTATGATGCGGTGTATTTGCCCGATTGATAAGTTGAAGGATCAAGCCCTGCAAATGCCTGTAGTTTTGAAGGATTGGAGAAGTTATTGATATCTCCGATCTCCGCCAGAATGATGGCAGCAAGCGTGTAGCTGATACCGGGGATGGTAAGCAGAGGAGTATCAAGCTCCCGGACAATAGATTTGATTTTCCTGTCGAGAGCATCGATTTCTGCCTGCACATTCTGTATCATGCGGATGGTCTGCTGCAATTCAAATGCAAGAGCTTCATCAGAAAGACCAATAGACGAAGCAGCGAGATCACGTAGAGCTACGGCCTTCTCACGACCATATTTACCGTGTGAACTTTTATGGATCAGGTTGGTAAGGCGTGTCAGGTGGCACCCGGCAATGGCATCCGGAGTAGGGAGTTCCAAAAGCAGCTGATGAGATGATTTCTGATTGACAGACCAGACAAAGCTCGGAAACTCCGGAAAGACAACATCGATGATTCGTGCAAAAGAAACTTTCAACTTTCCGCGATAGCCTATGAGCCTGAAACGATGTCTTGTGAGTGACTTCAACTCCTGAATCTGATATGATGGAGGTGAAGTAGGAATCGATTCATTGGAGAAGAGCATCGTAGCGATGGTCTTCGCATCACATTTATCGGTCTTCGTTTTACGGAGAGTGAATGCTTTGCGGAAGGCACTCGTTTCCAGGGGGTTGAAGCTGGTAACGACAAAGCCCTGGGATTCAAGAAACCGTTTGATGTTGATGCTGTAATGTCCGGTGTGTTCGAGTCCTACTTTTGCGTTTGTAACAGGCTCACCGTCAAGGGCATCAAGGATAGTTTCGAGAAGTTTGTTAAAACCGACCCGATCATTGGTGATCCTGAGGTTGTCCGTATAGATAACACCATCAGAATCAATGATGAAGCAATCGTGTCTGGATTTGGCAACGTCGATACCGATATAGAGCATAGAAAACCTCCTTTGGTGATATGGAAATAACTTCAGGCGCTGTGTATCCGCAGTACTCTATGCCGAATGTATCCTTGCTGTATATAAAACGTCATGCGTTATCTAACTCATTAACACTTAGACATAGAGCTGTGGTTAGAGCCTTTCAAAAGAACAGTCAGCAATAGGGTGCTGCTGTAGGAGGTCAAACTAATCCACAGCGTCTACACAGAATTATATAGAGAAATTCTAAGAAAGGAAAATGTTGAGAACTTCCCTATGAGTTCAATATACAAGGTGGTCAATATGAGCGAATACTCCATACTCATCGTTGAGGATAATGAAGAGATCCGCGAAGGGATAAGGATACTCTTCAGCGGTGAAAATTACGATATCGTCGAAGCTGCTGACGGTGAAGAGGGCCTTGAACGTTTTTCTGATTCCATAGATATGGTGATACTGGACATAATGATGCCCGGCATCAGCGGACTCAAGGTATGTGAAGAGATAAGAAAGGTATCTAATGTGCCGATCCTGTTCCTCACGGCAAAGGGACAGGAGTCCGATAAACTCATAGGATTCATGGCAGGCGGGGATGATTATCTGATAAAGCCGTTCACATATTCGGAGCTTCTGGGCAGAGTCAAGGCGCTGTTGAGGCGGTATTACGTGTATAAGGGCAAAGAAGAAGTGTTCAATGAGGAAAGCCGCAGCGAAAAGTATATCTGCAGCGGAAAGCTGAGGATAAACACGCATTATAACGAAGTGTTCCTCGACGAGGAGAAGATAGATATCCCGGAAATGGAGTACGGTATGCTTCTGCTGATGATGAAGAATCCGGGAAGGATATTTTCCACGAAAGCTATTTATGAAGCAGTATGGAACGAGCCGTATTTTTACGTATCCAACAACACCGTGACCGTCCATATACGCAAGCTGAGGATGAAGATAGAGGAAGATCCTCAGAATCCGAGGTATATAAGTACGATATGGGGGAAGGGCTACAGGTTCAATGCGATCGATTGAGAAGAGAAAGAGTCTGTCTGCTCAGCTGGCACAGCTCGTAGCCGTTGCTCTGCTGATTTCCGCCGCTCTGTTTGCAGCCGTATATATTGCCGGGAATCTGCTCATCAACAGGTATCTTGAAGAGACGGATTACGTGAGGTCGAAAAATGCATTTTATGTGGAGAAGCTGCAGGAATACGTGGATAAAAACGATATCAGTTCTACGGACAGCGATATGCTGGAAAAATGGGTAAGGAAAGAAGAGATAGTCGGATTCGAGATATATAAAGGGAACACGTGGCTGTACACTACCTCGGGACCGAGATCCGGCGAGATCACCGAAAGAGACATGAGGGGAGCCTCCGAGCTTGAAGTAATGTTCGGAGACGGTGTTTTTAACGTGCTCATCTATGGCAGTTATACATATAAATTCTATTATTATGCTCTCGCCGGAGAATTGATCTTCTGCTTTTTCGTATTCTTTGTGATAATGATGTTCGGCATACGCAGAGCGATATCCTATGTGCAGACGCTTAAAAATGAAGTAGAGATACTGGAGGGAGGAGATCTGCAACACAGTATTTCCATGAAGTGGAACAATGAGTTGACGGATCTTGCCTACAGCGTGGAGTGCCTGCGAAGATCCGTTCTCGAACAGTTTGAGAGAGAAGAGGAACTGAAAAAGCTCAACAATAAGATGATAGCGGACATGTCTCACGATATAAGGACGCCGCTGACGACAGTGATGATATATCAGGAAGCGATAAAATATAAAAAGTACGAGGATGAGAAAGAGCTGGCTCAGTATATCGACAGGATAAACGATAAGCTCGAACAGATCAGGACTCTTACGGATACGATATTCGAGTATTCGCTGGAAAAAGTGGCGCGTGATCAGCAGGCCTCTTTAAAGGGCGGTTTCAGGGATATCATGTACGACGTGATATCAGAAGTGGTGGAGTGCCTTGGGCAGCGCGGCTTTGAAGTGTCATCCGATATGAATTGGGAAAACTCGGAAATAAGCGTGTATCGTGAGGATATAGACAGGATCATGAACAATATACTGTCCAATATATTCAAATATGCCGATGAGAACAGACCGGTGAACGTGAGGACAGTATCGGATGAAAGCTATGTGGGTGTGATGTTTGAAAACAGGATACCGGTTTTAGAGCGCGAGAGATCCGAATCGCCTGAAAAGGGCAGCCGGATAGGTATAAACAACGTAATGAATATGATGGAGAGGACCGGCGGCCGCTGCGAAGTGATATCAGAAGATGATAGATTTGCTATTTCCATACTGTTTAAGAAACTTTAATCAACTTTGGCATAAAGTTAATGATCTCCTTAAGAAATTGGTAATGATTAGAGCATATACTGTTTTTTATGAAAAGCTATAATATTCTGAAATATTATAGCTGAATGCGCGATCATTTTTATCATTTCAGGTAAGGAAAGGAGGTAGAAATGGCAGAAAAGAGAAGCATCAGTGCCGCCAAAGTCGGTGAACACGGGCTGAAAAAGCACGACATTAAAGTTTCAACAGTAGTATTCATGATATTCTGCCTGGTAGCTGCCGGCTGTTACGGTATCGAAGAGATGATACCGGAATGCGGACCGGGACTGACAGTGATAATGCTGTGCGTATTGCCGTTCATATGGGCACTTCCGTTTGGACTGGTAGCATCGGAGCTCGGTTCAGTAAGGCCTCAGGAGGGAGGCTATTACAAGTGGGTACAGGAAGCGCTCGGTGAATTCTGGGGATTCCAGGCAGGGTGGTGGAGAACGATCTCCATCTACATCGACAATGCGTCTTATGTTATCCTTGCAGGAGGCTACGCTGCCGCTCAGTGGGATATCAGCAGGACTACGGAGTTTGCTCTCAAAGCGGCAATGATAATAATCTTCACATATATCAACATACGTGGAGTAAAGGACGTAGGGCTGGCGAGCACGATACTGTCGATACTGGTAATGGTGGCATTCGGTCTAGTCGCCCTGTGCGGATTCCTGAACTGGGGCGGAGATGCGCAGACGGCGGGCACGATATCATTCCAGCTCACAGCATATGAAGCAGGAGGCGCGGCAGACTGGATCTATTTCATAGCGGGAGGCATATCGGTAGGAATGTGGATGTATTCCGGATATGAATCCATGTCCACGGTAGCGGGCGAGATACAGAATCCGCAGGTAATACCTAAGGCAACTATGATAACGATACCGCTGATCATGACGGTATATATCCTGCCTACGGTAGCCGGACTGGGCTCACTCGGACAGTGGACCGAATGGGGAACTGAATCCGGCACGGTAGGCTACGCAGATGTCGTGAAGGAATTCTGGGGCTCTGCATTTGGAGTATTCTTTGTCATAATTGCCATACTGGCGCAGTGCTCGATATTTAATACGTACATCGCATCCGGTTCGAGAGGATTCTTCTCGCTGGCGGATGACTATCTGGCACCGCCGTTCCTGGTAAAATGCGATAAGAAACACGGCGTTCCGTACATAGCTGTACTGACAGTAGCGATAGCGTGTCTCATACTCTGCATGCTGCCGTTCGGATTTGTCATCATACTGGATGTACACATGCTGATAGCATCCTATATACTGGTGTACATATCGGCTATGGTGCTGAGAAAGAGGATACCGGAAGAAGAGTACAAGTTCAGGATACCGGGAGGATTCGGGCTGCTGGCTGTTATCTGTATCGTTCCGATCTGTGTGGCGATATTTGCGATACTGATCAACGGATCCGATTACTATCTGGGCGGAATGACGGCCATGGCGACAGGCCCGCTTCTTTACTTCATCTGGAGAAAGATGTACGGCGGACTTACGAAAAAAGATCCTCAGGCGTTTCCATCCAATCCTAAGACCGGGCTGGCAGTGGGAGACACGAAGAGGATATCGCTCCTGTTCTTCTTCATGACGATCATGAACGTAGTCATGGTGCTGTTCGCTCCTTGGTACGAAGGCTGGGGAACAGGCGATTCATGGGAGTCGAGTGATTACTTCGACGGCATAATAGAGAACATCAATGTAAATTCCATCGTCGGATTCATAGATAATTACCTGAATATATTCACGATAGTGTGCGCTGCACTTTGTGTGATATTCTTCCTGATATCTATGAAAGTGGAAAAGAAGAAAGGCTAGACTGACTGACGAAAAGAAAACTGACCGAGATAAAAATATCGCGGATTTTAAGAGCCTGCTGCATGCGAAGCGAGGATCGCGTGCAGCAGGCTCGTCCGTTGTGCGTACGGCGGTGCGAGGAACATTCGGAGAGGATGAAATATCCGGAGAAGATGAAACTTTCGACTGCAATAACATGAATCCTTTAAAGCAAGCTGTTCATGTTATTTCTGGCTTTCGCAAACGAGAGGAATAACATGAAAAAGTATTTTATCGTGCTTCATGTCATTTTATGACTTGTTATGATTTGTTATGACCTGTTCGAGTGATGTCCGGACAGCCGTATCCATGAAAAATAACATGAACATCATGTTATAAGGAGTTCATGTTATTCCCTCGCAAAGTTTCAGGAGGAAATAACATGAAGGCTGTGTAAATAGCAGTTCGTGTTATTCGGCAGCTGCATCAGCCGGGGCAATAGCCGGGGTGATAGAAAAGTAGCGAAAAAACGAGCCGGACAGCGGTTATTCGCCGTCCGGCTCGCGGTGTGAGAGAGGCCTACATGCAGCCCCTGTTTGATTCATATTTGAGATATCTGTTATCAGTAATGCATTACGACCGGTATGCCGACTTCAGCAGCTCTGTAAAGCTCCGGCATTCTGTTAGGCGGCATGTTTATGCAACCGTGGCTTCCGTTGCTTATCCATATGCTGCCTCCGAAAGAGGCCCGCCAGTCAGCATCGTGGAAGCCCTGTCCTCCCCAGGTGACGCCCAGCCAGTATTTTACAGGACTTGCATATTCGGAGCCGTCGGCATTGTCGCCTCTGAGCACGACATCTCTTACCTTGTTGAGTATGTAGTACGTGCCGATATCGGTCGTCGTGCCGGTGTTTCTGCAGCCTGTCACGCAGCTGGAGCTGAAGACGAGAGAACCGCTCTTATAGAATCTTACCATCTGGGCGGATATGTCCACGTCTATATATGTATCGCCGACGTTTCTCGTATACTTGCCGTAGCCGCTTTCTGAGAATACAGGTTCACGCGTTACATCCTTGCGGGCGTTTATGTCTGCGATCAGCTGAGCGGTCTCTTTCTCCTGGTCTATCTTCCAGCCGTAAGTTCCGCCGCTCACGTTTATATGTTTGCCGCTGAGAGATGTGAAGCTTCGGCTGCTGCCGACGTTATCGTACTTTTCGGCCATATCGCTCACGAATTTCTTTACGGCGTTTTCATTAGGGTCGCCCGACATATCATCCTTGAGCAACCCCATCAGTTCACGGGCAGTCAAGGTGAAAGATTCTTCTCCCAGGTCATATGTTATCTTCTGCGAGAGATATTCTCTGCAGTATTCCTGATATTCCTTAAGCTCCTTGTCCTCTGCGGTCACCTTTGGCAGCGTGTAGTAATCCTGTTCATCGTACATGAATTTTATCTCGCCTGTCTGTATGTGGTGAAGCAGATCGGCAAAGAATTTTTCGGCATTTGGCTTATCGCCGTATATTTCGGGAACGATCGAAAAATCGGGATCGTCGATATCGACGTAAGCGTCTTTGCTGGCGCTGGCTTCGCTCTGCTTGAGGAACGGCGAAGTGATCACGCGAGTCTTGAAGTCTTCACTGTATGTGTCGACAGTCATCGGTATGCTGATCATCAGCGGTGAACCTGTAAAGTGGTTGACCGCAGCCAGCAGCCTGTGATCTTTTTTCGCATCCTTCAGCGCCCCGGCGATATCGTACGTACATCCGAGATCCGTGTAATCCGCTATGGTATCGCTGAGCGGTCCGGTAATGATTATGTGTTTTTTGTTCCATTCGCTGGTCAGCTTCACAGCAGCCTCATCGTATGTGAGGCCTGAGCAGTCGACACCGTTTACTGTCGTGTTCTCCGGGAACACGTCGTTTTTGTATTCATCGGTGCCTGCGTATACAATTGTTGCGCCTGCCAGAACGGCAGCTGCGAGTAAAACCAGTATTAAAAGTGTAACAGCAAATTTTTTCATAATGTATTCTTTCTTCTCCTTCAAACCCTTATTATTTTACTCTATATACATTGACTTGGGAAGTGGGAAAATGCGTTTTGCAGAGGAAAAACGATAAAATTTTGGAGGCAGAATTCCGGCTGTAAATTTGGTGGGGTTTGGGGTATAATGAAAACAATATTCAAGACAGCTTCGCTGCAAGGTAGTTTTCATTGAAACATGCTTCGACAAGCTCGCATGTTATAATGATTGTTATGATTGAACACGGCGTTGCCGAGAGGAAACAATCATTGAATCGCGCTTCGACAAGCTTGCGCGATATAATGAAAATAAGATTGAACACGGCGTTGCCGAGAGGAAACAATCATTGAATCGCGCTGCGACAAGCTTGCGCGATATAATGAAAATAAGATTGAACACGGCGTTGCCGCAAGGAAGAAAGGATATATATGGCTTTTACACATCTGCATGTACATACCGAATACAGTCTGCTGGACGGGGCGTCGCGCATCGGCGATGTCGTGGCCAGGGCGAAAGAACTGGGGATGGATTCGCTCGCCATAACCGACCACGGAGTGATGTTCGGCGTGATAGATTTTTATAAAGAATGCATCAAACAGGGAATAAAGCCTGTCATAGGGTGCGAGGTCTATACGGCGGCGAGAACGCTGTTCGACAAGGATTCCGAAAAGGACAAGCACATGGGACATCTGATACTGCTTGCCGAGAACAATGCGGGTTATAAGAACCTGATGAAGATAGTTTCGGAGGCGTATCGACACGGCTTCTATTATAAGCCGAGGACCGATAAAGACCTGCTGCGTAAATATCACGAGGGTATAATCGCTCTGTCGGCCTGCCTGGCGGGAGAAATTCAGCACAGGCTTTTAAACGGCGATTACGACGGAGCCAGGAGAGAAGCGCTGGAGATGAGGGATATCTTCGGCGAGGACAATTTTTTCCTTGAGCTCCAGGATCAGGGACTCGAGGAAGAAGCGCGCATACTGCCCTATATGAAGAAGCTGCACGAGGAGACCGGTATCCCGTTCGTCGCTACGAATGACGTTCACTATGTGAGGCGTGAGGACGCGGCAGCGCAGGACGTGCTGATGTGCATCCAGACAGGAACGACGATTGATGAAGAGGACAGGATGAGGTTTTCCAACGATCAGTTCTATCTGAAGTCGGAAGACGAGATGCGAAAGATCTTTTCCAATACGCCGGAAGCTTGCGATAATACGGTGAAGATAGCCGAGCGCTGCGACGTTTCGTTTGAGTTCGGCAAGCTCCACCTGCCGGAGTTCACTGCGCCAGGCGGCATGAGCAACAGCGAGTACCTGCGAGAGCTTTGCGAAAAGGGCTTGAGTGAGAGATATGCGGGCAGCGGCGAGAGGATGCGCGCCGAGCTTGAGGAACGACTCGATTATGAGCTTTCCACCATAGAGAGTATGGGATACGTGGAGTATTTTCTCATCGTTTGGGATTTCATAAATTATGCTAAGAGCAACGGTATTATGGTGGGACCCGGCAGAGGTTCGGCTGCCGGCAGCATAGTGGCTTACACGCTCAGGATCACAGATGTAGATCCGATAAAAAACGATCTGATCTTCGAGAGATTCCTGAACCCGGAGAGGGTGAGCATGCCGGATATAGATATAGACTTCTGCTATGAGCGGCGCGGAGAGGTCATCGATTACGTCATAGAAAAATACGGCGAGGACAGGGTGTCACAGATCATAACGTTTGGCACGATGAAGGCAAAGCAGGCGGTGCGCGACGTAGGCAGGGTGCTTAACGTCAGCTATCCGGAAACCGATGCCATCGCCAAGGCGATACCGTTTTCCCTGAAGATGACGATAGACAAAGCGCTGGAAACAAGTCCGGAGCTCAAGGAAAAGTACGAAAGCGAGGAGACCACGAGAAAGGTCATAGATATGGCGAGAGCCATAGAGGGCATGCCGCGTCATGCGTCCACTCACGCGGCGGGAGTGGTGATATCCAAGGAGAATATCGACGAGTACGTGCCGCTCTATCTGGCTGACAAAGGGCTGTCCACCCAGTTCAACATGACGACTATAGAAGAGCTGGGGCTTTTGAAGATGGATTTCCTGGGTCTGAGAAATCTCACCATCATCAGGGATGCGCTGGAGATGATCGAGGAAAATCATGGAGTCAGGATAGATTTTTCGTCGATGGAATACGACGATCCGGCAGTCTACGAGATAATAGCGAGCGGCAATACGGCGGGCATATTCCAGCTGGAAAGCGGCGGCATGACGCAGTTCATGAAGAATCTGAAGCCGGACTGTTTCGAGGATATCGTCGCCGGCATATCGCTGTACAGACCGGGACCGATGGCATCGATCCCTAATTACATAGAGAACAAGAAACATCCTGAATCCATAGAGTACCTGCACGAGAGCTTAAAGCCGATCCTTTCCGTGACCTACGGCTGTCTGGTTTATCAGGAACAGGTGATGAGGATAGTCAGAGATCTTGGGGGTTATTCCTACGGCAGATCAGACCTTGTCAGACGTGCTATGAGCAAGAAGAAGATGGACGTGATGCTGGAGGAGAAGGAATATTTCATAAACGGAAAGACGGCTGAAGACGGCACCGTGGAGATCGCGGGCTGTGTCAGGAACGGAGTGCCGCGTGAGACCGCAGAGGAGATATTCAATCAGATGGTCAGCTTTGCGGAGTACGCTTTCAACAAGTCACACGCTGCCGCGTATGCGGTCGTGGCCTATGAGACGGGATATCTCAAGGCGCATTATCCTGTGGAGTTCATGGCGGCGCTGCTCACCAGCGTCATGGGCAGCGCATCGGATACGGCAAAGTACATAAGGAACTGCAGTGAGATGGGGATAGAGGTGCTGCCTCCCGATGTGAACGAGAGCGGGAAGAAATTTACCGTAGCGGACGGAAAGATAAGGTTCGGTCTCATGGGCGTCAAGAATGTAGGCGAAGGACCTATAGACGCCATCATAGAGGCCAGAGAGGAAAAGGGCAGGCCTAAGGACATATTCCAGTTTTTCGACAATGTCGATATACATAAGATAAACAGGAAGGCAGTGGAGAGCCTGATAAAGGCGGGAGCTTTCGATCGCCTCGATGAGAACAGGGCGGCGCACATGGCTGTGTACGAGAGCCTGATAGAATCAGCCCAGTCCAGCGCAAAGAATACGATAGCCGGGCAGATGTCGCTTTTCCAGACGAACGCCGACGCCATGGAGGAAAATCAGTCGGCGAGGAAGCTGCCGGATGTCAGGAATTTCGAAAAGGATATGCTGATCGCTCAGGAGAAGGAGATGCTGGGCGTATACATCACGGAGCATCCGCTCAAGGAGTTCGAAGACATGATAAACAGATCCGTGACCGTGACGTCGCAGGATCTGGAGGAGGTGCTCGAAAGCGAGGAGAGCGGCGAAAAGCACGATTTCATAACCGACGGCATGCACGTGGTGATGGCGGGCATAATAACGGGAAAGAAGACGCTGATCACGAAGAACAATAAGATGATGGCCTTCGTCGACATGGAGGATCTCTACGGAACCGTGGAAGTGGTCGTATTCCCGAATGTATATGAAAGATATACGGAACTCGTGGATGAAGACAGGATCGTGTCGATCTCGGGCACCGTCAACTTCAAGGAAGGCGAGGTGCCTAAGCTGCTGGCGGACAGGATAACGGATATCCGTGAGCTGGCGGCGGAGACGGCTGGCACCGGATCGGAAAGAGATCACGAGACGGTCGGAAGAACCGGCGCGGCGGGCAGAAGGACTGCTGCCGGGGTGGTCGAGGCCGGGATGACAGCCGCTGAAGCGGCATTGGTAGAGCCGGAAGGACTGGTAAAGATAAAACTGCCTGCGGGAGATACATCCGGGATGATCGATCGCATAAGGGAGATAATGTCGAGGCACAGAGGCACGTATCAGGCGATCGTATACATGCCGACGGGCGGATCGTTCAGGACCGAACGTGAGCTGTGGGTGGAGCCTGATGCCGAATTCCGCAGAGAGATAATCGATATAGTCGGTGAGCAGAATTACAAAGGCTGATATAAGCCTGCTGATAAGTGTGCTGATGCGAGGAGGGGATATCATGAAGAGGATAGGAGTTTTGACGAGCGGAGGCGACGCTCCGGGCATGAACGCGGCAGTCAGAGCAGCCGTGCGTACAGGACTTTCCATGGGCATGGAGGTGTACGGTATCGAACGCGGATATGAGGGACTCCTCGACGGTGAGATGGAGAAGATGGAGTGGCATTCCGTCGGTGACATACTGCAGCGCGGAGGAACGATATTGAGAACGGCCAGGAGCGAAAGGTTCAGGACCGAAGAAGGACAGAAACATGCCGTCGACATGCTGGAGACCTTCGGCATAGAGGGGCTCGTAGTGATAGGCGGCGACGGGTCGTTCCACGGAGGGCTGGAGCTTGCGCGCAAAGGTGTAGCGGTTATGGGAGTTCCGGGTACCATAGACAACGATCTGGCATATACGGATTACACCATAGGCTTCGATACGGCTGTCAACACGGTGCTGGCGATGATCTCCAACCTGCGAGATACGGCGTCGGCGCATGAAAGGACGACAATAGTCGAGGTCATGGGGCGCAGCTGCGGTGACATAGCTCTGTATGCGGGTCTTGCGGGAGGCGCTGATGTGATATTGGTGCCGGAGGTGGAGCCGGATATCAACATGGTATGCAGGAGAGTGTTGAGAGGACAGCAGTCGGGAAAGCTGCACAGCATCATAGTAAAAGCCGAAGGCGTGAAGATAAGCTCTGCTGAGCTCGCTTCCGTCGTAGAAAAAAAGACGGGGCGCGAGACACGGTTCGTCGTTCCGGGCTACATACAGAGGGGCGGCACACCGTCAGGACGTGACAGGCTGCTGGCGAGCATGATGTCGTCAAAAGCCGTGAAGCTGCTGTTCAACGATGAGCAGAGCAAGGCGATAGGCATAAACGGCAGCGATATAGTCGCCTATGATCTGGCCGATGCTCTGGATATGAAGAGTGAGTTCAGAAAGGATCTGTATGATATAGCAGAGACGCTAGCGTGATGCCGGCGTCTCGTCAGGGCTGATGAGAGAAGGTCCGTGCTGTACGATGTAGTCGACTACCGCTCTGAGAGAACTGTCTGTATCGTATTTAGCCTTGTTGTAAATTATACTGAACGTAAAAGGAACCGTAAAGGAAGATATCGCGCAGATATTTTCGGATGGAGTGAGCTGGTTTTTGCCGATCATAGATTTCAATATGCAGGTGAATCCCAGCCCCTTTTTTGTAAGGGAATATGCTATAGGCATCGTGGGCACTTCCACGATATTTTTTATGATTATATTATGATCATCCAGCATAGAATTCATCTTTTGATGAAGAATCGATATATCCTGACAGCCGATAAATGTTTCATTCGTAAGAGCAGATAGTGTTACAGGAGCGGCATGATCATAGTCAAAAGATGTTGTATCTATATCTGAAAGTATATTTAAATTTTTATTTCCTATCAGTATACCGGTATCCGTTGCGAGGTCAAGGCATTCATACCCGTTGATTTTGCAGGGCATGCCAGAGATTATGATGTCATATCTATTCATCTTCAGAGAATCGATCAGGTTTTTAGAATAATCAATATGGCCTTCTATGTTAACGTTATTGTAGTTTTGCAGAAAATGAGGCAGCAGATTATTTGTTATGGTGTCACCGACAAGGAGAGGAACACCGAGCCTGATCAAATGTTTCTCAATATATATGTATTTTTTTGATTCTCTATTGAATTCGTTATTTAGAGCAGTGATTCTTTTAGCGTAATCCACGAAGAGAAACCCCAGCGGTGTAAGTGAAACGGGGGAAGTGTCCCTGTTGAAAAGAGGAGAACCGAGACGTGTCTCCAGTTTCTTTATGTAACGGCTGAGAACGGGCTGCGTAACATACAGAGCATCCGCGGCTTTCGTAAAGCTGCGGTGCTTAACGATCTCCAATACATATGTTATGTCTTTTTCGTCCATGATCAGAGCCTCCGTATTTATATGTTATATCAGCACATATATTTTTATATTAAGAAATATATCATAGCAAAAATGCTATGTAAAGCGGCTTTTATAGGTATTGGACGATATTTTTACAGAAAAGTATAATTAAATCAGAAAACAGAACTAAAATACAAAAGGAGGGATTATTATGCTGACAAAAAGCTTTAATCTGGAAGAAATTATTGCCAAGAGAAATCAGAAATTATGCGGATTTATAGATCTGGCACAGAAGGTGGATTCATCTCAGGTGCGGCTGCCGTATATGATAGTGTGCGGAGCAGAGGACGGGCCGGTGTTATTAGTCGATTGCTGTGTGCACGGAGACGAGTATGAGGGTGCTGAGGCGATCGCCCGCATATATAATCAACTCGATCCGACAAAGATGAAGGGAACATTCATCGGAGTGCCGGCAGTGAATCTTGAGGCGTTCAATGCAGGAGAGAGGGTAGCCCCTATAGACTGGACGCACCTGGATATGAACAGGGCATTCCCGGGTAATCCAGAGGGGATGATAACTTCGAGGGTATCATATTTTTATTTTGAAAACTTTGTAAAAAAAGCAGATTTCTGTATCAGCTTCCATGGCGGCGGAAACGGGCTTTATATGGAACCATTGATCACATATACGAGCCCTAATGAAAAGGAAGGAGATATGTCCTACAGGGCAGCGGTTGCATCAGGGCTTAAGGTCTGGTGGAATCTGGATGAAGCTCCTTTTACCGGATCATTACCTGAAGAGGCTCGTAAGGTAGGAATTCCTTGTGGAGTTATTGAACTGGGCGGACAGGGAGTCAGAGTAGATCACAGGGATGAGATGATTTCGATTTCAGCAAACGCTATTGAGAATATAATGAAAGAATTTAACATGCTTGAAGGAAATTATGAGAAGGTTCCGGAGGATGAAATCAAAAATGTAAGGATCAAATACGTACATGCCGATGACGGCGGATATCACAAGCTGACTGTAAAAGCCATGGACTTTGTGAAGAAGGATCAGGTCTGCAGCGAAATCGTGGATATCTTTGGACAGAAGGTAAATGAGGTGGTTGCGCCTTTCGATTGCTATATCGTGGGGTACTGGAGCTATGCGACCATACATCCGGGCAATTGGGCGTTCCTGTTCGGGGAGCCGGTTTAATGGAAACTGAGCTGAGAAAGGAGTATGCAGATGTGGACTATAGGTGCATATTTTGTCGTCATAATAATTCCTGCCGGTCTCGTATTGTCGTCGATCGCGATGTATATAGTGGAAAAGAAAAAGGATGGAGGTGAATCTAAATGATAGCGTATTTACTTCCTATGGTGATATACCTTGTGCTGATGATCCTCATAGGCTTTGCCTTTTCCAAAAAGCAGGGCAGCGTAGAAGGCTTCCTGCTTGGGGACAGATCGCTGGGCAGCTGGGTAGTCGCCTTCAGTTATGCTTTTTCCGGCATGAGCGGATGGGTGCTCGTAGGCTATATAGGAGTGGTTTACCTTATGGGCCCGTCTTCTTTCTATATACTGATAGGCTTTAACCTCGGATTCATGGCGGGGTACTTGCTTTATGGAAAGAGGCTTCGTAACTATTCCGGACTTCTGGGCGCAGCGACGTACACGGAATTCTTTGCGTCAAGGGTGAGGAGCTGTGAATCTCTCATACGCATAATCAGCGCTCTTTCGATAATAGTCTTCATGTCGGCTTATGTAGCCAGTCAGCTTGCGGCGATAGGAAAGACGATGACTGTAGTTTTCGGACTGTCTCCGGGAGCGCTGATCATAATCGTCGGCGTGGTGATCGCGCTTTATTGCCTTATCGGAGGTTTTTCAGCTGTCGCGTTCACTGATTTCGTACAGGGCGTACTGATAGTTATAGGCGTCGTCGCTCTCGCGGTAGTCGTCGTGATGAAGGCGGGAGGCCCTGCGGAGATATCATCGATAGCAGCATCGATGGACGAGAATCTGGTCAATGTGACGATGGGCGGCAAGACAGGAATGGCTCTCGTGGGAGCCGTTATAGGGCAGCTTCTGTATGGACTGCAGTGTATGGGCAGACCGCACGATACTATAAAATTCTTTTCGATAAAGAGCGTAAAGGATATAAAGAAATCGCTGGTGGTATGTCTGGCATCTTTGACAGTCACGTATTGGGCAGCATTTGCGATAGGGTACAGCGGCCGCGTTATGTTTCCTGAGCTGTCTGACCCGGAGCAGCTGTTTGCCTTCATGGTCACAAGTGATTTCATTCCGCCGGTTTTGGCGGGTGTATTGCTGACGGTATTCCTCGGACTGATGATGTCCACAGTAAGTTCACAGCTCCTGTCGGCAGGCAGCACTATCGGCGAGGATATATTCCACAGATACGTATTCAAAGATGCGTCGGAGAAGAAGGTAGTAAGAATAACGCAGATAGGTATAGTAGCGGTTGCGTTCGCGGGGATACTGTTCGCACTGAACAGTACGGAAAATGTCTTCAATCTGACGGTATATGCTACGAGCGGTCTGGCTGCAACGTATGCGGCGGTGCTTGCGCTTGCGCTGTATTGGAAGAAGCTTACAGGACCGGGATGTTTTGTAGGTATGATCGGCGGGTTCATTATCTGTGTAGCATGGCAGAGTGCCGGACTGGATGGAATACTGATATCAGGCGTACCTGGTATAGCAGGATCACTGCTGCTCGCTATAGTTGTAAGCCTCTTTACAAAGCAGAAATATGAGGACGAGATAGCTACGGAACTGGAAAGAGTAAAGCAAGATATAGTTTGATAAAAAAGAGGGTATTTTAAAAGTGTGTTACAGAGCAGAAGCTGCGGTGTAAGCACAGCTTCTGCTCTTGCTTATTAAAGAAAGCGAGGCAAACATTGGAAGTTTTAAAGCGATTACTTACCGGCAATGAAGCGGTAGCTAGAGGTGCATTTGAATCAGGGGTTCACTTTGCCGCCGCATATCCCGGTACACCCAGCAGTGAGATATTGGAGAATATCACAATGTATAAGGAGATCATATCGGAGTGGGCTCCGAATGAGAAGGTGGCGTTAGAATCCGCGATAGGAGCATCGATAGCTGGAGGCAGAAGTCTGGCAGCAATGAAGCATGTGGGACTCAATGTGGCGGCAGATCCACTGTTTACATTTGCTTATACTGGAGTCACGGGAGGAAGCGTTATTATTACGGCGGACGAACCCGGACAGCATTCGGCACAGAACGAGCAGGATAATCGTAATTATGCTAAAGCGGCGAAGCTGCCTATGTTTGAGCCGGCTGACAGCCAGGATTGTCTCGATATGCTGAAAGAGGCGTATCGAGTAAGCGAGGAATACGATTGTCCGGTGCTTTTCAGGATGACTACGAGGGTATGTCATTCAAAATCACTTGTAGCTTGCGGAGAACGAAAGGGACGTGAAATAGTTCCTTATGAGCGCAAAGCGGAAAAATATGTGTGCGTGCCTGCGAATGCACGAAAACTGAGAGTTAAACTGGAAGAAAAACTGGCAGCATTGAAAGAGTATTCGGAGAAGTGCTCATTCAATATAGCTGAATACAATAATACGGAGATTGGGGTTATTTCATCGGGAAGTTGTTTTTTTTATGCTAAAGAAGCATTAGGAGACAATGCCTCGTACTTGAAATTAGGGTTCACAAACCCATTGCCGACGGAGAGGATTAAAGAATTTTGCAGCAATGTAAAAAAGATATATGTCTTGGAAGAGAATGATCCTTATATAGAAGATTTTATAAGAAAATTGGGATTCGACTGTATCGGAAAAGAGTGTTTCCCTAAATACGGGGAAATGACAACAGATATTGTTCGGAAAGTTATTTTAAATGAGAGAATCGAAGAGATCGAATATGACCGCAGCGGAGTGGTTGACAGACCGCCTACTCTCTGCGCAGGATGCCCACACCGTGGATTTTTTTATGAATTAGGGAGAAGGAAAAACGTCATGGTTTCGGGAGATATAGGCTGCTATACTCTTGGATTCGCGAAGCCCTTCAATGCTATTGATTCCTGTGTTTGCATGGGAGCAGGATTCAGCATAGGCCATGGTGCGCAGAAAGTGTTTAATAAAGCCGGAAGTGAAATGAAAGTGGTTTCAGTACTTGGAGATTCGACTTTTTTTCATACGGGAATCAATTCTTTGATCACAGTGGCATATAACAGGAGCAATACTGTCAGCGTCATATTGGATAATCGAACCACTGCGATGACAGGACATCAGGAAAATCCGGGAAGCGGAAAGAATGCAAGAGGCGAAGACATAAATGCCATAGATCTATATCAATTAGTTAAGGCAATTGGCATCGAGAATGTGAAAGTGGTAAATCCTAATGATCTGGAAGAAGTATCCGATGTATTGGATGAATTTATCGCTCTTGATGAACCATCTGTGATAATAACGCGATGGCCATGCGCATTAAAGAAGTTCAGTCAAGCAGATAAGAGCGAATTTACGGAAGCATTCCAGGATAAGTACTATGTTTCGCCTGAGAAGTGTATCGGATGTAGACTTTGTATGAAGTGTGGTTGTCCTGCATTGTCATTTGACCGGGAAAGTAAGAAAGCAAGCATCGATCAGATTCAGTGCTTAGGGTGTGATGTGTGTGCACAGGTATGCCCTAAAAATGCTATTGAAAGGAGGAGTGTCAAATGACAAGAAATATAATGCTGGTAGGTGTAGGAGGTCAGGGTACTATTTTGGCGAGTAAATTGTTGACTGCCGGTCTTATGAAAGCAGGGTACGATGTAAAGATGAGTGAAATCCATGGTATGAGCCAGAGAGGCGGTGCGGTATCGTCTCAAGTCAGATATGGTGAAAAGGTTGAGTCTCCGATAATAGAAAAAGGAACTGCTGATGTTATCACCGCATTTGAGAAAATGGAAGCGTTAAGAGCACTGGAATTTTTGAAAGAAGGCGGTCGTATGGTAGTCAATGAATATGAAATGCCTTCGATGCCGATAATTACAGGAGATGCACAATATCCTCATAATGCAGTAGATGAGATCAGTAAACATGCGGATGTTATTTCAATAGACGCAACTTCAGCCGCACTTAAGCTTGGAAGTGCTAAAACTGCTAATATTATTCTCCTTGGAGTGACGATCAAAGCAATGGGGTTGACAGATATAGACTGGGAGAAAGTTATAGCAGAAAACGTCAAAGCGGATTTCGTTGATATAAACATTAAGGCGTTGGGATATGGCATGGGAGCTATGAATGTATAATTGCAGAGATAAACATTGTTTTGCGGAGGAAGTTGCCCATGGAGAGAAGTTTTTTTAATGAATATAGAGAAAAGTTACGAACGCCTGAAGAAGCGGTCAAGGTCATCAAGAGTGGTGACTGGGTCGATTATACGACATCGCTGGGATTTCCTGTGCTTCTTGATCAGGCGCTGTCGGGACGGCGTGATGAGCTGACTGATGTAAAAATAAGAGGGAATCTGATATTCGGCCCTATAAAAGTGGCGGAGTGTGACCCGAGCAGAGAACATTTCATGTATAACAGCTGGCACTGCTCAGGATATGAGCGCAAACTTACTGACAGAGGGTTATGCAACTACATACCTATGGTGTTTCGCGATGTAGTACCTTATTACCGGCATTTTCTGGACGTGAATGTAGCTATGATGTGCGTTACCCCTATGGATGATCACGGATATTTCAATCTGTCGTGCGCGACGGGAGTAGGCAAGGGGATACTTGAAAAGGCTGATATCGTTATACTTGAGGTGAATGAACAGCTGCCTAAAGTGTATGGAGGCTTTGATGAAGCGATACATATCAGCGAAGTTGATTATATCGTTGAAGGCGAACATCCTAAACTTATGCAAATGCCGTTGTCGCAGGCCTCAGATGAGGATATAAAGATCACTGAGTGGATACTTCCCGAGATAAAATCAGGATCTACCATACAGATGGGGATAGGATCGATGCCGGGAGTAATAGGTAAGATGCTGGCGGAGTCAGATCTTAAGGATCTGGGGATGCATACTGAGTTGTGTTCAGATGCTTACGTTGATCTTTACGAAGCAGGGAAATTAACAAATCGCAAGAAGAACATTTTCAAAGGAAAAGGGCTTACTGGCATTGCTTTCGGTACAGACAGGCTTTATGAGTGGATCAGAGAAAATCCGGGCGTGGCAATAGCTCCATTAGAGTATGTAAATGCACCGGCTGTTATAGCTCAGATCGACAATATGGTTTCAATCAACAGCTGTATTGCTGTAGATCTTTTCGGACAGGTTGGAGCAGAAAGCTCAGGGTTAAGGCACATAAGCGGAACAGGAGGACAGCTGGATTATCTTACTGGTGCAGCGATGAGCAGCGGCGGGAAGGCGTTTATCTGCCTGAAGTCATCGTTTGTCGATGCACAGGGAGTAAAGCATTCCAATATCCGCCCTAATTTTCAGGGAGATATAGTAACAGATCCGCGCAGTCAGGGATACTTTGTTGTTACCGAATACGGCAAAGTTAATATAGCGGGTAGGAGCACCTGGGAGCGCGCGGAAATGCTGATAGATATAGCACATCCTGATTTTCGCGATCAGCTGATCGATGCGGCTGAAAAACAGGGGATATGGCGCAGGGCGAATAAACGTTTGTAACTGTATTTATTGTTAGGAGAGATATATGTTATCGAAGGTGATGAAATCTAAAACGGATGAAAAGTCTATAATCCGTGCTATGTTTGAAGAAGGCTGCAAAATGAGCAGGATTTACGGAACTGAAAATGTTTATGACTTCAGCCTGGGGAATCCTAATGTACCAGCGCCTGAAGCTTTAAAGAAATCAATAGTCAGTATCCTTGATTCGGAAGATCCGCTAAAGATACATGGTTATATGCAAAATGCAGGCTTTAATGAGACAAGGCAGGCTTTTGCAGATATAGAAAATCGAAGAACAGGAAGAAAAGCGCCTTACCGACTTGATAATATAATCGTTACAACCGGCGCGGCAGCAGCTATAAATATAGTGTTGAAAACGATATTAGATGAGAATGATGAAGTTGTAGTATTTGCGCCATATTTTCTTGAGTATAGAAACTATATAGATAATTACCGTGGCAGAACAATAGTAATACCGCCTGATGAAAACAAAGGATTCATACCTGACCACGAAAAGCTGCAGGAAAGGATCACAAATAGAACAAAGGCGGTAATAATCAACAATCCGAATAATCCTACAGGAGTTATATACCCGAAAGATGAACTTATTAAAATAGCGGATGTGTTAAAGGCAAAGCAGAATGAGTATGGAACAGATATATGTCTTATATCCGATGAGCCATATCGGGAGCTGAATTGCTGCTATATGGATGACGGCAGTATGCAAAAGACACCTGTAGTGCATTTGCCTGATATTTATGATAATACAGTAGTTTGCTATTCATTCAGTAAATCGTTTTCTGTACCAGGTGAACGTATAGGATACATTTTGGTTCCTGATTCTGTTGCTGAATCACAACGATTTATAGAAGCGGCAACTGTAGCTAATCGAATTATGGGATTTGTGAATGCACCTTCTTTGATCCAGCTTGCCGTTGCAAGGTGTAGTCATGAAACTGTGGATGCAGGATACTATGCTGAAAACGGTAAACTACTTTATGATGCCTTGAGCGATATGGGCTATGAATGCGTTCGGCCACAGGGGGCATTTTATCTATGGGTTAAAGTTCCGAAAACTTTACTTAAAGCAGAAAACATCATGAGTGAAGAAGAAGGGGAAAGAATATTTGCAGAGAGGCTTAAGCATGAGAGAATCCTGGTAACGCCGGGAAAGGCGTTTGAAGGAGAAGGGTATGTGCGTATCTCATACTGCGTGAAGCGAGAGACTATTGAAGGGGCTTTACCTGGATTCTGTAAAGTCATAAAAGAAATATGATGCATTAGTATTATACTATTGATTTGTCTCCCGGCGCAGCAGCACTGCCGGTGTTACCGGCCGGGGAAGAAGCGCCTGTATCATCGGGCGTCTCCTCGGTCGGTATGGTTGTGCGCCTGGCGGCGCACGTTTCTAACGGGTGAAAGTCCCGAATCCGCCCGGTAGTGGGAAGGATATAGCCGAAGGCAAGGGTGTTGCAGGTGACTGCAAATCTGAAGGAAGCCGGGTGTGGGGAAGCTACTAACCCACGGGCAAATCTCCGGTCTGACGAACAGAAATCGCATATTAGGCTATGCATGAGGGTAAGTCTGCAACACACGATGAAGCCCGATAGCTACACGGAATCATGCATGGTAAATGCGGCAGATAGATGGAGAGAAAGAAACGTGTGGTACCCAGGGAGGTCTGTGTGAGACGCCCTGAAAAGGGTAACCGCTATCGTAAGGTGGCGCTGAGCACACAGAAGTCAGCAGAGGTCATAGTAACTGAGAAGCGAAGGACCGAATCAATAGGAGTCTTAAGTACAACCTGGAAAGGAGGAATGAGCAAATGAGTGCAGAAAACGAGAAAGAAAGCTGCTCACAGAGAGATAGCGCGGAACGTAAAGGGTATGTGAGAGCGCACCGTTCATTTAACCGGATATGGAAGGAAAGAGACAGTGCAGAGCCGGACATCTTAGGTAAGATACTGGAAAGAGATAACATGAACAGAGCTTACAAAAGAGTGAAGGCAAACAAGGGAGCGCCGGGGATAGATGGAATGACCATTGAAGCGGCACTGCCATGGCTTAGGGAACATAAAGACGAGTTGATAGGAAGAATCAAAAGAGGGAAATATACCCCCTCACCCGTAAGACGAGTCGAAATTCCAAAGCCGGATGGAGGAATACGAAAGCTTGGTATTCCTACCGTCATCGACCGAATCATCCAGCAGGCAATAGCACAGAAGCTGATGCTAATCTACGAGCCAATGTTCTCGGACGGAAGCTACGGCTACAGGCCGGGACGGAACGCAAAAGATGCAATAGAGCGAGTAAGGGAATACGCCGAGGAGGGATATCGCTATGCGGTGAGTCTCGACTTGAGTAGGTATTTTGACACACTGAACCATGAGATATTACTGAACAGGCTGCGTAAGGAAGTCAAAGATGAGAGGGTCATCCAAATCATCAAGAGATATCTTAAAAGTGGAGTGATGGAAAATGGAGTGGTCATGGACACGGAAGAAGGCTCTCCGCAAGGAGGGAACCTGTCCCCGCTGCTTGCTAACATCTATCTGGACGAATTCGACAAGGAATTCGAAAGGAGAGGTGTACCGTGTGTGCGGTACGCTGACGATATCGTACTACTTGCAAAGAGCGAGAGAGCGGCTAAACGGCTATTGGAAACAAGCACTTCATACTTGGAAAACAAGCTGAAGCTGACTGTCAACAGAAAGAAGAGCAAAGTGGCCAGTGTGTATGCGATTCGAAATTTTAAGTTCCTCGGCTTCGCATTGGGAAGGAACGGAAATGGTACATTCATTCGAGTTCATCCGAAGTCGTGGAAGAAGATGAAAGCCAAACTGAAAAGCCTGTCTTCCCGCAGACATGTTCAGAGCGTAATACCGGCACTGTGCAAAATCAGAGAGTATATGCGAGGATGGCTTAACTACTACGGAATCGCAGCGATGAAGCAAGCAATCGAAGAACTGAATGGATGGCTATACCACAGAATACGCATGTGTATATGGAAGATGTGGAAAAAGCCGAGGTCGAAGATGAAGTATCTGATGAAGCTTGGGATACCGAAGCATTATGCCTTCATGGCGGCTAACAGCCGCAGAGGGCATTGGTTTACATCGGCAACCAGCACAGTAAACAGAGCCTTATCAAAAGAAATACTGGTACGCAAAGGCTTTTATGATTTAGCCGATGCATACCAGCAGATGCACGTCAACTATTGAAACCGCCGTATACGAGAACCGTACGTACGGTGGTGTGAGAGGACGGCGGTTAGTCACCGCCTCCTACTCGATTAGAAGGCTTTGTCTGCCGGGCGTCGATGAAGTACCGGCGGATGGGATCATTTCTTCAGTTCAGGGAATCTGACAGTAATGTAATGGAACAATATATCCTTGATCTCCTCGTCGGAAAACGGCGATGTGTCCAGGACGAGATCGTACTGCCTCAGATCCAGCCATTTTTTCCCGGTAAAGGTATTGTAATATTGAGCTCTTTCTCTGTCCTGCTTTTCTATGTCGTGGACGGCCTTTTTTTCCGAAAGCTTTTTATCCAGGGTCTTTTCCAGGCGTTTTATACGGCTGTCCATATCCGCCTGCAGGAATATGCTGGTATGCTTTTCATAATGCCTGAACAGGTAGGAGGCACAGCGGCCGATGATGACGCATGGCCCTTTCTCTACAGATTCACGCATGATTTCTGTCTGAGTCTTGAACAGTTGATCGCTGGTCGGTATATACCATTCCTTGGCGATGTAGGGCATTTCGAATGCGGCGGAACGAGCCATGGCCGTGAGGGCAGAGACGTTTTCATCCACCAACTCCAGGTTCTCTTCGTCGGCATCCAGGATGGCCGCAGCTTTTACCAGGATCTCCTTATCGATATATTCGAATCCGAAGTGCTCGGCGATAGCTTTTCCCATGGCTGAACCTCCACTTCCCAGCTGCCGGCCGATGGTTATCACATGATGTTGATTTTTCATTTTGTTTCCCTCCTGTGGATACTTCGCTGCGAAATCGTCGGCTTATGGTAAGCCGCCTGATGGTCGTGTTTTTTGAATGACGTGAGCTTATCGATGTTTTCATTATACCACGCGAAAGACATCAATCGCAAAAGATATCGTCATCGCGTTTTGCTCGTTTTACGAAGAGGATGATCATGATGAGAGCTACGGCGCTCAGTCCGGTGGCTGTCCCGTAGGCAGCCCGCATGCCGTTGAGAGTCGACTCGACAGGACCGGCGCCGGCAGTAGCCGCGCTGACGATAGTCATGATGGTGATGAGGATGGCAGTACCAATGGAACCGGCGACTTGCCTGGCCGTGTTGTTGATGGCGCTTCCGTGAGCGATCATCTTGTTTTCAAGGGAGTTGAGCCCCCACGTATTGATAGGCATGTTGACCATGGCCAGGCCAAAGAGCCTTACGGTGTATATGAGACAGACAGTCGTAAAGGTCCAGGTTTCGTCTATGAACATGAAAAAGCCGGTGAAGACCGTAAGGAGGGCAAGACCGAACGTTGAGATCCCTCTTGGGCCGAATTTGTCGAAAAGTCGTCCGGTCACGGGGCTCATGATGCCCATCAGCAGTGAGCCGGGGAGCATGACGAGACCTGATTCCATCGCGGTGAACTGAAGGACATTCTGAAGATATATAGGTGTGATGATGGTTCCGGCTATCAGCGCCGCGTTGACTATCATGCTGACGATAGTGGAATATCTGAAGTCTTTGATCTTGAGAATGCTCAGCTCCAGCAGCGGCGCCGATAAGGTGTGCTGGCGCTTTATAAAAGCTGCCAGGAAGGACGCGCCGATTATCAGGGAGGCCAGGGTTATGGGATGGAGCCATCCGTAGCTTCCGGCAACGCTGAATCCATAGAGGAGTCCTCCGAACCCGATGCTGGAGAAGATCACCGACAGGATATCGAGTTTGGTGTGGGATGTCTCCCCTACGTTTTTAAGCAACAGGAAGGAGATCACTATGATGATGAGAGCCAGCGGCACGATGAGGAGGAAAATACTGTTCCAGCCCCAGACATCCACTATCCATCCGGAAAGTGTCGGTCCGATGGCGGGAGCGAAGGCTATCACGATACCGATAGCGCCCATAGCTGCTCCGCGCTTTTCGCGGGGAAAGAGAAGCAATATGACAGTTTGTATCATCGGCATCAGTACGCCGGCAGCCATAGCCTGCAGTATCCTTGCCAGCAGGAGCACAGCGAAGCTTCCGGCAAAGCCGGCGACGGCCGTACCCGCGGCGAACATCAGCATCGAGCTGAGAAACAGCTGCCTGGTAGTGAAGCGATCGATGAAGTAGGCTGTTATAGGTATCATGATACCGTTGACCAGCAGAAAAGCTGTTGTCAGCCATTGTCCTTCGGCGGCTGTTATATGCAGATCTTCCATGATGCTGGGAAGAGCCGGGGAGAGGACGGTCTGGTTGAGGACAGCCAAAAATACGCCGGATATCATGACGGCGATTATCAATGTTTTCTTTTCGGATTCATGTTTTGCTTTTTTGTCAGTATTCATCGCGTTCCTTTCTGTTCTATAGCTTTGAGTTTTTTCAGGAGTTCTTCGGCCTCATTGAGGCAGGATACCTGTTCTGTCTTTTCATAATTATCGAGAGCATCTCTGAGAGAATGGGTCAGTGTTTTTTTCATGAAAAAAGGTTTCAGCTTTTCCATATCGTCGGTACAGGATGTCTTGAAATGGTTCAGGACATCCGGCGTGAGGAATACAGGCTTTCCTTTTCGTATCATCAGTGTCGCCTGCAGACTGTCGATGATATAGTCCATGAATACGTCGCGATCCAGGGAGATCTGGCAGCGCCAGGTGATGGAGGCTGTTTCGCGAAGCAGCCCGCTGAGACTCATGGCCAGCTCTCCGGCCAGGTTTTCATCATCCATATCGAAAGCCCGCATGATGATCTGCTGGAACAGCAGGAATATGTCAAGACTGAGCTTGTTTATATAGCTGAGGTATTTTTCACGCTGCTGAAAAGGCTGGGCGGACAGGAATTCGTTTATGAAATGGGTCCGGGCCGAGAATCCTGTCATCCGCTCCGATATACAATTTTTGAGCATTTCCAGAGGAGACGTCTGCGGGGCATCCATAAGCTGCTGTATGCTGCACAGCATTTGCTCTATCATGTAGCATATGATGGCCATGCTGAAATCTTCTTTGGAGCGAAAGAGTTTGTAAAGGGTGGCCTTGGATATGTTGCAGGCTTCAGCGACATCCTGCATGGATGTGTTGTAGTACCCTTTCCTTTCGAAAATATCTCTGCCTGCTTCTATGATATGTTCTTTTTTTTGATCCATCAAAGTAATACCTCCAAATAAAAACTCGTCCGGAATGTATCTCGGGAACCGGGACGCAGGATAACGCGGCCCTTAGGATCTCCTGATGATACTGACGAGTTTTTTGTGTACTCTCAAGTTTATTATAGCGATGCCGGAGCGGAATGTCAAGACAGGCAGCAGACGGATCGCGACAGGCGTATAATATCCGGTCAGGGAGGTCCGGTCAGGGAGGAAGTCCCTTTGCTATTGTTAAATCCTGTCTGAGATGGTATGATTCATATTATCGATGTGTTGAAATACGGGAAACGGAATCGGAGGTAGAAAAATGACAAATTTTTATGTCACATACAAATTCGCGGATAAAGAGACACGGGATGCTTTTTACAGAGAAGTAAAGGAAAGCAGAGCGCCGGAATTGTCCAGAGAGGAAGACGGCTGTATAAGATATGATTTCTTTTTTCACGCTGATGAGGATGACAAGATGTTTTTATGGGAACAGTGGACAAGCAGGGAAGCGCAGAAGAAGCATTGTCAACAGCCTCATTTTCTCCGGCTTTCAAGTATAAAGGAGAAGTACGGTGTGGAAACTGATATACAGATAGAAGACCAGTATTGCAAGTAGGAGGGACAAAGAAAAAAGGTACGGCACCGTATATATGATGCCGTACCGTAAACCCTGGGCAGATATCTTATCTGTTTTTAAACTGAGCTTCTCGCTTTTCGAGGAATGCTTTCATCCCTTCTATCCTGTCTTCCGAGCAGAACGGGACGGTGAAAGCTTCGCTTTCCAGCGCGACCCCCGCGGGAACATCCAGCATCAGTCCCTTGTTTATTACGCGCTTGGCTGTGGAGATGGCGATAGGAGCCTTGCTCATGATGGTCTTCGCCAGTTTTTCGCACGTAGGTATCAGTTCCTCGGGAGATACTACCTTTTCTACCAGTCCAAGTCTGAGCGCTTCGTCGGCTTTGATATATTCTCCTGTCATTATCAGGTATTTTCCCATTCCCTGACCTACCAGCCTAGGAAGTCTTTGGGTGCCTCCAAAGCCGGGTATGATCCCCAGGTTTACTTCAGGCTGTCCGAACTGAGCTTTTTCAGATGCTATCCTGAAATCACAGGCCATGGCCAGTTCGCATCCGCCTCCGAGGGCAAAACCGTTCACAGCGGCGATGACCGGTTTGTCGATGGATTCGATGTAGTTCATCACATCGGCGCCGTATTTTATCATATCGTGGCCCTCTACTCCTGTGAGCGCTGACATCTGCGCGATATCGGCTCCTGCAACGAAGGCTTTTCCCTCACCTGTGAGGATGACGACCCTGACCTGATCATCATCTTTGACCATGTCGAAGGCAGCCTTCAGATCCTTAAGGACGGCCGTGGAGATAGCATTGAGAGCTTTAGGTCTGTTGACCGTGATATAAGCGATACCGTCTTTTATTTCATACTTTAGCGTTTCGAACATAATTCCACATCCTTTCCCATTTTTTCTTTGCTTTTTCTCTTGTTTTCCGGGTGTTTCCGGCAAAATGACGATTTATATCCATATTAGTGCGGAAATACTTTTTTGTCAATGATAAGTCGGTTTTAAGCATTCTAAAGTCTATGTCCGACATTATAAATTATACAAAATACATGACGAAATACATGGCAATGCGACTTGACACAGATTGCTATTTACAATAAAATAAATAAGTGATTGTAAGCAAAATTTAAGTTGTGGAGTTTAGGAGGATAAACAATGGACTTTAAATTATCAAAGACACATTTGCTTCAGCAGGAAATGTATCGCAGATTTGCAGAAAATGAAGTTAAACCATTGGCGGAAGAAATGGACGAAACTGAAGTTTTCGACCTTGATCTGCTTGCAAAGATGCACAAATACGGACTCATGGGTATTCCATACTCAAAGGAATACGGCGGAGTAGGCGGAGACTACCTCAGCTATGCGCTCTGCATGGAAGAGATCTCCAAGAAGGACGGAAGTGCCGGTATCACGATTTCGGTACATACTTCCCTCTGCTGCTCATGCATAGACTCCTTCGGTACGGAAGAACAGAAGCAGAAGTTCCTCAGACCTTTGATCGATGGTTCGAAGACAGGCTGTTTCGGTCTTACTGAGCCAAACGCAGGCTCGGATGCTGCCGGACAGCAGACACAGGCGGTATACGATGAAGCTACTGATGAATATATCATCAACGGCGGAAAGATATTTACAACTAACTCAGGTTTCGCTGAGACTTGCATAGTATTCGCGCTTACAGACAAGACGCTGGGTACGAAGGGTATATCCGCGTTCGTAGTTCCACTCAAGGATGAGGACGGAAACAGGACGCCGGGAGTTACCGTAAGTGAAAACATCAAGAGAATGGGTATCAGAGCAGCATCCAACTGCGAAGTTTCCTATGAGAACGTAAGAGTACCGGCTGCCAACAGACTGGGCAAGGAAGGCCAGGGATTCAAGATCGCCATGAAGGCTCTTGACGGCGGAAGAATCGGTATCGCCGCACAGTCCGTAGGGCTGGCGCAGGGCGCTCTGGACGAAGCAGTTGAATATGTAAAGGAAAGAAAGCAGTTCGGAAGACCGATCGCTGCATTCCAGACTACTCAGTTCAAGCTTGCTGATATGCAGACGAAGATAGACGCAGCAAGGCTCCTCACATGGAGAGCGGCATGCATAAAGGATGCCGGAGAGAACTATGGCCCTGCCGCAGCAATGGCCAAGTTATTCGCTTCTGACGTAGCTAACCAGGTGTGCAGAGAAGCTGTACAGCTGATGGGTGGTTACGGATACTGCAGAGAGTATCCTGTGGAAAGAGCGCTCAGAGACGCTAAGATCACAGAGATCTACGAAGGAACATCTGAAGTAATGAAGATGGTAATTTCGGGCTCGATGAAGTTAAAGAAGTAGTGTGAAGGGAGAAGAATAACGATGAAAATAGTAGTATGCATAAAGCAGGTTCCGGACACGAACGAGGTAAAACTGGATCCTAAGACGAACAGACTTATAAGAGATGGTGTGCCAAGCATCATCAATCACGATGATAAATCAGGAATAGAAGCAGCTCTTCAGCTGAGAGAAAAGGTTGGCGGTACTGTAACGGTAGTGTGCATGGGACCTCCGCAGGCTGACGTGGCACTTAGAGAAGCGCTGGCAATGGGATGCGATGACGCATATCTGCTTTCAGCCAGAGAATTCGGCGGATCAGACACATGCGCTACGGCGATAATCATTTCCACTGCTCTGAAGAAGATCGGATATGATATCGTTATCACCGGAAGACAGGCGATCGACGGAGATACTGCTCAGGTAGGACCTCAGATCGCTGAGAACCTTGGAATCCCGCAGATTTCATATGTTGAAGAGATCACACCGAATGAAAAGGGCGACGTTCTCACTGTAAGAAGACAGTATGAGGACAGACACCATATGATAGAAGTCAAGACTCCTTGCCTGCTGACAGCGCTGCAGGAACTGGCTGAGCCAAGATATATGCACGCAGGCGGAATCATCGACGCTTATGCAAAGGAAATCACCGTTTGGGGATTCGACGATCTGAAGGACGGACTGAATCCTGACCATATCGGACTGAACGGTTCGCCGACAAAGGTAGTTACATCGTTCGGAAAGATGGCCAAGGGAGCAGGAACGAAGCTGGATGTGAGCCCGGATGAAGCGGTAGCTGCAATCATAGCGAAGATGGAAGAAAGACACATTATTTAGTGGGGAGGTTTCTTGAAAATGAGTAAAGATATATATGTAGTAGTTGAGCAGAGAGACGGCGTTGTCGCCAAAGTAACTCTCGAGCTGCTGGGCGAAGCGACAGAGCTGGCTGCTGACCTTAAGGAAAAGGTATACGCAGTTATCATGGGCGATAAGGTTAAAGATAAGACGCAGGAGCTGATCGAAGCGGGAGCCGACGGGGTTATCGTAGTAGAAGACCCTATGCTGGCTGAATATGTAACGGAACCGTACGCTAAAGCGCTTACAGCCGTTATCAAGAACTACGATCCTAACATCGTACTGTTCGGCGCGACTTCCATCGGAAGAGACCTCGCTCCAAGAGTAGCTGCCAGGATCCACACAGGACTTACCGCAGACTGCACGCACCTGGATATCGATATGAACAAGTATTTCGAATTCCTGAAGGCTACGTCGACTGCTGACACTGAGTCCATCGGCAAGAGACTGGGAATGGATGACAATACTCTGAAGATGACGAGACCTGCTTTCGGAGGTAACGTAATGGCTACTATCAGATGTGCTGATTACAGACCTCAGATGGCTACGGTAAGACCTGGAGTAATGAAGAAGATCGAGCCTCAGAAGGGCAAGCAGGGTACTGTTGAGGAATTCAAGGTTGATTTCGTTCCTGAAGACATGAACGTAACTATCAAGGAAGTAGTTAAGGATACTAAGAAGAAGGTAGATATCACAGAAGCCAAGGTTCTGGTTTCCGGCGGAAGAGGTATCGGTTCTGCGGATTACTATAAAGAGCTGCAGAAAGTCGCTGATCTGCTGGGCGGAGAGATTTCGTCCTCAAGAGCTAACGTTGATGCCGGCTGGATCGAGAAGGACAGACAGGTTGGTCAGACTGGTAAGACGGTAAGACCTGAGCTGTACATGGCCTGCGGTATATCCGGAGCTATCCAGCATATCGCCGGTATGGAAAACTCCGAGTGCGTAATCGCTATCAATAAGAACGATTCGGCTGCTATCTTCGAGGTGTCCGATCTGGGTATCGTTGGTGATGTCAAAGTCATCATCCCTAAACTCATCGACGCTCTTGAAAAGTACAAGGCTGCTAACAACTAAAAGTTCGTATAACGCGGCAACATAAATGAGTTTTTCAGAAGAGGATGTGTTCCGAAGCGAGACTTTGGAGCACAGCCTCTTTTATCTGTATATAGTGAAAAAACAGGATCTATAGCGAGGTGAAATGCGTCATGCGCAAAATGAAACTGATCCCGGGAGAGGATTTTTACAACAGATGCGAGGTAAGTGTTTACGATATCACAGAAGGAAAGGAAAAGAGGCGCTGCAAGGTAACTGTGGAATATTCGGCGGCTGACGTTCGCCAGCTCAGATCACAGGGGATAGAGGACCTTGATGCAGCGCTGGAGCATTACAGGGATTGGATATATGACATCGTCAAATATTATATCACCGACGACTGGGAATGTGCTGAAGGAATGGATGAAGTAACGGACATAATAGCGGAGCATATAAGAGAGTACTTTGAGGAAGGTGAAAAACGATGATACAGGATATAGCTCCCCACAGACTGGATAATTCGTTTAAAAATATCAAAGCCGGGGGTAATAGTGTCGTCTTCACCTTTGCTGGCGGAAATCTGCTGGTGTGTGACGGGGAAGACGGTGGCATAGCACTCCCGACCATGGAGCAGATCGCAGCGAATCTTTCCGCGGGGCTCGATGTGGAGAATGCGATATATGCTTTTTCTATAGATGATGAGCCTATGTTTTTGCTGCCGCAGCGTGAACTTAAGGGAAAGATCCCGAAAAACATGGAGTATATCAATATGAGAAATCTGTCCGGAAAAACCGACAGATGGGTACCTTTGGCGGCTGTAACGGCAGGCCATTTGGATCACTGGTACAGGGAACATCGCTACTGCGGGTGCTGTGGAGCAGTCAGCGGCTTTTCCGTTCGCGAGAGAGCGAAGGTATGTCCTGAGTGTGGGAACGTTCAGTATCCTCGGATATCTCCCGTGATCATGGCAGCTGTTACAGATGGAGACAGACTCCTGGTGACGAGGTACGCAGGCAGACCATATAAAGGGCTGGCATTGATCGCGGGTTTCGTGGAGATCGGAGAATCTATAGAAGAAGCTTTGAAAAGAGAGGTCATGGAAGAGGTGGGGCTGCATGTGGAAAATCTCAGGTACTTTGGCAGTCAGCCATGGGGATTTTCTGATTCATTGATTTCGGGATTTTTTGCCGATCTGGACGGAGACGGTACGATACAGCTTGACAGGGATGAATTGGCTGAGGCGGTGTGGCTGTCAAGGGATGAGCTGCCTCCACAGGCTGTCGATATCAGTATCACAGCTGCGATGATAGAGGCGTTCAGAAAGGGAGAAATGTGAGTGCCTATCGAAAAAGGAGTATAATAAAACAAATTCCAGGAGAGAGGAATGAAAAACACACGAGAAGTCATTCATACAGATAATGTTTGCATGCGGGAAGATGGAAAGGCCGTCGTGATAATCGATCAGAGCCTACTCCCAGGCAGGACTGAATATCTGGAACTGGAGACGCCGGAAGAGATGTATGACGCTATATATAAGCTCAGGGTGCGAGGCGCTCCTGCCATTGGGATATTCGCAGCTTACTGCATGGCAGTGCTGGCAGCGCGTGAGGGCGAGCAGGATGACAGAAAGGCGGATGAAAGCGATGGGGCAGGCGGATTTTTCGCTGCGATGAAAAGGTATGGAGCTTATCTGAAGTCATCCAGGCCAACGGCGGTCAACCTGACCTGGGCTGTGGACAGGACGATAAATGCGGCCAGGACAGCTGACACGGGTATTGAAAGAATGATCGCGGCGATAAAAGAAGAAGCGCTGAAAATACATAGTGAAGATATGTCAATGTGCCAGACCATTTCGGAGTACGGGCTTACGCTGATAAAAGAAGGCGATGGCATACTGACTCATTGTAATGCCGGGCCTTTGGCAACATCCAGGTATGGGACCGCATTGGGACCTATATTGCTGGGAACTGAGAGAGGCATGAGTTTCAAGGTATTTGCCGATGAGACGAGACCGCTGCTTCAGGGAGCCAGGCTTACCGCATATGAGTTACAGAAGGCTGGTGTAGACGTGACGTTGATATGCGATGATATGGCGGCAACAGTAATGAAAAACGGCTGGGTGCAGGCATGTTTCGTAGGCTGTGACCGAGTGGCAGCCAACGGCGATACGGCGAACAAGATAGGGACATTAGGCGTTGCTATATTAGCCAGATATTACGGGATCCCGTTTTATGTGCTGGGACCGACTTCAACTGTAGACCTGGGCTGCCCTTCCGGAAATGATATACCTATAGAGCTGAGAGCGCCGGAGGAGATAAAGGAAAAATTCTATAAGGAACCGATGGCGCCGGAGGGAGTCAGATGTTACAATCCGGCTTTTGACGTAACAGATAACAGTCTGATAACCGCCATAATAACGGAAAAAGGGATATGCAGACCCCCTTTCGATGAAAGCCTGAAGGTTGCTGTGGCGGAGGGACAAACAAAATGAGCAAGACCGGGGCATGATGAGGACAAGGAAGGAGCAGGGACAGAGGAATGTGGTATTTGATTTTACTGGCTATAGCTTATCTGGCGGTGAACTTCTTTTTATGGCACAGAGTTGTCAGGATGTTAAGGAATGTACACGGCTTTTTCGGGAAAAAATGGGTAGTCGTCATCTTTTCAGTCATATACTTTTTCCTGTTCAGCAGTGTTGCCAGCTGGACTCTGTTCGACGACCCTTCCTGGGTCGCGGCGCTCAAGTTTATAAATAATGTGTGGATAGGCGTATTCATCTACGCGATACTGTTTGTGGCGGCGGCTGAAGCAGTTACATTTGTCCTGTGGCTGGCGAAAAAGATGAGAAAGGACTATCCGGGTTATCGTAGATATATAGTGGCCAGAGGATCTATCGTCATTGCCCTGGTGCTATGTTTCAGCTTGTACGGCGTATTCCATTATCCTGATACGAAGGTGGAGAATTACAGTGTGACTATCGACAAACATACTGAAACGGCTGACTCGATGAGGATAGTGCTGGTGGCGGATACCCATCTGGGTTATTCGGTGGGAAATGACATGATGGAACGGATGGTGGAAGAAATAAACGATCAGGATCCTGATATGGTGGTATTCGCCGGCGATATCGTGGACAACGATTACTACGCGCTGGAAGACGCGGATAAGATAGCTGAGACCTTATCAGGTATAGAGTCGAGATACGGCGTATATGGCTGCTATGGCAACCACGATGTTGAAGAGCGGCTTATAGGAGGATTTACGGTCGCCGGTGGAAAAAACGCCAAAGTACAGCCGGAAGTGGATCAGTTCGTTGAAAAATCGGGGATAGAGCTGCTTGAAGATGAAACTGCTGTGGTCGCAGGGGACATCACCATCATTGGGCGGAAAGATGCGTCGAAGCCTAACAGGGCTGGCGCAGGCGGCCGGGAATCCATAGAGGAACTGATGGCAGGGGTGGACAAAGAGGGGCCTGTTATCTGTATCGATCATCAGCCGTCGGAGCTGGAGGAGAAGGCAAAGGCCGGCGTCGATCTGGATCTGGGAGGCCATACTCATGATGGCCAGATATTCCCGGGAAATCTGCTTATAGACCTCTTCTGGGAAAACGCCTGCGGGATGAAAAAAGTCGACGATATGTATTCCGTTGTCACCTCCGGGGTCGGCGTGTGGGGTCCGGCCATGAGAGTAGGTACTGACAGCGAGATCGTCGTAGTGGATGTGAGCTTCGGGCAGTGACAGAGAGATGGCTCATAGGAGGAGACGATGAAACAGCCCCGGCTGTCCGTATATATCATGAAGATGGCGAGGATCTGAATATGATCATATCATCTCCTATGATGACGATACTGCTCCATGGCAGTTCGCACATATCGCCAAGATTTTTCCTGAAAAAGCCGCCGCTTTCGAAGGTCGGCACCAGTACAGATCTTATCTTTCCCGTTTTTTTGTCGAAGATCATTTCAGCATCCCACAGCTGACCATGACTGCAGCCTGTCGAAAGGTCGACGATCTCCTTGTTTCCGATTTCACTTAGTCGCATAATATACTCCTTAAACACAGATAATATTAATGATATTAATTTGAAGAGGAGAATATGAAAGTGAGAGAAGAAAACCCGGAAAAAAAGACGGCGGAGCAGGAGAACAGCACCAGAGATCTGATAACAGAGCTGGGACTTCTCAGTACCGGGCCGGATTTCGAGAGCGATGTCCAGTATATCAATATAATCGGCAGTATCGAGGGACATAATGCGCTGCCTGCCGACAACAAGGCCACCAAGTATGAGCATCTGATACCGCAGCTGATCGCCGTAGAGGAAAATCCCAAGCTGAAAGGGCTGTTGGTAGTCCTCAATACAGTAGGAGGGGATGTAGAAGCGGGGCTCGCATTGTCGGAGATGATCGCTACTCTGTCAAAACCCACAGTCTCGCTGGTCCTGGGCGGAGGCCACAGTATAGGCATACCTTTGGCAACGGCTACTGATTATTCATTCATAGCCAAGACGGCTACAATGACCCTTCATCCCATAAGGACGACCGGGATCGTCATTACGTCGGAGACCACCTTTGATTACATGAGGAAGACTCAGGAGAGGGTGGTCGATTTTATCGTGGACCATTCCAGGGCGGAACGTGATGAGATAATCAGGCTGATGAACAGTAACGACAACATGTCAAACGATGTGGGAACAGTGCTGTTCGGAAGGGAAGCTGTGGAAACAGGGATAATCGATGAGGTAGGCGGCGTGTCGCAGGCCATAGGTGAGCTAAGAGGGCGTATAGAGATGCAGACGCGGCGTGATAAGTAAAATATTGCTTGACATTATTTTCCATATCGTGTAACATGAAATAAAAGGAATAATTTTCCAAGCTTTGAAGCGGCATTCGAAAGGACATGGTCTATGGAAAATATATCATTGCTTATTGTAACAGATGACAAAGAATATGGCAGGGCGCTAAGCAGAGCGATACTGTACCTTTGCAGCCGGGTGCTGATCCGATTGGCGGAAAAAGAAGAATTTTTCGAGAAGGTCAGAGAGGCAGGAGAGGTCGCTGTGCTGGATTCCGCCGACATGATATTGTGGGATGGACAGGAAGCGGAGCAGGTTTATGGAGGGAAGATCGTACTGCTGTCAGAGAAGCCTTCTATGGCGGTAAGGAATCCCGGAGAGAAAAAATTCTGCATTTACAAATACAGTCAGGCACAGGTCATAGTCGCGGCTCTGATGGAGATCTATGGATCCTTGGCGGAGAAAAGATCCGTAAATATATGCCGCCGACAGACAAGCCTGCTGGCATTCGCGTCCTGCAGCGGAGGCTGTGGATGTACTGTGCTGGCTATGGCGGCAGCTCAGGAATTGTGCCGCTTTGCAGGGAAGCGGGTATTGTACATTTCATTTGAGGAGGCGGAATCGACGGGGGATTTCATGATATGTCCACCGGGAATAAAGGGCGTGGGCATGTATCTCTATTATCTTTTCAAAAATGAGACAGCGACTCTCCGTTCCGGGAAAAGCAGTGAGAGACAGCTTCCGGATATGGACAGCTACATCGTAAAGGATGATTTTGGACTGGAAGCTTTCGCTCCTACGGGAGGAAGGAATCCGCTAAAGGAGCTTTCCGCCGGAGAGATGGAAGCGTTTATCGCATCGGTCATAGACAGTGGAGGATATGATGTGATAGTGATGGATCTGGGAACCGGCTTGTCGGATGGCGAGATAGCCTGTATAGACATGGCGGAGAAGATATGCTTCGTTTCGGGGCCGGATAGTGGCCGCGCCAGGGAAGAGCAGTACCTGCAGCATCTGATATGCCGCTGTGGTGAGGATGTGACGGAGAGGATGATAAAGACCGAAAACATGGTTACCGATAAGGCGGCTGATACAGGCAGTCAGGAAGAGCTGGGTGCGATGATGAAGGCGGTCGTGCGTATAGAAAGGAGCAGTTCGTTCCTGCAGCGTGGAGAAGTGAAGAGGATATTCCTGGATGGCAGATTTGGAGAAGGTATCAAGCTGTTAACGGAAAAGATGATGGGATATGAGCAAACACCTATTGACAAACGGACGAAAGAAGCATAATATAATTACAGCAACTTAATAAAGATCTTCAGGGCAGGGTGAAATTCCCGATCGGCGGTATAGTCCGCGAGTGCGTCAGCACAGGACTTGGCAGTTGTCCAAGTCAGGATTTGGTGAGATTCCAAAACCGACAGTATAGTCTGGATGGGAGAAGATCGAAAAGCGCATTCTATGCGCGTGTTTTCGCGATCACAAGCTCTGAAACTTTTTGTTTCAGAGCTTTTATGATTTGACGGCGTGACCGCCTTTTTGGTACAGGAAAGACGGTACTGTCTGTATGTATTGCCCTGAAGAAAATCTTCAGGGTTTTTTGATGTGAGATGATCATATTTTGGAGGAGAAAAGACGATGACAGATGAAAAATACATGCGGTTGGCGATAGAGCTGGCCCAAAAGGGCTGCGGATGGGTCTCTCCCAATCCTATGGTAGGAGCTGTCATAGTAAAGGACGGTCGTATCATCGGACAGGGATACCATAAGAGGTATGGGAGCCTTCATGCGGAGAGAGAGGCCCTCGGGGACTGCATGAAAAGGGCGGGAGCTGAAACGGGAGCAAGGCGCCCGGCTGAAGGAGCTGACATGTATGTGACGCTGGAACCGTGCTGCCATCACGGAAAACAACCGCCGTGTACGGAAGCGATAATAGAGGCAGGGATAAGAAAAGTCATCATAGGCTCTGCGGATCCCAACCCTCTGGTGGCCGGAAAAGGCGTGGCGATGCTGCGGGAGCACGGTATCGAGGTGACAGAAGGCTTTCTCAAAGATGAATGCGATTCATTCAACAGACCCTTTTTCTACTTCATAACTAACGGGACGCCTTATGTAGTGCTGAAATACGCCATGACGGCCGATGGAAAGATAGCCGCTCATACGGGAGCATCCAAATGGATAACAGGAGAAGCGGCCAGGGAAAATGTACATCGCGACAGGAACAGATATACGGCGATCATGACAGGAGTGGGAACGGTGCTTGCGGACGATCCGCTGCTGACCTGCAGGATACGGGGAGTCAGGGATCCGGTAAGGATAATATGTGATACCAGTCTGAGGATCCCTTCCGGATCTCAGATAGTGAAAACGGCCGGCGATGTGAGGACGATGATAGCGACATCAGAAGAAGCTGCCGCAGAGAGGGTTGCTGAGCGGCAGAGGCTGGAAGAAGCCGGATGCGAGATAATCACCGTACCGCTCAAAGATGGCCACACGGATCTGGGATGTCTGATGGAAAGGCTGGGGGAGATGAAGATAGACAGCGTGCTGCTGGAAGGCGGCGCGGCGCTTAACTGGTCGGCTCTGTCAGCCGGTATCGTAAACAGGGTACAGGCATATGTCGCTCCTAAGATACTGGGCGGAAAGGACGCCCCGTCACCTGTGGGCGGCAGGGGGTTCGACATGCCGTCGGAAGCCGTCATGCTCTCAGAGCCCGAGGTGACGGTGCTGGGAAAGGATATCTTACTGGAAAGCGAGGTGTTGGAAACGTGTTCACGGGAATAGTGGAAGAGACAGGCAGGATAAAAGAGATAAAGAGAGGAAGGGCTTCGGCAGTGTTGACCATAGAGGCCCGAAAGGTGTTGGAAGACGTAAAGCTGGGAGACAGCATTGCCGTTAACGGCGTATGCCTGACAGTGACGGACTTTACATCTTACGCATTCATGGCCGACGTGATGCATGAGACTCTGAACAGGTCATCGCTGGGAGCTTTGAAAAACGGCAGCGCTGTGAATCTGGAGCGGGCCATGAAGGCCGACGGGCGGTTCGGAGGACATATCGTGTCGGGCCACATAGACGGGACCGGCACCATAGCATCTGTAGAGAAAGACGACAACGCCGTATGGTATACGGTGAAGGCTCCCGGGGAGATAATGAAGTACATCGTGGAGAAAGGCTCCATAGCCATAGACGGCATCAGCCTTACGGTAGCCGGCGTAGCCGAAGACGCGTTCCGGGTTTCCATAATACCCCATACGTCGGATAACACGATTCTTTCCATAAAAAAGCCGGGAGATGTGGTGAACCTGGAAAATGATATCATCGGTAAATACGTGGAAAGGCTGATGAGCTTCGGTGAAAAAGTGGAGAACGGGACAGGGGCCACAAGGACTTCCGAAAGGATAACAGAAGCGTTCCTGGCGGAAAACGGATTTTGATGCGGAGGATAACAATCAATGGATAATCAACAGAAGGAGGTATATTTATGAATAGATTCAATACGATAGAGGAGGCACTGGAGGATCTTCGGGCGGGAAAGATCATCCTGGTCACCGACGACGAGGACAGGGAAAACGAAGGCGATATGATATGCGCGGCCCAGTTCGCCACGACGGAAAACGTGAACCTGATGGCCAGCGTGGCCAAGGGGCTCATCTGCATGCCTATGAGCGAGGAATTCTGCCGGAAGCTGCAAATACCGCAGATGGTCAGCGAGAACACCGACAACCACGAGACAGCCTTCACTGTTTCCATCGACCACGTGGACACCACTACCGGCATATCGGCTGAGGAGCGGGGATTCACTGCCAGAGCCTGCGTCGACGATGATGCGAAGCCTCAGGATTTCAGAAGGCCGGGGCATATGTTCCCACTAAAGGCCAAGAAAAACGGTGTGCTGGAGAGAAATGGACATACGGAAGCTACCGTGGATCTGCTTAGGCTGGCAGGCCTCAAGGAGTGCGGTCTCTGCTGCGAGATCATGAAGGATGACGGTACCATGATGAGAAAGAGCGAGCTGTTTCAGCTGGCGGAGCAGTACGGGATGAAGTTCATCACTATCAAGATGCTCCAGGATTATCGCAAGAAGCACGAGAAGCTGGTGGAAAGGGAAGCTGTCGTCAAGATGCCTACCAAATACGGCAACTTCATGGCCTACGGCTATGTCAACAAACTCAACGGGGAGCACCACGTTGCCCTGGTGAAGGGTGAGATCGGAGATGGCAAAAGTCTGCTGTGCAGAGTCCACTCCGAATGCCTGACAGGTGACGCATTCGGATCGTTGCGGTGCGACTGCGGTCAGCAGCTGGCCGCGGCCATGATGCAGGTAGAAAAGGAAGGGCGCGGCATAGTGCTCTACATGAGACAGGAAGGCCGGGGCATCGGGCTCATCAATAAGCTGAAAGCCTATGAGCTGCAGGACAGAGGTATGGATACGCTGGACGCCAACCTGGCTCTGGGATTTCCGGGAGACATGCGGGAATATTTCATCGGGGCTCAGATACTGCGGGATCTGGGAGCCAGAGAGCTGCGGCTTCTGACAAACAACCCTGACAAGGTCTATCAGCTGGCCGATTACGGCATGGAGATAATCGAACGGGTGCCTATACAGATGGAGGCCACCGAGAACGACTTGTTCTATCTGAAGACGAAGCAGAAGAGGATGGGGCATATACTGGATTACTGATACTGGATCACTGGTACTGGATACTGATGTTGGATACTGATAAAGTTAAGCTGACGCCCGGCTCTGACGGGTGAGCAAGGAGGAAGGAAATGAAAGTATACGAAGGAAAACTGGTTTCAAAGAAGATAAAGGTGGGCATCGTCGCCGCCAGATTCAACGAGTTTATCACGTCGAAGCTGCTGTCAGGAGCGCTGGACACGCTGAAGCGGCACGATGTAAGCGAGGATGACATAGACATCGCATGGGTGCCGGGAGCGTTCGAGATACCGCTGGCCGCTTCCAAGATGGCCAAGTGCGGCAGGTACGATGCCGTCATCTGCCTGGGAGCTGTAATAAGAGGAAGCACGACTCACTATGATTACGTTTGCAATGAAGTGTCCAAAGGCATCGCTCACGTTTCCCTCGATACGGGCGTTCCTGTAATGTTCGGCGTGCTGACGACGGAGAACATCGAGCAGGCCATCGAGCGGGCAGGAACGAAGGCCGGCAACAAAGGCTCCGACTGCGCCGAGGGCGCCATCGAGATGGTGAACCTGCTGAGGGAGATGGAGTAGCAGCAGACCGGCAGTAAATCAAACAAGCGCTGCAAGCGTCATGCAGGCGTCGCATCGACTTTTCATCGTTGGTGCGGCGTTTTTTTTGTATTCCTGCGAATGAGGGCTGTAGTGTTCTCGCTTTTTTGTGGCGGCGGCGCGGCAACGGCAGCGGGGAGGAGGAAGATTATCCTGGACAGCTCTAAAATGTAGTGTTCACGATATTGTAAGCAGTTTTTGACTTTCTTTTTCAGGTCGATTATCGCCAGATATGTTCTCGGCGCTGTTCAGGATAGTTTTTCTTGCTGTATGGGGTGAAAACTATCCTGGGAGCGTGCTGCGCGACATTTCGCGATAATCTGCCCGGTAAATCTGTTGAAAATCATTTTAAAATATCGTGGAAGGGTGTTGGAATAGAGCTTCGCGATATTCCGGGATTTTGAGGCTTGATGTCGTGACTTCGTTCGTCATGGAAACGTCGGGCTGTTGCGTGAAAAGTATTTTGCGACATAAGGCTTCAGTATCGGCAGATAGATAACAGAACTTTACAGTAGATATCGGCAATATAAACTATCACCTGAAAGTCTTCTCCAGGTGCCAGGCGGTGATGGCGTCTTCTGTCAATTGGAGGGATTCATCTGCGAGCAGGCAGACTGCGTGAGGCTCTTGCTCCATATAGCGGGCATATTTCTGCCTGTGTTCTGTAGGGGTGCAGTGCCAGAATTGTTTGAAGAACATCAACTTCAAGTACGGAGGAGTGGGAATAGAATTCTCTACGCCGCTGTACAGGGCGGGACTGCTGTCGAGGGAAGAGGAGACATACAAAGGACATACGTTCATACCGTTCGATGTGATAGTGTCCCATCTGCCGCCTGCGCCTAAGTATCACGATGAGATAAAGGAGATACTGGACGAGGGACTGGTGAGAGACGAAGGAGCCTTCGTAGTTGAGGCCACGGGAACGAAGGACGGCAAGAAGGTGATGGTAGAGACGTATCTGTATGCGCCGGGCTGCGTGGAGAGCTTTGAGAAGGCAGGGCTTACAGGAGAGCAGTACCTGACGGGGCAGTGCGGTTCGCTGTTCACCAAGATGTTCGTAAACGATGATTACGACCAGACGGGACTTTTATCATCTGATATGCTGACATACGAGGAATGCGACAAGTACATCGACTACGCTGCCAAGCTTGACATCAAGCTGGAGACGGAAGTGAAACCGCTTTAAGTGGAGGATGTTTTTGCGCGGGGGAGGCTTGCCTGTATAGCCTTGCCCCGCTCACTGTTCGATAAAATCGATAAAACCATATAAAAGATCCGGCATATCGTCTGCCGGATTTTTTAAACGGCTTCCTGTCACAGCAATATGGTGGCGTAGACAGGTATCGTCACGAGGCTTATAATGGTGGAAAGGCTTACAAGATTTGATGCGTATTGAGCTTCCAAACCGTAATATTCCGCCATGATAGCTGTCTGAGCATGGCATGGAAGAGCTGCCATCATGATGAAGACATCGAGGGGTAGCCCGTTAACGCCAAAGAGAGTAAAGGCTCCCCAGATAATGAGAGGATGTATGATGAATTTCCCTGCCATTATCATGATCATGTCGACAGTGATCCTGGGGAAACCTCCGGAAAAGGAGGAGGCCAGGTTGGAGCCGATGACCAGCAGGGAGAGCGGTACGCAGATATCGCTCAGATATGTCAGCGAGGTTTCCAATATCATAGGCAGGTGGAAACCGGTGCCTGCCAGCGTACAGCCGATGAGAACGCCGATGAGACCGGGGCTGAGGATGTTTTTCACGGAAAAGGAGCTGCCGGCATTGTCTGAGGCGCGGGACAGAGTATAGGCTCCCAGACTCCAGAAAGTCACGATGGAGACCAGATAAAAGGTGAAGAGATAAGGCAGCCCCTCACTTCCGAAGACGATGGAGATTATAGGCAGCCCTATGAACATCGTATTATTCAATGTAAAGGTGGTCTCAAAGACCGCCTTCTTTTTTCGTGGCAGCTTCATCAATCCGGCCAGAAGCTTGCCGATAAAATGCATCAGCAGTACGCTTCCGGCGATGACCAGCAGGTTCATGAGTGAGGCCTGCAGCAGCTGCGGGGTAAAGTGATTCTCGATGCTGACGATGGCAAGGGCCGGGGCCGCTATCTGGACTACAGCGATAGAAAAGACTTTATTGGTGCTTTCCGGCCATTTTTTTCTCCAGGTGAAATAGGCTCCTACGGCCATTATCATGAATATTACCAGGACGCTCATTATACCATTCAGCATTTTACACCTCCTTTGTAATGATACCATACAAATGAAGAAAAAGGCGGATAGCTGGTTGTTTTTGGGTATTATTGAGATATAATTAACATAAAATTAACACTTTGGATGATGAAATGCGCGGCATGCTGAGGGAAAACAGGCGCAGATTCACTAAATGCAAGGGAAATGGGAAAATGATGAGCCTATGTGCCTTAACATAAACTTAATATTCGTTTAACATTTGATGGCTTTTTGTTTACATTGAGTAAATATAGTATATATAAAGTGAGATGTTGTCTGGCAAAAAAGTCATCATAAGAGCAAATCGTCGTCGCGGCTGAAACAGCAGACAGCGGATATAGAGGGAGCAATGACGGAAGGAAAGATGGCAGACGGAAGATGAAGCAATGGACGAAAAGGAGAGAGGAAGATGAATGTCGAAGCAGTACAGATGATCATGACGTTGGTAGGAGGACTGGCTCTGTTCATATTCGGGATGAATTTCATGAGCGATGGCCTGCAGAAAGCGGCGGGTGACAAGATGAGGACCATATTGGCCATGCTTACCAGAAACCCGGTTTTAGGAGTCCTTGCCGGAGCTCTGGTAACGGCTGTGTTGCAGAGCAGCAGCGCGACTACGGTAATGGTCATAGGCTTTGTCAGCGCCAAGCTGATGAAACTCCCGCAGGCGATCAGCATAGTGTTGGGGGCCAACATCGGGACGACGATCACGGCTCAGTTGATCGCGTTCAGTATAGGAGATTATGCATGGGCTTTCGTAGCCGTAGGATTCATCATGTATTTTTTCTTCAAGAAGAGAGAGTTTGTCTCGTATCTGGGACAGACTGTATTTGGATTCGGAGTCCTCTTCGTGGGGATAAATATCATGGGAGATACCATGGAACCGCTGGCGGGATCTCAAGTTTTCCTGGAGTTGATGATGCAGGTCCAGGATATCCCTGTGCTGGGAGTAGCTCTCGGGATGTGTATGACTGTGATCGTGCAGAGCAGTTCGGCGACTATCGCTGTGCTTCAGAATCTGGCGTCGACGGCAGGGCCTGACGGCATATCCAGCATCATAGGGCTGCAAGGAGCGCTGCCGATACTGTTTGGAGACAATATCGGGACGACGATCACGGCGGTGCTGGCATCCATAGGAGGTTCTATCGCGGCCAAGAGGACAGCGGCCGCTCACGTGATCTTCAATCTTACGGGAACACTGCTGTTTATCTGGTTCATTCCTTATTACGCCGAATTCATACAGTTCATATCTCCTAAAGGACCGGAGGTGGAGGTGATCTCCAGACAGATAGCTAACGCTCATCTCTGCTTTAATCTCTTCAATACCATCTGGTTCATCCCTATCATACCGATCCTGGTGAAGGTAGTGACGAAGATCGTTCCGGGAAAAGAAGTGGACAGACTTCCGTCGGAACCTGCATATCTGGATTATAACGTGCTGGAGCAGCCGTTCGTAGCTATACATCTGGCGACGAAGGAGCTGGCAAGGCTGGGGAGGATGGCTCTCGGAATGATAGTTTCGGCGCAGAAAGCTTTCATAGGGAACGACAGCGTCGCAGTCAGGGAAGTCATGGCGACAGAGGAGACGGTGGACGAGCTCCACGGCAAGATCCTCAATTACCTTTCCGCCATGGTGGCCAATGATACCAATACGGGAGAGCAGGGCACCGCGATATCGGGTCTGATGCATGTGGCGGCGGATATCGAGCACATCGGTGATCACTGTAAGAATATAGCCGAGTTTGCCGATTCAAAGATAAAGAAATCATATGAATTTTCCGAGGAAGCATATGCTGAAATATACAGCTGTTTCAATCTGGCAAAGAAGATGACAGGGGACAGTATAGACGCGCTGGAAAACGGTGATCCGGAAAAGGCCGGGGGCGTCAGGGAGATGGAGACGGAAATGAATATCATGGAGGGAGAGCTTCGTCAGCGTCACATGGTACGTCTCACCCAGAAAAAGTGTTCACCGGAATTTACAGTGATTTACACAGATGTCATACATGATATAGAGAAAATAGGCGATTACTGCGATAATATAGCCAATGTCATCATAGAAAATCATAGCGTTGAGTAATTTACAGAATTGTGTTAAAATAAGATATGTAAAGGGGCCTTTAATGACATCCAGGAGAAGATCAGATATGAAAAAAATACTTATTATAGAGGATGAGCCCAACATAAGAGAGCTCATACTTTATAATTTAAAGACCAACGGATATGACGGCATCGCTGCGGAAGACGGGGTCATGGGGATAACCATGGTCCAGCGTGAAAGGCCGGATCTCATATTGCTTGACATAATGCTTCCCGGAAAGACTGGGTACGAGATATGCAAGGAGCTGAGGGAAGAAGGCGACAATACGCCAATTATCATGATAACAGCCAAGACTGATGAGCTGGACAAGGTGACGGGACTGGAGTACGGCGCTGATGATTACATATCGAAACCATTTGGCATACGTGAGCTGATGGCGAGGATAAAGGCAGTGCTTCGGAGATATGAAGTCACATCAAGCAGCGGACATGATACTATCATATCGGTAGGAGACCTTTCTATGAATGTGGAATGCCACGAAGTCAAGGTGGGAGACAGGATCGTAGACCTTACCCTCAGAGAATTCGAGCTGCTCAAGTATTTGGTAGAGAATCGGGGACATGTCTTCACGAGAGATCAGCTTTTGAATAATGTCTGGGGTATAGATTACGCCGGAGAGACGAGGACGGTGGATGTACATATAAGACATCTGAGACAGAAGCTTTCCGACGGAGATAACGAGGAAAAGTATATCGAGACCATAAGAGGAAAGGGCTATAAAGTCAGATGAGAAACAGATGTATCGCGCTGATAGCGGAGGCTGTGGTCCTGAATCTGCTGGCCATATATCTCATCTGGAGATTCTATGTTTACCCGCGGGTCGGCGTCGTCCAGGGAGAGGGGTTCTGGGAACGGTCGGAAAGCGGAGTGCTGCTGATGGCGGTGGCGTTTGTCGCAGTGATAGCTGCCATCAGCATACAGGGATATTTCCTGATAATAAAGCCCTACTCCGAGAAATTATCTGAGATGGAAAAAGCCATAGAGGAGAGCAGGAAGGCAGAGGCCATAAGAAAGGAATTCGTAGCTAATGTGAGCCATGAGCTGAAGACCCCCCTCACCTCTATTTCCGGTTTCATAGAAACTCTTCAGGAGGGAGCTGCCGAGGATCCTGAAATAAGGACCAAGTTCATAGATATCATAGCCATTGAGACATCCAGGCTCAAACGTCTCATAAACGACCTGCTGGTCCTCTCTGATATAGAAAACAAGCGCTCTTTCGGATGCGGGAAGTTCAACGTCAAAAAAGCTGTGGAAAGCACGATACAGGCTCTCAAGCCTATAGCCGACAGCAAGGAGATAACCGTGCTGGCACAGCTGGACGCAGAGATGGTCATAAGCGGGTCTGAGGACAGATTTTGTCAGATGATGATGAATCTCATAGAAAACGCCATAAAATATTCGGATGAAGGAAAACGCATCTGGGTAAAGGCGTATGTCGATGGAGAGCGTAAGGTCATCAGTGTGAAGGACGAGGGGATAGGTATCGCTCCGGAGCATCATGAAAGACTCTTCGAACGGTTCTACCGTGTGGATAAGTCGAGATCGAAGAAGGCGGGCGGCACGGGATTAGGTCTATCTATAGTCAAACATATAGCTGTTCTGCTGGGCGCTGTTCTCAGGGTGGAGAGTTGTGTCGGAAAAGGTTCTGAATTTTTTGTTATTTTTGAAAAGGAGGAAGAGGATATTGCGTAGATAGTAGAAAGGAGAAGATATTTGCATCTTGATTATTTGATTTCCGATTTGGCATTGATCACAATAGCGGCAGGTGTTGTCACTCTTATTTTTAAAAAGCTGAAGCTTCCTATAGTGCTGGGATATATCGTGGCAGGCTTTCTCATAAGCCCGAACTTCACATATCTGCCCACAGTGGTGGAGTCTGCGGATATACATGTCTGGGCCAATATAGGCGTCGTATTCCTGATGTTCGGACTTGGCCTGGAATTCAGCTTCAAAAAGCTGGCAACGGTGGGAGGCAGCGCGTTTATCGTCGCTCTTACTGTCATGGGCGCCATGGTATTGATAGGTACAGGCGTGGGAAGCCTTCTGGGCTGGGGAAAGATGGACTGCATCTTCCTGGGCTGCATGCTTTCCATGTCGTCGACCATGATAATCCTGAAGGCATATGAGGAAGACGGCCTGAAGGAGAAGAAATTCGCTCAGCTTATCTTAAGCACACTGATAATAGAAGATATCGTAGGTATTTTCATGATGATTATACTTTCCACCATCTCGGTGAGTCAGAACGTATCAGGTGGAGCCATGTTCGGTGAGATAGGCATGATGCTGATGTATCTGGTCATATGGCTTCTTCTGGGTATTTATCTGATACCGACTCTTCTCAAAAAAGCATCGAAGCTGATGAACGAGGAGATGATGGTGATAGTATCGGTGGCTATCTGTCTGGGTATGGTAGTGATAGCTAATTTCATAGGATTTTCCGAGGCGCTGGGGGCGTTCATGGCAGGTTCTATTCTGGCGGGAACGGTGCGGGCCGGATATATAGAGCGGCTCATCAAGCCGATAAAGGATCTGTTTGGAGCCATATTCTTCGTCTCGGTAGGGATGATGATAGAGCCGGAGCTGCTGGCGGAATACGTCGTTCCGATACTGATAATCACGATGGTGACCATACTTGGACAGATGACCTTCGCTACCATTGGGATACTCCTTTCCGGCCAATCTCTCAATACAGCTATCAGAGGCGGGTTGAGCATGGTGCAGATCGGAGAATTCTCTTTTATCATAGCGACTTTGGGAACGAGTCTGGGAGTCATCAGCGACTTCCTGTATCCGGTGGTCGTGTGTGTGTCGGTCATCACTACCTTTACGACGCCTGTGTTCATCAAGAACTCGGAAAAGGTATATAAGTTCGTGGACGATAAGATGCCTGATGGGTTGTGGGTGTTCATAAAGCGGAATACGTCGGAGAGCAGGAGCAACAAGGACAGAGATGAGGACTGGTTCGATTATATGAAGCGGGTTCTGTTCCGGACAGTGCTGTGTTCCATAGTATTGTACATAATCTACTGGCTTGGGACAAATCAATTGTGGGAGATAGCGTCCAGATACATATCGTCGGAGATCCTGTGCGATATCGCCACAGCCGTTGTCATATGCGCTGTCATGGTGCCGTTCATCAATATGATGCATGGCAAGAACGATGTGCTGTTCTCAAAGCTGTGGCTTAAACAGCGCTCCAACAGGCTGCCTCTTCTTACTCTGAGGGCGGCCAGGATACTCATAGCGGGAGGTTTCGTGGCGCTGGTGCTGAGAAAGATTTTCAGCGTGCCGTTCGTGATAGTGTTCCTGATAGCGCTGGTGTATGTGGTAATGGTACTGAGATCCGAGTACATAAGAGGCATGACCATAAATATGGAAATGCATTTCATGAGCAATTTTTCTGAGAGGACCCTGGCCAGGCAGAAAAAGGAGAGAGGACAGAAGGGCGACTATCACTGGCTCAATGAGGAGTTGTTCGTCGCGGAATTCCAGGTGACCAGCGCCGTGGAAAACAAGACCATACTCGACTTCACTAATCACAGGTCTTTCAGAGTCACCATAATAAAGATAATCAGAGATGATACTTATATAAATCTTCCTACGGCTGACGAGCCGGTACTGGAGGGAGACATACTCCATATGCTCGGGACTCAGGCTGAGATAGACGCCTGTACCATGCTGTTGGAGGAGGATGAGTGGATAGAATACACTGACAGAGACGATATGATACTCAAGGATTACATATATGGCCAGACATTCTATGGCATTGAGCCGGAGAAGCAGCTGATATGTTGTCCTATCAAGATCGACGGGAAATCGGAATTCAGCAGGAAGTCCATAAAGAATTCCAGGATGCGGCAGAAGTACCGGGGCACGATAATAGGCATCGAACGCGGCGATCTGACCATCATAAAGCCTAATGTGGAGACCATAATACAGCCCGGAGACCTGATATGGGTCCTGGGAGGGAAATATATGGCAGACTCTCTTGTAAAAGGGCATGTGCTGGATGAGCAGTAATAAGGGTAATGAAAAAAGTGGAGGCATTGGCCATCCACTTTTTTCATGTTCATATCGTCATCAGCCCGGAAGCTTGTCGGGTTCGATTTCAGGAATCAGCTCGACGAATACATCCTGATATTCAGGTTTCAGTCTGGCGACGATCTCATCGTGAGCCAGCTTCAGAGAGCTGATACTGAGCATATCGTCTTTCTGTGTGATATACACGTCTACCCATATCTTTCTTCCCGTCTTGACTACGTCGAGAAAATCGATGTACAGATCGTAGCCTTTGAGGATATCTTCCGCTTTTGAGCGTATCTGTTCCATGACATCCTTACCAGGTGCGGCGAGGATGAGGCTCTTGATTGCGTCCCATATCATCGTGATCGGCTCCCTTGCCAGTATCAGCGCCATGAATATGGCTATGGCTGGGTCTATATAAGGGACCACGAAGGACAGCGGCGTAAACTGAAGGATCAGCTGTATAAGGAACGCCAGACCCACGCCTCCCGTGCTGTAGGCATCCAGTTTCCATATATACAGCTCAGCGTTGACCGTAGGTGAGGAAAAGTGTCTGTTCATATTCCTCAATACCAGATACATCGCAACGCAGGATACGGAAACAAAAAGCTCAAATGCTGCCACCGCTCCGGCGTTTACTATGTGTCCTCCGTCAAGTATGAGAGCTACGCTGTCTGTCAGAAGCTGTATGTCAAGGAAAAGCAGGAGTCCGCATTTTATTATGATAAAAAGCGACTCTATCTGTGCAAAACCATATGGCCATCGTTCCGTGACAGGTTTATACAATTTTGGGACCAGTATCATGAAAGGTCCTAACATTGCCAGATCCACCAGATCATACACACAGTCCATCAATACCGCCTGTGAGTGGGTGAAGAAAGCTGCAAGACATTCCGATAAAAGGAACAGCGTGCTGCCTACAAAAGAAATTCTCAGAATTTTGTTCTCCGATTTAAGTTGTCGTTGTTTTAGATCAAGATTTTGTGACGTTAAACTGTCATCCACAATTTCACTCCTTTCATTAATATTATACACCTGAATCATAGCATGATTTTGCTGTATTGAAGTAACTAATTTGTCTGATACTGAAGTGTGGTTTGAAGGAAAAACAGATGGGATGAGTGCGGCGATGGAGAAGAAAGCGCAGATGATACTATTGTATTATTGAAAAAAATCTGAATAATGATAAAATTAAGTAAACTAACAAAGCGGAGGCCTGATAAGACGATCATATTTTAAGAATCAAAAAGGATAAAAAGGAGATGTTTTGACAATGGGAAAGAAAATACTGGTACTTGGAACGGGAGCGCAGGGTTCGACAGTAGCGCAGAGGATGGACGAAGAGCCTAACGTGGATGAGATAATCTGTGCCGACGCAGACCACAAGGCAGTAGACGAGCTGGTGAAGATACTGAAGAAGGCAAAGGGTACATACGTTGATGCCGACGATGTGGACAGCATCATCAAGGCAGCTGAAGGAGTCGACCTGATAGTCAATGCCCTGCCTATCAGATTCGCGCCTAAGGTGCTGGACGCAGCCCTCGCCGTGAAGGCCAACTATCAGGATTTTGCGGCTACCGACGTGCTGGATCCGTGGTGGCCAAAGTGCGTCGAGATAATGTATAACGACTATGGCAAGAAGTTTGCCGAGATAGGAAAGCTGGCCATCATAGGCACCGGTTCGGCACCGGGAATGATGTGCGTGGCAACAAAGAGCAGCATGAGATATCTGGATACGTGCGACGATATCCTGATGATGGTATACGAGGGAGTGGAGGCCAGGAGGTTCCTGCCGTTCTGGTGGTCGCCGTTCACGGCACTTTCCGACATGACGGACCCGACCTTCGCGTTGAAGGACGGAGTGCTTGTTGAGACAGAGCCTCACTCGCTGCCGGTGAAGAGGCACTTCAAGGGCTGCGAGAGGGAAGTGACCCTGGTGGAGCACGCCCACGACGAGACGGTGTACATGGGACTGAACAAGGATACCCATTTCAAGGGAGCCAAGAACATCAACTTCAAGTACGGAGGAGTGGGAATAGAATTCTCTACGCCGCTGTACAGGGCGGGACTGCTGTCGAGGGAGGAGGAGACATACAAAGGACATACGTTCATACCGTTCGATGTGATAGTGTCCCATCTGCCGCCTGCGCCTAAGTATCACGATGAGATAAAGGAGATACTGGACGAGGGACTGGTGAGAGACGAAGGAGCCTTCGTGGTGGAGGCCACGGGAACGAAGGACGGCAAGAAGGTGATGGTAGAGACGTATCTGTATGCGCCGGGCTGCGTGGAGAGCTTCGAGAAGGCAGGGCTTACAGGAGAGCAGTATCTGACGGGGCAGTGCGGTTCGCTGTTCACCAAGATGTTCGTAAACGACGATTACGACCAGACGGGACTTTTGTCATCTGACATGCTGACATACGAGGAATGCGACAAGTACATCGACTACGCCGCCAAGCTTGACATCAAGCTGGAGACGGAAGTGAAGCCGCTTTAATTAAAATTTATATATTATGGGATAAACCCGAAAGGAAAAAGCTGTCGCTTGTGCGGCGGCTTTTTCGTTGAGAAGGTTTTCATTGAGAAAAATTCTATATCAGTTGAGGCCTTGCTCATGTTTTTGCCGGATTTCCCTTACTTCATCGTAATCCGGCACACTTGACACGGTTTGTTGCCGTATTTTTTGATGAGGTGCAGAATTCGGCAAGCATGACACGACTGTTTGCCGGATTTTTAAATACAGCTTGAAATCCGGCAGGCTCCTTGCCGGATTCTTTGTATAGGACGATAATCTGGCATCGATTTAGCAAAATGTTCCAGCGAGGAAAAATGTAGGTGCTGCAAATACGATTTTTTCCGGTTTTGCTTGCCGGATTTTTTGATTATATCGAAGATCCGGCACGAACCTGTGTCAGGGCTGCCGGGAAACCTTCTTTTTTAACAAAACCGGCAAGTCCGGCTGTATCCCGTCATCCGGCAAGTCTGAAGTCTGGCTGTACCCTGTGGTAAGGCTGGCGCGACGCCAGGAAGGTGTGGAGGTATTGCTGTACTGCTGTATTGCTGCCGATGGCCTTGTCTGCCGTTGTGGGGCAACGTGATTTTTTTTGCATTTACGCTGCGATTCAGGTGTGATATATTTAATATCGGAGGCAATCAAAAATGAGTAGGAAGACATTGCTGAATATCGACTACGCGCTGATCCAGGGGACTTACTGGATGTTCTACGCTGTAGCCGGGATGTTCGTATCGGTATACATGCTTGGCAAGGGATATTCCAATACTTCTATTGGTCTGGTCATCGCAGTGGGAAATGTGGTAGCGGTGTTTGTCCAGGCTGTACTGGCAAATATAACTGACAAAGCGCAGCGGCTGACCGATATTACAGTTATAAAGGTTTTGATCGCAGTGCTGTTTGCGCTGACCGTGGCTGTTCTGCTGATAGGAGACAAGTCATTGCTGCTCACTATCGCATATACGGCGCTGATAGTAGTGCATACGGCTCTCCATCCTTTTGTCAATTCTCTGAGTTTTACCCTGGAAGAAAGCGGCGAACATGTCAGCTTCGGCATAGGGCGGAGCATGGGATCGCTCAGCGCCGCACTTTTGGGATTGGCCATGGGATATCTGGTGACAGGATTCGGAGTAGATGTAATACCTTTTTCCGGACTTATAATACTGGTGTTGATGGAAGCCATCATCATAGTGGCAGGGAGACATCATGCCAGATTCAGACAGGGAGGCCGGGAGATCCCCGGACATGAGACGGGCGACGGAGAAGAAGCTGTGAGCCTGACGGAGTTCGTTTCAGGGAACATGGTGTTCATGGTCATGAGCGTTGGCGTTGTCGCGTTGTTCTTTGGCAATGTGATAGTTGAGAATTTTACGATACAGATAATAGAGAGCATAGGAGGAGATACAGAGCAGCTGGGAGTGATGATATTCGTCATGGCTATACTGGAAATGCCGGCAATGCTGTTCTTTGACAGGATAAAAAAGCGTTTTTCCTACATATTCCTCATGAGGGTAGCGGCTATTTTCTTCACGGTGAAGATAACGCTGATGTATCTGGCCGGTTCTATGGGGGTCATGTATGCGGCCCAGGCATGTCAGGTGCTGGGATACGGGTTGATGTTCCCGGCGATGGTCAGCTTCATTGATGACATCATGTCCAGGGGGGAAGCCGTAAGAGGACAGGCTGTTTTTACTACGGCTATAACGGTAGGAAATGTGCTGGGGTGTATCTTTGGCGGACGGATACTGGATCTTTCCACGGTAGGGACTCTGCTGCTGATCAGCGCGATGATAACGGCGGCGGGAACGATCCTCATATGCTGTACCGTCAGCAGGGTAAAGAGAAAAAATATCGAAAGGGATGCTGTATGAACGGAAAAAAGGAACTGAGATACTTTAAAATAGGAAATTCGTACGGAGGAAACCAGCGGTGGATGATAGATCCGTGGATGCACATAGGTGGATGCGCGGCTCTTACGACATGCGATGCATTCATATACCTGAGCTTATATAAAGGATTGCAGGGCCTCTGTCCTTATGCTCCTGAAAAGATGGGGAAGAAAGAATATAAGAAATTCGCCATGTCCATGAAGCCTTACCTTCAGCCCCGGGAATCGGGGATAAAAGATCTGGGGACATACATGGACGGAGTCAGAGCATATCTGGAGGATGTCGAGGAAGACCGGGTGACAGTGACGGGTCTTGACGGCACGGCGATTTATGGAAACGCGGAAGCGGCTGTAAGAGAGACCATAGACAGAGAAATGCCGGTGGCATATTTGATGCTGAAGCACCGTGATAAGAAATTCGACTTTTTTGAGTGGCATTGGTTCCTGGTCATAGGGTACGATGAGAGCGACGGAGGCTTCATGATAAAGGTGGCCACTTATGGAAAGGCTCATTGGCTTTCACTGAAGGAGCTGTGGGACACCGGCTTCGATGAAAAAGGCGGGCTGGTGTTGTTTGAGGCCGATCAGACAGAAAAAGAGGAGCGCGATAAAACAGGAGATCTACGGTAATGAACGTTTTTACGGCGATAATGCTGGTATTTGCTACAGTCGGTATGCTGGACAAGGTGGCGGGAGGCCGGTTCAGGCTGTCCGAATCCTTCGATAAGGGACTGCTTACCATGGGGACCATGTGTATCCCTATGGTTGGAATGTCGTGCGCTGGAGTGGCTCTCATACAGAATAACACAGAAACGATCATGAAGGTCATGGATACGCTTCCTTTTGATCCGTCTATCGTAGCCGGAGTGCTGCTGGCTCCCGATATGGGAGGATATTTCATCGCAGAACAGCTTTCCGGAAGCAAAGAGCTGTTCGTTTTCAATGGCATCGTGTTGGGAGCGCTGCTGGGACAGATGGTGACGTTCCAGTTGCCGATATTCCTGTCATCTATAAGAAAAGAGGACAGCAGTTTTGTGCTGAACGGGTTCGTAGCAGGTCTCATCGTGATACCTGTGGGCTTGGTGGCGGCAGCGGCGCTTCTGGGAGTGGGATCAGGTGAATTTGTCGCCGAGTTCATTCCGCTCCTTTTGATATGTCTGCTGATGGCCGCAGGATTGATGAAGATGCCGGAGAAAACAGTAAAGGGGTTTGAGATATTTGCCAGAGGGATACAGATAATCACGCTGATACTGTTTTTTATCACGGTCATGGGAGTTTTTGTCCCGTCGGCCGCTTATGCTGATTTCAGCTCCGTCGAGGAAATAGTTATCGTCGTTTTCAAATCGGCGGTGATAATAAGCGGTTCACTGGTGTTGTCGGAGCTGATATTGAGATTTTTCGGAAAGTGGATAGCCGTTATAGCCAGGAAGCTGAGAGTCAATGAGATTTCCGTGATAGGTATCCTGCTGGGATGCGCCACATCTCTGGCGGTACTTCCGCTGATATCCAAGATGGATGACAAAGGAAAGCTGATGAATGGTGCTTTCAGTGTCAGTGGCGCGTATTTCATGGGCGGACAGATGGGGTTCGTTTCCAGTGTTGCCGACGGATATACGGTGGCAGTGATGGTGATAGCCAAGGTTATATGCGGTGGACTGGGAGTGCTGCTGGCGTATAAGCTCTATGGAAGATTCAGTGGCAGAGGTGAGCTCTCCGAGGCGGCAGAGATATAGTGACGGCAGCCGCTACAGATACCTTTCCACGACGATGTATGTCCTGTCTTTTCTGGTCTGACCTCCTACTTCTTTCAGATATGCCTTGCCTTTTCCTCTGAGGACCAATTTGTCACCTTCTTCCACTTTCATATCCGGCTTTTCCGCCTGGAGGCTATTTATGAAGACAAGTCCTGTGCGTATGGCATCGGCTGCCTTTGAGCGGGACATTTTAAAGGCCGATGATATGACATTGTCCAGACGCAGAGAAGCGACGGTATCCTTTATCATCGCGGTCTTAGTTTCAGGTATGCGGAGCTCCGAAAGGGGAAGGGCCGAGAGGCATAGTTCGGTACGGCCTGCTTTCTGGTAGTTCAGCATGAGGAAGTCCTCTATATCGTCCATGATTATGATATCGGCGCCATCGTCCCGTACCAGGATATCGCCTATCATTTCCCGCTTGAGACCCAGACCGGTGAGGGAGCCCAGGTAATCCCGGTGAGTCAGCTTCCTGCCGGATGGCGGCGCTTCGGCCCGTATGACGGAAAGAGGAAGCTGGGATACGTCGGCATAGTCCGGCAGGAAAGCGGCTATGGTCCGCTCGGCATCATCGTATCCTCCGTAGAAGGTGCATTTCACGTCGCTGCCTTTTGCCAGTTGGCGGCAGTGCCTGTCCACCAGAGAACGCTGACGCAGATCCAGAAAAGTCGTGTGCGTGACGCGGTACTGGTTCAGACACTGATTGAACTTATCTTCCGCTCCGGCCAGGAGCATTTTGTCTTCTTTCGTTATTTCCATTTTTTCCTCCCTTGTTTCTCTCATTAATTATAGTAGCGCAGAGCCGGAGGCGCAACAGTGACAGCATAAAATATCTGTGATCCACGGTGGCGGAAGCAGCAGAGATAAAGCTGATACCCGGTTACTTTATCATGGTAAGGCAGGTCCCGGTATGTTATGATAATACCGATATCTGGATGAAACTTTTGGAGGGATAACATCATGAGAGGATATATAAGACGCGACAGCTACGATATTCCGTACAGGATGGAGAAGGGCAGCGGCGACAAGGTGGTGATAGTGGCCCATGGCTTTGCCAGCAGCAAGGAGAGCCCGACGGTGGAAATGCTGGCGAAGGAGCTGCCGGAAAAGGGTATCGGCGTAGCAGCGCTGGATTTTCCTGCTCACGGGGAAAGCCCGGTGGACGGAGAATTCCTCACGGTGAAAAATTGTGTCAGAGATTTGGGAGATATGGAAGCGTTTATAAGGGAGGAATGCCCCGGGGCGGAGATATGCTGCTTCGGCTCCAGCTTCGGCGCTTACATTACGCTGATATATCTGATGGAAAGCGGCAAGGAAGGCACCAGGGCATTTCTCAGGAGCGCGGCTGTCAATATGTCGGATTACTTTTCGGAACTGACGAAGGATGAACGCCGGGCGATAGATGAGATGGGATATTTCCTGCTGGAGGACGAGGTGAGGCCCATAAAGATAACCAGGGGTCTGGTGGAAAGCCTGAAGGCCAATGACATACGCGAGGATTTCCGGCCTGACGGGCTGCGCCTTATGATGATACACGGCAGCGCTGACGAAGATATCGACTACAGCGAAGCCAGAGCTTTCGCGGAAAAGTACGACGTTCTCCTCATAACGGTGGAGGGCGGAGACCACAGGCTTTCCATACCGGGAGCTCCGGAGAAAGTGCTGGAGGAAGCGCTGAGGTTTTTCGGCTGAGGAGAGAAAATGAAGATTTTGCTGGTGGCGATAAATGCCAAATATATACATTCCAATCTGGCTGTCCTGAGTCTGGCGGCCTACGCCGAGGAAAAGCTGGGACGGGACAAAGCCGGCTGGGACAAGGGCCGGCAGGGTGTGGTGGATGTGAAGATAGAGACGGTCTCATATACCATAAATCAGCCGCAGGAGCAGATACTGGCCGATATATACGGGAGAAAGCCGGATCTTCTGCTGTTTTCCTGTTACATATGGAACAGGCGGCAGGTGGGGGAGCTGGTCGCTGATGCAGGGAAAGTGATGCCTGAGGTGGATATCTGGCTGGGAGGGCCGGAAGTGTCCTTCGATGCAGAAGGTGCTTTGACAGAGCTCCCTGCGGTGAAAGGCGTGATGGTCGGCGAAGGCGAGGAGACGTTTTATCGGCTGGCGAAAGAATACGCCGGAGCCTTTGGCGGAAATGGGGACGTTCGTGGAAAGCCGGCGGATCCGGCATTGGAAAGGGTCGGCGGTATCATCTTTCGAAAGTCCGGCGGCACCATAGTCGTCAGCGGCCCGCCGGGACGCGTGGATCTCGCACAGCTGCCATTTCCATACGGGAGCATGGAGGAGTTTGAGAACAGGATAATTTACTACGAGAGCAGCAGAGGATGTCCTTTCAGATGTGCTTACTGTCTGTCTGCCGTGGACAGAGCCTTAAGATACAGGGATCTGGAGGCGGTCCGGACAGAGCTGGGATATTTCCTGGGAAAAGGCGTTCCTCAGGTGAAATTCGTCGACAGGACTTTCAACTGTGACAGCGTCCGGGCCATGGAAATATGGCGTTTTCTCAGAGAACGGGACAACGGCGTGACGAATTTTCACTTCGAGATAGCGGGGGACATTTTGACGGAAGAGGAGCTGACGCTGCTGAGGGGATTGAGGCCGGGACAGGTACAGCTTGAGATAGGCGTCCAGTCCACCAACGAGGAGACGCTGCGGGAGATAAACAGGCCTGTGGACATTGCCAGACTGCGAAGCAATGTGGCGTCCCTGAGGGATGCGGGCAACGTACATATCCATCTGGATCTCATCGCGGGGCTGCCTCTGGAGGGGTATGAAAGCTTCGGCAGATCCTTCGACGACGTGTTTTCCATGAGGCCAAACCAGCTGCAGCTGGGATTTCTCAAGGTGCTGAAAGGGACGCCTATGGAGGAAAGGCAGGAACGATATGGTATACGCCATACGGAAGCGCCTCCTTATGAGGTGTTGGAGACAAGGTGGATATCATATGGTGAGCTCGTCAGGCTGAAACGCATCGAGGAAATGGTCGAAATCTACTTCAATTCCGGACAATTCGGCGGCGCTCTGGATGTACTGATGGAGCGCTTCGATAGTCCTTTTGCGTTTTTCGAGACTCTGGCCGGCTGGTATGGCAGCCATCAGGCGGTGATGGTCAACATGTCCAGAAACCAGAGGTATCAGCGGCTGATGGAATTTGCCGATGAAATGCTGCCGCCGGATGATCTGGACCGGTTTATGGAAGCCATGGTCTTCGATTATTACATGAGAGAAAACGTCAAGACACGTCCCGTTTTTTTCGGCACGGAGACGGTGGAAAAGTCCTTTTCAAAGGAATTCTACAGCATGGAAGCCAGGGAGCACCGTTATCTGTCAGGCGGCCGGTATGATACCGACGACCCGAGACTGCTGAGGAGGCTGACTCACCTGGAAAAGGCGGGCGGCAAATACTATCTTTTCGATTATGAGAGGCGGGATCCTGTAACCGGAAACGCCTGTGTGGCAGAAGTGGAATGCTGACTGATGTGGCCTGTCGCAGACTTGTTGCAAAACCGCTGCCGGTGGATCGTCAGCTTGTCACTGCAGCGACGCGTGGATCCTGTGACGGCCGATGGCCAGCATCATCCTGTGATGGAACAGATAATTGAAGCCTGCGATACAGCGTCCCACTCCGACCATTCCTATGATGGTTCCGATGCCTACACCTACAAGCCGGCCTGAGGCGATGATCCCAACTAAGCACGTTACCGCTACGCTGGAAAAATCGATCACGTTTTTGCCGAAACCCAGTCCTTTGCCCAGCACATCACCGACTGTTTTGGCCAGTCCGTCCGCAGGGTTTGGAATGAGGTCCATGGATATCATCATGGAAGCGCCGACACCTGTCATGGCTACAGCGACTATCAGCAGCCCTATTCTGGGGATCAGTGGCCCCATATCGATGCCTGTGGCGGACAGAGCCATGTCATATCCTCTGCCGAACACATCCAGCAGCAGGCTGAACACAATAGAGAGAGGAAGCTGCAGCAGGTCCTTCATCTGTCTGTCCTTTCCCTTGAGGATGAACTGCAGCGCCACGAAAAAGGCATACAGGATGAATGTCATCATCGGAAAGTTGAGGAGCCATATCTCGGAAACCGAGAAAGGAAGCGAGATGAGAGGCGAAACTCCCAGCGCTGTCTTGGTGTTGAGAGTGATCCCGGCAGAGAGCAGGATGACGCCCAGCGAATAGATACAATAACGGTTTACTTTGTGCTTGATCATTATTTCAGTCCTTTTCTTTTGTTAAATCGTACAATACATCAAATATGCCTCACCATTTTACTACAAAATGGAATTTTTTTCAACAACAAATTTGCCGGATCGTGCAGGTGGTCGCCGGTGGCGCCTCGAAAGCGCAACTGCTCGGCAGCGCAGCTCGTTCCGGCCTGTAAAGTCCTCGCATTGCCCATCCGTTACAGACATTCCGTGAAAAAAGGAGAATGTCTGTAATGGTGGGTGAAATCCACCCTTTGGAGGACAAGCGGACGGCTTGTGCCAATTACCAGGAAATCCCGCAGCAACTTGATATCGTCTCGGAAATAAGATTTATCGACTAAACCCCTGTTCTGTGCTATGATAGATTTGATATCAGGCAGAAGGGGGCTTTTTCATGGGGAAAGGACCTGAAAACAACGAAAACAATGGAAAGAGAAAGGCGGCCCGGCCGCCGAAACATATATGTATCGGTCTTGTGGCCCACGTCGATGCGGGAAAGACCACGCTGTCGGAGGCGCTGCTTTACAGGACGGGGACCATTAGGAAGTGGGGACGGGTGGATCACGGGGACGCGTTTTTGGATACGGACCGGCAGGAGAAGGAGCGGGGAATCACCATCTTTTCCAAGGAAGCGGAGCTGAAATACGGCAGTACTGTCTTTACGCTGCTGGACACGCCGGGACATGTGGATTTTTCCGCGGAAATGGAGCGGACGCTCCAGGTGCTGGACTACGCTGTGCTGGTGATAAACGGCAGGGAAGGCGTCCAGGGCCATACAGCTACGCTGTGGAAGCTGGCGGAAAAGTACGGGATCCCGCTGTTCATCTTCATCAACAAGACGGACCTGGAAGGTGTGAAGAGAGACGATGTGATGGATGAGCTTAGGGAAAGGCTGGACCAGAGATGTATCACCTTCGATGTAGACCATGGCGGGGAATGGCTGGAGCAGGCGGCCATGTGCGACGAAGCGCTGCTGGAGGAGCTGCTTGACACTGGAACCATAGCGGATGACAGTCTCAGAGGAGCCATCGCAGAGAGAAAGATTTTCCCCTGCTACTTCGGTTCGGCACTGAAGCTGGAGGGGATAGACGGACTCCGTGAAGGGCTGTCCGGATATTCGATGGAAAAGCAGTACGGCAGCGATTTCGGCGTAAGGATCTATAAGATATCCAGGGACGAAAAGGGGGCGCGGCTGACCCATATGAAAATAACAGGTGGTACGCTGCGAGTAAAGGATGAGATTGGCCGTGAGAAGGTGGAGCAGATACGCATCTATTCGGGAGGAAAGTTCCGAAGTGTGGATGAGGCGAAAAGCGGAGATGTGTGCGCTGTGACAGGACTGAAAACTACCTATGCAGGTCAGGGTCTGGGGGCTGAACGGGACGCGGGAGAGCCGGTGCTGGAATCGGTGCTGACCTACAAGGTAGAGCTCCCAGGCGGCGTGGATGCTCACAGGGCGTTGGAAATGCTGAAGCTGCTTGAGGAGGAAGATCCTCAGCTGAAGGTGGTCTGGAACGGTCAGCTGCAGGAGATACATATGCAGCTGATGGGCCAGGTGCAGATCGAGATACTGAGGAATATCATAGCTGACAGGTTTGGCTTCGATGTGGAGTTCGGCCAGGGAGCCATTGCTTACAAGGAGACTATAGCAGCGCCTGTTTTTGGCGCGGGACATTTCGAGCCGCTGCGCCACTATGCCGAGGTCCATCTGCTGCTGGAACCGGCGCCGAGAGGAAGCGGGCTCACGTTAGATACCAGATGCAGCGAAGACGTATTGGACAGGAACTGGCAGCGGCTCATTCTGACACATCTGGCGGAGCGGGAGCACCCGGGAGCCCTGACAGGCTCGCCCATAACCGATATGAAGATAACATTGCTTGCAGGCCGCAGTCACCTGAAGCATACGGAAGGCGGCGATTTCAGACAGGCCACCTACAGAGCGCTGCGGCAGGGGCTGAGAAAAGCAGAAAGTATACTGCTGGAGCCGTGGTATGAGTTCAGGCTGGAAGTGCCTCAAGGCTCGGCAGGCAGAGCCATGGGAGATATACAGCGGATGAACGGAGCTCTGGAAGAGCCGGAGACGGCGGGAGAAAACGTGGTGCTGTCGGGGCGTGCTCCCGTATCGGAAATGAAGGATTACGGGATCGAGGTGGCATCCTATACGAAAGGATACGGTCACCTGTCTTGTTCCCTCTGGGGATACGAGCAGTGTCACCGTCAGGAAGAAGTGGTAGAAGAAATAGGCTACGATATCGACGGTGATGTGGAAAACACGGCCGATTCGGTTTTCTGCACCCATGGTGCGGGTGTCGTCGTAAAGTGGGATGAAGCCGATGAAATGATGCATATGCAGGGAACATGGGGTATGGGAAGTACGGAAATGGAAAGCCGGGATCCGGAGAGTCGAAAAGGGCTCCGGACAGCAGACGGACTCGCGAGGGGCAGCGCCGAAGGGAGAAACGCCGGCCATAGCGAAAGCACAGGCAAAACCGGTTCGACAAAGAAAAAAGGCCTCACGGAAGAGGAGGAACTGGAGCGCATCTTCGAGATGACGTACGGCAAGAGAAAGGAACGGCGTATCATCCCTAAACGTGAGATTTCCCATTCAGAAAACAAGACGAAGATAAAGCCATCGGTAGTGAAGGAAGAATATCTGCTGGTAGACGGATATAACATAATCTTCGCCTGGGATGATTTGAAGGCGCTGGCGAAGATAAACATGGATTCGGCCAGACAGGCTCTCATCGAGATATTGGAAAATTATCAGGGCTACAGAAAGTGTCATGTAATAGCCGTTTTCGACGCATATAGGGTAAAGGGCGGTGAAAGACGCCAGGAGAAGCACGGCAGCGTAGACGTAGTCTATACCCGCGAAGCGGAGACTGCCGACATGTACATAGAAAAGGCGGCGCATGCCAAAAGCAGGGATTTCCATGTCCGTGTAGCTACGTCCGACAGGCTGGAACAGCTGATAATCACCGGCAGCGGAGCATTCAAGGTATCAGCTGACGAGTTCAGAGCTGAGGTGCAGCAGGCTGATACGGAGATATCGAAGCTGATAGAGGCTCACAATCTCAGAAACAGACAGCAAGGCGGTAGCAGGATAGTGATACCGGGGAAGAGCGAATGAGATGACAAAAGCGTGGAGAGGAATCGGGAAAGGAGGGATTGGGATGACCGAAAGAAAAAACAGGGGCAGAGCGATCATCTTTATACCGATAATACTGTTGATGTTGGCCGTCATCGCATTGGCATTTCCGATCGTACTGTATATCGATGGGGAGATATGGGGATTTTCGCAGATGGCAGCGATAAGCCTGTCGGCAGGTGCGGTGATGATCCTGATAGCGGTGATGAGGATAGTCAGAGTGCGGCGCGGCAGGTGACTGAATGGTGTGGAGCGCGATGAGACTAGGCAGAAAGATCGTGATAGGAGGCAGACAGATGGATAAGTATCTGGAAATAAAGGAGCGGTTCGAAGGGGTCAAGGATGGGGAAAAGGCTGTCCAGATGGCCAAATACATGCGGAACAAATTTGCTTTTTACGGTATACCGACGCCGGAGCGGAAGAAGCTTTACCGGGACATCATCAAATCGGAGAAAAAGAGCGGTGTGGTGGACTGGGCGCTTCTGGACAGGTGCTATGAAGATGAGCACCGGGAATTCCAGTATTTCGTCTGCGACTATCTTCTGGCTATGGAGCAGTACCTGACATATGAGGATATCCCGGCTGTGCGGAAGTATATCGAAACCAGACCGTGGTGGGATACCATAGATTTTCTCGACAAAGTGGTAGGCGACATAGGACTGAAGGACGACCGGGTAAGGGATCTGATGCTGGAATGGTCAAAAGATGGGAACTTCTGGGTCAGGCGGATAGCCATAGATCACCAATTGGGAAGAAAGGAAAGGACGGACAGGCAGTTGCTGGAAGCAATAATCGTCAACAATTTAGGCAGCGACGAGTTCTTCATAAACAAGGCTATCGGCTGGAGCCTCCGGGAGTACTCCAAGACAGACCCGGACTGGGTGAGGGCTTTCCTGGAAAAGTATGGGCCGCAGATGAGCAAGCTGAGCGTACGGGAAGCGGGGAAATACGTTTAAGAGATTTTCGATGTGAAGCACCGTGCATTTGCCAATAGACGATGATAATAACGGGTTTTAGGCATAAATCACGCCATTTCATGAGCTGTCACTACAGCGATATGCTAAAACGCAAGATTTTGTCGATGTTATTGGCATTTTTTCGTTGAATTATCATCGATTCTATGCCAAAAATATCGTTGGTTTTCTGTGCTTTTGGCATTTCCCCTTCGTGATCGTGGTTGCTGAATGGCGATTTATACTAAATACCGGCCTGTGACAGGTTCTTTTGGCATTTGGCACTAGCGTTGGAATGGAGAAGGCCGGTGATCATATCAATAATGAGAGCTGCGCGTCGGCAGAAAGAAGTCTGCCGGCGCGCAGTCGTATTTTTTGTCGTATTTTAAGCTGATTGAGAGAACGGGCGCTTGCTGCTCCAGTCCCAGCGCTTCGATGACATCTGCATGCCCGGAGGCAGGGAATGCCCTTTGAGCAGCGATTTGAGGGCTTTGTCGAAATTTGTCGAATAAAAGCAGTTGTAAAAAAATTACATCCGTGATATCATACGATTGAAAGGAAAAATATAGTAAATATGGAAAAATATAATACAAAACCAGGGGATGGACAGAAGCTGAAGGAAAATCGATATTCGCCGGAAGAGATAAAAGAATATCTGTCAGAAGTCAGGCTGATAATAACTGATTCGGAAGGAACCATGGGTGATGAGAAAGCGTTGGAAGCTATAGAAAAATTCGTGTTTTCCATAGAAAAGTCAGGAAGCTGCAGCTATCGGGAAAATATGAGGTTGATAGAACGGCTTTTCCTTTCTTTGCGGCGGGAGATGGATATACTGCAACCCTATGTCGAGGACAGATCTATTTCAGAAATCATGGTGAATGGAAAAGATCACATTTTTATCGAGAGAAATGGTATTCCGGAAAGGGTACCGCTTTCGTTCGACAGTATTGAGGATCTGGAGGAACTGATAAGGCGTGTGGCCGCCAGAGTACACCGGGAAATAAATGAGCTTAACCCTATCGTGGATGCCAGGCTTTCAGATGGTTCCAGGGTCAACGCCATATATAGGAACATTGCTCTCAATGGGCCTATATTGACTATAAGGAAATTCCCCGAAAAAGTGATGGAGATGGAGGATCTGCTGAAAGCAGGATCCATTACCGGAGAAGAAGCTGATTTCATGAAGATAATGGTAGCATCAGGATACAATTGTTTTATCTGCGGTGGGACATCGTCAGGTAAGACTACGATGCTCAATGTGCTTTCCGGATTTATCCCGGAGCATGAGAGGGTAGTGGTCATAGAGGATTCGGCGGAACTGCAGATAGAACAGGTGGAAAATATAGTGCGGCTGGAATGCCGCAGCGCCAATGTTCAGGGAAAGGGCGGAGTGGACATGGCACAGTTGGTGAAGGCAAGCCTGAGACTGAGGCCGGACAGGATCGTCGTAGGAGAGGTGAGAGGAAGGGAAGTGATGGATATGATACAGGCTATGAATACGGGTCATGACGGAAGCATGAGTACGGGGCACGCCAACAGTATAGAAGGCATGCTGAAACGGCTCGAGGCCATGTTCATGCAGGCAGCGGATTTCCCGGTGGAAGCCATAAGGAACCAGATAACTGAAGGCATAGATATTATGGTCCACATGTGCAGGATGCGCGATGGAAGCAGGAAGGTGACTGAAATCGCGGAAATCGCCGGCATGGAAGGTGGAAATATCACGATGAATCCTCTGTTCAGGCAGGGCTCTCGTGTCGAAGGCAGCAGACTCATCCATCGGGAGAAGATGACCCTGGCGGGATATGGAGACGAATATTTCGCGTGAATCGGGAGGTATGAAATGTGATAAAGGATTATTCGGTATATGAGATGTCAGTGAGAGAAAAGGCCATATTCTGTTTTTTCGGATATGTGGCTATTGCGGCAGCCGTTCATCTGTTTTACAACAGCATATTCCTTTCTCTCCTGTCAGGTCTATCGGTAGTCAAACTGGTGCCGTATGGAGAGAAGAAGCTGGCGGACAGGAGGATGAATGTGCTGAACGGTCAATTCAAGGATATGCTGTACGCGTTATCTTCTTCCGTCGCGTCGGGAAGACAGATGGGAGAGGCGCTGATAGAGGCGGAGGAAGAATTATCGGCCATGTATGGCAAAGATGAACTGATAATGAAGGAATTGAGACATATGAGGATAAGTATGATACAGAACAAGGAGAGCGATAAAACGTTGTTGAAGGATTTCGCGGCCAGGAGCAAAAGTGAAGACATAAATGATTTTGTCAATGTGTATGTCATATGCCGTAGTATGGGTGGCGATCTGGAAAGGATAATTACCCATACCACGGAAATACTGACCGATAAGATGGCCATAGATAGGGAGATCAGGGCCTTGACTGCTCAGAAGAAGGTCGAGGGAAGGATAATATCGCTGATGCCGTTCCTGATGCTCCTGATGATGAATCTGTTTTCATATTCATATGTGGAGCCGCTATATACCACAGCGGCAGGGAGGATACTTATGACGGCGGCATTGGCGGCCACAGTCTGGGGCATATATCTGATGGAAAAGATATCTGACGTACAAATCTGAAAGAACAGCCATGAAAATAAAAGGAGAGAAAAAGATCGCAACGAAGGAGTCGGCTGACAGGAACGCGAGAAAGAAGATGAAGCTGGTGCTGGCAGCAGGATTGGTGCTGGTTATAGTGGATCTGGCGATGACATTTTCGGCGCCGGGAATATCGGTGGAAAAAGCTGGCCACGATCTTTATATAACACGGCCTTCAGCCGGGGAGGAAGCCGGGCATCTGTCACTGAAGGCTCGGGTATCTGGAAGCAATGGGGCAGTTGAAGAAAAGATGGATGTTACTGTGGAGCCTTACAGCAATGAAAGCCAAAGGGAGCTTGCAGAGAATCCGGGCGAAGAAAAAGCACTGACTGAGGAAGAGCGTGAAGAGGAAATCAGGCAGTCATTGAGGGACACGGTGTCCGGGCTGAACAATGATACGGAAAAGATGAAGGTGAAGTTGCCGGGATCTTTGGAGACAGGGGAAAGAATAGTCTGGGAAGCCGGGAAGGAAAGGAACTCTGATATTTGGTCCACACTTGCTCTTACGGGGGTCATCATCTTCATTATATATAAGAACAGGTTTGCTGTACTGGAACGGCAGCGGAAGGAAAATCGTCAGTCGGTGATGAGACAATTGCCTGAATTCGTCAACAGACTGGTTCTGCTGCTGAACGCGGGGCTGGTGTTGAGCAATGCTTTTGAACGTTCAGTGGAGGAGTCCTTTGCAGACCGGGATGAAGATTATTTTTACGGAAAATTGCGGGAGATATACATTACATGTAAAAATGCCAATGGCTCCATGCACCTGGAGTTCAGGCGGATGGCAAAGGAGAGCGGGATAAGGGAGCTGATGAGAGTTTCCAATATAATCAGTGATAATATCAAAAAAGGAGTGGAGCTGACGGGAAAACTCCAGGCGGAAAGCGAGATGCTGTGGCTGGAGAGGAAGAAGAGCTGTGAGGAACGGGGAAGGCTGGCTGAGACGAAGCTGACGCTGCCTCTTATGATATTCCTCATGGTGTTGATGATAATAACGGTAGCTCCGGCGCTGCTGGAGCTTTGAAGAAAGGAAGAAAGTGCGAAAGGAAGGTGAAAGATATGTTCAAGAGAGTGAGATTCAGGAGCAAGAAGGGAATGGAATTGGTGCAGGTGGCAATACTCGTCGCTCTGGCAGTAGCGCTGGGACTCATATTTAAGACAGAGATCACTGATTTTGTCAACAAGACCTTTGAAGGCCTGAGCGACTTCAACTGATGTGAGAAAAACGATGCGCGTAAAAATCAGTAACAATAAAAGGGGTAGTTACATAGTAGAGGCGGCTATCGTGCTTCCCATGGTGATCCTGTCGGTCATAACAGTTGTATTGATAGTGATGTTTTTCTACAGCCAGGTGACGGAACAGAGCAGGATGCACATAACGCTGAGAGGTGAAGCAGGAGCCGCCACAGGCAGGACTTCTTATACGGAGGGAGGCCCGACGAAGGGGGACTTCGACGGAGAAATATATGTAGACGAAGGACTGGTGGAATGCCGTGCATATGGGAAAAAGTATCTGATGATGGAAGAAAGAGGGCTGCTGAGCGAGAAGAAGGCATTCATTGTCGAAGGGAGCTGGACAGCAATTGACGGTCCGGGATATGTGAGGTATATGGAGTTTGTAAAGGAACGCGGTAATGAAAAGTAAGAGAGGGAGCAGCGCTGTATTCATCATGGTGATCCTGGCCGCATTGGTGTCCATAACACTGGCGCTGATATACGGAGTGAGAGCGGAGGCTCTGAGAAGCAGGATGGATGGCATCATCAGCCTTGCAGGAGATTCACTTATGTCGGAATTCGACATCGATATACAGAAGGAATATGGTATTTTCCTTTTGAAAGGCAGCGACCGGGAACTGGGAAAGAAGCTTCGCAGGTATATAGAATATTCGACAAAAGATATGGGGGATGTGGAGCTTGAGTCCGTAAAGGTGTCCGGAAGCAGATTTTCTACAGTCAACGTAGATCTGATCAGAGATCAGATCCTGGAATACATGAAACTGGCTTATGCTGAAGACAGGCTCGATACGTTGACGGAAGATGCGGCGGAAGGGAGTGCGGAAAACGCGATGGAAAACAGGACGTTGAGACATGGCCCTACCGCTGCGTCACTTCCATCTTCATCTGTGCCGGACGAAAGTCTTACGGCTGTAGCCAGATCCATCGCCGACAACATAAAAGAAGCAGACAAGGCTTTTGTGGAGGGAACAGAGAGGTATATGATAAACCGGTATATAACGGATACGTTCAATAGCAGGACCAGGGCTGTAAGCAAGGAGCATTTTTTTCGCAACGAGGTGGAATATATCCTGGGAGGAGAGCTTTCCGACAGAAAAAACGAAAAACGGGTGGAAATGGCACTGAAAGCTATGCGCTTCCCGCTGAATCTGGCTCATATATACAGCGATGCAGAGAAACGGGCTCAGACTCTGGCTATGGCAGAGCTGCTGACTCCGGGGGCTGCGGCACCGGCTACACAGGCAGTGCTGGCATCTACCTGGGCCTATGCGGAAGCTGACAATGATGTGGAGTTGCTTTGGCAGGGGCATAAGGTCCCGCTGACCAAGGACCGCTCGACCTGGGCTATGGATCTGGACAGCGCTGTGGAAGGAATCATGGGCGGGACTGCGATACCGGCCGAGGAGAAAGGTTACGATTACGGACAATATCTGCAGTTGCTGCTGTTTTTCAAAGATGAGAATATGAAGATAAGCCGGATACTGGATCTGATACAGATAAACGCTAGGATGTCGCAGGACGGTGATTTCCTGATGAACGAGCATTGGGTGGGTGTTGCTGTGCAGGTCAGAGTCAACGGTGCGGATTACGGATATGAAAAAAGGTATTAAAGGATTTTATACGCTGGAGGCGGCCATCCTGATGCCGTTTCTCATATTGGCTATTTTATCGCTGGGATATTTCATAAAGATAGAAGGTCTGTGGGAAAACTGCATACACGGAGCGCTGGATGAAAGTGCCAGGACGGCCATGAAAGCATCCAACGGGGTGGAAACGACTATGACGGCGGAAAGAGTCAAAGCGCGGATCTACGAAGACAATCCGGGACTGGACCGGTTGGAGATGAAAAACGTGAGAATCGGATATTCGGATACTGCAGCCGATAAGCTGGTATCATACCGGCTGGAAGCGACGGAGCGGCTGGAGCTGCCGCTGTCCTTCGACAGGGAGTTCCGTTTGCTGTTCAGCGTCAAGTTCAGAGGTTTTGTCGGGAAGAAGACGCGGGGAGAACCTATGGGCGCTTCAGAGTTGGAGACATCCCGGGCGAAGCAGACTGTATGGATATTCCCTCAGTCGGGAGAGAAGTATCACGGTGAAAACTGTACGTATGTAAAGGCGACCGTCCATCCTGTGATACTGTCGGACAGCGTCAGGAGGCGATATGACGCCTGCGGTATATGCAGGTCTGGTAAAGCCGCGTCGGGCAGTCTGGTCTTTTGCTTTGGCAGCGATGGTACGGCTTATCACATAGGCACATGCCGAACCATAGAAAGGAGAAGCGTGACAATAGATAGAAGCGAAGCTGCGGAGCGAGGCTACAGACCCTGTAGCAAATGCGGAGGGTCGTGACAGATGGGTGAAGAGTCATGACGGAGAAAAGGAGAAAAAAATGTGGGAAAACAAGGAATTCAAGGTAAAGCTGGAGGAAAACGCTATACGTGATTTCGAGAAGATAATGCTGACATCCGGCGAATGCAGTATTTTCATGCCGATGGGATTCATCAGCGAAAACGGATGCGAATACGGCCGATACAACTGCAGTGGTTTCGCGCCACTCTCCGGTTATCGCGTGGAGAGGACGGAGGACGCTCTCTACATATTGGAAAACGTGCTGCTGATACTCAGCAAGGCAGTGGAGTATTTTATAGATCCGTCGAAGGTGAAGGTGACGGAGGAGACGGTATTTTACAACAAAGACACGGGACAGATAAAGATAGCATATATCCCGCTTCCGGGAGAGGAAGCCAACATGCGAAAGAGCCTGGTGGAGTTCATCGGTCAGCTCAAGCAGTGCCTGAGGGACGGCAGCGGTCGTTATCTTGCGGAAGCCGCTAAATACATATATTATCATAATTACTATTTGCGGGAGATGATAAATAAGGTGGGGCTGTTGAAGAGGCAGTTGGAAGAGGAAAAGAGAAAAGTCGGCGGCTGAGGATATCACATTTTGATATCACAGGCTTTTACCCCTGCGGCAGGTGTGATATAATTGATTTCAAAAGAGGATATTTGCGGTCAAGGGGGAAAGATAAATGTTGACGAATGAAGATCTGCAGGCCATATCGGATCTGTTTGACAAGAAATTCGACGAGAAATTCGATAAGAAATTCGACGAAAAATTCGATGAGAAAATCAAGCCGATCCAACATGAGCTCAGCAGCTTGAAAAACGAGAAGCATGATATCCTGCTGACCATGTCGGATATGCTCGACAAAAAGCTCAGGCCGATCAAATATGAACTTGACCATTTGAAAAACGAGACACATGATATTTCGCTGACCATGTCGGAGCTGGTCGATAAGAGGATCAAACCTATCGAGCATACACTCGGAAACCTGGAGAACGAGACGCATGACATAAGAATGCTGTTGGAAAACGACGCTATGCCAAGATTAAAGAATATCGAGTCGTGCTATATGGATACATATGAAAGATATGCTGTCGGAGCAGAGGAAATGGAAGCCATGAAAGTCGATGCCGAGATAATGAAAAAGCTGTTGCAGGAACATCAGACAAAGCTGAAAGCGCTATAGCTGAAAACGCAGCCCGCCGCAAGGCGGGATTTTTGATGTGGCGGATGGAAGTATGCTTTGCGGCGGGGAAATATGGAAGAACAGCAACAACTTGGCACCGCCCCCGGTCCACGGATTTTTTGCATTTAAAAGAACTTGTAGTATAATGAACATATCGCGTCAACATCTTGTCTTATTACATGCATAAAGCTGACTGTCTTCTAATAGTATTAAATATACTAAAGGAAGAGAGGAAAAGGGAAATGCAGAAAAGAAGGCGCCCCAGGGGCTATGGGAATCCGCGAAGGAAGGGCGTGAAGCCGAATTTCGCACCGGTGATAGTGATCCTTTGCCTCGCTGTAGGCTGCGGATACGCGACAGCGAAGTATGTAGTTGATCCGGTGGTAAATTATGTGCCGCAGCTGACGAATGAGAAAAGTCAGGAGGCTGAAACCGAAAACAGTGGAAGTCTGAAGACGGAAGCGAGCAGTGAGGAAACTGCTGAGGTCGTGGAAGGCGAGGCCGATGTCCAGGAGGAAAAGGTCAGGGGATACGCGGTGCAGTATGGGTGCTATTCCAGTCAGGCCGCAGCGGAGAGCGCCATGTCGTCGCTGGGGATTTCGGGGCTGCAGGTCATGGAGCAGAATAATATGTATAAGATAACAGGGAAGGTGTTTGAGACGAAGGACGAGGCCAGAGAAGCTCTCAAATCGGCAGGGGCTGAGGGGGCTTTCGTCACTACTGTATACGAATGATGAGGAAATACGAATGATACCATTGGCTACGAGGATGAGACCTTCAAAGCTTCAGGATTTTGTGGGACAAACCCATTTCATGTTCGAAGGTTCACTCTTTTACAATTCCATAAAAAACAGGACCTTTGACTCTGCGATATTCTTCGGGCCGTCAGGCACGGGCAAGACGACTTTGGCCAGGATAATCGCCGGAGAGCTGGACAGCAGCTTCGTGGAAATAAATGCGTCCACCACCGGTACGAAGGAGCTTAAAGTTATTTTGGAAAATGCGGCCACGAGGTTTTACGGGCTGCAGCAGGAGACTACATGTCTGTATGTAGATGAAATACACAGATGGAACAAGCTGCAGCAGGATTCGCTTCTCAAAGCCATCGAGGAGGGAGTCGTGAAGTTCATAGGCAGTACTACGGAAAATCCGTATTTTTCCGTGAATAACGCCATAATAAGCAGGGTGCGGAACATATATGAGTTCAAACGCCTCAAAGCCGATGAAATACTTGTCATTTTAAAACGCACGCTTACGGACGATGAAAAGGGCTTCGGAGGGCTGGACATCAAGTATGACGAAGAGGCTCTGAGGATATTATCGGAAATGAGCAATGGCGATTGTCGTGTGGCGCTGGATACACTTGGGTTCATCGTCGATAATCTGGGAGAGGGAAGGACTCTGGACAAGGAGATCGTCGGGGAGGCGATGCAGCGACAGACGACGTTTTATGATAAAGAAGAGGACAAGTACAACCTGTTGTCAGCTCTCCAAAAATCTGTGCGGGGAAGCGATCCTCACGCTGCCGTCCATTATCTGGCCAGGTTGCTGGAAGGAGGCGCTGACATTATAACGATAGGAAGGCGCCTTATGGTGATGGCCAGCGAAGATATAGGCATGGCCTACCCCAGCGCCATAACTGTAGTGACGTCCTGCGTCCAGGCGGCTCAGATGGTGGGTCTGCCGGAGGCCAGGATAAATCTGGCTCAGGCGGTGGTGATGCTGGCCTCATGCCCTAAGTCCAACGCGTCATGCGAAGCTCTGGAAAAAGCTGCGGCCGATATCAGGAGCAGGAAGATAGATGACGTGCCTGACCACCTTAAAGACGCTCACTACAGCGGCGCGGAAAAACTGGGGAGGGGACTGGATTACAAGTATCCTCACGCCTATGGGGGCTATGTGACTCAGCAGTACTTACCCGACGATCTTTACAGGGAGAAGGTCAGATATTATGAGCCGACGCAAAACGGCAGCGAAGGAGCATTCAAGAAATACCTGGAAGCATTGGAGCAGATAGATGAAAAAAATAGTAAGGGCTGAAAACGCAGGGTTTTGTTTCGGCGTGAGACAAGCCATAGAGAAAGCGGAAGAAGCGGCGAAAAAAAGCGATGAAAATATTTATTCCATGGGGCCGCTGATACATAATGAGAGGGTGACCGGCGATCTGGAAAGAGAGGGCGTGAAGATAATAAGCTCTCTCGATGAAGTAAGCCACGGCGATGTGGTCATCATCAGATCCCATGGCGAAGGGAAAAGCTTTTACGATGAAGCGGGAGAAAGAGGTATCAGTCTCATCGACGCGACCTGTCCATTCGTGGCCAAGATACATAAGCTGGTCCATGACACGGATAAACAGGTGGTCATAGTCGGAGACAAAGATCATCCTGAAGTCATCGGCATATTCGGATGGTGCAGGAAGCCGGCCATCGTGGTCAGCAGGTATGATGAAGCCGCGGCCATTGAGAGCGATGATCTTTTCATAGTCACTCAGACCACTATAAGGGAGGAAGTCTTGCAGGAAGTGGTGAAGGCGCTGACCGACAGTGGTAAGACATTTTATGTAAATAACACCATATGCAGCGCCACTACCAAGAGGCAGGAATCGTGTGAGAAACTGGCTAAGGAATCGGATCTGATGATAGTGATAGGTGGGCGAAAAAGTTCCAATACGAAGAAACTGTGCGAAATTTCCAAAAAATTCTGCAAAAACACCTATTTTGTTGAAAATATTGAAGATTTACCGTTGAAACAACTTCGAAAATGTAATAGAATAGGAATAGCGGCGGGTGCTTCGACACCCGAATGCACTATTAAGGAGGTTATTGCCAGAATGAGTGATGTTACACTTGAAAACAACGAATTGAACATGAACGATCTTATGGACGAAATCGAAAAGTCTCTCAGATTACCTAGAGGCGGAGAAATTGTTACGGGGAAAGTTCACCAAGTTACTGACAAAGAAGTTATTGTAAATCTGGGATGCAAAAAAGATGGAATCCTTCCTGCTTCAGAGGTGAGTCTCGAAGAAGGACAGACTTTATCGGATGTTTTTAAAGTGGATGACGAGATCCAGACCAAGGTCATTAAAACAGACGACGGAGACGGCGGCATCTTGCTTTCAAAGAAAAAGTTGGAAATCAGTGCTAACTGGGACGAAATCGTCAAGGCACTTGAAGATAAAACAGTACTCGAAGTTAAGGTAACTAGAACAGTAAACGGAGGAGTCATAGCCGAATACAAGGAAGTATCGGGATTCATTCCTCTTTCTCAGCTTTCGGATCACTACGTTGAGAACGCTGACGAGTTTGTCGGCCAGACGATGGAAGTAAGGGTTTCGAGAGTGGATCAGAGAAGAAACAGAGCGGTATTCTCTCATAAGCTTTTCCTCAACGAGGAGAAGGAGAAGCTGGTCGCAGAGATTTGGGAAAACCTCAATGTCGGCGATGTAGTAGAGGGTACGGTAATGAGATTCACCGATTACGGCGCATTTGTAGATATCGGCGGTATCGACGGACTGCTCCATATTTCGGAAATATCCTGGGGAAGACTCAAGCATCCACAGGAGGTTCTCAGCATAGGGCAGAAGATCAACGTGAAGGTTCTTTCCATGAACGCGGAAAAAGGCAAGATTTCCCTCGGTCTCAAGCAGAATCAGCCTGAGCCTTGGAGTGTGATCGATGAGAACTATCAGGTTGGACAGGTTATCGAAGGTAAAGTCGTACAGATCAAGGAGTACGGTGCTTTCGTAGAGTTGGAACCTGGACTCGACGGTCTGGTACATATTTCAGAAGTCGCTCATAAGAGGGTCGGCAACATAAACGACGAGCTGGAAGTAGGTCAGATCGTAAAGGCCAAGATCCTGGAGATCGATAAGGACAGAAAGCGTATCAGCCTCAGCATCAGAGAGACTATAGATCCTCCGGTACCTGGAGAAGAGGCGGCTGCCAAGGCGGAAGAGGCAGAGGAAGCCGATACTGCTGATGAACCGGCCGTTGAAGCTGCACCTGCGGAGGAGACGTCTGAAGAAGCTGTTGCGGAGACGGAGGAAGCATAAGCCCTTCAAATCCATAATGAAATCAAGAGATGGCTTGCGCCATCTCTTTTTTATGAGCTGCCAACCTGTGCCCTTCAGGGTAAATTTTTGATTTTGCGTCTCTGCATCCGGTGCGGGCATGTTATAACCATCGAAAGGAAGAAGTTTATGAAAAGGATACTTGTCAGTCAATGTCTGTATGGAGGTGTTCCCGTAAGGTATGACGGGAAGTCCAAGGAGGAGACTGATCCCATGTTTTTAAAGTGGAAGGAGGAGGGACGACTGATCCCTGTGTGTCCGGAAGTATGGGGAGGGCTTCCTGTTCCCAGAGTCGATGCCCAGCGAAGGGAAGACCAGGTGGTAACGCGGGACGGAAAGGATGTCACGGAAGAGTATATGAAGGGAGCAAGGGAAGCCGTGAGGCTGGCTGAGGAAAATCAGGTGGTGTGCGCCCTCCTGAAGGAGAAGAGCCCATCCTGCGGCAGCAGCAGGATATATGACGGTAGCTTTTCGGGAAAGCTGACGGAAGGACAGGGGTTGACGGCAGAGCTGTTACGGAAGGCCGGATTCAAGGTCTTTTCGGAGGAACAGCTGGACGAAGTGAAAGATTTGTTGGAAAGACATGGCGATGAAGGGGGATCGGAATGAGAGGAAAAAGTGACCGCGGTGAAAGAAAAAGGGGGAGAGATAATATAATCCTCATAGGGATGCCGGCTTGCGGTAAAAGTGTTACGGGCGTGATACTGGCCAAGTCTCTGAAGATGAATTTTCTGGATACCGATCTGCTGATACAGGAAAAGGCGGGAAAAGGACTTCAGGATATAATAAACCAGGAAGGGATATGCATTTTCAAAGAGCTGGAAGAGAGTGTCCTGACCTCCGTTGATGTGGAAAACACTGTGATAGCGACAGGAGGAAGCGCTGTATACTATGACGCGGCCATGGAGCATCTGAAGCAAAGCGGTATCGTGGTCTACATAGAGGTATCGCTGCCGGTCATCAAGAAGAGGCTCCGTAATATAAAGACAAGAGGAGTGGCCATGGAGAAGGGGCAGACCATAGACAGCCTGTACAGGGCGAGGGTACCTCTGTACAGGAAATATGCCGATCTGACAGTGCGTTCCGGCAGACATGTGGAGAATACGGTGGAAGATATGATGAGGGCATTGCAGGATACGGGAGTATGACGGTCTGACACTTAACCGGAATTTTTTAACCGGCATAGAAAAGCCGGAAGGGCAGCAGGCCGCTGGAGACGCTGCCTGTCAGTTAGAGGCGTTTATCAGCTCTTCCGCCGACTTGAGTGTCGTCTCCGTAATGTTGGATCCGCCCAGGAGTCTGGCTATCTCCTCCACCTTTTCCTCGTGGGAGAGTGGAAGTACCGTCGTGTAGGTCATCTTATCGTCGGAGACCTTGGATATCCTGTAGTTGTGGGCGCCACAGGCCGCGATCTGCGGCAGGTGGGTGATACAGATGATCTGATGGGTGCGGGCTATCTCTACCAGTTTGTGTCCCACTATACTGGCGGTTATACCGCTGATACCGCTGTCGATCTCGTCGAATATCATAGTAGGGATCTCGTCATAGTCCCCGGTGATTTTCTTGAAGGCCAGCATTATCCTGGACATTTCGCCGCCGGAGGCGATCCTGCTGAGGGGTTTCTGCGGCTCGCCCTTGTTGGTGCTGATGAGGAATTCGACGATGTCAGAGCCCTCTGCGGTGAAGGCATCGGCCTTCCTGAAGGATATGGAAAAGATCGCGTCGTTGAAGTTCAGCTCCTTCAGCTCTGCCGTTATTTTTTCCTCCAGCCGGGACGCGGCTTCCTTTCTGATCGCCGAAAGCTCGTTGCAGGCGGCGATGAGATGTCCGCGGAGCACGGCCAGCTCCTTTTCCATTTCTTCCCTGGTGCTGTCGACATCTTCCATGGCGGACAGTTTGTCGTCAAGCTCATTCCTGTATTCTATCAGCTGTTCCAGGGATTTTCCGTGTTTGGCCTTCAATTTGTTGATGGTTTCCAGTCTGCCGATGACCAGATCCAGTTCCTCAGGAGAGAACATGGCACCGTCGCGGCAGTCTCTTATGGAAGAGGCGATATCTTCGAATTCGTAGTATATCTCGTTCAAACGGTTCCCAAGAGCCTCGAGTTCCGTGGAAAAAGCGGAAGTCTCGGATACCAGATCTGTGATGTGTCTGAGGCCGGAGAGCAGAGAGCTTTCATCCTCGGAAGCGGCATAGTATGCTCCCGCCAGATTTTCGTATATCCTTTCGCTGTTCTGGAGCATGGCGGCTCTCTCCTCCAGTTCGGTGTCCTCGCCCGGTTTCAGAGCTGCCGCGTTCAGCTCGTCGAATTCGAACTGCATGAAATCCCGCTCCCGTCTGTCTCTTGCGGCATCGGCCAGCAGAGCCTTCAGGCGGGATCGAAGAGCGGAATACTCGTCATATGCTGCGGATACTTTGTCTTTTGCGGGAGATATCAGATCTTTGCGGTAGAGATCCACCAGCTTTATGTGATTGTCGGGATTGAGCAGGGATTGATGGTCATACTGGCCGTGGATATCGGCCAGCTTCCTGCACAGGGCGTTCAGATGGGTCAGGGTCACGATCTCGTCGTTTATCCTGCAGATATTTTTGCCTGAGGCGGAAATCTCTCTGGTTATTATGTATTCTTCGCCGTCATGGTCAGCGATCATCTGTATCAGAGCTTTTTTCTTCCCTGAACGGACAAAAGCGGTATCTGCCCGGCTTCCCAGGGCCAGGCTGACCGCTTCTATGACTATGGATTTACCGGCGCCCGTTTCGCCGGTTATTATATTGAGACCATCCTGAAAATCTATTTCGGCGTTTTCTATGATGGCAAAATCCCTTATACTGAGATGTCTGATCATTTGTCTTATACCTCTGTTATCTCTTGAGCATGTTTTCCAGGATCTCGACGACTGCAGGGGAGTTTTCCGGGTCGTCCACCACGAACATTATGGTATTGTCTCCCGCTACGGAACCTATGACATGGGGAAGGCCGATGGAATCCAGGGCTTCCGCCGCGGCACTGGCGCAGCCGGAAAGGGTCTTGAGGAGGACGATGTTCCCTGAATGGGCTGTGGATTTCACAGTTTCCTTGAAAATGTTGGAAAATCTGTCTGACAGTGGCCCTTCGTCGTGTGAGGGCTGTGCATATTTATACTTTCCGGTAGATGATAAGATCTTCACCAGCTGAAGCTCTTTTATGTCTCTGGAAATGGTGGCCTGGGTGACTTCGTAGCCGAAATCCCTCAGCATCGATACCAGTTTATCCTGTGTCTCGATCTCGTATTTTTCAATGAGTTCGAGTATTTTGTTCTGTCTTGAGATACGCATGTCTTTTCCTCTCCGAATATCTCTGCCGAGCGGTGGCCACTCCTTTTGGGGAAGCTGCCGCGGCAGAGGAAATGATTATTTAATATTGCTTATAATTATACCATAGACGTGAAAAGTTTTTCAATAGACAAACATACGTTTGTATGATATACTTGATTAAAATGAGCAGGGGCAGGTCCAGGAAGATATGAAGATTTTGGGAATAGATCCCGGCTATGCTATACTGGGATACGGTGTCATAGAGAAAACAGGCAACAAATTCAAGCCGTGCAGATATGGAGCGGTGACAACGGATGCTTCTATGAAAATGACTGACAGGCTGGCGCACCTCTACGACTCTCTGAGGGAGATAATAGACGAGGAAAGACCTGATGTAGCGTCCATAGAGCAGCTGTTTTTCAATAACAACGCCAAGACTGCCATCATGGTGGGACAGGCAAGAGGCGTGGCTGTGCTGGCATGCGTCAAAGGCGGCATAGATGTGGAGGAATATACGCCTTTGCAGATAAAGCAGGCGCTTGTCGGTTACGGCAGGGCTGATAAAAAGCAGGTCCAGATAATGGTGAAGACTATACTGAACCTGAAGGAAATACCGAAGCCGGACGATACGGCGGACGCGCTGGCGGCGGCTATATGCCATGGTCATTCGGCCGATACTAGGAAGAGATTCAAGGAGTTGAAGATACGATGATAGGATTTATACGGGGCGAGCTGGCCGAGAAGGGCGACGGATACATAATAGTAGATGTCAACGGAGTAGGCTATGAGATCTTTGTCCCGGCCAATTCGCGGGCATATCTCAGCGAAGAAGGGCGGGAAGTGATGGTCTACACTGCCATGATGGTCAAGGAGGATGATGTGAGCCTGTACGGGTTCATGAGAAAGGGAGAGCTGGATGCTTTCAGAAAATTGATAACGGTAAACGGAGTGGGAGCGAAGGCTGCCATTTCCATACTGTCGTCTTTTACCCTGGAGCAGATACAGCAGGCTATCGCTTTTGAAGATGTGAAGACTATCACCAAGGCTAACGGCATAGGAAAGAAAACGGCGGAGAGGATAGTGCTGGAGCTGAAGGATAAATTCGGCGCGGCAGCGGCGCAGGAGGCCTTTCAGGAGGCAACCGGCAGCGATGTCGGTGCCGACGTTGTTTCCGATGGAAGGAGCGAAGCGGTCAGCGCTCTTATGGCGCTGGGATATACGAGAGGCGAGGCCATGTCGGCGTTGTCTTCTGTGGAGGACAGCGATCTGACGGCTGAGGAATATATAAAGCGGGCCCTCAGGAATTTGTTTTAGGAGATGAAGGAAATGGACTACGAAGAGAGGATAACGGCTGCGGAACTGGGAGAAGGAGAAGGCGGGACGGAGCTGACCTTGCGGCCTCAGACGCTGGATGATTACATAGGGCAGAAGAAGGTGACAGACAACCTGAAGATATTTATCGAGGCGGCCAAGCTGAGGAAGGAGCCGCTGGATCACGTGTTGTTCTACGGTCCTCCGGGGCTGGGAAAGACTACTCTGGCCGGGATAATCGCCAACGAGATGGAAGTAGACATAAGGATAACGTCAGGCCCCGCCATAGAGAGAGCGGGAGACCTGGCGGCCATACTGACCAATCTCAATGAAAACGATGTGTTGTTCATCGATGAGATACACAGGCTCAACCGATCGGTGGAGGAGGTACTCTACTCGGCTATGGAGGATTTCGCACTGGACATAATCATAGGTAAGGGCCCGTCGGCGAGATCCATAAGACTGGATATAGCCAGATTCACGCTGATAGGCGCCACCACCAGGGCGGGAAGTCTGTCCGCGCCGCTGCGTGACAGGTTTGGCGTCAGCTGTAAATTCGAGATATATCAGCCGGACGAGCTGAAGCAGATAATCAGAAGATCGGCGGAAATACTTGGAGTAACGGCGGATGAGGCGTCTCTGGATGAGATGGCCAAGAGGTCCAGAGGGACGCCGCGAGTAGCGAACAGGATGCTCAAGAGAGTGCGGGATTTTTCACAGGTCAAAGGGAGCGGTACCATCGATATGGAGATAACCAGGAGAGCGCTGGAAGCCCTGGGAGTGGATGAGATGGGACTGGAGGGGCTGGATCGGGAGATCCTGAAGACCATAATAGAACGATTCAATGGCGGACCTGTAGGAATCGATACTATAGCGGCTTCCATTGGAGAAGAGCGTGTCACCATAGAGGATGTGTATGAGCCGTATCTGATACAGACAGGCTTTCTTTACAGGACGCAAAAGGGCAGGATGGTATCGGAAGCGGCGTACAGACATCTGGGCATAGAGCGGGAAGTACCGGATGATGACGGCGGAGAACAGCTGACGGTCACCATAAGCCAGTGAGACAACAGGATTCAGAGAGGATATAAAGCGATATGAAGATAAGTGATTTCGATTATCACCTTCCGGAAGAGCTGATAGCTCAGAAACCGGCGGACAAACGAGACTGCTCCAGGCTTCTGGTGGTCCACAGGGACACGGGGGCAGTGGAGCATCGCCATTTTTTCGATATACTGGATTACCTCAAAGAAGGAGACTGTCTGGTGCTCAATGATTCCAAGGTGCTTCCGGCCAGGCTCTACGGTGAGAAGGAAAAAACGGGAGCCAAGGTAGAATTCCTGCTGACCAGGCGCGTCAATGGAGATATCTGGGAGACCATGGTAAAGCCGGGAAAACGGCTGAAGCCAGGTGACAGTGTCATGTTCAGCCGGTCGCCGCTGCTGAGGGCGGAGATAAAGGATTTTGGCCCCGGAGGGACCAGGCTGGCAGAATTCCAATATGACGGAGTGTTCATGGAAAGGCTGGAAGAGCTGGGAAGTATGCCGTTGCCGCCGTACATAGAGCGGGCCAGCGATATCGATGACAAAGAGCGATATCAGACGGTGTACTGTAAAGACGAAGGCTCTGTGGCGGCTCCGACGGCGGGACTCCATTTTACTGAGGAATTATTGGAAGAGGCTGAGAAAAAAGGCGTAGAATTGATATATGTGACATTGCATGTGGGCATAGGAACGTTCAGACCGGTGAAGTGCGAGAACGTGGAGGAGCACACCATGCATTTCGAGGAATACTCCATAAGCGATGAAAGCGCAAGAGATATCAACAAGGCCAAGAGAGAAGGCCGGAGAATCATTTCCGTGGGGACCACATCTACCAGGACTGTAGAGAGTGCCGCGTACTTTGCTGAGGGCGTACAGGCGGGAAGTGTGGACGCGGTGAATGGTCAAATGCCGGATGGCGCCGTGGCTGGAGACGGTTGCTGGCAGGTGAGGAGCGGCGAGGGAAGTACGGGAATATTCATCTATCCCGGCTATGAATTCAAAATAGTAGACAGTCTGATAACCAATTTCCACTTGCCTAAGTCGACACTGCTGATGCTCATATCAGCTCTCTACGATCGGGAGAAGATATTGGAGATATATGAAGAAGCGGTGCGAGAACGATACAGGTTTTTCAGTTATGGCGACGCCATGCTGATATTATAGCGTTGCGCGGGATGCCGTATGCAGGCTGTGACTGCGAGGAACGAAGGAGAAGGACGTGAGAGAAAGTACCAAGGTGACCCATGAATTCGGGCCATTTTATGATAGCGATTCAAAGGTGTTGATACTGGGCAGCATCCCCTCGCCTAAATCCAGGGAGCAGGGATTCTATTACGGGCACCCCAGAAACAGATTCTGGCCGGTGCTGGCGGCTCTGTTCGGGGAGGAGGCACCGGAAACGGTGGACGAGCGAAGATCGTTCCTGATCCGTCACAGGATAGCTCTGTGGGATGTGCTGGCCAGCTGTGAGATCGTCGGAGCCGATGACGGCAGTATCAGGGAACCGGAGCCTAACGACATGTCGGTGATACTGGAGGCGGCCGATATAGCTGCCGTATTCACCACCGGAGGCAAGGCGACAAAACTGTATGAAAAGCTGTGTCTGCCTCTCTGTGGTGTTCCCGCCATCGGTCTGCCGTCTACAAGTCCGGCTAATTGCGCCTGCTCCATGGACAGGCTGGTGAAAGAGTACGGGAAAATCTTGAAGTATTTGTAGTCTTTATGGTATCATGATATAGTTTGACGATATGGCAGTCGCGAAGCGACAAGAGAACAGAAAGTCCGGGCGGTTTACAGCGGCGGACGGACCGGGACGCCCGGTGTCGCGACAGATGATTAAGGAGAACTTATGACAGCAGTTACATACCAATTGATGAAGACGGACAGCAGGACCAGAGCCAGGCGGGGAAGAGTCATCACACCTCACGGGGCCATAGAGACGCCTGTTTTCATGCCGGTGGGAACGGCAGCGACAGTAAAGGCTATGCGGCCGGAAGAAGTGCGGGAAATGGGTGCGGAGATAATCCTTTCCAATACCTATCATTTGTACCTGAGGCCGGGCCACGAGGTGGTGAAGGCCGCAGGAGGGCTGCATAGATTCATGAACTGGGACAGGCCTATCCTCACCGACAGCGGAGGCTTCCAGGTGTTCAGCCTCGGAGCCATGAGAAAGATAAGAGAAGAGGGCGTGGAATTCCGATCACATATCGACGGGTCAAAGCATATGCTTTCGCCGGAAAGATCCATTGAGATACAGAATGCTCTGGGAGCGGATATCATCATGGCTTTCGATGAATGCACGCCGTACCCTGCCGACAGATCCTATGTGAAGGATTCGCTGGAACGGACCACAAGATGGCTAAGGCGCTGCAAGGAGTACCACAAGGATACGGAGCGCCAATCTCTTTTTGGGATCATGCAGGGAGGCATGTATAAGGACTTGCGGAAGGAAAGCGCTCAGCAGATCGTGGAGATGGATCTTCCGGGATATGCCATCGGCGGACTCAGCGTAGGGGAGCCTAAGGAACTGATGTATGAGATAATGGATGACTGCGTGGAGCTTTTGCCTGCTGACAAGCCACGATACCTGATGGGAGTAGGGAGCCCCGACTGCCTCTTTGAAGGGGTAGAGAGAGGTATAGATATGTTCGATTGCGTGCTGCCTACGAGGATAGCGCGCCACGGCATGGCAATGACTTCACAGGGACGGATCAATATCAAGAACGCCAGGTACGAGAAGGATTTTACACCGCTGGATCCCAATTGTGACTGTTATACCTGCAGAAACTACTCCAGAGCATATCTGAGACACCTTTTCAAGGCCGACGAGATATTATCCTCCATGCTGATGACTAACCATAACCTTCATTTTCTCATCGATACGATGAAGCACATCAGACAGGCTATCGAAGAAGACAGATTTTTGGAGTATAAAAAAGAGTTTTATGATAACTATGGAAGATTTTAGGTAAATCAGGTAAATTATGAATGTGGAGATTCGCGATATGGAAATTTGCAGAGACAGCGGCCTGTGCGGCGGATGCGCTTATCAGGGCGTGCCATATGAAGAACAGCTTGCCAACAAAGCCGGCGAGGTAAGGGGGCTGCTGGAAAGAAAGGATATCGACTGCGGCGCGCTTCTGGATATCGAGCCGGCTCCTGACAGATACAGATACAGAAACAAGATGGAATACACCTTTGGCGATATGGAGAAGGACGGCCCAATGACGCTGGGGATGCACAGGAAAAAGCATTTCATGTCTATCGTTACGGTAGACCAGTGTCAGCTGGTCCACGAAGACTTCAACGTTATCCTGCGGGCCGTGCTGGATTTTGCCACAGAACGCGGTTATTCTCACTATCATAAGAGGACCCATAAGGGACTCATGCGGCATTTGATAATCAGGCGGGGCGTAAGGACAGGAGAACTTCTGGTCAATGTGGTGACCAGCTCGGAGGAAGGCTTCGATCAGGATGCTTTTGTCAGCATGGTACTGGGGCTTCCGCTGGAAAACCGCGTGGTGGGTGTGCTGCGTACCATCAATGACAGACTGGCGGACGCGGTTTATTGTGATGAATTGAGGATACTCTACGGCAGAGACTATTACATGGAAGAGATTTTAGGGCTCAAGTTCAAGGTCAGTGCTTTTTCCTTCTTCCAGACTAACGTGGAAGCCGTGGAAAAACTGTATTCCTATGGATTGAGCTTGTTGGATGATTTCGCTGACAAGACGGTCTTCGATCTCTACTGCGGTACGGGGACGATCACTCAGACGCTGGCCAGAAAGGCGAAAAAGGCAGTGGGTATAGAACTGGTGGAGGAAGCAGTGGAAGCTGCCAGAGCCAACGCCGCTCTCAATGGGCTTGACAATTGTCGATTCATAGCGGGAGATGTTTTTCAGGCCTTGAAAACTGTCGGAGAGAAGCCTGACGTCATAGTCGTTGATCCGCCCAGGGTCGGGATGTCTCCTGAAGCGCTGGATAAGATCATAAGCTACGGGGTGGATCAGATCGTTTACATTTCATGCAATCCAAAGTCCTTGGTCAACAATCTGTATTATATGCAGCATTATGGATACAGGGTGGAGTCGGTAAAGCCTTTTGATAATTTCCCGGGCACGAAGCATTGTGAGGCGGTCAGTCTGCTTTCGCGGAACCGGATTTTTTGATCCGGTTCATTATCCGGCGCGCTTGACACGCAGCCTTGCCGCATTTCCACAGTATCTCTCCCGTCGTATGTTTTCCTGCATGTGGACCTATCTGTCAAAATGTGTTTTGCTGCCATTATGGCAGCTCTTTTTTTGTCTGATTTATCGTCTGATGAAGTACAGAACGACTGCAGCCGTCTGTTTGCAGTCGCTTCGAAGTCCTGCTTGTATAGCCTTTGCTGCCATGTATTCCGGTTATGGATCCCGATAGAAAACAAGTATGGAAGGATATGTTGACATGATGTCAAAACAGGAATATAATTGCGCCATCAGAAAATGACACGGTGTCAAAACAGAAAAGAGGTATTTAATTATGAAAAGGAATATAGGAGCAAAATTGGCGCTGTACCCTACTCCTGTCACGGTAATAGGGGCGATGAAGGAAGACAGGCCGACCTGGACGCTGGTGGCTCATGTCGGCATCATCGGTCACGATCGCATACTGGTGAGCCTCGCTTCTTCCCATTTCATCAATGGGTTTATCAATGAGAATGGGAAGTTGTCGGGCAAGTGCCTGTCATTTAAGAGCAGATAAGGAGGTGCTTTCATGCCAAAGGGTTCGGAAAAACTGACGAAGGCAAGGAGGGAAGAGATAATTTCCGCCTGCGAGAAGCTCTATGAGACGATGAATTTCAAGGACATCACCATCAAGGAGATCGGCAGCATCACGTCCTTCACGAGAACATCCATCTACAACTATTTCAGTACGAAGGAGGAGATCTTCCTGGCGCTGCTCCAGAGGGAATATGAGCTGTGGATAGAACAGCTGCAAAGGCTGCGCAGGGATCGAAAGACCATGGAGCCGCTGGAATTTGCAGAAGCGCTGGCTCATTCGCTCGAAAGCAGGAAGACGTTGTTGAAGCTGATGTCAATGAATCACTACGATATGGAAGAAAACAGCCGCATCGAAAGGCTGACGGAATTCAAAAGGGCATATGGCAGGTCGCTGGACGAGGTGGAACTGTGTCTGAAACAGTATGTTCCGGAGATGACAAAGGAGGCCAGGAAGGAGTTCCTCTTTTCATTTTTTCCCTTCATGTACGGGATATATCCGTATACGATCGTGTCTGATAAACAGCGGACGGCGATGGAACTAGCGGAAGTCGATTATGTGTATATGACCATTTTTGAGATAACGTTTGCGGAAATAAGGAAGCTGTTGAATATTTAAAGGAGGTATGGAAATGAAAGGATTGCCGAAGATGAGAAGGGTATTGTATATTTTCATAGCATGTATAATGATGTTTACGTTGGCTGCATGCGGAGGAGGCAGCTCTTCGGAGGAAGGCAGTACGCAGCAGGAGAATTCTCAGGACGGAACTGGCAGCGCTGTCGCAGAGGATGCTCTGGTGGTATATTTCTCCGCCACCGGCAATACGGAATCTGTAGCCGAGGCTATTGCTGAAACGCAGGGGGCGGAGTTGTATGAGATAGTGCCGGAGGATCCGTATACGGATGAAGACCTGGATTACAACAACAGTTCCAGCAGAACGACTGCAGAACAGAACGATGAAAACGCCAGGCCGACCATCTCGGGGGAAATAGAAAACATAGATGATTACGATGTTATATACGTGGGGTTTCCCATCTGGTGGAACGATATGCCGAGGATAATGTATACTTTTTTCGACACGTATGACTTTTCGGGAAAGACCATAGCGCCTTTCTGCACCAGCGGGGGCAGCGGTATATCCGGAGCGGTGAGCAATATCGAGGAACTGGAGCCGTCGGCGACAGTAACGGAGGGACTTCGGACAAATCCGTCCGACGCGGAAGGTGATATAGCAGAATGGCTGGAGAGCATTGGTCTGGTACAGCAGGAGGGATGAAGGTATGAATGATGAAAGTATGAATATTTTAGTTATCGAAAGCAGTCCACATAAAAACGGTTCGTCTAATCTTCTGGCGGACAATTTCATAAGGGGAGCGGAGGAGAAAGGCCATCAGGTGACGGTGTTCGACGTTGCCAGAGCAGATCTCCACCCGTGCCTGGGGTGCGATTTCTGTGGGATGAACGGGCCGTGCAGTCAGAAGGATGACGGAGGGAGGCTCAGGGATGAGATACTGCGCGCCGATATGATGGTACTGGTAACGCCTCTCTACTATTTCGGCGTCTCCGCTCAGCTGAAAACAGTCATAGACAGGTTTTACAGCTTTACCGTAAAGCTGGACTCCAGGAGGATGAAGACGGCGCTGATAGTTGCGGCGTGGGACAGCAACGAATGGACGATGACAGAGGTGGAGTCGTATTACGACACGCTTTGCCGTTATATGAATTTCAGGGATCAGGGAAAGATATTGGCGACGGGATGCGGCACCGTGCCGATGACCAGCCGTACGGATTTTCCGCAGAAAGCGTATGAGCTGGGGCGTTCCCTTTAGCAGGACCTGCGGACAAGGCTTCTCTTTCAGACGAGACTACAGGCGTCCGAGGGAGCGCAACAGCCTTCGTGACAGTCTTCGCCTTTGTGACGGGAACGGTGGTGGATCTGTTGATATACGGTGCATAATGGAGTAAAATATTAAAGCATGCACACGAAGCCGGAAGGAGAGCGGTAAGATGAAGACAGAAGTCAGCGGGTTTGAGAAAAGCGACATTGCCGGAATGGTGGAGATATGGAACCAGGTGGTCGAAGAAGGGATAGCTTTTCCGCAGATGGAGCTGTTGACGCCGGAAACGGCAGCGGACTTTTTTGGCGTACAGACCTGGTGCGGCGTCGCCAGGGATGAAGAAACAGGGAAGATCGCCGGGCTGTATATACTCCATCCCAACAATGTAGGAAGGTGCGGTCACATATGCAATACCAGCTACGCGGTTTCCTCGGAACTGCGGGGCAAAGGTATCGGACGGCTGCTGGTAGAGGACAGCCTGGAGCAGGCGAAGGCCCACGGTTTCAGGATAATGCAGTTCAACGCCGTCGTATCCACTAACGCGGGAGCCAGGAAGCTGTACGAGAGCCTGGGATTCGTCCCGCTGGGAAGGATACCGGGAGGCTTCCTGATGAAGGATGGACATTATGAGGATATAGTGCTTTATTATCACAGCCTGTGACGGACAGTGATCTGTGAAAGAACAGGGCCGCGCATCAAAAATGCGCGGCCCTGTTTCGATGATAATGCTTTAGCTGATCTGTTTTATTTCCAATAATCCGTTCCGTTGACGCCGATGTCGGCTGCCTTGAAATCCAGAGGCTGGCCGGCTTTTTTCTTGCTTGTGTAGTCCTTGAGGGCTCTGAATGCCGTGTTGCCGAGAATGATGCAGACAGGCACGTTGATGAGAGCCATGCAGCCCATCAGCACGTCTGCCGTGTCCCAGGCCAGTCCGGCGCTGAACTGGGCGCCGATGAAGACGATGATAACGGCGAGAAGTCTGTAGCAGAACATGAAGGGCTTGTTGTTGAGGGCGTTCTTGTAGATATAGCTTATGTTCATCTCCGCATAGAAGTAGTTGCCTACCACGGTGGTATAGGCGAACAGCGCCAGGGCCGCGGTGATGAAGACACCTCCGAAAGCGCCGAAATTGACGCCCAGGGAGTCCTGGATGTAGAGACCGCTCATGGCGTTTCCCGCAGCGTCGGTGTACTTCGCAGGATCCAGACCTGCACACAGCACCATGAATGCTGTCGACGAGCAGATGAGCAGCGTGTCGATAAACACGGAAAGCATCTGGACCAGTCCCTGCTTGACCGGGTGGGAGACGTCGGCGGAAGCGGCGGCGTTAGGAGCTGAACCGATACCGGCCTCATTGGAGTAAAGTCCGCGCTTGATGCCGTTCATGACAGCTGCTCCGAACAGGCCTCCTGCTACCGAAGAAAAGTTGAAGGCTCCTGTGAAGATGCCGGCGATGACCGACGGGAACCTTTCGATATTGAGGAATATCATCAGCAGAGCTACGCCGATGTAGGCGATGGCCATGATGGGAACGATGACCTGAGTAGCTTTGGATATACGTTTCCCGCCACCGAAGATGACTATAGCTGAAAGCAGAGCTACTACGATGCCTATGTAAAGGGTCGCGTTGTCCGATGGCACGTAAGCTTTGACGAAGTCAGTCAGATTGAAAGATGCCAGTGCGTTGAAGCCGCCCATATACGTCAGGATAAGGAATACGGCGAAAACACCTCCCAGAGCAGGAGCCTTGAGCGCCTGTTTTATATAGTAGGCGGGACCACCGTAAGAACCGTCTGAACCTCTTTTCTTGTATATCTGGGCCAGCGTTGATTCCACGAAAGCTGACGCTCCGCCCAGTACGGCGATCAGCCACATCCAGAACACGGCGCCCGGGCCTCCCAGGATTATGGCTCCGGTGACACCTACGATGTTTCCGGTCCCTACTCTGGACGCTGTAGACACCATGAGAGCCTGGAAGGAGGAAATGGAGTCCTTGTCCTTCTTCGGCTCAGCGATGACCCTTATCGATTCTCTCAACAATCTTATCTGTACGAATTTTGTTCTGAATGAAAAATAGATACCAGCTGCGATCAGCAGTATGATGAGGATATAGCTGTACATATATCCGCTTATGCTGCTTATTATACCGGCGATAAAATCCATAAATATACACCTCTCCTTGTTTTGATTGATTCCGCTCATAATTTTATACGGAAATAGTATTAAAAGCAAGGAGATTTTCAGGCCGGCGTCTTTGACAATGAGAAATGCCGGGCATATAATTTAAATGTGGCAGGATCAAAGAAGGGCTTTGATATCTCACTGAGATGCGGGAGAAAGCCGCGCAATAACGCGTGGGAACATGCCGGAAAGAACGGGGAGTTTATGACGGAGAAGATGTACAACAGAAATATAGTATTGATATTAGCGGCAAGCTTTTGTTATATGGCATGTCCTATGCTGATAACACCACTGATAGTCGGATTTTCAGAGAGCGTAGGCGCTGCCGCAGTCCTTACCGGGATCATCGGCGGACTGATGAATATGTGTTCGATAGTGTGCCGTCCGGTGGTAGGAAACCTGACGGACAGATTTTCGAAGTACAGGATAGCTCTTATAGGGGCTATATTGACGACTGTGGCCTGTATCGGGTATATCGTGGCGGAGGATCCTGTTCTCATAGTGATATCCAGGATCGTCAACGGAGTGGGCTTTTCCTGCTGCTCTGTGTGTATGTCCACATGGCTTTCCAATATGCTGCCAAGAAACAAGATAGGTTCGGGAATGGGTCTCTACGGGATGATGAACGCGTTGGCCATGGCGGTGGCTCCCGCCATAGGTGTATGGGTCTATCAGGCTTTCGGATATCACGCGGCATTCTGTGTAGCCCTGGCTTTTGCCATCGCGACAGGCCTGACGATACAATTCATATCCGATAAGGGCGAACCGATGACGTCTGTTCAGCCGGAGGCCAGTCGGGCGGAGGTCCTGGAGCCTGTCGGCAGAAAGAAGCTGGAACTCGTCGACAGGCGTGTGCTTCCTATCACGGCTATCATCATGCTTTTCGCCATACCTTACTGCGCGACTCAGTCTTTCATCGTAAGCTACACAGAGACGAGAGATATAGCCGTGTCGGTAGGACTCTTTTTCCCTATATACGCCATCATCCTGCTGGTGCTCAGGATGGTGATGAAAGGATCCTTTGACCGTCTGCCGTTCAAGGTCTTTCTGATTGGCAGTTCTGTGTGTGCTTTCTGCGGGATAGGCCTGCTTGCTGTCATGGAGAACAATGTGCTGATGTTCCTGGCAGCGACTTTCATGGCCGGAGGATATGGCATCATGTGTTCCGTGTGTCAGTCCACAGCTATTTTGCTGGCGCGGAGAGGAAAGCGTGGGCTGGCCAACAGCACGTATTACATCGGATTGGATCTGGGGATGACTCTCGGCCCTGTCATAGGAGGATTCCTGTACGGACATCTTGATATTTCCATGTTTTACCCGATGCTGGCGGTAACGGTACCACTGATAATCATCGTGTATATTTTCTCGAGAAAGGGCCTGGAGCCGAAGAACTTTTAAAGCCTCATTAAATTTATTTAACCTTTATTTAACTTTCTCTCCCGGGGGTTGAAGACGGCGGACATCGTATGTATTATCATAGGTGAAATGTATGGCGAGAGGGAGAAGTCGGTGAAATGACATCCTTCCTGTCATATCTTGAAGCTAATGTTGACAGCGGTATTCGCAGAAAGGAAGATGATCATGCGGTTATTGGAGATGTTTCCAGCTCTGCCAGCATCAGATGATAGGGAGATCGAAGGAATTTGTATAGATTCGAGAAAGGCGGAACCGGGAGACCTGTTCTTTTGCCTTAAAGGAACGGAGAGCGACGGGCACAGGTTTGCCGGAAAAGCGTGCCGTGCCGGCGCTTGCGCCGTCGTTTGTTCCGATGAGGTGGAGAAGGTCGAAAACACGGTTTATATAAAGACAGAGGATGTGACAGGTCAGCTCAACAGAATATGCGATCTGTTCTGCGGAAGACCAGGCAGGGAAATGACAGTCTTCGGTGTGACCGGAACCAATGGCAAAACTACTGTCGCCAGTATCATAGAAGCGGTATACGGTAAAAAAGTGTCCTGCGGGTATATGGGGACTGTCGCCGTCCGTTACGGTGGCATCAGCAAGGAGTCCAGTCTGACGACACCGGACGCTGTGGAGCTCCACAGCACGCTGCGGGAAATGAGGGATCATGGTGTCCAAGCTGTGGCGATGGAGGTGAGTTCTCACGGATTGGCCATGAGGAGGACAGATTCGGTAGATTTCGACGTGGCCGTATTCACCAACCTTACATACGACCATCTGGATTTTCACGGGACAATGGAAAATTATTTTGAAGCGAAAAAGCGCCTTTTCATGGATATGAAGCCGGAGGGTACGGCTGTGCTCAATGTGGATGATGTCAGGTTCCGGGAATTGAGGGATTGCTGCAGGTGCGATATACGTACATATGGTATAGATGCCGCGGCTGATTACAGAGCCGAAAACATCAGATCCGGGGCCGAAGGCAGCAGTTTCACACTGGTTTGCGGAGAAAAGCGATATGAGGTGAAGACGAACCTGTCGGCCTTGTATAATGTTTACAATCTTCTGGGGGCTGTAGCCGCCATGAATGTGGCGGGGATGGAGATAGAAGAGATGCTGCCGCTGCTGAGCGATTTGCCTCGAATAGACGGAAGGCTGGAACATATGGAGTATGGACAGGATTTCCATATCATCGTCGATTACGCCCACACACCTGATGGATTCGAGCAAGTCATGCGGTATGCCCAGAGTGTTACCGCGGGAGATCTGTACTGCGTTTTCGGATGCGCGGGGAAACGCGATAAAAACAAACGCGAAATGCTGGGCCGGATAGCCGGGAAATATTGTCGGAAGGTTTTCGTCACAGAAGAGGATCCGCGTGATGAGAAAGTTGAAGATATCGCAGAGGCTATAATGGAGGGAGCCGGCTGGGAGCAGTCGATTTTCATAGCCGATCGCCGGAAAGCCATCGAAGAAGCCATCAACACCGCCGGGAGAGGGGACTGTGTGCTCATCCTGGGGAAAGGCAGGGAGATATATATGGACCGCGAGGATGGTCGCCAGCCCTGGATGGGAGATGATGAAGCAGCCCAGGCAGCCATAGAGGAACGGATGAGGAGAGGCAGAGCTTGACAGAAATGACGTTGGAAGATATATTTACAGGAGCATGCGGAAACTTATAGTAAACGGCAAACGGGAAAGGTGGACTTTATGGAATACAGAAGGTTTGGCGACAGCATAATATGCAGGCTCGACAAAGGCGAGGAGATACTGCAGCAGGTGGAAAAGCTGGCGAAAGCCGAAGATATAAAACTGGCCGAGGTCAGCGCTCTTGGCGCCGTAGGCGACTTTACGGCAGGTGTCTTCGACGTAGACGAAAAGAAGTATCACAGCAACGATTTTAAAGGGAATTTCGAGATCGTCTCCCTGGCTGGGACCATAAACACTATGGACGGCGAATTCTACGCCCACCTGCACATGAGCGCGGGAGATGAGAAAGGCCATGTTTTCGGAGGCCATCTCAACAGGGCAGTGGTGAGCGCTACATGCGAGATGGTGATCAACGTCATAGACGGCAGCGTAGACAGGAAATTCAGCGACGAGATAGGTCTGAATCTGCTGAAATTTTGAGGCGCTGATGGGAAGACAGCGCCGGAGGCTCCAGCCGACACCCGGAACCCGGAATTTGCGCCCGGCGCCGACATCCCCACTGCATTGTCGCCGTTTCCGGATTTTCGGCTTGACACCGTCAACTTCAAATGATACCATTTTTAATGGTGGATAAATAAGTTTTACATAAATTCGGAGGTTTTTATGAGCACGAAAGTGACCAGAGAAGAGATCATAGGTAAGATAAAAGATATCATCGAAAATGAAAAGTTCAGATTAGACGGTTTTTTCCTCTGCGGATTCCCTACAGGCGCTCCTAATCAGGTACTGCAGAAAGCCTGTGAGAAGTATATCGAGATAGAAGAAAAAGGCCAGCCAAGCGAGGCAGATACCAAGACGCTGATAGAAGCTCTGGAAGATTCCCTCAAGGTAGAGTCCGAGGTAGCTGATGTCAATGATATCTCCAAGAGCGATACCATGGTAAAATACATACTGGAGCATAAGGAGATACTGTTCGCGTAATATTCGGATGAGACCCCGGACGTGTTCCGGGGTTTTTATGTACAGAAAAAGCGGGCCTTTGCAGACATTTTAGTTTTCGGGGAAAATGTCTGTAAAATTTAATGGGCTTGAGGGATGTGGACTTTTTTTGTAAAGGGCTGGGGGATGTTTTTTCGAGCTTTTATGGACTCGCCGGAAGGATGAGGGCCTGCAAACGTTGAAAAAAATACAGACATTTTTGCAAAACGGCAAAATGTCTGTATTTTTTATAAGATCGCCGCGTTAGGCGGCGGAATGAGCATCACCTGCGGCAGATCAGGCCAGCGATTCACCTGTCATTTCCTCAGGTATGTCAAGGTTCATCAGCTTCAGCAGGGTAGGCGCGATATCGCACAGCCTGCCGCCGTCCTTCAGCGTCACAGGTTCGTTGGCGATGTGGACCAGTGGAACATCGTTGAGGGAGTGAGCCGTCACCACATTGCCGTCTTCATCCAGCATCACGTCTGCATTGCCGTGGTCCGCTGTCAGCAATATCTGGCCGTCTTTTTCCAGTATAGCGTCCACTATCTCTGGCACACATTTGTCCAGAGCTTCGATGGCCTTCACGGCAGCATCCATCACCCCTGTGTGGCCTACCATATCGGCATTGGCGAAGTTAAGGATTATCACGTCGTATTTGTCGGTGGCTATGGCTTCCAGAACCTTGTCGGTGACCTGGAAGGCGCTCATTTCAGGCTGCAGGTCATAGGTGGCCACCTTAGGCGACGGCACCAGGATGCGATCCTCATTCCTGTTGGGAGCTTCCACACCTCCGTTGAAGAAGAAGGTCACATGGGCGTATTTTTCCGTCTCGGCTATCCTGAGCTGATGGAGACCCAGGTCTGCGATGTATTCTCCTAGAGTATTGTGCATCGTCTCAGGAGGGAAGGCCAGAGAAACGTTTGGCATTTCCGCGTCGTATTGGGTCATGCAGATGTAGCACAGGTCCGAAATGATCTTTTTGCGCTGGAACCCGTCGAAGCCGCTGTCCACGAAAGCTCTGGTTATTTCGCGGGCTCTGTCAGGCCTGAAATTGAACATGATCATGGCGTCGCCGTCGGATACGGGAACAGCTCCGTCGATCACTGTAGGCTGAACGAATTCATCGTTTTCATCACGTTCGTAGGCAGCAGTCACCGCTTCTGCAGCTGTCGGGACGTGTATGCCTTCCCCGGACGTCATGGCGTCGTATGCCTTTTCCACCCTGTCCCAGCGCTTGTCCCTGTCCATGGCGTAGTATCTGCCGGATACGGTGGCGATGGAGCCGATCCCCAGCTCTTTAAGATGGTCTGCCAGCATATCTATATATTTCCCGGCACATCTGGGCGGAACGTCCCTTCCATCCAGGAAGCAGTGGATCTGAAGCTTTTCTATGCCGTTCTGCCTGGCCAGATCGGTGAGGGCCAGCAGATGGTCGATATGGCTGTGGACGCCCCCGTCGGAGAGAAGTCCCAGCAGGTGGAGCGTCGAGTCGTTTTTCTTCACGTGGTCCACGGCCTTGAGGAAGGCCGGATTTTTGAAAAAGGAGCCGTCTTCGATGGCCTTCGTTATCATGGTGAGATCCTGGTAGACGACCCTTCCGGCGCCTATGTTGAGATGTCCTACCTCGGAATTCCCCATCTGCCCTTCGGGAAGGCCGACAGCCAGACCGCAGGCCTTGAGCGACGTGGACGGGTATTGTGAGAATATCCTGTCGAGATTGGGCTTTCTGGCAGCCGCTATGGCGTTGCCGTAAGATTCTTTATTGAGACCGTACCCATCTAATATCATCAGCATGGTCGGACGGTTGAAATTCTTCATGTTCTTCACCTCGCATTATTATGATGATTTATATTATACACCAAACGGAGGCAGTTTGTCGGAAAAATCGTGATTTGGACGTCTGCCGGACTTCACACCGGTCTTTGTCTGTGATGAAGTGTGTGCAGGCTTTATGCCTAAAACAGTATTGCTACAGATGGTTTTTAGCATAAATGACAGTTTTGAGGAGTTCTTGCCGAGGGCAAAATGCTAAAGACTGCGATAAATCAGTTTGTTTTGGCATAAAATTTGTGTGTTGGCTTTCGAAATATGCTAAAAGGACTGATTTGAAAACGAGTTATAGGCATTTGGATATTGCCGAAGCCGTATCAAAAGCGCTATTTATGCCTAAAAGTCATGAAAATTTCAGGGTGTTGGCATATTTTGCGAAGTACCGGTGGCAGAATCGGGACAGATATGCCTGCCGGGAGAGCCTTTTCAGCCGGGGGCGAGTCTGATATAATTGGGATATCGCACGGAAGCCGGGAGAAAAGGGCGGAAAAAGAGAAAAGGATGGAAGCGCTTATGGAGTGGACGAAACCACAGAAAGAGACGATAGAGACCAGAGGGAAAAATATCCTGGTGTCAGCGGCGGCAGGATCGGGAAAGACTGCTGTGCTGATAGAGCGGATAACGAGGCTGGTGATAGATGAGAAGACGGATATAGACAGGTTCCTCATAACAACTTTCACCAATGCGGCGGCGGCGGAGATGAAGAGCCGCCTGGAAAAGGCCATATCGAAGCAGATGGATGAGCCGGGAGCCGACAGGAGCTTCCTGAGGCGGCAGCTTTCCATGATGCCGAGAGCTAACATCAGCACTTTCCATACCTTCGCCCTGGAAGTGATGAGGCGATACTTTTACCTTACGGATCTGGAGCCGGGGTTTTCCATTGGAGATGATGTAGAGGTATCAATCATGAAAAACGACGCAGCGGCCCGGCTTTTTGAGGACAGGTTCGAGGAGGATTATGATGCCTTCTCACTTTTCCTGAGGAAATACAGCAGCGACAGGAGCGAAGAGCGGATAAAGAAGAACATCATATCGCTGTATGATGAGATGCGCAGCATTCCTCAGTATATGGATTGGGCGGAGAGGACGTCGCGGCTCTTGGATGCCAAGTCACCGTCGGAAGCGCTGGGGCTTACAGGTTTTATAGCGGACGAAGTGGAAAAAGGTGTGGCAGAGGCTTGCAGGCTCTACGAAAGAGCGGTGCAGACGCTGGAAGAGGCCGGCATAGACAGTCTCAGCGAGAAGGCGGCTCAGGATGTGGAGAAGCTGACAGATATGGCGGAAAGGCTCGGGCAAAAAGACGCGGCGGCTGAAAAGCTGGAGCTTTTCAACGATTTCATATCGACAGTGAAGTTCAATCAGATGCGGGCGGCCAAGAGCCAGCAGGAGGATTATGACCAGGTAAAGGAACAGGTGTCCAGGCTGAGAAAGGGCGGTAAGAAAGCGCTGGATGACTTGAAGAAGAAGTATTTCGCCAGGACCATGGAGGATTACGACGAGGAGCTGCGAGCCGGATACGAGGACACCATGTATCTGACGGGGCTGCTGAAGGAGTTTGAAGAGATCTTCAGGGAAATGAAGGCCGACAGGAACATGGTGGACTTTGACGATGTGATGCACTACGCCATCCTCATACTCCGGGACGATATGGCGGCGGACGAATACAGGAAGAGATTCAGATATATATTCATAGACGAGTTTCAGGACAGCAATTTGCTCCAGGAGGCCATCGTCGGAAGGATAACCGACGGGAGAAACCTGTTCATGGTAGGCGATGTGAAGCAGAGCATATACAAGTTCAGGCTGGCGGAGCCGGAAATATTCAGGAGGAAATATCAGCTGTACGCACGGCAGTCAGAGGAAAACAGTGTGAAGATAGACCTCAACAGCAATTTCAGGAGCAAGCTGCTTGTCACGGAGACTGTCAACAGAGTCTTCTCGTCAGCTATGGAGGGGTATGATGAGAATGCACGGCTGAAATGCACGGTGGACGAGGTCCATCCCGGCATGGCGACTCAATGCCATATAGTGGACGGCAGTGAGGCTGAGGACATCCGCGGAGACCTCGATCCTGAGGCGCAGCTGGTGGCGGAGTTGATAAGGGAAAGCCTGGGAAATGAGATATATGATGTAAAGAAGGGCGTCGCCAGAAAGGTGGAATACAGAGACATCGTCGTCCTTTCCAGAAGCAGGTCAGCCATCGGAAGGATGGAGCGGTTTCTGAACAACGAAGGGATCCCGGCCTACGGAGAGAATACGGGTGGGTATTTCGAGACAGTGGAAGTTCAGGTGTTCGTCAATCTGCTGAGGATAATCGATAACACCCGTCAGGACATCCCGCTGATATCGGTGATGCGCTCTCCGGTATTCGATTTTCATGTCAGGGAGCTGGCGGCGGTGAGGATAGAGAAGCGGGACGGCAGCTTTTACGACGCGGTCAGGGCGTTTGCGGAGGCAGATCATGGCGGCGACGAAGATGCAGCTGCGCTGGCGGCGAAGATAGAGGAGATGTTTCGCCAGATAGCCTGCTGGAAGGAGCTGAAGAACACCGTGACGCTGGAGGAGCTGACCAGGATACTGCTTTACGATACAGGATATTTCGACTACTGCAGCGGTCTTCCGGCCGGTAAAAGGAGGATATCTAACCTGAGGCTCCTGGTGGAAAAGGCGGGGCAGTTCGAGCAGAACAGCCACAGTGGCCTATATGGCTTCATATCATATATCGAAGCAATGAAAAAGAACAACATATCCATAGGGGAGGCCAAGGTACTGGGAGAGGGAGAGAATGTCGTGAGAGTCATGACAGTCCACAAGAGCAAGGGTCTGGAATTCCCCATCGTCATCCTGACCGGGATGGGCCGCATGATAAGATACCGAGGGGCAGGGACATCCACGGTCATGCACAAGGATCTGGCTCTCGGGATGCCCCATGTGGATCTGGAAGGCAAATGGCACAGGAAAACTTTGCTGCAGCGTGTCATAGAGGCGAAGAAAGCAGAGGAGGAGCTGGAGGAAGAAATAAGGATACTTTACGTGGCCATGACGAGAGCCATGGATCAGTTATTGCTGACAGGAACGGTGAAGGATCCGGAGAAACTGGAAGAGAGCGGAGGAAAGGCCGGATCTTTCCTGGAGATGATCTATGCGCCGATGAAAGAGGCAGGAGAGACGATAGAAATACACAGAGGTGGAGCAGGCGCTGTTCTTCAGGCGAGACAGGCGGTATCGGATATCCATATGGCAGATATATTCGACAGGAGCCGGAAGGAGCGGAACGAGGAAGCGATCCAGCTGATAGATGAAAGGCTTTCATTTATATATCCGTATGAGGATGCTGCTGGCGTTAAGTCAAAATATTCCGCTACTGAGATGAGCAGAGCAGGACTTTCGGAGAGAGACAGGAGGATAACGGCGGCTGACTTCATGCGGCCTGATTTTTCCGTGGAAAAGAAGCAGCTGACGGCAGCCCAGGCAGGGACGGCAATGCATCTGGTGATGGAAAAGCTGGATTTCAGACAGGCGCTGTCCCTGGGAAAGGGATACATCCGCCAGGTGGCCGAAGAGCTTCACAGGGATCAGCGGCTGTCTGACGAGGAGATGGAAGCCGTGGATATAGATAACATCGACGCCTTTTTCCGTCAGGACGTGGGAAGGCGGGCCGCGACGGCGGAAGTCATGTACAAGGAACGGGAATTCATATCCAGCCGAAGGATAAAGGGAGCGGAAGTCATAGTCCAGGGTATGATAGACTGCTATTTCCAGGAGGATGACGGGCTGGTCCTCATCGACTACAAGAACACTCATGCGGACGGCGAAGCGGATGAAGAGGAGACAGTCAGACGGTACGAAGGCCAGATGAGGATATACGCGGAAGCTCTTGAGGAGGCCGGCGGCAAAGCTGTGAAGGAAGCTTATCTGTATCTTTTCGGTCTGAAAAAATTCATTCCTGTAAAAATCGCGGAGCAAACAAAAATTTTTTTCAAATAAGTGTTGACATTGATGACATGCAGTGGTAAATTTAAACTGTAGTTAGCACTCGGAGATAAAGAGTGCTAACAACGGGAGGTCGAAGATGAATTTAAGCGAGAGAAAACTGAAGATATTACAGGCTATCATAGCTGACTTCATCAGGACTGCCGAACCGGTAGGGTCCAGGACTATATCCAAGAATTATGAATTGGGTGTCAGTCCCGCGACCATAAGAAACGAAATGTCGGATCTGGAGGAGATGGGTTATCTGACCCATCCTCATACGTCATCGGGCAGGGTGCCTTCCGAGAAGGCATACAGGCTTTATGTTAACGAGATGATGAAAAAGCGTGAGCTGACGGAGGAAGAAAAGGATGCCATAGCGGCACAGCTTCACAGCAATGTGTCCGAACTGGAGAAGATAGTCCAGAGGGCAGCCCATATATTGTCTGAGATAACCAATCTGACGGCCTTCGCCATGACGCCTAAACAGGATCAGGACACACTCAAATATGTGAACCTGCTTCCTGTGGACGAGCACACGGTAGTGCTGATGATCGTCTCGGAAAGCGGCCGGGTATCCAATACGTCGGTACACATGAACAGGCCTGCTTCTGAGGAGACACTGAGGATACTGGCCAAGATGATGACATATAATTATCGAGGCAAGACGCTGAGTGAAGCGTTGACTTTTGATATCATAAAGTCATTCAAGGCGGATGCTGAATCGATGGCGATGTTTGAAAACGAGATCGTTCCTAATTTTATCAAGACGTTGGAAGACATGCTCAATGTCAATCTGTATATGGATGGACTTACCAACATATTCTCCATCCCTGAGTATAACGACCTTGATAAGGCGAAGGTTTTCCTGGAAATGGTCAGCAGGAAGGAGGATTTCACCAGGACCCTGATAAACAGGGAAAACGGAGTGATAATAACCATAGGGAACGAGAACCAGAATGAGCTGATGCAGGATTGCAGCCTCATCACGGCAACCTATCACGTAGACGGCAAGATGGTGGGCAAGATAGGAGTGGTAGGACCTACGAGGATGCGGTACGGTGAGGTTACCTCAGTCGTTGAGTACCTTACGGATAACATAAGCAGGGCATTTATGATCACGGAAGGAGACGAGGATGACAAAGATTGACGCGGAAGATATAAAGAAAGAAAAGACGGAAGAGGCCGGGGCTCAGGAAAACGCTTCCCAGGATGTGAAGGATGAAGACGCCCGAAAAGGGCAGTCTGAAGGCACGACCGGTGAGAAAGCTGAAGAAGCAGAAGCCTCTCCCGATAAAAAAGACGCTGATGAAGACAGCGATACCAGATACCTGCGGCTTATGGCTGATTTTCAGAACTATAAGAAGCGGGTGGAAAAAGAAAAGACAGATCTTTATTCATACGCCAATGAGAAGCTGATAACCGAAATGCTGGAGGTGCTGGACAATTTTGAGAGAGCGCTGGGACAGGATGAAGCGGGAGACGGCTTCAAAGAGGGTATGGAAATGATATTCAAGCAGCTCAGGAACGTACTTGAAAAGTCCGGCCTGGCTGAGATCGCAGCGCTGGGAGAGGAGTTCGATCCGAACTTCCACAACGCGGTGATGAAGGAGGAAACTGAAGAATACGAAAGCGGCAAGGTTTCCGGCGTTATGCAAAAAGGCTATACCCTGAACGGGAAGGTGATCAGACCGTCCATGGTAAAGGTCGCAGACTAGCTTTCGAAATCATATATTGAGGAGGAAAACAAAATGGGAAAAGTAATAGGAATCGACTTAGGAACTACAAACTCGTGCGTAGCGGTTCTTGAAGGGGGAGAACCTGTAGTAATAGCTAACGCGGAGGGAAACAGGACCACGCCATCGGTAGTGGGATTTGCCAAAAACGGTGAAAGACTGGTAGGCGAGACAGCCAAAAGACAGGCCATCACCAATCCGGAGAGAACGATCTCTTCCATCAAGAGACATATGGGAACGGATTACACGGTAGAGATAGACGGCAAAAAATATACACCACAGGATATATCGGCAATGATCCTGAGCAAGCTGAGAGCTGACGCTGAAAGCTATCTCGGCGAGAAAGTAACGGAAGCCGTGATCACGGTACCGGCGTATTTTACCGACAGCCAGAAGCAGGCTACCAAGGACGCGGGAAAGATCGCGGGCCTGGATGTAAAGAGGATCATCAACGAGCCTACGGCGGCGTCACTGGCTTACGGTCTCGATAAAGACGAGGCTCAGCATAAGATACTGGTATATGACCTGGGCGGCGGTACCTTCGACGTATCCATCCTGGAACTGGGAGACGGCGTATTCGAAGTACTGGCCACCAACGGCGACAACAAGCTGGGCGGCGATGACTTCGATGAAGCGTTGCTGAACTTCATGGCTGACAGCTTCGCCAAGGAAAACGGAGTGGATCTGAGAAACGACAAGATGGCGCTCCAGAGACTCAAGGAAGCCGCTGAAAAGGCCAAGAAAGAGCTTTCCAGCGCACAGACGACAAACGTCAACCTGCCGTTCATCACGGTAAACGAAAACGGACCTCTCCACATGAATATGGATATAACCAGAGCTAAATTCGAGCAGCTGACAGAGGGACTGGTAAACAGGACCATCGGCCCTATGAACAAGGCCATGGCCGATGCCGGAGTAAGCAACAGCGACATTTCCAAGGTAATACTGGTAGGCGGTTCCACCAGGATACCGGCTGTACAGGAAGCCGTAAAGAAGGTGACAGGCAAGGAGCCGTTCAAGGGTATAAATCCTGACGAGTGCGTAGCCATCGGAGCAGCTATCCAGGCAGGCGTGCTTACGGGAGAGGTAAACGACGTATTGCTGCTGGACGTAACTCCGCTGTCATTGTCCATCGAGACGCTGGGCGGCGTAGCTACCAAGCTCATCGAGAGAAATACGACGATACCTACGAAGAAGAGCCAGATCTTCTCGACGGCCGCCGATAACCAGACTGCTGTAGATATCCACGTAATGCAGGGCGAGAGAGAAATGGCTGCCGACAACACTACTCTGGGAAGGTTCCAGCTGACAGGCATTCCACCGGCCCCACGTGGTGTCCCTCAGATCGAGGTAACTTTCGATATCGACGCCAACGGCATCGTAAACGTAAGCGCCAAGGATATGGGAACCGGTAAGGAGCAGAGCATCACCATCACTTCATCGACGAAGCTGTCGGAGGACGAGATAAACGCCAAGGTAAAGGAAGCCGAGCAGTATGCTGAGCAGGACAAGAAGAGAAAAGAAGAGATAGAGATCAGGAACAGAGCCGAGACGCTGGTATACGAGACCGAGAAGAACGTCAAGGAGCTGGAAAACTCTCTCTCCGAAGAAGAGAAAAACGATATCAACGCGGCTAAGGATGAGCTTTCCAAGGCTCTGGAAGCCAACAACATCGAAGATATCAAGGCTAAGACAGAGAAGCTGACAGAGAAATTCCACACCATATCGGCCAAGATGTATCAGCAGCAGGCTCAGGCACAGCAGGGCGCGGATCCTAACATGGGAGCAGGCGCAGGAGCGGCAGGAGCGGCAGGCGGGACCAATGCCGGCGGTGCTCAGGACGACAATGTTGTCGATGCCGATTACGAGGTTGTTGATGAGGATAAGGATAAATAATGGCAGATAAGAGAGATTATTACGAGGTCCTTGGATTGAAGAAGGGGGCCAGTGATGATGAGATAAAGAAAGCATTCAGAAAAATGGCAATGAAATATCACCCGGATAAAAATCCGGGTGATAAAAATGCCGAGGAGAAATTCAAGGAGATCAACGAGGCCTATGCCGTACTTTCCGATCCTGAGAAGAAAGAAAAATACGACAGGTTCGGGCACGCGGGAGTCGATCCCAATTCGGGCTTCGGCGGTGCGGGAGGCGGCTTTGGAGGCTTTGGAGGCTTCGGTGGCTTCGAGGATATCTTCGATATGTTCGGCGGCGCTTTCGGCGGTTTTGGCGGAGGTGGCAGGAACAATTCCAGGAGGAATGGCCCGAGAAAGGGCAGCGATCTTCAGAAAGCTATAACCATAGAATTTGAAGAAGCGGCCTTCGGGTGTAAGAAACAGATACGCATCAGCAAGCTGGTCAAGTGTAAGACCTGCGGAGGCAGCGGCGCGGCACCGGGGACATCCAAGAAGACATGTCCTAAGTGCGGCGGCACTGGGGAGATAAGGACGTCTCAGCGAACTCCGCTGGGGACGTTCCAGAGCGTGTCGCCATGTCCTGACTGTAACGGGACGGGAGAGATAAATGAGACTCCTTGCAAAGACTGCGGAGGCAGCGGACGCGTCAAGGACAACGTTACTATATCAGTGACTATACCGGCAGGCGTGGACAATGAATCGGTCATACCTATCAAGGGGCAGGGAGAGCCGGGTATCAACGGAGGACCTGACGGAGACCTTTACATCGTGATAAACGTCAAGCCTCATAAGCTCTTTGAACGCCGTGGACAGGATCTGTGGCTGGAGATACCTATCACTTTCGATCAGGCTGCTCTCGGCGACGATATAGTCGTACCGACTTTAGAGGAAAAGGTTTCATACAAAGTCCCTGCCGGGACTCAGCCGGGAACTGTGTTCAGGCTCAAAGGCAAAGGTATCAAGAGCGTCAGAAGCAGTAAAAAAGGTGACTTGTACGTCAAAGTTACGCTGGAGATACCTACCAAGCTCAACGCTAAACAGAAGAAGGCCATTGCGACCATGGCCAAGAGTGTTACCAGTGACTGTTATCATAAAAAGAGCAGTTTCCTGGATTCCATCAAAGAATTTTTCTCTTAGAGGATCCAAGGTGTATAATATAGAGTGCAGACCTGTATATAGTCTGCACTCTATTTGTGGTTATGTGACAGCAGGATTGTGCAGTAGGATTTAAAAGTATCATATTATTAAGGAGGATTTGTTTTGAAAAGCGGTGATCATGTATGAGTGACAAAAATGAGTTGGCGGTGGAAGGTAAAGGCGGTAAGCTTCTGTTTACCAACAGGTACCTTCTGAAGTTGCTTTGGCCGTTGTTCGTAGAGCAGCTTTTGGTCTACGCGGTGGGACTGGCGGATTCCGTCATGGTGGCCAGCGTCGGAGAAGAGGCCGTATCGGCTGTATCTCTGGTGGACTCGGTGATGGTATTGGTAATAACCATATTCATAGCATTGTCTACGGGCGGCGCGGTCGTAGTGGGACAGTATCTGGGTCAGCAAAAGGCGAAGGAGGCAAACAGGGCGGCAGACCAGTTGATATTGTTCGTCGTGTTGTTCTCGTTCCTGGTCATAGCCGTCATGTATGTGTTCAGGACAGGTCTGATGCATCTCATCTTTGGTGAGATAGAAGACGAGGTGATGGATAACTGTAATACATATTATATGATAGTGGTGGCATCCATCCCGTTCATAGCCATATCCAACGCCGGCTCTGCGCTTTTCAGGAGCGTGGGCAATTCCAATATTTCCATGAGAGCTTCCATCGTCATGAACGTGGTGAATATAGGAGGCAATGCGCTGTTGTTGTACGGATTCGGCATGGGTATAGCAGGAGTGGCGATACCTACGCTGGCCTGTAGGATAGTAGCCGCGGGGATAATGTTGTTCCTTCTCAAGAATCAGGAGCGAAAGGTCCATCTCAGCAGGAAATTCGTCCTCATACCTGATTGGAGTCTCATAAAGAAAATATTGAGGATAGGTGTTCCCAACGGCATAGAGAACAGCATGTTCCAGCTGGGAAAGCTGATCCTTCTCAGCATGATATCCGGCTTTGGCACAGCCTCTATCACAGCCAACGCCGTCGCCAATACAGCGTCACTGATAGCGGTGCTTCCAGGCATGGCCATGGGATACGGCGTAGTGTCGGTCATAAGCATTTGCGTAGGAGCCGGAGATTATCAGCAGGTACGATTTTATGCCAGAAAGCTGATCAAATGGGTATATGGTATCATGATCATCACCAATATAGCGATGATCCTGGCGATACCGCTGATCCTGGACATGTACGGCCTTTCTCAGGAGACTGCGGATATCGCCGGACAGCTGATATTCGTCAACTGCGCTCCGGCCGTATTCATCTGGCCTCTGTCTTTCACAGTGCCTAACGTGTTGAGAGCAGCCGGGGATGTAATGTATACCATGGTGGTAGGCGTAGCTTCCATGTGGATATTCAGGATATTTTTCGGTGTATTCCTGGGAGAGTTTATCGGCATCGGCGTCCTGGGCGTATGGATAGCCATGGTAGTCGACTGGGCTGTCCGATCCGTCTGCTTCTGCCTCAGATACCGCGGGAGTAGATGGAAAAGAGAGGCCGTGGTATAAGCAGAAAGCGATTCGCGATGAGTCGCGATCCGTAGCGTGTCGTGATCCATAGCGAGTCGTGATCCGTGGTGCGGCAGTGCCGCGATTTGCAATGCGGTATCATACGGCGTCGCTGCGGCGCGTTTGCCGGATTTTTGTTTGCAACTCATTTTCCGGCAGCGTTGCCATTGCTGTTTGCCGAATTTTTTGATATGGTGTAAAATCCGGCAGGGCTGACACAGGCTCTTGCCGAATCCTCTTTGATTTGATGATATCCGGCAAGCCGGACACGGCTGGTTGCCGGATTTTTTGCATAGTACGATTATCCGGCACAAAATTGTAAATGTATTCCAAATAAAAAGGACGCTTTTCATGAAGATGCGATTTTTTCCGGATTTGGCTGCCGGATTTTTTCTTTATATCGAAAATCCGGCACGAAGTTTTGTTGGCGCTGCCGGGAATCGCTCTTTTCTTCAGGATCCGGCACGAATGCCTGTAAAGAGAAGCATCCCCGGAGCTTTTGCGAAAGAAATGTCCGCCAAAAGGGTCTCAGGGGATGCTGATATACGATGCTATTTCTTTTTCAGGCTCACGCCCATTGGTTCAGGTCTGAAGAGGCGAGGATCCATCAGCTTCAGGTCGTCGGATATCTGAGGCTCGAATTCCATCAGTGCCAGAATGTCTTTTTCCAGGTCAACGCCGGGCGCGATCTCGATGAGCGTAGGGCCGCCGGGCATCAGTTTGAAGACTGCCCGTTCGGTGATGTAGAACACGTTCTGCCGGCCTTTGTCCAGGGAATTCTCACCGGAGAAGGTTATGTGATCCACGTTCCGTACGAATTTTATGCTGCGGCCGTTTCTTACGATGCGAAGCTTGCCGTCCTCGATACGGATGTCGTTTTCTCTGCCGGCGGTGAAGGTTCCCATGAAGCATATGTTTTTGGCTCCCTGGGTTATATTGATGAAGCCTCCCGGGCCGGGAACTTTACCGGCAAACCTGGATACGTTGACATTGCCGTGCATATCTATCTCGGCTGAACCGAGGCAGGCAAAGTCGATACCGCCGCCGTCGTAGAAGTCGAACATATCAGGCTGTTTAAGTATCGCGTCAGGATTATAGGCTGCGCCGGTAGCGATGCCGGGAGCAGGGACACCTCCCATAACACCGGATTCGATACTGGCCGATACGTCGTCGATGAGACCTTCTTCGTTGAGGACATTGGACACGTTCATAGGAAGCCCGATCCCCAGGTTTATGAAGGAATCCTCCTGGAATTCGAAGATCCCTCGCCTGCAAATGACCTTTTCGATAGTGAGGGGCAGGCTCTTGATTTCTTCCAGTTGTATCTTTTCATCACCACACCAGGAATCGACCGGATCCGGCAGCCCCTCGATAAAATGCTGTCCTGTATTTCCGGGGGAGCCAAGAACCACGTAATCTACCAGGGTGGAAGGAACGGTGACCTTCTGAGGATGGAGGGCGCCGCTGTCGACGATCTCATCCACCTGGACTATGACGATGCCGCCGGAATTTCTGGCAGCTGTAGCCATTTCCAGCTGTTCCAGATGCATAGCTTCCTTTTCCAGGGAAATATTTCCCTTTCTGTCGGCCTTGGTCCCCTTTATGATGGCCACGTCGATGGGAAAGGCGGGGTAGAAGAGGCACTCGGAGCCGTTGAGGTTTATCAGCTGTACAGGGATGTCGTCGCATTCCTTTGCAGCGTCATTGATGCGTCCGCCGTCGACGCGGGGGTCAACAAAGGTCTTCATTCCCACCTCGGTGAACACGCCGGGCTTTCCGGAAGCGATGGCACGCATCATATGGGAGAGTACTCCCTGAGGTATCATGAAGCAGGGAAAGGCGTTATCCATGATGAGAGGATAAACCTTGTTGGCCAGGCTAAGGTTGCTGCACAGGAATCTCCTCATGAGCCCTTTGTGGGCAAAGTGGTTTATACCGCGATCTTTGCCGTCTCCTCCTATGCCGGCCACGTTGATGACGTTGAGGTCGCGAGGGTGGCCTTCCCTGACGAACCTGCTCTCTATCTCGCCCATGATGTCGTCGGCGAGACAGAAACTGATGAATGCGTCGATGGCGACAGTGGAGCCGTCCTCTATTATCTTTGAAGCCTCTTTGGCGTCTATGAATTTTACAGTCATAAGGTACCCTTTCGAATATATTTGCTCAATAGCTGTCTGTTAAGCTCTATCTGTTCTTGAATACGATATCTTTTTTTCCGGCCAGGAAGCCGCCCATGCCAGTCTTCTGATCTTCCGTGTCAAAAAGGGAGCTGAAGATCTCCCGCTCGAAGCGACAGCCATCCCGTATATCAGTATCGCGCGCCGCATTGATGGCTCTCTTGGCAGCTCTGACCGCCAGTTGGCCGTTCTTCTCGATAGCGCTGCATAGAGCCAGAGTTTCGTCCAGAAGCGATTCGGGAGAGGTGACGCGGTCGACGAGTCCGATGCTGAGGGCCGTCCGGGCGTCCATCCTTTCAGCTGTGAAGATCATTTCCTTGGCCCTGGATTCGCCTACGATGCGAGGAAGCCTTTGGGTGCCGCCGGCGCCGCATATGACGCCCAGACCGGTTTCCGGAAGACCCATCCTGGCCTTTTCGGAGGCGATGCGTATATCGCAGGCCATGGCCAGTTCCAGGCCGCCTCCCAGCGCGTACCCGTTTATAGCTGCGATGACGGGCAGAGCCATGGTCTCCAGCCTAAGATTGAGGTCGCAGCCAAGGACGGCCCATTTTCTTATGGTTTCTCTGTCCTTTTCATACATTTCCCCGATGTCCGCTCCGGCGATGAAAGCTCTGCCGGAACCGGTGATGATAATGGTGTATACCTGAGAGTCTGCTTCGGCTTCGTCGAGGGCCCTGTTTATCTGCCCGATAAGATCCTGACAGAGGGCATTGAGGGTTTCAGGCTTGTCGATGGTGATTACAGCCGTATGATTTTTCCTTTCCAACAGCACGTCGGACATGATATACCTCCTTTGCAATGGGCGTCGGCGGGACGGCGCCGCCATCGGTCCGATATCGTCGTCAGCCCAGTATCATACATATAGGCAGCTCCAGCAGGAAGATGGCAGCTACCGGTATCGCCAGGTTTGTCATGAAGTTGTATTTGTACGACAGCTTGTGGGTGGTATGGCATATGGCGAAGACCGAAACTATGGAGCCGTTCCACGGCAGCGAATCTATGCCTCCACAGCCGTCGGAGCAGAGCCTGTGTATGAAGCCCAGGTTATAGCCCTGGTTGGCGTATTCGAGGAAGGTGTCGCCCAGTGTTTCGTACATGAGGGATACACCGCCGGAGGCTGAGCCCAGTATGCCGGCGAAGACATTGGCTCCTACCACCGCCACTACATACGGATTGGCGTTTGAACCCAGCAGCAGATCCGTAGCGTAGGCGTAGAAGGGCGTTGCCTTGGCCACCGAACCGAATCCCACTATGACGGCTGTATTGATTATTACCGATATCGAGGATGTGGCGGCATTGTTGAACATGTTCAGCATCTCGGATCTAGGCAGGTGCTTGTAGAAAAGTATCAGAGCCACCAGTATTCCGATGAGGAGGCATATGATGATGTCCAGCTTGGTCACGTTGAATATCACCAGCACCAGAGCCAGCGGTATGATGGAAATGATACCGTTAGGAGAATCCTCTTCCTCTTCTACGCGCTTCACGCCTTCGGGCCACTGAAAATGCTCTCCGTTGAGGCGGGCTTTCTTTCCCTGATAGTTCATGTATACTATTATGCCTATAGCTGTGGCAACGGCGCATACAAGACCGGGGATGAGGCCGGCGTAGGACGGCGTTCCCAGGTACTGCATCGACACCACGTTAGGTATCTGCGGCGTGAAGGGGCCGGTCATGGCAAATGTCCACATGCCGCCGCAGACGATGCCGGGCAGCAGATAGGTAGGCAGGTCAGCGTCCTCGAACAGCTTCAGCGCTATAGGATAGACGGCGAAGATGATGACGAAGCTGTTGATGCCACCATAGCTGAGGATGGCAGCCGAGAACATACAGGCAGCCATACAGTGCTTCGCTCCCAATTTCTTTGATATTATGGAGCCGATCTTCGCAGCGGCCCCGGAATTTTGGTATAAGTTCCCGAAGATATTCCCCAGAAGGAAGATGAAGAAGTATGACAGGAAGAACCCGGTCGTTCCTATCATGTAGGTGTCAGTCACGCCGTCAAATACGGGAAGTCCGCTGGTGATGCACACGAAGACGGCTGCCAGAGGGCCGATGATTATCGGTGAAACTCTCTTGAAGATAAGAACAGCCATCCCGACAAATGTGACGAGAAGGCCAAGCCCGGAAATCAGTACTTCAGTATCCATATTATCGTCCTTTCTAAAAATCCCAGTATTGTGATTATACCATAGGCCCAGATGGGCGAACAAGGCGTGAGGGCGAAGATGTTCACAAAATATACATATTGACGGAACAGGAGCGTCAAATTCAGTTGTCATAATTATCAAATAAGAGTAAAATAGAGGAAACGACTGGGTTCGCGCGGGCCTGCGGAAGTGAGGCGAATGCGCGGCTGACGGAAAATGCTCAGACGGAACATGAAAGGAGAGAGCGGCTGGCCGGACGGCCGCAGGTTGACCATATGTCTTTTGTTAAATTTGAAAATGTCGGAAAGGTGTATAAGACCGGCGACGTCGAAGTACGGGCGCTCCACGATGTAAATTTCGAGATAGGTAAAGGAGAAATATGCGTGGTGGTGGGACAGTCGGGCGCCGGGAAGACAACGCTGCTCAATATCCTGGGAGGTATGGATACGCTGACGGAAGGTCGCGTGACATTGGACGGAAAGGATATATCTTCTCTCTCCACGAAGCAGATGGCGACGTACAGGAGGCTGGACATAGGCTTCGTCTTTCAGTTCTATAATCTGATACCTAACCTGACAGCTTTGGAGAACGTGGAGATAGCGTCCCAGCTTTCCAAAGCACCGCTGGACAGTGAAAAGGTGATAGCCGCGGTAGGACTGGCGGACAGAAAGAACAATTTTCCGGCACAGCTATCAGGCGGGGAGCAGCAGAGAGTAGCCATAGCCAGGGCGCTGGCGAAGAATCCGAAGCTGCTGCTGTGCGATGAACCGACAGGAGCGCTGGATTACGAGACAGGGAAGGCTATACTGAAGCTGCTTCAGGACGCCTGCCGGGCAGGGGGTATGACCGTGGTGATAATAACACATAATTCGGCTCTTACGGCTATGGCCGACAGAGTGGTGAGGATAAAGAACGGGACAGTGGAATCGGTAAAGCTCAACGAGACTACCGTTCCTGTGGAAGATATAGAATGGTAGAGGCTGTGTGATATGTCAGGTAATATGTATGCCAAAAACATAAGAAGGACCATATGGGGCAGTATGGGCAGATACATAGCCATACTGGCCATAATCGCGCTGGGAGTGGGATTTTTCGCCGGAGTAAAGAACACCAAAGGGTCCATGATGCTCACCTGCGACGAATATGTCAACGAGTTTGCCCTCTACGATTTCAGACTGGTGTCCACTTACGGATTCAACGACGATGACGTGGCTGCCGTAGCTGCCGAAGAGAGCGTGGCTGACGCAGAAGGGGCCATAACGGCCGATTTTTTCTCGGAGGACAGAGATGGGGATTCCATGATCATCAGAGCCCACTCCATAACAGAAAATATCAACAAGGTGGATCTGACGGCAGGAAGGATGCCCAAGGCCGATGACGAATGTGTCGTCGACGCCCACTTTTACACGAAGGACGATATCGGAAGCACGATAGTGGTGACCGATGAGAATGACGATACGACGAAGGACGCCTTGTCGTACCGTGAATATAAGATAGTGGGCATAGCCCAGTCGCCGTATTATATGATGAAGACCGAGCGGGGCACCACGTCTATCGGTGACGGCACCGTAGACGCGTTTATTTATGCTCCACAGGGGGCGTTCACTTCCGAATATTTCACAGAGCTGTTGGTGACTTCGAAGGAACAGGGATTCGTTTTCAGCGATGAGTACTATGATAATACGGCCAGGACTGAAAGAGATGTGACGGACGCAGCGGAAAAGAGCGCCGAAAGCAGATATGACGATATCGTCAGCGAAGCTCAGGAGGAGATAGAGAGTGGCCAGCAGGAGCTGGACGACGGCAGGGCGACATTGGAGCAGGAGCGTCAGTCGACTTATGCCCGGCTGGCTGACGCCAAAGCCACACTTGATGAGAGCAGCGCTCAGATAAGCAGCGGCAGGCAGCAGCTGGAGAGTCAGAAAGCTTCTCTGACTTCACAGCGAGCCCAGGTGGCAGCGGCCATAGCTCAGATAGAGGCCCAGCTTGCCGCGCTGGAGCAGCAGGGCCAGTCCGGTGATACAGGTGACTCCGGCAGCGACAGCGGAGGAGCCGGGGAAGATCAGGGCTCGGAGCTGGAAGCGCAGCTGAGGGCACAGCTGGCTCAGCTGCAGGCCAGTCTGGCGCAGATAGACAGTGGGCTGGAGGAGATATCAGCGCAGGAAAATACGTTGGCCGTATCACAGCGCCAGGTACAGCAGGGATACAGCCAATACAGAGTCGGTATGGCACAGGCTGACAGCAGCTTCGCGGAGGCCGAGACACAGCTGGAGGAGGGTGAAGCGGAGCTGGAACAGGCAAGAAGCGAGCTTTCGGATCTGGCGGAGCCTGAGATATATGTATACGACAGGGAGGACAATCTGGGGTTCGGCTCTTTTGAAAGTAACGCGGATATCGTTGACAGCATAGCTCAGGTGTTCCCGGTATTTTTCTTTCTCATAGCCGCACTGGTATGTTCAACAACTATGTCAAGGATGATAGATGAGGAAAGGCCGCAGGTAGGGGCGTTCAGCGCGCTGGGCTACACTTCCGGTAAAATAATGTTCAAGTACATGATATATTCCGGTTCGGCGGCGTTCATAGGATGTGTAGCAGGGTTCCTGGCAGGCTCAAAGTATTTCCCGTATGCCATCTGGATAGCATATGGCATGATGTTCGGCTTCGCGGATCTGGAGTATTACTTCGACTGGCAGCTGGCGGCCATCTCGCTGGTGGTATCGCTGCTGTGCTCTACGGGGACCACATATCTGGCGTGCCGCGGCATGATGAAGCATATGCCGGCTGAGATCCTGCGGCCTAAAGCGCCGAAGGCAGGAAAGCGCATATTCCTGGAAAGGATAGGTTTTTTGTGGAAACGGCTCAAGTTCCTTCATAAGGTGTCGGCGAGAAATATCTTCAGATACAAGAAGCGAATGATAATGATGATAGTAGGTATCGGAGGATGTACCTCCCTGGTCCTGGCCGGGTTTGGGATAAACGATTCGGTGGCGGGCATCGCGGAGCATCAGTATTCGCAGATAGAGAAATATCAGATGGCAGTTGCCTTCGACGGTTTCGATGATAGCAGGAAGACGTCTTTTGAGACGGAATATCAGGAGGAGCTGTCCAATGTGGCTCAGCTGCAGCAGAGCTCCGTCAATGTGAAAGGCAGCGATGATGTGACAAAATCCTGCAGTCTGATGGTGTCGGACGATAATAACATCACGAAAGCCGTCAACTTCGCCGATGATGACGGGAACCGACTGGAATACCCGGGGCGGGGAGAAGCAATGATCAACAACAAGCTGGCGGATATGATAGGCGTGAAGACGGGAGACGAGATACAGGTGACATACGATGACACGAAGACCGTCACTCTGACAGTTTCGGGGATATACAGGAATTACGTCTCCAATTATATATATATCAATGAGGAGACTTACGAGGAGGAAATGGGAAAGACCTATGAGCCTTATGTGATGTTTGTCAGCTTTGATGACGGCGTTGACGTGCATGACATGGCGGAGCGGATAAACGGCTTCGACGGAGTCATCAGCATAACGGTAAATGAAGATATGAAGGCTTATGTGGACGATATGATGGTGAGCCTCAACTACATCATAATACTGGTGATAGGCTGTGCCGGAGCGCTGGCCTTCATAGTGCTGTTCAATCTGGGCAACATCAATATAACGGAGCGTGAACGGGAGATAGCTACCATAGAGGTGCTGGGCTTCTATCCGAGAGAGATGGGCTCATACGTGTTCAGGGAAAACTTCATCCTGGTGCTGCTGGGCATCATCGCGGGCCTGCCTGCCGGATTCGCCCTCCACAGGTTCATCATGAGCAGGATAGTGGTGGACGCCGTGTCCTTCAACAATGTGGTGGAGCCTGTCAGCTACCTCTTCACAGTGCTGGTGGTGCTGGGGTTCGCCGTCATAGTAGACGTGATCCTGAGGCGCAAGCTGAGACGGATAAATATGGCAGAGGCGTTGAAATCCGTGGAATAAAGATGTTTCGTGGGGCGCACCGCTCCTGCGGCCGCAGGAGCGTGAGTGGCGGCATGAGAAATATATCAGGATATGTTTTGGGAGGAATGATGCTCAAGCTTGAGAAAAGGATACGATTCAACGAAAATGACGTTGACGAGGATGGAAATATCAGGGCTTCAAGCCTGCTCCACAGCTTTCAGGATATCGCGGCGGAGCACGCTGACATCCTGGGCGTAGGACGGGAGCACCTGATGGAAAGGGACTGGATATGGGTGCTTTCCAAGGTGAAGCTCAAAGTATACGGGGCTATAGAAGCTGATAAGGATTATGTGCTGACGACCTGTCCGAGACCGAAGAAGGGATTGATATTCCCAAGAGATTATTATCTGAGGGCCGCGATGGCCAGCGATACGGCTGTGCTCGCCGCAGGCATGAGCCAGTGGTGTATCATAAATTTCCTGACCAGGAAGCTGGAGCGAAACGACATCGATTTCCAGGGTCAGTGTATCGAGCAGGCGCCTTTCAAGGAAGGAATAGAGAAGATACGATGCTCCGCACCGCAGGATACAGGCAGTCATCTGGTGACGGAGGACGACTTGGACGTGAACCGTCACGTCAACAACTGCAGATATGCCGATATGGTGTCGGAGGTGCTGTCAGGCAGCCCGTACAGCCGGTTAATCATGAACTTTTCGAAGGAGGCCAGACTGGGAGACGAGATATTTCTGTTCAAAGAAGAGCAGGAAGGCGGCACCGCAGTGATGGGAAAGCTGGAGGACGGGAGTACGGTATTCCAGGCCTTTGTGGGATGAAGGCAAGGAAAGCAGTGAAAATTGTCAAGGAGAAACAATTATGAAAATAGGGATAGTGTGCGCCAGTGACGATGAGCTTGCCCTTTTTTATCCGTGATGGATGATCGCGGGATCACTGAGAAGGCGATGCTGAAATTCTATGAGGGACAAATCTGTGGTGTACAGGTTGTCGCTTTGTTTTCCGGAGCATGCAAGGTGAACGCTGCCATAGCGGCTCAAATACTGATCGATAGTTTTGGCGTGGATACTGTTATCAACTCAGGGACAGCGGGAGGAATGAGTCCGAAGCTGAAAATATTCGACACAGTCATATCTACGGAAGCATGCTATCACGATGTTGCACCAGATATCCTGACAGAATTCCACCCATGGATGGGATCCGTATTTTTTGAAGCGGACCGGGAGTTGATAAGAATATCCAAAATGGCTGTAAAAGAAATGGAGACGAAAGGAAAAGTCTTCTGGGGCCGGATCGTTACGGGGGAAGCCTTCATTACTGATGAAGGCCGTGAAAAGATCAACGATAGATTCGCGCCACTGGCAGTAGATATGGAGACGGCAGGTATCGCTCACGTATGCTATGTAAACAAGATCCCGTTTCTGTCGATTCGCTGCATCACTGATACGGCCGAACACAGTGGCATTGAGAATTTTGAAGAAAATTGTGTTGAAGCCTCGATGATTGCAAAGGATATTACGGTAGCTGTATTAAAAAAGTGCTGCGAATCACGTAAATCATAAAAACAGCGGCGTGAAAAAGAACGTTAAAAAAACTGAAATTTTTGATTAAATTATATTGTGAATGTAAAGTGCTCTTCTGGTCGGATAACCAAGGACTCGAATGGTGGTGGTTACCGATCCGCACTGGTGAAATACTTTTAAGGCAACATCGATTTTGTCTTGAGAATACATTTTAATTCAGCTCTTTTCGGAGCCCTTAGGGGGAACCAACTTTTTGTCCGCGCACCCCCACTCAAGATTTTAAAGCGGCTCATCCCCTATCGTTGTCACTATTTTTCACAGTGCCCTATAGCGTATCGACCTCGGAAACTTCCAACCCTGTCAGCTCCGCGATTTCTTCCGGGCTTATACCCCGAGCCTTCATCCTTGCGGCAATCTCTTTGGATCTTTCGATTTGGCCTTCTTGCCGTCCGATTTTGCGCCCTTTCTTTTCTCCGACCCGAAGGCCTTTCCTTTCGCCTTCCTTCAATCCGGCTTGTCTGCCTTTCTTTTCACCCTCAGCCAGTCCTTCTTCATATCCGTCCTGTCTGTCCAAAAGCTTTTCTTCCCATGCGTTCATGAATTTCACCCCGATCTCTTCACTGGCCTTGATATCGGAAATCTTTTCATGGAGCCTTGATATCCTCTCACTTCTCGCTCTCTCTGCCGTCTCGTCGGTGGAGTGCTCGAAGTATTTCAGCAGGTCGATCAGCTCGTCGCTTACTCCCTCAGGATCGGTTCCCCTCGTGTTGAGGAATATCCTTGTCGCCCCGTCTTCAAGCCGGAGGTCCGGTACCTCCTGACATTTCATGTTGAAGGTGTATCTGTACAGTCCCTTGTCAAACAGGTCGAAGGGCATTATCATGATCACGTACACATCGTTGAGAGGTTTGTAGCTGGTCGTCCCCGGAGGCAACAGATTGCTGTCTATCAGACTGTTGTAGAGCCTGCTCCTCTTTGGCAGGTCTTTGGTGTTCCGCTTCTGGACTTCGGTATCGTAGATGACATCATCTATGTCCTTGGCCCAGACATCCAGCTTTACCTGCTTGCTCCACAGGAAGCTCCGCTGCTCCTTCTCCGCTTGAGGCAGATGTTTTAATATAATTTCTCTGCCCAGGATGATTTCCAAAATCAATTCCATCGTTTCAGGATCCTCGATGGCCTCCGCAAACAGGAATCTGTCCAGCAGGTCGAGGTCCTTTAATTCCTTCTTTTCCAATTCCCATTTCCCCTTTCATTATATACTGGTACCTTTGCTGCTGCAATATGGAATATATTACCATGACAATAACACACCGGCGATAATATGTCAATAATTTACATGGAAAAATATAGAAAAATATCGTTGGTAAAGCGGCAGGTGTTCCAGGCACCATCTTTTTAAGGGAAGGTCACTTGTATACGCTTCTTTGATTATTTTCTCCCACTCATCTGATGCTCGCCATACCCCGATCAGGTATAATGCCTTCGACTATTGTGCAACTCTTTGTAATGAGAGAAAACAGAAAATGATGCAACAGCCATGCAGGTGGAACGGCTACCTGTACAGAGCGGGCTGTTTGTGCTGTCTGCGGTGAAAGATATGGAGATCTGATGGCCCATGAGCTGACTCTTACGGAAAGAGTGGAAGCCACCAGCACCACAGCCGGTAAGGAAGCATACTATACATGCGAAAACTGTGGGAGATATTTTGAGGATGCGGCAGGAACCGTGGAGATTGCCAACCTTGATGAATACGGAGTTATCCCGGCAACAGGGGTAACGGTCGGCGGCAAACAGGCAGCTGATACGAACGCTGCACAGACAGGTGACGACAGCAATATCAGTCTTTGGATCGTCGTCATGCTGGCTGCGGGCGCAGCCCTTACCGGCACGGTCCTTTACGGCAGAAAGAAAAGCTTCGGCAAGTGATCCGTAATAATGCGTCATGTGGAATGAGCAACCGAGTAATAGAAAGAGGCTGGCCTCATCGTAAACTTTCGATGAGGCCAGCCTCTTGATGTATAACGCGTTGCGCCCGGCGAGCGCACGCTTATTGATCTATTGATCCAAATGCCCGTTTTTATACGAGACCCTGGTTCATCATAGCGTCAGCAACCTTCAGGAAGCCAGCGATGTTAGCTCCGGCAACCAGGTCATACTTTCCATAGTATTCCTGAGAAGCATCGGCGCAAGCCTTATGTATACCAACCATGATGCCGTGGAGCTGCTCGTAAACCTGCTCAGCAGTGAATACAGTCTTTCCGGCGTTCTGGCCCATCTCGATGCAGGAGCATGCTACGCCGCCTGCGTTAGCAGCCTTGGAAGGTCCAACGATGATTCCGCCTTCCTGCATGATCTTGATGGCTTCGTTAGTTGAAGACATGTTGGATCCTTCGCAAACGAACTTAACGCCTCTGTCTACGAAGCTCTGAGCGTCTTCAGGCTGGATCTCGTTCTGAGTAGCGCAAGGGATGTAGAGGTCAGCTTCAACTTCCCAAGGCTTCTTGCCAGCAACGAACTTAGCGTTAGGGAATTTTTCAGCGTAAGGAGCGCAGACGTTCTTTCCGGAAGCTCTGAGTTCGAGGAGAGTTGCGATCTTTTCTTCAGTGTTGATGCCGTCAGGATCGTAGATGTATCCGTCAGGTCCGGAAATAGTAACCAGCTTGGCGCCTAACTCTGTCAGCTTAGTGGCAGTACCCCATGATACGTTTCCGAATCCGGAGATAGCAACTGTCTTTCCTTTGATATCTTCGCCGTTGGCCTTGAGCATTTCTTCTGCAAACCATACGATACCGAAGCCTGTAGCTTCAGTTCTTCCGAGGAGTCCACCGTAAGTGAGGCCTTTTCCTGTGAGAACGCCTTCAAACTTGTTGACGATTCTCTTGTACTGTCCGAACAGATATCCGATCTCTCTGCCGCCTACACCGATATCTCCGGCAGGAACGTCTGTTGAAGGACCAATGTGTCTGTAAAGTTCTGTCATGAATGCCTGGCAGAATCTCATAACCTCAGCGTCAGACTTGCCGTTAGGATCGAAGTCCGAACCACCCTTACCACCGCCGATAGGCAGGCCTGTCAGGCTGTTCTTGAAGATCTGTTCGAATCCGAGGAACTTGATGATTCCAGGGTATACGTTCGGAGCAAATCTCAGACCGCCTTTGTAAGGTCCGATAGCGCTGTTAAATTCGTATCTGTAGCCCTTGTTAACCTGTACTTTACCAGCATCGTCAACCCAAACTACTCTGAAAGTGATTCCTCTCTCAGGCTCAGTCAGTCTTTCGAGAAGAGCAGCTTCTTCGTATTCTGGATGCTTGTCGATAACAGGCTTCAGTGAAGTAAGTACTTCTTCTACTGTCTGGTGAAATTCCACTTCGCCAGGATTCTTCTGCTTACAAAGCTCAATACATCTTTCAACATAATTTGACATTTTCATTTCTCCTCTTTAAAAAAATTTGCAAAGTTGGTAATGCCTTATTACCTTAAATATATCACTTTGTTAAATTGCAGTCAATGGATTTTCAACGGATTCGCTGAAAATTGAAATTTTCTGATAATGAAAAATCGGGGGAAGTTGGTTTGTTGAATCACCGGCAGCATGATATAATTGATACATAAGCTGCAGTCGCAAAACGGAGGGAATGGTTTGATCCGAGATTTTATAAAAGAGACACAACGAAGGCTTACGGACAAAGGCTTTCTGATGAAGTTGGGAGAGACGAAAAAAGGGATGACGGGGCTGCTGAACGATTTTCGGTGGAAGGAGAGGATCTCCGGGCTGGCTGAGAAAGGTGATTTTTCGGCAGGAAGTCTGGTGGAATCGCTGAAACCGCTGATGGAACGGTGGGCGGAGGAACCGGAAGAAGGCTGGCTGGAGTTCATATGCAACGAGGTAAAATCGGCCATGTATCCGGAGAACTTTACCTCCAGATCCACGGAAGGCCGCGGGAAGGCCCGGTTTTTCTTCATGGAAAACTACAGAGCCATGCTGAAATACGAGAGGAAGACCGGCGGGACATCGCCTGTATCTCACATAGACTTTCTACCGGCCAGGGAGGTGAAGGAGTGCATCACCTTTAAGGAGTACGAGAAGCTCCGTGCCTTCTGGAAACAGGAGTATATCTTTGAATTCATGAGGATAAACAGGGAGATCACTCCTTTCAATACCATAGGACATATCGCCGGGGTACATTACGTGGCGGTTTTCATAGGGAACCAGCTGAGAGGGACAGATGTGCCGATAGATATGGCGCTGTTGTCGGGGGCTGCCGCAGGCCATGACCTGGGAAAGTTCGGATGCAGCCCGGCTGAGGCTGCAAGGACACCGTACCTGCACTATTATTACACTGATGAGCTCCTCAAGAGAAAAGGGATGCCGATGATATCCCATATAGCCAGCAACCATTCCACCTGGGATCTGGAGCTGGAGAATCTGTCGGTGGAGTCTCTGATCCTTATCTACGCTGATTTCAGGGTCAAGAGCAGTCGGGAAGAAGGCGAGGAGATAGTCCACTTCTATACGCTGGAAGAGGCTTTCGATGTGATACTGGGCAAGCTGGACAATGTGGATATGGCCAAACGCCACAGATACGAGAAAGTCTACGCCAAACTGAAGGATTTCGAGGATTATCTGGTAGATATCGGAGTCCAGACCGACGTGTGGAAGGCGCCGTCTGAGGACGTGGGGCTGAAGGACAACGACGTAGCGCTGATGATGGGCGATCAGGTGGTGGAACACATAAAGTATACGGCCATAGAGCACAATATCCAGATAATGAATATATTCAACAATGAAAACGCCTTCGGAAGCCTGATAGAGGCCGCCAGGAGCGAAAAGCAGTGGAAGAGCCAGCGGGCCTATCTCAATATCCTGTCGGAATACTCCACATATATGACGAAGCCGGAGAAGCTGCTGACGGTGAATTTTCTTTATGAGCTCTTATCCCACAGGGAAGGCGACATAAGGCGGCAGGCAGGAAGGCTGATGGGCAACGTGATATCCGGATATGATGACGTGTACAGGAAGGAGATCCCCGAGGGAGCGGTGAAGGACGATATCAACAGAGATGAGGCGGCGGAGCTGTGGGATACTTATCTCCACAAGATCGTGTTCCCGGATTATCGGGTGACGGATCAGCACCGGAGCTGGATCGGCTATACTCTCAAGGTGGTGATATTCGGACTTCTTGAAAAGGCTGACAGGCGGATGAGCAGGATGTTCATGGAGCGGTATTTCAGGCTTTTCGGGTTCAGCAAGGTGAAAGACAGCGCGGTGTTCGTGCTGCTGGACTCAGTCATAAGCGTCCCGATGGAAATGTTCTCCGATGAGGACATGGTCTCGGTGCTGGATTTCGTCAAAAGAGTATCGATCAGAGAACAGGTGGAGATAAAGATAGGAGCTCTCAGAGCCGCGGAGTATATCTCAGGGAAGACAGGCTGCGGTCATGTGAAGAAAGCGGTGCTGGCGGTGATAGACAATGTCGGTCAGCTGGCTGACAGCATAAGCGTCGCCCACCTGATAAGCAAGACGCTGAAAAATATCGGAGAGGACGAAGCCGCAGAGGAATTTCGCGGGAAAATAGAGAAGCTTCAGAGGATGGGCACTCTCAGCGATGAGATATCCGGTATATTCAGGGAAAACCTCAAGGTGGGGACCCCGTGGGTAGTGAAGATAGTCAACATGGAATTCCTGCTGGAATACACTCTCAAGGGACGGCTGAAAGAGCAGACTTTCTATCTGGCCACCCACTTTTCCAACCTGATAAAGGTCAGCGAAAGAGTGACGGTGAGGCACCAGGCAGGCAGGAGCCTGATAGAGATAGCCAGGGCCCTGCCTATAGAGCAGATAAACGAGCTGGTTATAGAATTAACAAAGGGACTGGAAATCGGAGAATATCAGTTCTCAAAGTACATCCCCGAATATCTGGGAGAGCTGGTCCTGTACCTGTATCCTACTGAGCTGGACGAGTTCATCGACAATCTGGGAGAGCTGATGGAAAGCAGCAACGACAAGGTGGGCTCGGTGGCTCTGGACACAGTGGGGGAGGTCATAAGGAAATATTCCTCATACAAATACAGGAGCAGTGAGGCAAGATCTGATTACGAGGACAGGAAGACAAGGATGCTGGGGATGCTGCTGAAAGGACTGGCCAACTACCACGAGGTGGTGAGCCAGGAGGCTATCATGGTGACAGGCCAGTATATCTTCGGTTCGGAAGAGCTTTCCATGGAGGAGAAGTACGACGCTTTCAGACAGATATACAAGAAGCTGCTGACGCTCATAGCTGATATCGATGAATACGACATGAATTTCTTTACTAACGCGGCGGCACTCAATCACATATACAGGTTCATCTCGGAGTACAAGTTCAACTTCGGGAAGATGGAGCTTCCGGAAAACAGCCACGTGGCCTTTTTCCCGGGGACCTTCGACCCCTTCTCTCTGAGCCATAAGGGCATCGTACAGGCAATAAGGAACGAAGGATTCGAGGTGTATCTGGCCATAGATGAATTCTCCTGGTCCAAGAAGACGCAGGCAAGGATGATAAGGAGACAGATCATTTCCATGTCGGTAGCGGACGAGCCGGATGTATTCCTGTTTGCCGATGATTTTCCTGTAAACATAGCCAATCCCAAGGATCTGAAGCGACTCAAGGAGCTGTTCCCGGGCAAGGAGATATATATGGTGGCGGGCAGCGATGTGATAATAAACGCGTCGTCCTATAAGGCTGAGCCGGAGGAAGATTCCATACATTCCATGAATCACATCGTGTTCCAGCGGGAGACTCTTGAGGGAAAAGGCGAGGACAGGATAGCGCTGAAGAACATCTACAGAAAGATGAGCGGCAATATCAGGGAGCTGAAGCTGCCGGTATACCTGGAGGATATAAGCTCCACCAGGATAAGGGAAAACATAGATTACGGCAGGGACATCTCCAATCTGATAGATCCGGTAGTGCAGAATTTCATCTACGACAACAGCCTGTACCTGAGGGAGCCTCAGTATAAGAATGTTTTCGAGGCGAAGAACATATCTTTTGATCCCCTCAAGGCGCGGGAGGGCTCCATCATCGACGACATGGAAGGAGCCATAGCTGCGGCGGGAGGCGATACGGAGCGGATAAGAGAATATATCGGCGGACCGGAGGTGCGTACGGCCGTCATAAGGAACGAGTTCAGAAAGGTCTGCGCCATAGCGGCTGTCAACGAGATAGAGACGGGAGAGCTGTATGATGAGTTCAAGGATCTGGATATCGCGTCGTATCTGAGGGAGAAGGCCACAGGACGCATGCTGATAATAAGGGGGATATACTGCGCGCCTCACACAGACATGAGAAATCTGCTGCAGATAATAACGACGGAGGTCATCGCCGAGGCTGTGGCCGATGATATAACCTATGGCATATATCACCCGCTGGAGGGAAAGGCAGATGCCGATGTGCTGGACGTGCTGGAGCGTCAGGGATTCACAGAGATCTCCATAAAGGGAAAGAAGCAGGGTGTATACGAAGTAAACATGAAGGAGCCTATCGTCGTCATAGAGAACATGGATACGGCGCTAAAGGAGCCATTCAATACGAATCACAGGATATTGGACGTGCTGGAGGAGACTCATGCGGACATGCAGCGGGCGCTGACGAAGCTGAACCCGGGCAATCTGGTGCTCTCCTTCAATGCGGGGATAATGCATCAGAAGATCGTCGACATGGTGACCAAGGCCAATCACGTACCTAATTACACGGGGCTGAAGCGAAAGCTGGGCGAGTGTATGTGCGTGCCTTTTGGCAAGATACTGAGGGGGATGGTGGTGCCCAACACGGTGACAAAGACCCTCCATACGGAAAAGATGTTCACCCCGACGCTGGACGATTTCACGATCGAAGAATATCCGATGTACGCGACGATACCGAATCAGATAAGGACCATAAAGTCATTCGGAAGGCCGGTGATACTGGTGGATGACCTGCTCCACAAGGGCTACAGGATACAGGCGCTGGATCCTATTTTCAAGGAAAACGACGTTGTCATAAGGAAAATGATAACGGGCGTGTTGTCAGGCCACGGGGAGGATCTGATGACTATACAGGGGCGGGATGTAGAGAGCGCCTATTTCATCCCCAACCTGAAGGCATGGTTCGTGGAATCGACCCTTTGTCCGTTCATAGGAGGAGATGGGGTGAGGAGCATGGAACAGACGGAAGCCAGTCTGATACCTTCCATCAACCTGATATTGCCTTTTGCCGCGCCGTCATTCCTCAAGGATTGCAGCCGGGAGTCTGTGTATGGGCTGTCGATGGTGTGCCTGAGGAACGCGGCTAAGATATTCCAGGTACTGGAGGAGGAATATCAGGTGCTGTTCGAGAGGAAGCTGACCATAAAGCGTCTTTCGGATGCGGTGAAGTCGCCGAGGATGCCTAACGGCTCCAACAGAGTCAGCGTCGATTCCAATCTGGCGCCGTCGGTATATATGGAAGATTATATTGAACGATTGATAAGACTGAAGGATTCACTGATATGAGATATATAAGCGAACTGATAGACGAGAAGAAAGCCGTTGAGAAGAGGGAGGGCAGCGTGGTGCTGCCGGGAAGAGACAGGATACGGAAGGAAAACAGGGTCAATCTGATAGCCCTGGGAGACGTGGGGGGCACAGTACTGATGGGCCTCAGGCTCCTGGGGGGAGACGTCATAAGCAGTATCGGCATATGTGATCTGAACGAAAACGTCGTGAAGCGGTATGAGATGGAAATAAATCAGATATGCTTTCCCGACGGCAGGTCGCTGCCTGAGGTGACGGCGCTGGAGCCGGGCAGCGAAAGTCTGTACGACTGTGACATGCTGGTGTTTTGTGCCACGAAAGGAGTACCGCCGGTGGCGCCGGCGGCATCGGCGACGGCGGCGGGCGGAGCAGGTCACATGGACGTCAGGATGATCCAGCTTGAAGCCAACGGAGAGCTGGTGTCCATGTATGCGTCCGAAGCGGTGAAGCGGGGATTTAGCGGTATATTCGCCGTGGTGTCGGATCCGGTGGACCCGCTGTGTGCCATAGCGCTGAAGGCCGGGCTGGAGCCGGAACAGATACAGGGCTACGGCCTTGGCGTCATGAATGGCAGAGCCTCTTATCATGCCCGCCGCCATGAGCGGTTCGCCAGGTATCTTTCGGAGGGAAGGGCCTTCGGGCCCCATGGCGAGGACCTGGTGATAGCCGACAGTGTGACGGACTATGACGATGAGATATCCAGGGAGCTGACGGAGCTGACGGTCAGAGCCAACATGGAGGTGAGGGCGGGAGGCTTCAAACCATATATCGCTCCGGCTCTTTCGTCGGGAGCCATATCTCTGGTGGAGACCCTTGGAGGCGGCTGGAACTACTCGTCAGTGTATCTGGGCGGAGCATTCCTGGGCTGCCGCAACAGAAGGTGCCGGGACGGCATAGAGATGGAGGATCTGCCGCTGGATGACAGGCTCTTCCGGCGTATAGAGAGAGCATATGAGAATCTGAAGAAACTGGTGTAAAGAGCCGGACAAGGGGGAAGGCCGGCTGTCAGAGGGGAGGATAGGTCATGAAAGATATGATACTGATAAACCCTTATTGCCCTGAGGAGAGTAAGAAGGAGAGGCTGGAGAAGATAATCCGCCACAGCGTAGGCGAGCACTCCTTTGAGATGCTCACTACAGCTGAAGAGGTGGAAAAGGCAGACCTGAGGAACAGGCGGATACTGTTTACCGTGTCCCTGGGACAGTCGGGGATAAATCTGAGCTGGTACGCCATAATGAAATACCTGAGGCTCAACAGGGATGCTCTGGAAGGTTCGGTGGGAGGTGTGATACTGGACGGGAACAGCGAGATTTTCACAAAATCCACGGGCAGGAGCCTGGTATTCACCGCCAACAGAGCAGGATGTACATTCCCGGGAAGACCGCTGGTGGAAGGGACCAGGACGCTGAAGAACTACAACATCCAGGCCAGGAACCTCAATACGGACAACATGGGAGCATATATGGCGGCGGGAAGACAGCTGGTGGAGAACATCTTAGGATATTCACAAAAACATGTGGAGCATCCTGACATACTGGTGCTCCACGCGGGAAATGGCGCTACCTCCAACAGTCTGGCGCTGTGGCACATGATAAAGGAACATCTTCCTGAGTGCCGCGTCAACGAGATCTCGCTGCGAAACGGTCAGGTTATGGACTGCAGGGGATGCTCCTATGAGACGTGCCGCCACTTTGGAGAGGAGGGAAGCTGCTTCTATGGAGGAACCATAACGGAGAAAGTCTATCCTGCCATACTGGAGTGCGACGCCCTCGTCATGGTATGTCCCAATTACAATGACGCTCTGGGTGGGAACCTGACGGCCTTCGTCAACAGGATGACAGCCTTGTTCACCATCAACAGGTTTTATGACAAGAGCCTCTTCGGTGTCATCGTATCGGGATACAGCGGAGGAGATATCGTGGCAGAGCAGCTGATAAGCGGACTTAACATGAATAAAACCTTTGCTTTGCCCGGTAAATTTGCTATACTGGAAACGGCCAATGACCCGGGGTCTATCGCGGCCTCGGAAGGTATAGAGGAAAGGGCGGCTGCCTTTGCCGCCAACATGAGAGAGAAACTGATGGTCTGACTGCCGGCGGAGCGTCCGAAGGCGATCAGAGCATGGATATAAACGGATAGAAGCGGGAAGGAGGGATATCATGGCTGATATATCGATGGACAACGATGCTAAGAACCAGCAGTTCGATGAAGACGTGGAAAAGATAGTCGAGCTGCTGGATGAGAAATCCTACTTCAAGGCCAGAGATGCCATATTGAAATACAACGCGGTGGATATCAGCGAGATACTGGAAGAAGTGCTGGAGGAGCTGGGAGTCGAGAAAACCATAATAATATTCAGGATGCTGCCGAAGGACGTATCGGTGGAGGTCTTTTCACATCTTCCCTCCGACGACCAGGTGGCCATCGTCCATGGCATAACCGACAGGGAAATAACCTACATCATAGACGAGCTGGACTTCGACGATAAGATAGACGTGCTGGAAGAGCTGCCGGCAAACATCGTGGATAAGATACTGGAGAGCACGCCGAAGGAAGAGCGGAAGCTGATAAACACCTTTCTCAACTATCCCGACACCTGCGCAGGAAGCCTGATGACTCCCGACTACATCAGTCTTCAGGAGACCATGACGGTGGCTGAGGCGCTGGCTCACATAAAGAGCGAGGGCATGGACAGTGAGACCGTCTATACTTGCTATGTCAAGCGGGGCGGCAGGAAGCTGGAGGGTATCGTATCCCTTCGTTCCCTTGTGATAGCCGATGATGATACGAAGATCTGTGACCTGATGAACACCGACTATGTGTATGTCAACGTCTACGATGACCAGGAGGAGGTAGCGGAGAGCTTCAAGAAATACGGCTTTCTCGCCATTCCTGTAGTTGATAATGAACACCGGCTGGTGGGGATCATCACTGTAGATGATATCCTGCCGGTAATCGAGGAAGAGGCCAGTGAGGACATGGAGAGGATGGCCGGTGTAATAGACGATTCCGATACCGAGTATCTGGATCAGGGTGTGTTCCGTCATGTCGGTAACAGACTGCCGTGGCTGATATTCATGAATATCTCAGCCATGATAACCGGAGCTATCCTCGTCAGGTTCGAAGCTGTGCTGGCGCAGGTCATCGTGCTGGTATCCTATCTGCCGCTGCTTATGAGTACCGGCGGTAACAGCGGGTCTCAGGCTTCGACGCTGATAATCCGTGGTATGGCTACTGATGAGATAGACTTGAAAGACGTACTCAAGGTCACGTGGAAAGAATTCAGGGTCAGCATAATACTGGGAGTTTCCCTTAGCCTGATAAACATGGCCAAGGTGCTGATAATAGACAGGGAGAGCATGGCCATAGCGTTGACGGTGGCTATTTCCATGGTGATAATAGTCATATTCGCCAAACTGCTGGGAAGCCTCTTGCCCATGGCAGCCAAAAAGCTGGGGATCGACCCGGCGTTGATGGCCAACCCTATGATATCGTCGCTGACAGACATGTTTTCCACTGTCGTATATATGCTGATAGCGGCCATGTTCCTGGGGATAGCTTTGTAAACGAAGTGTATGAGAGGAAGTACCATTGCAGTATCGGAAAAAGAACGGCAGACTGGGCTTCTATCTGCGGAATATAGCGGATAGGAAGACAGATGTGTACAGAATAATACTGGATTCCACGGGAAACCATCATGCGGCGGAGGAGCTGACTCAGGAGGTGATGGAGAAATCCTGGCGGTCGCTGGATTCGCTGCGGGACAGGGATAAATGCTGGCAGTGGATAAAGGGTATCATCAGAAACGAAATCAAGGGATATTTCAGAGGCAAAGGATTGGAGCAACGGTACCTTGCTTCGGCTGAATGGGCTGATGAATATGCCGCAGGGGAAGGGGAGCCTGCGGAGAGCATAGCCCGGGCGGAGGAGGATGTGCTGGAAATACTGGTGCGACAGGATGAAAAGCGGATTCTGGTAAAGGCAGTATCGCTGCTGGATGAGCGGGAACAGCAGATCATAAGGCTTCATCTCGTAGGGGAACTGACATTGAAGGAGGTCTCGGAAATTATCTGTACAGGCTACGACTGCACGCGGGCGATATATTCCAGGAGCCTGAAGAAGCTGAAGAGGATATACCTGGAGTTGGAGGAAGGAGGGGAAGCCGGTGAGTGACAGAAAAAAGCAGTGGGAAAGCGATGTACATCGCCGGCTGGCGGAGCATATGCAGGAGGCCTTCAAAGAGGCGGCTCATCACGACTGTAACGATGTGGATGTGGATTTTTCCTTCCTGACGGAAGAGACGAAGGGCGAAAGGAGACCCCGCAGATTCGTCAGGGTGGCAGCAGTCGCCGCCGGTCTGGTCATCGTACTGCTGGGGGCCAATCTTTTCATATTGGTCAATGACGAAGCCGATTCCTACGGGGACAAGGGGATACTTCACAGGATACAGCAGGGGATATACGGCATCTTCACCGATGAAGAGGAGGTGGCCGAAAACGACGTGAAGGAGACTCTCTCCATATCGGAAGAGGCAGATCTGGATGTGGCTCTGGAATTCCTGCCGGAGCTGTACCTTCCGGGATATGTGCCTGCCGGATACTCCTTCGAGAGCCTCACCATAGACGAGTACTTTTCGGGCAGCTTTTTCGTCGAATACGTGCTGACAGGCGGTGAGGATCGGGAGATAACCATCGGCCTGGAATATGCGGAAGGCGATGTGGAATACGCATCGCCGGGAGACGGACGGTTTATCGAGAGGGAGGACAGGAAGATATACGTTGCGGAAGACCAGGTCTTCGGCGAGGTGGACGTGACGGTATATCTGGAGGATTGCCTCATAACCATATCCAACGCCGGAGATGAGGAGACGGGCATACTGATGGCCGACGGGATGAAAAAGCGGAGCGAAAGCTGAGGGCTGCTCTTTTCGGGCTGTCCGGGTTGCTCTTTTGATATTATTTTTGATTTTTTCAATTTTGACAAAATCCAATATTGAACCGCCTGTTGAGGGCGGTTTTGTATTTTTTGGAATATATCAGCTCCGCCGGTCATGCTGAGGATGACCGGCGAAAAAACTGATGTCTGAAAGGCAGCATTGGCCGGAATGCGCCTGCCTTACAGTGATTTGTAATAAGTGTTGGAGCGAGTGATGCCTTCTCTCGTATACTTGATGATCACCTTTATCCTGTAGCTGGCGGAAGAGGAGACCGTAAAGGTATGAGAGTGTTCTATGTACGTCTTCTTCACGGTCCTCGTACTTTTTGTGACGGTGGAATAGGAGCTGCCCGATTTCTTCTGCAGATAGATGGTCGACGTGATGGACGATGCCTTGCTCCTGGAAGCGGCGGCGAAGGCCCTGGCCTTTGTGGAAGATGTTTTCTTAAAGGAAAGTGTGCAGGTGGTGGACAGCGGCTGTATGGACGGAGTCTCATCCGACGCGGCCTGCGGAAGAGTCTCTTTGGCGATGGTCTCCGCAGCAAAGGATGTGCAGCTCAGCGACAGGAGCGATGCGAGTACAATAGCGATAATAATGATTCTTTTCATGGTAAAAACCTCCTTTACTATAAGAGAGCGATAAATGACGAAAATGTGACAGAAATTTTTAAAATTTTTTAAAAATTTCTGTCACATTTTGCGATTTGCGTCGTCTTTTATTATACAGGGAGGAAGAAGACATGGAAATGAAATTGAGAAACAGGATAGTAGCATGGTTCCTGACGATATGTCTTTCGGTAACGCTGATACCGAACATGGGACATGCAGAGGAAGCGGACAAGGCGAAGGAGGCGCCAAAGAAACAGGAAGCCGTCAGAGAGGAAGACGTAACGGAGGAGGACGTCATCGAGAAGACGGAGACGACTACGACGTACGATCTGGGCGGCGGAGAAAAAATGGCCGTCTTTCACGGCGGCAGCGTACGATACAGAGACGATTCGGGCAAGCTGGTGGATTACGACTCGTCCCTGGTAGCCATCGACAGCGGGGAAAAGACGATACAGAACGAATCCCTGGAAGACTACGCTTATCAGAACAGACAGGGAGATAAGAAACAGTATATGCCGGAAACACTGTCGGAGGATACCCCAATACTTCTGGAGAAGGACTCTCACAGGATAGAGATAGCTCACGCGGCAGAGAGCCTGGAAGAGATGGAGCTGGCGGAAGAGACGGTAGAGGTACAGAAGGAGACCGTACCGGCCATATACGAGGAGGAGGCAGAGGTGCCGATAAACGCTGTATACGGCGATGAAAAGGCGCCGGTCTTCATAACGTATACATCGGGAGAGAACGGTATCAAGGAGACCATGACTCTCAATGAGAAGCCGCAGAGCAATGTGTTCCGGTATAAGCTGAACACGGGAGAACTCAGGGCCAAGAAGAACGCCACCAACGAGGGAATCACCATATACGATGAGGAGTCGGAGGAAATCGTGGCAGCCATAGCGCCGCCGTGGATGAACGACGCTACCGGTGAAGCCTACAGCGAGGAGATAACGTACCAGCTGAGTCAGGAAGGGTCAGAGCCGGGGGAATATGTCCTGACTATGACCATAGACGAGGACTACCTGAGCGACAAAGAGCGAAAATATCCGGTTACGGTGGACCCGACGGCCACATGGAAAGGCTCCAGTCAGATACGGGATGTCTATGTCATAAGCGGTACCTATGCCAATACGAATTTCTACGACAGCGGTACGGTGGTGATGCCGGCGGGTAAAAACAGCACGGGGATACATGAAACATACGTGCAGTTTGTGAACCTGAAGAATACCGTCGCGGGGAAAAACGTCACCAGCGCCACCTTCTCCGCATATGAGATGAGTGGCGGGGCTAACGGACAGAAGGTAAGCGCGTTTAAGGTCAACGGAAGCTGGACCCCCTCCACGCTGAAGTACAGCAACAGACCGGCGTGCGCGTCCAGCGCCATGGCGACTATAACCACGCAGCCGACAGCTGTGGAGCATAAGTTTAACGTGCTGTCGTACGTCAAGGGAATAGCAGGGTCGGCTGCCGATTACGGCATAGCCCTGAAGAATACGACGGCGTCGCCGAGCTACGCGGTTTTTTTCGGCAGCAGATCATCGTCCACAGCTTATCTGCCTAAGCTTACCGTGGTATATTCCAATGAACCGACAGCACCGACAGGAGCCGCCGTATCACCGGCCTATGTAAAAAACAGCACGGCGGCGAAGCTGACTTTTTCAGGACTGCCATCGGATGCAGCCAGGGCTGAATATAAGATAACGGGATACGACGACACTGCTCAGACGGAAGGAGCCGTGATAAAGGATTTCGGCGAAGATACGGCCATAACCTCCGGCGGCTCGCTGCCTCAGCTCGAGCCGGGCTGCTATAAGGTATATGTGCGGGGCGTCAGCGGTTCCGGAACGGCGGGACCGGCTGCTTCGGCAGGGGTGCTGCATGTAGACAGTTCTGCGCCGGATGTGGGAGAGGTCACGTTGAAAGGAAGCGACGGAGCTTCCATAGACGGCAAGTGGACAGGAGAGACCAACCCGCTCATAGGATTTTCGGGAGTGACCGACAGTCACATAGACGCGACGTGTCTCTCATATGCCATCGTGCCTAAGGGCACCGACCCGTCGGCATCCGACTTCAAGTCGGCCGCGGAGCTTTCCATAAGCGGCAGCAAGCCCTACAGCGGTACCTTCAGACTGGCGGCCGCGGACAGAGCCCTCACATCGGGGGATTACACCATCCATGTAAGGGCGACAGACAAAGCCGGCAACCAGAAGGTTAAGAGGCTGTCATACAGGAAGGACACTGAAGACCCGATAGGGAGCATAATACTGACGGATCTGGTCACGGGAAACGAAGTGAGCCAGATATATAAGCCTGTAAACATAGAGGTAGGCGTCAGCGGTACGGGAAGCGAGATAGCAGAAAGCTCCCTCAAGCTTTACAAGGCGGTGACCAACAGCCAGGGTCAGGTGACAGGGGTGGACCAGTCTACGGAGAAAACCCTGACCAAGAACATAACCATCAGCGAGAACATCGAGATGGACACCCTCGATATATGCGACAGCTACGGCAAGTACAGGCTGGTGCTGAATCTCAAGGATTCGGCAGGCAGGACCAAGGAAGTCACGAAGGACTTCGAGGTGACGTATACTTTGCCGGCTCCCGACAAGGTGCAGATAGCCCATTCAACAGGCGGCACAGCCACCATGACGTGGGGATTCACCTATACGCCTCAGCAGAAGATAAAGCTGGCTTCGATCGAGGGCAAATTTTCCAATGAAAACTCCTTCAAGACACTGGTACCGGCAGGGTCGGAAGGTACGTTGCCATTCGACGGCAGCGCTGAGATAACGGTGCCCAACGTTGAAGGAGAGTGGGACGTTACAGTAAGAGGCAAGGCCAAGAGCGGACACACGGGAGAGGAGATCACGGTCAAGTGCGTCGTGGACAAGACCCAGCCGGAGATAAGCGGCCTCCAGTTCAATCAGTGCTATCTGCAGGGGTCTGTACAGGACGACAACCTGAAGGAGTGGAGAATATATGTAAAGGAGAAGAACGCGGACAGCTACGGCGAAGAGCCTGTGAGCCGAGGGAGCTCCGAGGTTTTCAATTATCTGATAGCTTACATAGATACGGGTAAGGAGCCTTTTGAGGCGGGAAAGGAATACACCCTGAAGCTGGTGGCAGAGGATAAGGCGGGCAATACGAAGCAGCAGACCGTCGATATCGCGGTGCCGTCAGATAATACCAGAGCGAGGCTTATCGAGCCTCAGCTTACGATAGACAAGGGCGAGTCGAATCTGCCGAATAAGGGAACGTTCATCGTAGGCTCGGACAAAGACGTACTCAGCCTCACAGGCGATGTACAGGGCGCCGTATGGTATATAGCCAACAGGGAATCGTCGCCTGCACTCAAGGATGCCGACGGCAATCCGCTGTATGACGATTTGATGTGGATAGATGTGATGGCCATAAAAAAGGAGAGCGACGGGTCCAGGAAGTACACCACGGCTATAGTGGAGAACGGATACAAGAACGCCATCACATTTGCAGACAGCGAGATATCGGGCGCCACAGCAACGAAGACATTCAGCACCATCGACCCGGTGGTCAGCTTCCGCATAAAGGCGGAGCCGGGAACGGCCACCTACCAGATAAAGGCCAACGGGGCGGGGCAGAGCCAGTACGTGACGGTGCAGCCGAACACTACCTACTACGTGACGGATATAACGGAAGAATCGGCCTTTGCCAACAGCTTTGATATAAAGGTGACGGCAGCGGAAGGCCATGCGATCGGAGACTGCGATCCTGTCTTTTACGGGGACACATCCGTCAATGAGTCATTCATATATTCCGACGTGGAGGATTACGCGCCGAAGCGTCTCAGCGTGGAAGATAAGATAAACTACAAGACTTATCTCAAGTGGGATATACCTGATACGCTGCCGGCGGAGATATCATATGAAGTATACAGAGGAACCAGCGAAGACTTCATCCCGGACGAGACTACGCTGGTGGCGTCGGATGTAAAGGCCGGCTATTTCACTGAGATCAACGCGTGGCATGGCAAGGACTTCTACTATAAAGTCTGCGCTGTCAAGAAGTTTAAGGACGCCCTGGGTATAAACAGGGAGAGCAGAAGCTCCTTCACAGAGGTGATGGCGGGAAGGGCCGCAGACCTCAACGAGTCGGTGAAGCGGCTGGGTATCAAGGAATTCTGGGAGTTTACCGAATTCAACACGCCGGGAGGCAACGGATATATCGAGAAAAGCAGCGGTAATTTCGTGTACCAGCAGAAGGACGCGGAGCTGCCTAACGAGGACTTCGATGTGACGCTGACGCGCACGTACAACAGTCAGAGCAGTACGAGAGGGACATTCGGTTCGGGATGGAGCCACGATTACGACATAGAGCTGATAAACCTGTCGGACGACAACTCGCTGGATTTCACCCATGTGATATTAAAGGACGGCAACGGCACCATATACCATTTCACCAGAGGTTCGGAAGACGAATACTTCATATCTTCTTTCGGGCGTTACGTGAACCTGACTGCGGAGCAGACGGAAAAGACCAAGACGGTGACGGTATCATCGGACGGCGATGACAGCACCGTGACCATAAAGTATCAGTTCCTGCTGTACACCAAGGATGGGATGAAATACTACTTCAACAGCGGAGGCCAGCTGATGCTGATGGAGGAAGGCAACGGCAAGTTTGTCATCTTCGAACATGATGCGAAAAAGGGCCTTCTCACCGCAATGCGCACCAATAACGACATCGCCGTGAATTTCACCTACTACGACGGCAAGAATGGCAGCGACCCGCTGACGGTGAAGGAGATAGAGATGCCGGACGGCAGCAAGGTACAGTACGAGTATACGAAGCCGCTGCTCTCGTCGGAGAGACTGCTGACGAAGGTGACGGAGGTGTCGGGCGATGAGACCATAGAGTACGAATACCAGTACGACAAGCCACTCCTCAGTTCTCAGCCGAGGAACCTGACTGTCATAAAGGAGCCTCAGAACAAGAGCCAGTACACCATAGAGTACGACTTTGAGAATGACAGGGTGGAGGAAGCTCAGTATCCTAACGGGGAGAAATTCACCTTTGACTACGCCGACGACAATACGTATACCATTACGAAGAAGTATTCGGCAGGCCAGGCAGTCATGGGCGAAAAGGATTTCTTCGACAGAGTGTACGGTAAGTGCGAGAAGAGCATAAGAGGCGTCGACGATATCAGCAGGCTGGAGGGAAGCAGCGATCAGGGCCTTGATGTCACCACTTACGAATATAAAGACAACCAACTGACGTCATCCACGTCGACAGCTCAGTATCTGGAGATAAACAGCAGCGGATACGTGGTGGAAAAGTCGGGAGTAAAGGAGAACAAGGCGCAGTATTCCGGCGACAACCCTGTGAAGGAGACCGAGGACGACGGGACCATAAGCGAATACACTTATTACACGGAGGAGGACGGCGCCAACCTGGACGACCTGGTGAAGACCGTGAAGGAGACCAACGGGGACGGCAAGGTTACAGCATATCAGAAGTATTCGTATGACGCGGCAGGGAACGTTACCGAGACCATAGACTATGTGGCCGGGACGAAGGTGAACAACACGTATTACGCGGACGGAGCCTTCAAGGGAGAACTGAGCTCCATGACGGAGAAGACGCTGACGGTATCAGGCGACTATACCGTAACGGCAGAAACCCTCAGGAGCACATCCCAGTTTGCATACCAGTACAGCACTGCGGACGGCAAGAGAGAGAAGACTGAGACATGCACCCAGACCATACCGAAGCCTGACGGGACCAATGAGACCATCACCACGAGCCGCACGTATGACGTCATGGGGCGGCTCATAAAGGAGACGGACAGCAGGGGATATCAGACAGTACATACTTATGACGGTTTCGGCAGAGTTACGGGAACCACCTACAAATACACAGACAGCGACCAGCTAAAGAGCAGCACTTCCAGGTCTTACGACAAGAACGGCATGGTGACGTATGAGAAGCTGGAGGACGGTATCGAGAAATGGTATACATACGACAACATGGGTCAGGTGACATCGACAAAGGTGAAGAAAGGCGAAGACCTGGAAGAGACCATCACCACCACTTACCGGTATGAGGACGTGGATATCTACCGGGGCAAAGGAAGCGATACCGTCAGCGTCAATAATGCCTACGTGGTGAAGGAAACGTACGGTGACGGCACCATACTGTCTGAGACATACAAGGATCACAAGGGCAATGTGGTGAGGGTTTATGAAAACGGCCTCTACACCGACATGACTTACAACAGCCAGGGGGATATGGTCACCAAGTGGCTGATGGGAAAGACATTGTCAGCCACAGACGGACTTCTGGAGCTGTATATCTATGACGACAAGGGGAATCTGACGGCTACGGTGACAGATCCTGATTACGTTACAGGGACGGAGACGACAGGATATTACGTGCGGCCTGATTCAACAGACGAAGACGGCAACGAGACACAGGGCAGCATCGTCACTGAAAGCAAGTACGATTCCGACGGCAACATCACCGAATCCACGGATCCGCTGGGGAATACGACGAAATACACGTACGGCACCAATGGAGACCTGCTGTCGGTGACTGCACCTGACAACGTCAAATACGAATATCAGTACGATGTTGAGGGCGGCGGTAATACCACCAAAGATGTGGTGACGGAGCCGAGGCAGATAAAGCAGGGGGATACGGTGACGACCACCACAGCCAAGAGCGTCGTGACCAAGGACAATACAGACAGGACCATAAAGGTGGAGGACCTGGGAGTAAGCGAGACAGACGGCACATCCATCAGCACATCGTATGAATACGATGTCAGGGACAACCTGGTAAAGGCCACCGACAAGAAGGGCAACTACAGAGCGTACACGTATGATGTGAGAGACAGGCTGACGGCCATAGACTACTACGAACCGGCAGAGACGGCGGCAGTGAAGACCATGAGGACGGAGTTCACGTACGACGACGCCGACAACCTGACGTCGATGACGGACAAGAAGACTGTAGACGGACAGGACGTGATATACAGGTATACGGGATACGGCTACGACGGATTCAACAGACTCACCTGGGTATCGGAGTGTGACACCAGTTCGGTTCCGACGGAAGCAGTCATCGAAGCCAATAAGATATCGTATCAGTACGACGGCAAGGACAGACTGACAGCCATAGACTATCCTGACAGCGCGCTGGGTGTGACGGGACTGAGATTCACTTACAACGTCTACGGCTGGCTGACGGAGGTCAAGGCGGCCCGGGAGAGCGGCGGTGACCGCACCATCAGAGAATACGCCTACACCGACGATGGCAAAGTGGAGTCCATGACCGACTATACCGACTTTGACTCGGGACTGACAGGGACCGGCAAGTGGCTGAAGCGGACGTATACGTATGACAAGCTGGGCAGAACGACGGCCATAGAGTATACCGACAACATGACGGGAAGCAGCAGCGATATCAAGGAAGGACACTATTACACGTACGACAGGAACAGCAATATAACGGGCGAAGATACGATAGACAACTACGGCGTCGCCAACAGCTCATACTACGGAGAGCGCAGACAGTATTCCTACGATGTCAACGACCGTCTGATACAGGATTCGGTATTGAAGAGGACCGGCGAAAACGAATTCTCTCAGGGAGAGACCCATTATTATCAATACGATGCGGCAGGCAATAAGATAAGCGAGGAGACAGAGCGGCAGAGGCCCGACCAGAAGGCCGAAAGCGCCTACACCTACAACGAGTTCAACCAGTTGGTATCCGTCGTAGGCGAGGACATGTACGAAGGCACGTATACCAACCGCACGTATACCTACGACAGCAACGGGAACCAGATAAAGGAGACCGATACCGGCGGAAAGGAGACGATATACGAATACGACGCCGACAACAGGCTGAAGAAAGCGACAGGCAAGACAGGGACAGCGGTTGATTATACCCAGGAAAACCAGTACAATGGTTTTGGACAGAGAATTCAGAAAAAAGAAGGCGCCGAGGAGACCAATTACTTCTACGACGGAACGGCTGTACTGTATACAAAAGATGAAGCAGATGACGTGACCAGCTTCAACCTAATAGGGGCGGAAGACAACATACTGCTGACGGCCAGGCCGGGAGCAGAAGGCAGCACGGACTTCTACTCATATACCAAGGATATCAGGGAGAGCACAGTCAACATCGTGGGAGCAGACGGCTCATCCCAGGTCACCTACAGCTACGACGACTACGGCGAGACGAAAGTCCACCAGAAGGACCCTGAGAAACCGTTCTACAACGAGATATGCTATACGGCAGGCGTATACGACGAGACGACAGGCCTCTACAACCTGCGGGCCAGATACTACGACCCGGCAGACGGAAGCTTCCTTACCCAGGACACCTACAGAGGAAGCAGGTCGAGGACGGAGACGCTGAACCTGTACACCTACGGAGCAGGGAATCCGATAAAATATACGGATCCGAGCGGACACGCCATCTGGGGAGTAGTAGGCGCAGCAATGGGAGCCTACGACGGCTACAAATACGCGAAAAAGAAAAATCTCAAAGGTTGGAAGAAAGGAGCGGCCATAGTAGGAGGAGCCGTCCTGGGAGTAGTGAATCCGTTCAAGGTGGTGAAAGCCGCCTTTTTGCCCGAAGAGCCGAAGGCGATTCGCAAGGCAAAACGGACAGCGTAGCAGCGAAGCTGCGGAGGAGTGAGCGGTAGCGAACGTTGCCTTTTTGCCCGAAGAGCCGAAGGCGATTCGCAAGGCAAAACGGACAGCGTAGCAGCGAAGCTGCGGAGGAGTGAGCGGCAGCGAACGTTGCAAAAACAGGATACAAAGCGTATAAAGCCAGCAAGTACACTAAGAAAGCCGTAAGCACGGTTAAGAAAGCGAAGACGGTAAAAAAAGTCGCGACGAAGCCGAAGAAGACGGTGGTAATGAAGAAGACAGTTAAGACCACCAGCAAGCCTAAAGTCGTCAAGAAGACAACTCAGACCGTGAAGAAGCAGGCGAAGAAGGTAACACCTCAATGCTTTGTTGCGGGGACGAAGATACATACGGATAAAGGCTTTATAGACATAGAGAATATAAAAGCCGGGGACTACGTGTGGTCGGCAAATCCGGAGATACATGAGAAAGCCTTAAAGAAAGTCAACAAGATATTCGTCAGGGAGACTGACGGCATAATAAGGCTTTCAATCAACGGAGAGAAGATAGAGACTACAGAAGAACACCCATTTTACGTAGAAGGCAGGGGCTGGACAGAAGCGTCGAGCCTTAAAGAGGGCGACGAAGTCCGGACAGCAGACGGGTCTGTAGCAGCAGTGGAAGCTACTGAGAGCATAAAGCTTTCGGAGCCTGTGAAGGTGTACAATTTCGAGGTAGAAGACTTCCACACGTACTATGTATCCGAACAGAAGGTGCTGGTGCACAACACGTGCGCCATGACGGCGAAGAATTCGACAAGTATAGCTAGTGCTGGAAAATTAAAAGGTGGAAGTGGTGCAACTTCTTCAAACACAGACGCGTCTATAGATTTAGAATTCGAAGAATGGCTTAACAGAGGTGAGGCAAATAATATTGTATATTTTGGAATGATAGACTCGAAAGCAGTATATACAGGAATAACTAAACAAAGTTTGAAAAAGAGGCTATATCAACATAGGCGCAGCGGTAAATTGTTTCAACAGCTGGAACAACAATATAGTAACCTTACGCGAAATCAGGCAAGAGCGATAGAGCAATATTATATAGAAAACGGCCCTAATGAATTTAACCATATAAATAGTATAAGTCCACGTAACAGATTTTATAATCAGGCTGTAACTTGGGTGAAAAATTATATTGAGAATCAATAAAAAGGAGAGTGATTCGATATGACATGGGTTGACAACAATCCTGTAAGATTGAAGGCACTGGAAAAATACAACAAACAAAGCGAAAAAGTCAAAAACGCTTTAGACAAACTCAGGGAAATTGACCAATGGGAAAACCGCTTAAAAATCATAAAGAAAACACGGCCCAAAATCAAAACCGGAGATTTGTTTTTAGCTAATCTTTTCGGAGACATGTGTTTTTACGGTGTTGTACTTAATGGGTCGGTAGATATTCCTGTATATGGCGATAATCTCGTAATAGTGTGCATTTTTAAACACCGTACTAAATCTGTAAATGATACTGGTAAAAACTATGATTTTGTTGAAGAACAGATTTTGTTAAATCCGCGCATTGTCACAAGGGAATATTGGACAGGAGGATTCTTCTATAACATAGGAATCAACATAGCGGAGGACATGGATTTAGATTACGGCTTTTATTCATCGCAGTCAAAAAGCTATATAAACGAATACGGAGAGAAAAAGGCCGAAGAACCAAGGGTAGTATCAACGCTTGCTATTGAAACTATAACAGGAATCGCCTCTGAAATGCGGTATGCGCTTACTATGGACAACTCTTTTTTGACTCCGGAGGAAAGAAAGGAGTTCAACGAGTACATAAAAGCGGCTTTAGATTCGGGAAAGGACAGCTTCCCAGAGAAAAGCAAAGATGGCGCTTTTGTATTCGAAAAGGAAAATCGGAAACAGTGTTTCGTCACGTTGGGGGAAATTGAAAGGTACCAGGAGCTGTTTGCGGGCATGCAGGGCGAGGTCGAAGGGAACGGATACGACTGGGAGGCAGTCGTGAGAGCGTTCCTGAAGGAGCTGTATCCGAAGGAAGAAAAGCGGATAAATTTCGATTCCGAGGCGGAAATGTTCTGTATGTATTGCTCTGATGAAGCGCTGATGAAGGAACTTTCGGAAAAGCTGACTGAAATGCTGCGCAGCGGTGAAATAAAGAAATATATATCTGAGGCTGACTTTTTAAGTATATAAGAGATGGTAAAAAATCTCAAAGTTTAAGGAGATTGAGAAGAAGAAAGCATAGGTAATCCGGGAGTCCCGGCCAATGCCGGCCGGGATTCCCACTGCCTGTGTTTTCGTCGGGAGACCGGGAAGTCAAAGGAGAAGAAGGAGAAAGAAGAGAATATCCGCCAGACGTTCCATAAGCCCCGGGCTGATGGAAACGCAAGGATTTACATAAAAAATTACTGCTTAAAAATGAAAAAATATCACTTTATATAAAAACTCAAAGAAGGCGCCGAGGAGACCAATTACTTCTACGACGGAACGGCGGTACTGTATACAAAAGATGAAGCAGATGACGTGACCAGCTTCAACCTGATAGGGGCGGAAGACAACATACTGCTGACGGCCAGACCGGGAGCAGAAGGCAGCACGGACTTCTACGCATATACCAAGGATATCAGGGAGAGCACAGTCAACATCGTGGGAGCAGACGGCTCATCCCAGGCGACCTACAGCTACGACGACTACGGCGAGACGACAGTCCACCAGAAGGACCCTGAGAAACCGTTCTACAACGAGATATGCTATACGGCAGGCGTATACGACGAGACGACAGGCCTCTACAACCTGCGGGCCAGATACTACGACCCGGCAGACGGAAGCTTCCTTACCCAGGACACCTACAGAGGAAGCAGGTCGAGGACGGAGACGCTGAACCTGTACACCTACGGAGCAGGGAATCCGATAAAATATACGGATCCGAGCGGACACGCCATCTGGGGAGTAATAGGCGCAGCCATGGGAGCCTACGACGGCTACAAATACGCGAAAAAGAAAAACCTCAAAGGCTGGAAGAAAGGAGCAGCCATACTGGGAGGAGCGGCGCTCGGCGTAATAAATCCATTTAAAGTAGTAAAAGCCGCCTTTTTGCCCGAAGAGCCGAAGGCGATTCGCGAGGCAAAACGGACAGCGTAGCAGCGAAGCTGCGGAGGAGTGAGCGGTAGCGAACGTTGCGAAAACAGGATATAAAGCGTACAAAGCAAGCAAGTACACTAAGAAAGCCGTAAGCGCAGTCAAGAAGGCAAAGACAGCGAAAAAAGTTGCGACGAAGCCGAAGCCGACGGTGAGCAGCAAGAAGACCGTCAAGGTAACCACTAAGCCAAGAGTCGTCAAGATGACGAACCAGACTGTGAAGAAGCAGGCGAAGACGGTAACACCTCGATGCTTTGTTGCGGGGACGAAGATACATACTGACAAAGGCTTTATAGACATAGAGAATATAAAAGCCGGGGACTACGTGTGGTCGGCAAATCCGGAGATACATGAGAAGGCCTTAAAGAAAGTCAACAAGATATTCGTCAGGGAGACTGACAGCATAATAAGGCTTTCAATCAACGGAGAGAAGATAGAGACTACAGAAGAACACCCATTTTACGTAGAAGGCAGGGGCTGGACAGAAGCGGCGAGCCTTAAAGAGGGCGACGAAGTACGGACAGCAGACGGGTCTGCGGCAGCAGTAGAAGCTTCTGAGAGCATAAAGCTTTCGGAGCCTGTGAAGATGTACAACTTCGAGGTAGAAGACTTCCACACGTACTATGTATCCGAACAGAAGGTGCTGGTACACAATACGTGCGCCATGACAGCGAAGAATGTATCTGTGCATGTAGGGAAAAGCGGAGATACAAAATATATTGTCGGGGCATATAAGGATGTTAAGGCTGTTGAAAAGATGTTGAATATTGAAGGAATGGATGCACACCATGTTGGGCAGGGTGCGGTGATGAAAAAGTTAGTTGATAATTATGATTACAAAACAGCTCCTACCATAAGCGTGTTTAAAGAAGGCCACACGATTCGACTGGGAGAAAAGGGAACTATTTCAAAAAACACAAAGGGAATAACAAGTGTAAGACAATTATTAGCTAGAGATATACGCGAATTGAGACGAGTGTATCCTGATATACCTAATTCGGCATTGAGAGAACTGATAACTATGAATAAAAAAATGTATGAAGAAATGAGGTGAATAATATGATGTTCGATATTTTTGGAAAGAAAGTATATGAAACAGTAGTAAAATGGGGAATAGAGCATTATAAGAAAGAATATGAAACGGAAGTATCGTTTGATTGTAATGAATCATTTTGGAAATCTCGTGACGAATTCTATAAAAAAATGAATGAAGATGAAAAAGAGATTTTTTTCGGTATTCTTGAACTGACAATGATAGATACTGTATCACATGTACTGGGTATACTGGACGGCTCGAGCAGTTTAGCAGGAGGAGGTTTTTTTGAACCTGAGATAAAAATCAATGGTGAGGACATGGTGTGTGATTTGCAGGACTCGTTTTTAGCGTATGTTGAAGAACAAGAAAAGTGTGAAAAAGGCTAGATTGAAAAGGCATTTTGAGGAGTGCGCCTATAGAGATTGATAACTGCAAACTCTAAAAAGATTGAGAAGAAGAAAGCATAGGTCATCCGGGAATTCTGGCCAATGCCGGTCGGGATTCCCACTGCCTGTGTTTTTAGGGGAATATATTTTGTCCCCGGTCATTGGAAAATTTTCTTGTAGAACAATGCAGTTAGCAAAGGAGAGGTTACTATGGAATACGAATATATGATATCGCCGATAGGAAGTTATGATTTCGACAATTTTACTGCAAAGGAGGCAAAGGAATACTTCGAGTGGTTTATGGGAGAGCGCGAAAAGCGGGTTCATATACTAAGTGAATACATAAAGAGCGAAGGGGAAGAAATAGAGTTTGACTATACGCCGGAATCCCTCGTTCCATTATGGACATGGTTTTTGGAGAAAATAAGATTTGAAAAACGAAGTGAGGAAGAGATAAAGGAAGAAAGGGCAAACTCCCCGGAATGGATGCATAAGCATATTTCTGAAGACAGGCCGTCAATAGAGACGTTGAAATATGTCTTGGACATAGCGGTACGGTATATTTGGGGGAAGTCTTTGTAAGAAATAACGAGGGAAAGCTATATTGGGGATATAAGACAAGGTGCAAAAGATGGATATCAGTTAACAGGCCGGCGGTATTTGGTTTTGAAGCTAATATGGCTTTAGAGCCAATTCAATTAATCCTAGTTGGGGTAGGAAAAAGCAAGAAAATAAAAAATGAAAAATGGATGTATGATTTATATTATACATGGCTCAAAAAGTTGAAATGAAATCCAATTTCGTAAAAAACACTTAAATACAGCAATATGATTGTGTGTAGAAGAAAAACGAGAATATTCGCCAGACGTTCCATAAGCCCCGGGCTGATGGAAACGCGAGGATTTACATAAAGGTCCCTAAAGGAGGATATTAATGTTAGAACTTTATGATATCACTTTTCGCCAAATATATGATGTGATTAGAGAATGGAAATGGTGTGAATTGCAGAAGGGTTGTGAATTATCAATAATAAAGAAAGAGGATGTGCTGCTGTATGCGGGATGGATGGAGGAAGAAGGGACGAAGGACCTTGATCTGATTCTGGAATTAATCATAAACGAGGATTTGGACAGCATTCTCCCCGAACTGCTCAAAAGGGAAGAAAAATCCGATCCGGAGACGATTTGCAGCAAGTGGATTTTCGCGATTATATTAGTGCTTTTTAATCAAAATAGAAAAGATATCTTCTCTTTAATCGAAGATATATATGTGGAGTTTAATTATCCGGAAGAAATAAGCCAGTTCATATCATATATGCCCAAGAATGAGGCTGCAGAGGAAAGGAAAGAATTGCTGATTAAATATATCGAAGCTAATAAGAAAAAATGGTGTGGTTAATACAATGAATGGCATGATAAATAGCCCGGAAGTTTCTTCAAATATAAAGTTTAGTGTTGGACAAAGAATACGTTCAAATAAATCTGCGAACAAAGATGTATTAAGGCTTGTAATATTTATGGACAAGTAAATTCATGAAGAAATGAAATAACGTAGATATTAATAACTGCAAACTCTAAAAAGATTGAGAAGAAGAAAGCATAGGTCATGCGGGAATCCCGGCCAATGCCGGTCGGGATTCCCGCTGCCTGTGTTTTCATCGGGAGACTGGGAAATTAAAGGAGAAGAAGGAGAAAGAAGAGGACATTCGCCAGACGTTCCATAGGCCCCGGGATTATGGAAACGCGAGGCTTTACATAAAAAATTACTGCTTAAAAATGAAAAAATATCACTTTATATAAAAACTCAAAGAAGGCGCCGAGGAGACCAATTACTTCTACGACGGAACGGCGGTACTGTATACAAAAGATGAAGCAGACGACGTGACCAGCTTCAACCTGATAGGGGCGGAAGACAACATACTGCTGACGGCCAGACCGGGAGCAGAAGGCAGCACGGACTTCTACTCATATACCAAGGATATCAGGGAGAGCACAGTCAACATCGTGGGAGCAGACGGCTCATCCCAGGCGACCTACAGCTACGACGACTACGGCGAGACGACAGTCCACCAGAAGGACCCTGAGAAACCGTTTTACAACGAGATATGCTATACGGCAGGCGTATACGACGAGACGACAGGCCTCTACAACCTGCGGGCCAGATACTACGACCCGGCAGACGGAAGCTTCCTTACCCAGGACACCTACAGAGGAAGCAGGTCGAGGACGGAGACGCTGAACCTGTACACCTACGGAGCAGGGAATCCGATAAAGTATACGGATCCGAGCGGACACGCCATCTGGGGAGTAATAGGCGCAGCAATGGGAGCCTACGACGGCTACAAATACGCGAAAAAGAAAAACCTGAAAGGCTGGAAGAAAGGAGCAGCCATACTGGGAGGAGCCGTGCTGGGAGTAGTGAACCCGTTCAAGGTGGTGAAAGCCGCCTTTTTGCCCGAAGAGCCGAAGGCGATTCGCAAGGCAAAACGGACAGCGAAGCAGCGAAGCTGCGGAGGAGAGAGCGGCAGCGAACGTTGCGAAAACAGGATACAAAGCCTATAAAGCCAGCAAATACACTAAGAAAGCCGTAAGCACGGTTAAGAAAGCAAAGACAGCGAAAAAAGTTGCGACGAAGCCTAAGCCTACGGTGAGCAGCAAGAAGACCGTCAAGGTAACCACTAAGCCAAGAGTCGTCAAGATGACGACCCAGACCGTGAAGAAGCAGGCAAAGAAGATAACACCTCAATGCTTTGTTGCGGGGACAAAGATACATACGGATAAAGGCTTTATAGATATAGAGAATATAAAAGCCGGGGACTACGTGTGGTCGGCAAATCCGGAGATACATGAGAAAGCCTTAAAGAAAGTCAACAAGATATTCGTCAGGGAGACTGACAGCATAATAAGGCTTTCAATCAACGGAGAGAAGATAGAGACTACAGAAGAACACCCATTTTACGTAGAAGGCAGGGGCTGGACAGAAGCGTCGAGCCTTAAAGAGGGCGACGAAGTCCGGACAGCAGACGGGTCTGTAGCAGCAGTGGAAGCTACTGAGAGCATAAAGCTTTCGGAGCCTGTGAAGGTGTACAACTTCGAGGTCGAAGACTTCCACACGTATTATGTATCCGAACAGAAGGTGCTGGTGCACAACACGTGCGCCATGACAGCGAAGAATTCGACAAGTATAGCTAGTGCTGGAAAATTAAAAGGTGGAAGTGGTGCAACTTCTTCAAACATAGACGCGTCTATAGATTTAGAATTCGAAGAATGGCTTAACAGAGGTGAGGCAAATAATATTGTATATTTTGGAATGATTGGAGAAAAGGCAAAATATACAGGAATTACAAAGCAAAAGTCAGCCGTTAGATTGGCACAACACCAAAGAACAGGAAAAGCATTTACCAGATTGTTGGAAATTCATAGTGGTCTTACGCGAAATCAGGCGAGAGCATTGGAGCAATATTATATAGAGAATGGACCCAATGAATTGAATAAAATAAATAGTATAAGTCCAAAGAATAGGTTTTATTTTCAGGCAATGTCATGGGCGAAGCAGTATATAGAAACACAATGAGAATGCAATTGAGGGTAGTTAAAAGAAAAAAGGGAGGATATTGTTTTGAGGCGTATATTCGATTTATTGGCTGTACGAAGTATGAGTGGAGGTGTTGCTGAAAATGATATACCCTAATATAACAAATACCTCTATTTGGTATTGATTAATGAAATGATAAACAGATTATTTTCTCAGTGACAGTTTAATTCAATGATATATTTGTTTTTTATGAAAAATCATGTTCTTGGAAAAAATTCTGTTGTTTAAAGTTGAAGCGAAAGGAATAGGTATGAAAGGCATGGAACATATGATTAGCAGTCCCATATTAGAAGAAAGAAGGGAAGTATATAATAGACAAAATGATAAGACGAAAAGCCTGTTAGACAAGCTCTCGAATGCAAACCCTGGCACATATCAATTGAATGTTATAAAAAAGGGAAGGCCCAAGATATCGAGGGGAGATATCTTTGCATTAAATCCATTCGAAGACATTTATTTTTACGGAGTAGTATTGAATGCAGGAATTGATAACAGAACGTTGGGAGAGGATTTGTATGTTATCGGTATTTTAAAAAAGTATACCGTTGGCATGAATAGGCAAGTTGAGTTTAAAAATGTTGAAAATGGTGACCTTCTGCTGAGACCGCAAATAATTACAAAAACATATTGGTCAAATGGTATGCTGTATAATATAGGACTAAATATAGCGGAAAAGATAAGTGTTGATTATGGATTTTATAGTATTGCCAGCAGGTGTTTCGTTGATGAATATAGTGAAAAAATAGCCGATGTTCCCAAACATGCAGATGATTTTTGTCTTACAACGATGACGGGGATTTCTTATGAAATAAACTATGAATTAATAATCAACGAATTGTCTCTTAGGGATGATTTGAAAAAAGCGTTTTCGAAACAGCTAAAAAAAATTGTAGACTCAGATTGCCTGATTGAAGGACAAGCCCAAAACTCCGGCAAAGTAAATGAAATGTTCGTATTCGAAAAGGAAAATCGGGAACGATGTTTCGTCACGTTGGGGGAAGTTGAAAGGTATCAGGAGCTGTTTGCGGATATGCAGGGAGAGGCTGAAGGGAACGGATACGACTGGGAGGCAGTCGTGAGAGCGTTCCTGAAGGAGCGGTATCCGAAGGAAGAAAAGCTGATAAATTTCGATTCCGAGGCGGAAATGTTCTGTATGTATTGCTCTGACGAAGCGCTGATGAAGGAACTTTCGGAAAAGCTGACTGAAATGCTGCGCAGCGGTGAAATAAAGAAATATATATCTGAGGCTGACTTTTTAAGTATATAAGAGATGATAAAAAATCTCAAAGTTTAAGGAGATTGCGAGAAGAAGAAAGCATAGGTAATCCGGGAGTCCCGGCCAATGCCGATCGGGATTCCCACTGCCTGTGTTTTCGTCGGGAGACTGGGAAATAAAAGGAGAAGTAGAAGAGAATATTCGCCAGACGTTCCATAAGCCCTGGGCTGATGGAAACGCGAGGCTTTACATAAAAAATTACTGCTTAAAAATGAAAAAATATCACTTTATATAAAAACTCAAAGAAGGCGCCGAGGAGACCAATTACTTCTACGACGGAACGGCGGTACTGTATACAAAAGATGAAGCAGACGACGTGACCAGCTTCAACCTGATAGGGGCGGAAGACAACATACTGCTGACGGCCAGACCGGGAGCAGAAGGCAGCACGGACTTCTACGCATATACCAAGGATATCAGGGAGAGCACAGTCAACATCGTGGGAGCAGACGGCTCATCCCAGGCGACCTACAGCTACGACGACTACGGCGAGACGACAGTCCACCAGAAGGACCCTGAGAAACCGTTCTACAACGAGATATGCTATACGGCAGGCGTATACGACGAGACGACAGGCCTCTACAACCTGCGGGCCAGATACTACGACCCGGCAGACGGAAGCTTCCTTACCCAGGACACCTACAGAGGAAGCAGGTCGAGGACGGAGACGCTGAACCTGTACACCTACGGAGCAGGGAATCCGATAAAGTATACGGATCCGAGCGGACACGCCATCTGGGGAGTAGTAGGCGCAGCCATGGGAGCCTACGACGGCTACAAATATGCGAAAAAGAAAAATCTCAAAGGCTGGAAGAAAGGAGCAGCCATACTGGGAGGAGCGGCGCTCGGCGTAATAAACCCATTTAAAGTAGTAAAAGCCGCCTTTTTGCCCGAAGAGCCGAAGGCGATTCGCAAGGCAAAACGGACAGCGTAGCAGCGAAGCTGCGGAGGAGTGAGCGGTAGCGAACGTTGCGAAAACAGGATATAAAGCATATAAAGCCAGCAAGTACACTAAAAAAGCTGTAAGCGCAGTTAAGAAGGCAAAGACAGCGAAAAAAGTTGCGACGAAGCCTAAGCCTACGGTGAGCAGCAAGAAGACCGTCAAGGTAACCACTAAGCCTAAAGTCGTCAAGAAGACGACCCAGACTGTGAAGAAGCAGGCAAAGAAGGTAACACCTCAATGCTTTGTTGCGGGGACGAAGATACATACGGATAAAGGCTTTTTAGATATAGAGAATATAAAAGCCGGGGACTACGTGTGGTCGGCAAATCCGGAGATACATGAGAAAGCCTTAAAGAAAGTCAACAAGATATTCGTCAGGGAGACTGACAGCATAATAAGGCTTTCAATCAACGGAGAGAAGATAGAGACTACAGAAGAACACCCATTTTACGTAGAAGGCAGGGGCTGGACAGAAGCGTCGAGCCTTAAAGAGGGCGACGAAGTCCGGACAGCAGACGGGTCTGTAGCAGCAGTGGAAGCTACTGAGAGCATAAAGCTTTCGGAGCCTGTGAAGGTGTACAACTTCGAGGTCGAAGACTTCCACACGTATTATGTATCCGAACAGAAGGTGCTGGTGCACAATACGTGCGCCATGACGGCGAAGAATTCGGTAAGTAAGCAAAATGCTCTTATTAATAAAAGTAAGGCAGAAATCACTTCATATTATCCGCCTAATGATGGTGCGGTTTTGACAACAAAAAACAAAATGTATTTATTGAAAGGCGAGAGAATAGATAGATATGGATCTTTTAAAGGCAATTTTTTTGCACCTGAAGGAACTAATTTAGATATGCGTGCGCTGCCATACAATGTAGATACTTCTTTATATACAAAATTTGAAGTGTTAAAACCTTTTGAAGTTGAATCATCCCGGATAGCTCCAGCATTTGGAAAGCCAGGTGGAGGGATTCAATACAGGGCACCTTTTTCAGCGGAATGGTTGTTGAAGCACGGAATTATAAAAGAATTGGAGGAATAATAATGAATGTGAAAGATTTAATCGAAAAGTTAAATGAAATGGGAGTCCCTAAGAGTTGGTATTCTATAAATGGGGGATTAAAATCAGATACGTGCATATTAAATGAAGTACATAATTACTGGGAATATTTTTACTTTGATGAAAGAGGAAATACAAATGGATATAAGCGATTTAATAATGAAAATGATGCGTGCATATATTTTCTCAATGTTTTGAAAAGTGAAATGGAATTTGTTTACAAAATTGATTATGGAAAGTAAAAATACGTCAGAAAAAATAATTACATAAGATTATTCATGAAAATTTGAATAAAAAGGCATAGGGATCCCCCTATAAATAGTAAGCATACTGCTCTTGACAATACAAAAACTCTAAAAAGATTGAGAAGAAGAAAGCATAGGTCATCCGGGAATCCCGGCCAATGCCGGTCGGGATTCCCAATGCCTGTGTTTTGTCGGGAGACCGGGAAGTCAAAGGAAGAAGAAGGAGAAAAACGAGAATATTCGCCAGACGTTTCATAAGCCCCGGGCTGATGGAAACGCGAGGCTTTACATAAAAATCTGCTGCCGAAAGTAATGAACCCGTTCAAGGTGGTGAAAGCCGCCTTTTTGCCCGAAGAGCCGAAGGCGATTCGCAAGGCAAAACGGACAGCGTAGCAGCGAAGCTACGGAGGAGTGAGCGGCAGCGAACGTTGCCAAGACAGGATACAAAGCCTACAAAGCCAGCAAATACACTAAGAAAGCCGTAAGCGCAGTCAAGAAGGCAAAGACAGCGAAAAAAGTTGCGACGAAGCCGAAAGCGACGGTGAGCAGCAAGAAGACCGTCAAGGTAACCACTAAGCCAAGAGTCGTCAAGATGACGACCCAGACCGTGAAGAAGCAGGCGAAGAAGATAACACCTCAATGCTTTGTTGCGGGGACAAAGATACATACGGATAAAGGCTTTATAGACATAGAGAATATAAAAGCCGGGGACTACGTGTGGTCGGCAAATCCGGAGATACATGAGAAAGCCTTAAAAAAAGTCAATAAGATATTCGTCAGGGAGACTGACAGCATAATAAGGCTTTCAATCAACGGAGAGAAGATAGAGACTACAGAAGAACACCCATTTTACGTAGAAGGCAGGGGCTGGACAGAAGCGTCGAGCCTTAAAGAGGGCGACGAAGTCCGGACAGCAGACGGGTCTGTAGCAGCAGTGGAAGCTACTGAGAGCATAAAGCTTTCGGAGCCTGTGAAGGTGTACAACTTCGAGGTCGAAGACTTCCACACGTATTATGTATCCGAACAGAAGGTGCTGGTGCACAACACGTGCGCCATGACAGCGAAGAATTCGACAGTTGAAAGCAAGGGGACAAATCGAAACGTAGATTCGGATTTGTCAGGAACGGTTTGGGATAACATTAGGGCAACACAATCCTATTTGCCAAACTCAAGTATTCCGAAATCATTTGAAATGTCAGTTGGAGGAGCCAAAGTGTGGGTACATCCTAATGCCACTAAACATTTATTAGAATATGCTGACAGGCGATTATCGCACGGGAAAAAAATGATTGAACAACAATTGTTAAATAGTTTACATGGGGCCGTTGATAAAATTATTAAAGAAGGATATGAGTATGATAAAATGGTAAAATTGGATAATTGGGAAATAATAATTAGTGCTCCGGGAAGAACTGGATCGCTACCGGTAATAAAACACGCACTATATAAACCGTGAGGGGGCTGCCGATGAGAATTGAGCGAGTGATAGAAGAAAATGTTCGCTGTGATATGACAGTAGATTATTATGTGCCTGTAACTGTTGAATTTCCAGGCAATGAGGACAGATATGGGATGACGGAATTGCTGTATTACAGATACCTGGGGAAGGATTCGTCCTTTATAGAAATAGCTGTGAATTCCAAAACAATGAAAATAACGAGGGCAGTGATAGTGTCGATAAATGGGGATGTAGAGCGGCTGGGTCATGATTTCAGCTGGCAACAGAGTCCGGGTGTATTTGTGGGGAATCCTGAAATCAGCCTGGAAAGCTTTTCTGATTCAGACACTTTTACCGAGACGAAAGAAAAAGAAATGAAATTCAAATATTTCGGGAGAAAGCTGCTGGTTTTATTAGGCGGTACAGTGCATGAAAAAGTTGTCATGGGGAGTTTGTCGCTTTTGCTGGATGAGAGAAAGGAAGTGAACGGATTTTTATTCGAAGGATTTTCTGAAAATGAATGGGAGGTATTGAAGGAGAGCTGTCAGATAACGTGATGAGGAAGTTAATGAGTTTTCGTTCAAGGAGTGATTTGATATGTTTAAATCGAGAAAGAAGAATGCAATGGAAAATGCAGGCGGTACTGTAATAACAAAATCAATATACGAAGGGCAATCTTCTCTTAAATGGATATACAGGGAGAGCCCTTCCAACAAAAACGATAATGGGTGGAGGGCGATAGGAGACACGGATACGCAGGAATATATGGACGACCCGCAAAATAGCATAGTGGTTGATTTCAATACGCTGGTGGAGATAGAACCCGCAGTTTTGAAGATTTACGAGCTGCCTGTGGGGACGGATTTGGAATTGGTATATGACGGCAAGGAGAGATATTTTGTTGATACAAATACAGGGGAAAGACTGGATTGAAAAGGCATTTTGAAGAGCACGCCTATAGAGATTAATAACCGCAAACTCTAAAAAGATTGAGAAGAAGAAAGCATAGGTCATGCGGGAATCCCGGCCAATGCCGGTCGGGATTCCCGCTGCCTGTGTTTTCGTCGGGAGACCGGGAAGTTAAAGGAGAAGAAGGAGAAAGAAGAGAATATTCGCCAGACGTTCCATAAGCCCCGGGCTGATGGAAACGCAAGGATTTACATAAAAAATTACTGCTTAAAAATGAAAAAAAGTCCCTTATATATAAAAACTCAAAGAAGGCACCGAGGAGACCAATTACTTCTACGACGGAACGGCGGTACTGTATACAAAAGATGAAGCAGATGACGTGACCAGCTTCAACCTGATAGGGGCGGAAGACAACATACTGCTGACGGCCAGGCCGGGAGCAGAAGGCAGCACGGACTTCTACTCATATACCAAGGATATCAGGGAGAGCACAGTCAACATCGTGGGAGCAGACGGCTCATCCCAGGTCACCTACAGCTACGACGACTACGGCGAGACGACAGTCCACCAGAAGGATCCTGAGAAACCGTTCTACAACGAGATATGCTATACGGCAGGCGTATACGACGAGACGACAGGCCTCTACAACCTGCGAGCCAGATACTACGACCCGGCAGACGGAAGCTTCCTGACCCAGGACACCTACAGAGGAAGCAGGTCGAGGACGGAGACGCTGAACCTGTACACCTACGGAGCAGGGAATCCGATAAAATATACGGATCCGAGCGGACACGCCATCTGGGGAGTAGTAGGCGCAGCCATGGGAGCCTACGACGGCTACAAATATGCGAAAAAGAAAAATCTCAAAGGCTGGAAGAAAGGAGCAGCCATACTGGGAGGAGCGGCGCTCGGCGTAATAAACCCATTTAAAGTAGTAAAAGCCGCCTTTTTGCCCGAAGAGCCGAAGGCGATTCGCAAGGCAAAACGGACAGCGTAGCAGCGAAGCTGCGGAGGAGTGAGCGGTAGCGAACGTTGCGAAAACAGGATATAAAGCGTATAAAGCCAGCAAGTACACTAAAAAAGCTGTAAGCGCAGTTAAGAAGGCAAAGACAGCGAAAAAAGTTGCGACGAAGCCGAAGGCAACGGTGAGCAGCAAGAAGACCGTCAAGGTAACCACTAAGCCTAAAGTCGTCAAGAAGACAACTCAGACCGTGAAGAAGCAGGAGAAGAAGGTAACGAGTTCGGCGAAGCCTGTGGAATCAGTGCATGTAAAGGCTCCTGTTTTAGATAATGAAACTAGAAGAGAAGTTTTTAATTCTTTTTCAAAGGGAAAGGCGGAACAGGTTACATATAGAGGAGGCACTACTCTTTATAGAGTCGGTGGAAAAGGCGGCAATTATTGGAGTTTATCTCCTCCGCCCGCAACTGAATATCAGTGGAGAGTAAATTATGCAATTAAGCAGGAATTTGGGAATGATGCGTCAAAACTATACACGATAACAATTCCCGAAGGTTCTTCAATAACGGCATTTGAGGGTAGCGTAAGTTCACAAGGAATGGGATTATATGGAGGCGCACATCAAGCATATATTAATTTCCGTGAAGTACCTAAAGAATGGATTAAGATAGAGGCAATGACATGGAGGTAGAAAGATTGTGGATAAAATAAAGAAGAAAGATAAAGAAATTTTGATAAAGATATTGGAATTACTTATAGTTATTATTGACAAAATGAGAGTGAGGAAAGAGTCATACTTTTTACAGCAAAACAAACGCGAAGCATTGGATTGGCTTCAGTATTTAAAAGAGCATGAAGATAAAGAGTTGTTAAGATCATTAGAGGATGAAATAAGAAAACGATATTTCCGTAAATATAATGAGATTGAACTGGACGTAGATGTTGATGGATATGATATGACGAATGAAAATATAGAAGTCAATAAAATCATTTCTGAATCACACGAACTTTTTGGTAAGTCATTCGAAAAAAGGAACTATAGGTCAGAGTATGGTCTTGATAATTTGAGAGATTATTTGATGCAGTTGTATATAGAAAAATCGGGTGAGTTTTTAAAATAGGAGTTAACATAATTAAAAAGTTAAAGCATAGGTCATCCGGGAATCCTGGCCAATGCCGGTCGGGATTCCTACTGCCTGTGTTTTTATCGGGAGACCGGGAAGTTAAAGGAAGAAGAAAAACGAGAATATTCGTCAGACGTTCCATAAGCCCCGGGCTGATGGAAACGCGAGGATTTACATAAGAATATACTAAGCCTAAAGTCGTCAAGAAGACAACTCAGACCGTGAAGAAGCAGGCGAAGAAGGTAACACCTCAATGCTTTGTTGCGGGGACGAAGATACATACGGATAAAGGCTTTATAGACATAGAGAATATAAAAGCCGGGGACTACGTGTGGTCGGCAAATCCGGAGATACATGAGAAAGCCTTAAAGAAAGTCAACAAGATATTCGTCAGGGAGACTGACGGCATAATAAGGCTTTCAATCAACGGAGAGAAGATAGAGACTACAGAAGAACACCCATTTTACGTAGAAGGCAGGGGCTGGACAGAAGCGTCGAGCCTTAAAGAGGGCGACGAAGTCCGGACAGCAGACGGGTCTGTAGCAGCAGTGGAAGCTACTGAGAGCATAAAGCTTTCGGAGCCTGTGAAGGTGTACAATTTCGAGGTAGAAGACTTCCACACGTACTATGTATCCGAACAGAAGGTGCTGGTGCACAACACGTGCGCCATGACGGCGAAGAATTCGACAAGTAAGCAAAATAGCAGCGACACTAAATTACTGCCAGCTCCATCTTCCACAAAAATCGCATATGCCTCCGGAAAAGAGGGAGAAGCGAAATTGGCCGAATTAGTAGGAGGAGAGTCACAAAAATATTTTCCGACATCGATGGGAGGGAGATTTGTAGACCAATATGCAAAAGGCATAGCACATGAATCAAAGGTTGGATACACATCGCTTACACGAAGAATAAAGATTCAAGTTTTAAAGGATGAATATCTAATAAAAAAGAGGAGTATAGATGGCGCGCATTGGTATTTCTTTGAAAGCAGCGTAACGGGTAAAATAGGTCCGTCTCAGCCGTTGAGAAATTTTCTTGCGGAACATGGTATAGATTATACGATATATAAATAAAAAGCGTGTTGTAAAATGTAATGAAGAAAGGAGAGGTTACTATGGAATACGAATATATGGTATCCCCGATAGGAAGTTATGATTTTGCTAATTTTACTGCAAAGGAGGCCAAGGAATATTTCGAGTGGTTTATGGGAGAGCGTGAAAAGCGTGTTCACATACTAAGTGAATACATAAAAAGCGAAGGGGAAGAAATGGAGTTTGACTATACGCCGGAATCCCTCGTTCCATTATGGACATGGTTTTTGGAGAAAATAAGATTTGAAAAGCGAAGTGAGGAAGAGTTAAAGAAAGAAAGGGCAAAATTCCCGGAATGGATGCAGGAGCATATTTCTGAAGACAGGCCGTCAATAGAAACGTTGAAATATGTCTTGGACATAGCGGTATATTTCGGGGAAGCCTTTGTAAGAAATAACGAGGGAAAGCTATATTGGGGATATAAGACAAAACCCAAAAGACTGATATCAGTTAACAGGCCGACAATATTAGGCTTTAAAGCGGGCGTGGATTTAGAGCCAATAAGAATTATTCTTACAGGCGTGTATAGGTCAAGAAGAGAAAGAGATGAAGCATACTTATACGATTCGTATTATATTTGGCTTGAAGACATTGAATAGAAAGAGACATGCAAGATTGTAATACTTATGGATAAGAAAATGCATGAAAAAATGAGATAACGTAGAGATTAATAACTGCAAACTCTAAAAAGATTGAGAAGAAGAAAGCATAGGTCATCCGGGAATCCCGGCCAATGCCGATCGGGATTCCCACTGCCTGTGTTTTCATCGGGAGACTGGGAAATTAAAGGAGAAGAAGGAGAAAGAAGAGAATATTCGCCAGACGTTCCATAAACCCCGGGCTGATGGAAACGCGAGGATTTACATAAAAACCTGCTGCTGAAAGTAGTGAACCCGTTCAAGGTGGTGAAGGCAGCCTTTTTGCCCGAAGAGCCGAAGGCGATTCGCAAGGCAAAACGGACAGCGTAGCAGCGAAGCTGCGGAGGAGTGAGCGGCAGCGAACGTTGCAAAAACAGGATACAAAGCGTACAAAGCCAGCAAGTACACTAAGAAAGCCGTAAGCGCAGTCAAGAAGGCAAAGACAGCGAAAAAAGTTGCGACGAAGCCTAAGCCGACGGTGAGCAGCAAGAAGACCGTCAAGGTAACCACTAAGCCTAAAGTCGTCAAGATGACGACCCAGACTGTGAAGAAGCAGGAGAAGAAGGTAACGAGCTCGGCGGAAGTAAGCAAACCGAAGACGACACAAAATAAAACAGCTCTATTAGGAGCTCCTGGAAATAAAAATCCTTGGAAAGATGGTTCAAAGATTTTATCAATAGAAGTTACTGATGATTTCTATATTAATATGGCAATGGCTCCAAAACAAACACTGCCTGGTGCATGGGGGACAATAAAAAGCATACCTAATGTAGATTATGCAAGGAATGTTCTGGCTATTACACCAGAATTTAAAAAGGAGATTAGTCATGTACAAAAATATTTAGTAAAAAAGGGAACAAGAGTACAAATAGGAATTGCCGGGCCACAGCAATATGGCGGGAGGGAATATTTAGGCGGTGGAACGCAAGTTGAAATTTTACCTAGGCCAAGTGCAAGGTATTTACTTCCTTCAGGGGAGCCGGACAAGATAAATTGAAAAAAATGTATAAATTCGGAGTGAAAAATGGCTTTGACAAATAAAGAATCAATATACAAATGCTTGAAAAACGGAAGACATTTAGAGTCTGAAGTAAATTCAAATGAATATTACATGACTCGGAGAAAGATAATCGTGCTAAACAAAGAAAAGCAGGTGATTAAAAAAATAGAATTACCTCAAATGGAGAACAACGAAAGGGTGATAGGGTTTTATGATATGTATTACGATTGTGGTGAACTGTTGGTAGTTATTTCAATGAGGGATTATTACGATAGTAAAACTATCTTGAATGAAAAGACATTGGAATTAGGAGCGTTAAGCCCGTATAAGTAATAGGTCTATTCAGAAAAAGATTGAGAAGAAGAAAGCATAGGTCATCCGGGAATCCCGGCCAATGCCGATCGGGATTCCCACTGCCTGTGTTTTCATCGGGAGACTGGGAAATTAAAGGAGAAGAAGGAGAAAGAAGAGAATATTCGCCAGACGTTCCATAAGCCCCGGGCTGATGGAAACGCAAGGATTTACATAAAAAATTACTGCTTAAAAATGAAAAAATATCACTTTATATAAAAACTCAAAGAAGGCGCCGAGGAGACCAATTACTTCTACGACGGAACGGCGGTACTGTATACAAAAGATGAAGCAGATGACGTGACCAGCTTCAACCTGATAGGGGCGGAAGACAACATACTGCTGACGGCCAGACCGGGAGCAGAAGGCAGCACGGACTTCTACGCATATACCAAGGATATCAGGGAGAGCACAGTCAACATCGTGGGAGCAGACGGCTCATCCCAGGCGACCTACAGCTACGACGACTACGGCGAGACGACAGTCCACCAGAAGGACCCTGAGAAACCGTTCTACAACGAGATATGCTATACGGCAGGCGTATACGACGAGACGACAGGCCTCTACAACCTGCGGGCCAGATACTACGACCCGGCAGACGGAAGCTTCCTTACCCAGGACACCTACAGAGGAAGCAGGTCGAGGACGGAGACGCTGAACCTGTACACCTACGGAGCAGGGAATCCGATAAAATATACGGATCCGAGCGGACACGCCATCTGGGGAGTAGTAGGCGCAGCCATGGGAGCCTACGACGGCTACAAATATGCGAAAAAGAAAAATCTCAAAGGCTGGAAGAAAGGAGCAGCCATACTGGGAGGAGCCGTCCTGGGAGTGGTGAACCCGTTCAAGGTGGTCAAGGCTGCTAGGACAGGATATAAAGCGTATAAAGCCAGCAAGTACACTAAGAAAGCCGTAAGCACGGTTAAGAAAGCGAAGACGGTAAAGAAAGTCGCGACGAAGCCGAAGAAGACGGTGGTAATGAAGAAGACGGTTAAGACCACCAGCAAGCCTAATGTCGTCAAGAAGACGACCCAGACCGTGAAGAAGCAGGCGAAGAAGGTAACGAGCTCGGCGAAGCCTGTGTTACAAATTAAAGCCCCTAATTTAAGTGAAAATTTTGATGTACAAAGAAGAGTTTTAAATTCCTTTAAAGAAGGAAAAGCAACAGTACAGACATTTGAAAGTGGAACCAAATTGTATCGTGTTGGTGGGAAAAAAGGGAACTATTGGAGTCCAGATCCGCCACCAGAAACTGAGTATCAATGGAGAGTAAAGTATGCAATCAAGCAAGATTTTGGAAATGACGCATCCTCGTTGTATACAATAACAATACCGGAAGGTGCTTCAATTTCAGGGTGGACAGGGATAGTAGGCTCTCAAGGAATGGGCCTTTATGGGGGTGGAAGACAAGTATATATTGACTGTTTGAAAGTTCCGGATAGTTGGATTACTAAAACTAAGATGATATGGAGGTAGAATGATGAGCAATATTACTCAAAAAGAACATAGAAGGTTAATGGAAATTTTAAATGATTTGATCGATATTATTGTGTATATAAGGAAAGAGATTGAAGATAATTATTCGTTGCAGAAGAACGAGAGAGAGGCTATTGATTGGTATAGATATTTGAAAGTGCATAAAGATGTGGAGGAAGTAGAATCGCTGTATAAAGAAATCGTGGATCGTTATTGTACTGAATTTGAAAATCAACTGTGTGAGTCTTCGTCTTCTTATGATGCCAAACGGATATATTTGTTGAGAGAGTATTTAGAGGCAGCATATAAAATATTAAATAAGAAAGAAGCTAAAAAGAATGAAACTTACATTCAAGAAGATTGAGAAGAAGAAAGCATAGGTCATCCGGGAATCCCGGCTAATGCCGGTCGGGATTTCCACTGCCTGTGTTTTCGTCGGGAGACTGGGAAGTCAAAAGAGAAGAAGGAGAAAAACGAGAATATCCACCAGACGTTCCATAAGCCCCGGGCTGATGGAAACGCGAGGATTTACATAAAAAATTACTGCTTAAAAATGAAAAAAAGTCCCTTATATATAAAAATTCAAAGAAGGCGCCGAGGAGACCAATTACTTCTACGACGGAACGGCGATACTGTATGCAAAGGTAAAAGCGTTAACGGAAGCATTTTCGGAGCGAAGATAGGATGTCGATGTTGGAATTTGTATGGTATCGCTATTCGTCAAGACCGGGAAGGGGAGAGAGGAGCTGCTGATCGAATATATCATTGCTTTGATATCAAAAAATATCGCAGGTGTGCTGAAATGGGTAAGGGTCAAAACATAGGCACATTGAAAAAAAGAGAACAAGGTAGTATGCTACTAAGTAGCAACTACAGGAGGAATAGCACATATGTGGCGAACATCGGATGAGTGGGAGAAAATAATCAAGGAAGGGTATACAAGTGACCTTCCCTTAAAAAGATGGTGCCTGGAACATAATATAAAAGATATTACCTTTAGAAAGGCCCGGGAAAGGCTCCTTCGAAAAGGGAAATTACGATTTATGGAAGAAAAAATCCTGTTGCCCATAGATGAGAGTAGGAAGTGGGTACGATTGCCATCAGAAAACATCCGGGCAATTCTCGTTTTAGAACCTATCAGAGGGAATCTGTCTATGGAGTCCATGGCATCTATCATAGCGTTCGATCTGGATCTGCCCCTGATACCGGGGCAGATATTCTTCTTCATAGAAAAGAAATGGAAACAGATCTATGCGCTGAAGATATGCAAGAATGGATATTGCCTTTTCAGCAGAAAGCTCGAATACGGAACATTTTACTGGCCAAAATCTCACAGTTACGCCCGTGATTTCATGTACAGATATGAATATGACAGGCTTCTCAAAACCATTGAAAATTAATATGGAAGGATCCTTAAAACCATGGAATAGTCCTTAAAACCATTGAAATTTCAATGGTTTTTTGATATAATAAAGTCATGAAACAGATAGATCTTTCATCCATGACAAAAGCAGAATTGGAAAAATATGCACTGGACACCTCAAGAAAACTGGATGAGGTTTCAGCAGAGCTTGAATATTACAGAAAGATGTTTCGCCTTAGTCAGGCTAAGAGGTTCGGAAGAAAAAGCGAAAAGTCTTTAATAGATGACGGGCAGCAGGAGTGCTTTTTTAATGAAATAGAGAAAGAAGCCGATCTGACGTTGCCGGAGCCAAAAGCGGAGAAAGCATGTCCTGTTCGCAAGATTAAACGAAAGGGAAAGAAAGACGCTTTTATCAGTGCCTTAAGAAAAACGGATCCTGTAGAATATGTGCTTACAGAAGAAGAGCAGCTCTGCCCTGTATGCGGCCATAAGCTTCATGAGATGACCAAAAGGATCCACCGCGAAGTGGAGATCATCCCGGCAAAGGCAGTTGTGCGTGAGCATATACAGTATATATACAGCTGCAGGAACTGTGAAAAAAACGGAACCGAAGCTACGATCATCGCCTCTCCAATGACGAGAGCTCTGCTTCGTGGAAGCATTCTGTCACCGTCACTTGGTGCATACGTCATAACAAGGAAATATGAAAACCGTGATCCTCTGGATAAGATATCTAAAGATCTTAAGCGCTATGGTGTAAACATCAGCAAAGCAACCCTTTCAAACTGGATGATACTTCTTACGCAGAATTATCTTAAGGCTGTTTATGACAGGATGTACGAGAAGCTCCTGTCATATGATATCATCCAGGCTGACGAGACGAGCCTGTCGGTGCTGAGGGATAAGACGCGGGAAAAGAGCTACATGTGGATGTTCCGAAGCGGAAAGGGTATACCACCTATCGTGCTTTATCATTATGCGGATGGCTCTCGTGCAGGCTATGTCCCGGAAACATTTCTTAAAGAATATCACGGATACCTGCAGACAGACGGGTATCAGGGCTACCTGAGGGTGAATGATGATATCATCCACGTAGGCTGTCTGGCCCATGCGAGACGGTATTATGCAGACGCGCTAGAGGTGTTAAATGATAAAGGAAGTCCCGGGGCCTTAAAGATAAAGGAAGGGATCGTATGGTGTGATAAGCTGTTTCTTTTAGATGCCAAGTGCCATGAATTATCTACCGAAGAAGAACGAAGTGAATTCAGAAAGACCACGATGCGGAAGGTATTTGAGGGCTTCTTTGCGTGGGCGGAAGAAGAATCACAAAAGCCACTTCCCAAGGGGCTTTATCTTAAAGCGCTGAATTACACGATAAACCAGAGGAAACCATTGATGAATACCCTCCTTGATGAGAGGCTTGAGGTTTCCAATAACAGGAGTGAACGTGCGATAAAGCCGTTTGTGATGGGCCGTAAGAACTGGCTGTTCTGCAATACGCCAAGAGGGGCAAAGTCAAGCGCAATTCTGTATAGCATTGTGGTAAGCGCCATAGAAAATGATCTGCTGCCATTTGAATATCTGAGCTATCTGCTTGACCAGCTCCGTAGGATCGATCTGAATGATAAAGAAGCCATAGACAGCCTTATGCCATATTCAGAGCAGTTACCTGATACATGCAGAAGAAAAGAAAACGAATAAAGAAAAAGTCCCCTTGTTCACATCTCTGTGAACAAGGGGATTGTTTTACCTTGTGCCTATGTTTTGACCCTTACTGAAATGGCAAGGGCTGCGATAAAAACGGGCAATTTTTCGAGGCTCCGACAGACAGAATATCGCAGAACCCCTTTGCTGATCTGACTTGCGATATTATTTTCCTAAAAAATGGTAAAATAGTATCGCGGATGATGATTTTATGTTGAGTGGCGATATTTCGATTGGGGAAAAGGCGGTAAAACCGGTGGATTTTATCGCGAGTTGTGATTTTGAGCGGGGTCGCGATATTCTGAACCCGCGGGAGGCTGACCGCCGTGCCGTTACGGGAAAGGATGAGAAGGAGCGGAGATTTTTCACCGGATGTTTTCTTTGAAACAGCCCGCTGGTATGGTATAATGAGTTGCGTAATGGGATGGCGCGGGCGGAATGGCGCGCCTGGCAGGGGGTAATGGAAAAATCATGGAAAATGCAGGTTTAATCACGTTTGAATATGTCAATACTGTAATCAAGGAAAGGCCCAGAGAAATACATAAGGGTCAGTGCGGACGTGTCCTCATCCTGGCGGGAAGCGTAGGAATGGCAGGGGCTGCGGTGCTTTCGGCCAGGGGAGCGCTGAAGTCGGGGGCCGGTCTGGTGAAGGTGGCGCTGCCGCCGGAGCTGTTTACGATAGTCCAGACTGCGGTGCCTCAGGCTACGTGCGTCAGCGCTGCTGATATGAGTGTTTCCGAGGAGTTTTCCCCACGGTCTCTCGATATTTACGGAGCGATAGCTGCGGGGCCGGGAATGGGAGTTGATGAGAAGAGTTATCTGCTGATAAGACGAATACTTAACGATTACGACGGGCCTGTAGTCCTTGATGCCGACGGACTGAATTCCTTCTGCAGGTTCGACGAAGGTCTGACGACTATAAAGGAAAGGAAAAGTCCGACTGTGCTGACGCCTCATCCGGGTGAGGCGGACAGGCTGCTGGCGGCTCTGGGAGAGAGGGACGTGAAGACGCTGGGACGGGTGTACGCCGCAGAGATCCTGGCGAAGAGACTTTCATCCATCGTCCTGTTGAAGGGCTCGGGGACGCTGGTGACCTTCGAGGGCAGAGGCACATATATTAATACCACAGGCAATCCGGGAATGGCGACGGGCGGCAGCGGAGATGTGCTTACCGGAGTCATCGCAGCCATCGCGGCTTCCGGAGTGGATGCCTTCGATGCTGCCAAGACGGGCGCTTTCATCCACGGCATGGCCGGCGATATCGCCGAGAAACGCCAGGGCCAGTGGGGGATGACTTCTGTCGATATAGAGGAAGCGCTGCCGGCAGCTTTCAAGAAAATAGTAGGAAGATGATGCCGCGCGGAGGCGTTCGGGCTGCGCGAGACATGCAGACCAGGCAAGTCGAGCGAGCTACGTGAGCTGTGCGGCGGTGATCATATAGGAGTGTGAGGACTTTGAGTATCAGGAAGGGAGATCTTTACTTCGCTGATCTAAGTCCGGTAATGGGCTCCGAGCAGGGCGGCGTAAGGCCGGTCCTGGTTGTACAGAACGATGTGGGGAACAAGTACAGCCCGACAATAATAGTGGCGGCCATCACATCGAGACAGAACAAGGCCGATCTTCCGACCCATGTGGCCATAGCGGCGGGCGGAAACGGCTTATCGAAGGATTCAACAGTATTGCTGGAACAACTCAGAACCATAGACAAGAAAAGACTCAAGGAAAGAATCGGAACGATCGACAAGACCCGATTACCGGAAGTGGATGAGGCCCTCAGCATAAGTCTGGGGATAGACGAAAATTCATTTTTCTGATGTAAAGAAGGGGCTGGGCATTCAGCCCCTTTACATATATGTTTTGATGGAAGGGAGGAAAGCATGAAAGTCAGTGTACAGTATTCTACGATGATAGTGAAGGATATGGAGAAGTCTGTCGAGTTTTACAGGGACATCCTTGGATTCAGGGAAAGCTATCACGTTGATACTCCCGACGGAGGATCCATAACTATCATGAAAAGCGACGGCGGCGCCAGCGTGGAACTCATCGAGAATGAGCGCTACGATGTGGGGCTCTATTCTGTCGGGACTGATGTGGATGATCTGGATGAAATGATAAGGACGCTGCGGGAGCACGGATATGAGCCCACAGGCCCGGCGGTAGCTACTACCGTTGGGAGGATGGCCTTTGTTTTGGATCCATCGGGAGTGAGGATATGTCTTATCGAACATTCAGATGAATATAAGGAAAAATATATGTGAGGAACGGACAGGCGGAAGCAGCGCGTGACAACGGTACGCGGGCCGCATGGTCCTGTTGGATCGAAGTTATAGTATATATGGAGTGGAGGAAGCAATGGAGTTAAAAGCTTTGGAGCAGAAGGCCAGAGAGGTCAGGACAGGGATAATAGAGGCCATACATAATGCCGGATCAGGACATCCGGGTGGTTCTCTTTCGGCGGCTGATATCGTGACGGCCCTTTATTTCGATGAGATGAACGTGGATCCGAAAGATCCCGAGATGGAGGGCAGGGACAAGCTCATACTTTCCAAAGGACATGCCGGACCGGCCCAGTACGTGGCCCTGGCAGTCAGAGGGTATTTTCCGATGGAGGATGTGATGACACTGAGAAAGCTGGGATCTAAGTTCCAGGGACATCCTGACATGCACAAGGTACCGGGCATCGAGATGTCCACAGGTTCCCTGGGTCAGGGATTCTCGGCGGCAGGTGGCATGGCGATGGCAAACAAGCTGAACGGTGATGCCGGCAGGATATACGTGCTGCTGGGAGACGGGGAATTGCAGGAAGGTATCGTGTGGGAAGCAGCCATGTCGGCGACCCATTACAAGCTGGACAACCTGGTGGGTATCGTCGATCACAACGGCCTGCAGATAGACGGAAAGAATGAGGATGTCATGTCCATCATGCCTGTGGCGGAGAAGTTCGAGGCTTTCGGCTGGAACGTGCTGCAGATAGACGGTCACGACTTCGGACAGATACTGGACGCTTTCAAGAAGGCCAGGGACTGCAAGGGAAGGCCGACCATGATAATCGCTGAGACAGTCAAGGGCAAGGGCGTGTCCTTCATGGAAAACAACGCCGGGTGGCACGGCAAAGCCCCTGACGATGAGCAGACGGAGCAGGCATTGAAAGAATTGGGAGGTGCGATATAATGGCAGATAAAATGGCTACGAGAGAGGCTTACGGAAAGACCCTCATAGAGCTGGGAAAGACACATCCGGAGCTGGTCGTCATGGACGCGGATCTTTCCGGTTCCACTAAGACGGCGGGATTCGCCAAGGCATATCCCGACAGGTTCTTCAACATGGGTATCGCCGAGCAGAACATGTATGGCGCAGCGGCAGGACTGGCCCTTTCGGGAAAGACGGTCTGTGCCAGCACCTTCGCCATGTTCGCGGCAGGCAGGGCTTTTGAGATAATAAGGAATTCCATAGGATATACGAGAGCCAACGTGAAGATCTGCGCCACCCATGCGGGGATAACCGTAGGGGAGGACGGCGCCAGCCACCAGACATTCGAGGACATAGCGCTCATGAGGACCATCCCCGGCATGACGGTGATAAACCCGTCCGACGGAGTCTCTGCTGCCAGACTGCTGACTCAGGCCGTGGAAATGGACGGCCCGTGCTATATCAGGCTGGGGCGTGCCGCAGTGCCTGTTTTCTATGGTGATGACGACGAGATAATCCTCGGCAGGGCCAACACCGTCAGAGACGGAAAAGACGTGACAGTCATCGCTACCGGGATAATGGTCAGCGATGCGGTCGAAGCTGCCGGAAGGCTGGCGGAGGAAGGTATAGATGTCAGGGTAATAGACATACATACTGTGAAGCCGCTGGACGAGGAGACCATCATCAGGGCTGCTCAGGAGACAAAGGCCATCGTCACAGCCGAGGAACATTCCGTCATAGGCGGACTGGGAAGCGCCGTGGCAGAAGTGGTGGTGAAGAACGCGCCGGTGAAGATGGCCATGGTGGGCCAGCATGATACCTACGGAGAGTCGGGCAAGCCTGACGAACTGAGAAAGAAGTACGGTATGACGGCGGCTGATATCGTGGCGGCTGTAAAGTCGGTGCTTTGATGGAACAATAGAGTCATAAACTCCTTTTTCCGTAATAGATTCTAAATAGAAGATCACGGAGAAAGGAGTTTTTGTTTTGAAAAAATTCGGTTTCAACATGAATAAGGATGAAAAGACACGGGGCGCCAGAAAAATAATGGTGCTGGCAGCTTTTGCGGTGGTAGCGGCAGGTATCGCCATTGGCACCGTCAGCATGCTGAGCGGCGATGATCCGGTGAAATTCAGTCAAGTCGGCGATGAGGAAATGCCGGAGACCATCACTGCCGATATAATCCCTGAATACAGGACGCTGGAAAGAGCTTTGGCCTGTGCAGTGGATAATGATATCTATGTGATAGTAACAAGAGGAGAGAAGCCTACGTCGGGGTTCAATGTGTCCATAGACAGGATGGCATTAGAGGAGAAAAACGGGAAGGAAAATCTCATCGTCTACGCGCTCTTTGAAGATCCGGAGAAGGAGACCGCGATATCACAGATAATAACTTATCCTGTACAGGTGGTGAAGACTGATCTCAAGGCTCTTCCGGACACGATAGAGCTTCGCATCCAGTATTGACACCGCTTTCACAAAACCTTCACCAAAATGCGCCAAAGTTAAATAACAGAAGGCATATTTCCCCATAAAATATTGAAAAAGAGCCATGGCTATAGTAAAATCATAATGTATGTTTTGCGATATCAAGGGGGACAAAAACAACATATGATTGTATTCAACAATGTTACGAAATATTATAAGTCCAATGTGGGGATAGAAAAGGTCTCCGTCAGGATAAACAAAGGGGATTTCGTATTTCTCGTAGGACCCAGCGGAGCGGGGAAGTCGACTTTTATCAAGCTGATATTGAAGGAGATAGACGCCGATTCCGGAAGCATCAAGGTCAGAGGAAACGAGATAACCACCCTTTCCAACAGACAGGTGCCTAAGCTGAGGAGGAACATCGGCATAGTTTTCCAGGATTTCAGACTCCTGCCGAAAAAGACTGTGTATGAGAATGTGGCCTTTGCGATGGAAATAATACATCAGCCAAAGAAGATCATAAAGAAATACGTGCCACAGGTGCTGAGCATGGTAGGAATAGCCTCAAAGGCGGACAAGTACCCCGATGAGCTTTCAGCGGGCGAGCAGCAGAGAGTGGCCATTGCCAGGGCTATAGTCAACAAGCCAAGGATACTGATAGCTGACGAGCCTACGGGAAACCTGGATCCCGATACGGCATGGGAGATAATGCAGCTTCTGGATCAGATAAATATGCGTGGGACGACCATACTGATGGTGACCCACGCCAAGGATATAGTAGACAAGATGGGAAAACGCGTTATAGCCATAGAAAAAGGCCGTATCGTCAGAGATGAGTTCGGTGCTTACGGATATGAGGAGGCGCTGGCCGACATGGAAATGACCGACGATACGATACAGAGCAAGCGTACGTTCCGCTCCAGATTCAGGAGAGGAGGCGATGACACTTGGTTATAAAACGGTTTTTCTACACGCTGAAGCAGGCTTTCAAGCAGGTGCTGAGGAACAGAGCAATGACTGTGGCATCCATATTCGCCATCACGGCCATGCTGCTGATACTGAGCCTGTTCTTCATCCTGGTGATAAACGTCAATACTGCGGCGCAGTCGATACAGCAGGATTACGACTCTATCGAGATATATCTGGCTGACGAGACGACAGAGGAGCAGGCCAATGAGATAATCGCCGATATAGAGCAGGAAAATGGCGTTCAGGAGGCTTACTACAAGACGAAAGAAGAGGCTATGGAGGAATTCAGGACCCGGTGGGGGGAAAACGGATACCTTCTCGACAGCCTTCAGGAGAACCCGCTGCCAAACTCGGTAGTGGTGATGATAGATGACCTGGAGCAGGCAGAGAGCATCGCCGAAAAGGCTGCTACCTATGACGGTATAGAAGATGTACAGTTTTATAAGGATACGGTGGACAAGCTGCTGAGCGCCACCAGGTATATCCAGATAGCTGCCATAATCGTTATGGTATTCCTGATAATAGTTTCTATCGTCGTTGTGTCCAACACCATCAAGCTTACGGTATTCAACAGGGCCAGCGAGATAAGCATAATGAAATATGTAGGCGCCACCAACTGGTTCATAAGAGGACCGTTTCTGGCGGAGGGAATAATAATAGGCATAATATCAGCCGGTATCTCGATTGGGCTTTCGGCGCTGGTATACGATAAGATAATCGACGTGGTGGGGAACCAGTTGCTGTCGGTGATGTCGATGCCTATGGTCCCTGTAGGATTCCTGGTCTATAACTTCGTATGGATATTCCTGGCTCTCGGCATAAGCATCGGGGCCTGCGGAAGTATCATATCCATGAGAAAGTTCCTGGACGCGTAGTAACCGAAAGAATATGGAGGTATCAGGATTTGAAAAGGAAGAAGACTATCATAACTGTGGCGGCAGCTCTTGCCGTGACATTGGGTGTCACTACGGTGACGGCGTCAGCCGCGTCACTGAGCGAACTGAGAGATCAGATAAGCGAAAAGCAGAGTGAGCTGGAAGAAGGCAGGGAACGGGAAGAGAGTCTCAGCTCACAGCTCAACGAACTGGAGCAGGCAATATCCGAAAACGAGGACAAGCTGGCAGTACTGGAGGATGAGCTGGTTCAGGCCGAGAAAGAGGTGGAGACTCAGACTGAGAATCTCAACAGCAGGCTGAGGGCCATGTATAAAAACGGTACGGTGGGATTCATCGATGTCCTGCTGGATTCCGGAAGCTTCTCCGAATTCCTCAACAACCTGGATATGGTAGAGCTGATATACTCCAGCGACAGGGAGGTGCTCAGCGATCTGGAAACTGCTTATGACGAGGTGGAGAAGAAAAAAGAAGAGGTGGAGACCCTCCAGGCCGAACTCAATAAGTCCAAAGAAGTGGTAGAGGCGGAAAAGGCTGAGATAGCCGCCTCCAACGAAGAAACTGAAAAGATGATAGATGAGCTGCAGGCCGACGCCGATAAGCTGACGCAGGAGCTGGCCAGTCAGGGAAGCTCCAGCAGCGACTCTACATATCTGGGAGGTCAGATGGCATGGCCGTTGCCTAGCGTGGGACTGAGCAACATCACATCTTATTTCGGATACAGGATCCATCCTATATATGGTTACAGTAAGTACCATACAGGGCTCGATATAGGAGCGTCTTCGGGAAGCTCTATCGTAGCGGCAAATGGCGGGACCGTTTATTCTGCGGGATGGAACGGAGGATACGGACTATGCGTTATCATCGACCACGGCGGTGGAGTGATGACGCTGTATGGTCACTGCTCTGCTCTTTATGTCAGCGCGGGACAGACAGTATCGCGTGGCGAGACTATAGCGGCGGTGGGCAGCACGGGCAACTCCACGGGGCCGCACCTTCACTTTGAAGTGCGTCTCAACGGCTCCTATGTGGATCCATATCCATATGTGACCTAAACAGGGAAATGAAAAGAGCAGGATAACAAGTTCATGACGGAGAGGATTTTCTACAAGTTTGGGGAGAAGATACAGTGAAGAGAAAGCGAATAGTTATCATAATGGCGGTGCTGATGGCAGCGATGATGTGTATGGAGACATCACTGGTCAGCGCGGCGTCGCTCAGTGAGATAAGGCAGGAAATAAAGGAGAAAGAAGCGCAGCTGTCGGAAGGCAGGAGCAAGGAGGGAAGCCTGGCTTCTCAAATGCTGGAGATGGAAGAAAGCATCGAAAGTATGCAGAGCAGTATCGATCAGCTGGATTCAGCCATAACTGAAGGGGAGGCTCAGCTGAAGACCCTGGAAGGCGAGCTGGAAGAAGCTCAGGCAAAGGTCAGCGTCCAGAATGAAAATCTGGGAAGCAGGCTGAGGATCATGTACAAGAACGGGACTGTGGGATTCATCGATGTCTTGTTGGATTCCGGCAGCTTTTCCGAATTTCTCAATAATTTGAACATGGTAGAGATGATATATTCCAGCGATAAGGAAGTCCTTAACGGGCTGGAAAAGGCATATGATGAGATAGACGCGAAGAAAAAGGAAGTAGAGACGCTCCAGGCGGAGCTCAACAAATCCAAGTCTGTAGCGGAGGAGCAGAAGGCTCAGCTGGAGAAGAGCAGGGCTACGGTGACGGCACAGAAGGAAGAGATCGCCTCCTCCAATGAGGAGACGGAAGCCATGCTGAACGCGCTGAAGGCTGATGCGGAAGCCATGGCTCAGAACGCGATACAAAACGGAAGTTCCAGCAGCGATTCCACATATGTGGGAGATGACGACCCCAGCAGTTCCAGTGACGACAGCTCCGGAGGCTCCGGCAGCCTTGGCGGATCTATGGCATGGCCTGTTCCCAGCGTGGGAACAAGTAATATCACCTCTATCTTCGGATGGAGGACACACCCTATTTTCGGTGTAGGCCGAGGACATACGGGCGTGGATATCGGAGCGCCTTCGGGAGTGCCGGTAGTGGCGGCAAATTCAGGGAGAGTCATATATGCCGGATGGTACGGAGGATACGGATACTGTGTCCAGATAGACCACGGTGGCGGAGTAGTGACATTGTACGGCCATAACTCCAGGCTCAATGTGAGTGTCGGACAGAGCGTATCACGAGGTCAGACTATAGCATATATCGGTTCTACAGGATATTCGACGGGGCCTCACTGCCATTTCGAGGTGATGATAGACGGCGTTCGTCAGGATCCGCTGGATTACATACTGTAAAAAAGACGACAGGAAGGGCGGAACAGAAACAGCAAATGAAGACAGCGAGAGAGATAACAGAGAGGATCCTTCGGGAGAGAGGGATAGTTTCACAGGAAGATATCTCCGAGTTCCTGTCTGACCGGCCTCAGAGGACATACGATCCATTCCTGCTTCTGAACATGGAAGCGGGAGTGGATTTATTGTTATCGGAGGCGGAAGCGGGACATCGGATATGCATATATGGTGATTATGATGCCGATGGAGTCACGTCCATATGCGTGTTGTCGCGTATCCTGAGCATGCTTACCGATAACTTTACATATTATATCCCATCAAGGTTTGACGAAGGCTATGGCCTCAACATGGACGCAATAGCGGAGATAAGGAGAGCCGGTACAGACCTGCTCGTCACAGTAGACTGCGGCAGCGTTTCTTATGACGAGGTGGAATACGCCAAGGCGCTGGGGATGAAGGTGATAGTGACCGATCATCACAATGTGGAGGATGTGAAAGCCGATTGCATACTGATAAATCCAAAACAGCCAGGCTGCGGCTATCCTTTCAAGGAGCTGGCAGGCTGTGGGGTCGCTTTCAAGATGGTGCAGGCCATATGCCGCCGCAAGGGTTTTCCAAAGAGCGTCATCAACGATGTTCTGGATATGACGGCCATCGGCACGGTGGGCGATATAGTGTCCCTCATAGACGAAAACAGGACTATAGTCAAGTATGGTCTGGACAGGATAAACAAAGGAAGACGAAAATCGCTGAAGATGCTGACAGAGGCCATATCGCTGAAGACAGTGACATCGGAAAGCATCGCCTTCGGTATAGCGCCTCATATCAACGCGGCAGGAAGGATGGCCAGCGCCCGGGAGGCGGCGGAGCTTTTCCTTTCCGATGACAGCTGTTTAATGGAAGAACGGGTGAAAAGACTGGTTGCCCTCAACAGCAAGCGAAAGAAAGCTCAGGAAGAAGCGTATAGCAGGTGTATGGAAATGGTCACGGGAGACGAAAGGTTCATTGTTTTGCGTACAGAGGATATCCATGAAGGGATCGCGGGAATAGTCGCAGGCAAGATAAAGGATACGGAGAACAGACCTGTCATCATCGTGACTCCTTCGGGAGAAGGCTGTCTCAAGGGGACGGGAAGAAGTATAGAGAATGTGGATATCTTCGCGCTGCTGAAGAAGCACGATGAGCTTTTCCTGAGATTCGGAGGCCACAGGAGCGCTTGTGGGTTCCTGATGAAAGAGGAAAATCTGCCGCAGCTCAGACGAGTATTGGATGAAGAGATAAGATTGCTGGAGGAGGCGGATCCTTATTTCATGGAAAGGGACATCTCATGGGAGGCTGAACTGGCTCCCGCGGAGGTGACTGTAGAGCTGGCCAGAGAGCTGGAACGGCTGCAGCCCTTCGGTAAGGATAATCCCAGACCTCTTTTCATGATGGATGGAGTGATATTGCAGCAGGTGAGATTTATGGGAGAAGGAGAAACTCATGCGGCTTTCAAAGCAGTTGACGCAGACGGCCGGATGGCCGAGTGCATATTGTTCAGGAAAGCGCAGGAAGAAAAGGAGGCTCTTACGTCGGGAAGATCTGTGGATCTGGTGGGGACGGTCAGCCTCAAGGAGTGGATGGGACGCGAGAGCGCACAGTTTATTGTCGAGGAGATAATGTGATGGAGATAAAAAAGAAAAGACTGGTGATATATGTGGTGGCGGCCTTTCTGGCCGGGGCGGCGGTGACAGGCGGAGCGTGCGCTGCTGTATTCAACGGGGCTCTGGGATATGTGAAGGTTTCAAAGAGCCAGTACGACGACATGTCTGAAGTCTATGAGCGATACGGCAAACTGGATCAACTGTATGACACAATAACCAGCTCGTTTTACAAAGAGGTGGACGAGGACGCCATGATGGAAGGAGCGTACAAGGGTCTGGTAGCGGGACTCAATGACCCGTACTCTTCGTATATGACGGCTGAGGAATATGAGACGTGGGTCGCCACTGCCACGGGAGAATATTCGGGCGTAGGGATAACTTTCACTCAGGACGAGGACGGCAACTTCGTGGTAGTATCAGTGACAGATGATTCCCCTGCGGCGGACGCGGGCATCAGGGAAGGTGATATCATCAAGACGGTAGACGGACAGGAGTACAGCGATCTGGATGTCATCGGCAACGCCATCAGAGGTGAAGAAGGCTCCGAGATAGAGATAACATATATACGAGACGGTGAAGAAAAAAGCGTGACCATGACAAGGGAGAAGATAACTCAGCACAGCGTGGAACACAGGATGCTTGACGGCAACATCGGGTATATAAGCATAAGCTCCTTTATAGAGACCACCGGCGAAGACTTTTCCCAGGCGCTCAAGGAGCTGGAGGAAGATGGGGCACAGGGCCTGGTGCTGGATCTGAGGGATAATGGCGGCGGACTGGTAGACGCGTGTGTCCAGGTGGCCGATGAATTTCTGGACGAAGGTGTAGTCGTATACGTGGAGGACAGAGACGGCAACAGGACGGATTACGATGCCAAGGACGGCAAAACGGATCTGAAGACCGTGGTACTGGTCAACGAGAACAGCGCCAGCGCTTCTGAGATATTGGCTGCAGCCCTTCAGGACAACGGTTTTGAGATAGTGGGACAGACGACTTACGGTAAAGGTGTCATACAGTCCACAGCTCAGCTGGAGGATGGTTCAGCGCTGAAGTTGACTATCATGCAGTACTTTTCACCGGATGGCAACGCCATAAACGAGAAGGGCGTGACTCCTGATCATCAGGTAGCCAACGAGGAAAATTCCGGCGAGGATGCGCAGCTGGATGAAGCACTGAGTCTGTTTTAACGATTTCCTGTTTTCTGACTTTCCGTTTTTCGATTTTTTAGCTACATTTTGTTTTTTTCGCTAAATGTAGTTAAAAATTTCAACGATTGTGGAGTCTATTTCAGCTGGATACTTGCTCATGCGTCATAAAACTTTGATTTTGCGCTGTACTGAAAAGGTCAAGTATATTCAAGCCTATTGGATTTTACCTACATTTCTCATTTTTTTGGAAATGTAGGTATTTTTATTCTTTCGTCTGCCGAACATACTGCGGAAGGAATGAAACTCCGCGCTTCAAAGCCGGTTGACTGGTTATCCGGCAGATGATATAATTTACATGTAATTACAGCACCCGATCCGGACCTTTGATATCACGCCTTGCAGGGCACAGATGGAGTCCGGATGCGGGGTATTATGGGCGAAAGGAGTATTGCATGGCGTACGATTCCAAGTTCAAGAGGGATGATATAGACGAGCTTTTCAAGGCGATACTGCTGCTGGAGAACGAAGAGGACTGCTATAGATTCTTTGAGGATATATGTACGATAAATGAGATACACTCCATAGCGCAGAGGCTTCAGGTGGCCAGACTTCTTTCGGAGGACAAGACTTACAGCGAGATCGAGAGCATCACCAAGGCATCTACGGCTACTATAAGCAGGATAAACAAGTGCCTCGTGTATGGAGCCGACGGATACAGAAGGATAATCGAGAGGCTCAGAGAAAGTGAAGCCGACGGTGAGGAGCACGGGAAAGCCGATAAGTGAGAGAGCGTTTTGGACGGAACAATTGAGGAAAGTTTTGGCGGAAACATTGTGTTCCGCCTTTTTTGAGCATTGTGAAAATGTGAAGGATATGGAATTATATGTATATGAGGATTACAGGGACGTCATTGCCGGTATCACGGGCCGGGAGCTGACAGATGCATTGATTGTCATGTCACTGGAAGCAAGCGGACTGGGACGGTATCAGGTGGAGAGGACTGACAGAGGGAAGCCGTACATCAGGAATTGTGACAGAGGCCGCGGCGAGGACTGCGGCGAGGATTGCGGCGCTGGCGGAGAGATTCATGTGTCGGTCAGTCACAGCGGCAGGTATTTTCTTTGCCTCATAGCAGACCGGCCGGCAGGTGTAGACGTACAGGAAGAGCGGGAAACAGCGGTGGAGAAAATAAGCCGTCGTTATTTCACGGCCCGGGAGCAGAGGTTCGTACAGGAGGCGGGAGCAGATGGCTTTTTTCGCCTGTGGGCCAGAAAAGAAGCTTATTCCAAGTATACGGGGCTGGGGCTTGAGGAAATAATGAAGGGGACAGAAGTACTGGGGAGAGATGACGTGGAGTTCTTTGATTTTCAGCTGGAGAAAGGAATATATTGTTCATGCTGCAGAATGATACAGACAGGAGAAAAGGATATATAGCTGCCATATTTTTTTCTGTACTGGTGGGGTTTTCGTTCCTGGGGATAAAGATATGTCAGCAATATACCGATGGACTCAGCCTGTTGTGTTATCGTTATGATTTCGCACTGGCGGCAGTGATCATCCTGCTGGTGATGAAGGCGGTGAAGATAGATATACGGCGCAAGCCCAAGGGAAAGCTCTTCCTGACGGCGGTTTTCTATGTGGGATTCATGGCTTTCCAGGTGGCGGGGCTCTTTTACGCTACGTCGGTGGAGGGATCCATAATATTTGCCGTAGTTCCCATAATAGTAAAGATAATAGCGTCGCTTTTCCTGAAGGAAAAGTCATCCTGGCTGGAGAACATCTTCATTTGCACAACGGTGACAGCGCTCATATTCATGATCGTCATGGGCACGTCCCATATCGAGATAGATCCGCTGGGGACAGCGTTACTGCTGATTTCCAGCATGATGATGGCTATGAGCAACATATTCATGAGATATACGAGAAATGATTATAAGCCTATAGAGATAACTGTTTCTATCATAGCGCTGGGATTCGTGGTGTTCAACGGAGCCGCGCTTTTGCGGGCTTTTGTCCGGGGCGGGAGCCTGGCGGAATATCTGGAGCCGCTGGCTGTGCCGCAGGTCTTCATCGCCGCAGCTTATCTGGGTATAGGATGCATATTGTTGTCAGCTCATCTGATGAGCTACATGCTCAGCAAGATGGAGGCGGCGAAGGGGACCATATTCGGAAATCTGTCTACTGCCATCTCTATAGTGGCAGGGGTGGCAGTATTGGGCGAGAGCTTGATGTGGTATCACGTGGTATGTACGGCGGTCATCATAGGAAGCGTGATAGGAATGAGCCTCAGCGGCAGAAAAGGAGAACTTCAATGAAGACAGAACACGGTATGAAGGCGAGCGATGAGATGAGATTCGGATTTTTGATGGAAAACAGAACTGATAAGGCCGGCCTGACGGCGGAGCATGGACTTTCCATATATATAGAGGCGTGTGGGAAGAAGATGCTGTTTGACGCAGGAGCTACGGAATTGATGGTGAGAAACGCGGAACGGATGGGAGTGGATCTGGCCGCGGTGGATCTGGCGGTGGTGAGTCACGGTCACTACGATCATACGGGAGGCTTTCCGGCATTCTGCCGCCTCAACAGCAGGGCGCCTGTATACGTTCACAGGAACGCTTTTCGCGAGTCTTACGAATTAAAGGAAGGTCAGCTCTGCGGCTCGGATGACGGGATAAGGTGGACCGATGAGGAGAGAGAAGCCATGAAAGACAGACTCATCCTCACCGATGGGCCTCTGTGGGTGAGCGAGGATATCTGTGTAACGGGTACTGTTCAGTCGGAAGAAGGTTTCGAACCTACAGAGGTATTTTATTACCGGGATGAGGATGGAAAAATAACAGCGGATGACATGTCGCATGAGCAGTGTCTCGTCCTGCGGCAGCCGGAAGGTCTCTACGTGTTCTCGGGATGCAGCCATACGGGAGTTATAGGAGCATTGAATACGGCCAAGGAGCTGTTTCCCGGGGAAAAGGTGGCTGTGCTGGCGGCCGGGATGCACCTCTATAAGGCATCCGATACGGAGCGGAGCCGGGTAGTGGAAGCTGTTGCCGCAGAGGCGCCGGAACGGGTGATCCCTGTCCATTGTACGGGGATGGATGCCATATGCTACCTGAAAGATCTGCTGAAGGACAGGTGCGTTACGGCCGGGGCAGGAGACTGGTTCGGAAGGTACGGTGAGAAATGTGAGAAGGGTGAGCGATGTGAGTGATGTCAGGACTGCTGCTGTCAGATATCTGGGAATGAGACCCAGGACGAAGCAGCAGGTGATAAAGTACCTCAGGCAGAAAGGTTTCCCGGAGGAAGGCATTGCCGAGACGGTGGCGGAGCTGGAGGAGTATAAGTACATAGACGACTTTTCCTACAGTGTGATGTACTTCCGATACGGTTTTGAGAAGGGCCGGGGCGTGATGAGGATAAGGCGGGAGCTTTCGGAAAAAGGCGTGGGATCTGACGTCATCGATATGGCCTACGAGGAGCTGGAAGAGGTCCCCGATCAATATGAGACGGCGCGAAAGATAGCGATGGAGATGATCCGGGATATGGACATGGAAGAGATGGAATACGATGAAAAGCGCAGGATAAAGGCCAGGATAGGCCGAAGGCTCGCGGGACGCGGTTTTCCCTCCGATGTGATATACAAGGTGCTGGACAGCCTGCGATGACGGGGAAATGGAGGAGAGAAGATGGACGGGCAATATGTCAGGACTGAGATGGTGATAGGGAAGTCCGGGGTCGAGAAGCTGCGCTCGACTGCCGTCATGGTGTTGGGGATAGGCGGCGTGGGAAGCTACACGGCGGAAGCTCTGGCGAGAGCAGGCGTAGGGAAGCTGACGCTGGTAGACAAGGACACGGTTGATGTGACGAATATAAACAGGCAGCTGCCAGCTCTCCACAGCACTGTAGGCAGAGCCAAGGTAGAGGTGATGGCAGAGCGGATAGCCGATATAGACCCGGATTGCGATGTGGCGGCAGAGCAATGCTTTTTCCTGCCGGAAACTGCTGAGCAGTTCGATTTCAGAAGATATGATTATGTGGTAGACGCCATAGACAACGTGACGGGGAAGCTGGCAATAATAGAGAAGGCAGCAGCTGAAGGCGTCCCTGTCATATCGTCCATGGGCACAGGCAATAAGCTGGATCCTTCCATGTTCAGGATAGCGACCATAGAGGAGACCAGGGTGTGTCCGCTGGCACGGGTCATGAGAAAAGAGCTGCGGGCCAGAGGAATAGAGGGCGTCAAGGTGCTCTATTCAGAGGAGCCGCCTGTGAAAGGAGGCAGCTCTGTGCCGGGGAGTATCTCTTTCGTACCGTCGGTGGCAGGATTGATGATAGCGGGAGAAGTGATAAGGGATATTTTGAAGTTCGGGGAAGATCCGGAAGGAAAGGATGGGAATGGATAATCTGAGCGTTATTTTACTGGGGCTCTTTACGGCCGTGATCGTACTGATGGTATTGGTCATAGTCATATTGCTGAAGGTGTGGCGTGGCGGGAGCATAGGACAGGAAGCCCAGCTGAGAAGAGATATAAGAGAGGAAATGAGTCGTTCCAGGCGGGAGACCGGTGAGAATATCCAGGGAAGTGTCAAACGGCTTGGCGAAATGATATCCCAGAACCAGCGGGAAAGCGCCGATATGCAGAGCAGGCGGCTGGCGGAGCTGGGCAGGCAGCTGGCCGACACCTCCATGAGCATCGAACAGAGATTGGAAAACATAAGGATCTCCATGGAAAACAAGGTGACCGCCATGACCGAAGAGAACAACCGACAGCTTACAGAGATGAGGAACACCGTGGACGAAAAACTGCAGAAGACTCTGGAAGACAGGATAGGCCGGTCTTTCAGGCAGGTCAGCGAAAGACTGGAGCAGGTGACGAGAGGACTGGGGGAAATGCAGAATCTGGCCGCGGGAGTGGGAGACCTGAAAAAGGTCCTTTCAAATGTGAAGACCAGAGGAATCCTGGGCGAGATACAGCTGGGAGCCATACTGGAGCAGATACTGGCGCCCGGTCAGTATGAGGAAAACGTGGCCGTCAAGGGCGGCAGTGAACGGGTAGAGTTCGCGGTGAAGTTTCCGGGAGAGGGAGACGCGCCGGTATATCTGCCTATAGACTCCAAATTTCCGGCAGATGCTTATATGAATCTGCAGACTGCCTATGATACGGGAGACAGGCAGTTGATAAAGGCTGCCACCGATAATCTGAGGAACGCGGTCCTGAAGGCTGCCAGGGACATAAGGACCAAGTATATCGCGCCGCCGCGGACTACGGAATTCGCCATCATGTTCCTTCCATTCGAAGGGCTGTACGCGGAAGTACTGAGGCTGGGACTGGTGGATACGCTACAGCGCGATTACAGGATAAACATCGCCGGACCTACTACCATGTCCGCCATGCTCAACAGCTTCCAGATGGGCTTCAGATCTATCGCGCTGCAGAAGCAGTCGGGCCAGGTATGGGATACGCTGGCCAAGGTGCGGAATGAATTCGATAAATTCGGCGACGTCCTGATAAAGACCCAGAGCAGGATGGAACAGACCCAGAGGGATCTGGAGGCTCTGGTGGGAGTAAGGACCAGAGGGATACAGCGGGCACTCAAGGACGTGTCTTCTTCAGGGGAGGCCGGTGAGCTGTCCGGTGTCAGCGACGAACAGAGAGGGATCAAATGAGCATATTCGCTATAGCGGACCTGCATCTGTCCTTTTGCCCGGACATATGCAAACCGATGGACATATACGGCCCGGAATGGGAAAACCATGCGGAGAGGATAGAGGAGAACTGGCGGAGCGTCGTGACAGATGAAGATACCGTCGTGCTGCCGGGAGATATATCGTGGGGCCTCAAGCTGGAAGAGGCTCGATATGACCTGGAATGGATAGAGGCTCTTCCCGGACGAAAGGTCGTTTTCAAAGGGAATCATGATCTGTGGTGGCGTGGTATCACCAGGCTCAACTCCATGTATGAGACTGTCACTTTCATACAGAACGACTGCTATGAGGCTGAAGGGATCTTCATATGCGGGACTCGCGGATGGGTCACACCGGACAGTGATGATTACACTGAAGCCGATGAGAAGATATATAACAGGGAGCTTCTCAGGCTGCGAGCGTCTCTGGAAAAGGCTGTGGCAGCCGGCGCGAAGGCTGCAGGCGGCGCTGAAGGAGCAAGAGGTATCGGCGAGACAGGCAGCCGGCGGATACTGGGTGTACTGCATTACCCGCCGGTATCGAAGGCGGCAGCCTTCTCAGGGTTTCAGCAGATATTCCAGGAGTACGGCGTCAAGGATGTGATATACGGCCATCTTCACGGATCGGAAGGTTTCAGCAAGGCCATAGAAGGACCGTTCCAGGGGATAAGATACAAGCTGGTATCGGCGGACCGGCTGGGCTGTATGCCGGTGAAGATTGAGATCTGAGGCGAGGAGAGAGAATTATGAATGCGGTAGATATCATCGTAAAAAAGAGAGATGGCGGGGTCCTTACAAAGGAAGAGATAGAATATATGGTGATGGGGTATACGGAAGGGAGCATACCCGATTACCAGATGGCGGCGTTTCTGATGTCTGTTTTTTTCAGCAGGATGAATGATATGGAGACTCGGGCGCTCACTGCTGTCATGAGAGATTCAGGAGATGTGATGGACCTGAGCGCCATAGAAGGGATAAAAGTCGATAAGCACAGTACGGGAGGCGTAGGAGATAAAACGACACTTATCGTTGCGCCGCTGGCGGCCTCCTGCGGGGTCCCTATTGCCAAGATGAGCGGTCGGGGGCTGGGCTTCACCGGAGGCACTGTGGATAAGCTGGAGTCCATTCCCGGGTTTCGTGTTTCCATGAGCAGCGATCAATTCATCAGACAGGTGAACGAGTGTGGTATTGCTGTCATCGGTCAGACAGGTCATATCGCGCCGGCTGATAAGAAAATATATGCTCTCAGGGACGTGACAGGCACCGTGGAAAACCTGAGCCTCATAACCTCCAGCATCATGAGCAAAAAGCTGGCGGCAGGCTCGGACGCCATATTGCTGGACGTCAAATGCGGCAGCGGAGCGTTCATGAAGACACAGGAGGATGCGGAGGCGCTGGCGGAGCTGATGGTGAGCATCGGCAATTCCAGCGGGAAGGTGACCGCGGCTGTCATCACCGATATGGACCAGCCGCTGGGCAGAGCTGTAGGTAACGGGCTGGAGGTAAGAGAAGCTATCGAGGTTCTTAAGGGCCTCGGACCTAAAGACATAACTGAACTTTCTGTAAACCTGGCAGGATTGATGATATTCATGGGCGGCCGGGCAAAGAATGAGGCAGATGGGATGAAAATGGCACAGGAAGCCTTGACGTCAGGCAGGGGCCTTGCTAAGTTCGCCGACTTTGTCGAGGGGCAGGGAGGAGATCCTGCCGTGATCCATGATCACAGCCTCCTGCCTCAGAGCAGCGTAGAGATGGAGCTGACGGCGAAGGAAGACGGATACGTGGAGTCCATCGACGCCATGAGGATAGGAATGGCTTCACAGCATACGGGAGCAGGCAGAGAGAGGAAGGAAGATGATGTGGATCTGTCCGCGGGACTGTATCTGCACAGAAAAGCAGGAGACAAGGTGAAGACCGGAGATGTTATCTGTTCTGTTTATGGCAATAATGTGAAAAAAGTCGAAAAAGCATTGGAAGAAGCCGGCAATGCTGTTAAAATAGGCGAGGTAAAGAAAGAGGCGGGAACGCTGATAAAAAAGATCATAAGGTGAGAAGGGATCGTGATGAAACGTTTAGCAATTGTAACGACGGTGTTGGTACTGCTGGCAGCGCTGACAGGATGCGGGGGAAAGACTGAGGAAAAGGCTGAGACCACTGAAGGCTGTGAGATCGCCATGATATCGGAAAGCGCCGATATGGACGGGGATTCTTTTGTCAAGGCGACCTGGGACAGCGTGAAAAGCTTCGCTGACCAGTATGATATGGCTGCCAAAGCCTATGAGCCTGAAGAAGCTTCCAAAGAGTCTTATCTGGCGTCGGTGAAAGAGGCGTCTGACGATGGAGCCAAGTTCATAGTTCTGGCAGGGAGCGCCTTTGAGACTACAGCCTACGACGTGCAGACGGCTTATCCGGACACAGATTTCCTGCTGGTTGACGGAGTACCTCACGACGACAGCAGTAATTATGCGACGGCTGCCAATATGGTCAGCGTCGTATTCGCCGAGGAGGAAGCCGGGTATATGGCGGGATATGCCGCGGTGAAGGAAGGATATACCAGGTTGGGATTCCTGGGAGGACAGGAGATACCTGCTGTAAAGAGATACGGATACGGCTTCGTCCAGGGAGCGGCGGCAGCTGCTGCCGAAGCGGAGACCAAGGTGGAGATGAACTACAGGTACGCAGGGACGTCGGGAGCGTCTGAGGATGTGGAAAAGCTGGCGGCCCAGTGGTATGAAGGTGGAACAGAGGTCATTTTCGTTTCGGGAGGAGCTATGACTGATTCCGTGGTCAAGGCGGCAGAGAAAGACGGTGGCAAAGTCATCGGGGCGGATCTGGACGGAGGAAGCCTGTCGGAGACCATCATAGCCTCCGCTACCAAGGGGATCGACTCGGCTGTCGAAACGGTGCTGAGAAGTTACGAGGATGGGACCTTCGTCGGAGGGACCGCTTTCAACTATGCTGCCAAAAACGATGGAGTGATGTTGGAAATGGGTAGCTCTGGCTTCTCTGATTTCAGTCGGGAGGATTACAGGAAGATGTTCAATCAGCTGAAAAACGACAAGATACAGCTGAAAAAGGACACCGGTGTCGATTCTGTCTCGGAGCTGACCGGCCAGTGGGTGACGCTAAAGGAATAAAAAGGAGAAAAACAGAGAAATTATATAGGTTATTTATAGACTAACTGGACATTTTGTGATAGTATACTCATTAGGCAAGTAAATTGGAGGGGGTAGTATGAAATCAAACAGAACAAAAGGAAAAATATTGGAGACATCCATTAAGCTGTTTAATGAGAAGAAGGCGTCTAACGTCAGTACCGTGCAGATTTCCGCGGCGATGGAGATAAGTCCGGGAAACTTGTACTACTATTATGCCAATAAGGAAGAAGTCATAAGATGCATATGGCAGGAAAAGATGGTCGGTGAGATAGATGACCTTATGGAGCAGTATGAAAAGATAGAGAATTCGGAGCAGCTGCTGGATTTTTTCAAAGAAGCTATAGAGCATTGCATAAGATACAGGTTTTTCTATACCGAGATGCCTACGCTTTTCACTAATGACAGTAAGTTGATGGGCGTGTACGCGGAAATCAGTCAGCGCGCCAAGGAATCAGCTGTCGAGATGTTCAGGAAACTGGTGGAAAAGAGCGGTATCGACGGTCTTTCGGAGGATAAGGTGGAATATGCGGCCGAGAACGGATTGCTTCTCATGATCTCACTTATATCCCACTGCGATATAAGGTCGTCGGAAGGCTTTGACACCACCAATGCGATACGCACCGTATGGAGAAATATGACGGGATATCTGTATCCATATATGAACCAGCAGATGAGAGAGGAGCTGGAAAAAGCGCTGCGCGCGAAGGAAGCGGCACTGTAGCGGCATCATGACTGCAGAGTCTTATGCAACCGACCGGATCATCGGTCGGTTATATTTTTTTTTGTAAAAGGCTCTCGTGTCTCAGCGATCCCTGCACCATCGGCAGGCCAGGTAGAGGGCCATGAGGTCGCCGGAAGCTCTGGGGTCGAGACCTGTTTGAGCGGCGATCCTGTTTATCTTGTACTGCACGGTGTTCTTGTGGATGAACAGCGCCTGAGAAACTGCTTTTATGGAACCGTTGCTTCTGTAGTATATGTCTATGAAATCAGCAATGCCGGATATTTCCTTTTTATCGCAGTCGCCGAAGACATGTTTTATGAATCGTCCTTTCAGATCGGGATCCACAGAGGATATTATGACGTCGAGAAGCAGATGGTCATACATATATATGCCGGGGCGGCTGTTCTTTTTCATGTCTATTATGGTCTTCGCCTGCTTGAAAGAATCGGGAATGTTTTCTCTTTCGGAGCATACGGCGCCTATGGCGCAGATACAGCAGCCGCCAACCCCGGCTTTTTCCATACATGAAGAGAGACGCTCCGCGCACTTTTCCGGTGAGGGAAAACATCCTATCGCTACTGTTTCTTTGCTGATCTGGCATGTCATGAACTGAGATTTTGTGAGCGCCTTGATGAGGATATCGGAGATCTCATGGCCAGGCAAAGGACGGATGATCGACGCTATCATGGGGGCGTCGGGGTCGAGACCGTATTTTTGTATATCCTTCGCGAGAAGAGCCGGATCTTCCCATTCTCCGTTGAGCCAGCTGTTTATGAAAAGCTGGCGGGCGTGTTCCTGTTTGTCTTCCTTCTGAAGTATATCGAAGTCTTTTATCAATATCTCAGTCACTTTTTTGATGAGGCGGGCATAACGGCTCACCTGGGATATTTCACCGGTGATGCCGACAACACCGATGATTTCACCATCGGAAAGGATAGGGAGATTTATGCCTTTCCTGCACCCGGCGAACTGACCGTCGTAATATACGGAAAGCTCGGGCAGACTGCGGGTTATTACCAGATGGGCCCCTTCATGGAACTGGCCGGCCCGGCTGGGGTCCGTGCTGGCCATGATAGTCCCTCTCTCGTCCATTATGTTGATATCGTAATCTATGATGGAGCTGACTTCATTTATCAGCTCTCTGGCTGTACGTTTTCCTATCTTCATTGTTGATATTCCTCCTCTCATTGGTATGTGTAACAGTTTAATGCGGTGATTTTCGGGCTGATGTACATATATTTATGTTACAGATAATAGTATAATGGATTCGAACGCCGGGGTCAATTGGGCGGAGGAGGTAGATATCCGGAAATTGATTTATCATAATGATGCAAACAGAAGTGTAGAGTTGAGTTTATGAACAGACATAGGAGAGGCTAAAAAATGAGCGATAATGGATTGAAACAACATAAAGTAGGTATCATTGGCATCGTAGGTATGATATATGCGATGACTGCAGCAGGCGCGTACGGCATAGAGGATATGGTCTCGTCGTCGGGTCCGGGCATGACGGTGATCATGCTTTTCGTCCTGCCGTTGATCTGGGCGTTTCCGATAGCGTTGGCGTCCAGTGAGCTGGGGTCGGCCATACCTGACGAGTGTGGATTTTACAGATGGGTGCAGAGAGCGCTGGGAGAGTTTTGGGGATTCCAGATAGGCTGGTTGAAAAATATAGGTATTTATATCAATGTGGCTGTTTTTGTCGTGCTGGCTACGGATTACCTGGCTTCCTTCGTAGGAATGAACACGTTCCAGAGCTATATCTGCAAGGTAGTGATAATAGCTGTATTCACATGGATAAATCTGAGAGGTGTGAAAGATGTGGCCATAGTGAGCTCTATAATTTCCGGAGCTATATTGGTAGCTTTTGCCGGGATAGCGATAATAGGGTTCCTGCATTTTTCTCACAACCCATTTGAGCCTGTCGTAGCGACGGGGCAGACAGTGATAGGGAGTATAGGATCCAGCATAGCCATAGGTATGTGGATGTATGCAGGATATGAGTCAATGTCCAGTCTGGCAGGAGAAGTGGAAAATCCTCAGATCATACCAAAGGCTATCATCATCGCGCTGCCGCTCATAATAGGGACGTATGTGCTCCCGACCATCGCGTCCATAGGTGCGGTAGGCCAGTGGCAGAACTGGGGTTCGGAAGGAGTGTCCTACGTCAATGTGGCGATGAAGTTCGCGCCGGCCTTTGGCGTGGCATTCATGATGGTGGCTTTCATTTCCAACATTTCCATGTTCAATGTCTATCTGGCTTCCGGAGCCAGAGGGTTCTTTGTAATGGCTGAGGATAATCTGGCGCCTAAAGTTCTTGTAAAGTGTGACAAGAAGCACGGTGTGCCATATGTGGCGATCCTGAGCCTGGCAGTAGTGTCGTTGATACTGTGCGCTTTCAAGTTCGATATACTGGTGACGATAGTATCGCTTTTCAATCTGGGACTCTATTCTCTGATAATGATCTCCCAGATGGTACTCAGGAGAAAGGAGCCGGATCTTCCCAGGCCATATAAGATCAGGCTTGGAAAAGTGGGAACGGATATTTTTTGTACGATACCGATCATCGTGGCGTTTATCGCACTGTATATAAATGGTACGGATTATTTCGTGCTGGGTCTGCTGGGTATGATAACAGGACCTGTCGCATATATCGTGTTCAAGAGGATATACGGCGGCCTTTACAAGAACGATCCCGAAAAATATCCTATAGATCCGAGGACGAAGCTGGCTGTGGGAGACACCAGGAGGATCGCCTTCTCATTCGGTCTGCTTGCCGCTCTCATGGTGATAGGCAGATTGTTTCTGCCGGGGTATGAGGATCATCAGTATTATACGGACGTGTACGGTGTAGAAGGGATGTTCGGCATCTTCATGACGCTGATAACGGTGGCCGCGATAGTGTGCGCATTATTGGCTGTGACATTCATGGTGATATATAGTAAAATAGAATCGAAAAAAATCGGCGATGAACAGTAAAGTTTTTATCGATAGAAAGGAGTAGTTGACAATGGCAAGATCATGTTCCTCATTTGTTGTGATGGGTACGGAAACCAAGTCCGGCAATATCATCTACGCAAAGAACAGCGACAGACCTTTTAACGAGTCGCAGCCGCTTATCTATTATCCGGCTGCCGACCACCCTGAGGGCTCCTATACGGAGTGTTCCTTCATCAAGATACCGCAGGTAAAGCATACTTATGCCTGCATAGGTTCAAAGCCTCATTTCTTCTGGGGCTTCGAACACGGTGTCAATGAGCATGGACTGGCAATAGGAAACGAACAGGTGTCGGGAAGAGAGATCCCTGAGAGACGATGGGGGCTCATCGGTATGGATATCCTGAGGCTGGCGTTGGAGAGAGCCAGGACGGCCCGGGAGGCTATAGAGGTCATAGACGGACTTTTGAGCGAAATAGGAACGGGCGGCGCTCCGGGACACAGGATAGCGCCTTTCAACAGCAATTACATAATCTCGGATCCAAACGAATCGTATATGTTCGAATCCCATCAGAGAAAGTGGGTAGCCAAGAAGGTGGACAGGTATGGTTATATCGGCAATTGTTACTCCATACAGGAGGATTACGATATGATAGCCGACGGAACGATCCGGGAGGCCTGCGAAAAAGGCTTCTGGCATCCGGATGTACCGTTCAATCCTGCGAAAGCGTGGACTGTAGATGAGCTGATGTATGATGAATCGGAAGGGTTCGTCAGATATGCCAGGCTGGGGCGACTTCTCTCCGAAAAGACTGAGGCCGGCGGCAAGGTGGGAGTAAAGGAAGCGATGAATATCCTGAGGGATCACTACGAAGATGTCCCTGAGCTTCAGTCGATATACAGTCCGGCTGCCAATAAAGTCTGCACCATATGCAGTCATCCGGGCGGCGTTGGAGATGGCTGTGCCACGGCTGCCAGTACGGTCACGGTCCTGAAAAAGGACGTTCCGAAAGAGCTGGCGTTCACTTACTGGGGAAGTATGGCGCCGCCGTGCTGTTCGATCTTCAGACCATATTACAATATCGATTTTATTCCTGACGATCTGCAGCACGCTCATGCCCTTTACAGGCCGGAGGATCAGTGGTGGAGATTCATTGAACTGGAGAGATACATCGCTCTTAATTATGAGAAATTCGCGCCGAAGGTAAAGGAAGAATTCGGCAGGATGGAGGATGAATTCATACAGCAGGCTGAGTATATAGAATCCACATATGACGGAAATGTAAAGACCCTCAGGGATTTCTCGGCGGAGGCTTCCAGAAGGAGCTTCGAAAAGGCTGTTGAGCTCATCGAGGAGATAAAGGCTCAGCTGACCACCAGAGATATAGACAGGATGCTGCTGAGATATTTCAGGGAATCCTCGGATGAATGCGGTATGGAGTATGACGGGGATATGATCAAATAGGAGTGGATATATGAATGATGGCAATCCAAGTGGATACCGATATCTTCTGATGCCTGATTCCTTCAAGGGGACCATGAGCGCCATGGAAGTATGCGATATAATGAAGCGAGCCATCTTACAGCGGGGACCTGACGCTCAGGTAGTGGCGGTCCCCGTCGCCGATGGTGGAGAGGGTACGGTAGATTGTTTCCTCTATGCTTTTGGCGGGGAAAGGAAGACTGTGACGGCTACAGGGCCTTATGGAGAAAAGAAGGAAGCCTTTTACGGGATCATGGGAGATACGGCCGTCGTAGAGATGGCTGCGGCAGCTGGATTTTCGACGGAAGACAGTGGGAAACGGGACCCTTCTTCCGCTACGACTTTTGGCGTCGGAGAACTGATAAGAGCGGCGGTGGAAGGCGGCGCCAGGAAAATAATACTGGGGCTGGGCGGAAGCTGCACCAACGACGGCGGAGCCGGGATGGCAGCAGCCCTTGGCACAGTTTTCTACGATGAGTCGGGCCAGCCGTTCGTTCCTACCGGCGGGACTCTGAAACAGGTGAAGCGTATAGATATCCGGGAGACGAAAAAGCTGCTGTCGAATATTTCCATAGAAGTCATGTGCGATATAGATAATCCATTGTACGGACCTCAGGGCGCGGCATACGTATTCGCTCCTCAGAAGGGTGCTGACGAAAAGATGGTACGGATGCTGGACGATAATCTGAGAGCTTTCGCTGTTGCTCTGGAAAGGGAGACCGGCCAGGACGTATCGAAGCTGCCGGGCGGAGGCGCTGCCGGCGGAATGGGAGCCGGGGCCTACGCGCTGTTGGGAGCAAAGCTGAGCCAGGGTATAGATGTGATATTGGACATGATGAGGTTTGAGGAACTGGCCAGGGGATGCAAGGCTATATTTACGGGGGAAGGACGGTTCGACAGTCAGAGCCTGGGCGGGAAAGTGGTCGTCGGAATAGGCCGGCGTGCCCGCAGAGCAGGGATACCAGTTATAGTGGTGGCGGGCCGGGTGGCAGAAGATCTTCCGGGACTTGCCGATGTAGGGATAAGCAGTGTTTATCAGACTGCGGCCAGACCCTACAGGAGCAGAAACGAGATGCTTGAAAAGTGCCGGAAGGATCTGTTCGACACCATGATCCGTGCGCTGGATTGTGAAGGGCTGTAGCCGGGAGAGGCTGCGAGCAAGTGTTCGTTATATTTTTTAATGGAATTTGTAAAAAATTCAAATGTAAAAGGAGAGGGATTATTGCGCCCTCTCCTTGATTTAGTATGCGGATAGCTGTCGTGTCAGCGGTAAAGATCGTTGACGGGGCAGTTTTTTCTTTACATAAAATTAACATAGCGTTAACTTTTAACAGATGTAAATCCGGCTGTGTGATGGTATCATGAAACTCAATAATTTTATTACTTATTCAAAAAATCTTGGGTATTTCGGTGTTTGACCCCGTTTTCTGAGATATTCGTACGAAATACTGTATTGAGCATGGAGGAACAGCTGTGAGAGGAGAAGTCGATATCCTTCAGCGTGTGATGAAGGCGAAGACAGATGTAGAGGCTGCGGATCGTCTGATCGCGGATTATATGCCTTACATAAAAAGTGAGACAGCGAGGAATATCGGACGAGTTCCAAAGGAGGGCTCGGACGACGAGCTGAGCATAGCCATGATGGCTTTTCATGAAGCTATAGAAGGTTACAGCAGAGGACGCGGCGCGTTTTTGAAGTTCGCGGCGCTGGTCATAAAGCGAAGGCTGATAGATTACGGCAGGAGGGAGAAGCGTTTCGCGGGGAATGTATCGTTATCGACGTCGGTGTCTGACGACGACAGCCTCTCCATTGAGGATACCATCAGCGACAGTGAAAGACCTCACGAGGAGCTGCACGCACGAGACGACTTTAAAAGAGAGATAGAGGAACTGACGGTTCAGCTGTCTGGTTTCGGCATAACACTTTCCGACGTGGCCGCAAGCTGTCCCAGGCAGGAGAGGACTCTGAAGGCATGCAGGGATGTGCTCCTCTTTGTCATGAAAAACCCTGCGCTGACTGAAAAACTCAGGGAAACGAAAAAGCTGCCGATGACGGAGATACACCATGGCAGCGGGGTGGAGAAAAAGACATTGGAAAGACACAGAAAATATATAGTGACGCTGCTCCTGATCTACTCTAACGGATATGACAGCATAAGAGCTCATCTGAAGCAGATCTTCAGGACAGAAGAAGGGGGTATGAAAGCATGAGATACCTGGTAATGGAAGTTCATCCGGGTCACTGCGTCGTGCTGGATGAAAAGGGCTCCTTTTACAGAGTTGCTAATCTGGGATATGAGACAGGAGATATCGTCAGAGACGTGGTGTTCATGGAAGACATCGCGGAGAAAGAAAAGAAGGGAAAGCGAAGGATAAAGCAGTTTTCGGCCATAGCGGCTGTAGCGGCCTGTTTCCTCCTGGTGCTGTTGCCTGTCATGGATGTGTTTTCTCAGGATAACGCTCAGGTGACTCTCAGCATCAATCCTCAGGTGACAATGGAGGTCAATGGGGACGACGAGGTGACGGAGATAGAGGGCAATAACGAGGACGGCAGAGAACTCATAAAAGGATATTCCTGCGACGGCAAGGGCGTGGATAAAGTGACGGGCCAGCTGGTGGACAGAGCTGTGGAAATGGGGTTCCTCGCGGAAGGAGAGACGATAAACCTCGACATCGGCGCCGATGACGGCCGCCGGGCCAATGGGCTGGGAGAAAAGCTGGACAGATATCTCGAGAAACAGCTGGGGGAAAGGTATTCCATCGTCATAACAGCTAACGGGATGGAGCTGGTGAACAGACATGTCATCATATATGAGGAAGAGACGACATCGGAACCGACTGCCGCTCCGACGGAAAATCAGGGAAGCGGCGGCTACCAGACGCCATCAGGCGGCGGATACTACGGTGATTCCGGGTACGGTAGCTCGGATTACGGTGGTTCAGGCTCCGGGGGAGCGGCAGGGGGAGCTCCGGCAGCGGGGACTTCTCCGGCTGCACCTGTCAGTCCAGGAAATGGTTCGGGAGACAGCGGATATGGTGATTCGGGGTATGGAGATTCCGGCTATGACAGCGGTGATTCGGGATATGACTGAGGAAGCGTGAAAGTATCGGAGCAAAGAATTTTTTAAAAAATCATCATCAGACCCCGTTTTCGAAAAAAGACAGTCGTATCCTATACTATAAAACGAAAACAGACATTTTCGAAGAGGATGAAAAGGAGAACGAGCATGAAAAAGAAAAATCTTATAAGCTTATTGACAGCCGTTATGATCATGGTCCTGTCCATCGGGGCATTGGCAGGATGCGGAGAGGACGCGTCGGCAGCCGAGGCGGGAACATTGGTGATAAAGGTAAATCCTGAAATCGCCGTGGATTACGACGACGAAGGAAAGGTAGTGGGAGTAAGAGGTCTCAATAATGATGGGAAGGCCCTCGTGGAAAGCTACAGCGGATTCGAAGGCAGGGCATCTGATTCGGTCGTTACGGAGCTGGTGACGATGATCCATGAGGCGGGGTATTTCGAGACTGAGATAGAAGGTGAAGGCCGTCAGATCACCATCGAGATAGAGAAGGGCTCGGAGATGCCGAGAAAGGACTTCCTCACCGATATCGTTACGGATGTCAAGGCTTACATGGGAGATAAGCCGTTTACCGGGAATATCGTTGTGGAAGGTGAGAGCAACTACGGCGTGAGTGATTATGCGGTATCCCCTTACGGTGACAGCAGTTACAACGCTACTCAGGCTACTACGGCAGCTCCTTCATCGGGAGGAAGCTCAGGCGGAACTTCTGTGACTTACGGCAACAGCAGCTATGGTCATACGGACTACGGCAATACCAATTACGGCAATTCGGGATATTCGGGCACGTCGCAGGCTCCTGCGCCGACCACCACCGCGCCTGCTGCGTCCGGCAACAGCGGCTACAGCGATTACGGCAACAGCGGTTATGACAGCGGCAACAGCGGTTATGACGGAGATTCCGGTTATGATGACTGAAACGACCGAGCCTGTCGTGACATCATCTAATACGGTGACTGCTGCTCACACCGTAACTGTCGCACCAGCCGTATACGGAAGGCTTCTCGTGATGGAGAAGCCTCCGGGAAGATTCAGACATGAGATGAAGTATGGCCTCGACGGGACGGCGGACATCATATTGTCTTCCAGACTGCGGAAGCTGTTCAGACACGACAGGCATGCTGACTCACACGGTTCATACCGTGTGAGCAGTTTGTATTTTGACACTCCTTACGATAAAGCCATGTGGGAGAAGATGGCCGGCATCAGGAAAAGGGAGAAGTTCAGGATAAGGTATTACAACGACGATATGTCATTTATCCGTCTTGAAAAGAAGTACAAGGTAGGGAATCTGTGTTCCAAGCGGAGCGCCAGTCTGACATTCCAGCAGGTAGTCAGACTGCTGGAGGGAGACGCGGAGTTTTTGCTGGAAAGCGGGGACGCGCTTCTGACGGAGTTTTACAGCAAGATAAAGGGACAGCTTTTGAGACCGGTGACTATGGTCAGCTATATGAGGGAAGCGTTCCTCTATGATCCGGGAAATGTGAGGATCACCATAGACAGACAGCTGCGCTCAGGGTCATGGTATGCCGGCTTCCCGGCTGATATGAGAAAGGTGGCCGACGTATCGGAAGGAAAAGGCGTGCTGGAGGTAAAGTATGACGATTTTCTCCCGGACATAGTGAGGATGGCGGTCCAGGCTGATGGACTCAGGTGGCAGGCTTATTCCAAGTACGCGGCGTCGAGGCGGTTTGACTGATGGATCAGGAGGTGCGGTTTGACTTTTCAGGAGATCTTTTCATCCAATTTCATAGACAGCGTGAATGCGGTGAGTGTGGTGGATATGAGTCTGGCTCTGGCGCTGGCCTTTGCCGACGGACTTTTCATTTTTTTCATATATAAGAAGACTTTTTCCGGAGTGATGTATTCCGCCAGTTTCGGTATATCGCTGATAGCTATGACCATGATAACTGCGCTGGTGATACTGGCCATCAGCAGCAATGTGGTCCTTTCGCTGGGAATGGTGGGCGCGCTGTCCATAGTAAGGTTCAGGACGGCGGTGAAGGACCCGATGGATATCGTCTTTCTGTTCTGGAGCATCGCGGCAGGTATCGTGCTGGCTGCCGGGCTCCTGCTGCTGGCGGTGGCCGGCAGCATATTCATCGGTATCGTACTCCTGATATTTTCAGAGAAGAAGACTTTCGACAGGCCTTATATCCTGGTGATCCACTGTGTGGACAGCGACAGCGAAGAACGATCTCTGAAGCTGGTGGAGGAGATGGCCGGGAAGGTGTCGCTGAAGAGCAAGACGGTGACGCCCGGCTCCATAGAGCTCAACTACGAAGTGAGACTCAGGGACGGGAATACGGACTTCGTCAACCGGCTGGCGGAGATGGACGGCGTCACCAGCACCGTTATGGTGTCCTACAACGGTGATTACATGGGGTGATATGGATGCTGAAGCACAGGCATACAGATAAGATATGCGTGGGGGCGGCAGTTGCCGCCCTTTTCGCCGTGATCTCCTTCGCACTGTGGAGCGACGATATTGGTGTGACTCGTGCCGCTGCTGAGCCGGGTTACGCTTCCAGGCTCTTTGATGACAGCAGGGTACACAGCATAGATCTGAAAGTGGAGGACTGGGAAGGCTTCATTTCAGAAGCGCCGGAAGAGGAGTACGTGCAATGCGATGTGGCGATAGACGGTGAAATGTATGGCAATGTGGGCCTCAGAGCCAAGGGAAACAATTCACTGGGACTGGTGACAGAGTATGGGCTGGACAGATACAGCCTGAAGCTGGAATTCGACCATTACGGCAGCGGCACTTATCATGGATTGGACAAGATGTCGCTGGACGCATCCTTTCAGGACAACAGCTATATGAAAAATTATCTGGCCTACGACATGATGGAGATGATGGGTGTCCCGGCGCCGATGACCAGTTATGTGTGGGTGACGGTCAACGGGGAAGCATGGGGGCTGTTCCTGGCTGTCGAAGAACCGGAGGATGCTTTCCTGCGCAGGGTATACGGCCGGGATCAGGGGAAGCTGTACAAGCCTGACTACAGGTATCTGGAGGAGGAAAACGCCGACGTAGCGCTCAGATATACCGATGACAGCTTCGAAAGCTACGACAACATATTCAGGAACGCCAGAACGGAAATATCGGATGATGACAGAAAGCGCCTCATCGACGCGCTGAAGATCCTTTCCGAGGCTTCCGGAGGAACGGAGGAGGATGGGGAAGAGCTTTCAGAAGCTGTGAACGTGGACGGAGCGCTGCGTTATTTTGCCGTACAGAGCTTTGTGGTGAATCTCGACAGCTATCTGGGACCTACGGGTCACAATTATTTTCTGCATGAAAGAGATGGTATACTGACCATACTTCCGTGGGATTACAACCTGGCTTTCGCCACCTATTCGCTGGGGATGCCGGAGCCGATAAACGACGCGGAGCTGTATGTCAACTACCCCATAGATACCCCGGCTTCCGGACAGATCATGATGGAGCGGCCTCTGTTTCACAATATCATGAAGGTGGACGAGTATCACAGGCAGTATCACCGATATTACGACATGTTCCTGGAGGAATATTTCGAGAACGGATATTTTCAGGCAAAGGTGACGGAAGTATATCGTATGATAGCGCCGTATGTGGAAGAAGATCCGACGGCGTATTGCTCTTATGAGGATTTTCAGGAAGGAGTGGAAACTATCACCGATTTTTGCCTGTTGAGGGCGGAAAGTGTCAGAAAACAGCTCCAGGGAGAGATCCCTGCCACAATAAGAGGACAGTCGCTGGATAGCAGCGGTTTCGTGGACGCGTCGGATATCTGGCTACCAGATATGGGAGAGATAGCCGATCTTTATACTGAATAATTTCGGTATGAAGCTATGGACGGATCCGACGAAATGGTTGCAGATCTGATTTTGTAAGAGTGTGCCAGGAACCGGCGATACGGGAGAGACTGATTTTTTGTGAAGACCTTCTTTTTCTTTGGAAGACGGCATATATTCAAGGGGAAGGGAGGTTTTTTTTCGTGGGAAGAAAGCTGAGAAAGTGGGAAAAAGCGGTGGCCGGCGCTCTTGCCGCGGTATTTCTGATAGCCGGAGGATTCATGGGGATAGATAAGTTCGCGCCGGAGGAGAGGTCGCTGACTATCGTCGATGATGACACAGCCACTGTTTCGGGGAATGCGGCTGTGTCGCAGAGAGGTGATGCCCCGGGCAAGGACAGCGGAGGCGGTGAAGATGACAGTGGCCTGGATATAAGCGCCAAGTCGGCAATACTTATCGACGGCAGCAGTGGGAAGGTGCTGTTCGCGCAGAATGAGAAGGAGCACCTGCCGCCTGCGTCGGTGACGAAGGTGATGACATTGCTCCTGATCCTGGAAGGGTGTGAATCGGGGAAGATATCCACGGAGGATGAAGTCATCATTTCAGAACGGGCAGCGTCTATGGGCGGCAGTCAGATGTATATGGAGCCGGGTGAGAAGCATACGGTGGAAGAATTGCTTAAAGGTGTGATAATGGTCAGTGCCAACGACGGATGTGTGGCGCTGGCCGAGCATCTTTCGGGAAGTGTGGAAAGCTTCGTGGAGCTGATGAACCAGAAGGCGGCGGAAATGGGTCTGGAGGACAGTCATTTCGTCAATACTAACGGTCTTCCTGTGGCAAATCATTATTCCTGCGCATATGATATAGGAATGATATCGCAGGAGCTGATGGAGTTCGAGGACGCGCGGGACTGGTTCACCGCGTGGCAGGAGGATATAAAGGTGGGTCTGCCGGGAAAGGAAAGCGATTTTACGTTGACCAATACCAATAAACTGATAAAAAGCTACAGCGGGGCGATCGGAGTCAAGACGGGCTTTACCGATGACGCGGGGTACTGCCTTGCAGGAGCGGCGGAAAGAGATTCGACGAGGCTCATAAGTGTGGTATTAGGCTGCGAGAGCAGCGAAGTGAGATTCGACGAGGCGGCCAGGCTGCTGGATCACGGTTTTGCCGGGTATGAGACGGTACAACTGGCGAAGGCCGGTGAGAGGATAGAGAAGGTCGCGGTACAAAAGGGAGATCAGACGGAAATTTTTGCCGTATCAGAAGATCCGCTGGGAGTCACTGTGAAAAAGGGTGAAAAGGACCAGGTGAAGAAACTGGTGGAAATAGATGAAAATCTGGAGCTGCCTATAGAAAAGGGAGAAAAGGTAGGATCCATGGTCGTGCTGGAAGGAGATGAAGAAACCGCCAGATACAGGCTGGTTTCCGACAGGAAGGTGGAACGAGCCGATTTTGCCACTACATACATCCGTATGATTAAAAAAATGATTTGAAAGGATGGAGGGATTCCCTTGAGCGGCAAAAACTGTTACCTTTTCTTTTCCGGGTATTACGCCGCGGTGAAGGTGTCTCAGATACTGACAGGACATCAGATAGACAACAGGGTCGTGAGGGCACCGGTGCATATGAGGAACAGCTGCAATTTCGCGGTATTGATAGATGTGGCGGAAGAAGACAGGACAATGGAGCTCCTCGGCGAATCGAAGATCGCTCCGGAGAAAAGGGCGTATGGGGAAAAGAGAAGGATATGATATAGCGCGGCGTGAGCGCGTGAAAAAGCCTGAAGATCGAAATGGTCTGCAGGCTTTTTGATATGTTCGCCACATACAAGTGACAGAAGGGTTATTCAAATAATTTTTGAAATCAATGTAAAATTTCCTTAAAATGGATGCTCATAAAAGTGATGTAAAATCGTTGAAAGCATTGACTTTTCAACGTTTATAAGGTATAATCATGACGCGGTAAATGCTTGGAGTTACTTAATATACAGGGCAAAAACATGGTAAACGAGGAGGGGATTATGTCAACACAGGATATTTCTAAAAGAAAAAGGAGGGCTGCGGCGGTCATAGCTGTCATGATGGCGGTGTCGGTATTCGCGGGGCTGCCGCTGACGGATCTCGGCAAAGTCTACGCGGCCGGCGAAACAGGCCAGGTCACGGCAAGCTTGCTGTATGTCAGGTCCGGAGCGGGAACCAGCTATTCTAAAATAGGCTCACTGGCGAAGGGTAAGACTTTTGTCGTTACCGGATCTGCGAAGGACTCTTCCGGGGTGGTATGGTACCAGCTGAAGTACGGTTCGAAGACCGGTTATGTATCATCGAAGTATGTTAACATAAAACAGAATACGGTAACTTCAGTTTCCAACACTCAGGGGACGGTAAATACAAAAACTGACCCGCTCATTGTCAGAAGTGGTCCGGGAACGAGCTACAGCAGTCTGGGAACGATGGTAAAAGGAAAGACTTTCACCATGACCGGAAAGGTGCAGGATATATCGGGGACATGGTGGTATACGCTTTCCTTCAATGGAAAGACAGGCTATGTTTCTTCCAAATATGTAAAGACCACTTCTACATCGTCAGGTGTTACAGAAGTGACTGGAACTACAGGCACGGTGGCAACAAAGACGGATCCGCTGCTGGTGAGGAGCGGCCCGGGAACTAATTACGGGACCATCGGATCCATGGCCAAGGGCAAGACCTTCACCGTGACGGGAAAAGCTCAGGACAGTTCGGGGACATGGTGGTACAGATTGACATTTAATGGGAAGACAGGTTATGTTTCTTCCAATTATGTGACCATCAAGACATCTTCAGGAGCTACCGAGGAGACGGAAAACGCTATCGGTACTGTCAATACCAAGTCTGATCCGCTGCTGGTGAGGAGCGGTCCGGGAACTAATTACGGGACTATCGGATCCATGGCCAAGGGTAAGACTTTCACAATAATAGGCAATGCGAAAGACAGCTCAGGCAATACATGGTACAAGCTTACATACAATGGAAGACTGGGATATGTTTCCGGCTCCTATGTGAAGGTCACTCAGAACAGCGATCCGGGAAGCTCTGATGAGGATACGGATCAGGGTTCATCCAGTTCGCCTGTGACATTCCAGATGGGGACGGTAACAGCCAATGACGGACTCAATGTCAGGACGGGAGCAGGGACAAGCTATACGCGGCTGACGACGCTGCCCAAGGGGACGACCATAACGGTCACGGGTTCTAAGAAGGCCAGCGATGGCAAGGTATGGTACACATATCAGTACAGCGTCAGTCAGGTGGGATATCTGTGTTCCGATTATCTGTCCGTAAAGACAGTGACGTCCGACAGCGATTTTGAAAGTTATATGACGGCTCAGGGATTCCCTGAGAGCTACAAACCGGGCCTGAGGATGCTCCACGCGGCTCATCCTCAGTGGGTATTCAAGGCATACAATGTAGGATATTCATGGTCGGATGCCATTGCCAGGGAAACGGCCAGCGTTTCCACCAATCTGGTCAGCGCGTCATCACCTGTATCATACAGATCCACGGCTCCGGGTTCCTACAACTCCTCAACAAAGACGTGGACGACCTTTGACGGAGGCTGGTATGCTGCCAGTCCTACTGTGGTGAAGTATTATATGGATCCGAGGAATTTCCTGACGGAGAGCGGCATATATCAGTTCATGACCCACAGATATGACAGCGGCTCTCAGAGTGCCGACACGGTAGCGGCAGTTATTCAGGGCTCGTTCATGCAGAGCAGAAACCCTGGAGGCGGATACAGCTCCTATTCGACGTTGATAAACGCGGCGGGAAAGAATGGAGGTGTCAACCCTAATGTGCTGGCGGCAATGATCATACAGGAGCAGGGATGGAGCGGAAGCAGTCTGGTATCGGGAACTTATCCGGGATATCAGGGCTATTACAACTTCTTCAATATAGGGGCATATACTACCAGCACCATGAATGCCATCCAGAGAGGTCTCTGGTACGCTAAGGGCTCAGGAGTGGGCGCTACAAGCTATTCCAGACCGTGGAACACGCCGTATAAATCCATATTAGGCGGAGCGATGTTCTATTCGGAGGAGTATGTTTCCAACAATCAGGATTCATACTATACTAAGAAGTTCAATGTGAAAAACGGTGTAAGCAAGGTAGGTACTCACCAGTACATGACCAATGTGGCCGGCGCGGCCAGCGAAGGCAGCATAGTCAAGAGAGCTTACAGCAGTAATGATAACTATCCTGTGGTATTCGAAATACCTGTATACAGCAGCATGCCGTCCACTGCGTGTCAGCTTCCATAGGCAGATCGCGTGGCGTGGACGGAATGCCGAGTATGTAAAAAATGCGAAACAGAGACACAGGATAAGGATGAGTAAAGTTAAAGGGGCAAGCGATGACGTATTGCAAAGATAAGGAAAGAACGACAGAGAGGATATTGAAGAGGCTGATAGTGCTGATAGCAGTACTGGCGCTGGTGATACCACTGATATCGCCTCGGGTATTCGCGGCATCTTCTGTTACACTCAGCGGAGGAGATGATGTAAAAGGCGGGGATACCTTTACCGTTGCCGTCACTTTTGGCGGCGGCAACATAGGGCGGGTAGATGCCAGTCTTACCTATGACACTGATAAGCTGACGTATATATCAGGAGGAAGCAGTACGGGGAACTCGGGATATATCCAGCTGAGCAGTGGGGGTACTGACGGCAGTGTGACGTTCAATATCGAGTTTCAGGCTATATCAGAAGGGGATACTGTGCTGGAGGTGACGACCAGGGAGCTTTACGATCTGAATGAAGCTTATATCGGAGAAACGCCTTCGGCATCCAAGACCGTTTCCATAGCGGGAAGCGCAGCGGAGGAAGAGATCATCACTCAGACCACATCTCCTGACCAGCCGGTGGCTGAAACGGAGCTTTCCGGAGTCGATGAGAAACCGGATGAGGGCAATGGTGAAAGCAGCGTGACATTGCTGATGGCAGCAGCTATCGCCATACCGCTGATACTCATCATCATCATAGCTGTTCTGCTGGCCAGGAAGAAGAAAAAGAAGGCCGCTCCTGCTTCGGAAGAAGAGACTGATGAGCCGTCCGATGGATCTGATCAGTATACCGGATATCGGCCGGAAACCTATGGAGATGAGCAGAGGCCCATGAGCAGGATGGAACGGATGAGCAGTGGCAGGAAAGCAGATAAAGAGACGAAGAAGAAAGCATCTGAGGAGACCGAAAGCTGGTCTGACTGGGATGGTTTTGACGACAACGATCTGAGATGATGGAGCGGATGTCGTCTGACTGTAAAAAACGGTGACGATAAAAGGCCGGCGTGCCGGGGCAAAAGCCCTGGGCGCCGGTCTTGGTCTATGGGGAGCCTTTAGCTTTTGCCCCCGTCACCTGCGAGTTTATTTGAGGTTTTCAGGATTCAGGCAGGAAAGTTCAGGCAGAGTGAAGATGCCGTCTTTTCTTATGAGCCTGCCGTCGAAGTATATTTCTCCGCCGCCGTATTCAGGACGCTGTATCATCACCAGATCCCAGTGGACTGCCGACTTGTTGCCATTGAAGGCATCTTCGTAGGCTGCGCCCGGCGTCAGATGGAAGCTGCCTGCTATTTTTTCATCGAAGAGGGTGTCCTTCATAGGTTCCAGGATGTACGGGTTGACACCGATGGCGAATTCGCCGAAGTACCGGGCTCCTTCGTCCGTATCCAGCAGCTGGTTTATCCTGGTATCGTCGTTGGATGTGGCTTTCACTATCCTGCCGTCCTTTATCTCGAAGACGATGTTCTCGAAGGTGAAGCCCTGTTCTTCAGACGGCGTGTTGTATGAAATGATGCCGTTCATCGATTCTCTCACGGGAGCTGTGTAGACTTCTCCGTCGGGAATATTGCACTTTCCGTCGCACTTGATGGCCGGTATGCCCTTTATGGAAAAAGTCAGGTCCGTCCCAGGTCCCTTGATTTCCACCTTGTCTGTCTTTTCCATGAGGGCGACCAGGGAGTCCATGGCTTTGCTCATTTTGCCGTAGTCAAGAGTGCAGACGTCAAAGTAGAAATCTTCGAAGCGTTCCAGGCTGCTGCCGGCCAGCTGAGCCATGGAGGGGTTGGGATATCTGAGGACTACCCATTTCGTTTCGTTGACGCGCCTGTCCAGAACAGGTCTGGTGAGGCGGCTGTACATGTTCAGCTGCTTTGGCGGCACGTCCGACAGCTCCGACGTGTTGTTTCCGGCTCTGACGGCGATATAGGCGCTCATGCCTTCCATTTGGGCCAGTTTGTACTTATTCATGAAGCTGATCTGTTCTTCATCACAGCCCAGCAGTATTTCCCGGGTGATCTCCGAGTCGCTGATCTCCACGTAAGGCTTTCCTCCGCGGGCATAGGTGTTTTTCACCAGCTGCTTTACCAGAGGACGGCAGCAGTCGCCTTCGTAGGAGATGAGTATCTTTTCCCCTTCCTGCAGGTCGCAGGAGTAGTTCACCAGCAGATCCGCCAGCTTTTTTATTCTCTGATCCATTATTTCCTCCTCGATATATGTCAACAGTAAAATTTTCTATAGCATATTGTACCCTATGTGTGGTATTTTTAAAAGGGTAGAAAATTTTGGAGGTGGCGTTGAAGTATTATTTTATCGTCAATCCCAATTCGGGAAAGCGGAAAAAGCAGCAGCGGTTCATGGAAGGGCTGAAGGCCGCCGCGAAAAAGCTGGGTATCGAATACCAGGTCTACTGCACGACGGGAGTCGGGGACGGAGTCAGGTATACAGAAGAGGTCTGTCGTCAGAGCGCCGGGGCCGAAGGCAAAGGGTCGGAGAAATTGAGAATATACGCCTGCGGCGGGGATGGGACCATAAACGAGGTAGTCAACGGCGCTTTTGGGTTTTCTCATGTGGAGGTCGGAGCAGTGCCTCTTGGCACCGGCAATGATTTCATAAGGAATTATGGGACGGCTTCCGATTTTCTCGATATGGAGAGGCAGCTGACGGGCCGGTCGGTCAGCTGCGATCTGATAGGATACAGGGCCGAGCATCAGGATATGGTGACGGAAGGATATTGCGCCAACATGTTCAACATCGGCTTCGACTGCAATGTGGTGGATATGACATCCAGAGTGAAACGCTGGCCGCTGGTGGGCGGAACGTTGGCTTATATGATATCGGTGGCTATAATATTGATAGAGAAAAAAGGCGCCGATCTGAGGATACTTTACAGCGACGGCACGGAGGCAGGAGGAAGGATATTGCTCATCGCCATCGCCAACGGCTGCTACTGCGGCGGAGGTGTGAAAGGTGTGCCGTACTGTAAGCTGGATGACGGACTGATGGACGTCAGCGTCGTCAACGACATGAGCCGGCGGTTTTTTATGGCGTTGTTCCCCAGCTATTCCAAGGGCGTTCATATGGAAAAGAAACAGATCCGGGATAATGATGTGATACGATACACGAAGGAAAAGACGCTGACTGTCATTGCCAACGGTGAAAGTCTGCGGCTGTGCACCGACGGGGAGATAACGACTCAAAGGAAGGTAGAGTTCTGGATGGAGCCGAAAGCCTTCAGGTTCATCGTGCCTGGGAACCGCTGAGAGCCATGAGCTCGTTGCGATTGTCGGGGACGGTGGGCTGCGTTTACAGATGTTTTGTTTTTTTCGCGAAATGTCTGTAAAATTTTCAACGTTTGCGGCCTCTCCGCCTATCGACTTCCTGCTCACACACCGCAAAATCTCCTTTTTCCCCTTGACTAAGATAGTCCAGTACCTTCAACCCCATTGAATTTTACAGATAAAAGCCTAAAAATCAAAAATGTCTGTAATGGACTGGCAATGAGAGGATTTTGCGGGCCGGAATGGACTCCGTTGCCGAGCAGTTCCGCTGTCGGGGTGGCCGTCCTGCACAATCCGGCAAATAAACCCAACTCGCGTAAGTAAGCAATTTACATCTTGCATAGGGAGCGATTTTAATGTATACTAATTAATGTTCGCTGGATCAGTGATTTTGGTCTGGCCTGTGAATTTAATATGGAGAAGTATCGAAGTGGTCATAACGAGCCGCACTCGAAATGCGGTTGTCCGTTCCGGGCACGTGGGTTCGAATCCCACCTTCTCCGCCAAAAGAGCCTGTGATCGTAACGGTTGCAGGCTTTTGAATTTTTTGGAAATCGCTGTTTTTACCCGATTTTCAGTGGGCAGAACTGCTGAATACCCGGGCAGAACTTCTGCGATTTTTGAAAAATACCGGTTGTACCGGATCGAAAATCGTAATTATATTCAGCAGTTTTTCCATTTGCTTTCAAAGCAGCTGTCATCAGGCAATTCAAGTATATTTGTCATAGCTTCAGCAGAAGAAATCTTTGACGAATAGTCAAGATGAGCGTATATGTTGGCTGTGGTGCTGAAATCGCTGTGACCGAGCCATTCCTGTATCTGCTTCATCTGAACTCCATTTGCAAGAAGGAGACTTGCCGAGCAATGACGAAGATCATGGAAACGCATATGTCTGAAACCATGTTTCTCCAGGAATTTAGGAAACTGACCGGTGATATATCCGGGCTTCATACGTTCTCCAAGCTCGTCTAATCTCGAATCTGCAAAAGTTTTCTTTAAAAAGGCAATCCGTGATGGTCTAGAAGATTTTTTTGATACACACGGTTTTGATATTGAAGCTTGGATTTCAAATGAAGACAAGATTGACGGAAGATCTCGCAAAGTAATAAGTAAATATTTGAAAGCTTTTACAATGGTGGGACCCTTCCTGCCAGGGTTGCTTAAAAATTCCCTGTTGGTATTACAATTTTACTTGACCAGTACACTGCATATCCGTTGAAGTATTCTGCGGCTGAATAAGAAATGTATGAGAGGTGCAATCGTAAATTCGCATGATTTAGTCGTCGCAGGACCGTCTGCTGGGCATCAATCTTCATATTTCATGGAGCTGTGGTGATTGACCGAAAAGGAAGCCGGGGATATAATGGTGGCAGGCGGGCGGAAAATCGCTTGCCGGATAGTGTGCCTGCAAGCAGGGATGCGGCTTTGGCTGCGGTAAAGGCTGCAGCGATGCAGACGGCTGATATGAAGAAAACAGCCTAATGTCTTTACCGGTATTGTATGGACATAAAAGGGGACTGCGCATTAACGGGTTATGTGTTAATGAGCAGTCCCCTGTGTTATAATATGCACTTGTTTATCTCATCTTTTTCTTTCTTCCGAAAAGAGCTGCGGTGGCGGCGCCAAGAGCCGCAAAGCCTGCCAATCCCGCCCAGAGAGCGATATCGATGTCATCGCCTGTCGGTGCGGAGCCGCTGCCGCCGTCGTTGTCACCGTCGCCGCTACCGCCGCCCGGCAAAGCTTCTTTGATCTCAAAGGCTTTGACTGCTTCAAGTCCCGTATAGTTTTTGCTGCTTGTTACCGCCGCTTTCACATACCATGTCCCGGCGTCTGTAGGGACGGTATCGGTATATTCGCCGTCTTCACTGTCGCTGTATGTGAATGAAACATCTCCGAATTTCGCAGCGGCTGTCGGAGCATTTGCTCCGTCTCCCTGTCTCCAGCCTTTGATGGAAAGCTCCTGCGTCCATTCATTTGCCGCCTGACTGATGGTAAACGCCAATCCGGCATCAGCGCCCTTGTAGTTATCGTCATCTTCCACACTTGCAATAACAAGATACTCTCCTGCGTCTGTCGGTGCAGAAGAAATTTTCTCATAGCCATCCGGCAGGTTATCTTCCTTTCCTTCATCCTCTTTCTTCTTACACCATGTGAATGAAACGTCTCCTGTGCTTCCTTCCTTAGCTATTTCAGGAGCTTCGACAGCCTTGCCGTCGTATTCCTTGTTAAGACTTTTGGTTGCGATCTCGAGAGTACTGTATGCCTTGTCAACGTATAATGTCAGATTGCGTTTCACATATTCACCGTTTGCGTAATATCCATCCACATTACTAAAATCATAATCTTCGGTATAAGACGAAACATCAAAATGAGCGGGATATATTTGTTCTCCTACAGAGACAGGAGTATTTTCATCTTCCCATGTCCAGCCATCCGGCAACTTGATGTCCGACAGCTTGTCTCCGTAAACGGCAGTCAGGTCAGTAGGCGGGTCTATAATGAAGGTTGCAGCAGGCAGTGTGAAATCTATATTTCCATATGGTATACCGCTGATCTTAAAGCCATAATCGGTTTCAGTTACCGTCAATCCTTTCAGCTTGATTGATTCGTTAAGCTCTTTAATATAATCCTCAGGCAGAGAATATCCTTCATTTACGGTTACGGTAATTTCATTTATATGGTTGTTTAAATTTACTGGTTGGCTTCCGTTATTTGAAGATATTGCAAGCCCAGTGCCTGCAGAAATCTCTACATTATATCCGGGTCCATGTGCAGCCCTCATGGCATATGTGATCCGATTATCCGTATCGGTTTTTTCCAGCCAAACCTCGCAGGCATTAAAGTTGTCCGCCTCCATGCCCATTTCTTTCATGTTTTCCGCAGTAATCGTTACCTCGTCCTCTCCTGCAGTGACTTTTTTCGCATAGGCTCCCTCGCTGTCCTGCACTACCAGATAGGCGACTGTTGCGGGTGTGTTGGTTATAGTCACTTTTTCTCCATCATTGGACACCTCTGCCATCCACCTGTCAGTGGAAGAAAGATAACGCAGCGTAAAAGCTCCGTCTCCGTTTCCATTTGCGTTAGCAAATGTCATCTTACCTTCTTCCGTCGCTGCAGGTGCGGCAGATGCAAATGTAACGGTCGACAGACTTAATTTAAAGGCAGGCTTCACATAATGGCCTGAATAGTCCCAGACTTCTTCAAATTTAGTTCTGGGAGAAGGAGTAGCAGCATATTCCAAAGCCATCCACCCGCCATAAGGAGCACGAAACCACCACTTATTTGAGCCTAAATACTTATTACCAAAATGAGAGGTATGACCGGTAAAAACAGGCAGTCCGCCGGACAGGTCATCCATACTGTTTTCTCCTACAGTTATTTTGGCATTAGGGTCGTCTTTAAAGAATACCGTATCATTAGGAGTTACATAAGGTGCATACAGATAGTCTTTTGTATAATATGGCTCCTCGTTTAGGCAATCCCAGGTATAGATGGTCGAACGTCTCATCATAAGTTTTTCGCCCTTTGTGAAAATATTATTGCCTTCAAATTCTTCCTGCAACTTTTCCCTTACCAGGCTGCGACCGTAATGGCATGAGTTGACCTCTTCCGGAGCCCCATATGGGTAAACGCATCCCCACTCTTCATCATACTCTACAGGGGGATATCCTCCCGTCGCGAAATTCTGATTATATAACATAACATAGTCGTAAAGCAGTGTTAAACTGTCAGGGCTCTGACTTCCCGCTATCCACCAGTTACGATCTCCGCGGCTTCCAAAGTATACCTTTGCAGAAGATGTATCGCCGGCAGTATTAAACGTCTTCAGATCTTCAACAGTTGCAAACAGGGTTTTATCCAGCTTTTCCGATTCATCCGGCGTATCTGTCCCGCAGACTTCCGTGCTCAGTTGAGGGAGTGTTATCGTTGCCATGATCACAGCTATCAAAACTGATCCGATTCGTTTTCCCGTGTGTTTTCGCGTCATTGGAAAGACCTCCTCTAGTTTCCCGGTACATATATACTATATCAGAAAATATTATATCAGAAAAGTCTGTCTCTGACATCGCCCGTTTGCGGGTGTGAAATGGGTAATAAAAAGCCGCATTTTGCTGCGGATGTGTGGGCTGCATCTTTGAGAAGCGCTTAGCGCTCGCAGTATACAAGCTTCCGGGTATGTTCGCTGTTGCGAACAGTCGGAAGAGCGGTTTTTCTTGCATGTTTTGAGAAACCATGGAAAACCAATCGAACCGGTGAACACTGGAAGAGGGGATAATATTTACGCATACAGGGCATTTGTGAGCTGGTATAAGTAAATTGTAATAGTGAAGTAACTTTTGTAAAATAATGTTAAGCGAAAGGAATGAATGTTATGATTTACTGTGAACCGGAATTAAAAGAACATATCATAAATCTACATATCCAGGATGGACGTACATATCAAAGCCTGTCCGACGAATTCGGATTTTCTCCGGATGTCATAAGAAGAAAGAAAATGAATAAAGGGCGATTTATAGGTTTTTATCAACTTAATAGAGATAAAGAACCACTGCAGTATATCTACAACCAACGAGATGTTCTTAGGTATGTGATTTTTACCGACGGGCAGTATTTTGAAGTTATTGCGATTAAGGATACCCCCGAATTAATAAAGAGCATAGGCAAAGATGTTGCTTTTGAAGGAAGCATTGAGAAGAAGCGAAGGATAGATATATTTGTGATCTTTAGATGTAGAAGTAATTGATATAATAAGTGAAATAATTAATTATCATATTGTAAAAAGGCATTCATTTCACCACAAAATTTTTAGGATTGTTTTTCGCAAACCTTCTGCTAGGTACAAACCACGAATTGAAAACCGCTATATACACGCCGATTTTGTGGATGAAAACATTTCCCAAAGTGCCACCATTGGAACTACAAAGTGTCAATTTGGCACTTTGAATTGCACTTTTGAAGAACTGGTTATTTTAGAACTTATTGTAAAAAATTCTGATACTAAGCAACAAGAATTGGCAGATACATCATGCAGATCACTTAGAACGGTAAAAAAATAATGAAATCCTTGGAGGAAAAGAACTATATCCGTCGTAAAAACGGTAAACGTTACGGAGAATATGAAGTTCTGATTTAAGGTCATAAATTGCTAACAGATTTTCGGCAGATTGGCAAAAAATCATTAGGGAAGTTGGCAATAAAGTATAACAGAAGTATATCAGCAAAGAGACCGTCCGCATTTATGTAATAACTTCGAACTTTGTTCTGCCCATTTTTATCATAAATTTATGTATTGCCCTTGAATTTTGTTCTGTCCGATTCTGCCCGGAGTTCTGCCCAAAGGTCAAAAAACGGGGCAAAAACCGACTGGCTTTGAACTCATTTAATTTTCAATGGATCTTCTCCCTTTAATGCCGTAATCAATTGATTTTTACAGCATCAGAGGGTAGACGTAACTGCCTCAAACGACCGGAAATAACAGCCTATCTGTCATGTTAATTAAAAACTCGAAATGCGGTTGTCCGTTCCGGGCACGTGGGTTCGAATCCCACCTTCTCCGCCAAAAGAGCCTGTGATCGTAACGGTTGCAGGCTTTTTGTTTATGTGAAAAATGCTTTCGTGTTTTAAAAGAAAATGTCGTGAAAGGAGTTACCGCTGAAGATGTTACGAATATTATGAGAGCGGAAGAGATGCCGCAATGGATGTGGTTCTAATAAAATGCTTTATCCCTGCCACTACAATGAAATTTGTAGTATTTAAGAAGCCCGTCTGCGATCTTGTATCCGGAGAAATTTTGGTGATAATTACAACCGCTTACAATGCTAAAAAATGTTAAAACAAATTGACTGGGGGGGGTAATAATGTATAATATACACAGTTATAGATGAAAAACTCAAATACAAAAACGGGAAATGTTTATGATGTGTGAGGTGAACCATGAAAAAGAAGAGGAAGTTTCTGTTAAGTGGAATTACAGTGCTTATCTTGGCTTTAATGATGGCTGTACCGATGAGTGTCAGTGCGGCAAATGGAAACGTGGCATCGATAGATGGACATGAATATCCGACGCTGGAAGCTGCCATAAAAGAAGCAGAAGATGGGGACACAATAACGTTGCTTAGCAATACAGAAGTTGGAGGGATACGCTTAGATAAATCTTTGATTTTTGATCTGTCAGGCAATACTATAACAGGATCAGATACAGATGCTTATGTCTTTTCACCGTGGGATGTCGATACGATTTTTAAAGATGGGGTCATCGAAGTTATCAGACAGACTCCGGGAAGTATGGGAATACAGGCCGTGGGAGGCAATCTGACTCTCGATGATGTTGAGCTGAAAGTTATAGTACCAAACGGTACAAGCGATTATAATTACGGTATAAAATCGTTTGCCTCAGTGGATGCTGATGAGGATGGGATTGTTGATGATCCTGTGAATGTCGTTATAAATAATTCTACAATTACTGAGGTGGCAAATACTGAGGCTGATGAAACTTATGGAGCTGTTGGAGTTATCGTAGTTGGAAAACATAAAAACGATACAGTAAATGATAACCTCGAAAACAGAGACGCGGCATTAGAGATCAATAACTCCACCATCACCATGTCAGCTTTCGCTGTAAGCGGCAACGGAGCTGCTCATGGCACAAAGATAGATATAAACAATTCAACCCTTACATCGAAGAATGCCGCTGCTATTTACCACCCTCAAATCGGTGAGATGAATATCAACGGTGGAACTATAACAGGAGAAACTGGTATAGAAGTAAGAGCTGGGATTGTTAACATTTCCAACGGTGCGAATATCATAGCTACCGGAGATCCGACCACAGTAGATCCTAATGGTAACGGGACTACGACTGTGGGGGCGGCGCTGGCTGTTGCGCAGCATACGACAAAACTTCCTATAACTGTAAACATAGAGAACGGGAATCTTTCAGGAGCGTCAGCTTTGGTTGCAAATAATCCGGAAAAGAATGACGAGGAAGCTATAGAGAAAGTAAATGTATACATAGAAAACGGACAGTTTGATGGACTTGTGGCTACTAATGATGGTGGCAAAATAGAGGTTGCCGGAGGAATCTTTGATAATCTCGATAAAAGCATTGATGTTGTGGCATCTGATGTAGCTGAAATTACACAGGACGATCTTACTAAAACAGTGGTAGGACTTGGAAATATCAATGAAGCCATTAAAGATGCTCCAGAAGGAACAATAGTCAAGTTTATAAGTGCCGCGGAGAATACAGAGATAGAAGCGCCGGCAGGCGTAACCGTTACCAATGATACAGATACGACAATATCAGTCAATGGTGAGGTTCTGGACATTGGTGAAACTATAGAAATAGTTGCTCCAGAAACTCCGCCAACCGATCAGCCTTCGGACAAGCCGCAACAGGAAAAGCCTGCCGATGGAAAAGCTCCTGAAACAGGAGACGATATAGATCTTGGACTTCTTACAGGGATTATGCTTATGGCAATAGTGGCAGGAGCGGCAGCTATAGGGCTGAGAAGAAATAAAGCGTAAATGTATGTTTTTTAAAAGAGCAGATGAGATAGAAGAGAGAAATAAGGGGCTGTCACATTAGCGAGAAATAAGCGTTAGGGCACAGCCCTTTCTTCATGCATTGAAAAATGGCGGATGAATCAGGTAATGGTTCTCCGTCATTCGTTATTGTTGCGCGATACAAACAGGGGCAGTCCGGCCCGGTGTTTGGTTACGGCTTTCTTTCATTTGAGATGAGCTGCAAGAGTTTTACGCGGTTTCTGCCCCCGATTTTACTTGGTATATCTTAAATATGTTTTTACGGTATATATGCTGATATTGTGACGATTGGATTTTGGAGTTATTTCGTCGTGCTGATAATCGCGTTGACAGTATCGATATCGATAAGTAAACTGTCAAAATTTCTGAAGAAGCGCAGATTTTAACCTAAAGTAATTTTGAAGAAATGCACATATTTTATGATAATAATATTGAACAAATGTAAATGAAGTGGTACCGTATATTCATGCGGGAGGGCGAGATATGTATTTTAAGAGAAAGGCATATGACCGATTATTGGATCGGAAGAAAAATTATGCGGACAGGTATGCTGTTTTGCTTGAAGGTGCCAGACGAGTGGGAAAGTCGACTTTTCCTTCGCTTACAGGCTGTAACGGGGAAAAATCTGCATAAGGGCGAATCTGTGGTGATTTTCGATGAGGTACAGCTATATCCAAAGGCGAGACAGGCGGTAAAGCACCGTTTGTCGTAAAAGATTGAGTAATGGAGTGCAAAATGCAAAAAGTAATAGATGAAATACGAAAATTCAATGAGGAAAGAGACTGGGATCAGTTCCATACGGAAGAGAATCTGGCGAAATCCATCAGTATTGAGGCGGCCGAGCTTCTGGAATGTTTTCAGTGGAACAGTAGTTATAACAGGACGGAAGTGTGTGAAGAGCTGGCTGATGTGCTTTCCTATTGTATCATGCTGGCGGACAGGATAGATGCGGATATTGAGGAGATAGTGCTGGATAAACTGGAAAAGACAAAAAAGAAATATCCTGTAGATAAAGCCCGGGGCGTCAGCACGAAGTATACGAAATTGTAACAGGAGACTGATCTATGGCGTCGTTTAATTCTCTTAAATTCGATTCAGAAACAGCTGAAAAACTGAAAGGAATAACACACTACGACAAGCAAGTGGGAGAAAACTGGCCTGTTGTTTATATACTCAGCAATAATAAAGAAGCGTATGTAGGCGAGACTCATCATGCATCTATAAGAATGAGCCAGCACTGGCTGAATCCACAGAGGCGGAGCCTTGAAGATATGATGCTTATCAGCGGCAAAAACTTCAATAAATCCGTGGTTCTCGATCTCGAATCATTTCTCATAAAGCATATGAGTGCGGATGGAAAATTCAGACTACAGAATGGGAACGGCGGTCTGCAGGATCACGATTATTACAACAGGCATTTCTACGAGGAGATATTCGTCAATATCTGGAGAGAACTCAAGTCGAAGGGGCTGGTGGAACACACCATCGATGAAATAGAGAATTCTACACTCTATAAGTATTCCCCGTATAAAAGTCTGGGCGAGGAGCAGCTTGAAGCGCAGAGAGACATCCTCAAAACATTCATAGATCATACGGATGATGACCAGGGAGTCACGGTTCTCGTAAGAGGCGGAGCGGGGACGGGAAAGACTATCCTCGCAGTATATCTCATGAAACTTTTCGCGGATATCAGCAGTCGACTTGAAATGGAGATAACGCACGATGATTATAGTGATGAAGATATAGATATGCAGAGGGCGGCAGCGAAAATCAATGGCATCAATAAAATAGGCATAGTCTTTCCACAGGCGACGCTTAAGTCGTCAATAATGGATGTATTCGGAAGCGTGCGGGATTTAGATAAAAGTATGGTTTACAGTACGACAGAGGTTGTCGATGAATATCTGAGAAGCGGAGAGAAATTCGATCTTTTGATAGTAGACGAGGCTCACAGGCTGAAGTGCCGATATAGAGGCCATCTGAGCTCATACCCTAAATTTGATAGCTGTACGCAGGCCCTTGGATTTCCAAAAGAGAGAGGGAACGAACTCGACTGGTTGATGACCTGCAGCCGCAATCAGATCATTTTTCGCGACGAACTTCAGACCGTCCGGCCATGTGACATCGACGCAGATGATTTCAGAAGCATATTGCATAACAGACGCGAAAAATACGATGAACAGGTCATTGAACTAAACCTGGAGACGCAATGGAGATGTGAAGGCGGCAACGATTATATCGAGTACATCAAGGGCATATTGTCAGGATCCGCGTCGAGAAAGAGAAGGTTCGATAATTATGATTTCAGGCTTTACAAAGATGTAGACAGGATGATCGAAGCTGTCAGGAAAAAGGATGCGGAGCTTGGCCTTTGCCGCAACGCGGCAGGCTATGCATGGAGATGGATATCAAAAAGGAACAAGAAGGCATATGATATCGAGATACAAGGACATCAATACAGATGGAATTCTACATATAACAACTGGATAGCAAGTAAAAACGCGGTGAACGAAATAGGATGCATACATACCTTACAGGGGTACGACCTCAATTATGTGGGGCTTATCATAGGTGAAGATATAAAATATGATAAAGAAACGGGAAAGATATATGCTGATAAGGATCATTATTTCGACCAACAGGGAAAATCAGGAGTAGCTAATGACCCGGAAGCGTTAAAGGAATATCTTCTCAATATTTATCTGACTCTCATGACCAGAGGGATTAAAGGGACATATCTTTATGTATGCGATGATGATTTGAGGGAGTATTTCAAACGGTTTGTTGATGTGGCAGAGTAATGTGCAGTTGCATATCTGAGATGTAATAGATAAGTGCTTGGAATATAAATATTTAGACTAACAGAAAAGTGGTATCAGGGAATAAACATTTGATTGCTTTAGGAATAAGTATCTGCGTATCCACCAGGTCAGGGAGGTGTCTTCATATGGATGAAAAGCGATTGGAGGCTTTTGAGAAAATGCTGGATGCCGTACTTTCTCAGTACGATTCGACAACGGAAAAGATGGCGCGGCTCAAAGCGGATGGTAAAGAAAAAACGGCCACGTACCGTCAGTTGTTTGCGGATAAGCTGCAATATCAGAACATGATATCATATTACAGAGCATATGGCCTTCTGGAAGATGACAGAGAGTAGAGCGTCAGAATTATGGACCTATTTTATACTAATGAAAGAGGTAATTGCGAGATCGATTTTCTGATAGACGATAGTGAAAGAGGGGTGCCGTTGTATGGGATCTGTATGGAATATGAGGTTATTTATTGCCATCAGATTATCTGATGAAGTCAGGAAAGCGCTTTTATCGTGCATGCGCGATATGAAGCGGCAGGGTGTGAGGGGAAATTACGTCCCGGCTGAAAATCTGCATTTGACGCTGGCCTTCATCGGAGAATATGATGATCCGGCGCGGGTGAAGAAGGCCATTGAGAGCATCCCGGGTCCGAAGTTCAGTTTGAAGCTCTCGGAGTGCGGGAATTTTGGAAACCTTCTTTGGGCCGGGGTGGAGGAAAATCGAGAGCTGAACGCATATGTAAAGGAGTTGCGGGGAGCGCTGAGGGCTTCAGGCGTACCCTTTGACAGCAAGAAATTCGTTCCGCACATAACGCTGGTGCGTAAGGCTGCAAGGAAACCGGGCGGAACACGTTTGCCGAAGGCTGAGATGCGTGTGACAAGAGCGTCCCTCATGAAGTCGGAAATCAAAAATGGGAAAGTGGTGTATGAGGAGTATGCAGGGGAGTAGAGGGGTCTCGCTATAATGGTGATATATTGTTAATACAATTCTTTATTAAAACCCAAACGAATTTGATGGAAACTTTTGATATAATTTGTTTACGCGAGTTTTAAGGCGTATGATAAGTTTAGATATAGATAAAGTTGAAAGTATATACTGAGAATTGAGTGGAGTTGTGGAGTTGGAGATATAAAAAGGTGATAAAAAGCATATTATTCAGTTTTGATTTTTACCCTATTATCCACAACCCCAGACGCAGAAAGAGGTACGATCATGTTAGAAACAGGAACAATGGCTCCGGATTTTGAACTGCCGGACCAGAACGGACAGATGCACAGCCTGGCGGAGTACAGAGGCAGAAAGGTGGTCCTTTACTTTTATCCCAAGGACAATACGGCGGGCTGCAGCAAACAGGCCTGCGGCTTCGCGGAACTCTATCCGCATTTTCTCGAGAAGGACGCCGTCGTTATCGGAGTGAGCAAGGATAGCGTCGCTTCTCACAAGCGTTTCGAGGAAAAATACAGCCTTCCTTTTACGCTGCTCTCCGATACGGAACTGGCGGCCATCAAGGCCTATGACGTCTGGCAGGAAAAGAAGACCGCGGGAAAGATATCCATGGGCGTGGTCAGGACTACTTATCTCATCGATGAGGAGGGCATCATCGTCAAGGCATTCGGTAAGGTGAAGGCAGCGGATAACCCTGCTCAGATGTTGGAGGAACTGTAGATGAAGATAATCATTTCACCTGCGAAGACGATGAATGTAGACAGGGAGTCCCATGAAGTGAGGGGGCTTCCGCGTTTTTTTGATGAAACGAAGCTGCTTATGGATGAAATCAGAAAGCTTTCCTTCGACGAGGCGAAGGCGCTGTGGAAGTGCAGTGATAAGCTGGCAGAGCTGAATTTTCAACGTTTCGCGAAAATGGATCTGGAGCGGGATCTGACTCCCGCTGTCTTTTCCTACGAGGGGATCCAGTACAGGAATATGGGGCCCGGGGTCTTTTCCCATGAAGCTCTTGAGTATATCGAGGATCATCTGAGGATCTTGTCAGGATTTTACGGTATGCTGGGACCTTTCGACGGTGTCGTTCCGTACCGCCTTGAAATGCAGGCGGGGCTTTCCGTGGGCGGATGTCGTGATCTCTACGAGTTCTGGGGCAGGAAGATCTACGATTCCATCGCCGCTGAGAGCGGAGGTGAACCTTTCACGATCCTGAATCTGGCATCGAAGGAGTATTCTCAGATCATAGAAAAGTATGTCGGTCCGGAATGCAGGTTCGTGACGGTGGATTTTGGGGAGCTGGTCGACGGCAAAGTGAAGCAGAAGGCTACTCCGGCAAAAATGGCCCGCGGTGACATGGTCAGATTTCTGGCCGAACAAAACATAGCTGACCTGGAAGGCGTCAGGAGGTATAATGGATTTGGCTTCGAATTTTCCGAGGCCTTTTCTGAAACAGACAGGCTGGTTTTCATCAAGAGGAGGAAGTGATGAGGAGATGATTTCATCGATTGATATTAATTTGAATGAGGTGCGTAATGAATTAGAATCTCTGAAGAAAGATATTGAGTATTTTAAAGAGGCTATATATAATTTTTAGAAATATGCTTAAAACAGTGGTAATCTATTCTCATAAACAACACGCCAGCCTAAATTATCGGCTGGCGCGTTTCTTGTTCGCCCGCCATGGGCGGGCTCTAACGGGTGAAAGTCCCGAGTGCGCGTAGGCAACGACGAAGCACATAGCTGAACAGCAAGGGTGTTCACCGTGAGGTGAAATCTGAAGGAAGCTGTAGGCAAACCTCTGACTTGACGGACAGAAACCACATATAAGGCTGGGAAATACGGATAAGACGGCAAGAAACATCGAAGTCCAAAAGTTGCTGGAAGTACCAGTAAATGTGGCAGGTATATGGAGGGAAAGAGTCCGCACCTTAAGCGGGGAGGTCTCACAGGCGGATTTACTATCCGTAGTAACAACGAACTGTGAGAAGTCAGCAGAGGTCGTAGTAGTGAAGAAGTTCCTGTAATGGGGATGGAGCGAAGGACCGAACAATCAATCAGTTGAAGTACGTTCCACTTCGTAGCCGGAGCAAACGCCTGTCGATGACATCAAAGGCGGCAAAGGCAAAAGGGGCAGAAAGGAAACAACGCATGGACACAAGAAGTCTCATGGAGCAGATAGTGAGCAAAGATAACCTCAATGCGGCATATCTGCAAATCGTCAGAAACAAAGGAGCGGCAGGCGTAGACGGGATGACCGTTGAAGAGCTTGGCGCATATCTTGCGGAAAACGGCGAAAACATCAGGAAGCAGGTGCGGACAAGGAAGTACAAACCGCAGCCAGTTAGACGGGTGGAGATACCAAAACCAGATGGAGGGACAAGAAACCTTGGAATACCAACGGTAGTTGACCGGTTTGTACAACAGGCAGTAACACAAGTACTCACGCCAATCTTCGAGGAGCAGTTTCACGAGCATAGTTATGGATTCAGACCGAATCGGTGTGCGCAACAGGCAGTGCTGAAAGCATTAGAGATGATGAACGATGGGCATAGCTGGATAGTGGATATCGACCTTGCAAAGTTCTTCGACACGGTAAACCATGACAAGTTGATGACGATTTTCGGACGGACAATAAAGGACGGAGACGTTATCTCAGTGGTAAGGAAATTTCTGGCCAGTGGAGTGATGATCGATGACGAGTATGAAGATACAGTTGTCGGCACACCACAGGGAGGGAATATATCGCCGCTGTTGGCAAATGTCATGCTGAACGAGTTGGATAAAGAGCTTGAGGCAAGAGGGTTGGATTTCGTGCGCTATGCGGACGATCTGATTATCATGGTAGGAAGTAAGCAGGCGGCGGAGAGGGTAATGAAAAGTGCTACCCGATTTATTGAGGAAAAGCTGGGATTGAAAGTAAATGCTGAAAAGAGCAAGGTGGACAAGCCCAAAGGAATCAAGTATCTCGGATTTGGATTTTACTATGACACATTAGCCAAAGGATATAAAGCCAGACCGCACCCGAAAGCAGTAGCGAAATTCAAAGCACAGATGAAGAAGCTGACATGCAGGAGCTGGGGAGTGAGCAACAGTTACAAAGTGCAGAAACTGAACCAGCTTATCCGAGGATGGATAAACTACTTCAAAATCGGGAGCATGAAGGGATTATGTGAGCGTTTGGACAGAAACATACGCTACCGTCTGCGGATGTGTATTTGGAAGCATTGGAAAACACCGCAGAATAGGGCAAAGAACCTGATGAAGCTGGACGTACCCCGCTGGGCGGCATACAAAATTGCCTACAGTGGAGACCGTTATGCGAGGCTTGCGCATAACGGCTGGGTACATAAAGCGATAAGCAATGAAAGACTAACCACATTTGGGCTAGTCTCCATGAGTAATTACTACGCCGAAAGGCGTGTCATATGTTAAGTTGGTTGAACCGCCGCTTGCGGAACCGCATGAGCGGTGGTGTGAGAGGTCGGTAGGCGAAATAATCGCCTACCTCCTACTCGATTTATCTATCTGACTAGCTTTTCGAAGCCTTCCGTCGTGTATTCTTTTCCCTGTCGCTTGAGGTCGAGATTCATGAGGAGCAATTCAAAGCGTTTGCGGGTCACAGGGTAAAGGATGATCACGATGCCGGAAGCTACGCAGAGGAGCCCTGGCCATACTGTAAAGAGTGATTTCATAGCGGCGAGGGCGTCAGCTGACTGGACTGTAGCATTTGCGTCATAGCCGGACATTTCCAGGATCCAGCCTGTTATGAAGCCCGCAGCTGCGGCACCGAGTTTCCCGCAGAAGGAAAAGTAAGCCATCAGGAAGCCTTCACGTCTCCTGCCGCTTCTGAACTCATCGATTTCAAAGATATCATACAGCAGCGTGTAGCTAAGAGTCCAGTGACCTGCGGAGCCGATGTTGACTACTGCCGCGAAGATGACAGTTACGATGAGGGCTGATTCGATAGGTATGAATTTTCCAATGACCATAAGGCCTCCGCCTAGGATCATGCAGGCGATATAAGCGTTTCTCTTATCGAACTTGACAGCGATAGGTCCCAGGAGAATGGCGACGATGATGCCTCCGATGGTAACTCCTGTATATATCAGAGACGATTCTGTTTCGCCAACACCGAGGTTGTATGTCGAAAAGTACATGATAGAGGATGTAAAGATCGTATAAGACGCGTAGAAGAAGAACTGGCAGGCCAACACGTTCAGGTAAGGCTTGATGCACATGACTTCTTTAATTTCCTTGAAGATGTTGTTTGTGCGTTCACTGTCCTCGCTGTCCTTTATATCCAGCTCATATCCACGTGTGGCGTTCCAGCTGAGCAGGATCGCTATCGCGGCGATCACTCCGATGATGATGACGGCGTATTGCCAGGAGGCTTCTTCGCTGAATCCGGCTTTCTGGAATTGTCCTACCAGGAATGTCGGGAGAGCGCTGGCGCAGAATACTCCGATAAAGTTGAATACCTGAGCGACAGAACGGATCTTTGTACGTTCGTTTGTATTGGTGGTCAGACATCCGCCTAACGAGAAGAACGGGATGTTGAAGGCTGTATAGGCGGCCCAGAACAGCAGTGTGAAGATCACATAGTATGCGATCTTCGCGTTGCCTCCAAAGGCCACCGTATGAAACAGGAACATCATGATGATGGCGAGAGGGATCGCGGATCCGAGAAGAAACGGTCGTTTTTTGCCGTGTTTTGATTTGCATCGATCAGACAGCATGCCCATGATAGGGTCGGTAATGGCGGACCAGACGACGGCGACGCCGATGATAGTGCCAGCGACGGCGGGGCTGAGACCAGCCAGTTCGGTGAAAAAGAACAGTAAAAAACTACCGATAAAATCGTAGGCGATGGCATCGCCGGTTCCTCCTAACGAGTAACCTACTTTCGTCTTAAAAGGAATTTTTCGATTATGATCGGGAGATATGATTTTACTCATTAATAGATCCTCCTTTTAATAAGAATTAACGATAACGTAAAATAGGAAAAATTGTGCTTTGTTCATTTTTATATCAAGCAAAAAATATGCCATTGATTGAAAAATCAGAAAAGTGAATATTTGTCAGGCGTTTTCAATTTTGAGGAGAAAAAGAAGCTTCAAAAATTATCAATTTTGATAAAATCCCCTTCAAATATGATAAAAAATCAAACGAAGAAGCAAATTTCAACGTTTTGTCTCAGACGAGAAGAAAAATTATTATTAAATTTGATAAATGCGTTGCCAGTGAAACCTGATAAAATGGGAATTTTGTGACATTTATAAAATGGCATAGACCTTGCATTTAATTAGTGGCATGAAAGTAATCTCCTGTCGGGGATTATACAATCGGAGGAAGAGCTTTTCAGAGTTTTAAGAAAGGAAAAGAGTTATGAGCGAATTTAAGAATCAATCAGTTATCATTACAGGCGGAAGCGGCGGCATGGGTCTTTGCATCGCGGAAGAATTTCTGAAGGAAGGAGCTCTCGTCTACCTGGCGGATTTAAACGAAGAAAGACTGCAAAAGGCCGTTGAGGATCTAAAACAATACGGACAGGTGGATTACGTCGTGACGGATGTCACGAAGATCGATACGATAGAAAACCTGATACAGGAAGTCGTAAAAAGATCCGGGAAACTGGATATCGTTGTGAATACGGCGGGATTATGGGTAGAAGGTGATTCGGATAAGATGACAGAGGAAGAATGGGATCGTGTAGTGGATGTAAATCTTAAAGGTACATTCTTCGTATGCAGCAGAGCTATCCCGGAATTGGAAAAGACCGGCGGCTGTATCGTGAATATCAGCTCAGATGCCGGGATCGGAGGAAATCCGGGCAACTGCATCTATAACGCGTCTAAGGGCGGCGTCACGTTGATCACCAAATCTCTTGGATTGGAGCTTGCTCCTCGCGGGATCCGGGTGAATGCGGTCGCGCCGGCGGATGTGGAAACCCCGATGCTGGTCGGACAGGCGGAAGTTTATGGCGGCGGCGATGTAGAAGGCTACTATTGGAATTTGTTGAGAAAGTACCCTCAGGGCGAGAGAGCGAGATTTATACGACCGTCTGAAATCGCTGAATGCGTACTGTTCCTCGCATCCAAGAAAGTCGAGTCCATCACGGCGACAACTCTGTCTATCGACTGCGGACTGACGGCCGGCTATTAAAGGCAATAACGAGAAAACGATATAATCTGGTTGATGATAGCGAGAGAGATCATTTTGACACCGAAGGAGTAAGTTTTGATCGCGGGCCACGATCAAAATGAATATCTCAGGTAAAAGGATCGCTATCGGACAGACCTCTGAAAAGCGGAAACGCACCGAAGGAGCAATTTTGTAAAAAAGAAACTCTCAGGTTAATGACAGAGCGGGAGGCTGATTGCTTCCCGCTTTTTGAATACGCGGGATATACCCTTCATATATTTTCGTGATGTCGATGAAGTCTGTATCAGAAGAAAGACGGCGACCAAATTTTATTCAGTTTATCAACAGGAGGAAATAATGGAAGAATTGAAAAGAACACAACTCTATTCGGCGCATATCAAAGCCGGAGCGAAAATGGTGGATTTTGGAGGATGGGAGATGCCACTTCAATACCCTACCGGTATAATAGCGGAGCATCTTTATACGCGGCATGGCTGCAGCGTGTTTGATGTATCGCATATGGGGCGTTTTATAGTCACAGGCAGGGAAAAAATCGAGTTTCTGCAGCACGTGCTCACCAACAACGTGCAGGCTTTGAAGGTGAATAATGCGCAGTATTCCATTATTTCCAACGAAGAAGGCGGGGCTATCGATGACGCTTACGTATACAGGTTTACAGAGGACAGGTATACGGTGGTGGTAAACGCGGCCAACGCGGAGAAGGTGTGGGAGCACTTTTCGGAGCAGATCAAGAATTTCGACGCGCAGCTTGAAGATGTCTCAAAGGATTATGCCGCGATAGCTGTCCAGGGACCGGATTCGAGAAAGGTGCTGGGGAGGATCGTCGGTGAGGATGTACAGTTGACGGAGCCGGTGCGGAATGAATTGAACACGCTGAAGGTATCGTCTATGGAAGACATGATCATGCGTGTGGCAAAGACTGGATATACGGGAGAACCGATAGGCTATGAGGTGTACATAGAAAGCAGATACGCGGAAGAGCTGTGGGATAAGTTGATAGAATGCGGAGCCAGACCGGCGGGCCTTGGGGCGAGAGATACTACGAGACTGGAGGCTGGGATGCCGCTTCATGGACATGAACTGGGCAAAGATATAGATGGCAATGAGATCCCTATATACGCTGTGCCGCTGGCAAAGTTCGCGGTGAGCTTTTCCGAGGGAAAGGGAAATTTCATAGGGAGAGATGCGCTGAAAAGGCAGCAAGAGGCTTTCATCAGGATAAACAATCACGATTTTTCCGATTGCGCGGCGCTGCCTCGCAGGATGATGCCGATAACACTTCTGGGGCGTGGCGTGATGCGCGCCGGATGCAAGGTCATGAAAGATGGAAGAGAAGTAGGCTACGTCACCAGTGGGACGATGGTACCGTATTATGTATCGGAGGGAAAAGGCCTCGGCACTGTAATAACAGAGGAAACGGCTCAGCGCAGCATCGGGTTCTGTTATGTAGCCAGCGATGTGTTGACGGATGACAGGGTACAGGTCGACATCAGAGGGAAGTTGATAGACGCAGTGATCCCGGAATTTCATATGAAAAATGACGCGCCTCCGTATACCAGGGTCATCCTGTATGGTCATGAAACGGAGACGAAGGTGGGAGAAGGCGCGTCGGGAGAGGTGGCAGCCCTTGCTCTGATCAGAAAGTCTATAGATAATCACGTGTGGAGACAGGAAAAATGTATAAACCTGATACCGTCGGAGATGACGGCTTCGAGAGCTGTGAGACTCCTCCAGGTAACAGATCCTTCCTTCAGATACGCGGAGCATCGAAAGGTGGCATCCTTCTACAACGAAGAGATTTTCTATTATCAGGGAACGGAATTCATAGGGGATGTGGAAGAGCTTTTGATGAAGGAAATGGCGAAGTTCCTCGGCTGCCGTGAGACCGAGACAAGAGTCCTCAGCGGCCAGATGTCCAATACGTGCGTATTTTCAGCTCTTGTGGATTTTAAAAACAGACTCAATAGGAAGGTAGAGCCTAAGAGGCTCGGATATGTGATGAACAACCACATAATTAAGGGCGGTCACCTATCGGCGCAGCCTATGGGCGCTCTCAAGGATTTTGTCGCGGTAGATCCGGTGACTGAAAAAAGAGCTGTGGTGAATTTCCCTGTATCAGCTGATGATCCGTACAGGATAGATGTGGAAGAGACTAAAAAGCTTATAGAGGAATACAGACCTGAGCTGATAATCTTCGGAAAGAGCATGGTGATATACAGGGAACCTGTCAGGGAAATAAGTGAATTCATAAAGGATATGGGTCTGGATACCACCATAATGTATGATATGGCACACGTGCTCGGATTGATCGGCGACAATTTCCAGAAGCCTTTTGAGGAAGGGGCGGATCTTGTGACAGGCTCAACCCACAAGACATTTTTCGGGCCTCAGAGAGGCGTGATCGGCGGTAACTGGGAAAAGGGCGATCCAAAGTATGAGCTTTGGGAGACTATACAGTCAAGGGCGTTCCCGGGAAGTACCAGCAATCATCATTTGGGTACGCAGCTGGCACTTCTCATGGCGGCTTACGAGATGAATACCTTCAAAGATGAATATCAGAAAAATGTCATATCTAATGCCAGGAGTTTCGCCGTCAGCCTTAAAAACGCGGGGTTCGACGTTGAAGGTGATCCGGCGCTGGGATATACGCAGACGCATCAGGTCATCGTGAACGTGGGATATGGCAGTGGTGCGGAAATCGCTCAGAGGCTTGAAGACAATGACATAATATGTAATTACCAGGCGACTCCTTATGAGGAGGGATTTACGGCGTCAGGGGCGCTTCGCCTGGGTGTTTCGGAGATGACACGTTTCGGATTTGGTCAAAAGGAATTCGAAACGTTGGCGGAGCTGATGGCGGAATGCGTATTCAGAAAAAGAGACGTCAAAGAAGAAGTCAATGATCTGAGAAAAGGATTTACGAAGATGCTTTACTGCTTTGACGATGATGATATGAGAGACATTCTGCAGCAGTTGGCGGAACGTACGGGGGTATGCTGAGATGGTGAGCATACTCGATATAATAGGACCGGTAATGATCGGGCCGTCAAGTTCTCATACAGCGGGGGCGAACCGCCTGGCGAGGGTATCGCGGCAAATCTACGGGAAGCCCTTTGAGCGTGTGACGTTCCATCTATTCGGGTCTTTCGCGGCCACGTACATCGGACATGGGACTGATAAGGCGCTGACGGCCGGTATCCTGGGGATGAGAGAAGACGATGTGCGGATAAGAGATGCTGATAAACTGGCCAGAGAATACGGTATAGAGGTATCCTTTAAACCACGTGGCAATAAGACTCATGAGGAGTATGATCTGATAACGGCCTTTGAGAAAAAAGGTGAACCCTTATTTGCCGTGGCAGGCAACTCCGTAGGAGGCGGGAGGATAGCCGTGACCCAGATCGATGGGATAAGGACATTCATATCGGCGGGAAGTCCGACTCTGGTGCTGAATCATCTTGATGAAAACGGTGTGATAAGCAGAGTGACAGCGGTCTTGGCAGAAAATGGCGTGAATATAGCGGCCATGCGCACTGATCGTCAGAATATCGGAGGGAGAGCCATATCGGTGCTGGAACTGGACTGCGCTGTGGGAAAAAGCACAGTTGAGCAGATCAGAGCGCTGAAGGAGATAGAAAAGGTGTCTGAGATAAGTTGATGTGAGGTGTTTTCAAATGTATGGTGATTTTGCGGGCCTTTGCAGAGAGGCGGAAAATAATGGCGCCGGACTGTGGCGAGCGGTGCTGGATCGTGAAATGTACAGGAATTCTCTGTCGGAGGAAGAAATATTGACTGAGGTCGCAAGATGCCTTGAGGTCATGATGGAGTCAAGTAAATTCACGGAACCGTCGGACGGCGAGTGTATTTCTCTGGTAGGAGATATCGCGTCGAGACAGAGAGATTTCGCGAAAAGCGAAGGATCTCTGTGCGGAGCGAGTATCAATGAAGCGATGGCAGACGCTCTTTCATGTATCCAAAGCGATTACTACATGGGGAAGATATGCGCCATGCCGACAGCAGGTTCCTGTGGCATAGTCCCGGCGGTGCTGTTTCATACGGCGCGGAAGACTGGGGCCGAAAGGGAACGTGTGATCAGAGGGCTGCTTACTGCTGGCGGCGTGGGAGCGCTGGCAGCGGAACGGGCGACTATTTCGGGTGCTGCCGGAGGATGCCAGGCTGAATGCGGTGTCGCGGCTATGATGGCCGCTGTGGCAGCCGCTGAAATGTGTGGCGCGGAGCCTGAAGCCTCTCTTTCCGCCGGAGCATTTGCCATGATAAACGCCATGGGTCTTGTGTGCGATCCGGTGGCAGGCTTGATACAGATACCGTGTGTATACCGCAATGCGTCTCAGGCGATGAATGCGTTGCTTTCCGTGGATCTGGCGCTGGCAGGCAACAGGTCCATGATACCGCTGGATGAGGTAGTAGAGGCTATGTACGAAGTGGGCCAGAAAATGGCGCCTGAGCTGAGAGAAACAGCCGCGGGAGGTGTCGCTGGCACGGATACCGCGAAAAAAGTTGAGAGATCCGTAGGATTTTCTATAGAAGATAAGTGAAGTGAAACAGGAGGTAAACTATGAATTTTCCAAAAGAATTAAAGTACTCGAAATCGCATGAATGGGTAAAGATGACGGGAGACGCTGAAGCGGTCATAGGATTGACAGATTACGCTCAGGATCAGCTGGGAGACCTGGTGTTCGTCAATCTTCCGGAAGAAGGGGATTCTTTTGAAGTGGATGAGGCCTTCGCGGACGTCGAGTCTGTAAAGGCGGTGTCTGACGTATTGTCACCTGTGGCGGGGACGATCGAAGCGATCAATGAAGAACTACTGGATTCTCCACAGATGATAAATACGGATCCGTATGAGGCGTGGCTTGTCAAGATGGTGGAGATATCGGAGAGCACCGATCTGATGAGCGCTGACGAATACGAAGAGTTCATAAAATCAGAAGGGAAATAGGTACAGTTTCTGGCTGTATAACAGATTGAGACAGGAGGTGCGTCTATGGGATTTTACGTTCCCAATACGGAAAAACAGCAGCGGGAAATGCTGATGGACATAGGGCTGGATAATTTCGATGAGCTTTTTTCACAGATCCCTGAGGAGGTCCTTCTTTCGGAAGGCCTTGATATCCCTCGTGGGATGAGCGAAATTGAGGTGGCGGCTAAGACTAAGGAAATAGCGCGGAAGAACAGAGTATTCGGAACGTGTCTGAGAGGAGCCGGAGCATACAGGCATTACATACCGGCTATCGTGAACAACATAGTCAACAAAGAAGAATTTAAAACCGCTTATACGCCGTATCAGGCAGAGCTCAGTCAGGGGATACTACAGTCCATATTTGAGTATCAGACCATGATCTGCGAGCTGACCGGCATGGACGTATCGAATGCGTCGGTGTATGACGGAGCTGTAGCAGCGGCGGAGGCGGCTATGATGTGCAGGGACAGACGGCGCGGGACGGTGATGGTATCGGCGACGATACATCCTAATGTGTTGAAGGTGATGCGTACATATTGTGGAGCGGCGGGAGCGAAACTGATGATCGTTCCGATGACTGAGGACAATAGGATGGACCTGAGGGCTCTCAGGGAAGAACTGAGCAAAGAGGAAAAAATCGCGTGTCTGTACGTGCAGCAGCCTAATTTCTTTGGGATACTGGAGGAATTTGACGGAGTCGCCGATATCGTCCATGAAGCCGGAGCGAAGTTTATAATGGGATGCAATCCTATTTCACTTGGCATACTCAGGACGCCGAAGGAGTACGGTGCGGACATAGCGGTAGGAGAAGGGCAGCCTCTCGGGATGCCGTTATCTTTTGGAGGACCGTATCTCGGGTTCATGGCGGCGGAGAAGAGCCTGATGAGGAAGCTTCCGGGAAGGATAGTGGGGCAGACGACAGACGCCGACGGAGAAAGGGCTTTCGTACTTACGCTGCAGGCAAGAGAACAGCATATCAGAAGAGAGAAAGCCAGTTCCAATATATGCTCCAACGAGGCGCTGTGCGCACTGACAGCATCAGTATATATGGCGGCAATGGGACCGGAAGGACTGGCCAGGGCGGCCAGGATGTCGATGGAAAATGCCCATTGTCTGGCGGAGAAATTAACTGAGGCTGGACTTCTGATAGACGATAATGCTGAATTCTTCAATGAGTTCGTTACGGAAATACCGGAAAGCGCCGGAGTAAGCTGCGGCGATATACTGGCCATGCTGGAAAGAAAGGATATATTGGGAGGATTGCCGCTGGACGACCGAAAAATGCTCTGGTGTGCCACGGAGGTCAACACCATCTCACAGATTTCCGAAGCGGCCGACGTAGTTAGAGAGCTTTTAAGTGATAACGAGAAGGAGGTGTAACGTAATATGGAATTGATATTCGAAAAAAGTGTTTGCGAAAAGGGCCTCTTTCTGTTGCCGGAGGAAAGCTCTTCCAGAGCAAAGGTATCGGAGAGATTTATGCGAAAGATAGCTCCCAGATTGCCGGAGCTGTCTGAAACTGAGTTGAACAGACATTACAGCAGTCTGGCGAAGAGGGCTTACGGGGTGAATGACGGGTTCTATCCGCTGGGGTCATGTACGATGAAATACAATCCTACGGTAAATGAACGAATCGCGGCTTACGACGAGCTTACGGACATACATCCGCTTCAGCCTTCCGCGACAGTTCAGGGATGGCTCGAGCTTTTCGATATGGCGAGGGATTATCTCTGTCATGTGACGGGGATGGATGACGTATGTTTCCAGCCCGCGGCGGGAGCACACGGTGAATTTACCGGTCTGCTGCTGATAAAATCCTACCATGAAGCCAGAGGCGACAGCGGGAGGACAAAGATAATAGTGCCCGATTCCTCTCACGGTACGAATCCCGCCAGCGCGAATATGTGCGGCTATGGCGTGATAAGCGTTCCATCAAATGAAAAGGGCGGCATAGATCTCGAAGCGCTGAAGGCTGCCGTGGGGGAAGATACGGCAGGGCTCATGCTGACGAATCCCAATACCCTGGGGATCTTCGACGAGAACATACTGGAGATAACCGAGATAATACATGAGGCGGGCGGCCTCTGTTATTACGACGGGGCAAATCTCAACGCGATAATGGGTATAGCCAGACCTGGAGATATGGGCTTTGATGTGATGCACATGAATCTTCATAAGACGTTCTCTACGCCTCATGGAGGCGGAGGTCCTGGAAGCGGACCGGTGGCCTGCAAGGAGTTCCTGACGCCGTATCTGCCCGGCAGAAAGATAGTAAAAACCGGGGGCGACGGCGGATATGACATGACATCGTCTGAGGAATCGGAGACCTCAGTAGGTATGTTCTGGGGAAATGCTCTGGTGGTGGTAAAGGCGCTGGCGTATCTGATGTCGCTTGGCAGCGATGGCATACCGTATTCCGCTCAAAACGCGGTCCTCAACGCGAACTATATGAAATCAAAGCTTGAAGACATATATGATGTGCCATATGGCGAGATATGTATGCATGAGTTCGTGATAAGCGCGGAAAAGCTGAAAAGAGAGACGGGAGTCGCGGCTCTCGATATCGCGAAAGCTCTCATAGATGATAATATACATCCGCCTACGATATACTTCCCTCTCATAGTAAATGAAGCGATGATGTTTGAACCTACGGAAACGGAATCCAGAGAAACGATAGATGACGCGGTGGAAGTCCTGAGGAAGATATATCGGGAAGCATACGAGGCACCTGAGAAGCTGCACGAGGCGCCTCATAACGCTCAGATAAAGAGGCCGGATGAAGTGCTGGCGGCAAGACAGCCTGTCTGCCGTTATGAATCCAAGGAGAAGGAATAGATGACAGAGAGACTGTGGATAGTGGAAACACCGGAGACATATCCCTACAGGAATCTTGCTCTGGAAGAGTATCTTCTCATGTCTGTGCCTGAAAAAACGCAGATACTGTATCTCTGGCAGAACAGGAACACCATCGTGGTGGGAAGGAATCAGGATGTATTCCGTGAATGCGATATGGAACAGGTAGAAGAAGGGGGCTTAAGGATAGCCAGGAGATTGTCGGGCGGAGGAGCTGTTTTCCACGATATGGGAAATCTGAATTTTACATTTTTATGCAGGAAAGAAGATCGTGATATAGGAAGGAATACCGATATCGTACTGTCGGCTCTGAAGAAACTGGGAATAATCGCGGAACGTTCAGGACGCAACGATATTTTGGCCGGAGGCGCCAAGATCTCCGGTAACGCGTTTTTTGAGACAGGAGGATTTTGCTATCATCATGGGACATTGCTTGTAGATACGGATAAGGATCTGATAGCACGGTATCTTTCCGTTTCAAAGGAAAAGCTTCGGCTGAAGGGCGTTGATTCCGTAAAGTCGCGGGTGACGAACCTGAAGGATCTTAACGGCGATATCTCGGTAGAAAATATGAAAGCCAGTTTAATGGAAGCTTTTTCTGAAAAATATGGGATCGTACCGGAATTCCTGTCAGTTGAACAGTTTCCGGAGAGAGAAATAGAAGAGCGAACGGAAAAATTCAGCTCACGTCAGTGGATCTACGGCAAGAAGATCTTCTGCAACAGGCGGAAGAAGGAGCGTTTTGACTGGGGAGATGTCGAGATCCTGCTTTATGTAGAGGATGATATGATATCGCGCGCTCATATATTTTCGGATGCCATGGATCAGGATTATATTTTGAAAATTGCGGAGGCGATGACAGGGTGTCGATGTGACGAGGAAACCATACGAAAGACTCTGATGGAGGTCAACGATGGTATTTCTCTGCCGGACAAAGGAAAGGGTGACAGGACAGAGGATATGATGAAGATGATGACAGGGTTGATAGAAAGACAGGAGGCGGCAGATGAGCGACAGATATGATCTTATTGTATTGGGCGGTGGACCTGGCGGGACCGCGGCGGCGCAGGAAGCCGCGATACGGGGGATGAAGGTCGCCCTGGTGGAAAAAAGCGATATAGGAGGGACGTGTCTGAACAGGGGGTGCGTACCGACGAAGATGGCTCTGCACGTTGCGGAGATATACAGGCAGGCACGAGGTGCCGCCAGGTTCGGCATGATGGGAGGCGAGGGACTTCGGATGGAGCTGAGCTCTTTCAGAGAATACAAGGAGGATACTCTCGAGACATTACGCCAGGGAATGATGAATGCTATGAAAAAATACGGCGTGGATGTAATAACGGGAGAGGGGAAAATCATTGACCGCGGTGTGGTGAAGATAAATGAAAAGTCGTACGAAGCGGAGAGAATCCTGATTGCCGCAGGATCGGTACCGGCTGGCATACCTGTCTTTGGGGCAGATCTTCCGGGAGTGGTAAGCAGTGATGAGATGCTGGAGTTTGAAACGATACCGAAAAAGCTGGTCATCATCGGAGGCGGTGTCATCGGAGTCGAGATGGCATATCTTTACAGTTCCTTCGGAAGCGAGGTGACGCTGATAGAGTCCATGAAGCGGCTGCTGGTCAATCTGGACAGGGAGATAGGGCGAAGCATAGCTCAGATCCTGGAGAAACGAGGTGTTGAGATACACACCTCGGCGATGGTAGAGAAAATATGTCGCGATGCCGTAGGGATGCTCAACTGCATGTACGAGGAAAAAGGCGAAAAGAAAAGCGCTGAAGGAGAAACAGTGCTGATGGCTACGGGAAGGAAAGCGCGTGTAGACGGGATATTCAGCAAAGAAAGCGCGAAGCTGGCGGAAACGATAAAAGGGGAGAAGGGGCAGATAGAGGTAAACGAGAATTATGAGACGGCAGTATCTGGGATATTCGCCATAGGAGATGTTATCGGAGGCATCCAGTTGGCGCACGTAGCGGCTGCTGAGGGTAAGAACGCGGTATGCGCTATGGTTGGTGAAAAGCCGTGTATCAATATGGAGTCGGTCCCTTCGTGTGTATATACGGATCCTGAGATCGCCAGCGTTGGGATGAGCGCTGATGAGGCAAAGGCTACAGGGCTAAAGGTCGTGACCAGGAAATATCTGATGGGCGCTAATGGCAAGTCAGTATTGTCCGGGCAGGAGAGAGGCTTTATAAAAGTCGTCGTCGATCCGGAGACTGAAAGGATAGCAGGGGCTCAGATGATGTGCGCCAGAGCAACGGATATGATAACTCATTTTTCCCAGGCTATGGCATCGGGACTTACATTGAAAGACATGGCAGCGATAATATATCCTCATCCTACTTTTTGCGAGGCTATCGGCGAGGTTGCAGCTGATTGATATGTATTTATCAAAACAGCGAAAAAGCTTATCAAATATGATAAAAAAGGAAGGCAACTGTTAAAAAGCCAACCTTAAAACTCTTTTCCGCATTGGCATTATGGGATATGCAGCATTATTTATCAAAAATGATAAAACAGATGGCTTTTAATGCCTCAAAACCTGCAAATTTCAACGATCATATGTATTGGCGCGAAAATTGCATTATCTATTTGAAGGAAAGTGCTTTGATGAACGTTATAACTGGAATTCTCGAATTATGAAGAAAGGAATCACATGACGAAAATGAAAAAGGAAACGGTTTACCCATATATACCGAACACTGCTCCGGATACGAAACGGGTACTGATGGAGGCGGTCAACGCCAAGACGGAGAGAGAGATCTTTGATGTAATTCCGGACAGACTTATGTATGATGATTTTGATTTTCCTGATCCGATACCGGATGAGTACAGTCTGAGACGACATATGGAAAAAATCCTCGATAAAAACGCCAATCTGGGAACACACCTTTGTTTCTTGGGAGCAGGATGTGCTCCTCATTTCATTCCATCTGTCGTGGATGAGGTGCTGAAGAGAGGAGAACTGGTGACTGCTTATACCAGCGATATGGGCGACCAGGGAAGAGGACAGATGCAGTTCGAATATCAGAGCCTGATGGCGGAGCTTCTCGACATGGAAGTTATCGCCTTCCCACAATATGATGGCGGGAGTTCATTGGGTCACGCCATCCGTATGACTCGGAGGCTCACGGGAAGAGATAAAGTGCTGGTTGCTTCCAATATGAACAGAGTAACATTGGAAATCGCCGAAAATTATCTGACCCAGATCGACGGGAAGTATTGCGAACTGATACCGATCGAATACGATAGAGGCACGGGACTTTTGGATCTGGATGATCTGAAGGCAAAGCTGAACGATGAGATCGCCGGTGTTGTGATCGAAAACCCTACCTTTTTCGGGACCATCGAGCTTCACGCCAGAGAGATAGGAAAGCTGGCAAAGGATGCCGGGGCTGAATTCGTCGTATACGCGGACCCGATTTCACTTGGGCTTTTGGAGGCGCCTGGAACCTACGGGGCGACCATCGCCTGCGGGGACATACATTCGCTGGGTCTGCATATGGGAGCAGGTTCAGGCGTAGGCGGTTATGTAATGGTAAAGGACGAATACCGGTACGCTAAAGAATTGAAAGATATGATGTACGCGGCTTCTCCTACGAGAGTAGAGGGAGAGATAGGTTTCAGCTTCGAGGCTTCCTTCGACAGGACATCCTACGAGATACGTGAAAAATCAGCGGAGTTCACGGGAACGAGCGCAGGTCTCTGGACTGCCGCAGCCGGAGTGTATTTGGCGACCATGGGACCTAAGGGGATGAAAGAGGTTGGGGAATCTATAATCAGCCGCAGCGCTTACGCGGCGAAAAAGATAGCTGCTATAGACGGTGTGTCCGTCAGATTTTCCGGGCCGTCCTTCAAGGAATTTGTCGTCGATTTCAGTGAGACTGGAAAGAGCGTGGAGCAGATAAATAAGGCGCTTTTGCAGGCCGGTATAATCGGAGGATATGATCTTTCCGGATTATATCCGGAGCTGACCGGATGTATGTTGCTCTGCGTGACAGAGATACATATGAAAGAGGATATCGACAGACTGGTCGATGAAATAGTACGAGTTATTTCCTGATTGAGTGGAAAGGGTGAGAATATTGAAGCAAGTGAAGATAAGAGATTTTCATCAGGCGAGATGGAACGAACCTATCATAATGGAACTTTCCGTAGAAGGTGAGCGAGGCGTTTTGTTGCCGGAGATGGAAGATGAAATAGCAAAAGAACTGGGGCAGATAGAATTAGGTGATATAAAGAGGAAAAGCGAGCTGAAGCTGCCTGAGATCAACCAGCCTCGCCTGGTAAGACATTACAGCCGGGTCACTCAGGAAATGATGGGCTCTGACAATACGCTGGGGATATCCCAGGGAACGTGTACGCTGAAGTATAATCCAAAAGTGCAGGAACATACCGCGCTGGACAGGAGGATCGCCGACGTACATCCTCTCCAGGATGAATCCGTAATGCAGGGCATACTGGAGATCTACTACAGAACGGACTTTATGATGCAGCAGCTGGCGGGAATGGACAAATTCTCATTTCTCCCTACAGGAGGAGGACAGGCCATCTATGTGAACGCGCAGATCGTGAAAAAATATCATGAAGACATGGGGCATGAAGGAAAGGATGAGATCGTAACGACACTCCATTCGCATCCGGTAGACGCCGCGGCGTCATCCACGCTGGGATATAAGATCATAACACTGATGCCGGATCCGGAGACGGGACTTCCTAACTGGGATGAGTACATGGCTGCTTTAAGCGAGAAGACAGCGGCTATATTTATCACGAATCCGGAGGATACGGGAATTTTCAACGATCGCATCGATGAGTTCGTGAAAGCTGCCCACGAGGTGGGAGCCGTATGCGTATACGATCAGGCTAACGCCAACGCGCTGATCGGCGTATCGAGAGCCGGAGACGCGGGTTTCGATCTTATGCATTTCAATCTGCATAAGACCTTTTCCGCTCCTCACGGCTCAGACGGTCCGGGCTGCGGCGCCATAGGATGCAGAGAAAAGTTCATAAAATATCTTCCTAAACCGACTGTCGAGGAGAAGGACGGGATCTACTGTCTCGATTATGACAGAGAGCTGAGCGTCGGATATGTAAAGATGTTTATGGGAAATGCCATGGCGGTGCTGAAAGCCTATATGTGGTGCCGCAGTCTCGGCATCGATGGACTCAGGCAGGCTGCCGTGATATCTGTCCTGAACAATCAGTATATGACGAACCAGATACTGAAAAAGGTCCCGGGAACGAAACTCTATTTCGACGACGGCCGCAGGAGGATGGAGCAGACTCGTCTTTCCTTCGAGGGGCTTATGGAGGAGACAGGCTGCGGTATCGTAGATGTGAACCACAGGCTGGTGGATTATGGTATTTCGGAGCTGTGGATGTCACATCATCCGTTCACCGTACCGGAACCATTCACACCGGAGCCATGTGAGAGCTACAATAAAGACGACATAGACTATTACGTGGAAGTGCTCAGGAGGATCGCCGAGGAGTGCAGAGAGGATCCTGAAATGGTGAAGGCTTCGCCGCATAAGGCGGCCAGACACGCGCCGCAGGCTATTCCGGAAACCTCGTCGAGAGAGGACTTTGAAAAGCTGGCGACGACGTGGCGGGCTTATGTGAAAAGATTTGAAGTATAGAGTGAGAGTGTGAAATTATAAAATCAGAGTAGGATTTTTCCTGCTCTGGTTTTATATCGGCAGGAACAGGTTGGGAACAGGATGAAGAAGAGGATTGGTTTAATCGTGAACCCTGTCGCGGGTGTCGGCGGGAAAGCGGGCTTTAAAGGCAGCGACGGGGAAGAAATTCAACGAAAAGCATTTGCAAAGGGCATCCGGCCGGAGGCTCACCTGAAAGCGCGGGCCGCGTTGTCAGTTTTTCAGGATATGGCGGACGAGGTAGAGATACTGACGTACAGAGGGAACATGGGACAGGAAGAAGCTGAGGATTGCGGCTTTTCCGTGATCGACGTAGGTGCGCCTGATGACATGGGAAGCACCAGGGAAGAGGATACGAAAAGGTTGGCGGGCAGGCTGCTGGAAGAGGAAGTGGACTTGATAATTTTCGCCGGCGGAGACGGGACTGCGAGGATCGTCAGCAGTGTCATCGGAGAGCAGATCCCTGTCGTAGGGATCCCCGCAGGCGTGAAGATACATTCCGGAGTTTATGCGATAAACCCAAGGAATGCCGGGAGAGCCGTTAAAAATTTCATAACCGGTGAGATCACGCGGACGAAAGAAGCTGAGGTGATGGATCTGGACGAGGAGCTCTATCGAAAGGGCGTCATCAGTCCGAGGCTGTACGGCTATATGAGGGTACCGGATGATAAGAGATCTATACAGAATGTGAAGATGCGCTCAGTTTCTCAGACGGCGGCGCTGGATTATATCGCTACGGATGTGATACAATCTATGGAAGAAGATGTCGTTTATCTCATAGGCGCGGGAACCACTACGAGGACGATCATGATCCTGCTGGATATGGAGTATACATTGATAGGGATCGATGCCGTCTGCAACGGCAAGCTGCTAGAAAAGGATCTGGATGAGGCGAGGCTCTGGGATTTGGTTTCTCACAGGAAATGTGTGCTGATCACAACTGTTATCGGAGGTCAGGGTCATGTTTTCGGCAGAGGGAATCAGCAGCTTAGTCCGAGGGTGATCAGAAAGCTGGGAAGGGAGAATATAGAGATCATAGCGACTAAGGAAAAACTGTTGTCATTGCCGGGTCGCAGGCTTCTCCTCGATACAGGTGACGCGGAGCTGGATAAGGAACTGAGCGGTTACGCGAAAGTGATCACAGGTCTGGATGAAAGAACGATGTGTAAAATAGAAGGAGAATAGGCGAAATGATCGCGGAGGAATGATATGAAGCCATTGGAAGGAAAAACAGCATTTGTCACGGGAGCCGCGCAGGGAAATGGATTCGGCATTTCCAAAGTGCTGATGGAGAAGGGCGCCTGTGTGATAATGACGGACAAATCGGGGATAGTAAAGGAATCGGAGAAGAAACTCGAAGAGATGACGGGACAGCGAGGGAGCATATCCTATATAATGGACGTGACTCAGGCGGACAGCGTGGAAGAAGTCGTAAAAGACGCGGAATCCCGAGTGGGATCCATCGATATTTTAGTCAATAATGCGGGGATATCTCTCCTGACGGAGATAAAAGATATGGATGATGGGTTGTGGGACCTTCATTTTGATGTTAATGTAAATGGTGCGAGAAATTGTGTCAAAGCGATCTTGCCAGGCATGATGGAGCGCCGTTACGGACGTATCATCACGATATCGTCGGTGACCGGACCGAGAGTCTGCGATCCGGCTAATATCGCTTATGCGACGACTAAGGCGGCGCTGCTGGGATTCAGTAAGGCTATCGCCATCGATACGGCGGAATACAACATAACATCTAACGCGATACTTCCGGGGTACTTCCTGACGCCTATGGTAGAGCTGACAGCGGAGGAAACGGATCCGGAGGATCCGCAGAGAGTTCTGGATGAGATCGTGGAGACGGTACCGGTCGGAAGGTTCGGAAAGCCTGAGGAGATAGGTTATCTGGCGGCTTTTCTCGCGTCGGATGAGGCGGCGTATATCACAGGGAGTGAATTTGTCATCGATGGCGGGAGCACGCTTCCGGAAACAATTTCTGTAGGTCGATAGAAGGAGAAGCAGATAAGCATGAAACTTTCCGCAATACAAAATACGGTACAGGCAGTTGCCGAAGCTATTTCAGAAGCAATAGGCGTTGAGACGGAGATCGTCAGCGATGAGGAGATCATCGTCGCGGGCACAGGGAGATATCGCGACAGGATAGGGAGCATAGAGGAATGCGGCGATAGCACTACGAATGAGATCTATGGCATGATTTTTCGGACCGGCGCGCAATATATAATCGAAGACGCTCCAAATCACCCGGATTACTGGGGCGCCGAGGGCGAATTAGCGGAGGTATGCAGCCCCATCGAGCTGGATGGCAATGTGATTGGCATCATAGGTCTGGTGGCCTTTACGGAAGAACAGAAGGCGAGCCTTTTGGCGAAAAAGGAAAACCTGCTGAATTTCTGTAATAAGATGGCTGACCTTATCGCTACCAAGGCTAAGGAAATAGCTATCACCAACGGGATGCGGACGATACTTTCGGCCATCAGCGAAGGCGTATTTTATGTCAGCAGGAATGGGACGATCCTCGAGTGCAATAAAAAAGCGGCGGAGCTGCTGCACAGGACATGTGATGAGATCATAGGCAAGAACATAGAGCTGGTATGGGAGGATTCCTTTGTGCTTGAAGCGGTGAAAGAAGGTCTTCAGTGTAAAAGTATAGAAAAGCGGTATATAGATAAAAGCGGACATGAGCTGCATTGCCTCATGGATATCTCGCCGATCTATCTCAAGGAGACAGAGCAGGCTGGATTCTTTGACACGGACGAAGCGGGAAAGAGTGAGTTCTCCGGAACGGTGATATCTTTTAAGGATATGGCGGATATCAAAAAGCTGGTCTATGACATGACCGATAACAGCATGCCGAACAAATACGGTGATATCATCGGTAACAGCAAATGGATCCGTGACATCAAAGCTCAGATCAATCGTATCGCGGATAGTAAGTCCAGTGTGTTGATCACGGGCGAGAGTGGTACGGGAAAGGGTCTGGTGGCAAAGACGATCCATGAGTACGGGAACAGGAGGGAAAAGCCTTTTGTTCTTGTAAACTGCGCGGCCATACCTGATACGCTTGTTGAGAGCGAGTTGTTCGGATATGAGGAGGGAGCCTTTACAGGGGCGAAGAAAAACGGTAAACCCGGAAAATTTGAATTGGCTGACGGAGGCACGATCTTCCTGGATGAAATAGGAGATCTGCCGTTGTCGCTGCAGGGAAAGCTGCTTCAGGTGCTTCAATCAGGAAGCTTTACGAGAGTTGGCGGGACTTCGGAGATATCAGTCGACGTCAGAGTCATCGCCGCTACGAATAAAAACTTTGAACAGATGATAAAAAACAAAGAATTCCGTGAGGATCTGTATTTTCGCTTGAATGTCATCCCCCTTAAGATGCCTAGTCTGAAAGATCGGAGAGAAGACCTGCCGCTGCTGCTGAACAACGCGCTGAAGAAATACGGGAGCATGTTGGGGAAGCGTGTCCAGGGATTCAGTGATGAAGCTATGTCGGCTCTCATGTCCTACAACTGGCCGGGAAATGTCAGAGAACTGGAAAACGCTATAGAGTATGCGATCAATATGGAGGATAAAGATATAATATCAAAGAGTTCTCTTCCGGAGAAGGTGAAAAAAATGGAGACATTCAGTCGGAAAGGAATGTCTCTGGCTGAAAAACGGGATGCTTTTGAGAAAAATGTCATTGAACAATGTCTGCAGCAGGAGGGGTATTCAGTCGAGGCGAAGAAAAGAGCAGCAAAAAAGCTGGGTATCGGCGAAGCGACGTTGTACAGGAAGATGAAAGCGTTGAACATCGATACGAAGGAAAAGTAAGGCCTTTTCTGAAACAGACAGGCTGGTTTTCATCAGGAGGAGGAAGTGATGAGTGCGCTTAAGGATTTAAAGATACTGGATTTTTCAACGCTGCTGCCGGGGCCATATGCGTCGCTGATGCTGGCGGATATGGGGGCTGATGTTTTGAAGATAAGCTCCGCCAGCAAGCCGGATATAGTTACGGATTACCCGCCTTTTATCGAAGGTACGGATATATCGGCGTGTCAGGCGTGGCTGGGGAGGAACAAGAGGAGCATGTTTCTGAACCTGAAGACCGAGGAAGGTGTGGCCATCGTCAAGGAGCTGGTGAAGGAATACGACATCGTCCTGGAGCAGTTCCGGCCGGGCGTGATGGATAAGCTGGGCATAGGATATCAGGATCTTAAAGCTGTCAATCCGTCGGTCATATACTGTTCGCTGACGGGTTATGGTCAGACCGGACCGCTGAGGGACGCCGCCGGTCATGACATAAACTATATGGCCCGCAGCGGCATCATCTCCCATGCCGGGAGAAAAGAAGAAGGGCCGTCGCTGATGAACTTTCAGATCGCGGATATCGCGGTGGGATCGCTGAATTCCGTCATCGGCATACTGGCGGCTGTGAATCACAGGAGAAACACGGGTCAGGGCCAGTACATAGATGTCGCCATGATGGACGGATGCGTTCCATTCAACAGCATAGACGGAGCCAGCTTTCTCGTTTCAGGGAAGCAGCCTGAGCGGGAGGGTGAGCGGCTCAACGGCGGCTGCGTATACGATTATTACGAGACTAAAGACGGTCAGTACATGAGCGTAGGCTCGCTGGAGCCTCAGTTCTGGGAGCGCTTTTGCATGGCCATCGGACGTGAGGATCTGATCGAAGGCACGGTATGGCCGGAGAATGTCCACGAGGTAAAGGCGCAGATAAGAGGCATATTCAAGACGAAGACCAGGTCGGAATGGGAGGAGGTCTTCGCCCGGTATGACGCGTGTGTCCAGCCGGTGCTGGATCTGAAGGAAGCCCTCCTGGAGGATGAGCAGATAAAGGCCAGGGAGATGGTCGTCGAGGTGGAGCTGCCGCTCCACGAAGGTGTGAAGGTAAAGCAGATGGCTACTGCTGTCAAGCTCAGCGAATGTCCGTGCAGATACGAGACGGCCGGCTATCCGGCGGGGTATCACACGAGAGAGGTGATAGAGTCTCTCGGGATGGATTACTCGGAGCTTGAGAAGAAGGGCGTTTTTAAATAGGCGGGAGGATGTTTGTACTAATGTCGTGCCAGTCCGGTTCTTGCCTTTCATTCTTTGCCGGAGAGTCCCGACTTTCATTCTTAGACGGAACTTGACATTTTCCGTCTAAAGTGGTATCTTTATTGACGGTGCAGGCCGCTGAGGCCGGGCACTGAATAAAAAGGTATAACTGAATGATAGAGGTGCGGTTTTCAACAAGTAAACGGGGAAAAACCTACAGACATAGGGCCGGAGAAAAGTGAGACCGCCGAAGCGCTGCGCAGATGTCTGGGGCGCAGATGCTGGGATGTTGCAGAATATGTAGCATACTGTCACTTTTAGTGGAGAGCTATCTGGTAAAAGATAAATATTTTACGTGCCGGAAGGAAGGCTCCAAAACAGAACTGGAAACGAGACGGTCAGCTACAGAGCAGCATGTTGCTTTGTAGCTTTTTTGATGCCGCGGAAAGATACGGCTGGCAGAGTCCATATAAGACGGGACGTCGAGACGAGGGATTCGTCGGGGAGGAAATATGGTAAGCGAAAGAATAAAGAGACTCAAGGACAAATATTTCAATACGATACCGCAGATCACGGCGGAGAGGCTGGTACTGGCGACGGAAGGATATAAACAGTTTGCCGGTGACGCCGTTCCGATTTTCAGAGCCAAGGTGGTCAACCACATCATGGAAAACATGACGACGCTGATAATGGATGACGAACTTATCGTAGGGACAGAGACTAACGCTTATAAAGGGGCTAATCTCCATCCTGAGTTTCAGTCCAGTTCCTGGTATGTCAGCGATATAGACAGCTTTGCGACCAGGGAAAAGGATCCGTATTACATTTCTCCGGAGGACAGGGAAACTATACTGGAGACTCTCAGGTACTGGGAAGGCAAGTCAATGGAAGATCTGTCAGAGACGGCCATGCCGAAGAAGATCAAGGAGCTGGAAAAGGACGATATCATCTGCGTCGGCTTGGAAAACGGAGTCTCGGGCGAGACCACCTGCGATCATGAAAAGATCCTGACCATAGGATTGAAGGGCTACATAGAAGAGTGCCAGCGGAACATAGACAGCATTATCCCTCAGACTATGGAGGAACAGGCAAAGGTGGATTTCTGGAAAGCTTGTATCATCCAGAGCGAAGGGTTGATAACTTATGCCCACAGGATGGCGGACGAAGCGGAAAGACAGGCTGCTTCGTGTTCCGACGGAAAGAGGAAGAAGGAACTGCTGACTATCGCGGAAAACTGCCGTACAGTTCCGGAAAACCCGCCGAAGACTTTTTATCAGGCACTCCAGGCCATATGGTTCGTTCATGTGTATTTTTACATCGAAGTATGTACCACTGCCTGTGGATTCGGACGATTCGACCAGTACATGTGGCCGCTGTATAAAAAAGACGTGATAGACGAGAAGAATATCACCAGGGAGGAAGCGTTGGAAATGCTGGAATGTCTCTATCTCAAGACATGTGAGGTCTATGAGGTGAGGGACGACTGGTACGCTACAGCTTTCGCCGGGTATCCTATGTGGCAGACCCTGGTGGTAGGCGGTCAGACCAGAGACGGAAAGGATGCCACTAACGATCTGTCGTATCTCTGCCTGGAGGCAGCGGACGAGCTGCAGGTAAAGCAGCCTGTGATGGCAGTGAGAGTGTGGGAGAAGACTCCAGAGGATCTGATAAGGTTTGGCTGCAAGATGATACAGGAAGGGCAGGCGAATCCGGGCTTTTTCAGCGATGAAGCGGCTATCGAGATCTGCCTCAGCAAGGGCCGGGGAAGCACCATCGAAGAAGCCAGAGATTGGACCATTGTAGGATGCACTCAGCCGGCGCCGGGAGGCGGGCAGGCGGACGGTTCGCCTGACGCGGGCTATGTCAATATGGGAAAGATGATAGAATTTGTCCTTCATAACGGCGTGGATCCTGCCACCGGGAAGCTGATGGGATTGGAGACAGGTGATCCGAGGGATTTCAAAGATATAGAAGAATTCAAGGATGCTCTCAAGAAACAGATAATCCATCACTACGGTCTTATAAGGACCGGATACAATTTGATGCAGAGTATCCATATGAACAGATATCCGGTGATCTTCGCTTCCATGGTGACGAAGGGTTGTGTAGAAAGCGGCAAGTCCGTCCAGCACGGCGGGGCGAGATATTCCACCTGCGGGCTTTACATAACGGGAGCAGCCAACCTGGCGGATTCCATCGCGGCAGTAGAAAAATGCGTGTTCGAGGATCGGGATCTGACCATGGATGAACTGATCAGAGCATGTGACACGAATTTCGAGGGACAGGAGCGTATCAGACAGATGCTCCTCAACAAGCCGGAAAAATACGGGAACAACTCGCCTCACGTAGACGCTATATATAAGGAAATGATGCATTATATCGCTGACACGGTGCAGCAGTGGCAGGACGCCAGAGGCGGATATTACGCCTTCGGCATCGATTCCCAGACCATGAACATCCCTCACGGAGAGGTGACGGGAGCACTGCCTGACGGAAGGATGGCGGGAGAGCCTTTCTGCGACGCGTCGTCGCCTATGATGGGAAGAGATGTCCATGGCCCGACGTCTACAGTCAAGTCGGTAGCATCAATGGAGCCGGCTGATTTCCATGAAGGTGCGCTGTACAATCTCAGGTTCGATCCTCACGGAGTCCAGGGAGAAGCTGGAAAAGATATCATAGAAGGTGTCGTGAAGACATATTTCCAGGACGGCGGCCAACATATACAGATAAACGTGGTGGATAACGAGACTTTGAAAAAGGCTCAGGAGAAACCTGAGGATTACAAAGGACTGATGGTCAGAGTGGCCGGATATATGGCTTATTTCACAGAATTGGACAAGAGCGCCCAGGATGTGATCATCTACAGGACGCCGCACTTGTCACGACAGTGAGGTGCCGGATGACATCAAAGGAAGATGAGCGTGTCCTTGTCGGCAGCATCCAGAAGTTCTCAACAGAAGATGGCCCGGGGATCAGGACAACGGTGTTCCTTAAAGGATGCCCTTTGAAATGCAGATGGTGCCACAATCCGGAGATGATAGATCCGAAGCAGCAGCTGATGAGGATCACAGGAAATTGCATCGGTTGCGGCCACTGCGTCAGCGTATGCCCCCATGGGGCGGCGAGGATAGAGGCGGATAAAGGCATTGTCATAGACAGGGAAAAGTGCGATGTGTGCCTTAAATGCGCTGACGGCTGTTACGCGAAAGCGCTAAAAGCCGTGGCGGAATCTATGACTGTGGATGAGATAATGGATGTGGTAGAACAGGACAGGGGATTTTATGACAATACAGGCGGTGGAATGACTCTCAGCGGAGGAGAGGTGCTGATGCATGGCGAGGTGGCCGGAAGGCTCATCGACGAAGCAGGGCGCCGCGGCATAGATGTCTGCCTGGATACATCAGGCTATGGGGAGCCGGAAACTCTGAAGGGATTGGCAGTAAGGAAAAATGTGGCCCATATCCTTTATGATATGAAGTCTGTAGATGATGAAATACATAAAAAATATACCGGAGTCAGCAATGAGATGATACTGGAAAATCTCAGGATGCTGGCGGCAGACGAGCATATCAGGACAAAGCTGATCATGAGGATGCCTCTGATATCAGGGATCAATGACAGCGAGACCATCATCAGAAGGACAGGGGAATTTTACCGCAAGCTGGGCATCGGTCGCGTGGATCTGTTGCCGTATCATAATTTCGGGATCGGCAAAATGAGGAATACAGGCGGGATGCAGGAGGAGTTCCGACAGCCGTCAAAGGAGCGGCTTGAAGAGATAGAGAGCTATTTCAGAAATGAGATAAATCTAAGAGTGGAGATATTGGGAAGAACATAGGGAGAGACTGCCTGGGACTGTGCGGTACCCGGCAGTGTTTTCTGGTGTCTGGGGGAAAAGCAACAAATACATACTAGGAGAGGAAATTTTATGGAGGGAACAAATTTAGGGATCATCACACTGATACCGGCGCTGAGCTTTCTTGTGTTCGCGCTGGTGACGAAGAAGTGTATCCTGAGCATCATATTGTCAGGAATGCTGGGATATATCTTTTACTACAAGGCATCGTTCTTCATGCCGATGATGGACGCGCTGTTGGAGGCTACATGTGACGCCGACAACAACTATATCGTCGTCATCTGCCTGCTTTTCGGCTGTTTTGTGCAGCTGCTCAGGCAGTCCAAGGGAGCCATGGCGGTGGCCGATATGGCTCGAAGATATGTCAAGTCGGAAAAGCAAGTGCTGCTGATGACATGGATATGCGGGGTCATCATTTTTATCGACGATTATCTCAGCATCCTTGTGACGGCTAACTGCGTTCTGGATCTTTCCGACGAATATAAGACGCCAAGGGAAATGCTGTGTTACATCATCAACACCACGTCAGCGCCAGTATGCTTGATAATACCTATCTCGGCATGGGTAGTGTTTTTCTCAGGCGTATTCGAGCAGCAGCCGGAGGCCGCAGTGGTAGGAGACAGCGCCATGGACATCTACTATCACATCATGCCGTATTTCTTCTATCCATTCCTGTGCGTGATATTCGTACTGTTGGTCATCCTGGGCATCGTGCCTAAGATGGGAGGTATAAAGAAGGCGTACAGGAGAGTAGAGGAGACAGGGCAGCTCTGGCCGCCATCCAGCAATGTACAGAATCAGGACGATGAGCTGGGCGAAGTCATGGGAGCCATAACAGATGACAGTAAGAAGGATGAAAAAGAGATAACTCCTCATCTGTGGGCTTTCATAGTACCGATGGCTGTGGTGATAGTCGTGACTCTGTGGCTTGACGACATCCTCTATGGCGTGGCATGTGGTATATTCTCCTGCTTTGTGCTGTTTGTACCGACCAGGATAATGAGCATCGGAAAGTTCTGTGATACGTGTTACAAGGGTCTGGAAGACATGCTGTTTATCGCGGTAGTCTTGGTGACATCACTGTTTTACAGAGATTCCATCGATCTTATCGGATTACCGGATTACCTGATAGACGTGGCGGGGCCGTACATGAGCGCAGAGTGGCTGCCTGCTATTTCTTTCATACTGATAGGGCTGGTATGCTTCGCTACCGGTAATATATGGAGCGTTCCGGCTGTATGTACACCTATCATCCTGCCGATGGCGGCAGCCTGTGGAGCAAGCATACCTCTTACGCTGGGAGCTATAATTTCAGCTGCCTGCTTCGGAGCGCAGGCCTGCTTCTATTCCGACGTTACACTGCTGTCAGCTTCGGCTTGCAGGATAAACAACGTAGACTATGCCGTGGCTCAATTGCCTTACATAGGAATAGTTACGGCAATAAGCTTTGTCGGGTACATAGTGTGTGGCTTCGTAATGGTATAAGTACGTTTTTACACATGCTGACCGCATAAAAAAGCTCTATGTGAATGGACGAACCATTCGCATAGAGTTTTTTAGTAGCAGTGACCGCGGCAGTGGAGATGATGGAACAAGGCCCTGTTACCATTCATCAGAGCGATCAGATCGTTATGTTCTACGGCCCCAATTCCTGGAGCTATACCCTGTTGGGCCATATCGATGATCTCGCCGGTTGGGAAGAGGCTTTGGGCCGCGGTGATGTGACCGTCACATTTTCTTTGAACACATAGTGAAAAAAGGATATCTGTCTTTAAAGCTCAGAACGAAATTTTGAGCTGAAAGATATCCTGGTTTTTGTGGTAAAAACAACTGTTTTTTGATGAGGCTTAAGGTATAATTGAGACAAACATATGCAGAAGGACCATCTGATGAAAGCGAGAGAGAATATGACAGTAATAAAAAAGAACAGAAAAGTTATAGCAGTGATATGCGCGTGGTTGATGGCGATAGCCATATTCATGGTATATACGGCGGACAAGTCTTACGGGGCCGATATACTCGGAAGCATTAAAGATGGGAATTTCAGGAATTATATAGAACGAAGCTTTGATTTCGATCATGACGGACAGATAACACAGCAGGATGTGGACAGGGTGACGGTGATGGACGTGGACAATGCGGATATAGAAAGCCTCGAGGGTATAGAGATATTCGCCAATCTCAAAGAGCTGTCATGCCGCGGCAATCATTTGACGGAGTTGGATCTGAAGGGAAACACGAAGCTGGAGAAACTCAATTGCGAATCAAATGATATCACACTTCTCGACTTGTCGGGAAATCCTGAGCTGACGGATCTCAACTGTTATGGGAACGAGCTGAGCGCTCTCGATGTCAGAGGGAATACGAAACTGAAGAATCTCCAGTGCGGAGACAACAGCTTTTCGACGATAGATCTCTCTCGAAACACTGCTCTTGAGAGCTTCGCATATATCGGAGGGAGTCTGGAGCAGATAGATCTGTCTCATAATACGGAGCTGAGATCGCTGTGGATAACCGCGGCGCCGCTTAAATCGCTGGATCTCAGTAACAACGATAAGCTGGAGGCGATCGTGTGTACCTGGACGGAGATAAGGACTCTCGATCTGAGAGACAAGCCGTATCTTCAGGGTGAAAATGTCAATGTATCGTACAATGAGATGATATCGCTGCACAGCGATATCCCGCATGGCAGTGAGGTATCAGCTTATTCCGAACGGGCGATCAACGTGGACCTCCCCTGCGGGGAGACGTCATACGACCTGAGAAAGATCGACCCTGAGATCATGCCGCAGTATATAACCGGCGTGTCGGGCGGAAGCGTGGAGGACGCGACAGTCAGCGGCATCTACGATGGTATGGAGCTCACCTATACTTATACTGAAAACGGTGTCACCCTTGCGGCCGGCATAGTGTTTCATGTTGAAAATGATTGCCCTGCGGAGCCTTCCGATGAGACAGGCGGTGATGGGACAGGGACAGGCAGCGGTAGCGTGATAACAGGACAGGACTCCGGAACAGAAAATATGGAGCTGCCTGACAGTATCGTGAGTATCGAGAAGGTGCCGGAGACAGGCGACAATACAGTGACGTACGCCGCGGCGATAATAGCCTGTATCGTATTGGGCGGTGCGGCGACAGTATTGATAGGAGCGAGAAAGAAAAAGGGTATGTGAGAGAGGACGCTTCCGTTCATTTTCCTGGAGGAATTGCAATAAAAGGATTTATGTAGTATGATAAAGTCCGGACTACAGAAGACATGTGAAAGGATAACAGGAACGGGAAATGAATAGAGCGGAGCTGTTCAGGAAACTGTCTGTGGACAGTATGATCGCAGGAAATGAGAGAAAACATGGATTGAAGAGAAGCCTCGGAGCTTTTGAACTGATGATGCTGGGCGTCGGAGTGATAATAGGCTCGGGGCTTTTTGTGATAACGGGAGTGGCGGCGGCTGAACACGCCGGGCCGGCATTGATATTGTCATTTGTATTGGCGGGACTTGCCTGCGCCTGCGCGGCTCTTTGTTATGGAGAATTGGCGTCGGCTATCCCGGCGTCAGGAAGCTCGTATACTTTTGTTTACGTAGGGTTGGGAGAGGTCTTTGGCTGGTTCATCGGCTGGTGTATAACGCTGGAATACGTGGTTGCCATGTCCGCTATTGCTGTAGGGTGGTCGGCCTACGGGGCAAACATATTAGAACTGCTCGGCGTCGGCCTTCCGAAAACGCTGCTGGCAGATCCTTTCAGCGGCGGAGTGATAAATATTCCGGCGATTTTTATCGTGTCGCTGATGGCCGTACTACAGCTGAAGGGAACGAAGGCCAGCGCGCGTCTCAACAATATACTGGTGTTCGTCAAGCTGGCGGTGATACTGATATTTGTGATCCTCATAGCGCGCAGCATAGACCTGGATAACTATGAACCATTTATGCCTTTTGGCTGGAGCGGCGTATTTTCCGGAGCGGCGGTGGTATTCTTCGCATTTCTCGGATTCGACGCCATAGCCAATTCGGCGGAGGAAGTGAAAAATCCCCAGAAGGATATGCCTCGTGGGATAATAGGATCCCTGGTGATAGCAACGACTCTGTATATAATAGTTACATTGATGCTGACAGGCGCCATCAAATATACAGAATACGCGGGAGTTGCCGCTCCCGTGGCGTACGCTTTAAATGAAGCGGGGATACGATGGGGCTCGGCCCTTGTTTCTGTGGGAGCTATAGCGGGCTTGACTACAGGTGTGCTGGTGCTTTTGGGAAGCGAATCGAGATTGGTCTATTCCATGGCCAGGGACGGACTGATGCCATCTTCATTTTCAAAAGTCAGCGACAGTGGCGTTCCAAGGAGATCTGTGGTCTGCGTGTGGATCGTAGGTGGACTGATCGCCGGATTCGTTCCCATAGACAGGATAGCGGAGCTGTGCAACATAGGTACATTGTGGGCCTTTTTCATGGTTTCACTTACGGTTATAGTACTGAGAAAAAGTCAACCGGGACTGAGAAGGGACTTCAGGACGCCATTGGTACCTTTCGTACCGGTGATGTCCATGGCGCTGTGCGCTTTCCTGGCGTCCCAGCTGGATCCAGTGACATGGGTGGTCTTTGTCATATGGTCTTGCTGCGGAATGATAGTCTATTTCCTCTACGGCAGGAAACACAGTAAGCTGGACGATAGATGAGAGCAAAAAAGGGGAGGGGATATGAGACACCACGAGCTGTCTGACGATATCGGGGAACGATAGTGGAAAGTGTGAAAAAATGCGTGGCAATAAGTTGAATAAGTACGGCATATTTAGAAAAAGAAAAATGCTAGCGACGGATAAACCAGTCGTGTTTCTTGACCTGGAAATAGGCGCTGAGAGTGGGCAGATTCTGGATATAGGAGCGGTCAGGTCTGATGGGGAGAAGTTACATTCTCCTTCTAAAAGAGATCTGCAACGATTTTTGCCCGGGACAGGATATATCTGCGGGCATAACATCGTAAATCATGATTTGAAATACTTGGAAAATATTCTCAGTAAAACTCTGGATCTTCGTGCGATCGATACCTTATATCTCTCTCCTCTACTTTTTCCGGAAAGATTATCACATGCGTTATTCAAAGACGAAAAGTTGCAGGATGGAGAATGGAACAATCCTGTAAATGATTGCAGGAAAGCGGAGAAACTATTTAGAGATGAGATAAATGCTTTTTTTCTATTGCCGTCTGATATCAGGAGAATTTTTGCGGCGTTGCTCTATGACCACGAAGAATTCAAAGGCTTCTTTCAGTATATTGATTTCATACCGTCGGATCAGGATACGGAAACCTTGATCAAATCAGTTTTTTCAGGTAAGATCTGCGAGAATTCGGATCTACAGCGGCTCATCTTGGAATATCCTGTCGAGCTGGCCTATGCGCTGGCGTTGATCAATTGCGGTGATCGTATTGCTATTCCCTCGTGGGTCGTTAACACTTATCCCGAAACTGGACACATGATGGAGATGTTGTGCAATATGCCTTGTGAGGCTGGATGTGATTATTGCAGACAGCATTTCAATGTCCGGAAAGAATTGAAAAAAATCTTCGGTTACGATGGTTTCAGGACATATGGGGGTAAAGCTCTGCAGGAGGAGGCAGTTCGGGCGGCAGTGGATGGAAAATCGCTGTTAGCGGTATTCCCTACGGGAGGGGGAAAGTCGCTTACATTTCAGCTCCCTGCTCTTATGGCAGGAAATACGGTACATGGCCTTACCGTCGTCATTTCTCCTCTACAGTCACTGATGAAAGACCAGGTGGATAATCTCAATGCACAGGGGGTCGTGGAAGCAGTGACGATCAATGGGTTGCTGAATGAGATAGAACGCGCTGACGCTTTCAGGCGTATAGGTGACGGATCGGCTGTCCTTTTATATATTTCGCCGGAGCAGCTTAGGTCCAGGACGATAGAACGGCTTCTGATTTCCAGAAATGTTGTCCGGTTCGTAATCGATGAAGCCCACTGCTTTTCCGCATGGGGACAGGATTTTCGCGTGGATTATCTGTATATAGGGGATTTTATAAAACGTTTGATGAAAGAGAAAGGTTCGAAGAGCGTTATTCCTGTATCCTGTTTTACCGCTACAGCCAAGCAGAAGGTCATCAGTGATATTTGCGATTACTTCAGGAAAAAGTTGAACTTGGATATCAAAGTATTCGCTGCTGAAGCTACCCGTGAAAACCTGCGTTATAAAGTTATTCATGAAGAAACAGACGCGGGAAAATATAATACACTCAGGAACCTGATTTCCGCGAAAGATTGTCCGACGATCGTTTATGTATCGAGAACCAGGCAGACTCGTGAAATCGCTCAGAAGCTGACGGCTGACGGATTTCCTGCCTGTCCTTTTAATGGGCAGATGGATCCGGAGGAAAAAGTAAAGAATCAGGACTCTTTTATCAGAAATGAGATAAATATCATCGTTGCGACGTCAGCATTTGGAATGGGCGTCGATAAAAAGGATGTGGGGCTGGTGATCCATTATGATATCTCAGGCTCACTGGAGGATTATATTCAGGAAGCCGGACGTGCGGGACGGGACCCTTCCATGGAAGCGGATTGTTTTGTTCTGTATAATGATAATGATCTGGATAATCATTTCTCTATGCTCAATCGATCGAAGCTCAGCATCAATGAGATACAGCAGGTGTGGAAAGCGATCAAAGATATGACCGGGGTGCGAAAACATGTATGCTGTTCACCTCTCGAAATAGCGAGGCAGGCAGGATGGGATGATTCTGTCAGAGAAATCGAAACGAGAGTGAAGACAGCGATATCGGCTCTTGAGAACGCCGGCTATGTAAAGCGCGAGAGAAACATGCCTCAGGTGTACGCGACCAGCATTTCCGTGAACAATATGGCGGAAGCGGTAAACAGGATAAATGCGTCTCCGCTGTTTTCAGAACGCCAGAGAGTAGACGCGAAACGCATCATCAGTTCTCTGATTTCCAGCAAGTACATAAGCAAGGCGTCGGGAGACGAGGGGGAATCGAGAGTAGACTATATGGCGGATATGCTAGGAATAGAAAGAAAAGATGTGATCAATGCGATCAATCTCATGCGTCAGGAAGGTTTGCTAAACGATGAGAGGGATATGTCTGCGTATATTTTCGATACAGATACAGAAAAGAGATCCAAGATGATCCTTGACCGTTTCTCGAAACTGGAGAAATTTATGCTCTCTCAGTCGGCGGAGGAGTGGCATACGCTCAATTTCAAGGAGCTGAACGAGGACGCGCAGGCAGATGGGTTAAAGACGTCAAGTGTTAAAAATATACGTACTATTTTGTACTATCACATCATTAATAATTACGTACAGAAAAGGATGGACCAGGATACGGGAATCACGGAGTTTTCGGCGACGATGCCGACGGCGCAGCTGCTGGAAAGGTATAGCCGGAGAATAGATATATGCAGGTTCATTATCGATTTTTTGTATAAAAAGACAGGCGACGAGATCATTGGTTATGGAAGAGACGGGAAGAAAGTCCTGTTTTCCATCGTAGAGCTTTACAAGGAGTATAACGATATTCCACGCATAGATACATATAAGGAAAAGATCGCGTTGAAAGATGTTGAAGACGCGCTTCTTTATTTATCTAAGATCGGCGCATTGAGACTGGAAGGTGGTTTTCTCGTTCTCTACAACAGGATGGAGATAAAACGACTCGTCGTAGATAATAGAATAAAGTACAAAGTAGACGATTACAGGTTCCTAGATGATTTTTACAAGCATAAGATCCAGCAGATCCACATTGTAGGTGAATATGCGAATATGATGGTAAGGGATTATAATGCCGCATTACAATTTGTGCATGACTATTTTCAGATGGATTTTAAGAAATTTATCGCGAAATACTTTAAAGGTGAGCGCGTTAATGAGATCAATAGGAATATCACGTTAAAAAAGTATAACAGGATATTTGGAGAGCTGTCTGATACGCAGTTGAATATCATCAATGATACCGAATCAAAGTATATCGTAGTTGCCGCGGGACCGGGAAGCGGGAAAACCCGTGTACTGGTACATAAATTGGCTTCTCTGCTGATGTTGGAGGATGTAAAGAATGAACAGCTCCTGATGTTGACGTTTTCCCGCGCGGCAGCGGTGGAATTCAAGAAACGGCTTATTTCATTGATCGGACGCGCGGCTTACTTTGTGGAAATCAAGACTTTTCATTCGTATTGCTTCGATCTGATTGGCAAGACGGGGAATCTTGAGGACATCAAAGATGTCGTGAAAAACGCGGCGGTAATGATCGAGCGTGGAGAAGTAGAGCAGGGTAAGATCACAAAGAATGTACTCGTCATCGATGAAGCACAGGATATGGATGAGAACGAGTTTCGATTGCTGGAAGCGCTGATGCGTAAAAATGATGATATGAGAGTTATTGCTGTCGGTGACGATGACCAGAACATCTATCAGTTCCGTGGCTCTGATTCGAAATATCTGCGTTCTTTAATAGATGAACATGGAGCTGTTAAATATGAAATGACGGAAAATCATCGCAGTAAGGCAGATATAGTGAAGTTGAGTAACGCTTTCGCCGGTTTGATCAGCCATAGGATGAAAGAGTCGGCAGTCAGAGCGGTTCGGCAGGAGCGCGGCAACGTTGTGATCGTCCAGCACTGTTGCAGCTTTATGGAGCAGCCATTGGTCCATGATATCGTCGACAGACACAGCAGCGGAAGGGTCTGTGTTCTAACTAATACCAATGACGAAGCGCTGCGGATCATGGGGCTTTTAAAGCGACAAGGCGTAAGGACAAAATTGATCCAATCCCTGGATGACAGCGTTTCTCTGTATAATCTGGTAGAGGTAAGATATTTCCTGAAAGCGATAGACAGGAATTTGCAGACACCGGCTATACCGGACGCAGTATGGGAAGAAGCAAAAATGAGCTTGATGAGAGTGTATTCAGAAAGCGAATGTCTTGAGAATTGTAAAAATATGATCCGGGATTTCGAGATGGTATATCCGATGAAATATCGTAATGATCTTGAAGAATTCATAAGACAGTCCAGGTATGAGGATTTTTATGATGACAAAAGAGAGGCGGTCTATGTTTCGACGATCCATAAGTCTAAGGGAAGAGAATTCGATGTAGTATATATGATGCTCAAGGGGATATCAGCCATCACAGATGAAGAAAAGCGGAAAATATATGTTGGGATGACGAGAGCGAAGGATGAGTTGTATATCCATTGTGATACGGGGATGTTCAAAGACATGATCCCGGATGGGATAGAATATACTGTAGATCGTGAAATGTATACGGAAAGCGGAGAGGTCACGATCCAGCTGGGTTACAGGGATGTAGTCCTTGATTTTTTCAAAGGGAGGAAACGGGACATTTTCAGGATGCGCAGTGGAAATGAGTTGTTCGTATCAGGTGATCATATTTATGCTGATATTGACGGGAGACGAATCAAAGTGGTGAAATTTTCAAAAGGTTTCCGTGAGAGGCTGGAAAAGTTGTATAATAAGGGATATCATCTGGTTTCCTCAAAAGTCAGGTTTATAGTAGCATGGAAAGGTAAAGCTGATGAAGAAGAAACCGCGGTGTTGTTACCAGACATAAGTTTCAGAAGATAAGTGAGTATGAGACGATCAGAAAAAGGAGAGACATCATGAAAGAAAAACGTGAAGTAATAAGTCAGATAGCCGAATTCCTGGCATATAAGATCCGTTCGGGCGCTGTTTCCCAGGAGGGCGGCGACAAGATATGGCGAGTAGCGCTGGAGCATCCGGAAAAGGTCGACGCCATCACTGATATCCTCGATATGGATCTGCCTGAAGACGAGACGCTGGCAAAGGTGGAGAGGCTCGTATCATGAGGGGTCTTGAGATAAAGACTGCCGGTATGAAGGCGCTGGAGGAAAGCGTCCTGTTCCGCACTATGACGAAAGAGGAGATATTGGATGTCATCGACGCGATGGACCCGAGGGTGAGAAGGTTTCAGAAAAAAGATATGATCCTTCAGGATGGTGAACTTGTCGGGAGCATGATGATCGTCTTGTCGGGTAAAATACATCTTTTCCATATAGACCCCAACGGGAACAGCAATCTGCTGGAGGTGCCGGGACCGGGAGATACCGTGGGGATGCTCAATGCCGTAGGCAAATATAGGCTTCACGTATCAGCGATGGCGCTGGAGGAGACGGAACTGCTGCTGATCGATGTAGATCCGCTCCTGAGGGGAGATTCGCCGATAACGCCTTTGCAGCTCCGGTTCCTTCGGAATCTTACCGTGGCATTGGCTCAGAAAGCACACGATCTGACGGTGAAGCTGGAGGACAGTGTCAGACGGTCGACGCGTGAAAAACTTCAGGATTACCTGTCCGCGCGGTATCATGAGGAAAAGAGCCGCACTTTTTCCATACCGTTAAACAGACAGGAACTGGCGGATTTTCTCTTCGCGGATCGCAGCGCGATGTCGAAAGAACTCTGCAAGATGCGTGATGAAGGATTGTTGAAGTTTGAAAAAAGCAAATTCGAGCTTCTCATCAAGATGCCCATGACCGATGAGGAGATGGATCCCAATGAGAAGCTCTGATCTATGTGAAAGGTCTGCTTCGTGAGAAGCAGCCTTTATTTTTTGGGCATATGCGCCCTCCGCCGGTCAGGCGGTGTGGTATCGGGTACTGTTTCCGACGAAAGACTCGGTCAGCAGTACGATACCGGACATGGTCAGGTAAAGCCCCCATATCACGCTGAGACCAAACCAGCCCAGAAGAGGGTTGATAAGTATTATCAACGTCAGAAACAGGTTCATGATACCGCTGGTCAACATCAGTCCGGCTCCGGGAACAGAAGCTTTTCGCAGGGCGCTGAAGGCCTGTATCTGCTCTATCCCGCTCAGCAGGGTGAAGAAACCGATAGCGAATGTCAGTGTGCTCAGCAATTCTACAGAGCCGTAGGGATTACCGAGGGCAGTCCACAGCATCAGCCCTGACAGCAGTGTCAGTACGATACCGTTGGCAAGAGACCAGCCGCTTCTGTAGGAAGCTTTGGATCTGAAGTAGGTTATGATGCTGGAGATGCCGTATATGCCCAGGCCTGCCGTTACTATGTAAGAGATCCCGAGTCCCAGGGCGAGAGGGTCGAAGAAGGCTAACAGCCCCAGCCCTATCATGACTATTGAAATGATTATTCCTGTTTTTTTATTCATCGTATACATATCTTAATTATCCTCCTTTTTCATATGTTTTATTGATTGTCTCAATGATACTGTTTATTGCCGCGTAAAGCGGTGGTTTATGCAACGTAAAAACAGATATAATATATATTGATGTAATGTTCAATTTTATGAGAAGTCGAAAGGGGAAATGAACATGTATGAACAACTTGAAAGCTATATTGGTTATCTCACGAGAAAAGAACGGTCCAGAGCGACCGTGAATCAGTATCGCAGGGATATCTCGGCATTTATCATCGAAATGAGCAGAGCGGCGGCAGATGGATGCGTAACGAAGGAAGCGGTCATAAAATATAAGAGGCAGCTTTGCGAAAGGTACAGGATCTCCAGTGTGAATACGAAGCTGGCGGCTATAAACGGATTCCTTGAATACACAGGCAGAAGAGATCTGAGGGTGAAGACTATGAGAATACAACGGCGTGCATACTGCCCCAGAGAAAAGGAGCTGACTAAGCGTGAATATCTCAGCATGATCGATCAGGCGATAGCTCAGGGAGATGAGCGGATGAGTCTGTTGATGCAGACCCTCGGCGGTACGGGCATAAGAGTGTCGGAGCTGAGATATATAACGGTGGAGGCTGTGGAAAAGGGAGAAGCCAGTATATGGCTCAAGGGAAAGAACAGGACTGTCCTTATCGCAGGAAGGCTGAAAAAACGCCTCCAGAGCTATATACGCAGGGAAAAGCTCACCGGCGGCCCGGTTTTCGTGACCAGCGGCAGGAAACCGCTGGACAGGTCGAATATATGGAAGATGATGAAAAGGCTCGGCGAAAAAGCAGGAGTAGGGAAAGAAAAGGTATTCCCGCACAATGTACGTCATCTTTTTGCCAGATGTTTCTATGAAAACGATAAGGACATAGCGAAACTGGCTGATGTGCTGGGGCACAGCAATATAGACACGACCAGGATATATATAATGACCTCAGGGTACGAACATCGCAGAAAGATCGATGCGCTGGGATTGGTGCTGTGACGGCATAATTCGTCTTATGTTGTATGGATCTCCGACAGTTTGTACCATTGCTAAACAAAAAAAGGGATATAAAGGATTTTTCGTAAAGATCAGGTTAACGATCATCGAAACGATGATAAAAAAGAAGATATGTCAGTCATCTAAAGTAACCCTTAATTGGCTTTTTCAAGCATAAGGGTGATTTTTTGTGAAAAGAATGTTAAATTGGTATTAAAGTTCAATTGACATGCGCTGGTGTTACATACTATACTGTATATATCTAATCATATTTTAAAATGTATATCTATGTACCACATAAGACGAATTATGTGGTATGGAGCCTATGGCTGCACGGAAGAGCTGCGCGTCTTTCTGCAAAATGCATATCGTTTAGAGGAGGGAGAAAAGTGGGACGAGGAAAGCTTACGCAGGAGGAGATCGAAGAACTCAGGCGCAATCCGTACGTCGTATCGGTAGATTCTGCGCGGATAAAATATTCCGATGACTTCAAGAAGTTGTTCATGTGCAAATATCTGAATGGAGAACGACCTGGAAATATATTCAGGAATGCGGGATTCGATACGACAGTGCTTGGATCGAAAAGGGTCGAGAGAGCATGTTCGAGGTGGAGAGCGATGTATTGCTCAGGCGCCCTTGACATCGACATCCCCGATTCCGGAGCGGATGACGATACTCGTCATATGACCGATAAGCGCAGGGATCCCGGAGCGGACGGCAGATTTGAAGCCGCGGAGCATATAAAGCTGCTGCAGGAGTTGATAAGGAAACAGGAGCATGTCATAAAAAGACAGCGTGCTGAGCTGGAGGAGATGAAGAAGAGGGTATCCGGGAAACTCTGAAAGCGTGTGGATGTATTGTTTTTCGAAAGTGAGGAGAAAGCTGTATGAGAGTGAGTGCAGGGAAGAAGTTCATGGTCATGATGATGACGCTGGTCATGATAGTGACGATGATGCCGGGTACGATAAGTGCTGCATACGAGGGGGGACGGGATAAAGAAGACTCAGGGACGGAAGGCGGAGCCGACGGCCGTATGATCACGCTGTCCTGGAAGCCTGAGAAGGCGTACGACAACGCTGAGAGGGAAAAGGTGAAGGTTTCCCTCGAGGCTGCCTATGATCCTGAAAAGAGCGGGGCGGACTCCGTGGATATGGAGATAAGGCTGGAGGAAGACGAGGCTCAGCTTCTCATGCAGTTTCGAGATCCCGGATCGGAGCTGGACGAGACCATAACGGTCAAACCTTCCGCAGGGAATGATATTTCTATCAGACACGGAGATGATGGGGCGCTTTTCCTCGAATTCACGTTGGATCGCCAGGAGCCTGTATTGAAAGCGGATCTTGACTTTGGAAAGGCTGAGGGAGCCGCGACGGAGCCGGGAGCACATGACGTGACTGTGGAGGCCGGTGATGTCCTGGCCGGGGCGCGATATGGAGAAGGAAATGAGGCGGAGCCTGTAGATGCGGAAAATATAGCCGTGGACGCGGAGAGCTTCACAGTCATGATATCCGATGAGAAGGATCTGCCGGGTCTTTTCGGAACAGATAGTTTATCCGGGAAGAACAGCCTCTCCGGGAAGATGACAGCAAGGAGCCTGTCTTCCCGGGAGCGTGTCGATATAGACGAGAGACAGGACGTCCAGTCCTCCGATATCTTCTGGGTGGACAACAATGACGAAATGAGCATCAGGCCCGGGACTGCGGAGATGGTTCCTGTGCTTCGCTTTTCCCTGGAAGGAAACGGCAGCTTCGCCGAGCTTACTGCGGATAACATGGCGACTCTCGGCCTTACTCAGATGCCTGAAGTGAGTATCACTGAAAACGGCATAGGCAGATGGAACGTCCAGATCCCTCAGCTCCCGAGCAAGGTGACATATTACGATGCATATGGGGATGTTACAGTTTACGATGATATCCAGTGGGAAGTAGTTCCGGCGGCAGCGAACGGTTATCAGCTTACGGAGGTTACCCGGGAGGACATAGGATCAGGTGAAAGTATTTATACCGGTCTGACAGAGCCCGGATGGTACTATGTTCTTATGGAGGACATAGTGTTCGATCTCGCTTTCAGAAAGGGCGGGAATGCTGTGGATGAGACTGTTGCGGAGGATGTGATAAAGAAGAATTTCTATTTCAATGTCGAATATCGTCAGGGCGTGAGGGAATCCATCGATCTGACGGACGAGGAGCACAGCGGCAGATTCGATATAGATGTGGAGGTCGACAGCGAGAACAAGAACGGCAAGTGCAGCATGACAGGTGTGCCGAAGTACAACCTGGACGGTACGAGAATAACCTACAGCATGGAGGATAAGTTTGAAGATGAGGACAAGATCCTGGTTGATGATTTTGAAGACGTTCCCGGATTTGAAAAGGGGGATTACTACTCGATAATCTATGATAACACGGCTGTTCCGGGATTTTCAGCTCAGACTGACCAGCTTTACGATGGCGGCACCATGTATCTTACTCTGGCAGGAACGAGAGATTATGAAGCTGCCAAGATATGGCTCGATGACGGCGAAGACGAGACTGTCGATAACCGGCCTACGGGAGAATTCCAGCTCTGGAGGTACAGGGAAGGCAGCAGCTATACGACCGCAGCGCCTGTCAGAGACGGAACAGGCGATATAATGAGCATAGAGCTGGACAGCAGCGGATTGAAGGATCCGGTCGAGGGAGAAGATGGATTCGATTCCCAGAAGCTCCAGTTCGAGGACCTTCCGAAGTACGATACGGAAGGGTACAGTTATTACTACGTCCTCAGGGAATATTTGGATACGACTGATATAGATAACGAAGCAGCACAGAATTATATTCAGGTATTCGGAGGAGTCAATGGATATCATGATACGGTAGAAGGTGTGGAGATCACCGGGGAGGATCCTGATAACGAGCCTCGCCGCCAGGAAGGCAATACCTTCCTCTACAACGGCGGGATCATCCTCAACAGGATAGATGAAAGCACCAGCGTGTCCGTGTCAAAGATATGGAATGCCGCCGCCTTCCAGGCAGCATTCGATGGGGTGAAAATAGAGATGACCCTTTATTCGAAGTCCGAAGATGATGAACGATGGGAATCGACAGGGAAGACCCGGACCATGGAGGACTTCTCGGCTGAGATATCTGTGGACGATATAAGCGAGACCGTGCCGAAGTACGATGAGTTCGGCCAGCAGCTCCAGTATATCTGGCGGGAGACAGGCGTATATCAGGGGGATGAAAAGATCGAGCTGACGGTCGATGAGGAGAATTTTCTGAAGGCCTTCTTTGTTCTCCGTCAGGATGGCAGGGATGTGGAGTACACTTCGCTGTCGGAGACAGATGAGGAGACAGGCGATACTGTCATAACTAACAGTATCGCCAACACCGTCAAGTATACGGTGGATAAGAAGTGGTACGATGAAGATGGCAAGGAGACGGACCCGCCTGAAGATGCGTCCGTGAAATTTGCCATATACAGGGTCATCAACGGTGAAGATATAACGAGTGATAAGAAGGTGGCGGAGTTTACCATGGATGGCGAGGCCGACGAGGAGGCCGAGAAGGTAAATGAAGAGCTGGGAATATCCGTCAGGGAGGAGAGTCCATGGAATGCCGTCGTCAGTCCGTTGGTGGAATTTGACGAGAACGGGAATCAGTACGAGTATGTGCTGCTGGAAATGGCGGGAGAACAGGCGTATATCCCTGAATACGAGGTGACGAAGGATCAGGATGGGGATTATTACGCGACTGTTATCAACAAACCGGGCTCCGGCCAGCGGATCATGGTCAGGAAGAACTGGAACGACAACAGCGACATCGCCCACAGGGAGCCGGTGACCATAACGGCTTATGATAAGACAAATCCTGACGAGCCTTTAGGAAGCGTAACGTTGGGGCAGACTGACGGGGATGGTTCTCAGGGAGCATGGTACGACTGGCTGAGCATTCCGGCCGACGTAGATCAGGACGATGTGTACATACTGGAGACGCAGGTCGGGGATACGGACATTCCTGCTGATAAGGATTTATACGATTCATGGACCGGCGACGCCCCTGTCCTGGATACAGGCAGCAACAACGATTACTCCACCCTCCAGTATCAGGCCGAAAATCACAAGTACGAGGTCAGCTACAGCGTGGAAACGGTGGAAGGTCTTAAGTTTTACACGGCTGAGAACAGGCGGCTGGGTAATGTGGATCTCACCGTGACCAAGGAATGGACCGACGGAGACGGGAGCCAGAGACAGGCGATAGCGGAGGAGCTGAAACGAATCAAAAAAGAAAGTAGTGTTGACATCCGGCTCGCCATTGAGCTTGATTTCCACGACAGCGCTCAGTACAACGCCAACCACGGCGATTACAAAGTGGGTAATGACAAAGACGGCAACGGTTACGTGTCCATCGGACGAAAGGAAAGCGATGTCGCTATATACGACAATGAGGGAAACCGTGTTTCCTACAGGCAGACCGTGGATTTTACGGATGATCAGAAGATATATTTCTACAACCTGCCTAAGTATGACGCCAACAGCGATATCGTCCGTTACGACATACGGGAGGTGTGGATCGAAGACGGCAAGGAGATATCGCGAGGTGACATCGAGAACAAGTATGAAAACCTCTACAGCCTCATCGCCGACTACAGCACCAGGTACGCGGAGGGCGAGTATCAGATCGTCGATAACCACGGCAAACCGGACGTACAGACCATCGGTGTGGAAAACTATCTTTCCGGAGCGAAAGATATCAAATGGAAGAAGCTGTGGCACGATCTGTATAATTATGAAAACAGCCTGCGTCCCGACATATATCTTGACATCTACAGTGTTTCCCACTATGAGGAAGACGGGGCGATAAAGGAGCAGACGCAGGTATATCAGCGGGATTACAGATGGACCTTTGACGATGAGCTGACGGATCAGGGCGGACAGTACAGCAGGGAGCATTACTGGCTGGCTCAGATAGAGGGTGTTCCAAAGTACGACGCCCTGGGATATGAGATGACCTATTATGCCATCGAGAAGACCATTGTGGACAGAGGTTCATTCGACTACACCGACGTATACTATCTCGATCCGAATCACGATGGGACAGACGAAGATGTTACATCGGAGGATTATATCGGCTCGGAATACGAGGTAACAGAGGCTGCGATAGAAAATGGATACGTTCAGAACGTCAGCGATGTGGAGTCGGGAGATGGATACGGGACTTCTCACTATGCCCTCATCGAGGAAGGAACATTCAACAATCATCTGGACAGGTACGTGGAGGTGACGGCGGAAAAGCTGTGGAGCTCCCTGCCGGCAGGTTATGATATGAAAGATCTGCCTACGGCGACCTTCACCCTTTACAGGCAGCTGGCAAGCGATTCTTCCGGCGATCCGGCCACCGATGGAAAGAAGATTGCCGAGATCACCATAAAGGGGAGCGATTGGGCGGATATATCGAGGAATGGCAGTTACAGATTCCAGTTCCTGTATGAAGGTGTGAATGAATATAACTTCGGAGAGGATGGGGAAATGGTGATAACGCCTGAAGACGAAAATGCTTCCAGACTCCAGAAGTACGATGAGGACGGCAATCTATGGAGGTACACCGTAGTGGAGACCTCCATGGCTACTGATATTCAGGGCAGCGGCAGCAACATCACAGGCCCGGATTTTTCCAAGGTGTTCGACCAGGCCGGCAGCAGCTCCGGCGTGGTCATCGAGAATACTTATGATAACGAGGAGAACCTGGGGTCACTTTCCGTAAAGAAGCTTCTGTACCTTCCGATGGCAAAAGATGGAGAACGGTGGGCTCCGGAGGCATATCCTGCCGTCACCTTTGAACTGACCAGGACCTATACGAAAAACGATGGGACCACCTCGCCTGCTGAGACAGTGGACACAATGACATGGAGTTCGGAAGCTGTACGGGACGAGTATGAGAGCCAGGCCGGAGGCCTGCTTTCGAAGATAGCGTCCTTCTTCACAGGAGATCCTGTGACCGTGAACGGGTCGCAGGTCGATGAGAACGGCGATTTCGAGCCGCTGGAAAAGGTCATCACCTTTGAAGCCCTGGAGATATACGCTCCCAACGGTTCACCGTACGTCTATACCGTCAAGGAGGTGAAGAGCAGCCTCAACGGTTACGATACGTGGGCCGTGGAGGGGGATGTGGCTATTGAAGATGCTGAGACGAAGATGACGGGAGAGCCTGTTCCGGGCGATCCGGCGACAGGAGAGCTGACTCCTGCGGCTGACAGCGAAGACGGCACGGAAGAGGAAAGGACGATCGCCGCCACCTTCATCAACAGACAGGATACTGAAAGGGAGACTGTGACCGTCTCAGGGCAGAAAAACTGGAACGATTACGATGACGTGTTCGGAACAAGGCCGGATGAAATAACGCTGACGCTTTACAGGCAGGCCGACTCACAGCCGGGACAGAGAAATTCCATAGGGAAAACCGAGGTGTCGGATGGGTTGTATAGTGTGATATGGAATGAGACGAGCGGCAATGTCTGGATTTATACCATAACCGGCAAGCAGGCCGCCGTCGAGCTTGAAAAGTATGCGCCTAACGGCATGCCGTGGAAATATTCCGTCAGGGAGACATTAGCGGATACGGACGGCGGAGCGGCTGAGATATATGATATGACGCCTGTGGGAGGCGAGACTTCCGCGAAAGGCGCAGCGGGAGACAGCGGCGAGATAACTCTCGGCCATCTGACCAACAGCATGATGACCTCGACCTCTTTCAGCAAGATGTGGGTCGACAGCGACGGTGATGTGATAGACGAGGATCTGCTGGGCGTGGAACTTTCCGTAGATTTCACCCTACAGGTAGCCGAGGTGACGAAAGGAGAGGACAGTCAGGAGCAGATATCTGAATGGAGCGATGCGGAAGAGTACTTTGAGACAAACCTCGACTGGACTGACGATAATGGCCGGAGCGCGTACGAGAATGTATTCGGCGAAGATGGCGAATATCAGTTCACCCAGACTAAAACAGGCCATATAGACGACGATGAGGTATGGGGAAAGGATAACAGAGGCTCTTTCTCCGGTCTTCCGGGATATATAAAGAAAGATAGTTCTTCGGCGGAAACGACGCAGCTGACATATCGGGTGGTAGAGAGGAAGATAAGCTATGAGGCTGGAGAAAATACCGTGATCCAGAACGTGAACGTGACAGCCGATGAGGGAACGACCTACAAGTTGGAATTTCCGGAGGCGTCTGTTGGCGATGAGGACGCCGGTGCTTTCGACGGCCCTTTCGCCCCGGCATACCCTGACGGCGACGGCTGGTCATCTGACGGTGCCTACAACGATAGCGACAGCGATTTTGCCAATATGCTGAAGACGACGGAGATGTCTGCGAAGAAGATATGGCAGGGCGATGATAACAACGCCTACGGCACGAGAGAGGAGACGGGCCGCGGCGATTACGACTGGGAAGTGACATTCGTGGTTCAGCAACGCCTTGACGGCGATGAATGGTCGGATGTAATGGTGAATGGAGAGGGCGGCGAAACGCCTCTTACCATCACCATCTACGGGACTGACCTGCAGAAGGGATCCGATGTGGTGACCTTCAGCGGACTTCCGGAGACAGGCCTTACAGGCGGCACTTACCAGTACAGGATAAGGGAGCTCGATACGGATGATACCGTCATAGACGGAACGGCGGGCAATGACCGCTACAACACGTCCTATGAGGTGGACTACGATCGTGAGGACGGTGTAACGACTGTGACCAACCGTCTGGAGACGACGAGGATATACGCCGATAAGATCTGGAACAAAGGAATAAAGGATAAACAGACGCTCACCTTCGAGCTGAAATATCTCGATGATGACGGTGAGACGTGGCGTTCGTTTGTTCCTGCGGCCACAGTAACGCTGGACGGTATTCCTGAGCTTGCTCAGACGGTGCCAGGCAGTCTGCCTGCCGTCGGAGCTTCGTACGGAGAATACGATTCGTGGAGGGCTTCATGGTCCAATGTACCGCTGGTCATGGCGGGAAGCAGTCTCGATAATGATGGCCATACTATTTATACGGTAGTGGAGAAGGATACGGGCAGGTACCTGATAGAGACGACAGGCGGTGATAAAAATTACGATGGGGAAAAATACCATACCTTTGATATATCCAACAACGAAAAGACTTCTCTCACCGTGGAGAAGTCATGGCTGGGAGTCGAGCCGGACGCGCTGAAGGAAGTGACGGCGTCCATATACAGAGCAGCGGTGACTGATGAGGAGCTGGAGGCAGGCAAGCTGGATGGGGACAGCCGGGCTGAGGCTGTGCCGGGCGACGACGGCAACGATATGACCGTTACATTGAACAAAGGCAACGGCTGGAACGTCACCATAGAGGATCTTCCTAAGTACGACAGTGAAGGCAAGACATATGTCTACTTCGCCAGGGAGACTGCCATCGGAGGGGAAGAACCGCCGGAGGATGAGCTGTATATCAGCTACGAGAACGGAAGGGATCCTGCTTCAGGAGATTATTCCACCAGGATAATAAACGTAGGCAGGACAGATATAGAGGGAAGCAAGACGTGGAAGGACAACGGCGGCGCCTACGGCACCAGACCTGATGATGTGGAGCTGGAGCTTTACAGAGCGACAGCAGGAGGAGAAGCGGTCCTCGTCGACGCTGATACGATGAAGGAGGAAGGCATCGCATTCCGGTGGACGGAGAAGGAAGGCGACCGATGGTCTTATGAGTACACAGGGCTGCCTGTCACAGACAGCCGGGGGAATGAGTATGCCTACAGCGTGAAGGAAGCGAAGGAGATGGAGGCCGGAGACGGCGATGTATACCGGGCGGGGCCGGAAGGCACTGCCGATAATGGATACGCCCTTACCAACACGCTGACCGATACGATAGACATCCCTGTGGAGAAGGTCTGGAACGACAGCGACGACAAGGGAGGGACCAGACCTGACAGTATCCGGCTGGTGCTCTGCGCCAATGGCGAGGAATACAGGGAAGCGACGGTGGAAAGGCCGGATACGGACGATGGCCGATGGGCTTACACCTTCGAAGGACTGCCTGAATACGACGAGGACGGAGTCAGGATAGAGTATACCGTCGCCGAGAAGGAAGTGCCTGACGGATACGACGTCCGTGTAGACGATATGACTGTGGAGAACGTCGCCAGGGGCGGCCTTACAGTCACTAAGACGGTGAAGGGCAATGCCGGAGACAAAAATAAGGAGTTTACTTTCATCGTGACCCTGGATAACGAGAACATAACAGGACTGTACGGCGATATGGAATTCGAAGACGGAAAGGCACGGTTCACCCTCAGCGATGGAGAATCGCTGAGTGCTGACGGCCTTCCTGGAGGAACAGGATATTCCGTGAGAGAAGAGGAAGACGGCAGCGACGGATATGTGACACGATCCGAGAACAGCGAGGGAACGATCCCGGCCGGAGACATCATCACTGTGAAATACATCAACAGCAAAGATATACCGCCTGCTGATGACAGCGATACAGATACGAAGACCGGAGACGACACCAGCCTGGCAATATCGGCAGCCGTCATGGCCGCGTCCCTTGCAGCCATAGCTGCGGTGCTGGCAGGGATAAGGCGAAAATCCAGAAAGTAGCGGGACTTTCAATATTTTTGCTTTACAAGAGCTGCGAGATGTTGTATCATATATGAATGTAAGCCGCTCGAAAAAGGTCTGCAAATCCGGTCCCGGCAGCTCACAGAGCCGCTGGAGAGATGATCGGTACCTTACATAGGCGAGACTGGATAGAGGAGGTAAGAAAAAACAAATGTACGCAATTATCGAAACAGGCGGAAAGCAGTACAGAGTTCAGAACGGCGACAAGATTGCTGTGGAAAAGCTGGGCGTTGCTGACGGTGAGACTGTCGTATTCGACAAGGTCCTGGTCGTTGGCGAAGGCGCGGAAGCTAAGGTGGGGACGCCTTACGTTGAAGGCTCTACGGTCGAGGGAAGAGTCATCGAGACCGGGAAGGGCAAGAAGGTGGTCATCTTCAAGTACAAGGCCAAGAAGGATTACAGAAAGAAGCAGGGCCACAGACAGCCTTATACGCTGGTTGAAATAACAGCTGTAGACGGCGAGAAGGCACCGGCTGCTCCTGCGGAAGCCAAAGCTGAGACTGCGAAGAGCGAAGAGGTGAAGGAAGCTGCTGACAGCGCGGTAAAGCCTGCTAAGAAGCCGTCGCTCAAGTCCATGAGAAAGGCTGAGCTCATCGAGTTCGCCAAGGAAAACAACATCGAGATCGATGAAAAAGCGACTAACGCGGTGATGATCGAGACTATCGAAGCAGCGTTGAAGTAACGTAACGAAGGCAAACGGCCGCGACAGCGGTGCGGCAGCCGGATGATAGTTCCGGATAATAGTTGTTGTTTGGAAGATAAAACTGTAGTTTAATTGATATAGCGAGGAGGTGTCTGGTCGATGGCAAGTAAAAAAGGTGTAGGTAGCTCGAAGAACGGTCGAGACAGTGAGTCGAAACGTCTTGGTGTAAAGACGGGCGACGGTCAGTTCGTAAGCGCCGGAAGCATTTTGGTTAGACAGAGAGGAACGAAGTTCCATCCTGGCAACAATGTGGGAATCGGTGGAGACGATACCTTATTTGCGAAGATCGACGGTGCTGTCAAATTCGAAAGATATGACAAGACCAGGAAGCAGGTAAGCGTATATCCGAAAGAAGCGTAAGCCAATTGTTTTGAGCCCCTATTCACATAGGGGCTCTGTTATTATGCGGGGAATACCCGGGAGATGAAAAACATGTTCGTAGACAGAGCTAAGATATATATAAGGTCGGGAAAAGGAGGCGACGGAGCCGTTTCCTTCAGACGAGAGCCTTTTGTGCCTGAGGGAGGACCCGACGGCGGCGATGGGGGCAAAGGCGGCGATGTGATCTTCCAGGCCGATGAAAACCTCAGGACTCTGATGGATTTCAGATATAAGAGAAAGTATGAGGCCGAAAACGGTCAGAATGGCATGAAGAAAAAACGGTTCGGCAAGAATGGCCAGGATCTTGTGATCAAAGTGCCGGTGGGGACGATGATAATAGATGAAGAGTCGGGATTGCTGATGAAGGATCTGACGGAAAACGGCCAGTCTTTTGTGGCGGCGAAAGGCGGCAAAGGCGGTAAGGGAAACGCTAAGTACGCCACCTCCACCAGACAGGCGCCTAACTTTGCGGAGGCGGGAGGTTTCGCCAAGGAGAGGCAGGTCATTCTGGAGATGAAGTTGATAGCCGACGTAGGGCTGGTGGGATTCCCCAATGTAGGGAAATCGACTCTGCTCTCCGTTTCTACCAGCGCCAGACCCAAGATAGCCAATTATCATTTCACTACCATAGCTCCAAACCTGGGAGTGGTGCAGATATATGACACCAGCTTCGTTATGGCCGATATCGCTGGTATAATAGAAGGAGCCCACGAAGGAGCCGGACTGGGCCATAAATTCCTCAAACATATCGAACGTACTAAGGTGCTCATCCATGTGGTGGATGTTTCGGGAAGCGAAGGCAGGGATCCTGTGGAGGATTTTGACAAGATAAATAAAGAGCTGGAACAGTACAGTCCTAAACTGCTGAAAAAACCTCAGATAGTGGCGGCCAACAAGATAGACCTGACTGACGAGGAATCCCCTGAATACATCGAGTTCAAGGAGTATGTCGAGTCCAAAGGTTATAAAGTGTTCCCCATGTCGGCGCCTATAAACATCGGCGTCAGGGAGGTACTGGCGGAAGCTGCTTCTCAGCTGCAGCGGCTCTCAGAGGAACCGCCGGAAGACGATGAGTATGAAATGTTCGACTTCGAAGCAGATGAGCAGGATCCGGACTACAGGGTCGTGAAGGTCACTTTTGATGGAAGAAATTACGTGTTGGAAGGCAGGCAGCTGGAAAAGATATTCAATTCGACTAATTTCAACGATGCCGGCTCTCTCAGATATCTCTACAAGTATATAGAAAAGAGCGGAGCCGTTGAAAAGATGCGCGAGATGGGCATCGAGGACGGTGACACAATAAGGATAAAGGATTTTGAGTTCGAATATCTGGATGAAGATTATCTGTGATCTTTTACCATTGCCTGTCGGCGGAGAGATTTGATCTCTTTGCGGAGGGAAACAGTATGAAGGAAGGCGGAATTTTTACTTTCGCCTTCTTTTTTTGCGGTCTCCCAATAAGATAGTATCAGGAGGTCGTTATGATGGAAAAGATCGCGAAGCAGGCAGTCCTGACATTTCTGATAGCGCTGGCGCTTTTCATATCGAAGAATTCTCATATAACTGTCCTGGAAAAGGGAGCGGATACGGTGCTTGGCTATATGGATACCGATTATACTGTCGAGGATATGAAGGCGGCGGCGGAAAAAAGCAAAGATATGGCCGCATCCGTTACTGCTAAAGTGGGTGAGACAGTAAGCGTCATGGCCGGAAAGAGCAGGTATGGAGAACCCATAGATGATGAGTTCGAAGGCGATACTACATCGGTGTATGCGGTGGGAGGCGGCGAGGTGGCTTCTGTCGGGGAAAACGAGGAGATCGGGAAATATGTCAGGATAATACACGGTGATTCAGCAGAAAGCCTGTACGGCAACCTGAAATCGGTGGAGGTATCCGTGCCGGCCAGAGTGAAGAAAGGGCAGATCATAGGTGTTTACGAGAAGGACGAGAAGAGAGAATTTTATTATTCCTTTAGGGAATTGGACTGAGATGTGGTATACTTAAAAGGTTAGGAGGAACTCAGATGAAACACCCTACAAGAGAAGAATGTGAAAGACTTTTGGATCAGTATGGCACTCCCGAGCATGTCAAAGGTCATTGCCGTGAGGTGGCCAGGACTGCACTGACCATATCGAAGGCTCTCAACGAAAAGGGCGCTCACCTGGACCTGGATCTGGTGCTGGCGGCCGGGATGCTCCACGACATCGCCAGGACAGAGGACAAGCACTGGGAAGTAGGCGCAGGACTGATGAAGGAGCTGGGATATGAGGAGGAAAGCAGGATAATACTTGTCCACATGAAATATTCACCTTTTTCACCCATAGAGCAGGTCAACGAGACCGATATGGTCTGCCTGGGGGACAGGCTGGTGATGGAAGACAGATATGTAGGTCTGGATGCCAGGATAGAATACATAATAAATAAGGCCAGGAGAAATGGTCATCCGGAGGCCGAGAAGATAATCCTGGAGAAAAAGAAGGAAACCAGGAGGTTTATGGACGAGATAGAGAAGAAGACGGGTATTGCCATAGACCGGCTGATGGGCCGTGAAGTCTGATATGAGAGGGAGACAGGATATATGAACATAGACAGAGAACTGCATAAGCTGCTTAGACGGGTGGAAAAGCCGGCCAGATACACAGGCGGAGAAGTGAATTCGGTCATCAAGGACCCTGACAGCGTTTCTGTCAGATTCGGCTTCGCTTTCCCCGACATCTATGAGATAGGTATGTCCTACATGGGGATGCAGATATTATACGATATATTGAATAAAAATGACGATATATATTGCGAGAGGGTATTTGCCCCGGCAGAGGATATGGAAAATCTCATGCGTCAGACAGGGAGGGAGTTATTCACCCTGGAGACTCTGTCTCCTGTGAAGGAAATGGATATACTGGGCTTCACCCTTCAGTACGAGCTTTCGTACACTAATATACTCAATATGCTGGAGCTGGGAGGGATCCCTCTGCGGCGTGAAGAACGGGGCGATGATTTCCCGGTCATAGTCGCCGGTGGTCCATGTGCCTATAATCCGGAGCCGCTGGCCGATTTCATCGACGTTTTTCTCATCGGAGATGGTGAGGACATGCAGGAAGAGATATGCATGGCGTGGAAGAGAAGCAGCTCCAAAGATGGATTCCTGAAAGCCGTTTGTGGTATGGATGGCGTATATGTCCCGGCTTTTTACGAGCCGCAGTACAACGATGACGGGACTGTGAGGGAAATAAGGAAGATGTACGACGGCGCGCCTGACAGGGTGCGGAGAGCTGTAGTGAAGGATCTGGACAAGGCTTCATTTCCTGTGAAGAATATCGTGCCTTTCATAGAGACAGTCCATGACCGTTCCGTCGTGGAGACCTTCCGAGGCTGCACGAGAGGGTGCAGGTTCTGCCAGGCAGGAATGATATACAGGCCTGTGAGGGAGAGAAAGAAGGAGACGATAGAGAGGCTGGCCATGGCTCAGCTGGAGAACACAGGGCATGACGAGCTTTCGCTCCTTTCTCTGTCCACCAGCGATCACTCCAGATTCGAGGAACTGGCTACCGAGCTGATGGAGATGTGTGCCGGACGCAATGTAGCACTTTCTCTGCCATCTCTGCGCATGGATTCTTTTTCATTCAAAGTGCTGGATGAGATACAGGGATACAGGAAGTCGGGACTGACTTTCGCGCCGGAAGCCGGAAGTCAGCGGCTCCGGGATATCATCAACAAGAACATAACGGAGGAAGATATATTCGGCGCCGTGGAGCAGGCCATACAGCTGGGATGGGAACATATCAAGCTGTATTTCATGGCAGGCCTTCCGGGAGAGACTTATGAGGATCTGGCCGGCATAGGGGAGATCGCCAGAAAGATAATGGATATCAATTATCGGATAAGAGGACGCAAGGGCGGCAGATTCAGGGTCACTGTAAGCGTCTCCAATTTCGTGCCTAAGGCTCATACGCCCTTTCAGTGGGCAGCCCAGGATACCGACGAAATGTTTATCGACAAGCATGATTTTCTTTCAGGGAAGCTGAGGATAAAAGGCGTGACCTTTAATTATCATGAAACAGGGACCAGTAATCTGGAAGCTGTGCTGGCCAGAGGCGACAGAAGAGTAGGCCAGGTGCTGGAGGCGGCTCACAGGCTGGGATGCAGATTTGACAGCTGGAGCGATAAGTTCAGACCGGATCTGTGGGAAAAGGCGTTCTCAGAGACTGGTATCGACCCCGGCTTTTACAGTCACAGAGAGCGAAGCTATGATGAGATCCTGCCGTGGGATGTGGTGGATCCGTTGATAACGAGAGAGTACCTCATCCGGGAAAATGAAAAGGCCAAAAGGGCGGAGACGACTCATGATTGCAGACTAGGCTGCACCGGCTGCGGTATCAACAGATACGCGGAATGCTTCAAGGATGCGGAGCTGGGGGAGGTGACCCATGTTTAAATATATACTTAAATTTTCTAAAGAAGGAAATGTATGTTATATTTCCCACCTGGATCTGATGAGGCTCTTCTACAGAGCGATAAAGAGGTCGGGGATAAGGCTGGGTTATTCCAAAGGGTTCAATCCTCATCCCAAGATCAGTTTCGCTCAGCCTCTGTCCCTGGGATATATCGGCCTCAACGAGCTGATGGAAATGGAGACAGAGGAGGAATATGAGGCTGATATCATCAGACAGCAGCTGGCGGAGCTGATGCCGGAAGGACTGAAAATAAAAGAGTGCGTCCGGGTCGAAGAAGGGGGCAAGACTCTGGCGGCCCGCACTGTGGCGGCCAGGTATCTGATAGAGATACCGCTGCAGGAAAGGCCGGGCATCCCTGTGGAAGAGATGGGACGGACATATATGAGCCAGGAGAGGATACTGGCGATGAAGAAGCAGAAGAAAAAGAAGGAGCTGCTGGAGGTCGATATAAGACCGATGATAAGGGATATAAGCTTTTCCTCCAACGGCGTGTCGGGCGGCCAGGCTCTGATCATAGAAGCTGTGCTGGATTCCGGCAGTGTTTCGAATCTAAGTCCTGAGCTGTTGATGGAGACTGTGAGAAAACGTTTCGGTTTGGTTTACGACAGGAACGAGGCGGATATCACCCGCGAGGAAATATATTTCAGATGAGATATCCATCCCAGTATATCACGATCCATATGGAAAATCCTACAAAACATATTGACAAATACTTCCAATAAATGTAATATAATGGGCAAAGGAGGTATCGGTCATGAAGAGATTGTTGGAATATGTGAAAGAAAACGGGAAGCTGAGGGAGTTCCTGGAAGAAAACAAGGACATGCTCATAAAGGTGGGTGTGACCGCTGTGGCGGTCATCGCTGCCTTTTTTATTTTTGCGCCGGGCGGCGGCGAAGAGGAAGAGGAGGATGTGACGCAGCCTGCCGTGGCCAGTCAGCCGACCGCTGCCGCCATAGTGGTGGATGTGGGAGGGGAAGTCAACAATCCCATGGTGGTGGAGCTGGATGAAGGCAGCAGGGTAGGCGATGCTATAGAGGCGGCAGGCGGACTGACGGAGAACGCTGATATCACCGAGATAAACAGAGCGGCCTTTGTGGAAGACGGCGAGAAGATATATGTTCCGGCCCTGATGACGGAGGAAAGCGGCATGGCAGGAGGGACAGGATCGGACGGCAGCCAGCGTGCGGCCGACTATTCCGACGGTAAGATAAATATCAACACCGCCGATTCCCGGCAGCTGCAGGAGCTGGATGGCGTTGGGCCCGTCACGGCAGAGAAAATAATAGAGTATCGCGAGGAAAATGGCCGGTTCAGGGATGTGGAGGATATAAAGAATGTGTCCGGTATAGGGGATAAGACATTCGAGAAGATGAAAGATGATATAAAGGTATGACAGAACAGGAAGAAATCAGTGGCGGAGTGTGGCCGGAGCTTCCGCTCCGTCACTGAGATGTCATCTGTCATCACATGTTGTTATACAGCTTTTTCAGACATTCGAAGGTTTCCTGGCTGATGTGGTGCTCCACCTTGCAGGCGTCATCTTTGGCTGTTTCTTCGTTGACTCCTATCTTCACAAACAGCTTGCTCAACAGCTGATGGCGTTCATATATGGAGTCGGCTATCTCCTTTCCGGAGTCGGTGAGGAATATGTGGTTGTCCTCATCTCTGATGATAAAGCCGTTGGTCTCCAGCTGCTTGAGGGCGATGCTGACGCTTGGCTTGGAGAAGCCCAGATAGTTTACGATGTCGATGGCTCTGACGGAGCCTTTTTCGTTTTTCAATATGAGTATGGACTCGAGATAGTTTTCTGCAGATTCCAGTATTTTCACGATTACCTCCTGATATTTACCTTATCGCGGCTTCCAGAGCCAGCTTCATCATATCGGTGAATGATGTCTCTCTTTCCCGGGCAGTCGCTTTCTCCCCTGTAACGAAATGGTCGCTGATGGTCATGATGGCGATGGCGTTCACATCGTTGTAAGCCGCGTTCATGTAGAGGGCGGCAGCTTCCATCTCCACTGCCATTATCCCCATGGAGGCCCATCTTTTCCACCAGTCTTCTTTCAACTCGTAAAAAACATCGCATGAAACGATATTTCCCGCTTTGAATGGTATCCCCAGCTCCGTTGACGAGGCGCTCACCTTGGACAGCAGCTCATAGCTGGCGCAGGGGGCATATGTCCCCGGAACGTCGAAGGCGTGGATATAATTGGAATCGGTAGAGGCAGCCATGCCGATGACGATATCCTTTACCTTGATATCTTCGTGAAAAGAGCCGGCGGTCCCTATCCTGATGAGGTTCTCCACACCGTATTCTGTTATCAGTTCCCACGAATAGATGCCCATTGACGGCATCCCCATACCGGTCCCCTGGACAGATACAGGCACTCCTTTATATGTTCCGGTATATCCCAGCATACCGCGGATCTCGTTGTAGCATTTGGGATTTTCAAGGAAATTCTCAGCTATGAATTTCGCGCGCAGCGGGTCGCCGGGCAGCAGGATGGATCGGGCGATATCTTTTCTGTCAGCGGCGTTTATATGTGTACTCATACAGGTTTCCTCCTTTGATTTTCTTTAACAAGTATACCATGTTTCGGAAATTTATAAAACAAATATATTGGCGATGCTTTCGTCAATTCCGGAGACGGCGTTTTCGTCGGCAGACGCCTTCCTTTCGGCTTCCATCCGCAGGCAGGCGCCCAGCGGCAGTGTAACCTGCGGGAAGGAATGACCTGCCTGAAGGCTCCTGACGACAGGCTTTCCCAGCGGCTCCAGGAAGCCTTTCAGGATATCCTCCAGCGACAGCGCCTCCGGCGTCGGCCCCGATGTGAGGGGGCATCCTTCGAAGGTCCCCAGCAGGACACCGGCACAGTCATCAAATTTACCGGCAAGGGCCAGAGATGTGAGATTTCTGTCCAGCCTGTACAGCGGTTCATTTACGTCTTCCAGGAACAGTATCCTGCCTCTGGTATCGATCTCATAGGGCGTTCCCAGTCCGGCGGCCAGTACAGTCAGATTTCCTCCCGCCAGGATGCCTTCGGCACGGCCGGGAAGGAGCGCTTCCACAGGGCGGCCGGGCGGTTCGGCTATGGGGCCGGGCCTGGCGGTATGAAAAAGCCGGCGTTTCATGGAAGCGACAGTGAAGGCGTCCATAGTCGTGTAATCTGCGCCAGCCATAGGTCCATGGAAGGTGACGAGTCCGCAGCGCTGATTGAGGAATACATGGAGGGCGGTGATGTCGCTGTATCCTATGAAGATCTTGGGGTGTCGCCTGATGATATCTGTGTCCAGCAGCGGCAGCAGTCTCATGGCTCCGCAGCCGCCTCTCAGGCAGAATATCCCCCTTATATCATCGTCGGCGAAGGCTGCATTCATGTCGCGGGCCCGTTGCCTGTCGGGGCCGGCCAGATGCCCTGTACGCATCCGGCAGCCGGGCATGATGACAGGCTTCAGGCCGAGGGCTTTCAGTGAGCGGACAGCGCTGCGGAGGCCGGACCTCGTGTCGGGAGGAGGTGACGCTGGTGCGATAACGGCAGCCTTGTCGCCGGGTTTCAGCGGCGGCGGCCATGACGGCGCAGCGGCGGGAATTTCGATAACACACATGAGATTTCCTTTCGTAGAAATGCGGATTCGCAGAGCCTTGAATTCACAGAGCCTTGAATCAAAATATCGCGAGAGGGCCTCGGAACCGGGCGCCGCGATAAAATGAGGCATATTTCGCCCTGCTGCTCAACTGTATTATCGCAGCTTCGGATTTATGATACAGTTGCGATAATTTTACTGCCGATGGACATGAAAAAGTATCGCAAGTGACGCCGTGAAAGGGTGTCTGCGATATTCTGCTTGCGGAGAGGCAGGAAAAAAGGTGGATTTTATCGTAAGTGGCAGGGTGCAAGCGAAGTGGCGATATTTTCACTGCAAGTAGCTGGAACGCCGGGACATTCGGGCCGCCGGGATTTTTGCGCAACAAAAAAAGATGGGAGACACATCCATCTTTTTTCTTTTTGTTGTTCTCTTGCTTACAGCAAGCTCTTGTGCATTTAACTTATGCACCGGTGGGGACGGGTGAGAACTAGGCGTTAGCCTTGTTGAATCTCTTCGTTAATCTCGAGACCTTTCTCGACGCGGCGTTTTTATGGATAGTGTGCTTTGCAGCAGCCTGCATGAGCTTCTTCTCTGCCAGAGCGAGTTTTTCTTTGGCAGTTTCCATGTCGCCTGCTTCGATAGCAGCATCGAATGACTTCAGGATAGCCTTGAGATGACCTTTTACACGTCTGTTTCTGGCTGTCTTCTTGTCGATCACGCGGATTCTTTTCTTTGCGGATTTAATATTTGCCATTTTAAATTACCCCACTTTCTTAAAATACAGCTAAAAATTCGCAACTTAAAGTATATATGAATAAAAGAGGATTTGCAAGGGAAAAATCGTAGAAAATGCAAAAGGAGACGAACATGATGAAGTACAGGACAGATCTGGCCATAGAGAGGATGGAGATGGCTGTCTCCAAGGCGGATGACAGTGGCGATAAGGCGGGCGGAAAAAGGGAAGGAAGCCCGGCAGGAGGCGAAGCGGATGGGATATCGGTGGAAAAGGAGGAATGCGGCGACGGAGTCAGTGTCACCAGGATAGAGATAACCAGCCTTGCCGGTGAAGCGAGGCTTGAGAAACCTATGGGGAATTATATCACCATCGAAGCGGAAGGTATCACTGAGGGAGCAGAGGAGACAAAGGAGAAAGCGGGACAGGTGATAGCCGGAGAACTGAGCCGACTCATAAAATTCCACAGCCGGCTGAAGGTGCTGGTGGCAGGACTGGGAAACGCCATGGTGACCCCTGATTCCCTGGGGCCTGCAGCGGTTTCCAAGATAAGGGTGACCAACCATCTGTTTGAGATGTTCGGCGCCGATGAGGATGATGAGATGTCAAGGGTGAGCTGCATAGCCCCGGGAGTCACGGCGACTACAGGTATGGAAACAGCAGAGATCGTGGCGGAGATAGCGCGCCTGGTCCGTCCGGAAGTAGTGATAGTCATCGATTCTCTGGCGGCAAGGGACATACAGCGGCTCAATACTACGGTACAGATAACCGATACTGGTATTTCGCCCGGAGCAGGAACGGGGAATCACAGGACAGGTATCGACGAGAAAACGGTGGGAGCCAGAGTAGTGGCCATAGGCGTTCCTACGGTCATAGATATCACAACGGTCATAGGAGATGCTCTGGCTGACAATGTGGAAAATGTTGAAAAAATGGAGAGATATATGGAAGAGTATGACCGTCAGATGATAGTCACATCCACCGACATAGACATGCTGATAAAAGATTTTTCGGATATAATCGCCAATGGAATAAATAAAACGCTGCATCCCGGCATATATTCGTAAAAGAAATCTTTGGAGGACAACTATGGAAAAGAAAAACAGAGTACTTATCGCCGCCGCGGTATTAGTGTTCATATGCTCCACCTTGTTTTTCCTGAAAGCCGAGCCGGCTTCATCTGCCGGTCTGGGGTGGATAGATGAGAAGGAGCTGGGAGAGCTGTGTATAGGCCAGGTGACGCAGATAAACCGTGATGCGCCGGGAGAGAAAACGGCAAAGGCCGGCGGAGAGGAGCAGCCGTCAGAGGAACAGAACGGCGGCTCCGACGATACGAAGGAGAAGGCGGAGGAGGCTCCGGCAGAAGTGGAGAAGATCGATGTGACGGAGGATCCTCTCGTTATCATATATCATACACACAGCACCGAATCCTACATGCCTTACAGTGAGAGCAACTATCACAGAGAAGCGGAGGAAGGTACGGTGAGAGATGTAGGAATCGTATTGGAGCAAGAGCTGGAGAAAAAAGGTATAAACGTCATACATGACAAGACGATGCACGACAGACCGTCCTACAACGAGTCCTACAACAGGTCCCTGGAGACGATACAGTCGCTGACACAGCAGTATCCTACCGCGGTCTACGTCATCGATCTCCACAGGGATGCGGCGGCAGCGGCGGCGACGGAAGGGAAATACATAGAGATAAACGGCGAGAGAGTGGCAAAATTCAGTATGGTGGTCGGCAAGCAGAACGACAATTACACGTCTCTCTACGCTTTCGCCAAAAAAGTCAGCGAGAGGGCGGAGAGTATGTACGCCGGATACGGCGGCGCCATAATAGAGCAAAACTATAAATACAACGAGTTCGTCAGTGATAAGGCGCTGCTTCTGGAAGTAGGCAACAACAAGAACACCATAGAAGAATCGAGGCGCTGCGCCGTGTATTTCGCCAATGTATTGGCAGATATCATAGAGGAAGAACAGCAGTGACTGAGGTGGAGCGATGAAAAGGACTCTGTTGGAAATGATCATAGTATTTTTCCTGTTCCTGGCAGGGACGGCAGGCGTATTGATGGTGGATACAGCATGTTTCGAGACTACCGGTCAGGGAGGAAAATTGGTTTTGGATGTTGATAAATGGGGAGGTTTCCAGTAAAATAAAGCATATATATCACATTATGAGAGGCAGAGATGAAGGATTATCAGAAGTACATCAGAAATTTCAGTATCATAGCACATATAGACCACGGCAAGTCCACACTTGCCGACAGGATAATAGAGAAGACGGGACTGGTCTCCAAGAGGGAGATGAGGGAGCAGTTCCTGGATAACATGGATCTGGAACGGGAGAGAGGGATAACCATAAAGCTCCAGACTACAAGACTCATATATGATGCCAGGGACGGCAATCAGTACACTTTTAATCTCATAGACACCCCGGGACACGTAGACTTTACCTACGAGGTGTCCAGGAGCCTGGCGGCCTGCGAGGGAGCTGTGCTGGTGGTAGACGCCACTCAGGGAGTCGAGGCTCAGACGCTGGCCAACGTCTACCTGGCCATGGACGAGGATCTGGAGATACTTCCTGTTCTCAACAAGATAGATCTGCCGTCGGCCAGACCTGACGAGGTAAAGCAGGAGATAGAGGACGTGATAGGAGTAGACGCTCAGGAGGCGCCTCTGGTCTCGGCTAAGGAAGGCATAGGCATAGAAGAGCTGCTGGAGAAGATAGTCACCGATATACCGGCTCCGGCAGGCGATGAAAACGGAAAATTGAAAGCTCTCATATTCGATTCGTATTACGATAATTATAAGGGCGTCGTCATTTACACCCGCATCTTCGACGGGACTGTGAAAGAAGGAGACGAGATATACATGATGAACGCCGGGAAGAAATATGAGGTCACCGAGGTAGGTGTCTACTCTCCGGGTCCGGTGGAATCGGAGGTCCTCAGGGCAGGAGAAGTAGGATACATATGCGCCAGCATAAAGCAGGTGGCTGACGCCAGAGTGGGAGATACCATAACGCTGGCATCTGATCCGGCTGACGAGCCGCTTCCGGGATATAAGAAAGTTCAGTCCATGGTGTACTGCGGTATATATCCGGCAGAGGGGGAAAAGTACGAGAACGTGAAGGACGCTCTGGAGAAGCTGCAGGTCAACGACGCTGCCTTTCATTTCGAACCTGAGACGTCAACGGCTCTGGGGTTTGGGTTCAGATGTGGATTCCTGGGGCTGCTCCACATGGAGATAATCGTGGAAAGGCTGGAGCGGGAATTCGACCTGGCAGTAGTTACCACGTCGCCAAGCGTCATATATAAGGTAGTCATGAACGACGGCAGCGTCCAGATGGTACAGAATCCGTCCAATCTGCCTGATCCGACTCTTATAGACCATATCGAGGAGCCGATGGTGAAGGCCGACATCATGGTACCTAAAGAATATGTAGGGAATATCATGGAGATATGTCAGGACAGGAGAGGCAGGATGCTCAATATGGAGTATATTACCGAAAACAGGGTGAACCTCCATTACGATATGCCTCTCAACGAGGTCATATATGATTTCTTCGACGCTCTCAAGTCCAAGACGAGAGGGTATGGATCGCTGGATTATGAGTTTTCCAGGTATGAGCCGTCAAAGGTGGTCAAGCTGGATATACTTCTCAATAAAGAAGTGGTGGATGCCTTTTCCATGATAGTACACGAATCCAAGGCGTATGCCAGAGGGAGGTTCGTCTGCGAGAAGCTGAAGGAGATAATCCCCATGCATCAGTTCGAGGTGCCTATCCAGGCATCCATCGGACAGAAGGTCATAGCCAGGGAGACTGTGAGAGCATACAGGAAGGACGTAATAGCCAAGTGTTACGGCGGAGATATATCGAGAAAGAAAAAATTGCTTGAGAAGCAAAAGGAGGGGAAAAAGCGAATGCGGCAGTTCGGGACCGTAGAAGTGCCGCAGGAAGCCTTTACCGCGGTATTAAAGTATGACGACAACAAATAAACTGGGGTTATATCTTCATATACCGTTTTGCGCGAGGAAGTGCAGATACTGCGACTTCCTCTCATTTGGGTGCGGCGACAGCAAGGTATTGTCCGAGTATGCCGCGGCGCTTATGCGGGAGATAGAGATCAGATCCGAACGGTGGCGATACCGGGAGGTGGACAGCGTGTACATAGGCGGCGGCACTCCGTCGCTGCTGTCGGAATGGGATATGGGAAAGATATTGGATAGTCTGCGGGACAATTTTAATATCGATGAGGACGCGGAGATCACCATAGAGGCTAATCCGGCAACTCTCAGCGACGAAAAGATGGAACGATATCTGAGAAAAGGCGTCAACCGCCTCAGTATCGGAGTCCAGTCCTTCGATAATCAGATTTTGAACGTGCTGGGGCGAATACACAGTAAAAATGACGCCTTCTATTCCTTTCAAAGAGCCAAGAAGGCGGGGTTCGAGAACATAAATCTGGACATAATGTTCGGGATACCGGGCCAGACAATGAAGATGTGGAAGGACACCGTGAGGCAGTGTGTCTTCCTCAGGCCGGAGCATATCTCCCTGTACAGCCTGCAGATCGAAGAGGGAACAGAGATGTACAGGATGGTGTATGAGGACGGGATCATGGAGCCGGTGCCGGAAATAACCGACAGGGAGATGTATCATACAGCCCTGAGGATGATGAGACGGGCGGGATATGACCACTACGAGATCTCCAATGCGGCTCTTCCGGGACACAGGAGCAGACATAACATGAAGTACTGGTCCTACGACGAATACATGGGACTGGGGCTGGGCGCCAGCTCATTCCTGGAGGGTAGCCGTTTCAAAAACTGCAGCGGGATGGGCGATTACATAAGAGCAATAAAAGAAGGCGCGGAGCCTGTCGATGGGAACAGCGTGGAAAACTATACTCAGAGAGAAGAGATGGGGATCTTCATCTTTACCGGTCTGAGAAAAGCAGAGGGCATAGAGCTGGGACAATTCAGGAAAGTGTTCGGTCAGGAGCTCTTCCAGGTCTACGACAGGAAGATACTGGACCGGTATAAGGGAATGCTGATCCTGGACGGAGACAGGCTGTACCTTTCGGAGCATGGGATGGATATTTCCAACAGGATAATGACGGAGTTCGTATGATGAGAGAAAAATACGTGATGGCCCTTGATCAGGGCACGACCAGTGCCAGATGCATATTGTATGACAGACAGGGCAGGCAGGTGAGCGTGGCGCAGAAGGAATTCAGGCAGATATACCCTCGGGAAGGTTGGGTGGAGCACGATCCCATGGATATCTGGTCCACTCAGATGGGGGTGGCGCAGGAAGCCATGCTGAAGGTGGATGTCACCTCCGAGGATATCGATTCGATCGGGATAACCAACCAGCGAGAGACCACAGTAGTGTGGGACAGGGAGACGGGAGAACCGGTGTATAACGCTATCGTGTGGCAGTGCAGACGGACAGCGGGATTCTGTGACCAACTGAAAAGGCAGGGTCTTGAGGATATGATAAAAAGCAGAACAGGATTGCTGATAGATCCGTATTTTTCGGCGACCAAGCTTAGATGGATCCTGGAAAACGTCGACGGCGCCCGCCAGCGGGCTGAGGCAGGCCAGCTGCTTTTCGGCACCATAGAAACGTGGCTCATATGGAGACTGACCGGCGGAAAGGTACATATAACGGATTATTCCAACGCTTCAAGGACCATGATGTTCAACATACATACTCTCAGATGGGATGAGGACATCCTTCGTGTCATGGGGATACCGGCTTGCATGCTTCCTGAACCCCGGCCTTCCAGTATGGTGTATGGCGAGAGCCACCCCAGGATATTCGGCGGCGCGATACCTATATCGGGTGCTGCGGGAGATCAGCAGTCGGCTCTGTTTGGTCAGGCATGCTTCTCGGAGGGCGAGGCGAAGAACACCTATGGGACCGGTGGATTCATGCTGGTCAATACGGGGATAAAGCCGGTAGAATCGAAGAACGGACTTTTGACTACGGTGGCGTGGGGCATAGGAAATGAAGTGAATTATGCCCTGGAGGGGTCTGTGTTCATATCGGGAGCATCCATACAGTGGCTGAGAGATGAAATGGGACTTTTGGGAAACGCGGCCAGATCGGAGGAAATGGCCAGATCGGTGGAGGATACGGCGGGAGCATATCTGATACCAGCCTTTACAGGATTAGGGGCTCCTTATTGGGATCCTTATGCCAGAGGCGCCGTAATGGGACTGACCAGAGGCGTGAACAAGAACCATATCGTCAGGGCGGCGCTGGAATCCATGGCGTATCAGACCTATGATCTGATGACGGCCATGACGGAAGATACGGGACGGCCCATAAGCACCTTCAAGGTAGACGGAGGGGCAGCCGCCAATGATTTCCTGCTGGAGTTCCAGGCGGACATCCTGGGGATGCCGTTATGCAGGCCTGAATGCATAGAGACTACATCGTTGGGAGCCGCGTATCTGGCCGGATTGGCTACCGGATACTGGAGCAGCAGAGAAGATATAACATCCAACTGGCGTATCGATAAGGTCTTCGAGTCGTCCATGGAGAAAGAGAAAAAGGACAGGCTCATATCAGGGTGGCATGAAGCTGTAGGTCGTACCCTCGGATGGGCGAAGAAAGTATAGTACGGATGCCATCAGCATGAGTATCAGTTGTCTGAAATGTTTCTTCAGTCCATCTTTGAGATAACGATGAGAAGGATACCGTCATTTACGGAAATGACGGTATTTTTTTCTTTGAACTCATTGCTGACGCCCAAAGGAAAATCCCTGGACAGCGTATGATCGCTTATCTCATACTTGGCGCCTTCGATGGTGACTCCGTGGGATCTTTCAGACAGAGAAAATACGGACAGATAACTGCCTTCTTCTCTGGGAATGGAAATGGCGCCGTCCTTTTCGGAATCCAATATGAAGCATCTGTTCATTCCATCCAGCATCGTGAGGCTGCTGAAATATTTATTATAATGGTAGAGAAGCTGAAGATTGGCCACCGTATGGTCCAGTCGGCCGCCGATGCCGCCCAGGATGGTCACATCGTCGGATCCGGAGCTGACAGCTGTCTTCAGCGCCAGATCCAGATCTGTGTAGTCTTTTTCAGGCGAAAAACGTTCGATTTTAACATTTTTTGGCAATTCGCTCTCTATGGAATCGAAATCACCCAGCAAAAGATCAGGCTTTATACCGTGAGCTGACGCGATGTCATATCCTCCGTCGGTGCAGATGACGAAGCTGTCGTTTCGGATGTGTCGTGTTATGTCGATTTCGCTCTCTATAAATGAAGTGATTATTACTGCTTTGCTCATTTTTTCAATTCCTTTGCTTATTTTCAAAAATTACCACCTAATTTAGCGATATTGATAATTATACCCTCTTGAAAAACCATAAAGCAAGATATATAATAGCATTGTACAGAAGATAATGAGGTGACTACGCGATGGAAGAGCAAATCAAAAAAGTTTTAAAGGAAAAGGTCGACCCTGTGCTGGCCGCGCATTACGGCGGGGCTGTTCTCACCGGGTACGATGATGGTGTGGCGATGGTGAAGCTCACAGGCTCATGCGCGTCATGTCCGTCGGCTCAGTCCACGATAGAAGAAGTGGTCAAGGGCATCGTGATGGAGAACGTTCAGGGTGTTAAAGACGTGGTTTTAGACACTTCCGTAAGCGAGGATCTTCTCGATATGGCGAGGATGATATTGAGGAAGGAAAAGCATTAGTTATCTCTGTAACCGTTAAAATTGTTCGTAATTTCTCGCTTCGCAATCAAGCGCTGCGAGGGGTTAAATCTAATAAAGGAGTGATTTTAATATGTTAATGACAGGAGCACAGTATATTGAAAGCTTGAGAAAAATGAAGACGAGAGTCTACATGTTCGGCGAAGAGGTAAAAGATTGGGTAGATCATCCTATTATCAGACCTTCGATAAACTGCGTCGCAGTTACTTACGATCTGGCAAACGATCCGGAGTATGCTGACCTGATGACAGCCAAGTCCAGCCTTACAGGCGAAACTATCAACAGATTCACGCACCTTCATCAGAACGCTGAAGACCTGAAGAAAAAAGTAAAAATGCTGAGGCTTTGTGGACAGAAGACAGCTTCCTGCTTCCAGAGATGCGTAGGTATGGACGCATTCAACGCTGTATTCTCCACGACATATGAAACCGATAAGAAGTATGGCACCAACTACCATGAAAACTTCAAGAAGTTCCTCGAAATGGTTCAGAAGAACGACTATGTAGTTGACGGCGCCATGACAGACCCTAAGGGTGACAGAGGACTTGCTCCAAGCGCTCAGAGAGACCCGGATCTCTTCGTACATATCGTAGAGAGAAGAGAAGACGGTATCGTAGTAAGCGGTGCTAAGGCTCACCAGACGGGTACTATAAACTCACACTGGCACATCATCATGCCTACACAGGCTATGAAGGAAGCTGACAAGGATTACGCTGTATCATTTGCATGTCCTACAGATGCTGAAGGTATGTACATGATCTACGGAAGACAGTCATGCGATACAAGAAAGCTGGAAGAAGGAGCTGACGTTGACCTGGGTAACAAGACTTACGGCGGACAGGAAGCTCTGGTAGTATTCGACAACGTATTCATCCCTAACGAATATGTATTCATGGCAGGTGAATATGACTTTGCCGGAATGATGGTAGAGAGATTCGCCGGATACCACAGACAGTCCTACGGCGGATGCAAAGTAGGTGTTGGCGACGTCCTGATTGGTGCTGCTGCTCTGGCTGCTGAATACAATGGAGCTCAGAAGGCTTCCCACATCAAGGATAAGCTGATCGAAATGATCCACCTGAACGAGACTCTGTACTGCTGCGGTATCGCCTGCTCGGCTGAGGGACATCCTACTCAGGCAGGAAACTACGAGATCGACCTGCTGCTGGCAAACGTATGTAAGCAGAACGTAACGAGATTCCCTTACGATATCACGAGACTGGCTGAGGATATCGCTGGTGGTCTGATGGTTACTATGCCATCCGAAAAGGACTTCAAGTCTGACCTGAAGGTTGGAAGAAACGGCGAGACTATCGGAGAGATCTGCAACAAGTACTTCGCTGCAGCACCTTCGTGCACAACTGAAGAGAGAATGAGAGTCCTGAGATTCATCGAAAACATCTGCTTAGGATCTTCGGCTGTAGGATACAGAACAGAGTCGCTGCACGGCGCAGGATCCCCACAGGCTCAGAGAATCATGATCTCGAGACAGGGTAATCTCGAAGCCAAGAAAGAACTGGCAAAAGCTATCGCAGGAATTAAATAGTTGAGTCTGTACTTGACAGTTTGATATTTGCTGATAATTTTGAGGCCGCTTTGTAGCCCAAAGCGGTCTCTTTTTTCAGATTTTCTGAAAAAAAGAAAAGCTATAATCGTAAGGAATAAGATGATTTATGAAATGCGGAGTTAGATTTTGCGGGGGATGTAATCCCCGGTTTGATCGTGGCAAAGCTCTTAGAGAAATTGAAAGTGACGTAAAAGGTCTGGATTTTTCTCATGCGGTCGAAGGCGAGACATACGATTGTCTGCTGGTAATAAACGGATGCCCCGCCCACTGCGCTTCATACGGGCATTTCGATGTGAAGGGCAGGATATATATGGTATGGGATTACAGTCAGATCGAAGAAGTTAAAAAGCAGCTTATGGAAGACAGTAAGCTGGAAATGGAGGATTTATAATCATGGATTGGAAAAAGATTTACGAAGACAGAACGATGTCTGCCGATGAGGCTGTCAAGCTGATTCAGTCGGGAGATACGGTAGTTCTGGCACATTGTGTTGCCGAACCGGTTGCTGTAGTTGACGCGATGGTGGCTAATAAGAACCTCTACAAGGACATAACGGTATCGCACATGGTTACTCTCGGCAAAGGTGAATACTCCAAACCTGAACACAGCGATGTTTTCAGATATGAAGGATGGTTCACAAGCCCTTCTACGAGGAATTCGATAGCGCAGGGACACGGTGACTTCATACCTGTATTTTTCCACGAAATACCTAGTCTCATCAGAAAGGACATCCTTCATGTGGATGTTATGATGGTGACGGTAACTCCTCCGGATGAACACGGATACTGCAACATCGGAGTATCCTCCGACTATACGGTGCAGGGCATCAAGTCAGCCAGAACAGTGATCGCTGAAGTAAACGATCAGGTTCCTACAGTTTTCGGCGAAACTTTCGTACATGTAAGCGAGATCGACGCTTTCGTTGAGAATTCTCACCCGCTGTTCGAGAGCGCTCCTGCCAAGATCACTGAGGTGGAAGAAGCTATCGGTAAGAACTGCGCGTCGCTGATCGACGACGGAGCTACGCTGCAGCTGGGTATCGGCGCTATTCCTGACGCGGTACTGGCACAGCTGGGAGAAAAGAAGCACCTGGGCATACATTCGGAAATGATCGCTGACGGAGTGGTAGATCTCTATGAAAAGGGAGCTATAGACTGCAGCCAGAAGGGTATCGACGAGGGCAAGATGGTCGTTACATTCCTTATGGGAACTAAGAAGCTCTACGACTTCTGTGACAAGAATCCTGCTGTTGAGCTGAGACCGGTAGATTACGTAAATCATCCGGAAGTAGTATCGCAGCTTAAGAATCTCGTATGCATCAACTCCTGCGTACAGGTAGACTTCATGGGTCAGATCGTTTCCGACAGCATCGGGACCAAGCAGATCTCCGGCGTAGGCGGTCAGGTAGACTTCGTAAGAGGCGCTGCTATGTCTCACGATGGAAAGGGAATATCCATCATGGCTATGCCTTCCGTAACAGTCAAGAAGGACGGCACTAAGATCTCCAAGGTAGTTCCTTACATAGACCACGGCGCTGCTGTAACGACTTCCAGAAACGACGCTGATTACGTGGTTACCGAGTACGGCATAGCCAGACTCAAGGGAGCAAACCTCAAGGAGAGAGCAAGACAACTCATCAACATAGCGCATCCTGACTTCAGAGATGAGCTGAAAGAGCAGTTCAAAGAGAGATTCAACGCTGAGTTTTAATTAGCCTAAAATTCACCTAAAAGTGAGTCTAATAAGGTATAACTGAAGTTTAAAGAAAAGAGGTACATTATGCAAGCATTAAGAGTAGTTCCTGCAATTCATTATTTTGATACGTTCAAAGATTTCAACGACGAGTTCAAGCTGGGCAAGGGCGATATCCTTGTAACTAACCAGTGGATGTATGATCCGTATGTAAAGCCGCTGGGGATCGACATGCCTGTTATCTATCAGGAAAAGTACGGTGCCGGCGAACCTACAGATGAGATGATGGACGCTATGAAGGCAGAAATGGATAAGTATGAATTCGACAGGATCATCGCTTTCGGCGGCGGTACTATCGTTGACTGCTGTAAAGTACTGGCATGCGATATCCCTGACAAGGTTGCTGATCTTTACACCGGAAAAGTTGCTCCTAAGAGGATCAAGAAGCTGGTCGTTGTACCTACTACTTGCGGAACAGGTTCGGAAGTAACTAACGTAGCAGTAGCTTCCATTCCTTCCCTGAACCTCAAGAAGGGTATCGCTGACGAAGAGACTTATGCTGATATCGCTGTGCTGATCCCTGAATCACTCCAGGGTCTGCCTGACAAGGTATTCGCTACTTCTTCGGTAGACGCTCTGATCCACGCTGTAGAATCATATCTGTCGCCTAAGGCTTCTCCGTTCACAGAGATGTACTCGGAAAAGGCTATCGACATGATCATGAACGGCTACAAGAAGATCATAGCTGCCGGCGGCAACACTGCTGAAAACAGAAAAGACCTTCTGAAGGACTTCTGTCTGGCTGCTAACTACGCTGGAATCGCTTTCGGTAACGCCGGATGCGCTGCTGTTCACGCCCTGTCATATGCTCATGGCGGAGCTTTCCACATCGCTCACGGCGAAGCTAACTTCATCTGCTTCACAGAAGTGTTCAAGATGTACATGAGAAAGCAGCCTAAGGGCAAGATCGAGGTTCTCAACAAGATGCTGGCAGACGTTATGGGCTGCGATGTCGACAACGTATATCCTGCACTGGATGAGTTCCTGGGCAAGATCCTCGAGAAGAAGCCTCTCAGAGAGTATGGCATGACTCCTGAACAGTCCGCTGAGTTCGCTAAGTCGACTATCGACAATCAGCAGAGACTGCTGGGCAACAACTACGTTGAGCTTTCCGAAGCTGAGATCAAGGAGATCTTCGACAACCTCTATTAATCAGAGAAAAAAGAGATCAAAGAAGCGCCGGTCGTAAGACCGGCGCTTTTCATAATGCAGTTTCATCAGTTGCCTGTATACCTTATGATATCGCGGCATGGTTCCGTCGTCTGCGGATCTACGGCCGCCGCCGCTATCAGCGTAGTACCGTCGTAGAATTCGATATCGACGAGCCAGCGTTGTCCTCCGTCCCAGTACTCAGGAGTCCTCTGGGCTATCGTGACATCTATATCATCCGGTACGCCCAGCTCCTTTCGTACGGTTTCCACCTGATCGGCCGTCAGGTTGAGGTATCGGTAGGATCCTTCCAGTACAGTTTCCCATCCGTAGAGAGAGCTCAGATCATCGCTGGACCGCTCGCGATCCAATGTCAGCGTCAGTATGGGGCTCGGCTGATCTTCATTCAGTTCTATTTTGTAGACTACGGGAGTCGTACCTGTCGTGGCGTTGGTATTTACCATGTCTATCGTCAGGTGATCCGGCTCCAGTAAGTACTCTGTGAAAAAGCTCTCTTCGTTGCTTAAAAAGGCGCGATAATCCATAGTATTGTCGTCGTTGAAGTTGATCATGAAGGGGTCGCCTTCAGCTGTCTGCAGCCAGCATCCGGCTACGTTGATGTATTCATCTTCTTCATCAGTCGCCTCAGCCTCTGTCTGAGCTTTTGTCTTTTCCGCTTCCTTGCTGTTCACTTCGCCGCCGTCATTTCCCCCACAGCTTGCCAGAAGAAAAAGGGTCAGCGCACATGTCAAAATAATAAACGATCTTTTCATATTTCCTCCCAATCATGTTGATAAAATATCCCATAAAATTTTAACATGGAAAGGATACGGTTGCAATCATCCGGTGCCTGATACAGAAGGTTGCTTCACGGTTTTATTTATGATATTATTAACGAGATTAAAAAATTCGTGTGAGTTTGAGAAAAAAATATACGAAGAGAGGTTTGGATATGCAGCAGAATATGATGGGTCCCAATATAGTGATAACGGAATCGAGCAGTAATCTGAGAGCGCTGGGAAGGAACGCGCTGGCGGGCAAGTGGAAGGTGGCGATGATAGCCCTTGTGGTCTATGAATTATGCATCGGGATACCGCCTGTCATACTCAACGAGTTATTCGGCGTCAATGTGGCGGATATGTATTACAGCTACAACTCCGGAGGAATGGAGCTTTATTATAATTACGGATATATCTATGAGAGTATGCCTACATATTCATTTCTCAGCAGTATATATCTCATACTGGTGACAGGAGCGTTCATGCTGGGGATAACCTTGTTTTTCCTGGCAATGTTCAGACGTCAGAGGGTAGGTGTCAGCGATATATTCCTCGGATTCGAACAGTTCGCAAAGGCGCTGGGGCTCATGCTGTTCCAGTCGCTGTTCATCGCGCTGTGGTCGCTTTTGCTGATAATCCCGGGGATAATAGCTGCTCTGAGATACAGCCAGGCATTTTTCATACTGGCCGACGACCCTACAAAAGGGATAAGGCAGTGTATGAATGAAAGTAAGCAGATGATGAAGGGAAATTGTGCGAAATACTTCTGTCTGCAGCTTTCATTTATTGGATGGATGATCTTATCGATGATCCCGGCCGTACTCATCGAAGAGATAGTCGCGCTGCTGAACGCGCCTGTAATAGTCCAGTCGCTGGTCGCTGTGTTAGTTTATCTGTTCATGGTGCCTGTGACGGCATATCAATATTCGACCTTTGCGGGTTTTTACGAGATACTGGCGGGACATCTCATCAAGGAGACGGAGCCTGCGCCTATAGAGCCGGAGGCGATACCGGTACCTTCACCTTCCGGATCTGTACATCAGGAGGAGCATCCTGAAACATCGGTCAAAGAGCCGGAAGACAATAGCCAGGCTGCTGAGACGGAGGATGGCCTTTCCACAGCGGAGGGGATCCGGGATAAGGAGGAAGCTTCCGATGAGCCAGTAAAACCGGAGAAGATGGAAAGCAAGTCTGTGGACGTGACCGCGGTGATGGAATCTTCATCGGAAGGAGACGGAACAGAAGCGTCGAAAAATAATGACGGGAACGACGATAACGATAACTCTTTCATCCCTAAAGAGATGAAATAAAGAAAAAATAAGTGAAGAGTAAAGGAGCTGTCAGCGGCCATATGCCGATGAAACAGCTCCTTTTCTGATCATGTTTGTATTCGTATCGAAATTTTATTTGTCAGCGAAAAAGTCCTTCAGCCATGAGTCGGTATCCAAATGTGCGTTGGATACCTGGCCGTTTTGGCCGCTTTTGTTTTGCTGTGGCTTGTCATCCTGATCTCCGGTCTGTGGCCTGGCGGTGGCAGCTGCTTTCTGAGAAGCCTGCCTGTTTGCCTGCGCGGCAGATCCATCAGCCTGCTGAGGGGCTTGGCTCTTTTCCTGCCGGATCGTATCGTTGCCGGCAGCCTCCTCGTGATCCTTCTCGGCGTCACGCGGTGCGGAAGAGGCTTCCTGAGGTATCATGACTTCTTCATAGGTTATAGCCGGTTTTTTGGGGAAGGAGAATTCTCTGGTATGTACCAGATCCTTTTCCGGAGCCTCTTTTTCTTCGGGTCCTTCGGGTTGCTTTCCTTTTTCGCCGGGCGCCGCGATGTCAGGCATCAAGGCAGCTCCACTCTCGTTTTCGGTCACATCGCCGCCGTTCTCACTGCTTTCTTCGTCGCCTTTGATCTCTTTGACCTCTTCCTCTTCGAAGTCTTCTTTGACTGCTTCGATTTCTTTGACTTCTTCTTCCGCTTCGTCCACTTCTTCCTCGTCGTTCCCGTCGTCATATCCATTATGGTGACCGAACGTGACGTAGTGAGTTTTTCTCAGTGAGAATACGATAAATCCACCGATGGCTATCACGATGGCGAAGCCTATGTAAGAGGCTGATGACGATACGACATACTGGAGAGCATCCTCGAACGATATCGTCGATATTTCCATATAAGTCCGTATGTATTCGAGAGAGTAATCGATCATGTAGATGCCGTAGCAGAGAAAGATAACAGCGATAACGAAGAGGATTACCGCTACTATGATGTGTGATTTTTTCGAACTTTGATTCATCATTCTTTCCTCTTTTCGATATTATATTTTCCATGTCCTTCTGAAGACAGGGATCCGTCTCAGATACAGATGCATAATTGCTTTAAAACGTTAACAACCAATGATCCGTGCCGCATAGTATGTTATGTAGCGAAGGAGGTTATCATGGAAGGAAAAGTAAGAAATCTGTATCCGGGAGGGAATACCCCTCATGGATTCTATTCCTATTATAACTATATTTTACCACAAAGAAAAGCAGAAAAAATATTTTGTATAAAGGGCGGTCCGGGAACGGGAAAATCGACCTTGATGAAGAGGATAGGCAGGTATTTTGTCGACAGGGGAGAGGATGTGGATTTTCTCTGGTGCTCTTCTGATCCCGATTCACTGGACGGGATACTCATCAGGGGAAGGAGAGCGGCTGTCCTGGATGGGACGGCGCCTCATATCGTGGATCCTGTGACGCCCGGCGCTGTGGACGAGATAATAAATCTGGGGCAGTTTTGGGATGAGGAGAAGCTAAAGGGCAGCAGATGGGAGATAATGAGGCTGGGTGAGGAGATAAGCGATATATTCGGATATGCTTACGGTTATCTGAAAAGCGCCGGTCAGCAATATGAGTTTCTGGGAGAGCTGCTGGAAAGGAACGTCACGGATGAGAAGATATGGGAGTACAGGAGCCAGCTCAAGATGAAGCTGGATGCCATATCCATACTTAGACGGGCGGAAAGCAAGATGAGACGTGACTATGTGATGGGCGGCGATGTGAGATTTGGAGAAAGACGAAAGTTCTTCGCGGGGGCCATCACGCCGGGAGGTATAAAAAGCAACGTGACTTCGGTGATAGAGGGTGTCGGCCGGGTGGTAGTGCTGGATGTCCCTGTGGGCTCCAGGACCGAGGTGCTGCTGGGACCTGTATCCAGGCGTCTTACAGAGGCGGGATTCGACGTGGAGGAATATTACTGTCCTATGTCCCCTGAAAGAAAGCTGGAGCATGTAGTCTGCGAAGGAGCAGATCTGGCAGTGATATGCAGCAATGAATATCATGTCGTCGATTCGGCCAATATCGATGGAAAGGTCGTAAGGATAAAGGCTGATGAAGTGTTTACGGGGGATGGGGACCGCCGGGCCGGAGAAGTCTTCGAGGATGTGAAGGAGAGCAGCCGCGGCCTGATCCTGAAGGCGGTCGCTTTACTGGAAAAAGCGAAAGGGCGCCACGATATGCTGGAGAAGTGTTACGTGGACGCTGTGGATTTCGATGCGCTCCGGCAGGTGGAGGATCACATTACGAGAAGTATAATGAAGTGAATGTGGTCTGATGACCTGGTGTGAAATAAAATGACATTTGAGAAAAAAGTTTCATGGGGAACAGGAAGTTTATTTCCTGTTCCCCGTTTTTTTTCTCTGATTTTCCGTCATGAGACAGTCACGTCGTATGGCGCGACGGATGCGAGAAAAAAACTTTCTCGCTAAAACGTTGGAATTTCAATATCTAACAGCATTTTGAAACGATGCCCTGAAAAAAAGTCGAAAAAAGGCGGATATTGGCACGAATCTTGGAATATATAATGGCAGAGAAACAGCTCAGGCCCGTGAAAATCCAAATCGGTTTTAGCGGGAAAAGAGGCGGAGCATCGTGGTGTATCACGATGCACGGAGTTATGACACAATGTCATGAGACACGAGTCAATCTCACACATTCCCCTCTTCACAGAAGGAGGATCGTACCCGTTCCCGGCAGGTGCGGCGGCTACACTCTGCGGACCGCATATAAGAGAAGTGAACAGCTCGATTCTTGATTATAGAGAAACTGAGATTTCTGCGGTATTCCGGACAACAGCGATAGCGGCTATGGCAATCGGCGATGCAGTGTTTTGTTCTTTCGCTTCCTTGATGGCGAAGGCTTGGCAGCTGTTGTCCCGGCGGTACCGACAGCAAAAAAGCAATTTCTAGTTTATCCCCTTTAAATAAATTCTCGAAGCAGGAAAGTGGCTATATGCCACTTTGTTGCTTTTTTGTTGTATAATAATAGATAACTTGCACTCATGTATTAGGAGAAAAATATGAAAGATATGGGGAATTCCGTAAGTAAAGTCCTTGGAAGGACTGATATAATAGCTATCGGATTCGGTACGATGATAGGATGGAGCTGGGTAATGATGGCTCCTTCCTGGATCAACGAAGCAGGTATGATGGGGGCACTGGCTGCTTTTGTGCTGGGTGGTCTGCTGATACTGGCAGTGGGTCTTACTTACAGTGAACTGACCTCCGCGCTGCCTCTCTCAGGAGGGGAGTTCGTGTTCGTGTACAGAGCCATAGGCAGGAGGCCGGCCTGGCTGGTAGGCTGGATAATGTCCATAGCTTATATAGGCGTCGTGGCGTGGGAAGGGATAGCCACTTCCACAGCCATAAATTATATGTTTTCCGTACCGTCAGCCGTTCCGCTGTGGGAGGTGGCGGGTTATCAGGTGAATTTTTCATGGGCCGTGTTTGGAATGGCAGGGGCTGTCGTGGTAACTCTCATCAACTTCTTTGGGACCAGGCCCGCTGTGCTGTTTCAGGTCATGGCCACAGTCGTCATTATCATGGTCGTATTCTTCATGCTCTTCGGAGGCGTGGTTTTCGGTGATGTAAGCAATATAGGAAGGACACTGTGGAGGCAGGATGGCTTTTATTACACCTTCTGTATGGTCCCTGCCATGCTGATAGGCTTCAACGTCATCCCTCAATCGGCGGAGGAGATGAATATAGCCGAGAAAGACATCGGAAAGATGGTGCTCGTTTGCATCATCTTCAGCATCATCTGGTACTGCCTCCTCATAATAGGGATCTCGTTGGCGGCTCCGATGGAGATCAGGGCGTCCAACAACATCCCGCTGGCTGATGTGGCCACATACCTTTTTAATGGGGAAGTCTTTTCGCTGCTGGTCATAATCGGAGGGATCTTCGGCATACTGACTACCTGGAACGGGTTCTTCATCGGCGCCACCAGGCTGCTCTGCGCCATGAGCAGGGCAGGGCTCCTTCCGGCCGCGCTTGGGAGGATACATAAGAAGTATAAAACGCCTTATGTAGCGGTGCTGCTGGTAGGAGGTATCGCTGTAGTCGCTCCTCTTCTGGGGATGAACGCGCTGGAATGGTTTATCAATACCAGTTCTCTGTGTTCACTCTTTTCATATATATTTGTTGTGATATCCTACATCGTACTGAAGAAAAAGGAGCCGGATCTCAGCAGGCCATTCAGCGTCAGGGGAGGCGCCGGGATGGGCATCGTCATCCTGCTGGCTGTATGCTTCTATTTCCTGCTGTACCTCAGGGAAAATTTCACCTTCACGACCATATCGCCTGAGTTCATCATCGCGCTGCTGTGGCTGGCGGTGGGAGCAGTGATCACGCTGCTGACCAGGTGGAGGAGAAAGCCGATGGACGACGACGAGATGGAGCTGAATGTATTCGGCGAGAGATTCGCGCGAAGAAGGAGTAAATCATGAAGAAAAAGTTTTCGCAGTATCTGTTCCTTGGGGTCATCATAGTGCTCATAGGCATAATATTCATATACGCTTTGCAGGACAGGGACGGTGATATAAGATCCGGGGAGACCGGACGCCTGGAGATGACCGAAGCCGAGAGGGAGCATGTGGAAAACCACGATGAGGTGGTCATATATGTAGATGACAGTATCAGATTCATGAATGCTGACGGCAATGGGTTCCTTCAGGAGTATATGGACGATGTGTTCAGAAACGTAGATCTGGATATAAGACTGACAGATGAAGAGGAAGGAGCTGACGGCCGTATCACTGCGGTGACCGATGAGGACAGGAACGTGGACAGCAATTACGTTCCGCCGCTTCTTCAGCTGGACTGGGCCATGTATGTGAAGGCAGACGGCCAGTTGAACTCAGATCTGTCGGGAGTCATCGTAGAGGGCTATCAGAGAAGTGAAGATAACGATATAAGCTACGACGGACAGGATGTGGATTTCGTGTATGCCGATTCGGCCGAGGAGGCTCTGGAGCTGGCCAGAGCAGAGGATCTGGACTTCATGCTGGCTCCGAGGAGCGCCATGTGGCTGGCTCTAGATGGGAACAAGGACTATCTGGCCACGGAAGACAGTGTCTACAGTCAGAACGTGTGCATAATGGTGGATGAGGATTCAGTGCTATACACGCTCATGAACAAGTGTATAAACGTGACAGACCGGCATACGCTCAGCTACGAGGCCAGCCAGAAATGGTTCGATGGCAACGGGCCCGTCTATATGAAAGAGAACAATGAAGATGTCTATATGCTCGTATTGATCATATTCACTTCTGTCATGATAGCGTTTTTCATATATTATCAGACAAACAAGAATCTCTATGCGGAGCTGGAGAACAGGATGGAAAAGCTCAACGAAAGCAAGAAGGAGCTGAAGACTACGTTCAATGGCGTCAGCTATTATCTGGCGGAGCTGGATCTCAACGGCGTGGTACTGGATATAAACCGCTATTTCTTCGAAGCGATCCACAAAAATGTCACCAACAGCAATATATACGATATATTGGAGATGGATGAGGAAGGACGTGCCAGTCTGCGGGAGATGATGGAGCGTGCATCACGCGGCGAATACACTGAGAGCAGGGAGATCACGAGGAAGCAGGATATTTTTGAGGTGGACATTTTCCCAATAGAGGGAGCCAAAGGTGTGGTGGAAAAGCTGTTGTTCATGGCAAGGGACATCACAGGAGAGGTCATGGCTGAGCGTCAGATGCTCCAGGACAATAAGATGATAGCTGTCGGCCAGCTGGCTGCCGGTGTTGCTCATGAGATAAGGAACCCGCTGGGCATCATAAGGAATTACTGTTACGTGTTGAAAAATATGGATGTGGATATGGAAATAAGGGACAAGGCCATAGGACACATAGAAGCTGCGGTAGACAGATCGGGGGCCATAATAAATAATCTGCTGAACTTTTCCAGAGCGTCATCAGGACAGGAGGAGTGGATAGACGTGGAGGAGCATATACGTTCTCTGGCGTCTCTCAATGACAATATACTCAGAAAGAAAAACATAAAGCTGGAGATCACATGCAGTGAAAAGATAGAGACATATATCCGGGTAGAAGCTCTCGATATGATATTGATAAATCTGGTACAAAATGCCACTGATGCGATGAAAGAAAATGGAAAATTGTCGATAAAAGTGGTAAAATATAAGCAGGAATTCGAAATAGATGTTCAGGATACCGGGACAGGCATAGAGGAGGATATATTGCAGAATATATTCAACCCGTTTTTTACTACCAAAGAAGGACATAAGGGGAATGGTCTGGGGCTTTATATAGTCTATAACGAAACAGGGAAGCTGGACGGAAAAATCGATGTCCGCAGCAAGGTGGGCGTAGGCTCGGTATTCATGCTGACGCTGCCGCTGCGGGAGCACAGAAGCGGGGAGGTTGATGATGGTAAAAAAGAACATGAGCATACTGGTGGTAGATGACGAAAAGGATTACTGCGAAGTGCTGAAACTCATCTTGGAAAACGACGGCTACTCGGTCGAGACTTGTTTCAACGGACAGGAAGCGCTGAAGATCATGGAGAACAAGGCATTCGACATAGTGGTATCAGACCTGAGCATGCCGGTGATGGACGGGTTCGAGCTGCTGAAGGCCATAAAGGAGAGAGATTATGATGCGGACGTATTGATGCTGACGGCCTACGGCACGGTGGAAAAGGCTGTGGAGGCCATGAAGGCGGGAGCATATACATACGTGACCAAGGGCATGGATCCGGCGGAGCTTTTGATAGAGATACGCAACATCAGGGACAAGCGCATCACCGATATGAAAAACGCCCTTCTGAGGGAGAAGGCCAGGAATAAATACATGCTGGAGAGCAAGAGCCCGCGCTACAGACAGATGCTGGAGATGGCCGAGAAAGCAGCTGCCAGCGAATCGAACATAATGCTGTTCGGAGAATCAGGCTCGGGAAAAGAGGTGCTGGCCACCTTTATACATGAGAGGAGCAACAGGAAGGACGCCAGTCTGCTGGATCTCAATTGCCAGGCTCTGTCGGATTCTATCTTGGAATCGGAACTTTTCGGCCATGAGAAAGGCTCCTTTACAGGCGCTACGCAGCGGAGAATGGGGCTGTTTGAAGCGGCCAGCGGCGGAACGCTGTTCCTGGACGAGATAGGCGGCGTCTCTATGAACCTTCAGGCGAAACTGCTGAAGGCCATAGAAAACAGGACCATATACAGAATGGGGAGCAACACCCCGATAAATGTGGACTTCAGGCTGATAACGGCCACCAACAGGAACCTGAAGGAGGATATGGACAATGGCCTTTTCAGAAGCGATCTGTTTTACAGGATAAGCACCATCGTCATAGAGATACCTCCTCTGAGGGAGAGGCGGGAAGATATACCATTGCTGATAGAGCATTTCATAGACAGCTATTCCAGAGAAATGAAAAAGGATGGGATAAAGATCAGCGATGATGTGCTGGAGATCCTGACGGGATACGATTATCCCGGCAATGTAAGAGAGCTGAAGAACATTATCGAGCGATGCATGGTGCTGTCGGAACACGGTGAGATAGAAAAGGGATATCTGCCATCAGACATGTTGTCGGGGCGTGCGCCGGAGCGTTTTCGCTCTCCACGCAGCGGAAGCTTCGAGACCGATTATACGGAAACGCTGAAGGAGTACAGGAGCAAGGCTGAAAAGGCTTATATAGAGGAGCTGCTGTCCAGATACCACTCTGATATGAACAAGGTAGCTGATATATTATCCATATCGAGAAGACAGCTTTTCAACAAGCTGGTGGAATTCGGACTCAAATAGCATCGATATATGGACATATGGTAAATAAAAAAGCCGTTTGAGACGGCTTTTTTTGATTGGCTATGAAGAACTCAGGTCGTGTTTCCTCTGTATTTCTGTCGGGAGGCGAGCCATGTATAAATAAGGGCAAAAAGCTCATAATAGATTTGAGGTGAGTGAGTATGTTCAGAGATACGAGAAGAAAAAAGCTGAGAAACAGGATAATATTTTCCGTCGTAGGAGCTTTTGTGCTGAGCTTTGGGGTGTGGTTGAACTATCAGAGCGCGGTGGACAACGATGCGGCGGAGGAGGCGGCTCAAAAGGTCAGGGTAGAAGAGGATGAAAAGGCGGAGACGGAGACCTCCGGCAAAAAAGAAACGATATCTGAAGGCGAGGAGACAGGCACAGCAGGCGAACCGGAATCATACCTAATAAAGGAAGTAGATGGAGTCGTCAAGGTCTTCATATGCGATGAGAAAGGAAACAAGGAGCTGTATCTCATAACTTCTATACCTTTCGATCTGCTGTCGGAAAACGATCAGCAATTGTTCGTCGATGGGGTGACTATAGAGACGGAAGAGGACCTGGGGGAATTCCTTCAGAATTTCGATAGCTAGGAGGACTTTCAATGAAGAGCTTTTTAAAAAAAAGTGCGCTCGTACTATGCGGACTTCTTCTTTCTATTATCATCATCGGCCAGTTTTTCCCGCAGACTGAAAGGACTGCTGCGTCGCCTGTAGTGGCGGAAAAAGTGCTGGTACCGGGAGGTCAGTCAGTGGGAGTCAAGATGGATGTGAGAGGAGTCCTGATAGTAGGCCTGGAAGAAATAGAGGGAAAGAGCGGAGAAAAGGTCAATCCGGGGCTTTTGAGCGGACTGCAGATAGGCGACATAATAATGGCGATAAACGGAACGGAGGTATACAGGGCTGATGAGGTACAGTCCATTGTCAACGAGGCGAAGGGCACGGTCAGACTCAAGGTAAAGAGAAACGACAGCATCATCAACGTAGAGGTCGACCCTGTAGAATCGGGAGAGGACGGGCTCTATAAGCTGGGCGTATGGGTCAAGGACAAGACTGCCGGGATAGGTACGCTGACATATTACGATCCGTCTAATTCAACTTTCGGAGCGCTGGGTCATGGTATCGTAGATCCGGAAACGGGCGCTATCCTTTCGGTAGAGACAGGTCTTTTGCTGGAATCCCAGGTGCAGGAGGTACAGGAGGGAAAGGATGGAGAGCCCGGGGAGATAAGAGGGATATTCTATCATTCTGACGATCCGCTGGGCAGCCTGGAAAAGAACAGCAGCTATGGCGTCTTCGGACTGGCGTATCATCCCATGGAAAGTCCGCTGTACGATCAGCCGCTGGCTGTCGGGACGAGGGAGCAGGTGGAGCTGGGAGACGCTTATATTTTGTCTACGCTTTCAAACAATGAGATAAAGCGCTTCGACATAGAGATAGAGAAGATAGAGGATCAGGATTCGCCGGCCGACAAAAGCATGGTCATCCGCGTCACTGACGAAGAGCTGCTGGAAGAGAGCGGTGGTATCGTCCAGGGTATGAGCGGCAGTCCTATCATACAGAACGACAGGATAATCGGTGCCGTCACCCACGTATTCGTCAATGATCCTCAGCGTGGATACGGGATATTTATCGAGTGGATGCTGGAAGAGTCGAACCTTGTCGAAAAATAAAGCAAAATGTATTCATCCAATTATTGATAATAGTCAGAATGTATTTAAAAATAATATATGTAACAATTGTCGAACATAGTGTGTTAAGGCAGGAAAACAGGAGGAATATGAAAATGAAAAGGATTAAAATCGGTATCGCTGACGATAATAAGGAATTCTGTGAGATTCTCGTCGATTACTTCAAGGAGAAGGAAGATATCGATCTGGCTTTCGTTTCTCATGACGGCATAAAGACTATAGAAAACATCAAACTGCACCAGCCTGAGATCTTGATACTGGACATGGTCATGCCCCATCTTGACGGATTGGGCGTCCTGGAAACCATAAACAACATAGAACTTGAAAAGTACCCCAGAACTATCGTCTTGTCAGCAGTGGGACAGGAGCCTATCACCCAGAAGGCCATAAGCCTGGGCGCGGAATACTACATAGTGAAGCCCTTCAATCTGGACGTGCTGATGAAGCGCATCAATCAGCTGTCGGGCGTGGACGATAAGAGCGATAACAAGATGCAATACGCCAGAGCCATACTGACGGGACAGAAGGATGATGAAAAAAGCCTGGAGATCGATATAACCAACATAATACACGAAATAGGAGTTCCCGCCCACATCAAAGGATATCATTATCTGAGGGACGCCATCATCATGGTGGTGGAAGATATAGATCTGCTGGGAGCTGTGACCAAGGAGCTGTACCCGGCCATCGCCAAGGCCAACAACACTACTCCCAGCCGGGTCGAAAGGGCTATCAGACATGCCATAGAGGTGGCGTGGAACAGAGGAAAGCTGGAGACCATAGACGCGCTCTTCGGCTATACGGTACAGAACGATAAGGGCAAGCCGACAAACTCGGAGTTCATCGCCATTATCGCAGACAAGCTGCGGATAGAGAGGAGAGCCAGCTAACGGACCTGTTGAAGGAGATGATGTCAACGGGCCTTCACGCGTCTTATCACAGCGCCGGCTATACCTCCCGCTACGGCGAAGATGAACCAGCCGAACCCGAAATTGCTGAGCGGCAGATGAGGGACGAATGCCGGCTGGAGTATTTCGTAATTATAGAGCAGTTCAAGGAGACTCCCTGCCAGGGCGCCGAGAACTGCTCCTCTTATTGTGTAGTCGGATATCCGGTCTGAAAAGAGACCCATCACGATCAGAGTCAGAGCGCCGGGATATACCAGACTGAGAACCGGTTCGGCCAGCATAACGATGGCGTCTATGCCCAAATTCCCTATGACAGCACTGAACACGCATATCACTACCGCCAGGAGCTTATAGCTGAGTCTTCCTCTCGAGAGACTGCTGAAGTAATCGGAGCCGGAGCTGACGAGAGCTACAGCGGTGGTGAGACAGGCCAGTGTCACGACGATCCCCAATACCAGGACGCCGGCGTCTCCCAGGAGGCCGTCGGTGATGTTTATTATCAGCTGGGATCGGTTGATATCCATACCATAAGTTGTGGAAGCGGTAGCGCCCAGATATGTGAGGCCGCAGTAAACTATCAGGAGCCCGAAGCCGGCTACCAGGCTGGAGGCACGGACGGCCTTGTATTTGGCAGTAGGCTCAGTGTAGCCCTTCTCCATGACGCTTTTGACCACGATGATACCAAATATCATGGCGGCCAGCACATCCATAGTCTGGTATCCCGAATTGACTCCGGCGATGATGATATTATCTATCTTAGGCTCGGAAGCGATGTCTCCGAAAGGTGAAACGATACCGGATATTATCAGGAGCAGCAGTCCTATGAAGAGCAGGGGCGTCAGGAATTTTCCCAGGATATCCACTACAGCTGATTCCCTGATGGTCAGCACCAATACGATGGCGAAGAATATGGCCGTGGTGACGATAGGGGAGACGCTGTCTGTATGAGGCAGGACCAGCATTTCGTGGACGGAGGCTCCCGTGCGTGGTATCGCTATGATAGGCCCTATGCAGAGGACGATCACAGAGACCATCAGCTTTCCCGGGATCTTGCCTATGCGGCCAGTCAGCATGAAAATATCGCCGTTGTTTTTTATCAGGGCGAAGATGGCTACGATGGCCAGACCGATGTCGGCCATGTAATAGAAGATGAATCCCAGTATCCAGTGAGATCCGGCTTCCAGCCCCAGGTAAGGAGGAAAGATTATGTTCCCCGCTCCGAAAAACATGGAGAAGAGAGCGAAGCCGATGACGAGTATGTTCAAATAATAACGTTTCATTGTGATTGTCCCTCTTAGAATATGTGAATAATTTCCCGTTCAAATACGGTACCATATACTGAGATAAAAATCAATAAAAATCGCTTCCCGCCCTTGAATAGTATGGCGTATTCTTATAAAATCGACAGGAAGAAGATGAGAAAGGATGACGGATATGAAAAAACTGCTGGTTATCGGAAAAGAAGGCCGGTTGGCCAGGTATACGGCTGACAGCAGCCTCTTTGACAGATATGACATCGTCTATGTCCCGGTAGGGACTGACGACGGGACGATATTGGAACTGCACAGCGATGCCAATTACATACTTGTAGACGCTGTCGCTGATGTGTCAGCTTCACTGATCGAAGGTATGCCGGATCTGAAGCTCATACATTCCGAAGGAGTAGGTTATCAGGGGGTGGATACTGAGAAAGCCGCCGCCAGAGGGATATATGTGTGCAACTGCAAAGGGATGAACGCGGCCGCAGTGGCGGAACAGGCGGTGCTGTTGATGCTGGGACTGCTGAGAGATGTGAAAGGCGGAGATGAAAGTGTCAGGAGCGGGAAACAGATAGAGACGAAGGAAAGGTATATGCTGGAGGGGAGTCTCCGGGAACTGGGCGATTGTACCGTAGGTCTCATAGGGATGGGAGATATCGGAAAGGCGACGGCCAGACTGCTTGCGGCCTTCGGAGCTGATGTGGCGTATTTCAAGCCGCGCAGGCTTTCTGCCGGGGAAGAAGCTGAAATGGATGTCAGATATATGGAACGGGAACAGCTGCTGGCTTCGTGTGACATCGTCAGCCTTCATCTGCCTGTCACAGAGGAGACCAGGTACATGGTGGACGACGATTTTCTGAGGAAGATGAAGGATACAGCTTATCTGATAAACACGTCGAGAGGAGAGCTGGTGGACAGCGCGTCTTTGGTGAAAGCTCTGGAGTCGGGGTGGATAGCGGGAGCCGGATTGGACACCATGGACGGAGAGCCTGTACAGCCGGACAATACGCTGGTGACGGCTCCTGAGGATGCCGCAGGGAAGCTGCTTTTGAGCTGTCACATAGGAGGGATCACAGGCGCTTCATTCAGGAGAGGATACGGGATGATATGGTCGGCTATAGAGAAGGTAAGCAGGGGAGAACGGCCTGACAATATCGTCAATGGGCTGTGATGCCTGCTGTCTGCCGCCAGATGTTTCTCATTATGTTCTATTGTGTGAAAAACGGACTGCCCGCCGGATACCTCCGGCGGACAGTCCGTTTTTCAAGGATACAGCCATCGACGGCTACGGACACCTATTTGCACGCTGACGGTGGGAAATCACCGCAGCCGCAGTCGCGGTCTGAAGATTGTTGAGAGCAGCATGGATCGCAGCACGGGTTCGTAACACAAGCGTTTGACTCATTTTGGCTGCCACAGGAGCCGCAGCCGCCATCATTTCTCTCAGGAAATAAACCGGGACACGTGACTATCCCTGACACATTTTCCTGGAGCGGTGCTTCCGCGAATCCTGTGGAGAGGACACAGAGCTGTACAGGTACCGTGATCTTTTTTTCCACTGTGATACAGATGGTGATGATCAGGTTAGCTGTTATCTCTCCGTTAGGCCCCAGGCACAGGTCGCGGGACGCGTTGTTGGTGGCCATCCTGCAGGTGAAGCCTGCGTTGGAGAGTTCAGTCAGTCTAGGCATGAAGGCCGAGTTGGTAGTGCTAGGCATGCAGAGCTCGAAGAAGTTGGTCAGCACCAGCGGACAAGCAGGCTTTGCTATGTTCACCTCCGCGCAGACGGTCATGGTGCTTTCCCTGCCGCAGCTGTCGCAGACAGCCAGGTCTATGTAGACCACGATATTGCCCCAGATCTTCACGTTCTGTGTACCGAATATCGGAGTTCCACAGTCGGTGGCGTCACAGTCACTGGTATCGGCGAAAAGTATCTTTTCTGAAGGCACGCCGTCAGGCCCTACTGTTTCTACGACGCTGTTGCATTCGTTGACGAAGTAGGCTCCTGAGATGCCCGTTTCCATATCCAGCGTGAGATTATCGCTGCTTGAAGCCTGAGACGGGTCAAAGACCTTTTTGCATCTGATATCGATGATCCTGCTGACAGAGCATCCCGGCGGTATGGCCGGAGTGAATTTGAGGCACTGTACCGTCTTCATTCCCTGCATGTGGAATCTTACGGCGTCATACACGCTCTGCACGTAGATTGGCGTAGCGGTGACATCGTCCAGATTGCCGCTGAAGCTGCAAAGCTCATTGGCTTTGCAGCAGCCGTTGTCCTGGGTGTTGTTCTGTGGTGTGCAAAAACAGTTCATGTTTTACCTCCTTAATGGTAACCGCAATATGAATTTATACTGAATTGTTCAATGGCAGTATATGAAAAGTCTAAAATTTGTGTTACAATACATTTTAAATCCAGTGAAAGGGGAAGCGCTGATATGGTAAAAACGGTAAAGCTGAAGTGCGGTACCACGCTCATCATGGAGAAGACTGATTACGTGCAGTCGGCAGCTCTGGGCATATGGGTAAAGGCCGGGGCCGCCGATGAGACGGATGATGTTTCCGGGGTATCCCATTATATAGAACACATGATGTTCAAAGGAACGGAAAACAGGTCAGCTAAAGAGATCGCGTCCGATGTGGATAAGATAGGAGGTATGTTCAACGCTTTTACGGGGAAGGAAGCTACCTGCTATTATATCAAGACCCTGTCTTCCAACATATGTAAAGGAGCAGAGATCCTGCTGGACATGCTTACAGGATCTAGATTCGATCCTGATGAGATGGACAAGGAACGAAAGGTCATATTCGAGGAAATAAAGATGGTGAAGGACAGCCCCGACGATGACGTGTATGATACTATATCGGAGCTGGTGGCCAGTGGCAATCCGCTGGGAAGGTCCATCCTGGGGACGCCGGAAAGTCTGTCGGCCATAGACAGAGATAAGCTGACGGGATATTATCGGGAAAAATACGCCAGGGACAGCATTGTCGTAGCTATAGCGGGAAATTTCGATGAGAAGGCTATTGCGGAGCTGTTCGAGGACAGGCTCAATTCACTGCGAGATAAAAAAGTGACAGTCCGTACGGAGCTGAAGCCGTACAGACAAAGCTTCGATGTGAAGGAGAGAGATATAGAGCAGACCCATATCTGCCTTGCGACGCCGAGTGTTTCCATGGACGACAGCAAGTACTATACCTTTGTATTGATGAACAGTATATTTGGCGGCAGCATGAGCTCCAGGCTTTTCCAGAGCATCAGAGAAGAAAAGGGACTGGCTTATTCAGTATGCTCCATGAATGTGTTCTCCAGCTACTGGGGGTTCTTCAGCATATATGCCGGTGTAGCTCATGACAAAGCGGAGGATGCTCTCGAAGCCATAAGGTGTGAGCTGGATTCGCTGAGGGAAAAGGGCGTCACCGATGAGGAACTGTCCATGGCCAAGGAACAGGTCAAGAGTTCATATATATTCGGTCTGGAGAACATCAACAGCAGAATGTTTTCCATCGGGAAAAACAAACTGCTGCTGGGCAAGGTCTATTCTCCGGAGGAAGTCCTCAAGGAGTTCGACAGCGTCACCCGTGAGGACATACTCCAGGCAGCGGCCATGATAGGAGATTACAAGTCGTATTGCGGCGCGGCGGTCACAGGAAGGATGTTCGATCTGGAAGGACTGGTAAGAGGATGAGGATAATGATGAAGACGATGTCGGGGGAGCTTCCGCGTTATGAGACGGAAGGCTCCGCCGGGATGGATATAAAGGCGTATCTGGATGGACCTGTGGAGATAAAACCGGGAGAGCGGGCGTTGATACCTACCGGCCTTTTCATGGAGATACCTGAAGGATATGAGGTGCAGATACGGGCCAGAAGCGGACTGGCAGTAAGACATGGCATCGGTCTTACTAATGGCGTCGGCACTATAGACAGCGATTACCGGGGCGAAGTGAAGGTCTCGCTCATCAACTGGGGAGAGGAAGTCTTCACGGTCAACGATGGAGACAGGATAGCCCAGATGGTGGTGGCCAGATATGAAAAAGCCCAGCTGGTCCAGGCGGAGGAGCTGAGTGAGACGGTCAGAGGAGAGGGAGGCTTTGGACATACAGGCATTTGACCATGATCTGCCCCCTTGACCCGAAGATGCTCATCCGAGTATGAAGCTTATGCAGGCAAAAACAGGATCTGTCGCATATACTACCGTGAGGTGGTGTTGATGACAGATTTTTTAATGCTACAACGGATACACAGGATGATAAAGGAGCTTCCCAGGCCGCGGCTCCTGTTCAGGAAGGGCGTAACGGCCGAAGGCTTTTTCAGGCCGTACATGTCCTTTTCGGAATATACGAAGGCGAGGATATTCGGAAGCTTTGACGAGATAACACCGGTGACGGTCAGATTCGCGTCTATGCTGGGCAGCCCGGGAACAGCTGATACAGCGCGAAACATCAAGGGGATGAATGTGAAGTTCCACAGCGGCGATGGCGATTACGATATGATATGCCACAGCATACCGGTGTTTTTTATCGATGAGGCGGAAAAATTCTTCGATATGGCTGACGCTTTCACGAAACGGTACAGCTTTGACGGGATAAATACCCGCCGTTTCTGGGAGTTTATCGTCGAAAATCCGGAAGCGGCGCACTGCGCGCTCAGGCTTTTCTCAAAGGAAGGTCTCTCAGGATCCTACATCGGTATGAAATGGTATTCGGCCGATACGTGTGTGTGGGAAAACGCGGCAGGAGGAAGATATCTGGTGAGATACAGGTGGCTTCCTGTCGTGGAAGACAGGGAAGGGAGCCGGGGAAGCGACAAAGCTCTCGACAGACTGTCAGCGGAGTTCATGGCCGGCTTCGACAGCGACAGAGCGGTGGATGATCTGGAAGCGGCTGTGAAAAGCGGAGCATTCCCTCAGTATGAGCTGTACGTGCAGATGAGAGGATATGACGGAGAGAATATCGCTGAGATAACAAAGCGGACAGTGTTATGGGATGAGGAGACCGTACCAGCTGTGGCAGCCGGGATAATGAAGCTGACATCTGTCCCGGATGGTGCCCTGTCCAGACGGGATACGACGAGTTTCGTGCCGGAAAACACAGTTGAAGGGATCGCATGGCGCGGGGATGGACTGGGCGATATCATCAATTACATGTACAGGGTGGAAGAGCTGGAAAGAGGTGGGCTGGAGTGAAGGAGACAAGACAGGCGGCGGAGTTTTACGCAGACTTGACGGATGAGGAGAGAGAGGATCTGACAGAGGCCATAGCTGAGCATATATTCTTCCTGGATGAGGAGCTCCAGAAGAAGGTGGCGGAGCTGCTGGGGACAGTGGACAGCGGTCTGGGGGCGGAGATCATGAAAAGAAACAACTTTACAATGTAACAGGCCATATGTATTATTATATTAGAATATGGAGGAGTATATGATAAATAGGTCTGATATAGAGAAAAGAGAGTTCCGGGATCTGACATCATATGCCGCCAAGGCCGCGGAAAGCAGGGGAAGGAAGATACCGGAAGAAAAATGCGCTATAAGGACGGACTTTCAGAGGGACAGGGACAGGATAATACATTCCAAAGCTTTCAGGAGATTGATGCACAAGACGCAGGTGTTCCTGGCTCCGGAAGGCGATCATTACAGGACGAGGCTGACGCACACCATAGAAGTATCCCAGATAGCCAGGACGATAGCCAGGGGAGCGGGACTCAATGAGGATCTGACGGAGGCCATAGCCATGGGGCATGACCTGGGGCATACGCCCTTCGGCCACAGCGGCGAGGCGGTGCTCAATGAGATATATCCGGGCGGTTTCAGGCATAATGTCCAGAGCCTGAGAGTAGTGGACGTTCTGGAGTCAGGTTCCTCCGGCAGACGGGGCATGAATCTGACTTTTGAAGTGAGGGATGGCATACTTAATCATACAGGAGCGACGATGCCGATCACCGCGGAAGGCCAGGTCGTAAAGACCAGCGACAGGATAGCTTATATAAATCACGACATCGATGACGCCATCAGGAGTGGGATAATAACGGCGGAAGATCTGCCGGAGGAAAGCATCGCTGTACTGGGAGATACTCATAAGAAGAGGATCGATACCCTCGTGAAAGATATGATAGAAAACAGCTTCGACAGGCCTACGGCACAATTGAGCAGAGAAAAGGCCGACGCTATGAACAGGCTGCGGGCATATATGTTCGAAAAAGTTTACCATAACCGTCAGGTCAAAAAGGCGGAGGACATAGAGAAGATAAGGAACGTGATAGTTTCACTGTACAGATACTTCATGGAAAGACCCGATGCGCTTCCTGAGGATCTGAGGGCGATGGAAGGTGAATTCAGTCATCAGGAACTGGTGAAAGACCATATAGCAGGTATGACCGACAGATACGCTCTGGGGCTCTATGAAGAACTTTTTTTGTGAAAAAAAGCAATATTGCAGGCAAAAAACAAATTTTTTTGTGGTGGAAAAAAGGAAAACGCGGGCTTTTGTCGTATATATAAAGTAAAGGTTGTTTTTATCAGGAGTGACGGAGTTGAGCGCGAATAATCAGACTAATATAGTTGACGAGATAAAAAGCAGGTGTAATATCGTTGATATCATTGGCAGAGTGGTTCCGCTGAAAAGAGCAGGGAGCAATTACAAGGGGATATGCCCCTTTCATAACGAAAAGACACCTTCTTTTGTTGTTTCCGAGGCAAAACAGATATTCACGTGTTTCGGATGCGGAGCCACCGGAGACGTGCTCGAGTTCGTCAAGCGCTATTACAACCTGGATTTCAGAGGTGCTGTGGAGATGCTGGCTAAGGAGTATGGCATCAGTTTAGAAGGCGCTTTTCAGGACAAGAGGGACAACGGAGAACTTTACGAGATAAACCGTCAGGCCGCCAGATTTTTTTTCAAAGGAATGCGGGAGAGGGCCAATCCGGGATATACATACATGAAAGACCGGGGGATATCCGAGGATATCCTCAACAAGTTCGGCATAGGGTATGCCGACAGCAGCTGGGACAGCTTGTACCTGTTCCTAAAAGCCCAGGGCGTGTCCGACGGGAAGATGCTGGAGCTGGGGCTGATCTCAAAGGGAAGGAACGGGTATTACGATAAATTCAGGAGCAGGGTCATCTTTCCTATCATAGACGCCAGGGAAAAGGTGATCGGGTTCGGCGGAAGGATAGTAGGCGAGGGAGAACCTAAATATCTCAATTCTCAGGAGTCGGACGTATTCAAGAAGAAATACAACCTCTACGGTCTCAATCTGACGGGGGCGGAAGTGAGAAAGCAGGATTCCATAATCCTGGTGGAAGGGTACATGGATGTGGTGTCTCTGTATCAGGCAGGTGTGAGGAACGTGTCCGCCTCTCTGGGGACAGCCCTTACGGAAAGCCAGGTCAAGCTGATAAAGCGTTATACCAGGAATGTGATATTGTCCTACGACGCCGACCAGGCAGGGCAGAAGGCAGCTATGCGGGGCCTTGACATACTCTATGGTGAGAACTGTGTCGCCAGAGTCCTGAAGGTCACCGACGGAAAAGACCCGGACGAGTTCATAAAGAAGAACGGCAGGAAGGCGTTCCTCCAGCTGGCAGACGAAGCGCTGCCCTACGGTGATTTCAAGCTGGGTTATCTGCGGCAGCAGTACGACCTGGAGGACAGTCAGCAGCGGATAGCTTACACTGAGGCAGCAGTAGATATCCTCAGAGGAATGAAGCCGGTGGAGGCCGATATATACATAAGAAAGCTGGCTGAAGAGACAGGGATCTCCGAGGGAGCTATAAGATTTGAGTATTCAGGCAATAATATCATGGAAAAGGGATACGGCAGACCTGGCGGAACCGTTGAAAACACTAAATCCGAAGGTCGCGGAACGGATGATGTCCCGCTGGTGGAAAAGGATCTGATAAAGTTGATGCTGCTGGACTCAGCCTTTATCCGACTTCCGGAGGATGTGGAGGAGGAAGCTTTCAGAAGCAGCGCCGGCAGGAACATATACAGGTGCATAGCGTCTGCTGCGAAAGATGGTTCGGTAGAGCCGCAGGAGATCCGTGAAATGCTGGATGAAGAGGATATCGGGCTGTTCGATGAGATAGAGCGGAAGGTGGTGCCTGCGGGGAAAGAACGTCACATGTTCGAGGACTGTATCGCCAAGATACGGAAGGAAATGCTGCATCGCCAGGAGAAGGAGCTGATGATGCGGCTGTCTCTGGCGGACGAAGAGGAAAATCACGATGAAATAGAAACGTTGATGAAGCAGCTCATACAGATACAGAAGGAATTGAAGAATTAAGGGGGCTTGGGAAATGAAGGAAGAATTGAAGGATAAGATAATGACGAAACCTATCGAAGAAAATGAAAAGCTGGAAAAAGAGAACAGTCTCTCTTCCATGAATGAACAGGGAGAAGGCGGGATACTGGATGAGGAAACTAAGAATCAGATAATAAACGATCTGGCTGAAAAGGCGGCAGCCAATGGCAAGAAGATGCTCACCTATACGGAGGTCTCAGACAGGCTGGGTGATATGGACATAGATAAGGATCAGATGGATGATATCTATGACAGCCTGATGAACAAGGGCATCGAAGTCAGCATGGAAAGCGAGCCTGACGACATCGAACTGATGGAGATGGATGATGAAGAGGTGGACGATCCGGAGGTGGAAGCTGTAATAGCTGAGAACCCCGACGCCAAGGAGATAGATCTGGAGTCCACCATTTCCAAGAGTATCGCTGTCGACGATCCGGTGCGTATGTATCTCAAAGAAATAGGAAAAGTGCCTCTCCTTACAGCTCAGGAGGAGATAGACCTGGCCAAGAGGATGGAACAGGGAGACGAGTACGCCAAGCAGAAATTGTGCGAGGCGAATCTGAGACTGGTGGTCAGCATCGCCAAGAAATACGTGGGAAGAGGAATGCTGTTCCTGGATCTGATACAGGAAGGCAACCTGGGACTTATCAAGGCGGTGGACAAGTTCGACTGGACTAAGGGATACAAGTTCAGCACTTACGCCACCTGGTGGATAAGACAGGCCATAACCAGATCTATCGCTGACCAGGCCAGGACCATCAGGATACCTGTCCATATGGTGGAGACTATCAACAAGCTGATAAGGGTATCAAGACAGCTGCTGCAGGAGGAAGGAAGAGAACCTACCCCTGATGAGATAGCTGCAGAGATGGGGATATCGGTGGAAAAGGTGAGGGAGATACTGAAGATATCACAGGAGCCTGTTTCCCTGGAGACCCCTATCGGAGAGGAAGAGGACAGCCATCTGGGAGATTTTATCCCTGACGACGACGCCCCGGCTCCTGCTGAGGCGGCAGCTTTCTCCATGCTGAAGGAACAGCTCGTAGATGTACTGGGGACTCTTACCGAGAGAGAGCAGAAGGTGCTCAAGCTGAGATTCGGTCTGGAAGACGGCAGAGCCAGGACTCTGGAGGAAGTGGGAAAAAAATTCGATGTCACCCGCGAAAGGATAAGGCAGATAGAGGCCAAGGCCCTCAGAAAGCTGAGACATCCGACCAGGAGCAAGAAACTGAAAGATTATCTGGAATAAAGCATAGAACGATGATGAATTTGAACGACAGATTACAGGCGATAGCAAACAGGATAGAAAAAGGCGAAACCATGGCTGATATCGGCACAGACCATGGTTTCTTGCCTATATATCTGGTAGAGGCGGGGATATCACCCAGGGCAGTGATGACCGACGTCAGCGGACCGTCACTGATGAAGGGAGAGCGGAATTGCAAAGAGCATCTCTCCGACAGCGGGGAAAAAATCGACTTCCGCATAGGTGACGGGCTTTCCATACTGGAGCCGGCCGAAGTGGACGCAGTAGTCATCGCAGGGATGGGCGGGAAACTGATTCGCGACATCATGAGCGGCGATATGGAGCTGACACGTTCCTTCGGCAAGTTCGTGCTGCAGCCTCGCATAAGACAGGGAGAGCTGAGAAAGTGGCTTCTGGAAAACGATTTCGCTATAATCCATGAGGATCTGGCGGAGGAAGGAGATCACATCTCAGAGATAATCACCGCTGTACCACGAAGGGACGGCGATGACAGCCGGAGCGGCAACGGTCTTTGCATAACGGAGGAAACGGTGGAATCCGCTTACGGCGGCGATAAGGCTGCTGTGTTTTACGATGTGCCGCCGTGGATAATGTCGTCTACAGGACCGGTAGAGGATTTCATCGAAAGAAATCTGGAGACGGAAAAGAAAAAGCTGGAAAATGTCATGCTTTCCAGGGAGCGTAACCACGCGCTGGAAAGCGACATCTGCGACAGCATTTATTATCTGAAAGGTCTGTTGGAGGGATGAAAGATGGAAGATAACAAAAAAAAGGGCATAACGGTGACGGAGGTAGTGGAAGCGATAGAGGAGATAGCTCCTGTGAGCCTTCAGGAGTCGTGGGACAACAGCGGTCTCCTGATAGGGTTTGAGGACAGCTGCGTAGACAGACTGCTGACATGCCTGGAGGTGGATATGAAGGTGGTGGACGAGGCTATACATCTTGGGGCAGGAATGATAGTGACTCATCATCCTCTGATCTTCGGCGGCATCAAGAAGCTCCACGCGGGTGATCCTGACGATAAGGCCATGATGAAGCTGGTCAGCGGCGGGATCTCGGTCTATTCCTGCCACACGCCTTTTGACAAGGTAAAGGGCGGTAATAACGACATCATCGCCAGGATGTTGGGCCTCACTTCGGTCAGGAACCTGAAGGGTGAGCCTGTGTCCGCGGCGGCAAAAATGATAGAGAGGGCCGATGAAGCCGATATAGGCAGGATGGGAAAACTGAAAGAGGCAATGACGTGCAGACAGGTACTGGGTCTCGTTTCGGCTCAGATGGATATAAGCCTTCGCCAGCTGCGCTTCGTGGGAGATATGGATGAGGAGATAACGATGGTAGGCGTGTGTACAGGCGCAGGCGCTGATTTGATGGAAATGGCCGCGGCCTCGGGGTGCCAGATGTTCATCACAGGCGATGTGAAGTACCATGAGGCGAGATATGCTCTGGCTCATGGAATAGCTGTCATCGACGCGGGACATTACGGAACTGAGAAGTTCTTCGCGTCGGCCATGAAGGAGAAGCTGGAAAAGAAACTGGAAGGAGTCAGTATCGCGGCTTCAAAAATAAATCAAGAGCCTTTTACGATGCTGTAAGAGATATTTTCCTGTGAAAAGACCGCTTTACAAAGAAATATATTTGTGGTATAAATATTAACGTCATTATCATTAATTTTTGGGTAAGACTGGCAATCGCGTATACCTTCGCGGTATATGAGGAAAGTCCGGGCTCCACAGGGCAGGGATGCCGGATAACGTCCGGCGTAGGTAACTATAGGGAAAGTGCAACAGAAACACACCGCCGAAACGGATCAAGCCGTGGCAAGGGTGAAATTGTGAGGTAAGAGCTCACAGAGACACATGGTAACATGCGTTTCGTGTAAACCCCATCCGGAGCAAGACCAAAATGGACGTGAAAAGCGGCTGCCCGTCGCTGTCCGGGAGGTAGGTCGCATGAGCCTGGCGGCAACGTCAGGCCAAGATAGATGATTGTCTGATACAGAACCCGGCTTATGTCTTACCCAAATATATATGATAAAAAGAAAAGAATTTGCAAATAATCTCTTGCAATAATCGGCGATTATGGTTATAATATAAAGGTCGCTGGATATGCGGATATGGCGGAATTGGCAGACGCGCACGGTTCAGGTCCGTGTGAAGGTTACTTCATGGGGGTTCGAATCCCTTTATCCGCACCAGATCAAGGAACAATCTTCAATACAAAACAGCCTTCCGATTTGGAAGGCTGTTTTGTTTGTAAGACGGCATGGTGTCAGTGGCCGGCTATGGCCAAAATTGATTTCCTAATCTACGGTCGATATGTTATAATATAGACTTGTAAGAGAACCTTAACGTATGTGGGAATTTGCAAGATGGCCTGTTGGAGTTATCGACAGGCGCCTAAGACCGGCATCGGAGAGAGGGTAATGCAGATTTTCAAGGCGGATGCCGTGAAGATTTGCATTTTTTCTTGTCGACACATTCATATCATGAGCGAAGAGGAGAGGACAGAGAATTGCAGGATAATCATAAAGAAGCAAAATTCAGCAACAATAATCCGTTAACGATAATAAAGGGGCTGGTAGTTGGAGGGACCATGCTGGTTCCCGGGGTCAGTGGAGGTTCCATGGCGATAATCCTTGGCATCTATGACGATCTTATCTACTCGGTAAGCTCCTTCATGAAGCATAAGGGTGCCAGCTTGAGGTTCCTGATACTTTTTTCGGCAGGGGGAATACTGGGGATGTTCCTGTTGTCCAGACCTATACTGTACCTGTTGGATGAATTCACGATGCCCACGCTGTATTTCTTCATGGGCGCGGTGATAGGCAGTGTGCCTATGATATTCAGTAAATCGGAATTGAAGAAGTTTTCCATACGGGGACTTTTTTACGTGATCGCAGGTATCGCGGTGGTAGTGGCTATTTCATTTATCCCGGCCAGTGGATCGGAGTCGTCTTTGGATGCTGATCTCACCGGTATGCTGTTCCTCGCTCTGGCGGGGTTCGTAGCAGCCATAGCCCTGGTGCTTCCGGGGATAAGCGTTTCATATCTGCTGCTCATAATGGGCCTTTACGACGAAACTGTCACTGCAATAAGTCAGGTGTATATGCCGTTCCTGCTGCCTCTGGGCATAGGACTGATACTGGGCATCGTTTTAACGACAAAGATACTGGAGAAGGCGATGACGGAGTTCCCTCAGCCTACATATCTGATGATACTGGGATTCGTACTGGGTTCTCTGGCTGAGGTTTTCCCGGGTATCCCTGCCGGGATGGAGACGATATCGTGCCTCATCGCATTGGCAGCAGGGACCGGTATAATACTGTTCATTTCAAGGAAATTCTAAAAGGATTCCGATCGAAGAGTAGCTGATATCATGGAAGATATGATGTGCAGTTAGGACAGCGGGTGGCTTCGATGGATATCTCGCTCTTGCAGTAAGGGCATTCCTTTGTGGTCGGAGCTTCTTCTTCCTTTGGCTTTTTTCCCAGGCTGGCCGCTTTGTTCATGAACTTTATCAGTGTGAACAGGACGAAGGCCACGATCAGGAAGTTGATGACCGCCATGATGAAGGAGCCGTATTTGAGGTCTACTCCGGCTATGCTGACTACCAGATCGCTGAAGTTGACGCGGACCAGAAGTCCGATTATAGGAGACAGGATGTCGTCTACGAGAGATGTGACGATAGCGGTGAAGGCCGCTCCGACGATGATACCTACGGCCATGTCCAGGACGTTGCCTCGCATGGCGAATTCTTTGAATTCATTTAAAAATTTTTTCATATGTTTACCTGCTGCTTTCTTAGTGTTATGGTCACTATAACTCACGATGAGTATTTTAACATTATTGAAAGCCAATGTAAAACTTCATTTTAATAAAAATTTAAGGGAGCTTTAATCATATCTCAGTTGTATCGACTACAGGACAAAGTGTATAATACATTGACATATTCGGAGAAAAGGTGAGGACATGAATAGAAATCAACGCCATATGGAAAGACTGCACAGAAGAAGAAAAAGGCGTATCATATTGTCGGTGATACTGGGATTGATGGTAATTACGACGTGCACGCTGGCCGCGGTGTCGTACTTTTCCACTGATGTATATAAAGATGAAAAGGAATTCGAGGAATATGCCAGGGAAGAGCTGAACAAATCGGATCAGTTCATCATGGAAGGCCAGACTAAGGTCGACTATCAATATGGCGACCCTATTTCTTACGTGGTGGAATACAGTGTTTGCGATGATAAAGATATCGCGGCTTTTCGTGACAGCCGGGTAGAGGAGATAAAGGCCAGATATAAGGAGAACAAGGACGCGGAAGAAGCCGCCAGAGCGAAGGAGTCGGGAAAAGATGAAGACTACAGGCCTCTGGAACATGCGCTGATCGTAAAGGCAGGCGTGTATCAGTCGGAACGCGGAGTGGAGAGCCTGGTCATAATGGAGACTGACAACGGAGAGAAGAACAAGGAAATGGCCAGGGACGGCGCTTCGATACATACATATCAGTTCCTGAAAGGAACGGGGAAGGTCATGGTGCCGCGCCAGATTTTCAATGATAGTTACAGGGAAATATGCTCTCAATACTTTGCCGACTATTTCAGGAAGAATTACAAGAAGGAAGAGCTGGCTGACGACTGGGAAAAATATGTTGCGGCTGATGAGAACAATTTCAATAAATTCGCATTATCCGACAGGGGCATCACCTTTTTCTTTGATGAGGGAACGATATTGAAGAAGTCAGGCGGCATCGTCGCTGCGGGAATGTCGCTTTCGGATATGGGGGCAGGTCTGCGGGAAAAACCGCTGGAGAGATACATAGATCCATCCAGACCTATGGTCGCTCTTACATATGATGACGGACCGGGAGGGACGGCAGAGGCGCGGATCCTGGCTTGTCTGAAAAGGTACGGCGAGGTGGCTACCTTCTTTTACCTGGGAAACAGAGTGGCGGGAGACTCGGTCAATGTGAAGACTGCTTATGATATGGGCTGTGAGATAGGAAACCATACCTGGAACCATCCCAAGCTGACAAAGCTGAAGCCGGAAGAGCTGGTGAAGCAGTTCGCCGATACCAATGCGGCTATAAAGGCGGTGACAGGAGCTGATCCGACAGTGTTCAGACCAAGCTATGGTATCACAGATGAAAATATAAACAGGACATCAGCCATGCCAGTCATCATGTGGACTGTCGACACCATGGACTGGAAAGACAGGGACGGCAAGAAGGTGCTGGCATCTGTTTCCAAGGAAGGAGACCTGGATGGGAAGATAATACTGATGCATTCCATATATGAATCCACAGCTGACGCCACTGAGCTTTTGATACCGTATCTGAGGGAAAAAGGATATCAGCTGGTAACGGTCAGTGAGTTGATAAGATATAAGACCGGAGGCGAGCCTCAGCCAGGGTATATTTACAGAAATTTTTGATAGTATCGCGGACAAGTTTCTGGTATACTGAAAAAAAGGAGGTGCAGGACAATGAAAAAGAAGACTTATGTGATAATCATCGCTTCGATAACGGCTGTCATAGCTTTCGTACAGTTCAGTGGGCTGGGACAGTACATAAGGGAAAATTCGATTGGAGTATCCTGTGAGGACGGCACCTGCGCCATGAAACTCCGCGACAGAATGATGGAGGAAAAATAGCGGCGTCGAAGCAGTCTGTTCAACGAGGAGAAGGACCTGTCCCATACTGAGGGACGGGTCTTATTTTTAACTGTACATATTTGATATAAAAGCGAATTCATGTTATTATATGTAATGATCCGGGTAATACATGATCAAAATAATCAATTGATATGGAGAGTGTTGTATTATGTTAATCACTAGAAGAAGCGATTACGCAATGAGGATATGTCGCGTTTTACGAGACGGGAAAGTTCACAATGTCAGGGAGATTTGTCAGCAGGAGGAGATACCGCGAGCCTTTGCCTATAAGATCCTGAGAGAGCTGGAAATGGCGGATCTGGTCAAATCCGAACGAGGCAATCAGGGCGGTTACTATCTCAACAAGCCTCTTGAAGATCTGACTATATACGATGTGGTGAGCATTACCGAAGGGGATCTGGCTATCCTTCATTGTATGAAGGAGGAATGCACCCGCAACAGCGATGCGATGCCTTGCAAGGTACATCAGGAAATAGAGAGGATACAGAACATCCTGATAACTGAGATGAAGAAAAAAACTATAGCGGAGATCATGGACTGATTTTAAAAGGCTGTTTCATCAGGTAAGAACTGGTGAGACAGCCTGTTTGTTGTGCGCCTGGCGGCGCACGTTTCTAACGGGTGAAAGTCCCGAATCCGCCCGGTAGTGGGAAGGATATAGCCGAAGGCAAGGGTGTTGCAGGTGACTGCAAATCTGAAGGAAGCCGGGTGTGGGGAAGCTACTAACCCACGGGCAAATCTCCGGTCTGACGAACAGAAATCGCATATTAGGCTATGCATGAGGGTAAGTCTGCAACACACGATGAAGCCCGATAGCTACACGGAATCATGCATGGTAAATGCGGCAGATAGATGGAGAGAAAGAAACGTGTGGTACCCAGGGAGGTCTGTGTGAGACGCCCTGAAAAGGGTAACCGCTATCGTAAGGTGGCGCTGAGCACACAGAAGTCAGCAGAGGTCATAGTAACTGAGAAGCGAAGGACCGAATCAATAGGAGTCTTAAGTACAACCTGGAAAGGAGGAATGAGCAAATGAGTGCAGAAAACGAGAAAGAAAGCTGCTCACAGAGAGATAGCGCGGAACGTAAAGGGTATGTGAGAGCGCACCGTTCATTTAACCGGATATGGAAGGAAAGAGACAGTGCAGAGCCGGACATCTTAGGTAAGATACTGGAAAGAGATAACATGAACAGAGCTTACAAAAGAGTGAAGGCAAACAAGGGAGCGCCGGGGATAGATGGAATGACCATTGAAGCGGCACTGCCATGGCTTAGGGAACATAAAGACGAGTTGATAGGAAGAATCAAAAGAGGGAAATATACCCCCTCACCCGTAAGACGAGTCGAAATTCCAAAGCCGGATGGAGGAATACGAAAGCTTGGTATTCCTACCGTCATCGACCGAATCATCCAGCAGGCAATAGCACAGAAGCTGATGCTAATCTACGAGCCAATGTTCTCGGACGGAAGCTACGGCTACAGGCCGGGACGGAACGCAAAAGATGCAATAGAGCGAGTAAGGGAATACGCCGAGGAGGGATATCGCTATGCGGTGAGTCTCGACTTGAGTAGGTATTTTGACACACTGAACCATGAGATATTACTGAACAGGCTGCGTAAGGAAGTCAAAGATGAGAGGGTCATCCAAATCATCAAGAGATATCTTAAAAGTGGAGTGATGGAAAATGGAGTGGTCATGGACACGGAAGAAGGCTCTCCGCAAGGAGGGAACCTGTCCCCGCTGCTTGCTAACATCTATCTGGACGAATTCGACAAGGAATTCGAAAGGAGAGGTGTACCGTGTGTGCGGTACGCTGACGATATCGTACTACTTGCAAAGAGCGAGAGAGCGGCTAAACGGCTATTGGAAACAAGCACTTCATACTTGGAAAACAAGCTGAAGCTGACTGTCAACAGAAAGAAGAGCAAAGTGGCCAGTGTGTATGCGATTCGAAATTTTAAGTTCCTCGGCTTCGCATTGGGAAGGAACGGAAATGGTACATTCATTCGAGTTCATCCGAAGTCGTGGAAGAAGATGAAAGCCAAACTGAAAAGCCTGTCTTCCCGCAGACATGTTCAGAGCGTAATACCGGCACTGTGCAAAATCAGAGAGTATATGCGAGGATGGCTTAACTACTACGGAATCGCAGCGATGAAGCAAGCAATCGAAGAACTGAATGGATGGCTATACCACAGAATACGCATGTGTATATGGAAGATGTGGAAAAAGCCGAGGTCGAAGATGAAGTATCTGATGAAGCTTGGGATACCGAAGCATTATGCCTTCATGGCGGCTAACAGCCGCAGAGGGCATTGGTTTACATCGGCAACCAGCACAGTAAACAGAGCCTTATCAAAAGAAATACTGGTACGCAAAGGCTTTTATGATTTAGCCGATGCATACCAGCAGATGCACGTCAACTATTGAAACCGCCGTATACGAGAACCGTACGTACGGTGGTGTGAGAGGACGGCGGTTAGTCACCGCCTCCTACTCGATTATTTCACCGCAGCTTCTCCAGCGCCTGCTTCATATCATCCGGCAGCGGCGCTTCGAAGGAGAGGGGCTCCTTTGTTATGGGGTGTGTGAAGGAAAGGCTGGCGGCGTGGAGGGCCTGCCTCTCGATAAGGTGGACGTTTTCGCCGCCGTAGAGGTGGTCTCCCAGCACTGGATGGCCTATGTGGGACATGTGAACACGTATCTGGTGGGTGCGGCCGGTCTCCAAAAGTAGCTCCACCAGCGAGTATCCGGAGGTGAATTTTCTCGCCGGGAATCTGTCCAGCACCTTGTAGTGGGTGACGGACGGCGCGCCGTCTTCCATGACGCCTCGGCGGACATCTACGGGATCGGGTCTGCCGATGGGCAGGTCGATGGTGCCGGAATCTGAGCTGACGATGCCGCAGACGATGGCGATGTAGCGCTTTTCCACCAGATTTTCCTTCATCTGCCTGGTGTAGTCGTTCTGGCAGTAGGCGTTCTTCGCTACTACAAGAAGACCGGAAGTATCCATGTCCAGCCTGTTGACGAAGCGTATTTTAAACGACTGCCCTGTCTTTTCCATGTAGTGCATAAGGGCGTTGGCCACGGTTCCCATAGGGTGGCCTTTGGTGGGATGGACGATGAGTCCCGACTGCTTATTGAGGATGAGGAGGTCGTCGTCCTCGAAGACGGGATAGAGGGGGATATCCTGTGGGGGAAAGCCGCTCTTTTCGTCGGGAAGGGTTATCTTCACCGTGTCTCCGGCCTTCGTCTTTATCCAGCCCTGGGTCTTCTGGCCGTTGAGCATCACCAGCTTTTCCCGCTTTATCCTGTTTCTCAGTCTGGCGGAGAAGTCGAAATATTGTCTCATGATGTCCTTTACTTCCAGACCTTCGTCTTCATCCGTAACTTTATGTATGAAATCCGTCATTGTTGTTAATATCCCTTTCATCAGAGGAACTTGGTCTTTACCTTGTTCCAGAAGTCGTAATTTTTGAATCTCATCAGCCGCACGTGGGTGTCGGAGATGGTAACTCCTATCTTTTTGACACCTGAGTATTCTGTTTCGATACCGTCATTGACGATATATATGACATCGTCGCTGTGTTCGGGAGTCACACCCAAAGACAGCTCTGCCGGCAGCAGTATGCTGGAGGTGAAGGAGCGATAGGCGGTGGTGTTCATAGGTGCTATGGGAGTTACCTGTAACAGCTTGAGCCTTGGATCGACGATGGAGCCGCCCAGGGAATAGTTGTATGCGGTACTCCCGGCCGGGGTGGCCACCAGCAGGCCGTCTCCGCTGAACCGCTCTATGGGCGTCTCACCGATGGATATGTCCAGATGGATGGAGTAGGAGTGCCTTCCCTTGATGAGTATCTCGTTGAGGCCCAGATGTGACTCACATCTGCCGTTATCTGTGGTGACTGTCGCTTTAACGGTACTCAGCTTTTGTATGGAGTACTCTCCCTGTTCGTAGTCGGAGATAAAGTCGTCCAGGCTTTCCGGTGAGATCTCCTGGAAAAAGCCCAGATGTCCTGTGTTTATCCCTATTATCGGGCAGTCGGGAAAATTGCAGGAATGGACGGTACGGAGGAGAGCACCGTCTCCTCCTATGCAGATTATCAGCTCTGTGTCGGCAGGCGAGTAATCGTTTCTCACCTCATAGCCTTTGTTTGACAGCTTTTCCACCAACATGGAGCGGTTTTTCAGCGAAATATCAGTACCGTTTGTAAATACGCTTATGCATCCTCTTTTCATTCTTTTCTCCTGTAAAAGGTGTTTTTTTTCGTGCGGCCGGTTTTCCATGAGATCACCGGACTGCAGCCGCTAGACCAGCTTTTCGAACTCATCCAGCAGGGAATTGAAGGTCTCCATGGCCTTCTCCACAGGCTCAGGCGAGCTCATGTCCACGCCGGCGATCTTCAGAAGCTGGATAGGGTAGTCGGATTCGCCGGTCTTGAGAAACTCTATATACGCCTTTCTGGCCGGTTCGCCATCAGTCAGTATCTTATTTGAGATGGCTGTGGCTGCCGAATAGCCCGTGGCATATTTGTATACATAGAAGGCGTTGTAAAAATGCGGTATGCGGGCCCACTCGTACTTTATGGTGTCGTCCTTTTCCACGGCGGTGCCGTAGTATTTGGCGTTGAGCTCTTCGTACTGCTGACACATACTGTCTGCGGTGAGGACCTGTCCGCTTTCGATGGCCCTGTGGGTCATGTCTTCGAATTCGGCGAACATGGTCTGTCTGAAGAGGGTGGTCCTGAATTCTTCCAGATGCATATTGAGAAGGTATCTCCTCATTTCCAAATCGGTCTCTTTGTCCAGCAGATATCGCATGAGCAGAGATTCGTTGACTGTAGAAGCCACTTCAGCCGTGAAGATGGAATGACTGCCGTAGATGTAAGGCTGGTACTGTCTGGTGTAGCTGGAATGCATGGAGTGACCCATCTCATGGACGATAGTGAAGACGTCTTTCAGGGTGTCGGTATAATTGAGCAGTATATAGGGATAACTGTCATAACTGCCAAAGCTGTAGGCTCCGCTTGTCTTTCCCTTGTTTTCATATACATCTATCCAGCCCTGGGATATGCCCTCATTCATCCTGTCGATGTATTCCTGGCCGAGAGGCGAAAGGCCGGCTCTCATGATGTCCAGACCCTCTTCGTAAGGGACTTGTTTTTTCGGTAGTTGTATAAGAGGTACATACATATCGTACATATACATCTTATCCAGTCCCAGCATTTCTTTCCTCAATTCCACATATCTGTGCATGGTCGGAAGATTTTTGTTAACGACGTTCACCAGGTTGTCGTAAACTTCGCCAGGGATATTGTCGCCAGACAGAGCAGCGGCTCTGGCCGATTCGTATTTTCTTATCCTAGCGTTGATCACGTCGCTTTTCGTGTTGTAGTTGTAGCAGGTAGCGATGGTATTGATGAGGCTTTTATATGGATCGTACATGGCCTCGTATGCAGCTTTTCTCACACCGCGGTCATGGCTTTCCATGAAGGTGATGTAATTGCCATGGGTAACAGCCACCTTGTCGCCGTCCTCGTCGGTTATCTCGGGAAATTTCATATCGGCGTTGTTGAGCATGGTGAAGATGTCGTTTGTTGCGCCGGTGACTTCGCTCATCTGGGCCATGATGTTTTCCTCCGGCTGGGAAAGAATGTGTGCTTTCTGACGGAAGGTATCCTTAATGGCAAACCTGTATTCTTCGAGGCCCGGTTCCTTATCGACAAAACCCATAACGTCATCTTCGGAAGCAGACAGCAGTTCAGGGGTAAAGAAAGCCAGGGCAGCCGATACTGCGGCGATGACCGCATTGCACTTGCTGGACATGGCCTGGTATCTGCTGTCGCTGTTATCTTCATCACGTCTCATGCGGGCATAGACGTATATCTTTTCCAGCTCTCTCCATATGGAATCCCTTTCCTTAAAAGCGGAAAGCAGGGTAGCAGCATCGCTGGTAAGCCTGCCACCGTAAGCCTTTGCATACTCTCCGGCCTGCTTTTCGATGTCTTCAAGAGCGCCGTCGATGATCGATTCATCCGATATCATGGCCTCTATGTTCCACTTGTATTTGTTATCTATCTGGTTTCTCGTCTTTAAATTTTTCGAATCCATTTTTACCTCCGTAATATTTTACTTTGCTGGCGGAATATTATATAATAGTTGCATTGATCAACACGGCTTCGCCGCAAGGTAGCAACTATTGAAACATGCTTCGACAAGCTCGCATGTTATAATGAATGCATTGATCAACACGGCTTCGCCGCAAGGTAGCAACTATTGAAACATGCTTCGACAAGCTCGCATGTTATAATGATTGCGTTGATCAACACGGCTTCGCCGCAAGGTAGCAACTATTGAAACATGCTTCGACAAGCTCGCATGTTATAATGAATGCATTGATTGAAAACAGCTTCGCTGAGAGGTAGCATTCATTGAAACATGCTTCGACAAGCTCGCATGTTATAATGATTGCATTGATCAACACGGCTTCGCCGCGGTTTCATCGTGGTTGTAATGACCATTATACCACAAAATGAAAGGATTATTACCGGAATGGACAACAGACCTATAGGTTTTTTTGATTCGGGACTGGGCGGACTGACCTGCGTTCCGCCGTTGATGAAAAAGCTGCCTGATGAAAGGATAATATATTTCGGAGATACAGCCAGGACGCCATACGGCTCCAAAGCAACTACTACCATAAAGCGGTTTTCCACGGAGATAGCTGATTTTTTGGTGGAAAGTGGAGCGAAGATGATAGTAATCGCCTGCAATACGGTAAGTGCAACGTGTGTAGACGATCTGAGGGAGAGATTCCCACATATACCTATACTTGGGATAATAGAACCGGCTGCCAGGACCATAGCCGAAAGGTGTACAGAAAAAAACAGGATAGGTATAATCGGGACGAAGGTGACTATAGCCAGCAAGGCGTATGAGTCCTGCATCAGAAGATACAGCGGCGGTCTCAACATATTCGAGACGTCGTGTCCCGCCTTCGTGCCACTGATAGAGGAAGGGATCATCGACAATGATATCATGGATCTGACTATAAAGTATTATATGAATGATTTTGTCCGTAACAATCGATTGGACACCCTGGTGTTGGGATGTACCCATTATCCTCTTATCAGTAAAAATATAGAAAGGATTTATCCTGAGCTGCACATAATAAACCCGTCTGATATCATGGCCGATACGATAGCGCAGATATTGGGGGAACGAGGAATGCTGGCCAAAGATCCCGAGGCGGGCAATGTATTTTATGCCAGCGATTTATCGGAGAATTTCATGAATATGATAGATAGCATATTCCGGGGAGAGGGCGACGATGCCAAGGTGAAATTCCTTAATTTTGATATGGAAATGGAGAAAAACGCGTATGAATTTTGAAGAACTGCTTGAATATCTGGATCTGGAGGACGGAAGCGATTTTGAGTACTTCGAGGCCATGGCCGATCTGATAGAAAGTGAGGAATATATAGATCAGGAGGCTGTCTACAGCCTCTTTCAGCAGGCGGACAAGACCATGATAGAGGAGCTGATCAACGACTATTTTGAAGACGTCTTGGATGGTCTTCCCGATGATTCGGGGGAAATCTTTTCATTGCTCCATCAGATAAAGATGAGTCTTACCGGTATGGTGGCAGGGGCGAATGATGACGAAGACGATCTGAGGCGTTTTGTCGATGAGTTCTGCCGCTTCAGAAACTGGTATTCTCATGAGTCGGAAGTCAGGCTTGTTCCTGAGTCCGGTGAGCCTCTGTACCATACGGTCAGGGATGCTATAACCGCTTCCCGCGTGGAAAAGCTGGGCGGTGAGAAGTACAGGTATGATTTCGAGAATGCGCTGGATTATCAGCTGGACAGCTATATCATGCTATTTTCTGACTTGGCATCGTCTGGAGACGATGATGAGGGTACTATCGTTTTCTCTCCGGAGGACGGTGAGCCGGGAGATGTGGATGATGATAGCCGATATATGTAATGGCGGGAGACTGGTAAGATGGAAAGCAGCAATGTGACGGCCGGAGAAAAGAAGCTGGATTGGGATGACATCTTCAACGTCTTCGGCGATGAGTTTGACAGATTCGGTTTTCCCGCAGACGTGTACCGGGTCACGGCAGGCTTTGGCGGCGAGGCGCTGCTGATAGTGGGCAGTGAGAAAACCGCGCTGCTGGACTGCGGTATGGCTTACTGTGGCAGCAGGATGGTGGAAAAGCTGGCGAGGCGGCTGGCGGAAAACGGCCGGGAAAAGCTGGACTATATAATACTGAGCCATTCCCACTACGATCACATGGGGGCGCTGCCTTATGTGAGAAGGAGATTCCCCGAGGCGATGGTGTGCGGAAGCCGTCACTGCAGAGACATCCTGAGGCGGCCCAATGCCAGGAAGCTCATAAAGGAGCTGGGAGAAGCGGCGCGGAAACTATATGATCCGGAAAGCAACGTGGAGATTCCGGTGGATGGTCTCGCAGTAGATGTGATATTGGAGGATGGAGACGTGGTGTCGCTGGGAAACGGATATCTCGTAGCGCTGGAGACAAAAGGACATACGGATTGTTCCATGAGCTTTGCTCTGGAGCCGGCAGGCATCCTTTTTACCAGCGAAAGCACCGGGATGCTGGAGACATCAGAGTATGTACATACCCCGATACTCAAAGATTACAGCGATGCCATGAAGTCGCTGAAGAAGTGTCGGGAATACGGAGCGAAATACATATGTCTGCCTCACTTTGGTATGCTGCCCCAGTATTTCAACGAAAGATACTGGGAGATGTTCGAGGCGGCCTGTCGTGAAAAGCTGGGATTTGTCGGGGACATGGTATCGCGGTCCCTGACGGAAGATCAGATGACAGATGAGTACATAAAAAGATACTGGAATCCCGCATTGGAGAAAGTCCAGCCTGTAGAAGCTTATGTGATAAATGCCAGAGCCATCATCAAAGCGATGATGAAGGCTCTGGAATAAAGTCAGAGAGATCGATCCTCTCTGACCGATGATTCGTACAGCATATAAGTATTGACAAAGCCGAATCTTTCCGACGATGTTTCGCCGATTATGCGGAAACCGAGGCTTTGATAAAACTTTATATCGTCGGCTGTGTTGGTGAACAGCATGATAGGGAGTCCTATCTGGTCGGCGTAGCGACAGACCTGTGACATCAGCTTCCGGCCGCGACCCTGATGCTGGTATTCGCTGGCGACACCGAGGAAATCAGCGTATATGTGGGGCCTGGGAATATCGACTGTAGCTTCGAGACGATCCAGTTCCTCGAAGAGGGCAGCGCGTGTCTGCTTTTCTTCCTTAGAGAGTTTGCTGATGACAGCCCTGTACTCTTTTCCATAGCTTCCTGCCGCCAGATGTTTTAAAAACGTATACTTCATGCGGTCGGAGTGGATGATGAGGACAGCTTCTCTGACGTTTTCGTCCAGACTGAACCCGGAGCCGTATCGCAGATCAAAGGCTGTGTAATAACGGAGGGTCGCTTCCAGCGCCAGCAGCCGTGTCTTCTTATCACTGAAGGCTTGTATCAGTTTGGGATAGCTTTCAAAGGCGCTCAGGTAAGTGAGCACCAGCTTTTCCTTATCGGAGTTTTTTAGTTTATAAAGTTGTGGTATAGTTATTTTAGTTTTCATAATACAATAATGATACCATTATCCATGTATATGTTCAACACCTTTAAGTCAGGAGGAAAATATGAAAGTTCTCGTCGTTGTGGACATGCAGAGGGATTTTATAGATGGAGCGCTGGGCACTGCGGAGGCCGAGACCATCGTGCCTAAGGTCAGAGAGAAGGCAGCGGGATATCGGGATGCAGGTGACTGTGTCATATTCACCAGGGATACCCACGGATCTGATTACCTTGATACCCAGGAAGGAAGAAAGCTGCCGGTGCCTCATTGCATAAAAGGGACCGTCGGCTGGGAGATAGATCCCCGTCTGGAGACGGCGGGTTCCCTGGTGATAGATAAGCCGACATTCGGTTCTGTCCGTTTGACGGAGAAGCTGTCAGAGATGGATAGGACAACTGGACTGGAAAGCGTAGAGCTGGTGGGGCTGTGTACCGATATATGCGTCATATCCAATGCCATGCTGATAAAGGCGGCTCTGCCGGAGGTGCCAGTGCTGGTGGATCCGGTCTGCTGCGCAGGCGTGACCCCGGAAAGTCATGACAGAGCTGTCGAAGCGATGAAGGCGTGTCAGATAGATATAGTAAGTTAAAGGGAAGCAGGGATAAGGAAAGGATGAAAAAATGTTCAATGCGGAAAAGACAAAAAACGATATGGTGAAGTGGATAAGAGACTGGTTCGAGGAGAACGGCAGAGGATGCAAGGCCGTGGTGGGCCTTTCGGGAGGCAAGGACAGTTCCGTAGTGGCGGCGCTGTGTGTGGAAGCCCTCGGTAAGGACAGGGTGCTCGGGGTGATGATGCCTAACGGAGAACAGTTCGATATCGATGTGTCTCATAAGCTTGTGGAGCATCTGGGGATCGAAGGGATAGTCGTCAACATCAAGGATGCCTATGCCGGAGTAGTGGGAGAGCTGGAAAAGCATTTCGGGACCTTCGAAGGCCAGGCCAAGGTGAACCTTCCTCCAAGACTGAGGATGTCGGTACTGTATGCTGTTTCTCAAACTGTCAACGGAAGGGTGGCTAACACATGCAACCTTTCGGAAGACTGGGTAGGCTACAATACCAGATACGGCGATGGGGCAGGAGATTTCAGTCCCATGGCGCATCTGACTGTGCAGGAAGTAAAGGCTGTAGGCAGAGCCTTGGGGCTTCCGGATATGTTCGTGGAAAAAGTGCCGATCGACGGCCTCTGCGGCCTTACTGATGAGGACAATCTGGGGTTCACCTATGCGGTACTGGACAGGTACATAAGGGAAGGGATCTGTGAAGATGAAGAGACTAAAGCCAGAATAGACAGGATGCATCAGATGAATCTCTTCAAGCTCCAGCCGATGCCGGCTTTTGAGTATGAGCCGGAGGAGTGAGGTGTGATAAAGGCAGGGACCGGTTAACATATCGCCTGCTTTGACGTCCATAAACTTAAAAATTCTTAAGGACTACTTAGACGTATCCTTAAGAATTTTTTTGTATAATGAGCGGGAAGGAGGAGGAAGAAATGAAAAAAGATAAATTGATTTTACTGGCTGCCATCGCTGCGGTAGTGACTGTGTGCGCTGTCGTTCCCGTCAGGCTCAGTCGTGCGATGGTAAGTGAAAGCGGCGGCAGATTTTCGATTATGAAAAAACAGCCGGGGCTGGGATATAATAAACCGGAGGCGCTGACATATTATTCTCATATCACTAAGACTGAGAGACATGCTACGGTGTTCCTGCCTTTCGGGTATACGAAAGACAAAAAATATCCCGTTCTCTATCTTTTTCATGGACTGAACGGAAGCCACCGGAGTTGGAAGAACAAATCGGCTGACGTTATCCTCCAGAATCTCTATTATTCCAGTAAAGCACCGGAGATGATAGTCGTGTGTCCAAACAGTGCTGTCAATCGGTGGGAGAACACCAGAGGACTGAAGCCGTCAGAAAAGCGAAAGGCGTATGATCTGACCGCGAAGGAAGTGGTGGAAAACCTCATGCCGGTCATCGAAAGCAGGTATTCAGTCAAGAAGGGGCGGGATAATACAGCAGTAGCGGGAAATTCCATGGGCGGGAGAAATGCTCTGTACACGGCCTTTACATATCCGGACACTTTCGGATACGTGGGTGCTTTTTCACCGGCATATGTATTGGAAAGACCGGGTGAGACCGGCAAATGGGCTCCGTTGCTGAAAAGCGTGAAGCTGCCGTCTGAGGCTCAGAAATTCAAGCTGCTGATGATGTGTGTCGGCAGATCGGACAGGCGGTGCGGAGATGTAGCGTACAAGCTGCACGATGTAATGAGCCGTGAAAAGACGGAGCATGTTTTTTATGATATGAAGGGCGGCCATGACGACGGAGTGTGGCAGAAGGCGCTGCAGGATTTTGCCGCCAGGATATTCAAGTAGTCAGGGTCATATGGGAAATATCGCTAACGCTGTATTACAGGTAAGGGTCAAAACATAGGCACATTGAAAAAAAGAGAACAAGGTAGTATGCTACTAAGTAGCAACTACAGGAGGAATAGCACATATGTGGCGAACATCGGATGAGTGGGAGAAAATAATCAAGGAAGCGTATACAAGTGACCTTCCCTTAAAAAGATGGTGCCTGGAACACAATATAAAAGATATTACCTTTAGAAAGGCCCGGGAAAGGCTCCTTCGAGAAGGGAAATTACGATTTATGGAAGAAAAAGTCCTGTTGCCCATAGATGAGAGTAGGAAGTGGGTACGATTGCCATCAGAAAACATCCGGGCAATTCTCGTTTTAGAACCTATCAGAGGGAATCTGTCTATGGAGTCCATGGCATCTATCATAGCGTTCGATCTGGATCTGCCCCTGATACCGGGGCAGATATTCTTCTTCATAGAAAAGAAATGGAAACAGATCTATGCGCTGAAGATATGCAAGAATGGATATTGCCTTTTCAGCAGAAAGCTCGAATACGGAACATTTTACTGGCCAAAATCTCACAGTTACGCCCGTGATTTCATGTACAGATATGAATATGACAGGCTTCTCAAAACCATTGAAAATTAATATGGAAGGATCCTTAAAACCATGGAATAGTCCTTAAAATCATTGAAATTTCAATGGTTTTTTGATATAATAAAGTCATGAAACAGATAGATCTTTCATCCATGACAAAAGCAGAATTGGAAAAATATGCACTGGACACCTCAAGAAAACTGGATGAGGTTTCAGCAGAGCTTGAATATTACAGAAAGATGTTTCGCCTTAGTCAGGCTAAGAGGTTCGGAAGAAAAAGCGAAAAGTCTTTAATAGATGACGGGCAGCAGGAGTGCTTTTTTAATGAAATAGAGAAAGAAGCCGATCTGAGGTTGCCGGAGCCAAAAGCGGAGAAAGCATGTCCTGTTCGCAAGATTAAACGAAAGGGAAAGAAAGACGCTTTTATCAGTGCCTTAAGAAAAACGGATCCTGTAGAATATGTGCTTACAGAAGAAGAGCAGCTCTGCCCTGTATGCGGCCATAAGCTTCATGAGATGACCAAAAGGATCCACCGCGAAGTGGAGATCATCCCGGCAAAGGCAGTTGTGCGTGAGCATATACAGCATATATACAGCTGCAGGAACTGTGAAAAAAACGGAACCGAAGCTACGATCATCGCCTCTCCAATGACGAGATCTCTGCTTCGTGGAAGCATTCTGTCACCGTCACTTGGTGCATACGTCATAACAAGGAAATATGAAAACCGTGATCCTCTGGATAAGATATCTAAAGATCTTAAGCGCTATGGTGTAAACATCAGCAAAGCAACCCTTTCAAACTGGATGATACTTCTTACGCAGAATTATCTTAAGGCTGTTTACGACAGGATGTACGAGAAGCTCCTGTCATATGATATCATCCAGGCTGACGAGACGAGCCTGTCGGTGCTGAGGGATAAGACGCGGGAAAAGAGCTACATGTGGATGTTCCGAAGCGGAAAGGGTATATCACCTATCGTGCTTTATCATTATGCGGATGGCTCTCGTGCAGGCTATGTCCCGGAAACATTCCTTAAAGAATATCACGGATACCTGCAGACAGACGGATATCAGGGCTACCTGAGTGTGAATGATGATATCATCCACGTAGGCTGTCTGGCCCATGCGAGGCGGTATTATGCAGACGCGCTAGAGGTGTTAAATGATAAAGGAAGTCCCGGGGCCTTAAAGATAAAGGAAGGGATCGTATGGTGTGATAAGCTGTTTCTTTTAGATGCCAAGTGCCATGAATTATCTACCGAAGAAGAACGAAGTGAATTCAGAAAGACCACGATGCGGAAGGTATTTGAGGGCTTCTTTGCGTGGGCGGAAGAAGAATCACAAAAGCCACTTCCCAAGGGGCTTTATCTTAAAGCGCTGAATTACACGATAAACCAGAGGAAACCATTGATGAATACCCTCCTTGATGAGAGGCTTGAGGTTTCCAATAACAGGAGTGAACGTGCGATAAAGCCGTTTGTGATGGGCCGTAAGAACTGGCTGTTCTGCAATACGCCAAGAGGGGCAAAGTCAAGCGCAATTCTGTATAGCATTGTGGTAAGCGCCATAGAAAATGATCTGCTGCCATTTGAATATCTGAGCTATCTGCTTGACCAGCTCCGTAGGATCGATCTGAATGATAAAGAAGCCATAGACAGCCTTATGCCATATTCAGAGCAGTTACCTGATGAATGCAGAAGAAAAGAAAACGAATAAAGAAAAAGTCCCCTTGTTCACATCTCTGTGAACAAGGGGATTGTTTTACCTTGTGCCTATGTTTTGACCCTTACTATTACAGATGCTTCCACGATAAAATAGACGGATTTTGGAGAGCTTTTAACGTGGAATTATCGCCAAACACGTGTAAATATGCTGCCAGTATAGTTTTCAAGAGGTTTTGAGACAAATCCTATACTGAGCAGCATTTTTTTGTATTGTCGCGATATTATGCCTCTGAAAATTGAGGAAAAATCGCAGGTTTTATCGTGAACGGCATTGATTTTACCAACTGGCGATATTCACAGTAAGGTATCGATAAAATTTAATGTAAAATATTTACATTAATCTCAAAATATTGTAAAATTGTTCTGAGTTATCGTGATATATCGGAATGAGAAAAATGGGAGGAAAGAGATGACATATTATGAAGAAAGAGATGACATTAAAAAGAAACTGTCGCAGCTGCTGGAGATGGAAAAGAAAAAAGTAGAGGAGTTGCGAAGGGAGCTGAAGACGTTGCCCGATGGCGAAATAGTCGTCAAGAAAAACGGAGAGGGCTTTTTCCCGTATAAGCGGCTGGGGAAAAAGGAATGTGGGATAACGAAGGACAGGAAGTTGTGCAGATTGTTGGCGAGAAAGAGGATAGTGCATAACAGGATATCGGTATGTACAGATAATTGCAGATTTCTTCGTAAAATGATACGTATAGCAGATGATGTTAGCGGAAAAACGAAGCGGCAATTTCACAATGTAACATGTGACCGTCTAGGGAATATTTTGTCAGAAGGTGAGTATAGATACAGTAATGATGTATATCGTTGGATGACTGCCTCGTATCGAAAGAATGGATTCATGCCGGAAAATCTGAAGTATGAGACGAAAAGCGGTCTGTGGGTGAGGTCCAAATCGGAGAGGAGTATCGCCGACTTGCTGACGGAGCGAATGACGGGGAAACAGGCTTTGAACTGATTTCATTTCGTAGCGGGATATATGGTTTTAACATTCCTTCGATATGGTCATAATAAATGTAAAATGTTTAACATAGATTTAACTTGAGAAAGATTTTGTATTTAACATTTGAAACTTATAATCAATCACGTACTAAAGAGGAGAAATCAAGTACATAATCAAATCAAAAGAAAGACGAAGGAGATGTATGAAAATGAAAAAGAGCAGATTAGCTAAGGTTCTTACATTAGGTCTCGCTGCAGTGATGATGTTCTCACTGGCAAGCTGCGGAGGCGGCGGAGACAGTGCTGGCGGTGAAGATATCACAGTGGTTTCCCGTGAGGAAGGATCCGGAACCAGAGACGCTTTCACTGAGCTGACAGGAGTTCTTGCAGATGACGTTGACAACACAGTAGACACAGCTGAGATTTCCAACAGCACGTCGGTAGTTATCCAGTCAGTAGCAGGAAACAGCGCGGCCATCGGTTATATCTCGCTGGGTTCCCTGGATGATTCGGTAAAGGCTGTACAGGTTGACGGCGTAGATGCTACAGTTGAGAACGTAACAAGCGGTGACTACAAGCTGCAGAGACCGTTCAACATCGTAACTAACGGAGAGGTCGGCGAACTCCCTCAGGATTTCATCGACTTCATCATGAGCGCTGACGGTCAGGCCATCATCGAAGAGGAAGGCTACATTAAAATAAACGACAGTGCTGAAGCTTATGAGCCAAGCGGTCTTGAAGGAACGATAACTCTGGCAGGATCGACTTCCGTATCACCTGTAATGGAAGTACTGGCTGACGAGTACAAGGCTCTCAACAGCGGAGTTACTATCGAGATCCAGCAGACTGGTTCAGGCGCAGGGATCCAGAGCACTATCGAAGGTGTTTGTGACATAGGTATGGCTTCCAGAGAGCTGGAGGATGAAGAAGCTGCTGAAGGACTTACAAGCCAGGCGATCGCCCTCGACGGTATAGCAGTGATCGTTAACAGCGAAAACTCCGTAGATAACCTGACTACTGAGCAGATCAGACAGATATTCACTGGTGAGATCACTAACTGGGCTGATGTAACTGCTGAGTAAGAAAGAAAACAAACGACAAAAATAAAAGACAGGACAAGAAAGAATAAAATAGGTACAGAAAATGCGAAATTACAGTGAAAATATCATGAAGGTGGTATTCCTTGTAGCAGCATGTGTTTCGATAATAGCAGTAGTACTCATCTGTGTATTCCTGTTCGCGAGCGGCGTACCTGCCATAAAGGAAATCGGGTTCTCCGATTTCCTTCTTGGCGATTCATGGAAACCTAATCAGGATCTGTACGGAATATTTCCTATGATAATAGGAAGTATATATGTCACGGCAGGTGCCATAATCGTAGGAGTTCCCATCGGTCTGCTCTGCGCCGTATTCATGGCTCGCTACTGTCCTAAGGGACTTTACAGGATAATGAAGCCGGCGGTAGATCTGCTGGCAGGGATACCATCCATCGTATATGGATTCTTCGGATTGATGGTGATCGTTCCTCTGGTGCAGGATTCACTGGGGGGAAGCGGTAAATGTCTGCTGACGTCGTCGGTCCTGCTGGGGATCATGATACTGCCGACCATAATAAGCGTATCTGAATCCAACATCAGAGCGGTGCCTGAGTATTATTACGAAGGTGCGCTGGCTCTGGGAGCCACTAAGGAACGAAGTATATTCAGAGTGATACTTCCTGCTGCCAAGATGGGTATACTGGCAGGGATAATACTGGGAATAGGAAGAGCCATCGGAGAGACCATGGCAGTGGTAATGGTCTGCGGGAACCAGGCCATCATGCCGGAAAGCATAACGGCTGGAGTGAGGACTCTGACAGCCAACATAGTTTTGGAAATGGGTTACGCTTCCGGACTCCACAGAGAAGCTCTCATTGCTACCGCGGTAGTGCTTTTCGTGTTCATATTGATAATAAATCTTTCATTTATGGCATTGAAAAGGAGGGCTGACTGATGAAGAAGAAAAAAAGCGGGTCGCTGGATCTGTTTTGGCTTACATATAAGCACAGGCCAGGCTCTCTGATCGTGAGGATCTTGGTACTCATATCTGCGATCTTTACTATTGGCGTATTGTTCTCGCTGATCATATATATACTTGTGAACGGTGTTGCGAATTTGAGCCCTAGACTCTTCGAGTGGGAGTTCAATACCGATAACATGTCTATGATGCCGGCCATCATAAGTACCGTTTACATCACGGCGTTATCGCTGCTGATGGCGGTTCCCGTAGGTATATTCTCGGCTATATATCTGGTGGAATACGCAAAAAGAGGCAGTAAGCTGGTCAAAGTCATCAGGACTACCACAGAAACTCTTCAGGGCATACCTTCGATAGTGTATGGTCTGTTCGGATATATACTGTTCGTTATAACCCTGGGGTGGAGCTATTCCCTGCTGGCAGGAGCGGTGACGCTGGCTATCATGATACTTCCACTTATCATAAGGACGACGGAAGAGGCCCTTATATCGGTCCCTGATTCGTACAGGGAAGGAAGCTTTGGACTGGGAGCCGGGAAGCTGAGAACTGTGTTCAAGATAATACTGCCTTGCGCGGTTCCGGGGATACTGGCGGGAGTCATCCTGGCCATAGGAAGGATAGTAGGAGAGAGCGCGGCGTTGATATTTACAGCCGGAACGGTTGCTCAGGTGCCGGGAAGCCTGTTCGAGTCAGCCAGAACGCTGTCGGTACACATGTACGCGCTGTTGTCAGAAGGTCTTTATACTGAAGAAGCCTATGCGACGGCTGTTGTGCTGCTGGTGCTGGTAATACTGATAAACGGACTTTCGGGATTCATAGCAAAGAAATTAGCGACGAGGTAGCGATATGGATAAATACACAATAGAAAACCTGGAGCTTTTTTACGGTGATTTCAAAGCTCTGAAGAATATAAACATGAAAATACAGGAGAAGGAAATCACCGCTTTCATTGGACCGTCAGGCTGCGGTAAATCCACACTGCTCAAGACTCTGAACCGCATGAACGACCTGGTGGAGGGCTGCCGGATAACAGGCTCGGTGAAGCTGGACGGTGAAGATATATACGGAAAAATAGATGTGAACAATCTGAGGAAGCGTGTCGGGATGGTATTCCAGAAGCCAAATCCGTTCCCGATGAGCATATTCGACAACATCGCCTACGGTCCGAGGACCCATGGTGTGCGGGCAAAATCGAAGCTCAATGAGATAGTGGAAAAGTCCCTCAGGGACGTGGCCATATGGGATGAAGTCAAGGACAGACTCAATAAAAGTGCGTTAGGTCTTTCGGGAGGACAGCAGCAGCGTCTCTGTATAGCGAGAGCACTGGCAGTGGAGCCGGAAGTAATACTGATGGATGAGCCGACATCGGCGCTGGATCCTATATCCACATCTAAGATAGAGGATCTGGCCATAGAGCTGAAAGATAAGTACACTATCATCATCGTCACTCACAATATGCAGCAGGCCGCGAGGATTTCCGACAAAACAGCTTTCTTCCTTTTGGGAGATATGATAGAATTTAATGATACGGAAAAACTGTTTTCGATGCCTGAAGACAAGCGAACAGAGGATTACATTACAGGGAGGTTTGGCTGATGCGTGTTAGATTTGATGAACAGCTTGAACGGCTCAACGTCATGCTGATAGATATGGGAGCCCTTTGCGAGGAAGCCATTACATATGCGGTAAAGGCTCTGGAGACGGGCAAAGATGAGATGAGAAAAAAGACATTCAGCGCCGATGAGCTTATCGACGACAGGGAGAGGGAGATAGAGAGCGTGTGTTTGAAACTACTGCTTCAGCAACAGCCTGTAGCAAAGGATCTGAGACTCATATCCGCGGCTCTCAAGATGATCTCGGATATGGAGAGGATAGGCGATCAGGCTTATGATATAGCTGAGATAACCAAATTCATAAAGGAGGACAGGAGCAGCTTCAACCACGATCACATAAGCGTGATGGCGGACACGGCCATACAGATGGTCACAGAAAGCGTTGATTCCTTCGTCAAGAGAGATATGGATCTGGCCAACAAGGTCATACTGAAGGACGATATAGTAGATGAACTTTTCGACAAGGTAAAGGATGACCTTATCACGGCAGTGACCGAGGACAAAGACTGCGCCGAGTACTTCATAGACATATTGATGATAGCAAAATATCTGGAAAGGATAAGCGACCATGCCGTCAATATAGCTGAATGGGTAATATTCTCCATAACTGGCGAGCATGTCAATGAGAAGAACATCGAAAAGGATAAGATATGATTTATTTTCTTGAGGATGACAACAATATAAGAAATTTCGTGATATACGCGCTGAACAATACAGGCCTTGAAGCAGAGGGATTTGACCATCCGGACGCCTTCTGGGAAGCTATGAAGAAAAAACAGCCGGATCTGTTGCTGTTGGACATCATGCTCCCGGGAGAGGACGGGATATCGATACTTAAGAAGATAAGGAGCAATAACGCTACGAAGACGATGCCTGTGATAATGCTGACAGCCAAAGGGACAGAGTACGATAAAGTCATGGGACTGGATAACGGCGCTGATGACTATGTCTCCAAACCTTTCGGTACCATGGAGCTGATATCAAGGATAAAAGCGCTGCTCAGAAGAGCCGGAAAAAACGACGAGCCTCTGGAATACAGAAAGGAAAATCTCTACCTTTGTCCGTCAAAACACATAGTTAAGGTTGACGATAAAGATATTACGCTCACCCTAAAGGAGTTCGAGCTCCTGTGCATCCTGTTCAAGAATGAAGGCGTCGTTATGACAAGGGATGAGATACTGACCAAGATATGGGGGTATGAATTCGACGGCGAAAACCGTACTGTCGATGTACATATACGTACGCTCCGCTCAAAGCTGGGAAGTGCAGGCAAGCTGATACAGACCGTGCGAGGTCTGGGGTACAAGATAGGAGGCAGTAATGACTAAGAAGATATTCAAGAGCATTTTCACCGTCTCTGTCGCGATAGCAGTGATCTGCTTTTTATGCGTGTCCTTTGTGCTGTACGCGTACTTTGAGGGGATAGTTGAAGGAGAGCTGAAGGAAGAAGCCAGGCTCATTTCCAATGAAGTACAGGAGGATGAAGGCTTTCTCGACAGAGTGGGATATACCGATAACAGAATAACTTTGGTGGCTCCGGATGGGACAGTATTGTTCGACTCCGCTGAAAATGCCGCCGATATGGAAAACCACGGCAGCAGGGAAGAGATAGTGGCAGCGGCTGAAAATGGCGAATCTTTCGTTACCAGATATTCCGATACTCTTTCCACTAAGACCATATACTATGCCGTGGAGTTGGATGACGGGAACATACTGAGGATATCTCAGGAACAGAGTATGGTTGCGCTACTTCTCAGAGGTGTGATAGGTCCGTTCATAGTTATATTGATAATTGCCGTCATCGTTTCCATAGTCATATCGAAGCTGTTGTCCAGGAAAATAGTGGATCCGATCAATGGTATGGATCTCAACGATAATGATGCGGAGGAGCCATATCCTGAGTTGTCGCCTCTTATGGACAAAATAAGGGCTCAGAGCAGGCATATCAATATGCAGCTGGCTGAGATGCAGCGACAGCAGAAGGAATTCACAGCTATCACTGAAAACATGAGCGAAGGTTTCCTGCTGATAGACAAGAATATGGAGATACTCTCCTACAATACGGCAATAATCGATCTGCTGGGCGATCCGGGGATAGAAAACCCGCATACAGCCTTTGAGCTCAACAGGAGCGAAGGATTCAGAACTGCCATAGAGAAAGCGCTTAGCGGTGAGCATAATCAGCAGCCGCTTGAGACGAAGAACAGATACTACAACATCATGGCCAATCCGGTAGTCGAAAAGGCCGATATAGTGGGCGCTGTGGTGATAATCGTCGATGTGACGGAAAAGGAGCAGCGGGAGAAGCTGAGACGGGAATTCACCTCCAACGTATCACACGAGCTTAAAACGCCACTTACCACCATATACGGAGTATCTGACATGATGGCGGAAGGTATAGTGAAACCGGCAGACGTCAAGAGTTTTGGCAGGAATATCAAGGAAGAGTCAGGACGGATGATAAGTCTCATAGACGATATCATAAAACTTTCGAAACTGGATGAGAACTCGTTCCCGGAAGAATATTCCCAGGTAGATCTCTTCGATATGTCAAAGGACGTGATAGAGCGTCTTTCCAGAAAAGCCGAGGAGCAAGGTATAAAGCTCTACTTGGATGGCGAGCACGCTTTCGTGAAAGGTATACCTTCATTATGCAACGAGATAATATATAATCTCTGTGAAAACGCCATAAAGTATAACAAGGAAAATGGCTCCGTCATGATAACTGTAAGCGACCTCAATGAGGGTGCTACTGTTACTGTCGAGGATACAGGTATCGGCATACCGTTCGAGTACAGAGAGAGGATATTCGAGAGATTCTTCAGGATAGATGAGAGCCATTCGTCCACAGTGGACGGAACAGGTCTTGGCCTTTCTATCGTGAAGCACGCCGTATCTTATATGGGCGGGACTATCGAAGTGGAAAGTGCTGAAGGCATCGGAACGAAGATGATCGTAAGATTCCCGCGTCAGAAGTAAGGGCGGACAGCTGCGACGATCGCAGACCGGACTGCGGAACAGATCGCGGTTAACTGAAAAAGCTTTTGATTTGAATAAAATATCATGATACAGGGTCGATATCGCGGTGGATATCGGCTCTGTGTTTTTATATCCGAAATCCGACCAAGCACTGTCAAGTGTCGGTTTCATTCCGGTCGACATATGCCAAACACAGCGATTTATGGGGCGATTTAGGCATAAACAGCTTTCTGAGAGCTGCCTGTGATCCTTCGAATTGCCCAAAGTTTATTATTAAATATGTGTTATAGGCATAAAACTCCTCAGATTGCATGAAAAAAATGCCTAAAAGTCTGCTGTGAAACTTGTTGTTGGCATATTGGCCAAGTAAAATGCCAGCTGATGATCTATTTTTGCTAAAAATGCTTTGCGATCATTGGTTATTGGCAAACCCCTGCAAGTGAAAAGGAGCTGCCGCGTCACGCGGCAGCTCCTGAAAGATATCATATCAGGTCTTATTCGTATCTGGTAACTATTATGCTTGAATTCTGACCACCGAATCCCAGTGCGTTGGACATAGCTGTGTCCACCTTGACTTTTCTTGGTCCTTCTGCCACGAAATCCAGATCACATCGCGGATCGGGAGTCCTGTAGTTGAGGGTAGGAGGGATTATGCCTGTCTGTATCGCCTTGATGCATGCGATAACTTCCGTTATACCACCGGCTCCCATCAAATGTCCCGTGTTGGCCTTAGTAGAGCTGACAGGCGGTATTTTTGCCTTCAGGTCTTCCGGCATCGGAGCTTCGGGGTCGTCCCATCCAAACAGGGTCTTGATAGCTAATGTCTCTATTGGGTCACCCAGAGGCGTCGATGTACCGTGAGCGTTTATGTAATCTATATCTTCAGGTTTCATGCCGGCCTTGGCCAGAGCGTCTGACATGCATTTTACAGCTCCGCTGCCGTCAGGTCTCGGTGAAGTGACATGATAGCCATCGGTGTTGTTTCCCCATCCGGCCAGACGGCACATTATCCCGGCGCCGCGTTTTTTTGCATGTTCTTCTGTTTCCAGAATGATAGCGCCGCCGCCTTCGCCCATCACGAATCCGTCTCTGTCAGCATCGAAAGGACGGCAGGCTGATTTGGGGTCGGGGTTTTTGGAAAGGGCCTTAGCCTGAGCCAGTGTGGATATTATGATAGGGCAATGGGCGCTCTCTCCGCCGACTACCAGCATCACATCAGCTTCTCCCGCATTGAGCAGCATAGCAGCCATACAGATAGCGTCGCCGCCGGAGGAACACGCGGTGCTCACTGTAAAGCTGGGGCCATGTATGCCATATGAGATGGCGATGTGGGCGGCTCCCAGATTCCCCAGTATCTTGGGAAGAAAGCGAGGGCTGACCTTCTTCTTGCCGTCTACGCTGTAAAGCTTTTCTGTTTCTGTTATTTCCGCAGTACCGTTGAGGGCCGTAGCCATGACGATACCGATGCGTCCGGCTTCGGCATCTATATTTATCCCGCTCTGTTCGATGGCTTCTTTGGCAGAAGCGTAGGCGAATTGCATGAACATACCGGTCTCTTTACTCAGTTTGGACGGCATGTAATCCTTGGGATCGAACTCCTTGACTTCTCCGGCTATCTGGATGGGAAGATCATCGTCGTGAAAACGGGTGATCTTTTCGATGCCGCATTTCATATCGAGTATTCCCTGCCAATAGTCACCTACTCCTATACCTATGGGAGTAACAGCTCCCATGCCTGTAATGACCAAGTTTTTCATATCGTAAAAGTCCTCCTGAAATTTGCCGATTATTAATATTTTAACATATACAGGGGCAAAAGTCATCGCTAATTGTGTAAAATTATTGACAGGGTCTGTCGTATCGGATATGATTGGACATATACGGCAGAGGGAGGGTATCATGCTCAAGAAGGAAAAGATAGACAGAATAAACCATCTGGCAAGAAAGGCCAAGAGCGAGGGGCTTACGGAGGAGGAAAAGGCTGAACAGCAGCTGTTGCGTAAGGAATATTTAGAGAAGTTCAGGGAACATTTCAGAGGCCATCTGGACAGAGTGAAGTTCGTGGAGGATCTGTCGGAAGAAGAATTGGCGGAGATACAGGAACAGAAAAAAAGACAAAATTAGTGATTTGACGACGGCGGGAAACACCAGTTTTCTCGCCTTTTTTATTCTATTATGGAGAAGAGACGTCAGGGGAAGAAGGCGGCTCTGAAATAAAGAAGAAAAGGTGGGAAAAGGGGAACGGGAATGAAAGGGAGATATTTTAAATGGATAGCCATATTGGCAGCGGCGTGCGTGCTGGGCATGGTGCTGCTGGGCGCCACTGCTGACAGGGAAGTCTATCAGGTGAGACAGCTGCTGGAAAAGCGCAGCAACATCATGGAAAAGACGTTGTTCGGAGAGATAACGTATGATGAGGGAAAAAGACAGCTCAAGGAAGTGGAGGCGGACAAGCTGTACAGAGATGATGTGGAGGCTCTGACTCAGTTCGAGGATACGGATCTGGAGAGGACAAGAGCCATGGATGTGATAGAGCTGGAAAAGAAGAGCCATGTCTACGACAGGATGTCCTTCTATGGCAAGATAAAATGGACGATTTCCGGGATGGAAGGTGTGTATGATGAGATATATGAGTACGATATAGGGGTGTCGTCCGAGGATGGGGAGTACAGGTTGATATCCTTCGAAGCGAGGGATTGACGGATGGAGACAAACATTAAACTGTCGTGACGTGACGTGCGGCGGTGAAGATATGCGTTGCGCACGATTTAAACCTACTAAAACAATAGGAAAATATTTCTTTTTGTTGTCAAAACGTATTGCAATCTTCATCAAAATAGTATAATATAAAAACATCAGAGAAACAACATACATAATTTTGAATATAAAAGGAGTTGGATCACATGAAACAGGTATATCTCGATTACGCGGCGACGACACCTGTAAAGGAAGAGGTAGTCAGAGAAATGCTGCCTTATTATACGGAAGTTTACGGCAATCCGTCCAGCCTCTATTCGCCAGGGCTTGAAGCAAAGGCAGGTCTTGACGAAGCCAGGAAGAGGGTAGCCGATCTGATAAAGGCTGATCCGAAGGAGATATTCTTCACCTCCTGCGGAACGGAGGCCGATAACTGGGTGCTGGAAGGGGTCGCCGACTCGCTGAAGGATAAGGGAAAGCATATAATAACCAGCAGGATAGAGCATCACGCGATACTCCACACATGCGAGTATCTCGAAAAACACGGTTACGAGGTGACGTATCTGGATGTGGACGGCGACGGCTTCGTATCGCCTGAGGCGCTGGAAAAAGCCATCAGAGATGATACGATCCTGGTCAGCATAATGATGGTGAACAACGAAGTGGGAACGATAGAGCCCATCAGAGAGCTGGCGGCTGTGGCGAAGGCAAGAGGGGTGCTTTTCCACACCGACGCTGTACAGGCGCTGGGTAATATCCCGATAGATGTAAAGGATCTGGGAGTGGATTTTCTCTCCATGTCGGCTCACAAGATATACGGGCCTAAGGGAGTGGGAGCTCTCTACATGAGAAAAGGCCTGAGGATCACCAATTACATGCACGGAGGCGCTCAGGAAAGCAAGCGCAGAGCCGGTACGGAAAACGTAGCCGGGATCGTCGGCTTCGGCAAGGCGGCGGAGCTGGCGGGACAGAACCTCGAAAGCCATATGGCTGACCTCCGGGAGCTGAGGGATTACTTCTGGGAGAAGATCCGGACTAACATCACCGGCGTACAGCTCAACGGTTCGGCTGAAAAGCGCCACCCGGGAAACCTCAACGTTTCCTTCGACTACATCGAGGGAGAAGCGATCCTGCTGATGCTGGACGCGGGCGGTATCAGCGTTTCGACCGGATCGGCATGTTCCTCAAAATCTCTCGTCCCGTCTCATGTGCTGGACGCGCTGGGCGTTCCTATCACGAAGATGAACGGTACGGTGAGATTCACGATAGGAGATTTCACTACTAAGGAAGATATAGATTACGTCGCTGACGTATTGACAAAAGTCGTAGAACGACTCAGAGAATTGTCTCCGGTAACGGGACAGGAAGGATGGTAATTGACATGGCACTGTATAACGATAAGGTAATGGAACATTTCATGAATCCCCACAACGTCGGGGAAATAGAGAACGCCGATGGTCTGGGTACCTACGGGAGCCCGGTCTGCGGAGACATGATGCAGATCTCCATAAAGGTGGACGACGATGAGAAGATAACGGACGCCAAGTTCAAGACCTTTGGCTGCGGGAGCGCTATAGCTTCATCCAGCATGGCTACCGACATGATAATAGGCATGAGCGTGGAAGAGGCACTGGAGCTCTCCAACAAGAAGATCGTCGAGGAGCTGGGAGGCCTCCCGGCCGTGAAGGTACACTGCTCCGTCCTGGCGGAGCACGCCATAAAGGCGGCGATATACGATTACGCGCAGAAGCACGGCAAGACCTACAAGGGCCTTGAAGGATTCGACCCTGATGCGGAAGAGGATCATCACCATGACATCGATGAAGAAGAATAAAGTGATATTGGGACTGAGCGGCGGAGTGGACAGCACTGCCGCCGCTTTGATATTGCAGGAAAATGGCTACGACGTGACGGGGCTTTACTTCGACGTGACGCCGGAGGCGACGGCATCGGGAGAGGGGCGAAGGAGGGCCGAGAAGGCGGCGGAGCAGCTTTCCATAGATTTTGTCTACAGGGACGTGAGCCGTGACTTCGAGGATATCGTCATCGGTGATTTCTGCCGCCAGTACGGCTGCGGCAGGACGCCCAACCCCTGTATCGTGTGCAATCCGGAGGTGAAGTTCAGGACGCTGCTGGAGGCGGCCGATTCCCTGGGAGCCCATTACATAGCTACAGGCCATTACGCCGACACTTTCCACGACGAAGGGACGGGAAAATGGTACATCAGGAAGGCCGACAACGTCAGAAAGGATCAGTCCTACATGCTCTACAGGCTGGGCCAGGAGGCCATATCGAGGCTGCTGCTGCCCCTCAGCAACGTGGAGGACAAGGAGCAGGTGCGGGAGATGGCCCGGGCCAGAGCACTGGAAAACTCCGAAGCAAGGGACAGCCAGGAGATATGCTTCATTCCTGAAGGAGACGACTACAAGGAGTTTCTCAGGAGAAGGGGGCTGAGGCCGCCCGGCGGGGATTTCGTCGACAGGGACGGCAATGTGCTGGGCCAGCACGGCGGTATACTGGATTTTACCATCGGACAGCGGAAGGGGCTGGGGATAGCGCTGGGAAAACCGGCCTTCGTTACGGCCATCGACAGCGATACCAACCGGGTGGTGCTGGGAAGCAACGAAGACCTGTTCCGGCGGGAGATATTCTCGGAGGAAAATGTGCTGACGAACGAATCATGGCTGGAGGACGAGGGCCTCACGGCTAAGATACGATATGCGTCGAAGCCGGCTCCCGTGCGGCTGGAACGGGTGGGAGACGACAGGATAAAGGCCTGCTTCGATGAGCCTCAGAGGGCGGCGACGCCGGGCCAGTCCATCGTATTCTATAAAGATGACCTGGTCGTCGGGGGAGGATTCATCGCGTCACGCGGTAAGAAGGAGGATTCAAGATGAGCGAGATGAAAAAGATTCACACGGAAAAAGCGCCTGCGGCGGTAGGGCCGTATTCGCAGGCTGTAGAAGCTGGCGGTATGATCTACACATCGGGTCAGATACCGCTGGATCCGGCCAGCGGCCAGCTGGTAGGCGGCGACATAAAGGCGCAGGCCGACAGAGCCATCAGAAATGTGCTGGCGGTGCTGGAAGAGGCCGGCATCGGCGCCGACAGGGTGGTAAAGACCATGTGCTTCCTGGCGGACATGGGGGATTTCGCCGATTTCAATGAGGTGTACGCCGGATATTTCACCGGGAAGCCGGCCAGGTCATGCGTGGCGGTGAAGGAGCTGCCTAAGGGTGCGCTTTGTGAGATAGAAGTCATCGCGATCCGCTGACGGAAAATGCGGATGCGGCAGGAATAACCGGAGAAAATGCGAGCAGGGCTGTCTGATACTTTCAGGCAGCCCTGTTGACATTATTTATCATGAACAGCGGATGAGTATTGACCGCAATATGGGAAAGAAGTATAATGTCGCCGTTGAGTTAGTGTACACTAATCTAATTTGTAACAACTAACTATTTTGAGAAAGCTGTGAAGCGCCGGGAACCTTCCGGCGTGCACGAAGTTAACGGAGGGCATGATGTATCATGCAGGTGGAATATGTTTATAGAAATCAAGAATGCGGTAAAAAAATACGGTAAAGGCGACGCGCTGGTATACGCCCTCGACGGGGCCGACTTTCAGTTGGAAAAAGGCGGGATATGCGTGGTACTGGGCCCGTCGGGATCGGGAAAAAGCACCCTTCTGGATATCATAGGAGGCCTCGACACCATGGATTCGGGGACGCTGCGCGTCGACGGCAAAGCTCTTGAAAATGCGGACCAGAAGCAGTTGACGGAATACAGAAGATCGGATATAGGCTTTGTCTTCCAGTCGTACAATCTGATACCTGATCTGACAGTCAGGGAGAACATCGAGGTAGTGGCAGATATTTCCGAAAATCCGCTGTCTGTCGAAGACGTCCTTGCAGCGCTGGAGATGGGACAGTATGTGAGCCGTTTCCCAAGGGAGCTTTCGGGAGGACAGCAGCAGAGGGTGGCGATTGCCCGGGCGCTGATCAAAAATCCCCAACTGCTGCTCTGCGATGAGCTTACGGGAGCCCTTGATACGAGATCATCCAAGGAGGTTCTTAAATACATCGCCAGGGTAAACGAGCAGTTCGGCACCACTGTTATTATCGTAACACATAACGAGGAGATCCAGCACATGGCCGACCGTATTACGCGCATAAAAGACGGAAAAGTCATATCAAACACCGCCAATAATGATAAGAAAAGTGTTGAGGAGCTGGAATTCTAATGAAGATAAACAAACGCATAATTCGAAACATCGGACATAACAGATCATTCTATATATCCAGCATACTGCTGACCGTTTTCACGGTTTCCTTTCTGATCGCATCCATTTCCACGGGAGATACTCTGAACAACACCATGGACGAATTCCTCAAGGGCACGAAGGTGGAGCAGGGCAAGTATTATACGGCTGTGCCCATGAACAGCGATGACATCAGAGACGTGGAAGATAAATATAATGTCACCATTGAAGAACAGAAATATATAGAGAGCGGCGAAAATGACAAGACTGTCCGCGTATTTCAGAAAACGGAGAAGGTCAACAGATATGTCGTTACTGAAGGGCAGGACGCGGATGGAGCAGATGAGATACTGCTGACTGAAAACTTTGCGAAGGAAAACGGATACGACATAGGCGACAGCATAGAGATCGAAGGCGATGAGTACAGGATCACGGGATACTGCATCCGCGGCGATTACGTCTATATGCTTGAAAACGGGCAGGAGACATATGTCAACAACAAGGGCTTCGGTCTGGCCATCGTGAGCAAAGAGGCATTCGACAAATTCGATAACCCGGGATTGTATTATTCCATACGATATGGCGAAGACAACGTTCAGGAAGTGAGAAAATGCCTGCACGATGAATACGACATGACCAGCTATACTGCGGACTATGCGAACACCAGGATAAAATACACCGAGGTGCAGGGTGAGAATTACAGCAGCATGGGGGTTATGATTTCCGCAGTGCTGTTCGTTCTCATTATGCTGATCATCACACTGACCCTGGGGAGGACGCTTAAACGTGAGCAGAAGCAGATCGGCGTTCTCATGGCTCTCGGATACAGGAAGAGGGAGATCGCAGCGCACTATATGAAGTTTGCCGCGGTCCCAGGTATTGCAGGAAGCCTTTTGGGAATAGCAGCCGGCATCCCTTTTGCCAGGGGATATACATATATGACTTTCACCGATTTCGAACCGGTACCGTATGAAATGGCATACAACACGGCCAGCATGCTGGCAGGACTTCTGATCCCTACGGTCTTATACGTGCTGACAGCGTATTTCGTCGTCATGAAAATGCTCAGAAATCCAAGCAAGGAGCTGCTGCGGGGAAATGTGGGGCTGAATCTGAGCAAGATGAAGAAAGCGCTGTCTCATTCAAACATCCGGGCACGAACGAAGTTTAAGATCCGCGGACTGCTGCTCAACCCCGGAAGAACGATAATAGCGTGCCTGGGGCTTATGATTGCGGGAACATCGTTGATCGCAGGCTTCGTCATGAAGGATTCCTGCGAATATATCATAGAGAAGGGGCTTGAAAACGCAGGTTCGTATCAGTACCAGTATTACTTCACATCGCCAAGGAGCGAAGAGATAGAGGATGGCGAGCCTTTCGTTTCGGGAACCTTTGAGGTGGAAGGCAGCGACGTCTCATTCGGATTAAGCGGGATAGAGGAGGATTCGAAATTCGTGAACCTGAACACCGTATCCGGAAACGATGCGGAATACGGCGGTTATTATATGACGATGGCGGCGGCAACTACCTACGGAGTAGAGGCGGGAGATAAATTCACATTTTTCAATCCGGCAACTATGGAGAAGACGACAGTTACTGTAAGCGATATTATCGACGACAATACGCAGGTGGCGCTGTATACGAGCCTTGACAATGCGGCTGAGATCCTGGGTCTTGACGCCGGGTTCTACACCGCTGTCATGTCCGACAGGGAACTGGATTATCCGGAAAGCGAGATCCTCTCGGAGCGTTCCAAGGATTCCATGCGGACATCGCTGGAAAACTACCTGGGGCCGGTCATGATGGTAATGTATATACTTATCATCCTCGGTATCGCCATTGGCTTCACGGTGACATATCTTACGGTAAATATGATCATAGAGGAAAACCGCTACACGATCACCATGCTCAAGATACTGGGGTTCAGAAAGAAGGAGATCAACGGCATGCTGCTGAACATGAACCATATACTTGTTCCGATAGGATTTTTGCTGAGCATACCTTTCGGGCTTGCAATCTGCACGGCAGCTCTTGCGGACACGGTCGAGAGCTTTTCCATGTACATTGAAGCGCATATCGCACCGATGAGCCTGCTGATCTGTCTGGTACTGCTGTGTTTCGCATATTTCGCTTCGCTGTCCGTGCTTAAAGGCAAGGTGACGCGTGTGAATATGGTTTCGGAGTTAAAGGAAAGAACGGAATAGGGGACAGAAGGATAGTTAAAATGAGAGAAAAAGCGAAAGAATTGTATGAAGTGGGACAGGTACCGCCTCTCGGGGTGATCCCGAAAAAAATGTACGCATGGACTCTGCGGGAAGACAGGCTTGGCGAGCCGGAGCATGCTTTCAGAAAAGAGATAGTAGATGTGCCGGAAATAGGCGATGACGAGATGCTGGTGTGCAATATGGCCTGCGGGATAAATTACAACGGAGTCTGGGCGGCGCTGGGAACGCCGCGAAACGTAATATATGCGCATCAGCGGTACGAGAAAAAACGGGGATTCCTCATATGCGGAAGCGAATCGAGCGGGATCGTATATAAAACGGGGAAGAATGTGACGGATTTTAACGTGGGAGATGAGGTAATATGCACGGGCATCCAGTATGATAAAACATGCCCGGTATACAGGAAGACCAGAGACCCGAGAGTGAGCCCCACATTCAGAATCTGGGGATACGAAGGCAACTTCGGCGCTTTCGCTCAGTTCTCGAAAGTTAAAGACGTGCAGTGCCTTATCAAGCCTGAAGAGCTGACATGGGTACAGGCTGCAGGATGCACGGCGACAGGCGGAACGATATACAGCATGCTTACGCACTGGGAGGGCAACAGGATCAAAGAAGGCGATGTCGTGCTGATATGGGGCGGAGCGGGCGGACTCGGCAGCAGCGCCATTCCCATCGTAAAGGCAATGGGCGGCATCCCTGTGGCGGTAGTATCCTCCGATGACAGAGGAAGACAGTGCATGGAGCTGGGAGCTAAGGGGTTCATAAACAGAAGCGACTATGATCACTGGGGTATGCTGACAGAGGACCTCTACGGTGATAAAAAGGCCTACAACAGATGGATACGCAATGTCCTGAAGATGAGGAAAAGAATATGGGAAGTGGTCGGAGAGGAGAGAAATCCGGACATAATTCTCGAGCATCCGGGGAGGGACACTCTGCCCACATCGATGTTTCTGTGCGCCGAGAAGGGCATGGTGGTCATCTGCGGAGCGACAACGGGATTCTTAGGGACGCTGGATCTGAGATATCTGTGGCTCAACCTCAAACGTCTTCAGGGTTCCCACGCGGCAGTGCTGGAGGAGGGAAAGGAGTATCTCAGGCTTCTGGTGGAAAAGGGGCTGCCTGTCTCAGTAGGCGAAATAGTCACCTTCGACGAAATATCAAAATGCCAGCAGTCCATGTATGAGAACAATACCACCAGTGGAAACGCAGTGGCGCTGATCGGAGCCGCGGGGAAAGAGGCGTAGACTCATGGCGGCAAAAAGTGAATTCGACGGATGGGTTCAGTTCAGGACCCCGAAACGCTGCCCGCAGTGCCGGCTGATATGTTTTCCTTTCGCAGGTGGAGGCGCCAGTCAGTATGCAGCCTGGAAAAGCCTGATGGGAGACAGCATAGAGGTGGTTCCGGTACAGCTGCCGGGAAGGGAAAACCGTATAAACGAAGACTTTGTTACCGATGCGGAGGTTCTTACGGAAAGCCTTTTCAAAGGCCTGGAACCGCTGTTGAGAGACATACCCTTCTTTCTGTTCGGACACAGCATGGGCGGTATGCTGGCATACAAGTTTGAACAGACGATAGAAGACAGAATGGGACTGCAGGCGGAGAAGGTGTTCGTATCGGCCACAAGCCTTGATGAAGATATATCGGAGGCGGGAATCAGCAGCCTCCCCGAGGATGAATTTATAGAAGAAGTAAACAGGTATGGCGGTCTGGAAAAGGAGCTCTGGGATTATCCGGAATATCTGGACCTGTATATCAGGATCCTGAGACAGGATTTTAAGCTGATTGAAAGCTACAGTATAAACAGAAGCCGGCGTATCGAGGCTCCCGTCCACGTGTATTACGGGACCGAAGACAGGATGGCAGGCAGTACCCAGGCGAGAAGCTGGGAAAAATACACCCTTTCGGAATTCAGCATGATGGAATTCGCAGGCGGGCATTTTTTTATCAAAGACAGGAAAGAAGAGCTCTGCAGAGATTTAAAGCGGAGAATAGAAACGCATCTCAGATGAGACAAGGTAAATGGAATAATGAGAAGAGAAGATTTGGAATACTGGAATACGGTGTTGGGCGAAACGTATGAATCGGATGGATTTTATACGGACAGGCCGAGGGTGACGCCGTTGAGGGAAAGAACACAGACGTATATCGACCTCGGTACGGGCGGAGGCGATTTCGCTTCAGATGGGAAGTGGCCCTTTGCTGTCAGCTTCGCCGCGGCCGTCAGCTTTGTGATGTCTAAAAACCTGATGAAGAACGATGTCATGATCGGTCTGTCGGCAGGAAAAGAAAATCAAAAGGGAGCGGCGCTTACAGGATATGTGGCAAATCTGTCGGCGGATATGCAGGTTGCGGAATTGAAGCGACAGATCGCAGCCAGGAGGGAAGAAGCGCTGAACCACAGCGAAACTTTCAGCGAAGCTCTCGAGCATTTTGAAATGAAGGGAAACGAATACGTCCCGGGGCTGAAGACAATAATACGGGAGGATGGGCTCTATCCGGAAGCGCAGGATACGTATGATGCCGATGTGGTGTTTTACTTATGCAGCGAGAAGGGGAGCGTCAGATGCGGTTTTGCAGAAGAACTGTATGACGAAGGCACGATCGACAGCATCGCTTCGCAGATAAGAAAATTCATGGCCTGTGACGGCAGTGCGAGGCTGTCCGAAGTGGAGGTGCTGTCAGACAGCGAGATCCAAAGGATAAAAGGGATGGAGCATGGCGAGCCGCATGGCTGTATCAGCGGGACGGTAATAGATGTCATGAGAGAGCACGCAGTTGCTTACGCTTCCAATACGGCCGTCGAGGAAGGAGATGTCAGGCTCACATATCGTGAATTTGACGAAAGGACTAATCAGGTCGCGCAGAAGCTGTACAGCCATCTGGGGGTGAGAGACGGATATGTCGGAGTGTATATGGATAACTGCATAGATCAGGCCGTGGCGATCGTGGGGATCCAGAAGGCAGGTTGTGCGTACATTCCGATAGATGAAGAGCTTCCGGCAGAGAGAACGAGACAGATCATAGAGGATGCGGATGTTTCGGTGGTCTTTTGCCTTGAGAAAAACATGGCAGAGCTCTTGAAGCTTCAACAGGCATGCGCAAATCTCAGGGAAATCATATGCATGGACAGCAGCGGATACAGGACGGAGGAGCTTTCGAAACAGCCGGTCGGTGCAGTCGTAGGCCCTGAAGATACAGCGTATGCGATATACACATCGGGGACGACGGGAAAGCCCAAAGGCGTGGCGGTGTCCCACGGGGCTCTGATGGAACTCTGCAGCAGCAGCGATATATACGATATAGATGAAACAAGCAGAAGTCTGCGTTACGTCAAAGTGGGATTCGATCCGTCGGTACTGGAAGTATTCCCTTTCTGGATGAGGGGAGCTGCGGTAGTCAATATGCCCGGAGAGCTGAGAACCGATCTGGACGGCCTCAGCGATTTCATGCGTGAAAAGCGCATCACGCATGTGACCTTGCCTACCCAGGTATGCGAGCAGATGCAGGGATATGACAATGAGTTTCTGAAGGTGATGATCACAGGAGGAGATAAGCTTAAAGCCTTCAGGAAAACAAGCCCGTACAGGCTCCTCAACAATTACGGGCCGACGGAGAATACGGTGTCCACCACTATATTCGAAGTGGACAGGGGGTATAAGAGCATACCGATCGGAAGACCTTTTGGCAATACGGCGGTATACATCGTAGATCAGTACGGAAGGAGGCAGGCGGAAGGCGTCCCGGGGGAACTGTGGATCGGCGGCGGCAGGCTTGCCGAGGGATATATCAATAACAGAGAGCTTACAGACAGCGTATTCTTTTCCAGCGACCTTCTGGAGGAGAAAAGAGTCTATCGTTCCGGGGATATCGCAAGATGGCTTCCCGACGGAAACCTCGACTTTGCGGGAAGGATCGACAATCAGGTGAAGATTTCCGCTTTTCGTATCGAGACGGAAGAAGTCGAAGCGGTGATGTCCGCAATCGGGGGCGTTGAAAGCACGGTGGTCAGCGCGATCTCCGGAAACGACGGACAGAAGGCTCTGTGCGCCTACTATACCGGGAATCCGGAGCTGTCTGAAGCATGGCTGAGAGATGAACTGAAAAGAACGCTGCCTCCGTATATGATACCGAAATATTTCGTACATCTGCAGGAAATACCTCTCACCCTCAACGGCAAGATAGACTACAGAAAGCTCCCGGTTCCCGGCATCCGCGCTTCCGAGCTGCTCAAACCGGAAAACGAGCGGGAAGAGAAAATGTGGAGGCTGTGGAGAGATGTACTTGGGACTGACAAATTCGGCGTTACGGACGATTTCTTCCAGGCAGGCGGCAATTCGATTCAGGCCATGAGGCTGATTTCGGAGTGGAACAGGAGCGGAGAGCCTGCGATCGCTTTTTCCGAGATGACGGCGGAGCCATCGGTAAGGGCCATGTGCATGAAAATCGCAGAGAGAGCGCACAATGACGAAACGCCGGAAGGCGACGAGCGACGTGTTCCCGCCCTCGATCTCAAAGAGAGATACGAGCCTTTCAACCTCAGTCAGATGCAGCAGGCCTATTTCGTCGGAAGGAGAGGGGAAATGCACCTGGGGCAGGTGCCGACCCACAGCTATATCGAATTCACATGCGAAGACTACGACTCTTCGAGATTTCTCTGCGCCGTAAAAAAGCTGATGGAGCGTCACGATATGCTCCATGCGAGATTTCTCGAAGACGGAAGGCAGTTCGTCATGGAACATTACGATGTCAGGATCGATGAGGAAGATCTGTCTTCCCTGCCGCAGGAAGAGCAGCAGCGCAGAGTCGAGGAAATCCGCAGAGAGATGAGCGGCATGGCGAGGGACTGTTTCAGGGAATCCCTCGTGACTGTAAGGGTCTCGCTTCTGGGAGGCGAAAGAGCTCTGATACACTTTTACTCCGATGGTCTCATTATCGACGGATGGAGCCTGGAATTGCTCATGCGCGACATGGAGTATTTTTACGAAGACATTGCGCGTGACATGCCGGATACTCCGCTTCTGTTCAGAAACTACGTGGAATTTATGGAGAGCAGAAGGCATACGGCTGAATACAGGAAAAGCGAGGCTTTCTGGCTGAAAAAAATCCCGGAGCTTCCGGAGGCGCCTGCGCTTCCGATGAAGCAGACGGGAAAAGGCGCAGAGACCATAGAAGTGTGCAAGCATACGGGGACCCTGTCGAAGGATGAGTGGAACAGGTTTGAAGCCGCGTGCAGGAAATTCGGGTTCACGTCCTTTACAGGCCTTCTGACTGCATTCGGAGAGGTGGTCGGAGCCTGGAGCAAAAAAAAGGATTTCTGCATCAACGTGCCGACCTTTAACAGGATGGCAGCCGGAGGAATGGCGGACAATACGGTGGGAGAGTGCGCCTCCTTTTTCCTGTTCGCTATGGAGCACAGCAGGAGCAGCTTCATAGAAAAAGCTGAGAGAAACCGGAGAGAGCTGGCGCTGCTCATGGAACACGACAGCTATACGGGGATAGACGTGCAGAGAAAGATCTCACAGATGAAGGGCAGCGTAGGGGATTATTCGATCCCCGTGGTATTTACAAGTCTGCTTGACATTCCGGCGGTGGAGCAGAAGCACTTCAAAAAGACCTTTGTCATGACCCATACGAGTCAGGTATGGATAGATGCCGTCGCGCAGTACTGCAATGACCGGATAGAGTTCAGCTGGGACTGCGTCGATAACCTGTTTGAAGACGGGGTGGCGGAGAATATGGTCAGGGCCTTCGTATCGCGGCTGAAGCAGCTTGGCGAAAGGGAGGAAGCGTGGCACGAGGCGGCGGGGCTCGATGTACCGGAAGCCAGAGAGGCCGCGGAACGCATCAATAACGTGAGGATGGATTTGGGAAACATGACACTGGGCCAACTGCTGGCGGAGGGAAGGCGAAAATTCGGGAGCCGTATCGCTGCGGTCCAGGGCAATGATGCGTTGACATACGACATGTTCTACGACCTCGTAAGGGGGCATGCGGCTGAGATGAAAAGGGCAGGGGTTAAGCCCGGCGATGTCGTCGCCATCGCGATAGAAAAAAGCTTCGATCAACTGGCTGCGACGGTAGCAGCCGTCATGACGGGAGCGGTCTATCTGCCGCTGGACGTGCATCTGAACGAAGAGAGGATCAGATATTGCATCGAGGAGGCGGGAAGCAAGGCGGCGGTATTCGACAGTGACACGAAGCATCTGATGAAGAACATTTCGGAGAATGTCCGCAGTTACAATGCTGATGAAGCGACGCCGCCGGATGGCGGGTGCGAACTGCACGTTGAAAGCAGGACCATGGACGACCTTTTCTGCATCATATACACTTCCGGCTCCACAGGAAGGCCTAAAGGAGTGATGATACAGCAGCGAGGCCTCATAAACGCCCTGCTTTACACGAACAGATACTATGACGTGACGGAGGACGATAAGGTGCTGACAGTGACGAATCTCAGTCACGATATGTCCATGTACGATCTGTTCGGGATGCTCATAGCGGGAGGGTGCATAGTGCTGCCTGATAAAAGGGATGTCAAGAATCCGAAGCACTGGATAGAGCTGATAAACCGTCACGGCGTATCGATCTGGAACAGCGCTCCGGCTCTGATGGAAATGATGCTGGAGATAATGAGCCTCGAAAACATCTCGGGCCTGCAGACCGTACGCCTCGCCATAATGGGAGGGGACGTCATGCGGAAGACTGTTCCGGCGTCGCTGTGGAAGCACAATCCCGACATGAAGGTTGTAAACGTAGGAGGCCCCACGGAAACGACCCTCTGGAACATTCACCATGAAGTTACGAGAGAGGACCTGGAGAGAAACAGGATACCTTACGGCCTCCCTATGGCCAATACGAAATACTATATTCTGAACGAGATCCTCGAAATATGCCCTGTGTATACGGAAGGGATCATGTATGTGGAAGGCGTCGGCGTGACCAGAGGGTATCTCAATGATGAGGAACAGACGGCGGCAAAGTATATAACGAACCCGTATACGGGCAACCGCATGTACTGCACGGGAGATGTGGGCAGATATCTGGAATCGGGAGAAATAGATATCATCGGAAGGGATGATCTCCAGATAAAGATAAACGGAAAGAGAATAGAACTCGAAGAGATAGAGCAGGTCGTATATGAGAACAAAGACATCGCCTTTGCCGCCGCGGTGCTGCTGCGGGAGGAAAATGCAATATCCCTGTACTGCAGATGCATCTCGGATATCAGGGAGGAGGATGTCAGAAAGGAACTGGAGAAGAAGCTTCCCGACTACATGCTGCCAAAGTACATCACCTTCATAGAGAGCGTTCCCCTCAGCAGAAACGGCAAGGTGGACAGAAAGGCTCTCGCGCAGATAAGGATAAGCAATGCTGCGGCTGAAGTCACTCGTGATGACGAATACGTCACCGACGGGGAGCGGAAGCTGATCGCATTGTATAACAGGGTCATCGGAACACAGCGGACGATGCCGGAGAGCAATTTCTTCTCTCTGGGAGGGGATTCTCTTAAAGCCATAAAGCTCCTGTACGAGGTAAACAGCGAATTCAATACGGCGCTCACCCTTACGGACATATTCAACAATCCGTCGGTACGGGGGCTGGCCTCATATATACAGACGATATCAGAGGAAGATATGGATAAGCTGACGATCCGCAAATGCCAGGATACCGGCGGCATACCTCTCGGACTGGCCCAGGAGGGAATATGGTTTGTGAACAGGAGCGTAGAGGATCAGGACTGCGGTCAGAGATACAACCTGGTCGGCAGCATGGAGATCGGGGCATCGCTGGATGTTGAAAACTTCGCAGAAGCGATAAATAAAACCGTGGACTGCTGCCGGGGGCTGAGAGCCGAAATATACGAAGACGACTACAGGCCGTATCAGCGAACGGTGGATGAACTGACGATAGATCTGACGTGCGAAGACAGGAGCGGAGAATCTGCGGAAGATGTAAGGCGCAGTTTTGAAGACGAGGAGATGCGCCGCAGGTATGTCCTGGAAAAAGCTCCGCTGTTTAACTTCCGGCTTGGCAGGGCGGAAGAAGGGATATACGTATTCACGATGGGTATACATCATATCCTCGTCGATGCCTATTCGGTAAACCTCATCCTCAGGAAGATAAAGGAGATATACTTCGATCTGGAAGAAGGGCGAAACCGGGAATATGCAGAAGACGTCTCGTTTCAGGACTTCGCCTCGTGGCAGACAGACGCGTACCGGGATGGCCTTTTTGACGGGGATATAGATTACTGGAAGGAAAAGCTTGCCGGGGAACTGACGCGCATAGAGCTCTCGGAGACGGAGCTGAGCACATGGGATCACTTTGAAGGCGGCGTCTGCGATCTGCCGCTTGACGCAGACGAGCTGAGCAGGCTTAAGGAATTGTGCAGCAATATGGAAATGACGGTATTCGCGGGTCTTACCACGATATATTACATGTTTCTGGCGTGGCTCTGCGGCGCGGATGACATATGTCTGGGCTCGGCATCTTCGGGACGTGTCCGCAGCGAAATAAGGAGTACCGTGGGAAATTTCGCCAATGTGCTGCTGCTGAGGACAACGGTGAGGCCTGACGACAGCTTTTCCTCGCTGGCGCGGAGAGTCAAAGAGACTATGGACGGGGCATATGCTCATCAGTCGCTGCCTTTCGAGAAAGTGGCGGAAAGAGCATGCCTGAGTTATGAGTACCGCGATTTGCCCTATAAACTTCTCATCGACTATATAGATCTGGAGGACGACAGCAGGCGCGGGATATTCGGCGATTTTGAGTATACGCGGCAGCTTTCGGCAGCGGATCTGGATCTGTTCATTCAATCTGTGAACGATGAGTTTCAGTTCCAGTTTTACTATAAGAAAAGACTCTTTGCCGAGGATGAGATAGAGGAGTTTGCCGGGCTGATTCAGGACATATTGAGCGCTGCGGTCGAGGCGCCGGATAAGCCATGGAATGATTACGATTTGTAAAGGGGAGGCGTAGATTTGAAGATTATATACAACGGTGAAACGGTAACGGCATTTGAACTGAAAAAAATGACGGATAGTTATAAGAGGACCATCGAGGATTTTTACAGCGAGCATCCTCAGCAGTCGTGCAGGAAGATAGGAATATCGGTTCCGGATCCGGTGTCATGGATAGCGGCAGCCTTTGCAGTTTTTCAGTCGGGCGCCGTCCTCTGCCCCGTCGACAGCACGGCGGGAAAGCTGCTCAGGGAAAGAGAAGCGGCTCTCTTTGAGCCGGATATGATCATCGCTGAGGAAAGGACAGCGGGAGCCTGTGAAGATCAGGGAGGAGCGGCGGATTTCAGAGCAGGCGATTTTTTCGTCGATATGGAAGGGCGTGCGGTGAAAATCCACGGCAGCAGAATCGAAGGCTGGATGGACTTTAACCGCGAAACGCTGAAGCTGCATGGAAAAAAGGCCGTCGTTGTAATCGGCAGCGAGACAGATCTGGCGGGGATGATGTGGATACATGCATGCCTCAATTACGATGAAATCGTGATAATAAATGAGATACGGCAGATAGAGGATGCTGACGCGTGGTTCATGCCGGAAAGATACATCTGTGAGCTTGTGGAAAAAGGCTGGCTGCAGCAGTGCAGCGCAGTTACCTTCGGAGAAGAAGAGGTGATGCTGGAAGAGGTCAGAGATTTTCTCGTCGCCGCCAATGTGCAATGGTATAACTATTTCGGTTTTCCCGATAAATTGTGGCTGAGCGCATGCAGAGAGATACTGGTTACGGGAGAGGCCGTAAAGGCGCATGAAATCCGCCCGACAGACGGAGAAAAGCTTTGCATAGAAAACGAAGATGGAGGCAGACAGGGCAGCAGGATTCCGGGAATCGTCGCCTGTGGATCGGCGGAAGGAAGCGGGACCGGCATATACAGAGGCATCCTGCAGGAGGACGGCAGGATATATGTGCTTGGCAGAAGGACACCGGGAGTGTACTGCAACGGCGTATACGTGCGCAGGTGCGAAATAGAAGACAGCCTTTTGGATATGGACACCGTTGCCGACTTTGCAGTCGAAGGAAAGAGCGTATATTATTCGGAAAAGGATATAACGCCTCCGAAGCTTCTGGAAGCCGGGCTGAAAGAACGGCTGCCTGCACAATTGTTTCCGCTGGACTTCTACAAGGTGCCATATATTCCAAGAGAGCGCAGCGGTGCGGCAGACATCAGAAGGCTCTCGGCCATGGCGGTAAAAGCAGACTTCGATATAAGGGATATTTCAGGCGAGACAGACGAGCTGCACTGCGCTGTCAACGTGGCATTCGAGAACAGAGATCAGGGCATGGCGGAATTCGAACGTTGTCTCGCGCCGGAAACCGGCGTGGAGCAGTCATCTGAGGATGCTGTTGTAGACAGGGGAACGCTCAGCTACGAGGACCTCTGTGCTGCATCTCTCACCGAGCTTTTAAAGCTGAGAAAGAACAGCAGTCAGAAGCTCATATATGTAGATGACAGCGGCGAAAGAGAACAGACGTATTCCCAGCTCTATGACAGGGCGAGGCTGATCGCCGGCAGCCTGCGGAGCATGGGACTTGTTCCGGGCAGCAAGCTGGTGCTGCAGCTGACGGATAACAAGGCGTATATAGAAGCTTTCTGGGGCTGCATGCTGGCCGGGATCGTACCTGCACCGCTGGCGGTCCTCGACGATTACGGCACGACGAACCTGAATACCGATAAGCTGCAGAATATATGCAGGCTGCTCGAGAATCCGTTCATACTGACATCGGAAGGACTCAGACCTGCCATAGAGAAGCTTTACGGCGCGGTCATCTGTTTTGAGGATCTCGAGGGAGGAGAGCCTATTGCAGAAAGCGATATGTACGACTGGGGATGGGAGGAGACTACACTGCTGCTGTTCACATCCGGAAGCACAGGACTGCCAAAGGGCGTAATGCTTACGCAGAAAAACATATTCGCCAGAACGCTGGGTGAAATCGCGCTCTACGGTTTTGATAAGACCCTTGTAGACGTCAACTGGATGACCCTTACCCACGCGGCGGGACTGGTGTGGACAAATGTGAGAGATATATATCTGGACTGCTTCCAGGTACAGGTCAAGCCTGAATATATACTCGGCGAGCCTCTGGAGTGGATAGAGCTTCTGAGCCGTTACAGAGCCAATGTAACCTGGGCGCCAAACTTCGCCTTTTCCATGATAAACGAAGAAGCGGATGACGACGTTCATTACGATTGGGATCTGTCAGAACTGAAATACGTGTTTGCGACTGCCGAAGCGAATGTCAGCAAGACGCTTCGCGGCTTTCTGAAAAAGCTGAGGCCTTACGGGCTGCCGCAGGATGCGGTCAAGCCGTGCTTTGGCATGACGGAAACGGCATCGGTCAATATATATTACGACGGATTCGCATACGATACCACCAGCGATAACGATGAATTCGTGCCGATAGGAACACCTGTGGAAGGCCACGCGTTCCGTATCGTCGACGACGAGGGAAACGTATGCAGGAAGGGGCAGACAGGCCATATTCAGGAAAGAGGCGATACGGTAATGCCCGGATACTATGAGAATCCGGAGGTAAACGCGGAGAGCTTTACACCGGACGGCTACTTTATTACCGGGGATTTGGGCTATATAGAAGGCGATGTGGTGACGCTTACGGGGAGAGAGAAGGATATCATCATCATCAACGGGCTCAATTACTATGTCCAGGATATCGAAAGCGTAGTTGATGAGCTGCCGGAGGTCCACGCGTCGTACACGGTAGCGACATCCGTTCAGAATTCAAAGTCAGAGGAAGAGATCCTCATACTCTTTACTCCTCAGGATGAGGATATCATGGAGGACAACGGGGCGCTCCATTCGTTGACAGGTGCGATCAAGAGAGCCGTAAGGGAAAAGTGCAATATTTTCCCTACGTATGTCATTCCCGTACCGTCAGGCAGGTCCATAAGGACGGAGCTGGGCAAGAAGCAGCGGAACAAATACAGACAGGCCTTCTACAGAGGCGAATACGACGATATGATACAGCAGCTCGGCATGGGCAAGAGGACATCTCAGAGCGTACTTGTCGAGACGTGGTATCCGCAGCCGGTGAAAGGCATCATCGAAGAAAATACGCCGTGCAGCGCGATCACGGAATCCGAAAGCAGCGTTCCCGAGGAAATTTTAGACATGATACCGCAGGAGCTTCGTATCGAATTCGATGGAGCGGATACGCCGACGGCGGAAACTGAAGTTCTGGTGGACTTTCTGGCGCTGGAGGCGGATGGCGACTCTGTTTCCGTGGAAGATTTTGCGGTGAAGGCTGCGGCTCATGCCAGAATGTGGGCAAAGCAGCAGAAGGTGCGGAGGATCATCGTGCCTGCGAAGCATATGCACATGCTGGAAGGAGATATCGCATGGGATAAGAAATGCGGCGTGCTGCGCGGACTGATAAAGAGCTTTAACATAGAGTTCCCCGAGAAGAGATGCAGGACGGTGGATTTTGATGAGATAGATACGAAGCTGCTGATGGATGAAATATGCTGTCGGGATACGGAAGAGGAGACGGCATATCGCAGAGGTCTGCGGTACGCAGCTTATTTCAGAACAGCGGAACCCGCGGCAGATAAAACAGAAGATGATGACTGGAACGGCAGGCTCTGCATGATCACCGGAGGAATGGGCGGCATCGGGCGAAACCTGGCTCAGCATCTCGTCAGGAATTACGATATGGACCTGATCCTGACAGGCCGGTCTGCGCTGGATGACGAAAAGAAGCTCTGGATGGAGGAGATGAAGGAGTTTTCCGGAAGGATCCTGTATGTGGAGTCGGACGTTTCCGATTATGAGGAATTGAAACGCGCCGTAACCCAGGGGGAAGATGAGCTCGGCAGAAAGGCAACGCTGTTCTTCCATCTGGCAGGTCAGATATCCGCTTCAGAGGACGACACGGATCACTGGTCGAATTTTGAAGAACACAGGATCTTAAATGAGTCGGATCACAGCATTCTCCAGGTCATGGCGGGGAAGGCCGCAGGAACCGAGAACATATGCAGGATAGCGGATGAGAGGGAAGGGTCGCAGACGTATGTGTTCGGATCCGTGAACGGATATTTCGGAGGGGCGTCGCTGGCATCCTATTCCATGGGGAACAGCTTTGCGGAAGCGTACTGCAGATTCCGGAACAGCGCCGGCAGGAATGTGAGATGCTTTAACTGGAGCAACTGGAAGGAAACAGGCATAAGCGCGAGGATACCTGATGCGGTGATAAAGGCATCTGCGAGGAGCGGATTCGAAAGTGCGGAGACGCAGGATTACATAGGATATCTGGAAACCCTGAGGCACTATGATCTGCCTGATGTATGGATAGGGGTGGATATACACAGCAGAAACTATCAGAGCAGGATCGTAGGCGAATATGAAAAGGTCCTCGACATTTTCTATACTGAAGCATTGTCGCAGGAAAGCAAAGAGCGCATAGCGGCGAGGGCAGACCATGATGTGAAGATACAGTACAGAAAGGTGAAGTCCATACCGGTCACAGGAGGAACGGAGGGATATACGGACTTCAAGACTCTGTACAGGGATGCTCTGAGCATAGAAGGGGCCGGCAACAACGAAGTCATGTCGGATGAAATGAAGCAGCTTTCGGAGATATGGAAGGACGTGCTGAAGGTGTCGTCTGTAGCTCCGGGCGACGACTTCTTTGACCTGGGCGGCAACTCCATACTGATATCGAAGCTGAGCATAAGGATCATGAAGCATTTCGACGTAAACATATCGTTTCAGGATCTTCTGGAAAACAGCACTCTGAGAGCGCTGGCGGAAAAGATAGCCTCCGGCAGACAGGAGAAGGGGCAGCTCGCCTTTACGACCGATAAAAACGTCATCGAAGAAGATGCTGTGCTGAGAGTCCCTGTCGAGAGCATGCTGAGAAAAACCGCGGAATATGACGACGAAGGGAGCATAATGCTGACAGGCGTCACAGGCTTTCTCGGAGCCTTTATCAGCGTTTCGCTCCTGAAGCACACGGACAGGAATATCGTTCTGATGGTGCGTGCGGAAGACAGGGAGAAGGCCGCGGCCAGGGTGGCACAGACTCTGTCGACATACGGCCTCGGAGAATTCAGCAGAAGCAGCAGGTTTGAATTCATCTGCGGAGACATTACGAAGGATCAGTTCGGTCTGAAGGCGGAAGAATACAGGGAGCTGGCTGCGAAAGTCAGCACGGTATATCATTCCGCGGCAGATGTGAATTTTGTTTCGCCCTACAGGAATGTAGCGGAGACGAATGTGGACGGAACGAGGCGCATCCTCAGGTTTGCAGCCACCGAAAGGAGGAAGTCCGTTCATCACATATCGTCTTACGTGGTATATTATGCGCCGGAAAAACAGGAACGCCCTCTTGACGAACGGAGCCGGCTCACGCTGGAGCAGCCCCTGGGGAATGCGTACAACGAGACTAAATGGGCGGCGGATGCGATGTGCGGGCAGGCGGCCGAAGAAGGGCTGGAGTGCGTAAGGTACAGGATAGGAACAGCTACGGGAGACACTGGCGGCGGGCACTGCCAGATAAGGGACTTCTTCTGGATCCTGATAAAGATATGTCTGAGGCTGAGAAAAGTCCCTCTGGTCGATATGAGGTTCAATCTCATCCCCGTCGACATAATGGCGGATGCCATCGTGGGGCTTTCGATGAAACCGTACAGGACGGGTGAAGATGCATATACGCTGGGATTTGACGATATAAGCATCGACGCGGTAGTAGGATGGCTCAGGACGATAGACGAGGATATGGAGTGCACCAGCTATGAGCTGTGGATAGAAGCTCTCAGAAAGTACGCGGAGAACACGCAGGATACGGCCATACTGTCTGCGCTTTCCGTATTCACCGACAGGATAGAGTGGGAGGAGCCGGAAGTGGATGATTCCCATACGGCAGATACGATGAAGGCCCTGGGACTGACGAGGCAGACCATGGACCTGGACAATTTCACACGGACTTATGGTTATTTGGAGAGGACAGGATTTTTTGACTAGAGGAGCGAGGTGATACATATGAACACGAAGGAGGCCATGCAGATCCTCTTTTCCGAAAACCTCGGGAGAGAGCATGTGGACGAAAACGAAAATATATTCGATCTGGGCGGCAACTCCCTGATGATCTACAGGATATGCCAGCAGGCAAAGGAACGGTTCAGGATACAGATAAAGCCCATCGAGCTGATGATGTATCCGAGTATAAACAAGATCGCCGAACAGCTTGACAGGCCGCCGGAAGCAGACGGCGCTGCGGGAAGCGACGATTCGGGCAGGAACGCGGTGAGGAGAAGGAGACGCAGAAATGACAGATAATACGAACTGTAATTACGATGTGGCAATAGTCGGCATGTCTGCCAGGTACCCGAAATCGCCTGACATACATGCCTTCTGGGAAAATCTTAAAAGAGGAGCCGACTGCATCACGAGAGAGCCGGATAAAAACGATCAGAATTACGTCGCGGCATACGGAAAAGTCGACGACATAGACAGATTCGATGCGGATTTTTTCAGGATGAATCAGCGGGAAGCTCTGATTACGGATCCGCAGCAGCGGTTTCTCATGGAAGGCATATATGAAGCGCTGGAGGACGCAGGCTATGACAGCCTGCGGTATCAGGGGAGGATAGGGCTTTACACCAGCTGTGACGAGCATCTCTACGTGTGGAACTGCATTCACCAGGAGCAGGGGAGCTGGTATACGAATTATCAGCTCTCGAAGATATATGCGGACGGCACCTTCAATACGCAGATAGCGTACAAGCTGAACCTTCAGGGGCCGGCAGTGCTGTTCAAATACGCCTGCGCATCTTCGCTGGCGGCGGTGCATTATGCGTATCAGGGACTGATTAACTTTGAGTGCGATATGGCAGTGACTGGCGGCGTGAGCATCGAGCCTGAACAGGAGGGGTACTGGTGCCTGGATGCCACCGCGTCGAGAAGCGGGTACACCAGGACCTTCGATGAAAGCGCCGACGGATTCGTCCCGGGTGGAGGGCAGGGGGTCATAATCCTCAAGCGGGCGGAGGATGCCATTAAAGATCACGACCACATATATGCGGTCATCAAGAGTACCAATGTGAATAACGACGGCAACCGCAAGGCCGGGCTTCCGGCACCAAGCGTGCAGGGACAGGAGGAGGCGATCCTGGATGCGATGGATCTGGCAGAGGTGACGGCCGATGATATAGATTATTTTGAGTCTCACGGCACGGCCACGGTCCTGGGAGATTCGGTGGAACTCAGGGCGCTGAAAAGCGCATTGAGAGACAGGACATCTCAGGACAAAGTGTATATAGGTTCGGTTAAACCCAACATAGGGCATACCAATGTGGCTTCGGGCATCGCCAACGTGATAAAGGTGGCGCTGATGATGCACCATGGCAGCCTGGTGCCGTCGATTTACTTCGATAAGCCCAATGACGAGCTGGAGGGCGATGACGTTCCGCTGAAAGTGGCCGATTGCGTGATGCCGTGGCCGGGAAAGAACAAACGTGCGACAGCGGGAGTGAGCGCCTTCGGGCTGGGTGGTGCAAACGCCATTGCGATCATGAGCCGGGCGCCTGAAAAGGAAGCGTCCACGACTTCCGCTTCCGGAGATTATGTGTTCGTCGTAAGTGGAAAGACCCAGAAGGCGCTTTCCGATAACTGTGAGAATCTGCTGAAGCATGTGGAAAAGAACGCCGTGAATCCGGAAGATATGGCATATACGCTCCAGGTGGGGCGGGGAGAGCATCAGTACAGGAGGAGCTTCGTGGCCGGAACGGCGGAAGGCCTTGCAGAAGCGCTGCGCAGACACAGGAACGGCAGAAGATCCTCCGCGGGCGGTAAAATCGTGTTCGTCTTTTCAGGAGCGGGAAGCCAGGGGCTTTCCATGGGAAGGGGCTGCTATGAAAAATTTGCCGCATTTCGCGATGCTGCGGACGAGTGCTTTGATATTGCGGAAAAGGCCCTCGGCGAAAGTCTCAGAGATGATTTTCTGAATTACGGCGGCGATGAAAGCAGTCTTAAAGAGAATCCCCGGAAGGGAATGGTCCTCACGTTCATACTGGGATACGCGCTGGCCGGCCTGTGGAAATCCTTCGGAGTGGGGCCGGATCTGATCATGGGACACAGCCTGGGAGAATACATAGGAGCCTGCGTGGCCGGGGTTTTCAGCGCAGAAGATGCGATAGGCCTGATCGTGAGAAGGGCAGAGCTGTTTCAGAAGCTGCCTGGGGGCCGCATGTTCAATGTGGCGGCAGGAAGGGAGGATATTGAGAAGCTCCTCGTGGAAGGGGTATCTGTAGGAGCTGTAAACGGAAGCAGAAGGGTAACGCTTTCCGGAAGCAGCGAAGATATGGAAAAGATGGCGGCAATACTCGAGGAGAAGGGGATCGCATATTCTCAGCTGGGGGTGAACAGGGCAGGTCACTGCGACACCGTCAACACGATCAGAGAAGATTTCAGGCGGGCGCTGGAGGATGTCAGGTTTTCGGCTGCCGAAACACCACTGTTCTCCACATATCTGGCGGCGCCGGCAGAAGACGGCGCGATGGAAAGCTGTGAATACTGGCTCGATCAGATGAGCGGCCCGGTGCTGTTCTACGATTCCGTGGAGCAGCTGGCAAAGGAAGACGACATATGCTTTGTCGAGATCGGAGCATCGAACCAGATGAGCATGCTGATAAGAAAAAGCCTGGACAGAAACCGCAGGCAGTACGCATTTTCTTCACTTGCAGAAGTAAAAAAAGGCGGCGATGTCACATCGTTCCTCACTGCGGTCGGAAATGTGTGGGAAACGGGAAGGAGCATCATCTGGGATGAGCTTTATGAATCGCAGCCGTACAGAGTTTCGCTTCCCACATATGCGTTCCAGAGAAAGTCCTTCTGGAGATACAGGAAGATAAACCACAGAGGCGATTCCTTTGAACTGCAGGATGACATCGGGGCAGCGCAGACGGCGGAAGCGGAAAAGGCCGCTCAAAACGACTGGCGCAACGATATGGACAAGACCGTCGGGATGATTTTTCAGGAAGTTCTCGCAATACCGCACATAAGCATATATGAAGACCTGTACGAGCTGGGATTTGACTCTCTTTCGACGCTGCTCATATCTTCCAGGATAGAGATGATCACAGGCGAAAAGATATCCTTAAACGAGATGTACAGCGTGACGACGATACAGGAGATATCGGATATCCTTTCGGCAAAGGTATCGGGAAAAAATGTTTCCGATATCAGCAGATCTCACGAAAAAGGTGAGACGCAGACTCCTGTGGAAGAACGCAAATCGATAGATGATCTGTTTGAAGATTTATAGGAGAGTTTAATGAGCGGCATATTGACAAAGGATAACGTTTCGGAGATCCGCGATGTTCTGGAAAAAGCGGGCATTGAGAACGAGATAAAAGTGTTGTACGAGGATATCGCTGACGGCGGATTCGGGCAGGCTGCAGCGGGCCGTCGGCGTAAGGAGAGCAAAGAGACGGGGATCTTAGGAGATGCGAAAGCTTTTGTTTCAGGAGGAAAGCTGGATTGGAATACCCTAAGGGAAAGAAACCTTGTTGAGCTGTTTCGCAGCAGGAGAAAAAGCAGGAATAAACTGTATTATTACGAAATGGACTCCGCAGAGGAAGAAACATACGGACAGCTTTTCGACGATTCGAGGAGCACCGCAGGGCTTCTCAGGGCGTCGGGAATAAGTCCGGGGTCAAAGGTCATCATGCTGATACCCTATAAGAAAATGTTTCTCCAGACCTTTTGGGCGTGTATGTTTGCAGGCGCTGTCCCGGCTCTGCTGGAGATACCGGATCAGTTCGACGGCAAAAGCATGGCGTCCGACAAGCTGTATCATATATGGCAGCTCCTTGACAGACCGGTGATCCTGACAACGGGGCAGATCGCGTCAGGGCTGGAGAAAACGGGCAGGTATTACGGGGGTGTCGCTTTCGATACTGTGGATGTGGACTGCTCCGGCTGCGACAGGCCCCTTGACGGCAGCGAGCTGTATTCGTGGAGCATGGATGAGACGAGCGTTTTTTTCTTCACTTCCGGAAGCACGGGCGTGCCGAAGGCCGTCGAGCTGACGCAGCGCAATATCTTTGCAAGGACGCTGGGGGAAATACAGAGGTTCGGCCTTACGGACAGGGATGTCGACTGCAACTGGATGACATTTACACATGCTGCAGGGCTGATATGGTCGCACATACGTGACCTGTACCTCGATATCCCGCAGGTGCAGGCCCAGTCCGGGTACGTGCTCAAGTCGCCCCTGAGGTGGATAGAACTTCTGAGCCATCATAAGGCCACTGTGACGTGGGCTCCTAATTTTGCCTATTCCCTTGTGCAGGAGCAGGCGAAAGCTGCGGAGGAAACGGAAAAAGACGATTGGGATCTGTCTTCGCTGCGCCTTGCGTTTTCCGGAGGAGAGGCCAATGTAAGCAGGACACTGCGCGGTTTTCTCAAAACCTTTGAGCCCTATGGTCTCAGAAACGGCGCGGTCATCCCTGCTTTCGGCATGACGGAAACGTCATCCTGCATAACGTATTATGAGGATTTTTCCCTCGAAAGCAGCTCGGATTCGGACGAGTTCATCCCTGTGGGATATCCTATGGCGGGAATCGAGATAAGAGTGCGCGGCAGTGACGGGGCGCTTTGCGGGGAATGTGAAACAGGCAGCGTAGAGCTCAGAGGCGAGACCGTTACGAAGGGGTATTATCACAATGAGAAGGCCAATGAAGAGTCCTTTACGGAGGACGGATGGCTCATCACAGGAGATCTGGGATATATCGAAAACGGGCAGCTGGTGCTCACAGGGCGGCAGAAGGATGTGATCATCGTAAATGGACTCAATTACTATGTTCAGGACTTCGAAGCCGCGGTGGATGAGCTGGAAGGCGTGAAAAGCTCGTATACGGTAGCCGCATCCGTCCGCAATGAAGACGGCGCGGAAACAATACTGGTGTTCTTCTGCCCTCAGGATGAGAGCCTGCTGGAAACGTCGGATGTACACAGGCTGCGTCAGCTATGCAGCAGAGTGAGAGGGAAGATCCGCAGGAGCTGCAGAATAGACCCTAAATACGTCATTCCCATTTCCGCGGATGAGAGCAGGAGGACCAATATAGGCAAAAAGCAGAGAAATTATTACCGCGAAAAGTTTAAAGACGGCGAGTATGACACCCTGATAGAAAGGCTGGGCGAGAAGAAAAGCAGGTATTTTACGGAACAGCTATGGGTGCCCTGCCAATTGACCAGTGGTGACAGGGGAAAAAATGTCCTTGTAAACAGAAAATTCCTGAGATACCGCCAGCATGATGCAGGAAAGACGGATATCCGTCAAATATGCACCATACTCCGTTCAGAGCTTGCGGCGGCGGAAGGCAGCGGAGCCGATGAAGTGATATTCATCACGGAAAACAGCATATCTGCCGGCATGGAGACGAGTTTCAACGTCAACTGGGGATGCATGTGGGGCGCGTTGAGTTCGTTCAATCTCGAGCATCAGGACGTGAAGGTGCGGATGATCGATTTTGATCAGGCGGATGAAAAGCTCATCTCTGCAGAGCAGTATGCAGAGGATTTTGAGGTGGTGACCGTCTACAGAAAGGGCGTGAGATATCTGCCGCGGATAAGGACGATGCCCGTTGCTGATACCGACAGAAGGATGCGCAGGATCGAGGCCGGCGATATAGTCATGATCGCTGGCGGTCTTGGAGGAATAGGAAGCCTCGTATCGGAATATCTTCTCGAGGAAAAGCAGGCAAGGCTGCTGATAACAGGTTCTTCGCCGGCAGAGGCGCATGCGGATGCGCTGCACAGACTTCAGGAGATATCGGACGATATCATGTACTGTACTGCAGACGTCCGCGATTTTGGCGCACTTATGAAGGCTGCGGCACAGGCTGAGAAAAGGTGGAGCGGGAATATAGCCTGCATTTTCGACTTTGCAGGAAAACTCAGCGCCGATGAAGAGAGCGCCGGATATTTTTCCGATATTGTGAGACATACCATCGTGAATGAAAAGCTGAGTGCATATGAGCTGTTGTCAGAGATAAGGCTCAAAGGGACTTACAACCTGGCAAAGGTGAGCGAAAGCCGGAAGGCCGATCTGTGGATCTTCTACTCGATAACTTCCCAGTTTGGAGGGACTTCCATAGGTGCATATGCAGCAGCGAACGCCTGGCAGGAGCAGTATGGGCGCTTTCTGGCTTCGTCCGGAGACAATATCAACACCGTCGGCATGAGCATGTGGAAACAGACCGGAATGAACAGCGATGCGCAGGCGAGCGAGGCGTCTTCCCGAAACAGAGGCTTTCTCGAGCTTGAGAGAGAGGAAGGAGTAGAATACATCGCATTTGCCGTAGAGACGGGGGCGGGAAATCCCCTGATAGGTATCGACCGCAACGCGGAGCCGATGAGACGCATATGTCTGGATGAATACGCGATCCATTACCTGGTCCAGGTAGCTTCCGAAGAAGACAGAGCTGCTGTGGAGAAAATCATGTCGGACGAGCTTTCCCGTTGGAACGGCAGGATATCATGCAGCGTCAACAGGATCCCTTTTGCGGCGCAGGATGAAAAGGATGAAGAACTTGAGAACAGAATAAGGTGCATATGGGAAGAGGTTCTGGGAGTGAAAGACATCGGCAGGTCCGACAGCATATTTGATCTGGGAGGAAATTCCCTGAGCATATACGGAATCGCCAGCAGAATGACAGACGAGCTGGATGTGTCGGTAAAGCCTGTGGATCTCATGACGTATACGAGCATTTCGGAGCTGGCCGCGCATATTGCGGAGGATAAATCCGGAAAGGACGCAGAGGACATGTATTCAGGGCAGGCAAGACGAGGCTTTGGCAGGAAAGAACACATGGAGTCCGCAAGGGACAGGAGCAACAGGCGAAAATGCAGAAACCCGGGGGACAGATAGCAATGGATATAATCGAAAAGTACCGATCGCTTACAGAGGAAAAGAAAAAGATCGCAATAGAGAGGATAAACGCCAGCGGAGCGGAGTATGGAATATACCCGCTGTCAAAGCAGCAGCAGGGAGTGTGGTGGTCATACTGTCTTGAAAAGGAAGGGGAGAACCCGTACTACAATATAATGTTCCGGATCAATATGAAGAACAGCGTAGACTGCCAGGCCTGCAGGGATGCCGTCATGAAGACCGTGGAGGATCACGATGTGTTTCGTTACAGATTCGCTGAACTCGACGGGAACGTATATCAGTATACAGACAGAGAAGGGCAGATCTCATTCGAATATCTGGATGAGTCGCAGGCCGGGACGGAAGAAGATGTGAGGATAAAGAAAGACGAGTTCATACGAAGGCCCTTTGATCTGAGGAGAGAGCTGCCTGCGCGCTTTATGCTGATCCGGAAAAATGCAGATGAAGCGCTGCTTCTCGTATCGATCCACCATATCATATGCGACGGATGGTCGGCAGGCGTCTTTCTGAAACAGTTTTTTACGTATCTCGACAGACGGGAACAGAAGGTGAAGCGTTATGAGCCATACAGCAGCTTTGTACTGGCAAACGGTTCAGAAGAGGCAGGAGAGAGATATGGGGAAAACTATGAATTCTGGAAAGGAATTTTAAGAGGCAGAGAGGATGTCCTGGAGGCGCCGACGGTGTTTCCGCGGAAAGGAAAGCTATCGCAGACGGCGAGGCCTTTCAAAGCGATGGTGGATGATGACCTGAGCAGCAGAGTTCACGATGCGGCAAGGGAAAAGGGCACCGCGGTCCACGCGCTGCTGCTGTCGGTATACAGCCTGCTGATATGGAGATATACAGGCAGCACGTCATTCATTACAGGGACGCCGCTGGCAGGACGGGAAGACCCGAAATACATGGAGACGATCGGTGATTTTGCCACCACCGTGGCGCTGCCGGTCGACATAGACCCCGACGACACGTACGAACAGCACCTGAAAAAGACGCAGGACACGCTCTTTGCAGGAATAGAGCATCAGAATATAACCCTGAGCGATCTGTATGAAGCTGCGGAAATAAAGAGGAGGGACGGAGTCAATCCACTGTTCCAGATCTCCTTCGCAGTTCAGAGCAGGAGCCTTCTCGGCGTGTCTTCGGGAGAAGCGATCAGCATAGGAGGCACCGAGTACACCGTCGAAACGATTGAGGAAAGGGAAAATGAGGACTTCAGATATGATTTCTGCTTTACCGTATATGACAGTCCGGACAGAATAGAACTGGAGTTTTTATACAACGAAGCTCTGTATGATGAAGCGAGGATGAAAACCCTGATGAATGTATATACGCTCATGCTCAGACAGGTTCTTGAAGCCCCGGATATAAAGGTAAGGGACTTAAAGCTGACGACGAAGCAGGCTGATATGAAGCCCGGGGAGATCGCAGTCACAGATGAGGCCGGACGACGGCTTCCGGACGGGTTTGAAGGCAGCATCGTGATGATGGGAGAGAACGGTCTCGAAGATACAGGTCAGTACGGATGCATAACGGAAGATGGTCAGCTCAGGATAAATGAAGATAAGTCGGATGCAGTGGATATAGACGGGCATAGGGTTTCGCTCAGCGAGCTCAATGAGACTGTACGTGAAGCCCTCGACGTTCCCGATGCGCGCTGCGTGTTCGTAAAAGCGGAAGGGCTTTCAAAGGGCGGCTACGTGATCCTCAGCAGCGGGACGGAGGCAGATATCGGAACGCTGCCTGTAAAACCGCTGGCGGTGATGACGAGGGATCGATGGGAACGGGAAGGCGCAAGGGAAAATATCTTAAAGGCGGCGGAAATCAGAGAACATATTTTAAAGGAAGAAGGCGTCACAGCTGTCGAGATAGCGGAGGCACATGACGGAAGGTTCGGGGTAGTGTTCTGCACCGGATCGGATATGCCGCTGCCTGACGATGCGATAGAGGATATAAGGCATGCCGTAAGAAACGAAAACGTTCCCATAGGCTTCAGGCCGGGAGGTTCGCACGGGGAGGGCATACGGTTTTATACCGCGCGCAGGAGAAGCGCTGACGAGGATAAGATCTACAGTATATGGAGCGATATCCTGGGGTCGGATGATTTCTCGATATACGATAAATTCTTCGAAGCGGGAGGAAACTCGATGCTGGCTGTCAAGCTGTTTCAGAGGCTGAACAGCGAGTTTGACAGAGATATAAATATAGCTGCGCTGTTTTCATGCAATACGATCCAGGAGCAGGCCGCGTATTTTAAGGAGGAGGCCGGCGATGCTTCTTCAGGGGAAACAGAAGGCGTAAGTTTTTAGGAAAGGATATGAGATTATGCATAATTTTGAACCGATTGCAGTTATTGGAATGAGCGGTCGCTTTCCCATGGCGGAAGACGCATACGATCTTGACCGAATCCTCTCCGGCAGAGTCGACGCCGTGCGTCCCATGAGCGAAGAACGCAGGGCGCTGTTTGGGATTCCGGATGAGCTGGCTGTGAAGAGCAGGGCATATCTCGATGGAATAGAATATTTCGATCACGAGTTTTTCAACATTTCAAAGCACGAAGCAGTCCTTATGGACCCTCAGAACAGGATAGCGGCGGAACTGGCATGCGGCGCCGTGGAAGACAGCGGGTACAGCCTTTCGGAAATCAGGGGAAGCCGTACGGGAGTATATCTGGGAGCCCACAGCAGCAGATATGCCGACTGGCTCGATGATAACAGCGGGCTTTCCGTAATGGGGAATCTCAAGGACACTATGGCCGGAAGGATTTCCTATCTTCTGGATCTGAGAGCCGATGCTGCAGTGTTTGAAACGGCATGCTCATCTTCCTTATATGCCGTATATCACGGATGTATGCAGCTCAACGCAGGTGAATGCGATATGGCTCTCGCAGGCGGAGTCACTCTGGATCTTCAGCTATACGAAGATACGGGAGAAGATGACGGACTGTCGTCTCCGGACGGGCACTGCAGGGCTTTCGATCAGAGAGCAGACGGCATCAACGGCGGAGAAGGCGGAGGAATAGTATTTTTAAAGAGGCTTGCGGACGCGGAAAAGGATAATGATCCCATACTGGCGGTGATAAAATCGGCGGCGGCAAATCAGGACGGAGGCAGGTCAAACAGCGTGGCGGCGCCGAGCGGCGATGCGCAGAAGGAGCTGCTGCTCAGAACGTGGAAGAAAGGCGGCATAAATCCGGAGGAAATAGGCTATTACGAGGCCCACGGCACGGGGACGAAGCTGGGAGACCCTATAGAAATATCAGCGATCACGGATGCATGCAGGGAGTATACGGATGCGGTGAGCATCTGTCCCGTGGGGAGCCTGAAGACGAATTATGCACATATGGGCGCTGCTGCCGGAATTGCCAGCCTGATAAAGCTGATCGTATCGATGAAAAACGACAGACGATACCCGCTGAGGGATTTTCAGTCGCCAAATCCTTTCATCGATTTTGAACATTCCATGGTATACCCGGCCGTGGAAGAGGATTCGTGGCCGCGGGGGAGAAAGAAGCTGGGAGCGGTAAGCGCGTTCGGAATCAGCGGTACCAATGTGCATCTGATTATGGAAGAGTATGAGCGCGATGCTGACGAAGACAGGATGCCGGAAACATACCTGTTTACAGTAAGTGCAAAGACGGAAGATGGACTCCTCAGATACTGCAGCAGGATCGCGGAGTCTGCTGCCTCATGGGAAGCGTCGCTCGGATCTGTTTCCTACACACTGAACCGCGGAAGGGATGATTATGATTACAGGCGGGCCTTCAACGCGTCCGACCGCGATGAACTGATACGCAAGCTGTCCGATGTGGGAAAGGTTCAAAAGGCGGCGGCGCGCAGAGCAGTGCTGTTGTGCTCGAAGATATCCGATGAGGCGGAGCTTGAGTTTGCAGTGGACTTCGCCAGGTGCCTGCAGGAAAAAGGAGTATCCTTATGGAAGGTTATCGGAGCGGGAAAAGGCAACGCGGCGATGGCATGCATTACGGCTGGTGTGACTTTCGGAGAAGCTATCGAATCCATGAAAAGCAGAGACGACAGCTTCGACTGTGAAGGCTTCAAAAGCTACGTCGCCAAAATCCAGGAGCAGGAAGATATCATCTATATAGAGACGGGCGGAGAGGAAGTGCTGCTCCCGCATGTTGACAGCAGGAACAAGATCTTCGTTCCTGCTGCTGCGGGTGATCCGGAACGCGCTGTTGACCGCATACTGCCCTTTATCTATGAATGCGGGGCGGATATAGACTGGAGCAGATATTATGGATCCGGGGAGCACAGGCGCTGTCATCTGCCTACATATCCTTTCAGCAAGACCAAAGTGTGGCCGGGGAAGATGAAGTCCGTAAACGGAGCGGAGACAGGAGAGGAAGCGGCGGAGGATGAGGAACTGAGCGTTAAGGAGTTTCTGAGAAAGCTCTGGATGAGAGAGCTGGATATCGATTCGCTGAGAGATGATGAAGATGTGTTCGATCTCGGGGCCAATTCACTCATGGGGATGAATATCCTCAGCAGCATTGAGAAGAGATTCGGGATAGAGCTGGATTTCGACGTGATATTTGACTGCTGCACTGTAGAACTGCTTGAAGAACATATCTGCGGTATTCTGAACAGCTCCGAAGGCAAGGCGCATATGGAGGATATCGCTGACGTATACAGAATTCATCCGGCGGCAAGGCGTGAATGGATGCCGGTGTCGTACAATCAGCGGAGAATGCTGTTTCTCCTGGAGAGCATTCCGGACGGTTCCGTGTATAATATGCCCAATTTATTCCGCATAGAGGGCCCGGTCGATCCGGAAGCCTTCAGGGCATCGGTAGAACGTATAGCGGCGAATCATGAAATACTGCGCACTGTCTATAAAAAAGAGGATGGTGAGTATTATCAGAAGGTACGGGAGGATCACAGGATTCCGTTTCTGCATGAAGACAGGCCGGACGCAGGAGAGAGCGAGCTGATGAGGGAATTCGCGAAGGACTGCAGGTACTCGTTCCGTCTGGACGAAGAGCCGCCTGTAAGGCATCGCCTGATAAATGCGGGAGATTCGGCGTTCTGGTTCGTAAATGTACACCACATTGCGGCAGATGGCTGGTCCGTAGGCATATTCATGAAGGAATTCATCGAATACTACGAGGGGTATATGCAGGAAAAGGAGCTCAGACCGGAAATACCGGAGATACAGTATGCGGATTACTCTGCATGGGAAAACGGATTCCTTGAAGGGGAGGAAGCAGCGAAGCAGATGCGGTTTTGGAACGATGAACTGGACGGCTTTTCAGGCATTCTGAAATTCCCGACGGATAAGAAAAGGCCTTCGGCTCAGACCTTCAGCGGCAGCATCAAGCATTACAGCGTGCCGGAAAATCTCGTGGAGGAGCTGAGGCGATGGAGCAGAAAGCATGCTGTTTCGCTGTTCATGGTGCTTGAATCGGCATATGCACTGAACCTGTGCCTCTATACAGGGCAGACTGACATAGGTGTAGGCGTTCCCGTAGCAAATCGTACGCAGGCAGAAGCACAGGGCCTGATAGGGTTCTTCTCGAATACGGTGGTCATACGCAGCCGGATCGACAGACAGCAGACCCTTGAGGCTTTCATAGAGGCGAATGCAGAAAGGATCGCAGATGTATATCAGAACACGCAGCTTCCGTTTGAAGAAGTCGTGAGCAGGACGCAGTTTGAACGGCTTCCCGGCTTTTCGCCCCTGTTCCAGTATTCGTTCGTGATGCAGAATTACGGAAGGCAGGGAAAGACGCTTGAAGACATAGGCTTCGCACAGGTGGAGTCGCTGCTTCCGTCGACTTCACATTTTGAAATGACGTATAATTTAGTGGAGAAGGAAAATGAACTGGAAATCATGGCGGAATACAACACCGATCTGTTCTTTGAGAGTACGATAGATGATTTCACTGAACAGTATGTGAACATACTCTCTCAGATCGTCCATAGCCCGGAAGAGACAGCAGGAAGTCTGCAGCGGACAGAACCTGCGGATGACAGCGCTGACAGCGCAGATTCGTTCAGGTTTTACTGATGACACCGGGGGATATGATGACGGTAAATATTTGCTGCGTTTTTGCTGAAAACGATATTTTTACAGAGCGCGACAGGCTTCTGATGAGATGCGTCTCGGAAAAGCGCAGAGAAAAGATCAAGCGCTATAGATACGACATAGACAGAAAGCTTTCGCTGTACGCGGAGCTTCTCTGCGCCGTGCAGCTGAGGCAACTGCGCGGCGATGCGGAGCTGCCGGTCGATATATGTCCGGGGAAATACGGAAAACCGCATTTTTCGCACGATTACGGACTGCACTTCAATTGGTCGCATACGAGAAAATGCGTGATATGCGCATCATCCTCCGAAGGGATGGTAGGGGCGGATGTGGAAAAAAACGATACCCCGCCTTTTGATGTTATGGAGCTGGCTTTCCATAAAGACGAAATCGCATACGTCGACGCTTCGGAGAGTGGTCAGCAGCGCTGCCGCCGCTTTTTTGAAGTATGGACGAGAAAAGAGGCATACGGCAAATATACAGGAGAAGGTCTGTCGGAAACGATGACGGGTGTAAATCTGCTTGACGACGATCGCGCAGAAAAGCTGCATACATGGGAGTATGGAGGATATATATTCTCAGTATGTCTGGCAGAAAGATATGAAAAGATCGATATCGAATACATGAATGAGACCGGGTTCACAGAACTCGGTCTCAGGATCGCGGAAAGCATAAAGTAAACGGGGGCGATGGCTGGAAAATCAGTACATTATTATGGCCCGCACGGGACAGACCGGCGCGCAGTAGCCGCAGGTGAGGCATACGTCGTGGTCAACCTGTGCCAGGCCTTTTTTGTTGCGGGAGATGGCCTTGTTGGGACACCTGTCGATACAGGCTCCGCAGCCTTCGCAGTCGCCCTGGTCGATGCGTATCTTCTTGTGGCTGACATCCGGCTGAAAATCGGCGGGCAGCGTTCCTTCGGCGAAGGCCACCAGGTTATCGACTTCTTCTTTCTTTCCTATGCCTACCATGATGGAATCCACGCCGTCGATGGAGTTGACGTAATCGAGGGCTTTCATGTAGCTCCCCGTAAGATTTCCGCCTCCGAAGGCCTTCATGGCGAAGATGCCCTTGCCGGCAGCGGCGCATTTTTCGATGGCGGTCTTCATCTCACCGGCCGTTCCGGGACCGTCGCCTTTCCTTATGCCCAGCCCGGCGAAGTTTATCAGCGGGAACACCACGTCGCATTCGGGAACGCCGGCCATCTTTTCCACCACATCCACGTGGTGGGTGGAGACGCCGATGGCCTTTATGACGCCTTTCTCCTTATAGTCCTGCAGGCACTGCCAGGCGCCGATGCGCATTTCCCAGTCGGGGTCCTGACGGACTTCGTGAAGGAGGAAGATATCGATGACCTCCAGTCTCATCTCGTAGAGGGCTTCCCTGATGGCGTACTCCATCGCGCTGTAGGTGAAATCGAGGCTCTTGGTACAGATGACGGGCCTGTCGGGGGCGTTGGCCGACATGTCCACAGTTTTGAGAGCTTGCCGGAGATATTTGTAGGTCTGGTAGTACTGGGCTGTGTCGAAGAAGTTTATGCCCTTTGAAATGGCGTATCTTATCAGCTCCGCGCCTTTACTGACAGAAAGGTCGAGCTGAGTGTTGCCTATCGTCAGCACGCCGAAGGCGACGGGCGTGACGTATATGTCCGTATTTCCAAGTCTGTTCTTTTTCATGTGTCGTTCCTCCTCAATCGTTCCTTCAGTTTCCGTATCGCGTTTTTTCATCGAATATCTCTTTTGCATGTGATAATCATATCATAAAAATAGACACTTTTCACCTGATTGTTGGTTGAAAGACGGCGCGGCAGGGAATATACTCGTTACATAAGGAGGAGACATCATGAATGCCATCGATATCAGGAACCTGACCAAGGATTACGGCTCGGGCAGGGGCGTCTTCGACGTTACCCTGAAAGTCGAGCCGGGAGAAGTATACGGGTATCTGGGGCCCAACGGGGCAGGGAAATCCACCACAATACGTCATCTGATGGGTTTTATGAGGCCTCAGTCGGGGCAGGTACTGGTGGAGGGCCGCGACTGCTGGAAAGAACGGCGAGTCATCCAGAAGAAGGTGGGATATCTTCCCGGCGAGATAGCATTCCCCGAGGACATGACCGGGAAGGCCTATCTCAGGCTGATAGGCAGGATGAGGAAGATGAAGGACTTTTCCCGGGCCAGGGAGCTGCTGGAAATGCTGGAGTTGGACCCGGACGCCAGCCTGAAACGAATGTCAAAGGGCATGAAGCAGAAGACGGCCATCGTCGCGGCTTTCATGGACGACCCGGACATCCTGCTGCTGGATGAACCCAGCAGCGGTCTCGACCCTCTCATGCAGAACCGCTTCATAGAGCTGGTGGAGCAGGAGAAGGCGCGGGGAAAGACCATACTGCTGTCATCTCACATCTTCGACGAGGTGGAGAAGACCTGCGACAGGATAGGAATGATAAAGAACGGAAGGCTCATCAGGCAGGTGACGGTAGACCAGCTTCGCCGCTCCCGCCTCAAGACCTACAGGATACAGCTTATGGACGTGGAAAGCGCGGAAAGGCTGAGAAAGGCTTTCCCCGGCGCGGAGGAAGAAGAGGGCGAGACGCCTCTGCGGCTGCTGGTATCCGTCGGCGACGATGAGATAAACGGACTGATAGCCGTGCTTGCGGGATGCAGAGTCGGTTCGCTGGAAGAGAAGAAGCATACTCTGGAAGAATACTTCATGAAGTTCTACGGAGGAGATGAGAGGGGAGGCAGCGAGAAATGATAAACATACCTTATTTCCTTCAGACGGTGAAATCAAACGTCAAGTTTCTGGCGGTCTTCACGCTGGTGCTGTGCGTCTTTCTGGCGGTGATGATAAACGTGTTCACCCCTGAGACCGTTACGGAGCTGCAGTACGCCACGGAAGGGACCATCGCCTCCAACATACTGACGGGAAACGGAACACTCATCGGCTTCATGGCCAACTCCTTCTACGCGCTGATGGCCATACTGTTTCCCATGGTGTATTCCATACTTGTAGGCAACAGGATGGTGGCGGAAAAGGTGGACAAGGGAAATATGGCCGGGTTTCTCTCGACGCCTGTGGCCAGGTGGCAGCTTACCGTCTCCGACGCCGTGTATTTCGTCCTTTCCCTGGTGGTGATGTGGGGAATATCATCGCTGGCGGGACTGGCGGCGGCTGAAGCCTTCCAGCCCGGTGCGCTGGACCGCGATGTTTTTCTGACGATGAATCTGGGGGTGTTTCTCTATCATCTGGCCATCAGCAGCATCTGCTTCTGTTCTTCCTGCATATTCAACAGCTCCAAAAACTCGCTGATATTCGGAGCCGGGATACCGCTGTACTTCTTCGTCATCAGCCTGTTCATCAAGCTGTCGGACAGCCTGGATTTTCTGAAATACGTGACCCTGAACACGCTGTTCGATACTCAGAAGATAATCGACGGCAGCGGTTACGAAGGGCAGTTTGCAGCCATGGCCGCGATTGCCGTCTGTCTGTACGCTCTGGGGATAGTGTGGTTTCAGCGAAAGGACCTGCCGCTGTGAGGGGCTGCTTAATTTCCCGGCGAAAAACGTTTACAAACCGTCGGCGAAATGGTATACTTATATACAGATTTCAGACAGGCGGATGTAGTTTAGTGGCAAAACCTCAGCTTCCCAAGCTGAAGTTGTGGGTTCGATTCCCATCATCCGCTCCAGAAATGACGTCGATTTGGAGACAAAGTGGCGCGAAGAAAACTCCCGGGTTATCGGGAGTTTTTTGATTCTGCGCCACATACATTCTGCCGGCCGGAACGAGCGTCGGCAGTTTTAAAATCTGAAAATGCCAGACATCCGACCGTCACTGCCAGGATATCGATGAAGGTACGGAGGATCAAATCGGGGATGTCGGCGTCAAAAACCAGCGGCATAAAGAAGTTGAAGAGGAGCAGATCCACTCCAAACAGCAGGCTGCCAAGGATGAACGCCTGCAAGATCCGGTTTCCGCTGCGGATATAACGAGCCAGCCATGCCATCACACAGGAGATGGCGACGCCTGTCAGCAGGCACCACAGTACCGTTTCCAGCAGCTTCTCATCAAAGGAAGAGTAAATGCCAAAGACGAGATATTGTATCATCCGCCCGGCAAAGAAGCTTCCCGTGACAGCCAGCACCGGAAGGATGGGAAAAGGCGGCTTTGCTTTATCTGCCTGTCGTGCAGGGTTCCCAAACAGCCATCCCAGCAGCAGCCCCATGACGATCAGCGCCAGGCTGTCGGCTACCGGGTAAGTGATCCGATCAATGCCCGCTACATGCGGCAGAGGCTCCAGGAGATAAACGATCCATACTACGCAGCAGGAAAGGCCGTATTTCAGCCCCTGCAAGATCCGATTCCCGCCCAAATCGCTGCGGATGAGCAGGAACAGCGAGGCGATCAGGGAGTAGGCGAAGATCCCATAGACAGTGAAGGCCAGCGGCATGGTGCCGTTTTGCGCGAAAACGCTGGGTCCCAGGACCGTCTGCTCGCCGGCCGGGATGGAAAGCTGACCTATAATGCGGACGATGGTGGTGGCAAGCCCGACCAGAAAGATTTTCAAGATATTTTTAACAGCTCCGTTCATATTGTTTCCCTCTGTTTTTCCCGTATTTCCTTAAGGATCGGCTCCAACGCGCTGAAATCTGTGAAATCCACCTGCTTGCCGTAGGTTTCTATGAGCGCCCGGTTCTCCGCCGTTTGCTTTTCAAACGGCGTCCTTCGCAGGGACTGGTATAACAGCTTCATCACTGTCCGGTGGCCGAAAGAGAGCTTTTGATAATTGATCCCGCCGCGAAGATGAAAAATCTTCGCCCGGTCGAGCAGCTCTGCCGGAAGCTGCCTTTGCAGAGAAGTGCGGATATTGTGCCGGTTTTCCGGCTCGTCAGGGTCAGCCAGCCCTACGGTAACGAGGATCAGCTTTTGTCCGCCCCGGAGGGAAAGGTTTCGCAGGGTTTTCGTCAGGCCCAGAACGCCGCCGGCATACAGACCGCCCAGATAGACAATGGTCTTCATGCCGGAAAGATCCGGCGCGTCTCTGTAGCCGACTGCGGGGATCCCGGTTTCTTCGGACAGCTTTTCCCCATACCGACGTGTACTTCCATACTGGCTGCCGTAAACGATAATGTGTTCCATGATCACTCTCCTGCTGCCTTCACAGGCTGGCTTCTCCTTTGTTAAAAAATAACGGTATTATTAATTATATGGCAGGCAGCAGGAAGCGGCTATCCGCTTTCGGTTAAATCCGTGTAAAATATGAGCTTATGGGTTGACCTTATAACCTCTGTCATCCCATCCTTATCCTGAAGGTCTTAGGCGCCAGTCTGTATATCAGCATCAACGACACGGCGCAGTAGGCGACACTGAATATAATAGTGGCGATGCCGAAGGAGAGGGTAGGCAAATGGACGTACATCATTGCGAAACAGATGCCGTAGGTCAGGTACTGCACCACTATATATGTGCTGTTCTTTACCTTGGTCTCCTGGGTATATGGCTGCAGCAGGTAATACATCACCAGATAATGGACCGAGAAGAACACGCTGATGGCGTTGACCGACACGAAGAGCACGGCGTAGTTGAGGGGGTTGTCGGTGCCTCCTGTAGTGTAAAGCAGCGCGGCCAGCCCCAGCCCCAGCAATGATGACGGCAGCAGGTTGAGAAGGATCAGTGTTTTGAGCCTCTCTCTGAACATACCCAGTATCACTTTAGGGGTCCGGTAGAACCTGTAAGTCAACATGCTGTGATCGCAATTCATGAACATAGCCTGAGTAATGGTGGTGCCCCTGTTCAGCAGATACATGATGAATACAAAGTAAGGAAGGTATGTGAGGGTTATCCGGTTGAGGATCGGGTTGAATTCCGGCCTGGCGATAGATACGGCGATGGCCAGGACAGCAGCTCCTGTGATGACGTAGGCCTGCTTTTTTACCGACTTGGTCAGCAATTTGCCGTGCCTTTTCACGAACAGTTGATGGAAATAAGCAAAACCCTGTTTGCTGCTGGTAAAGGATCCGTCGTATTCTATCTTCTTTGCGAAGCTTTCCTTCAGGGCCTCCGTACCGGTGGCCTTTTTTAAAGCGAACACGTTGTCAGTGGTCAGCAGCAGTCTGTAGAGCCTCCTGTAGTCGCTGAATCTGGAAATGGAAATCAGACCGGCGATGCCGAGGGCAAAGGAGACGGCCATGGCCGCAGTGAACACGGTCAGATTCATGGAAAGACCAAGGAACGGAGGTCCGTAGGCGATGATGAGCAGCACCCCGAGACCGATCCATGAGGCCTTTCCCAGCATGTTTTCACTGGTGGCGATGCCTTTAGCCCTGAATTTCCATATGTCGTAGGCGATGAAAGCCATCTTTACAGCTACTACGAAAAAGGGCATCAGTACGGATGTCCACAGAGGCACGCCGAGGAACCATCCCAGCATGATGGTGAGAGGCAGGAAGCCCACCACCACCTTTATCATGGAATAGCAGTAGTTTGATATGGCGAACTTCCTGGCGTCCATGCCCATTATCACAATGGCGTAATATTTATCCTTTGTCGGATTGAACATATATGTGTTGGTCAGGCCTCCGGCGACGGTCAGCGCTGTGAAAATGTGCAGGTATGTATCGGATGGTTCTGTATCATAGACGGCCAGCATCAGCATTATCATCAGCAGCATGTAAAGTATCTTGCCGATAAAGGTGCCGGCTATTTCCCACAAGACACTGATCACATTGGCGAAGGTCTTGAGTCCGCCGCTGCCGTAGAGAGAGGCAGGCAGCAGTTTACCGATGATCGGCAGGCATCTGATGGAGTAGATGATGGTATTTGTCCTGTAGGTGTTCTTTAGCCTGAAAGACGTGATGAATGTATCCAGCATGATCTATTCCTCCTTCAGCGCTTCGATTATCTTGTCCTTGAAATGACTGCTGTCCAGATCGCTCTTATCTATCCTTTCCAGGATGCCTCTGTTGAGTATGACGATATCGTCACACAGATCAAGTGCCAGTTCCATGATATGGGTGGAGAAAATGATGATGTGATCCTCCTTTATGGTCCTCAGCATCTGTTTCATCTCCTCGGCCACGACTACATCGAAAGAAGTCAACGGCTCGTCCAGCAGCAGGATAGCGGGACCGGCGATGATGTTGACTAACATCTGCATCTTGTTTTTCATACCGTGGGAGTAGTCCTTCATCAATTTATCCCGGTCTTCCTCTTCTATCTTCATGAAGTCGAAATATTCGTCTATAGTGCGCGGATCTTTTATCCTGTCCTGGTTTATTTCAATGAAAAACTTGAGAAACTCCCTTCCTGTAAGGAATTCGGGGACGTTGGGCGTGGAAAGTACATAACCGATGTCCTCCGCTTCAGGCTTTCTCTTTTCTCCGTCCGCGGTCTCGATGAGGAACTGGCCCTCATCTACGGGGATATCTTCGTTTATGCAGTTGAAAAAGGTAGTCTTCCCGGCTCCGTTCCTCCCCAGCAGTCCGTATATCTTTCCCTGCCGGAACTGGAAATCTATGCCCCTGAGGACTTCTTTTTTATCGAAGGCCTTTTTCAGGCCTTGTATCGTTAATTTCATCATTGGATATTGACCTTTCTTTATTTATTCGGCGGTTATATATCGCATTCGGAGTATACCATCAAAAGGCTGTATTTGCAATAGGGGGGGTATTAATGAGTGGTGTCGACAGGTGATTATCGCGAACCTGATAAATGGATAGCCTTCAGGATATCCAGGACTGTTTTGGACGTATAAAGGACAGGTGTTTTGCATCAGAGTGTTTATACCTCAAAAGGATTGACAATGAAGCCATAATAGTATAAAGTGAAAGAAGCGTCCGGTTTTAATGCAATAAAGCGATAACGAAGCGCATAAGCAGAGAGCCGGAAACGTACGTAGAGAGAAGATATGGAGGGTTACTAATGAAGAAGAAATTTTTATCTCTTATGATGATCATGGTCATGGCTTTCGGTGTGTTTGCACTGACTGGCTGCGGCGGTTCGGATGACTCGGCTGAAAGTGATACGCTGGTCGTAGGCCTGGATGATACTTTTGCGCCTATGGGCTTCAGAGATGAAGAAGGGAATCTGGTAGGTTTTGATATCGATCTGGCCAACGCTGTAGGAGAAGAGCTGGGAATGACTGTTGAATTCAAGCCGATCGATTGGAACGCTAAGGAGACTGAGCTGGAAGCAGGAACTATAGACTGCGTATGGAACGGAATGTCCATAACGCCTGAGAGACAGGAAAACATGGCGCTTTCCAACAAGTACCTCAACAACAAGATCGTGTTGATGACGCTGGCCGATTCTGATCTGGATGTGACAGACGCTTCACAGCTGGCTGACCTCGCCATAGGTACTCAGGTGGATTCCTCGGCGCTCCAGATGCTGGAAGCCAACGAGGCATATGATTCCTTTAAAGACAATATCAGCGAGTATGATACATATGACACTGCCATCATGGATCTGAGGGCCGGCAGAGTGGATGTCATCGCTGTGGACCAGGTGCTGGGAGAATATACTAACAACAACCTGGGAGGAGAGATGAAGGAATGCACATATTCACTGGGAGATGACTATTACGTTATCGGATTCGCCAAGGACAACACTGATCTGAGAGACAGTGTCAATGACGCTATCCAGGCTCTCATCGACGATGGTACAGCCGCTCAGATAAGCGAGGACTGGTTCGGAAGAAATATCGTAGTGTTCGAGCCTCTGGATGAATAGGACGGGACAAGCAGAACGTTTAATGATCAAAGTATGACCGGCCGGAGAGATCCGGCCGGAATTTTCGGGTAAGGCTATGAAACAAGCCTGTTGAAAACAGATTCGCAGTAAGGATATCGATATGGATAAGTTAATGGAGTTTTTGCCCTTCATGTTGGAGGGAGCGGTCGTCACTGTGGAGCTTTTCGTGCTGACGCTGGTCATATCCCTGCCGTTGGGACTTCCCATCGCGCTGGGCAGCAACAGCCGGATAAAGCCTCTCAGCTTTTTATGCAAGGTATATGTGTGGATATTCAGAGGAACGCCGCTGCTGTTGCAGCTGTTCTTCTTTTATTTCTTTTTCCCGCTGGTGCTGGATATACAGATGAACGCCTTTATCACGGTAGTATTCACATATGTCCTCAATTATGCGGCCTATTTCGCGGAGATATACAGAGGCGGGATCAACAGCATCGACAGAGGACAATATGAGGCAGCTCATGCTCTGGGCCTGTCCAGGCGTCAGACCATGGGAGACATCATCCTGCCTCAGACCATGAAGGCCATATTGCCGCCGGTGGTCAATGAGGCTATCACGTTGGTTAAGGATACAGCGCTGGCTTCATCCCTGCCTGTGATAGAGCTGATGAAAGCCACCAACAGCGCGGTCAACAGGATGACGGACATGACTCCGTTTTTCTTCGCTGCCATCATATATCTTATCATGACCTTCGTGCTGACCGTTATAGCCGGAAGACTGGAAAGACATTTTTCCAGATATGATGCTAAGGGGGAATGGTGATGAGCGGACAAGTAGTACTGGAAATGAAAGATATCGTCAAGGATTTTTCGGGGCTCAAAGCTGTGAACGGTGTGGATTTTTCCATATCGAAAGGTGAGACGGTGGCAATCATCGGGCCTTCAGGTTCCGGCAAGAGCACGTTGCTCCGGTGTATCAACGGACTCAACACCATTACGTCAGGTGAAATAGATCTCCATGGGGAAACAGGGATGGTGTTCCAGCATTTTAACCTTTTTCCTCACATGACGTGCATCGAGAATATCACCTATGCGCCTATCAAAGTGAAAAAGGAAAAGAAGGAAGACGCCTATCAGGAAGCTCGGAAACTTCTGAAGATGGTGGGCCTTGAAGACAAAGCCGACGTGTATCCGGCTCATCTGTCGGGAGGGCAGAAGCAGCGCATAGCCATTGCAAGAGCACTGGCTATGAAACCGGATCTGATGTTGTTTGACGAACCTACATCGGCGCTTGATCCGGAGATAACAGGCGAAGTCCTCAATGTCATGAAGCTGTTGGCCAAGGAGCACACCACCATGATAGTGGTGACTCATGAGATGGGATTTGCCAAGGAGGTAGCCGACAGGGTCATATTCATGGACGGCGGAGTCATCGTCGAGGAGGGGACGCCTCATCAGATATTCGATGAACCGAAAAACGAGCGTCTCATTTCATTCTTGGGATCCATGCTTCGGGCATAGTCAGCCTGTGGCGATTTTCGGACAGCAGGCTTTCAAAAATTCACTATTGACACGAGTTTTGTGGTATGATATAAACAATAGGATGCTATTTCGGATGTGGATTTTGGAGAGTGCTATGAGAGAATACCCTGAGAAGTTCATCAAGACAGAAGACGTTGATATCGCCGGCAGAGAGCGCCTGGGCTCCTTCGGTATTGATATTTCTCATTTTTCAAACTGTTATATTTTACCCGGTCTTACAGATGTACATGTACATTTGAGAGAGCCGGGTTTTTTATATAAGGAGACCATGAAGACCGGGACCTTGTCAGCCGCCGCGGGAGGGTTCACCGACATATTTTCCATGCCGAACCTGGATCCATGCCCTGATACTGTGGAAAACCTCGAGATCCAGCTGGCGGCCATAGAGCGGGATGCCTGTGTCAGGGTCTACCCTTATGGAGCCATCACAATGGGAGAGAGGGGTCAGGAGCTTTCCGATATGGAAAGGCTGGCCGATCATGTGATAGCCTTTACCGACGACGGCCGGGGCGTGGCGTCAGAGGAGATGATGAGAGAGGCCATGAAGAGGGCGAAAGCCCTGGGAAAGCTTATCGTGGCTCACTGTGAAGACGAGAACTTTCCAAAGGAAAGCTCCGAGAGTGAATGGAAGCAGCTTGAGCGGGATATCCGGCTGATCCGTGAGACAGGATGCAGCTATCATGTGTGCCATGTTTCCACCAGGGAGTCCATAGAGCTGGTCCGAAAGGCCAAGGAGGAAGGTCTGGATATAACCTGCGAAACGGCACCTCATTATCTGACCATTTCCAATGACCAGGTGGAGGACGACGGCAGGTTCAAGATGAATCCGCCGATAAAGGGGCCTGAAGACAGGGAAGTCCTTCTGGAAGCCATCGCCGACGGGACTATAGATATGATAGCGACGGACCATGCTCCCCACAGCAGGGATGAAAAGAGCAGAGGCTTTGCGGACAGTGCCTTTGGCATCGTGGGGATGGAGACAGCCTTTCCTGTGATGTACACGAAGCTGGTGGAGACGGGTATCATCACGGCTGACAGGCTCATCCAGCTGATGTGTGATGGACCGCGAAAAAGATTCGGGCTCCCCGGCACGTCCATCGCCAGCGAGCTTTCGTCCGCAGCGCCGACATTTGCCATATGGGATCTGGACAGCAGATACCGGATAGATCCCGAAGGATTCCAGTCTATGGGCAGGAGCTGTCCTTTCGAAGGCTGGACGGTAACGGGAAGGTGCCTCCTGACCGCAGTAGACGGCAAGGTGGTATGGAGATACTGATACATGAAGATATATGGAGAACGATATGAAGAGAGCTTATTTTGAGATAAAGGAAAATGACCGGCTGGCTGACAGGACTTACGAAATGAAGCTGACCTGTCCGGACAACAGCCATGGCGTCACCAGACCTGGACAGTTTATAAACATCAGGCTTGACGGTTTCTTTTTAAGACGGCCCATATCGGTCTGCGAATGGACGGAAACGGGGCTGACCATCATATATAAGACGGTGGGGGCGGGAACAGAAGCCATGAGTCAGATGCAGCAGGGAGAAAGACTGGATATACTGACGCCGCTTGGCAACGGTTTCGACGTGGATGCCGTGGAAACTGCGACGGCAGCGGCCTGCAAGAGACCTGTCCTCGTAGGAGGAGGCGCCGGTGTGCCTCCTATGTACGGGTTGTGCCGGGAGCTGCTGGCCCGGGGAGAAAGGCCGATGGTGATACTGGGATTCAACAGTGAAAACGAATGCTTTTATATAGATGAATTCAAAGAACTGGGGGCCGACGTGATGGTGACCACAGCAGATGGCAGTGTGGGCCGAAAGGGATTTGTGACGGACGCCCTGGCTGACGTCGATTGCGGATACATCTGCGCTTGTGGACCGGAAGGGATGCTGCGGGCTATAGATGAAACCGTTTCCGGAGAGGTGGGCGGACAGTTCAGTTTTGAAGAGAGAATGGGATGTGGCTTCGGAGCATGTATGGGATGCTCCTGCGAGACAAAGTACGGCAGCAAGCGTATCTGCAAGGAAGGACCGGTACTGGAGAGAGGTGAGATAATATGGTAAGTACAAAAGTGGATCTCTGCGGGATGACTCTCGATAACCCGGTGATGGCCGCCAGCGGCACCTTTGGATATGGGTACGAGTTCGCGGAGCTATTCGATATAAATATGCTGGGGACATTCTCCTTTAAAGGGACGACGCTGGAACCGAGATTCGGCAACCCGACGCCGAGAATAGCCGAATGCCGGGAAGGGATGATAAATTCTATTGGCTTGCAGAACCCGGGAGTCGAGCGGGTCATCGATGAAGAATTGCCGAAGCTGGCAAAATGTTTACATAAAAAAGTTATGGCAAACATAGGGGGCTTTTCAGTGGAGGAGTACGTGGAGGTGAGCCGGCGACTGGACAAATGTGATCAGGTCGGCTGGCTGGAGATAAACGTATCATGTCCCAATGTCCATGGCGGAGGGATAGCCTTCGGGACAGATGCCGATGCCGCCGCTCAGGTAGTCGCAGCGGTGAAGGAGCATGTCAGCAAACCGGTGATAGTAAAGCTTTCTCCCAATGTGACCGATATCGTCGCCATAGCGAAAGCCTGTGAAAAAGCTGGCGCTGACGGGATCTCCATGATAAATACCATGCTGGGCATGAGGATAGATCTGAAGAAGAGAAAGCCTGTAGTCGCCAACAAAATGGGCGGATTTTCGGGGCCGGCCGTATTTCCGGTGGCTCTGAGAATGGTGTATCAGGTCTACGAGGCCGTGAAGGTTCCTGTCATCGGCATCGGCGGCATATCCACAGCTGAGGATGTGATAGAGATGATGCTGGCTGGAGCCACAGCTGTCCAGATCGGAGCGATGAACCTGGTGGATCCGTACATTTGTAAGGAGATCGTGGAACAGCTGCCGGTAACGATGGAAAAGTATGGTATAGGAAGTCTTTCAGATATAATAGGAGGTGCGCACTGATGAGCAAGGATGTTATCATAGCATGCGATTTCAGCAGCAGCGAGGAGACGCTGGAGTTCCTGGAAAAGATGGGGGACAAGAGGCCATATGTGAAGATAGGTATGGAGCTCTATTATGCGGAAGGTCCCGCCATCGTCAAAATGCTCAAGCTGAGAGGCCATAAGGTGTTTCTGGATTTGAAGCTCCATGATATCCCTAATACGGTCAAGAAGGCTATGAAGGTGCTGGCTGGTCTTGGTGTGGACATGTGCAACGTTCATGCCGGAGGGACCGTGGATATGATGAAGGCCGCGCTGGAAGGACTGGCGGAAGGCAGCGCCGAAAAGGGTGGAGAGAGACCACTGTTGATAGCTGTCACCCAGTTGACGTCTACCACCGAAGAGCGGATGAGACGTGATCTGTTGATAGATGAGGATATGGAGAAAGTGGTAGCTCACTATGCGTTCAATGCGAAGGAGGCAGGCCTGGACGGAGTCGTATGTTCTCCGCTGGAATCGAAGGCGGTCCACGAGACCTGCGGATCCGGGTTCCTGACAGTGACACCGGGTGTTAGGTTCGCTGATGACGATAAGGGCGATCAGGCCAGAGTGACGACGCCTGCCAGGGCAAAGGAGCTGGGCTCCGATTATATAGTTGTGGGAAGAAGCATAACAGGAGCAGAAGATCCGCAAGCAGCTTACGAGCGTTGTGTCAGGGAATTTGTCGGCTGAAGGCGCGATAGACTGATATGATGAGTATTCAGAGAGGAAGGTAGCATATGAGAAAGGAAATAGCAAAAGGATTGCTGGAGATAGAAGCCGTTTTTCTTAGCCCGAAAAAGCCTTTTACATGGGCCAGTGGTATAAAGAGTCCTATATATTGTGACAACAGACTGATACTGACCGCGCCTGATATCAGAAATAAGGTGGAACAGGCTATCGCTGACACGGTAAAAGAGCATTACCCCGATGCGGAAGTACTGATGGGAACCAGCACTGCGGGAATTGCCCACGCAGCCATCGCCGCTCATATCATGGGGATCCCTATGGGATACGTCCGTTCAGGAGCCAAGGATCATGGCCGTGAGAACAGGATAGAAGGACGCCTGGAGAAAGGGCAGAAGGTGGTCGTGATAGAGGATCTTATCTCTACCGCCGGAAGCGTCATCGACGTGGTGGAAGCTCTCAGGGAAGCCGGCGCGCAGGTGCTGGGGATCGTCAGCATCTTCACCTACGGCATGAAGAAGGGGTTGGAAAGACTGGCGGCTGCCAACGTGAAAAACATCAGCCTGACGGATTTTGATACTGTGACAGAAGCTGCTGCAGAGACCGGATATATCGAAGAGTCAGACGTGGAGAAGCTGACGGCGTTCAGGAACGATCCACAGGACGAAAGCTGGATAGACAGATAGAAAACAGAACAGATAAGGCGGTTGGAAATTTGATCGAATATGGGAGGTAAGAATGAAACATCTAATCGACATTATGGAGCTGACTACAGAGGAGATCGATGAGATGATAACAGTGGCCAAGGACATCATCGCTCATCCTGACAGATATGCGGAGAAATGCAGGGGTAAAAAACTGGCGACCCTGTTCTTCGAGCCGTCAACAAGGACCAGACTCAGCTTCGAGGCGGCAATGTATGAGCTGGGGGGCAATGTATTAGGCTTTTCTGAAGCTCAGAGCTCGTCAGCGGCTAAAGGCGAAAGCGTTTCAGACACTATCAGGACGGTGGGAGCATATGCGGATATCATTGCCATGAGGCATCCTAAAGAAGGTGCTCCCATGGTGGCGTCGAGAAAATCCACAGTTCCTATCATAAATGCCGGGGACGGCGGCCACAATCATCCTACTCAGACACTGACCGATCTGCTGACAATAAGCAGGGAAAAAGGACGGTTCAGTGATCTGACCATCGGATTCTGCGGCGATCTGAAATTCGGCAGGACTGTCCATTCTCTCATAGGCGCTATGTCAAGATATGAAAGGGTGCGATTCATACTCATATCTCCGGATGAACTGAAGATCCCTGAATATCTCAAGCACGAGGTGTTGGAGAAGAACAGGCAGGAATACGTGGAGACGACGGATCTGGAGGACGCTATGCCACAGCTGGATATCCTTTACATGACAAGAGTCCAGAGAGAGCGTTTCTTCAACGAGCAGGACTATATAAGACTGAAGGACAGCTATATCCTGACGCCCGACAAGCTTGAAAACGCCAAGGAAGATCTGTCCATACTCCATCCGTTACCTCGTGTCAATGAAATATCGGTGGCTGTGGACGACGATCCGAGGGCTAAGTATTTCGAACAGGTTCTCAATGGCAAATTTATAAGGATGGCTCTCATCCTTAAGCTTCTGGAGGTGAAATAGAAGATGATAATAGGAAAGATACAGAACGGCATCGTACTTGATCATATAAAGGCCGGAGAGGGGATGCGTCTCTACGGTATCCTGGGACTGGATTCTCTGGATTGCCAGGTAGCTCTTATCAAGAACGCCGAAAGTCAGAAGATGGGCAGGAAGGATATAATCAAAATCGACAGACTCATCGATGTGAACCTGGATGCTATCGGTTATGTAGACCCTGGTATCACCGTCAACATCATCGAAAACGGCAAGCTGGCCAAAAGGAGCCATATCGACCCGCCTGATGAGATCGTAGACGTGATAAAGTGTAAAAATCCGAGATGCATCACCACCACCGAGCAGGAGCTTCCTCATGTGTTCAGGCTCACCGACAGAGAAAACAGGATATACAGATGTATCTACTGCGAGAGCAAGGCTAAATAGAGCCATTTTCGAATATATTTCATAAAATCGCGTAAAATAAAGGCTGTCACGAAAAAGCGGTCCTTCGGGATCGATATCGGACAGTCTTTTTTATGGGAGGTGTTTTATATGGGAAAGGCTTGCAATACGATACTGGGGATAGGCCTTGCGGGGGCCATCGTGGGGATGCATGTGTACATGTGTCTGGACAGCAAGAGCAGGCATAACGTGAAGGAAGAAGTGGCAGATGCTATCGATGATATAAAGAGAGCTGCCGAAAAACTGATGGCTTAACCTGCTGAGAAAAAATCTGCGTCTGATGTTTGCTCGCCGTAAGATCGGTTTCGGAGCAGGCCTCAGACGCATATCTGTTTTTTGACGCACAAAGAACCGACAGGCAGCTGTAAGGCGTCTATTTTGTTGTAATGACGAAGGTTTTCTGGTATAATAAATCAGTGCGGCTTTGCCGTGTCGCGCGAAATCGTGTGTAATTTTCAGGAGGATATGTACATCATGGAAAAACTTGGTTTGAACGATATAAGAGAACTGTTTCTCAGCTTTTATCAGTCAAAGGATCATTACAGGAGGCAGAGCTTTTCGCTTATTCCTGAAAAAGACAAGAGCCTGCTGTTGATAAATTCGGGAATGGCTCCGCTGAAGCCATATTTCGCTGGTCTGGAGACACCGCCGAGCAAGCGCATGACCACGTGTCAGAAGTGCATCAGGACGGGAGATATTGAGAACGTAGGTTATACGTCCAGACACGGTACTTTCTTTGAGATGCTGGGCAGTTTTTCCTTTGGTGATTATTTCAAAAAGGAATCCCTGACCTGGGGATGGGAATTCATAACGCAGGTCCTCAAGATGCCTACGGACAGGCTCTGGGCCACAGTATACGAAGATGATGACGAGGCTTATGGCATCTGGAAAGATATCATAGGGATCCCGGAGGAAAGGATCGTACGCCTCGGCAAGGATGATAATTTCTGGGAAATAGGAACAGGTCCGTGCGGCCCATGTTCCGAGATATATTTTGACCGGGGTGAACAGTATGGATGCGATGATCCTGACTGCAAGCCGGGCTGTGATTGCGACAGATACGTGGAATTCTGGAATCACGTGTTCACTCAGTTCAACAGAGATGAGGAGGGAAATTATACAGATCTGGCTCATCCAAATATCGACACAGGCATGGGGATAGAACGTCTGGCCTGCATCATGCAGGGGGTAGACTCCATCTTCGATATCGATACGATAAAGTACATACTGGACGGTGTAGTTGAAGTGTCTGGCGTGAAATATGAAAGCGGTGCGGCGCCTTCGGACGTTTCAATAAGGATAATAACCGATCATCTGCGGTCTATGACCTTCATGATAGGTGATACTATCCTGCCGGGCAACGAAGGAAGAGAATACGTGCTCAGACGTCTCATCAGACGTGCTGCGAGACATGGCAGGATGCTGGGGATCGAAGGGCCATTCCTTTCGGAGCTCTGCGACAGAGTCATCGACGCTTCGGGAGATGCTTATCCTGAATTGAAGACTCGCCGCGAAATGATAAAAAAGGTGGTTGCGGCCGAGGAGGAAAAATTTGCTTCTACCATAGATCAGGGTATGAAGATAATTGGTGAATACACGGCCGACCTTGAGAAATCCGGAGATAAGATCCTTGACGGTGAAAAAGCGTTCAAGCTCCACGATACGTACGGTTTTCCGATAGATCTTACAAAAGAGATCATGGAGGAGTCGGGGTATACCGTGGATCTGAATGGATTCGAAGCTGCCATGGAACGTCAGAAGAAACGTTCTCAGGTAGAACAGGAGATGGAGGGAGCAGGCTGGGACGAAGCCACTTCTGATATCTCGCTGGACGGTGAGACTGAGTTTACCGGATATGATACGATGGTGCAGGAAGGCGTCGTGATGGCCATCCTGAATGATGATGGCCCGGCTGACTTTTGCGGGGAAGGATCCGTCTGCAGGATCGTGTTGGACAAGACGTCCTTCTATGCTGAGAGCGGCGGCCAGATATATGATACGGGTGTGATGGAAAATGATGGCTTTTCCGCTGATGTAACTGAAGTGACCAAGAACCACAATGTCTTCATCCATAAGGTGAAGGTAACAAAGGGGACTGTGAAAAAGGGAGATACGGTGATATGCAAGCCTGACGTACCGTTGAGGAATATGACGGCGGCAAATCATACGGCTACACATCTGCTTCATCAGGCTCTCAAGGATGTACTGGGAGATCATGTAAAGCAGGCGGGATCGGCAGTAACCAGCGATGGTCTGAGGTTTGACTTCAATCACTTCCAGGCCATGACTGGAGAAGAAATAGCAGAGGTGGAAGCTATCGTCAACGATAAGATCAGTCGGTTCATCGATGTGACGACCAAAGTGATGGCTATAGATGACGCCATGAAGGAAGGCGCTACAGCACTTTTCGATGAAAAATACGGTGATATGGTGAGGATAGTTTCCATCGGTGATTATAGCAAGGAATTCTGCGGCGGCACTCATGTAAAGAACATCGGACAGATAGGACTGTTTAAAATACTCAGTGAATCAGGGATCGCATCAGGCGTCAGAAGGATAGAAGCCATAACCGGGCAGGGCGTGCTGAGGAAGCTCAACGATGACGAAGATGTTATAAACAGAACTGCAGGTGTCCTGAAGACCAATAAGGACAATATGATAGACAGAGCCGCATCTATCTCAGAAGAGGTGAAAAACCTCAAGAAGGAGATAGAAGAATTGAAAAAAGCGGAGATGAGCAAATCACTCGGGAGCATCATGGATGAAGCAAAGGAGATAAACGGAATCAAGCTGATAACCAAGCAGTTTGACGATTTCAACATCAACGATCTCCGAGCTTTATCGGATGAGATAAAAAGCGGAAACAGCGGTGTTGCCATGGTATTGGCGGCAGTCTCCGGCGGAAAAGTGACGTTCCTGGTTTCTCTGACTGACGATGTAGTCGAAAAGGGATATCATGCCGGTAAGATGATAAAGGAAATCGCTGCGGCAGCCGGCGGTGGCGGCGGCGGCAAAGCTGATATGGCTCAAGCCGGAGCAAAAGACCCTGGCAAGATAGCTGATGCATTTGCCAAGGCGGAGACATTGCTGTAAAATGCATGTGATATTTTCGTGTAATTATACTTTTGCCCTTGTAATAACAAGGTGTGAAGTGTTATAATTCCAATATATATATGAACGGAGGTTATATGATGGATAGGCAAACCAGAATGTATGATAATTTCGACAAAGTTGAACAGCGAACGATTGAAGAAATTTTAAATATAGTATATGACGCGCTGGAGGAGAGAGGCTATAATGCTATAGACCAGATGGTGGGATACATTTTATCGGGAGACCCTTCCTATATTACCAGCCATAACAACGCAAGGAACATCATGGGAAGAATCGAAAGAGATGATCTTGTAGAAGAACTCATCAGAGCATACCTCCACAGATAGCGAAGGATACGACCGGCGGGCAGCAATGTCCGCCTTTTTTATGATATAAGGATGGAGCAGAGAACATGAAGAAACTGGCATTAGACGTAGGAGATAAGACAATAGGCGTTGCCGTAAGCGATGCCCTCAACATTACCGCTCAGGGAGTAACTACCATAGAGAGGGTAGGGATACGAAAGGATTCCGGCAAGGTGATGGATTATATAAAGGAATTGGAATGCGATACCGTAGTCATCGGCCTCCCTAAAAAACTCGATGGAAGCGACAGTCCACAGACCGAAAAAGTATATGAATTCAAAAGGATGCTGGAAAACAAGATGCGCAGCAGCGGCATGGCTGATATCAAGATAGAATATTACGATGAGCGTCTGACGACAGTGATGGCGGAGAAAGTCCTCATAGAAGCTGACGTACGCAGAGGTAAGAGGAAAAAAGTGATAGACAAACAGGCAGCCGTTATAATATTACAGGGATATCTGGATTCATTGTTGAAAGACAAGCATTAGGAGAGGGGCTCTGGAGATCATGCTGGATTATAGGGACATAGAAAGTGATATATTATTAGGGTGATGATTTGATCTTTATAACTATTCCTATAATCATAATTATGGGAATAGTTAGTGCTGATTCCCAGACCTGATTCATCGATACATCCCGATTCATGGATAAATTGTGTTGTCCGGCTTGCCGCTCTTGTTATTGATGCGCGTTATTGATGCGCGCGGCTCTTCAACCAGCTGCGCTTTTAGACCGGCATCGTTGCGGTTCACTGCATCTGTCCATTTGATTACTTCTGCTTTTCCCTTTCTTTCGCCGTTGATGTCATTCGCTGCGGAGGCTGATTTTTCGAGGCTCTATTTTTCGATTTAAGCGATTTTTTCAGACGCCTTCGACTCTTATATCATCTGTTTAATGCCGGATCTTACCGTTATCTCCTTTCTGCCGATAAATCCCGGTTCAAATGCCTTGAATGGCTCTAAAGATCTTCAGGCACGGATATGGTCATCCCGGGAACCAGGTCAGATGCTTCGATATCGTTGACAGCACATATCTCGTATATGGCTCTTCGTGTATCGGTATCATCCGATTTATATGTATTGGCAATATCCCACAGCGTATCACCGTGACAGATTTCGACCTGAGTATATTCAGGCTGTGTTATAGCGCGTGAAACGCTCAGTCCGGAAACTGCTCCGAAAACTGCTGTAATAAGACCTGTCATTATGATTATAGATGCTATGAATCTGAACTTCGACGTTATCCTGTACTTTTTCTTCCTTCCGCAGCTTGCTGTATTTGTATATGTCATGTGTTACACCTCTCTTTCCTACCCTGTCAAACATTTGTTCGCTTCGATGAGAATAGTATAACAGAATACATGTTCGCTGTCAATGTATAAATAAACATTTGTTCGTAAAGTGTGCAGATAAAGAAGGCTGAGGCTTTTTCGGAGAGCATAACAGCAGCAAATAAAGGCGTGTCACACCCGTATCGAAACGGGCGCAATACGCCTTTTGAATTCTACTTCTGTGTCTGTTTCAGACAGGGCCGCACAGAAAATATTGCGATATGGAAAATCTACACTCTTTCGGTGACCAGGGTGAATCCGGCTTCCGAAAGCCTGTTCTTTATATCCTCTATCTGGGCGTGGTCTCTTGTTTCCAGCGCTATTTTAAGAAAACAGCTGGTGATGGCCATGTTGGCGTCGCCTCTGTCGTGATGGACCGCTACCACGTTGCCGCCGCATCCGGCTATTATCTCAGCAACTTCCTGCAGCTGTCCCGGTTTATCGGTCAGTGCGATGGTCAGATTGGCGTTCCTGCCACTGGTGACCAGTCCACGGGTTATGACACGACTGAGGATATTCACGTCGATATTGCCTCCGGATACGATACAGGCGACTTTCTTTCCTTCTATCGGGAGCTTGTCGAAGAGAACGGCTGTCACGGCGACGGCCCCTGCCCCTTCAGCTATCACTTTCTGTTTTTCTATGAGAGCAAGGATGGTAGCTGCGATCTCATCTTCTGTAACGGTGACCACGTCATCCACGTATTCCTCCACCAGACTGAAGGTAAGGTCTCCCGGCTGTTTCACCGCTATGCCGTCAGCGAAGGTCTCGACGTTGTCCAGCATCAGCGGATGACCAGCTTTCACACTGTCGTACATGCTGGCGGCTCCGGCCGCCTGCACGCCGTATATCTTGATATCAGGTCTGAGGTGTTTGACGGCGTAAGCCACGCCGGAGATCAGGCCCCCGCCTCCGATGGGAACGACGATAGCGTCCAGATCTTCCACTTCGTCAAGTATTTCCAGGCCGATGGTCCCCTGCCCTGCGATGACTTCATCATCGTTGAAAGGATGTATGAAGGTGGCGCCGGTTTCCTCCTGGAGCCGCAGCGCTTCGTTATAAGCATCGTCATAGGCGCCTTTCACCAGGCGGATCTCCGCACCTAACTGTTTGGTAGCTTCTATTTTGCTTATGGGAGCGCCGTCCGGCATGCAGATGACGGCTTTTATCCCGTTGTGGGACGCGGCCATGGCCACTCCCTGAGCGTGGTTGCCGGCGCTGCAGGCGATGATGCCGCGGGACTTTTCCTCATCGGTCAGCTGGCTTATCTTGTAATAGGCGCCGCGAAGCTTGAAGCTTCCCGTCTCCTGGAGGTTTTCCGTCTTCAGGTAAAGCTGACATTTGTCAGAAAGCTTGGTAGCTTTTATCAGATCAGTTTTTCGCGCTACGTTTTTCAGGACGAATGCGGCATGGTATATCTTGTCGAGTGTAAGCATTTTCTTCTCCTCCTCTTTATCATAACAGCCGCCCGGCAAGGGGCGGCATGGAAAAATCGCGGTAATCGGACAATGGTTATTCCGAATCATTACATCTTCATAAGTCTGGCGTAGAATTTGTCAAGCAGGATGGTCAGCTTTTTCCTGAAGACCACACCGAGGATACATAATACGATGGCGATAGCTGCGATAACTGCAGCGCTGACATAGCCGCCGGAATAAATCTGTCTTCCTATGAGAAGGCTTCCCATCATCCCCGGCGATCTGCCGATAAGGGATACCACAAGGAATGGCTTCAGTTTCATTTCGGATAGCCCGGCTACATAGTTGCAGAGGTCTTTTGGGACACCGGGTATCAGGAATATGAGGAACACCAGAACCACAGCTTTCTTGCTGTTGAGGCTTACCAGCATTTTCTGTATCTTTTCCTCTCCAAAGATCAGATGCATCGCGTCATGGCCAAGGATCTTAGCTACATAATATGTTATTATGGTACCGAGGAACGCTCCTGCCAGCGAAAAGAGATACCCTAGCCAGAATCCATACATATATCCTGCCGCAAACTGGAGCCATTGGCCCGGGATGATACAGATAACTATTTGCAGTATCTGTGACCCGATATATATGAACACGCTCTGAGCTCTGTATTCATTGAGGAAGACCTCGATATTTTCCTGATTTGAGAAATTATTGATAAAATCCCGTTGGAAAAAATAGATGTACAACGGCAGTCCTATCAAAATAACAAGAAGCAGCACCAGCTTGAATATGGCGCTGAATGTCTTTACGTGTTTTCTGACTTTCGCTTTCTTTTCGGTCGATATTGCCATTTTCCCTCCATCAGCTAAAGTGAGGCCTGAAGCAGACCTCACTTATCAGTTCTATTACTGTATATCCAACAATCCTCTGTCATAAAGCTCCTGTAAAGCTTTTATGACGCCAAATTTAGAATGCTCATAAGTCAGACCGCCCTGAAAATATACCACATAAGGAGGTCTTATAGGGGCGTCGGCTGACAGCTCGATGGATGAACCTTGTACGAATGCGCCGGCCGCCATTATGACAGGGTCATCGTATCCCGGCATGTCCCACGGTTCCGGAGAGACCTGGGAATCTACAGGCGCGGCAGCCTGGATACCCTTGCAGAAGGCGATAACTCCCTCGGGAGTCCCCAGCTTGACAGCCTGTATTATATCGCTCCTGGTATCAGTTGCATCAGGACATACATCAAAGCCCAGCAGCTGAAACGCTTTGGCACAGAGTATAGCTCCTTTTACAGCTCCGTTGACCGTCTTTGGAGCGATAAAGAGACCCTGGAGCATAGTTCTGGTCTGTCCGAAGGTGAGTCCGCACTCTCCTCCGATACCCGGAGACGTCATCCTGTAGGAAATTTTCTCGATGAGATCCTGTCTCCCGGCGATGTAGCCGCCAGTAAGAGCCAGTCCGCCTCCCGGATTTTTTATAAGAGAGCCTGCGATCACGTCAGCGCCCACATCGGTAGGTTCTTTGGTGTGGAGAAATTCACCGTAACAGTTGTCGACCATGCATATTATATCAGGATCTATAGACTTGACGAATCCGGCCCATTCCTCTATTTCTTCTATGGAAATGGCCTTTCTCCAGCCATAGCCGGTGGCTCGCTGCAGCGTGACCATCCTGGTCTTTTCACTGATGGCGTCCCTGAGGGCGGCCAGATCTATCCTTCCGTCGGATGTAAGCTCCACCTGTTTATATGAAACGCCGTATTCTTTGAGAGAACCCTTGCCCTGCCCTCTTATGCCGATGACCTCCTCCAGGGTATCATAAGGAGCGCCGGTACAGTATATCAGCTCGTCTCCGGGCCTGAGGATGCCCATCAGCGTCAGGGTCAGTGCGTGAGTGCCGTTTACTATGATAGGTCTTACGAGGGCTGCTTCCGTATGAAAAATATCAGCGTATACTCTTTCTGTCGCCTCTCTTCCGGGGTCGTCGTAGCCGTAGCCTGTATTCCACGAGAAATGCATGTCTCTTATGCTGTTCTTCTGGAAGGCGTCCAGCACCTTGTACTGGTTGTAAGCCATGATGTCGTCCAGCTCCTCAAAGAGTCCCGAGACCTGTTTTTCACTTTTGTCGATCAGTTCCAACACCTTCTCCGAGATGCCGAATTCTTCATTGAGTAATCTATAAGTATTGTTCTGCATGTTCAATCCCTCTGTTGCCGTTATTTCGTTGCTTTTTCTGCTTTTTCCATTTCTTCATTATAAGTTATCAATGCATCGTTTATATAGCTGCTTAGCGAAAATAATCTGACGATACTGTGTCCATACAGTGAAGTTTCGGCGTTTTCCGCCAGATAAGCGTCCAGCTCTCTCTGTACGTCTTCCGGTATTTCTTCCATATACACCTTCTCGCTTTCATCCACAGCCTCCTGCCATACGAGGACAGGATAGCCATTGTTGCCGTATATCCCGTCGTCGTTCTTATAGACTGTAGACAGACTGGAAGACATGTTGCTGAAGCTTCTGGCGGAGATGCCTGTAGTCGCGTTTTCCGCCTGCCTGTCGTCCTTGTTGTACAGAGCGCCTATCCCCGAGGAAAAAGTACCGCCCGGATAGTAATTATGACTCATGTATTTATCTTCGCTGTTGTCTCCTGATTCGTTGATGTAATATCCTATCACACCTCCGCTGATATCGGCTCCTGTAACCGTCGCGGAGTTATAGCAGTTCTCCACCACCACTCCTACGGCGCCGACTGTTCCGATGACGCCGCCGGCATAGGATTCGGATATGTTCTTGTTACCGTTCCTGCCCTTTACAGTTATCTCCCCGGTGTTGTAGCATTCGCTCACTGTGGCTCCTGAGGCGTTCACATATCCCACCACGCCGCCGGTGGCCTCGGTGTTGGACGATATCTTGCCCGAATTGAAAGATTCCGTCACCCTGGAGTCGGACGAAACAGAACGTCCGGCAATGCCGCCGGTACCATAGGTGCCTACACCTCTTCTGGTCGATTCTATATCTCCACGGTTCCCGCACATGTTCACGATCCCTCCCCAGTTCTCGCCGACGATACCGCCCACTTTGTACGCGCCCGAAATACTTCCGTAATTCATACAGGATTCGATGAGCCCTCCATCGTTGTATCCGGCAATACCGCCTACCTTGTCTCTGCCCGATACGGAAACGTTGGCAGAGCAGCCTGTTATCTGTCCTGTGTCAGCCAGGATACCGGCTATACCGCCGCAATTTCCGTCTCCGGACGAGATATTGCCCTCGACAGTCAGATCTTTGACAGTTCCCACCAGATATCCGAAGAGACCGGCAGAGCCGGACTCAATGTCTATTTCAAGACCACTGATGGTATGGCCGTTGCCGTCAAAGATCCCGGCAAAGTAAGAAGCACCGCCTGTGCCTATAGGAGACCAATCGGATGAGGTAAGCTTTATATCCCTGGTCAGAACGAAGGTGATGCCCTCGAAATTCTCCAGCCTCGTCGGCTTCCATTTATCGACCTGCTGCTCGTTTACCAGACTGGCAAGGCCCAGCAGGTCAGCTTCCGTGGATATCTCGTATGTATCCTGCTGATCGTAATAGTCGAACCAGGATGTGTCTTTTTCAACGTACTGCTGTTGCTGTTGGTCGTCATTTTCATATTCATCATAGGACTCCGCATAGCCATCGCTGTCGTTGCCCTCTCCGTCAAGCGCAAAGGAAACGGGCGCGGCAGCCACTGCGCTGGCCGCGAACATAACCGTCAAAGATAAAACTACCGATCGTCTCATTATAGCTATTTCCTTTCTTTCCTTTCCAATTCCCATTCCATATCGTTAACCAGATCTCTTTTCACATTCATCTTGTGAGCGGCATACAGCTGAGTGGTTGTGACCTGTTCGTGATCCATCAGCGCCTGGACGTCGAAGATAGAATTGCCTCGTCCTATCAGACTGGTGGCAGCTGTAGCCCTCAGCTTGTGAGGACTGTATCCGGCCTTTCTCGACGTAGCCATCCCGATGGACGTGTATTTTTTCACCAGTTGGCGTATCTGCCGTTCTGTCATCCGCTTCCCCTGAAGTGAAAGGAAAAGCGCGTCCTTGTGAGTCTCATCCAGGATACTGTCATCCGCTCGTTCATTTTCCAGATAATCTGTGATCACCTGTGTCACGGATTCGTTGAGGGGCATCACGGCTTCCTTGTCCCGCTTTCTGTATATCTTGAACTCGCCTCTGGAGAAGTTGAAGGATGAGACGTTGAGCTGCTGCAGCTCGAACAGTCTCAGACCGTAAGTAAGAAAAAGGACAAGAATGGCCTTGTCTCTCCTTTTGGTCTTTTTCCAGTACTGACGTTCCTTGTCGGTCAGATGTTCTCCGGTAGATACCGCGTCCAGCATCACCATCACCTCATCGTCCTGCAGGGCCTTTATTTCCCGTTCTCCGGCCTTGGGGACCCTTATAGGGTCGAACCCGTCGGTGATGTTGGTCTTCATCAGCTCATCTCTGTACAGCTGTTTGAACATGACGGAGAGGGAAGATTTTTTCCTTGCCAGGGTCTTGTTGCCGTTTTCATACACGATGATGCTGTCATCCTTCTCCACCGTGTATCTCCTGCAGTAGTCCATGAACAGGTTTACGTCTGTCGCTTTTATTTTATTAAAATCTGTCAGTTTTATGTCAGATATATTTTTCGCTGATGTCAAATCAGTCTGCTCTATCAGATATTGACAAAAGAATCTGATATCGCGCAGATATGAAAGCCTGGTCCTGGGTAGCACATTTCCCCTCAAGTAGGCGAAAAAGCCCCTGAGAAACGACGGCAGCTGTTTTTCCAGATCCTCGCATCGGGAAACGAGATCGTGCTCGTTCAGGACCACGTTGTCCGGCTTATCGCTCTTGTTATGGATTTTTATATGCTTTTCCGAACCCATGATATGACTTCCTCCGCAGCATCTTCATCGCTGTCAAAATCGGAGATATTGCACCATTTCATTTTACCATATCTCCTGAACCAGGTTAACTGTTTTTTAGCGTAATGTCTCGTATTTTTTTTGATTTTGTCGATGGCGTCTTCCATCGTATATCGGCCATCCAGATAAGCGAATATCTCCTTGTATCCTATGCCCTTCATGGAAATGTTATCGGCGGTGAGTCCCAAGGCTGCCAGCTTTTGCACCTCCTGGAACAGTCCCTGCTCCACCAGAGCGTCGACGCGTTTGTTTATCCTGTCGTAAAGCTGATCTCTGTTGCGGGTAAGGCCGATGAGTATCACGTCGTAGTCAGAGGTCTCGGTGCGTATGTCGCTGAACTGTCTGACGCTTTCCTCCCCTTTTTTCAGCCGTTCCAGCGCCCTTATTATCTTCTTTGTGTTGTTGGGATGGATCAGTGAAGCGGCCCTCTCGTCCTGCTCCGCCAGCATGCTGTGCAGGTATCCGCTTCCCTTTTCCTCCGCCAGGGCTTCCAGCTCCCTCCTGTAGGTGAAGTCGCCGGGAGACGATGAAAAGTCCATGTCGTACAACAGCGAATTGAGGTAGAGTCCTGTTCCGCCGGATATTATGGGTAGTCTGCCGCGGGACAGTATGTCGCTGATGGCGTCTTTGGCCAGCTTCTGATACTGAGCCACGGAAAAATCCTCCCTGGGGTCAATGATGTCCACAAGGTGATGTCTCGCCCGCCTCATCTCCTCAGGAGTGGGCTTGGCGCTGCCTATGTCCATGTATTTGTAAAGCTGCATGGAATCGCATGATATTATCTCACCGTCCAGCTCTTCCGCCAGCTTTATGGCGAATTCAGTTTTTCCCACGGCGGTGGGACCTGCCAACGCAACGATTTTGCTCATATCGATTACCTTTTTATACTCTTTTGAACATTTTTTCTATCTCGTATCTCGTCATCCTTATGAATGTTGGCCTTCCATGAGGACAAGAAAAAGGATTGACGCACGATGAGAGATCTTTTATGAGACTGTCTATCTCCTGGAAAGACAATACGTCCCCGCCTTTGACGGCACTTTTGCACGACTTCATGATTATCTTTTCCAGCATCCTCCTGTCGGTCAGATCCGGCTTGTCGTCCAGAGCACTGAAAAAATCCGAAAGGAAAGCTTCGGCTTCGGATATGTCCATGAAAGCCGGTATCTCTCTGACGATGTATGTGTTGTTGCCGAAGAATTCGATATCATAGCCCATTGCCCTCAGATCATCTATCCATGTCTCCTCTGAAGCCGTTACATTGACAGAGACGCCGATGTTTATCGGTAGCAGCAGCTGCTGACTGGATTTTTCGGCAGAATTGTACTGGTTCAACAGCTTTTCGTAAAAGACCCTCTCATGAGCCGCATGTTGGTCGATGAGGTAGAAATCATCTTCATCTGAGGCCATGATATAAGTGTTGAACAGTGTGCCTGTATAATCCAGTTCCCTGAAATCGAAATACATGTTTTCTGCCGGTTCAGGGTGTATGGCACGCTCTTCATTATCATGTCTTTCACGCATGCTGGATAATAACGATTTTATGTCAACCTGATGCTCTTCATACTCGTGCTCCGCGCCGTCCCGATCGCAGCCCTGCTTCTCTCCTGCCGGCGCTGCCGATATCGACCGGGAGGCATATCCGCCCCTTTCCTCGGCAACCGCAGGAGACGGAGCGGCAGGCCGCAACGGTTCCTGTGCTGTTGCAGTCCCTGCCGGAATATCGGGACTTCCGGTCGCGGCTGATCTTATATTTTCCGAGCGTATCTGAGGGAGGGCTTCCTTTGCGGTCAGCGCTCTTTGGACGTTTCTCTCTATGAAATCTTCCACCTCGAAGTCATCGTCGAATCGTATCTCTTTCTTGGTGGGATGTACATTGACATCCACCTTTTCGGCCGGCATGCTGAGAAAAAGGAACGCTACGGGGAATCTGCCGTGAAACAGTTTTTCCTTATAGGCGGCTTCCAGTCCTTTCTCCATCACCTTGCTGGAGACTATCCTGCCATTGACGCAGAATATCTGTCTGCTTCTCGATGGTGAGGAAGCGGACGGGGCAGATACGAAGCCCTTCAGGATGTATCCGCTCATGGCCCCTTCCACCGGCAGCAGATCCTTTCCGGCTTCGTTCCCGTAAACAGTCACGATATTGTTGTATATATTTCCATTGCCGCGTGTCGAGAACACATGTTTACCGTTGTTTATAAGTGTTATCTTCACATCGCCGTAGGCCAGCGACAGCCTGGATACCATATCGACTATTCGTCTGGTTTCGGCGCTGTCGGAAGCGAGGAATTTTTGTCTGGCGGGAACGTTGTAAAACAGATCACGGACAGTCACTGTCGTGCCCTCAGGACAGCCTGTAGCGTTGTTTTCCAGCACCTGGCTGCCTTCCACTGATATCTTGCGTCCGGTCTTTGCACCATCTGTCCTGGTTATCAGCTCCACTCGCGCTACAGCACATATGCTGGCCAGCGCTTCGCCTCGGAATCCCAGGGTATGTATGGCGTCCAGATCCTGAGCGGTGGAGATCTTGCTGGTGGCGTGACGTGTGAACGCCAACTCAGCCTGGTCTCCTTCTATGCCACAGCCGTTATCGGTGACACGTATATAGGATTTGCCGCCATTTTTTATTTCTACGGTAATGCTGGTAGCATCGGCGTCCAGGGAGTTTTCCAGCAACTCCTTTATTATAGAGACAGGTCTGTCTATGACTTCTCCAGCCGCTATCTTGTCGGCTGTGCTCTTATCCAGTATCCTTATCATATGTGCTCCTTGAGTTCTTCCAGTATCCTGAGAGCTTCAGAAGGCGTGGTGTTCATCAGATCCAGGTTTCTGAGCTTCTCTGTCACCGGGTCGGGGATAGAGCTAAGGAAGGAAAGCTGAGTCTCCTCAGCTTCCGCGGCGCCGGCGGCTGCCACCGGGGTAGCTGTCAGCTCCGCAGCCAACGGCTTTGCCATCGCCGCCTCTGCTCCGCTTTCCAGCTCGAAGAGCCGTTCCTCGGCCCTTTCCAGCAGTTCTTTAGGCGCTCCTGCCAGTTTGGCAACATGGATGCCGTAACTTCTGCTGGCGCTTCCTTCAACTATCTTGTGGAGAAAAACCACATCACCGTTTTCTTCGGCCACATCAACGTTGAGGTTCTTCACTCCTTCAATGGAATCCTCCAGCCGGGTCATCTCGTGATAGTGAGTGGCGAAAAGGGTCCGTATCATCCGCTGGGGTCTGCATAGAAACTCCGCTGCCGCCCAGGCGATGGAAAGCCCGTCGTAAGTGCTGGTCCCTCTGCCTATCTCATCCAGTATCACCAGGCTCCTTGAAGTAGCCGTATTGAGTATGTATGAAAGCTCGCTCATTTCCACGAAGAAAGTGCTCTGACCCTGAGCCAGATTATCGGAGGCACCTATCCTGGTAAATATCCTGTCACATACGCCTATCCTGGCTTCCTGACACGGTACGAAGCAACCGGCCTGTGCCATCAGCACGATGAGGGCTGTCTGACGCATGTAAGTGGATTTTCCTGACATGTTAGGTCCTGTTATCAGCAGCAGGCTCTGGTCACTTCTGTTGAGATAGGTGTCGTTGCTGACGAAAATGCCATCTCTGATGGTCTGCTCGATGACAGGATGTCTTCCTTTCCTTATTTCTATCACATCGCTTCCATCCACTGAAGGCTTGACATAATCGTTTTTCTCGCTGATTTCCGCGAAGGATACCAGCACGTCCAGAGCAGCGATAGCTTTTGACGTTTCCTGGATCTCGCGTATATATCCCTGAAGCTGTTGTCTTATCTCTGTGAACAGCTGATATTCCATCTGGTTTATCTTTGCTTCAGCGTTGAGGACCAGCCTCTCTGTTTCTTTCAGCTCCGGTGTTATAAAACGCTCACAGTTGGCCAGCGTCTGTTTCCTTATGTAGTTGTCCGGGATGAGGTCATAATAAGATCTAGTGACCTCCAGGTAATAACCAAACACCTTGTTATATCCGACTTTAAGATTTTTTATCCCGGTGCGTTCTCTTTCGCTGTGCTCAAGACCGGCTATCCAGTCCTGAGCGTCCTTGATGGAAGCTTTCAGGGCGTCCAGTTGATCGGAATGGCCCTCCTTTATGATACCGCCTTCCCTGACTGAGAAAGGAGGGTCTTCGACGATGCCCTTGTCTATGAGATCGTATACGTGTTCCAGCGAGTGGATGTTTTCTGCTATACCTGAAACGAGAGCCGTTTCCATCGACGCCAGCTCATCTTTTATGTCAGGAAGGACCGAACAGGAGTTCCTCAGGGCAATGAGATCCTTTCCGTTGGCTGTACCGCATGCGATGCGGCCTGTGAGCCTCTCGAAATCATACACGCGCTTCAACGATTCTTTGATGTTGTTCCTGATGATGACCTGATCAAGCAGCGCTTCGACTGCGTCCAGGCGATCGTTTATAGCTGTCACGTCGTTGAGAGGTTCCTTTATCCACTGCTTCAGCTTTCTTGAACCCATAGCCGTATGAGTCTTGTCGAGAACACCAAGAAGAGACCCTCTGATCTTCTTCTCGAAAAGGGTCTCGGTCAGTTCAAGGTTCTTTATGGTGGCTTTGTCCAGAGACATGTTCTGTCCCATGGAATAAACGTTCAGCTGGGCTATGTGACCCAGGGATTTCTTCTGCGTTTCATGAAGATATATGAGAAGCGCACCCAGAGCTGCTTCCGAAGCGGAATCCTCTTCGATCCCCAGTCCAAGCAGTGCCGAAACGTCAAACTGTCTCAATATAGCCGAGCGGACGGCATACGGTTCATAGTAGGAAGCGGCTAGTACGTTGAAATATGCTCCTGTGATATTTTTCATGTTGTCTGCATCCAGCAGCTGTCCCGTAGTCTCGTCCAGCACTATCTCTCGGGCGTTGATCTTTACCAGCTCGTTGATCAGGCTCTCTGCCATGCCGGATCCCTTTATGGATGTGAGCCGTATCTCTCCGGTTGAAACATCGCAGTAAGAAAGCCCTATAGCCCGATCGTCCGCTACCACTGACGCGATGTAGTTGTTTTCGTTTTCGTTAAGCATGGAGCTGCTGATGACGGTACCGGGTGTGACTATCTGGATGACTTCACGTTTCACTATACCTTTGGCCGACGCCGGATCTTCCGTCTGCTCACATATGGCCACCTTGTATCCACGCTCCACCAGGCGCGCTATATATGTCTCGGCGGAATGGAACGGTACTCCGCACATGGGCGCCCGTTCTTCCATCCCGCAATTCTTCCCTGTCAGTGTCAGCTCCAATTCACGGGACACCAGCTTAGCGTCCTCGAAGAACATCTCGTAAAAATCGCCAAGTCTGAAGAAGAGGATGCAGTCCTTGTACTCTTCCTTTATCTCCATGTACTGGCGCATCATAGGCGAAAGCTTCTGTGCCGCCATTATCTCTGTCCTCCTCCCGTCACCCTTTCTCTATCTGCGGGCATTGTATTTCTCCATTCCCAGCCTTATCAGTTCCGCGCCTCGCCTCATGTCATCGCTGTTGAGAACGTAGGCTATCCGTATCTCGTCTTTGCCCAGGCCCGGAGTGGCGTAAAATCCTTCCGCCGGTGAAAACATTACAGTTTCTCCATTATCATCGAACTCCGTGAGGAGAAACATGAGGAAGTCCTCCACGTTGTCCACAGGCAGCTTTGCCATGATATAGAAGGACCCGCCCGGCTTCTTGCAAACTATACCCGGTATCTTGCTGAGCTCTTCGTAGACGGCATCTCTCCTGCTCTCGTACTCGTTCTTCATCTCATCGTAATAGGAATGATCGATGCCGTATAAGGCCGCGGCTCCTATCTGGTCCAGCGTAGGACAGGAAAGTCTTCCCTGCGCTATTTTCATGACATTATCCATTATCTGAGGATTTTTGCTGGCGATGCATCCCACTCTGGCTCCGCAGGCTGAAAAACGCTTGGATATGGAGTCCACGATTATCACTCTGTCGGAAAACTCCGGAAGCATGCCAAAGGACGTTACCTTGTTGCCGTCGAAGACAAATTCTCTGTACACTTCGTCGGCTATCATCCACAGGTCGTACTTCTTCGCTATTTCGGCGATCGTCTTCACATCTTCCAGGGACAGGACACGGCCTGTAGGATTCCCCGGGTTGGTGCAGATTATAGCTCTGGTCCTGTCATTTATGGCTTTTTCTATAAAAGACGGATCCGCTTTATAGCCTTCTTCAGCCCGGGTTGTCACAGGCACGATATCCCCTCCTGCCGCTGTGACGAAGGTGTTGTAGTTGGTGTAATAAGGCTCTGCCGTTATCACATTATCGCCAGGATCCAGGATGCTGGTGAAGATCATGCTGAGGGCTTCCGATCCCCCGTTGGTTACCATGATGTCATCGGGCTTAAAGTCTATACCATATCCCGCGAAATATTTGGATATGGCTTTCTGGAGCACAGCCTCTCCTCCCGATTCCGAATAGGCGATGACCTTGTCATCAAAATCCTTTACAGCGTCCATAAAGCACTGGGGAGTCGCTATATCAGGCTGGCCTATGTTGAGACGATATATCCTGATCCCTCTCTCCTGCGCTTCCAGCGCATACTTATTGAATTTTCTTATGGGTGAATGTTCTATCTTAAGCATTCTTTCTGATATGTTCACGTTTTAGCTCCTTTCTTCGCTGTTATCCTCTTTTCCAATACCCGGCGCCCAGGTGCGCCGATGTGTCAGCCCAGTTCTCCGTGGGAGGCGCTGACTACAGTCGATATATCCGGCGCTGACGAGGCTGGGGACTTTTTCATATAAAGAAGGTACTCTATGTTACCCTTAGTGCCCGTCACCGGCGAATATGTAAGGCCGTGGCTGTAGAGGCCGTTGTCCTCGCCATAGCCAATGACTTTCGTTATCACTTCCGCGTGCACTGCCGCGTCCCTGACGATACCTTTCTTCCCTACCTGCTCTCTTCCTGCCTCAAACTGAGGTTTGACCAGGCATACCAGGCTGCCGTCATCCGACAGCAGTGAGGAGGCCACAGGAAAGACAAGCTTCAGGGAAATGAACGAAACGTCGATGCTGATGAAATCTATGATATCCGGAATCGTTCCGGTGTCCAGATAACGCACGTTTACCTTTTCCATGTTGATGACTCTGGAATCGTTTCGCAGTTTCCAGTCCAGCTGGCCATATCCTACGTCGATGGCGAATACTTTCCTGGCTCCGTTTTTCAGCATACAGTCTGTGAAGCCCCCTGTGGAAGCGCCGATGTCTGCCGCAGTTTTTCCGTCCAGCGAAAAACCGAAGACCTCTATGGCTTTTTCCAGCTTAAGGCCGCCTCTGCTGACATAAGGGCAAAGATCCTCCTTTACCGATATTTCCGCCTTTGTATCGACAGGAGTTCCCGGTTTATCTGTTCGCTGCCCGTCCACATATATGAGTCCTGCCATTACAGAGGCTTTTGCCTTTTCTCTGGACGGAAAGATGCCTCTTTCTGTCAGTATGATATCAAGTCTCTCTTTCAAGTTCTTCTATTATCCTTTCTGCTATGGACGCGCCGTCCATCCCGTATTTTTCATATAACTGGTCGCAGGTACCATGTTCGATGAATTTATCGGGCCAGCCGATATTGATGATCTTCACGTCCTCGTTGATCAGCGCGGCATCGATCTCCTGACCTGCGCCTCCGGTGATGACGTTATCCTCTAACGTTACCAGCAGCGGTGTCTTTCGAGCAGAGCTTTTCAGCAGCTCCACGTCCAGCGGCCGTACGAAAGCCATGTTGACCACACCTGTATCGATATGAGCTCTTTTGAGGATGCGAGACGCTTCCAGGGCTTTTTCCGTCATGGCGCCCAGAGCCCATATATCCACATCGCTGCCTTCCGCTATCCGCTGAGCTTTTCCCAGTTCCAACGGAGCGTCAGCTTCCATCCGGGCGGCTTCACCTCTCGGATATCTTATGGCGCACGGACCATCCAGAGAAGCGGCCAGTTCCATCATGGCTTCCAGCTCTTTTCCGTCCTTAGGTGCCATCACCGTCATGTTGGGCATGTGTTTCAGATAACTTATATCGAATACTCCATGGTGAGTTTCTCCGTCAGCACCTACTATCCCTGCCCTGTCGATGCAGAGCACCACAGGCAGTCCCTGAAGGCAGACATCCTCTATGATCTGATCATAGGCGCGTTGCAGGAAAGTTGAGTAGATGGCGACGAAGGGCTTCATCCCTGCCTCGGCCAGCCCTGCAGCGAAAGTCACCGCGTGGCCTTCGGCTATGCCTACATCAAAAGCTCTGTCAGGGAAACGCTTATGAAAGACGTCCAGTCCGGTTCCTTCCATCATAGCGGCGCTGACAGCGACGATCCGGCTGTCTTTCTCCCCCATCTCTGTCAGCTTGCCGGCGAAAACCTTTGAATAGGACGGGCCCGCTGCCTTCTTGACCGCTTCTCCCGATTCCATGTCAAAGGGGCCTATGCCGTGGAACACGTTGGGCCTTTCTTCAGCCTTACTGTACCCTTTCCCCTTTCTCGTTATGGCGTGTATGAACACCGGACCTGGCGTCCTTTTGGCCAGTTCCAGGACTTCACATACTTCCCGGATGTCGTGACCGTCTATTGGCCCGAAATATTTGAATCCCAGCTCTTCGAATATGACGCCGTCTATCATGGCGTATTTCAGAGAATCTTTCACGTGCTGCATCCCGGAGACTACGCCCTTTCCTATCAGCGGAACACGTGAAATACCGCGCTTCACCCGCTCCTTGGCCGATATGTACCGTCCGGAGCTCCTCAGCTTGCCCAGATATTTCGGGAAGCCTCCGGTGTTGTGTGATATGGACATGCCGTTGTCGTTAAGTATGACGATGACCTTGGAGTTCAGATTCCCTACGTTGTTGAGGGCTTCAAAGGCCAGACCGCCTGTCATTGCCCCATCGCCTATGACCGATATGACCTCGTAATCATCTCCGGAAATATCCCTGGCAACAGCCATCCCCAGCGCCATCGAGATGGAAGAGCTGCTGTGGCCCGTATCAAAGGTATCAAAAGGACTTTCGGACTTTTTAGGAAAGCCGCTCATACCTCCCATCTGACGCAGCGTGTCGAAGTTGTCAGCACGGCCTGTCAGTATCTTGTGGACATATGTCTGATGACCTACGTCCCATATCACTTTGTCCTTCGGAGTGTCAAAAACCCTGTGGATGGCGATGGAAAGCTCTACAGCGCCCAGATTCGACGACAGATGACCTCCCGTCCTGGACACCTTATCCACGAGAAAATCCCGTATCTCATAAGTCAGAAGCTCCAGCTCGTCGTAGCTCATGTCCTTCAGATCGCCGGGAAGAGAAAGGCTGTTCAAATAATCGCTCATGTATGTTGCACCTCTTCAATGTCTATTTATCTCTTACAGCCAGGTCTTTCGCCAACTTGACGAATACTTCGGCATTGTCGTAATACTTGCTCAAGGCGTCTATCGCCACTTCAGTAAGAGTGTTGAGCCACTTCTTTGATTCTTCCATCCCGGACAGAGCCGGATATGTGGCTTTTTTATTTTTGGAGTCCATGCCTGACTTCTTGCCCATCTCCTCTTCGCTGCCTTCGACATCCAGGATGTCGTCGCGTATCTGGAAAGCAAGGCCCAGATTCTCGGCATATACCGTAAGATCCTCCAGCGTGTCTTCATCGGCATTCCCAAGGCGGGCGCCTGCCCGGATGGCTGCTACGATGAGGGCGGAAGTCTTCGTCAGGTGTATATAATCAAGCATTTCCCTGGAACAGTTCTGATCCCCTACGGATATATCAGCGATCTGCCCTGCCACTATACCGCGGCAGCCTGCTCCTTTACAGATCTCGTAAGCGGCTCTGACTTTCCTCTTGAGAGCCTCGGCATCGTCGAAGTAAAAGAGCATATCCCTGCTCATGACTTCATACGCGGCCGACTGGAGTCCGTCTCCCGCCAAGGTGGCCACAGCCTCGCCATAGACCTTGTGATTGGTAGGCACTCCTCTCCTCAGATCGTCATCGTCCATACACGGCAGATCGTCGTGTATGAGCGAATAAGTGTGGATATATTCTATGGCACAGGCGTAAGGCAGCGCTTCCCGCAGGTTTCCGCCGCAGAAATCGCACGCTGCCAGCAGCAGTACAGGCCTTATTCTCTTTCCTCCCGACATCAGGCTGTATTTCATCGATTCGTACAGCGTGATGCTCTTGTGGTCCACATCAGGAATGAAATCCATCAGATGATCTTCTACCATTTTTCTGTAATCGTTAAAGGTATAATCCTTCATCACGCACCTCCTATTTGGCCAGGGTCTCGATCTTCTGTTCAGCTTTGTCCAGGATATCGACGCATTCCCTGTAATATTTTATTCCTTCCTCGTAGCTCTTCATGGCCTCTTCGAGGGGAATGTCGTCTGATTTGAGCTTTTGGGCTGCTTCTTCCAGCTTCTTCAGCGTTTCCTCGAAGTTTTTCTTCTTCTCAGTCATATCTGTTCTCCTTATATGATCATCATTCCGCATCATCGTTCTACTCTGGCTGTCGCCCTTCCTTTGGCGGCCTCTATGTTTATCAGCTGACGATCTGCGAGAGCGTCGGCGTTCTTCACCACCTTGCCGTCCTCATCGGTGACGATGCTGTAGCCTCGATCCATGATCGCTCTTGGACTGGATGATTCTACCGCCTCACCGGCCAGCTGTGTCCTGTGGCGAAGCGTCGTCAGCATCGATCTCATCCTGCTTTCGGCATCCGACATGATATTATCGGCGTTGAGTCTGTCAAAGGCGATGCGGCTTTTGAGGTTCCTGCCGAAGACTTCGGGATCCAGGGCTTCCAGCAGTCTTCTCTTCTCCCTGGTAATGGCAGTCAGCCGATTTTTCATCTCCTGCTCCATAGTTTCCAGCTGTCCCCGGATGCCGCCCGTGTCAGGAGCGGCTCTTTCAGCGGCGGCTGTCGGTGTTTCCGCTCTCATATCGGCGACAAAATCGGAAATAGTGAAATCTATTTCATGCCCTACAGCCGAGATGACGGGGATATGGGACGCGTAGATGCTTCTGGCTACTATTTCTTCGTTGAACGCCCAAAGCTCTTCCATGGAGCCTCCGCCTCTTCCTGCTATTATCACATCCACGTCGGGATGATTTTTGTTGAGATCATCTATGGCCGCCGCGATCTCACCTGCGGCGTTGGGTCCCTGTACCAGTACCGGGCAGATCAGGATGTCAACGAAATCATTTTTCCCGGTTATTATCTTTATCATATCTCTGACTGCTGCGCCTGTAGGCGAAGTCACCAGTGCGATTTTCCCCGGGAAAAGTGGTATCTCCCGTTTTCGTTCTTTATCGAACAGACCTTCGGCCTCCAGCTTTCTCTTTAGCTTTTCGAAGGCCGCCGCCAGCTCTCCCTGCCCCGATTCTTCCATGGTCCTCACATTGAGGGAATAACTGCCGCCCCGCATATACAGATATATATATCCTCCGATCACCACTTCCATGCCTTCACTGGGCATACACCCCAGTGTCATCAGATTATCGGAGGCGATGAAGCAGTTTATCCTGCTGCTTTCGTCCTTAAGTGAGAAATACACATGACCCGAATCGTGAAATTTCAGATTAGATATCTCGCCTGTGACCGAGACATTACCCAGGAGCGGATCAGTCTGGAGTGTCCGCTTTATATAGTTGTTGAGCTGCGAAACGCTTATCGGTTTCATCGCCATAGAAATCTGCCTCCCAATAATGCTATGCCTACAGCGTTGTCCTGAGCCAGTTTACCGTCTCCGAACTCCACATCTATGCCTGTACTTTCCGGAGCCCTGCTGATCGCTTCTTTTATGAAGCTGCTGGCCGTGACACCTCCTGCCATTATGACATCGCTTATCCCTGTTTTTTCAGTACATTGCTTTATCATCGCCACGATGGCGTCGCTCATCTTATGAAAAAGCTCCCTTATGACGGGTGTGGCGTCGGATATATACATATCTGCCAATGTCCTCCTGGCCTGAGTATCTATTCCCGACAGATTTATCCATCCATCGTTCGCCTTTACAGGTGTCAGACACTGGGATTCACTGTCTGCATTCACGGCAATCCTGTCCATCTCCTCTCCGGCCGGGAACGGCATCCCCAGCTGGACTCCCAGTCTGTCCAGCACCTGGCCGAAGGAGATGTCCATGGATCCTCCAACTATATCTATATCATAGCCTCTGTCATTGTCCTTCACGCGCAGGACTTCACATGTCCCTCCTGAAAAATGACACGCCAGTACCCGCTCTTTGTCCCTGTGTCTTGAATAGGCTTTGATGGCTTCTATATGGCCTTCCTGATGAGAAAATTCGAAGGCGGGCACTCTGAGAGCCGCTGCGATAGCCTTTCCATATCCTTCTCCCGCCAGAAACACCGGCATATAGGAGTTTTCCATCGGTCTTGGTTTCGATGAATAGGCGACAGCGTCAAAATCGTACTGATGAATGTTCATAGTTTCCTCCAGCAATCGCGGAAGATTTTTTATATGCTGAAAAAGGGCATCGGATTGTCTCAGCCCTTTTTCTCCCTGCTTGACTTTCAGCAGTTCTCTGTAATCGCATACGATGTTGCCTTTTCTATCCGTTACCGCGACGGATGTTTTGTAATTGCTTGTATCTATCCCTAATATATAATTATTATCATTCATCAGAATTCACTATCGCGCCCAGGACACCGTTGACAAAGCGCGACGATTTCTCCATACTGAATTTTCTCGCCAGGTTCACAGCTTCGTTTATGGCCACGGCTTCAGGCAGCTGGTCATCCACCATCATCTCACCGACAGCCAGTCGCATGATGGCCAGATCCACCTTAGGCATTCTGGAGGTTTTCCATGACCGGCTCTTTTCATTGATCTTGCCATCTATCTGTTCCAACTGATCCACTATGCCGTTGAGGATATTGAGGCCCCGTTCTCTGTTGTTTCCCGTAAGCCTTTCACTCGTCAGTCTGGCCGCCGTCTCATGATCCATAGAACCTGTAGCGTCCATCTCATACAGTATTTGCATCAAAATTTCACGTGCTTCATTTCTCGTCATCTGATATATCTTCCTCCGAAGGTACTTTAACTCCCTGTACGTGTATGTTGACAGCTTTGACGTCGAGACCTGTCATGGACTGGATCTCCCTTTTTACGTTTTCCTGTATATCCCATGCCACGGCCGGTATCCCGACACGATATTCCACTTTTATGAATACGTCTGTCTCAACGCCCTCCTCTGTCTGATTGACTTTGACTCCTTTTGCCAGCAGTTCTCTGCCCAGGAGGTTTTTGGACAAGGCGTTAGGTATGCCGCCCTCCATTTCAGCCACTCCCCTGGTCCTGAGGGTAGCGTTTACGGCGCAGACGGCGATGACTTCATCTGAGACATTCATAAAATCACCTCGTAGTTATTATACCAAAAAACTACATAAAAGACAATTAAAAGACAGCCGCAGAGCTATGAACCGACCCCCAAAAGTTAGACCTAAAATCTAACAGATGGGAGGTCGGTTTTTTCATGGCAAAATATAGTTTTAAATTTAAGAAATCTGTAGTAGAAGCTTATCTTAAAGGTGAAGGTGGTTATAGGTATTTATCTCAAAAGTATGGTGTTGAATCTCACAAACAAGTTTGCAGATGGGTTAAAAATTATCAGGAGTTTGGGGACGCCGGGTTAATACGTTCCAGAGAAAAGAAAACATATTCTTTTGAATTCAAACTTCATGTAGTAGAATTGTATTTAACAAGTGAAGTCTCGTATCAAGAATTGGCACTGTCACAAGGCATGAACAATCCTACACTTATCACCAGGTGGGTCAATGATTTTAAAATTGCAGGACCTGATGCTTTGAGACCTAAGAAGAAAGGTCGGAAAAAATCAATGGCGAAAGATACAAATCAAAAAAGGAAGAGTCAATCTGCAGATGAAGGAACTGTAGATACAAGCAAAGAATATGTAAAACAACTGGAAGATGAACTGTTGAAACTCAGGATAGAGAATGCATATTTAAAAGAACTGAGGAGGCTGCGTTTAGAGGAAGAAGCTCTTCTGAAAAAACAGCGAGAATCATCCACAGCCTCCGAGAAGAATTCAGATTAAAAGAGATTCTCGCAGTAGTAGGTTTTCCTAAATCGACATATATGTATTGGCAAAAGCGTTTTGACAGAGTAGATCCGAATAAAGAACTGGAAAAACATATCCTTGACTTACACAACGAACATAAAGATTTTGGATATCGACGTATGAAAGCGATGCTTCAAAGAGAAGGCATTTGTGTCAACAAAAAGAAAGTGCAGCGAATAATGCAAAAACTCGGTTTGCAGGTAACATCATACACAAGAAAGAGCAGGCGTTACAATTCATACAAAGGCAATGTGGGAAGAATCGCACCAAATAGAATAAACCGAAGATTTCACACTAAAATAGCGCATCAAAAGATCACTACCGATACCACCGAATTTAAGTATTATGAAATTGATGGAAAAGGTAGAATTACAATCAAGAAGTTATACCTCGATCCGTTCCTTGATATGTTTAACGGTGAAATATTAAGCTATTCAATCAGCAAAACTCCTTCTGCAGCAAGTATATTATCTGCCCAAAAGAAAGCAATTGGAGTGACATCTGATTGTCCATACAGGCGAACCTTTCATTCTGACAGAGGATGGGCATATCAGATGACGGTATACTGTAACAGATTGAAAGAGAACAAAATCTTTCAAAGTATGTCCCGGAAAGGAAACTGTTATGACAATTCCGTTATGGAGAATTTCTTTGGCATATTAAAGCAGGAAATGTACTATGGGAATACCTATTACAGTTTTGAAGAGTTAAAAGAAGCTATCGAAAAATATATTGTATATTACAATGAAAAGCGTATCAAAAAGAAATTAGGATGGAAAAGCCCTGTTGAATACAGGCAATCAGCTATTGCTGCATAAAAACAGCGTAGCAGCTTGAATAACTGCTACGCTAAAAAGTCTAACTTTTGGGGGTCACCTCACTAAGTCAGGTCTCTGTAGTGCTTCTCATTATGTTCGAAGTGAAAAAATGCCCACGACAAAACCCTGTGCAGATGGTGATTCCACCGGCACAGGGTTTTCGGGATTATGGGATTATCATCAGTTGCGGCATCGGTTTTCCCGGATTATCGCCAGTTGTCGCTTCGACAGGGGTTCACGATATTTTCCTCTGTTTTTCAGGATGATTTTCATGGCGAATATCCTGACTCGCTTCAAAACAGCCCTCTGAGAGCCTCATATTATCGTGGAAAGGTGGGAATTCACGCGGTGGCGATATTCCGCCCGCATCCAAATAGTGTCCGAGCCGCCCAGGCAGCGGCAGGCCATCCTCACTTACCGTAAACGATTTTCCCGCCTACCATGGTCATCAGCACTTTCATGTCGAACATTCCGCTTCTGTCATCGGCACAGTCAAAGATATTCTTTTCGAAAACTGCGATATCGGCCAGTTTACCGCTTTCCAGGCTGCCGTTCCTGTCCTCGAAGTCAGACGCGTATGCGGAGCCGTAGGTATAGGCTCTGAGACTGTCATGGATGGTCAGCTTCTCCTGCGGCGAAAATCCGCCGTCAGGCTCACCCTCGTCAGTAAGCCTGGTAACGGCTCTGAATATGCCTCTCAGCGGATTCAGCTCCGTCACCGGATAGTCGGTGCCGAAGGCCAGCTTTCCTCCCGTGTTCCTTATAGAATTGAAAGGCCATGAATACTTCATCCGCTCGTCTCCTATCATGGTGTGGAACGGGTGTCCCTCGAAATCGTATTTTGGCAGGTGATCAGGCTGTACAGACGCTATGACTTTCAGCTTCCCGAACCTGGCTATATCGTCAGGCGAGATAGCTTCGATATGCTCGATGCAATGGCGAAGGTCTTTATCTCCATGGAGCTCCAGTGCGTACTGGTAGGCATCAAGTCCCAGGCGTACGGCAGCGTCGCCGCATGCGTGGAGCCTTACTTTAACGTCGTTTTCAGCCATCATCGCAACTCTTGTCTTCAGGTATTCAGGTTCTATCATGGTGTTGCTCCTGAAATCGGGCATATCGGTATAGGGCTCCAGCATGAATCCTGTATGGCCCATCGGCGTGCCGTCCAGAAAATCCTTGACGCCGATGAAGCGGAGCATATCGGAATGATATGCCTCCCTGGTCCTCAGCACTTCGTCCAATTCTTCGCTGAAAGCGACGGCGAAATTTATCCTGACGCTCAGATCTCCTGCGTCTTCCAGCAGCTTATATGCTTTTTCGCCTCTTATGCCGTACAGTGGCAGGTCTCCTACCGATGTGACACCATAGCTGTTAGCCATCTGCGCGAAGGCTCTGGCATATCCCGACATCTCCTCAGGCGTCATTTCTTCCAGTATCCCTTTGAGCATCGGTATCACGGCGGCTTCATGGATATATCCTGTCGGCTCTCCATCGTCGTATCTGAAGAAGCTGCCGTTTTCCGGATCAGGGGTGTCCCCGGTGATATGGAAACGTCTCAGCGCTTCGCTGTTGGCCCACGCTCCATGGCATTCCTTGTTGAGAAGGAATACAGGCGTTTTTTTATAATATCTGTCGAGGCTCTCTTTGGTCGGAAGCTTTCCTTCCGGCCAGCGGAAATTATCCCAGGCTCCTCCCAGTATCCATCTGTCTCCCGTATCTTCGGGATTCTTAGCTAACAGCTGCCGTACGGCTTCCTCCTCTGACTCGGCATAACGGAGCACTCCGTCCTTTTCCATCAGCGCGCCGGATAGAAGATGGACGTGGAAATCGTTAAACCCGGGCATCAGGAAATTATCCTCAAAATCGAAGACCTCCGTTTCGCTGTCGATCAGTTCCTTTCCGTCAGCTTCGCTGCCAACGAATATTATCTCATCATCCCCGCATATCACGTACCCGTCTGTCAGCGCAGGACTCAACGAGGTGTAGATATTCCTGCATCTAAGCGCTTTCTTCTTCATCTTCATCCTCCACACTGAACACACCATTCTTGACTTCCCTCAGATACAGAAAGGCAGTGATAGGTCCGTACAGCAAAGCTGCGGCTCCCATGAAGACAGGCAGTATTATATCCGACTGTCCTATGGTCAGACACCATATCAATACAGAGCAAACGATACATATGATGGCCCATATCACGGCCAGCTTGTTCTTTTTCTCTTCGCTAATATCTTTTTTCATAATACATATCCTCCTTGTCCCGTAAACCTTACGCAGCTATCTGCTTCTGCTCTTCATCCTTATAGGTAAGCTTGGCAACAACGACATATACGATGACGCTGAATATGATGCAGGCCACATTGGCAGGTATGCCCCAAGGAGTTCCCAGAACGAATTCCCATACGGCGTAAGCCACAATGGTGAGCAGCAGGCTCCAGAATCCGGCCGCAGGGGTCTTCTTTTTGTAGAAAAGCCCCAGCATGAGAGGGACGATAAAGGCTGCTACCTGGAATCCTCCACAGTAATAGTAAGCTTTGGATATACCGTCCTCCCAGAAATAGGTGCATATGATTATGAGAAGTCCTACTATCCAGATGACGATACGAGTGCCCCATACTTCGCCCTTGTCGCTGAGTGAAGGCCTGAAGAAGCTCTTTATGATATCGTGGACGATCACTGCGCCGCATATGAGATAATCGGCGCTGACTGTCGACATCACTGCGGAAAGCAAGGCAGCTACGAACAGTCCCCGCAGCCCCACAGGCAGTGTTGTGAATACGGTAGCCCAGAAAGCTTCCGACGGCGCTTCTGCCGCTGCCTCCGGAAAGAGTATGAGAGCAGCCATTCCGGCAATAACCATTATGGAGCTGAAGAACAATCCGAATATCATGATACAGGTGTATGAAACCTTGATATCTCCGCCTGACTTCGATGATCCGAATCGCTGATATGACTGGGAATTGGCGTACATGGCCAGAGCGCTTATTATCCATCCCAGGATAGACATAGGACTCTCGCCTCCCGTAACAGTCAGAAACTCAGGATTCACTTCGCCGACCTGATCGAATAAGCTTCCGAATCCGCCGAAATGAGCCATCAGACCGAAGCAGAGGACACCGGCAGCTACCGACATGACCACGAACTGCATCATATCGGTTACCGCAAGTCCCCACAGACCTGACAGAGAAGTATAGAATATGATTATTATTCCCAGCAGTACGAAGGCGACCCACATATTCATGCCTGTAACGTAAGCAATAACTGAACCGCCTGCAGTCAGCAGCGCCGATTCATAGAGAAATGGCGGGAGCATTCCCAGCGCCATCACGAATTTTGTCTTCTTGTCATACATATAGGCCATCAGATCAGGCATCGTCAGCACCCAGTCAGGTATCTTGTTCCTCACAAGAGGCCCTATCCACACTGCCAGCGGCAGCCTCAGGATAGCAGTTGGTATTATGTAAATGAATATCATGCAGATACCCATGGTAGTGCCGCACTCGGCCAGACCTACGATGGTCCAGGAATCGTACCAGCTGGCAGCTCCTACGCCGACCAGCACAGGTATGGTGAGCCGTCTTGAAGCCACGAAGAAGCTCTTCATGTTCTTACTGGCTCTTTTACGCATCACCAGGCCGACCGATATGATCGCTACGAAATAGGCGACGATGATGATCCAGTCAAAGGTCGACCAGATCTCAGCAAAATTTATAGCCATGCATTTCCTCCTTCCGATAAATCAAATATATCAAAAATTGTTTTCGACTCTGTATTTGAGGCCCAACACGTGTTCGCTCTCCACGGCAAATTCGTCCAGATAGGCGTATCTCATGTTGGAATTCTCTCCTTTGTATATTATCTCAAGCTCTACGGCCGGTCTGTAAAAAAACCGGCATTTAGCCATATCCAGTTTACCGTTGCGGCCGTAGAACTTTCTCATTATCTTGAACTGGATGTATTCCTGAGATTTTTCATCCATGTCGTGGAACGAATTTTCCGTCTTTATTATTTCTCTGTTTCCTGTTTCAGGGACTCCTTTGATGAGAGGCAGCTCGCCGCTTTCGTAGATGTCGTACTGGAAAGGATGCATCTCATTGACATCCAGAACTACAGCCACCTTCCCCTCCTTTACCAGTCCCTTTTTTTTGAACATGACGCTCCGTTCGACATGGAAATCGTACTCGAGATAACAGTACGGGACCCAGACATCTCTGACAGCACCTATATCGAACTTTATGATGGGTTTGCCGAAGATACTGCCGTGAAGCAGCTTTAGCTTGCTGTCTATGGCTTCCTGTCTGTCGGCCACCTGTTTCGTATGGAATATGTTATCCTTTGACTTAGCAGGTTTTACGGCTTTCTTCAGCCGTTTCACCGCCGGCCTCTTTTCTTCCCTCATCTCTCGTCACCGATTTCCTTTCTGTCAAACGTTTTCCTTCCTTCAGCCTTCCTTGACAGTCTCCTTCCACTTGTACGGGTATCCTGTTCCCATCATCTTGTCAATGAATACCTCAGGGTCAAGCTCGTCGGCGAAAACGATGCCCTTAGGCATATCGATCTCGTCTATCAGCATGGTGCCTGTAGCCAGAGGAAGTGATACATATACGAGAGCAGTGCCATACAGCTTCTTCAGCTCCGGTCCGGGAGCATTCATCTTAGGACAGTTGGCAGTCCATGTCACCTTCTTGCCGTCCTTTTCTCCCGAAACCTCTACCACCAGTTCTATGAAAGCCGTCTTGTCGGCATACTCCAGTTCCTCGTCGGTAGCTCCGAATATGTTGTTCTGAGGAGGAGGCACCATGGCGGTCACCACGTCGATAGGAGCGACTTCCGCATCGCCTACCTTTACTTTATCCTGGGAGCACAAGCCCATGGCGTAGAAAATGGCAGGCTGATACATCAGATAGTATTTGAAGTCTATATCCTTCACGCCCTTGAATGTGGCCGGCATGCTGTATATCTCCTCGTGGGAGTGATGAGTCACGGGGAGTCTGCCTACAGGTTCCGGAAAGTCCCACATCTCAAGTCCTCCGAACGGCGGATACTGGACGTATTTTCCTCCTTCCAGCGCGTATGTAGGAGAGGCGCAGTCTATCAGGGCCTGCTTAGGTGACCAGCCAGGATTCCATGGTCTCAGTACCCAGTCATACTCGTGTTCGCCGGGCAGATGGGTGGCTTTTCCTATCCTCATCTTGATGCTGTCCACATTATCAAGCCTGTTGGCCAGCCTTCTGGCCAGCACATTAGTCCATCCCGGAGCAAATCCGCAGCCAAAGAGAGCTGTAAGGCCTGCTTCCTTGAATTCCTTGCACAGAGGCATGTCTTCGATGGATACACCTTCCACGAATTTGTCCCAGAACGGAGCATCGAAGGCTGTATTGATGTAATTGGCTTTTGCCTTGAGAGCACCCTCCATCACGTACGGCACCATCCACGGCATGACCATATCCACTACTACATCTACACCTTCAGCGGCTCTGGCCACATCATCCGGGTCGAGCGCGTTGACAGTTCCCGTCCTGATTTTCCCGCCGCCTATGTGGTCGGCCACAGCTTTGGCGGTCTCTTCCTTAAGATCTACCAGACGGATCTCGTCTACGCTGTCCTGTCTCGCCAGTATGGAGGCGCATGATCCGCCTTGTCCGCCGGCTCCGACAATAAGTACTTTCATATGTTTTCCCTCCTTCTATGTGTTTTTCTTTCTGTAAATATAAATGCAACAGGTATGCCAGATGCATTCACCGCAGCGGCGGACAGTGATAAACGTTGAAATATCAATGATTTTATATAGAATGTATTTCCAGATGACAGATGCGTTTTATTCTTTTTACGATATATTTGGTTGAATATTTGCAACCTTTGGATTTTTCAGTATATTCTTCAGCTTTTTCAGGGCTTCCGGAAGTTGCAGAACCCCAACCGCCGGTAGCGAAACTGCAACCGGGAAGCTGTGAACGTCGTAACGCCAATGTCTGGGATCCGGTCACGACGCGTCCTGTACGATGATCTGACTTGCTTCTCTGCCAGTCTCCCGCATGACGATATCACATATCTTGGTCACCATGCTCTGATCCAATTCTTCTGAATTGACGGTGACATTGACTCCGCTCTCCGTTATCACCACGAAAGATTCAGGCAGGCCTTTGTTTCTCAGCAATGTTTCTATGGTCTTTTCCTGCCCCATGTACTCCAGCAGTTGCATCTTCTGGGCCGTCGCTTCCTCCTTTTCCTTGCTTCCCGATGCTGAATTCTCAGCATCTGTCAGCATGGAGATTATCTTGTTCCTGTCCATATCCAGGGTGGCTCGCAGTTCCTGGAAATATGTATCGCTGTTCTCCAGTTCTGATACATCGTCTGACGTGACCAGTGACGATTCGTCCACTTTATTTTCAGCCTTATCGCTTTCCTCGCTGACGTTGAGGCTGTCCACCAGCACATCACCATCGTGAAGAGGTATGTCATCGCTGGACGCCTCCTTTGAAAAAGGCCCGCCGATCGCTGTCCACGCTCCGAAGGCGAGAGCCAGCGCCAGTAATCCAGCCACTTTCCTGCGATTGGACTTTATAAAAGAAAACACGGATCTCCTGTTACTCATTTGCATCTTCCTCCTCATATCTGTCGACACTTTTCTTCTCGAAAACCTCCACACTGGCAGGTGATATGTTGAAGACAGCCATCACCGCATTGATGAGATCGTTCTTCACCACCGGATTGCCTGCTCCCTGGGCTGTCACGATGACGCCCGATACTTTTTCCTCATCGTCGTACTGGAGCATCACGTCTACATCCCCAACACCATCTATATCGGTGAGGATAGCGCACAGCTCCGCCTCTGTTCCTCCGTCTTCATCTATTATCTGGCTCCTGCCGTCCCGGCTCTGAGTAAATACGTCCAGAGAAAGCAGTATGACCGCTAATATGATGAAAAGTGCTATGACCTTCAGCCCTTTTTCCTTAAAGGCAGGGTCTTTCTTCAATTTGTCCAGCAAAGTATTTTCCCCCTTCAGCAAAACCGGTCCCACCGGAAGCATCCTCTATATAGAATATATTTGTCAGCTCTTTCAATATTCCCCTGTAAGATAAATTACCGGATACAATATGGCAGCCATTATGGCCAGTGAAAATATGAACTTTATGTATTTCCCCATGGAGCTGTCCGGCAGCAGCATTTCCATGAATGACAGAGCCAATATCATGATGAACAGACTGCTGACCCACTGCTTTACGATGTCCACGTGCCGCCACCTCCCATCCCCATCAGTATGGTTATGAATATGAGGAACATAAAGGCTCCTGTCGCCAGCACTACCGTCATGGTAACCGCCGCGCTGCCTATCTCACTGAGGCTGTCGGAAATGTTCCTGGTCGCCACAGGCTCGGCAGCTATGGCGATGACTTTATATATGACAGCTATGGAAAGAAGCTTTATCACTGGCACCGCCAGCAGGGAGATGATGATGAGTATCCCTATCAGTCCTACAGCGTTTTTTATCAATCCGATACAGCTGATGACCATGTCCAGAGAGTCAGCGGCGAATCCGCCAACTATTGGTACGAAATTATCTATGGAAAACCTGGCGGTATTTATCAGTATGCCGTCAGCCGACTTGGTCACGACGCCCTGGAGGGCTGTGATCCCTGTAAATACGGTTATTATCAGTCCTGTCAGGAATATAGCCCCTTTTCGCAGAAAACCTGACAGCTTCTTTACATAGTCCTTTTCCGTGATGCTGTTTATCATCACGAAGACAGCCGACAGGAAGACTAATGGAAGTATCACATGCTCCATGATAAAATTGAATCCGGTGACAGCTCCTGCCATGGCAGGACTCATGATACTCCCTGACGATATACCTCCCATGGATATCAGCAGCGGTATCATGACCGGCAGCAGTATTTCCATGGAAGCTGTCATGGTGTTGATAGTATCCTGGCAATACTGGTACGTCTGATAAAAATTGCTTATGCAAAGAGCTGTTATCACCACACCGCATATCATAGTCCCCAGAGACGAGACTGTCTTGCTGCCGAATGTATTGGAAAAATTTGAAAGCAGACCTGTAACGATACAGATGGCCAGTATCTCGCATCCAAGGAATACAGAACCCTTCACCTCCATCAGGAACAGGTTGATAAGATTGTCCATTATCCTCTCCGAATCGAAAAGCGCTTCGCCGTTGATCAGGTTATTTATCACCTGATCAACTGTCATACCTTCGAAGATACCTCCTCCTGCGGCGGCATCCCCCATGATATCCTCGAGTTCTGACAGATCCATGGAGTCCAGCTGCGCTTCTATGACGGCTTCATAATCCATTTTTCACGCCTCCTGTTTCTTCTCTGTTATGTGCTGATCTCTTCCGTTCTTTCTATCACCCCAGCAGCGTCTTTATAAGCTCAAGGATGGCCGTCAGTATGGGCATGGCCAGATAGAATATTATTATTTTACCGGCCAGCTCTACTTTGGAACCTATGGATGCCTCTCCCGCGTCCCGGCACAGCTGAGCGGTGAAATCTGTTATGTAAGCCACTGCCAGTACTTTCAATATCACCGGGAAAAATGTACGGCCGTAGGTGACATTATCGTATATGCCCTGGAGAAAACCGAATATCTCTGCCAGTCTGTAAGCTACTGAAAGGAAGATTATCATCACGGTCCCCAATACTATGTAGATCGATATCTCCTTATTGACGCTTTTCATTACAATGGCCAGGATAAGGCCTGTAAGCGCTGTCGCCACGATTTTCATTATTTCCATAGGGCCACCTAAAACTGGAGGAAGGTCCTTACAGTATCGAAAAATTCGCCTATCATCTGTATCACCAGCATCAATACCACAATGACACCGGCCAAGGTGGTCAGCATAGCTTGTTCCTCTCGTCCCGCCTTTACCAGCACCTGGTTGAGGACGGCGATGGCAATACCAATGGCAGCTATTTTAAAAATAACATCTATTTCCATAATCGATATACTCCTCGCTCACAGCAGCATGACGGCTATCACGACACCGGACGCGATGCCAATACCTCTGTACATCCTGCCCTGTTTTTTCTCCTGTTCCACGGCCTCGGTCAGATGACTCTGTATCCTCATTACCGCCGGTTCTATGACGTTTCGCTGTCCTTGCACGTCACTTTTTCCCAGTCCTGTCGGGATATCCTTCAGTATCGCGATATCTCTCTGATCCAGCGGACAAGCGCTGATATTTTCATCTATGGCTCTTCGCCACGCCGCCTCCAATGGTTCCTGCTTTTTCATGGCTCCGGCACATTCTCTGAGTATATGGGAAAACCAGCAGTTTTTCATGGCCGCTACGTTACCGAATGTCTTGGCTAGAGGGTCGCGCCTGTAGGATATCTCCATGTCCAGCATCCTTATCAGCTCCAGCGTGTCTTCCAATTCGATCCTTCTGTCTCTATAGGAAGAAGCCTTCATGAAGCCGAGCGCGGCGCAGCTCATAAAAATGAGGATACATCCCGCAAACTTCAGCATATCATACGTCCTTCCCTATCCCTGACAGCTTCATGACACGCTTCACTGTTCCTGTAACAGGCTGGGCGGACAGAAATATGAGAGTCTCGAACACATGGTTCCTGACAAGCTCTCCTACGGAGGAGCTGGCCACATCCTCGTAGCTGTTGCCATGTATCGTGGTGATGGTCTTGACCCCGGCACACAGAGCGGCTTCGACAGCGCTCACATCTTCCCGTTTCCCTATCTCGTCAGTCATTATCACGTCCGGAGACATGGAGCGTATCAACATCAGGATCCCTTCAGCCTTGGGGCAGCCGTCCAGGATATCTGTCCTGCCGCCCAGATCATAGCTGGGCTCTCCATTGTGGCAGCCGGCTATCTCTGAACGCTCGTCGCATATGCCGACGCGAAACCCTTTGTGACTAAGACTCCTGGCCAGATCCCGCAGTATAGTCGTCTTTCCGCATTTAGGCGGCGATATGATGAGAGTGTTCCTGATGGTGTTTGTCTTTTCGTCCCATACCGCCCCTATGACGTTTTCCGATGCTCCTATTATCTGTCTGCTTCGTCTTATATTGAGAGAAGAAACATCCTTTATCAGATACACCTTTCCTTCTTTCAGCGTCACCCGGCCGCATATCCCCACTCGATGGCCGCCTTCTATAGTTATGTAGCCCTTGGAAAGCTCTTCTTCGTAAGCGTAATATGAATAATCCAGCAATCTGTTGAGCGTCTCGTCCAGCACCTCAGGCGTCACCGACCTCCCGTCGTGGAGACTTATCTCCCTGCCGCCGCTTATGATGAGCGTGTCGCTGAAGACTCTGATGCGTATCTCTTCAAAATCGTCGCGTATGATTTCCGGCAGCTCGTCTACCCTTTCCTTGATAGATACCGGCAGCCTGCGGAATATCTTTTCCGTATTCCTGTCCATCTCTTCACCCCTTTTTCTTTAGTTGATACTAAATCATATTCCTTGTCCCAAAAAATATGACAGAGAATCCCGCAAAAAAAAGCACCAATGAAAATGCTGTACTGCAATCCATTGGTGCATATATCTTATTAGCTTCAATATTTTACAATAATTACCACGAACCTCTATACTCTTTCGAAAGGTTTTATCCTTTTCCCGTATAAGCCAACGTCGATTTCTTCGCAATTTTTATACTTGATTTGGCCTATCAGCAGGAAAAACTGTATAAAAACAGTGCTGTTTTGAGGAGATGGTGGGCAAATTGCTATACGGGAAAGGGTCTGAAAAGCCAAATCCCGTATAACCCGTCGGGTGCCGGAGCGTCAAACTACCGGATCAACGAACTGCTGAACTGGCTGCTGAGTTGGTATCCATCAGTCCGCCGATATGAGCAAGTCGTTAAAAATGCAGTTCGGAACGTTGTATCAGATCTTTCTGCAGAGCCTTGCCCAGCTCCACGAAATAAGCGCTGTAACCCGCTACACGGACCAGCATGTCCTTATAGTCCTCCGGTTTCTTCTGGGCCGCTTTCATAGTAGCGGAACTCATGATGTTAAACTGGACATGCATTGCTCCTTTGGAGAAATAGGCGTCGATGAAGTCCACCAGGTTATCTCTGCCCTCGATACCTCCAACAGCCTCCTGAGGGAACTTCATATTGAGAAGTGTTCCGTTAGGTGCCAGACTGTGATCCACCTTGCCGACGGAATTGGCCAGGGCTGTCGGCCCCTCTGTATCATGAGAGCCGCCGTCGGTGTGGACAGGTCCCAGGTTGTCTGAGATGGCCTCTCCAGCTCTTCGTCCGTCCAGGGAGGCGTTGGTGTTGAGTCCCATCCCCACGTTGGCGCTGACCGAGTATACTCCCGGATTGAACTGGCCGCCTCTCGGCGTTGTACGTCCCGCCACATTGCGGCAGTAGCACTCGAACATGAACTTGAAGAGATCGTCGGCGTAATCGTCGTCGTTGCCGTAATGATGGACCTTGGAGCTGTTGACCAGAGCGTACAGTATATCATGCCCCTGCCAGTTGTCCTTTACCGCCTGCAGCATTTCTGCTCCCGTGAACCGCTTTTCCTCGAAGACCAATTGCTTTATTGCCGCCAGGGAATCGGCGCAGGTGGCCAGACCGCTGGCCTGAGGTCCGATACCGTTGTACTTGGCGCCTCCCTCCGTCAGATCCCTGCCGTTTTCCACGCAGTCCGGAAAGAAGGAGGACACGTACGGCAGCGGCTTCCTGGCTCTGTGAGCCTTGTCTATGATATTGAGGCTGGAACACATCTGGTCGGTCCAGTATTTGAACTGTTTGTCGACGCTCTCCAGCACCTGGTCGAAGTTTTCGTAGGTCTCCAGGCTTCCGGTATCAGGTCCCAGGTGGCCGCCTAACGCTCCGCATTTTTCCCATCTGGCGCAGTGAGGACCACAGTCCAGGCATCTGCCGCCGTTGAGGACCATCTCCATCATCTTTGCCGTGTTGACATAGGCCGCGTCATGCCAGCCATATTCTCTTCCCGGAAGGTCAGGCTCCACGCATCCTACCACGGCGTAGTCCCTCGCTTCCTCCAGGCTCATGCCCTTCCTCATCATGGCTCTGATAGTAGGTTCATCGTTGAAAAGCTTAGGATGACCGTATCCGGCTCTGATACATTCCACGGCTTTCACCTTCAGCTCATAAGGGGTCTCCTCATGCATCCTCACCAGCAACCATGGGTTCATCATCCTGGTATGGGCTGATGCTTCAAGCATCAGCATAGTCAGATCGTTGGTCACATCGTTGCCGTCTCTGTCGACACCGCCGATGGTGAGGCATTCGCCGCCAAATCCCCTGCCCTGACGGACCTTGACGGTTCCGCCGTCCTTCAGCTTGGTAGGATTGTTCATCTTGACGTACAGCACCTCTATCAGCTCCAGGGCGAAGTCCCTGGTGATGTCTCCCGCCTTCATGTCAGCCTCGTAGTACGGATAGAGCCACTGGTCCATCCTGCCATATGAGATGGAGTGACCGTTGCCCTCAATCTGAGTCAGTGTAGTTGCGAAATTGAACAGCTGCAGCGCCTGCCAGAAAGTTTTTGCCGGGCCTCCGGCTATCTGACGGCAGTTTCCGGCCATGGTCTCCAGCTCGCCGCGCCTTGTCTCGTCCTTTTCGGCAGCCGCCATCTCGTCGGCCAGCTGCGCATACCTGAGTATGTACTTCTTGGCAGCCTGATGGGAAATTATCATGGCTTCGTAAAAATCACGCTTGTCGCCGTAGTCCGGGTCTTCCTTGGTTATCCTGGCGAGACCGGCCTCCGCCTCCTTTATAAATCCGTCGAAGCCGTTCTTCATCAGCTTCTCGTAGTCCATCACAAGATGGCCCACTCCCGCATAGTGGTAGAGGTTTGTCTGGAATATCTTCTTGCCTACCTCGGAGCCTTTAAGCTGATCATCGTCCAGCTCGGCGTTTATCAGATCGTCTACAGTCCTGCCCTGCCACCAGCGGCACAGGTCGACGATCTCCTTCCTCTCCTCGTCGTTTCGTATATAGAACTGGTCGTGCTCCCTCTCCTCGAAAGGCTCGTTGAGCACCTCGTCGATTATCCAGTCCACGGAAAATTCCGGATAGATAGGCGCGGCCTTGGCCGGCGCGGCTATCTCTCCGAGTATCAGATCTTCGTCGTATATGTGGAGGCTGACGTTGAGGAGTATGTTCTCGAAAGCCCTGGCGCATTTCACCTTCAGCGGGCTCTTGTCGTTATTCTGATAGGCCTCCGTCACCAGCCTCAGCCTTTCCACGTCCACGTCGTACTCCCTGTCCAGGAAAGTCTGACGCAGCCTGTTGACCCTGGGGAACGGCGACCAGTCCTCATGACCTACTTTATATCCCAGGCTGTAGCTGTGATCGTAGCTTTCCGTACCGCAAGCGGTGCAGTGAATCTGATTGTCTTTCCTGATATTTTCCATAACTATCTCTCCTTCGTTCCCACCAGACAGTGGATACCCCGGCCGTTGAAGTAATCGGCCATCTCTCTCACCCGCTTCTGGAGGGACCTCCTGTTGAACTTCAGCTCTTTCATCTCATAAGGCATCCCCAGGGATGCGTATTTTTCTTCTCCCAGCCGCATGAAGCTGAGAAGCTGCAGCGTCCTGACGCTGTTTCCCAGCCTTTCGATAATGAAATCTGCGGTGGCTTCCACGTTGTCCGTATCGTCGTTGATCCCCGGTATCACCGGGATCCTCAGTATCATCTCACAGCCGCGTTCCGCCAGCTTCGCCAGGTTTTCCAGCAGCAGTCCGTTGCCGGATCCCGTATATTCCCTGTGTACATCGTTATCCATGTGCTTGATGTCAGAGATGAACAGATCCGTATACGGAAGCACCTTTTCTACCTTGTCCCATCCTGTATGGAATGTGGATTCGCAGCAGGTGTGGATGCCTTCCTGATGGCACCTCTTAAAAAGCTCTGCCACGAAGTCGCTCTGCAGCAGCGGTTCTCCGCCCGATACGGTGACACCTCCGCCTGAGCGCTGATAGAAGTCCACGTCCTTCATGATCGCCTTCATGCATTCGTCTACCGTCATCTCCCTGCCCCACTGCTTTATAGCGTCGGCCGGACAGACCGCGGCGCACTCCATACAATTGGTACACTTTTCCCTGTCGATAGCCGTCAGCCTCCCTCTGTAAAATACGAGGGCGCCTTCCTCGGGACATACCTTCTGGCAAAGGCCGCATTTCTTCGGAGAAATGCATTTACTCTTGTATACTCCCGGCTCCACATATGCTTTGTGGCTCTCGGGATTGCTGCACCAGCGGCATCTCAGGGGACACCCCTTGAGGAAAAGCTCGGTCCTCATGCCCGGCCCGTCGTGGATGGTGAAGCGTTGTATGTTGAATACGGTTCCGGTGTCCGTCATCCTCTTCCCTCCCGTCTGTCACCGCATTTTCAGTATATTATGATGATATCAAAAGGCCGATGAAATTCCATCGGCCTTTTCGCCTTATTTGCAAAATCAGAATTCCTTATTCAATATAAGGAGTTTTACTTATATTTCTTCGTCGAAGAGTCTGGAAAGCTGATGGCGGCTCTTGACGCCGCATTTGGCATATATGTTCTCCACATGCTTCTTGACTGTGTGGTAGCTTATGAACAGCTCTTCAGCGATAGCCTTGTAGGTAAGACCCTTCAGCAGCAGCTTCGCCACCTTCTGTTCGCTCCTGGTGAGACCGTAGACGTCAGCCTTTCTGGCCGTTTCGTCCTCACGGCCCTCTCCCGGCGACATGGTTATCCAGTGATACCTGTCTACGATACCGTGAGAATACTGCTGGTCATAGTTATATATCCTGAACACATATCCCTTGATGATCTTGGCTTTGGCGACCGCACCGCCTTTTTCCGTTCCTTCCAGCAGAAACGGCAGCCATATGCACGGACCATCGCTGTCGATAGCCCTGCCGGCGCCGGGACCCAATATGTTTTCGATGTACTCCGCGGCCAGACTATTGCCTCCCAATATATGCATGAAATCGTCGGTTATGAAATATGCTCTGGCTCCTGACTGTATTATCTCATCCTGTATGGCCGAAACTATCTTCGACTGCTCGTACTTCTTGAAGCCCTTGTAAGCGTTGGCTATGGCTACATATATGTCAGCCAGTATCTTCATTTCCTCGTCGGTGAAATCGCCTTCATCGGCGCTTCTGAAGAATACTATCTGTATGTAGGCGTTTATGCCGAAGGCCATGGTGACGCTGTAGCCGGCTCCGAAATTTTCTTCCAGAAAGCGGACGTGATCCGACTGGAGATACTGAGACTCGTCAATGTAGTCAGTGGCTCTGTAAAGCCTTGGCTCAACGTTGAAATAATCCAGGTTCTGGGCCACGGCTTCCCTGTATATCCTCCCTCTCACCGTATCCCTTTGCTGGAAAGCCCTGTAGGGGTGAGTCCTGCTGTTGGGTCGCACGCCGTCGCTGTCGGTCCATGAAAGAAAGCCGTTATTCGTATCGAAACACATGATAAGGCCGTTCTCCAGACCGTAACAACTGCTGAGAGACTCCAGCAACACGCCGCTGAAAAACTCCCTGGCAGATATTTGCCGTTCCGACATTTCGGAGAAAAACTCCGTCTGACGTTTCGTATCGAAGTTCATGATCGGTCTTGCACCTCCTGTTCTATGATTTTATCATCCGAACAGCCCGCTTACAAGTATGATAGCCACGCCTATGGCTACGCCTGCGGCGGACAGCAGCTTGTTCTTCGTGTGCATAAGGTGTACCAGCAGTTCGAAAAGGACGATGTACACTATCATTCCCAGCGTCAGGGAAATGAGTATGCCTGTGATGAAATCATCTATCATGGACCACATCATCTTCATCAGCAGTCCGCCGACGAAGGTAGACAAGGCCGCCGCAAGCAGCAGCGCAATCTTCCTGCCGCGTTTTTCCCTGGAAAGAGTGGAATAGATGACCATACCCATGGGTACATTGTGGAGGCCAACGCCGATACTGACCAGAAGGCCCAGATGAAGGGATTCCGATGATATGCTGTAGACAGCCATTCCTTCGATGACATTGTGCAGGATTATGGCCACCGATGAGATTATCCCGATGTGTATCACATTGGCGTCGGTGCACTGATGGTCGAAGCCGCGGACACTGTCGTGATCCGGAATGAAACGGTCCAGCAGCTTCAGCACAAGTATCCCTGCTGCTACACCGAAGTACATGACGTACATATTGTCATTACCCAGATTTTCCACAGCCTCCGGCATCAGATCTGTCAGCGCCAGCGCCGTCATGGTCCCGAAGGCTATGGAAATGGAAAGCTGCTCTACCAGCGCCTTATTTTTGGCCTGCCGGGCGATGACCGCTCCGACCATTATGAAAATCCCCAGAAAAAACGTTACGGATAACGCCATTTGCCCCTCCCTGTCTTTGAAAGAAGAAGCGACAACACAGATGTCATCGCTTCTTTTCTTTACGAATACCTATTTGCCTGTACTTTCCTTTTTCTTTTCGCGTTTTTCACGCTTTTCACGTTCACGCCGCTCGTGACGTTCGCTTCTGTCGCTCTTTTCCTCGTCCTCGACCGTCGTCTCCTCTGCAGGGAGGACCGTCATGGTCACCTTCTCTATTCTCCTGTCCTTGATGGAATCTATCCTGAACCTGTAGTTCTCGTATTCCACCTCGGTGCCCACATCATTTTCGTCAGGTATCTCTCCCAGGATATCCAGGATCAGACCACCGATAGTCTCGCTGTTTTCCGACTCAAGATCGGTGCCAAGCTCTTCATTTATGTCGTCCAGATCCATACTTCCTTCCATGGCGAAGGTGTCGTCGGATATCTTCTGGATATCAGGTTCTTCTTCATCGTATTCGTCGTCGATGTCGCCCATTACCTCCTCGATGATATCCTCCATAGTAACGATACCTGAGAATCCACCGTACTCGTCTATCAGTATGGCTATATGCTGTTTAGTCGTCTGAAGCTCGAAGAACAGCGAGTCTATGTTCTTCGTCTCAGGCACGAAGTAAGGTTTTCTCAGTATCGGTCTTATTTCTACGTTGTCAAAACCGTCCTGCCTGGCTTTTATCAGATAGTCCTTGATGTAGAGTATTCCTATGATATTATCGCTGTCGTCCTCGTAGACAGGTATCCTGGAATATCGCATTTCCATCAGTTCGTCGATATATTCCTCCGTCGGAGCATTGACATCTATGGAGAACACCTCCGTTCTCGGAGTCATTACCTCATAGGCCAGCATATCGTCGAAGGCGAAGATGCTGGTTATCATCTTCTTGCCTTCCTCCTTCAGCTCGCCTTTCTCCTGGCCCGTCTCTAACATTGATACTACGTCTGCTTCCGAATATTCGTCGTCCGCCACGTCGGTCCGCTGTCTGAAGACTTTCAGCACAAGGGTGACCGATACGGAAAGCAGCCATACGAATGGCTTGAAGGCCACAGAGATGATCTGCAGCGGCTTCGCCACCGCCATAGCGACCTTATCGGCGTGGAGCATAGCTATCCTCTTAGGGAACAGCTCTCCGAACACCAGTGTGAAAAATGACAGGATGATGGTTATCACCACTACGGCTACTCCTTCACCGTGAGGTATGCCCCAGCTTCCCAGGATCTCTCCCAGGTCGTCGGAGAAACTGGTGGCAGCGTTGGCGCTGGACAGAAATCCTGCCAGGGTTATTATCACCTGTATAGCCGAAAGAAATCTGTTGGGATCTTCTATCAGCCTTTCCAGAAGCTCCGCCTTCTTGTTCCCTTCCTGCGCCAGTGTCTTTATCCTGTTCTTGTTCACGGAAACTATCGCGATCTCCGCCGCGGCAAAGTATGCGTTCACCGCTATCAGTACTACTAATAAAATTATCTGGCCCCACATGGGCCCGCCGTCAGATGACATGTTTTTCTCCTTTCTTTTTGTTCATCCAATAAAGCAATATCTCTAAAACCGCATTTTGCGGTCTGTGAACTAAATATATTTTTTCTTTCTCAGCATGAAGCTTGCGGCCACAGGCTGTTCCATTCTTATTTTGAGTATCTGCTGAGGATGAGGCGCCGATTCAACCGGTTCACCGTCCTCGTTTTCCATGATTTCCAGCTTCTGCGTGAAGAAATCAGCACCCGGCCCGAAAACCTCTATCTCGTCTCCAAGGACCATTTTGTTCCGCTGCTCCACCACGGCCATCTTCGTATCAGGGTCGTAACTTCTGACCAGTCCCACGAAACTGTAATCTCTGGTGTAGTCGCTGGTCTGATAATTCTGATCCTTATCGGTAGGCTTGTGAAAGTAGAAGCCTGTGGTGAATTCTCTGTGGCTGGCCTTCTCCATTTCGCTCATCCACGCCGGATCGCAGCTGTATCCTTCCGGATCAGCGTAATAGGCGTCGATGGCTTTTCTGTAAGCTCCTACCACAGAGGCCACGTAAAATATGCTCTTCATCCTGCCCTCTATCTTCAGCGACGATATCCCGGCCTGAGCCAGCTCAGGTATATACTCCAACATGCACAAATCCTTGGAATTCATGATATATGTACCACGGTCATCTTCTTCGATAGGATAGTATTCTCCGGGTCTCTGCTCTTCCACCAGTCTGTACTTCCATCTGCACGGATGAGCGCACTGACCTCTGTTAGCATCTCGGTCTATCATGAAGTTGCTGAGGAGACATCTCCCCGAATAAGAGATACACATAGCGCCGTGGGCGAAAGCCTCCAGCTCCATATCTTCAGGGATATTTCCCCTTATCTCCTTTATCTCGTCGAAAGTCAGCTCTCTGGCCAGCACCAGCCGTTTGACCCCTTGGCTGTACCAGAAGTTCGCCGTAGCGTAGTTGGTCATATTGGCCTGGGTCGAAAGGTGAAGCTCCGCATCAGGCCGCGCGTCCCTGACAATAGCCATGACGCCCGGGTCCGAGACTATGAAAGCGTCGATGGGTATATCACTTATCCTCCTGAGATATCCTGTCATAGGCCCGATATCCTCATTGTGAGCAAAAATATTGAAAGCCATGTGACATTTGACTCCCCGCCGATGAGCGTATTCAACGCCTTCCTTTATTTCGTCTGTTGAAAGGTTTCCGGCGCCCGCCCTGAGGCTGAACATCTCACCGCCGAAATATACAGCGTCAGCCCCATAGTCGACTGCTATCTTAAGTTTTTCAAGGTCTCCCGCAGGAGCTAAAAGTTCCATTTTCTTTATTGGCTGCATTTGCTTCGACTTTCCCTGTCTCCTGCTGATCATGATCGTCTCCGTCCGGCAGAGTCTGCTTCGATGAAATTTTCCATCCATCATAGATATCTTTGTCTATAACACTGACAGAGACCCCGTCTCCTACCGGCAGTACGCACGTATCAGCATACTCCAGATGATTTATATACTTGATGAATTCCCGCATCCTCCTGATGCTGGTCTTGTATCTCTTATTCGTATCATATATGTCCGATGCGGTCATACCTTTCATCAGCACGTTATCACATATGATGAGAGCGCTCTGTCTGCACATTGGCAGAGCCATGTCCCAGAATTCCCTGTAATGGCTTTTGGCCGCGTCGATAAACACCACATCGTAAAGATCGACATCCGACTTGGCCATAGCCGGCATAATATCCCTGGCATCGCCATACAGCACTTCTACCTTGTCAGAAAACCCCAGCTCTGACACGTTGACTTTAGCTGCTTCGTAAGTCTCCTCATCGGATTCGATGGTCGTTACGTGACAGCCGCAGCCGTCGGCGAAACAGCAGGCGGAATATCCTACCGCCGAGCCGATTTCCAGCATCCGTTCCGGATGTTTTATCCTGAGGATGTTGAGCAGCAGGCTTTCAGTTTCCTTAAGGATGATAGGTATATGCTTATCCTCCGCGAACTGTCTCAGCTCCATAAGCTGAGGATTACCGCTCTTATAGAGGGAATCTATATATGCTGTTATTATATCGTTGGTTATATTCATATCAATACCATATGTTTTCGCTTACCGCTTTCTCATGTTCTTCATTGGTCCTGGAATAGATGATCTCACCGTTTTCCGTAGCGAAAAAGTAAAGGTAATCCGATTCCTCATAATTGAGGACGCTATCTATTGCTTCCCCGTTCACACAGCAGATAGGGCCTATCGGAAGTCCGGCGTTTCTTCTCGTGTTGTAAGGGGAATCGACATCCAGTTCCGACTGCGTAAACTGCAGCGAAGTCTTCTGGAGAGCGTAGCCTACGGTGACATCACTGCCCAGATTCATGCCCTCGTTGAGCCTGTTGATGAAAACTCCGGCTATGGCCGGCATCTCATCCTTGACGTTACTGCCTTCTCTCTCCACTATGGAAGTCAGCGTCAGCAATTCATGTACTGTGAAGCCGCTTTCGTCGATGGCTTCTCTCCTGGACTCCAGTTCAGTGGCCGTCATATCCAGCATCGTCTCGGTGATGCTCTCTATGGAAGGGTTTTCCTCCGTGATGAAATAAGTCTCTGGATAAAGATATCCTTCCAGAGGATACATCACTCCATCAGCAAGTATGGAATCGCTGAGGAACCAGTACTGGTCTATCAGCTGTCTGAGATAGGTCGTATCAGCCCACTTGGCTATTATCTCCTCAGCGGTGAACGGCATCTCTTCAGCGATGGCCGCCGCTACCTCCGGTATGGTGAGTCCTTCTCTTATTATTATCCTGTCTTTAGAAATATATTGGAAATCTCCTGTATTTATGGCATCCATCATTTCCGGCAAAGTCATTGATTTGCTGAACATGTAGCTGTTGGCCTGCAGCGTGTCGTATCCTCCAATTCGGGCGTGGATCTTGGCGAAAGTAGGGCTCTTTATCAGCCCGTTTTCATCCAGGATATCTATTATGGCCGAAGCACCGCTGCCCGATGGTATTTCCACCGTCACCGTCTCTTCGTTTTTCGAATCCACAGCTCCGATACCGTTGAGATAAACCAGGGTGCTCCCCGTAATAAGTACTACTGCGGCAGCGAGGATTATCAATATCAATTTGGTCCTGCCGATCTTGGATCTAAACATTTATTACCTCATTCCCGGATCTTATCCGTATTTTTTCGTCCTTCTCAAAAAGGGACGCGTTCGCGCCCCCTTCGTCAGTACGTCTGCAGTACACACGCGCTATTTTGACCTTCCCAGGTATTCTCCTGTTCTGGTATCTATCTGGATGACTTCACCTTCTTCGATGAAGATAGGAACCTGTATAACCGCTCCCGTCTCAACCGTTGCCGCCTTGGTAACGTTAGTAGCCGTATCGCCTTTTACTCCCGGCTCTGTCTCAACTACCTTGAGATCCACGAAGTTAGGAGCTTCCACCAGGAACGCGTCGCCCTTGTAGAACTTTATCGTTGCTTCATCATTCTCTCTCAGGTATTTCATGGCATCCTCGACCTGGTCATAAGTGAGAGGTATCTGATCGTAAGTATCCTGATCCATGAAATAGTAGAGTTCTCCGTCGTTATACAGATACTGCATGGTCTTGGTCTCGATGTGAGCCTTCGGGAACTTGGCGTCAGGGTTGAAGGACTCTTCCTTGATGGCACCCGTAAGTATGTTCTTATGCTTGGTCCTCACGAAGGCCGCGCCCTTTCCCGGCTTTACATGCTGGAAATCCAACACAACATGTGGATCACCATCTATTTCAAACGTAATACCTTTTCTAAAATCACCTGCGTAAATCATAAATCTATCGTCCTCTCCTTAATCTTAACAACCTTTGTAGTGAACGTCACCTCCCGGCAAAGCCGTGTCCGATCACAGTATTCGTTATAATGTGTGAGCTTGTCGAAGCACATTTCAATGAATACTACCTCCCGGCAAAGCCGTGTCCGATCACAGTATTCATTATATCATGCAACCTTGCTATTGCCAATACCTCAATTGCGGCACGGCCTCCGGCAGCGAACCTTCCTTCGATCTTCTCTCTGTTTTTTCGCGCGGCGCCTCCGGACCAACTGCTGCCGAAAAATGCTTCGAAGCGTCTGATCCGGCACGCGAAACACGATTGCTTGCCGAAAATCGAAGAAATAGCGCAGATCCGGCAGCTTAAACAGCGAATATCGGGATCCAAGCTCGTCTTCCGGGCTGCAATGGTAAAATCATGTGCCGGATATTCGCATTCAATCAAAAATCCGGCAAGGCACTGCCGGATTCCTGTCTTTATCGAATAATCCGGCAAAAGTTTGTGGTGCCGCTGCCGAATTTCTTTACTTTTATAAAAATCCGGCAACATTCTGTGTCAGCGCTGCCGGATTCTTTAGAAAATCGGAAGATCCGGCAAGATCTCGCTATCCAGCCCTAAAACACCATAAAAATACCGCTAAAGCACCATTCTCCCTGTCTATCCCTGAGTCGGCACCCCGCCGGCCCCGCCGAACAGATCCTGTCCCAGATCCGCTGTCTCGCCTATTATCTTGTAGACATCAGCCATCATCATGGAAAATCTCATCTGGCACTGAAGATACTGAGCCGCTGTCGGATCCTGCATCAGGATGGCTGAAAGCTGCTGTATCTGCTGAAAAGCTTCCTGAGTAACTTCCTGACCCATCATCTGAGCGGCCTGCATTTCCATCTGCTTCTTCATCAAGTCTTTCAGCGACTGATCAAGCTGCGGATTTTCCTTCACTATCTTCTTATACTGGTCGTACTGCTTGAATTCTTCCGATTCTCTTATGGCCTGGGCCAGTGAATGCGCCTGGTCATATACGTTCATCCTATACTCCTTTCCGTTTCCGCTACACCTCCAGGAATATCGGCAGTATCACCGGACTCCTCTTGGTCTTGCTGTAGATATACTTTCTCAAACCTTCTCTGACTGCTGTTTTCAATCCGTTCCAATCCTTCATATTTTTGCTGAGACATTCATCCAACATCTTGTCAGCCACCTTGCAGGCCCCATCTATCAGATCCTCGTTCTCCCTGACATACACGAATCCCCTGGAGATTATATCAGGACCCGATACCAGCGTGCAGGTCTGTCTGTCTATGGCGGCCACTACGATGATGAGTCCCGACTCCGACAGGAGCCTCCTGTCCCGAAGGACGATATTGCCCACATCACCGACTCCAAGGCCGTCTACCATTATCCCTTCTGCTTCAGCCACATGCTTGGTTATGAATGCGCTGTTTTTGGAGACGGTGAGAGAATCCCCATTCTCCAACAGGAATATGTTTTCTTCAGGCATCCCCAGCAAATGGGCCAGCTCTGCGTGAGTTTTCAGATGTCTGAATTCCCCGTGGACCGGCATGAAAAACTTCGGCCTGATGAGAGAATGCATCAGCTTCAGCTCCTCCTGGCAGGCATGGCCTGAAACGTGAGTATCAGCTATATCGGAGTATATGACCTCCGCGCCCTTTTCCACCAGCTGGTTCACTACGTTGGATACTGTCAGCTCGTTGCCCGGTACAGGGGACGATGACAGGATGACCATATCACCCGGCTTGATCTTGATAGCTTTGTGATCCGAAGAAGCCATTCTGGCCAGAGCCGACATAGGCTCGCCTTGGCTCCCTGTCGTTATGACCACCAGCTCCTTGTCAGGGACGTTCTTCGCCTTATTGAGATCCACCAGCATGTTGGACGGTATCTTTATATATCCCAGCTCTTTAGCCAGATCCACCACGTTGACCATGCTGCGTCCGGAGATGGCCACCTTTCTCTTGCACAGCAGCGCCAGGTCTATTATCTTTTGTATTCTGTGGACGTTAGAGGAGAATGTGGCGATTATTATCCTCCTGTCAGATCTTCTGAATATATTTTCCAGAGTCCTTCCTACAACTCTCTCGGAAGGAGTATATCCTCTCCTCAATACGTTGGTGCTGTCGGCCATCATCAGCAGCACGCCTTCCGAACCTATCTGGGCCAGTCTGGCGAAATCCACCGGATTGCCGTCTACCGGAGTATAGTCGATCTTGAAGTCTCCTGTATGGAAGATACGTCCGGCGGGAGTGGTTATGGACAGACACATGGAATCGGCTATGGAATGGGTTATCCTCAACGCCTCTACTTTGAAATGCCGTCCCAGCTTAAAGGTCTGCCCTGCTTCTACTACATGCATCACGGCTTTGAGCCCGTGTTCCCTGAGTTTGTTCTCTATCAGTCCCAGCGGGAATCTCATCCCGTAGATGGGAACGTTTATCTCCTTCAGCAGATACGGTATCCCTCCGATGTGGTCCTCATGGCCGTGAGTTATCACCAGCCCTTTTATCTTCCTTCTGTTTTCGGTCAGATAAGTGAAATCCGGGATGACCTTATCTATACCGAACATATCATCATCCGGGAAAGAGAGACCGCAGTCGATTATCATTATCTCGTTCTCGTATTCGATGGCGGTCATATTCTTCCCTATCTCACCAAGACCACCCAACGGGATGATCCTGACCTGTGGCGCGTTGTCCGCTTTCTTCTTTCTGTTGGCTGCCGGCTGCTTCTTGCGGGCGGCAGTCTGTTTGGCGCCGGTCTGCTTTGTTTTTGCCGGCGTCTGCGCTGTCCTTTTACCGGCGGCAGTAGCATTAGTTTTCGTTCCTCTGCCGCGGCCGGCAGTTCTGCCGCTGTTTGTCTTTCTGTTTCCGGAAGCGGCTGTTCTGCGCGGTTTCGTGGACGTAGTATTGTTCTGTTCGTTCATAAATATCCTTTCCCGCTGTAGAAATTACGGGCCGTCGCTATTTCACGACGATGTTTATCAGCTTATTTGGAACCGCTATTATCTTTACGATGTTCTTGCCTTCCGTAAGTGCCTTTATCTTATCGTTTTCTACAGCGATCTTTTCCATTTCTTCCTTTGAAGAATCTCCTGCTATGTTTATCTTTTCTTTTATCCTGCCATTTATCTGGACGACGATCTCGATAGTGTCTTTCACCAGTGCCTTCTCGTCGTATTCAGGCCATTTCTGATCGTGGACAGAACCGCCGTATCCCAGATGCTCCCACATTTCCTCCGTGACGTGAGGTACGAAAGGTGCCAGGAGTATTATCAGAGTCTTGACAGCAGCGCCGTAAAGACCAGGATTGATATCTCCTTCCTTGTACCTGTACATCTCGTTGACCATTTCCATTATGGTACTTATGGCAGTATTGAAGTTGAATCTGTCGCCTACATCGTCCGACACCTTCTTGATGGCATAGTTCATCCAGTATGCCAGGCTCTTGTCGGCTTCGTTCTTCACCTGGTAGGTGTCAGGCACGTCCTTGTACTTCTGGGAGAACTCGTACACCATCCTGTACACCCTGTTAATGAACCTGTAGCTGCCTTCCACGCCCTGATCGGACCAGTCCAGCTCCCTTTCAGGAGGTGCGGCGAACAGTATGAAAAGTCTGGCCGTGTCGGCACCGTACTTTTCGATTATTTCCGCCGGGCTCACCACGTTGCCCAGGGATTTGCTCATCTTTGCCCCGTCTTTGATCACCATGCCCTGAGTCAGCAGATTTTCAAACGGCTCCTCCTGACTGACATATCCCAGGTCGTAGAGCGCCATCTGGAAAAACCTGGCGTACATAAGGTGGAGAATGGCGTGTTCCACACCGCCAATGTACTGATCCACGTTCATCCAGTAATCTACCTTTTCCTTGCTGAACGCTTCCTCTGTGTTCCTGGCATCGCAATACCTGAGGAAGTACCAGGAGGAATCCAGGAATGTGTCCATTGTATCCAGCTCACGCTTAGCCGGCTTACCGCATACAGGACATACCGTATCACGGAATGTCTTACTTGTAGCCAGCGGGGACTCGCCCTTGCCGGTGAATTCCACGTCCGTAGGCAGCATTACAGGGAGGTTTTCCTCTTTTTCAGGGACCCAGCCGCAATCCTCGCAGTAGATCATCGGGATCGGAGTTCCCCAATAACGCTGTCTGGAGATGAGCCAGTCCCTCAGCTTGTAATTTGTCTTTTTCTCACCGATCCCCTGCTCTTCCAGGTACTCAGTGATCTTGACGATGGCTTCCTTGTTGTTCATCCCGTTGAATTTCCCGGAATTTATCAGCTTTCCCTCGGCTTCGAAGGCCTCCGTGAGATTGTCGAGATCTATATCGTCCCTCTCAGGATCGACTACCGGGATTATCTCCAGATCGAATGCCTTCGCGAAGTCGAAGTCTCGCTGGTCGTGGGACGGTACCGCCATGATGGCTCCCGTTCCGTAATCCATCAGGACATAATCGGAAATAAAGATAGGCACTCTCTTGCCGTTGAGAGGGTTGATACAATATCTTCCCGTAAATTCACCCGTCTTCTCCTTGGTGGTAGATGTCCTCTCGATATCGCTCAGATGCTGTACCTTGTCTACGTACGCCATCACGGCTTCTTCGTACTGACTGCCCTTTACCAGCTCCTTCAGGAACGGATGCTCCGGAGCCAGCACCATGTAAGTGACGCCATAGAGCGTATCAGGTCTGGTGGTATATATGTCCAGGCCCTTGTCGAAACCTTCTATTTCAAAGGTCACCTGCGCGCCTGTGCTCTTTCCTATCCAGTTCTTCTGCATCAGCTTGACTTTGTTAGGCCAGCCCGGCAGCTTTTCCAGATTGTCCAGGAGCCTTTCAGCGTAATCGGTTATCTTCAGGTACCACTGAGACAGCTCTTTTTTACCTACCAGCGCTCCGCATCGTTCACACTTGCCGTCTACTACCTGTTCGTTAGCCAGCACTGTCTGACAGCTGGGACACCAGTTTACCGGGTTTTCCTTCTTGTAGGCCAGCCCCTTCTTGTAGAACTGGATGAAGATCCACTGCATCCACTTGTAATAGTCAGGATGACACGTGGCCACCTCTCTGTCCCAGTCGTATGAAAGTCCCAGCTCCTTCAGCTGTCTCCTCATCTCGTCGATGTTCTCCCAGGTCCATACGCTTGGTTCGACATCGTGCTTTATCGCTGCGTTTTCGGCCGGAAGTCCGAAGGAGTCCCATCCCATCGGATGGAGTACGTTGTACCCCTTCATCTTCTTGAACCTGGCCAGCACGTCTCCGATGGAATAGTTCCTCACGTGGCCCATATGAAGCTTTCCCGACGGATATGGGAACATCTCCAGGACGTAATACTTCTCTTTGTCCCCGTCCTCGGTCACCTTAAAAGTATCTTCTTTTTCCCACTTTTCCTGCCACTTTTTCTCGATCTCGCTGAAATTATACCTCTCTATCATTTTCTACCTCCGCTCAGTTTATCTCAAGGCTTTCGCAATCGCCCCATATGCGCTCAATGTTGTACTTTTCCCGCATCTCTACTGTCATCACGTTGATGACCACATCGCCGTAATCCATCAATATCCATCCGGAGCTGCGTTTTCCCTCTACGCTCTTGGGAAATATCTTTTGCGGCTCCAGCGCGTCCTCCACATTATCTACCAGGGCGTCCAGCTGTCTCTCGCTTCCGGCGGAGGCCATGACGAAATAATCAGCAAATGAGGCCTTAGGCGATATATCGATGACGGCCACATCCATCGCTTTCTTTTCGTCCAATAGCTTCGCGATATCCAGTGCCATTTTCTTTGCTTCGATCATAAATTTCGTTTCTCCTTTAAATAATCAAGTGCGCTTATGGTATCAGGGTCCATAAGCTCCCCTTTCTTCTCCACATATCCGACAGTATGAGACAAAGAACTGATACAGGCTTCATCCAGATCCTCATATGCCAGCATTCTCAGCTCCTTCACCGATGGATAATCTCTGCCCGGCTCTATGGCATCGGCCAGAAATACTATCTTTTCCAATGTCGACATCCCAGCTCTGCCGGTAGTATGAAATGCTACAGCGTTTATCATATCTTCATCATCTATGTGGAAATCCCGTTTCATCAAGGCGGCGGCCACCTTGCTGTGAGCCAGGTTGACGTTCCCCTTCAAGCTGGAAGGAAGTCCCAGCTCATCGACGTATCGGTCAGACTCTTTCACTGGCATGCTTCTGCACATATCGTGGAACAGCGCCGCCAGCTCCGCCTTCTTCTCATCGGCTCCGTATCGCCTGGCCAGTTTTTTCGCTTCGTCGGCCACGGCATATGTATGTCTGAGGCGTTTTTCGCTCAGGTTTCTCTCTATATATCCTATTATATCACTTTTTATACAGTCCATTTTCTCTGATATACCTCTCCACCTTTTCCGGGATCAGATCGCCGCACGGCCGGCCGCTTTCCAACCGCTGCCGGACCTCAGTCGATGAGATGTCGTACTGGCTGTTGTGGATATTTCTCACTTCTGTATTATAGTCATGGCGTATCCTGGATATACAGTCCTCCAGCTCCTTTTGCCTGTAACCGGGGCGTGTCCCTACCAGGTATCCACAGCTCCTGAGAAGCTCTCCGGCGTTCTTCCATGTCTCTATCTTCAGAAAAGAGTCAGTCCCTGTAATGAAGTAAAGCCGGCATTCCTCACCGAAACGCCTGCGCATGGCTCTCACAGTAAGATAAGTATATGATACGCCCTCCGCGTCCAGCTCACATGAAGAGCTTTCCAGGCCATCCGTCCCGTCGATGGCCATATTTATCATGGTCAGCCTGTCGTAGCCCGAGGCCGTCTTCCTGTCCTGCTTGAACGGCTGCAGTCTGGCCGGCACCAGGATCACCTTATCGAGATCCATTTCGTCGCGGGCGTCCAGCGCCAGATTTATATGCCCGTAATGGACAGGATCGAAAGTACCGCCCAGTATCCCTATCCTGCTGCTCTTTACGATGGTCTTCCGCCCATCTTCTCTGTTACCTTCCGTTTCTACCACTTTATCGGCCGTCCTTCTTTTCTCCATTTCCTGAACTCGGCCGTAGCCGTAAACACTACATCAGATGATGAATTTACGGCAGTCTCACAGGAATCCTGTATGACTCCGATAATGAAACCGACGCCGACTACCTGCATGGCGATCTCATTGGAGATCCCGAAAAGGCTGCATGCCAGCGGGATCAGAAGCAGTGAGCCTCCCGCGACGCCTGATGCGCCGCAAGCCGATATTGACGCTACGAGACTCAGCAGCACCGCCGTCGGGAAATCGACTGTGATACCCAGAGTATTGGCCGTGGCCAATGTCAGCGTCGTTATGGTGACCGCTCCTCCCGCCATATTGATAGTCGCTCCCAGCGGTATGGAGACGGAATACTGCTTCTCGTCCAGTCCAAGTCTTTCACAGAGAGACATGTTGACAGGTATGTTGGCAGCTGAGCTCCTGGTGAAAAAGGCCATTATCCCACTGTCCTTGAGACATTTGAATACCAGCGGATACGGGTTCTGCCTTATATTTATGAAGACGATCAACGGATTTATCACCAGTGCGACTACTATCATGCAGCCAACCAGTACTGCGATAAGGTGTCCGTAATCCAGCAGAGAGCTCAGTCCCGTCTCCGATATAGTGACGAACACCAGACCCAGGATACCAAAAGGCGCGAAATTGATGACCCATCTGATGGCGGTCGACAGCGCCTCGGAAACATCTCCAATGAGATCCACCGTATGCTGGCTGGCTTTCCTCAGAGCCAGACCCAGTATGACCGCCCACGCCAGTACACCCAGGTAGTTGGCATTGACCAGCGCATTGACAGGGTTATCGACGATGTTCATCAGCATGGACTGGAGCACCTCGACGATGCCCTCCGGCGCGGCCGCGGCTTCCTCAGCCACCTGGGTCAGCGTCACCTCCGACGGGAATATGAATCCCGCCACTACCGCTGTGACAGCTGCCATGAAGGTGCTGATGAGATACAGTATTATTACAGTGCTCATATTGCTTTCTGCAGTATCCTTTTTATTGGCCAGTGAGTGCATCACCAGGAAAAATACCAGCACCGGCGCCAATGCCCTGAGCGCCCCTACGAAAAGGTCTCCCAATATACCTATGCCTGTGGCGTTCGGGACTGCAAGGCCCAATATCACACCCAATATCAATCCGATAACTATCCTCAGTATCAGGCTGGTCTCTGTCCACTTTCTCATTATATTCATCGTTACTCACCCTTTATCTCTATACCCAGTTCATCCAGCTGGATCTCGTCTACCGTCCCCGGCGCTTCGCTGACCATGCACTGAGCGTTCTGGTTCTTAGGGAATGCTATTACTTCTCTGATGGATTTCTCCCCTGTAAGGAGCATCACCAGTCTGTCCATGCCGTAAGCCAGCCCACCGTGAGGAGGCGTCCCGTATTTGAAGGCCTCTACCAGGAAGCCGAACTTTTCGTCTATCTCATCCTGAGACATATCGAGAGCCCTGAACATGTCTTCCTGCATGTCCCTGTCATGTATCCTGATGCTCCCGCCTCCCAGCTCTACGCCGTTGAGAACGATATCGTAAGCGTTGGCTCTGGCTCTGGTAGGATCTGTCTTCAGCAGCTCTTCGTCTCCTTCCTTAGGCGATGTGAAAGGATGATGCATAGCATGATACTCCTTCGCCTCTTCATCATATTCGAAAAGAGGGAAATCCACCACCCACAGCAGATTATACTGCTCGTCGTCCAGCAGTCCCATCTCATCAGCGATATGTCTTCTCAGGAATCCCAAACTGTCGAAGACCACCTTGTTCCTGTCGGAGATTATCAGTATCAGGTCTCCGGCCGAAGCACTCATGCGCTCCGCTATCTCTCCCAGCTGTTCCGGCGTAAAGAACTTGTTGACCGACGATGAGACTCCGTCAGCGGTCACCTTCATCCACACCATACCTTTCGCGCCGTAGCTTTTTACCTGTTCCGTCAGCTTATCTATCTTCTTTCTCGTATAGATCTCAGCGGCTCCCGTCACACAGATGCCTCTCACGCTGCCGCCTGATGCGATAGCGTCGGTGAAGACCTTGAATCCACAGTCCTTCACCATGTCGGTGATATCCTGCAATTCAAAACCCACTCGTGTATCAGGCTTGTCGCTGCCGTACCTTTCCATGGCCTCGTCATATGTCATCCTCGGAAGCGGAGTATCGATGTCCACTCCTTTCATCTCCTTGAAGACACGCTTCAGATAGCCTTCCTGTATCTCTATCACGTCGTCCACGTCCACGAAAGACATTTCCAGGTCTATCTGAGTGAACTCAGGCTGTCTGTCAGCTCGCAGATCCTCGTCCCTGAAGCACTTGACTATCTGCATATACCTGTCGGTACCTCCCACCATCAGAAGCTGCTTGAACATCTGCGGCGACTGAGGCAGCGCATAGAACTTGCCCCGGTTGACACGACTGGGCACCAGATAATCTCTGGCTCCCTCCGGTGTCGATTTTATCAGCACCGGCGTTTCCACCTCAGTAAAGCCCTGCTCAGAGAAATAGTCCCTCGTCAGCTTGGCCAGGTCATGTCTGAAGGTCAGATTGTCCTGCATCTTCTTTTTTCTCAGATCCAGATACCTGTACTTGAGTCTCAGGTTGTCATCCACATTGTCATCATCTTTGATATAGATAGGCGGAGTATCAGCTGTGGAATATATGATGAGATCGTCGGCCAGCACCTCGATATCTCCCGTAGGAAGATCAGGATTCTTAGATTCCCTCTCAGCTACTTTGCCTTTGACGCCTACCACATATTCGCTTCTGAGGGTGTCGGCTTTATCGAACAGCTCCTTTGGTATCTTATCGTTGAACACGATCTGAGTGATCCCTGTCTTGTCCCTCAGGTCGCAGAAGATGAGACCTCCCAGGTTCCTCCTCTTCTGTATCCATCCGTTAAGCACCACATCCTGCCCTATATCTGTCTCCCTCAGCTCTCCACACATGTGACTTCTCTTATATACACTCATTGTTTCGTCTCCTGCTCTCTGTAATCATTTCACCAGCTCGTCGATGATATGGGCCATAGGGACCGTCACCTGTTCGGAAGTGTCCATATCCTTGATAGCGAAGCTGTCGTTATCTATCTCATCCTGTCCGATGACGACGGTCTTTCTCGCCTTTATCCTGTTGGCGTATTTGAACTGGTTCTTTATATTCCTTCCCATTATATCCATCTGGACCTTGAGGCCACGATCTCTCAGCTTTTTCATCAATCCCAGGCCAACGGCTCTGGCTTCATCTCCCATGAAGGCGATGAATACATCGATACCCTCCGGTTCCGGTATCCGGGCTCCACATGCGTCCATGGTCATCAGCAGACGTTCCTTTCCCAGGCCAAAACCTACTCCGGCTGTAGCCGGACCGCCTATCTCTTCCACAAGGTGATCATATCTGCCTCCGCCGCATACGGTGCCCTGAGCCCCGATACTGTCCGTAACGAATTCGAAAGCTGTCTTGGTATAATAATCCAGCCCTCTTACGATGCCCGGATCGACCACATACTCTATACCCATGGCTGTCAGGTCGGTCTTGAGCTGCTCAAAGGCGCCCCTGCAGTCGTCGCACAGATAATCCAGCATCACCGGAGCTCCCTGTACCAGCTCCTGACAAACCGGTGACTTGCAGTCCAGGATACGCATCGGGTTTCTTTCATATCTGTCCTTACATGTATCGCACAGCTGATCGTACTTTGGCTTCAGGAACTCCCTCAGCGCTTCTCTGTGCTTCTTCCTGCACTCGGGGCATCCAACGCTGTTGATCCTCAGCTGGATATCATTTATCCCCATTTCCTTCAGAAAATCACTGGCCAGACTGATTATCTCCGCATCCGCCATCATGTTGGCGGCTCCGAAAGTCTCCACTCCAAACTGGTGGAATTCTCTCAGTCTTCCCGACTGAGGCTTCTCGTATCTGAAACACGGTATGTTGTAGTAGAACTTGCTGGGCTGCGGTCCCGCATACATCTTATGTTCGACGAAAGCTCTCACCACTGACGACGTTCCCTCCGGCTTCAGGGTTATATCCCGTTTTCCATAGTCCTGGAAACTGTACATCTCTTTCTGGACTATATCGGTAGTATCTCCTACGCCCCGGTGAAACAGCTCTGTATGCTCGAACATGGGCGTCCTGATCTCCGTGAATCCGTATCTCTCACAGATATCGGCAAAAGCCTTTTCTATATAGTGCCACCTGTATGCCTCCTCAGGCAGCATGTCCTTGGTGCCCTTCGGCGCTTTAGTCAGCATTCCGTCACCTCCAAAATTCCTTTTCCTTTCTCTCTATCATCTCATCTATCCTGTCTATATATATCTGATAATTGGAAACGTTGGCCACCCGCTCCAGCCTGTTTTCCTCAGGAAAATAGACTTTGCTGATGCCCCCTGCTCCCAGCGCAAGTATGGACTGTGCCTCCTCCATTATGCGCACATTGTATATGGAAACACTGTCTGCGCGGCAGAATCCCAGGTTCTCCGTATTCCCGGAGGTGTGCTTCTGCCGGTACAGGTAATAAGGCCTGTAGCCTTTCCCAGTCAGAAAAAGACGGGCATCGTCCAGCATTTCCGTACACAGTTCTTCATTCTTGTAATTGTACTCCTGATCCAGTTCTTTCAGTCCGGAGCCTCTCTTGACAGCCAGCGTATGGAGCGTTATGTTATCGGCGCCCAGGCTCCATATCCTTTCAAGACTGTCCCGGAAATCCGCTGCATTTTCACCCGGAAGACCCGCGATAAGGTCAGTGTTGATGCAGTCTATACCGACTCTTTTCGCCAGCTCGAAGGCTCTGACCGTGTCCTCCACTGTATGACGGCGTCCGATGAGGTCAAGGGTCTCCTGCTTCATGGTCTGGGGATTGATGCTTATCCTGCCAGCCCCCGCCTCTTTGATGATCTTCAGCTTTTTTTCCGTAAAAGTATCGGGCCGTCCTGCTTCCACAGTAAATTCGCCGATCCCTTTCAGACCGAAGCTTGCTTCTATCCTGTCCAGCAGCTTTTCCAGCTGGCTTTCGTCCAGGGAAGTTGGCGTACCTCCGCCTATGTACATGGACTCTATCGAAAGGCCTCTTCTGCGAAGATTTTCCCCGCAATAGTCTATTTCCCTGTACAATGCTTCCAGATATCGTTCCACCTCATCATCGCTCACCTGATTGGATGTAAATGAACAATAGAGGCATCTGGTGGGGCAGAATGGTATCCCGATATAGACGCTGACGCTTTTTTCAGGAGGTCTGCCTATGATCTGCCGCTGGTATCTCAGCGTCTCGACAGTAAGCCGCACTTTGCTCTCGTCCACCAGGTACCGATCCGACAGGATATTCTCCACATCTTCCATGGAACCGCAGGAATCATATATTTCACCTGCCAGCTTCACAGGCCTTATTCCTGTCAGGGTCCCCCATCTTGGCCGCTTGCCTGTGTATCGCGCCAGGCTCTCGTAGAGGCTGCGCCTCAGCCTGTCCCTGTCTCCGTCAAAATTTGCCAGAAACAAGCTGTCGTCATCGTCCGCTTCCGCATCGCTGCCGGTCTCTTCCGGAGACTCCGACCATATCTCATATTCTCCTTTAGGCAGGAACACTTTTATCAGTTCTTCATACTGGTGCAGTTTTTCCACACCTTTTAACACACATCTATACAAAAGGATTGTTACCTTTCTCGAATCCTATAGTAGTAGCCCCCATGTGGCCCGGAAGTACGGCCGTATCATCCGGGAGCACAAACAGCTTGCTGTGGATGGCGTCCGCCAGCTGCTGGAAAGAGCCTCCCGGGAAATCCGTCCTGCCTATGGACTGGCGGAACAGAGTGTCGCCGCTGAACAGGATGTTTTCCGACGCCACATATATGCACATCCCACCCGGAGTATGGCCCGGAGTATGGAAGAACTTGAGCTTCAGATCTCCTACCTCCAGCTCATCACCGTCCTTCACCCAGATGTCGGCTTTCACAGTCTGCGGTGATCCGAACATAGTGCTCTGATTGAGGCGCGCATCCTCCAGCATCGGCTTTTCCGCTTCGTCAGCTACGACCTTGGCCTGCGGGAAATCATCAAGATGATCGTTGACTCCACATATGTGATCCGAATGACCGTGGGTGAGTATAATGTACTTTATGTCAACTCCATCCTCTCTGACTTTTTCTGTCAGCTTGGGATTGTATCCGCCCGGGTCTACGATGAACCCTTTCCCGGTACTTTCATCTACCGCCAGATATGTGTTTACACCCAATGCTCCGCTGGGCATGCACGTTACTTTCATCATTTTCTCCGTCTCCTCTCCGTCTTTTCCGTCTCTTAAAAATTCCTGCGACTGTCCAGCAGGATAGTTACAGGGCCGTCGTTGTATATCTCCACCAGCATTTCGGCCCGGAACACGCCTTCTTCAACGTGGATATCCTGAGCTCGCAGCTTCTCTATCACTGTCCTGTAAAGAGCATCAGCTTCTTCCGGCGCTGCCGCCCTGGAGAATCCGGGACGTCTGCCCTTCCTGGCATCCCCCAGCAGCGTGAACTGAGATACAGCAAGTACGCTGCCGCCGACGTCCTTCACCGACAGGTTCAATTTACCCTTTTCATCCTCGAATATACGCAGTCCGGCCACTTTGTCGGCGATGTACGAAGCATCCTGCTCCCCGTCGCCTTCCTCTACACCGATCAGGACCATCAGTCCTTTTCCTATCTCTCCCGTGACTTTCTCGCCTACCGTCACGCGACTCTCTCTCACTCTCTGTACTACTGCTCTCATGTGCTGGTCCTGTATGCCTCCAGTATGCCGGGTATCCCTTTGAGGGAACGGCATATTTTCTCCATCTGCTCCTTGTTCTTTATGGACAGGGTGAGATTTATCTTCACCGTTTCGTCCTTGTCAGCCCTGGCGTTGAGACCTGATATGCGGACATCCATATCTTCGCATATCTTGGAGATGCTGGAAAGCATGCTCTTCTGATCCTTGGCCGTTATACTTATCTCCGCGTCGAAAGACTTGTCCTCAAGCTGTTTGGCCCATCTCACATCTATGAATCTGGCCTTGTCCTCCGGAGACAGGGATTTCAGATTGTCACAGTCCTTCCTGTGGACTGATATACCTCGTCCCTTGGTGATGAAGCCGACGATATCGTCTCCGGGAACAGGATTACAGCATCTGGCTATCCGTATCATCAGATTGTCCACTCCTTCGACGATGACACCGGAGTCGTCCTCTTTTTTCCTGTGGGCCGCCGCCTGCGCTGCCCTCTTCTGAGTCTTTTCACTTATCTCGTTGAGATTGTCCAGCAGGCTCTTTTCCTTCGCTGCCTCTTCTTCCTTTTCCTCGGCTTCATACTTCAGCAGCAGATTCAGCAGTTTGCTCTGTATCGTGCCTGCGTTGGCCAGCTGGTTGTACAATTCGTCGCTGGTCTTGTATCCCAGCTCCTTGATGGCTCTGCTGACGAAGGAGTTCTTCAACAGCTCCCTCGGGTCGTGGCCTTTTCTTCTTACATATTTATCTATCTGATCTTTGCCCCGATCGATGACGTCGGTCTTGTTCTCTTTCTTGAGCCACTGCCTGATCTTGTTCCTGGCGGAACTGCTCTTGGCCATCTTGAGCCAGTCGATGCTAGGACCGGCTGCGTTAGGCGATGTGACTATTTCCACGATATTGCCGTTTTCCAGCTTGTGATCTATGGGGACCATCTTTCCGTTGACTTTGGCGCCTACGCATTTAGCGCCTACGTCAGAATGTATCTTGAAGGCGAAATCCAGCGGCGTCGATTCGGCCGGAAGCTCGATGACATCTCCCTGCGGTGTGAAAACGAACACCTGCCCGGAGAACAGATCCATCTTGAGTGACTCCATGAATTCCTTCGGGTCGTTGACGTCTTTCTGCCACTCCAGCGCCTGCCTCAGCCACGACAGCTTCACCTCCTCCGTATCGGATTTGATGCCCTCCTTGTATTTCCAGTGTGCCGCGATACCGTACTCGGCTATCCTGTGCATCTCGTAAGTCCTTATCTGGATCTCGAAAGGCTTGCCGCCATCACTTATTACCGTGGTATGGAGGGACTGGTACATGTTTGGCTTCGGCATGGCGATGTAGTCCTTGAACCTCCCAGGTATAGGGGTCCACATAGTATGAACCATCCCCAGCACAGCATAGCAGTCTCTCACAGTCTCAACGATGACTCTTACCGCCATCAGATCAAAGATCTCGTCCAGGTTTTTGTGCTGGTACTTCATCTTCTTGTATATGCTGTAGAAATGCTTGGATCTTCCGTATATGTCGTACTTTATCCCTATCTCGTCCAGAGACTTCCTTATCTCCTCCACTACAGTCTCGATGGATTTTTCGCGTTCTTCCTTGCGCTCGTTGACCTGTTCCGCCAGATCGTAGTAAGCCTCGGGTTCCAGGAACTTGAGGGCGATATCCTCCAGCTCCATCTTCATGGCGTATATACCCAGTCTGGCTGCCAGAGGAGCGTATATGTCCAGAGTTTCCCTGCACTTTTCTATTATCTTGTCGTGGGTCATATAGTTGATGGTCCTCAGGTTATGGAGCCTGTCCGAAAGCTTTATTATCAACACCCTTATATCCTTGGACATGGCCAGGAACATCTTTCTCAGATTTTCGGCCTGACGTTCCTCCTTGCTCTTGAACTTGAGGGAGCCCAGCTTGGTCACGCCGTCTACCAGCAGCCCCACTTCTTCGCCGAATTCAGATACCAGCTGTTCTTCGGTATATTCCGTATCCTCCACCACGTCGTGAAGGAGTCCTGCTATTATGGTCTCCTCGTCCATTCCCAGATCAGCCAGTATCTCCGCCACCGCCATAGGGTGTATCAGATAAGGTTCTCCCGACTTTCGCAGCTGTCCGCGGTGCATCTCCTCAGCCACATCATAAGCTCTCCCTATCAGCTCGATATCATAGTGTGGATTGAATTGTAAAATAGTATCCAGAAATTCACTTCTCTTCTTCATTCCAGTGGTCGACCTTTACCTCTTATTTCCTTTCACATATCTCTTTGAACGCTTTGCGTTCTTCTCCTTCTTCGCAGCCTCTTCCGCCGGGCTGGCCGGCTTTTTCTCTTCTGACTTTTCTTCCTTTTTCTCGTCTTTTCCGCCGGACTCATCCTCTTGCCGCTGATCGTCCGCCGCAGGCGTCTCCGTCACGTCCGGTGTCTCTGGAACCTCAGACGCCTCAGTGACTTCGGAGGATGATCCTGATACTTCCGGTTCTTCAGGCGTTTCAGGCAACGCTTTCTTTTCCTCTTTCTCTGTCCTGTGCGCTTTCTTCTTCCCGGCCTTCACATGCTTTTCATAATCTGACAGCTTTCCTGCCCGCGAAAAACTGTAATACAACGGACTGCATATCCCGATGGACGAATAAGCACCGGCTATGATCCCTACCATAAGCGGCAGGACGAACTCTCTTATAGCCTCCCCGGCCATTATCAGCAGCGGCACCATCACGATGAGGGTAGTAGCCGATGTCATCAGAGATCTTCCCAGGGTCTGAGTTATGCTCCTGTCGATGAGCGCTTCCATGGTCCCTTTTTTCGCGTATTTGATATTTTCTCTTATCCTGTCGAATATTACGATAGTATCGTTTATAGAATATCCTAATACAGTCAGGATACCGGCGATGAACGGATTATCTATAGTGACGTTGAAGATGGCGTAGAAAGCTATCACTATCAGCACGTCATGGAGCACGCCCAGCAAGGCAGCGCCGCCAAAGCTCCACTGAGAGAATCGTATCCTTATATATATGAGCATACATACCGATGCCAGCGCTACGGCCAGTATGGCGTTGTTTCTCAGATCCTTGCCCACCGACGGTCCGAAGAGCTCTTCAGATATGACATTCTCATCTGTCGTTCCGAAAGCTTCATTGATAGAAGCGATCACCTCGGCCCGCTCATCACTTCCCAGAGACTCGATAGTCCTGATTATTATCTGCTGGTTACCTTCGCCTGAATATATGATCTCCGGATCCAGATCGTAATCAGCGATGGCGTCCTGCACCTCGGATATAGCCACTTCTTTGCCCATATCCATCTGTATCATGGTTCCACCGGTAAAGTCGATACCGTAATTGAGACCTCTTACCAGCCCGCATACCAGTCCGGCCACCAGTATCACTACAGAAATAGAATAATATATCTTCTTATATCTCATGAAGTGCAGCTCCTTCTTGAATGAGAAGGTAGCCTTGCCGGTCTTCCTGATACCGAAAAACGCCTTGCTGCCGGTCCGCTTTCCATCAGCCAGCAGGCTCACGTACAGCTGAGTAACGACTACCGCTGTGAATATGCTTACGACGATACCTATCATGAAGGTCCACGCGAATCCCCGAACAGAGCTGGTCCCTATTTCGTACAGGATTATTGCGGCTATGAGAGTAGTCACCTGAGAGTCGATGACGGTGCTCAGCGCTCTCTTGAAGCCTGCCTGTACTGCCGAACGCACTGTTTTGCCGTTTTCAATTTCCTCTCTTATCCTGGAGAAGATCACTACATTGGCGTCTACCGCCATACCTACCGACAGGATTATACCGGCTATGCCCGGCAGCGTCAGTACGCTTCCCATGGCGGCCATGACATTGAGCACGATTATCACATAAAACATCAGTGCCAGGTCAGCTATCAGGCCGAGTCCTCTGTAAGCCACCACCATCAATATCAATACGGCGGCCAGACCTATGAGCCCGGCATATACGGCCATTTCAAGGGCATTGTATCCTATCTCCGCCGACTGTACAGATGAATTGACCTCGTGGAGCTCCAGCGGCAGCGCCCCGCCTCTGATGAGGGCTGCCAGGTTGGACGCCTCCTCCTGAGTGAAATTTCCTGTTATGCTGCACTGCCCTCCGCTTATAGGTTCGTTTACCTGAGGATATGAGATTATCTGTCCATCCAGTATTATCACGATAGAATCGTCAGGGACACCTTCTATAGTCGATGTGACCTCTCCGTTATATGCGGCCTGAGTAGCCTGATAAAAGAGATCCGCGCCGTCGCTGTCAAACTCCAGCGCCACCGCATATCCGGCATGTTCGCTGTCCATCGTTGCCGACGCATCCTTTACGTTGCTGCCATCGAGGACCACAGTACCGTCAGCAAGAGCGAACTGAAGCTGAGCGGTCCTGCCTATCTGGTCTATAGCCTCCTGAGAATCCTTGGCCCCCGGAAGCTCTACTCTTATCCTGTTTTCTCCCTCTATAGTAACGACAGGCTCAGCCAGGCCCATCTGGTTGACTCGTTCCTCTATTACCGCCTGAGTCTCTTCCATAGCACTGCGAAGTTCATCGCCCGTAAGCTCTGTGTCTGCCTCAAGCACCACATAAACTCCGCCTTCGATATCAAGACCCAGTTTGATCCTGTCGTTTATAGGCTCCACAGGACCAACACCGAAAAGTGTGACGTACCATCCCCCTATGATGATGATCAAAAATAATACTGCTAAAACCTTTTTCAACTTGTACTTCATCTGATCCTCCGGCTATGATTTATTTTAAACAGACCGTAATAATCCATTTAATCATACTGTTTATAGTTTACTACTTTTTGGACACGTAAACAAGGAAATTCCGCTTATTTTCTCTATTTACTGAGGTTTACCCCAAAGGCCCCGCCCAACGAACCAAAAACCACAGGTATGATATAAAAAGCACTGAAACTGTCCATACCAAAAGAGCCGGCGAACACTCCACCTACCAGCAGCAGTATTATCAGCACCAGGATTGCCGCCGCCGCGGCCCCTACGATCATTCCTCTTTTTCCTATTATGCCGCCTTCCATTGCGCCCGTCAGGAGCGACACAAGAGACAAAGCGGCCACCAGTCCCGCAAAAGTCCATGTCTCCGGAAACCCTGTGAATCTGATAACCGCCGCCAGGATCAGACTCAGCGCCGCAAATGCGCACAAAGCCAGCACGTATACTTTCAGCGTCTTTCTCAATATTTCCATAATGCACCTCCCGTAAAATATATGGCTCCTTTCAAGGCTTTATGCGCACGAAAGCTGCCCCTCTTCCCGCGCCGCGCATGCTTTTACAGATATTTCGCGTTTTCTGCAAAATATCTGTAAAAGCATGCGATGGCCTTCAAAAAAAGAAAATGCACCAACATCCATACGAAAAGAAGCTGCCGCACTAACAGTTATTTCCCGTTAATGCGGCAGCCACCGGAATGGTCAGTATCACGTTACCCATATAATAAAAAAGGCTGGCACCAACGACTTTCCGTGTCGATGCGACAGCCTAACGTGTATTCTGAAGCGTTATTTATCTTCCTTTTTCTCTTCTTCCGCCTTTTCTTCTTCGGTCTCCGGAGCTTCGGCCTCGTCAGCATCGTCAGCATTGTCTGCGGCTTCGTCCGTCTCAGGAGCTTTAACCTCTTCGGCTTCCTCAGCTTCGACTTCTTCAGTCTCTGCCTTTTCTTCAGTTTCTTCGACTGGAGTGGCCTTCTTTATCCTTCTAGGCTTCTTCACAGGCTTCTTTTCTTCCTCAGCCTCTTCCACCTCATCAGGTTCTTCAGACCTCACCTTTGAAGCAGGCTTTCTGCTCTCTTCAACCACTCTCGAAACGGCCCAACGCATGATCTCGAATTTCACCTTGTCCGCTCCCACCTGGATAACGAGAGATTCTTCCTTGGTCTTTACGATCTTGCCGCAGATGCCGCCGATAGTGATGATCTCATCTCCTACCTGAACACCCTTTCTCATGGCATTGATCTCTTTCTCCCGCTTCTTCTGTGGTCTTATAAGCAAGAAATACATTATCGCCAGCAAGATGATTAAAGGCAATATCATCGTTAAAGTTCCACTCATTTAACGTTCCTCCTATTTGAGTTGTTCTAAAAATACTGGTTTATCCGAAACTATCCGAATACACTGGTGCCGGCGATGGGGGTCGAACCCATACGGTGTTGCCACCACGGGATTTTGAGTCCCGCACGTCTGCCAATTCCATCACGCCGGCACATTGTGTTGATTATATCATCATACGGATAATATTTCAAGAGCTTCGATTCGAAATTTTTCGAGATGTTTCTTCTGAGAAACACCTTGCCGGTACTGTATCTGCCCGCATTATCAGTCGTACTTTCGGAATTCCCACGAACTGCCGTTGAATACGTTGAGATCTACATATTTTTCACCGCCTGCTACATTTTCTGATTTTCCGTAGAAGGTATACTGACAAAAGGTCCATTCCCTGCCGTCATTAAGGCTTTCCGGTATATCATGGGCGCTTATCCAGATATCATAATCATCGTACCGGCCGGAGATATATTCATCATATATGTATGTGTTGGTATATATTATGGGACGCATCCCGTAATGAGCCTCCAATTCCTGAAGGACAGTATCAAGGATCCTCCTCAGCTTTTTCTTTCCGGGGTGTACCTCAGTGTAGTCTCCGTAAAATTCCACATCTACCACAGGAGGCAGCATGCCCCATTTCTTGTCGACAGTCTCGATATAGTTTTCCGCCTGGCTCCTGCCGCTCGTATCGTAACTGAGAAAGTGGTATGCCCCTATCTTCATGCCTGTGTTGCTTGCCTCTTCCCAGTTATATTCAAACCGCTCGTCTACCAGGCTGCTCCCTTCAGTGGCCTTGATGAAAGCAAAGCTGTATCCCTCCTCTTCAAGCCCCTGCCAGTCGATTTCCAGCTGATACGATGAGACATCCACGCCCTTTACAGGATACGGTGTCTCTTCCGTCACATCATTTCCTGTGATGAAGAAATAAAAGTCCCGGGCAACCAGTGCCATTACCGCCATCACCACTATAGCTGCGGCGATAATGATGAGGTTCATCTTCCTCTGGTTTCGTGATTTATTACGTTTTATTGTTCTTCTGTGTTTTCTCCTGTTTCGATGACTGGCATCCATATCTGCTCCGTACATGGCTTTACTGTATTACAACGATAATTCATTATATATTCGATTTTCCGGCTTTTCAATAAACCGATGCCAATTATCACTCATTGTTCACATATAAAAAAGACCGCGGGATGACGCCGCACGTCTTCCCACGATCCTTTCATGTCGGATCTGCGTTTCACAGATCTGACCTCCATTATCTGTCCATAGGCTCCCTGTACCTGTAATTGGCTGCGCTATCATATCCCGAAAGCCGTTCCGTCCCGCCTCCCAGATATCTGGATGAGCCAAAAGCCAGTATCAGCAGGAATATCACGTTGAGGAATATGAGCCCAACGGTAAATCCAGCTCCGTGTCCGAAAGCTTTCGCGAGTTTGTTATAAAATATGATCTGCAATACCAGAGCAACGATAGCGCAGGCGACCAGCAGCAACACTCCTGCCATGAACATCCCGCTGCTGCCACTGTAAAAAGCCGCAACGATCCCATATATCACTATGATATACCCTATGACTGCCAATGCGCTGAGCACCAGCATGACGATGAATATGGCTACTTTCCAGAACAATTTATACATGACGTACATGTTGTAAAATGGGATTATGGCCTTCCAGCCTTTCTCCCCTGCCTTGGCGAATATCCTCCACCATGCGATGATGCTCAGGATACCCACGATGCCGATGCTGATATAGTAGCCCGCTCCCAGGCCGGCATCATAATTGGCACTATAGTAATAGCTGTAATAATCCATTTCTTCTCCTCCTCATACAATGTTAAACAAAACAAGTCAATTCATTATACCTCATAGCCAAATTTCTTTCAATTATGAAAAGAGCCGGTCCCCCGACGATGCAGGGACTCGGCTCCTTTCTATAGTCTCAGGTCTTATTTGCGTATCAGTCGTCAAAGAAGGACTCGTGTTTCTCCTCCATGAGATATTTCTCCATCAGAGCATCCATATCGACCTTCTTTTCCGGAACAGGCGCGTCTTTTTTCTTTCCCACGAAGAACAGTATGGCGCCTATGATTATGGCAGCCAGACCGGCCCACTTGAGGACTTCGATCACCGTAGGGATCGAGTTACAGAATATATCGTAATCATCAGGTCCCCATTCACCGTAATCTATCTCATACCACTTGAGCCAGAACTGTCCCAGGAAAGCCATCAGTCCGGCGAAGAAAAGGAATACGCCTATTCTCACCGTATCTCCCTTAGCAAGCCCGGCGCCGTTGACAGGATGATTCTCCGGATCGTTTTTGGAAAGCCCGCCATACAGCTTCTTAAAGATTATATAGGCTACAGGCCCTGTGCATATGGCTATGAGACCCATCGCCAGATAATCTGTACCGTTGACCAGCAGCGCGATGACCGCTATGGCCATAGGGAAGCCTGCGTAGAAGATAAGCCCCAGATTGCCTCCGGGCATCACGTAGAGGTTTCGTTTCTTTCGCTCCTCCACAGGCAGTTTCTTTCGCAGCTTGATGACTGCCAGCGGGAGTATGATGTACAGTGCCAGCATGAACACTACTTCCATACTTACCAGCGTAGTGAAGTCGGACTGCGCCAGTATCAGCGTAACGACAGCCAGCGAAAGTATACCTACATAAGGGACGCCTCTTTTCTTGCTTACCTTTACCAGGAACTTCGGGCAGAGATTGTCGTCAGCCAGAACGAAGAATCCTCTGGAACCGGAAGCAAGGTACGTATTGAAGATAGCGCACTGCGATACGATGGCCACTACCAGGAACACATATCCCCATGCCTGACCCATATTCTGAGTCAATACGGAAGCGTATCCCACATTAGCCGATGTGAATCCGCCTTCGGTAGACCAGTTCTCCCAGCTTCCTTCAGGAAGGGACGCAAGACCACCCAGCGTAGGGAGCACATATGTCAGCGCTACCAACGGCATGGCTATCATCAATCCCTTAGGGATCACCTGAGGGTTTTTAACTTCTCCGGCCATGTTTGAAATACACTCATATCCGCAATACATCCATACACATATGCATATACCGCCGCCCAGGCCATCGACTATGTTATAGCCTTCAGGCATTATCGGCTCCATAGGATTTGTCTGCCAGTTGATGAAACCAACCACAGCAACGAGAGCGAAAGCGAGGACTATAAGTATCGAAAGAACTGTACTTACTTTTCCTACCTCTTTCAGTCCCATCAGATTAATTACGGTAAAAATCAATATCATTCCGATTTTGACTGCGTGCTCCGCCGCGGCGGACATAGGTATCATCTGGGAAACATATCCCGCTACCAGAGCGACATATACACCATTAGTTATGTAGGTGGATACCGTTCCCCACCAGCCTGCCTGGAACCCCCAGAATTCTCCGAAAGCTTCTTTTACCCATACGTAAACACCACCTTCGGAAGGGAGCACCGAACTTGATTCGGCTACCAGATTACTGATAGGATAAGCCCATACGATAGGGAATAAAATCAGCAGTATGATGGTCATTCCCGGCCCTGCTTCCGGTATCATCTCTTCGATTCCAAATGCCCCGGCTGCAACCAGACAGTAAAGCATGAATACTATACCTGAGACTTTGATGTCATGCTTCTTCAGTCCGGCAACACCATGTACCTGACCTTGTTGACTCATAAAACACCTCCTGTCAACTATTAGGACTATCTGTCACGACTTATTATAAGACTTTTCAGAAAAATGTAAATGATACTTCGGTGTTATTTTCAGAAAATTTATTGAAATACGACTTTTTTGATATATGCGAAAGTGCAAATCACCTTTGACAGTTTCGATTTTCCCCTCGCTTGCCCTCAAGACCGACAGTCTGTTTCCATACCCCCGAAATTGTGATAGAATTGGAGAAAATATGAAAGAAGGTGATATTCTTGAATATATTCAAATTGTCAAAAGAACATATAGAAGAATGTGCAGATCTGTTTATCGAGGTGTTCACAAAAGCTCCCTGGAACGATACATACGACTCCAGAACACAAGTGATCGACTTCTTTCAAAATCACATGAACAATGATTACTTTGTGGGATATGGCCTGGAATCACAAAATCGTATGATCGCAGCAAGTATTGGAATGAAAAAACCGTGGATCAACGGAATGGAATATTATATCGATCAGTTTTATGTAAAAACTGACTGGCAAGGCAAAGGAACAGGAAGTCTCTTTTTAAAATTGATCGAAAGTGAAATCCGGACGGAAAAAATGAACGCGATCATTTTGAACACGGCAAAAGGGTTCCCGGCCGAAAATTTTTACCTGAAAAACGGCTTCAGATCGAACGAAGAACTTATAATTCTGTCGTCTTTCATTTATTGCGATCAGGGAAAAAAGAAATGAGCAACCCGACCCTCAAGATCGACCTGCTCGCCCTATAAAAACTACTCAAACCACTAATTTTTTAGTGCGGATTCAAGTATGGATATTCTGGTGCGGCCTACCGGACTTGAACCGGTACGGTCTCCCACACGCCCCTCAAACGTGCGCGTCTGCCTATTCCGCCAAGGCCGCATATGAAGCATTGCTCTTAATCAACAACGCTCTACTATTGTATAAATTTTTGCAGCTTTTGTCAACACCTTTTTGTAACATGAGGATAGTCTTCTGTCTTTTTAAGACAATAAAAATACCAGTTCCTTCTTTTTAAACCCTTTCCTCTGTAAAGTTTCCGTCTTTCGAACGATACTCCCACGGCCTGTATCTTACTCTCTTCCCTTTTCCCCGGTCTTATGACCGTAATATCAGCCGTTACTTCTCGATTCTCTTAAAGTTTCCACTTTACCTTTACCTCTTTCGTAATGTCCTCTCCCGAGACTCTTACGAAAACCGGCGGTTTAAACTTCAGCGAACTGGTATTCTCTTTGTTCTTCTGTTGACATTTCTGGCGGACTCACCCTCTTTCCTACATCTTACAAATTCTGTAACGAAAGTTTCTTCTCAGGTTCGAACCTCCTATCAAAATTTGTTAGATTTCCTTTTGTTGATGCTATTATAACACCAGGAGAAAGATTATGCAAGAATTTTTTGAAAATTCCTATAAGTTTTTTTGTGTACTTTTATGCCGCTGTATTTCCGGCAGAAAGTCGTTGAGAAATTCGTCGATATTCTCCTTCAATTCCTGAATACCGTCGGAATTGTCGATGACAGCGTCCGCCCTCTTTATCTTTTCATTGTCGCTCATCTGGTTTCGTATCCTGTCCCGCACTTCCTCAGGCGTCATCCCATCACGCGCGCACACCCGTGATATCCTGACTTCTTCGTCTGCCACCAACACCAATACAGCATCGCATCTCGTATCCAGACCTGCTTCGAAGAGAAGAGGCGCGTCCAGCAATATGCCGTCGATACCGCTTTTTCTTCTCAGCAATGAGATCTCATCGTCTATCCTCTCTATTATCTTTTGGAACATCACCTGATCCAGCTTTTTCCTTCTCTCTTCGTCGGAAAAGACCACAGCAGCCAGCGCTTTCCTCAGCAAATTGCCGTCTCCGTCCAATATCTCAGTATTGCCGTCGCCCCAGCGGCCCTCAGGCCCGAAAAGCTCATCCAACACCGGCAGCAGACTGCTGCCGTCAGCCGTCAGATCTCTGCTTATCTCATCGGCGTCTATATGTGCGAAGCCCTTTTTCACAAAATACTCAGCCGCTGTTGATTTCCCTGTACCTATACCACCTGTAAGTCCTGTTACCTTTATCATTGCATTCATTCTTTCCGCAAAAAACGCCATTCGTTACTTCAGCTCGTACCAATTGCATCCTTCGTTGAGATCGGCCTTCAGCTTCACTTTCATATCATATGCAGACTCCATGTTTTCTACCAGCAGCTTTTCTATTTCTTCCCGCTCGTCTTCATACGTGTTTATTATCAGTTCGTCATGGACCTGCAATATGAGAGATGATTTGAGTTTGCCGGATTTTATCGCATTGTAGACCTTTATCATGGCTATCTTTATTATATCGGCAGCGCTGCCCTGGATAGGAGTGTTCATGGCCAGACGCTCACCCACCTGTCTCACCATATAACCGGATGCCTTTATTTCCTTGATATAGCGTTTTCTTCCCATTATGGTCGTGACATACCCCTTCTCGCGGCAGGATTCCACCTGACCGTCCATGAAGGCCTTTACGGCTGTATGCTTCCTGAAGTAAGTGTCGATATATTCCTCCGCATCCTTTCTCGTTATATTAAGCTCCGACGAAAGTCCGAAACTGCTCATGCCATATATGACACCGAAATTGACGGCCTTGGCCCTGCTCCTTTCCTCTATGGTTATCTCCGATTCCGGGACCCCCAGCACATTGGCAGCCGTTGCTCTGTGTATATCCTCTCCCCTGTTGAAAGCATCTATCAGCGCTTCGTCTCCCGACATGTGTGCCAGCACTCTCAGCTCTATCTGAGAATAATCGGCGCCCACCAATACACAGTTGTCCGAATCAGGAATAAAGGCCTTTCTGAGCTGACGGCCCATCTCCTGTCTGACAGGGATGTTCTGCAGATTAGGCTCAGTACAGCTTATCCTGCCGGTCGTTGTCACCGTCTGGTTGAAATGAGCATGGACTTTACCGTCATTTTCATTGATGAGAGGGATGAGACCATCTATATAGGTGCTTTTCAGCTTGGAAAGAGTCCTATACTCCAGCACGGCCGGGACTATAGGATGTTTGTCCTTTATCCGCTCCAGTATATCAGCACTGGTAGAATATCCTCTCTTGGTTTTCTTGCCTGCCGGAAGGCCAAGCTTCTCAAAGAGTATGTCCCCCAATTGGAACGGTGAGTTGAGATTGAATGTCTCGCCTGCCATATCGAACACTCTGGCCGAGATCTCGTCTATCTTCTGCGACAATTCTCTGCCGAAATCCATCAGCGTGCCTCGATCCACCTTGAAGCCTTCGTACTCCATAGACGCCATGACTTCTATCAGCGGCAGCTCCACACTATAGAACACATCGTCCAGCTGTTCGTCCTTTATACGCTGCTGCTGAACTTCCACCAGGTTGAGAACGGCGGTGCATATGTCGAAGCCATAATCCATATATGCCTGACTGTTATCATCAAACATGTCCATCTGGCCATTGGCCTCCTGAAATTCCGTTTCGTCTTTTACCGTGAAATGAAGATATTCATTGGCAATAGCTGTCAGGCTGTAATTGCTCCGACCAGAATCCAGCACATATTGGGCAATCATGGTATCGAAGGAAGTGGCAAAGCTCATTTCACAGGATAAGGCATCGTGGCACATCAGCATGAAATAATCGCGCTTCAGCCCATGCCCTGTCATGGAAATATCCTGGTCCGCCAGCCATCGGACGAAATCATCCAGTTTGGGGTAGTCGAAATAATAGTACTTTCCTCCGTTCATCATCGCCACACCCTCTATCGCGACAGTTCCGAGATGATTATAATCGCCAAAGACCTTGATGATCGTCTCCCCGCTGAGAGAAATGTCATTCATCTTCTCCCCACTGTTTACCAGGATCCTTTCATACGATGACGTATCGACAGATATCGTATGACCTTCGACAGCTCCTGAGGACTGCCCGCCTTCCCTGCCTATGTTGAGTTTCTTCAGGAATTTGTTGAACTCCAATTTGGTGTAGATGGCAACCAGCGCGTCGTAATCCGGCTCTCCCAGGATGAATTCATCGAAATCAATACCGACAGGCACATTGGTGTTTATGGTAGCCAGTCGCTTACTCATGACTGCCAGCTGAGCATTATCCTCTATCTTCTTTTTCAACCCCTTAGGCGTGATATCTTCCGTATTGGCCAGCAGGTTCTCGACGCTGCCGAATTCCAGGATCAATTTCGTGGCCGTCTTATCGCCCACTCCCGGTACTCCCGGTATATTGTCGGACTGGTCTCCCATGAGACCTTTGTAATCGATGAACTGCTGAGGAGTGAAGCCGTACTTTTCGATCATAGCCCTCCTGTCGTATATCTCAAATTCCGAAACGCCTTTTTTCGTTATTATGACCCTGGTCTTATCAGAGGCCAATTGCAGCTCATCCTTATCGCCGGTGATGATATACGGCTCCAGTCCATCCTCTTCAGCCTTCCTGGCTATGGTGCCGATGATATCATCAGCTTCAAACCCTTCCAGCTCCAGCTGTTTCACATTCATGGCCGCCAGTATGTCCTTGAGAAGAGGTATCTGCATAGCCAGTTCCGGCGGCATCTTTTTTCGCCCCGCCTTATACTGATCATACTCCTTATGTCTGAAAGTAGGCGCCTTCATATCGAATGCTACCGCCATATACTCAGGCTCGTAATCTCGTTTTATCTTGTCCATCATATTGAGGAACCCGAATATACCCTGAGTAAATATCCCGTCTCTCGTTATCATAGGATTCCTCATGGCGTAATAAGCTCTGTTTATCAGGCTGTTGCCGTCTATTATCGCTATTTTCTTCATTGATACACCTCTGTATTTTCAATATACGTCAAAGCGCTGAAACAGCTTTGAATCCATAGGCTGAGGCCGCGCTCATCACACCGTCTTTTATGGCTTCCGCCATCACATAGGCGCTGAGATCGCCCAGTGCGTCAGCGTTGACTTCCACCTCTCCTCCGGAAAGGAAAAAGATAGTATCACCATCGGCTGAAGAATGCACTGGTTTTATAGCCGAAGCATAACCGTCGTGGCACATGGATGCCAGCTTGGCGCACTGATCCTTCGTAAGCTTGCCATTGGTCACGACACATCCGATGGTAGTGTTGCCGGAAAAAACATCCTTTTGCCTGCCAATATCCTTCCACATGTGAAAACGCGTATTGTCCAGCTTTTTCCCATCCTCAGTCAGCATCCCGGCTATCTGCTCCCCCGTATCTACGTCATATATGTCTCCCAGACTGTTGACAGCTACTACCGCCCCTACCTTCAAATCGCCTATCTGCAGCGCGTAAGTCCCCAGCCCGCTTTTCATCGCTCTTTCCATCTCCATGAATTTGCCTACCGTGGCGCCTGTTCCTGCTCCGAAATTGCCGCTTTGCGGCCTGTTGTTCTCGGAATCCACACATGCTGCATAGCCCATCTTCGCATCAGGCCTGCACCTGGGATCTCCCACCGTCAAATCAAAGAGACAAGCAGCAGGGACGATAGGCACATGCCCGATACCGACATCGAAGCCTATTTCCCGCTCTTCCAGATATCTCATCACACCGCCGGCGGCATCCAGTCCGAAAGCGCTTCCTCCTGAAAGCAGCACCCCATATACTTCCTGGCACGCTTTCTGCGGATCCAACAGATCGGTCTCCCTGCTGGCCGGACCGCCTCCTCTCACGTCGACGCCGCCTACGGCGCCTTTCTCGCATATGATGACGGTACAACCGCTGCCGCCCTCTGCATCCTGAGCATTTCCGATCCTGAAGCCTTCTATTTCTTCTATGGATATCTCCCTGAATATTTCTTTCATGTTCTACCCCACTTTTCTGCCATCCGGTATCCCGTGGCTATTTAAGCTTCCTGTAAGTCAGCCAGTAGACGATGCCTACGAAGATACCTCCGCCAACTATATTTCCCAAAGTTACGGGCAAAAGATTCCCTATCAGCAGATTTTCCACCGTCAGACCCGAAATATCCAGATCCAGCAGCTGTACGAAGGCGTCGTTGGCTGACGCTATCATCCCTGCAGGAATGAAATACATGTTGGCCACACTGTGCTCGAAACCCGAAAGAACGAAGAGGCCGATACAGAAGAATATGGAAAAGATCTTGCTGATGGTCGCCTGTGCTCCCGTAGCCATCCACACTGCCAGACATACCAGCCAGTTACACATTATGCCCAGCACGAAGGCTCTGCCAAAGTCCAAACTTGTTTTGGAAATGGCTGTCCTGACGGTTATCGCCCCCAGCAGGCCATCGCCGCTTTCCAACAGACCGGAATAGTTTATCAGCACCGCTATCAGCAATGCGCCTATGAAATTTCCTATGTAAACGATGATCCAGTTTTTCAAAAGGCCGGATATCCTTATCTTCTTGTCCAGCAAACCTATCAGCATCAGATTGTTCCCCGTGAACAGCTCAGCTCCGCAGAGGACAACCATCATAAGACCGACCGGAAAGACGACAGCCGAGATCAGCTTTCCCAGCCCGAAAGTGGACGCATCAGCCACCAGATTGAAGGATACCATTGCCGAAGCCTGAGCTCCGAAAGCGATGTACGCTCCCGCCAGAATAGCTAATATCAACAGTTTCAACACACCGGAACCCGCCTTTGGCACGGCGGAATCAGACACCTTTTCAAGAATTTCAGCAGACGTTAATGATTTCAATTCGATATTTCTCCTTCCTTATATCATCTGTCCGATAGGATCGGACTTTTATCACAAAAAAATACCCGAACGGCACTGATATGCCGAACAGGTATTTATTATATCATATCGCTGACTACTTTGTCATCAATTCGCATATGGCGTTGGAAAATGCCACCGGATCCTCCACAGGCAAGCCTTCTATCAACAGGGCCTGATCATAGAGAAGTTCAGCGTACTTTTTCACCATATCCTTGTCAGTCTCATAGCACTTCCTGAGAGCTTCCATCACCGGATGTTTGGCGTTTATCTCCAGGACGCGCTCCGCCTTGACCTTTTCGTCCACCGGCATGGAATTGAGTACCTTTTCCATTTCGATGGAAAGCCCGCCTTTCGCCGTGAGGCAAACCGGATGACTCTTGAGTCTCTGAGAAAGTCTCACTTCGGAAACTTTTCCGTCCAGCGCCTCTTTCATGAATCCCAGCATGTCCTTGCTTTCCTCGGCCTGTTTTTCGGCAGCTTCCTTCTCTTCCTTGCTCTCTTCCACGTCCAGATCCTCTGCTGATACGGAACGGAATTCCTTCTCGTCATACTCTCTCATCATCTGCAGCGCGAACTCATCCACATCGTCGGTCAGGTACAATATTTCGTATCCTTTATCCTTCAGCAGCTCCGTCTGCGGCAGCTTGTCTATCTTATCAGTTGTCTCTCCCGACGCGTAATATATGTGTTTTTGGTCAGGCTTCATCCTGCTGACGTATTCGGAAAGGGTGACAAGATCTTTCTCTGTGGATGAGTAGAACATCACCAGATCCTGCAGCTTTTCCTTATTGACTCCAAATCCATCATAGAGTCCGTATTTAAGCTGCAGACCGAAATCCTTGAAGAACTTCACATATTTTTCTCTGTCGGTCTTGAGCATGGCGAGCAGCTCGCTCTTTATCTTCTTTTCCAGCCTCTGAGCGATAGCCTTGAGCTGCCTGTCATGCTGAAGCATTTCCCTGGAAATATTGAGAGACAGATCCTGGGAATCCACCAGTCCCTTGACGAAGCTGAAATAATCAGGCAGCAGATCCGGGCATTTATCCATGATCAGGACGCCTGATGAGTAAAGCTGCAGCCCCTTTTCAAAATCCTTGGTATAATAATTGTACGGCGCCTTGCCCGGTATGAACAGCAGAGCCGTATAGCTGACTACGCCCTCCACATCGGTATGGATGACCTTTGCCGGATCGGTATAATCGTAGAACTTGTCTTTGTAAAAGTTATTGTAATCCTCTTCTGTTATCTCGCTCTTGGTCTTCTTCCACAGCGGCACCATGCTGTTGAGGGTCTCCAGCTCGCTGTAGGTCTCATATTCCTGGTCTTCCGGTTTCTTCTCCTCGTCTCCCGGCTTGATACGGTGTTTCTCCACCATCATCTGTATCGGATATCTGATGTAATCCGAATACTTGGTCACCAGACCTTTTATCTTATAAGTATCCAGATATTCGCTGTATCTCTCGTCATCAGTATCCTCTTTGAGCTTCAGAGTTATCTCAGTGCCGTTACCATCCTTCTCAGCCTCCGTTATGGTATAACCGTCGGCGCCGGAGGATTCCCACAGATATGCCTGCTCCTCGCCATAAGCTCTGCTGAGCACGCTGACCCTGTCGCTGACCATGAAGGCCGAGTAAAAGCCAACGCCGAACTGACCTATGATATCTATCTCATCCTTGTTGTCCATCTCAGACTTGAAGTCGAGAGAACCGCTCTTGGCGATGGTACCCAGGTTCTTTTCCAGCTCCTCTCTGGTCATCCCCATGCCATTATCGATTATCGTCAGTGTCCTGTTCTCAGTATCGGCTTCTATCCTGATAGAAAAGTCATCTCTGGATATGCCTGTGTCACCCTCTGTCAGGCTGTGATAATACAGCTTGTCTATGGCGTCGCTGGCATTGGAAATAAGCTCTCTGAGGAATATCTCTTTATGGGTATAGATCGAATTGATCATCAAATCTAACAGTCTCTTTGATTCCGCCTTGAATTGTTTTTTGGCCATTTCAAATCTCTCCTTCCGATTATTAGCACTCATATTGTTTGAGTGCTAATAATATAATACGACGTTTTTCGATGAAAATCAAGTGGTATTGGAAATTTTTTATCCCGACGGCGCAAAAAACAGCCTGTACCGCTGCCGTCACCGCAGTTCCCAGACCTCCGCCAGTTTTTCCATGACGGGCTCCAACGCATCCGCCGGGATCGTCGGGAATCCCAGCAGCAACTGATTGGCCGGACAGTTTTCACGGCATACATACAAAGCTCGCGTATCATAGAGACGTATCCCTGCCGCTTCCGCCCTTTCCAGAAGCTGATCCAGCGAAAAACGGCTCTCCACTTCCATCAGTATGTGTATCCCTGCGTCTCCGCCGGATATCTTCACTTTACCGCCCATTACCCTTTCAGCGGTTTCCATGAGGATATTCAGCTTTCTCCTGTAGGTAGTCCTGAGCCTGTTGATATGACGCTGATAACTGCCGGAAGCGATGAAATCGGCCAGGGTCAGCTGGTGAAGAGTATTGACCTGGCTGTTGTATCGCTGGTAATATCCCATGAACCGCTCCATCAGCTCCTGAGGGAACACGATATAGGCTGTCCGCATCACGGGAGCAAGAGACTTGGAAAAAGTCCCTGTATATATGGTCCTTCCACGGGTGTCCAGAGCCTGCATGGCCGGTATGGGATTAGTCAAATACCTCAGCTCACTGTCATAGTCGTCCTCGATCACGTATGAATCCGTATCCTCGGCCCACTGAAGCAATTGCCGTCTCTTGGCGATGGACGTTACAGCCCCTGTGGGAAACTGATGGGAAGGTGTCACGTAAAGAAGAGCTGAGCTGAGAACTCCAAGAGGTTCCAACACTATACCGTCTTCTTCCACAGGGACCGGATCGATCTCATATCTGTGGTTCTCAAATACCTTTCTGATACCGTCATAACCCGGTTCCTCCATGATGAACCGCTTGCGGCCTCCCTCAAACATATTTGCTATCATCTCCATGGAATGCTGCTGACCGCTGGTGATGACGATCTGAGACGGATCGCACTCCACATCCCTGGCAGCCCTCAGATACCTGGCGATCTCCCGGCGGAGAGAAAGTTCTCCTGTTCTGTCGGGATATCTCATGACACCGGTCGCCTCCATCTGGCTCAGCGCATTGTTAAGGCTCCTCCTCCACTGTTTGTACGGAAACACGCTGTTGTCCATAGAACCATAGGAAAAATCGTATCTCACATGAAGCTGATCCTTTCTTTCCTCATCGCCGCCTCTGGCGCACTCGCCCGTCTTCTTTTTCCCTGACCCGAAATCAAGCGGTATGGAGCTGACTACGAATCCACTTCTCGGCTTTGCCTGTATATACCCTTCCGCTGTCAGCTGCTGATACGCTCTGTCTACTGTATTGCGGCTCACTGACAGCTCTTCAGCCAGCGACCTTGTAGGCGGCAGTGTCTCGCCTGCTTTCAGAGCACCTGATAATATCTCATCCACCAGCTCGCTGTATATCTGCTCATACATGGGTTTTTCTCTGCCCTTTTCTACATATATCACTCCTGCCTCCTTTTGGCGCGCTGTCTGTCCGGGACTTTGGCACCTGAAAAAAGTCCGTATCTGGCTCTTTTTTATGATCCAGTTTTATTGTATCCTTATCTCATCAAAACCACAAGATGAAAAGGAGGAGACCTATGAAAAAAGATATGAGACGAAACGAAAAGGCCATATCACGCGACGAATGCGTCCAGGTGCTGGATACGGCCGAATACGGAGTCCTTTCCACCGTGAGCACTGACGGCACACCCTACGGGACGCCTCTCAACTTTGTATACTGCGACGGTGCCGTCTATTTCCACTGCGCGCCTGAGGGCCACAAGATAGAGAATATACAGCACAACAGCAACGCATGTTTCAATGTGGTGGATTCAGTGGTGTTGATGCCTGAGAAATTCAATACACAATACAGATCTGTGACTGTCTTCGGCACCGTTGCGATCGTCGAAGACAAGAAGGAAAAAATGACCGCTATCACCTCCATCGCTGCGAAGCTGAGCCCTGCTTTCGCTGAGGAAGCCGCCGCATATATCAAGTCAGCTTTCGACGACATCCATATACTCAAGCTGACCATAGATCACATGACCGGAAAAGCTACCAGAGAATAGCTGTTCAAGACAGGAGGTAATGTACGATGAACATATGGGGAATCCTGATCGGGCTGGCAGCCTTTCTTCTCATAGGTATATTCCACCCTATCGTGATAAAATGCGAATATCATTTCGGCGCCAAGATCTGGCCTCTGTTCCTTGTGGCCGGAGTCCTGTGCTGCGCCGCCTCCCTGCTTGTCTCCAATACCTTCCTGTCTTCGCTTCTGGCAGTACTGGGGTTCACCTGCCTGTGGAGTATCCACGAACTGAAGGAACAGGAAAATCGCGTCAGAAAAGGCTGGTTCCCCGCAAATCCCCGCAGGAAAGGCCGTGACGCGACGGATCTGAAGACCACGGATAAAGATGAATAATGTGGAAAGAGGATGTGGCGCCGCTTCATCCTCTTTGTTCTTTTTGCGATTCCTTACCTGCACAGTCCCCATATCTACGTATAATAGTAAAATAAGGCAGCCGCTTGAACGTGCTTCCACCTGCTCCGAGTCTTGTGCGGGGAGGTGGTAATATGAGTACATACGAAGAATTAATGATTATGCTGACAATGATTCTCATAGTCGTTACCACTCTGAGTATTAAATATAAAAAATAGCCGTTCAGCTCTGGCAAAGTTAACGACTATTCTTTAGTTTGAACTTTCCGGGCAGGTGGTACAGGCACCTTCCGGCTGTCTTGTTAAGTATATTATAAGCGGATGCGTATTCAAAGTCAATAAAAACACCCTCCACAAAATCTGTACAGAAATGACTTCCCCATCCCCAAAAGCATCGCAAAAAAAAATCCCGACATGCCGTCAAGGATATAATTCACGCCCTATCTTGTAATAGGGGGGTGCCCTGTTCCTGCTTCTGTCTTCCGCTCGATGACGGCCTGACATAGGCTTGCCGAAAACTCCGGGCTCCCAATGTCGTCATGTAGGTTGAATTACAACACCTTGTCGCACATCTCAGGATAATTTTATCGCTGTCGATTCTTCCTGTTATTAATTATAAAACATTATACGCTAATTTCAAGAGGGTAATTTCAATTTGCCTATTCAAACCTTCTATCAGGCTGCTGTGCGATCAATCCTCACAGACAGCCTGATAGAAATGATATCATCACTCCGTCTCCCGCAGTCTCTCAACTATCGTCTTCCTGGAAACGCTCCTGTAGACTGCCACAGGGAGCAGCGCTCCCAGCAGCAGGAATAAAGGCGCAGTCATCCACACGGCAGAAAGGCTGAAATCATATTCATAAAACCAGAACATGCTCTCCATCAGCCTTCCGACCAGCGGACCGACTATAGCTATCAACACCGCCGAGATCAGTACGGTCGCCAGAGCATAAAGCAGGCCTTCATATACCAGCATCGATTTCAGCTGCTTCCCGGTCATCCCTATGGACTGGAGCATGGCGAATTCCCGCTTCCTGCTGAGTATCCCTGTCATAATACCGTTGAAGAAATTCAGAACACCCACCAGGCCGATTATACCGCACAGGACGCTGCCCAGCAGCAGGAACATCTGCCTGAATCCCTGGAACTCCTCCCGCACTGTCGCCTTGCTCTCGTACATCACCTGAGAGTTGTCATCATCTGTCAGATCGGCCAGGAATTCTTCAGCCTCAGCTTCAGCTTTGGCATCAGGAGTATCGAACATATAGAAAATAGGAAACGCCTTGCCGCCACAGTCTTCCCGCATCCTGTCCGCGTTCATCACCATAGTGTCGCCGTACATACTTCCGCTTCTCAGGGACATCTGGTACGGCACCGTCACCAGGGCGCACACCGTGTATTCCACCTGATGGCTCTTCTCTATGTGGAGCTGGATGTACTCCTGCGGAGTTTCGCCGCTGACCTTCCCGCCGGTCCTGCTGTCCACATACCAGCCCTCATCCACATAAGTCACCGGTATCTTTTCGCCCACCTCCGGGTAATTGGCCAGATCGTCAGGGTCCCCGTAATCATCAATATCTACTGATATGGCCACTGACCGGCCATTGGGATCTTTCAGTGTATCCAGTTCTCCATCCAGTACTGTCAGCTTATCCATCAGCTGTACATCCAGTCCCTCGATGGTGGTGTCGCAGCTTACGAGTCCGTCATCGCCTTCGTTCGCCTCGATGAAGCTCTCCACTTCCTCGTCGGACAGCATGCTTGCCCACCCCTGAGCAGTCTCCATGAAACGTTCCCGCGTCAGCCGTTCCTTAGGCCGATAACCGTCTACAGCCCACGCCCTCCCGGAAATCGACGCCTCAGTGCTGGCCTCTATGGCCGCCAGCGTACCATCGTCCAGGGCCGAATCGGCGCTTTCCGCCTCAAACCTGAAATAATCGGTATTGCCTACGATGAAATCAGCGCACGTATTGTTGTCCAGGTATCTTTCCATATTGAATCCGCCGGTGAAATTCAGCAGCACTGCCAGCAGTACTACAGCCAGCGACATGGACATGACCATCAGTATCGATTTTCCCCTGCTGCGCCCCAGGTTGGCAAGGGCCATCTGATGCACCCTGGCTCCTCTGGTAGTCTTTTCCTTCCTCGATACCCTCACCTTTTCCGTATACCTGGCCGCTTCCACCGGGGATACCTTCGATGCTATCCTTCCGGGTCTGGCGCAGGACAGCAGCACCGTTACCACCGAAAAGGCTGCCGCTCCCGCAAATATCAGAGGAGACGCGCTGACAGTGGCGGACATGTCCCCCAGCGAAGATTGAGCTATCACCACCGGAGTAAGTACATACCCAACCAGCCATCCGGCAACCAGTCCAACAGGACAACCGGCAATACACAAAACGAGAGCCTGCTGTCTGATTATCCGCCTCAGCTGCCTCGGCGTGACACCGATAGTCTTCAGCAGTCCGTAATATCTGATATCGCTGGTGACCGATATGCGGAATATGTTGTATATTATCAGATATCCGGTGAAAATTATCAGCACCGCGAAGGCCGCCACCGCGACAATGTTGCCGACGTCCATATCGGCTCCTGCCTGAGACGCGGTATACCCCCAGTTTACGCCCTTGCCTACGTAATCGTCCCTGCTCTGCACCTCGCTCTGGTATCCGCAGTCCTCGATCACCCTTTCCATGACGCCGTCTATATTGATACTGGAGCCCAGCATCACATTGAGATCACGCCTGAAAGGCTGGGCGCCTTCAGCTACGGCTTCATCCTCGACCAGTGCCGCGTACTTCTTCGACACGTTGATAAAATGTACCGGTGAAAGCTCGTCGTATTTCCACCACCCCACCAGTGTAAAGGTATCGGTCCTCTGCCCCAGGCCCTGGGTCTTGTCGCTCACATCGTAGGTCAGCGTGATGCGCGCTCCCAGCTGCGGCTCCACTCCCAGTGATCTCAGGGCATCCTCGTCCATGATTATCTCGTCCTCTGCCCGAGGTTCTCGTCCTTCTTCCAGCTGTATATAGCTCCACTTGGCAGTATTTTTATCCATATAGCTGACCTCCGCCGGCACTTTGGCAAACCCGCCGTCGGTAATGGTCCCCAGCGTTATCCTCTCTCCCGCTTCCTTCACATCCGGATTTTCCGAGAGCTTCTCTATCTTCTCATCGTCCACGTCCTTGAAGGAGCCGTGGGAATATCCGCCTATCTGCCGGAAAGTACTGGTCTCATAACTGGAATTTATGGAAAGTACTATGGTGAAAAGGCTGGTAAACAGCAGCGTAGTCAGTGCGATAGCGCAGGCCGCGATGATATTTCTCCTGCCGGACGCTTTCAGAGTGCGCATGCTGAGACGGCGCACAGGCCTTCTGTTCCTTATCTTCAATATCATCGCCTCCTAACCTGTCACTATGCGGCCGTCTTCGATGCGTATCACCCTGTCGGCCAGCTGAGCGATCTCTTCGTTGTGAGTTATCATGACGATGGTCTGAGCGTATTTCCTTCCCGATATCCTCAGAAGCCCCAGCACATCCTGCGAAGTCTTGCTGTCCAGATTGCCTGTCGGCTCGTCACAGAGAAGTATGGCAGGTTTTGCCGCCAGCGCTCTGGCAATGGCCACCCGCTGCTGCTGTCCTCCCGACAGCTGATTTGGCAGACTGTTCACCTTGTCAGCAAGGCCCAGAGTCTGTATTATCCCGTCCACGAAACCGGAATCAGCTTTCTTCCCGTCCAGCTCCACAGGAAGTACGATGTTCTCGTAGACATTGAGAACAGGAACCAGATTATATGCCTGGAATACAAAGCCTATTTTTCGTCTCCTGAATATGGTCAGGGCTTCGTCCTTCAGCGAGAATATATCTCTGCCATCCACCGTGACACTTCCCGATGTGGGCCTGTCCAGACCGCCCAGCATGTGGAGGAGCGTCGACTTTCCGGAGCCGGAAGTCCCCACCACCGCCACGAATTCGCCGTTTTCCACCGACATGCTCACCCCATCCAGAGCACGAACAGCATTGGCTCCATCGCCATATATTTTTTTGAGATTTTCCGTCTTGAGTATGGTCATGTTCTTTCCCCTTTCATTGATCTGACACAAATCAAAAATCTGTACGAAAAGCATCTCCGCCTTCCATACAGATTATCTCAGAAAAATCTTTCCATGTTATTTCCACCGGTAAAATCATTCTTACAATATTGTAATCATTGGCTGCTCAGGCTCCGACGCGCTGATGCGCCGGCAGGGAGATCCCGGGCCGCGTCTTTTCCCGCAGGCAGGGGCAAAAATAACGAAAAGACGGAGCCTTTTCCCTGATGTGAAACAGCTTTGATGTATCCGCCTCCGGCCGATACTATCTCCCGGGCCAGATAGAGACCTATCCCCACACCGTCTTCGTCGTGGTGCCCGGCGCCCCTGTAGAATCTGGAGAATATCTTTGGGATCTCCTCTTCCGGCATCCCCGGCCCTGTATCGGCCACTTCCACAGCCGCGAACATTTCATATTTCTTTGTACGGATAGTGATACTCCCCTGTTCTGTATATTTCACGGCATTGTCCACGATATTTCCCAGGGCTTCCCCCGTCCATCTGCTGTCAAAAAAGGCTTTCACTTCAGGACCCCTGACCTCCATCTTCAACCCTTTGGACGCAGCTTTTTCCATGTAGGCCGCCGCCGTTTTCTCTGCCAGCTCTCTGATATCCCCGGCTTCCGGATGAAGGGTCATCATTCCCGTTTCCAACCGGGACATTTTTACGAGAGCACTGGTGAGGAAGCTGAGCTTTTCTGCCTGGGAGCGGAGGGCCATCAGGTATTCCTTCGCTTCCTCCGACATATCAGTCTCCTCCATAAGCTCCGAATAGAGTTTCATATTGGCCACCGGGGTCTTCGTCTGATGCGCTATGTCCGAGATGAGAGTCCTGATGCTCTCCTTCTCCGACTCGCTGCGGCTGACAGACATCTGCGTCGCCGTCAGATATCTCGCGACCTGATTTTCCAACGACGAATACATGGATTCGTCGAAACAGCTGTCGCTGAACCTGCCGTCAGCCGCGTCGCCTATCATCTTCTCAAGCCTCTCCAGCAGCCTGCGCTGACGCGATCGCCAGAGGATGAGGACAGTCGCACATACAGCGGCACATGCGCAGCATATCATAACTGCGAGAGCCATACTACCCATCTTTTCCCTCCCATTTATATCCGATCCCATAGACCGTCTTTATATATTTCGACGCTTCCAGCTTGTCGCGTAATCTTTTCACAGCAACAGAAAGGGCGTTTTCATCCACATATTCCGCTCCATCGGTCCATATCCTGTCCACTAACTGCCCTCTCGTGAGAGCAGTCCCGGCATTGTCCACAAGGGCCCGCAGCAGACGCTGTTCGGTTTTGCTCAGCTCCACACGTCTTCCTTCGTGGAAAAACTCCATAGCGTCGAAATCAAAGCTGTATCCGTCGATGCGGACCGCTCTCCTGACACGTCGGCGTCTCCTGAGCAACGTGTTGACCCGGGCCCGCAGCACAGCCAGACTGAACGGCTTCGTCATGTAATCGTCAGCTCCTGCCTCAAGGCCTGAAACGATATCGGCTTCCATATCGTTGACCGTCAGCATCATCACCGGAACATCGCTTTTTTCCCTTATCTCCCGCAGGAAGTCAAATCCGCTGCCATCAGGGAGATTGACATCGAGAATCATCAAATCGCAATTTCCCGTCTCCAGCGCCGTCCTCGCTTCATCCAGACCAGCGCACAGCGTGATGTCCCGGCCCTCTTTGTCCAGCGCCCGCTCCAGCCCCCTGGCCAGTGCCCTGTCATCTTCAGTTATGATGATATATTCTGTCATCTGTCACCTCCGGCTCATTTCCATATCGCACTCATTATACCACGGCATAAGCAACAGCGCGAACACTTATATCAGCGCATGACTGCACGGCAAAAATGAGAAAGCGCCGCTCCCTTTCCGGTTTCCGGGCGCGGCGCCTTCTCATATATGGCTTATATCTTATCTTATTGGCTCCTCATTCCTCTCACTGAAGGTTCAGCTTCAGCGACAGTATCCTCTCCGTCACCACGTGGAAGGCTGCCAGCTGTACGGCTGTCAGCACGAACATTATCCCTATGGCCATCTGACTGATGGCGAACGGATCACTGTCGTTATTGGCGATGAACACCGACAGCCACGATATGGTCCCGACACTGTCTGAGGCGGCCACGATGAGCAGGAACAGTATACTCATTATCATGGATATACCGATATAAGCTCCCAGTGAAAGGAGTATCCTGTGCTTGTTGGCCAGTTGCCCGATGGCCAGTGCCGCGTATATCTGGTATACGCTTTTCAGGACGCTCAGGACCAGCAATATTATCGCTTCAACGATGACAAGCACCATCCTCGGTTCTTCCTCCCAGATAGCTCCCAGCGCCCCAAACATCTCAGGTATCGTCTCAAGTCCGCTGACTCCGGCCAGCACCAGGATGGAGAGGAAGGCTACCAGCACACTTATCATCACTATCAGCGCCGCTATGATGCCTTTTGATGTTATCAGCTGCCACGGCTTCACCGGCAGAGTGTGCATCAGATATCCCTCGTCTCCCAGAAGCCCCTTGTAGAATCTCATTATCACTATGACCAGAGTCGCCACTATCAGCGCCACGAAGACCGCAAAGTACATCAGTCCCGTTATGAACTCAAAGATCCCGATGGCAAAGGAGATCCCGCCTCCCGGTCTTTCCACAGCTATATCAGTCAACACGTGAAGGCTGAGACTGAACAGCAGGCTGGCTGCTATAAGGGCCGCCCAGATGACAGCCATCAACTTCATACTCGACTTGATCTCATATTTCATCAATTTACCTGTCATTGGCACTCACCTCCGTAAACGGCATCATCCTGAATGTGTCCTTGAACACATCATCTATCGATTTGCCTTCTTTCTCTTTGATATCGTCTACCGATTCATGTCTCACCATCTTGCCGTCCCTGATGAATATCACCTCGTCCAGTATCCTCTCTATGTCCGAGATGAGATGGGTGGAGATGACCACCGTACCCTCCTCGTTGTAGTTGTTGATGATGGTGGTGAGGATATAGTCTCTGGCTGCCGGATCGACTCCCGCGATAGGTTCATCCAGCAGATACAGATCCGCCTTCCTGCTCATTACCAGTATCAGCTGGACTTTTTCCTTTGTTCCCTTGGACATGGTCTTTATCCTGTCGCCCATGCTTATGTTGAGAGACGCGCACATCTTCTCGGCCTTGTACCTGTCAAAGTCGTCGTAAAACTCGCTGAACATGTTCACCATGTCCCTGGTTGTCATCCAGTCGGCGAAATACGTCCTGTCAGGCAGATAGCTGACTATGGACTTGGTGTAGACGCCCGGCTTCTTGCCGTCTATATAGATATCCCCTTTTGTGGGCCGTATGAGCCCGTTCATCAGCTTTATCAGCGTCGTCTTCCCGCTTCCGTTAGGACCGAGAAGCCCTATGACTTTTCCACGTCCTACGCTGAGGTTGACTCTGTCAAGAGCCAGCTTCCCGCTGAAAGCTTTGCTGACATCGTAACATTCCACAAGCTTTCCAGTTCTCATTTGTCTTCTTCCCCTCTTTCTTTTATCATTTTGACAACATCGTCAGCGCTGTATCCTATGGCAGCCATTTCCTTTATGAATTTCTCTATGCTCTTCTTAGCGATACTTTCCTTCATCCTCGTCACCAGCCCTTCATCCGTTGTGACGGTCCTTCCGGCCGTCCTGTTAGTCGTCACGAATCCATCGTGCTCCAGCTCACTGAGCGCGCGCTGCATGGTATTGCGGTTGACTCCCGCATCTTCCGCCAGCTCTCTCACAGTCGGAAATGATCCGCCCATGTTGTACTCGCCGGCAACTATGGCGATGATAAGCTGCTCCTTCAGCTGCGGCCATATAGGCCTGCTGTCGTCTAGCTTCCACTCCATACATTACCCCCCCTCCATCTCATTTTTCTACTTTCTTCATATGTTGTTCCTCTCGTCGCCGCTGCACATCCGGCTTTGTCTTATTGTCATATTGTCCTATGTGCTTAGGACAATAATAATATATAAGATATATCAGGATTTGTCAATACCTTTTATGAAAGTTTTCTTGAGAAATGGGGATCTGTTCGATCAACGCAAAACCCCGTGTCCAACACGGGGTTTTCCTTATACAAAAAAACTCCCTGCCGGCATTTTGCCATACAGGGAGTTGCGGTTGCGTATAAGCTTGTCTATTCCACTGTCTCCAGATCCACGCTGCAATTATGATATACCTTCTGAACATCATCATTGTCCTCAAGGGTATCTATCATTTTCTTGAGAGCCTTCAGATCCTTCTCGTCCTTAGGAGCCGTCTCCATTGAAGGGACGTATTCCACATCGGAATCCACCATCTCATATCCTGCGTCGATAAGTGCTCCGTGAACATCCGTGTAGCTTTCGGGCGATGTGATGATCTCATAGCTGTCGTCATGGGTGATCATATCATCGGCTCCGGCTTCGAGAGCCGCCTCCATGAGAGCATCCTCGTCTATATCATCCGTCTTCTCTATTATCATGACACCTTTTCTCGAGAACATGTAGGACACGCATCCCGGCGTCCCCAGATTCCCGCCGTTTTTATCAAAGGTGGATCGTACAGCGGACGTAGTCCTGTTCCTGTTGTCAGTGAGCGTCTCGACGATGACAGCCACACCGCCTACACCGTAACCTTCGAATGAAAGTTCCTCGTAGGATTCTCCGGCCAGTTCTCCCGTACCCTTCTTTATGGCTCTCTTTATATTATCATTAGGCATACCTATGGCCTTGGCTTTTTCTATGGCCACTCTGAGGGTAGCGTTATAATCGGGATCCCCTCCTGCCTTGGCCGCCACGATGATGGCTCTGGTATATTTGGTAAACATGGCAGCTCTTTTTGAATCCTGCGCCGCCTTTCTTCCTGCTATTGTTCCGTGTCTTCCCATGAGACACCTCCTAACTTTTGATTTTATGCACCTGTTTATTATATACCTGTCATAGGGTTAATTCAAGACCAATCAGCAGGCATCTTCTCTGTCGGCGCGCTTCTTCCTTTCGGGATCCAAGTTTCTCTCCTCCTGACCGCTCTTTTCCCCTTCTTTGATATCTATTACATCCTTCATCTTCTCAGCTTCTTTCTTTGCCAGATTCTTATGGGCCGTGGCCATCATCAGCTTTATCCTGTTGAGCTGATTGACATCAGATGCTCCGGGATCGTAGTCGATAGCCGCTATATTAGCCATCGGATTTCTCTTCCTGAGAGCTTTCATCATCCCCTTGCCCGTAACATGATTAGGCAGACAGGCGAATGGCTGCATGCAAATGATGTTCTCCACACCATCATCTATCAGATCGACCATTTCACCCGTAAGCAGCCAGCCTTCACCGCACTGGTTGCCCAGAGAGATTATCTCCTGCGCCTTGTCAGCGATATCGGCTATCCTCATCGGCTCATGGAACCTTTTGCTCTCCCTGAGAGCTTTCCTCATAGGCTTCCTGAAATGCTCTATGACAGAGATCGCGGCTTTGTTTCCCATCATCAGCCCGTAACTTCCTGACAGCACCTCGTAGTTGAACTGCTTGCTGTACATACCGTACAGCAGGAAATCCGTCAGATCCAGCACTACGGCTTCGCCGCCTTCGCTCTCGATGATATTGACCACATCGTTGTTGGCGTTAGGATGATATTTGACCAATATCTCTCCCACGACGCCTACTTTTGGTTTCTTTATATCCAACAGCGGCAGCTCGTCAAAAGCCTTGACGATATCAGCCATATTGCGTTTGTACTGGCTGTAACTGCCGGATATGACGTTCTCTCTGGCCTTTTCCACCCATCTGTCGTAAAGGGCATTGGCAGAACCAGGCTCGGCTTCGTAAGGTCTGGTGGCGTACAGCACTCTCATGAAAAGATCTCCGTACATGACGCCCATCAGGCATTTTTTCACTATGGCCGGAGTGAATTTGAAGCCCGGATTGCTTTCCAGTCCCGCCATGTTTATGGAAATCACAGGTATCTGTTCCATTCCCAGGTCCTTCAGGGCCTTTCGGAGAAGAGACACATAGTTGCTGGCTCTGCATCCGCCCCCCGTCTGGCTCATGAATATACCTACCTTGTCCAGATCCACCTCTCCTGATTTCAGATAAGATATTATCTGTCCCAGAGTCACTATAGTCGGGTAACAAGCATCGTTGTTTATGTACTTGAGTCCTTCATCCACCGCTCTCTTGTCTACAGTCGGCAGTCTTTTGACCTTATATCCCGCGCTGCCGATAGCCGCCTCCAGAAACTGAAAATGTATCGGGGACATCTCCGGTATGAGTATTGTGTAGTCCTTCCTCATGTCCTTAGTGAAATATACACGCTCATACGGTTTCCTGTCATCCACGTGCTTTACGCCATTCTTTTCCCGCTCGTCAATGGCTGCCTTGAGGGATCTTATCCTTATCCTGGCGGCGCCCATGTTGGTACCCTCGTCTATCTTGAGAACTGTATAAAGCTTATTGTTCTTTCTCGTTATCTCTTCCACCTGGTCAGTCGTCACGGCGTCCAGACCGCATCCGAAGGAGTTGAGCTGCACTATCTCCACATCGTCAGTCGTACCTGCGAAAGTAGCGGCTTTGTAGAGCCGTGAATGGTACATCCACTGATCCAGCACCCTGATAGGTCTCTCCAGCTTGCCCAGATGGGCTACTGAATCTTCAGTAAGGACCACCATATCGAAGGAGGTGATTATCTTATCTATACCATGATTCACCTCAGGATCCAGATGATACGGTCTTCCGGCCAGTACCACCGACTTCTTGCCGTGTTCCCTGGCGTATTTCAGCGCGTATTCTCCTGCCTTCTTTATATCGTCTTTCACCTTCTTATCTTCGGCCCGGGCAGCTTTCACCGCCTCGGCCAGTTCCGTCCTGGTGACGCCGGTACGCTCCAGCACCTTATAAAGCTCTCTGACCAGGAAATCATCGTTATCGTAAGGCAGGAACGGATGAGTGAAGATAACCTCATTATCCTGGAATATATCATCCATATTGCCAGCTATCACTTCCGGATATGTGGCGACGATAGGACAATTATAGTGATTAGGCGCATCCTTATCCTCAGCTCTCTCGTAATTGATGCTTGGATAGAATATCCACTTGGCGCCATGATCCACCAGCCACTTGATATGCCCGTGCACCAGCTTGGCCGGATAACACGCTGTATCGGAGGAAATAGTCTCCATACCCTTTTCATACATGTCCTTGCTGGATACAGGCGACAGCTTGACGCTGAATCCCAGCTTGGTAAACATAGTGAACCAGAACGGATAGTTCTCATACATATTGAGGACTCTCGGGATGCCTACTACACCTCTCCTGGACTCTTCCTCTGTGAGAGGCTTGTACTTGAAAAGCCTTTCCAGCTTATACTGATAGAGATTAGGCAGCTGATTCACTTCCTCCGCCGCTTTTCCTTCTCCACGCTCGCATCTGTTGCCCGTGAAGAACTTGCTGCCGTCGCTGAACTTGTTTATAGTCATCAGACAGTTGTTCTCACACTTGCCGCACCTGACATGACTTATGGTCACATTGAAGGTCGCTATATCGTCAGGAGTAATGACCGACGACTCCGTTCCCTCCACGTAATTTTCTCTGGCTATCAGAGCCGCTCCGTACGCGCCCATCAGCCCCGCGATATCCGGCCTTACTATCTCCTTTCCCAAGACATTCTCAATGGCTCTGAGAACAGCGTCATTGAGGAAGGTACCGCCTTGTACCACGATCTTGTCTCCCGCTTCTTCCGGATTCCTCAGCTTGATAACTTTATAGAGGGCATTCTTTATTACCGAATAAGAGAGCCCCGCGGAAATATCTCCGATAGTGGCGCCTTCCTTCTGCGCCTGCTTGACCTTGGAATTCATGAACACTGTGCATCTTGTCCCCAGATCCACAGGAGCATCAGCAAACAGCGCCGCCTTAGCGAAAGACTGGACATCCATGTTTACCGACTTGGCGTACGTTTCAATAAAGGAGCCACATCCCGACGAGCATGCCTCGTTGAGCATGATATTATAGATAGCCCCATCTTTTATCCTCATGCACTTCATGTCCTGACCGCCTATATCCAGGATAAAATCCACGCCAGGCAAAAATTCTTCCGCAGCCTTATAATGAGCCATGGTCTCTATCTCGCCCAGATCAGCCTTGAAAGCTGCCTTTATCAGCCCTTCCCCATAGCCCGTCGCTGTCACATTGGCTATATGAGCCTTAGGCGGAAGGAGCGAATAAAGCTCCTTGAACATGTTCATAGTAGCATCCAGCGGTTTTCCCTCATTGCCTGTATAGTAGGAGTAAAGCAGATTCTTGTCCTCGTCGATGAGAGCCGCTTTAGTGGTAGTGGATCCCGCATCTATACCCAGGAACACCTTGCCCTTGGCCTTCCTTATATCTTTTCTCTTTATCCTGTCTCTCTCGTGTCTTTCTCTGAAGTGTCTGTAGTCATCTTCGTCAGCAAAGAGTGGATCCACATGCTTGGTATCTGACAACGCCGCCGGATCTGCATGCTCTATCCTTTCCAGGATCTCACTGAATTTCACTTCGTCATATTTAGACGAATTCATAGCTGCGCCTATAGCGACGAAATACTTGGAATCTTTCGGGAATATGACCTCGTCATCCTTCAACTCCAGCGTCTCTATGAACCGTTTCCTAAGCTCCGAAAGGAACGACAACGGACCGCCCAGAAAAGCTACTTTCCCCTTGATGGTATGACCACATGCCAAACCGCTTATAGTCTGATTGACAACAGCCTGGAATATGGATGCCGACAGATCTTCTATGGACGCCCCCTCATTGATAAGCGGCTGTATGTCTGTCTTGGCGAACACTCCGCATCTGGCTGCTATGGGATATATCATCGAATGCTTCTTAGCCGCCTCATTGAGCCCGGCAGCATCCGTATTGAGAAGGGCCGCCATCTGGTCTATGAAAGCGCCCGTCCCTCCGGCACAAGTGCCGTTCATTCTCTGCTCTATAGTCTGACCATAAAAAGTTATCTTGGCGTCCTCGCCGCCCAGCTCTATGGCCACATCTGTCTCCGGTATCAGTGCCTCTACAGCTGAGCTGCACGTCACCACCTCCTGCTCGAATGGTATACCCAGTATATTGGACAGCGACAATCCGCCCGACCCTGTTATCACGGTCCGAAGCTCTATATCGCCGACTGCCTTATACATATCATCCAGCAAATCGATAACTGTCTTGAAAACGTTTGACATATGCCGCTCGTATCTGCTGTACCTGATATTGCCCTCATCATCGAGCAACACCAGCTTTACAGTAGTCGAACCGACATCTATACCTAATCTCATACACTAATCCTTTCCTCTGTTCGTCGCGCAAGGCGCGACATCCAAGTTACCCGGCTTCATTTTTCTCCGGCCCAAAGGGCCTTTCACTCAGGCCGGGGTTCCTTCTGTTCGTCGCGCAAGGCGCGACATCCAAGTTACCCGGCTTCATTTTTTTCCGGCCCGAAGGGCCTTTCACTCAGGCCGGGGTTCCTTCTGTTCGTCGCGCAAGGTGCGACATCCAAGCTTCTATGAATGCTATATATATATATGAAACGAAATTTCAATTTTTATTGTACTATGATATAATAATTTCATGAAAAGTTCAATCAAAAAAGACACATTTAAAGCTATATACCGATTATTGGATAAAGTTTCTCCAATTGATGGCGATTGCGGACGCCTGTGTGGCAGTCTATGCTGCACATATGAGCCTGAAACGGCCTCGTGTCAGACCGGCCATGAAGGCTGTTCCGAAAACCCAGAGGCTTGCTGCGAACCATCAGAAGGATCTTCGCTGGGCATCTATCTGCTTCCCGGTGAAGAAAAGTTATTCACCGGTCATGAAGACTGGCTGGAATGGGACTGGGAGTACGCCGAGGATTATGAGTTTCCTGACAGCTGGCACGGCAAGGTGTATTTTCTCAAGTGCCTTAACGCGCCATCCTGCCACCGGCAAATGCGTCCGCTCCAGTGCAGAGTATTCCCCCTGACACCCCATCTGGATCAGTACGGACAGCTGTATATGATATATCAAAGCGGGCAACTTCCCTACAAGTGCCCGCTCATACACGAAAAGATCAAACTAAACGAAGATTTCCTGAAAGCCAATTATACGGTATGGAAACACCTTCTCCGCGATCCTCTCATTTTCGATCTGGTGGAGATGGACTCAGCTTTCAGAGAAGACGATGGAGAAAATATCGTCTACCTTTATCCCTGATACCCTCAACGCATGTCCTCGCTTATTATATCGAGACGCTTTATCTCCTTCCTGTACACGTATCTCAGCGCTATGATGAAATACACTGTACCTATCAGCTCTGCCAGAGGGAATGAATACCATACCAGTCCGAGTCCTGAGATGGATGCGAGTATCCACGCCAGTGGCAGTATCCCTACCAGCTGTCTCAGGAGAGATCCCCACAGGCTCATGAAACCGTGGCCGATAGCCTGGAATATGGACGATGACATGATGCCGAAGGCGGCCGGCAGGAAGCACAGGCTTATAGTCCTCAGAGCCGGGATCCCGATATCGTACATCGCCTGATTCCCCGTGGAATTGAATATTGTGATCAGCTCTCTCGGGAATACCTGGAATATCACCAGTCCTATGGCCATTATCACAGCAGCCGTCAGCAATCCTTTCTTGTAAGCTTCCATCAGGCGTTTCCTGCTTCTGGCACCATAATTGAATCCCATTATAGGCAGCACTCCCTGATTTAGTCCGAAAACAGGCATGAAGATAAAGGACTGAAGTCTTCCATACACACCCATAACGGCTACCGCTGTCTCATTGATACTTCCCAGTATTATATTCATGCCAAACTGCATTATGGAAGCGATGGACTGCATCAACATCGCGGGAGCCCCTACCGCATAGATATCCTTGAGTATCCTGCTCTGAGTCTTCCATCCGAACAGTTTCACATGCACGGCATGCTCTCTTCCAAACAGGAATATCTGTCCCAGGCACATGGAGAGGAACTGTCCCAGCACCGTAGCTACCGCAGCTCCCGTGACTCCCATTTCAGGGAACGGCCCTATACCGAATATCAACACAGGATCCATGATTATATTGGTCACGGCGCCTACCATGCTGCATATCATCGGTATCTTCATGCTGCCCGTCGACTGGAGTATCTTCTCTGTGGTTATCTGTACGATGGAAAACAGCGAACCTATAGTGATTATCCTCATGTAATCTATACCGTTCTCCACGATATACGGGGTGTCAGACATCAGCTCCATCATCGGTACAGACAGGAATATCCCTATGAGCGCGAAAAAGGCCCAGCTGAAAAATGAAAGTCTGTATCCATGACTGGCTGCCATATCCGCTTCCTCATATCGTTTCGCTCCCAGCCTTCTGGAAATCAGCGAGTTTATGCCCACGCCTGTTCCCACCGCTACCGATATGATAAGCATCTGGATCGGGAATATGTAAGTCACCGCCGCCAGCGCCTGCTCACTTATGAGCGATACGAAAAAGCTGTCCACCACGTTATAAAAAGCCTGAATGAACATCGAGATGATGGCCGGCCATGACATAGTGAATATCAGCTTACCTACAGGCATATCCGCCATTTTTTTAACGTGATCGGAATTGTTGAGTCTGTCGTTGTTGTCCATTTCTTCTCTCCCTGCATTGTATATTTGCTGTCCGGATTTATCGTTTCTATAAAAATTTGCCTAAAGTATTAGGCAAATTTTTACTTTCAATATTCAATACAATACTAGCTTACCGCTGCAGGGAAGTCAAGCCAAAAGATATTTTCCAAATTGCCTTACAATTGCTGTCACTGTCAATCTTTTGATTTGTAATAAAGCATGCAGTGGCAGTAACCTTCGAAGTCGGGATCAGCCATTTGATCTTTGAATTCCTGGCATATGCACTTGTTTTCCGGCTTTATCTCAAGCCGACAGGGGCAATAACCGTTCTTCTGCTTGAGCCCTTCTCTTATCCTGGCCACCAGTTCCTTATCCTCATTCAATCTTACAGCCATCTGTTCTCACCGAAAAGATCAAGCCTTCCACAGTCCGTGAAGATTGCAGTATTCGTATACAGCCACCAGCTTGTCATTGTTGAGAGTGAATTCAGCCTCAGGCTTCGTGCCCGGCTTCAGGTACTTTATCTGGTGTCCGTTTTCCGTCTCCAGACATACGAATGTGATGTAGTGTTCTTCCTGCATAGGATGTTCAACAGAGCCTACCTTTACCTTTACTGTATCGCCAGTCTGTTCAACTACAGGAACGTGCTTTTCCTGAGCAGCATCAGTAGTTCCAGGTACTATCTCAGTCATCTTCTGACCACAGCACATTACAGGAACGCCCTTGTCCTCTATTTTTGTTATGATATTTCCGCAGTGTTCGCATTTATAGAATTTCATGTTTCTACCTCCTTGATTTGGTACTTTTCATTTTGAATTACTATATTTTTACCTTATAAGTCCATAATACTCCTTTTTTTCCATAAGTCAAGGCTATTTCGAAAAAATGCACCAAAAAAGTCCAAAATAATCTCCTGATAAAAAATCCGACAGCAGATATCACTCCTTTTACCCATCCTTATTGACATATCTCTTCTAAGGTGATAGCGTTATAGATGAGATGTTCCGTTCCGGGGCTCTGGCGGATCATTTCCCTTTCACAAAAGAGCCTGCTTGATAAAAGGAGTGTTATGAAATGAAAATCGCCGTTACTTATGAAAATGGTCAGGTCTTCCAGCATTTTGGCCATACTGAAAGCTTCAAGATCTACCAGACCGGAGGCAAAGATATCGAAAGCGAGGAAGTGGTCGGCACCGGCGGCAGTGGTCACGGGGCTCTGGCAGGCTTTCTCAAAGAGAGAGATGTAAATGTCCTCATCTGCGGAGGTATTGGAGGCGGAGCCAAAAATGCCCTGGCAGAAGCCGGCATCACGCTTGTTGGCGGCGTTTCGGGCAGCGCCGATCAGGCAGTCCGGGATTATCTCGACGGGAATCTGGAATTTGACTCAGAAGCCACCTGCGACCATCACGGCGAAGGAGAGGCTCATCACGGCGGAAACTGTGGTCACGAAAAATGCGGCTCGTAATGAGCCGCACCATGATTCAATTTCTTCCGAAAAGCCTTCTGAAGAAACCCTTTACCCCATCCTGCTTCGGCACATGGGGTTTTTCTCTGTGGAGATCCATATCCATGAACTCCTGCTGACTGTCCAGAGCTATGAGTTCTCCTTCGCACTTTCGTATATAAGATCCGTCAGGCTGGAGAAAACTGGCCTTAGCCTTATCTTCCAGCTGTATATACAGTATGTTGAGCAACTGCTGCTTTATATCCTCGTCATAAACCGGCCCTGCTATCTCCACGCGGCGGCTCAGGTTTCTTGTCATCAGATCGGACGACGAAATGAACAGCTTCACATTCTCACCCTTTCCGAAGCAATATATCCTGGCGTGCTCCAGATAGCGCCCCACGATACTGGTGACCACCACATTGTCGGTTTCACCCGGTATACCTGCCCGTATGCAGCATATGCCCCTCACTATAAGCTGTATGTCCACACCGGCTTTGGATGCCTCCGCCAGCTTGTCGATCACATCTCTGTCGGTCACTGAATTGATCTTCATACAGATGTAACCGTCGCTTCCCTTTTTTATCTCCTCGTCTATCATCTGGCAAATAGCCGGTTTAAGCCCCTTAGGCGCTACCAGGAGTCGTTTGTACATCCCTTCCAGATTGCCCGTCAGCATGTTGCGGAAAAAAGCGGTCCCATCCAGACCAATCTCCTCATTTGCTGTCATTATGCTCAGATCCGTATACATGGCGTTGGTCTTCTCGTTATAGTTTCCTGTACCTATCTGAGTTATATAGCTGTATTTGCCCCGCTTATAGGAAGTGATGAGACAGATCTTGCTGTGGCATTTATAGTTCTCGATCCCATAGATGACCTTACAGCCGGCCTCCTCCAGCATCTTGGACCAGCCGATATTGTTCTCCTCATCGAATCTGGCCCGCAGCTCCATCAGCGCGATGACCTCCTTACCGTTCTCAGCGGCTCGGCAGAGCGCTCGCACGATCTTGGAAGACGATGCCAGCCTGTATATGGTTATTTTCATGGAGACCACGTCTTCATCATCGGCAGCCTCATTGAGCAGCTTGATAAACGGCTCGACGGAATCGAAAGGAAAGAACAGCATCTTGTCTTTCATTCGTATCTGTTCCATCATTGACGCCTCTCTGTCGATATCCTCCAGCCATTTAGGCTCATAAGGCTTATACAGCATCCTCTTGCTCAGATGGTCAGGCAGCTTGTCTACCAGCTCAAAGACGCACTTCATATTGAGCGGTGTCTTATCTATATATATCTGGTGCGTTTTCACCTCAGTCATTTTTGAAAGCTCTTTTCTGAGAGAATCCGATATGTCTCTGTCGATCTCCAGGCGCACGACAGCCAAAGTCTGACGTTTTCTCAGCAGCTTCTGGACGTAGTTTCTGAAATCGGTCTCTGTATCTTCGAATTTTTCTGAATCGAAACTGACATCAGCATTCCTGGTCACGGAAAAGACGCAGGAGTCTTCCTGCTTGAACTTTCCATAAAGCTCTGAAGCCCTTTGAAGTATTATGTTTTCTATTCTTATGAAACGCCCTCCCTCACCCAGCATTATTATCTGCGGCAATATCTTTGGCACCGGTATGAAAGCCAACGATTTCTTGCCGGTCTTGTTGTCCCGCACCAGCGATGCGATATAAAGGCCTTTGCTCTGGAAATGAGGCTTGGGGTGTCTGTTGTCTATGACCTGTGGCGACAGTATAGGCAGGATCTCCATATCGAAATACTTCCTGACAAAGTCCAGTTCCTCTTCTGTCAGCTCCTCATACGGCACATCCTTGACACCGTACTTTTCCAATTGAGTAGATACGGTGGAGTATATACGCCGTTTTTTCTCCACCAGCCCCGGTATGACCTGATATATGCTGTCCAGCTGCTCCGAGGCAGTCATACCGCTCTTATTGTCTATATGCTCCGGATTGATGGATGATATATCGAAGAGGCTCCCGACGCGTATCATAAAAAACTCATCGAGATTGGTGGAAAAAATGGAAATGAACTTGAGACGTTCCAACAGAGGTACGCTTTCGTCCATGGCCTCCTCCAGTACTCGTCTGTTGAATCGCAGCCAGCTCAGCTCCCTGTTCTGCGTATAGCTGTATTTTTCCTTTACCCCAGAACTTTTCGACATAAATACCCCTCCCTTACACCATAGTTGCTTACGATTATCTTCTTTGCTCCTGTCTGATCAGCGATGCTCTGCAGTATCATATACCCCGGTATAATGGTGTGTATACGCTCAGGATCCACTTTGAGGATCATGTCAGCCGCTTCCTTCCTTTCACCAGTGAGGAATTTTCCCACTTTCTTCAGATCTCTGGCCAGCATCATGTTGCTGGATGCCGGTATTATATCCAGATATCTGGCGAATTTGAATACAGACCTGGCCGTACCGCCTGTACATATCAGCTTATTGTACGGATTTGTTATCCTGATAGGCTGTTTTTCCAGTTCTGCCTCGATAGCCGCCTTTATCCTCTCCTTGGAGCTTTTCCCAGGCAATATATGTTTGACACAGTCCTTGAAAAGCTTAAGAGAGCCCACCCGGTAGCTTCGAGGAGATACTATGTTCCCGTTTTCAAAAATGACCATCTCCGTGCTGGCGCCCCCTATATCTATAAGTATGCCGTCGGAAATATAAAGCTCACGCATAACGCCCTGATATCCCAGTATAGCTTCCTGTTCTCCGGTCACAATATCTATATTGAATCCGGTCTCCTCTGTTATCCTTGCCGCCGCCTCGTCGCTGTTGACGATGTTTCTGAGCGACGCTGTGGCGAAGACGTACGCCCGTTCCGTGATGTCGAATGATTCCAACGTGCTTTTGAATTCCAGCAACAGGTCACAAGCCCGCTTTATACCTCTGTCGCTGATGCAGCCCTTCTCCACATATCCGGCCAGACCGGCCATCCTCTTGTCCTTAAAAAGGATCTTGAAGCTTCCGTTTTTCACCTTGTACACAGTGAGCCTCATGGAGTTGGACCCAATATCGATTACAGAATATTTCATGATTAAAACTCCCAGTCCCGATTGATGATAATAATGATAATTTAGATTATTATTGTTTATTATATACTTATTACATTATCTCTTCTATCTTTTTATTGTTAAATCTTATTGTTAAATCTATGCGGGGCTTTTCATCCTGTTTTATGCCGGCCGCCGGCCGGATATTATCGGGCGAAGTGGTTGGATACTATCGCGAATCGTCGGGATTTTCATCTCTGCGATAAAAACGGGGGTTTTTTGCCTCTCCCGAAGCCGGGAATATCGCAGACGCTCTTTAAAACCTTATCCACGATAGTATTTCATCAATATCGGTATGATTTCTATCGCGACTGCTCCTTGAAACGCAAGTCGCGATATTCCCTTCACAAAACAGCCTCAAAAACAGCCGATACTATCGCGAACCCTCTGCCGGAAGCAGTCCCGCGATAATTTCCATGAGCTGCCCTCCGAACGATCGGCCGCCGGCCGGATTCCCCCAATAAAAAAATCGGACCCGGATTCCTGTCGCTCCATTGGCCCGATTTTCTCTCGTATTCTCTCTTCCAATCCTTCTTCCTGGGTCTGTCCTTCTGGCTCATGTGCCTGCCTGTCCTGAACCCCGGATTGTGGTACGCCTTCGCCCGCGCTACCCTGTTCATGTCTATCACCATCTTTTCCTTTTCCCTGGGAGGCACCGTCGGTATGGCTCCCGTCTTCTTTCTTCCCATGTTCACTTTCCTCTCTTTCCTCTTCCGTAATCCTTCACCTGCTGCACCATGTGACCGATGTTGCCCTCGCCGGCAAACCTTTCCAGATCAAAGAAATCCTCGCCCGCATCCAGCCAGCAGAGGGGATGTTTTTCGCTCACCAGCTCCACGTCGCCTTTGAGGACGCCCGTGTATATCTCAACGTAGCAGTTCTGGTTATAGTAGGTGAAATCCATCATATGAAAAAGCTCCACATCGCCGCGTCTTATACCGGTCTCCTCAAAAAGTTCCCGGTAAGCCGCATCGAAGTGGTCTTCCCCTTCTTCTATCTTCCCTCCTACGAGATTGAATTTTCCTTTGTAGGGGTCGCTGAGCCGCCGGCAGAAAAGTATCTTCTCTTCATCCGTGCTGTATATCATCACGCAATTGTATCCCTGCATAGCGGCACCGACCTCGCCGGATAATGCCGATCCTTCGCCGATCCTTCCTCGCTCCATCTCCTCCGTGCAGCTGGAACAGAATCTGTATCTCATTCGTCCTCCTGCTCCTTGCCTTTGAGGCATTTCTTTACGAGAACGTAGCCCAGCGTCATGTCTATGGCGTAACAGGCCAGGTATATCCCCGTCACTATCTTGGCATGTTTCTTGAAATTCCAGTCTTTAAAAATGTTCTTCATGATATCCCCTCCTTGTAATCGCGGCTGCTCTGAAAGCGTGGAGAACAGCTCCATCATGTAAAGGTCACCAGCTCCTGCTGCGGCTTTTCCCCGGGCTCTATGGACACCAGACTCAGTATAGGTCCCTCGTCGTATCCGTACATCTCATGCTCGCCGAAATCGAAGTCAACCTTTACCTTCACCCAGTCCTCATGCTGGAAGCCTTCCGTCTGCCCTTTCTGAAAATAGCATATGAATCCCAGGAACTGTATGTCGTCCTCACAGCATGTCATGACATGCCTTCCCGGTATGAAGTAATCTTTTCCCGGCTCCTGACTTGCACAAAACTTTGCCGTAAACCGGATTTCCTTTCCCATGTAACGGCTGGGGTGCTCGATAGCGTCCACGTACCACAGACCGTAATCCATATCGTCTATCTCCACCACATCGCCCCTGTAATCGAAAGGCATCTCGTCGACGGCGTTTTCCATCATTTCTCCGTCACGGCTCTCGAAAGCCAGCTGGCACTGAGGATTGAGCCCTTTGATGGTCCTCCTGAACTTTATCTTATCTATATCCTCGTCGCATCTGTTGATTATGATCAGATTCGACGCTTTCAACGGCTCCATGAACATCTTCCTCATATTGGTCATATACATGTCGGCCGTCTCCGCATTGATAGTGGTGTAAATACCGCCTATGTACCAGTCCTCCGGCATCCCGCAGTCGAAAAGCTTCTCGGTCTCCCACATGCCGTTGTATTCCACCAGCACCTGGGTCGGCTGATAATCCCGCTCGATACGCTTCCAGAGCATCTCGTTGAGGTCTTCCGGCTCCTCCGCCGTCAGCAGCACGATAGAAGATTTCCTGAGGAATTCCTCGCTTAGAGGGACCTCGCCTTCCTCGCACTGGACCAGCACCGTGGTCCCCGGTTCGAGAAAATCCTCTTCTCCCGCCACTTCATATATCAATGTCGTCTTGCCGCTCTCCAGCAGCCCTGTAAATACATAAACCGGTGTTTCCATTTTCTGACCTTCTTCCGTCATTCCAACGTTCTGTATGCGGATACATGGACCCTGTCGGGATATTAATCCAGCTTCAACGTCTCTTTCAGAGCATTTTCATCGATCTCAGTACCAATGACGCATATACGTCCGATGTAATCAGGACGGCATTCTCTTATTTCCAGCTCCTCAGGCACCATATCGAATTCCACCCAGCTTCCGTCATCGCACTGGACGATGCCCTTGGCACGCAAAATGAGGCCAAAATCCTCTGTCGTTCCCATGAGCCGCAATATATCCTCCAGCTCCCCTCGGCCAAACTTTCTCACAGTCTCACGGCCCCAGCTGGAGAAAACCTCGTCGGCGTGATGGTGACCGTCATGATCGTGATGATGTTCGTGATGGTGCTCGTGATGGTGACCGTCGTGGTCATGGTCATGGCAGCCGCACTCATCGTGATCATGGCCATGGTCATGATGATGGTGTCCGTGATGGTGCTCATGTCCCTCATGACAGTTATGCTCCGCGTCATGCTCCAGCTCTTCCAGCACGCGCTCAACGGCATGTTCGTTGCTTAAGGCCGATGCCATCATTTCCCCGGAAAGCTCCTGCCACGGCGTAGTTATTACAGCGGCCCGGCTGTTTTTCTCCCTCAGCAGTTTCACACACTCCGCCAGCTTTTCCTCGGTCATATCCTGAGTCCTGCTGATGACGATAGTTCCGGCATGTTCTATCTGGTCGTCGAAAAATTCGCCGAAATTTTTCATGTACATCTTCGCTTTCTTACCGTCCACCACCGTTATCAGATGCTCTATCCCGACTCCGGCATCCTCCTCCACGCCGATGACAGCCTTCGCTACGTCAGACAGCTTTCCTACTCCCGACGGTTCTATCACGATCCTGTCGGGTCCATATTCCTCGCTGACCAATTTCAAAGCTCTGGCAAAGTCGCCGACGAGAGTGCAGCAGATGCATCCCGAATTCATCTCAGTGACCTCTATGCCTGCGTCCTGCATGAAACGACTGTCTATGCCTATCTCTCCAAACTCGTTTTCTATCAGTACTATCTTCTCATCTCCATAGACCTTGGAAATGAGCTCTTTTATGAATGTCGTCTTCCCTGCTCCCAGGAATCCCGATATTATATCTACTTTTATCATTCCTAAGCTCCTTACAGATACATGTATTTTCTGTTGCGCGATACGCCGGCTACAGTATTCATTATACCACATACGTCCTCTTCGCTCCATGAAAAAAATCAACCGCGGCAGGCAATAGCCGCATGTCCGGCAACAGACAGATCCTGTGGAGCGTCCCGGACTGTTTCCGGTTTGCCTTCAAGCTCTGATTTACCTGTTACGCCGCTGACATCCGGCCATTCTGGCCGCCGTTCCCGCACAGATCCTCGAATTCTTTCAGCTTCTTCTTTGCCTCCTCACTGATGTTCTTCGGGACCTCTATCTCCACTGTAGCGTAATGGCTCCCGCGCTTCGAAGGATCCTTCATGGAAACTATTCCCTTGTCCTTTATTCGAAGCTTGGTCCCCGACTGGGTACCCGGAGCTATCCTGCACATCACCCTTCCATGAAGAGTATCTACAGGCGCCTTTCCTCCAAGAACTGCCGTCGAAAAAGGGACCCTGATGGTGGAGTACACATCCATCCCCTTTCGCTTCATGTCCGGTCTTCCGGCCACCCTGACTTTCAGGAGCAGGTCGCCATTCTTTCCACCGCCTGTTCCCGGAGCCCCTCGGCCCTTGAGCCTTACACTCTGGCCCGTATCTATGCCTGCCGGTATATGGACCTTGATGGAGCTGTTCTTCCCCGTAGATGGATCCTTGATATTTATATATTTATCACACCCGAAAGCCGCTTCGTTGAAAGATACGTCAATATCAGCCGTCGCATCCGCTCCGTCCTGTCTGAAATTCCTGGCGCCGAAGCCTCCTGAAAATCCGTCGGAAAATCCGCTGTAGCCCGACGAATGGCCTCCCGAGAAGCCTCCTGAAAATCCGTCGCCGAAGATGTCCTTCAGGATGTCGTCCATGTTGCCGCTTTCAAAGTGGTACTCCCTGTAATTGCCTCCATTGCCCCCGCCAAAGCCGCTGAAGCCGTCAAACCCGCCGAAGCCTCCCTGACCGGTTCCCGCGCCTGCTCCCGCCGCGCTTCCGTCGAAAGCCGCGTGTCCAAACTGGTCGTAGAGTTTCTTCTTCTCCGGATCATTCAGCACGGAATACGCCTCGGAAATCTCCTTGAACTTCTCCTCCGCCTTGGCGTCACCCGCATTGGTATCGGGGTGATATTTCTTGGCCATCTTTCTGTAAGCCTTTTTTATGTCATTCTGTGAAGCGCCTTTTTTGAGTCCGAGCACTTCATAATAATCCCTTTTTGCCGCCATCGCTCATCACCTCGCTGCTCTGTCTATATGACAATACCCCGCAGGAGCATCCCACGGGGTACATACACGTCTCTATTACTATCCCTCTATGGAGATGTAACGTTTCTTGTCTTCGATTTTCTTAGCCTCTTCCTTCGGAACGCTGAAGGAAAGAACTCCGTTCTCATACTTAGGATGGATATCATCTTCCGTGACCTGGTCGCCTACATAGAAGCTTCTGCTCATGCTGCCCGCATAACGTTCACGCCTGATGTAGTTGCCGTCCTCATCTTTCTTGTCGTTGTCCATTCCCTTGGATGCGCTTACCGTCAGGTAACCGTTTTCCAGCTCCATCTTGATATCGTCCTTCTTGAACCCCGCCAAGTCGATATCGATCTCGTAGCAGCCATCCTTATCCTTCACATCCGTCTTCATCAGATTCTGTCCGTGCTTGCCGTACAACCTCTTTTCAACACTAGGGAATGACGAAAATCCAAAGTCATTCATAAAATCATCAAACAAGCTTTCTCCAAAAATTCTTGGCATCATCATATGTCATCGCTCCTTCCGATTTGTAATCTCTTAAAATCTCTAACCTCTTTAGAACCCTTTTCCTTTGTTCTGATTATATTATAGCACTTTTGTTAGCACTGTCAATAGGTGAGTGCTAATTTTTTTTGAATTTTTTGCACCTCTTGTAAAATCAACGGTTTGCAAGCATTTTTCACCCTTGAAATTGTCATTTTTCTTAGGTTTGACACCAATTTGACACCAATTTTCTCTAAACTTAATATCTGTTTTTCCGGACGTTCTGATTGCTTTTCTGCATTTTCTGGTAACAAAAGTTCAAAGTAGTGTCACCGTCCTCTCACCGTCCAGTCTGATATGCCTATAATCATTTGATATCCCCTTCTTTTGGCATATTCACCTTCTTTCACACAGGCATTCAGGAGTCGATATGCCAAATAACCGGAATAACGAACGTCATTTAGCATATTTCCCCTGATGATAGTCGGTATTTATGCCAATAACGACATCAGAACACGTACTTTAGGCATATCGACACCGACAGTCCCTTCCAAACATGGTGCATTATGCCTATAACGGCAATAAAACACGACTTATAGGCAACTGGCCGCAACCCATCCTGATGAACGGCCCTTTCCTCCGGTATCTTTTGCCGCAGGAGCACCATGAACGATGGAGTGAAGAATCTCTTTCTTACCTCAGCTCCGCCTTCCTGTAGATGAAATATGTCAGTGGCAGGAGCAGCAGGCAGATCATCCCGTAAAGCGGTATGATGACGGTAGCCGTCTCGAACACATGTCCGAACACTTTCACGAAATCGAAGTCGGACAGATTGGTATATACCTGCATCAGCTTATCGGGAAACAGGGCAAAGAGCTTGCTCAGTGTAACTATCCTGCTGAGGAACGGCACCGCGCACAGCACGATGAACGGTACGATGATGGCTGCCGTCGTCATCCGTGTCACCGCGGAGACCAGCATCCCCAGCAGAGCAGTCAGCAAAGTGCCGATGTACCCTCCCAGCACCATCAGCAAATATGCCTGTAAGAAAGTGATATTGTAGCTGCTTCTCCACAGATCCAGCTGTATAGGGCAGCCGGCCCCGTCAGCGCCCAGGACTGCCAATACGATGAACGTATAAAGAATGGAAAAGGTCACGTAGACGCCCGTTGCGATGATTACTCCTGCTGCCAGCTTGGCCCGCGTTCCTCCGCTCCGTCCCAATCTCGTCGAAAAAAAGACCGAATCAGTCTTCAACCTGAACTCATCGGAGAATATCCCTGCCGTCAAACATCCCGTCACCAGCGCCAGTATGAGGATATAGGTATTACCGTACATCAGAAGAGCTGACCAGCCATCGAAGTATTCGTAATAGAACGGCGTCTCCAACTCTCTGTATTTATCTGTCAGATATTCTCTCTCGTCTGCATTGACCGTCTCCTGGCCTGAGTCCAACACATCCTCAAGATTGGATATCCTCTTGTCGTATACTGTCCGCGCTTCTTCCTCTGTGACACTATCCGCCGCATAGTAATTGTATTCGCGCCACGGACTGAAAGCCTGGTTTATCAAGGAGAGGATATCTTCTATCCCCTGCTTTTCCCCATAGGCGATATTTTGCTGCCGGATATCATCTGACAGAGCTTCCGGAGAACTGTTGATGGCATCATTCTCTCTCACTGCCTCAGCCAGCACATCTCCCGTTATGTATCCGGCATGGGAGTTCTTTTCCGCCCGCAGCTCCCGGGCCGCCGCGATACCGGTGGAAGATTCCCCGTTCTCATCGGTATATTCCACCATGTTTACGGTGAGCATGCTCACAACCACGAGGACAACCAGAAGGAACGCGACGGCCACCCTGTTCCTCGTCCTTGAAAATATCTTCTTTATTTCAAATCTCAGCATTTTTCCCACCTGCCTTTTCTCCGAAGTAATACAGGAACGCGTCCTCCAGTGACGCTCTCACCGGTACCGCCCCCTCCAGAGGGCTTGCCAGAGAGATGACTCTGAGCCTTACCTTCCGACCTTCCGATCTCATGTTGGAGATCCGGAACCGCTTCATCATCGCCGCGACATCTTCACTTTCCACAACACATTCCCAGACCCTTTCTTTCATGGAATCGACGATCTCCTCCGAGGTGCCCTTTCGGATGATCCTTCCGCTTTTCATCATCAATATCTCATTAGCCACGTATTCCACGTCGGAAACTATATGAGTAGAGAGAAGGATCAGACGGTTTCCCGAAAGCTCTCCCAGCAGATTGCGGAAACGCACCCTTTCCCTGGGATCCAGTCCCGCCGTCGGCTCGTCCAATATCAATATCTTCGGATCGTTTAGCATGGCCTGAGCGATACCCGCCCGCCTTTTCATGCCGCCCGACAGCTTTTTCATTTTCTTTTTGGCCACATTCGCAAGTCCTGTCCATTCCAGCAGCACTTTTGTCCTCTTTTGGGCCACGATCGGCCTTATACCTTTGAGCGCCGCCACATAGTGAAGATAATCCTCCACCGAAAATTCAGGATAGTATCCGAATTCCTGAGGCAAATATCCGATAAGTTTCCTGTAAGACGCTCCCATATCGTATATGTCATTCCCATCACAGGTAATATCCCCCTCGGTAGGACTGATAAGCGTGCAAAGCATGCGCATCAGCGTGGTCTTTCCGGCGCCGTTGACTCCCAGGAGGCCATAAACTCCTCTCGTCATAAGAAGCTCCACATCGTCCACTGCTGTGAAATCACCGAATCTCTTAATAAGTCCGTTAACCTTCAATTCCATCAAAAGACACCTCCCAATATCTGTCACATTTCACGATGATCCGACAGATAGCGAAAATCAGAAAAATGAGTGCCGCTGCCAGCAAAGCCGCCCAGACAGGCAGCGAGATCCACCGATATATCCTCTCATCCAGTGTCAGCACCATCCAGACGGAACTCCATATGACACACAGGATAAGAGTCAGGGCTTCGCTGCATACGCGCCTGCTGCCCAACGTTCCGAAGCAGATACAGGCGGTGACGGTGACGGGAAATAGGAACTGAGTCATAAGCCGGTAAAGCTGATAGTCCAGAGCGACGGCTGCCGTACCGCAGAAGGCCGTCAGCAGCACCACGTCCGTCAATCCGAACAGCAGCATTCTGGCCGCGTATACCTGACGCAGAGAATAATATGACGCCGCCTCTATTTCCATCGACATGTATCTCCTGTTCTTCCACAGCTCCGGGATGACCAGTATCACGAATATGGATGCCGCAACACCCATTCCCCTCTGGATGTACTGCTGATCCTGCACAGACACCATGGCTGCCCACATCAAAAGCAATATCATCAGCTGCAACAGCCACCATCGTTTTCGCATCCACTTCAGCTGAGCCAGCAGGAACTCTCCATGCGAAAACAGCGAATCCGCCTCCGATGTCACGAAAGCCTCCTTAGCCTGTTCCACCGTCTCTTTTATTTTTTCCTCCCGCGCTTCATTTGCCATGGCAATCCTGCATGCCGCCAGCCGTCTCTCCAGCGCGTCTCTGTCATCACGTTTCTTCACAGCAACACATCTCCTTCATCTTTTCGCGGCCTTTTCTCAGCCTGTACTTCACCAACGGCACCTTGATATGGAGTATCTCCGCTATCTCCCGCACTTTCATATCAGCGAAATACCGGAGAGCCATCACCTCCCGCAGCTCATCGGGAAGCTGACTCAAAGCCCTGCGTATCACCAGACTGTCCACGACAGCATCGTACTTGTCGTCCTCGCCGGCAACCTGTCGCTTTGCGGCTTTCTCTAATTCTTCCACCGATTCCATCTGTATATCACGCCGTTTCCTCATTTCATCCCTGCACAGATTTCCCGCCACGGTGAAGAGGTAATTCTTCGCCTTTCCCCTGTGATCATACCGGCTCAGCCCTAAAAAAAAGCGTACGAAAACCTCCTGGGTCACATCTTCTGCCTGTCCCCTGTCGAAACAGCGGCAGCCGCAGTAGGCCAGTACATCGCCGTAATATTTGCGGACGAACATTTCGAAAGCCTCCTGACTTCCTTGTTTCATCCTCCTTATCAGCACAAAATCCGTATCAACCATCGAAATATCTCCCCGTCTATAATATATAACGTATCAGGGCGAAAAAAAGATAGGGCAAAAGGAGTTTTTCTGCCTGTCATCATTTGCATAAAAAGACCTGCATCCCATCCTATCCGGGGTGCAGGCATTATCAGACATCATCGAGCATCAGGCTGTGCTTCAGGATCACTTCAATCCTTCCAAATATCCCATCGTCTCATGATCTATCCTGAAGCTGAATTTCATATCCCATATCTCAACAGTCACGTAAGGTCCATCATAAATCGCCATGCGGCAGAGCTCTATCATCTCCGCATCCTCTTCAGACTGGCCCAGCTTGACGGTCTCCTGCTGATATAACACAAAAGTCCCGGTCGCTGCCAGATCTTCCGGAACTTCCGCCATCTTCCAGCTTCCTATATCAAGACTCTCCACGAAGGCTCCCGGCTCACTGCCTCCCCGCGCTACTGTCTTCTCCTTTCCTGAATCGACAGGGATGAAGGTGACCATGGCCGTTTTAGAAATTTCTTCCGGAAAATCACTTTCCTTATCGCCGTTTTCCCCACCAGCGCATCCTGTAAGAGAAAAGGACATCCACGCCAGAAAAACCGCTGTCATAATAAGAGCAAGCAGCTTCCGCCCGCTTCCTGCGTCTTTGATCATGTCTCTCATTTTCCCACGCCTCCTTTCCAGTGCCCTGTACCGCCCAGGAGGATACGATAGGCCTTTATCACTCCCCACATATATATACAGAGAAAAGCACCTGCTCCTGCTATTATCATCCCCAGCCCCATGATCACATCATCCAGTACTGACAGCTCAGCCGGTATCATCAGCGGCACCAAAAGTATTCCCACCGCGATCATGGCAATGCCTGCCAGCATTCCCCTGTGAGCATGTTTCCCGTTCCTGTCGTATTCCTCCATAAATCTTTTCCTGACATCGTTGTCCAAAATCAGATGTTCACTTCTCAGCCAGGCATAAGGGTCGTCTCCCAGCTTTGCCGAAAACAGCAGGACGATACCTCCTATAATGAACAGCATCGTCAGTATGACACCTATCTCCGGCTCCATGAAGGAAAAAGCCAGACTTCCTATGCACGCGCCTATACCGGCTCCTGTCTTGGCCTTCCTGATTTTCTGGCACGCCATGAAGCCTTCTGCTGCCTTCATGTTCACAAAGAGTCCCTGATCTCCTCCCGATCTGTTCCGTACATCCGTCGCTTCATCCTTCAGCAGATAATCAGCGGAAACATTGAATATGCTGCTCATCCATATTATCTTTTCCGTCTCCGGATACCCACTGTCTCGTTCCCACTTACTGACAGCCTGTCTGGACACTTTCAGACGATGAGCCAGTTCCTCCTGGGAAAGCCCCGCCTCTTTTCTCAGTTTCTGAATTTTTTCTCCAAAGGTCATGTTCCGGTCTTCCTTTCAATGATTTGTCCGCCATTATCATAACGCTTTTACCGGTTTCACGCCACCAAAATACGGTTGCAACTTCGAAACTACAGGTTGCAACCGTATGAAATCCGCCGGGGAGCGTCTGAATTTTCCGCTCCGCAGTAAAAATATCACGCTTCGTAAACTACATTGCCATCCATGACAGTCAGCAATATCTTCGTATCCTTTATATCATCCACAGGGACATCGAAGAGGTTTCTGTCCATAACGATGACGTCCGCCAGCTTTCCCGGCTCCAGTGAACCCAGCTCATGATCTCTGCCGTAAACGTAAGCTGAACCCAGAGTATTGGCCTTGAGAGCCTCTGCTATGGTCAGATACTCACCGTTTTCCACACCAGCCGGAGAGCCATCGTAATTCTTTCGGGCTACTGTGGCGTGGATCCCCGGGAACTGATTATAGTATACTACAGGGAAGTCGGTCCCCAGCGCCAGCTTCGCTCCTGCATCCAGAAGAGAACGCCATGCCCATTCGTACCTGCATCGCTCTTCTCCCAGCCTCGTCACCTTCTCATTGTTTTCCTGAGGCAAATGTTCGCCCTGCATTGAAGCCACTACTCCTAACTGGGCAAATCTCGGTATATCGGCGGGATCTATAGTCTCGATATGTTCGATGGTATTGATGAGACCATGTCTGCCGTTGACCTTTATAGATTCCTCGTAAGCATCCAGTCCCATACGCACGGCCCCATCGCCTATACAGTGTATCCTCACCGGCAGCCCCGCAGCGTTGGCAGCTATTACGCTGGCATTGAGTGATTCCTGATTATCAAGAGGCGCTCCGTCTCCGATAGTATCCGGCCGATCCGCGTAAGGAGCGAGCAGCAATCCTGTATATGTAGAAGTGACGCCGTCCAGGAACCCCTTGACACCTACGACCTTGAATGTAGGCAAATCGAACTCCTTCTTCCATTTGACTGCTTCTGTAAAATCGGTACGTCTCATGAATGCAGTATAGGCATGTACTCTGCTGGTGAATTCCCCGGCCTCAGCCATCTCCTTGAAGACCTGATATCTATGATGGAACATTTCCACATAGTCGTCAGCGCTCATCTCGCTGAGGGATGTTACTCCCTTCGAAGCCAGCCCCTTCATGAAATCATGCATTATACTTCTTATCTGATCGTCAGGAAAATCGTAATAGTTGTTCAACGCGTTCTCCATGGCGTCCGGCTCATATATCAGACCGTTCATTTCGCCGTTCTCGTCCACGCCTATGGAACCTGCCGCCACCTTCATATCCGGTCTGTATCCCGATTCTTCCAGCGCCTTCGTGTTCAGCCACGCTGTATGAGCGTCGGCACTGTTCATGTAAACAGGTCTGTCAGGCACCGCCTTGTCCAGCGACTTCTTCGTCGGCAGCGGCGCGTCGTTCCAGTTGGCCGGAAACCATCCGAATCCCCTTATCCTCGGTTCCTCCGGATGTTCCTCCGCGTACTTCTTTATCATCTCTACGGCTTCTTCTTCCGAAGTGGAGGCCGTGATATCCACCGCGTGGTCGCTGTCGGCCACGGCGCCCCACCACAGGTGGTCGTGTCCGTCCACAAAGCCTGCCATTATCAGGTTGTCGCCGTATTGGTAGACCTTGGTCTCCCCGGATTTGAAGGCATCGATGCCATCGCCCTTTTCGACGGCCAGTATCTTATTGCCTTTGATGGCCACCCCTCCGGCAAATGGCTCATCCTCACATCCCGTAAATACCGCGTTGCTCTTTAAAATGATATCAGCAAATTCCATCGTTCACCATCCTTTCTCACGACTTTTCAGCCTGTCTGCCTGACGCCCCTCACTGTTTCAAAGCCAGCTTCGCAAAATGCTGGAAACTCCAGTCGTCAAACCCCTCTACGCTGTCGACGACTTTCAGGAAAAAACATTTGGGTATTTCCCCGCACTTAAGGCTGTCTTCCACGCAGAGATTGCATCCCTGGTCGTGATTAGCCGGATTGAACTGGCATCCCGTATCCGTACATGGACAAAATTCCAACTTGCTCATTTCCTTCCTCCTTACTTCAAAAGCTCCGTTTTCTCAATAAAGTTAACTTTATGATAATTCCGGACGGAGAAAAAGTAAAGATGTCACTTTAAAGCTACAACGCTTGCTATAACACGGATCAGCCATCACAGCTTCCACCCTACGGCCTGCTCCCTGGCCTCGACGAACCGTCTGTATATGCCGTCCTGCTCCAGCAGCTCTTCGTGAGTTCCCTGCTGGACGATCCTTCCTCCATCCACTACCAGTATTTGATCGGCGTGGCGGACTGTCTTGAGCCTGTGGGCTATCATGATGATGGTCTTGTCCTTAGTGAGCGCTTCTATGGCCTCTGTCAATTCTTTTTCGTTCTCCGGATCCACGTTGGCGGTGGCTTCGTCAAGGATTATCACAGGAGAATCTTTCATGATAGCTCTGGCTATGGAGATACGCTGCTTCTCGCCTCCTGACAAAGATGCTCCTCCCTCACCGATGACTGTATCGTAGCCGTCAGGCAGTGCCATGATGAAATCATGGCAGCAGGCTTTCCTTGCCGCAGCGATGACTTCCTCCATGGAGGCGTCTTCCTGACCAAACCTTATATTGTTGGCGATAGTATCGGCAAATAGATACACCTTCTGGAAGACAAAGCTGAAATTCTTCATCAGGCTGTCCATGCTGTACTCCCTAACGTCCGTGCCACCCAGCTTCACGCAGCCTTCGTCCACGTCCCAGAATCTGGCTATGAGATTGCACAGCGTCGTCTTGCCGCCTCCCGAAGGGCCTACGATAGCCGTCGTCGTCTTCTCCGGTATATGGATCGTAACACCGTCTATGATCTTCCTCTTGTCGTAGGAGAACGATATGTCCTCCACGTCGATAGAATGGTCTTCCGGTCTTATATCGCTCCCGTCGATGTCCATGGTATCCAGGTCAAGTATCGCCTGAGCTTTATCTACCGACACGTTTATCGTGTGGAGCAGCGCGTTGTAGCTTCCCGCCTGTTCCAGACTTGTGTAGAGGATGAAGGAGCAGATGGTCATACCGATGCATACCATCAGGTCCATCGTCCCGGACAGATAGAAGAGTACCGAGCAGAGAGTCATGACAGCTCCCGTTATTTTAGTTATGCTGTTTTGCGCTGTCATAAAAGGTATGAATACGAACTCCATCTCCGTATTGATCGCGGCATTCCTGTCGATGACATGATTCAGTTTTTTTGTCCTCTCTCCCGTCATGTTATATGACTTCACCTCGGATATGCCCTGGATATACTCCATGGTCTCGCTGACCACCTGAGCGTCCGACTCCACTTTTCGCGCCGAAATGCTTTTCCCGGCCCTCTGCATACGACTGTTGAGAAAAAGGAACAGTACTGTTCCAGCGGCTCCGATAGCTCCTATCCTCCAGTCGAAGCATATGAGCATCAGCAGTATTATCCCCGTGTTGAGAAGGCCCTGGGTCGTCAGCATCACGACCCTGGTAGCCACATTCCCCAGATTTTCCATGGTATTGGTGGTGACCGACGTGATCTCTCCCAGGCTGTTTTCATTGAAATACCCCATAGGAAGATACCTCAGATGTCTCGCGATCTCTATCCTCTTGAATGCGGCCGTATCATAACCGCCCTCTGTCTGGAGCATCGTTGACCGCTTTTTACTGAGAAATGACACAGCAAATGAAACGGCCATGATGACCACCGACGCCCATATGTACTTTGCCGATATGTCATATCTGGTCATAGCCATCAGTATCACCATGATGGCCGGTATCTTCATAGCTTCCCCTATGGCCTGTACTGCCCCCAGCGCTATGGAGATCTTGAATTTCCGCCTGTTTTCTTCTCCGCAGAAATCGAAGAACTTCTTCAATATCCCAAACATATATCACACCTCCTCCGCAGTATCTCTGACCGACACGTGGGCCTCCCACATGCTGCTGTATATACCTCTCTTCGCCAGCAGGCTTTCGTGAGTACCTTCTTCGGCTACCCGACCGTCTGCGATGACGAATATCCTGTCGGCGTCGGCTATCGTGGACAGTCTGTGGGCGATGACGATGAGGGTCTTCCCTGCAACCAGTCCGGCGACTGACATCTGGATGACCGCTTCATTTTCCGGATCCGTATAGGCTGTGGCCTCATCCAGTATCACTATAGGCGCGTCCTTCAGCATAGCTCTCGCTATGGAAACGCGCTGGCGCTCGCCGCCCGACAAATGACCTCCGGCTCCTCCTACCACTGTGTCGAACCCATCTTCCAACGCCATGATGAAATCGTAGCAGCCGCTGCGTCTGGCTACGTCTTCTACTTCTTCATCGGTAGCGTCCGGACGGCCCTGACGTATATTTTCCCTGACAGTTTCGTTGAAGAGATAATTATCCTGAGAAACATAGGCGATCATCCTGTTATACTCCTCCAGCGGTATATCACGTATATCCACTCCGCCTATGGAGATACTTCCGCTGTCCACATCCCACAGAGACGCTATCAGCTTCGCTATAGTCGACTTTCCGCTTCCCGAAGGGCCTACGATAGCGCTGACAGTCCCCTGTTTCATTTCCATGTCGATGCCGTGAAGCACCTCCTCGTCATGATAGGCGAAGGTAACATTCTTCAACGCGATGGAAGCGTCGGCCGGCTTCTTATTGGAAACGGCCGGCCTTTCCAGTTCCCCATGGGTCAGGATCCCGGTTATTTCCCCTAATACAGTGCTTATGGTACCCAAATCGTCGGTGAAGCTCATGACATTGATGAGAGGCCCCACGATCCCGAGAGATAATATCACGCACATGATAAAATCGGAGACTGTCAGCGACCCGCCTGCCACGAATATGGCTCCGAATGGCAGGACGGTCAGCAATGTGTATGGAGCCAGGATGAGAGTAAGGCTGTGGAAAAGATTGCACTTTCTCATCCAGAAGATAAAGGCGTCAGCTCCCCGCCTGGCGGCTCCGGTGAACTTCTCGTAGGAGCCGTCCACCCTGCCGAAGGCCTTGATCACCTCTATGCCGTTGATATACTCCACCGCAGCTGCGTTCAGCTCTCTCGTGCATTTCACTGTATTCCTGAAGTTTTCCTCGTAACCGACGAACATCCCCATCATGGCCGAAAACCCCAGCACGATGGGTATTAACGACAGCAGCGCCACACGCCAGTCCACGATGAACAGGTAGACGACGACGGCCAGCGGCGCCAGCAGGTTGCTGGTGAACTCCGGCAGTATGTGGGCCAGCGTCGTCTCTATGCTGTCCACCCGCTCCACGATGATATTCTTGAATGTGCCCGACGGCGTATCCTTCACGTATCCCAGCGGTACCCGCGCCAGTTTATCGAGGCACCTTTTCCTTATAGTTGCCAGTACTGTGAACGTAGCCTTATGAGAGCAGCCGGTGGAAAAGCTGTGGAATATCTCAGCTGCCACAAAGGACGCTGCCACCAGCGCGATGCGCGTCACGTAAAAAGCCGTGTCCCTCTCTCCCGACAGCAGCGCCGCTATCACCTGACCGATGAGAAAATACGGTATTATCTTAAAGGCCACGTTTAAAATCGCCAGCGCTACGCTGAGCGCATAATAACTCCTTTTCTCCCCGGCCCATTCCAATATCCAGCCCACCGTGGATTTTTCAGCTTCCACGAGGGCTCTGTCCTTATCCTGCATCTTTTCTACCTCCTTCTTCATCCTCTTTTCACCAAAAATTTCAGATGTCTGTCACGTCCTGCGGTTAGTTATTTCTAACTACATGTTATTTTTTATCATCTCCCGATCCGACAATCCGCTCATGTCTTATCTTGCCCGTCCTCAAAACATCAGAAGCTCATCCCGAACAGCCGCTCCCAGCCTGCCGTGTAAAATTCCTTCAGCCGTTCCACCTTCTTCTTAGCCGCTTCCTTTTCCATATCATGGACAACTATTTCGAAGATGCCTGAAAACATACCGCTGGCCAACATATGGCAAAGCTCCGGATCTATATCAGGGACATCAATGCCCAGGCCCCGCATGGTGTCGATGAATCTGTAAGTGGCGGCGACTTCTTTCTCCACCAGCTGATGTATGAAATCAGCAAAGGGTGTACCCCCGGCCTTGCATATCAGCAGTTTGAAATTATCATAGTGTTGATACACATACTCGATAATGCGATCCACCCCGTTATGAGAAATACTCTTCATCCTTGTCTGCTGCTGGGACGGAGACAGTTCTTCAAAACCTTCCAGGACCTCGTCATATATACCGTATATATGCTCCGCATGTTTCTGCACCAGTCCGGCGAACAGCTTTTCCTTTGTGGGATAATATTTGTAAAAGGCTCCTGTAGTCACCCCCGCGTTCTTCACTATCTGCCTGAGAGATGCTCCCATGAACCCCCTTTCCATAAACTCCTTTATGGCTGCCTGCTCTATGAGCTTTTTTGTATTGCTTCCGCTTTTTTCCATTGCCTGCCTTTCCGGCCGGATACCCGCTGCGTCTATAGCCGTTTTCGTGGCCATCCGGTCAAAAACTTTGGATAACAGTGTTATATAACACTGTTATCCTACACCCATACTCAACTGTGTGTCAATATCTGCCGGCTGTCAGTAAAAGAGAAAATTTTTCACTTTCTCCGCCCCTGTCTGTCCATTGACCTTTCTCACGCGCATAATATCCCCACCATTCGCGGATAATATCATATGATACCTTTATGCCGTCTTTGAGGCGACAGAAATATGAAAGGAGTTTTGGTATGTTCAAACATGAAAAACAGTTATTCCATCCTGTAGCCGTGGAAGGTCCCAACCCTCACTACGCGGCGCTGCTGCAGGAACAGCTGGGAGGAGGCAATGGTGAGCTGAAGGCAGCCATGCAATACATGTCCCAGAGCTTCCGGATCAAGGATCAGGAGATAAAAGACCTGTTCCTTGATATAGCCGCCGAAGAACTTGGTCATATGGAAATGGTGGCTCAGACCATCAATCTGCTCAATGGCCATGATGTGGATGCCGACGCTGTCGGCTCCGGCGAGATACAATCCCATGTACTCTTCGGCCTCAATCCCGGCCTCGTAAATTCTTCCGGCTATTCGTGGACAGGCGATTATGTCACAGTCACCGGTGATCTATGCGCCGACCTGCTCTCCAATATCGCATCTGAGCAGCGGGCCAAGGTGGTTTACCAGTATCTTTACAGACAGATAGACGACAAGAAGGTCAAGGAGACCATCGATTTTCTCCTCAACAGAGAAGAAGCTCACAACGCCATGTTCCGCGAAGCCTTCAATAAGGTACAGGATACCGGATCCAACAGAGATTTCGGAGTCACCTCCGATTCAAAAATGTATTTCGACCTGTCCACGCCATCCCCTGCCGGCGCCTTTGGAAACACAGAAGCTGACAGGCCTGCCTTCACCCCTCCCAATTCATGAGGCAGCGGGGCAGCAAGCTCTCCTGATAAAACAAAACAGCGGACCGACGACCTGGCCCGCTGTTTTGCATTCACATAATATATCTTCTAAAAGATCTTCTCACGATGTTCAGATCACCACCTGGACTCTGCTGCCTCCGTTCCTGTCCTTTTTGACGACTATCTGCCTGTCTATACGTTCTTTCAGATCTGAGACATGGGAAATGATGCCAACCAGCCGATTCCCTTCCGCCAGATCGGCCAGGGCTTTAAGCGCCTGCTGCAAAGATTCTTCATCCAGAGAACCGAAGCCTTCGTCTACGAACATGGTATCCAGACGTATACCTCCGGCCGTAGCCTGCAGCTCGTCCGCCAGCCCCAGCGCCAACGACAGGGACGCCTTGAAAGACTCGCCTCCCGACAAAGTTTTGACGCTGCGCTCCGAACCATTGTAGTGGTCTGTAACATCCAGCTCCAATCCGCTCTGGCTCCTGTTGTTCTCCGCCTGTCGACTGCGTTTCAGCTCGTACTGACCTCCTGTCATGACCATGAGGCGTACATTGGCTCTGGATATGACTCTGTCAAAATAAGCAGTCTGAACAAAGGTCTCCAGCATGATTTTTTCCTTTCCTGCTATATTGCCATTGGCCGTATCCGAAAGAGCGCCGACCCACGACCACTTGCTGTCTATGGCCTTCAGCTCTTTCATCTTTTCCGTCATAGCATCGCGTGTCCTCAAATTGGACGATAACCGCAAACGGATATCGCCGATATCTTTCTGCAGGATCCTTTTCTCATATACCAGCTCCTTCCTGCGTGCATCCGCCTCTTCCCTGTCCACCTTTTCATCATTCTTCAACAGCTTTGTCGTTTCCTCTATCTTCCCTCTTAAAACGGTGATCTTCTTATCACAATCTTCCATAGCTTTCCGTGTCTCTCTCACCGCTGATTCGATGTCCTCCCGTTTTTTCTCCATAGCAGCGACAGCCTCGTCAGCTTTGTCCCGACTGTCATACCTCAAGGTCTTCCTCAGAGCGTCTGCCTGCTCTGAAGCAGCCATCTCTTCAACAGCACGATGAGTCAGGCTGTCGCTCAGAGATCTTATCTCCGCTCCCATCTCGTCCAGTTCTTTCGTCAGCCGCGGTCTTTCCTTTTCTATAGCCGCCTTACGGCTGACTTGAGCCTCAACGGCTTTCAGCTGACCGTCGAGCTCCTCCAGCAGCTGTGACTGTCGTCGGATCTCCTCATCCAGGATCTCCACCGCAGGGCTTTCCAGTAATTCCTGTGCCTTCCTCTCCACGGCTGTTTTCTTCTCTTCGAAGGCTCCCTTGATCCTGCCTGATTTTTCACTGCACATTCGTCTTTTTTCCTCAGCCTGCTCTGAAGCTTCTTTGGAAAACTCCAGTTCCTCCTTCGTCGGCGCTCCATCAGGCAAAGACGCAGGATGAGGATGAGATGTGGATCCGCAGACCGGGCACGGCTGTCCAGCTTCCATCCCGGACGCCAATATGCCGGCCTGCTGGTGAAGATACGCTCTGTTCATCGTCTCATATTTTTCCTTCATGACAACAGCGTTCTTCTCCGCTTCCATGTATTGACGCTGAGCGGAGGACAGTTCCTTTTCGACGGCTTTCAGCGATACTACATCGGCAGACAACTGTTTCAGCTCTCCGCTGCGATCCTCAGCCTGCGAGCGTCTGGCTGTCAGGATCGTCTTTTCACTGTCGGCCCCGGCCAGCCTTTCCATCTCCTCATCCAACGCTGCTGCTCTGTCCCTGAGCATTCTCTCGGCCTCTTTCTTCCGCTCCAGCTTTTCTGACAGTTCTTCTACATCTCTTTGAGCCGCCTTCAACATCCTGAGCTTTTCTTCCAGCTTATCATAGTCGTCCTTCTGAGCTTCGACAGTCGCGATCTCTTTAGTCAGCTGCTGCGCTTCCGGCATTCTTTTCTCTGTCTCGTGAAAGATCCGCTCAAGCTGCTCCAGCCTTGGTTTTTCCGTTTCAAGAGCCCTTTCAGACTCACTTCGCAGCCGCGCCGCTTTTTCCAGCTCCATCGCTCTTGTCAGTTCTCTGTCCAGACTCCCGATCTCCTCGTCCAGCCGTTTTTCCCTGGTAATAAGCTCCTGCTGTGTCTGTCGGTCGCTGTCTATGAGGCGTTCCAGCATTTCCTGCGCCTCACCGCTCCAAACTGCCGCTTCTTCGCCGGAGCAGGTTGATATCTTCTCCAGTATCTCCACTGCCTTTTCATCGTCACCGGGAGCCACGATACCTTCCGCATACTGCCGTATCCCGGCGACGGCCTGACGGTGCTGGGATCTCAGATGGGAATTCTCCTCCTTGAGCCGCTCCTGAAGCCGGCTGTAAAGATCCGTATGAAAGATCTTCCTGAATATCCTTTTTCGTTCATCAGTGGAGGCCAGAAGCAATTTGAGGAAATCCCCCTGGGCTATCATGGCAATACGAGTGAACTGCCCCCTGTCGATGCCCAGTATCTCGATCATGGCGCTGTTGACCTCTTTCAGCTTCGTTATCACATGGCCGTCGTCGAAAATCAGCTCAGCCCCGGCCTTTTCCGTGGTGAACCCCTCTCCCCTGGCCTTGGGTCTGTCGTATTCCGGATTTCTTCTGACTCTGTATCCCTTTTCACCGCAGGAAAATACCAGCTCCACCTCCGTCGGCGTCGTCCTGTCGGCGTATTTGGAGCGCAGCATAACCGTTTCTCTGTTGTCGCCGCTGGGTTCTCCGTAGAGAGCGAAAGTTATGGCATCGAACAGCGTCGTCTTCCCCGCTCCCGTATCTCCTGTTATCAGATAAAGTCCCGCCGTTCCCAGCTTTTCAAAATCTATCTCCGTCCTCCCTGCATAAGGCCCAAAGGCGGACATTGTCAATTTCAGAGGTCTCATCTCATATCCTCCCATATCTCTTCTATCAGCTGTGCTATCATATTCTCCTGCTCTTTCGACATGGGAGCATTGTTCTGTGCCTCGTACAGCGCCGCAAAGAGCTCCGCCGGCGTCCTGCTTTCCATATGCTCCACCTCCTCGATCTGTGCTCCGTTCTGCGTCCTGCTGTTATCGTAGTCCATTTTCATCAGATTCCTGTAGACAGACCTCAGCTTGCCGATAGCTTCCGGCACCTCTTCTTCATCGGTCAAGATAACGTGGGTATAATCCTCTCTGTAACTGGTCCCTTCATAAAAATCCCTGGCCATCACCTGGCTGTAACTGCCTCTTATCTCCACCATATCCCGCATAGGCGTCAAGGGTACGGCGCGGATGGATAACGAGCCTTTTTCCTCCAGTGTCACCACTGTCAGAGACTTCTCATGCGCAGCCTCAGAAAATGAGTATTTGAGCGGCGACCCGCAGTACCTCAGCCGCTGAGAGCCGATATCCTGAGGCTTGTGTATATGTCCCAGCGCCACATAATCGAAAGGCGTGAATACTTCCTTCCCTACATCGTCGCTGCCTCCCACTGAAAGAGGCGGCTCCTCTGAATCAGATCTTGATGCTCCCGCAACGAACTGATGGGCCACCAATACGTTCCGCCTTTCCTTTTTCACATCCATAGACTCTATAGCTACAGCGACAGCATCGGCATATGTGACGATCTCCTCTGCCTTTTCCGGAAAAGCATGGCGCACATGAGCCGGCTTGATAAATGGAAGCATATAGATATTCACCTTACCGTGACTGTCCTCCAGCACGAAAGGCTCTACCCTGCCCTCATACACAGGAGAGATATGTATACCGTCTTTCTCCATCAGCCGTCCGCCGAAAGCCAGCCTTTCCGGTGAATCATGGTTGCCGCTTATGATAAACACGTGGGCCGTCAAAGCGGAAAGCTCGACTATGAAATCATCCAGAAGCCGGACTGCCTCCGCCGAAGGAACTGTTTTATCATATATATCTCCGGCGATGAGCACCGCGTCCGGGCTTTCGTTTTTTACGATATCTGTCATCTTCTCAAGAATGTATTTCTGATCCTCCACCATGGAAAAACCGTTCACCCGTTTCCCTATGTGAAGATCAGACATGTGTATCAGCTTCATTTGTTTCCCGCCTTTCTCAAACAGCTTCGCCGGATGGCTCCGCCGTCACTGATCCCGCCCTGCCGTCACCGGCTCTCTCCCGTCAGCAGCGATATCAGATACCGATCCAGATGAGACATGGCCTGCGCCTTGATGTCCTCCGGGATCCCATAATATGCCCCTGCTATGCTTCCTGCCATAGCGGCGATAGTATCGCTGTCTCCTCCTATGGAGACGGCCAGCCGCACACAATCCTCAAACCCGCTGCTTTCCAGGAACGCCTCGAGCGCCTGTGGCACCGACCCCTGGCAGCTCACATCAAACCTGTAATGCGGCCTTATTTCATCCAATGTAAGATCCAGACTGTAGAGATTTTTCATAGCCTGACGTATCTCCGCTTTATCGTACCCATGGCCTGCCATGAACACGGCTTCCGCCACGGCAACAGCGCCTTTTATCCCTTCCGGGTGATCATGAGTGACTTCGGCTGAGATCTTCCCCAGTTCCCCGGCCTCCTGGACACTGCGGGCCAGCGCCCCCGCCGCCGACACTCTCATCGCTGACCCGTTGCCATAGCTGTTATAAGGCCCGTCGTCCTCTCCTGCGATCCACTTGATGAACCTTCCCCCGTAACCACAGTCCGGATATCTCCTTCCGATCTCCTTCATTTTTCTTATCAGTATAGGATGAAGGTCGCCCTGTCGGCCTCCGCTGATGTATTCCTTCAAAGCACTGTAAACGGCAATGGTCATCACCGTATCATCGGTGAACCTGCTGCCATCACTCCAGAAAGGAAAATCGGTCCGCTTTATATTGTGGAACTCATAAACGGATCCGACGATATCACCTGTGACAGCGCCTATCACCGCATCCGGCACCGCAAGCTTCCCGTGGACACCTTCATGTGTCCCTCTTCTCTTTTCTTCCATCATACTACCACATATCCTTCCCGTTCTCATACTTGCCCGCACATTGCTTCGCATTGCCTCGCTGTCCTTGGATCCACGGCCGTTTCTGCTTGCTCAGGTATTTTGCAAAGCAAGCAGGATACGTCCGCCATATGTCATTATAATAAAAGGGCTGTCCATCATCACAGCCCTTCCTGTCGATGCGACAGCCCGTCAAAATCCTTATGCAGTTTCTCTTAGCTGAGAGCGGCAGTCACGAGAGCCATTTTGTAGACTTCCTGCGCGTTGCATCCTCTGCTGAGATCATTTATCGGCGCGTTGAGACCCTGGAGGATAGGCCCTATTGCCTCATAACCACCAAGTCGAGCCGCTATCTTATAACCGATGTTTCCTGCGTTTATGTCAGGGAAAATGAATGTGTTGGCCTGTCCTGCCACTTTGGAGCCGGAGCACTTGACCTTAGCCACTTCAGGCGCCACCGCAGCATCGAACTGCAATTCGCCATCCACATCCAGATCAGGAGCTGCTTCCTTCACCTTCTTCGTGGCGTTGGCTACCAGCGTTACCATATCGCCCTTTCCCGAACCGTAAGTGGAATAGGAAAGCATAGCCACCTTAGGTTCTATGCCGAATACCTTGGCAGTTTTGGCTGTCTCGACAGCTATCTCAGCCAACTCATCCTCGTTAGGGCTGATATTGATAGCGCAGTCGCCCATGGCCAGTTTGCTGTCGTCCCTTACCATGATGAAGCATGAGCTTACTATCTTGTTGCCCGGCTTCGTCTTGATGAGCTGCAGAGCCGGTCTCACCGTATCTGCTGTAGAATAGGTAGCTCCACCCAGAAGGCAGTCAGCCTTGCCCATCTTCACCAGCATAGTACCGAAGTAATTCGATTTCTTGAGAGCTTCTCTCACCTCATCGGCGGTCATCTTACCCTTTCTGAGAGTTACCATCTCATCCACCATGGCGTCCATCTCATCATACTGCTCAGGATCGATGATCTGGCACTTACCGATGTCAAATCCGCCATCCTCCGCGGCCTTTTTCACTGCCGCCTCTTCACCCAGCAGGATGACACTGAGGATCCCGCCTGTGGACAGCTTTGACGCCGCGTCCAGTATCCTGGCGTCCGTACCCTCGGTGAAAACGATAGTTCGCGGATTGTTCTTTAACTGCTCTGTCAGTTTGTTAAACATTATTTTCCCTCTTTTCTATATTGATTTTATTGGTCACAAACATACAATTTTATTGTATCTATTTGCCCGGCTCTTTTCAAGTATTTTCTTGCGCCAAAATACAGCGCCTAAATACAGCGGCGAGATACAGTTGTCTGCTTCTTTGGCGATGACCACGTCCGTCTCATACTTCACCGTTCCCCTTTTCTTCTGTTCGGGACATATCAGGACACCTGTAGCGTGGCTTTCCCAGGCTTATCGTTCCATATTCGATGGCCTCTTCCGGACATCCCGTTATACATGCCATACAATGGATACATCGCCCCTGCCACACAGGCTTTCCCTCATTCATCAGTATATCATTGACAGGACATTCAGCCGCGCATCTCCCGCATCCGGTGCACCTGTCGTCAGCATTGAATTTCCTGTCTTTCACTGAAAACTTATAAAACAGCGGATTTATCAATGTGCTCTTGATCCGGTCCATCAATCCGGCCCGTTTTTCCGGGAAATCCTCCTGTCTTTCGATATATCCCGCCAGCCGGTCCGCCTGAGGGAGTGCCAGCTCTATTATCCGGCGCGCCTCTGCCTCTTCCGGAGCATCGAACATGGCTATATAATTCTCCGGCATGACAAGTTCGGCACAGCCCTTATACTTCAGCTTCATATCAGCGCACAGTTTCTCCGCATATCGCTGCGAATTCCCCATATCGCTGCCGCAGGTGAGTACAAAATATACACCCGTCCCCTCTTCCAGAGCAGATCTCCTGATGAGCTCTTCGACAGCCCTGGGTATCCTCCACCCATATACCGGCATCACGAAAACGATATCTTCCAATTTTGCGATACTATCCGGTATTGTCAGCTTTTCTCCTCTTTTCAGGAAATCGTTGATCCTGCAAAGGTCCCTGCCTGTACGCTTCGCTATGCGTTTCGCTATGAGCTGACTGTTTCCTGTTCCCGAAAAATAAAAAATCATGGTGCTCCTCCTACCTGTTATCTACCTTTTCCGGATAGAGGTCATGGTGACTCAGACGCTCAAAAGCAACCTTTTCCCACACCGTTCCCGGCTTTCCATAATTACAGTATGGATCTATGGAAATCCCTCCTCTCGGCGTAAATTTTCCCCACACCTCTATGTACTTAGGATCCATCAGCTTTATCAGATCTTTCATGATGATATTGACACAGTCCTCGTGAAAATCTCCGTGATTGCGAAAGCTGAAAAGATACAGCTTCAGCGATTTGCTCTCCACCATCGATTCTCCCGGGACGTAGGATATGTAAATCGTCGCGAAATCCGGCTGCCCTGTCATAGGGCAGAGGCTGGTGAATTCCGGACAATTGAACTTAACGAAATAGTCGTTTTCAGGATGCTTGTTTTTAAAGGTTTCCAGCACTTGAGGCGCGTAATCCGAAGGATAGGACACGTCTCTGTTCCCCAGCAGCGAAACACCTTCCAGTTCTTTCTTGTTTCTTCCACTCATCGGCTCTCTTCCTTTCCGCTGTGAGCGGCCACCGTCCCTGCCGGCCGCCAGACTCTTTCCAGCACTTTTATTATCACCACTCCTACTATCCCCGGAAGGATCTGACCTATACATAAGTTCAGCGCCATCAGCCAGTAAGGCATGTTGAGAAAATATGACAGATACGTGGCCACTCCCAGCCCCGGCACCAGCACGACAGGTACGGCTGCAAGTCCGTAATGCCATCCTTTCTTCCGTATCAGCACGATAAGAGCAGTAGTCACGATACCAACGATACAGCCTCCTGCCATATCTGCTATCCCAAAACCTCCGAAAAGCATATTCGATATCAGATTCGCGAAACCAAGTGGCAAAACCAGGAACGGAAAGATATATGCCAGAGCGTAAAGTGATGTGGCTATCCTTATCTGATACGCTCCGAATGAAAAGCTCTGAGTAAGATAGAGCACCACGATGTAGATAGCCATGACCATCGCTGAGAACGTCAGCTTCTGCATGCGGCTCATGTTCTGTATATCCATATCCATTCACCTCCATAACTGGAGCTGCGCGCAAAATCAAAGATTTACCCTAAAGGGCACAGGTTGGCAGCTCATTTCACTGAAAAATCGCCACGGGCTTACGCCCTGCGATTTCTGTGTTTGAGCTGCGCGCAAAATCAAAGATTTTGGCAGCTCATAAAAAAATTCCCGGAAACCGGGAATGTCAACAACACAAAAATAACATCTTATTCATCTTGTTGTCCCTAGTTTTGTTTTCCGACAGGATGGTTTCGAACTGTCGCCGCCGCGAAGGGCGGGTTCTCTATTCGGAAGTGATCGGCTCGTCTCCGAGCCGTTATTCATTATATATGATGGCAATGGCTTTTTCAACAGATTATTTGCCGGCGGCAGGCTGCCAGACAGTTAAAATATCGCCACTCGGTAATAAACCCACGCCCACGATAAAAAGCCCTGTTTTCACTCCATTTTCAGAGGCGTAATATCGCGACCATACGAAAAAATGCTGTCCAGTATAGTATTCGCCTCGAAACCCCTCAAAAACTATACTGACAGCATATCGATCATGGGTTTGGCGATAATGCCGCTTCAAAAATCCGCTGAAATACGGCTATTCTATCGTGAAGGCACCTGTATCAGACCAGTGGCGATAATCCGGGCAGAGAAAAGCAAACAGCGACAATCTGAGCAGAGAAAAACGAGCAGCGAGAGGCCGGTGACGCAAGGCAGAGCCATCAGCGCCACCGCCAGCGCTGTCATCGGTATCGTCGGCTACCCCGGCTCCGCCGTCACCGCCGCAGCCGCTCTATGACGCTTCCCCGCTGGGTCCTGCTATACACGACTACAGGTGCCGTCACGCATATGAGGAATATGATCGCCAGCAGCACCAGATCCATCACCCACGGCACGGAGAAGGATATCCTGTAGGCGTTCATCCCTCTGAAGACGATATAACTCATCGGAAGGCCGACCGCCAGCGAGACGACTGATGAAACGGCCGCGTACCACAGCCCTTCCAGCCTCAGCATCTTCCTGATCTGCTTCGTGGTCATGCCTATGCTTTCCAGCGTTGCCAGTTCCTGCGACCTGTTCTGGACGCTGGCAGCCATCATGTTGATGTAGTTCAGCACGGCCAGCAGCGCTATAACAGCTCCCAGGCTGCCTCCCAGCACTTTTATCTGGTTTTCGGACGTCTTCATCTCCGAGTATCTGTCCAGCTTGGATTCACAGGATATCTGCTTGTCGTCCGCGAAGACGGCTTTCACCTTTTTCTCCGTGGCTGCGGAGAAGGGCTCGTCGTATTCCACTTCGATCAGTTCCGTAAAAAGTTTATCGCCCATCAGCTCAGAGGCATACTTCTCGCTGACGATGAGGTCAGGGGTGTAGCCGCCCGCGAAATAGGCCGGGTTGCTGTAAATGTCGCCTACGGCCGCTATCGTAATGGCGTGTTCCTGTTCCGGCGACTTGCTTTCAGGCAGTGAAAACCGCACCGTCTTACCGGGTATCCCGTCGTCTCCTTCCGTGAACGTCTTCGCCGCGGCCGCGACCTTTCCATCCCTAAAATCGCTCCAGTCAAGGACGCCTCCCAGGCTTTCATTGAGAACATCGAATCCCGCCTTATCGACGCTGATGAACCTGGCTGTAAATGAGCCGTCGTATGGGTCCGCCCTGTAGGCTTCCATGTCGTTCTCGTAGTTTCCCGGGCTGTATCGCGATTTATAAAGCTCCCGGTAATATCGACCGTAAACCTGTTCCTGATAAGGGACCACCATTTCCGCAGAGGTCACCTTCCTCACCTCTTTCACCCCGGCAATGGCTTCGACCTCGGATATTTTCTCCTTGGTGATGAGTTGCCTCCTGTCATCGTCCAGCGTCGTCTCATTCCTGAAGCTGATATCGCACGTGGAGGTTTCGTTCAGTATGAGCCTGGCGTCGTTTTCCCTTATCACCTCATTGACCACCAGGAACACGGAGATAGCGATGATGAAGGAAGCGAATATGACGGCGGCCTGTTTCCTGTCGCGAAACACGTTATGGAAAGCCATGGATGGCACCGAGCCCGATTCCCTCCCGCGCCTGCGCCGCGCTGATGCGGACGAGCCGGGGACGTACTTCATGGCCTCCACAGGCGAGCACTCGCCTGCCATCTTAGCCGGTTTCCTGCAGCCTGTCATGTTGGTGAGGAATGCGAATACTGCCGCAGCCGCCAGAGCCCATATTATCATCGGACCGCTGCTGTCTGTGGAAAGCTCCGGGTTGACGGCGTGAAGCAGGGCCGGTATCACAGCCTTTGACAGGACAGCCGCTGCTATAATCCCGACAGGTATACCTGCCGCGGCGTTCCAGAGAGCCTGAAACACGACGATCCTCTTCAACTGCCCTGTGATCATCCCTATCGTCTTCAACTGGCCGTAATAACGAATATCCTTGGAGATGGAAATGTAGAGGGCGTTGTATATGAAAAGATAGCCGCTGGCAAAAATCATCAGGAGCAGCAGCGCCAGACACGCCACGGTTTTGCAGAAGCTGCTCACCGTATCGTAATCCGCTTCGATTATCTGCCTGTTGTCCATATCTATCTCATTCTGCATCCGTATGATATCTGCCTCGGAATACAGCGGATTTTCCAATGTTATTTTCAGCGAACCCTGGGTAAAATCCGTCTGCTTCGCGCCTGTGGTTTCGAAAAAATCCCGCGACACATATCCTCTCATGCTGCCGCTGTAGTCGGTATACCATCCCGAGAGGGTGAAATTTCCGTGCAAAAGCGCTCCCTCACTTCCCTCCGCCAGCGTGAAGTAAGCCATCGGCAGCTCCATGCCTGTATGAGGCTTCTCTATCCCCATGGCTTTCAATGCGGCAGTGCTCATCATTATCTCGCTTTCGGCCTGCGGATACCGGCCTTCGTATTTTTCCAGAGCCGGAACAGTCTGCTTTTCCCAACACGTCTCATCGAGCCAGTACAACCTGGTCTTGTCCAGAGTCCTGTCTTCGTACTTCTCCACTATCGCGCACTTCACGGCGACTCCCGCATACCTGACGTTTTCCATGGAGCGTATCTCCTTCACCTGGTCGTCCCTGGGCTCCGTCAACGCGATATCGTAGTCCATCCCCTCCATCCGTATCTGCCGCTGAGACACGGCTTCCCAGTAGCTTGTTCCCACGGCGATCACCACCGCGATCAGGAGGGTCGTCAGCATGATGGCGAAGATGATCAGAATGTTGCGTTTCACATTAGCCCTGTAGGTGGCCCGGGCTACCTCACCGGTCACCTTTCTGTTCTCGACTTTAAGCATGGCTGTTCTCACCTCCGAAGATCTTCCCGTCTTCAAGGCGTATGATACGGTCCGCCATCTGAGCGATCTCATCGTTATGGGTTATCATCACGATGGTCTGAGCGAATCTCCGTCCGCACATCTTCATCAGTCCCAGGACATCCTGGCTGGTGCGGCTGTCCAGATTCCCCGTAGGCTCGTCAGCCAAAACGATGGCCGGTTTCGCCGCCAGCGCTCTGGCCAGGGCGACACGCTGCTGCTGTCCTCCCGATAGCTTGTCAGGCATCTGATACTTCTTTTCTTCCAGTCCCAGTGAGCTTATTATCCGTTCCACGTACCTGCCGTCCGGCCTGACGCCGTCCAGCTTGATGGGCAGAACGATATTCTCGTACACGTTCATGACAGGCAGCAGGTTGTAGTTCTGGAATACGAATCCTATCTTCCTCCTGCGGAAGACAGTCAGCTCATCCCTTTCCATTCCCGACAGGTCGCGGCCGTCGACGATGGCCTGTCCCGATGTGGGAACGTCCAACCCTCCCAGCATGTGGAGCAATGTGGATTTCCCGCTGCCCGAGGTCCCCACGATGGCCAGGAATTCCCCCTCTCTGACGGAAATGCTGACGCCGTCCAGCGCCTTCACCAGAATCTCCCCGGTACCGTAATACTTTCTGAGATCCTTTGTTTTCAAAATGTCCATGATTTCACCTTCCTTACGCATTATGGTCATATCCTACCAGAGAGTTCTTTCTCAAATCTTTCCTGAAGGTGACGGATTTGTCACATTTCATAAAAAAGAGGGCTCCGCACCTGCATCACGTGCATAAGCCCTCGTCACAGATATCTTTCCGGTCCGTTTCCGCCGGCCAGTTCTTCATAGCGCGGCAGGAACAGCTTCATCGTCGTTCCCTTTCCCGGCTCCGACTCCACCTTCACGTATCCGCCCTGCTTTCCCAGTATCTCCCTGACCAGATAGAGGCCGATGCCGAACCCCGGTTTGTCCCTCACGTCATCTGAACGGTAAAAGCGCTGAAATATCTTTCCCTGCTCATCTTCCCTGATTCCGGGGCCAAAATCCCGAACCCGGATGCAGACGAAGGACTCGTAGGGCACAGTCTCCACCTGCACCGACGCCCCTTCGTCGGAGTACTTCACCGCGTTGTCCAGCACGTTCCCCAGCGCTTCCGCCGTCCACCTGCTGTCGGCGCAGCACCGCTCGTCGCCGGAGTTTCGCAGGATGGTGATATTCTTCTTCATAGCCGCCAGTTCCACCATCTGACATGCCATATCCACGATCTCCTCCACGTCCGTCATCGACGGCGACATCGATATCATCTCCTGCTGTATATACGATGTCCTCACCAGCTCCTTCATGAAAAAATCCAGCTTTTCCGATTGGCTCCGTATCCTGCCGGCCAGCGCCGCGCCTTTTCCCTCCGCTTCCTTTTCTCTTAAAAGGTCGCTGTAAAGCATGATGTTGGCCAGCGGCGTCCGTATCTGGTGGGAAATATCGGAAATCAGCGTCTTCATGGCATCTCGCTCCTGTCCGGCCGCGTCATGGTTGACATCATATGCCCTCAGCAGCCTGTTGAGCCGCTCCGTCAGGGCCGCGTCCATGGACTCGTCGAACCGCACGTCACCTCGCTTTCCCGACAGGGCCCTGTCCAGCGTTTCCAGCAGATGGCGATAAGTCTCTTTCACGCGCTTTTCATAATGACGTCTGGCGGCAAAGATCGCGACGAGACACACGACTGCCGCTGCCGCCGCTATTGCAATATATCCTGCCATCATCCTCTCTCCCATACGTATCCTCTGCCGTATACCGTCCTGATGTATACCGGCTTGGACGGTACATCCTCAAGCTTATCCCGAAGCCGCCTTATTCCTACCGACAACGCGTTGTCCTCCACATACTCCGTCCCTTCCGGCCATACCCACTCCATGAGCCGCTCCCTGGTGAGTATCCTTCCGGCGTTGGAAACCAGAAGGTACAGTATCCTCTGCTCCGTCTTGCTGAGCTCTACCGCGCTTCCTCTCTTATAGAATTCCATCCTGTCAAATGAAAATCTGAAGACGTCGTCTCTGTACTCGGCCTGCTTTTCTCCCGCAGTCCGCCGCAGCAGCGCCCTCACCCTGGCTCTCAGTACCATGAGGCTGAAAGGCTTTGTTATATAGTCATCCGCCCCACATTCCAGACCTCTGACGATATCCGTTTCCATGTCCTTCACCGTCAGCAGGGCGACAGGAACCCGACTGAATATCCGCACCCTCCTGCACAGCTCCAGGCCGCTGCCGTCAGGCAGGTTGATGTCCAGTATCAGAAGATCGAAATCCTTCTCCCGCACCAGCTTCTCCGCCTCGGCCACCAGTCTGCACCTGACCGGCTCCACGTCATCATCGCGCAGGGACATCTCGATTCCTTCCGCCAGGTCCTCGTCGTCTTCCAGTATCAATATCCGCTTCATATCCGCTCCGGCCATCTTTCGTCCGCTCCTTCATTTTCTCTGTTCATCTTCCCGTGACCACGCTTTCCCGCGTTGCCTCCGTACCCCCGTTCATTATATCACCGTTTCCGGACTTTACCACTTCTTCTTTATCCTCCCGATGACCCAGATGACCGCCAAAAGCAGCAGGACTGCCAGCAGGCCCATCCACAGCGGAGAAAAGACCCATATCCACCTCCAGTCCGTATAGCCGGTCAGCTTCATGGCGGCAAAGAGGATGGTCAGGGCGCTGGCGAATCCCATCCCCGAATTCTTCACCGTCTTGTCGTTGACCTGTTTCCATGCGGCCAGCTTTATGGAAAAGCCTGCGAACAGAAAAAACAACCCGACGGAAACGACGACGATGGCCGGGGTCGTTTCCAGGTCCAGCACCACGGAAAGGAAAGGCAGCGCTATCCCTGCCACCATCACGGCAGACGACAGTATACTCAAGGCCCTGTCAGGCCTCGTCCCTTCCATCACATCGCTGATGACCTGGTCCGCCTTCCGTGCCATCTCTTTTTCCTCTATCCGCTCGCCGTTGAAAAGCTCCGTCAATGTGATGCCCAGCATATCGCAGAGAGGTTTGTAAAGGGAAGGGTCCGGCAGATTCCGGCCGGTCTCCCATTTGCTGACAGCCTTGTAGCTGACTCCCAGCTTCTCTCCCAGCTGCGACTGGGTCATCTTCCTTTCCTTTCTCAGCTCCGCGATGAACCTTCCTATCTTCGCCTGATCCATGGTGTGTCATTCTCCTCTCCTGTCGTCTCCGTCGCCCTTCATCGCCAGGACTATCATACCTGCGGCAACTATCACAGCGATGATGACGGTTATCAGCGTTTTCAGCGAAAAGTTGTCGAAGATACAGGCCCTCAGAAAAACGCACACCGCTGCCAGCAGCAGTATCACCGCGCCCTGATTGAAGTACCCTCTGTTCCTTATTTTATCTTCCTCATCCTCCTCGATGTCTCCCGGACCATCTTGAAAGGCAGCCCGAACATGTATAGAGAATACCACAGGCAACGGATTTTTCATACCGCCCGAAGGTAGAATCGGCGGATTGCGACGCTACCACCCGTACACTGCATTGACGATGAAGTGCAGCATCGATATCAACGCGATACCTGCCGCGCCTCCTGCGATTATCAGATACCATTTGAAGATGCTCTTGGCCGTCTTCACATCGTTGTAGATGGAATCCACCTTTTCCTCGCTCATGTTCCGCTCCCTGACCTGCTGCACATCCACATCCTTCACCAGCTCGTCGAGAGTCAGTCCGAAGTAATCGCTCAGGAGCACCAGACGCTGAAAGTCCGGGTACGACTGACACGACTCCCATTTCGATATGGTCTGGCGCGAGACCTTCAACTCCGCCCCCAGCTCCTCCTGGGAAAGCCCCTTGGATTTTCTCAGGCTTATGAGTTTTTCGTTGAAATTCATAGCTCATCTCTCCTTAACTTGTTCCTCACCTTATTCCGCGGCGCGATCCTCTTCCGCCGCAGAACAAGTATCGCGGATTTCCCGCATTTCTTCAACCAACTTTAGTTGGCGATCTGTCAATCGACCATGACATCGCCACCGATTGCGTCAGGTTTTACAGACATTTTGAGATTTTCACAAGATGTCTGTAAAATTTTCAACGTTTGCAGGCCCGAAGCCCTCCTACGAGTCCATTAAAGCCGGCAAAACGCTCTCCCAGCCCTTTACATAAAAAGTCCAGATTGCTCAAACCCATTGAATTTTACAGATAAATCGCAAAAAACGAAAATGTCTGTAAATCCGCCCCACAGAGGGCCGCCGGCCGCACCCACAGAAAAAGAGCCGGCGTTTCGACGCATCGGCTCCTTCGATAAAACATATGCTATTCTTCCCGTATCCCGTCTTCCACGTAATCCAGATAATACTGGTAAGCTTCTTCCCAGCTTTCATACTTGGGATCGTCTCTGTGATCCGGCAGGTCGTAGTTTTCCTCCAGGTACTTTGACAGATACTCGGTGTATTTCTCAGCTCCCAGGAAGTTGACGTGCTTACTGTTGTAAAAGTCGGTCTCCCAGTCCAGGTCAAGAGCCTGCGCCATCTCAGGGGTGTTGAAGTTGAGCACCTGATATCCCCGTTCTTCGACCATATCTATAGCCGTATTGAATTTCTCAGCCTCTCCGTCCTTCATCGAATACGGTGAAAGGACGAATAATATGTCCTGATCCAGGTCATCGCAGTAGTCCAGCACCTCCACCAACGTCTCCTCGGCTTCCGGCGACAGATCTGCCCGGCCGTCGGAATAAACAGGCTCCTTCTGAGACACAGATTCCCGTGTCTTATAGCTTGTAACGAATCCTTTCGTCTCGTTTTTCGTATTGATCAATGTTACATCCTTGACGGAAAGGTCGCCTGTCTCCAGCCTGCTGTGATATTTGATGATAGGGATGTAATAATCCCATTTGCTGTCATCGATATCGCTCAGCTCTCCTTCTGCTCCCTCAACGAATTCCAGCGCCTTGTTTATAGCGTCAGTCCTGTTCTCCGAATATTCCATACTGTCGGTGACACGCCTTATGTGGGCGTCGGTTATCAGGTCTTTCGTCTTCAGAACCCATCTCAGCTCGATGATATACATCTGAGGATCCTGAGTCTTCTCCACCTCTTCTATCAGATAAGGTACGAAGAACAGAGGCATTCCCATGGTAGCCAGCGTAAAAGTGGCTGTACCTGTCTCGTTATAGGCGTATGGCCCTATGTAATATCTGTTGGAGGCACTGGTGCCAAAATACACTACATCGATGGTGTTCTCCTCTTCTTCGTAAAAGGCGTTGAATATCTCCTTGTTAGAATCGGAATCGGCTATGTTGAACACCTGGTTCAGATAGATGAACAGCAGCGCCGCCACCACCGCGAATATCAATGCGCGTATTATTACCTTCTTCTTCCGTGACCCTTTCTTAGATGTGGTTTCTTCCATTTTCCTCCCCGAAAACTACTGATTGTCGTCGTTCTCCTCCCACAGCGCGTCGTTGAACATCTTCCACATCTGTCCGTAGCCCTCCGATGCCGGAGTCACAGGCTTTGGTATCTTGTTTTCGATGTCTATTTTGATCTCCCCTCTTCTGGACATCAGCATCACGCGATTGCCCAGGACCAGAGCTTCCTGGATATTGTGGGTTATGAAGATGACTGTAGCGTTTTCCTTCTCCTTGATACGCAAAAGCTCAGCCTGCAGCTTGTTCCTCGTCATGGCATCCAGGCTGGCAAACGGCTCGTCCATCAGGATTATCTTGGGGTTCAGCGCCAGGCCCTTGGCTATGGCCACTCTCTGCTTCATGCCGCCGCTCAGTTGATGCGGGTAGAGATCGCCTTTATCGGACAATCCTACCATATCAAGGTGTTCCTGCGCTATACGCTCGAGTTCCGCCTTGTCCTTGAGTCCGTTGACCTTGAGAGGATACTGGATATTTTTCTTCACCGTTTTCCACGGGAAAAGCTGATTAAAATCCTGGAATACCATTATCCTGTCTATCCCCGGCTTATCGACCTTTACGCCGTCAACCAGGATATCTCCCTCGTAGTCCTCGAATCCGGCGATGCATCGTATCAGCGTCGTCTTGCCGCAGCCGGACGGTCCCAGTATGCAGAGAAAATCTCCCTGGTTCACCGTCAGATCCAGATCCTTTATGATATCTCTGGAATCGGGAGCGTCATGGTAATTCTTGGTGAGTTTCTTTACTTCCAGTAACTTGCTCATCTTACCATCCCCCATTTCTTAACGGTGTTCCTCTCGATTATCCTGAACACGCCATATTCTATTATTATACCTATAATGATTATCACAATCAAGGTGGCAAATACGCCGGCTATATCAAAGTTGGTCCTCTTCATGAATATATACCAGCCTATCCCCGCGCCGGATCCTGTCGTACCGAAGATCATCTCAACGCTGAGGAGTCCTCTCCATGCTCTGGCCCAGCCTACTCTCATACCTGAAAGAACGCTGGTGAAGGCTGCCGGCAAATACACTCCCATGACGAGGGACAGCCCCTTAAGCCCTATGTTCCTGCCGCTCTCTATGTAAATGCTCGATATGGACTTGAACCCATCCATGATGCTCCTGGACATAGGCCAGAGAATGGAGTGGACCACGATGAATATTATAGTTCCCTCTCCTATCCCGAACCACAGTATGGCCAGCGGCAGCAGCGCCACACCCGGCAGCAGGTCGCATATGGACACTATCAGGTTATATATAGCGTAGAATATCTTGCTGACCACAGCGATGCTGGAAAAGATGAAAGCCAGCACTATACCTATGGCAAGACCCCTGACGATGAGGCTCATGGAATACAAAGTATACTCCAGCAGGCTGTCATCCTTGAAGCCTTCCACGAAGCTTCTCAGTATCTCCGTCGCCGAAGGGAACATTATCTCCGGAAAAGCCTGCATCTGGTAAACGATCTGCCATACCGCGATGAAGCATATTATGAAAATTATCTGTGTTCTTATCTCCTGTTTCGTTCCTTCTTTCATTTCTCTGTCGCCTTTCCTGCTTCCGCGCTAGTTCCCCACGACATTATCGAAGGCCAGATCGCTCATGGACGAAGGACCTTCGTTTTCAAGGAAATCGTTCTCAGCCATAAAGTTGGCCATATCCATGACTCCTTTAGTCTCCGTCGAATATACGCAGGCCGGATCGTTGAGCCATTCCAGCATGGTAGCCGCGTCCACGTCTTCCGCTTCGCACAGCATCTCGGCAGCTTCCTCTTTGTTCTCATTGATCCAGGTGATGGCTTCTTCCAGAGCGCTCAGCACCGCCTGGTAAAGCTCAGGATCATTCTCATAAAGGTCTGTTGACGCCATCATCAATATGAATGAATTGCCATCAGGCCATACCGACTCCAGAGCCTCCACCTCATGGATGCCTTCCTCAGCAGCTTCCTTGTACACATACGGCGATGTGGTCAGATGGCATTCAACACTGCCCGAGAGAAGTGACGACATACCGTCAGGGTGGGCCATCGCCACGATATTATTGTCTAAGGCGTGAGCATCGCCGAGCTGCTCTTCTGCCGCCATAGCCAGGAGAACATGCTGTATGCTTCCTATATTGACCAGAGCTATCTTCTCATCGGTTATATCCGAAAGAGTCTGTATACTGTCATCGTTGGTCATTATCCTGTGAGGCTGAGCCGACATATTGGACGCGATCTTGTACGGAACGCCGCTGGTCACACCTGTGATAGCCGGAGCTACTCCCATGCCTCCTACATCTATGTCCCCTGACGCAAATCCTTCATTTATGGCCGAACCCGAATTGAGAGTGGACCACTCCACTTCCACCCCATCGTAATACTTCTCGATGAGCTTCTGCTCCTTCATCACCTCGAATGGGGCGTAGGCCATGCCGTACTGATGAGCTATGGTCAGGGTCTTCGTACCGCTTTCCGATGAATCTCCGCTGCCACATGCAGTGAAGCATACCGCCACGACGGCTATCAGAGATGCCGCTATGATTTTTCTTGCCTTTTTCATTTCATTCTCCTTTATAAATAATAATATTGCAAGCGTCAAACGCTTTAAAAACGAACTTTCAGCCGGTCTCTCCTCCCGATGCTGCCGTAAGAGCCAAGCCCTTTCAGCGTCAAATCAAGGTCTTTTTCAACACTTCGATGAACTCCTTCGCAGCTCTGGACATATACCTGTTTGCCGGATAGACCACATATATGTCCCTGGCGCAGAGCTCCGGCTCTGTCAGGTAGAACCTCGGGAACTGACTGAATCTGCTGTTTCTGATGCAGCTTTCTGTCATCAGTGAGATTCCTACACCTGCCAGTGTGAGGGCATAACTGGTCATAGTCTGCTCCACACATACCTTTCTTATGGGTTCGAATCCACACCTTTCGAACAGCTCGTTCATCAACAGCCCTATGTGCTGGTCATCCCTCAGCATGACGAAGGGCATGTATTTTAATACAGTAAGATCTATGAGTTCCGAGGTTTCCTGCGCTGCGCCTGCCTCCCGTCCCCTCATGATAGTCTCAGGCTGTATCTCCTTCTCCTTCAGAGCGTCATTTATCTCCCAGTCCCGCGGTACACACACGTATATCCTTTCGCTGAAAAGCTTCTCGTAGCAGAAACGCTCATCGAATTCCATGGGGTGGGCGATAAAAAGATCTATCATCCCGTTGAATGCTTTCACCGAGATCTCCGGTATGTTATCGTCTATTATCTCGATATCTATGCCGGGATATTTTTTCAGAAAAACGCTGACAGCCTCCGGCAGATAACTGACATTGAAAGAGCTGGCACCTCCGATCGTCAGGCTTCCTCTCCTCATGTCCTCCAGATCCGATATATGCCTGTTGAATTCTCTGTTCAGCGCATCCATCTTCTCCGCGTATTCCAGATAAACCTTTCCTGCCTCTGTCAGCTCCAGCGGTTGTCTCGAGCGGTCAAAAATCGCTGTTCCCAGTTGCTCCTCAGTCTTCTTGAGTCTGGCGCTGAGAGCCGGCTGAGACATATCGAGTTTTTCGGCCGCTGCCGATATGTTCTTCATCTCCGCTATCGTCTCTATATATCCTGCCGATACGAACTTATCCATTCCCTTTGCCTTTCTTTTCCCAGCCTCCGGCACACTGCACCGCAGCAATTATAACTTTTTGATTATGATGCTATAAGCACTTTTTTATAACTCGTATATTCTAATGTGTATTTGTGAAAACTGCGTGTGTTTTCGCGAAAAAGAAAAAAGTATGCTATAATGGTCGCATTGAAACGCGTTTCGACGACCTTGCGCGTTATGATCGAAAAATGATTTTAAAAACATGGAGGGACGAAATGAACATATACCCATCGGTAGTGGAAAACATAGCGCACAATGCTGCGGCCGATCCGGACAAGCTGGCTCTGGCCGATAACAGGAAGGCTTACAGCTATGGACAGCTCTGGCGCAGGATATGGGTGCTGGCAGACGCTCTCAAAGCTAAAGGGACCGGCGCGGGAGACTGCGTCGTCATAGAATGTACCCAGGACGCAGACTATATGACGTGTGAATTCGCCGTACAGCTGGCAGGCGGAGTCTTCGTACCCCTGGAAAAGAACGCGTCTGCCGACAGAGCCAGGGAAATAATAAACGATACGAAGGCTGTCATACATATCGGCAAATCGCCCGTCTGTGATGGAGACGGTGCTCCCCTCTTCCTCACCATGAAGGATATCGCTGACATCATCGCCGATGCCGACAGCAGCTACATCCCATCGCCTGATGAAGTCCGCTTTCCCGCGGGAGGAGATGTGGCCGAGATACTGTTTTCCACAGGGACTACCGGAAAATCCAAAGGTATCGTCCTTACTCATACCAATGATACGGCTCTGGCCGAAAACGTCATGTTCGGCGTCAGGATGAAAACTGACAATGTGGAGATAGTTCCTATGCCTCTCAGCCACTCCCATGGTCTCAGAAGGACATATGCCAACCTGGTCAACGGCAGTTCCGTCGTCTTTGCTGACGGTGTGACTTTGCTGAAAAAGGTTTTCGATCTGATGGATACTTATGGCGTGACCGCCATGGACTTGTCCCCCAGCATGCTTTCCATCATATTCAAGCTTTCCAAGGACAGGCTGGGAGACTATGCGGACAGACTGGACTACATCCAGCTGGGCTCCGCGCCTCTTCCCGAAGAGGATAAGCTCCACCTGAGCCGTATACTTCCTGACACCAGACTTTACAATTTCTATGGCAGCACCGAAGCCGGCTGTTCATGTCTTCTCGATTTCAACTCCATGTCAGGAAAACCCGGCTGCATAGGAAAGCCGGCAAAAAATGCCCATTTCATCGTAGTAGATGAAAATAAGAACGAAATAGATTCTTCCCTGGAAAACCCCGGGTTCCTGGCCAGCTCCGGCTCCATAAATATGAAATGCTATTTCAATGCCCCTGAGCTGACAGACGAAGCTACGGGAGGCGGCTCCCCGTACATCTACACCAAAGACCTGGGATACATCGACGATGAAGGCTATATCTACATGCTGGGAAGAAAAGACGACGTGATAAATTACGGCGGTATCAAAATAGCTCCCGAGGAAATAGAGAGCGTCGCCATGCAATATGAAGCCATCGCCGATTGCGCCTGCATCCCGGTGGAAGACCCTCTCACAGGTCAGGCTCCCAAGCTGTTCATCGCCCTCCAGCCGGACAATACATATGACCAGAAGGGCTTCAAAAATTTCCTCTCGGAAAAGCTGGACGCCAGTAAACAGCCCAAGTTCATCGAGATTATAGATTCCATCCCCAGAACATTCAACGGTAAGATAAAGAGGAACGAGCTGATGTCGCTGCAGTGAAAAAACATCGATATCCCAGGCCCGGGAAATAATTTTTTAACGCTCGATTTAATGCTCGATGATCGGGCATCAAAAAAGGAATTTTCACGCTATCATTGCCGATAGCTGAAAATTCCTTTTTCTATGCGACCCTTCTGCCAGGTCTCATCCGATCCGTTTAAAATCCTCTGTATATGAAAGCGCTGGCGTCGTATCCCGGTCCGTAAACGCCCAGTATCAACACCGCGGCAAAGGCTGCCAGGAACAACAGCCATCTTAAAGCAAGCGGTCTCTCGGCGATAGCGTCCCGTATTCCTGTACCCTTTTCCTGGTTCCAGCTGATGATGAACCATACGATACAGCCTCCGAGAAGTATCAGAAAATCGGCGGCGTCCAGTCCCAGTGTCAGTATCTCTTCTGAAAACGGGACAGCCCCTCCACCTCGGAACATAGCTCCGAACATATATATGGCGGCACCGAATGACAACGCCTTCGGGAACATCCTCCCCATCACGATGAGGAAAAATGTCCTCAATACACGGAACACCTTCCACCCGGCGCTTTCCACATTGATATGCAGCAGCGATATCAGCTTCTTGAGATATGGCTCCAGCAGCAGTCCCAGTATGATTATCCCGCCATTGTACAGTCCATATGCGATGTACTTGAACTCAGCTCCGTGCCACAGACCTATAGTCAGGAAAGTAGCCATCTGCGCCACCAGCACCGGGAACAGCTTTCCTATCCGGTCTCCCAGCACTTTTCGCAGGCTCTTTCCCAGCTTTCCAAAGGTTTTGGAAAGCGAAATGGTGAAAAATATGTAATCCCTGCACCAGAAACTTAGAGACATATGCCACCTGCGCCAGAACTCTGAGATGCTGTCTGAGAAATAAGGCCTCATGAAATTATGAGTCATATCGATACCCAGCATTCTGGCTGCTCCTCTGGCTATATCGATTCCACCGGAGAAATCTCCATATATCTGTATAGTATAGAACAGCAACGCCACGAAAACGACACCGCCCTGATAGTCACCGTAATTGTCAAAGACCTGATTGACCAGTATTGCCGCTCTGTCAGCGATGACCAGCTTTTTAAAGAAGCCCCACAACATCAGTTGAGCGCCGTAGGTCAGATTCTTGTAGGTCAAAGCATGTCCCTCGTACAGCTGACCTGCCAGCTGATCATACCGGCTGATAGGTCCCTGCACCATCTGCGGGAAAAAGGATACGAAAAGTGCGAACTTCAGTATGTTCCGATCCGCTTCTATCTTGCTTCTGTAAAGATCTATTATGTATGCCGCTGTCTGGAATGTATAGAAGGAGATCCCCAGCGGTATCAGCACGCCCAGATCGAACCTGTCGTCCAACCCCATTGCCTCCAGCACAGGAGAGGAATACTTGACTGCTGCAAGCACAGCAAAATTGGCAACCAGTATGAGGGCTGCCATCTTTCGCTTTTTTTTCTGTACAGCGGCTTTGAGAGCCTTTTTGTCGTCCTTTGAAAGTTCTTCCTTGTGTTGGCTGAGATAAGCCTTGTGCTCGCTGTTCTGCTTTCCGATATATCTGCCTCCGCAGAAGGTTATGACCGTCGTGAATATGACGAACAGGAACGTCCTGGGACTGGATATCAGATAGAAGGCATAGCTGGCCGCCAGCAGCACCAGCCACCTGCCGTTCTTAGGAAAGGCGTAATAGACGCATATCACCAGCGCCACGAAAAACAGGAAGTAAAAAGAAGTAAACGCCATCCCTTCTCCCTTCTGCTCTTATTCCTGCGCTCTGGTTATCAGCTCGACCATCGCGTCCACGGAGTTGAAATTCTCCGGAAGCAGATCTTCAACAGAGATCTCGATATCGAATTCATCGTTGAACTCGCCGACGATAGAAACGATGTCGAGAGATTCCAAAAGGCCGTCGTCTATAAGCTTCGTGCTGTTCTCGAAATCTATGTCGCTTCTTATTCCGCTCAATATCTCAAGTATTTTTTCTCTCATGATATCATGTACCTCACTTTTCATTTTTACACAGGCAATATTTTATCACTTATATACTGTGGAATCAAGGAAAGATTCGGTGAAAGCCCATCACACACCCATTACAACGCTCCGGTGAAGACCCGACTACGAAGGCCTGCCGCAGCTGGCAAAATGCGGCTGCAAGCAGCTGCATGATTTTGTCTGCGAAACTTTCGCCTCCCTGACAGTACTCCTTGCCGTATCCTGAGTAATTCCTTAAAATCCGGCACCACTGCCAGAGATTCTTGCCGGATATCAACCACAGGCCCAAAATCCGGCACCTCCGACACCTTTTCTTGCCGAAGCCCTTCTTTTTTCCTTAAATCCGGCAACTTCCTGCCGGATATCAATCACAAGCTCAAAATCCGGCACGCCGTCTCAGGCAACAAAATGCACATTGCCCCTCTGATTGTATTTTTTACCATTTATGCTGCCGAATTCTTTTCCCTTTCATACAATCCGGCACGGCTTCATGTATGAGCTGCCGGATTTGCGGCAATTTTTTTAAATCCGGCAAGAATTGTTGTAAATCGAAAGCCGTACTCTCATATATTAACATATAAGATTCAGACAGGAGTGATTTTTTATGAACATTATAGACAGAGAATTCCATCAACTGACTGGAGAACTGCGGCGCCTCAGCGAAAAAGAGATCTATCACAGGATGCGAAATGCCTTCGACCTCATCCCTGCTTCCACAAAAAGAAGCTGCGCCGATTTCTTTGCCAGCTACAACTACTGGGGAAAGCTGGATGCCGACAATGATATATACGAGGAAATAGAAATGAAAGCCGAAACTCTGCACGACCACACAGACGATTTCATCTGGCTCTACGGCAGACTGGCCGACTTTCGCTCCAAAAAGACTCTTTACGCCATCCTCAACAACTGGTACCGATACGATCTCACCTCCACGACCCAGGCTAGGGAATACATGTTTGACGACTACTTCGACCTGGATATCGTCAAGTGCGGTAAAAATGAAGTCATCGCCGACCTGGGCGCATTCACCGGTGACACTGTCCTCTCATATATCAATAATTATGGTGACAATTACAGGAAAATCTACTGCTATGAGATCACGCCCGACGTCTTTGAGATGCTGAAGACGAACCTCAAAGGACTAAGAGATATCCACTTTCGCATGAAAGGGATCGGCGACAGACCCGGGAAAATGTCTCTCTCCACCAATGACGCCAGCTCCTCAGCCAACAGATTAGCATCAGCAGCCGGAACAGATGAGGACCAGGGCAGCCACTGTGACTTCGACACTGATATCATCGTCACTACGCTGGATGAGGACATCAGTGAACCCCTTACACTCATCAAAGCTGACATCGAAGGCTTCGAACAGAAGGCGCTGCTGGGAGCCAGAAGGCATATCGCGGAAGATCATCCCAAACTGCTGATCTCCGTATATCACAGTAATGAGGATCTGTGGAAGATACCGAAGATGATAGATGAGATGGCGGAGGGCTACGATTTTTATCTCAGGTTCAAAGGCTCCCCTATCTATCCTACGGAAATCACATTGATAGCGGTTTGATGTGGTACAGGAGCGTGGTATAATGAATACTGCGATTGGATACGGCTTCGCCGAAAGGTAGTATTCATTGAAACACGCTTCGACAAGCTCGCGTGTTATAATGAACTCTGCGATTGGATACGGCTTCGCCGAAAGGTAGTATTCATTGAAACACGCTTCGACAAGCTCGCGTGTTATAATGAACTCTGCGATTGGATACGGCTTCGCCGGGCGCTCCTGTTATTTCTAATGGAATTCTAATTTTTCTCAAATAGTCGTTTAATCTCCATAGTCTACTATCTGATCATCGGATAAATAAAAACTGTTTGAGAGAAAGGAATGAAAAATGGACAACCTGAAAAAAGTGGAAAAGCTCATGGAAAGAGCTGACGTATCATATGAAGAAGCAAAGGCTGTGCTGGAGGAATGTGACTGGGATGTCTTAGAAGCCGTAGTAAAGCTTGAGTCCCAGGGAAAGCTGAAAAAAAACGCCTCTACCGCATCTTACTCCACCGACGGCAGCGCCGGCGGACAGGACTCCAAAAGCCCGCAGGAAATGGCAAAAAGCTATGAGGATTATACCAAAAACCATGAGAACAAGGAGCGCAGTGCTTTTCACACACTGTGGAAAGCAATAAAGCTGGTCCTGAAAAAGAGCTGTGAAAATACTTTCATAGTAAAAAAAGACAGCAAGATCATCATGGAAATGCCAGTCCTTCTGATGGCGATCCTGATGATATGCTTCTTCTGGATACTTCTGATATTGATGGTCATCAGCCTGTTCTGCGGGTTCAGCTATGGTTTCTCAGGCCCTGAACTGGGACGCGACAATGTCAACAATGCCATGGGCAGGGCCAGCGAAATGGCAGAGAACATAAAAGCTGACATCATCTCAGAGGCCCATAACCACGAAAGGGCTTCTTCGGAAAAAGGCAACGGGAACACACAAGCCGCAGATGACGGAGCTCACGCAGATGCCAACAAAACAGGATCCGGATCGGAAGATGCCCCTTCAACTGATGATAAGGATATGAAAAGGTAAGATATGACTGAAAAAATACTGATAATCGAAGACGAAGATAAGATTGCCAGATTCATCGAACTTGAGCTTTCCCACGAAGGCTACGATGTGTCTAAGGAAAATAACGGCAGGACAGGGCTTGAAGCGGCCGAAAGCGGCCGCTTCGACTTGATCCTGCTGGACATCATGCTTCCGGAGCTCAACGGACTGGAAGTACTGAGGCGCCTCAGGCGTTCCTCCGATATCCCTGTCATCATGCTGACTGCCCGGGATGCAGTCAATGACAAGGTCTCGGGACTGGACATGGGCGCTGACGATTACATAACCAAGCCCTTCGCTATCGAAGAACTGCTGGCTCGCATCAGAGTAGCACTGAAACGCAATCGGTCTGCGGACAGATCCTCTTCTGTCCTGACGGCAGGCAAGCTAACGCTGGACAAAGACGCCCATACCGTCACTTACGATGGACAGACTGTGGATCTGACCAACCGCGAATTCCTGTTGCTGGAGACCCTCATGGAAAACAGGTCCATCGTCCTTTCCCGAGACACGCTCCTGGAAAAGGTCTGGGGTTATGATTACATGGGAGAAACCAACGTGGTCGACGTCTACATATATTATCTCAGGAATAAGATAGATGACAGATTCGGCGAAAAAATCATTGAAACAGTCCGAAGCGTGGGGTATGTGATAAAATGAACAGCGGCAAAAGACAAAACAGCGATAACAAAAGGACCAGATCCATATCGAGAAAGATAAACAGACGGCTGCTGAGGAAACTCCTCTCCTCCTTCATCCTGATGGACATCATCATCGTGGTGATGGCCGTCTTTTTCTGGTGCCATTCCGCCGAAACGGGTAATGGCGACAAATTCAGCATTTCCAATCAACGGAGCTTTTCATCAGTGACTTCTCTCGAGCCTGATGAAAAAAACGGAAGCTCAGACGTCTCCGATGCACAGGACATACACGAAGCATATGCCGATTATCTTAAAGCAAAGGACAACAACATCTCCTCGGTTTTTCCCGGGAAATTCAGAGACACTCTCGCAGAAAGCATGTACAGTTACGAGGACGACAGCGGCAAAATGCGTCACGTCTATTCAGGCACATTCCTGCTGAGCCTGTTTTCATGTGTGTATATCACGGCCATCATCCAGCTGCTGACCATAGCAGGCGTTTTGATATCAGGAGCGCGGAAAATAAGGCGCTATCTGGCTCCGCTGGATGAACTGGCTTTCAAAGCCCAATTCCTCAGCGATGCCGCCCGTTTCGACCAGCAATCTCTCCAGGAGCTTGAGGACGCTATCGACGCTATAAGCCCGTCAGGTGAAGGAGCCCGCATACATACGGGAAATTCAGAAATGGAAAATCTGGAAACCTCCATAAACCACCTGCTGGAAAGGATGAGGGAAAGCTACAGTCAGCAGTCGCGCTTCGTCTCCGATGCCTCCCACGAACTGCGGACTCCCATTTCCGTCCTCCAGGGATATGTGGATATGCTGGATCGCTGGGGCAAAGATGACGAAAAGATACTGGACGAATCTATCGACGCCATCAAGAGCGAGACGGAACACATGAAAAAGCTGGTGGAGCAGCTGCTGTTCCTGGCCAGAAGTGATAGCGGCAGGACCAAACTTACCATGGAAGAGTTCTCCCTAAACGATATGATGAAGGAAGTATGCGACGAGTCCTCGATGATAGACGAAAAACATAAATATATCTTCAAACCATGGAACGACGATATACGCGTCACGGGTGATATGGCTATGCTGAAACAGACAGCCAGGATACTGGCGGAAAACGCAGCCAGATATACGCCTGAAGAAGGCGCCATCACCATGAGCACATCCATGGAGATCTCAGAAGATGAAGCAGCCCGTCCCGCATTCACTATCCAGGACGAAGGCATAGGGATATCATCAGAAGCCCTTTCCCATATATTCGACAGGTTCTACAGATCCGATCCGGCCAGAGCTAAGGAAAGCGGAGGCACAGGCCTGGGGCTTTCCATCGCCAAATGGATAGTCGACAGACACGGCGGCCATTTCAAGGTCCTGACTATGGAAGAAGTAGGTACCAGGATAACAGTAGTCCTCTGATTCAGAGCGATATGAAAAAAGGCCGCCGCGCCGACGAAGGGATCTCGTCAACACGGCAGCCTTTTTATCTCTTATTTTCAGCTATCGATCCTTTTCTTTCTGGTAATGATGAGTACTGTCGCTCCAAGAGCGGCTGCAGTCGCCAACATCATCCACAGTCCAATCAGAGATGCATCGCCTGTTGCAGCACTCTTATCATCCTGAGCCGCCGCGTCTGTACTTCCGGCAGTCGTGTCGGAAGTTCCGTCAGCGTTGCCGTCTCCGGTCGTCGTCTGATCATTGGAAGCAGTCACGGTATCCGTGCTGCCCTCTTCATTGCCGGAACCATTGGCATCACCTGAATTCCCGGAATCATCCGACTGAACTTCTTCACCGCTGCCTCCGGTGCTGTCGCTTTCACTGCCGCCGGAGACTCCGTTGTCGACAGCATTATCGCTGCCTGCGGAAGTATCATCTTCAGATGTATCTGAGTCATCTGCTGCGCTCTCCACCGCCAATACTATCGGAGACAGACTATCCAGCTCCACTGTTACCTTCCCCTTCTCTGCCGTCACGACATATGTCTCCATATAGGTGACATCATCCACTTCTTTATAATGGAGCACTGTTATATCCTTGCCATCATATTCCTCACCCACATCAAAGGTAAGAACGATGGACTCGGCCGTCTCGCTCAGAGAAACATCATATACACCCAGTATATCCATGTCGGAAACAGGCTCGACGAGAGTTTCGTAAGAATCATTCTTTTCATCGATGCTCTCGACGGTCAGCTGAACCTTCTCAGGATCCACGCTGTCGCCGAAGACAGCGGAAACTTCCAGACCAGTTTCTTCATCGACAAGCTGCAGATCGTCAGACACTTCCTCGGCTTTCGCCGTGACCGTGACCGTTGCTGAAGCTGACTTGCTGCTGTCCACCGTCGAGGTGGCTTTTACCGTCAGCGTTTTCGCACTCTCATCTTCGCCTATGGTCAGTTTTCCGTTCTCGTCTATAGATGTCGAATCGCTCTCATTTCCCTGTACCGACCATGTCACTTCCTGAGATGGATCTCCTGTTCCCAATACTGCCACGCCAAAAGTCCTGGAGCTGCCTTGTTCAAGGGATATCTCCGAAGGATCGATCTTCACCTCGTCCACAGTGGCTTTCGCTTTTACCGTTATGGCCTGGGAAGCTGTCTTGGTGACGCCTCCGCTGGTATAGCTTATGGTCACGCTGGTATCGCTGGTTTTGAGAGCGTCCGTCGAATATGAAACACTACCGCTCACATCGGTAGCAGTGCCGTCGCTCCATTTGGCAGTCACCTTCATACCGGTCGCGTCGAATTTCTCACCTTCCGTATAGCTTGTCTTAGTCGGCGCCGTGGTTATAGAGATGGATGAAAGCGTTGCCGGCTCAGGCTCCGATTCTTCAGTGCTGCTCCCATCGTTGACGATATCCACGTAATCAGATGATATGTAAGCATACATACTGCTGAAGCTGTACTGGCCGGAGCTGCTGTTAAGAGCTGTCCTTCCGCTGTTGAGGACGCCGTCGCTCTGTATCCTGTAGAATGAGTTGGTAGCTGTTTCATCCAGTATCAGTACCGCGTAATTAGATACCGCTCCCGTATCATAAAGCACCGTGCTGGACGTGGACGCCCCATTCCTTACATTGACCGTATCATGATTTGAATTTATAGTATCCTTGATCCCTATAGTATACTTGTCGTAATCCTGGCTGCCCTGAGACTTGTCCAATGTATAGGCCACGTTGGCCGCCTTTTCTCCCCAGTACGGGTCGGAAGCGTACTTCACATTGAGTCCGCTGCCCTTGTTGCCCAAAAATCCGCCGAAATAGCGCCAGTCTTCAGGATCCAGATACCCTCTGGACATATATCCATTGGCGAAGTCCTGTATGCATGCCGCCACACTGGCAAATGTATCGGCGCTGGTGCCCGGTGAACTGTCTACCGCATTGAGTCCGAAGAGATTGTTCTTGCTCTGACAGATGTTGCTTGTCCCCCAGGCGCTCTCGTTGGCGGCTATGCCAGCCATCAGCAGTCCGTTGACACCATATGTATCCTGGTTGGTGACGATAGTGCTCCCTATGTTGTACATCTTGGAGCTGCTGCTCACCTTGCTGTTTATCATGGAATTGAGAGTGCTGCTGCTATAGGAAGTAGTGCTTCTCATAGGCAGGTACTGATAGTAACTGTAATAAGGGTCGTCGGGGTTCACCGAATTGTCCCTCGTGTTGTTCCGATAATCTGACAGCATGGTAGCATAATTAGTATAGAAATAATGACCATCATAGCTGTAATAAGTCGTCCCCGACTTCAGATAAGAAGGAGCCTCTCCGTTATCCAGCGTCGTTCTGTATCCCGGAGTCGTCATATCGCACACTATACCATGGATGAGTCTCCCACTGCTGACGTAATATCCGCTGACTACCGCCGCCTCGCTCAGCGGTATCACTTCCACCTCTGAGCTGCTGACAAGGCCAATGACTCCTGACAGCATGAACTTCACTTTGCCATTCTCTGTCCCAAGATAGGCCGCATCCGCACCGTAATCTCCATTGGTGTATCCTGAAGCTCCCGTACCGTACTCAGTATATGAAGTAGTCTCATTACTCTTGGTATTGAAATTCACAACGTATGTCGTACTGCTGGCCGATCGGAGCTTCGACTGAGCCGACGGGTTTTTCACCGCCTCATCCTCCATCGAACCGTCAGTATCGCCAACCTCCTCGATGTTACCATTCACATCCATCGAAGTCACAGAATCCTCTCTCGTTTGGTTTTCGTCCTCCAGAACCTGCGGTTCCTCCGATGTTTGTGACCCTTGTCCGTCATTTGCCTCCGCTGCGCTGCTCTCCAATAAAGATACCCCGTTAAAGATCATACACAGTGAAAGCACGAACACCAATAATCTTCGTCTTTTCACCTCTGTCCTCCTTTTAAAACATCTTGAAATAATATCTGCAGATAAAAATCCATCTGTTTCGCCAAGCCTGTGTGATGACAAATCCCGTATACCGCCCCTCCTTTCTGACTTTTTTTAACATTTATACCAGTCATCACATTTACGCAAAGTGTTTATTCGTGGTTACCATATCTATATTATGTAAATCACTTTCTTGGTTCAAAACCTTTTCTTACCATTTTTCCCCAGAGATTTTTTTCCACGTCACCATCTCTGTATTTCTGCCGCATCTCGGGGTTTTCCCTTTTCAATTTCGTCATTTGGAACGCTTTTCCGCCATTTTAATTTACATAACTCAAAATCAGTATACCTGATTTTTGTGCATTTTCTGCGCTCTTTTTTGGCATTTTTGTGTACATATGATACCGCATAAACGTTGAAATGTCAATGTTTTCATGGATTTCTCCCCGCAATTTTCACATTTCATTTTCGTCAAATTTTGCTGTTTTTCAAAAATTATTTTTCTCTTCTCTTTTCCCTGTGGCAAATCAAAAAGCACTCCATGACGATCTTCAGTCACCCTGTCCAACGCAAATAAAAACCTGCAGGCTTTAAAACTGCAGGTCCCATTCACCGCTATATATTCTCCATTTCCCGCTTTATCCATGCCATCAGCAAGTTTATTATCCGCCTCTGCTGATCCGCCGTAAGCTCCGTCCCCCGTGGGACACGATACCACTTTTCCAGACAACCTCTGCAGCAGCATCCACAGGCATGCTGCGCCTTGAACACCGGATGGCCCCTCATAGGCGTCTGTTTTCCATCATTGGATATCTCTGCAGGAGCCAGCCGCTTAGCGATAAATCTTTCCGCGTGGCTCCTGATGACTTCCATACCTTTTTCTTCCACATAACGCCGTTCCTTATCATCCAGATGGAATCCGGCACGGAACTTCGACGTCCTGAGCCTGGCCAATGCCTGGTCTATCGTCTGCATACCATCCATCACCCCTCATATCTTTCCAATATACCTTCGATGTACCGTTTATACTCTTCCTTTACATCCTCAGGACCTTCTATCGATACGCCCCTTCCCAATCCGGTTATCCATCCGAAAAACTGAGGACTGACGGAAACAGGAACAGTCAATCTGAAGCGTTCACTGCCTTCCGGCACTATGGTGATCTCCCTGCCGAAGCGGTCCAGCATCACTCCCACCAGTCTTGCCTCGCATAACAAGCTGACCTTTTCATCTACTCCACCATACATCCCGAAAGTCTTCTTGGCAAACGAAGCCAGATCGAAACCGTCAAACTTCTCACGCCCCAAACGCATCTCCCCGGAAACCGTCACATTTCTCATCTTGTCAACGCGATAATGCTTTATTCTTCCGGACTCTTCCTCATAAGCGATCAGATAATAATTTTCGTCGTCCCAGGTGAGAGCCCACGGGCTGACGTTATAATATCGCCCGCCTCTCTTCGGTACCAATTTCTTTTCCATGCTCCATTCAGTATATTGAAAATCTATCCGCCTGTCCCGCGACAGCGCCTCGTGTATCCTGTCCACGTTGTAATATATGGTCTCATTATCCGCTTTTGGCCTGTTGATTATGAAAACATCACGTTGCAGCTGCTTCGCGTTGTTTTCACTAGTCAGCTTTTCCAGCTTGGAAATCAGTTCCCGTGATTTCTTCGTCGTTATGAATTTGGATGCCTGTACAGCATCCACTAACAGCTTCAGTTCCGGAAGCTGAAAATCCCTTGACGCGATGTAACATCCGGCTTTTACACCGCCTTTGACCTGAACGATATCCAGTCCAAAGCTCTCCAACGTCTCGATATCCCCGTATATGGTCTTTCTGTCCGCTGTAAGCCCCTGAGCCTTCAATGCCTTCTCCAGATCCGCCGCCGACAGGACGTGCTCCTCATCGCTGCGTTCCAGCAAAGTCTTCATTATATATAAAGTCCTCAGCTTCGTGTTTGAAACTGCCATATCTTCCTCCTGTCCCGAACATTTCCTGCTCTGTGCTTCTGGCGTGCCGATCGTCCTTGTCTATTTTCTTCTTAAATCTTCTTCGATTTTACTATAAAGAAAGTCCGGCTTCAACCTCATGCCTGCGGCATTCTTCCGGTATCCACACGGCAAATAACACCTTTAGGCAATACATATACTATTACAGCCTCCGCCTTTTCCCCTATCTTGTCATATAGCCTTCCTGCACTTATGCTTTCACCCAGCACGGTGAAAGGACTGTTAGCCACATATCCTACTCGTCCAAGTCCATCCATTTTTGCAATGATAACTTCACAGTCATGCTCATTGTCCGGCTCCTTCACCAGTTCCACAGTCATTCCCGCTTTCATAAATTCGTTTCCGTAATAATGATTTGTTCCTGAAATAGTTATATACACAGCATTCATTTCATTACTCCTCCATATAGTCCGCATAATCCGCTTCGCTGGCAAACAGCATGTACTTTCCATCCACATATCCCATGTAACCGTTATAAGTAAAATATCCGCTCATGATCCGCTCCTTTCTCCGCCTATCACTCTTCACGGTTACTATTATCCATATATCACTGTGGAAAAATCATCCCAGTGAGCTTCTCCTTCAAAAAAAAATACCGCAAGCCTTTCTATAAAAACCTGCGATATCATGACGTCAATATATATCCATGAAAGTATGGCCGCGACTTTCCCCTGTCAGTCATATCCGAGAATGGGCATCGCTGCTATTCGAAAAGTACGAGACCAAAGTAATTATGCTGATCCGTTTTTTCCTTTACAGTATTTATCGTAAAGCCGTTGTTCCTTGCCGTAGCGAACACATCTATACCACACCCCTCCATGGACGGTACTGTCTTTTTGGGAAACCTGCAATGATCCACACTGCATTCCTCGCAAATCCCACAGGGCCCGCTACCGAAAGCGATGGCTTTATAGTATCCATCCAAAAATGCCACCCTGGCCAGTTCCACCGCAAGAGGCGTAATCCCCGTCCAACTATCGTCATTAGTATTGAACAATATCCCGAAATCATAACAGTCGACGATCTCTTTCGTCTCCTTCCACGTAGGCGCGTGAGGAGGGCAGCAAGCGCTTTTTCCATAAAAATCACAACCATATCTGCATTTATAGATCGTCCATGGCGCAGTAACGATCGAATCGGCCTGTATCCTCTCCGCCCGGCAGACACCCGCATCATGCAACAAATCGAAATACTTCTGTATCTTTTCCATAGTACATACCTCGTCATCCCTTGATAAAAGGACTTTTGATTATTATAACACATGACAGGAGTATTTTGGTGTATTTCCTGTTGAAGCCATACTGATATGACGACACCTTTATCTGGCCTTGTTCAAAAGTAAATATAATGGTGCGTTTTTTGCCCGAATCGTCATTTTCCGCGTTTCTTGCAATAACGCCATCATATTCATCCATATAAGCGGCTTCCTCTACATCTTCCTCCCACGTATTGCCATTGTCATCTCTTTGGTCTTTCAACAAATCGAAGTCAAACTCATACGGGTTCTTAATATCAAGGTAGACCTTCATAACGCGTGGAGTCCCTTCCATGTTGGAGTTTCCCGCCGCCTCGTTGCTCCAATACTCCGCATGATCAGATTCATTGGAAAAGAAAAAACAAATCTGAAGTTATTCCATGGGTATTATTTCCCCTCATGAAATAGTCAAACTCAGTAAAATCATTTGCAGTTCCGTGATACACAGGCATGAGTTTGCCTTCGCCATTAACAATTTTACTGCCCTTGAAATACTCTTTCTGGGCGTCCGTGAGGCTATTTCCCTCAGAATCGGTATCCGGGAGGGAAAACCTGCCCTCATCAGAAATCACATCATTTTCAGATAAATTGTTGATATTATTGAGCTGTTGGAATATAGTATAAGGAGAAACAGTTTCATCCATACGTGCAGACTCATATTGAGCCTCCGTATCTTTTAAGGAGAGACTGTTTTTTTCTATTGTGATTACGTCATGCAGATAATAATTCTGCATATCTTCATCAGCATTTCTATTTATTATTACTCCAGCATAATAAATATCATCTCCTATTCTGATTGGCGCCGCTACACATATTCTGTCATTACGCTTGCCTGCATAATTCCGAGACGCATTAATAACCACCCCCATCAGATATTATCTCTTTGAGTGCTTTAAACCCTTCTATTTTCATGCCATATAGTGGCCTGTGCTGAACGCTCGATTTTATCCCGCGCTTACCGACTCTCACCTCTCCGAGGGTCGGATTATTTGCGTAAAACTCCTCTCCTCCGTAATAATCCATCACGGCCTGCGAAAGCGAACGACCTTCTTGCTTTTCAAACCCAGAACCATCAAGCGTGACTACAGGAGACATTTCAGTCACCTTTTTCATATTTTCAAGAATCTCACTCCTCGTTATATCGAATGGCTGCACCCTCTGCCTTGCCTGCCGCCTTACTTCTGTGCCCACAGAGCCTACTGCCACTCTGTTTTCTGCAGCCCTCATAAGGCCGTCAGTCCACATCTTTTCAAATTCTTTTAAGATATCCAGCTCTGATTTGTGCCATGTTAAATCTGTCCCTACCGGCAATCAAGCCTTGTTACTGTTAAACTACTATGTAGCTATCGTACATCCGGACGCGGTCTAATTTAAATACAACCATTGTTACTGTTAAACTCGGCTCCTCTAATTCGATATCGATGTTTCCTACCGATTTAAATACAACCATTGTTACTGTTAAACACAGCAATGTCGCCGCTTTCAACATCGCTTTGCTGCCATTTAAATACAACCATTGTTACTGTTAAACGCGTACAATTCATTGCTGTACGAAGAAGGTCTTGATTTAAATACAACCACTGTTACTGTTAAACAGTGGTGGAAACATTTTATCCATACACTGAAAACACATTTAAATACAACCACTGTTACTGTTAAACTCGCCCGGATCTGCGGCATTGGAAACATCGCATACCGATTTAAATACAACCACTGTTACTGTTAAACTAATCCTGCCCGGGAACGGCAATGAGATATATTAATTTAAATACAACCACTGTTACTGTTAAACTCACGTTTGAAGCTGTGCCAAAGTTTAGCGCGTGAATTTAAATACAACCACTGTTACTGTTAAACTGACGCCTCCTGAAATTCCAGCCCGTCATTTAATAATTTAAATACAACCACTGTTACTGTTAAACCGGACGCAACTGATATCACTATGGCGTATGCGACATTTAAATACAACCACTGTTACTGTTAAACCCGAACATGCCGTCAACCGTGTTTCGCAAGACCTATTTAAATACAACCACTGTTACTGTTAAACACGAACAGCAGTTTTAAATTAGCATATGTGCGTGAATTTAAATACAACCACTGTTACTGTTAAACGACGGTGATGGAGACGGTGACCACATCGGATTTTGATTTAAATACAACCACTGTTACTGTTAAACAGACGGTTCTTACCCTATATCAGTAACAAACAACGAATTTAAATACAACCACTGTTACTGTTAAACCCGACGTAAGTTACAACGTTGCAGGGACTGGCACTTATTTAAATACAACCACTGTTACTGTTAAACTAGATATCAATGTAAACGCACAGAAAACACCAGTAAATTTAAATACAACCACTGTTACTGTTAAACGCAGGCTGTAGCTAACATCGTAGGCGACAATAACAGATTTAAATACAACCACTGTTACTGTTAAACTTTTTCGAAGATGAAGTCATGGGATATCTATGTTATTTAAATACAACCACTGTTACTGTTAAACCGACGGAAAAGTGTTTGAAGAGGAGGAAAGAGTGGGGGGTGCGGACGTTTTCTTGGACAGCCTATGCAGTTAATCCAAGAGATCGCCTGTACTCCACAGGGCTCAGATACCCTAACGATTTCTTAATTCTTTTTTCATTGTACCAACGAAGGTACAGGTCTAACTCATGTGAGAATTCCTCTATGGTCACGTCCTGCCAGTCCTGATTGTAGAAGAACTCATTCTTTATTCGTCCAAACAAACCTTCACAAGCAGCATTATCTGGAGAGCATCCTTTCTGTGACATCGACCTGGTATATCCGTTTGTCTCCATCCTCTCGATCCAACCTGTCCAGCGATAGTGACAGCCTCGATCCGTATGAATAATCGGTTTTGATTTCTCGCCCATATTTGCAATCACGTCGTCGAGCATGCCATTGACGAGATCAGCATTTGGATGTTCACTTATTCGCCATGTGACTAGCATTCCATCAAAGCAGTCCACTGCCGGCGACAGATACACCTTGCCTGCAGGGATAGCAAACTCGCTGATATCCGACAAAAGGAGTTCATATGGATTCTCGCTATGAAAGTTCCTTTGCACTTCGTTGGGAACAGATGGACTGATTTCTCCCTTATACGAATTGTACTTCTTCGTTTTTCGGATCTTTACTTCAAGCCCTTCGTCCTTCATTACTCTGCGAACGACTTTTTCAGATACCTTTATTCCAATCTTCTTTAGTTCTGCATGTATTCTGCGATACCCATATCGGGCTTTGTTTTCGAAGAATAGCCTGGTAACTTCATTTCGCAGAGGCTCATACTTATCCTCTTTTGCAAGAGCCTTCATTTGATAGTAGTAACTACTTCTTGATAGTCCCATCTTTCGAAGCAGAATCGGTAGCGGATACTTCTCCTTTATGGCGTCGATCACCGCTACCTTCTCCCTGTTCTTTAGGTCCTTCCAGTCGACGCCGGGGTCTTTTTTAATACGTTGATTGTCTCCTTCAAGATATCTACTTCCATTTGAAGCTCATACATCTGCTTTCTGAGTGATTCGACCTCTTCGGAAGATATCTTTTCATTCATGTCCGGTAATTTTTCAGGGTTGATATTTTTCGTATTCATCAGAGAAGCTGCACCTCCTTGAAGATATCGCTTTCGCCACATATATATGCTGGCTCGGCTGTATCCAACCTCCTCTGATACTGATTTTACACTTTCTCCGTTCTCAAAACAACGACGAAGCGCTTCCATCTTAAACTCCGCCGGAGGGTTTCGAGGATGTTCGGTAGTGTTTTTAGGTTCAGCTTCTTTCGTCTTTCCTTTGGCTTTCCATCGTTACGAATCCAGGCATGCAACTGTTCTCTGCTGGGATAACCTAATCGGCGCACCGTATCTGTAACAGAACCTATTCGATGATACATACGTAACGCCTTTATTCTCTGTTCTTCTGAATACATCAATTACTCCTTTCAGAGCCCTATATGTGTCCAGGTTTTTGTCCGCACCCCCGTGTGTGAAATAATTTCTGTAAAATATCCTTCTATGGTAATTTAGATGTGAGGTCTGCCAAAGACAGCTATCCTCGAATTGATAATCACAATATAATTTAATCAAAAACAAAAGTCAAGAGCTCATTTCTATGGTTTCTTGACTTTTTTTGGTAAAATAATCCGGCCTGGTCCTGTAGAGGCTGTGTAATCAATAGAAAATCAGATCAGTCCGGAAGTCTGCCTTCATACATTATGCTGAATTCCCCGTATACTTTTGCCCAGTTTCTCAGTGGCTGCCCCCATTTTTTAGTAGCCTGTAATGTTGCCAGGTACAGAGCCTTTAAAAGGGCTGTGTCATTAGGAAATATGGATCTTTGACGGTTAAGTTTTTTGTAGGTGCTGTTCAGGCTCTCGATGGCATTAGTAGTATATATGACTTTTCTTACATCTGAAGAAAATTTGTATATCGGTGTCAGAACGTCCCAATTCTGTTCCCAGCTCTTCAGCGCATTTGGATATTTTTCACTCCATTTCTCCGCCACTCGCTCCAGATTCTCATGTCCCTGCTGCTCGTTAGGCGCAAGATAAATGCTCTTAAGGTCTGTGGCAAAAGCTTTCTTATCCTTGTATGGAACGTATTTTAACGTATTTCGTACCTGGTGAACTATGCAGCGTTGATATTCTGTTTTAGGAAAAGCTGTATTTATAGCTTCCTTGATTCCTGTAAGTCCATCGGCACAAATTATCATGATATCTTTTACTCCACGATTTTTTAAGTCATTCAAAACTCCAAGCCAGTATTTACTGCTTTCATTCTCTCCGATCTGCAGGCTTATGACATCTTTTCTGCCATCAAGTGTAACTCCCAGAATCACATATGCTGCAAGCTTCTTGATGATATGATCTTCTCTTACTGAAAAGTGCACTGCATCTATGAACAGGATCGGATATATATCGTCAAGTGGCCTGTTCTGCCAATCTGTGATATCCTGCAGTATTTTATCCGTTACATCCGAGATGAATCCTTCGCTGCATTCGAACCCATACAGTTCTTCTATCTGTTCGGATATCTGTCTTGTTGTCAGTCCTCTTGCATACATGCTGATTTTCTGATTTTATCCTTTTGGCGTTTCTTTATAATCTGGTTCAAATGACTGTCCCTGTCCTGTGGTACTTGAGTAATTTCGCCAAAATTTCTTTACAGTCTTTGTTTTAGTTCCATTTCGGTAATTTGGATTGTTGCTTGCTTTTCCATTTCTGCTTCCAATTATTTTAATGCTCCTCCAAGAAGATCTTTGAGAGTTCCTGAATGTCTTCTGCTGTCTCGATGTTATATTCATCGATTAGTGCAGCTCATGATGTTTTTCTTGTTTTCATTTAATGGTTTAACTTTGTAAAATTTCTTCCTGTTTGCCATAAAAAATCCTCAAAAGGTTGTTGTTTTAGTTCTTTCCGGAAGTTTGGATTTTGCATACGCCCAGTTGCGGACGTGTAATGTTGCCAGGTACAGATTTAGGGCTGTGTCTTGGAAATGGATCATTGCTTCATAGCTTTCATACATCCAAGAAAATTTGTATATCGGTGTCAGTTCATCCATTCTTCAGCTGCTTCCATCATTGATTTCCCTAATGCTCTGGAGGAAATCCTTATCTTGTATGGAATTTTAATTTCGATCTTTGAATACAGCCACTCCTATTCTGTTTTAAAAGCGATGTCTTCTGCTGTCTCGATGTTATTTTTCATCGATTTTTTAAGTCAAAACTCCAAGCCAGATTTACTATATCAGTTTTGCAGCTTTTTCTTTTCAAGTTTAATCGGCACAGATTTATCTTTGTAATTTTTTTCGACTTCTTTCTTTAATCTATTCTGCCTGTTTGCCATGTTCTTGCAAATCCTCCTATGGCACTGATTTATGTAACATTTTACCATAGAAGGATTTCGGATATTCATACTTTTATCCGTTATCTAGATGAATCCTTTTGGCGTTCTTTTTTTCATCACTGCATTCTGCTTATGATTTTCGGAGGAAATAATAAAATTTAAATACAACCACTGTTACTGTTAAACTTTTTAATTCTTCTTACTTCTTTAGACCATAATTGTATTTAAATACAACCACTGTTACTGTTAAACGTATCTATTGGGTATGGTGCAGGAGCTTCTTCTTCATTTAAATACAACCACTGTTACTGTTAAACTTTTGAGGAGACGGAAGAGAAGATGTAAAATAATCAATTTAAATACAACCACTGTTACTGTTAAACTCTTCTCGTAGGTTAATCATTTCTTCGCCCCCCCATATTTAAATACAACCACTGTTACTGTTAAACATCCGTACACCACATAATACCGGTAGCAAAAGACGAATTTAAATACAACCACTGTTACTGTTAAACAAGATGCTGCAACAAAAGATTTTTTCCGCTGTTGCAAATTTAAATACAACCACTGTTACTGTTAAACTATACTTCAAAACCATCACCGCCACCAGCATTATTAATTTAAATACAACCACTGTTACTGTTAAACCAATCAGCAAAAGAATAGATACACGACGTTCTAAATTTAAATATAACCACTGTTACTGTTAAACGAATAATCATCACCGAGATGCCATACATCAAGACTCATTTAAATACAACCACTGTTACTGTTAAACTATTGGGTGATGATTCTAAGCGTTGGAAGAGTTCATTTAAATACAACCACTGTTACTGTTAAACTATGAAATAAAACAAAGGAAAAACCTGCCGAATAATATTTAAATACAACCACTGTTACTGTTAAACAAGCGAAAGAAGTGGTAAAAGACCATCTTTATTTGCATTTAAATACAACCACTGTTACTGTTAAACGGCGTATTCCGCCACGGAACGTGGGCGGCGCGTTATATTTAAATACAACCACTGTTACTGTTAAACCGTGACGGCCTTCGGCCTTTTCTTATATGGGTAAGATTTAAATACAACCACTGTTACTGTTAAACCAGATCGGGTATATTCAAACCAAAAACAATAGCAATTTAAATACAACCACTGTTACTGTTAAACCATTGTAATTACACCCTCAAATTCTCATTCCCCACCGGGAATCATTGATTTTGGAGGATTTCAAGTTGTTTTACCAGGTACACGGCTGATTTTTCATCTATACCTTCTTTTCTTTTAGTTTGTTGAAAAATCAATGTTCTGTTGATTTTTCTTCAAATAGGCGTCTGGTAAAATTCTATTGCCTGCTTTCTTCAAGCTACCAATGAGAATAATATTATATCATGAGCTCTTCTCCTGATTGCCTGTCTTTTTTACCTATCGTCTCCTCTCCATACATATTTTCACTTTTCATCTTTATAATACAGATAAAATCCTCTTTCTCATCCACTGCTACCCTCAAGTCATTCTTCAGCTTTATCAGTAAAGACGGTGTGATTTCGCCTCGAAAGACGGAATACTGGAAATGTGACAGATATTTTTTACATATCTTGAATATTTTCTGTACCCGCTTTTCATTTACATCATAGAATACAAAAGCGTAATTATAATTATACTCTTTCTTCTTCATCACACACCTTCTTTCAATGAAAATGGGACGAACGCTTTCCCTTCCATTATGAATTTTATCAGTTTGTAACAATCCAATTTTATCGCAGTCCTATAACTTACCCTCCGCTTCAGACGACTATGCATAAAAACCGATTCCATTCTTTTTTCGAAAGCTTCTATGAACACTCTTCTGCCCTCATCATTCAAAACGCAATAATTGATTTTCCTCTCAAAATGTTTTTCCACCTGCAATCTCTTGTTATTTACAAGATCAAATATGGTGCGAAAAACGATTACCGGTTTGAACACCTCGCTAATATCAAGACTTAGAGAAAAACGTCGTTCTGCAGGCTCATGCAAAAAACTGATACGCTGATCGAGGTGCGTCCTGTATATCGCTGACACGGTCTTGGCATAAAGCAAAGTGTTTCCGAACGAAATAAGTGCGTTTATGGGATTGTCCGGCGGTCTCTTCACTCTCTTGTTCATGATAAAAGTTTCCGGAAGGAAAAATTCAAAGGTCCCATAAAATCTGGCCCAGGCCTCTCCTTCATAAGACATCAACTCCGGAATATCTTCTGCGGCTTCTGTCGATTTTCTAAACTCTCCGCTCAACCAATCTATGACCGGCTTTACTTCCGGTTTTTCATGCTTATAGTAATGATAAAGGACTTCCTTGATATTTTTCCCAATTCCGTCAACAATGGCTCGCGCCACGGTTATTCTGTCGCATTCAAAGGTCTTTACCTGCTTTATCAGAAGTTTACCACTCATATACTGATTCTTAGGATAGAATGTTCCGCTATAGCCTCCATAGTAATTGAAAAAATGCATGACGATATTGTTTCGGCCTATAAAATCGAGAAGTTTACTGTTTATAGAGATTTCATTGAGGCAAAAAATCTCCTTCGTCGTTTCCACAGGGATATAGACGTTTTTTCCATTCTTCCTGAAGCAAAGTGAATCATCCTTTCTCGACAATTCACCCATAGACGTGATATACCTGGTGCTTCCCAATAAACTACACCTCCTTGACCATAATCAGATATAGCAGTATTCAAAATATGCGCATTTTCTGCATGTGACCTTTTTCAATACAGGAGGGATTCTTTCACTGCCTATGAGTTCCCTTATCTCCTCCTTCATCACTGCCAGCCTCTCCTCGCTTTCAATGTCAAGCGTTACTATCATCGTTTTCTTTTCACGCTTATTCCTTTCCATGATCTGAAGTTTTCCTTTTCTCTCGATACCTTTGGATTTCAATACATATAAATAGTACAGAAGCTGCCATTTCGCGGCATCTAAATCGGCATCGGATTTCTTCACTTCTATAAGATAATCTTTTGTCAGTTTATCTACCTTTATATTTTCTATTTTCAGTTCAGTATCCGCCCCGTCATCTTTCGCTTCATGAAGCGCCTTTCCTGTTTTTACCAGTTCACTGTTATCCTCCAGATTAAGCCGGTTGCCATGAAGGTAACACTGCCTTTTACAATGCACATAATAATTCACAAGCGTACCGTTGATTTCCAACACGTCGACCTCCTTATACAAAGAGCCCATCCATTTCCTCCAGCTTTTCTCTGTCCAGCCTACCATTCCTGAAAAAGGACTCGCCTTCTTTAAAGAACATCAGGCTCCCCAGCTGCTCATCCGGAATCGCTCCATCCTTCATTCTTATCTGATAGATGAAGTGTGACATTCTGGCCCTCACCCGGGAAAGCTTCACCTTTTTCTCAGCGAAAGGCATATCCTCATCGTAAAGCAAAGCTCTGTACTGAGACCAAACCTCTGCACCATCGAGTACTTGACCGTTTTCCAGCGTGATCTTCCGGCAAAGAAATACATCCTGAACCAGTTTATCCTTTTCGATGAGTCTGAGCCTTCGGGCGATAGCCGGAAAATCCAGTATACCCAGCTGATGGATCTCGAATCGTTCCAGACCGTCCTCACCTGTGCTTTCAAGTCCGTACTTTTTCATCGTCTGCAACACACATGCGTAATAGCTGTCGAAATCCTTATCTAAAAGGATATCCACCATCCCGGGATTTTCAAGTGTCAACTCCCTGCTCATCCTGTAATCTCCCCTGTATATCGCTCCGGCATCATCTAACTGGAAAAAATATACGATGCCGCTTCTTCTGCAGGACCTGTTTATCCTACCGAGAAACTGTTCTTCACTGTCCAGCTTGGAAATGTTCTTATATCCGACGTCCATATCGATGTCGGCACCAGCTTCCAGGACCTGGGTGGAAATCAATATGCACTCCCTAATCTCTCCGTTTTTTATGGGAGCTAATATCTTTTCACGCTGAAACAGGGAATCGTCTCCTGTTATACAGAAGATCGGGATATCCATGGTATCGTCCTCCCGCAACATCCGATAAAACTCATCCGCAGTTTTCTTGAACATGAATTCCACCAAAACCCGTTCACCACTGCCGTGATTGTTTCTGATATGGTCTTTCAACAGCTGCAGTGAAAAATTCTTTATCTCAAGAAGTTCCAACGATATCTTCACCCTGTCCCGGAAAAAAGGCAGACGAAAATATCTGCCGGGATCCTTCAGCAATCGAGAGACTCCGTCTGTTACCCCGCTGAGTACAGTCAGATCCGGCAGCGTAGCCGACATGATCACGATCTGCATATCCATGAGCCTGGCACAGCTCTGAAGCATTATCATCAATTCTCCCCAGATCTTGTTTCGATAGCTCTGTATCTCATCCAGCACTACGACAGCGCCGCTGAGCTGATGGAACCCAAAAGCGTTTTCACGCCCCGTTCCCAGCATCATATCCGAAAAAGTGACGTGGGTCGACAGCACGATAGGATAATTGAAAAATTGTCGGTCAAGCAATGCTTTCTCATAGCGCTGTCGCCCTTCACCGTCTTCGTCGCCGGTCTTTATGGGAGTCAGGGAGTTGACCACGGCTATCTCATCGTACATCTCCGAGGGGAGTAGCTTTTCCAGCGTGCTCCTGTTCTGCTCCACCAGCGTGTTGAAGGGATAGATGTAAAACAGCTTCCTTCCGCGATTTTTCATCATCTTTATGCTTATATCCAGAGCTATATTACTTTTTCCACTCCCTGTAGGAGCACCTAGATAGAAAATATTTCCAGCTCCATCCTTCTCATATTCCCTCTCCGCTTCCAGGAACATCGTGCTTCGAAGCTGGTCTATGTCCTCCGCGTCCTCTGCCTTCATTCTGCCGAATTGCTCCCGTTCAAATTTCCTGATAGACTGCTGCAACGATGTACCTTCATATCCTCGCTCCAGCTCATCAGGCAGATGGATATTTCCGAATCCCTCCATTTTCATACCACTGTCATTCTCCGAAGTGGCGTAATAATCGCATGCCACCAGCACCGAATATGCCAGTCTGCAATAGAAGTAATCGAAGCTGTCATATTCTGACCTCATCCTCAGATCTTTATTGCGGATATTTTCAGGGACGCACCCACTGAGCTTCCCCTCCCGCAGGACCGTCAGCACATCATTTCCATCGCCTTCTTTAAGTCCGTTGAAGTAATCACCTACAGCGGAAAGATTTCCATGATGTCTGGATATGACGTACGAATTGAGCTTTGCCAGTCTTTCCAGCAGCTTCTGCGTCTCTTTATCAAGCTCCGAACCCCTTATTTCTCCCAGGTAATAGTCGAGATATATCACTGACGACAGCAGGCTGTGTCTGGCCCTCTCGTCCAGCAGCACCTCGTGGGGCGCGTTGCAGTTTTTCATTTTCTGCCTCTGAAATTCAGGCGTCACTTTTCCTATGTCGTGTGATGTCACTATGTCCCTGAACATCTGCCACGCCCAGTCCAGCAGACCGGGGTCAGCGACTCCGCTTTTTTCCCTTATATACCTGGCCAATATGCCTTTTAAGTCCTTTTCGCCATCGATTTTCTCAAAATATCCCAGACAGCGCGCTACGTGTTCCTCCAGAAGCTCTCCCGGATGAGCGTACACGTCGTACTCCTGTTGCTCCAGCAATTCCTTCAGATAACCCTTCATGACCACCTCTCAAAAGACCGCAGGACATTTCCCGCCCTGCGGCCCTCAACATCAATAAAACACCAGGTGCCTTCCCTCATCCCCATAGACCTGCTGATCACAGTGCACAAGCTCAGCATCGGTCAATATGAATTTGCGTGAAATATACTGATTGGTGTCCGGCTCCAGCTCCACCGGCAGATATTCCTGATAGCGAAAATCGTATCTGCCATCATCTTCCCTCATATCCGCGGGGGTCAGACAATCCAGCACGCAGCCTTCGGCATCTGCGGCCTCAAGCTCCACCACCTCGACATCGGTTATGGACGCAGGATGATCGTTCTTCCCGAGATAAGGCACATATATGCAGTTGCCCCTCATCATCCTGTCAGCCACCTTTTCCGCCTCGGGACAGTCCAGCCTCACATATACAGTCCATGCAGGCTCTTCCAGCCACTGCTCGAACACGATGAGGTTGCCACCATTTTCACCTGAAGCATAGCCGACGGAATTGTTGAACTGCTGTATCTTCTTCTCGAAATATCCATTTTCGGCCAAGGGTACGATGGAAATGCCAAGCTTCCGCAGCCTCTCATAGTATTCAGGAAACGCATTGCCCCTTTCCTTCTGCTGAGTGTATCCTCCATATCCTTCGACTGCTCCCAGTATCCCCAAAAGCGCAGGTTTATGGATATTCCCGTAGGTGAAGTAGTGGATTGCATTGACCTCCGGTATCTTGAAAAAACCGGTCTTTCCGGACAAGGTGAATCTAAGGCTCTTCATATCACACCTCTTCCATGGTCACGATGTCGAAATATCTGGCTCCTTCGATCTCCACGGAAAGCTCCGTAGTCCTTGGCTCATAGTAGATTTCCGCAGAGATTATCCTGCTACTGAGTTTTTTCAGCATATCCGTGCACATCAGCCGTATCTTATTTCTGTCTCCGTCACTGCCCTTTTCAAATTCGATATATCCTGTAAGGTCCGGGATGTAACATTCCGGATCAGTCTCTATAAACATCGCAAATTCGTTTTCGCAGCCCGCCTTCGCATTGGTATTGAAAGCAGTAGCCGCCACCAACAATGTCCGCTTGAGATTCTCATAATCCTCTTCCGTGTAGCCTTCCGTCACTCCCAGCTCCACATATTCCCTGTAAGCCAGCGGATTTATCACGAATGGATAGAAATAATGAGCTTCATCGCTGACGATCTTTCGTCCCAGGCTGGACTGGGCGCTGTCCTCTTTCTTTGAGTTCTTAAATGGAGACAATATCTCCTGCTCCTGAACCTCCGAATCCTCATACCTGTTGAACCCCTGTCCAAACTGCACCGCTCCCGTGATGGAAATATTGTTCTTTTCTTCAGCGAAGGTGGCGCCGAAATTCTTCACGTCCACAGCCGTGAAAAGATTTTTCAACACTGTCCTGCTGTCCTTTTCCTTTTTAAGATCCTCTACCTTGAAAATCTGCTCGTAGCGTTCCTTCAAAGTTCGCGGCGCCAGCTCCTTCTTTTCGTTGAAAGTCATGGACTTGATGTAAAGGACTGGCTTTCCTTCATCGTCCCACATTTTCTTCACCGGATATTTGACGGCCTTATCACTGCCAAATATGTGGTTTTTCGTCGTAGTCTTCGGATATCCGGAAAAATCGGCATTCCAGTTGGCCATTATGGACGATATCCCTATTACACCGTACACTCTCTTATTCATCATCTTCTGCTCCTTTCCTGTCCTCTTTCGGCTCATAGATGATAGGATCATCCATAAAGCCTGCCGCTATCATTTCCCTGCTCATCTCCAGGTCCTCTCCCGCTCTCAGGATATGGCTCATCATACTGTGTGCCCTGTTGCCCTTCACAGCGTATATGTCGTAATTGTATCTTTCGTACAGCTGGAGCAGCCTTCTCTTGATACTGGCAAAATTCCTGCTGCGTATAAACGGATTTATCACATCGGACCGAAGCTTCGCGGCCCGGCTCTTGCTCAGCAGGTATCTCACAGCCTGCCCTATAGCATATGACAGTTCATTGCCATCATCGAAAACCCATTCTTCCCCGCTGTTTATATGCTCCCTGAGCCTTGTCCTGACATCTCCCATACTTTTCCACATCCTTTCATCACCGCTGAAATAGTCCATGAGGGACCATCTCAGATTACCTCTCCTTCTCGCTTCGTATATCCCATCCTCTTTGCTCAATGAGCTTTTTATCAATTCCCACGAGACCTTTTCCAGCACCCTGTCTGCGTTTCTCGGGTTTCCCATGTAAAACCAGCTGTGCAATGTGTCGCGGCTTTCCAGCATACATCGCTTCACCGCAGCTTCCCCGGCAGGAATATCCCTGGAATCCGTGAAGAAGTTGCTTCTGAGAAGCCCGTTGAAAAACACCTTGTCTATCAGCTCTTTTAATTTCTCCAGCTTACGTATCTTCTCCCCGTACGGCAGCCGGCTCTCTTCCGGCTTCGCCCCGCTGGGAACGTAAGTCTTCAATATGAACGGTTCCTCCATGCTGGAACTGTAATGCGTCACCACATCCGCCTTTATTATCTCAGCACCGTTCTTTCCCTTCTGCAGTCTGAGGTAATATCCGTCGCTCACCGCTCCCGGCGTCTCCCAGTCCGAGACCGATATCATCATCGGCCTTCCTCCGCCGTCTCCCAGATAGATATTGGCCTTTCCCTTCGATACATTCCCCAGAAGATAGTCGAAAAACAGATTCTGCATCATGGCCGTCTCCCGCTCCAGCAGATAAGGCGTTTCCACCATTCTCGTCTTATGGAGAAGATACGGTTTCTTCGAGTTCATTCCCATGTTGTTGCCGGGAAGACCTAAGGTCCTGTCCTGCATGGAAATGTTATAATCGTTGTTCAGATACAGGTTGGGAACGAGATATCGCGCGCCTTCCTTTCTGTACAACGTCTCCGTTTCATCCTTATCTGGCAGCAGAAAAAATATCTTCAGATAATCCTTCCGGCTGCAGTCGATATCATCCCAGCATTTCCCCGACTTGACAAAGAGCCTTATCTTTTCGATCAGTTCTCCGTCCGGAGCACCGTTTGTCCCCTCGAATTCTCTGTATATATCGGCAGTATTGCCTTTCTTGTACTTTATAAAAGGGTCCTTAAGCGTGTCGTAATACCTGTCCATGGCTCCGCCATCTATCTTCCCTTCAGCTATGCTGTTCTTCTTGACGAAAAAAGCCATGTAGTTATTGGAATGTATAGCCTTTTTCGTATCGACAGCTTTATTTGTCCCCAGCAGCTTACTGTGATAATCGTAAAATTTCAGCTCATAATACAGACCGGGATCCATACCGTCCCCTTGATTTTCGTCCTTTTTTGTCCTCCCTATCTCGACAGTTTCAATGACTCTGAAGGCATCGTCTTCAACGAGGATCGTTCTGTAAGTACCGGCACTCAGTTCATAGCTGTCCAATATCAGTCTTTCGCCCTTTTCATCATATATTTTTTTGAAAATCTCAATACAGTCCCGCAGCATCATCTCACCCGCCTTACAAAAAATCTACAAATCCGCATCCGCACGCTCCGTTGTTCTCCAATATCCCTGTTCCAAGAGCCATGTACAGCAGTTTCTGAGCCATCTCCTCATTGGCCGCCAACAGCTCCACCTTATCGCCAAGCAACGTGATCCCTTTATACGAGACCTTGACAGGTTTGCCGTTGATAAATTTTATTCCGTTGTACAACATGAGATCCTCATCCAGCTCCGTCCCAGTCAACTGTTTATACTTTTTCATAAGGTTGTCCGTAAGCCGCTTTTCAAATTGCGCTACAGTCATGTTGTCACGCCAGTAGCCCTGTGGATAATTCTTCATCACAGCAGGCGTCAGGCTGTATAGCTTCTGGATGTCCTTCCTTGGGATTATCCTGATATCCACTTTCATACATCTCACGTGCGCAGTCTCCTCACCAGTCAGGTTTTCCAGGAAAAACTCCGCCAGATTTTCCCGTACGGTCCTCAGCCTGACTCCATATGTTTTCCCGGCCCTGTATACGCCATCTTTCTCAAAGGGATAAAAAGCATCGAAAACGTATCCCTTGTACTCTTTAGGCCTTTCATGAAAATCAAGATACTGCGGATCCCTTCCCATGGCTCGGTTCAAAAGCTGCCCTATCCTTTCCCCGGAGCAGAAATACTCGATGTCTGCCTTCAGAAAGACTCGCAAACGCAGCTCATATACCAGCATATCCTTTCCTCCTTTCCCATTCATCGGCAACAGCTCTGATTCTGATGCAGATTATACACATTTCACTGTCCCAAAATCTCCACAGTCGACCCGCAATTTCCGAAAATCACATCGTTGAATTGCTATGTATCGCATTCGAGTCGTTGAGATGCTGGCTGCTGTCCGATTTTCAGGTCACAACAATTGTTACTGTTCTAGCATTCAATACAATTAATGTTTTTCAATACAATTAATGTTGAAATTAAATTGAGTTTACCACATAAAACTACACTATACAATAGCTTTATGGAAAATCTTTTATCGAAATTTACAACTATTCCACTATTCCGCCTTAAAAGAACGAGCGCCCTTCATAATAACTGTTGCTAGGCCTTCATATAGACCTCGCAACTATTGATATCAGTAGATAAGACGCTTTTCAGCAAACACTTGAATTCGCTGACCTTGATGAGGCTGCGCTCCAAAACCGACAAATAACCATCTTTATATACTTTACTCCGATTCATTACTTTATAAAGCTCAACTTTTAATATCAGATCCAGCCAAATACGAGCAGTATGACCATTCCCCTCTCGAAACGGATATATGCTCTTCATTTTTTTACCATTATATATATCGACAAATTAACTGCCGTTATTGTTATTCCGATAAAAGCATGGAATACGAGAGCGGAGGAAGAAATTTAAATACAGTTTCTGTTATTGCTATTCCAGATGCCCGACCCGTTGCTGTAACTATTTACACCTATTTAAATACAGCTTCTGTTATTGTTATTCAAGATCGCTGTAGCGTAAGCTCTTTGCCGTAAACTAATTTAAATACAGCTTCTGTTATTGTTATTCAGATGGTGGTGCTGTTCTTATGGCGAATAAGTACCAATTTAAATACAGCTTCTGTTATTGTTATTCGGAGAGGACAGCGAGGTCTATTGGGCAAGAAAATCATTTAAATACAGCTTCTGTTATTGCTATTCCCTGGGTATAACCCCGGAAAACATCGGGGCGGCCGAATTTAAATACAGCTTCTGTTATTGCTATTCCTGGCCAGCAGCTTCAGATTTCGTGAGATGACCGAATTTAAATACAGCTTCTGTTATTGCTATTCGAGTGCCCTTTTTACAAAGACAACAATGGAACCAGCTATTTAAATACAGCTTCTGTTATTGCTATTCCTTTCAACAATTCACCAGCACTCTTAGGAGCATCAGATTTAAATACAGCTTCTGTTATTGCTATTCCATTACAATTTCCTTGTTTTCAATTCCTCACATTTGCACCAACCATTGAAAGCAAATATATCATAATAATTTTACCAGGTGTTTGACAAAATGTATTTTTCAATTTTAATTATATGCAAATATATTTAAAAATCAACACTCCAAAGCTTTCCACGCGGACAACCGACTGGTAAATCTATGACCACGACTCCATATAAATATCACTTATGTACTGGCATTTCCTCCACATGTTGTTTAAATTCCATATACAACATGTAAAATAATGATGTGAGGATTTGCGCCAGTGAGGCAAAATACTTGATTTTTCAATGCTTTTTATCTAACTCTTTCATTAACCTTGCATTGATTTTTCGCAAGTGTTTTATCTCACTGCGCAGCTCTACTATAAGTTTTTTCTGCTCTTCGAGAGTCTTCCATAACAGCTTCTTGTTTTCTTCTATTTCTTCATAGGCGTTAACGTCTTCCTCATCGCCAGCTTGAGCCATCTCGTCGTTTTTAGACTCATCTTCATTCGTTGTACTGGTATCGGCGTAAACTCCCAGGGTCCCGGCTTCGAAAGATTCTCTCCATCTATAACTGGCTCTCTCCACTCGCTTCGAGCCTAATATTTTCAGATCGAATCCTGCCGAACGGAATATGGCTCCCGGTTTTTCGCCCATGAAATAGTGCTCCACAAAGTGTTTTTTGAATGCATCGGAGTATACGATCCTGTCTTCATTCACCGAAACCACGTTTGGATTTTTGCTCAATATCTTGATTTCCTCTGGAGTAAGTTTTCTCCGTCCCATATTGTTACCTCTCACTTATTCAACCTTACCGGAATGTAATTTTTATCCTTCAATTCCTTAAAGGAAATCGGATGCCTGACTCTCCAGGAGCTTCTGTATTCAGAAGTCACAGTTATTCCCGGGCTGTTCTGATCAGTAATGTAAACCCAGCTGTTTTCCTCATCTATCCCATCGCCGTCGTATTCCAAAAATACATCAGTCACCATTATTATATGTCCGACTATCTCCTTTTCTTTTCGGTAAGTCAACAATGCGTCACCCGGTTGCATACGAGAATAGACATTATCGTACAGATCTCCCTGAGAGTAACAATTTCTATCGGATAAATGTTCTATGATCTTGTCCGTATATTCGACTTTTCCATAATCCTCATATTTCCCATAGTCTCCTACCTTGATCACGTTATCTCTATAAATACTACCGCGAGAAGTAGTCCCCTCCGAATCACTCATGCTGTCATAAAGGAACGATGCGACCGTGTAAGCGCTTTCCCCACCTTTCAAAAAAGTGTCATCGTCCCCATCAACACCTGCGGCGAATCGCCAAGCATAAGTGACTGCTGAGGAACAATCCACCCCTTTTATGTCGGCCTTTCCATCGATCGCTTCATCTATACCTTTCTGAACAACGTCCTCCGAAAAATCCGGGCAATCTCTAAACTCCTGGGGATATGGCAACCCTCTGTAATTTCCTTCCATAAGAGAGATCCCCGATTTGTACTTCAGTGATTTCCCTTCCGGTATCGACCATGGCACAGACGCCATCTTATTCATGTAATCACAGGCTCTTACCTGCTCTTCTGTCGCTTCGTACACGATCTTACCGCCGTCCCTGACCACGTATTCGGAAGGCTCAGAAGGTTCATTTGTCCCAAATTTTCCGTTTCCAATGAAAACTATAAAGGATGCGATGCAGAGGACCAGAACGGATACAGCCAAAGGGATGGGTTTTGAATTTCTAAACATCAAGTCACCCTAAACGCTATCATGTTTCTTCAATTCATCATCTCCCTGATAGCATCTTGCGCAGCTTTTACCGAATTCTCATCCGGTATCACCACGTAAAGCTGCCTGTCACCCATGCTGTAAGTGGAAGCATAGGTTCCGCGCCCGTTTATGGAAATCCTCTCGATATCCCATTCGCCCAGGTCTGCCAGCTGCATCCTCACGAGGGACGATATGTCGCTTTCGCTCATGTTGGTCTGAATCTCATCTCCTACCGTGTTCATGATCTGGGTATAACTGGTAAGTATGGCTGTGCTACCAGTGATTTTATTGAGTATGGCCATCATCACACGCTGCTGATTTTCTATCCTCTCCTGATCACCTTCCTCAAAGGACTTTCTTTCCCTTGCAAAGGCCAGAGCAGCAGCTCCGTCCAGATGGTTCACGCCCTCGACAAAACTGTACCCCCTGTTCTGACGCCCGTGAGTCTCAAAAGCGTATTCCGAGGTCACATCTATCCCTCCTATGGCATCCACTATGTCCTCTACAGACGTGAAATTCACTCTGATATAGTAATTGATATCGATCCCGAGCCAGTCCTCTACTGTTTCCACCGTCTCGCCCACTCCATATATTCCCGAATGGGTCAGCTTATCCAGCGCCCCGTAGGAATGGAGCGTCACGTAAGTGTCTCTCGGTATCGATGTCAACAGTATCTCCTTATCGACAGGATCCACCGTCATGATCATGTTGACGTCACTCCTGGAAACCCTGCTGATGCCGCCAAAAGTATCTATCCCGCTTATGTAAACGTTGAAAGGCTGGTTGGTGACGCCCACCCTCCTGGCGATATCATTGCTTCCTATTTCCACGGAAACGGTGTGGATCACTCTGGTGTCATCTTCAAAATCAGCGACATACTCGCAAATCATATCGTAGTAATTGCTGCTGAGGAAAATCAGCTCATCGTGCTCCTCGCCCTTATCGTCTATCAGCACAGGCTTCAGATCCATGTACCCGCTGACTTCTTCATAGCTGACATCCGCTTCATCTGCCAGCATGTCCTGAGCCTGTTCATAAGTAGACGATGAGCTCTGATGGATGTGTACCGTCTCGCCCTCTATATCTCCTGCATTCCTGTAGCTGCCACCTTTAAGGGCTACCACATAAAAATCCTCATACTGCTTGTCCTCATCACTCATGCGACTGAAGGCCGAATATGTAGTGAACAGATAGTAGCAACCCACCGCTAAAACAACGATCATGATCACCGACAGCACCACGCCGATCTTCCGCTGCTTCGTGACCTCTTTGCGACAGGCCAGAAGCTTGAAGGCCAGTAGCGTCAACCCTATCAGCACCACCAGAATTATGATGGTGTAAAGGGTCGGGAGTACGCTGAGGATAAACAGCATAGAAATAAAAGTCACGTCAACGATAAGCAGTATCAAGCCAAAAACCAGGAACACACCATTTTGTGATAATAAACGTTTCATATTCTTCACTTTAATTCCCTTCATTAATTACTAAATAATCCGTTATAAACTCATTGCTAAAATCAAGTCACACCCTCGGTGCCATTTGTACTTTCTTCAGGCGGGGGCTCGCTTCCCTGCTGCTCATCACCGCCGCCTGCCGGCTCGGTAGGCTCTGTGACCCCTTCAGTCGGAGCATCTGTGCCATCCTGTTCTCCTCCCGATGGATCTGTTACAGGCCGTTCATTTCCGGTCGAAGAAGATGTCCCGCTGTTACTGTTCGTCTGCGACCCCGTGCCTCCTGATGAACTCCCTGCTGCAGATATATTGCTGTACGTTCCGTCATTGTTTTCTATTATGGCCGTGACTACGACCAGGCTTTCATTTTCATCTACACCTATCGTATAATCGACCATATCAGCCGGTCGGGCATTTACTGTCACTTTTATTTCCTTCTCAGCCTTGTTGCCGCTGGCATCCTCCGCCTCAGCCTTAAGGGTGTACTCCCCTGCCGTACTGATATCTACGTCCGTATCATCTATCCTGACTTCTGTTTTGGAAAGATCTTCCGCGCTTATGTACTGGCTCCATTCGATGTCCACGTCGGTAAAGGTCTCAAAGGCCGATATCTTGTTGAATCGAGGCTTCTTGGTATCGCGAACCGTGACTTTTACTTTCGCGACTTCATCCTCATATGACAGTCTTACCGTATAGCGCCCTATTTTGTCATATTCCTTTCCCTCTTCCAGATTGCTCTCATACGTCACCTTCGTCCGCTTTATGACATCTCTATCAACGCTCTTTTTCAAATAAAATGTCGGATCCAGGGATATCTGCTCACCGTATTCCACTTCTATCTTTTTCGATTTCAGGTCGAGACTTTTGTTCATATTTTCATGCCACAAAATCCCCACGATAGACCATACGAATACGTCGCATATAACCACCAGTATAATAATTTTTGTCGCTTTACTCATTTTCTCTGTTTTTTATCATTTAACTGTAACTTCTGGCTCAATTATATTTATCGTCAAATAATTCCATCTATTGCGCCCTGTATAGCTTTTATGGAAAGTCCGGGGCTTGAATACTGGAAAATACAACGCTATTAGCACCACCGGGATAATGATGGTGCTAAGGGTTGGAAGGGTATTGAACACAGCATCGCAAAAAAGAAAGAAACAATAAGTCTGGAAATATTCTTCTGTTCTTATATCTGCTCGATTTATTTGATATATTGCTTGTCTTATCTTTTTAAACTATTTGCTTCATTAAATAATTTTGCTAGTAGACAAGACTATATAAAAAATCGATTTTTTTCTCGTTTCCCTGCAATGTTTTCTTCTATATACTTTAATCTGCCTCTTACATCTTCTATTTTATTAAGCTCCTTTTCAAAGTTTTCATAATCAAAGGCTTCCTCTTTCTTAAACTGATAAATAAACTCGTCATCCCCCTTATATTTCATACTTTCTTCGCTCTCTTTTTCCTTGAATTTATGCACAGTATCCTTTAGCCAAAAAATTCCTTGTGAAATGTGTTTGGCAGGATTTCCACCCCAACAAGAATTAGAAAAAATTTCTTTCCCGGCAACTACAGCTTTTCCAGCTACTATTGCTCCTGATCCAATCTTACTTCCCTTTAATATAAACGTTTGTTGCCCCATCCAGACATGATCTCCCACAAAAATACTTTTACTTTCATTCATTCTTTTTTTTGTATTAACATCATATATAAGATGTGGATCTGCGTTTCTAAAATATACATCCGTTGCAAACAAACAATCATTTCCAATAATAAGATGCTTCCCTTCATATAGTAATATTCTGCAACGACCCGTAATGGCTAATTCCTCACCGGTATACAATACATTGTTATGTTGCATAACTATGCCTGCAAAATATAGTGGACGTTTGCCTTTGCTAAAGTAAATCAGAGAATTATCTCCTTGAAAAACAATTTTGCTATCTTTAATTTTTACGCCATCTTCACAATATAATATGTTGTTATTAGCAGTCGATGCAAATTCAATTTTTGAATTTATTAATTTGGGATTTCCTATAATACAGTTTGTTCCTACGTTCTCTTCTTTAGTACACATATATTTCCTCCTCTACATGTCATTTTTTAACAGCACTCGACCTTTTATTTTTTCTCCACTATTAAACAAATTGAAGGCTTTATCTGCATCTTTCATCGAAAAAGCTTTATAGAACATTTCTGGTATATATTTTAATTTTTTATTCATAAAAAATTCATTTGTCATTTTCCATTCCATACCAGGAAATGGACTTGAATACGACATCCATGAGCCAACAACATTCAATTCTTTCCTGTTGATAATTTCCCACTGTTTTCCAGGAAACATGATACCATTTGTTGGTGTACCTATCATACAAATCGTTGCTTTTGCATTTGCAATTAGGAAAGACCACCTTATCATTTCCTCTGCACCTGACGCCTCATATATAAAATCATATTTACCAACCTCTATTAATGTCTCATCATCAAAAATATTATTATAGTCCAATGTACTAATCACTTTATCTGCGCCTAATTTACTTGCGATTTGTAGATGACTTTTGTCTCGTCCAACAACAACTGCTTCTGACGCTCCAAGTGCTTTGGCCCATTGCAGCACAAACAATCCAATCGTGCCACCACCCAAAATAGCTACTCTTTTCCCTTTTGAAAAATTACTTTTAAAGATTGCATGTAGTGCAACTGTCGACGGCTCAAATAAAGTTCCTTGTTCAAACGGGATATTAACATCAATCTTAAATACATTATTCTGAGGAAGAACAATATAATCAGCAAATGCTCCTTGTACACTAGAGCCTATGAATTTATAATTTTTACAAAGTGCGAAATCGCCATTTTTGCAATTCTCACACTCGTAACATGGCATTAATGGTATACCTGCCACATGGTCTCCTATATCCACATTCTTCACTTCTTCGCCTTTATCTACAATAATGCCCGAGAACTCGTGCCCCAAAACAATTGGGTAAAAATGTGCAGAATTATTTAGTATACGTGGAATGTCACTGCGGCATACCCCACAAGCTTTAATCTTAACTTTAACCGTATTTTTAGTCATTAACGGAAGATCCAACTCTTCATATTTTATTACACCGTTTTTATGTACTACTACTGCTTTCATGTTATTTTCTCCAATAATCATAAGGTGTCATTTATCATATAGTTACATTTTGTTGCATAATTGTAATCTTCAACTATACGAATAATTCCTGATTTAACCAACTCTTTCGCATTCGGTTTTAATTTTCCATCTCTAATTTGTTTGTACTGCATAGGCATGTATTGATGAATCAGACATAACGGAATTCCAATACTATCTAAATTAAAAAATAATTTTTCTATCGCTTTTTCTACTTCTGGATTTGTTAAATAATAGCGACATCTATCCGAAAAACTATATATTCTCTCCATTCTCTGTTTTGATTCTTCATCAGAATAGTATTTTGTCCAATATTTGGGATTTTCCAACATAACTCGATTTAAAATTTCAATGAAATTAGACCGTTTTGAAGCATCGTCAACTAACTGCTTTTCTATATAATCTAAACTAACCAATCCCTCTCGTAATGCCATAGTAAGAGCAGGTCCTACTTTAATTATAGCAACCCCATCCTCAACCATTTGTTTTAATTTTACCGGAGATTGAAAATCTGTTGAATGTCCTTCAAAAGCAATATTAGGATGATTTTCTAAGGCTTTACATAATGAACGTGACTTTACACGATCATATTTAATAATACCTTCTGCCCCAAATTCTACCCCTATTTGCACTACAATGGCTATAATATCGCTCCATGCATATTCCATGTTTTGCTCTTTGAATTTCTTTTTATAAGCCGATAAAGTATCCTCAAAATCACGAACGCTTGTCACGTTCATCTCATTTTCATCATGTCGTATACCGCCCGGAACCGGTACTTCACTTCCGATTACAAATACTGGTTTTACAGGCTCTTCCTCCTGATTGCATAATTCATTATAAGCTTCTTCGCATTCTTTATACAACTCTACGCCACGTTCTGCAATTATCTCATTAGAAAGTTTTCTTTCTCTGGAATCGTCGGCCAGTAACATACTTGTATCTAAATGTACTTTCTGAAATCCTGCTAGAACACATTCTCTAACTAATGCCTTCGCATTTTCCATCGCTTCATCTGCCTTTAAATCACACCACGGTAATGGTCCCATGTGATCCCCACCTATCAAAATTCTATTGGAATCAAAACCAACTTTATCGGCTATGTCATATACAAATTCTTTGAATTGTCTTGGGGTCATTCCGGTATATCCGCCAAATTGATTCACTTGATTTGATGTTCCTTCAATAAGAATACTACTATCAAATCTTTTCGCCTGTTCGAGTACTGCCTCTAATACGATTTTATTTGCACAACAAAACGATGGAACTCCATAACGCAATTCATTTTTTGCTTTTTTCATATAGTTTAATAAATAATTTTGCATTGTATCAACCTTCCTTCAATTTAATCTTCTAGTTTAGTTTCGGGAAAATAGTATTTATGAATAAGATGAGTTAGAAGAACATAATCTCTATGGTATGTCAATTTAAGATTAAGAATGTCTGTATCACATGACATCATTTTTATATTGTGGTTGATCGCCAAGGCCCCAGCGGATGTCATTTCATTTAATTCTTCATCGGTTGCGCTACAATATATATCATAAAGCTCGCCAAATTTAAACGCTTCTGGAGAAGCACCTACAACAATCTCTTCTCTTTTTTCAACGCCTTTAATTAAACCGCATTCATTAATTTTATAACAGGTATCATACTCCCTTGATACAAGCGTCGCTGCGCCATATTTCTTTGCATTATGAACTACTTTTTTTATTCCTTCCTCATCAATATATGGATGTGTTACATCATGTAATAGCACTATGTCATCATACTGAACCAAATCTTTGGAGTACAATAATCCGTTCAAAATTGACTTCGATCTAGTTTCCCCTCCTGCAACAACACCGTATACCTTATTCAAAGACAATCCGTGAGCAATATTTTTGACATATTCAATCCAATCTTCATGGCAAACGATGATAATTTTATTTATAGTTTCTGTATCATCCATAGCTTTTAAAATATATGCAAATATTGGAACATCATCTATTAAAGTAAATTGCTTAGGAACATCTCCACCAAATCTTTCACCTTTTCCACCCATTAAAAGAAAAGCGATATTCATCTTCTATCCTCCATAATTTTTTCAATCAAATCCACAACTTGTTTAGATGCATCACCGTTTTCAACACATCCTTTATCTGCGATAAATTCACAAATTTTCCGCTCATAAACTTCATTATTAAATGATTTAATATTTTCTATTAATTGATCATTATTTTCAGCAATCAAAAATGGAGTTTTATCTATTGGATAATAGAATCCTCGTTCGCAATTATAGCTACTCATGTCTGTGGCAAATATAAATCCAGGGCGTTTAAGCAATATGTAATCATAAATCCAGCTAGAATAATCCGTGATTGCTATGTCTGTAATTGCTATCAGCTCTTGCATGTCTGATTCCTTTGTAACATTTATAATGTTTTTCGAAAACAACTTGTTCTTTTTTCCTTCAAGTCGTCTTACCGTATTATGATATCTAAGTAAGAATTTCCACTCACCGCCAAATTTTTCTTTTACAGCATTTATAACCTCCTCATGATTTATGGCATAAACATCGAATGAATGAGAATCTCTAAAAGTTGGTGCATATAAAATAAATTTTGTTCCTGTTTTTACTTTGTATTTTTCGCAAAATGCGTTATATATTTCATTCCTCTTTTTATCAAATTCCGGAAAGAACAAATCATTTCTTGGATGTCCAAATTCTAAAATATGAGTGTCGGGATTATTCCAGAAAGTTCCTTTGTACACAAGCTGTGTCTCAAATTTACTATTTGAGACACAGTAGTTTGCATATTTCCCAGATAATTCAGCCGCTTTTACCCATGTTTTCCCACTATTAACATCTTTATCAAACCTTTTTAATCCTAAAGAACCATGCCATGTTTCTATGAAAATTTGTTTTTTCCTTTTTTTTATTGGCTTTTTTAAAAACTCCACAGAATTCGCTATCCAAAATTCAGAACTTGCTAATTCTTTAAAAAAATCATATGAATTAACATGTACTTTTTTTATTCGTTCAGGAAAGGCCTTTTTATCTTTAAATGTCTTTTTTCTAGCTGACCATATTATTTTAACGTCTTTTAAACTATCCCTTTTTAACACCTCTTCGCATATATATTTCGGATTACAGGTGTAATCTCCTTGGAAAGTAATAAACATAATTTTCCCTTTTTCAACAGGATTAAACAATCTGATTAGCTTTCTTAAAACTGTGGACCCTGTTCTTTCTACAATATAAGGAAACTTTACTTTAATTAACTTGCAGTAATTCTTTATACTTATTGAACAATTTTTTACGCTTTTTAAAATCTTAATTTTTACTTCTTTCCAAAATCTTTCTTGACATATGCAATCTAATGCTACATAAAATAACTTTTTTAATCTTTTTGTTTTTTGTTTTTACGGCTCATTAAGAATACTCTCCAATAATTATCTTTTAAATTCATTTGGTATTACTATGTATAAACACATTAATATTCGACTTTTTCTTATACGTTTACAGGTTTTTATTTGATAGTCATCTAACATCCGCCTCCATTTAGAAGGATAATTCTTTTTTAAATAATTTATCATTTTAATAACGAACAGGATTTGTATGTGTTTTTTGCCTGTTACTTTCATTACCTTAATCCTTCTACAATAAAACCCGATCGTTATATTTAAAAGTTCTTCAGCATATTCAGAAAAACAGTTCCTTTCAACAAAAAAAGTTGAATTTCACCTAAAACTTTACATATATCCATCCACCTTATATCGCATGAGTTAGTTATTGAATCACTTTTTTTCCTATAAAAGTAAACCGACTCATTACTTATTTTCATCTTACCAGAATAGTATTTGTATATTACCAGGAAATACAAGTCCTCTGCATATCTGTATTTTTCGGGGAAATAGATATTTCCCTTTTTTATTACACTCAGCTTAAATAATTTATCGCACACAAAAGTTGACGTTTTTGATAAAGCCTTTTTGTTATCTCTAATGGAACAATTATTTATTTCTTCTTTAGGGCGTTTTTCATATTTTTCATTAAGTTGATTAATATTATATCGCTTAGAAATAACTAGATCTGTGCTTTCATCCATAAGCTCTAACATTTTTTCGTAAAAGCAATTATTGATATAATCGTCCCCATCAACAAACCCGACATATTTTCCTGTTGCTAGGTTAATTCCTAAATTTCTAGCCACCGATTGGCCGCGATTGTATTGACTCAATATTCTGATTGTTTCTGGATATTTATTATAATAATCATTCATAACTTCGAAACTACTATCGGAGCTACCATCATTTACCATGATTATCTCAATTTTATCAATAATTGTTTGCGCTAAAATGCTATCTATACATCTTTTCAAAGTTTTTTCACAATTATATACTGGTATTACAACACTAATACATATGTCTTTCATAGCAATACATCCTCAACAAATCGCCTGCTCGATTGTCCATCATTTAAATAATTAAATTTCATGTTAAATACCCTGTGCACATCGCTGTTTCTTCTGTTTTTATAAAGTTTTATTAATTCAACCAATCCATCTTCTGTCATCACAATTACTCCCGGCAGCTCCTCCAGTCTCAGATAAAACCCTCTTATCTCATCTCTGTATTTTTCTAGATCGTACATGTAAAAAATGATCGGCCTTTCCAATATCGCATAATCGAAAAATACGCTCGAATAATCCGTTATCAACATATCTGAAATCAGGTAAAGCTCGTTTATATCATCAACTCCTGATGCATCACGGACAAATCCCTCATATCGCCCAAAGTCGAATGAATTGGCTACCAGGTAATGAGCTCTGAAAAGTATCACATATTCGTCTCCAAGCTCTGTTTTTAGCTTTTCAAAGTCAATCTCCGTTTTGTATGTATACCCTTTACTTGCGCTATGCTGATTGTCACGCCATGTAGGGGCATAAAGTATTATCTTTTTCGCACTGTTCTCAAGACCTAGCCGCTTCTTTATCTCCTGCACATCTTTTTCTGTATGGTTCACCAGAAAATCATTTCTCGGATATCCCACTTCCAAAATCGAGTCTTCCTTTCCCAATGCTTTCAAATTCCACGCAGTTTTGAAAACTCTCGTAGCAAAAGCACATGGTGATAGAAGATATTTAAATCGCTTCGCGTCTCTATAGTATTTGTCTCTGATTTCATCAGTGGAATTCATCGCATTGTCTGAGTTGGCTATATCATATCCGAGACGCTTTAACGGAGTCCCGTGCCAACACTGCACATAAACCTGATCCTTTCTCGGAATCCAGTAATCCAATGCCCTGTAGTTAAATATCCAGTATTTCGCCTCTGCGAGAGCTCTTTCACACGCCGCACTTCGATATTTTACGAGTTTGGTCCTGTTGTTTTTTAGAAGCGCGTCATATTTCTCCGGCTCTTTGAATATCCACACAAATCTATATTCATTATATTTTTCTTCCTTCAGCATATATTCATATACAGCTTTCGGTGTGTCCGAATAGCTCTTGCCGCTGAATGATTCCAGCACGATCAGCTTCTCATCCGTTGAGGCCCTGATTCCATGAAGTATATATCCGCCCCGGCGGTAGCAGTACATAAGCTTCCTGAGTATCTTTCTCAATGCCGGAATACGCTTGGCCAAAGCCCTGGCGGGGGTCTTCACTCTAGATATCATTCTCATCTCGTGATCCCCCTCGCCTCAATCATTTCTTCAAAGAAATCGGCAAGTCTCTTTGTACAATCTGACAACTCCACTTCTATATATTTTTTCCTAAACTCCCTCACCTTTTTTTTATCGTAAGGCTTGTCCATAGAATCCCAGAGCACGCCTGCGTCATTAAATACGGATTCCGATATAGCTTCTTTTGTAAAATCTATATTCAGTCCGATATTTTTTTCATATTCCTCCGCATCATCCATATAAAAATATAATTCCTTATCAAGTATTGCTGCTTCAAAGGCTGCTGCCGAATAATCCGTGATCACTTTATCGCATACTCTGAGCCAGTCGAAAAAGCTGTACTGCTTGTCCACTATCACGCCCATATCCCTCACCCAGGAATAATCTGTCTTATCAAGCCAATGCCTTCTTACCACCAGATTGTATTTATCCAGTCGGGCATTTCTGACTAACTCCGTAATATCTATTTTCCTGTTCTTCCTGAAAGTAGGAGCATAGAGCACGTTTGGCCTTTTCCTCGTCTGCGGATAATCGGCTTTTATTTTCTCTACTTTCTCCGAATCACCTTTCGTAAGATAATCTATTCTCGGCAGTCCATATATCTTTATCCTGTCTATGGGAAGTTTGAAGGCATCGCTGTAGTATCCGGCAGTCACCTTGCTCGGAGCGATAGCGTAATCACACTGGGCATATAGCTTCATCACCTTTGCCACATCTGCTCTGTTTCCTCCCGGTTTTCCCACGCTCTGGTATCCAAATTTCTTTATAGCCCCCAGGGAATGCCATATCTGAACGATTTTCTGTTCCTTCTTCTTATATAAAATCGATGTCAATATGCAATATCCATCTATTACAATTACCCTGGATGAAGCAATATGATACATCTGCCTAGCCATGTGAAAACTATATTTTATTGCACCTCCTAACGTTTTATTGAGTCTTTTCGTCAATACAACTGTCTTCACACTTCGCTTCTCCAGTTCTTCTTTCAAAAGTCTTATATCTACCGTAGGCCTGTCTGATTGCCTGCTCAATATCGTTATTTTGTTTTTCGGTCTAACAGGCAGAAAGGGTAAATACATTACATTCAAAAGGATCACTGCCAGACGCATCAGTATGATCTTCATCTATATTCCACAAGATCTAATCAGACCCTAATTCCTCCTTTATCTTAGTTGTTGAGATTCCCTCCGTTCTGTCGAGAAATCTCAACTTACAATAATCCCTAAGATAATCGAACTTGTCGCTTCCTTCCCAATCGCTCCCCATCACACAAATATCCACTTTATATGTCTTTATGTCATCTATTTTCTGATCCCAGCTTTTCTCCGGAATCACCAGATCCACATACCTTACAGCCTCTAACATGATTTTTCTCGTCTCGTAGTCATGAAAGGCCTTTTTCCCTTTCTTCATGTTAAACTCATCCGTTGAAAGCGCTACGATAAGGTAATCACCCATTTCTCTCGCTCTCTTTAAAAGCCTTATATGTCCATAGTGAAGAAGGTCAAAGGTCCCATATGTCAAAACTCTGATCATATGTATACTCCCATTATGCTGAAAATAACTCCCAATCCTGTTATCAAAACCAGCAGCACTGCGATCAACAGCACCAGCTGTTTCGCTGACAGTTGCACCGGATTCTTTATCCTGTTCTCACTCTCGCTGGTCTCCCTGGTGATGTTGCTGGCTTCCTTCCTTTTTAAGCTCTCGTTGTACCAGTGGATCGCGTCGTTTATTTCACCGTCAAACAATACCCTTCCGGATCTCAGGACTATGCCTCTGTCGCAGAACTGCTTCGCTGTGGCCGTGGAATGGGTCACCAGCAGGAATGTCGTGTCGTAATCGTTGATCATTTCCTTGATCTTCCCTACGCACTTCTTCTGGAATTTGGAATCCCCCACGCTCAGGGCCTCATCAACTATCAGTATCTCGGGCCTTATGCAGACGTTTATGGCAAATCCCAGCCTTGCCTTCATTCCGCTGGAATAGGTCCTGAGAGGCTGATCTATGTATTCGCCGATTTCTGCGAACTCCACTATATCGTCTTCGACATCCTCTATCTCCTTGTTGGTCATTCCTGAAAGCTGGCCTTTCAGATAGATGTTTTCCCGCCCGGTAAACTCCGGATCGAATCCGGAAGTCAGCTCCAGAAGGGCGCCGACCCTTCCTCCCACGTGGATCTTTCCATATGTGGGATAGGACACGCCTGTTATCATTTTCAGTATCGTCGACTTGCCGGCTCCGTTGCGCCCCAGGAGCGCCACCGCTTCCCCCTTCTTTACCGAAAAGGTCACGTCATTTATGGCCATCTTTTCCTTATATGTTATTGACTTTATGAATGTTGCCAGGAATCTCTTCTTGTCGTTTTTAAACAGCTTGTATATCTTCGTCACGTGATCCAGCGAGATCACGTCTTCCGCTTTTTTCCGCTTTACAAAATGTCTGGAATTTCCCTTATGGTTCTTTTGTACGCCCACGTGGCTGCCATTACCATTACCACCAGCATTACCATGAAGCATATGAACTCTGTCCTCTCTTCCCATATCCATGTCTCGTATATGAATGTGTTCCTGTAGCCTGATGCGAAGTAGCTCACCGGGTTGAACAGCATCGCCTTCTGTATCCATATCACATCTATGCTGCTCACGTCGTACATTATTCCCGACAGCCAGAATATAGGGGTGACGAATGCCTGGACGAGATTCTTAAAATCTCTGCTCATCGATGACAGCATCGCCGCGAACAAGCTCCAACAGGTGAAAAACACCACCATCAATATCATATATATAGGTAGCTGTAATATGTATACGCCGGGGAAATGTCCCAGAATTACAAAGATGATCACCATCAGCGCCACGATGAAAAAATGAACGAACAGCTTCGACAAACCCACGAAGGTAGGGATCGTAGCCACAGGGAATTTCATCTTTGTCACCAGATACCTGTACCTCAGTATCGCTCCCGTTCCCTGACTTATCATATCGCTCATGTAAAACCACGGCACCATGCCTGCCAGTATCCACAGGATATACGGACATCCGTTCATTTCTCTATCGGCCTTGAGTCCTATCGAGAAAGCGAACCACAGTACAAGTACCATCACTGTCGGCTTTATGATGGCCCAGGCCCATCCGAGGGCCGCGCCCGAATATGTTTTCACGATGTCTGCTTTGGCCAGCTTCAGTATCTGCTCACGCCAGACTATGTGATCCTTTATTATGCTGATTAACGTCTTCACTTCATCTTCCCTGTAATACTCTATCCATGTTCATCGGTCATCTATCTTCAACCTGTTTCAGGTTATTTTTCTTCAAAAATTTTTCTCTTCGTTTCAACCTGTTTCAGGTTAAAACGTCTAATATAGAATACTACTCCTTAACATCATTCGTCAACCCCCACCCTTAAAATTCTTGTCGATTTTTGCAAAAAGACAAGATTATCATCCTCATTCACCATATGTACGGATTTTCGTAATAGAGAAGCCAAACATATTACGGGTTCCAACTCATCCTGTTACACGCTCTGCTCACCACACCATGCCCCTTCCCTATTTATATTTCTATCGTTAACCTGTTTCAGGTTGTAAACATTTATTGTTTTCCTTTTTGTTCTATAATCAACCATACCAAGAAATAAATGTCCATATGGCACCAGGAAAAGGGAACCCAATTACGGAGGTGAAAACAACATCATGTACAGGCGGATTCGCGACCTCAGGCACGATCACGACATGACTCAGCGGGAACTGGCGGAGATCTTGGGTATGTCACAGACAGGGTATTCCAAATACGAAACAGGTGAAAACGATATCCCCACGGAGATACTCATACGATTATCAAAGATATACAACGTCAGCATCGATTATCTGCTGGATCAGACGGATTGCAAGAAGAGATATAAATAAAAATGAGCTGCTCACCAAAGTGTAAACAGCTCATTTTTATTTTTCTCTTCTTATGCTTTATTCTGTCATCACTCTATTATCACGCCATCCTCGTCGATGATGATATCGTCGATATCCATTTCCGGCATATCCGGCCCGGCGTTACGTCCACGGCCTGCCGCAGCCGCAGCAGCCTCCTCCTGCTGTTCTTCCGACTCGCCGTCATCTTTTTTCAGGCCATCCAGCAGCTTTCCTTCGACTCTGTCCATAACATCGGGATTATCCTCCAGGAACTTCTTCACGTTCTCTCTGCCCTGTCCTATCCTGCTGCCCTCGAAGCTGTACCATGAACCGGCCTTCTCGATGACTTTCGCGTCCACAGCACAATCCAGCACATCCCCGGATCGTGATATGCCCTGCCCGTACATGATATCGAATTCAGCCTGCTTGAACGGAGGAGCGACCTTGTTCTTGACGATCTTAGCCCTCGTCCTGCTTCCCAAGATCTGATCGCCGGATTTGATGCTCTCCACCTTCCTCACATCTATACGCATGGAAGCGAAGAACTTGAGAGCGCGGCCTCCCGTAGTTGTCTCAGGATTGCCGAACATCACGCCGATTTTCTCTCTGAGCTGATTGATAAATATTATAGTCGTATTAGTCTTATTGATCACTCCTGCCAATTTTCTCAGAGCCTGCGACATGAGACGAGCCTGAAGACCTACCGTAGCGTCTCCCATGGCTCCATCTATCTCGTGCTTAGGCACGAGAGCCGCTACCGAGTCAACTACCACGATCTCAACAGCTCCGCTTCTTACCAGCATCTCTGCTATCTCGAGGGCCTGCTCACCGTAATCCGGCTGTGAGACAAGCAGTTCATCTACATCGACGCCCAGATTCCTGGCGTATTCCGGATCAAGGGCATGCTCCGCATCGATGAAAGCGGCCCTGCCGCCCTGCTTCTGAGCCTCTGCTATTATATGTAGTGTAAGCGTCGTCTTTCCGGATGATTCCGGTCCGAAAACTTCTATTATCCTTCCTCTTGGGACTCCACCGATCCCTGTAGCCAGATCCAGACTCATGGATCCCGTAGGTATGGCCTCTATATTCATCCTGGCGCTGTCATCGCCAAGTCTCATCACCGCGCCCTTGCCGAATTGCTTCTGTATCTGCGCCAGCGCCGCATCCAAAGCCTTATCGCGCTCTTCTCTGCTGGCCGTCTTCATATTCTTCATTTCGTTTTTCGCCGCCATAGTCATCCCTCCATCAAGAACATTTGTTCTTTAACTATAATACTCTATTTCCCACATCAGGTCAAGCAAAACTTTCTTCAACTTTACTTTTATTGGAATTATTTTACATTATACGTTGCTGCATGTCAATATTTTACATCAAAGTCATCGAAGCTTTTTCTCCCACCGCTCCAGACGGCTGAGAACAACACCTCACCCGCCCATCGCTGCCGGATCTCATGAAAATCTTACAAATCCGGCACGGTCGACACGAACAGTTGCCGCGTTTTCACGTTCTATTAAAAATCCGGCACAGCCCCATCAGGTCTTGTGCCGAATTTTACCCATAACAGCAAAATCCGGCAAGCTTTCCGAACATCGACGGATAAACGCCTTTACTATTTTCCATTTTTATCCATCCCGCTGCCGAATTCAAGCAAAAGCCCTGAAATCCGGCAAGAATCCTTGTCGACGCTGCCGAATTCTTCCCAAAAGTTGAAAATCCGGCAAACAGTCGTGTTCACGCTGCCGAATTCCGTGCAAAAGCTAAAAATCCGGCACGGCCAACAACTATCCACTTCAGGACCCGGCACGGCCAACAACTCTCCACTTCAGGATCCGGCACGGCCGGCAACCGGCAGCGCTCCACCCAAAGAGCAGCCACAAACAGCCCGGTGTCGCGCATCAACTCAACTCATAAACTCATATATTTTTATTGATGATATCCAGCATGCTCAGCAGCGAATACTGCCTGTTCCACTGCCTGCTGTCGTAGCCTGTCTGTAGCTTCCTGCACAACTTCTTATCCCCATAGACGAAACCGATATAGACCAGCCCCACCGGCTTGGCCTCGCTGCCGCCGCCCGGCCCGGCTATCCCTGTCACTGATACGCAGACATCGCTGCCGCTGACTCTGCGGAGCCCTTCCGCCATTTCCATGGCAGTCTCTTCGCTGACAGCCCCATATTTTTCCAGCGTCTCAAAGCTAACCCCCAGCTCGTCCATCTTGGCCTGATTGCTGTAGGTCACCAGCCCCCGCTGGAACACGGAAGAAATCCCCGGTATATCGGTAACCGCAGCGGCGAACTTCCCGCCTGTACACGATTCGGCTGACGACAGGGTCAGTCCTTTTTCCATCAGCTTGCGGCAGACCACCTGAACCAGTTCCTCGTCATCGCAGCTGTAGATAAACTCTCCTACCCGATCCTTCACCTTTTCCACCATCTCGTCCACGGCTGCCCTGGCTTCTTCTTCCGTCTTTCTCTTGGAAGCTATGCGAAGGGAACATTCCCCTTCCTTGGCGTACGTGGCTAAGGTCGGGTCGGTCTGTCCATCTATCAGGTCCAGCAGCTTGGTCTCCAAGGCTGATTCTCCTATACCGAAAGCCCTTAACATCCTGTAATATATCACGTCTTCCGACATGGATTGAAGGTACGGCATCACGCTTTCTTCGAACATGGAGGTCATTTCCCTCGGCGGTCCCGGCATACAGATGACATATTTCCCATCCTTTTCCAGAGCGAATCCCGGCGCAGAGCCCTCGTGATTGATGAACACCTCGGCCCTGGACGGCACATAAGCCTGCTTCTTATTGTTCTCTGTCATGGGCCTTCCCAGCTTCTCAAAATAACTTTCCAGCTCTGACATGACTTCGTCCATCATCACCAGCTCATCGCCCATGACCTGGCATACCATCTCCTTGGTCAGATCGTCCTGAGTAGGTCCCAGACCTCCCGTTGTTATCACCAGGTCGCAATCCTGGAAAGCCAGCCGTATCATATCTCTGACTCTTTCGGGATTATCACCTACCGTATAATGGTACATCACGTCATAACCCAACATATTGAGTTTCTGAGACAGATAGACCGTGTTAGTATTGGTTATCTGACCAAACAGCAATTCGGTGCCTATACTCAAGATAGCAGTCTTCATTTATTTACCTCCTACATGGAAAACAGTTTCTTGTTCTTCACTATGTATTCTGTTCCCGAAACCACTGTCATCACCAGAGCGATCCACAGGAATATCTGATCCATCGGCAGATCGAAGCTGAAAAGGCTGAAAGGCCAGTTTTCAAGTATCAGCAGTGGTATGGCTATCATCTGGGTTATAGTCTTTATCTTACCTGTGGTCCCCGCGGCGATGACGATCCCCTGGGCTGCCGCCACCTGCCTCATTCCTGTAATGATGAACTCGCGACCCAATATGACGATGACCATCCATCCCGGTACGTCGCCCACCTGAGAAAGACATATCAACGCCGACATGACAAGCAGCTTATCGGCCAGCGGATCCATCAGCTTGCCGAAGTTGGTCACCAGGTTGTTCTTCCTGGCGATGTGTCCGTCCAGCATATCCGTCAACGCCGCCAGTATGAAGATCACGGCTGCCGCATATCTGTAGTCCAGCAGAAACACGACGATAAACACCGGTATGGCGAAGATCCTTCCCATTGTCAATTTATTAGGCAGATTCATATTATTCCTCCATCCTTTCCAAAAAATCGCCCACCAGATCATAGTCGAAGGCGTCCGTTATACGGACCCGCACGATCTCACCTGGCCGCAAAAGGGCATCTGCTCTGAAAATAACGGTATCATCTATCTCCGGAGCATCATATACCGTCCTGCCGATATACGCTCCTTCTTCATCTATGTCGTCTATCATGACTTCAATAGTATTTCCCACCTTAGCCTCGTTTATTTCCCTGGAAATCTCAAGCTGCCGCCTCATGACGGCATCAGCTCTCATGGCCTTTACGTCCTCATCTATCTGATTTTCCATGTCACCGGCCACAGTGCCTTCCTCCCTGGAATAAGCGAAGACCCCCAGTCTTTCGAACCTCGCTCCTTCCACGAAATCCAGCAGCTCCTCGAAATCAGCCTCGCTTTCACCTGGGAATCCGACGATCATGGTCGTCCTTATATGTATATCCGGTATGGCCTCCCTCAGCCTGGCGATGGTCCCGCGAATGCTTTCAGATGTGGATCGCCTGTTCATGGCCTGCAGCACATTATCCGAGATGTGCTGCAGCGGGATATCCATGTAATTGCATATCTTTTCCTCCGATGCCACTGTCTCTATCAGCTCATCGGTGATCTTGTCCTCGTAACAATACATGAGCCGTATCCACCTTATACCGTCCACCCGGCACAGACTTCTTAAAAGCTCCGGCAATGCCAGCTTTCCATAAAGATCCCGGCCGTATTCAGTTACATCCTGGGCGATCAGCACCAGCTCCCGGCAGCCACGCGCCGCCAGCATTTCCGCCTCGGCCACGATGTTTTCTGCAGGTCTGCTCCTGTAGCCGCCCCTTATCTGAGGTATGACGCAATAAGCGCAGCAGTTGTCACAGCCTTCGGCTATCCTCAGGGTCGCGGTATAAGGGTTTTCATCCAGGTGGCGTGCGGAAAACTCGGTGAACGTTTCCGGCTGGCAGCTGAAATTCCTGCTCTGACTGCCGCTGCCGGCTCTGAAGTTTTCCACTATCTCCGGGAACCTCTCGTAATCGTTGACACCGAGAAATATATCGACCTCCGGCATCTCATCAGCAAGCTGATCCTTGTACCGCTGTGACAGACAGCCTGAGACTGCCAGCAGCTTCCGTGGCTTTCCCTGCTCCGGTGATGTCGCGTCCTCTACAAGCCTTGCCATATCGAAAATGCGATCGATAGACTCCTGCTTGGCGTCGTTGATGAATCCGCATGTGTTCACCAACACGATATCGGCCTCCGCCGGGTCGTCAGTCAGCTGATGGCCCGCGGCCTCCCAGATCCCTCCTATTCCCTCCGAATCGTTGAGATTCTTCGGGCATCCCATCGTCTCTATATACAGCTTCATTCTTCTTCCATATCCTTCGTGTTTTCCTGCATGTTCATCAGATCCTCCTCGGATATCAGAACCTGTCTCGGCCTGCTTCCATCCGACGGACCGACGATCTGCCTGTCTTCCATCATATCTATTATCCTGGCGGCTCTGTTATATCCTATCCTGAACCGTCTCTGGAGCATGGAGACCGATGCCTGCTGAGCCTGTACCACCAGTTCGATAGCGTCGGGCAGCAATTCGTCCTCCAGATCCCTGTCTCCCTTTTCGGCGTCAGGCATATTGGCCCGCTCTATGGAATCCATCACATTCTCTGAATACTCAGCTTCCTCCACCTGGTCCTTCACGAACTCTATCAGGTCATTGACCTCCTTGTCGGAAATGAAAGCGCCCTGTACCCTCACAGGTTTGCCGCTTCCCAACGGGTTGAAAAGCATGTCGCCCTTTCCTACCAGTTTCTCCGCTCCCGACATATCCAGGATAGTCCTGGAATCAAATTGGGATGACACCGCGAAGGCTATCCTGGAAGGGATATTAGCCTTTATCACACCCGTTATGACATCCACCGATGGCCGCTGAGTAGCGACTATCAGATGCATCCCTGCCGCTCTGGCCTTCTGAGCCAATCTGCATATGGATTCCTCCACCTGAGACGGAGCCGCCATCATCAGGTCGGCCAACTCGTCTATGATGATGACTACCTGCGGCATGACGCTCTCTTCCTCGCCCTTGCCTGCCATCTTCTTGTTATAGCTGGCCAGCTCCCTGACCCCTTCCTCGGCGAACTTTTTATATCTGTCATCCATCTCAGCCACAGCCCAGTTGAGGGCCGCCGCAGCCTTGGCCGGTTCAGTGACCACCGGTATCAGCAGATGCGGTATACCATTGTAGTTAGCCAGCTCCACTACCTTAGGATCTATCAGCACCAGCTTCACCTCGTCAGGACGTGCCTTGTAGAGGATGCTGGCGATTATACTGTTGATGCACACGCTCTTTCCCGAACCTGTAGAACCGGCTATCAGCAGATGAGGCATAGTCTTCAGATCCGCTACGATGGCCTTGCCGGCGATGTCCTTGCCGACAGCGAAGGTGATCTTGGACTGGGACTTCTTGAAAGCCGCCGAATCTATGATCTCTCTGATAGTCACCATATTTATCCGCTCATTCTCTATCTCTATGCCCACCGCCGGTTTTCCCGGGATAGGAGCTTCTATCCTTATGCTCTTGGCTTCCATATTGAGAGCTATATCGTCGGACAGGTTCTTGATCCCCTTGACCTTCACACCACTGTTAGGATGGACCTCATATCTGGTGACAGCCGGTCCCTGAGTCACATTGGTGACCTGAGCATCTATGTTGAAGCTGTGGAGAGTCTCTTCCAGCTTCATGGCTTTGGCCCTCAGCGAGCTCTCCTCTTCGGCAGGATTTCTCCCCTTCCTGGCTGGTTTGTTAAGCAGATCTATAGGTGGGAATCGATAGCTTTCCGACGATGACACAGTGACATTGAAGTCTTCCTCCTTCAGCATGCTCTTCTCAGCCTCCGCCTTAGTCAGCTTTTCCTCCATCTTCTTCGGGGAAAAACCGCCTACTATTATAGGCGTACCAAAGCCTTCACTTTTTATATCGTCTTCGTTCCCATCGTCAAAGGTCCCGCCTTCACGTTCTCCGCCGCGACCTCTTCCAAAACGATCATCGCGGGCCTCTTCGTCTCTATCGCCTGTGCCGATTCCGTTCTTTTTCTCCCTGTCTTCACCCAGGGAAAAATCCAGTATCTCGTCTTCCTTTTCCTGTTCAGGCCCTTCATCCCTTATATATCCCAGTATCTTCTTCTGCCGTGCCGTCATGCGGCTCCGTTCCGCCGCCTCCACGGTCTCAGGCCCGTATCCGGCCATCCTCTCACGCTCTGCCTGCTTCTGCTGCTGCCTTCTTTCCAGCTGCTCTGCCTTTCTCTCCAGTTTTTCCTTTTCACGTTCCGCCTGCATCTCCCTGCGCTTCTCACGTCTTTCCTTAGCCTTCTCGAAGAAGCGGGATACAGGTGTATTCATTATCAACAACAGGCATATGAAGATCACCACGATGGAAAAGATGTAAAGTCCCGGCACTCCCACCAGACTGACTATCATCTTGCCCACCATCATGCCGAAGGCTCCACCATCATCGAGAGCCATACCGTTGTTGTAATAAACGGATACGTTCCAGAACCGCTGGTTCAATATCGCCTCATCTATGAACCTCGCCGAGTTTATCAGAGAGATCATCAGAAATATTATGAGCAGCAGCACTGCCGACTTGACACCTACATGGATAGTCTTTCTCATGAACAGCAAAACGCCGTATAATATAAAATAATACGGCAGTAAATGCGCTGCAAAACCAAACAGTCCTTTGAAGAAATGAGACAGCGACAGTCCTATGGAGCCTGCCGCCTCTGTCTGGAACGCGATTATGAAAAAGATCCCCACAGCCACCAGAATGATAGCAACGATCTCATCTCTGACGCTGCTGTTAAGTTTTTTCGAATCAGGAGCCGCGGCACTCTTTCCCGCCTTTGCTGATGACGAACTCTTCCTGGTCGTCGTCTTCCTGTTGCTCCTGCTGCCCGAAGATCTCGCGGGCTGCTTTTTTTTTCCCTTCATGGATTACCTCTGAAAATATGACTTATCGCCGCCGGCACTATGCGAACATCAGCGCGTAAACGATGACTGCTATACCCAGCGCCCATGTATAGATGGAGAATCCCATCAGATTTTTATTGGACACCAGCTTTATCATGGCCTTGATAGCGATCAGTCCCGCGACAGCCGAAACGATCACACCGACTAATACCGGCCCTATCAGCGACATATCCATCCCCGCTTTAAAAGCATCCGGAGCCTCCACTATCACCGATCCAAGGATAGACGGTATAGAGATCAGGAACGCGAACTTTACCGCGAACTCCCTGTTGAGCCCCGTTATCAGGCCACCAAACAAAGTCGATCCGGACCTGGAGATCCCCGGACATATAGCCACACCCTGCATCAATCCCACGAAGAAAGCGTGTCTGAACTTCATTTCCTTTATTCCCTTATTGCTTTTTCCCATCCTTTCAGCGATGACCAGGATAGTACCTGTGATGAGAAGGCCTGTCCCTATAGCTATCAGCGAAAGATAGAGAGCATTGAACAAATCATTGAAAAGCAGTCCTATTATGGCTGTCGGTATGGTTGCCACGATTATCATGAATCCCAGCCTCCTGGTAGGATTCGCATTGACTCTGAGGCCCTTTCCCGTACAGATGTCCTTGATAACAGCCCCCAGTTCCTTGATCAGATCCACGATATCCTTCCAATACACGATGAATACTGATATCAGCGTACCCAGATGGAGCAGCACCGCAAAAGGCAACACGTTCTCTGCATCTATCCCGAAAAAGTATTGTAAAAGCGCTAAATGGCCTGAACTGCTTATAGGCAGAAACTCCGAAAGGCCCTGTGCCAGTCCCAAAATTATCGCTTGAATATACGTCATGTTTCGATCCTCCTGACTTTTTTCATACTCACTCGATTATACCATAATATCCCGTTGATTAATATGAAAATTTGCCTTTTCCACTCAGTCGTTATCTTGCTGTACATCAACGAGAAATTCTCCTCCAAAATCCGCCCCATCCCTTTACATTTCGTAGCATTTAGAGTAGTATAAGGAATAGTAGCGAAATTTTTAAACAATGGAGAATTCTGAGAATAAGAATATAATATAACAATCAACTATATAAACCAGGAGGTCATTTTTATGAAAAGAAAACCAAATATCGCAGTCGTGGGGGCCACGGGAGTGGTAGGCTCCACATTTTTGAAAGTCCTCGAGGAAAGGGATTTTCCTTTTGACAACATCTACATGATGGCATCGGCCAAGTCGGCTGGGAAAAAATTGACCTTCAAGGGAAAAGAATACACTGTTGAGGAGCTGACAGAGCATTCCTTCGATAAACCGATTGACATAGCTCTGTTTTCGGCAGGCGGCTCCACCAGTGCTAAATTCGCACCTATCGCCGCCTCCAAAGGCGTCGTGGTAGTCGACAACAGCAGCCAGTGGAGAATGGATGAAAACGTTCCTCTGGTCGTTCCCGAAGTGAATCCTGAGGACATCAAATGGAACAAGGGCATCATCGCCAACCCTAACTGCTCCACCATCCAGGCTATGGTCGCGTTAAAACCGCTCCAGGATAAATACGGTATAAAGAGAGTGATATACTCTACCTACCAGGCTGTTTCCGGCTCCGGAGTCAAAGGCATCAACGACCTGAAAAACGGCCTTGCGGGAAAGGATGACGACCTTCAGGCCTATCCTCACCCGATCGCCGGCAACTGTCTGCCTCATATCGACGTCTTCACCGAAAACGGCTATACCAAGGAAGAGATGAAGATGATAAATGAAACCCACAAGATCTTGGGCGACGACGATATTAAAGTGACGGCGACTACCGTAAGAGTCCCTGTATTCGACTCCCACAGCGAATCCATAAACATCGAGCTGGAAAAACCATTCGAACTGAACGACGTAATTGAGCTTTTCAAGAACTCGCCGGGGATCATCGTTCAGGACGATGTGGAAAACAACGTATATCCGCTGGCCAGAGACGCCGCCGGTACCGATGAAGTCTACATAGGAAGGATCAGGAGAGACTTCTCCATCGATAACGGCCTCAATATCTGGGTAGTAGCCGATAACATCAGGAAAGGCGCTGCCACCAACGCTGTCCAGATAGCCGAACAGCTCCTGAAAGAAATGGACGACTGAGTCATCCGGCAGACAACACTGACAAACCGATAATTCTAAAAACGTGTCCGCTCCGGACTTTCCGGACAGACACGTTTTTTATTCCGCTATTTTTCATTTTTTCCATTTGATTTGTACTCTTCTGATGATTTTCTTTCAATTCCAGTATAACAAGCTGCCTGCCAAATCGCGATTTTAGCGGAAGATCTATACGTGATTTACATCAGCATCATGAAACCCGTATAAAAATCAACCCTTCAGCCCCGTTTTTCATCTCATCTCATATACGGGATCCCTTCAACTTAACCGATTCCCGTATAAGTCCGGCCCGATCTTATATCGCTCTATTTCCCCGATACCTTAGTCTGTATCAGCTTGATAAGCTGTATCACAGGAAGATTGAGGAAAGCCAGCCCGTATACCGTCAGAAGCTGCGGGAGACCCAGAGTCTGCACTTTGAAGACACTGCTCAAAGCAGGGACTGCTATGGCCACCGTTATCAGCACGAACCCCAGCAGGAACGCGCCGATGAGATACTTGTTATTCCAGAATCTCTTAGTGAAAATCACCGGCCTGTCGGATTTACAGTTGAATCCGTGGAAAAGCCTGCTGGTACACAGCGTGCCGAAAGCCATGGTGCTTCCCAAGAGAGCACTTCCGCCCAGCTCCGAAGCGGTGAACCAGCCGTTGAGCCCTATGAGGAAGGCCAATACTGTCATCACACATATGGAAACTCCGCCTATCCCGATCTTGGCCAAAAACTCCTTAGTCAGGATGGATTCATTGGCAGGACGTGGTTTTTCCTTCATCAGCTCTTTGCTGTGAGGTTCGAGCCCCAGCGCGATGGCCGGCAGACTGTCCGTCAGCAGGTTTATGAACAGCAGATGGACCGGCGCGAAAGGCACAGGCAGCGCGCATACAGACGCGAACAGCACTGTCAATATGGCGCCGAAGTTACCGGAAAGCAGGAACTGTATCGAATGCTTTATGTTCTTATAGATATTCCTTCCGTTTTCCACGGCTTTCACGATAGTGGCAAAGTTGTCGTCCGTCAGCACCATGGCAGCCGCGTCCTTAGAGACCTCGCTTCCCGTTATGCCCATAGCCACTCCGATATCAGCCTGTTTGAGAGCCGGTGCGTCATTGACGCCGTCTCCCGTCATTGCCACGATATTGCCCTTGTCCTGCCATGCTCTGACGATCCTTATCTTATGCTCAGGAGAAACTCTGGCGTACACGGAAATACCCTCCACGTAATCCTTAAGCTCCTCGTCGTCCATACTGTCTATGGAAGAGCCTTCGCAAGCTTCCGATTCATCCTTCAGTATACCTATCTTTTTCGCTATGGCAGCAGCCGTTATCTTATGGTCGCCCGTTATCATCACAGGCTTTATCCCGGCGCTGATACATTCAGCCACCGCCGCCATCGATTCCTCTCTCGGAGGATCCATCATTGAGATGAGGCCCAGGAATATCATTCCGTCTTCATCCTCTGTCCCCGGTTCAAAACCATTTTCTGTCTTTTTATACGCGAAAGCCAGCACTCTCAGGCCATTTCTGGAAAACTGGCCGTTGCACTCTTCTATAGCCTTCATATCTTCCGCGTTTATGGCTCTCACACCTTCCGGCGTCTGTATCTCCGTCACTCTCTTCAGCAACACGTCTACAGCGCCCTTGGTTATCATCACATTTTCAGCTCCGCCGAAAAGCTCAGCGTATTTGTCTCCAAGCTTATGGCACGTAGACATGAGCTTCCTGTCGCTGTCAAAAGGGATCTCCGCTGTCCTTGGACATCGATCGCGCTCCACATCGTAAGGTGCTCCCAGCTTCGCCCCCACATTTATCAATGCCGTCTCTGTCGGATCACCGATCTCCTTGCCTTCCGCTATAGTCGAATCGTTGCACAGCATGCTGGCGGCCAGCAGCTCCCTTTCTTCGCTTCCGGAAAGGTCTATATCATGAGCCGATATGCGGCGTCCGTGGACATAATAATCCTCCACCGTCATCTTGTTCTGAGTAAGTGTCCCCGTCTTATCGGAACAAATGACCGATACGCTTCCCAGCCCTTCAACAGCCTGCAGCTTTCTTATTATCGCGTGTTCCTGCGCCATCTTCTGTGTCCCGAAGGAAAGGACGATGGTCACTATAGAGCTCAGCGCTTCCGGTATGGCAGCCACAGCCAGCGCCACAGCGAACAGGAAGGCGTCTCCGATCGCTTCTCCTCTGAATACGCTGATACCAAACAGGATCCCGCAGAATATCAATATCAATATGGAAAGCTTCTTGCCGAAGTTGTCCAGATTGACCTGAAGCGGAGTCTTCTTTTCAGATGTAGTCTTGAGAAGTGTGGCTATTTTACCAACCTCAGTCTCCATACCTATGGATGTCACCAGGAATTCTCCACGTCCGTAAGTGACAAAGCTTCCTGAATATACCATATTGAGTCTGTCGCCCAGCGGTACAGTATCTTCGATGACAGCCGCATCCTTTTCTACTCCCAGGCTCTCTCCCGTAAGAGCGCTCTCATCTATTTTCATTCCTGCATTGGTGATGATCCTGCCGTCAGCCGGTACGAAATCTCCGGCCTCCAGGCTGACCAGATCCCCCACCGTTATCTCTGAAGCCGGTATCTTGATAAACGTTCCTCCTCTGAACACCTTGGCTTCTGGAGCCGACATCTTCTTCAGGCTGTCCAGCGACTGTTCCGCCTTCACTGTCTGGACCGTCCCCAGTATGGCATTTATGGTTATCACCACCAATATGACTACGGTACTTTCCACATCGCCCAGGATCCCTGATATTATCGCTGCGAATATCAGGATTATCACGAGAAAATCCTTGAACTGCTCGAAAAATATCCTGACCGTGGACTTTTTCTTTCCTTCCGCCAGCTCATTCGGTCCGTACTTTTCCCTGTTGGCAGCTATCTGCCCATCACTAAGAGGCTCAGTGCTGCCATTGACCTCCATCATTACCTCTTCTCCGGTCATTTTATAAAACTCGTTCATCCTGTTCTCCTCCCGGTTATTATTATGTCCATATGCGCCCGGCGATAATATTTGCCACGCCATAAAAAAAGACCTTTACCGCATATGAGCTATGCAATAAAAGTCTCGCAATTTCATTACGCACCGGATGATAACTCATCGCGCTGACGGCAGCGTAAACACTTCCGTGTATGCTACTCCCTTTCATTGATCGTTGTCCGGCAGCGCCGGACATATAGGTTATCCAGCGACCTCTGTCCGTCGTACGAAGTACGACATCAGGAAGCTGGGCTTCATTGATCGTTGTCCGGCAACGCCGGACATATAGGTTATCCAGCGACCTCTGTCCGTCGTACGAAGTACGACATCAGGAAGCTGGGCTTCATTGATCGTTGTCCGGCAACGCCGGACATATAGGTTATCCAGCGACCTCTGTCCGTCGTACGAAGTACGACATCAGGAAGCTGGGCTTCATTGATCGTTGTCCGGCAGCGCCGGACATATAGGTTATCCAGCGACCTCTGTCCGTCGTACGGAGTACGACATCAGAAAGCCTGGATTCATTGATGTTATGATATCTTTATTTTCCCTACATGTCAATATTTTCTTTCGCCTCAGGAACAGTTTTCACCGTTCCAACACTTAGAACATCGTCGGGAAGCTGGGATACCACGATAGCCGCAAACATCAGACCGCACCCTATGTATTCATGGACCGCTAACACTTCTCCGAAAAATATCCATCCCGAAAACAGCGTGAACACCGTCTCCATAGCCATTATCAGACACGCCAGATTGGGATTGGTGAGCTTCTGCCCTATGGTCTGGAAGGTATATCCTACAGCACAAGCTATCACCCCGGCATATACCACGGGAAAGAGCGCCGACCGCAGCGCGTCCCATGTGATATCCGCCATCAGAAACGCAGGTATCAGCCCCAGCAATCCGGCCACGATGAACTGACTGCACGTCAGCAGGGCCGGATCCACCTTTTTCACGAAATGATCTATGGCATGGATGTGGAAGGCACACAGGAAGGCCGCGATGAACATCATCAGATCACCAAAAGTTATGGCTTCGATGCCACCGAACAGACACAGCAGGTAAAGACCCGCCAGACCTATGATCACACCTGTCCAGAGATTACGCGTCGTCTTTTTCCCCATAAAAAGGCCTAATATGGGTGTTATGAAAATATACAGGGCCGTTATGAAGCCGGCTTTCCCCACCGACGTATACGGCAGACCTATCTGCTGCAGCAATATGGTCGTCCCAATCAGAAGACCGCAGCAGAGGGCGCACTTGATCACTGCCGCGATTTCAGGTTTCCCGGTGTTCACCGCACCGCCTTCGTCTTTGTCCCCGGCCTCCATCGCCTCATTTTCCCGCCTGATCGCCCGCATTCTCATGCAGACTACAGGGATCATCACCAGTCCGCCCAGCAAACATCTGATGGCTGTGAAAAACAACGGGTCTATATATTTCAGTCCCTCCTTCTGAGCCGCCAGAGAGAAGCCCCACACGATAGCCGCCATGAATAGATATGCGTTCCCTTTAGCACTGTGTCTCATCTCCTAAAACGTCCACTCCTTCTCCCGGAATCCCACCAGGATCCTGTCCCCGTCTATCAGGATCGGCCTTTTGACCAGCATACCATCAGTGGAAAGCAGCTCGATCTTCTCCTCGTCGCTCATCTGCGGCAGTTTATCCTTGAGTCCCAGTTCCCTGTATTTCATACCGCTGGTATTGAAGAATTTCTTGACAGGATAACCGCTCCTGCCTATCCACGTTCTCAATTCCTCAGCAGTAGGGTTCTCCTCCACTATATTCCTGTCCTCGAACTGAACTCCCAGATCCTCCAGGTGCTTTTTCGCCTTTTTACATGTAGAACACTTAGGATATTCTATAAAAAGCATCGTTTCCTCCTTTCGACCGGGCGGCTGCTTTTATTCGCCGCCTCTCGCGCAAAAAGCGGTATCGCTACGCGATACCGCTTCATTCTTCCTATAACAATCCGTAACGCGTTCCTTACGCTTCAGCGGATTCCACAACATTCCTGCCGTCGTAATAGTTACAGTTAGGGCAAACTCTGTGTGGAAGCTTTGGCTCGTGACACTGCGGGCAGATGGAAAGTCCCGGTGCCTTCATCTTCATGTTAGCCGATTTTCTCTTGTCTCTTCTAGCCTTTGAAGTTTTTCTCTTAGGTACTGCCATGTTTTACACCTCCTTTTGCGCCGTTATCTATATGATAAATGCACTTGAATAAATGTCTATCAAATAATTCGCAACTTCTAAAGTATACCTTCCTTTAGCATACCTTGTCAATACTTATTTTACCGCCTGGCGAATATATCGCGGAAAAGATGCGAAAAGCATCATCCGGCATCATTCCGCCACCTGCGGACACAATCGTCTCCCGCTTATCTGCCCGTTACGATCTTATAAGTATCCCTTGCGATCATCAGCTCTTCATTGGTAGGTATCAGGATGATGGCTACCTTGGAATCCTCTCTGGAAATGATCATTTCCTTTCCTCTTACCTTGTTCTTCACCACATCCAGCTTGATTCCCAGATTACCCAGGTCATTACAGATTATATCCCTCATGGCGATATCGTTCTCACCTACGCCGGCCGTGAATACGATAGCATCTACACCGTTCATCTCGGCGATGTACGCTCCGATATAGAATCTTACCTTATGAGCAAATACTTTCAGGGCCAGCATAGCTCTTTCGTTACCTTCCTCGGCGGCAGCTTCCAGATCTCTGAAATCGCTTGAAACTCCCGATATACCCAGCACACCGGACTTTTTATTGAGGATTTCGTTTACAACGCCCTGGTCGAAGCCTTCCTTCTCCCTGATGTATGTCACGATAGCCGGGTCGATATCTCCGCTTCTGGTACCCATTACGAGTCCCTCCAGCGGAGTGAATCCCATTGAAGTATCTATGCACTTACCTCTCTTTATAGCCGTTACCGACGCTCCGTTACCCAGATGGCACGTTATCAGTTTCAGATCGTCCAGGTTCACGTTAAGTATATCCGACGCTCTTTCAGCGACATACTTATGGCTCGTTCCGTGGAATCCGTATCTTCTGATACCATACTTCTCATAGTACTCATAAGGGATCGCATAAATATATGATTCAGGAGGCATCGTCTGATGGAAAGCCGTATCGAATACAGCGACCATCGGTGTGTCCGGCATCAGTTCCTTGCATGCCGCGATACCCAGCAGATTAGGCGGATTGTGAAGAGGAGCCAGCTCTACACACTCTTCCAGCGCTTCGATCACAAGATCGTCGATGAGCACTGAATGAGCGAACTTTTCTCCCGCGTGTACCACACGATGGCCTACCGCTCCGATCTCGCTCATATTCTTTACAACGCCGTGGTTCTCATCCTGGATAGCCATGAGGACATGGGAAATAGCATCCTTGTGATCCTCCATAGGAACGATCAGCTGGAACTTCTCGTCCATCCCTATCTTCGTGTGGGTGATGACCGAACCTTCGATACCTATCCTCTCCACCAGGCCCTTGCACAGCAAAGCCTCGTTGGTCATATCCAGAACCTGATATTTCAGTGAAGAACTACCACAGTTGATTACTAAAACTTTCATTTCTATTCCTCCATTTTTTAATTACTAAAACAACTATATCATTATACCCTTTAAAAGGCCGTATTTCAATACCCTTAGCTATTTTCAAAAATTTTTGCTGTCCGTCCGGGCCTTACAGCATGGCCGGGCCCATGACCCTGTCAGAGAACTGATACAGATCCCGCCCCTTCAACACATTGTACATATCGGCAGCCAGCAGATCATACTTCAGCGTGTCAGCCACAGGGCTCCATAGCTCCCTCTCCTTATTTATATTGGTGATGACAGGCATGGATACCGCTCCGTCCTTTTTCAGCTGCGACAGCAGCGCTCTGCCCTTTTCTCCCGCCGCCAGCACCCTTCCATAGATCTGCCTCGGCGGCTCGTACACCTTCATTCCCATCAGGATGTAGATCACCAGTCTTCTGACAGTCGCCTCCGTGTACCTCCTGGATACTATCGACGATACGAATTCCTCCATAGAACCGGCTCTGACTATCTCCTTCTTCATTTTGTTTTCCAGTCCTTCTCCCATACAGTATATCTCAGCCAGCTGCCCCGCGCTGTTCCTCATCAGCTCGCTTTGCAGCAGCAGGAAGGCCCGTTCCTCTGCCCTGCGAGGATCCTCGGCAGCCCAAAGATCCGAGACCACGTTGTCCGGGACATAGTCCGCCGCCAGTTCCCTGTCGCTGGCCATCATCATCTTCCTGAGAGCCGATGCTCCCGCAAAGCCCTCCTTTCTGTTCACATCTCCATATCCCGAACCGAAACGCCTGACCGCATGAGCTTGTATCGTCGTTCCTTGTCCGCGCCAGTATCTTATACGCCTCAGATACTCCATAGCCAGTATGTTGTTAGGCTTGTCCATAAGAGCCGCCGTCTTTTCGCCGATCACGCGGGCCACGGCCTGACGGTAAGCCCTGACGAAAGAGTCGCCTCTTTTCATCTCCAATGCCCTCAGCTCATCTATCTCCCTGCTGCGCTGGTCCAGCGCCGTGACCAGCTCCTCCAGCTGCTCCAGCTGTCCCGTCTCGCTCCCGAAAGCGATATCTGTGACACCTGCACCCTTCAATATATCCACAGCGCCTGAAGCGAATATGCTTCCCCGTGAGCAGGCGAAGACAAAAGGCAGCTCCAGCACCAGGTCGGCTCCGTTTTCCACCGCCAGCCTGCTCCTGGTCCACTTGTCCATGACAGCCGCTTCTCCCCGCTGAGTGAAATCACCACTCATGACGACCACCACGCGATCGGCCCCTGTCTGTTCCACGGATCTTCTGAGATGATATCCGTGCCCGTTGTGGAACGGGTTGTATTCCGCAGTTATTCCTAATACTTTCATAATGAAATCATAACACAAAGAGCGTGATAAGGAAAGCGGCAGCCGCCGCAAAGATCCCATGAGTCAGCTTGCTCACCATAAGGTACCCCAGCGTCACTCCTGTACCGGAAAGCATGCTCATAGACTGCCCCATCACCGAAAGCCCTCCCCAGGACAATATGAACGCACACAGGACACATTTGACCGAGCTGGTGACAGAAATGCCCTCCGCCACAGCCTCACAGCCCACTGTCATCTCAAAGAACCCTTTTATGAGCGCCCGCACGGCCTGATCGTCTGTCATGGAAAAGAGGCCGCTCATATGGAACAGGTCTGTAAGGAACATGAACAGGACTATATATGCCAGCACGATGGCCAGAGAACGGAAAGACATCAATATGGCATCGGTGAAAGATTCCTGCATCCCTCTTCCTCCACGTTTGCTGTCACTGATCGGCGCCGGAGGTCCTCCGCTTTCTCTTCCCAGCAGTCTCGTGTACAGGATCCCGTTGACCAATGCTCCGATATAATGAGCGGCGGCGATTATCCCGCCCAGCGTCCCCGATCCCAGCATACCCGCTCCCACTGCTCCTACCATGAATGCCGGACCTGAAGTGCTGCAGAAGCTCATGAGCCGCTTGGCCTCCGTCAGAGATATCTCTCCTCCCCGCCGCAGATCGCCAACGATCTTGGCGCCCATAGGATATCCTGACAGCACACTCATGGCAAAGGGAAAAGCTCCTGATCTTAACATCCTTATTATACCGATATTCTGCAAAAAATTAGCGCAGATGAAAAAAGGGAGCAGCGCCGGCAGCACATCGCTGGCCCACAGCGATATTCCTCTCCTGGCGGAGGCCAGCGCGATGGACGGGAAGGCCACCATGAGGACACAACAAGCCATCGTCACGGACCCCGCTATCAATATACGCTTTTTACCAAATTTAAAAATACCCATGGTCTATCATATTGACCGACCACGGGTATTATGTGTATTCCTCATCGATTCTCGTCGTTATTCCTGTCCTTCCTCCTCTTCGGCAGGCGGCTGGGTGATATCTTCCGCATCCATCTGTGTCCTGTAAGCCATGTCCTTCAGCTCGTCTCTGTTAGCGGCCAGCGCCGAATTTATATCCTCAAAGGCTTTCTCGATACTGGTGAACATCTCGCCGAAATATATGGAGCTGAGATGCTCCATCTTCCCCTGGAAGCTGAACAGAATGCTGTCCAGATAATCGTAGGTGCCTATCTTAAGCTGCTTGGCAGTGTTCTCCGTCACTCTCATCAGCTCGTCAGCCCGCATCTTGGCTTTTACCGTAATATCATTATTCTCAACCAGAGCGTCAGCCTGCTTCTGAGCGTCTTCAATGACCGCTTCATACTGAGTCCTTGCTTCAGCTATGATGCGTTCTCTCTCGTTCTTTATCCACTGAGCCTGCTGTATCTCATCCGGGAGCTCAGCCCTTATCTCTCGAACTATCTCCAGCAGTTCCTGAGAGTCGACCATGATCTTTCCCGTAAGAGGAAATCCTGCCGCGGTATCAACTATTTCTTCGATTTCTTCCAAAAGTTCCAAAACTCTCATAATATCCTCCTATTTATCACCAATCAACTCATCCATCTTCCGTATTATCTCACCGGGTACCAGCCCTTCTATAGAACCTCCCAATGAATGTACCTCCTTTATCATGCTGGAGCTTATAAAAGAGTACTTGGGATCAGTCATGAGAAAGACGGTTTCAACGGTTTCGTCAAACAGCCTGGCGTTCATCTGCGCCATCTGTATCTCGTATTCAAAATCCATGGTCGCCCTGAGGCCTCTAACGACGACGTTGAAGCCATTGGCGTTGACGTATCTGGCCAGAAGTCCTGAAAAGCAATCGACTCTGACATTTTTCAGATGTCTCAGCGATTCCTCTATCATATCCTTCCTCTCATCGAGAGAAAAAACACATTTTTTGGAAGGGTTGACTATTATTCCTATTGTAAGTTCATCGTACAGCTTGGCCGCCCTCTCTATGATATTGAGATGCCCGTTAGTGAGCGGATCGAACGAGCCGGTATACAATGCCTTTGTCTTCATATGTAAGTCCTCCCAGAAATTACTGTTAATTATATCATGGATTCCAGCCCGGTTCAACAATATATTGACAGCATGACTATCCCGTACTTTCGTTCCTTTACCTTACGATAACCCTGGAGCTCATCCGGGAACCGTTCCTCCTTTCGATGTTCCGCCACGATAACGCCGCCGTCGCTCAGCAATCCTCTCTCACGTATCAACTCGAAACATGGCTCCATCAACCCTTTGCCATAGGGAGGATCCAGCAATATTATATCGAAAGTCCCCCGGACATTCATAAGCAGCTTTCTGAAATCTCCAGGCATCACTACCGCGCCGTCCTCAGCTCCGCAATGGGCTATGTTCTCCTTTATCAGTCTTATGCTTTCCCGCGAGTTATCTCCGAATACACACTCGTCGGCGCCCCTGCTGAGAGCCTCTATCCCCAGATTGCCCGTCCCCGAGAACAGATCCAGCACCCTGCTGCCATATATCTCTTCCGCCAGTATGCTGAACAGAGCCTCCTTGACCTTGTCAGTAGTCGGCCTTATGGAATAGTCGGACGGTGTCTGCAATTTTCTCCCCTTGTAATCTCCCGCTATTACCCTCATATCTTCCTCCTGCATGTCGTTTTTTTCATTTTACCACCAAACACCTTCCTTATCCACCGGAATTGAAAAAGAGATATTTACATTGAGGCAAATATCTCCCTTTCTCATTAGTCTGTTCTCTTAATGTCTCGAGCCGCGCTTATTTTCCGGCCAGCTGCTGTTCAGCCATTTCGACTAACTTCTTAGTCATATAGCCGCCGACATAACCATTTTCTCTGGCTGTAAGGTTTCCCTTGTCCGCCTGTTCATAATTGGCCATGCCCAGCTCATTGGCAACCTCTGTCTTGAGGTTCTTAAGTGCGGGCTTCGCATTCACATTCATCTTGTTCTGTAATGCCATTTGTTCTCACCTCCTGTAGTAATAATTTAACCCGGGGTGAAAAAAGTATTACATGCAATTATTTCATGCGCTTCCGCCATTTCCCATGCTAAAGATCAAGATTCAGATCCTCTCCGAAAAGCCTGGTTATTCGCCGCTTCAGACCGCTGTTCTCCGCCGATTCCAGCTTCGGATCCTTTTCCAGTATGACCTTCGCTTCACCTCTGGCATGATTCATTATTTTCAAATGCCTTGAAAGATCCGCTATGTTCAGATCCGGGAGTCCGTGCTGTCTGGTACCGAATATCTCGCCCGGCCCCCGCAGCTTCAGGTCTTCTTCAGCGATGAAAAATCCATCCGACGAGCGTTCCATTATCTCACCGCGTTTTTTTGCGATTTCCGACTGACCCTCGAATATGAGGAAGCAGTATGACTTTTCCCTGCCTCTGCCTACACGGCCACGAAGCTGATGGAGCTGAGCCAGGCCGAATCTCTCGGCGTTCTCCACTACCATCACGGTGGCGTTCGGGACATTTATCCCCACTTCTATGACTACTGTGGCCACCAGCACATCGATGCTTCCACGGTGGAACGCATCCATTATCTCATCCTTTTCCGCCTGTTTCATTGCTCCATGTATGAGCGACACACGATATCCTGAGAAACGCTTCCGCAGCTCCTCCGATACCTGGAGCGCCGATCTGGCATCCACAGACTCGGATCCCTCTATTAGAGGTGTCACCACATAAGCCTGCCGCCCCATCTCCAGCTGTTTTTTCACGAAATCGTAACACAGATCCCTTTTCTCCTGCCCGATGCTCCTGGTCCTCACCGGCTGTCTTCCAGGAGGGAGCTGGTCTATCACCGACACGTCCATATCTCCGTAAAGGACTACCGACAGAGTCCTTGGGATAGGCGTCGCTGTCATCACCAGCACGTTGGGATTCCTGCCCTTTTCCCTGAGCTTTACCCTCTGTCTGACCCCAAACCTGTGCTGCTCGTCTGTTATGACCAGCCCCAGCGCCGCAAACTCCACCTCCGGCTGTATCACCGCGTGAGTGCCGATGACCACCTGGACTTGCCCTGTCTTTATCTTCTCCAGAGTCTCCCTCTTTTCGGCAGCTCCGACGGAGCTTGACAGGAACCCAACTCTTATACCATGCGCCCGGAAGGCGCTTCCTATCCCGTCGAAATGCTGTCTTGCCAATATCTCTGTGGGTGCCATAAGCACCGCCTGCCATCCGCTTTTCACAGCCTTATACAACGCAATCTCGGCTACCGCCGTCTTCCCGGAGCCCACATCTCCCTGCACCAGCCTGTTCATGGCCTTTTCACTTTCCAGATCCTCTTCTATTTCTCTGACACACCGGCTCTGAGCCTCTGTAAGACTATAAGGCAGCGAATCTATGTATTCAGATATGTCTGCGTCACGGGAAAAAGCTATGCCATCCTTTCCCTCCTTAGCGGCGGCACGCGCGGCCATCATTCCCGTCTGCAATACCAGGAGCTCGTCGAATATAAGCCTGTACTTGGCTTCCAGCAGCGACTGCTTCTCTTCAGGAAAATGGACGTTTTCCAGCGCGTACCGCAGACTGCACAGCCTGTTGGCCGACTTCATCTCATCGCTGAGGAAATCTTCGGCTTTCTCATACAGAGGCCTGACAGCCTCCTGCCAGTTTCTCATTTCCCGCTGGCTTATACCTTTGGTCAGAGGATACACTGCGAGAATACCGCTTCCGGCTTCCGAGGCCCGTTCGAATTCCGGATGCACCATCTGCAGCTTCCCGAAGTTTCTCGAGACTTTACCGAAGAAGAGATATGATTCTCCTTGCTTGAAGACGTTTTTCAGATATCTGGCATTGAAAAATATCACTTCCATGGAGCCTGTATCGTCGCTCACCAGAAGCCGCAGCAGCTGCTTCCCGCCACGCCTGTATCCGTCTGGGACTATCATGGTAACACGAGCTTCCACGGCTCCGGTCATATCTTCCGCCAGCTGCCCTATCCTGAGCCTGTTCCTCCTGTCTTCGTAATCTCTCGGAAGGAAGAACACCATGTCCTCCAATGTCCTTATATTGAGTTTTTCCAAAGCCTGCGCCTTCTTTGGACCCACTCCCTTCAGCTGAGTCACCTTATCCTTCAGCTCCATCTATCTGCTCACCTCTATATGTCTCTTCACGATATTCCTGGCCACCGTCCCTGTGACTATCACCGTCACTTTGGCCGGTTTCCGGCCCATGGTTTTCTCCACATTCTCATATATATTATCTATTATCCCCTCCGTGATTTTTTTGATGCTGACGCCAAAACGGACGGTGATATACACCGTGATATCCACACCCTCATCCGTGTCTTCCACCCGCACGCTGCCGGCGTCTTCATCACAGAGATTCATCCTCGACGCCAGCCCCGAAGCGACGCTCTGGTACCTGCCTCTGTAGTTCAGCAGCTCGACTTTGCCGCTGAAAGGCTCGATAGAATCAGCGACGAGTACGCCTATTATACCGGGAGAAAACCGTATATCTCCCAGCTTTGTCTCCATGTTCAACATAACAGCCTCCTCTGTCGTTATTTTATCACAATGACGCGAATAATACATGCACAATGTGAACAGCGGCTTCATAACATGAAGCAGGGTGGATGATATGAACAGACAAAATCACAAGTGCTGCGTACCGAAAAGGAAGCGAAAAAAAAGAGGCTGTCGCGGCAAAGACGGGAAGATAGGACTCGCCATGCTGCTGCTGGGCGCCTTTACCGTTTTCCTGCTGGTGTTGCCGCTCAGATACTGGGTGCTGCTTCTGAGCGTTGCCCTCATAGTCTTCGGCATCGCATTGTTGCGAAAAAGCTAAAAAAATAACGCCCACATAAGTGAGCGTTGACTTTTAAGCTAGATGGCACGGTTTACTTTGCCTGATCTGAGGCATCTCGTACATACCTTGGCTTTTCTGACCGTTCCGTTTTCTTCGATCTTCACGTTCTGTATGTTCGCATTCCACTTTCTTCTAGTGTGTCTGTTGGAATGTGATACATTGTTGCCGGAAACCTGTCCCTTTCCGCAAATTTCGCACTTTCTCGACATCTGGCGCACCTCCTTGTATATCCGGTATCAAAAGTTCTTTCAACTTTTTCTCTCGACAAAAATCTGTTCTTTCGCGCCGCCCGGGCCATTTCAGCCTCAGTTCGGACTCGAACACATGACATTATATCACAGCAAAAACACAAACACAAGAACTTTTTAGACCGCTTTCACGTTTCGCGTTGATTTCACGTTGATTTTCAATGTCTGACACCTGTGTCCTGTTCCCATATGACGATATCGCCCGACTCCCTGGTACGGTTCATATCGATGAGCCGCTGATTGGAACTTCCTCTGAACTGAAGCGTAAGATCGCGCAGACTTTCCTCGAAAGGACCGTCTATCAGCAGATCCGTCAGCTCCAGCAGCCCTTTGACATGGATATCCTTCTCGGCCATCTTCATCAGCTCTTCATAAGTAAATCCGCTGAACACAGTCAGTGAAAGACCTCTGTCCTTCACTTTCCTTCCCATGTTCTCGAAGGCTTCTGCCTGGCAAAAGGGTTCGCCGCCGGAAAAGGTCACTCCGGACAGAATGGGATCCTTGTCTATTTCCTCCATCAATCTGTCTACGGAACAGTCAGAGCCTCCCTTAAAATCGTGAGTCTCAGGATTGTGACATCCCGGACAACCGTGGGGACAGCCCTGACAGAATACAGTGAACCGTATCCCCGGGCCATCCACGATAGACTCTCTCACGATCCCTGCCAGTCTCAGGACCTCTCCGCCGCTCATTGCAGTGTCTCCATTTCAGTGCTGAGATTTTCGACGCTGTGTTTTACCCTGTCCTTTTCCTCCGCCGTCTTGGCGTCGTTCCACTTGTCCATGGTCCCTACCAGATATCCGGTGATACGCCTTATCCTCTCAAAGCCCTGGTCTCCGTCATCTTCAGTCCTGTGGCAATGCGGACACTCGTTGTCGATTATTCCCGTGTAACCGCAGACAGGGTCTCTGTCCACAGGATGGTTGATCGATCCGTAGCCCACTCCGCTCTCCTTCATACACCTTACTACCTGCTCGAAGGCGTCCAGGTTCTTGCACGGATCGCCGTCCAGCTCGACGTACGTTATATGGCCTGCGTTGGTGAGCGCGTGATACGGAGCCTCCAGCTTTATCTTGTCAAAGGCGTTGATATTGAAATATACAGGGATATGGAAAGAGTTCGTATAGTATTCTCTGTCAGTGACACCTTCTATCACTCCGTATTTCTCTCTGTCTATCCTGACGAATCTTCCGGAAAGCCCTTCCGCCGGCGTCGCTATCAACGTGTAATTGAAGCCCGTTTTCCTGGACTGCTCATCCATCTTCTGTCTCATGAAACCTACTATCTCCAGCCCCAGCGCCTGAGCCTCCGGACTTTCGCCGTGATGAACACCTATCAATGCTTTGAGACACTCCGCCAGGCCTATGAATCCTACAGTCAGCGTACCGTGTTTCAGCACCTCCGCCACCGAATCCTCCGGCTTCAGTTTATCAGAATCCAGCCATATCCCCTGGCCCATCAGGAACGGATAGTTCTTCACCTTCTTGGACGCCTGTATCTTGTATCGCTCCATCAGCTGGTCTATGCAGAGATCAACCTTCCTCTCCAGCTCCTCGAAAAACCAGTCCACATCTCCATGAGCCTTGATGGCTATCCTCGGCAGATTGACTGACGTGAAGCTGAGGTTTCCTCTGCCTCCCACTACCTGTCTGCTGGGATCATATACGTTACCTATCACTCTCGTCCTGCATCCCATGTATGCCACCTCCGTGTTAGGATCACCCTCATGATAATACTGGAGATTAAACGGAGCGTCTATGAAGGAAAAGTTGGGGAAGAGCCTCTTGGCCGAGACCCGGCACGCCAGCTTGAACATATCATAGTTGGGTTCGCCCGGGTTGTAGTTGATCCCATCCTTTATTTTGAATATATGTATCGGGAAAATGGCAGTCTCGCCGTTCCCCAGACCGGCCTCCGTGGCCAGCAGTATGTTCTCGATTATCATCCTTCCTTCAGGAGACGTATCGGTACCGTAGTTGATGGACGAGAATGGTATCTGCGCTCCGGCTCTGGAATGCATAGTGTTGAGGTTGTGGACAAATGCCTCCATGGCCTGATATGTGGCTCTCCTCACCTCTTCATTGGCATACTTGGTCGCCTTCTTCTGGAGCTTGTCAATGAACTTTTCATCTATTATCTCTTTCAGGTACTCTCGCTCTATGTCCTTATACCCGTTGTCGTCAGCAAGTATAGGATAAATATCGCGCTCCTCCATTATCCTGGCGCCGATATCCTTGGTCTTTTCCACACCATCATCTATATCAAAAAGCAGGTTGAGCATTTTCCCCAGATTTGTCCAGTACAGCTTCCTGTACGTCTTCTTGACACCGTTGGCCATGCCATAATCAAAATCAGGTATGCTCTGACCACCGTGCTGGTCGTTCTGATTGGACTGTATCGCTATACACGCCAGAGCCGCGTAGCTCTGGATGTCATTAGGCTCCCTGAGAAATCCGTGTCCGGTAGAAAATCCGCCTTTGAAGAGCTTTTCTATATCTATCTGACAACATGTGGTAGTCAGAGTGAGGAAATCCATGTCGTGGATATGGATGTCTCCCTCTCTGTGAGCTTTGGCATGCTCCGGTTTCAGCACGAACATCTCATAGAACTGCTTCGCGCCCTCTGAACCGTACTTGAGCATGGTCCCCATGGCCGTATCGCCATCTATATTGGCGTTTTCACGCTTGGTATCGTTGTCCTTTGCTTCCTTGAACGTCAGGTCCTCATATATCTTCATGAGCCTGGTGTTCATATCTCTCACTCTGGTCCTCTCCGCCCTGTAGAGGATATACTCCTTGGCTGTCCTCGCATGTCCGTTCTCTATAAGTACCTTCTCCACCGCGTCCTGTATCTGCTCTACAGTAGGTATCTCGTTGTGGCAGATCTCCAGCAGATACACCTCTACCTGTCTGGCCAGGTATCTGGCCATATCGTAATCCTTTCCCCCCAGGACCTGAGCCGCCTTATATATGGCGTCCGCTATCTTATCGATATCGAAGTCCACCGTTCTTCCGTCACGCTTTATTATCTGTTTTATCTGTTCCATACTCTTCACCTCTAACTGACCACTACATATTGTTACCTTTTGATTTACAAGATTAAATTATACACAAAATGCAGACACAGTCAATACTAAAGCAATGTATTTTATTGTACTTTTTTCCTCTGTCATTTTTCGCTTTTTCCCCTTCCATGCGAAAGCTGTTGCATCGAAAGAGCCTCCGGATTTTCCGAAGGCTCTTATATTTACATAATATAGTTTTAGGTCTCCTTTAGGCACGTGTGCCTGATCACAAATCTTCCGGTCAGTCCTTCTCTCCGAAAAACTCCGAACGGAGTATGGACATGAATACCAGATCGTAATACTGGCCATTTTTCTTAGTGGCGTGACGACCTGTCCCCTCCTGTCTGAAGCCGATGCTCTCGTACAGCGTATGGGCCCTCTTGTTTCCCACATAGTGGTCTATAGTCACCCTCTCCATATGGAGGAACGTGAAGAAATATTCCAGCAGCTCATTGATTATCTCCCTGGCGATCCCCTGTCCCCACAGCTCCGTCTCGCCTATATAAAACTTGGTGATGTCCAGGCTGTCGCTCTGAGTGTCGACCCTGGAAACAAACACCCTTCCTACCGGTCTGTACGTTTCCCGCTCGACGATAGTGAAATCCATCCTGTCCTTGCTGAATTTATTGTATATGGCTTCAGTCACCACTTCTTCGTAGCTTCTCTCCTCATCATATGTGAGATACTTCGTGACCATCGGGTCATTTTCCCATCTGACGAAATATTCGTAATCGCCGAACTCCGGCTCCCTTATGAGAAATCTCTGAGTCTCCATATCTTCTCCTTAATAATTCCCGTTTCGATAAAGATTCATACAATCTCTACAATTTATTTTCCGCATGTGTTATTATATTATTATATAAAAAATGATAATAACAGACAAGGAGAAATATCGGCATGAAGAGATATTTGCTACTGATAACACCACTTATACTGATATTCACCATGGTTTTGAGCAGCTGCTCTCTGGAAGAAATGTCAAGGGACAGCGAGCTGAACGCCGCCGCCGAGGCTACATACGATGAGCTTAGTTCCACATTTTCCGGCGAATCGGGACAATTCTCCCTGGTTACGGAGTACCTCAAATCATGGGCCAATAAGAACGAAATGGACGTTGCGGAAAATCAGGATCACTACATGGTACTGACCAACTCTGCCACGGCCGGCTGTGAAAGCAGCCAGTCCACAGTCCTCCAGTGCCCTGTCAGGACCAACGATTTCAACAATTCCATGCAGCCCCTCGCCATAGCCCTTACATCGCTTTTGGGGCCTGAGGAGCACGGCGACATCACACTGATAATAACCGAGATAGACGACGGTCAGCTTATCGGAGCATCTTCCGTCGATTCAAAATACTATCAGTGCGACAATTTCATAAACCTGGATTTCAACAACGATGTGAGCCTGGTGACCTCCGGAGCCTACGAGATGACCAGCACTATGACTACTCCTGTGGAAACGGCCGAGCCGGCATATTCTCATGCCTTTGCCATAACCATGTCCATATCCGGCTATCACGACCCTTTCGATTTCGACCAGCGCTATCCGAACCCTGTCGAGACCATAGGGAGTCTTCTTGCTACGGAAAAAAGCTCCGGTCAGCTTTTCAACCTGGCTTCATTCGAGTGTGAATCTGCCGATGGATACACGCCTACCTCCGCAACTGCTGTGGTCATCGTGGACAGCAACGATGTAGACAGTTTTACCAGAAGGTTCAATTCATCCTACAACAACATGAAGGACAGGTTCGAGAACCTCAACGACAATTTCGTATATACTCTTACGGAAACGACTATACCGGAAACAGTGATGAGCAGTCAGAGCAGCGATAACATCATAAGCCTGATGTACACCCTCCAGACAGGCATATATCGTCAGGATGAAAATAGCGGCGACATCATTGCCGCCGCAGGTATATCATCTGTCACTACATCGGGCGGAGCTTTCACCCTCACCATGGTATCCAGGAGCACAGACAGCAGCGTCATGGATGAGATGTCACAGGAATTTCTCACCACATCGGGACTGTGCAACATATCCTATTCAGCGACAGATCCATTCATGACATGGAGCTCTGACAGTAAAAACGGCGCCGGACCATTCCTCACCGATGCCCTCGGCTCCGAGGAATCCATCATCGACTCCACCGTGAAGAGCAGCGAATGCGGTATCTTTTCATCAAAAGCCGATGACCTGAATATCATCTCATATCAGTGCAATATCAACCACATGGACGCGGCGCTGACCAATATACTGAATTTCATCGACAGCCTGAATCCATGATGATGTCCCTCACCTGTCCAAACGGAAAAAATTAGCGGTAGCCGAAGCCAGCGGCTTGCCGCTTTTTTCGTCGTAGGCAATAGCTCTCACCCTTACTATCGTTCTCCCCGGATGGACTATCTCTGTTTTGAACAGATATGATTCTCCCAGAAACGGCCTTATGAAGCTGACACTCAGATCTGCCGTAGAGATGTTTTCCGAATCGGAAAAAGCCAGCACTGTCATCCCCATGGCCGTATCGAACATGGCCGATATGGCCCCGCCATGTATCTCTCCTCTTTCATTGGTTTCCCATCCGTACCGTCTGAATCCGATCTCCGCTGTCATACGCTCCTCATCGAAGCCATACAACTCCGGTGCCAGCAGCGTATTCATGTTTTCCTTAGGGTTGTTTTCTATTTCCTCTGAAATAGCACTCATCCGCGCCTCTATCTCTTTTCTCGTCTTCTTCACCATAAATACCTCTGTTTCCTACATGATAAGAGCCTCCTGCCGGATGTCATCGATGACTCTGACAAAGAGGCCCTGCTTATTCTATAACTTCATACATGGACGCCGCGTCTTCCTTCCGGCACGGATCCTTCAATTCCAATACCCTGACCCGAAGGCTCCCGTTCCCGAAGCTTATATATATATCGTCGCCCGTGTCCACCTCATTCCCCGGTTTGGCGACCTTCCCGTTCACCGTTATCCTGCCTTGTTCGCACGCTTCCTTGGCGACGGTACGCCGCTTGATTATCCGGGAGTTCTTCAGGAATTTATCTATCCTCATATATCCTCCTCTCCCGCTCTTCATCGTCCTCCGCTAAAAAAGAAAAGGGTAAACGAGTTACCCTTTGTTTTCCATTCTTTATCGTTGTCCGCCGCTTATTTGTTCACAGCATCCTTCAGAGCCTTGCCAGCCTTGAATACAGGAGCTTTTGAAGCAGCGATCTTGATGACTTCTCCCGGTTTTCTAGGATTTCTTCCCTGTCTTGCTTTTCTCTGACGAACCTCGAAGGTTCCGAATCCTATGAGCTGTACCTTCTCGCCCTTTACCAGAGAGTTTTCTACGCTTGAAACGAAAGCATTAACAGCCAATTCGGCGTCTTTCTTTGTAAAACCAGTCTTTTCTGCAACTGCAGCTACTAATTCCGCTTTATTCATCAATAAATCCTCCTTAAAAATAATAACCTCATGTATTTGCGCCAAATACCCATTTGACACCCGGCATCACTACCATTGCACTTTGCCTATGCACTATTTTCCCATCTTTCAAGTTGTTTGTCAAGCTGTTTTAGGTCAAAGACCGCTGTTTTTTGTGTAAATATCAACGTTTTCACACGCTTACCATAATCTCAGTTTGTCGCATATGGATACTATCTTTCTTCCGAAAGAGATATCCATCAGCTCCTCTCTTCTGATGGTTTTCGTCCTGAGAACCATCAGACCGTATACGACCACGCCGATAAATATAGCTATCAGCGTAGCTGTACCGCTGCTTCCCAGGAGACTGTCGAGGCCCATATATACCAATATCACGACAGCACCCATCACCAGAGCTGATACCAACGGCTTGATGACCGTAAGCCCCACCGGGAATCTGACACCGCTGTACTTTCTGATAACGATGATATCCAGTATCATAGCTATCAGATATGCCGTTGCCGAACCGATGGCCGCTCCCTTCACATTGATGAACGGGACTGCCGTAAGCGTCCATGTGACGATAAACTTGGCCGCCACTCCGATGCACAGGTTTATCACAGGCAGATGCTGCTTTCCTATCCCCTGCAGTGCGCCTGTCATAGTAGTTATTATAGCCAGAAATACGAATCCTATCGAATAAATCTGAAGACACGGCGCCGCCCCGATCGCGCTTGCTTTCTGAGATGAATAGAGAAGCGTCAGTATAGGCTCAGCCAGCACGAACATCCCCACTGCTGCCGGGAAAGCTATGATGGTAGTCGTCCGCATGCCCAGCGATATATGTTCATGCAGCTCCTTTCTGTTCCCCAGTCTGTGGGCGGCCGAGACCATAGGCACAAGACTCATCACTATGGCCGTCATGAACACCTGCGGAAACTGTATCACCGGCGACGCGAAACCCGTCAGCTGTCCGTAAAGGCTCTCGGCAGCGGTCGCGTCCCACCCCGAGGACAGAAGTCTGGTCTGCACGATACCCGCGTCTATCAGGTTGACGATAGGCATTATGGCCGCTCCGATAGTTATTGGAATAGCTATTGCCGCTATCTTTTTCAGAATGGTTTTGGAAGACTCGTGCTCCCGGGTCCTGTCTCTCTTTATCCTCAGCTTTATCTTCCTTCTGGACACCATGTAGACGATGAGCATGACAGCCAGGCCTCCTATGGAGCCTGCGCTGGCTCCGAAGCAGCCTCCTGCCGCTCCTCGCTGCTCAGCTGTATATCCCAGCATCTCGAACTGACTGCTCAGCATCAGATGAGCCAGAAGAAGTCCGAAAACCACCCTGAAGAGCTGTTCCGCAACCTCCGATATAGCCGTCGGCCTCATCTCCTGCATCCCCTGGAAATATCCTCTGTATGACGACATTATCGGAACCAGGAGCAAGGCTATGGCCGTCGCCCTCATGGAAAGAGCCGAGCCTGGCAGGTTTATCAGCTCCGCTATCAGCTCATTGCAGAAGAACAGCACGATGAACCCTATGATGCCGATTATCATCATCAGCGTCCTGGAAAGCCTGAACACACGCTCCGCTTCCCTGAACTGGCCTACGGCATACCTCTCCGAAACCATCTTGGAAATGGCTACGGGCAAGCCTGCCGTAGCGAACACCAGGAGAAAACTGTACAGCGAATATGCCGGAGAATAATTAGCCATCCCTATGGATCCTATCATATTGGCCAGCGGTATCCTGAACACAGCTCCCAGCAGTTTAACGATGATACCCGCGGCAGCCATGACCGCCGCGCCTTTTAACAGTGATTTTTTACCCATGATCAAAGCCTTTCAAGTATATTTTCGGTCGCCTTCTCGACCTGGTATATGGTCTTCTCGATGTCTATGGTGGTGTACTCCCCTTTTTCCCAGAGGACTTTACCGTCCACCAAGGTCATCACCACATCGCTTCCTGAACTAGAATATACCAGATTGTTGATGAGACTGTGAACAGGATGCATATTCGCTCCTGAAATATCCAACATTATCACATCTGCCTTATATCCCTCTTTCAGCGACCCGCTGTCATACCGGCCCTGTGCTTTCGCTCCCCCCGCGGTGGCCGCTCTCAACGCGTCTTTGGCCGATACAGCCGTAGGATCTCCTGTCGCGACCTTACAGCCTATCATCATCGTCTTTATCTCCTCGATAAAATCAAGGCTGTTGTTGCTGGCCACACTGTCGGTGCCGATGGCCAGATCGACGCCTTTTTCCAGCACCTTCTTCACATCGCATATACCGCTGGCCAGTTTCATATTGCTGACAGGATTGGCAGCCACAGTAACGCCTTTCTTCCTGAATATGTCCAGATCCTCCTCCGTGGACCACACGCAGTGAGCCGCCACTGTCGGCACGTCGAATATACCTGCCTTTTCCAGATAGGCCGCCGGAGTAAGTCCATGGCGTTCCAGACATTCCCGGTGCTCCGTCGCCGTCTCCGACACATGGACCTGCATGTTGACATCTCCCAGAGAGCGGGCGTGATCCGCCAATGCCTCGGCAGTCGCAAGATCTGATGTATATTCGGCGTGAAGGCTCATATCCACTTTTATCCTTCCCTCTGCAGCGCCATGAAATTCACGGTAAAAATCCTTCATTTCCCGGAAGCTTTCCAGACTTTCAGGCCGAATGCCCGCAGGATTGACCACAGACCTGGAAATATTGTCCTTTGCCCCGCTGTCGATAACGGCCTTCGCCATATCCTCGCAGAAATAATACATGTCGCTGCTGGAGACTATGCCAAACTTCAGCGACTCAGCCATAGCCAGCATGGTAGCCCAATATACTGCCTGCGGATACAGCTTATCCTCAAAAGGGAATATCTTCTTCGTAAGCCAGTCCTGCAGCGCCATGTTTTCACCGTACCCGCGCATCAGCGTCATAGGAGAATGAGCGTGAGCGTTGAAGAAACCGCTCATCAGCAGGCGGCCCCGGCCGTCTATCTCCCTGTCATGGCTCTCTGCGGGAGGTTCATTCCCGATATATGATATATGATCTCCCGTTATCGATACATACCTGTGTTCTTCTATCTCCATATCCTCATTCAATATGGTTATATCCTTAAAGAGCATATCTTCCTCCTCTTTCCTTTTGTATCCGCCGCCTGACTGAGACCGATCTTTCCCTTTCGCCTACATGAGGGGAGCGATGAGCCTCAACGCCCTGCCGATTATCCTGTATATGATATTATATTGATTACAGTTCTCCATAGTCACCTTCTGACATTTTTCCAGAGTCATCTGGAAGTCATTCTCGATATCGCCTATGACCGGATTTTTCCATATATATGCCGCGCACTCGAAATGCAGGTACAAACTTCTGAAATCCAGATTTATGGTCCCGACGACAGCCTTTTCATCATCACTGGTAAAGACCTTGGCGTGGATGAAGCCCGGTGTATACTCATAAAGCCGGACGCCTTCCGTTATCAGCTCCTTATAGTGAGTCCTGGCCAGCCAGTACGCATATTTTTTATCAGGGATATGTGGCAGTATTATCTTCACGTCTACTCCCCGCTGGGCGGCAAAGGTGATGGCATTGAGCAGCTCCTCATCCAGTATCAGATAAGGCGTCATGATATGGACGTATTCATTAGCCGTGTTTAGTATATCCAGATATACGTTCTCACCTACGTTCTCACCATCAAAAGGGCTGTCACCGTAAGGCACCACATATCCGCCGTTCCTCATGGACGCGTCGTAACGTTCTTCGCCGGTGTACATATATCTCCCGTAATTTTCCTTCCGCTTCTCCTCGATGTTCCACATTTGCAAAAACATCAGCGTGAAGTTATTGACTGCTTTGCCCTTGACCATGATAGCCGTGTCCTTCCAGTGACCGAAGCGTACTTTCTCATTGATATATTCGTCCGCCAGGTTCACCCCGCCCGTAAAGGCCGTGTGACCATCTATCACCAGTATCTTTCTGTGATCCCTGTTATTCTGGTGTGTGGCCAGAAACGGCATCATAGGAGAAAATATCTTGCACTTTATGCCCAGCGCTTCCATCCTCCTGTTATAGTTCTTCGGAAGCAGGGACAGCGTACATGTGCCGTCGTACATAAACCTGACTTCGACACCTTCTCTGGCCTTTCTGACCAGGATGTCCAGGATAGTGTTCCACATATGCCCCCGTTCCACGATAAAATACTCCAGGAATATGAAATCCCTGGCCCTCTCCAATTGATAGATCATCTCCTTGAATTTATCCTCTCCCAGAGGAAAATACTTGATGCTGGCGTTGCCATAGGCCGGATATTTTCCTTTATCGTGGATATATCTGAAAAGACCTGCCTCCGGCTTTGACGTCTCATAGACCTTTTCCATCATGGCCCTGTCTGGAAGCAAAAACGGCCTCTCTTCCTCCACCAGCTCCCGGACCCTCCTGGATATGAACCTGGTGCCCGGCTGTAGCCTGGTATATATGTAAAATGTAACGCCTGCCACCGGAACAGCCAGTATGAATATTATCCACATCAGCTTGAAGCTGCTGTTCTGCCTTACATTCAACAGATACATCAGTATGATGACGGCCAGAAAACCACACATGTAGTTGAAAACCAATATCTGCCTGTCCAGTATCATGAACCCGCCGAAGAGTATCATCACCTGGATGAACAACAGCAGCACCAGTATCGTCGTCCGTCCGAATATTATCTTCCACAGACCTCTGAGTCTTCTCATAAATTCTCCTGTCCCTGTCGATACCCGGCCCGCGCCGCATATCTCTCGAAAATCATAACTATATAAAATGTTACTTCATGCGCTGAAAAAAGTCAAAGACTTTCACATGTATATTTAAACAGCTTTTACAGACAATACTTTTAGAAAAAACGAAAAACACGACGGAGGAAGTTATAATGAAAGCAACCGGAATAGTAAGGAGAATAGACGACCTGGGACGGGTGGTGGTACCCAAGGAAATACGGAGAGTACTGAGGATACGCGAAGGCGATCCGCTGGAGATATATACCGGCACCACAGGAGAAGTAATACTGAAGAAATACTCTCCTATCAGCGAGCTGGGGCAAATCGCGGAAGGCTTTGCCGAATCAGCCTCTTCCATCCTGGGACTGCCGGTCCTGGTCTCCGACACGGATCGCTTTGTCGCCGTTTCAGGTCTCAAGCAGAAGGACTATATAAACAAGGCCATCGACGCAGACCTGGACGATATAATACAGAGCAAGGACAAATATGAGACCACCTCCCGGGTGGTGATCCCTATCCTTTCCAATGGAGATCCTATCGGCTCGGTGACAGTGCTGCCACCGGAAGGCAGAGATCTGAGCGATCTGGAGATAAAGACAGCAGAGCTGGGAGCAGGCTTTCTGGCCAAACAGATGGAAAGCTGAAGCCCCGGCGTAAGTCCCAGGCTCAAAGCCCTCGAGGTATACAAATGTCATTCAGTTAATAGCATTCACGGAACCCTGTGTTGGACACAGGGTTTTCCTTATGCGAGGAAGGATAATCTGCCATATTCAGCAACGATATTTATACTGCAAATGCGAGCTTCGCAGCTTTCCCGTATAAAAATCCATCCTCTCTTCCCCCTAAAACCCGCTGAATTTATACTGTTTTGGCTATGCACCAGTGGACACCGTACAATTTCAGCGAAAAAATCCGCAAAATGCCGGTACCTCCTTATACGGAAAATGTCGAAATGTCTTCTAAAAAGGATAAGTCAAATTCCAAATACTGTAAATTCACTTTTTCAATGATTGCATGAATGGAAAATGCCGGGAAATCACCGTCAAAAGCGCGATTCCCCGGCATGTCGTCTGTCATCCCATCATCTCGTCAGTCCATCATTCTGTCGCTCTCTGCCAGATATGTAATGTAAGGAAGGTTCCTGTACTTCTGGGCGTAGTCCAGTCCGTAGCCTACGATAAATCTGTCATCCACCGTAAAGCCTATGTAGTCTGCGTCTATATCGACCGTCCTTCCCTCGGGCTTGTCCAGCAGCGTGCATATCTTCACTGCCTTCGCGCCTTTATTGAAGAGATAACACTTCAGATAGCTGAGAGTCCTTCCCGAATCGACGATATCTTCGACTATTATCACGTTCCGCCCCTCTATTCCCGTATCCAGATCTTTCACTATCTTGACCACACCTGATGATCTGGTGGACGAACCGTAGCTGCTGACCGCCATGAAGTCGATAGTCATCTCAAGCTGGATATTTTTCATCATATCGACCATCCACATGACGGCGCCCTTGAGAATTCCTACCAGCAATATCGGCTGACCTTCAAAATCCTTCTCTATCTGCCTGGCTATCTCCGCTGCTCTCTCCTCTATCTGCTGTTGAGTTATCATCACGCTGCCGATGGTTCCATTTGCCATTCCCTTATTCTCCTCTTTTTTCTTTTCGTCTTCCTTCACTTCATATTCCACGTCGTCGACGAAAGTCTTTCCCCGATATTTTTTTGAATAATCCTTTGTCTTGCCTCCCATCCAATACTTGTCCAGCTCGTTTCTCAGATACCAGAGAATGCACAGCCAGATTATCAGGTCATCTACCCAGGCGATAGGAAAGAGTATGGGCGGTATCAGATCAATAGGCAGGAACAGATAAATGATACCGAACACGATGAGAGCTTTCTTCCTCTTGGGCACAGATCTGTCGGCCATCATGAACTTGATGGCCTTGATCCTCTTGATGATCACCCTGAGTCCAAAATACTGCATCTGTCGCTATCCTTTCAATATCCTTTCCATCTCCTCAAGAAGCGCTTCATGGCCTGTTTTTTTCAATGAAGACACTGGTATCACCACCGTATCCGGCTCCAGACCCAGCGTCTGTCTTATGAGCTTTATCTGCTTCGCCCGCTGATTGACGGAGATCTTATCAGCCTTGGTAGCCACCACAGGTCCGTTCAGCCCGTAATGCCGCAGATACGCCTGCATCTCCACATCCTGTCTGGAAGGGGCGTGCCTGATATCCACCAGCTGGATGACACAGGCCAGATTACCACGCTTCTCAAGATAGGTCTCCATCATATCGCCCCAGCTTTCAGAGACCGACCTCGACACTTTTGCATAGCCATACCCGGGCAGATCCACGATCCTGAATCCATCGTTTATCCGATAGAAGTTTATAGTCCTGGTCTTCCCCGGGCTCCCGCTGACTCTGGCCAGGTTCCGGCGTCCGGTCAGCAAATTGAGAAGAGATGATTTGCCGACATTGGAACGTCCGGCAAATGCTATCTCCTTCATATCTCCCTGAGGATATTGAGATGGCTTCACAGCCACCGCTTCTATCTCAGCTTTTTTTATCATCATTGGCTGTATCCTTTTTCACATTTCGCTTCGAAGGTTTCCCGGAATCCTTCACCAGTACTTCCCTGAGAGCATCGTCTACATTTCTCAGCAGCACGAATTCCATATCGTTTCGTACCACCTCAGGTATATCCTGTATATCCACATCGTTGTCCTTAGGGAGCAGTACCTTTCTGATGCCTGCCCTATGAGCGGCCATCACCTTTTCCCTGATCCCTCCCACCGGGAGCACCTTGCCTCGCAGCGTGATCTCACCGGTCATTGCGATATCCTTTCTTGCCGGTATACCTGTAAGTGTGGAAATTATGGCGGTGCACATGGTCACGCCGGCTGACGGACCGTCTTTTGGGATAGCCCCTTCAGGAATGTGTATATGCAAGTCATACTTCTTGTAAAAGTCTTCATCTATCTTCAGCTTCCTGCTTACCGATCTTATATAGCTGACTCCTGCTTTGGCTGACTCCTGCATCACATCTCCCATCTGGCCTGTCAGCACCAGCTTCCCGCTGCCGGGAACCGCTGTAGTCTCTATGAAGAGAGTATCTCCGCCTACTACAGTCCATGCCAGTCCGGTGGTCACGCCAACTTCCTTCTCACCCTTTATGATATCAAACCTGAATCTCTTCTTACCCAGCATCTCCTCCACTTTCTTACCGGTGATGCTGACCTTCTTCGTCTCTCCGCAGACCACATTTTTAGCTACCTTCCTGCAAAGGTTGCCGATCTCACGTTCCAGGTTTCTCACACCCGATTCCCGCGTATAATAATTTATTATGGTCCTCAGTCCCTTCTCCGTGAAGGAGATGTTCCTGCTGGTGAGGCCATTTTCCTTCACCTGCTTAGGCACCAGATACCTTTCCGCGATGTTCAGCTTGTCTTCCTCAGTATATCCGCTGACCTCGATGACTTCCATCCTGTCCAGCAGCGGCCTCGGTATGGTACTGGTAGTGTTGGCAGTGGTTATGAACATCACCTTTGACAGATCGAAAGGCACTTCCAGATAGTGATCGGTGAAATCCTTGTTCTGTTCGGGATCCAGCACTTCCAGCAGCGCAGACGCGGGATCGCCTTTATAGTCGGCACCTATCTTATCCACTTCGTCGAAGAGGAATACAGGGTTCTTGGTCCCGCTATCCTTTATAGCGTTGATTATCCTTCCCGGGATAGCTCCGATATAGGTCCTCCTGTGACCTCTTATCTCGGCCTCGTCTCTCACCCCGCCCAGGGACATCCTGACGAATTCCCTTCCTATGGATCTGGCGATACTTCTGGCGATGGATGTCTTACCTACTCCCGGAGGTCCCACCAGACAGAGTATAGGGCCTTTGAGTCCTCTGGAAAGCTGCATCACGGCCAGATATTCAAGCACTCGCTCCTTTACCTTGTCCAGGCCGTAATGGTCCTCGTTGAGGATCTCTTCAGCCTTGTTCAGATCTATATTGTCTTCACTTTCCGTGTTCCACGGCAGCGATAAAATAGTCTCGATGTAATTCCTGCTTACGTTGGCTTCAGCCGAGGATGGCTGCATCTTGGAGAACCTGTTTATCTCCTTTTCCACCTTGTCCCTGGTCTTCTCCTCCAGCTCAAGAGAATCCAGCTTTTCCATGAAGCCGGCCACCTCGTCTTCTACGTCTTCCGCTACGCCCAGCTCTTCCTGGATAGCCCTCATCTGTTCACGCAGATAGTACTCACGCTGATTCTTGTTTATCTGAGACTTGACCTTGCTGGAAATATCCTGTTCGATGTTGAGTATCTCTATCTCCTTGGTCAATATGGAATTGAGCTTCTCCAGCCTCTCCTTGGGGTCAAGGGTCTCCAGCAGGATCTGTTTGTCTTCCAGCTTTATCTCCAAATGAGATGCGATCATGTCAGCCATCCTGCCCGGATCTTCTATGGTCACAACCGTGGCGAATATCTCCGGAGCCAGATTCCTGTTGATATTGATATACTCGTCAAAATTGGAGAGTACAGTCCTCATCAGAGCCTCGGCTTCGGCATCGTCAGCCGGATATACGGGCTCCTCTATCTTTCTTATCCTGCACTTGAAGTAAGGGACCTCGAACATCACCTCTTCTATCTCGCCTCTGCATACGCCTTCCACCAGCACCCTGATGGAATCGCCCGGCAGCTTGAGCATCTGCTTTATCTTTCCCACGGTCCCTATGTGATAGAAATCATCAGGGGTAGGCAGATCCGTATTGTCGTCCTTCTGAGACGCCAGGAATATATGCTGGTTCATCACCATAGCCTTTTCCAGCGCGTTGATAGACTTCTCCCGCCCTATGTCAAAATGGAGCACCATGTTCGGGAATACCGATAACCCCCGCAGCGGTATCATCGGCAGCTCCATCATTTCATCGTCTAAAAAATCATTTTCCATTCGTTCTTCGTCTTTGTTGTTATCTATGTCAACAGATCGTTTATTGTCATCCATATCATATGACCTCCGTCTTTCTTTTACTTTTTATGCAAAAGGCGACTTAAAAAGCCGCCCATATCTGTTACGCCGTTTCTGCCGTAGCTTTATTTGCTTTAGCGCGCTTAGGCTCGGCCAGCACAAGTTCGGGATCCTTCTCCGCTTCCACGGTCTCCCTGGTTATTATGCACTTGCTGACATCGTCTCTTGACGGCAGTTCGTACATTATATTGTTCATGATCTTCTCCATGATGCCTCTCAGGCCTCTGGCTCCCGTCTTTCTTTCAAGAGCCTTTTCCGCGATGGCCTCCACCGCGTCGTCCCTCACCTCCAGCTCGACTCCGTCCATGGAAAACAGCTTGTTATACTGCTTGATGAGAGCGTTCTTAGGTTCCGTGATTATCTCCACCAGCGCTTCCTTGGAAAGCTCTTCGAGAGTCACCAGCACCGGCAGCCTTCCTATGAATTCAGGAATGAGCCCATATTTGAGAAGATCCTCCGGCTGTATGTGCTTCAGCAGATCCGCCTGCTTTACTTTATCCGCCTCGATATTGGAATTGAAGCCTATGGTCTTCTCTCCTATCCTGTTCTGTATCACCTTATCCAGGCCATCGAAAGCGCCTCCACAGATGAACAGCACATTGGTGGTATCGAACTGGAGAAAATCCTGATGAGGATGCTTCCTGCCGCCCTGCGGAGGAACATTGGCCACCGTACCCTCCAGTATCTTCAGTAAAGCCTGCTGTACGCCTTCTCCACTGACATCTCTGGTGATGGACGGATTTTCCGATTTTCTCGATATCTTATCTATCTCGTCCACATATATTATGCCTCTCTGGGCCTTATCTATATCATAATCAGCAGCCTGAATAAGCTTGAGAAGTATGTTTTCCACATCTTCTCCCACATACCCGGCTTCCGTGAGGGCTGTCGCGTCAGCGATAGCAAAAGGCACATTGAGTATCTTTGCCAGTGTCTGAGCCAGCAGCGTCTTCCCCGAGCCTGTAGGCCCCACCATTATGATATTGCTCTTCTGTATCTCTACGTCATCGTCGGCCGCCGCTACATAGTTTATCCTCTTGTAGTGATTGTAGACAGCCACTGAAAGGGCCTTTTTGGCGTCCTCCTGACCTATCACATATTCCGACAATATGTCGTATATTTCCTTCGGCTTAGGCAGCCTTTCAGGACTTTCCGCCAGCTGACCGCCTTCGCCTGCATACCGCTTGTCTTCCGCAGCCAGTATTTCCTGGCAAAGCTCTATACATTCGTTGCAGATGTAAACCCCTGATCCGCTGATTAATCTCTTCACCTGACTTTGAGGCTTTCCGCAGAAAGAACACCTCAATTCATTGTTCTCGTCGTATTTGCTCATTGATTATCCACCCCTGTCTATCTGTCTTTTATTACCTTATCGATGAGACCATATCTCATCGCCTCATCTGCCGACATGAAATTATCTCTGTCGGTATCCCTGGCTATGATGCCGAGAGGCTGGCCGGTATTTTCACTGAGTATCCTGTTGAGCTTTTCTCTTGTCTTCAGGATCCACTCCGCATGTATCTTTATGTCCTCAGCCTGTCCCTGGACTCCTCCCAGCGGCTGATGGATCATTATCTCGGCGTTAGGCAGCGCGAAACGCTTTCCCTTAGCGCCTGACGAAAGCAGAAAGGCTCCCATACTGGCCGCCATCCCCACGCATATGGTGGAAATCTGGGGCTTGACATACTGCATAGTGTCGTATATAGCCATTCCGGCGGTCACAGAACCGCCGGGACTGTTGATATATATGTTTATATCCTTATCCGGATCTTCCGCTTCCAGAAACAGCAGCTGAGCCACCACCAGACTGGCGATGTGATCATCTATCGCCTCTCCCAGAAAGATTATCCTGTCTTTCAAAAGCCTGGAATATATATCGTAGGATCGCTCTCCCCTGCTCGTCTGCTCAATAACATATGGTACTAATGCCATAATCCGGACCTCCTTGTTTCAAGTCTATTTCTTCACAGCGCTGTCGTACATCATGTCGACAGCCTTTCTCACTTTGATGTCGCCTTCGATCATGCTGAGGTTAGCTTCTCCTATAATCTCCCTCAGCTTATCGACCTCAAGACCGTACTGCTTAGCCATTCTCTCCAGCTCTGCATTGACCTCTTCTTCCGTCACCTGGAAATCCTCCTGCTCCGCCACGGCGCTGACGATCATCCTGGTCTTGGTCTTCTTGAACGCCTCATCCTTCAGTTCGTCTCGCATCTCCTTAGGGTCTTTCCCGAGATACTGCATATAAGTGTTCAGATCCAGACCCTGGGAACGCAGCTGCTGGTCGAATTCGGAGATCATATTGTCGATCTCGCTTTCCACCATCACGTCAGGGACGTCTATGTCGTTAGCTTCGAAAACCTTCTCGATGACTTTGTTCTTCATGGCGTTCTCTGCTCTGGACGCCTTGGACTTTTCCAGTTCTTTCCTTATGTCCGCCTTATACTCGTCGAGGGTGTCGAACTCGCTGACATCTTTCACGAACTCGTCGTTGATCTCAGGGACCTCTTCCTCCTTAACTTCATGTACCTTGCACTTGAACACGGCTTCCTTGCCTGCCAGATCCTCGGCATGATAATCCTCAGGGAACGTTACCTTCACGTCCTTATCCTCGCCTGTGCTTACGCCTATCAGCTGCTCCTCGAATCCCGGGATAAAAGTGCCTGATCCCAGCTTAAGAGGCTGTCTTTCAGCCGTACCGCCTTCGAACTGCTGGTCGCCTACCCAACCCTCGTAATCGATGAGGACTGTATCGCCTTCTTTCGCCGGTCTGTCCACTGTCACCATCCTGGAATTTCTCCTGGCTCTGGCCTTCAGCTCGTTTTCCACGTCCTCGTCGGTCACTTCAGAGCTTACCGCTTCGATCTCCACTCCCTTGTAATCCTTTACCTCGATCTCAGGATAGCATTCCACGGTTATGGTCACCGTAAAGCCTTCGCCCTTCTTTATCTGGCTGAATTCCGCCCTAGGGCTGTCTATCACGTTGAGCTCCAGTTCATCGAGAGCCGACGGATAATTTGCAGAGAAAAGATTGTTGATGGCGTCCTCGAAGAACACTCCTTCTCCGTACTTCTTCTCTATGATGCTCCTAGGCGCCTTGCCCTTCCTGAAACCATCTACGCTGAACCTGTCCTTCTGTGCTTTGTAAACATTTATTATCGCGTTTTCGAATTCCTCCGGCGTAAACTCCATTGTGAACTTCGCATCGTTGTTTTCTTTTGAGATTAATGTTGATTTCATGAATATATATCCTCCTCGATTATAAACACATAGTTCATATTATTATACCTCCTTTGCCTATAAAAGTAAAGTATATTACTCTCTAAACATTGGGTATAAATGACTTTTTCCGCCGCGTCACAGCCTTTTCACGAAATGTCCGCTCACATGAGTCCCCTGGAAGAAGATGACGAAAGCGTTCGGATCGTTTTTTCTGACTATCTGTTTCACCCGGTTTATCTCGTACTTGCTCACCACCACCGCCATGACGTCGGTAGCCTCGTCCGTATATCCCCCGTATCCGTGCCAGTGGGTTATTCCCCGGTGCAGCTTTTCCATTATCTCATCCTGTATGCGCAGATTGTGCTTCTTGGAAAAAATCAGACACGTCACATTTATGTTCTGAGCGTGAGTCCTGTCTATAGCCAGCGTAAGACAGGCTGTATAGATGATGGAATATATGGCCGTAGGGATATCGAAGAGTATGGCGCATATGAAATAAAGTCCCGCATTTACCATGAGACTCAATTTGCCGACTGAAAAGTTTTCAAATTTCTTTGTAAAATACACTCCAAGTATGTCGAGTCCCCCTCCACAGCCCGAAGCTCTGAGCGTCATACCCATGGACACCCCGCCCAGAAGGCCGCCTATGAGACAATTAGCCAGCACATCGTCCAATATCGGCTTTGCGGGGATATATATCAACGTCATGAACACTGTCTGAGCCGCCACCGAAAGCAGGGTCTTGAAGAAAAAATTCTTCGATATGGTCCTGAATGCCATGATGAAAAGAGGTATATTCACGATGAAATTTATCATTCCCGCTATATCTATATGGTGCGGCAGCGAGCTTCCAAAGAGCGATATGAGCACGCTTCTTGTCACCTGGGATATCCCCAGCACTCCGGAGCTGTAAAGCCCCAGAGGTACTATGAACATATTCACGCTGACCGCGAAAAGAAACGCGCTTACGCAAACGATAGCATATTTCTTTGCTTCCGCCTTCACCACTTCCCTGTCAACTCCTCTGATCATGACCGTCCTCCCTAAAACACTGCGGCTCCGGGCCTTTTCCCGTCCGCGCCACTACGAAACAGGACTTCTGAAAAACATTTTTAAATAAGGCCACGCCTTATAGATCTTCACGAACATGTATAGTCTGCCATACAGCTCCATATTGTTGCCGGCGCCAAAGATCTCTCTGATCCTTTCCACCCTGTACCTTACCGTATTCTTATGCTGACACAGGACCTCCGCCGTCCTTTCCACGTTACCGCCCCATTCCGCGAAGGCCAGTGCCGTCTCCAGGAGCGGCATATGCTTGGCTGCCGGCCGCAGCAACGCCGCCTCAGTCACCCGGCTCCATTCTCTGACGCTCCTCTCATCCATTGATGAAAACACGGCATAGTCACATTCGTGACTGTCGAAGAACACAAATGCTTCTCCGTCTAAGATACATTTCACATTAGCCAATATCGACCTTCTTATGACGAACGGAGCCTCTTCACTTCGGCAACTGTATCCTGCGCCTATCCGCATCCCTCTGAAGCTGTCATCAGCCAGCATACGATCTATCAGCGCCATCCCATATTCTTTTACCCGGTCTTCTCCCTCGGTATCAAAAGATATTATGAACAGGATCCCCCTCTTATACATAAGACGTGAATATACGATATTGAGTTCCTCACGCTTTATGTTTTCCAGAAGGTTCCTGTTATTATGTATGTATTCGTAAAGCCGGCTGATGCTGTCCGAGCGGATCGGTTCATTGTCGGATATGTATACAGCCATAAAAGCGTTATCGTAAAAATACGGATTAATTTGAGTGATGGAGAAACGGAACTCGTCGGCCGTCATATCTGTCTCGTTGAAGATCCCGTCCAATATGCTTTCATAACCGGCCTCCTCGCTGTCGATCTCCAGCTGCTTCTTGACTTCATGAATTATCTCATCGACGTAAACCTCACTGAAGAAAAAAATCGGGACGTGCCGTTCCTCAGCGAACACCTTTATTTCGTCTGATATTTCGCTGTAATATATCTCCTTTATCATTATCGCGGAGCTGTTATTCATTATCAGCGCTTTAAGATACTTGTCAGCTTTTCTGCTGTCATCTTTCGCTCCCATCAGCGTCGTGATGACGATCTCGCCCGCATTGAAATACTGCGGTATCTGTTCCGCGCTTTCCCAGTCCAAAAATCCGATATACAGAACATTGTTGCTGAGACCGCTTTTCCCGGCCACCAGCCTTACCGTGGCGAAAAGCGGAGACAACATCAGATCTGAAACAGTGAGCATATCCGGCCTCCTCTAAATCCGTTATCATCTGTTATCTGCCTGTTAATCATTATACACTATTTCTACCCCTTTTTTCATCAAATGGCAAACAGGATTTGTATTTTATCCAAATTTGTATCCTCCATTTTGGTACTTTAAATAATTGCAATATTTTGATAATTTTCTATAATATCCATAAATCATTATTTATATGCATATCTGTTTTAACAGCAAGGAGGTATCACAATGAGTTTTAAATTTGATGTTGAAGCGGTGCGAAAGCAGTTCCCTGCATGTAGCATTGAAATAGACGGAACTCCCATCGCCTATCTGGACGGCCCGGGAGGAACACAAGTCCCTCAGCAGGTGCTGGATGCCATAACAGGCTACCTGGTAAACGATAACGCCAACGAAGACGGGAACTTCACGGCCAGCTATAAGGCAAGGCAGGTCGAGGATGCAGCCAGAGAAGCTGCCGCCGATTTTCTCGGATGCGATCCCGAAGAAATAGGCTTCAACTGCGCTTCTACCCAGAACTGCTACAATCTGGCCATCAACCTTTCAAAGACATTCAAACCGGGAGACGAGCTTATCATCACGGAGATCGACCATCAATGCAATATCGCTCCGTGGGAATCTCTCCAGAGGATGGGTTGCGTCGTAAAGACCGTCAAGCTCGATACGAAGACTCAGCAGCTGGACTTCGAAGACTTCAAATCAAAGCTGTCGGACAAGACAAAGGTTGTTGCTGTCAACTGGGCGTCCAATGGCCTCGGCACTATTACCGATGTCAAGAAATTCATCGATGAAGCCCACAAATACGGCGCACTGACAGTTATCGATGCGGTCCACTACGCAGCTCATCTGCCTATAGATGTAAAAGCTATCGGCACCGATGCCCTTCTCTGTTCTTCATACAAGTGGTTCGGTCCTCACATGGGCGTCATCTATCTGAGAAAAGAACTCATCGACAGCCTGGACTTCAACAACGCGGGAGCCGATGACATCAGCGAGGGCGCCAGAAAATTCCACATGGGTACTCCGCAGTACGAGCATCTCTGCGGGATCCGCGCCGCCATCGACTTCATCGCCTCCATCGGTGAGAAATACGTATCCGATTTTGCTGACGAGCTGGAGGGACTTGAGGGGCGCCGACGAAACGTCGTTGCCGGCATGCTGGCCATCGACGCCTATGAGGCTCCGCTGGCCGAGAAGCTGCGAAAAGGTCTGCGCAGGATCGAGGGTGTCAACGTATACGGTCCGGCAGAAGGACAGCCGCGGACCCCTACCGTGGTATTCACCATGGATAACTACAGTCCCGAATTCGTGACAAAGGTGTTCGGCTCCAAAGCCATCAACTCCTGGAACGGAGATTTCTATGCTATAAAAGCCATCAAGGCCATAGGCCTTTCCGAAAGCGGCGGAGTCATCAGACTGGGTCTGGCTCCATACTGCACCGAAGGCGATATCGACAGAGTCCTGAGTACAGTAGTTTCCATCGCTGCCGGCGAATACGATTCATTTGAGGAGTAGACGATGAATACAAATATCAACGATATACGCAAAACATGTTATCCTTCCGTTACAGTCGATCTCAATAAGCTCTACGACAATACGAAGCTGGTGACGGACGCATGCCGCAAAGACGGAATAACCGTCGCCGGTATCGTCAAAGGCTGCAACGGGATACCTGAAGTCGGCGAAACCATGCTGCGGGCAGGCTGCACTCAGCTGGGCACATCGAGAATGGATCAGATCATCGATATGAAAAGCCGAGGTATGGACGATGTGGAATATCTTCTCGTCAGGATACCGATGCTCTCCGAGGCTGAAGAGGTGGCAGCCTACGCCGATATCAGTCTTCAGAGCGAGCTTTCGGTCATAAGAGCTGTAAACGACGCCTGCGGAAAATTCGGTACGCATCACGATGTGATACTGATGGCTGATCTCGGAGACCTTCGCGAAGGCTTCTGGGACAAGAGCGAACTGGTCGAAGCAGCTCTCTGTATCGAAAACTCGCTTGATAACATCGATCTTCGAGGTGTGGGAACGAATCTCGGCTGCTACGGCTCCATAAAGCCAAATGTAGAGAAAATGAACGAACTGGTCAGTATTGCCGAGGCCGTGGAGTCCGCCATCGGACGAAAGCTTGAGATCATTTCCGGCGGAGCTACCAGCTCCTACCCGCTCGTCCTGGAGGGCGCGATGCCGCCGCGGATCAATCACCTGAGGATCGGCGAGGGAATCCTGCTGGCCTATGATCTCAAGGAGATATGGGGCCTGGACATGAGCGGTATGAGACAGGATGTATTCACGCTGAAGGCGGAGGTAGTCGAGGTCAGAGAAAAGCCGTCCCATCCGGTAGGCGAGATTTTCATAGACTGCTTCGGCCGCAAGCCGGAATACGAAGACCGGGGCATACGAAAACGCGCCATACTGGCCATGGGAAAGCTGGATTTCGCGCTGAACGACAAGATATTCCCCCGGATCGACGGAGTCGAGGTCATCGGAAGCAGCAGCGACCACTGCATTCTCGATATCGAAGACTGCCGTCAGGATATCCTCGTCGGAGATATACTGGAATTCGACCTGAGCTATCCGTCACTTATGTATCTCACCGGAAGCAGATATGTAAATATAGAAATTAAAAAGCAAGGTGTTTTTAAAAGAGAGGAGAAATGAAAATGAAAGCACTGATCATGATTTTCAAAATCTCACCTATTTTCGTCCTCTGCGGCCTTGTCATGTCGGGATTCGATATGCTGATGGCTGCGCCTCTTGCCTTTTGCTACGCAGTATTCGTATGCTGGATCGTAACGAAACGCAAGGTCATGGACGTTATCGAAGGAGGGCTCGGCAGCGTAAAAGATGCAATAATGATATTCTTCATATTCATGATGGCATACGGCGTCGCTGCCTTCTTCATGACTACGGGAGTCGGAGCCGCCGTCATCATGGCCGCTCTCAAGCTGGGTATCAACGGCCAGAATGTTGCCCTCATCGCCTTCCTCGTCAGCTGTCTTTTGTCTCTCGGTACAGGTACCTCCTGGGGAACATATGCAGCCACCATCCCTATTTTCATTTGGATGAGCCATATCGTGGGCGGCGATCCGGTCCTTACCATGTGTGCCTGCGCCGGCGGAGCAGGCTTCGGTGACAACGTTGCCCTGATATCCGACACCACCATCATGACATGCGGTATCCAGGGAGTACAGGCTGTAGACAGATTCAGGAAACAGCTTGTATGGTCGCTGAGCTGCGTCGCCCTGGCATCCATATGCTTCTTCGTGGCAGGACTTGTAATGGATCTTCCGACAACCTCATCCAGTGCTGCTCATGCCATACAGAACATACCTGAGAACGCCTGGGCAGCTTTGGAGGTCGAACGTCCTGACGCCATAGACCTGCTTCATCAGGTGGAAGCCGGCAATATCCCTCTGTGGATGATGATACCTGTAGCGCTCATCGTCATCCTGGCGGTGCTCCGCGTATCTACTTTCGTATGCCTCGCAGTCGGCATAGTCAGCGCAGCCATCATGGGCGCCTTCATAGGCACGCTGACATCCTTCGGTGACTTCATGCAGCAGCTTTACGACTCCTTCGCCGATGCCGGAAGCTGGATCGTGATATTCGTCATGTGGGTGATCGCCTTCGGAGGCGTTATGAGAGAAATGGACGCATTCCGTCCGCTGGCTCTCTTCTGCCTGAGAGCATCCAAAAAAGTGCGCCACCTGATGTTCTGGAACTCCATCCTATGCATCATCGGCAACATGCTGCTGTCGGATGACCAGGCCCAGATGGCCACGATGGGACCTATCATAAGGGACATCGTCGACGAAAACGTGGAAGGAAGCGAAGAAGACATGTACGATCTCAGGTGCAGGAACGCCATGTACGGCGACGCCATCGGCGTACTGACAGGCGAACTGATACCATGGCACGTGTGCAACGTGTATTACGTAGGACTTTGCGCTGCCGTCTATCCACTCGCGTCCTTTACCGCGGTAGATCTGATCACCCTCAACTTCTTCGCCTGGATATCCATAGGCTCCCTGCTGATACTGACCCTTACAGGTCTGGACAGGTTCATACCTAAATTTGCGATTCCGAAGGAACCTCAGGTACAGCTGAAGAAAAACTTAGCATCGACCGAAAAAGCCCTGAAGTCTGACGAAAACGCGACCGTTTAAACGGTAAGGAGAAAGCCATGTATATATCAAAAAAAATATCTGAAATCGAACATTCTCCCATAAGGAAATTCAACAGATACGCCCTGGAAGCTGAACGCAGAGGCGTAAAAGTATACAGGCTCAACATAGGACAGCCGGACGTGAAAACGCCCGGCTGCTTTATGGAAGCCATCAGATCCTGCAGCAGCGATATCATCGCCTATTCCGAATCAGGCGGCGACACACTTCTCCAGGATGCCATGATAGATTATTTCCGAAGATATGACGTCAGCCTCACGCGGGACGACATCATCATCACGGCCGGCGGCTCCGAAGCCTTGAGTATGGCCTTTTCGTGTATACTGGATACGGGAGATAACGTTGTCATAGCCGAGCCTTTCTATACCAACTACCGCACATTCATAGCTGCGGCAGGCGGCGAGATCTCTCCCATAACGACGACTGCCGAAACAGGTTATTCCTACGCCGATGTCAGCCTCATCGAATCCGCTATAAACGAAATGACAAGAGCTATCGTTTGCACTAATCCCGGCAATCCTACAGGCAAAACGCTCTCGCTCGCCGATATGGAGCTTATCGGCGACATCGCGATAAAACACGATCTGTGGTTGCTTGCCGATGAAGTTTACAGAGAATTCACGTACGACGGCAGCGAAGCCATCTCCTTCGGATCTCTGGAAAGGATACAGGACAGGCTGATAATAACCGACTCCGTATCGAAGCGCTTCTCAGCCTGCGGCGCAAGGATAGGCGCTCTCATAAGCAAAAACCCGGGATTCATGAACTGCGCCATGAAACTCGCCCAGGGAAGGCTTTCCTGCCCTACTCTGGAACAGGCAGGCTCGGCCGCCCTATACAGGCTGCCTGCTTCCTACTTCGATACAATGCGTCAGGAATACGAAAAACGGCGTGACGCGGGATACAGAGAACTGAGCCGGATACCCGGAATCGTATGTTCCAAGCCGAACGGTTCGTTTTATATCATGGCAAAGCTTCCTGTTCACGATGTCGAAGATTTTCTCATGTTCCTCCTGCGCGATTTCGAGGATCGAGGCGAAACGGTGATGTTCTCTCCCGCAAAGGGCTTCTATATGACGCCCGGCCTGGGTGAAGATGAGATCCGTATCGCTTGCGTTCTCAACGCGCATGACCTTGAACGCGGAGCGGAACTCATCCGGCTGGGGCTTGAGCAGTACCTTCCGCGCCACTCCCGTTGACCACCGGATCCCAGCAGCTCCAAAACTCTTGATTTTACTCTTTCCTTGATCTATAGTATCCCTGTATACTTCCAACCAAGGAGAAAAGCATCATGTCAAACATAATACAGACCACAACAGAGCTGGCCATCCATATGGTATCAGGATACGCGAAGAAGGGCGGGGTTTTTACAGACGCTACATGCGGGAATGGCCACGATACCCTGCGGCTGGCCAAAATGGGGCCTTCGAAGCTTTACGCCTTCGACATCCAGTCAGACGCCATAGAGAATACCAGACGCCTTCTCATCTCAGAAGGATTCGGACCCCAACTGAAGGACGGCACCATAGAGCTGATACGAGATTCTCACGAGAACATGCGGGACCATATTGGCAAATCGGCTCATACCGCCGCGCCTGTCGATGTCATCATCTTCAATCTTGGTTATCTGCCGGGCGGCGATAAGCATATCACCACCGGAGAAATATCTACCCGCAAAGCAGCAGAAACATCACTGACGCTGTTGGCTAAAGATGGCCTTCTCTGTATCACAATGTACAGCGGTCACCCTGAAGGCCAACGCGAAAAGGAAGCACTGCTGGGAATGGCCTCCGCTCTCGACCCTCGCACATACCATTCAGCATACGTCAATATGCTCAATCAGAGGAACGAGCCTCCTGAGCTGCTGCTCATAACGAAAAAGACCGGCGGCAGATGACCGTGTCCATACCCTGGAGAGCTCACATCAAAGCGCCGGCTGTATAATGTATACCCAAGGCAACAAAAAAGGAACAGCTCCGTGTTCCTTTTCTTCGCCGCGATCTCTGAACGGCCTTGTCATCTGTTGTCCTTTATTATCCTTATGCCTCTCGAATATTTGCTTCTGGATTCCTTCTCAAGATGGTACTGGCCGCAAAGCTTTCTCCCCAGGCATTCCAGCTCTTCTGACTCACCGGAAAACAGCTCTATCTCCACCTCCGATATAGGCTCGTCACCGTAAGGAGTCACTATCTTTCCCTGGTCGATGGAAAGCTCGAATATGCCTTTTCCTGTGTCGATCCTGAACCGTCTCCTCATGAACCTGGTCTCCAGCAAACCTATGAGAGCTTTGTCTCCTATGATCTCCTCCAGGACTGCTCCCATCTCGCTTTCACGGAACACCGAAGGATCCGGTCTGTCATCCTGTACCGGTACGTTGATCTCTTCCCTCGTGTGCAGTGCGCCGTCACTCTGACCGCTCCACTTGAGAGCCGCCACCCAGCGGCACCCTTCCTTTCTGACTCTGTAGGCTATGCTATGCTTTGCCAGATCGCAGTCGGACGTATCGAAATATTTAGCCATGAAGCACAGCTCCTCTCGGGATCCGTCCTCCTCGTAGCTGAAAAACAGCTTGTCATTCCAAATATCGTCCGCCACTTCAGGCGTCGGTATCCTGTATTTCAACTCTATCTCCATACATTAAACCTTCCCGTTTATATTATTTGTTCTGGTCTGTCAAATCTATGAAAATCGACTTTATAGATGATACCGCTTAATATACAGCAAGTCAAGTAATTAATTTTTTAACAAATCCATCGCCGGGACATGCCGGGGAACTAGTTGAAGGTGATAACCGTTCCTGTCTTGCCCTCCAGCGCATCTACAGCCTTATCCAGCGACGTTATGACAGCTTTCTTATCGGGAAATCTTCTCACGAATTTCATGGCTGCTTCCACCTTTGGCAGCATGCTTCCTGCCGGAAATTGACCATCATCCACATATTTTGCCGCTTCCGCCAATGTCATGGAGGACAGATCCCGCTGGTCAGGCTCATTGAAGTTGACGGCCACCTTCTCTACTTCAGTCAGGATCATCAGCATATCGGCCTTCACCTCTTCCGCCAGAAGCTCCGCTGCGAAATCCTTATCGATGACAGCTGCCACTCCTTCCAGCGTCCCATCGGGATTTTCCACTACCGGGATCCCTCCGCCGCCGCACGTTATCACGATGGAATGATCCCATAACTGTCTGACTGCCTCTATCTCCACTATCCTCCGCGGCAACGGCGATGCCACCACTCGTCTGTACCCTCTTCCCGCGTCCTCTTTCATAGTGTAGCCCTTCTCCCGCTCCAGCTTTCTGGCTTCCTCTTCGGTATAAAATGGCCCTATCGGCTTGGCGGGATCCTGGAAAGCAGGATCGTTGGCATCGACTATGACCTGAGTAGCCACCGTCACCACCGGGATATTCCTGTTGCTTCTGTTGAGAGCATATTTGAGACATTGCTGTATGTGGTAACCTATATATCCCTGAGACATGGCTCCACACACATCAAAAGGCATGGCAGGCGTCACATCTTCAGCCGCCTCCGATGCCATCACTATCCGTCCCACCTGCGGCCCGTTGCCGTGAACTACAGCAATCTCATACCCCCTGCCACTTATGGCAGCGATATGCTCGCACGTCTTCCTCACTACTTCCAGCTGCGCCTGGGCCGTCGCCGGCCCGCCTCCCGACTGGAGAGCATTGCCGCCCAACGCCACTACTATTCTCTCCGCGCTCATACCTTGACCCTCCTATATGTCGTCCCTGTTTACAGGGCAGCTCATGCACCTTGGGCCGCCTCTGCCTCTTGAAAGCTCGGAGCTGGGTATAGTCAGCACCTTTATCCCCTTCCTGTCCAGCAGCTCATTGGTCACGTAGTTCCTTTCATAAGTCACCACCACTCCCGGCGCTATGGCCAGCGTATTGGAACCATCGTTCCATTGCTCCCTCTGCGCTGCCTGAGGATCGTCGCCGCCGCATCTTATCAGCTCTACCGCCGGAAGTCCCAGCTCTGTCTTCAGTATGCTGGCCAGCTGATCCTGTACGCTGCTGAAATGAGTTTCCCCGCTCCTGTCAAGGGTTATCTCATAGATCTGCAGCGGCCCCTCTATCTCCGGATGGATGGTGAACTTGTCGAAATCAACCATGGTAAACACCGTATCCAGGTGCATGAACGCTCTTCTCTTTGGTATGTCGAACACCAGTATCTTCCTGAACGTTGAATTATCCAGAATGTTTCTGGCCAGCTGCTCTATCCCTGCCACCGTAGTCCGCTGAGACAGACCTATAGCGACGATCTCATCCGACAGCACCAGCACATCTCCGCCTTCTATGGAATAAGCCTGATCGTAATCGTACCACAGCTCCGTTCCCTCAGGGGCGAAATCTTCGTCATACCTGAACATATACTGGAGCAGCAACGCTTCCCGCCTCCTGGCCGAGGTGCTCATATGATGGACGCTGACACCGCTGCCGATACACGCGCCCTGGTCTCTGGTAAAATACAGGTTAGGCATCGGATCCGTATAGTAAGGATAACCGGCGGAAATGTAGTCGGCCAGCGAATTTGACTTGACATCCAGCTCGCTTTTCCTGACGCCGGAGATGACCTTCTCCACCAGTTTCCTCGGCTCCATCCTCAGCAGGTAATCTTCCAGAGCTTCCCTGACCGCGTCGGAATGCACGTCGCTTTCGTCTATGAACCGCTTCACGAACATCTGTCTTACGTTCCTGTCCTTCAGAGCTTTCGCTGACTCGTCCACATAATAGATGACTTCCACGCCATTCTCCCTCAGCAGATCAGCGAACCTGTCATGCTCCTGCTGCGCTACCGCAAGATACGGTATATCGTCAAACAACAGCCGCTCGAAATTGTCTGGCACCAGTCCTTCTATCTCATCGCCTATGCGATGGAGCAGGACTTTATTCAGCCTGCCTATTTCCGAATAGTTGTTTACCCCTTTTTTCATAAATCCCTCCGAGTCATATAGTCATCGCCTCATCGTCATCCCATCGTCGCCACGATAACGGCCTTGATTGTATGCATCCTGTTCTCCGCTTCGTCGAACACCTTGGAATGCCTGCTCCTGAATACTTCATCGGTGACTTCCCTTATATCAAGGCCCTTTTCCTTCTGCTCCCTGGCCATATCCGTTTCAAAATCATGGAAGGACGGCAGGCAGTGGAGGAAAATAACGTCCGGATTTTCTGTCTTTTCCAGCATTTCCATGGTCACCTTGTAAGGCGACAGAAGCTTCACCCTTTCCTCTATCTGATCTTCTTCTCCCATCGAAGCCCATATGTCGGTGTATATCACGTCCGCTCCTTTGAGGCATGCCGGATCAGAAGACACTTCGATGACGGCTCCCGTCTCGTCAGCTACCGTCCTCACCTTCTTCATTATATCCTGATCCAGTTGCTGAGCCAGCACATCAGGCCCGTAAGCCACGTAGTGCATCCCCATCTTGGCACAGCCATACATCCAGGCATAGCTCATATTGTTCCTTATATCACCGCAGAAGATCACCTTTACCTTGCTGAGAGGCTTGGCGATGTGCTCTTCTATAGTCAGCATATCCGCCAGTATCTGAGTTGGATGATCCACGTCGGTGAGTCCGTTCCAGACAGGTACTCCGGAATACTTGGCCAGATCTTCCACTACCGACTGCTCGTAGCCCCTGTACTCTATCCCGTCGAAAAACCTTCCCAGTACTTTGGCCGTATCCTCCAGACTCTCCTTCTTCCCCATCTGTGAACTCTTCGCGTCCAGGAACGTCACATGCCCGCCTTCATCGTGGCATGCCACCTCGAATGAGCATCTTGTCCTGGTGGACGTCTTCTCGAACAGAAGCACGATGTTTTTTCCTCTGAGAGCTTCCGTCCTGATGCCGGCTCTCTTCTTTGCTTTAAGATCTCTGGCCAGATCCAGCATATACCTGATCTCCTCAGGGGTAAAATCCATCAGCGTCAAAAAACTTCTTCCTTTCAAATTAACCGCCATTTTATGTTCTCCTTTACTTGATTATAAGTGCTATGTAAATATGATATATATTATCTCCCGGAGGAGCTTTTTTATGTGAGATGCCTTATCTTCCCTCTAATGTCCTTCTCTGACCATGGAACTGGTAGTAACACGTTTCCAGCCTGCCGTTATACAGCTTCCTGCGCCTGTCGGCCTTCCGGCCCGCCACCCTTTCTTCCGCCTCCTTATCCGTCGTTATCATGAAGAGTGACCAGTCGGGATAATCTTTTAAAAATCCGCCAAGAGCCTTGTATATCTCCTTGATCTGTGCCTCCTCGCCTATCCTCTCACCATAAGGAGGATTGACGATGATGATACCGTTTTCTCCTGTGGGTTCCAGCTTCGCCACATCCTGCCGCCTGAATACTATGCAGTCATCGACGCCCGCCTCCTGAGCATTTTCCATAGCGGCTCTGACCGCTCTGCCATTTATATCGTATCCGTATATCTCCAGCTCTGCGTTATAGTCGATAGCCTGAAACGCCGCCTTCTTCTCCTCCCTCCAGATATCCTTTTCTATCAGCTCCCATTCTTCGCAGGCAAAGCTCCTGTTGAGCCCCGGCGCGATGTTCCTGCCTATCATGGCGGCCTCTATTGGTATAGTACCTGAGCCGCAGCATGGATCCACCAGTATACGCCCGGCTTTCCAGAAGGAGAGCTGTACCAGCGCTGCCGCCAGCGTTTCCTTTATAGGCGCCGCCACATCAGCCTGCCTGTATCCCCTCTTGTGAAGACCCGCCCCACTGGTATCTATGGTCAGTGTGACTCTGTCTTTCAATATAGTGGCCTTGACCGTGTACTGGGCTCCAGTCTCGGGGAAAGTCTCCACATCGTAAAATTCCTTCAGCTTTTCCACAATAGCCTTCTTGACGATCTTCTGACATGCCGGCACGCTGTGAAGCCTGGATTTCACCGATGTTCCCGTGACGGTGAACTTTCCGTCCAGCGGGACGAGCTGTTCCCAGTCCAGAGCCTTGGTTCGCTGGAACAGTTCTTCAAACTCTCTGGCCTCAAATTCTGCCATTTTCAGCAGTACCCTGTCGGCACTCCGCAGCCACAGATTGGATCTGACTATGGCTCTTTCATCCCCCATATAGGTCACCTTGCCATCCTCTGTCTTCAGTATCCTGTACCCCAGCTGCTCTATCTCACGCTTCACTACGGCCTCCAGCCCGAATGTGGCCGTCGCTATAAGTTCCAGTCTCATATATACGTCTCTCTCCTGTTCAAACTGTTCCTGCTTATCACATCTATGAATTTAAGCGCTTCACCGGTACCTCTCACTACACACAGATCCGCGTCGTCAGCTATTACCGTCCTGATCCCTGTCCGCTCCTCTATCCTCCTGTTCAGCCCTCTCAGGTGAGCGCCTCCGCCTGTTATGACGATACCTCGCTCACCCACATCAGCCGCCAGCTCGGGAGGCGTCTTCTCCAACACTCCATGAGTCGCCTCGCATATGATGTCCAGAGGCTCCTCCAGAGCCTCCAGGATCTCCTCTGACCTTACCTCTACTGTCCTTGGGAGGCCCGTCACAAGGTCTCTTCCCTTGCACAGCGTAATGAGCGATTCCTCCTCCGAAGATGCCATTCCGGCTTCCCGTTTCAACTTCTCCGCCATCCTGTCCCCTATGAACAGTCTGTACTTTTTTCTCATGTACTTGACGATGTGGTCGTCGAACTTGTCACCGGCCATCTTGACCGAAGTGCTTGTCACTATGCCGCCCATGGAAATGACGGCAATATCGGTAGTGCCTCCACCTATATCTATTATCATGATACCTTCCGGCGCGGTGATATCTATCCCCGCACCTATGGCTGCAGCCACCGGCTCCTCTATCAGATATACCGCTCCGCCGCCGGCCTGGAGCGCCGCCTCCTTCACCGCCCGTTTTTCAACCTCGGTGACTCCGCTGGGCACACATACCACCAGCCTCGGCTTGAAGAAACGATTGCCGCCGCATGTCTTCTTTATGAAATACTGCAGCATCTTTTCCGTAACGTCATAATCTGAGATCACACCGTCCCGCAGCGGTCTTACGGCGGAAATATTGCCCGGCGTCCTGCCTATCATCCGCTTGGCCTCGCTGCCAACTGCCAGTATTTCCTTGGTGTCCCTGTTTATAGCCACCACCGACGGCTCTTCCAGTACTATTCCTTTTCCGTCTACATATATGAGCACATTGGCCGTACCCAGGTCTATCCCCACTTCTTCATTGAACATCATATCATTAAAACGCGATATGGGAAACATCGCCTGCTCCTTTCATTTTATCAGTTATCGCTTAGTTTTACCACACAAAAGAAATTTACACCGAAAATCCAAAGCAAGTATATTTTTTAAATTCCGACATATATTGTTTTGACTGAAAAGTTAATAAATCAAGGGGTGGTGAACTGTCAATACTATGAAAGATTACATCGAGGAGCGGGTACTGGAACTGGCCCGCTACATCGTGGAGACCGGCGCGACGGTCAGGAGCACTGCGGCCAAATTCAGAGTCTCCAAATCCACGGTGCACAAGGATATCACCGAGCGGCTCCATGAGATCAATCCCGGACTTGCCGCTGAGGTAAAAGAGGTGTTGGACAACAACAAGGCTGAACGCCACATCAGAGGTGGTCTTGCTACCAGAGAAAAGTATTTACATAAAAAGAGATAAAAAGCAGGAGGCTGCCTCGTTCCCATGAGACTGCCTCCTTGGAATACATGACGCGAGCATTAACGTCTCCTCCCGGCCATCATATTGTCTATGACGAAAAGCAGGTAGCTTATACCCAGAAAGATGAACAACGTAGCGATCAGATTCATTCCCATCAGATTGAAATACGGGATGGTATCCATAGCAAATCCCAACCTGTTGACAATAAAGACGGCAATGTTGAAAAGCACTGGTATTATAGCCCATACGACCGGGCTGTATGCCGTAAATTCTCCTTTCCTGCAAAACAACAGATAATCAGCCAACGCCATCAGGGGCGCCACAAAGTATAACAGGTAACCCGCCACCGACAGCTGTTCCGGACGCGACAGCGCCGTCCCGAAATACATGAAATAGTAGACGATGAACGTTATCACCATGTAAATGGTCACTGCTCCCCTCAGCGCGCCTCTCTCGTATCCCGGTCTGGCTATTATCAGATATGCGAAATATATCAGTGCCGCGGCATTGGCTACCAGCGCGAACTCGCCCAGGACCGTTCCTATGATCGAACCGGTTCCCATCAGTCTCATCACTATCCCGGCTCCGCATACTATGATGAATATCACTCTGAATATGACCGCCAGCGTATTGTTCCTTATGTACATGTCCCTTTGATTTCCTCCTGTCGTCTTATCTTTTTCTGTTCTCGAAGGCGGACTTTATGAATTCTCTGAACAGCGGATGGGCTTTGTTAGGCCGGCTTTTGAACTCCGGATGGTACTGTACACCCACGTAATGCGGATGATCCTCCAGCTCGATGGCTTCCACCAGCCTGCCGTCAGGCGATGTCCCTGCTATCCTCATGCCGTTCCCTTCGAAGGCTTCCCTGTACTCATTGTTGAACTCGTATCTGTGTCTGTGACGTTCTGATATCTCTCTGGTACCATAGGCTCTTTCCATTATGGTCCCCGCTGTCACGACACACGGATAAGCACCCAGGCGCATAGTCCCGCCCTTGGGGATATCACCGTACTGGTCAGGCATGAAATCTATTATCTTATGATCGCAAGTTTCGCTGAACTCTCCCGAATCGGCATCATCCAGGCCCAGCACACCGCGTGCGAACTCTATGGCTGCGATCTGCATCCCCAGACATATGCCAAAATACGGTATCCTTTCTTCCCTGGCATACCTGGCCGCCGTTATCTTTCCTTCTATACCTCTGTCGCCAAAGCCGCCCGGGACCAGTATACCGTCCACATCACCCAATAGCTGTGAAACGGAATCCCCGTTCACATCTTCCGCTTCCACCCACTTGATGTCGATATGGCAACCGTTCTCATATCCGCCGTGCTTAAGGGCCTCCGCTACGGAAAGATAGGCGTCGTGAAGCTTGACATACTTACCTACGATAGCGATGCGTACGCACTCTTTTCTGGCCTTTATCCTGTCTACCATAGCTTCCCACTCAGTCATCTCGCAAGGCCCTGCGTTTATCCCCAGTTCCCTGCACACGATCCATGAAAATCTGGATTTTTCCAGCATCAGTGGCGCCTCATACAGGACCGGCAAAGTCTTGTTCTCTATGACACAGTCCGGCTTGACATTGCAAAACAGAGATATCTTTTCCGCAATGCCCTCATCGATAGGCTCGTCTGATCTCATCACTATTATATCAGGAGATATGCCCATTGTCCTCAATTCTTTTACCGAATGCTGAGTCGGCTTCGATTTATGTTCCCCTGAACTCTTCAGGTACGGTACCAGCGTGACGTGGATGAACAGACAGTTTTCCTTTCCCTGCTCCAGCGAGACCTGCCTTATGGCCTCGAGGAACGGCTGGCTTTCTATATCTCCCACGGTCCCGCCTATCTCCGTTATTATCACATCAGCATTGCTGGTCTTTCCCACATTGTATATGAAATCTTTTATCTCATTAGTTATATGTGGTATCACCTGCACCGTGCTGCCAAGATACTCCCCCTTCCTCTCCTTGTTGAGCACATTCCAGTATACCTTCCCCGTCGTCAGATTCGAATACTTGTTGAGATCCTCGTCGATGAATCTCTCATAATGGCCCAGATCCAGATCTGTCTCTGCGCCATCCTCTGTCACGAACACTTCTCCGTGCTGATACGGACTCATGGTCCCCGGATCTACGTTGATATACGGATCCAGCTTCTGAGCAGAGACCCTAAGCCCTCTGGCCTTCAGCAGCCTTCCCAGCGACGCTGCCGTTATCCCTTTTCCCAGTCCTGAAACTACTCCACCTGTAACAAATATGTACTTCTTCATGACTCCACCTCTTATCATCGCACACCAAGCCCACCGAAAATCATTTAAAAATGCGCAAAAAAGAAAAAAGATAAGGTCTCGGGCGTTTTGGGTGAGAAGGATAAACCAGACCCCAACTCATTGCCGTCTTCCTTATTCTCATATCTTTTGCGCACAAAAATTACTCTGATATTATAGCACCAAATGAATATGCCATGCAAGATGTTTTTTGTGGTAAATTGGCATGCGACTCCTGTGCGCGAGTCCGCGAGCCTTGTTGAGATACCTGGCAGACTTTCCCGACAAGCTTTCGTGGCAGGCTTTCGTGCCGGATTTTTACCAGCTTTAGAAAATCCGGCAGTACCGACACAAGCATTTGCCGAATTTCATGAAACAGACAATGATCCGGCAGTGTTGACACGAGTATTTGCCGAATACCTTTTGATCAAAGATCATCCGGCACGCAAATGAATATATCTGTTGATTTAACGACATCAAACCGCATTGCCCCGGAAATTTTTTGAATAAACTTGCCGAATTTTTGCTTCGCAAAGAGGATACGGCAATAGGCTTGCCGTATCTCTTTCAATAATCGAAAAGGCGGCAACAATTTGTGTCAAAGGTGCCGGATCTCAGAGAAAAAGTAAAGATCCGGCACAAGAGCCGCGAACTGGCTGGCCCATCTCTGTCAAGACCGTTAGTCACGCCGCACAGCCGAATGGAAAAATCAAAGAGGCCCGGATCATCCCTGCTGCTATGCTCCGAAGCCTCTTCAACATCCAGATTCCAGTTCTCAGCCCCTATCGCGCCGAGTCCTGTACCTCTTTTATCTCAGTTTTTCCCTGGATCCTACTGATTTGTTCTTCTCTTAACAGCTACAGCCGTTCCTGCTGCCGCGGCCAGCGTCAAGAGAGCCACAAACGGCAGCACATTGCTGCTGTCTCCTGTCTTCGGCTGTCCGTTGCCCTTGTCAGTGTTCCCCACAGCAGTACCATCCTGGCTGTCTCCGGTCGTCGGATCATCCGTGCCCGGCTCAGTAGGCTCTTCACCAGGTTCAGCGCCTACAACGTCAGTTGCAGACCAGCTTGCTATTCCGGCATATCCGTGGTTACCGCCGCTGACCGTAAGGACGATCTTCTTGCCCAGGTTATCTTCTGTTACAGTATAAACGGGCTCTGTCCCAAGAACAGTATCCGAATCTTCATAGGACCATACATAAGAAATATTCTCATCCACAGGATACGAACCTACCGTACCTTCGTCAACAGTCACATTGGCAGTAAGCTTTTGTCCCACCTGAGGTATCTCAACCGGAGTATATCCGTCAGTCCCGTCAACTACGCTGACACCCTGGATTTCAGGCTTTGCAGTATAGAGCACCAGATCTCTATCCAACTGATACGATGAAGGATCAGCGCCGCCTCCAAATGCCCACAGATATCTTACAACTGTCGAATCTTGAAGTTTCGCGAGTTCCCCCTCATCAGCGAATTCCAAAGTCTGTCCAAGCTCGGCGATTTCAAAGCTTGCACTGATTTCATCCGCTGATTTGGAAACGGTCCACTGATACGTATAGATTCCTGGTTCTGTTACCGTGATACTATCTGCTCCGGCAACGCCTGCCGACACAATGAAATCATCACCGCTCTTCTGAGTACATACTGAAAATTCAGTATTATATGTATCCGCATCAGTACCGAACCCCAAACTGATACAGAAAAGTTCGCCATGCTGATACTCTTTGCTCAGATCTACTATCGCCTCATACGTTTTCGTGCCATCGATAGCATCACCTCTGATTGCGTAGGTACTTGCTCCGCCTATTGCTGTATCCGGAATCGTTATCGTTTTTCCTACAGGCTCTATAGGCGTGTTGTTATCTCGTGTCGTCCATCCTTCCGTCACAGTCGCCGCGAAGGCAGTAGAAGAGAACGCGACCGTCATCAGCAGGGTCAATGCGATCACTAAAGCCTTTTTCATAATGTTTTTCCTCCTAGATCAATTTAAACTCGACATTGGCTTTTATCCCGTATATTATACCCCCCCCCTGTTTTATTTTGTCAATATATATATCTTGTAAAAACAATAGTTTTAGAATCAAAGCCCAATATTTTTCCTGGTTATAAAAAAATCCCGGAAATGTCATTTGACACATCTCCAGGACATTTTTTCGTCTTTTCATGTTTTGATAAGCTCCGGGCCCGCTTTGGCGTGAACGACCCGCACCTGTGTCTTATCTCCGCGCCACCGTCTCGAACCGGCCTCCGAACACATCGTATCCGACAACGCTGACGATCCTGCCGGCGCCATTTCCATCGGACGCAGCCTTCGATGCAGCCTCCTCGCAAGCCATCTGACAGCTCCGCTCCATCCCCGGCAGCAGAGCTGACGCTCTGTGGATCTGCCCGTCATGATCCCAGTCCACGCTCCAGCACTTCACCAGACACAGAGGATCGTCGGCCAGATACCGCTCTACTTCCGCCTGGACCTCACCGCCCCCGTAGCCTCTGCCCTCCGCTGTCACCAAGCCGCCGACGGGCAGTCTGTACCTGTCCAGCGTTACCGCGACCGGGCCTTCGCCGCCCTTTAACTTCACAGAGACCTCCGGTTTTCCCATCGCTTCTTCGCACCCTTCGCGATGCTCCCTTTCCACGACAAAACTCCCGCCTTTCAAAGCGCCTACACGCTCTATCTGAGATGCAGCCGCCAGACTGCTCTGGTCACACATGATCCAGTTCCTGCCGGTCTTTTGACACACTGTTCCCAAGGTCCCCGATCCCGCAAAAAAGTCAGCGCATATGTCACCTTCGTCGCTGCAGGCCTCTATTATGCGATACAGCAGCTTTTCCGGCTTCTGAGTAGCATAGCCGTTCCGCTCGGAGGAAGTCCTCCCCACCATGTCGATGCTCCACACATCCTTCATATTGACCATGGTATACCATCCGTTTTCATCCCTGAATTCCTCCACCCCTTTGAATCTGTAAGGCTTCATCTCCCGGTTATAGGATTTTTCCTTCAACGGCCTGAACTTGTATTTCTCCCCTCCGGCGTAGACCAGCAAATTATCGTGTTTCCTGGCGAAGCTTTTTTTGCTGGATCCGCCTGATTTATACGTCCATATTATCTCGTTTATAAAATTCTCTTCCCCGAAGATACCGTCCAATATCACTTTCACATAGTGGACTACATGCCAATCCAGATGGACCCACAAACATCCCGATTTTGAAAGCAGGTCTCTCATCATGAAAAACCTGGCGGTGAGCATGGCAAGATATCCAGCCAACCCGGATTTCTTCCTGTCGTCATATGCTCCCACCTTCAGCACCTTTGATGTCCCCAGCTTTTCGGAGCACAGCCTGAGGGACGCCTCGTATTTGCTGTTGGAAAAAAACGGCGGATCCACATAAATGAGCTGTATTTTCCCTTCCATGGCTCCCTCTCTCAGAAGATACGCCATGTATCGCAGATTGTCTCCGACAGCTATCCTGTTTTCAGCTGCTCCTCCATATTCTTCCGAGACCTGGAATTTCCCTCCATCGACAGAAGACAAGGCTTCTTCATATTGTCTGTAGCCTTCCCTGAAAGCTTCTCCGATCTCATCGAATCTAGCAGTACCTATCATTTGAGCAGCACCCCCATAAGATCCTGGCGCCCTGCTTTTTTCAGCGCCTTCTTCACCGTTTCCCTGTTCTCCTTCTTATTGAAATGCATCAATGCCCTCTGCATCCGCTTTTCCTCGACGTCCTTAGCTACATACACCTTTTCCATGGTAAATGGATCTCTCTCCGTATAATACATGCATGTGGCCAGCGTCCCTGGTGTCGGATAGAAGTCCTGTACCTGATCGGGGACGAATCCCGTCTTCTTCATGTACAGCGCCAGCTCTATGGCATCCTCCAGACTGCTCCCCGGATGGGATGATATGAAATAAGGGAGCATATACTGCTTCTTCCCGAGTCTCCTGTTTGTTTCCCGATATATCTTCCCGAACCGCTCGAACACCTCTATAGGAGGTTTTCTCATGTTTTTCAGCACCCGCTGTGATACGTGCTCCGGCGCCACCTTAAGTATCCCGCTGACGTGATGGCTGCATAGCTCCTCCATGAATCGTTCGTTCCCATCAGCTAACAGGTAGTCGTACCTTATCCCTGATCTTATGAATACCTTTTTGACGCCCTCTGCGTTACGAACAGCTTTCAAGACCCGCAGATACTCTTCATGATCTGTATCCAACTGCCTGCACGGTTCAGGATAGAGACAATCTCTGTTGCGGCACATACCATGCTTCCGCTGCCTGGCACAGGATGGATGGCGGAAATTGGCTGTAGGGCCTCCCACGTCGTGGATATATCCTTTGAACCCCTTCATCTTCGTCAGCTTTCTCACTTCCTCCACTATGGACTCCTGACTGCGGCTCCTGACCTCCCTGCCCTGATGATATGTTATAGCGCAGAACGCGCAGCCGCCAAAGCAACCTCTGTTGGCCGTTATGCTGAACTTCACCTCTTCTATGGCCGGGATGCCGCCGTCCTTCTCATAGCATGGATGATAATCCCTCATATAGTCCAGACTGTACAGCTCGTCCAATTCATCCCTTTCCAACGGCGGCTGAGGCGGATTCTGCACTACGAAATTGCTTCCGTCATACTTCTCTATGAGCCGGGTTCCTGTCACAGCGTCGTTGCTTCTGTACTGCATCGCAAAACTGCGGCAATATTCCTCTTTGGACGAGACGATATCCCGGAAATCCGGCAGGATCACATCGTCCTCCTGGATGCCCGGGTCTTTCATCCGTACACAAGTCCCATTTATCCACGTAATATCCCTGACATCTATCCCGGCATCCAGCGCTTCAGCGATCTCCACCATGGCCCGTTCACCCATCCCATAAATCAGTATATCGGCCCGGGAGTCCATCATTATGGAACGCCTTACCTTATCGTCCCAGTAATCATAATGGCCCAGCCTCCTGAGGCTGGCCTCCAGACCACCTATTATCACAGGCACATCCTTGTATGCCTCCCTGGCCCTGTTGCAGTAAACGATGACTGCCCTGTCGGGCCGCCTGCCCGCCTTGCCGCCCGGTGAATAAACATCCCGCTTTCTCCTGTGTCTGAAGACAGAATAGTGGTTTACCATGGAATCCACATTGCCGCTATTGATAAGGAAGCCAAGCCTGGGCTTGCCGAACCGTTTAAAATCCGAAAAGTCCTTCCATCCCGGCTGAGCCAGTATCGCCACCTTGAAGCCATGAGACTCCAACAATCTGCTTATGATGGCCGTACCGAAAGACGGATGATCCACATAAGCGTCTCCCGTCACCAGGACGAAATCAGCCTGCTCCCATCCCCTCGCTTCCATATCTCTTTTATCTATCGGTAAAAACAAATCCATCACCTGACTTTCCTGCCCTCGCTACATATATAGGATAATTGTGTCACTTCCATCAGGCAATGTCAACTGGCGTTTTTACGCAGGCAGCTCCAAAGCTTCTCACGCTGATCCCACAGCCAACAGCAAAAGTACCTACATTTCACGAAAAAAGAAAAATGTAGCTAAAATCCAATGGGGTTGAGCAATCCGGACTTTTTATGTAAAGGGCCGGGGTGGCCTTTTGCCGGCTTTAATGGACTCGTCATGGTCATGAGAGACCACGAACGTTGAAAATTTTATCTACATTCAATAAAAAAAGTAAAATATAGGTAAAAAACCGATAAGACCCGGTTGCCGCAGTATTTTCGATCCTCACAGAGCCGATAAAAACCGGGTTTTCTTTATACAAAAAAGCGGTGCCGATATCTTTCAATCAGCATCGCTCTTTGATCCTGTCCATATGTCATCGCTATCCAAGGAATCGCTCTACCGCTGCCTTTACATTGTTACCGTCCGCAACGCCTTTTACCTTAGGCATCGTCGCTCCCATGAGCTTGCCCATGGATGCCTTTCCGCTGCCTTTCTCTATACCCAGATCCGCCGCGGTTTTCTGGATCACATCCATTATCTCTTCATCGGTAAGCTGTTTAGGCATGTATTCCGTAAGGACTTCGATTTCCGCGTTATAGGCTTCTATGAGATCCGTTCTTCCGGCCGATTCAAAATCAGCGAGGGCATCTTTTCTCATCTTCACCTGTTTGGCTAAGATGGAGGCAATCCCGGCATCGTCGATTTCTTCCCTGTTATCCACTTCGAACTGCTTGATGGCAGCTCTTACGAAGCTTATGGTGTCCTTACGCACCTTTTCCTTGTTCTTCATCGCTTCCTTAAAGTCAGCGTTCAATCTTTCTTTTAAGGTCAATCAAAACACCTCTGATCTTTTAAGTCTGTTCCCATTAATACTTTTTAGCCTTCTTTCTAGCAGCTTCAGACTTCTTCTTTCTCTTTACGCTAGGTTTTTCGTAATGTTCTCTCTTTCTCAGTTCAGACATAACTCCATCTCTCGCGCAAGATCTCTTGAATCTCTTCAAAGCGCTTTCCAGGCTTTCATTTTCTCTGACTATTACCTGTGCCATTTCCCATTTCACCTCCTGACTTTACAGAAATCTTTGTAAACCTAAAAACGGCTCGCCTATAACGTTGCTATTATACTATTTTATGGGGATTTATGCAAGATTTTTTTATCTCAGCCGTCTTCCCTTTCTACTCACTTCTTATACACTTTTGCTGCCTCTGCTTTCAAATCATCAGATGACATAGTCCTCGTCCCCGCTCCGGTACATAACGCCTCGAAATTCTGATAGATGTGACGGGAAATTATCTCCTGAGCCGGTTTCGCGATCATCGCTCCCAAAGCTTTCGCGAGGAAATGTGTTCCTGTATTTATCTCTATCTCAAGGATCAGTTCCACACGTTCTTCCGCGATTTCCTTCAGTGTCAGGTATATGAAGTCATGGTTGCTCTTCTTATTGCTGGCGCCCTCGATGGTAACTCGTCTGTTTTCGTCATCAAACTCAGCGACATATTTCGTTTGAGAACCCGTCTCACTATTGTAAGTTTCCCACTCAGTCTCGGAGATATCCTTTATGACCGTTCCCGGCTCGACATCGAGCCGACTCGTCTGATGAAGCGCCTTCCATGCCGTTTCCGCAGAAAAAGGGAATTCTTTAGAGCTTCTGAGATCCATCTCGATCCTCCTCCCGTTCAACTTTTATCCTTATGTATACATGATACCACTGTAAGCGCCGGATTACAACAAGACCTTCGGTTTTCCACAAGTCTGACTGTATGAAGCAGATCATATCTCTTCTCCTCGCCCCCTCGATATGTCATGACACTATAAAAGACATTTGTCTTGTTAAATTCCGTCAAAAATGTTATACTCAATACAATTTGACATACAGCTCACCGACCGGCACACGACCGGTACGGCACAGCAAAGGAGTTTGAAAATGAATGAAAAAATCAATAAGATAGAAGCGCTCAAAAAAGAAAAAAACGCGGTCATCATGGCTCACTACTATGTGGCCGACGAAATACAGCAGCTGGCGGACTATGTAGGCGATTCCTACTATCTCAGTGAAACAGCCACAAAAGTGACCGCCGACACCATAGTGCTTTGCGGTGTCTCGTTCATGGGAGAAAGCGCAAAGATCCTCAATCCGGAAAAGAGAGTCCTCCTTCCGGACATGACCGCCGACTGCCCTATGGCTCACATGGCCGATGCTGATAAGATACAGACCATCAGGCAAAAGTATGACGATGTGGCTGTCGTCTGTTATGTGAACTCGACTGCGGAGCTTAAGGCCTGCAGCGACGTATGCGTCACATCATCCAACGCCCTCAAAATAGTAAGCTCTCTGCCCAACAGGAACATCTATTTTATCCCCGATACAAACCTGGCTCATTTCATCGCGGAGCAGCTTCCCGAAAAGGACTTCATATTCAACGACGGATTCTGCCATGTCCACCATAACGTGACGAAGGAAGAGGTATCCGCGTTGAAGAAAAGATATCCGGCGGCCATCGTCATGGCTCACCCCGAATCACGGCCGGAAGTCCTGGCTCTGGCAGACTATGTCGGAAGCACCTCCGGTATCATAAATCACGCGGCGAAGAGCGGCAGCAGTCAATTCATAGTATTGACCGAAGCGGGCGTCCTCTATGAACTGAGGAAAAACAATCCCGACAAAGAATTCTTCACCACCGAACCTCCCCAGATATGCTCCGGTATGAAAAAGATAACCCTGGATAATATCATCTCAGTCCTGGAAAACGACAATGAGGGCATTTCCATGGATAAAGCCCTGGAGGAAGCTGCCCGCAAGCCTATGGAAAGAATGCTCGAGCTGTCCATATGATCATATATATCAGATAGAAAGAAGGCGTTAACTGTCATGAAAAACAAATACGATATCATCATCGTCGGCACCGGTGTAGCCGGATGTTTCACCGCCCTCCACCTTCCCGATGACATGGATATCCTGATGATAACAAAAGGAGACCTGGAAGAAAGCGATTCCTTCCTGGCTCAGGGCGGCATATGCGTCCTGAAGGACGAAGACGATTATGACAGCTTCTTCGAAGATACCATGAGGGCCGGCCATTATGAAAACAGAGCCGAATCCGTCGACTTCATGATACGAAGCTCCCGGGACGTCATCGGGGAACTGATAGGATACGGCGTGGAATTTCAAAAGGATTCCGGTCACCTGGCCTTCACCAGGGAAGGCGCTCATTCCACCAACAGGATACTGTACCACGAGGATATAACCGGACAGGAGATCACCAGCAAGCTTCTGAACCGGGTAAAAGAAAAAAATAACATAACGATCCTCACCCATACGACCATGCTGGACATACTCTGCCGGAATGGATGCTGCGACGGCATCCTCATGGCTTCTCAGGAGGGACAGCTGGAAGCTGTCTTCGCCGACAACGTCATGTGGGCCTGCGGAGGGATAGGCGGGATATACGACAACTCGACAAATTTCGCCCACCTGACGGGAGATGCGCTGGCCATTTCTCTCAGGAGGAATATAAAGCTCAAAAACATCAGCTACATCCAGATACATCCCACCACGCTCTTTTCAAAAGATGAAGACAGGCGCTTTCTCATATCGGAATCAGTACGTGGAGAGGGTGCGCAGCTCTACGGCAAAGACGGAGATCGTTTCATCGACGAACTGCTGCCAAGAGACGTGGTATCCAATGCCATATTCCGTCAGATGGAAAAGGACGGTACGGATCACGTCTGGCTGTCCTTTCTCACCATAAAGGATGTAGATGTAAAGAAACGCTTTCCTAACATCTACAGCAAATGTCTGGAGCATGGCTACGATATCACCCAGGAATGGATCCCTGTCGTTCCCGCCCAGCACTACTTCATGGGCGGTGTAGATGTCGATCTCAACAGTCACACATCCATGGATCATCTTTACGCATCCGGCGAAACGTGCTGCAACGGAGTCCATGGAGCCAACAGACTTGCCAGCAATTCACTTCTGGAAAGCCTCGTCTTCGCCAGAAGCGCCGCGATCCACATCACGAAAAGCCGCACGGATGGCGCGGACGGGACAGACCGCTACACTCAATTCCTGGACATGACCACAGAGCAGCTTTCCGATATATACGACCTGGAGCTTGACAGATACAGCGATAAAGAAAAATATATGAAGGACAATAAGGAAAAAATACTCACAGCTATAGAAAACGATAAAAAGGAGTCAGCATGATAAACGATATAACTATGAAAAACAATATGGATCACCTCATACAGGCGGCTCTTAGGGAAGACATATCCTCCGAGGATATCTCCACAAATTCAGTAATAAAAGAACCGCGCCGCGCTTCCGCTCAACTCCTCTGCAAGGAGGATGGGATTATAGCAGGACTCGATGTATTCAGACGCGTCTTTCAGCTGCTGGATGCCGACACTACTGCAGACGCCTGCGTCAAAGATGGAGACCGCATCGCAAAAGGTCAGCTCATAGCCACAGTTACGGGAGACGCGCGAGCCATCCTGTCAGGTGAAAGGACCGCCCTCAACTTCCTCCAGCGCATGAGCGGCATCGCCACCTACACAAGATCCTTGGCTGATATCCTGGAGGGAAGCGGCACAAAACTGCTGGACACCCGCAAAACCACTCCTAATATGAGGATCTTTGAAAAATACGCTGTCAAGGTAGGCGGAGGATATAACCACCGATACAATCTGTCAGACGGCGTCATGCTTAAGGACAACCATATAAACGCCGCTGGCGGTATCACTCAGGCCATACAAATGGCCCGCCGATATGCTCCCTTCGTAATAAAGATAGAAGTTGAAACGGAAAACCTGCAGATGGTCCGGGAGGCCATCGATGCCGGAGCGGAGATAATAATGCTGGACAACATGTCTGTCGACGACATGCGAAAAGCCGTAGAAATGGCAAAAGGAAAAGCCGTGACGGAATGCTCCGGCAACGTGACAAGAGAGAATATCAAACAGCTGGCCGACATCGGTGTAGACTACATCTCCAGCGGCGCGCTTACTCATTCAGCTCCCATCCTCGACCTTTCCCTTAAAAATCTCAAACTACTTTGATATATCCGGACTTTTAACGCGCCTGTCCATCATTGATGTGCCGGCGCTTTTTCAATGCGCGTCCTCCGGCTCTCGCAACGCCCTTCTCCTATCCCGCTTCGAGGATCTCCTTGCTGCTATGCTCAAAATCAGCGATATCACCAGCCCTGCCGCGAATATCACGCCTATCCTCGCGGCCATGTCCGCAAACAGTCCTTCCGGCAGCATCCTTATCATGTAATCTTCCGCCGGATCGAATATCCAGAGGTCATTATCGAAGAACAGATGGTGGAACATCACGAATACCGCGTTGAAATCCACCAGAGCCATGACCCCTGCCACTGCCAGGGACAGTCCCACCGCTGCCAGCGCGATCAGATATGAGGACGGTAATATCCTCCTGACATCTGCTTTCATCAACAGGAGCAGGATGATGCATACGACCATCGACACGCAGGCTCCTGCCCTGATGGCCATGCCTCCCAGAAAGAGTCCTCTCACCTCAGACATGTGGAATCTGTCCTGCTGATTGAAGAAATCCTGCCGTTTGCCGTCCACGTCTGTGACCACCGACAACGTCTCTCTGTCACCCCTGAGGTAATCCATCATCTCATGAGTGACATACATGGCATCATCCATGGTCATATCCAGTTCCGAAAGCACATCGTATTTCTCATATTCTCTCTCATATACGTCAAAATCCGAGTATATAGCTATTTCGCAGCTGGTAAACAACAGCGCGGCTATCAGAGAAAATGAGAATATCATACCTATGACCCAATGAACCACCTTCATGATAGAGATATCCCTTCCATCAGCCCGGCGGCCATGTCATCTTTCTCTTGCCCAAAAGATGGAAATGAAGATGCTTTACAGTCTGAAAGCCATCCTCACCGCAGTTGTTGACCAGTCTGTACCCGTTTTCAAGTCCCAGCGTCTCAGCTATCTCCCTGACCTTTATCATGATATGACCCAAAAGCTCCTTGTCCTCTTCCGTCACATCGTCAAGAGACGCGATGTGCTTCTTGGGGATTATCAGCACATGCACCGGAGCCTGCGGATCCAGATCCCTGAAGCAGAGGATATCATCGTCCTCGTATACCTTGTTGGACGGGATCTCTCCCGATACTATCTTGCAGAATACGCAGTCGCTCATTTTCTCACTCCTCTCATAAAATTATCGACAGCTATATTATAATGCCTCTTTGATTTTTTTGCTATCCTCACGGACAACTTTCTCGATGATTTTGATGCCACAGGAAGCCTCCTGCCAAAGCCCAGTGAAAGAATGATCGACAGCACCGCTGACATCGCCGCTAAAACCATCGGCTCTCTCAGAATGCAGACCGCGTACCCCAATCCCGGCACCCTTGATATCACTGTCCCCTTGATATTTCCCTTTTTCACAGGAGCCGGATCAGCCGTATCGTTGTTGTCTCCCTTCATTACATATCTTCCGTCAAAATCGATGTCCTCTACCCGATGGACTACAGAGACTCCTGCCATCTCATACATCACGATATCCCCTTCCGCCGCAGCCCTGTCCCGGGTATCCACGAAACACAGACTGCCCGTCGGTATCTCAGGCTCCATGGAGCCTGAAACGATGACTACAGGTCTTATCCCTGCCATTACCGCCATCGCAGTCAATATCACGACCGCGGCCAGGACGCGGACCGGCGCTGCAGCCGGAAAACGCCTGCTGTTAAAGCTCCTCATCTCTTTTCCTCTTCATCTTCACTGCGCATATCACTGATATACCGCTTACCAGACACACCGCAGCCGCCCACAGCACTGTACTGCCATCTCCCGTCCCGACAGCCTCATCCTCTACGGCAAAATACCAGGTCTGGCAGCTTTCCTGGAAACTGTACCTGTTATCTGCTTCCGGCGGGAGACTCATCATCACCGCGATATCCTTCTCCTCTCCCGCTTTCAGATCTGCCACCGGTCTGTAACTGGAAAAGCTGCCGCCTGCCACTGTTCCGCTGTATACCGTCGCCCCGTTGTCCACCCTCATCCTCATCACCTTCGAGAGATCGTCACCCTCCCACTCGGTTTTAAAAAACAGCTTCACATCCTCGCGGTTGTCATTTCTCACAGTGATGACCCCTGTCTTCGTATCTCCCGGCATGAGACAGGTCAGATCCGAAAAGTCATCTGTTCCTACGCATATGCCCGCCGCTTCATCACAGATGACCCGCACGCCCTGCCTTTTCCCGGAGACGGCTTCACTGACAAGATGACCGCCAGTCTTTTTAGAATCCGTTATGGATACTTCACCCCACGGCTCCTCTGAATCGAAATCAGGGCTGAAGCCCTCAGCCTGTATGGCATCCGCGCTGATCCTCACCGCCATTTCTCTGCTTTTCATATAATCCCATTCTTCAGGGACCGTAAACCCGTCGCACACATCCAGCATATCCCCGGCACTCATCACCTTCGTACAATACATATATCCGCCGATTTTCTTCCAATCTTCTTTCACGCCACAGATGTGCTCAGTCAGATCCACTCCCTCCGCTCCCGCGTCGGCCGACAGCGACACCCTTACATACGCTTTGTCTGCTTTGTTCTCCACCTGAGGTACATATGACACCATCTTTTCCGCGTCGATGACTGTCGCTGCGGCGGCGTCCTTCCTATGACCATCATCCTCTGTCCAGGCTTTCACCGATATATCGATGCCTCCTGTAGAGATGCGCCGGCCTGATTCCCAGAAAGGCGTCAACACACCCCATGCCGAGGCAGCGCTTCCGGCCGCCAGGACTGCGCCCAACACCAACGGTACGAACGTTCTCCTCATCCTGCCATTCATCTCCTGCCTCCTTCCAGCTTGTTTATCACCACATCACAATGGGAGAACCTGTCCCATCTCGTCTTGATATTATCGAACAATACGCTGACATATGCCGCATCGAATCCTGGATCTTCAGGCTCACAGGCGCTTGGTTCGAGCGATATCGTCAGACAGGCGCCGTCAGCCGCGGCGGCGATCTCCCCGCCACTGCTGTCATCGCTGTGATACCTGGCTGAAACGCTTCTGCTTTCAAATCTCAATGTTTCAATTTCCTCCACGGTATAGTCATCTTCCGGCAAACGCATGGCGACGCATTCCGCCTTTACATATCCGTCTCCGAAGGTGAAACACGTACCATCTTCGTCCACGAATCTTGCGTTCTCCTTGACAGCCTCCATCACTTCCTCACTGAACGTCACCGACTTATACCAGGTCTTCCCCGATTTTTCTCCGCTCACCCTGAACAGGAATGTCGGTTCTCCGTGTGATGCCGTAAACTGCTCCGCATCTGCCTTGAGCCGCTTCACTATCACCAGCTTCGGTTCCGGTACATACCGCCACGTTCCGGTAAACGTCACATCGCCGTTCTCCACTGTCTGCCGTGAAGCGTCCCATGACAACACCCATCTGCCCTTCCTTGTCCCGTCTCTGTTTTTCACTTCCAGCGCTGTCCCTTCCGCCGGTGCGGCTTTTCTTACAACGACATCTCCGTGATAGTAGACCGACTCATCAGAAACGGCGTATGCTCCTCTCTCAGCACTTATCTCCTCCGGCAGCCTCCTGCCATCTGTACCGCTCACATACGTGTATTCAACTCTGAAAGGTTTCCTTACACTTATCTCCTGCCTGTTGGTGGTCTGTTCTATCCCCGATATGACAGAAAAGGCCGTGTCGTCGATAGTCCTGACCGGTTCGTCTAAAGGCTCCGCCACCGTAATTATCCTCAGTGTATAAAGGCTGCCGTCGTAGTTTCCCTGATCCTTCAGGAAGCTGTCGTCAAACCGGAATGTTACTTTCTTCGACGCGTCATCATAGGTCAGATCCCCCTTTGCCGTTACATCTCTCCCGGATGCGTCCCGCACCTTCGCCGATCTGTATGAAAGACCTTCAGGGATGTCATCAGCAATGACCATTTCCGGATATCTTGTGACCGTATCCACGAAAAATGTCCCGATCTTCTGCTTCACATCTATCGTCACTGTATCTCCCGGCTCGTATGGCTTCGTCCCGTCTATCTCCAGCGACGGCTCAGGCAGCATCCCCGCCCTGTACTGACTGTATACCAGAAGTCTCGTCCGACAGTTTGTCGCGTAATATCTCCCTTTGAACCGGCCGTTGTCGGTCGTGATGTAAAGCCCGGTCTTGATATACGAATCGTTGCCATCGGTTTCCAGCTGAGACGGGGAGAAAAATCCCCCGCTCTTCTGCACCAACACGCTGCCCGGGTAAAGATAAGCCGTATCGTATCCTGATACAGGTACGAATCCCTCTGCTACGGATGCTACGTTCTGGAACGTGTCCAGATCTGCTACCGCCTGAAAACACGGCAGCTCCACCACAGCTCCGTTGTCTGCGTATGTTATCTCATACGATATGTCCGTCGTGTGCGTCAGCTTGTATCGTGTCCCCGTAGTCTTCATGGAGGACACATCGCTGACGGAATACCAGAGGCAGAGAAATTCACCGTCGCAGTTGGCGATATTGCTGTCGCTGCTCCCCGTCTGCACCAGCTTCTCCACCTTGAGCCTGACATCCACGCTCCTGCCGTTGATCTGTCCTGCGTTGCTGTAGATCACCGTCAGCGGATCAGTATAAGTCCTGGTGCCGCCTCTGTTTCTCGTCACTACGAAACTTATACAGCCCTCTCCGGATCTCTTGTCCATCACCCTTATCGAGTCCTTATAAGCGCTGTTTATAATCCATGTGGCATTGCTGTAGCCTGTCGAGAATACATAGCCGGCAGGAACGATAGTGCTGTTGGACGGCACTCTTCCTGTCGATATGGCGCCGGCCTCCCATGCTCCGATGGACAGATAGAGAATAATGGCTGTCAGCGTCCCGGCGACTGCCGCCAGCTTTCCCGAACACCGCCTATTCATGTTCTCCTCCTTGTCCGACCGGATCGAAAGCCGTGATAGGATCCTCCTCTCCATCTGCCTGCACGGTTTCGCTCATGACTATCATCCTGAATCTCTCTATATCCGCCCCGGCCCTCAGCTCAGTGAACAGCGGAGCAGTCTTCTCCCCAGGCCTCAGCAGCTCTCTGTAATAATAAAACCCGTCCTCCTGCCTGTCCGTCCACTGCGTTTCGTTAAAGTCTACAGACAATACCGATGCTGCATCCGGATCTTCTATCTCCGCGAAGACCCTGACATAACAACTGACGCTTCCTTCGTTTCTCACGGCTACTTCCTTGCCGTAGCTTTTGCCCTTCTCAAATGCCTCGTAGCTGCCAAACTCCTCCTCTATGCGACTGGCGTTTGCTCCGACGGAAAAGCGGTTTACTCCTTCCTCCGCGGATATGAAAAACGCAGCCGCCGCAGGAACAGCCATGGTCACAGCTGCCAGACAAGACACAGTCAGCCATGTGGCTCTTCTTCCCATCTTCTTCATTCTCATCACCACTCCTGTCTGTTATGATCCGGCTTCCAACAGCTTCAACACCTCTTCAGGCCTTCCTTCCCCTACATCCCGGGTCTGTATGGCAAGCGCCTCTACTTCTATGGTCAGCTGGCTCCCATCCAGTTGTCCTTCTATCAGGTTTATCAGCGACACACTGTCGAATACCGGCTCGGTCCTGGAGGCTTTGGCCAGCGATCTCATCTTTCCGTCATCCCCTGTATATCCATATGTATATATGCTCTTTCCATCTTCTGTCTCACTTTTTACCTGAGTCCATCCTTGATTCAGATCATACCGGAACAGATCCTGTACCTCGGCTTTCACATATTCTCCGTTCTGTCCTGCCGTAGCTGCCAATGCCCTTGGCACCGACACTCTCACGAATACATAGGCTTCATTGGCGCCCTCGTTGACCACCGTCGGATCCTTGTCCACCTCTTCCATAGGAGTCATATCCTTGCCCTTTTCCGGATCCCATCCCGGCTCCTCAAGAGAAATATCGATATTGCCTACAGTGAAGATATTTGATACACCATCTCTGTCTGTAAAAAACGCCGTCGCCGTCCCGACGGCTATGATGGCCACAGCAGCCGATACGACCACACCATTTCTGAGAAAAGCTCTCCTTTCGCTCTTTTCATACCATTCCTTCATTGTTTCACGCCCCTTTCTTTTTTGTAATTTATTACCATATATCCATTATATGGTAATATCCATATTTTGTCAACAAAAAAGCATACATTTCCGTATTTTACGAAAATGTATGCAGATCACTTTTCTCAGTCCAACGCCCGTGACCCGAAGCAGGCCTCGAACACGTTTATGTCACACCTCTTTCAGAGGATCTCCCCTGTCATACCGTCGGCAAAAAGGCCCGTGAGTCTGACGCTGACCACTTTTCCCAACAGCCTCTCCGCCGCTGCCTCATCATCAAATGGTATATAAACGCGTATGTAATTTCCCGTATAGCCGGTGATCATCATCTTTTCCTGATGTATCTCCTCCAGCAAAACTTTCTCTGATGTCCCCAGATTCATCTGGAAAAATCTACGCGCCGCCTCCTTCCCGGCCCTGCTCAATTCGTCGCCGCGGCGGTTTTTCACCTGGGGAGCTATATGGCCTTTCATCCCGGCTGCTCTGGTGAATGGCCTCTTGGAATATTTGAAAACATGAGTCCTGCAAAATCCACACTTTTCCACCAGACTGACACTTTCCTGAAAATCAGCCTCCCGTTCTCCCGGAAATCCCACTATGATATCAGTTGATATTCCGTAAAGCGGATTAAAAGCCTTCAGCACTTCGACGATATCCATGTATTCCTTCCTTCCATAGGGCCTGTTCATGGCTGAAAGGACATTGTCGCTGCCGCTCTGAGCGGACAAATGGAGATGGTGACAGAGCTTATCATATTTCAATAATCGTTTCACGTAATCGGCGTTGACTACAGCCGGCTCCAGAGAACTGAGCCTTATCCTGAAATCGCCCGGGATCTCATTCATTCTGGCGATAATAGCCTCCACACCGTAAATCCCGCCCTCCCCGTCTTCGTCCGCTCCGCCGGCTCCGCTCCGATTTTCCATCCCATACAGCGCCGTATTTATACCCGTCAGCACCAGCTCCTTATACCCGGCCGCCACCAGCCCCTCTGCCTCGGCGATTATTTCCCGGAGAGCCCTGCTCCTGACCTTCCCTCTGGCATACGGTATGACACAATATGAGCAAAACCTGTTACATCCCTCCTGTATCTTGATATATGCTCTGGTCCTGCCTTCCGCACTGGCGACAGCACCCATCTCATCGTAGACGTCCAGCTCATCATATCCCTTTATGTGTAATTGCTTCACTCCATCGTCCATATATCTGCTGACGTATTCCGGCAGCCGCCCCTTTTCGTTGGTACCGGTAACGATATCTACCCCTTCTACTGACGACACCTCATCCGGCTTTATCTGAGCGTAGCATCCGGTGACGACTACCACACTTTCAGGATTGATCTTTTTCATTTTCCTTATATACTGCCTGGATTTCTTGTCGGCTACAGCCGTGACCGTACACGTATTTATGACGTAGACATCGGCCAACTCCCTCTCGCCCACTACCTGATACCCTTCTTTTCTGAACTTCTCCGCCATGGCTTCAGTCTCATACTGATTGACCTTGCAGCCCAGCGTATGAAACGCGACTTTCATCGTCTACCTCCTCTTTATCGGTATTTGATAATTATAGCACAGCAGCCCTCTACATAAAATAAGAGAAACTTTCATATCTTTAACTAAATCATCGCGGAGGTTTTCATGAAAAGAAAAACGGAAAGGAAAAAAGCAAGCAAAACAGCGACCTGTGCCATGGTCGCCTGTACGATATTGTCTCTGATGCTGTCATCGCTGATCCACGATCCGGCGATCCTTACGGACAGGAAAACAGGCGGTGCCGGTGGAACCATAGAATGGGTCGATTTCGATGTGCCATACCATGTATTGAAAGCGGCCATGGATACAGACATAGATACTTACGATGAGAAAATACATGTTGACTGGATAGATATACTGGCATACCTTGGATCCAGATACGGCGGCAACTTCGATAATTACGACCGGCATCACATGGACAGCTTCGTCTCCGGCGTCAAAAGCGGAAAATCTGTCGCCACTTTGACGAAAGACATGGAAAGCTTCAGCTATTACCGTGAAGCTTACGGAGCTGTTCTGAATGGCTTCCTCGGTGAATATCAGATAAAGATCCCTGATAAAGCGACCGGCCAGTCTGTCTGGAAAAAAGCCTACGGTCTCAAGGCATTTTCTCCCATCGCAGAAGGATTCGACTACTCCCATTTCGACGACTTCGGCCAATCGCGCAGCTATGGCTACAGCAGGACGCATCTGGGTCATGACATGATAACTGCCACAGGCACCCCTGTGACGGCAATAGAGAGCGGCACGGTAGAAGCCATGGGATGGAACCAGTATGGTGGCTGGCGCCTCGGCATACGAAGCTATGACAAACAGCGATATTATTACTACGCTCATCTGCGAAAAGATACCCCTTACGCCGAAAACCTGTACATAGGAGCCAGCGTGACAGCCGGTGATGTGATCGGATACACAGGACAGACGGGCTACAGTCTGAAGGAAAACACAAACAACATAAATACACCCCATCTCCACTTCGGCATGCAGCTGATATTCAACGAGGATGAAAAGGACAGTCCCGATCAGATATGGATAGACCTGTACGCCATCACCAGGCTCCTGTCTTCCCACCGATCCACAGTGGTAAAAGACGATAACACAGGTCAATACAGCCGCGAATATCCGTTTATCGAGGAAAACCACTATCTGAAAGAGATGCGGGCTTCTGCTGAAATGTCCGACGCTGACGAGATCCAGCTCCCCATCATCATGTATCATGCCATACTGGAGGACAACAAGCTGTCCAGCAAATACATAGTATCACCTGACCTCCTGGAAAAAGATCTGGCCTATATCAGGAAAAAGGGATATACTCCCGTCTTCATGAAGGAAGTCATCGCCTTCGCCGAAGGCAAGGGAAAGCTGCCGGAAAGGCCCATCGTCATCACCTTTGACGACGGCTACTATAACAATTACTACTATGTCTATCCTCTTCTTCAAAAGTACAACATGAAGGCAGTCATCTCGGTAGTCGGTAAGATGTCCGACGAATTCACCGGCAGCGGCGACAGGAATCTCAACTATTCACATCTGACGTGGGACGACATCCTCGACATGCACTTATCAGGATACTGGGAGATACAGAATCATTCCTACGACTGCCACACTTACGATGCGAGAAACGGCGTCTCCCAGGTATCCAACGAAAGCGACGAAGATTACCGTACCTTTCTGACTTCCGATATCTGTCGCCTCCAGGACAAGATAGCCTACGTGACGGGAGTGGCTCCCACTACCTTCACGTACCCTTTCGGAGCTTTCAACGAGAACACCGATACGATACTGAAGGAGATCGGTTTCAAAGCCACCCTCAGCTGCACTGAAGGCGTCAGCACCATAAAAAAGGGAGACCCCGGCTGTCTCTACAAGCTGAAGAGACATCTGAGACCTCCCGGCTCTTCGCCACAGGAATTTTTCACTTTTCTCAACTGAATGGACGCGGCCCGACGCTTCCCGCTGATGCGGCTCATAAACACAGCTTTCCTCCGATACCGCTACACCAGCCTGTTGAGCATCCCACCGTTTATGAAGCTCCTGAGATTGTCAGCACATGTGTCGACGACCGTCCTTCTTGCCTCTATAGGTATGAAGGCTATATGAGGTGTGATATAACAATTTTCCAGGCCAATGAGAGGATTGTCTTCCTCAGGCGGCTCCTGAGCCATCACATCCAGACCTGCTCCGGCCAGCTTTCCGGATCTCAGCGCATCGGCCAGAGCCTTCTCGTCCACCAGCCCTCCTCTGGCGGTATTTATCAGGACAGCGCCGTCCTTCATCCTACTGATGAAGTCGGCGTCCACTATCCCGGTGTTCTCCCTCGTCAACGGACAATTGAGGGACAGGACATCAGAAGTCACCGCCGCTTCCGGATCACGGCTGTAGACGTTGACCGTCATTCCCAGCGCTTCCGCTATTTCTCCCACTCGTCTGCCAATAGCGCCATATCCCATGATGCCAATGGATTTTCCCGCCAACAAAGTCAGAGGCGCCTTCACGAAAGTATAATCCTGACTTCCCTGCCACTGCCCATCGATTATGGCGTCATTATATACCTGGACTTTATTGGTCACCGCCAACAACAACGCTATGGCATGTTGAGCCACAGCGTCTCCCGCATAGGACGGCACATTTGCCACAGCGATGCCCAGCTCCCTTGCCGCATCCAGATCCACATGGTTGAACCCTGTGGCGGCAATGCCTATAAATTTAAGCTCCGGGCAATCCTCCATCGTCTTTCGATCCATCGCCACCGCATCTATGAAAACAGCCTCGGCTCCCCTGATCCTCCCGGTCACTTGCTCCCTGGCCGTCCTCTCATACCAGGTGAAGTCGCTCAGCTCCTGTATCTTTTCCCAGGAAATATCTCCGGGATTGACTATGGCGCAATCGAGAAATACACTTTTCATGACTCAAAGCTCCTTTTCATACATTATCATAGCTATAGCGGCCATCCCCGCGGTCTCGGTCCTGAGGACCGTTTTCCCCAGAGAAAGAGAGATACCTCCCGCGGCGACGATCTCCTTCGCTTCCTGATCAGAGAACCCGCCTTCCGGCCCGATGATGACAGCGATATTCTCAGCGGCATCACTGTTCTTCGCAGCTTCACAATTGCCGCACTCCTCTGCGCGGTCTCCCCGCAGCACATCTTTTATGGTGATCCCTCTTTCGTTCTCATAAGGGAAGAGTACCATATCGAAATCCTCCAGCTTATCGATCATCTCCCGCAGCTTCATCGGCCGGGAGACCTGCGGTATCACTCCGCGCCTGCACTGTTTGACAGCTTCATCAGCCACCTTCTGCCACCGCTGTATCTTCTTTTCAAAATTCCCTTTATCGGTCACTACAGTCCTTGCCATGAAGACTGGAACTATGGCAGCAACACCCAGTTCCACTGATTTCTGGACGATAGTCTCCATCTTTCCCTGCTTCGGGATCCCCTGGAACAATGTCACTCTGACTTTCGGCTCCGCTGTAAACCGCTGCTTATCCAGTATCCGAGCCTCCGCTTTCTCATCATCCAACAGAATGATCTTCGTCCTGTACTCCCACTCCGTAGAATCGGAAATATCTATCTCATCACCCTTTGACAACCTCAACACCTTTTTCATGTGGCGTATGTCTTCTCTGTCATCTATGACTATCGTCTCCTCGCCAACATCCTCAGGCGAAACGAAAAACCTTCTCATTTACCGACCTCTGCGACTATTGCGCACCATTCGTCATCCTCTCTTATTTCCTTTATCTCAAAGCCGGCTTTCTCAAGAGCATTTTCCACCATTTCCTTCTTCTCCGTCAGGATACCCGAGGAAATGAAAACGCCGCCCTTTTCCATGTGATCAGCTACGCTTTCCGAAAGCATGGCTACCAGGTCTGCCATCAGATTGGCCACCACGATATCCGCCTTGAAATCCACTCCTTGCAGCAAATCTCCATGTGTTATTTCAACGACATCATCGACGCCATTAAGTCGAACGTTCTCATTGGCGACCCTTACCGCATCCTCGTCTATATCGATACCCAGGACGGGGCCGCAGCCCAGCAGCGCTGCCGCTATGGAAAGGATGCCTGAACCGCAGCCCACGTCCAGGATCTTCTTGTCCGCCGGCTCTTCTCCCAGATATTCCTCCAGCAGTTTCAGACAAAGTGATGTAGTCTCATGGCTCCCCGTCCCGAAAGCCATACCCGGATCCAGCTCCAGCACGAGCTCATCTCCGGCCGCAGTATATTCTTCCCACGTAGGCTTGATCACCAACCTGTCCGTGACCTTCAGAGGCTTGAAATTCTCCTTCCACTTATCCTTCCAGTCCACATCATCTACATCCACAGTCTCCGCGTATAATCTGCCAAAGTCCACATCCCAGCCGTACAGGCCCTCCAGCTCCTTGCTTTTCAGCATCATGACCGATAATTTCAAGTCCTGTATCCGCTCCCTGTTTTCCGGCGTATCCTCAAAATATACCGATACGACAGGTTCTTTGTCCACGGTCTCCCTGAGACTGTCATCGACATAGTCCCACTCATAGGATACCTTCTTGTCGAGGATGTCCTCCATGTCGGCCGGATCCTTTATGGAAAGCTCATATATCCCTTTGGACATGAACATGGCCGTCAGCTGCTCCACGCCCTGCCTGCTGGCGTGTACTTTGAATTCTATATATTTCATCTCTCTCCTCCTGGATTCATATTGTATATGATTATATCAGAAAAGCCCGGACCAGCCAACAGCTTCCGGGCTTTATGCCGCGTACTATTCTTAGTTGTCAAGACATATGTTACACTTTGAGAAATACTCTGCTACTACCTGATCGGGACTTTTGAAATCTAATACTGTCTTCGCTGTCCTGTTATATCTCTTCTCGTGTTTCGCTACTTTTGCCTTAAGTTCCTTTTCGCTTCTAAACACTTCTTTGCTATATAGGATCTTTCCGTCTTCTCTATGGCTTCTCTCTACCTTGCCATTCTGCCACGGTGAATACGGTCTCGTCCTCCTTATTTCCATTTCCTCTTCTTTTACTGCTTTCTCAAATGCGCTGTCTTTGTCTGTCTTATCGCCATCGTTTACAAATTCTGTTCCGTTATCCACTTGGATAATCTTTATCTTGAATCCCATCCTCTTTTCCAGCTCTTTTATGAATTTCTTCGTCTCATGGGTGCTCTTCTCTTTCACTATCTTCAGTACTCTTTTCCTGCTGTATTCATCTATCGCCGTTATCTGGTAATACTTATCTCCATAGCACGGAAATCTGATGCATTCCTGCGGTACATACTTGATATCTACCTGTACCTTCTCTCCCGGATATATCCCTTGCATGTTCTCATATCTCGTATAGCTTTTCTTCTTACTCTTTACTTTTTTGTATCCTTTTTTTCTTATCTGTCTGCACATGCTGCCAAAACTTCGGGTATACCCTTTGCTTTGACATCTTACATATACTTCCGCAAGCCCATATTTCCCGTTTCTTCGCAGCATATTTTTTATCAGTTTCAGTTCATCTTCTGTATGCGCGTTCGGGCTGCGCTGAGGCTTCCTTGACCTCAGCGCAAGACTCCGAGCGCTTCCATCATATTTTTCAAGCTGTCTGTAAACAAACTGTCTATATGTGTGATATCTTTTTGCTGCCTTTGTTACTCCATACTTTATCGCATATTCACATAAACGCTGGCGATATTTCATTTCTTCTGTTACAATAGCCATGAGAGGATACTCCTTTTGATATGTTTTTTTGTGGTGAATTAATTATATCAGAGTATTCCTCTCTTTTCTTATTTCTTTTGTCACATATGTCTTATCACATTACATTCCGGGCTTTATGCCGCGTACTATATTGTTCTCTTTGGCAACTCTCTCCGGCGGGACGCTTTCCTGTCCGCGGCGTTACCTTAGACTGTAATGATACCTGTCCTTGTACCTGTTGAACATGAAGAAGGACAATCCCATAGTCGTCAGCTCCGCAAAAGCCAGAGTCAGGTAAACACCTGTCATCCCGAAGAGCCAGCTGAGTATCATCACTCCTATGATATTCATTATCAGCGCTCTCGACATGGAGATGAGCGCCGATACCGGACCGTTCCCGTAAGCGGTGAAAAAGCCGGACGCAAATATGTTGATACCGCACAAGAGAAGCGCTACAGACAGGAACCTCACGCCTGTCAGAGCTATCTCAAACAGCTCGCTTCCCGGACGTTCGAATATCATCACGATATACTGACCGAACAGCAGACAGCATACGGCACTGACCAGACATGTGACGATTATGAACCGCTTGGAATACTTTATGAAGATATTCACCTTGTCATAATCCTTAGCTCCATAGAAATAGCTTATGAGTGGCGCTACGCCCATTATATATCCCAGGTGTACTGATATAAGCAGATAATGGACATTGAGTATGATGCTCATAGCCGCTACCCCTATATCACCGGCAAGCTTTATCACGACTATGTTGAAGAAAAAAGTCGTTATCCCCGACGACGCTTCGCTGACCATTTCCGACGAACCGTTGAGGAAACAGTGTCCTATATATTTCCAGTCATTCTTGAATTTGACGAATTTCAGCTTCGTATCAGCGAATATGAAATATGCTCCGCCTACTATCATGATGACAACTATGCCTCCCAGGTTGGCATATGCCGCGCCTTCTATTCCCATTCCCATAGGCCCCATCAATATGTAATCGAGAGCCAGATGGACAAATCCGCCCGAAAGATACAGGCACAGGGTGAATACAGGCCTGCCGTCCACCCTTATGAAATATTCGAACAGCTGCCCCAGGAATGCCGCCGGAAAGCTCCACACCATGATACCAAGAAAATCATGGCAGTAATGCTTCAGCGTCTCCGTTGCTCCGAGGAATTCCACCAGCGGATCCATAAAGATGATACAGACTATCGAAAATATGATACCTGTTATGATGGAAACGATACATATGAGGGTGTACTTTTCATTGGCCCCCTGCTGATCTCCCTCGCCCATCTTTATGGCGACGATAGCGCTGGATCCTGATGCCAGCATCACGGCAAAGCCCCACATTATGCCCTGTACCGGATAAGCTATGGAAAGTCCGGCCAAAGCCTCTTCTCCCACCAGATTCACCACGAATACCGAATCCATATTGTAATACAGTCCTATTATGACCATCATCAGCACAGACGGCCATACGAAATGTATGAATCTCCTGGCTGTTACCTCTCCCGAAAAAATACCATCCATATCATTGACCTCCGGCTATATAATAAAGTATACTGTAACCGTATAGTCAATAACCTTTTTCCACTTCGAGGTAATATAATGAGAAAAATCAGAAAAAAGCCTAAAGGGTACTTCACCACCGGCGAATTCGCCAGACTCTGCGGAGTAAAAAAGCAGACTCTCTTTCACTACGATCAGATCGGTATACTGAAGCCCGAACTGATCGGCGACAACGGATACCGTTATTATTCCATATTCCAATTCGATACCTACAACACCATCTCCATGCTGAAAGAACTGGATATCCCCCTTTCCTATATCAAGGACTTTCTGGAAAACCGCTCTCCCGTCTCATTCCTCACTCTCCTGAAAGAACATGACACACTGATCGACGAAAAGATAGCCGAGCTTCAATGGCTCAAATCATTCGTCAACGGCAAGATAGCCATAACAGAAGAAGGCATATCCGCCCGGCATGGGGAAATAAAGCTGGAACAACGTCCTGAAGAGTACTATATATTTACCAAATACAGCGGCGGTACCGAAGGCGTCGATGAATACGCGGCTTTTGCCGCCCATATAGCCCATTGTCACCAGAACCAGATATACAGCCCATATGTGACAGGCGGCCTTATCGACGTAGACGGAGGCTATGACGACAAGGATTACTATTACTCCCACCTGTACACAAAACTGGATCCCGACGATGTGGCCTACTCTGACGCCAATATAACTGTCATCCCGCCCAGGACCTACGCCGTCATCTACAGCACCGAAGGCTTCCTCCCGATCCTTTCCATGTTCACTAGTCTGATGGAATTCGCCCGCGAAAACCACCTGATGCCCGGCGATCATTTCTTCGAGGACGTACTTCTGGACAGCGTATCACGCTCCAGCCTCGATGGATATGCTGTGAAGCTGGGCCTTCCCATAGAGAGGATGGATCCATAACCGATATCTACAGAGCCTCGACCTTCACCGAAGGTTCTCCAGTCCTTTACACACGACGCTGCCGAATTCCGAGACAACGAACAGAATTCGGCAGCGCTGACACGGCCTTGTGCCGAATTTCCGCTAAAAAGAAAAAATCCGGCAACTACCACTCGCTACCACCACTTTTTTATAAAGACGTGCTGGCAATTGAGCCTAAAGAAACAAGGGGCTGCCCCTCAGCCGACCGTCAGGTCGACCGAGGAACAGCCCCTTGACTGTTATTATTCTCTTTTACCACCAGCGGATATTATCCTACGCAGTCGGATTTGCCGCTTTCGGCAGTCTCTCCACGATGACGTTCATCAGGCTGTCAGTGCATGCCACAGGATCAGCGAACTTGCCATCTCCTACGGCTACCAGCCCGGCGTCTTCCGCAGGTGTGAGAACACCTCCATATACTTCATCCAATTGAGCATATCTATAAGCAGGCACAGTATCGTTCATTTCCTCAGAAATATCCTCAGTGTCCTCCCAGTCGTGATCCACCTCGAATACGTGAGCGATCTCCGCTGCAACTTCCCAGTTGCTGAGGGCAACTCCTTCATCTATAGCGGCCAGTACCAGCTGCATCCTTCTCTCAGTGTTTGTAAAGGTACCATCCGTGGACGCGAAACCAGTTCCCGGTATCACCACGTCGGCCTTTGCAGCCAGAGCAGTCATGTGAGTGTCACATACTGCCAGGAATTCGAGGGCATCTGTATCGATGTCAGCTTCCTCGCCGAATACCACCAGTGCCTTCACGCCTTCCAGCGCCTCGGCTCCATCCGTGATACCCATATCGATGAGACCCTGAGAGTTGTTCTTTGCCTTCACCTGAAGGATACCGTCTCTAGGGCTTCCGATATGGCCGCTGACCATAGCGATATCAGCCAGCAAAGCAGCTGCGTCAGTAGTTATCACATTCTGTGTGAACACGATCATAGCCTTCCTGGCGCCCATGTACATGTCAGCTATCTCCTTGGCTTCCTCGCTTACAGTCACATCCTTGAGGCTGGCTGCGAACTCATCGTATCCGGCGATATCCTTGCCCTTGCCGCTGTCGACGATGGCCTTTGCGATGGCTTTCACGAATCCCAGATCGTTCGGCGTGTAGATTTCCTTAGCCAGGTAAGGCATATTCATCTGTTCGAAGCCTTCAGGGTTCACGAGAACTACCTGTGCTCCCCTTTCTGCCGCCTGCTTCATCTTCAGCTGTATAACAGGATTGTTTGTGGCGTTGAAGCCTACAGCCAGTATCAGCTCCGTCGAAAGCAGTTCGTCTATCGTATTAGGCGAAGCGTCGTGTCCGATGACCTGAGCTATACCGCTCTTCCTGTTGTTCATGCAGAATATCCTGGCGCCCATGGCTTCAGCCATCTTCTTTATGGCATATGCTTCTTCATTGGTGTATCGGTCAGAAACAGAAACACCGATAGTGTCCTTACCATATCTGGCTCCGACTGACTGACACTTCTTGGCTATCATCACCAGAGCCTCGTGATAATCCGCTTCTCTGAAACCTTCCACATCTTTGATGAGAGGCTCTTCCAGCTTGTCTTCCAGCATAGCGCAGTCGAATCCCCACTTGCCTTTGCCGCAAGCCAGTCCGGCGTTGACAGTCCCTTCCTTATCAGGATTGGCCTTTATCAGCATATCGCCGCAGCTTTCCAGCTTCAGGCTGCATCCTACCGAACAGAAGGAGCATGTGGTGTCTGTCTCTACAGTATCCACAGGAGTCTCCTTTATCATGGTAGTCCTCTCCTGGAGAGCTCCCGTAGGGCATACGCTGACACACTGACCACAGGAAATGCATCCCGATTCGATCAGCGGCTTCTCCATGTTAGGCATTACGACAGTATCGAATCCTCTGTTTACGAGACCAAGAGCTCCAACGCCCATCACCTCGTCGCACACTCTCACGCAGAGGCCGCAGAGTATACACTTGTTAGGGTCTCTCACGATGAACGGATGATCGTCCTCGTATTCTGTAGTATGCTTGTCGCCGTCGAACCTCTCAGGATGTACGTCGTACTGATGAGCCAGATCTATCAGCTTGCACTCGAAGTAATCGTGGCATCCGCACTCGAGACATCTGGAGGCCTCCGCTTCGGCCTGCTCGGCAGTATATCCGTCAGGGATCACCTCGCTGAAGTTGTCCCTTCTCTCCTCAGGACTCAGCTGAGGCATCTCAGGTCTGCACATCCTCTCTCTGTCTTCGAATGTCTTCTCCGTTATATCGTCTCTCTGGACGAAGTAAGGCTTTTCATACTTCACCTTTTCTCCGTAGAGATAAGCGTCTATTATCTCGGAAGCCTTCTTGGCGTCGGCGATGGCTTCAACAGCGATAGAGATCTTGTCGTTACCGCAGTCTCCGCCGGCAAATACGCCAGGGATGCTGGTCATGAATGTATCCTTGTCGTAGGCGATGGCGTTCTTTCTGGTCTTGTCACAGTCGAAGATCTCAGCGTCTACAGCCTGACCGATGGCCAGTATCATGGTGTCGATGGCGACAGTCTCGGTCTTTCCTTCCACCGGAACAGGTCTCCTTCTTCCCGACTCATCAGGCTCGCCCAGCTCCATCACCTGGAGTACGACTTCCTTGACGTGGCCGTTCTCGTCCTTGATGACTTCCAGAGGGTTCCTCAGGTTCTTGAAGATAACGCCTTCTTCCTCGGCCTCTTCGATCTCCACCATGTCGGCAGGCATCTCGTCCTTGGTCCTTCTGTAGATGTTGTATACTTCCTTGGCTCCCAGCCTTACAGCCGTCCTGCAGGCATCCATGGCGGTGTTTCCGCCGCCGACGATGGCCACCTTCTCGCCAAGCTCTATCTCTTCGTTCCTTACGACCTTCCTCAGCAGGTCTATACCGCCGATGACGCCTTCAGCATCCTCACCTTTGCATCCCACACCGGTGGATATCCATGCTCCGATACCTATCAGCACGGCATCGAAATCTTCCCTTATAGTCTCGAACGGGATATCCTTGCCTATCTTGGTGTCGGTGATTATCTCAGCGCCCATCTTCTGTATCGTCAATATCTCGTCATCCAGCACTTCCTTAGGAAGTCTGTACTCAGGGATACCGTATCTCAGCATACCGCCTGCCTTAGGCATGGCTTCGAAGATGGTAACCGCGTGGCCCTTCTGCCTCAGGAAATATGCGGCGGAAAGTCCCAGCGGACCGCCGCCGATGATGGCAACGCTCTTGCCCGTATCAGGCTCACACTCAGGTATGAAAGCGTCCTCGCTCATCAGATCCTGATCGGCCGCGAATCTCTTGAGCCACTGTATGGAGATCGGCTCGTCGATGAGGCCTCTCCTGCATTCGTCTTCACAAGGATGCGGACATACTCTTCCCAGCGATGCAGGGAGAGGGATCTTGTCCTTCACCAGCTCCAGCGCCGCTTCATACTCGCCGTTGGCGATGAGCCCCACATAGCCCTGGCAATCTGTCTGAGCGGGACATGCCAGCACACAAGGCGGTCTGCAGTCTCCCACGTGATTGGAAAGCAGCAGCTCCAGATTGGTCTTCCTCGATTCAATTACCCTCTCCGTATTGGTCCTGATGACCATACCAGGGGCTATCTCCGTGGCGCATGCCTTGCAAAGCTTAGGGTTTCCCTCCACCTCGCACATGCATATGCCGCAGGAGCCGTATATCTTCGTTCTTTCGTCGTAACAGAGAGTAGGAATGAAAATGTCGTTTTCTCTGGCGACTTCAAGAATAGTCTGTCCCGGAACACCGGTGACTTCTTTTCCGTTTATATTAAGTCTGAACTTGTTCATCTTTCTTCCACCTCCCTTATTTCTTCTCTATCGCGCCAAAGTTGCATGTCTCAAGACATTTGCCGCACTTGATGCACTTGGTCTGGTCTATGACGTGCTTTTCCTTCACGCTGCCGGAAATAGCGTCCACCGGACATTTCTTTGCGCACAGGGTGCAGCCTTTACAATCATCGGTGATAGTGTAAGTGATAAGGGCTTTGCATGATCCCGCAGTACACTTCTTGTTGTAAATATGGTCTTCATATTCGTTTCTGAAATATTTCAGCGTCGTCAGGACAGGGTTAGGGGCAGTCTGACCCAGGCCGCACATGGAGCCATCCTTTATCTTCATGGCCAGCTCTTCCAGCAGTTCTATATCTCCGTCCTTGCCTTCGCCATTGGTTATCCTCTCCAGGATCTCCAGCATTCTCTTGGTCCCTATCCTGCAATAGTTGCACTTGCCGCAGGACTCATCCCGCGTAAAGTTGAGGAAGTATCTGGCCATATCCACCATGCAGGTATCCTCGTCCATTACTATCATACCGCCGGAGCCTACGATGGCGCCTGTCTTGTTGATATCCTCATACGTTACAGGAGTGTCTATCAGCTCCGCAGGGATACATCCGCCGGAAGGTCCTCCCATCTGTACGGCCTTGAACTTCCTGTCGTTCTTGATGCCGCCGCCGATACCGTAGATGACGTCTCTCAGCGTAAGTCCCATAGGAACTTCCACAAGGCCGCCCTTCTTTATCTTTCCGGCCAGCGCGAATACCTTGGTTCCCTTGCTCTTCTCGGTTCCCATGGCTCCGAAGGCTGCTCCGCCGTTGTAGATGATCCACGGTACGTTGGCCAGCGTCTCAACGTTATTTATATCGGTAGGCTTCTGCCAGAAGCCCTTCGCCGCAGGGAAAGGAGGCTTCAGTCTAGGCATACCTCTCTCGCCTTCCAGGGACGCTATCAGCGCCGTTTCCTCTCCGCATACGAATGCTCCTGCTCCCGCTTTGATATATATATCGAAATCGAAACCCGAATCGAATATGTTCTTTCCGAGGAATCCTTTTTCCCTGGCCTGCGCCATAGCTATCTCCAGCCTCTTGATGGCCAGAGGATACTCGGCACGACAGTATATGACACCCTGGCTGGCGCCCATGGCGTATCCGCCTATTATCATACCTTCCAGCAGGGAATGAGGGTCGCCCTCCAGGACCGACCTGTCCATGAACGCGCCCGGGTCTCCCTCGTCGGCATTACATACCAGATATTTCTCATTTCCCGGGCTCTGCTTTGCCGCATTCCACTTGAACCATGTAGGGAACCCTGCGCCGCCTCTGCCCCTGAGGCCCGATATCTTTATCTCCTCGATTACTTCCTCAGGCGTCATGGAAGTCAGGACCTTCTCTATGGCCTTGTATCCGTCAGCCGCGATATATTCATCGATGTTCTCAGGATTTATCACGCCGCAGTTCCTCAGCACTACTCTCTGCTGCTTTTCCACGAACTGCTTGTCTTCGTCGGATATGGCGTATTCCTCCGAGACCTTCTTTTCAACGAGGTGATCCTCGACAATCTTCTCGACCTTGTCAGGCTGTACCTTGACATATCTCGTCATGCCTCCGTCATCATCGTAAATATCGACGATAGGCTCCAGATAGCATGTCCCCACGCATCCGGTGATATCCACCTTCACGTCCAGGTTCCTGTCAGCTATCTGTTTTTCGAATTCGGTAGCCGTCTTCTTGGCGCCTGTAGCGACACCACAGCTTCCCTGTCCAATTACTACTTTCATTTCGTTACCTCCTACGCTCTTTCCCTGATCTCGGAAAGGATCTGCTTAACGGAATCCTTTGTAAGGTTACCGTATGTTTCGTCGCCTTCCTCGCTCTTTACCATCATGACCGGCGCCAGTGAACAGCAGCCGAGACATGCCACATTGTTCAAGGTGAAAAGTCCGTCTTCCGTCGTCTCCCCATCCTTGATGTCGAGATGCTCGCATACGGCTTCTTCTATCATCTCCGAACCGTTTACATGACATGCGGTCCCCTGACACAGCATTATCAGGTACTTACCGATTGGTTTGAGTCTGAACTGCGCGTAAAACGTAGCTACTCCATAGATTTTTGCAGGCTTAATACCAGTGACTTCGGATATGTAGTTTATGGCGTCCATGGAAAGGTAGCCATATATGTCCTGAGTCTTTTGCAAAATAGTGATCAAACTACCCGGTACCTTTGCGTACTGCTCCAATACGGGAGCCAGATCCTTAAACTGTGCTTCCCTGTTTTTTGAGCAATCGCAATTACAACTTTTTTCACTCATTTCAGTTCCTCCTGTAAATCTACTAGCTAGATTCAGAATGCGCCTGATCGCGCATAACCTAACATTTTAATATTATCAAACCTGAGGATGAAAAGCAATATAGTAAATATATTACAACCTTAAAGTCTCGCTATGAAATATTCCAGCGCAAGATCGTCATCCATCAGTCCGGTCTTGATGTTCTCGTCCACCTCATAAGCCGCCGACAGCGCCTTCCTCAGATCCTCCATCGAATAAAGCCCTGTCACCGCCATCGCCTTTTTTACCCTGAACTGATGGACTCCCAACGTCTTCTGCATATGGACCAGCGTCTTTCCTTCATCCTTCATCTCCTTCACCGACAGAATCAGTTCCAGCTGGCCCGTTATCAGTCTCAGCAGATTGTATACGGGAGTCCCTGAATCCAGGAGATTATGAAGCAGTCTGAAAGCTTCGTCCTTTCTGTTGCGTCCTATAGCGTCCAGCATGGCGAATACATTGTTCTCAGGGCTCACAGAAATGATCCCCCGTACGTCGTCGACAGTGATCTCTACGGCCTTTCCGCTGTGAGCGATGATCTTTCTCAGATCGTTTTCCAGATTGTACAGACCGTAATCCACTGCCTTGTTCCCATAGCCGCTCTCCGACATTATCAGCGCCACGACGGAATTCGAAAAGCTTTTTCCCGCCGATCTGAACCGCTTTTCTATGAAGCTTCTCAGCTGACCGTCCCTCAGCGGCTGAAAATCGTAAACCTTCCCGTATTTTTCTACGGCCGTCCGCACTTTTCCTTTCTTTACCTTTCCTTCTTTCGGATCTGCGGCCGTCATGATCAACATGCTCCCTTCCGGGATGTCTGCCAGATACTCCGTCAAAGTTTTTATGTCTGCCTGAGAAAAGCCCTTCATTTCCTTCCCTGCCGCAGGAGCGAAATCCGGCAGCAAGACCACTTTACGCTCCGACATCAGACTCAATGTCTCCAGTCCCTCGATGATGTTGTCGATGGTTGCCTGTTCTCCTTCCAAAGTCACCAGATCTATAGCTCTGCACGCCTCGGACACGTATTTTCTTATCAACGCGTCAGCATACCACTCTATCAGATATTCCTCACTTCCGCAGAGCAAAACGAGAGGAGGGATTCTTCCCTCCTTCATATCCCTGCCTATGGTCACGAAAGCGTGTTCCTTCTCTCTGTAATGATCCGCTGCCATCGTCCTACCTTCCTTTTATCGTTTTTGCTGTCGTTGCCTCACTGTCATGACGCGAGTCCCGCCGTCTTTCGTAAACTCAAAAGCCACAGCTCCGTCCTTATCGTTCCTATATACAATTATACCTTGTCCCAGGTAATTTTCAACAACACCTTTGTCGGGATGACCGAAATTGTTCTTTCCTACCTGGAACACGGCATACCGAGGCGACACCTCATCTATCAGCTTCTGACAATAGTTGTATTTGCTGCCGTGATGAGGTACCTTGAATATATCGCTTTCAAGCCTGCTGCCATGAACTGCCGCCAGTTCCTCCTGACATTCCTCATCTATATCCCCCGTCATCAGCAAGGTCTTCTCCTCCACCAGCACTCGCAGAACCAGACTGGAGCCGTTTTCGTCTTCCTCATCCTCCGCCAGTTTCCGGTATTCCGGCTCTGTCCTCCTGTCAGGCCACAAGACCTCTACCCCCACATTCTCCGAAAGCTTCACCGTCTGCCCGCCATAAAGATATGTCAGCTGACCGGCATCCAGCCCTGTCTCCTCCAACACCTGTTCTTCTTTTATTCTATTCCCTTCGTACAGGAACAGTCTGTCGGCCATCCCTTCACCACACAGCTCCGCCGCTCCCCGGTAATGGTCGGTGTGAAGATGAGTGACAAAGATCCCATCCAGTTTCCTTACGCCATTCTTCAGCAGATAAGGCTTCAGCACCTGCTTCCCGACACTGTATCCCATGCTCCCGCCTCCGTCGATCATGTAATTGCTCCCGTCCTCAGTCCTTATATGCAGGCAGTCGCCCTGCCCTACATCCACGAAGACCGCCCGCGCCCTTCCGAAGTCATCGCCGCAGGCTCCTCCCAGAGCTATGGCACCCGCCGTCACGACCGCCGCCAGAAAAATTATCGTTTTTCTCTTTCGCCTCATGAAAAGCAGTCGGCCATCTTCCCTGAGAAACACCGCCAGCAACAGGTAATAGATCATCAGGAAACTGATATCCGGACTGGTGACCGTGAACACGGTCACTCCGTCCACCGTCGTGACACTGTTGAGTGCCGCCATCATCCGGCACAGCCCTCCTGTCATCTCCGCCATAAGAGAAAACAGCGTCCCGGAAACTCCAGAGACTGCCATCGAGATCAGCCCCAGAGGGACCACCAGTCCTGAGATGAACACGATGGGCACATTGACCACGACAGCTCCCAGCGATACATAATTGAACATATAGGCCGTATAAGGAAGCAGCCCTGCCTGGACCGCTGCCCCCGACAGGAAGACGCCACTGTAAAACCGCTTCACGACAGGCATCACTACCGCTATGGAGAGAATAGCCATAAAAGACATCTGGAATCCTGTGTTGAACAAAGTCATAGGGTTGGAGGCCATCATCGACAGTCCGGCCAGATATGCCGACGATTCCAGATCATATCGTTTGTTCTTCACCTTTGCCAGCAGGTGGAGGCCCACCATAAATACAGCTCTCACCACAGGAGGCGAAAAAGAAGCCATTACCATATAACAGCCGAAGAACGACATGGTGAGCGCAAAGTAAAGATATCCCTTCCTCCATATCCATATCCTGGAGATGATGCCGTATATCAACCCTATATGAAGTCCGCTGACCGACAATATATGAGCAGTCCCGTTCCGGCGGAACTCCTCCAGCGTGTCCTCATCCATCCCCTCCGTCTGCCCGAACAGCACCCCTGCGATCATGGCCGCCGTCTCTGTGCCTATCTCCCGCTCAAGGCCAAAGATGAACTCCTCTCTCAACACATGCAGCTTCCCTGTCAGCGTCCCGTAACCCGACGCTTTCGCCACCTCCATGCTGTCGGCTTGCATCACGCGTTCTATTCCTACAGTCTTCAGATAGAGTCTGTAATCAAAACATCCCGGGTTGCGTCTTCCCTGCGGCTCTTCCGCCGTCCCAAACACCCTGATCTCGTCCCCCGCGACGAGTCCTGCCGCATTGACCTTTGCGCCGGCCTTCGTCCGTTCATCGTCTATGTACAGATTCACCAGGATCTTCTCACGAGCTTTGACGGCCTTCCCGTTCACATCTTTCACCAACAACGTCACAGCGATCTTCACCGTATCATCGTCCTGCCGCTTCTCTTCTGCCTGCAGCACCCTTCCCAGGACCTGCACAGACCTTCCTTCCGGAACCTCCGATCCCCCATTCACAGCACTGTAGATACAGAAATTAGCGGTTCCCGCGACGTATGCCACAGCCAGCAGCACGACTGCGGAACTCCTCTTCCCGGCTCTATCCCGCCATATAAGGATGAAAGCCCCGAAAATCAACGACAAGGCCAGTGCTATGCCTGTCCCCATATGATATGCGACTGCTGTTGACGCTGAAACAGCCGCCGCTATGTAAAAAAGTGGCCTTCTGACCATGATCACCGCCTCTTTTCAAACCTTTAAATCCCTTTTATGTAATTTTATTCCATTAAATCATTTTTGTCAAGGTACTGTGAAAGTTCTTCTATTTTCTTTTACTTTTCATTTTTTTAATGATATAATTATTTCGATTAATTCAAATTGCTAGGAGGAAGGGATCTTGTCAGATAAACGCAACGATAACAACAAACATGACGATATAAATGAGTTTTTCGCTCAGTTCGATCAGGCTACGGTCGATCAGAACAGGCGCAAGCAAAGTGGCAGCTCATCTGCGGACGCTGCGGGAAGGTCCGGCAGGGGCAACGCGTCTCGAAGCGGCTCCCGCCCCGGGACACGAAGCCGCAGAAACGCCGGTGCCGCGTCAGAATCATCAGGCAAAACCCGCAGAAAGGGCGGTCTTACAGCCGCCGCATCGCGAAAGAAGCAGGGCGGCAGTAAGAAAGCAAAAGCATCCGGCGGTAAATACACATGGCTCAAAGCTGCCGGCCTCATCTGCCTGGGACTCATCCTGGGCGTAGGTATCTATGTAGGGGTCATATTCATGACAGCGCCTGAGGTAGACACCAACAACATCTATTCCATGCTGAACCAGCGTTCCGTAATGTACGATGCCGACGGCAATGAGATCGATAATCTGTATTTTTCCGACGGCAACAGGACTATCGTCGATTATGAGGATATGCCGGAAGATCTGGTAAACGCCGTCGTGTCTATAGAAGACAATAATTTCTGGTCTCACAACGGATTCAACTTCGTCAGGATGATAGGGGCCGTGAGAGACAGCATCTTCGGCGGAGGACAGATAAGCGGTACAAGCACCATAACCCAGCAGCTGGCACGAAACGTATATCTGTCGGAGATAAAGAGCCAGAGGAGCCTCAACCGAAAGATATCAGAGGCTTATTGTACCATCGTGCTGGAAAAGAACCTCACAAAAGAAGAGATAATGGAAGCATACCTGAACACCATCTATCTGGGGTTCAATTCATACGGTGTCCAGGCAGCATCCCAGGCATATTTTTCCAAGAATGTCCAGGATCTCAACACACTGGAATGCGCGGCGCTCGCTGCTCTTCCGCAGTCGCCTGACACCTACTCCATCATTGTAGCCGATTACGAAGGCAGCACGACCTCCTCCCTGCCTACTGTGGCCAGTACCGATTCGGCCACATACCTGTACAATGGGGATATATCCAAGGACAGGCGTGATATGGTCCTTCGGAACATGGAGCGCGAAGGCTATATAACAGAAGATGAGATGAACCAATGGCTGAGCGATGACCTTCGCAATTACATAAAGGTAGGAGTCTCATCCAGTGACAGCATGTCCTCCTATTTCACCGACTACGTCGTCGAACAGCTTACGGACGACATCGTCTCTGAGTATGGGGTGGATCAGGCTACCGCTCAGGACATGATATATACGGGAGGGCTTCAGATATACACTACTCTCGACTCCAGGATCCAGTCCATAGTCGAGGAGGAATTCGACGACCCTGACAACTTCGCCGGAGTCGCTTACGTGAGGACCAACAGCGACGGAGCACTGCTCAGCGACAGCGGTGAAGTGCTGCTGTACGATTATTCCCACTACTTCAACGATGAAGATCAGTTCGTTCTCTCCAGCGACGAGTACACCATGGAAAGCGACGGAAGTATGAAAATACTTGCCGGTAACAGACTGAACATATACGAAACCGAAGTCAACGGCGAACCTGATGTCAGCATAGAGTTCAAGGGCATGTATGTCAATGAAGACGGCATTTTCTACTTCATAGAAAGCGGCGCCCTCTCTATCCCTCAGGGCTACAAAACTGTCGACGGTGACGGGAACGCCGTGATATCGGCTCAGTTCTTCGAGGACTATCCTGATTTCTTCGTCGCCAGCGGAGACAGCTATGTAGTCTCCAGCAACAACTACAGTCTCAAACAGCGAACCCGCCAGCCGCAGGCCGCTACGGTCATCATGGAGAACTCTACGGGAGAGATAAAAGCCATGATGGGAGGCCGGGGCACGACCGGCGAACAGCTCTTCAACAGAGCGACCAGCACCAGGCAGCCTGGTTCCTCGATCAAGCCTATCGCCGTGTACGGCCCGGGGCTGCAGATGAGCTACGAGTACGAACGGGACGGCAGGACCATGACCTTGGACAACAGCGACGGAAGTAACTGGGGCGACTACATCACAGCCGGCAGCATAATAAACGATTCACCGATAAACCTCAACGGCAGTTCGTGGCCTAAGAATGCCTACTCGGGATATCGAGGCCAAATGACTCTCCGCAGAGCGGTCCAGCAGTCGGTAAATACCTGCGCCGTTAAGACATTCCAGCAAGTAGGTGCCGATTACTCAGTCTCGATGCTGAAAAAGGTAGGTATCACCTCCGTTGATGAAGAAGGTGAAGTAAACGATCTCAATCCTGCTGCTCTGGCTCTGGGAGGTATGACCAACGGTATCTCTCCGCTGGAGCTGACAGCAGCATACGCTGTTTTCCCTAACGGCGGTGAATACAAAGAACCGATATGCTACACCAGAGTCCTCAATTCGGAAGATGAAGTCCTGTTCGAAAAGACTTCCGAAAGCGAACAGGTATACGATGAAGGCGTGGCATGGATAATGACCGACATACTCCGCACCGTAGTTACGCAGGGTATCGGTAGCAGTGCCGCCATCGGCTCACAGCCTGTCGGCGGTAAAACAGGTACTACCGACAACAACTACGACGCCTGGTTCTCCGGCTTCACGCCGCAGTACACTATGGCTCTGTGGATGGGTAATGACGTCAATATAGAGCTCACCTCCGGCAGTGCCATGTCGGCCAGATTCTGGTCGGCCATCATGAGCAGAGTCTGCGAAGGACTCCCTACCGAATCCTTCCGCGACAGGCCGGACAATGTAATAAGCACAGGAGGAGAATACTACACCGAAGGTACTTATTCGAGAGTCAGTCTGACACCTTCGACGACAGCGCCGGAATCGACGACGGCGGCTCCGACTACCGAAGCTCCGCCTACCGAAGCTCCGACAGTACCTACAACAGGATCTTCTTCCGACTCCGGCACGGATCCTACGGTGCCATCCACGGAGAATTGATGGAAGAAGATATGACGATAATGCGAAAGAGCCCGCGGCGCTGGGATATCCCGGTGCCGTGGGCCTTTTATTTTTATCGGCTTTATCAGATCATTTATCTTACAGACTTCGGATTGAATATGACAGCCATCAGATATCCCCATCCTATGGCTACTGATATCCCTCCCGCAGCGGCCTTCACTCCCCCTGTCAGAGCCTCCAGAAGTCCCTGCTCCGCGCCTTCCATAGCGCCTCTTGCCAGATTGTAACCGAATCCGGGAAGCGGCACTCTCGCTCCTGTGGCGGCGAACTCCACCAGGTGCTCATACAGGCCTAATGCCTGCAGTACAGCTCCGGCGCTCACCAGAAGCACCAGCACCCGGGGAGCTGTCAGCTTAGTGGCATCCATCAATATCTGTCCTACGACACATATGGCACCGCCTGTCAAAAATGCATATAGATACTCCATCATTTACCTCCGCAAATCATTCCGCTTCCATGGAAATAGCATGCGCTATCCCCGGTATGGATTCGCCCTGGAACGGACTTATGGTAGACAACATAGCCCCTGTAGATATCAGAAGCACCCGCTTCAGCTCGCCTCTGGCCATTCTCTTGAACACGTATCCGGCAAAGACTGATGCTGAGCATCCACAGCCGCTCCCTCCACTGTGGACATCCTGCCGCTTCCCATATATCATGGCGCCACAATCATCGTACACTCTCTCCAATACCTCCGCCGATATACCTGCGTCTGTCAGAAGATCAGTGACGATATCTCTTCCTATGAACCCCAGATCTCCGGTAAGTATAGCGTCATAATAGTCCGGTGTCCTTTCCGTATCCTGCAAATGATTGAGAAGGGTATCCACGGCAGCGGGCGCCATGGCGCTCCCCATCTGGTTCGCATCCTTGACTCCGGCATCTATCACCTTGCCTATTGTCCCACTCTCCACTCTCACCTTCCTGAGCTGCTTCACATCGCCGTTCTCATCGACCTCCATCTTCTCTCCTTCATCCTCCATGGAAAGCAGCATGGCTCCCGCTGCCGTGGCTGTCCACTGGGCTGACGGAGGTCTCTGGTTGCCATGCTCCAGCGGCATCCTGAACTGTCTTTCCGCTGTACAGTAATGACTGGAAGCACCTATGATGACGTTATCGCTGTATCCTCCATCCACCAGCACAGAGCCCAACATCAGCGACTCCGTCATGGTGGAGCAGGCTCCGTACATGCCAAGGAACGGGATATGCATGTCCCTGGCCATAAAGGACGATGACATCAGCTGATTGAGAAGATCGCCGCTGAGCATGGCTCCTACCTCCTCCCTCTCCCTGCCTGCCCTGGCCATCACCTCAGTCATGGCCGTTTTCAACATTTTGCTTTCCGCCTTTTCCCATGTCTTCTCTCCGAAGGTATCGTCAGAAAGGCAGCAGTCGAACCACCCCGCCAGCGGCCCTTCCCCTTCCTTCTTCCCGCCCAGGGAATAGGAGCTTACCACATACGGTCTGTTCCTGAATATCAGCGTTTGTGTCCGCTTCTTCCTTTTTCTCTCTGTCATCGCCGCCCCCTACCATATCACGCCCACAGCCCAATAAATGAGACCAATGGCTGTAGACAACGCTATACTGGAAACAAGCACAGGCCCTGACAGAGAGAAGAGTTTTGCTCCTACCCCCAGAACGATACCTTCCTTTTTATATTCCAGCGCAGGCGCCACCATGGAATTGGCAAAACCGGTAATGGGTACGATGACACCAGCTCCCACATGCTTGCCGACAGTATCGAACCATCCCAGTCCGGTCAGGAGCTGAGCTGCCATGATGAGGATGATGACTACGCAGATACCGGCATCCTGCTCCGGTACTCCTGCCGCCATGAACTTCCGCTCCAGCCACAGCGACGCTGTGCATATCATCCCGCCTGTCGCGAAAGCCTTCAGTGAATTGAAAAAATATCGAGGTTTCGGCGTGAATCGTTCCGCATACTTCTCGTATGCCTTCGCCACATCTTTTTTCGCTACCCGACCATGCAGATCATCTGTACTGCCGCGTCCGCTCCTCTCCCCTTCGTCGGCCTTACTCTCTATTTTCCTGTTATCAGCCATGAACTATCCCTCTTTTCCAGTTAAAACTCTTCTTTCGATTATTATGCGCGGCTTATGGAAAAAAATGCGCTGCCGTCCGCATTTTACCTTCCCGCTGACCGTAGCATCAAAAAAAGGCCTGTCACATCAGACTTCCGATCCGACGCGACGGCCTCGTCTCCATGGATTGAGGGATCACCGCTACCGTGCCTCTGCGAATTCTATCGCTTCCTTCCCTGAAATATGTTCAGCGTCTACCACGAATATACACACAGCTTTCAGTTTGCCATTTATCTCTTCCATACTCCCTTCCCGATAATCGGCTGAATATTTGTCCACCAGTTTCAGCAGCGCATCCACTTTTTCCTCAGGGTCTTCGATGATCTTCGCCCTGCCAAATACGATCACGCTCCTGTAATAAGTAGTGTACTCATCCGGCACGATATGATCCGTCTCTATCACCGTGAAGGACACCTTGTCGTGCTTTTTCAACGCATCCATCTTATGCCCCGCCGGCATTCCGTGAAAATACAGTTTGCCGTCATCATAAGCATAGCTCATGGGAACGCCGTAAGGGTAATCGTCGTCACCCAGGACAGACAGGACTCCTGACGTAGTCTGCCTCAGGATATCTTCACACTGCTCTGCCGTTAGTATCTGTTTTTTGTTTCTCCTGACTTCTCTGAACATCATATCCCCTCCAATCAGTACTTCCTTATCCTCACAGGTTCCTTTCCGAGCACATCGCGTCTTATCTGCCCCCATATGTCATTGAGAGTCTCCTTGAGGGACACCATGTCACCTCCCACGAACCTGACGATCATCATGCTGTCATCTATCTTACCTGCCGCGAAAACGACATCGCCGTGAGCCTCCATGGCGTTCAGCCGCTCCGGCAAGGCGTCTTCTATCCTCTCGGCGTACACATATATGGTCCCGTTTGTCAAATGGCCTTCCATATATCCCAGCCTTTCCATGTCCGTTTCGTCAGGCTTTATATGACTGCAATCGTATATTTTCAGCTTTCCGTCCACATATATCCTCGTTCTGGAAGCGTACAGCCTGTAGTCGAACTTCTCTCCGCACGTAGCTCTTCCGGCGCTTACCATATCGGATGCTATCAGCACTGAACTTCCCGAAAGATGGAATTCGTTTTCCTGATAAGCCTCTGACATGGCGAAAGGCGCATTATGCTCCGGCAAATACTCCAGCACCGCATCTCTGCCGACAGTGATCACGTTCTCCACCCTTGCGTAGCCTTCATCCATTTTGTAGAATTTCGTATTGGACGGCGTCGTCACATATACCCTGCTTCCTTCCTCCAGGGTTATTTCCGTCAGAAGTCTGTCGTGCTGCAGGACTCCTCCGCTGGGATTCAGAAGATATATGAATGCCGTCCCGTCACTGTCCTGGTAATGAGCTCTCATGACCTGCAGCGGCAACTTATAGTACTGCTCCGCAAGATAAGTCTGCCCGTTCTTTTTCTTTCTGAACAGGAGAGATAATTCTCCGGTCGTCTTCTTCATATCCAACTTCCTATTCCTCAAACAACATGTCTTCCTTCACCCATCTTATCACTTCATCCAGGCCGGTGCCGTCGAAAAGATTAGTGAACACATAAGGCTTATCTCCTCTCTGGACCTTAGTGTCTCTGTCCATGACCCCCAGATCACTATGGACATACGGTGCTATGTCTATTTTGTTTATCACCAGCAGATCGGACTTAGTTATACCGGGGCCGCCTTTCCTCGGGATCTTTTCCCCTTCCCCCACGTCTATGACGAAGATGAGGCCATCCACCAGCTCGGGACTGAATGTGGCTGCCAGGTTGTCTCCTCCGCTCTCCACGAATATTATATCCAGATCATCGAATCTGTCCAGAAGCACATCTATGGCGTCCAGGTTCATGGAAATGTCTTCTCTGACGGCAGTATGAGGACAGCCTCCCGTCTCCACACCTATTATCCTCTCTTCCGGCAGTGCTTCCGCCGCTGTCAGGATGCGAGCGTCCTCCTTTGTAAATATGTCATTGGTCACGACTGCTATCTGATATTCGTCTCTCAAATTTTTGCATAGCTTCTCTATCAGCGCCGTCTTTCCGGAGCCCACCGGTCCTCCGACGCCTATCTTTACAGGCCTTCTCATACTATATCCTCCACTGTTTACGACATGTACAGCCTCGTAGTCAGATACTCATGCAGTATCCCGGCGATATCCAGCCCGGGACAGAAGTTTGAGATATCTTCCAGAGGTGTCTCCATCCCGGCTTCCACTGTCGCTTCCATCAATGGATGAAGCTCCAGCAATATCCGCTGCGCCTGCTTGTTCCCCAGCGGGACCAGCTTGACCGCGCTCTGAACCAAAGCATTGACCGTGCTGAACACGAACGCCTTCATAGATTCACCTATGTCCAGACCCAGCCTTCCGCATACCAGACCATATATCACAGGATATGTTATCCCCTCCGGTCCGCACATGTCCTTTATCTCTGTCAGTTTCTCATCGTCCGTTATATCCGCCATTATCCTCATGAATGCCTTGCCCATCCTCAGGCTGGACTCTCTGCCTTCCTTGGTCACCTTGACGGCACGACTCAGATCTTCCAGTTCTTCTATTTTCCTGTTGTCTCCATCTGTCGCCAGCCTGTATGCCTGACACATCACAGGCCCTTCACATTTAGCTACAGTGCTCTCCAGATACGTTTCCATGAACCTTTTGAAACTCGCCTCATCGGAAACTTTCCCATTGGCTACATAAGTCTCAAGGCCCCAGGACTGGCTGAAACCGCCGGAGGGAAATGTCCCTCCGGCTATCTGCATCAGATAAAACAACTGCTTATCATTCATCATGGCACACTCCTGGTCTCAGTCATCGTGGTGATGATGGTGGTGATGGTGATGTTGACCTCCCACGACGTGAGTCGCTTTCTCTCCGTCCAGCTTCCGCTCACATCGTGTAAAGGCCACACCTATGGAATTAAGGAGATTCTCCATGATCGCGTCATAGGGGATCACTATGCAATCATCGTATATGTATGCCGGCTGATGCATATTCCCTATATTGAAGGCTGCCTTCGCCCATTGCCGGTTTCCCTCCGGCCGTATTTCCAAGGCATCCTCCGGTATCATATCGACAACTATCATCTTCTTCTCGTCTTTGTAAAGCACCGCGCCGCGGAACAGCTTTTCTCCGTGATCCAGGGATACGGCTAATTTTTCTCCGCCTTCGCTGATCATCTTCTGATGGGATCTTTCCATGTCGTGATGATCCAGCAACACTTTATCTGTCTCGAGTCCCTCGTGTTGGAAATCAGCTATACTGCCGATGATTTTCTCAATGATCATGTTCCCTCCCGGTCATCTATCTGAAGAAATACTTGTGGTTGAGGCATACTACCTCTTCCGGATCGCAAGTTATATACTCGCCGTCGATATATACTTTGTAAGTCTCCGGATCTATTCTCACATCAGGACAATAGCTGTTTCTTACCATGTCCGATTTTCTCAGGTTTCTCGTATTCTTCACAGGCAGCAGTTTATGTTTGGAATTAGGCACCTTGTCGCCCAGACCTGCGTCTATAGCTGCCTGTGTCACGAATATCTTGCTGTACCTGTTGAGAGCGCTCCCGCATGACGCATACTGTTTCCTGTAGATCATAGGCTGCGCTACTTCTATAGCCGCGTTCACATCACCTGATGATGAGTAGGCCACCTGTCCACATTTGAATACCAGCCAAGGCTTGGCTCCGAAGAAGGCCGGATCCCAAACGCAGAAATCAGCCAGTCTGCCCGGAAGCAGCGAACCTACATATTCGTCTATACCAAACACTTTTGCCGCGTTGATAGTATACTTGGCCATATAGCGAAGTATCCTCTCGTTGTCATTATCGCCCGTTTCCTCCGGAAGTGGGCCTCTCTGCTTCTTCATCTTAGCAGCCATCTGCCACGTCCTCAGTATGGTCTCTCCAACTCTTCCCATTCCCTGGGAGTCGGAACCATGAATGGAAATAGCGCCCATATCATGAAGCACGTCCTCGGCAGCTATTGTTTCTCCTCTTACTCTGGAATCGGCAAAAGCCACATCTTCAGGTACCTTAGGGTTGAGATGATGCACCGCCATTATCATGTCCAGATGCTCCGCCACGGTATTCACCGTATATGGGTTGGTGCAATTGGTTGACGACGGTATTACGTTAGGCTCTCCCACTACTCTCATGATATCCGGAGCATGACCGCCACCGGCTCCTTCCGAATGGTAAGTGTGTATGGTCCTGCCGCCGAAGGAGTCTATAGTCGTCTCTACGAACCCTCCTTCATTGAGAGTATCCGTATGTATCTGCACCTGGAAATCGTACTTGTCGGCTACATCGAGGCAACACTTGATGACTGCAGGTGTCGCTCCGAAATCCTCATGTATCTTCATTCCTATGGCCCCGTTGAGCGCCTGTTCTTCTATGGCTTCCGGAAGGCTTGAGTTCCCTCTTCCCAGGAAGCCCGCGTTAACGGGCAGCTCTTCGTGAGCTTCTATCATCATCAGCAGGTGCTCCGGCCCCGGTGTCTCGACACTGGTCGTCTTGGCTCCCGAGCCGCCGCCCAGCATGGTGGTCAGGCCGTTGCTCATAGCTTCCCATGCCTGTGCGGGGGATTCGAAGTGAACGTGCACATCTATTCCTCCTGGCGTTACCATCAGACCTTCTGCCGATACTACTTCCGTAGCGCATCCGATGATGAGCCCCGGCGTTATGTTCATGGTATCGGGGTTCCCCGCCTTTCCTATTCCTACGATGACACCATCCTTGATGCCGATATCGCCTTTCACCACTCCTACCATAGGGTCTATGATTATAGCGTTGGTCACGCAGACATCAAGCACGCCGTCCTCTGTAGTCTTGCCCGACATATTTCCCATTCCGTCTCTGTCTGTCTTTCCTCCGCCGAAAAGCACTTCATCCCCGTAGCAGTCTGCCGCGTAATCCTTTTCTATCTCCGCAATAAGGCCGGTATCTGCGAGATGTATCTTATCGCCGACCGTAGGTCCGAACATATCACAATATTCCTGTCTGGATAACTTTACTGCCATATCATTCACACTCCTTTAATATCGCGTTCATCTTTTCAATGGCTGCTTTTTTCACTTCAGGGTCGTGGACATTGCCCATCGTCGCCCCCATGAACCCGTAAAGATTTTCCTTTCCCTTATACGGCACCAGCGTTACCTTCCTCTCCTCGCCCGGCTCGAACCTTATAGCCGTGCCAGCCGGAATATCCAGCCTGTAGCCAAAGGCCTTTTCCCTGTCGAATCTCAACGCCGTATTGGCTTCAAAAAAGTGATAATGAGAGCATACCTGTATGGTCCTGTCTCCCGAATTGCTGACGATCAGGTCTATGGTCGGCAGGCCCTCATTTACCACGATGGGGTCATCGGCGAATATTATCTCTCCAATTTGATATTTCATGACGCCCTCCTTAATAATTCATCGTTATCAGCTCTGACATCGGAACCGCTTCTTCCCGTGTTTCAAGTCTTATAGGATCCTGTATCGATACCAGCTTGTTTCCGTCCGGGAGCATTACCTCCAGCTGTATTATAGGTACAAGTGCCGGAGTTCCCTCCATGACGTCTTCCTCGGTAATTATCTTCGAACCCACTTCAATGAGGTCTGATATCGTACTCTTTCCTTCCCTGGCTCTCTCCAGCACCTCATCGCATATGATGGACATGGCTTCGATATAATTAAGCTTGATCCCTCGTTTCCATCTTCTTCTGGACACTTCTGCCACGTTGAACATGATCAAGCGTTCCTGCTCCTTTAATGTTAGCTTCATAAATTCACCTCCGGTGTTCTAATCGATGCCCAATCTTTTCATCTTCTTATACAGGGACGGCCGGGCTATATTGAGATATTCGGCAGCTTTGCTCTTGTTGTTGTCAAAGTGCTCCAGCACTTTGACGATAACTTCCCGCTCAGCTTCATCCCTGGCCCTGTCTATGAGCCTGTCGCCCTTCGTTTCTGACAGATCAGGCATTTTTATATTCAGAGGCCTTCCATTCCAGCCCCATTGAAAATCTTCGCTGTGAATTATGTTTCCGGTCGCGAAATTCATCGCCCGTTCTATGCTGTTTCTCAGCTCCCGCACATTCCCCTGCCATCTCTTCTGCTTCAGCATTTCCAGCGCGCCCTTATCTATCCCGTTGACGGATTTGCCCAGCTGAGCATTCAGTTCATCTATTATGGAACCTGCTATCCCTTCCAGGTCTTCTATCCTGTCTCTGAGCGGAGGTATGTACAATCCTATCACATTGAGCCTGTAATACAGATCCTGTCTGAATTTTCCTTCCTCCACCAGCTTTTCCAGATTCTCGTTGGACGCGACGATTATCCTGACATCGACAGGGATCGGCTCATCTCCGCCGATCCTGTCGATTTCTTTTTCCTGGAGCACTCTCAGGAGCTTAGGCTGCACTGACAGCGGCATCTGGTTTATCTCGTCTATGAAGAGCGTCCCCTTATCCGCCAGCTCGAATTTGCCTTTCTTTCCTTCCCTGTTGGCTCCTGTGAACGACCCGCCTTCGTATCCGAACAGCTCCGATTCTATGAGACTTTCCGGGAACGAAGAGGCGTTTACCTTGATGAATCTCTCCTTTCTCCGACTGCTGAGATTATGTATAGCATGGGCTACCAGCTCCTTTCCGGTACCCGTCTCGCCGGTTATTATCACCGTTGAAGAAGTCTTAGCGGTCGAGATTATCTTTTCCTTCAGCTCCTTCATTTTGTCAGACGTTCCCACGAGGCTGTTTATAGTGTACTTGGTCCCTTCCGATGTCATCAGCTCGCCAGCCAGCTGCTTCAGCTCCTGATCGAGGAATTCCTTGTAGCTGTCGGAAAAATCGTACAACCGTTCCGAATGCTGGACCATGTCGTATTCAGCCAGCCCCACTTTCTTCCCGTCTTCATACAGAGGGACGTGCATGGATATCCCTATCCCCAGGAATGAATTGTAGAATACAATGGATGGTTCGTCTTTCTCGAGGCCTTCCATCATCTTGGTCTCCGGGAAAACATCTTTTACATGTTTTCCCAGAAACTCCTCTTTCTTTGCCTGGAAATACTTCAGGCACTGATCGTTGATATAGAACACAGTTCCTTCCATGTCTATCATCATCAGCCCCGGGATCTGATTGAAATACCGTTCAAGCTTTTCGCAATCCATCTTATCCATATCTTCCCCCTCGCCAGCTTCTTAGCAGATCTGCTTCTATAATACCAATCCGAATATGATATACAGTATCATCGTGGCTATGATAGGCGGCACTACCATCGGTAAGCCAGTCTTGAGGAAGTCATTGTTCCTGATCTGTGATATCTTGCATGCCAGTGTAACGGAATCACCGAAGAAGCATGTAGCGCTTCCGGCAGCCGCACCGGCTATTACCGCGCCTATGGTCAGGTACATGTTAGCATCGAGAGCTTCTGCCAACGGAAGCATGATAGGGAAGCATACTGCTGCCATTCCCCAGAAGCTTCCTGTTACGAATCCCAGTATCAGCATGATCACGAATGCGATAACAGGGAGAGTAGCTCCATTGATAATATCAACTACGCTGTTTACAACGTAAGGTGCCAGTCCCAGCTCGTCGTTGCAGTTCTGAAGAACAAAAGCACTGATAACGATAGCCGTTACCACGAACATATCCTCAAATCCTCTGAAGATATTATCGAAGGCCTGAGTAGCTTTCACCAGCTTCTGCGGTATGTAGAGGATGTAGCAAAGAGCGATCCCGACCAGCAGTCCGTACATCAGTTCCTGAGTGACGAAAGTCACGGCGATGATAGCAACCATCGGGATCAGGAAGTTCCAGATGCTCGTAGGAGGCTTCTCTTCAGCGCTTTCTTCTTCATGCTCCACAGCCAGATCAGGAGGAAGCACCTGTCCCGTCTGTTCCGCTCTCAGCTCTGCAGCCTTCATCTTACCGAACGGCTTTATGATCCTGAACTGATACAGCAGTACGAATATCAGCAATACCCATGCGAACAATACGAACGGCAGAGCCCTTACGATCTCACCGAGACCTTCTCCGGCATTGAGTCCGAGAGTCATCTCCACCTGTCCACTCATGAATACGCCCCACAGAGAAAGCGGAACCAGTACCGGTATAGCACATGCTACACTGTTAACTGAAAAAGCGTACATTTCTCTGGACATCCTGTTCTTGTCGGCAATGTCCCTGTTAGATACGCCCGCTGCCAGTTCACTGAAGTAATTATCAAGAAAGAATACGAGTCCCATTACCCAGGAGAGAAATCCTGCCCGTTTCTTCGTCTTGGCGAATTTCAATCCCAATTTCGTGAAACCTGATACAGCGTTGGAGTCATCCAGCATTCTGATGAATATACCGAACAGTCCGAAGATAACCACGTAGTACGCCGATTCTCCAAGCTCAGTATACAGGGAATCCAGATAGGCGACTACGAAGCCTTCCTTCGCTATTATAAAATAGCCTACCAGAGTTCCCAGGATGAGCGGTTCTACCGCCCTCTTCGTGATTATCGCCGTTACGATGACCACGATTACCGGAAGTAAACTTAGCATTCCATATGTTCCTTCCATAACACACTCCTTTCGATACAATGACAATAACGATTGATACACTATTCTAATGCAAATTGTGTGCCATTTCGAAAATTTTCAAAAAAGCTTGAAAATTAGCCATTTACCTGTAATTTCAGTATATTTTTATATCGCTAAAGTGTATTCTTGAGGCTACATTCACCCAATTTCCTTGAAATCCCTTAGATTTCAACGGTTCTTACATGTGTATCTTTAAAGCTACACTGTAACATTTAAGTTACGATAATTATACCATTTTGCCATGTTTAAGGAAATAGATAGAAAATATTTTTAGAAACCGTCTGCGCCATCATAAAGATCTGTACGCAGGATCGGAGCTTGAGAAAACGACAGTATGGTTTTGGATGAAATACGCAGTAACTCCTTCTATCGGATATGCTATAATGGATCTATCATCTATTTCGGAGGTAAAGACCATGAAAGAGATAATATTGGCGTCATCATCACCGCGCCGCATAGAAATGTTCATAAACCACGGATTCCAGCCTCGTGTCGTCCCGGCCCATATCGACGAAGCACTCCCCTTCGCCATGAAACCTGAATCATCTACGATGTATCTTGCGTTAAAAAAAGCCTTTCACACAGCTATGAGCATGGATCCCGCGATCTGCGGACAGCCCGCGGACTGTCTCATCATCGCCGCTGACACGGTAGTAGTCTTCGACGGCCGCATAACGGGAAAGCCTTCGAGCCAGAAAGAAGCCTTCGAGACCCTGAAGAAAATGAAGAACAGAAGTCACCGCGTCATCACCGGCGTCTGCCTGCTGGAAAAATCCGGCGATATCATCATCTCAAAGAAATGTCTGCACGAAGTGACTTCCGTCTATTTTAAAGATTACAGCGACAGCGAGCTCCGCTCATACGTCAAAACTGACGAACCCTACGACAAAGCCGGCGGCTATGCCATCCAGGGGACTTTCTCCAAATATATCGATCACATCGACGGCGACTACGACAACGTGGTAGGTCTGCCGTGGAAAAAGATCGAGCCTTACCTTCCCGAGCCTCAGGCCCAGTGAAAATTCTCCTTTTTCTCATCTCTGTCCCGGTCTTTTCCATTCCGACCATCCTGCTCCCAGTCTTCAACGCTTCTTTCCGGAAGGCATTCCATGATTTCCTTGGCGTGAGTCAGCATTTCCACCAGATCCTTCATAGCTCCGGCATCGCTGTCAACGCAGTAATAGCTCTTCGTTCCATCGCAAAACGAAATGCCTAATATCGGCATTTTTCCCCGGCAATAGGCATAAAACATACCATACCGCAGCTTCAGGCCGTGTCAATATGCCATATCCTCTATATTTTTCCGGCTTTCTTGGCAACTTTCAAGCAGATAACAACTGCTTCTATGCCAATTCCATATCTGTTTCAATCACTTATTGGCATATCAGTCCTTGGCAAGAAGCCGCGAACCCTCGATTTATGCCTATTATCCGTTTATATTAGTCATTTTTGGCATCTGGGCCGTTCCACAGACATATGAGAAGTCCTCGCCTTACGACGATTTCTTTGCTTATGTAATGCAGTCCTGTTGTTTTAACGACCGCCTGATAGTGGTCTCCAAAGCCTACCGACTGTTTCACCATCCATTCAGGCATCCAAGCTTTCGGAGTCCCCAGTACCTCTTGCTGCCTTTCTTCCATTGCTTCCAGATGACGATTCTCATGCGCGTTCTCAGAGGTCTTGCCTTTCACTCGTCCTTATCTTTCCAAAATCCGAATCCAAGGTATTTGAGCCTGCTTGGCTTCGTGACCTTAGTCTTTTCGGCGTTTACTTTTAACCCCAGCTTTCTCTCAATCCATTTCGTCACTGTATGCATTCCCCTATCGTCGCTCATGAGATCTCTCGGGACCTGTGCCTTTTAGGGTATAAGTTCGTCAGGCCTTCATCGTCAGGCTACGATTTTATTATCCTTTCTTCTCGCCCATACCTCGCGATATGAACCTTGAGAATCGCTTTCCGGTTCGTCGGCAACTACGTCCTTTGTGGACTTTCACCACAGACTGACAGCATGTTCATCATATAAAAAAGGGTCGGCCGTATTCAGCCAACCCTTTTGATCTGCATGATCTTATCTTATTTAGTCGATGCGTCGTAAAGCTCTTCAGCGTTGTCCCACTCATCGATGATCTCAGGAATTACCTTGTAGAGGTCTCCTACGATACCATAGTCAGCAACTTCGAAGATAGGGGCATCCGGATCCTTGTTGATGGCAACGATGATGTCGGATGTCTGCATTCCTGCCAGATGCTGGATAGCACCGGAGATACCGCAAGCGAAGTAGATCTTAGGCTTAACGGTAGTACCTGTCTGTCCAACCTGGTGGGAATGATCGATCCAGCCAGCGTCTACAGCCGCTCTGGATGAACCTACGACTCCGCCTACCTTGTCAGCGAACTTCTTGATCAGTTCGAAACCGGAAGCGTCTCCCAGTCCTCTTCCGCCGGAGCAGATGATGTCGGCGTCAGTAAGGGATACCAGTTCCTTAGCGGACTTAACGACGTCCTTCAGCGTGATATGGATATCATCTGCGCTTACAGCAGTCTTCACTTCCACGATCTCGCCGGTAGCGCCCTTAACAGGCTCTCTCTTCTGCATAACGCCAGGTCTTACTGTGGACATCTGCGGTCTCGTTCTTGGGCAGATGATGGTAGCCATCAGGTTTCCGCCGAAAGCAGGTCGAGTCTGCTTGATCCCTGTGGATGTATCGTTAGGGTCCAGCGTAGAAGTATCGAGAGTAGTATTCTTCTTTGCGTAATCTATGTAGCTTGATACTCTTACGTCCAGTCTCGTACAGTCAGCAGTCAGACCAGTGTTGCATCTTGCTGCGATCCTTGGGGCGAAGTCTCTTCCGATGTGAGTAGCGCCGTACAGGATGATTTCCGGCTTATACTGATCGATAGCCTCTTTCATTGCGAAAGTATAGCCGTCCGTAGTATAGTTCTTCAGCAGCGGGCTGGCGATCTTGTAAACCTTCTCAGCACCGTATTCGAAGCACTCGTTGGCCAGAGGCGCGATGTCTTCTTCAGCACCGATGAGAACTGCGCAAACTTCAGTATCATCGCTGATTTCCTTTGCCAGTCTGTAGCCTTCACCGATCAGCTCCAGAGCAACGTTCATCAGCTTGCCGTTTCTCTGCTCTGCATATACCCATACGTGCTTGTAATCTCCCAGGTCAGCCTGGACTTCGATCTTCTTTTCTTCGATAGCGCCGAACTTACAAGCTGTCAGGCACTGATTACAGAATGTACACTTGGCATTGATCTTAGCGACTTTTCCAAGTTTATTACCGTCATACGGTTCGAACTCAAACGCATCTGCCGGACATACGCTGAAGCATTGTCCGCAACCGATACATTTTTCTTTTATGATATTAATAGCCATTTATATTTCCTCCTCCTTAACTTAGATCACGTGCTTACCCTTAAGGTTGATAAGTAAATTCTTAGCAAGTTCTTTCTCCGAATCTCCCTTGATCTTGATTCCTGGTTCTTTCGGAGCAGGCGTAAATGATCTGAATACGTTAGTAGGAGAAGCTTCAAGACCTACCTTAGTGAGGTCTACTTCGATATCTCTAGCGTTCCAGGTCTTGATATCCTTGTCGCCGTAGATTCCCGCGATCTTCATGTATCTAGGAGTATTGAGCTCCTTGATGGTCGTGAGGAGGCAAGGCAGCTGCACTTCGATCAGCTCATATCCGTCCTCCAGCTGTCTCTTCACTGTTACGGACTTTCTGTCATCGGAGATCTCAAACTCTTCTACATAAGAAACCTGAGGGAGTCCCAGCTTCTCAGCCAGCTGCGGTCCTACCTGAGCGGTGTCTCCGTCGATAGCCTGTCTTCCGGTGAAGATAAGGTCGTAATCTCCGTTTTCCTTTACCCACTTTCTTACCGCTGCTTCCAGCGTGTTGGAAGTGGCCCATGTGTCGGATCCGCCTACTGCTCTGTCGGAAACCAGGATACCTTCATCAGCGCCCTTGGCGATACACTCAAACAGCAGATCGCTGGCCTGTGGAGGTCCCATCGTGATGACCGTTATGTGAACATCATCGAACTTATCCTTTATCATCAATGCTTCTTCCAAAGCGTTAGCGTCATCGTGGTTCAGGATACTTGGTACTCCGTCTCTGATCAGAGTTCCAGTCTTAGGGTTGATCTTTATAACATTCGTATCAGGAACCTGTTTTGCACATACGATAATATTAAATGCCATGTTATATTCTCCTCCTTAATTCCTATTTACCGAGAACCGATGCAGCGATAACCATCTTCTGAACTTCCGAAGTACCTTCGTAGATCTCAGTGATCTTGGCATCTCTCATCATTCTCTCTACCGGATAATCCTTAGTGTAGCCGTATCCGCCGTGGAGCTGTACGCACTTGGTAGTAACGTGCATTGCAGTCTCTGCCGCAAACAGCTTAGCCATAGCAGCGTTAGGGCCGTATGCAAGGTGCTTATCCTTCATGTTGGCAGCCTTGTAAACAAGAAGTCTTGCGGCCTCGATCTGTGTAGCGAGCTCAGCTACAGTGAATCTCAGAGCTTCCATCTGGGAAAGCTTCATGCCGAACTGCTTTCTGGCCTTCATGTATTCAACCGTTACATCGAGAGCGCCCTGAGCGATACCGAGAGCCTGAGACGCGATACCGATACGTCCTCCGTCCAGCGTGGACATGGCAACCTTGAATCCCTGTCCTATATCCGCCAGAAGTCTGTCCTTAGGAATCTTGCAGTTCTGGAATACCAGCTCTGTAGTTGAAGATGCGCAGATACCCATCTTATCTTCAGTCTTACCTATGGAGAAGCCTTCATCTCCCTTTTCAACGATGAAAGCGCTTATTCCGTGATTTCCTTTTGATTTGTCAGTCATGGCCATTACTACGAATACATCGGCATATCCGCCGTTGGTGATGAACACCTTCGATCCGTTGATGAGCCAGTGATCGCCCATATCCTCAGCTCTCGTCTGCTGTCCCGACGCGTCGGTTCCTGCATTTGGCTCGGTCAGACCGAACGCTCCCAGCTTCTTTCCTGAAAGCAGATCAGGGAGATACTTTCTCTTCTGCTCTTCATTACCCCAGTTGAAAATAGGCCAGCAGCAGAGGGAAGTATGTGCCGAGCAGATAACGCCTGTCGACGCACAGACTCTTGAAAGTTCCTCAACGGTGATGGCATATGAGATATGGTCTCCACCTGCCCCGCCGTACTCGGTCGGGAATGGTACTCCTAAAAGACCGTATTTTGCCATTTTTTCCACAGTCTCAACAGGGAATCTGTGTTCCTTGTCGATATCTGCTGCCAAAGGTTCAACTTCGGTTTCGGCAAACTCTCTTACCATTTTTCTTACGAATTCTTGCTCCTTCGTCAGTTGAAAGTTCATGTACATGCCTCCTTAATTACTAATAACGTTTTTAATATAACCTTGCCGTGGTTTGGCGCCTCAGCAAGTCGTTATGTTTGTAACAATCTACATACCCATTAAACCATTTTTTCATGGGTATTTCAAGTTGTTTTTTAGCTAAATCCCCACATTTACGCCATTTACAAGCATTCCCTTTATTTGTACTTCAGCTACAACAACTTTATTCCTTTGTTAAAAATGCGTGAATATTTACATTTCTTTCAGACGCCCCGTTCTGTAAGCTCTGACCAGTGCTTTAAGCTCATCCGCCTCCTTTTGCAGCTCCTCGCCGATGTCGGTATCCTTTATCAGCATCCTCTTTTCCAGCGTCTTCACCGTTCTGATGACAGGAGTGTGGAATTCCTGTGTACCGTCCTTTTTCAGCGGGCTGTAAGGCTTGTGCTCCGCCAGCGCCATGAACCTGGAGTTGAATATGAACGTGTATCCTGCGATACCCGTCTGTTTTTGATAAGCTTTTGACATGCCTCCGTCGATGACGATGAGCTTCCCTTCTCCTTTGACAGGGCTCTCTCCGTCCTTTATCTTAACAGGAACGTGCCCGTTGAGTATTATGGAATCCTTGGGGTCCAGACCGAACTCGAGCAATATTTTCTCGCATATCTCCTTGCGGTTTATCAATTTATAATAAGGAACTGTATGCTCTTTGTGAGTTGCCTTATCAGCCACGAAACATCGCTCGAAAGTGGTCATCTGATCCTTTCCGAAAAGAGGCGACTTGCTGCTGAGCCACAGATACCACATCAGATCTCCCGACCTGCCCGTCTCTTCTGATTCGTCAGGCTCGAAATAAGCTTTTCTTACCTGAGAATCCAAATAATCCATATATTCCTTCCCCGACGCGGTAATGCCGTTGACCGTACACTTTTCGAAATTGCCTTCCTCATCCATCGGGATACACCCGTGATACATGAGATTGCCGTTGCATATAGTATAAAGAGCTCCGTGGCTGTATATGAATCTTATATGTGCCTGCAGCTTTTCACTCTGCAAAAACGATGCTTCAAGGGCGTTGAGCATGTTTCTTTCATCTTCTGTGAGCTCGTAAGGGTTTTCCGGATCTATCGTAGGGAAATTAGTGTCTCTCAGCGGGAATTCTCCGTCTCTGAGTCGGACCGTCCCCTTCTCGAAGTCTATCTTGTCCAGCAGCAGCCTGTTTTCCAGACCATATTCCGGATGAGCCATTATCCGCTGTCCTTCCACCTTGAACTGACATATCGATATGGCTTTGTTCATCTTAGCCGCCAGTCTGTCGTCGATAGGGTCGAACTTATTCTCGTCCAGCCTCTTAGGCATGAAATACTGACAAGGGTCATCTCCGTATACCTTTTCCGCCATGACAGCCAACGGCCTGAGGTTGATACCATAGCCTATTTCCAGCATGTCGAAATTATTGTAACTTATGTTCATTCTCAGCACATTGGTGATGCACGCCCAGTTTCCGGTAGCGGCGCCCATCCATACGATGTCATGGTTTCCCCACTGGAAATCCACGTCGTGATGACCCATGAGAAAGTCCATGATGGCGTCAGGATGCGCTCCTCTATCCCATATATCGCCTATGATGTGGAGCTTGTCTACAGCCAGGGAGCTTATGACATCTGTGAAGGCAATGATAAAATCCTCGGCTATGCCGCACTCCACGATGGTGGCTATTATCTGTCCGTAGTAATTTCCCTTGTTCTCATCATCGGAGTTGTGGAGCAGCTCGTCTATGATATAGGCGTACTCCTTAGGAAGGCGCTTTCTGACCTTTGACCTGGTGTACTTGTTGGTCACCGACTTGCATATCACCACCAGCCTGAATATGGACACCTTACACCATTTTTCAAAATCTTCCCCACTCCTCTTACGCCTTTTTATCTCCGCTTCAGCGTTGTAAATGAGGGCAGCCAGCTCATCCCGTTCATCTCTGGTGAGTTCCGGGCCGAAGAATTCCTCGATCTTCGACCTTATGACGCCCGACGCGCTCTTGAGCATGTGTATGAAAGCTTCGTGCTCTCCGTGAAGATCGCTGAGAAAGTATTCCGTTCCTTTCGGAAGGGCCAATATAGCGCTCAGGTTGACTATTTCTTCCGTCGCAGCCTTTATATTGGGATACTTCTTGGAAAGATGTCTCAGCAGGCGTTGATCGATCATGATATCTCCTCCTCGATTCTCATACATATAAATATCCTAACTCCCGTATTCAGTCCTGATGATGCTTCTTCAGTTCTTCCAAGTCGTAAGGAGTATTCTGATAGACATAATAATTGAGCCAGTTGGAGAACAGCAGGCTGGCGTGGGCGCGCCATCTGAACATGATCTCCCCCTCCGGGTCATCGTCCTTGAAGTAGTTCTTCGGAACCTGTATATCCAGTCCCTTCTTCACGTCTCTGAAATATTCTCCCGCCAGGGTACCTTTGTCATACTCCTGATGTCCCAGGACGAATATCTGCCGTCCGTTTTCCGTAGATATGATGTGTGGTCCTACTTCAGGAGAATCAGCCAGTATCCGCAGCTTGTCGCAGGCTTCTATATCGGATCTGAGCACCTCCGTATGCCTGGAATGAGGAGCGTAGAACGTCTCGTCAAACCCCCTCACCAGCGGATTATGAGGTCTTACCACCTTGTGTTCAAAAACACCGAAGACCTTTTTTTCCAACAAATGTTTATCTATCCCGTAATGGTAATAGAGACTGGCCTGGGCTCCCCAACATATGAACATGTTGCTGTACACGTGAGTCTTGGCGAACTCAAATATCTCGCACAGCTCGTTCCAATAGTCTACTTCCTCGTAAGGCATCTGCTCTACCGGAGCGCCTGTAAGGATCATCCCGTCGAAGTATTCGTCCTTTATCTCGTCTATGGTCTTGTAAAAAGAATCCAGGTGTTCCTGAGATATGTGTGTGGACTCGTGGGAATCCATAGTGACCAGTGTCATTTCCACCTGCAGCGACGTATTGGAAAGGGCTCTGGCCAGCTGAGTCTCCGTCGCGATCTTCGTCGGCATCAGGTTGACGATAACTATCTTAAGAGGCCTTATATCCTGTGTGACAGCCCGGCCTCTGTTCATGGTGAATATATTCTCGCTCTGCAGGGCTTCCGCCGCCGGCAGCTCATTTGGTATTATCAAGGGCATAATTCTGTATCCTTCTTTCATGTTTATCTATTTCAATGCCTGAGCTATGTCAGCTATCAGATCCTCAGCATCTTCCAGTCCGCATGAGAATCGCACCAGATCAGGAGCAACTCCTGCAGCTGCCAGTTCCTGATCGTTCATCTGGCGATGAGTAGAGCTGGCCGGATGAAGACAACATGATCTGGCATCAGCCACATGAGTCTCGATAGCCGCTATCTTCAATCTGCACATAAATGCCTCGGCCGCTTTTCGCCCGCCTTTGACTCCGAAGCTGACGACACCGCACGAACCGTCAGGCAGATACTTCTGTGCCAACTGATAGTCTTCATCCCCCTCCAGGCCACAGTATTTGACCCAGGCTATCTTTTCGTGATCTCTAAGATATCTTGCTACCGCCAGACCATTCTCGGCGTGTCTTTTCATCCTGACATGGAGACTTTCCAATCCCAGGTTGAGATAAAACGCGTTCTGCGGCGACTGTATGGATCCAAAATCCCTCATCAACTGTGCCGTCGCCTTGGTAATAAACGCTCCACCCAGACCGAATTTCTCCGTATATGTGATGCCGTGATAACTCTCGTCAGGCTCGCACAATCCAGGAAACCTTTCAGGATACTTTGTCCAGTCGAACTTTCCCGAATCCACGATACATCCTCCTACCCCGGCTCCGTGACCATCCATATACTTAGTCGTGGAATGGGTCACGATGTCGGCGCCAAACTCAAAAGGCCTGCAGTGGACAGGTGTCGCAAATGTATTGTCGATGATGAGCGGGACTCCGTGTCTGTGAGCCACATCAGCGAACTTTTCGATATCAAGCACCACCAGAGCCGGATTGGCTACCGTCTCCCCGAACACCGCCTTGGTATTTGGCCTGAATGCCGCTTCCAACTCGTCTTCACTGGCATGAGGAGAAACAAATGTGAATTCTATCCCCATCCGCTTCATAGTCACAGCGAACAGATTATATGTACCGCCGTAGAGAGCCGACGAAGCCACTACATGATCGCCGCATGACGCTATATTGAATACGGCGTAAAAATTGGCCGCCTGTCCCGACGATGTCAGCATTGCCGCGCTTCCTCCCTCCAGAGAAGCTATCTTTGCCGCCACGTGGTCATTGGTCGGATTCTGGAGTCTCGTATAAAAATACCCTGCTTCCTCCAGGTCGAACAGCCTGCCCATGTATTCGCTCGTATCGTATTTAAAAGTCGTACTCTGTACTATCGGTACCTGTCTGGGTTCCCCGTTTCCCGGGCGATATCCATCCTGTACGCATTTTGTTCCTATTCCCATCTCACACATTTCCTTTCGAATATCGTTTCACCGCGCTGAAGGCAGCTTACTGCCGTCCCGCTGCGCAGCTCCATTAATAATACACTATTTGGCGACGGATTTCAAATATTCTGCTCTGCCTTCCGCATAGAGGTCTCCTCCCCTGCTGTCCAGCACCACCGTGACAGGAAACTCTTCCACAAACAGCTTTCTCACGGCTTCTGCTCCCAGATCGTCAAAGGCTATCACCTCCGCGCTCTTTATCTGCTTTGCCATCAGTGCCGCCGCGCCTCCTATGGCCGCAAAGTATACAGCTCCGTTCCTGACCACAGCATCGCGTACCTCATCCGATCGCTGTCCCTTCCCTATCATTGCCAGCTGCCCCAGGTCCAAAAGTTTCGGCGCATAAGCATCCATCCTGTAACTGGTAGTTGGACCTGCTGAGCCTATGGCCATTCCCGGTTTCGCAGGTGTCGGCCCCACATAATACACGATGGAATTTTCTATTTCAAACGGGGGATTTTCTCCCCTCATCAGCATCTCCGTTATCCTTTTATGCGCCGCGTCTCTTGCCGTGTATACCGTTCCCGTTATCAGCACTCTGTCCCCGGCTCTGTAATCCTTCAGCTTATCCTTTGTAAAAGGCTCTGTCAGTCTGTATTCCATAGACTCTCCTCTCTGCTACAGTACCGCTTCCATGTGGCGGCTGACATGGCAGTTTATGTTGACGGCCACAGGCAGTCCTGCTATATGTGTCGGAGCCGATATTATCTTAACCGAAAGTGCCGTTGTCCTGCCTCCGAATCCCTGAGGACCTATTCCCAGCCCATTTATCCGCTTCAGCAGCTCCTGCTCCATCCGTCCATAATATTCGTCGCTGTTTTCCCTGCCGACTGGTATCAACAGCGCTTTCTTCGCCATCAGCGCCGCCTTGTCGAAGGTTCCGCCTATGCCAACTCCAACGACTATGGGCGGACATGGATTAGCGCCTGCCATCTCGCATGTCTCCACGACAAAATCCTTCACGCCTTCCTCTCCTGCCGACGGAGGCAGCATCTTTATCCTGCTCATATTCTCCGACCCGAATCCCTTCGGGGCAACGATGATCTTTATCCTGTCTCCGTCGACGATCTCCGTGTTGATATATGCAGGGGTATTGTCCCCGGTGTTCACTCGCCTCAACGGATCGGCCACTATGGATTTCCTCAGGAATCCGTCACCGTATCCCCGGCGCACACCTTCATCGACAGCCTCCCTCAGCGAACCTCCCGTAAGATGGACGTCCTGCCCTATCTCAAGGAACACACACGCCATCCCCGTATCCTGACACAGCGGAAAAACGCCCTCCTCCGCTATGGCTATGTTCTTCTCTATACTTGTCAGCACATCTTTGGCCACAGGCCACGTTTCCTCTTCAAGTTTCTTCGACAGGCACGTCTTGAGATCTCCATCCAAATAGTGATTGGCCTCGATACAAAGCTGGGCTATCTTGTCCCTTATCAGACTGACATCCACGTTTCTCATCGTTTTTCTCCATAGACCTCATCGATCTCGTCTCTGGTCTCCTGCAGTATGGATTCCACGTCCATCCCTATCACGTCCAGCATCTCCGCCTTATGGCAGGTCACATCAGTAACGTTATAGAAAGTGCCGAACAACGCTTTTATATAATCAAATCCCATATTGTAATCGCCTATAGGTCCTCCGGCAGTAGTGACATATATCACCTTCTTTATATTAGTCAAACCTTGAGGGATCCCTTCCTCCGTATAATGGAAAGTCAAGCCCTGTACCATTATTGCCTCCACGTATGCTTTGACCATCGCGGGAAAAGACATATCCCAATAAGGAGCCGCTATCACCACTGTATCGGCAGTCCCGAATTGTCTCGCGTATCTGAACATATCGTCTGAGAACTCCTTCTTCTCTATCAGATCATTCCTCCTGTTGAGGCTTTCCAGATCCAGAGTTCTGATATCCTCATCCCCCAGCTTCAGTTCTGTTACCTGCCCCTCCATCTTTTCAAGCAAATATCTGGCCAGTCCCGCCGTCCGCGATTCAGGTCTCACACAAGCATTCACAAACAATATCTTTTCCATTTTCTTCACCTCGTTATGTATATACGTCCGTCAAAAGATATTTCCCTCACGCCATCCTCATCCAGATAACACAGCTCCTCATGGGTCTCGGCGCCTTCCGCTATCTGATCCACATCCAGCCTGAGGTACTTCACCGTTCCGCTGGCGAGAACATCTCCGGCCATGTCCATGATACAGGCTTCGGTAATGAAATACCTCCTTGTATCTCTGACGATTCTGCCCCTGCCCGCCAGCCTGCAACCGTAAGGTACAGGCTTCCTGTACTTGGTGTCTATGGAAAACGTCACGCCAAATGATTCTTCCGACAGCTCCTTCGCCCACAGCGCCCGAAGCCCCATCTCATCGAGCATGGCAGTGATAAGGCCTCCATGTACGCGTCCGGGATAGCTCTGATGCTGGCATCTGTATGAGAACAGTGTAGCTACACTCCCATCCTCCATATTGTAAAAGGGAGCCCTGACACCATACTCATTGTCGAGCCCGCACATTATGCACATCCTGCTGTTTCTCTGTTTACTTATCACTCTCATAACTGTTCTCCCGTTGCCTTACTATTATACACTATATTGAGTCATAGTCATGAAATTTTTGACATAAACTTGTACAAATATATTTTAGGAGACTGCAACATGAAGTTCATAAACAGAAACAACAGAAAGCTCAAAAAACACCTGAAGAAGCTGTCGGGTTCCATAAGGCATGTACTTGCCGTTCCTTTTCTGGTACCTGTCCTGCTGACTATAATATCCGCATGCATTCTTCTCATCATCACTCCATATTTCCTGACGAAGCTTCCACACCACGAGGATATGCCAAAAAAGACTCTGATACCTCAGGCCGACTTCCAGCTGGCAGAGGTGCCGGAGACTATAGATGTCTACAGGACGGATTCTGGCAAAACAGAACAAATAGATTTCGAAGATTACATAAAAGGGGTTGTTTCCGGAGAAATGCCATCCGAATTTCACCTGGAAGCACTCAAAGCACAGGCGGTAGCGGCGCGCACCTATTCGCTGGCACGAGTCCTCAGGGCCCAGGAGAGCGGAAATCCTCAGGCTCATCCGGGAGCACCCTTATGCGACTCTACTCACTGTCAGGTCTATCGAAGCGAGACAGAGCTGGCTCAGCTGAAAGGAGACCAATGGATGAATGACGGATGGAAAAAGATATGTCGGGCTGTAAACGACACTGAAGGACAGCTGCTCTACTACAGAGGCCAGTTGGTGGAACAGGCTCTGTTCCATTCCTCCAGCGGAGGCAAAACAGAAAACTCTGAAGACGTATTCGCATCAGCCGTTCCATATCTCGTCAGTGTAGACAGCCCTTACGAAAAGGATGCTACCCACCAGAACGAATCCCACTCCTTCACCACAGACCAGCTGGCTTCCGCCCTCATGTCCGCTTATCCAGACGTGAGCTTCGGCGCCATCGCCCCATCCTCAATAAAGATACTCGACCGCAGCTCCGGCGACAGGGTAAAAGAGATACAAATAGGTAATGCGACTCTGACAGGAAGACAGATACGTGAAGCACTGGATCTGCCCTCCGCCAATTTCACCGTGAACATCTCCGGCGATACCGTAACATTCACATCCAACGGCTCCGGCCACGGTGTCGGCATGAGCCAGTACGGAGCCGACGGGATGGCGGAAAAAGGATACGACTATAAAGAGATACTGTCCCACTACTACAGCGGAACCGAGGTCTACTGAAGGCTTGCCCCGGCCGCCTCCCGGCAAATTTGAAATATGCCTAAAGCACTGCTGTCATAACGCATCTTTGGCATATTACCCGCCTCCCATCACTCATTACACCAGTCGATATAATAAATCCCCGCAACATTCACAGGTCTTTTGGCATTCCAACGCCTTCTTTCCATAAAAATATGCCAATTTACAACCATGATAGAACACTTATGAGCATATCATCCTCGGTGCAAAAAAAAATCGTCCATTTATGCCTATAACGCCTTCTGAATATCTGCTTTTTGGCATATCAGACTGTACGATCCGTAGAAAAGGAGTGACCTGCCTCGCTCAAAGGTTACAGGCCCGGCGTTCATATGCTGCAACGAAAAAGCAAGCCGGCCCGTCGGTTTTCCCGACGAGGCCGGCTCCATCCGTATATCACACATCACTCTCCATGGCAGCCGCAGCCGCACCCTGTATCCTTATCCTTACCCGACGCGTTGGCTGAGCAGCAACCCGAGTCCGGGCATCCGATACACTTCACACCTCTTTTCTTGGCTCTCACTATGTGAGTGACAGCCGCTGCCAGTATAGCTACTATTATAGCTCCGACAATGATATTGACCATCATGCGGATACGCCTCCTTTTCCATGAAGCGAATATTCTCTCTCAAAGTTCCTGTTTGCTCTTCGCCCTATCGCGATCACTGCGGCTACCATTACCAGGACAGCTATCAGGCCAGGTATGAAGCCCGTTCCCAGGTGACCCGCGGTAACCAGAGTACCAACCTGATATACCAGGAACGCTACCGTATATCCTGTGCAGAACTGGAATCCTATAGCTCCCCACAGCCACCTGGCGCTCTTCATCTCCGAGTTCATAGCTCCCAGAGCTGCGAAGCAAGGCGGTGTGAACAGGTTGAACATCAGGTAAGCCAGCGCCGATACGGTGGTAAGTCCCATGGCCAGCGCCACCTCGTTGGCTCCTCCCGTCAGTGCCAGTTCATCTGTATCGATGAAGTTGGTGATAGAGTAAACTACCGCCAGCGTACCTACTACGTTCTCCTTGGCTATGAATCCTGTGATAGCCGCCGCAGCCAGCTGCCATGTCCCGAATCCGAGAGGTATCAGCAGCACAGCGAAAGGCGACGATATGGACGCCAGTATCGATGTGTCAGCTGCATTCTCGGCAACAGGCTGGAATTGCCAGTTGAAAGTCTGCATCAGCTGTACCACGCAGTTGCACACCAGAATGATGGTGGCAGCCTTCTTTATGTATGCCTTCGCTCTTTCCATCATCGAGTAGGCAGCTCTCTTTATGCTTGGAGCCTTATATGTAGGAAGCTCCATGATGAAGAAGGATTTTCTGTACTTGTATCCCGTTATCCACTTTATTACCAGCGCTCCCAGGAATATCAGCACGATACCCGAGAAATACATGCTGACGCTCACCCATGTGGAGCCGCTGAAGAATGCTCCCGCGAAGAGAGCTATTACCGGTATCTTCGCTCCGCAAGGAATGAAAGTGGTCAGCATCGTGCTGGCTCTTCTCTCCCTTTCGTCGCGTATCGTACGGCACGCCATGATTCCCGGTATGCCGCAGCCGGTCCCTATTATGATAGGTATTATAGCTTTGCCGGAAAGACCAACTCTCTTGAATATAGGATCCATCACGACGCTGACACGAGCCATGTATCCGCAGTCTTCCAGTATAGCTATCAGGAAATACATCACCATTACCAATGGCAGGAATCCTACTACGGCGCCAACACCGCCTACTATACCGTCCGCCAGTATGGCCTGGAGTATAGGAGCTGCGTTTTCAAGCTGTGCTGCTACCCAGCCCTGGAACATCTCTATCCAGCCTACCAGCCAGTCGGCGATCAACGGCCCCAGCCATGACTGGGATATCCAGAACACCGCTATCATCACCGCGGCGAATATGATAATGCCCGATACCTTGTTAGTGAGGATAGCATCTATCGTATCCTGACTGTTCCTTTCCTTAGTCAGTACCTGACGTGTCTCAACCTCCCTGACGATCTTGTTCACGAAATCGAATCGCTTTCTGTCCTCAGCTTCTACCGCATTTTTATCGTGCAGATTGATGTCCGCCTGCAGATATGGTGCCTTCTGGCCGTTCCCGGCAAGCTCCACAGCTGCATTTACCACTTCCTTGAGTCCTGTCTTGCTGGACGACGTGGACACCGTCTTGATGATAGGGCAATTGAGCTTCTTTGACAGCATCTCCGTATCTATCCTGGTGTTCATCTTCTCGTTTATATCGCTCTTATTGAGCGCTACAACGACTGGGACGCCCAGCTCCAGGAGCTGAGTGGTGAAGAACAGGCTTCGACTCAGATTCGTGGCATCTACAATGTTGACTATGACGTCCGGGTTCTCATCCCGTACATACCCGCTGGTTATACTCTCCTCCGGTGTAAACGGAGACATGGAGTAAGCTCCCGGCAGGTCCACCGCGATCAGGTCTTCCGTGAAATCGTAAAACTCCTTCTTGATCGGGCTTTCCTTTTTGCCTATGGTAACCCCGGCCCAGTTACCGACCCTTTCATTCTCACCCGTCAGCGCATTGTACATGGTAGTCTTTCCGCTGTTGGGATTGCCGGCAAAAGCAATTCTCATAAAAAGTCCTCCTATTTCCTCTCTGTATATTAGTAAATCATTGAGAAGTCGATATGGTTAATCTACGCTAACCCTCGCCCAAAAAAATAGTGATGGATATCACTATTTTCTTATCTGAACAGCGGCCGCTATCCCCTTGTCGATATTGTACCGCCCATCCTTTATCGATACCGTGCAGCCTCCTTTGCGACACGCGATGACCGTTATCGGCTCACCGCTGTAGCATCCCAGCGAAAAGAGAAATGCCTTGAGATCCTCGTCATCCGTCTGGATATCTTCCACGATATATGTTTCTCCGATGTTAGCATCGTTTACGTTCATGCCGTTCTCCTTCAGTTACTTTGATAGGGCAAGGTCAGCCATCAGTTAGTTAACACTTGCTAACCTTGTTAGGTATAACTTACCACCTGGTCGCCCATTTGTCAATATGTTTTTACGGAGAACTTTACAATTTTAGTAGTTTTTCGCCTCCAGCTGAAAATATCCTTTCTGATGGAAGCATACCGGGCATATTTCCGGCGCTTCCCTGCCCGTCAGCTTATGTCCGCAATTGCCGCATATCCAGGTGACTTCCTCATTCCTTTGGAACACCTTTCCGTCTATCACGTTACCTCTCAGCTTCAGGTATCGATCTTCATGGCTCTTTTCTATGGCCGCCACACCTTCCATCTGTCTGGCTATTTCCGAAAAGCCTTCCTCTCTGGCGACCTTTGCCATGTCAGCATACATCTCGCTCCATTCATAATGCTCTCCTTCCGCTGCCGAAAGAAGGTTTTCCTCCGTCGTTCCTATCCCTCCGAGGTGCTTGAACCACAGCTCAGCATGTTCCTTTTCGTTGGCTGCCGTGTCCTCAAATATGCTGGCAATCTGCATATACCCTTCTTCCCTGGCCTTGGACGCAAAAAAAGTATATTTGTTCCTTGCCTGTGACTCCCCTGCAAAAGCTATCAACAGGTTCTCATAAGTCTTGCTTCCCTTAAGATCCGTCATTCCGTTTTCCTCCTTGATGCGATCGATAGTCATATCCATTAATGGTCATATTTATTATTGCCACATACCAGGAATATATTCTCCGAAAAAAACTCCTGTGCGAAGCACGGAAGTTTCACTTACAAAAAAGCATATCGCGTCGTTATCCCTCCGCGATATGCCTGCCGCACACATTTATTTCGTTTTCCGGATCTCTCGTCCTGTCACTCCTCCACCCGCATTATGTTGGCTCCCAATGCCCGGAGCTTTTCAACGAATTTCTCATATCCTCTGTCCACATGATATATCTGAGAGACTTCCGTAGTCCCTTCCGCCACCAGACCGGTAAGCACCACCGCAGCTCCGGCTCTGAGATCCGTAGCCACCACCTGCGCTCCTTTCAGACTCTTTCCTCCCGGTATGATGGAACAGTTTCCATTCACCTTGATATTAGCGCCCATACGATTGAACTCGCCCACATGCATGAATCTGTTCTCGAATACGGTCTCTATCACGACGCTGGGTCCCTTTGCCACCGTGAGCAGCGCCATGAACGGCGACTGCATATCGGTAGGGAATCCCGGATACGGAAGGGTCTTGATATCAGTCGATGTTATCTCCGCCTCGTCGCCCCTGACTCTTATGCCGTCTTCTCCCATTTCCACGCTGGCTCCGCATTCTTTCAATTTAGCGATGACAGCTTTCAGATGATCAGGAACTACATTCTTTATCAATACGTTTCCTCTCGTCATCGCAGCTCCCACCATGAATGTCCCCGCTTCTATCCTGTCAGGTATCACGTTGTGGGACACACCTTTCAGCGATGTCACTCCATCCACCTTGATAGTGTCAGTCCCTGCGCCTTTTATCCTGGCTCCCATTTTGTTGAGAAAATTGGCCAGATCCACTATTTCAGGCTCCTGGGCCGCATTTTCCAGGATCGTCGTTCCGTCAGCCAGCGCTGCGGCCATTATGATCACTTCTGTCGCGCCTACACTGGGAAAATCCAGGTATATGGTCGTTCCTCTGAGGCTGTCGGCTCTGGCATCAATGATACCACGCTTCAGCTGTTCTTCGTCCACATTGACGCCCAGCGCCTTCAATCCTTTCAGATGAAGCTCCACAGGACGCTTTCCTATGGCGCATCCGCCCGGAAGGTGTATCACAGCCCTGCCGGTTCTCAACAACAGCGCGCCCAGCACGAGGATAGACGCTCTCATCATCTTCACCAGGTCAAAAGGAGCTTCGAACGCTATATCGCCTTCTGCTTTGATCTCAACTACATTTTCATCCAGCCTTTTGTCCACAGACGCACCAAGGCTCTCGAGAAGCTGACACATGACGTCCACATCTCTGAGAGCCGGAACATCCTTTATCTCACATTTTTCCTCCGTTAAAAGTGTCGCCGCCATGATAGGAAGCACGGCGTTCTTGGCACCGCTTATGGTCACTTCACCAGTCAGCGGCTCACTCTTTTGGACCAGAAATTTTGCCACTTTATTCCTCCGTACACTTTAATTCTCAGTCAGTATATTATACTGTTTTTCTACCACAGTTTCAAGGAATACATAGGATAAGGAAGAGGCTTGCATGTTTCACACATAAGGGGAGCAAAACGTATTGACAAGACCTCTTCCTTACTTATTATTGTTGCCAAAGATATGATTTTAACGCAAAAAAAGGACAATGAAATCAGCCCTTTTTCCGCATCGCTTTTAAGATACTATAGACTCTGCAGCTCCTTTATACATTTGCTGCATACATTCTTTCCCTTGATCTGCTTGATCCCGTCAGAGCTTCCACAGAATACGCAAGCCGGCTGGTACTTCTTGAGCATTATCGATTCACCGTCCACATATATTTCCAGTGGATCTTTTATGTCTATATTCAATGTTCTTCTCAGCTCTATCGGTAACACGATCCTGCCCAGTTCGTCAACTTTTCTTACTATACCTGTTGCTTTCATGACTAACTCCTTTCAATCCCCTAAGTCCATCATTATCTTACCCATTCACATCGAATCGTCTCTATTTTTCCTTGTCAGCAGCGTTCTTGACTGCCAGTATAGCCCTGGCTATGGCTGTTATTATAGATATCGCATTCTGCTTTCCGCTTATCGTTTCACTTATATCCGAAACCGTTTCCGACACATTGGTTATAATGTTGTCGACATCTTTGCTTCTCTTGGCCGCCAGGTCTGTCATGACTTCTACGTCTTTGAGGATCTCATTCGTATGCTCCAACGTCACCATCAGACTCTTCAAGCAGCGGATCAGATATATCACCAGCAGTACGACGGCAATACATATAATAATCAGCAACAGCATTTTCAAATCAATGGTTATGCTCATAGGTAAGTCCTCCCATACATACTTATTATATTATCACATAAAATCGAAACAGCTTCAACATATTTTTCACTTAAATGAATATTTTTACACTAGAGGTGTTAATTTATGATGAATCGCATATGGGGCTTCATGCTCATCATCGGTATCGTTTTTTCAGTGGTAAACGGCAGGATCTCTCAGTTCACCGATGGCCTGATGAACAGCTGCGGAGAGGCCGTCCAGTTTATGCTTTCTCTGGCAGGTATCATGGCCGTCTGGAGTGGCCTGATGAAGATCGCCGAAGCGTCGGGGCTCATAGAGAAGATATCCGAAACTATGAAACCGCTGATGAAGTTCCTCTTTCCCGGAGAGAAGAATGACAAGACCCTGGCGGTGATGATAATGAGTTTCATGGCCAACATATTCGGCGCCGGAAACAGTGCTACCGTATTTTCTCTCAGAGCCATGGAGCTGCTGGACAGAGAAAATCCAAGACCTCAGTATGCCAGCGATACTATGTGCATGTTCATGGCTCTCAATATGTCGATGATACAGCTGGTCCCGGTCGCTGTGATAAAAATACGCAGCGATCTGGGCTCGGCATCTCCCGAGGATATCATTGTCCCTTCCATCATCGCCGGCCTGATTTCCATGATAGTTTCCGTGCTGGTGTGCAGATTTTTCGAAAGGAGAGGCGATGATCTCTAGCGTACTGAGCATTTTTTCCACAATGTTCCTCCCCGTTCTGATAACGGTCATCCTGGTATACGGTTTGAGGAAAAAGACCGATATCTACGATGTTTTTATCGAAGGCGCCAAAGACGGGCTTGGAACATGCGTCGAGATTCTCCCATTTATCATCGGTATATTCATAGCCATAGAGGCTCTCACATCATCTGGAGCCATGGATTTCATAGAAAAAGCCGTCGCTCCCATATTCGACTTTTTCTCTATACCTGAAGAACTGATCTCCCTCATATTCCTCAGGCCTGTATCAGGCAGCGGTTCTCTGGTGGTGGCAGAGCAGATAATGGATGCTTCCGGCCCCGACTCACTGGTGGGCCGCGCGGCTTCAGTAATGGTCGGCAGCTGCGAGACCATATTCTATGTCCTTGCTCTCTACTTCGGTGTCACCTCCGTAAAAAAAATGAGGCATTCCTTCATCGCCGGCCTGGTAGGGTACATTGTCGGCATCTTCGCCTCCGTATACATATGTATGATCATGTAACATAAGAGGTCATCACCAGAAGTCCTCACCGCAAACAGGTTTCCGGTCCTCCTGTCTCCGAAGTCTTTCTTTCGTATATATCCATTATCTCATCACTGTACTGCCCATTTGATCCGTATACCGGCAGCTCCCTCATCATCCTCAGTTCTCTGCCGCCTCCGGCCACACAATGTATCAACACGATGTTTGGTATCTCTCCTGCTCTCGGTATCACGTATCGGATGGTCTTCGGTTCAAGACCATATTCCCTGCAGCTGCAGAATATGTCGACCAATCTGGAAGGACGATGGACCATGAAAAGATCCCCGCTGCCATCGAGGATGTCCGCTGCTGTCTTTATAAAATCTCCCACTTCCGCAGTCGTCTCATGCCTGGCGATGAAGCGGCCTTTATTTTCAGGCGGTATCCCGCCGCCTCTGGCAAAATAAGGAGGGTTGCATGTTACCACATCTACATCCTCCTTCTCATACACCATTCTATTCAGCGACGATACGTCGCCGTTGACAAAGCTTATACGTGATTGCAGGCAATTGAGAGCACAGCTTTTCTCCGCCAGTCTCACAGCAGCCTCCTGCACTTCCACACCTATGAATCGGGCGTCCTTGTTTTTATGGCTGAGGATAAAAGGTATGATACCGTTTCCGGTCCCCAGATCCACCGCCATTTTAAAATCGGGACGTATCCTGCAGGTGAAATCGGCCAATATGACAGCATCGATCCCATAACAGAACCCATCGGTATCCTGTATCAGCCTTATGTTCCCAAAACCCGTTTCTTCTATTCGTTCCATGGGCAGCCTCAGTCCTTCATCAGCTCCTTTATCTCCTTCAGTACGTCTTCTCCGAGATCTTCCAGATCGTCATCCTTCCTCTTGCTTCCCTTTTTACCCATCCGTCTCACATCATTCTTGCCGTAGATGTAAAGCTCCGTACTGAGCTTCTCCTCGACACCTTTTTCCTTAGATCCCTCTTCCAGGATCAGCCTGGTCTTGACTATATTCTCAAGTATATTGATATCGGTCACGATGGCCATGCCGTCGGGAGTCTTCACCCGCTCTCCCACCGTAGGCATCCCCTTTTTCAACTGAGTATACACTTCATTTTCGAACTTGAGACAACACATCAGCCTTCCGCATATTCCCGATATCTTAGTAGGATTGAGGGACAAATTCTGGACCTTTGCCATTTTTATGGAAACCGGTTCAAAATCGGAAAGCCATGTACTGCAGCACAGTCCTCTGCCGCAATTCCCTACGCCGCCCAACATCTTGGCTTCATCCCGCACTCCTATCTGCCTCAGTTCTATCCTCATCCTGAATACGGCAGCCAGATCTTTCACCAGTTCTCTGAAGTCTACCCGGCCGTCGGCGGTAAAGTAAAATATCACCTTGCTGTTATCAAAGGTATATTCCACATCTATCAGCTTCATCTCCAGCTTATGTGCGTCTATCTTTTCCTGACACAGCCTGAGAGCCTCTCCCTTTTTCGCCAGATTATCCTCGTGTCTTTTTCTGTCCTTTTCGTCAGCCACCCTGATGATGTTTTTCAGCGGGGCGACCAGATCCTTTTCCCTGACCTCAGTCTCACCCATCACCACTTTACCGAACTCCAGTCCCCTGGCTGTCTCAACGATAACATTATCGCCTTCCTCCACGTGCAGATCACCGGGGCTGAAATAATACAGCTTGCCCACATCCTTGAATTTTATCCCTACTACCTTTGTCATTATCTATCCTCCGATTTTCACGAGCAGATCCTTCATTGCGTAAGGCCGTGATATCCCGCTCTTGATCTTTCTCCTTGCTTCCTCGATCGCATATATATTTCCCGTCAACTCGTCTTTACTGTATCGCGATATGCCTTTTCCGCTCTCCAGCAACATGTTTCTGAACACTATCTCCATGCTGTCCAGAAATCCTGCCGTCTCTTCGCTGCCTGCCGTCACATCGTCGATTTCCTTTTTCAGCTGATAAAAAGGCTTCCGCTCCAGAACCATGGCGGCTACTTTTTCAGCCTTTTCCATCATAAAATCATATCCTTCACTACCGAAACAATTTATCCTGTATTTGACACATCTGGAACGGATAGTCTGAGTGAGATTCTCCATGTTCTCCGACAGCAGCATGATGACAGAGGCTCCTGGCGGTTCCTCCAGCGTCTTCAAAAGCCGGTTCTGTGCCCGTAACGTCATCGTATCGCTGTTTTCGATGATAACGATGTGTCTGTCTCCAAAAGGCTTGCTCTTCAAAGCCTCCTGCATCCTGATGATATCCGCGTCTTTTATAGATCCTCCCGAAGCCGATATATACATGATATCCTCGTGATTACCGTGATCCACCTTATTGCATATCCCGCAAGAGCCGCAGCCATCACCGCGAGCGATAGGGCACAGGATACCCTTGGCGAAGCTTTCGGCAAAAGCTTTCTTATCTACATATCCCGAACCTTCAAAGATATACGCGTGGGAAACGGTTCCTGTTTTCACCATGCGCTCCAGCCGTTCCGTCAGGTTTTCATTGTCACTCTGATATTTGAAACGCATATCTATCGTTTGCCCTCCATCAACCGCTGGACATGATCTGTGATGGTGCTGCCGATAACATCTATCTCGCCACTGGCATCTATCCCAATAATCCTGTCGGGAAAATCACGCTGGATCATTTCATATCCCTCATATACACGGCTGTAAAAATCCTTGTCTTCCATCTCTATCCTGTCTCGCCGTCTTCCCTTTATCCTGTCGCTGCCTACATTGAGATTGACCTTCATGAGGAAGGTCATGTCCGGCATATATCCTGAAACAGCATATCTGTTTATGTCCTCCACACATTTTCCCAGCTCCCTGCCGTATCCCTGGTAAGCGATACTGGAGTCAACGAATCTGTCACATATGACGACCTTTCCGCTTTCCACAGCCGGCGCGATCACCTGACGCACATGCTGGGCCCGAGACGCGGCATACAGCAACGCTTCCGTCATATGATCCATTCCGCTGTTGGATGGATCCAATATGATATCTCGTATCTTCTCACCTATCTCCGTACCTCCCGGTTCCCTTGTCAGTACGACCTCATACCCCCGACTTTCCAGTAAATCCTTGAGCAGCTCTATCTGAGTGGATTTTCCTGAGCCGTCAACGCCTTCAAAAGATATAAAATAGCCTCGTTTCATTTTTGATCTCTTCCGACCTTCCTCCTGTTTTTTCTTTCCTTTCTGCGTTTTCGCTTGCTGGGCTGCATAGCGGGCTTCTCCGCAGTTCCGTGCTCTTTCCTTCGCCTCTCCGTCCTGTTTCCCGAGCCTCCTGCCTTTTCTTCATCGTCCCGCGTTTTTTTCTGTCGATAAAGAGCCTGTCCTCTTTCCGGACGTCGTTCATCCTCTCTTTCGGAAGCCCTTTCCCAACGCGGATACTGCCTCCCGTCTGTTCGCTCCCTTCTATCACGATCAGCACCGTAAGTCCTGTCCGGCCGCATCCCCGCCTCTTTTTCCGCCTGCCGCTCAGCCTCTGCGTTTTTACAGGATTCCTTGAAATCATTGCTCAGGTTGCTTAGTAAATATATCATCAGCACCGCCAGAGGAACGACGATAGCCAATACGAATATAAAATTTATGACTTCCATATATTACTGTCCTCTTGTCTATAACTCGTGTATACTCCTTCGTCCGCCTCCAACCAATGCATCCATTATACCATAAAATCACCTGCGTCTCACTTAAAATTTGATACAGCAAAAGCGCGGCTCTTCTCTCCGGAAGCTCCGCGCTCTCACTCTGTCTCTTCATCATATCAAATCGAATTCTATTATAGTTTTGAATAAATCGCCATCTATATATATATCGAATCTTCCGCCTTGCAGCTCTACAAGATTCTTAGCTATCGAAAGTCCCAGGCCGCTTCCTTCCGTGTGTCTGGAGCTGTCCCCCCGGACGAATCGCTCTGTGAGCTCCTCACCAGTGATATTCAGCTCATATCTGGAAGTGTTTCTATACGTTATCAGAGCCTTTCCATCTTTTTCCTCGAGAGTCTGGTACACCCTCGTTCCCGGCTGAGAGTATTTGCATATGTTGTTCATCAGATTGTCCAACACCCGCCACATGCTCCTGCCATCGGCCATGATACTTATATTTTCTTCCGGCAAATTCATTATCATTTCCAGATCCTGACTTTCTGCCTTTTCCTTATACTCGCCCATAGCCTGGGTCATCATCACTGCCGCGTCGCACGGCATGAGATTGAGAGTGACGTTCCCCGTAGCCGCCTTAGACGCTTCCACCAGATCTTCCGTCAGCTTTTTGAGCCTCTGCGACTGACGATCCAGCACTTCTATATATTCCCTCGCCTTTTCGTTTTCTATATCTTCCTTTTTGAGGAAATCCACGTAATTTATTATGGATGTGATAGGCGTTTTTATGTCGTGAGAAACATTGGTGATAAGTTCTGTTTTGAATCTCTCGCTCCTCAGTCTTTCATCCACCGCCTTCGCCATCCCGTTGCCTATATCGTTCAGATTCTCTGCGTGCTTTTTCAAATCGAGAAACATCCCTTTGGTATCTATCTTATATCCCATATCGCCTTCTGCCAATCGTTCTCCCCCTTCCTGCAGCCTTTTCATGCAAAGAGCCACGTACAAGACTGACGCCGCTGTGATCACGGCTCCTATCACCCATGGGATGATGACTGCCCCGGAACCATAGCTGTTTATAGCTATGATCACAATGATCAGATTTATCAGCACGGCCGCTAAGATCGCAAGTCCCGTCTTCCAGACAAGATTTACGTTTCCGAATATCTTAAAGAGTATCTTTATCCCCTTTTTCACCAGGGCGCATACCCTGAATATCACCGTGTTTCTCCACCATCCGCCTGCCTTCACCTGGATCGCGAAAACAAGTATCGTTCCGGTGATTATCAGAGCGAACACCAATGCTACCAGACATACTACCAGAAGCAGCTCTACATAATTCATTATCGACAGTCCTGAATCGATGGAAACCGACGTGCATACGAACAGCAATACGGCTGCTGCCGCTGCCATCAGATCCATCGGGATCCTGGCGGCAAATGACTTCCTGTCCCGTCTTCTCCCTACTGCGCATATCAGTATGACCAGAAGCACGAAGGAAGCGAATACAGTCACAGCTGTCGTGACTGCCGCCACATTTCTATATTGGTATAAAAAGTCATATAGATTATATACATAACCCACTTCATTAGGAGCACCTCCACCTTCTATATCTCCCAGGAACACATCTATCCTGTAAGTGTCGCTGTGCTCCACAGTCATCACAAAGACGTCTTCCTGATCTCTAAGCTGCGGATTTATTTCTCTTATAGCTTCCCATTCCGCGTCATCCGATATTTCGCCAGCCAGCGTGTTGGTATATATGCCATATCCGAACTGAGTCGCTCTTTCCTCTCCGTATATCACTGTCGACTGGTCTTCAAATCCATTCTCCTCATTGTAATATACATAGTTGGCTAATATCATCCCGATGTGTTCGGCCGTTTCAGAATATATCTCCTGTTCTACCTCGTCTTCATCCGTGGAATACCAGTTATAATTGAGATTACAGGCGACCACTGTCCCAGCCGCAGCCATCGTCATGATGCTCACCAGCATCAGCATATACAGTACGAATTTCGCGGCGAAGCTCTCTCCGATCTTGTTCATCTTCTTCACCTCATTCTATCTTGTATCCCTGTCCCCATACCACTTTTATATGCCTAGGCTGATCCGGATTTATCTCCAGCTTCTCCCGGATATGGCGTATATGTACAGCAACTGTCCCCTCGGCTCCAAATGAATCCTCTTCCCACACGAGCCTGTATATTTCTTTAGGAGAAAAGACCTTGCCCATATTCTCCATGAGAAGCTTGAGGATGCCATACTCCTTTGGCGTGAGCCGCACGGCGTTTCCCATGAACGTTACTTCTTTGGAATCGTCATCCAACTCGATATCTCCTATCTTGAGCGCGCTCTTTCTCGTCGGAGCAGCTCCCAGCTCCATATATCGCCTGAGCTGTGATTTTACTCTGGCCAGCAGCTCCACCGGGTTGAAAGGTTTTGTCACATAATCGTCCGCCCCTATGTTGAGGCCCAATATCTTATCAGTGTCTTCACCCTTTGCCGTCAGGAAAATGACCGGGATATTGGACATGCTTCGCATCGTAGTCAACACTTCTATCCCATCTACCTCTGGCATCATTATATCCAGAAGTACGAGATGGATCTCATTCTTCTCTATGATTTCCAGAGCCTCCCTGCCATTATAAGCCTCATAAAGATTATAATCATTTCCGGAAAGATAAATCTTCAGAGCGGCAACTATGTCTTTTTCGTCATCACATATCAATATGTTATACATTATCTCAACCTCCAATGATATTATGCCATGAAATCCATTGAGAAAAAACACGTAAAACCATTAAGAATTCCTTAATTACTCCATCAACTGGCCACAAGAGCGACATAAGCCGCCTCGCGGACAAAAAATACGTCTTTATTCTCCCTGAAATCACACGGCAATATATCTCCGCTACTGGACTAAAACAGTATTGATTTTTTCACTGTGACGATGTACAATTGCTATGACCGCAAGGATGTGTCATAAGTGTTTATCATTCAGTGAACAATAAGATCACAAGAGAAAGGAAAAAGATATTATGGACATAAAAAAAGTATTTGTAGTGGGAGCCGGTTTCATGGGTTCCGGTATCGTCGAAAACGTCGCAGTAAAAGGACTTGCTGTCACAGCTTACGACATCTCACAGAACCAGCTGGACAAAAGCATAGCCGGCATAAGAAAAAACCTGGAAAAATCTGTTTCCAAAGGAAAACTCAGTGAAGATGAAAAGGAAGCAGCTATAGGACGTATCAGCTGCACTACCGATATATCCCAGTGCGCTGAAGCAGACGCCATCATCGAAGCTGTAGCTGAAAACAAAGATATAAAGGTCAGCATAATGAAAGATCTTGAAAAATATGCCAAGGACGATGCCATCATAGCCAGCAACACTTCCTCCATATCCATTACGGCCTTGGGGAATATCTTCAAAAATCCGGCGCGCTTCGTCGGGATGCATTTCTTCAGCCCTGTTCCAAAGATGCCGTTGATGGAAATCGTAAGAGGATATCAAACAGGCGACGATGCCCTGGCCAAAGCCAAGGAGCTGGGAGAGTTCATGGGAAAATCCTGCATCCTTGCCCACGACGAACCGGGTTTCATCGTCAACCGAATGCTTATCCCTATGCTCAACGAGGCCTGCATACTGGTTGAGAGAAAAATAGGTACCATAGAAGAAATCGACCGCGGTGTGAAGCTGGGGCTCCATCACCCTATGGGTCCGCTGGAGCTGATGGACATGATAGGGATCGACGTAGAGCTGGCCGTAATGGAAGTCCTCCACGAGGAGATCGGCGATCCCAAGTACAGACCTGCGGTCTCCCTGAGGCGCATGGTGGATTCCGGTTTTCTCGGCAAGAAAACGGGCGTTGGTTTCTACATCTATCATGAGGATGGAACCAAAACGCCAAACACATGCCTCCTCCGATAAGATATGCCTTTAAGCTATGCCTTTATGACCAAATCAAAAACATGCCTGAAGCTGCGGTTTTACCGATATCTCAGGCATGTTTTCTTTATCTTATCAAAATCTCATCAAAAAAGAAAAGAGCTGCTACGCCTTCTCAGCATAACAGCTCCTGAACTAAAATAAGCGGCAACGTCCTACTTTCCCAGGCGGTCTCCCACCAAGTATCATCAGCGCTAAGGAGCTTAACTTCTGTGTTCGGTATGGGAACAGGTGTATCCTCCTTGCTATTGTCACCGCATATTCTCCGTTCAAACCGTATCTACAGCCTGAACCTCTCTTTTTAAGTGTGCTCCGCACACTCAAAACTGAATAAATCCTGCTTCCAAAGCTCTGCCTTGGTCAAGTGTTCGACCTATTAGTATCGGTCAGCTCAATACATTACTGCACTTACACCTCCGACCTATCAACGTGATAGTCTCTCACGGGTCTTACGCCTTGCGGCAAGGAGATCTTTTCTTGTGGGGGGCTTCGTACTTAGATGCTTTCAGCACTTATCCCTTCCATACGTGGCTACTCAGCTATGCACTTGGCAGTACAACTGATGCACCAGAGGTATGTCCATCCCGGTCCTCTCGTACTAAGAACAGCTCCACTCAAATCTCCAACGCCCACAGCGGATAGGGACCGAACTGTCTCACGACGTTCTGAACCCAGCTCGCGTACCTCTTTAATGGGCGAACAGCCCAACCCTTGGGACCTACTTCAGCCCCAGGATGAGACGAGCCGACATCGAGGTGCCAAACACCCCCGTCGATGTGGACTCTTGGGGGGTATCAGCCTGTTATCCCCGGGGTAGCTTTTATCCGTTGAGCGATGGCCCTTCCACTCGGTACCACCGGATCACTAAGCCCGACTTTCGTCCCTGCTCGACCTGTTTGTCTCGCAGTCAAGCTCCCTTCTGCCTTTACACTCTTCGTGCGATTTCCGTCCGCACTGAGGGAACCTTTGGGCGCCTCCGTTACTCTTTAGGAGGCGACCGCCCCAGTCAAACTGCCCGCCAGACACTGTCCCAATACCGGTTCACGGTATATGGTTAGAACCTCAACATTACAAGGGTGGTATCCCAACGGTGACTCCACTAAAACTGGCGTCCTAGCTTCTTCGTCTCCCACCTATCCTGTACATGCAATGCCGAAATCCAATATCAAGCTGCAGTAAAGCTCCACGGGGTCTTTCCGTCCTGCTGCGGGTAACCGGCATCTTTACCGGTACTACAATTTCACCGAGTCTATTGTTGAGACAGCGCCCAGATCGTTACGCCTTTCGTGCGGGTCGGAACTTACCCGACAAGGAATTTCGCTACCTTAGGACCGTTATAGTTACGGCCGCCGTTTACTGGGGCTTAAGTTCATGCCTTCGCTTTCGCTAAGCAGTCCCCTTAACCTTCCAGCACCGGGCAGGCGTCAGCCCCTATACTTCAGCTTTCGCTTTAGCAGAGACCTGTGTTTTTGGTAAACAGTCGCCTGGGCCTTTTCACTGCGGCCATCTTTCGATGGCACCCCTTCTCCCGAAGTTACGGGGTCATTTTGCCGAGTTCCTTAACAATAGTTCTCTCGCTCACCTTAGGATTCTCTCCTCATCTACCTGTGTCGGTTTGCGGTACGGGCACCTACAGTCTCACTAGCGGCTTTTCTTGACAGCGTGAAATCATCAGCTTCCGGTACTATTTTTCCCTCCCCATCATAGCCTGGCCTTAAGATGCGCGGATTTGCCTACGCATCAGCCTCACTATTTGGACGCGCTCTACCAGCGGCGCGCTCTGATTATCCTTCTGTGTCCCCACTTCGCTCATACAACTTTCGGTGGTACTGGAATCTCAACCAGTTGTCCATCGCCTACGACTCTCGTCCTCGGCTTAGGTCCCGACTAACCCTGAGTGGACGAACCTTCCTCAGGAAACCTTAGATTTTCGGTGGGCAGGATTCTCACCTGCCTTTCGCTACTCATGCCAACATTCTCTCTCCTGCATCGTCCAGATCGCCTTCCAGCTCTCCTTCTGCCAATGCAGGATGCTCCTCTACCATACCTTTCGGTATCCCAAGCTTCGGTAGTAAGTTTTAGCCCCGTTTATCTTCGGCGCAGAGTCACTCGACTAGTGAGCTGTTACGCACTCTTTAAATGAATGGCTGCTTCTAAGCCAACATCCTAGCTGTTTGTGCAGCTCCACATCCTTTTCCACTTAACTTACATTTTGGGACCTTAGCTGTGGGTCTGGGCTCTTTCCCTTTCGACTATGGAACTTATCTCTCATAGTCTGACTCCCAAGTATGATTGCACGGCATTCGGAGTTTGATAGTTTTCGGTAACCGGTGAAGGCCCCTAGAACATTCAGTGCTCTACCTCCGTGTATCTTAACTTGAGGCTAGCCCTAAAGCTATTTCGAGGAGAACCAGCTATATCCGAGTTCGATTGGAATTTCACCGCTATCCACACGTCATCCCAACACTTTTCAACGTATACGGGTTCGGTCCTCCACGAGATTTTACTCTCGCTTCAACCTGCACATGGATAGGTCACCCGGTTTCGGGTCTACAGCATACAACTATTCGCCCTATTAAGACTCGCTTTCGCTTCGGCTCCGATGCTCCAGCATCTTAACCTCGCTGCATACCATAACTCGTTGGCCCGTTCTACAAAAAGTACATGGTCACTTGCGCTCCCATTGCTTGTAAGCATAAGGTTTCAGGTTCTATTTCACTCCCCTCCCGGGGTCCTTTTCACCTTTCCCTCACGGTACTATTCGCTATCGGTCACTGGGTAGTATTTAGGCTTGGAGGGTGGGCCCTCCGGCTTCATACCGGGTTTCACGTGTCCGGTACTACTCTGGTGCCACCTGGATCATCTCCGATTTCGTCTACGGGAGTTTCACCCTCTTCGCTTGGCTGTTCCAAAACCATTCGACTATCTTCCCTGAATTCCACACGGTGGTCCGCAACCCCGAAGAACAAGTCCTTCGGTTTGGCCTCTTTCCCGTTCGCTCGCCGCTACTTAGGAAATCGATCTTTCTTTCTCTTCCTGGAGCTACTTAGATGTTTCAGTTCACCCCGTTCCCTTCTCACAGACTATCTTTTTCATCTGTGGATGACGACGCATTACCGCCGCCGGGTTCCCCCATTCGGATATCTGCGGATCAGCGGATATTTGCTCCTCCCCGCAGCTTTTCGCAGCTTGTCACGTCCTTCTTCGGCTCCCAGTGCCAAGGCATCCGCCTTATGCTCTTATTCACTTGACCTCTCAAGTCGCCTGATGTAGCGTTATCAGGCTCTTTCGGCTTCTTTTCTCGGTTCTCTGAAATCGTAGTAATTCTTACCCTCTCGGGTTGCTATTACCTTATTCTTATGACACTTTCGTGCCTCTCTCGATTTCGTCTTCGATTCTTTTCTTGCTTCTTTCACAGTTTTTATTCAGTTTTCAATGTGCGCTACTCATCTGTGATGATGATGGTGGGCTTGGGAGGACTCGAACCTCCGACCTCACGCTTATCAGGCGTGCGCTCTAACCACCTGAGCTACAAGCCCCTGTCACAGATAAATATAAAACTCATAGTGCAGAAACTTTCGTCTCCTTAGAAAGGAGGTGATCCAGCCGCACCTTCCGATACGGCTACCTTGTTACGACTTCACCCCAGTCATTGGTTTCGCCTTAGGTAACATATTTGCCTGCCAACTTCGGGCGCCCCCAACTTCCATGGTGTGACGGGCGGTGTGTACAAGACCCGGGAACGCATTCACCGCGACATTCTGATTCGCGATTACTAGCAACTCCGACTTCATGCAGGCGAGTTGCAGCCTGCAATCCGAACTGGGACCGGCTTTTGAGATTCGCTCCACCTCGCGGTCTCGCCTCCTCTTTGTACCGGCCATTGTAGCACGTGTGTAGCCCAGAACATAAGGGGCATGATGATTTGACGTCATCCCCACCTTCCTCCGAGTTATCCCCGGCAGTCCCGTTAGAGTGCCCAACTTAATGATGGCAACTAACAGCAAGGGTTGCGCTCGTTGCGGGACTTAACCCAACATCTCACGACACGAGCTGACGACAACCATGCACCACCTGTCTTTCCTGTCCGAAGAAGGACCCGTTTAAGGGTCTGTCAGGAAGATGTCAAGCCCTGGTAAGGTTCTTCGCGTTGCTTCGAATTAAACCACATGCTCCGCTGCTTGTGCGGGTCCCCGTCAATTCCTTTGAGTTTCATTCTTGCGAACGTACTCCCCAGGCGGAGCACTTATTGCGTTAACTGCGGCACCGAAGTCTTGCGACCCCGACACCTAGTGCTCATCGTTTACGGCGTGGACTACCAGGGTATCTAATCCTGTTTGCTCCCCACGCTTTCGTACCTCAGTGTCAGTTACAGTCCAGAAAGCCGCCTTCGCCACTGGTGTTCCTCCTAATATCTACGCATTTCACCGCTACACTAGGAATTCCGCTTTCCTCTCCTGCACTCAAGTAGCCCAGTTCAAGGGGCGAACAATAGTTAAGCCATTGCCTTAAACCCCTTGCTTAGGTAACCACCTACGTACTCTTTACGCCCAATAATTCCGGATAACGCTTGCCCCCTACGTATTACCGCGGCTGCTGGCACGTAGTTAGCCGGGACTTGCTCCTAAGGTACCGTCACTATCTTCCCCTAGAACAGAAGTTTACGACCCAAGGGCCTTCATCCTTCACGCGGCGTTGCTGCATCAGGGTTTCCCCCATTGTGCAATATTCCCCACTGCTGCCTCCCGTAGGAGTTTGGACCGTGTCTCAGTTCCAATGTGGCCGATCACCCTCTCAGGTCGGCTACTGATCGTCGCCTTGGTAGGCCGTTACCCCACCAACTAACTAATCAGACGCAGGCCCATCCTCTGCCGATAAATCTTTGGCACATCCAAGATGTCTCAGTTGTGCGTTATGAGGTTTTAATCCCGGTTTCCCGAGGCTATCCCTCTGCAAAGGGCAGGTTGCCTACGCGTTACTCACCCGTCCGCCGCTTCCCACTTTGATCATCAACCGAAGCGTCAGTTCAAAGCTTCTCGCTCGACTTGCATGTGTTAGGCACGCCGCCAGCGTTCATCCTGAGCCAGGATCAAACTCTTTATTAATGGTATCTAAACTCTCTCGAGCTTAAATCAAGTTTGAAGTCTAACTCGTCTACGCTTAGCGTCTTACTCGCTAATTCTTTATCCGAATTATCTCTTTTAAGAAATTGTCGGAAACTTTACATTCACCTTTCAGGTTTGTGTACAGTTTTCCTTCAAATCAATCGTCTCTTTCAAGACCGGATCTTTAAGATCCTTTTTATTGACTCAAATTTCTACACTATGAAGTTTTCAATGTTCTCGGCCGCTTTCGCCCTCAGGCTTCCCGGCCTCGCCCGCTCTTGGCGAGCTTTTTTAGTATATCGCATGTCACAGCTTTTGTCAACATCTTTTTTCGACTTTTTTTCGTCCTTTCTCAGAACGCTCTGCCGCGACAGCTCGTTTATATTACCAAATTTAACTTGCCTTGTCAATGATTTTACCGAACTTTTACATGTTTTTCTTTGTATTTAATTTTAACGCTTGCAAATACAGCCTTTCACGCATATCTGAAGGAGGACATGTCCATAATAAACATAGGATCATAGGGAGGTGTGCACATTGACTATCGTACTTATCAGAACAGTCATCTTGTATCTTATCGTCCTGTTCGTCATCCGCATCATGGGGAAAGCAGAGCTTTCCAAAATGTCGCCGTTCCAGCTTATCGTAGTCTTCATGATAGCTGAACTGGCATCTATCCCCATAGAATCGCCGGACGTATCCATGATAACAGGAGTGGCGGCTATTTTCACATTGATGTTCCTGCAAGTACTCATATCCTTCATTTCACTCAGAAGCGAAAAATTCAAGAAAATCTTCAGCGGCAGACCCAGCGTGCTCATAGATAAGGGAGAAATCAATGTAAAGGAAATGCGGGCTTTGAGGATAACTATCAACGATCTGATGGAACAGCTCCGCATAGGCGGCGCTCCTTCCATAAATGACGTGGATTTCGCCGTAATGGAATCCAACGGGGAGCTTTCCATAATACAAAAAGCTGAGAAAAGGCCTCTGACCGCTGAAGATGCATCGATAGCTGCTGACAGCGAGGTGATGCCCTCTGTCTTCATTTCGGACGGTATCATATATTATGAAAACATACGGAATTCCGGATGGACGGCGGAACGCATGTTGATGAAGCTGGCCAGCCTGGGAATAGATGATACGAGCAGTGTCTTTCTCGTCTTCTGTGATGGGAAAGGAAAGCTCCACGTCTATATGCCGGACTCAAAGAGAAGAACAGCTTCGGAGGTGGGACAATGAGAGATCTTATCATTTCCATAGCCTGTATGCTGGTGCTGATAGTGCCCTGGAGCCTCTACGATATTTACTCGACCAGAACAGTCGATAACTACAGAGATATCCTGGAAAAGCAGGTGATCCCGGCAGTGGAAAGCGGCGATTGGAAGACTGCTGAAGAAAGCTTCGGTTTCATCGCCAGAGACTGGGATGACTATAAAAAGGTATCAGCCTTCTTCATCGATACTCAGTCTGTCAATGAAGTGGACAGTTATGTTTCCAAAGCATACTACTATATAAAGCTGCAGGATCCGGCCAATTCAGCCGCCGAATCAGCTTTTCTTCTGTATCGTTTCAACTTTCTTCACGAAAACGAACTGCCCGATATGGGGAACCTGTTCTGAGCAGCTGTGAGCCGATGTTTTCGATCCGGCATACGTACCGGTATTTTCAAAATTTTTAGGCCGCAGCGTTGTACACCTCGCGCCTATATGATATAATAAAATCGCGTAGAGTAGATATTGTGCGTAAAGTGTCATAAGATGGGATGTTGCTTATGAACGAAAGCTATGCTGCGGTGCAATATCGCGTCCGCTACTACACCAAGGAATCAAGTGAAAACTTCTGTAACTCTTTAGTGTAGTTAATCTACGACTATTTGAGGAAAGGAGTTTTTTTTAATGGCTAACAAATCTAACACTACCAGACTTGTCATCATGGCATTTCTCATCGCGCTGGAAATAATCCTGACCAGATTTTGTTCCATCAATACGCCTATCTTGAGGATAGGCTTTGGATTTCTTCCTGTAGCGATGGCTGGGATAATGTTCGGACCGTGGTGGGCTGCTGTCGGCTACACCATAGGAGACCTTCTGGGGATGATGATCTTCCCTACAGGGGCGTATTTCCCGGGCTTCACACTGACCGCGTTCATCACCGGTTTCGTCTTCGGGTTTTTCCTTCATGGTAAGGATATCACCTGGAAACGAGTGCTGCCCGCCAGCCTTATCATCGTTCTCGGTCTGAACCTGGTCCTCGATACGGTATGGCTTTCCATACTTATGGGCGACGGTTTTATCGCGCTGCTGCCTACCAGGATACTGAAATGCGTTGTGATGCTCCCGATACACCTGCTGCTGATACCGCTGGTATGGAATCGCATCATTTCGAAGCTGCCTTATATAAAAGACAGGACTGCATGGTGATGTCCTGACGGCGGAGAACAGGACGTGACATTATGCTGAAGATCGCGCTGTGCGATGACGAAATGGAACAACAAAATATGATGGCGCTGCTTACAGCGGAATATTTCAACGGCAACGCAAACCTGAAAATGTACTCCGACGGCCGAAAGCTGTTGGATATAGTGGACTGGAACGGCCCCGATGTTTTCGACCTGTATATTCTGGATATCATCATGCCGGAGATGTCCGGCATCCAGCTGGGAAACGCTCTGAGGGACCGTGGAGTCTCGGCTCCCATAGTCTACATCACCACATCGAAAGACTTCGCAGTGGATTCTTACAGCGTCCAGGCTTTTCACTATCTCGTCAAGCCTGTAGACAGAGAACAGCTCTTCACTGTTCTTGCCCGCGCTGAAAAGATCATAGAAAAAAACAAGGCCGATACGATCACCGTAAATACCGCCAGCGGGACTGTCATCATCAGCGTCTCGGATATCCTGTACGCTGAACTGTACTCCCGCGCAGCCAGATATCGGCTTTTCGATGGGACTATCATCGACAGCCTGAAGCTCCACACATCTTTCAGAAACGCGGTGGCGCAGCTTCTGTCTTCAATCAGCTTTAAGATGCTGGGCTCCAGCTTCGCGGTCAACCTGCATCATATAAAGGAGATCCAAAAGAAGGAGCTGATCTTCGTCAACGGAGCGACCCTGCCCATCCCAAAAGGCGCTAAAAACGACATCCTGCGCGCCTGGATGGACTACTGGATGGAGAGGAACGCGCACCGTCAGACGGACAACAACGAAGGGCTGCCTCATTGACATAAAAACGTCAATGGGCAGCCCTTTTTTCATACTAAGCATATCTTCCGCTTTTATTCTACTGTTATCCTTCCGTCCGGAGAGGAATACTGTTCTCCTATACTCCCGCCCAGATAGTCGCTGATATAAGTGATCAGTATCTGATAATCCACCATACCCTCTTCTACCACCATCTCGTTGTCCGCGAACATGGTAAAGCCGTCGCCGCTCTGACGAAGCATGTAATCATGGGAAGCCAGCGTATATGTCTCATCCACATCGATAGGCTCATAGCTGCCGTCATCCTGCAGCACTTCCACGTTCTTGACTCTGCGCTGCTGTCCGCACGACACAAACATCCCGTCTTTATCGACTTTCACTGTAGAATCCACCGATGTATCTATCGTATATCTGAGCCCCGACACCTGAAGGAAGCCTCCGCTCTCCCCCGCTGCCTTCTCACCGTCTCCCGTTTCCGCCATGGTCGAACGGCTTCCCATCTCCAGCGCGTCCAGTATCTCCTGTCCCGTAGCTTCCACTACACAGAGATGATTGCCGTATAGATGTACCGCCAGTATATCTTCATACGTTATATCACCTTCGGGCAGATCCGCCCTGATGCCTCCGCCGTTGACGAAGGCGATGTCAGCTCCCGCTATCTGACGGTAGGCGTCGGCGCAGAAATCTCCCAGATTCGTCTGCCTGTTCCTTATGAGACGCACGCCGTCCTCCGACTCCGCCGTAAGCTCCACATCGCTGCCTGCTATGACCTGCTGGAGCTCTTCCTCGTATTCGCTCTGTATGTCAGCCATGAAGCTCTCCATATCGCTGTCCTTTTCCTCGAAATCAGATATCAGCCGGGTAGTGATATCGCCCTCCGGCGTTATGGTAAGCTGCCCTATGTTCTCCAGACCTGTCCCTGAGGAGGAAAGAGGGATCTCCCTTCCCTCTTCATTTTCCACCATATCGCTGTCTATCGCGCTGTGAGAATCGCTGTCCAGCACAGCATCTATGTCTCTGGTCCCCGCTATCAGATCTGTCGAACGGAACGGCGCCGAGGATTCGTCATCTCCCAGATGGGTAAGGGCGATGACATAATCGGCACCTTCCTCCCTGCAACTGTCCACCGTTTCCTGGACTCTGGAATACAACGCTTCTCCGCTGTCCGAGCAGAAGCTGTAGACGATGTCTCCGTTCTCATCCATGAAGTAGGCCGGTGTCGATTAGCTTATACTCTCGGGAGCCGATATCCCGATGAAGGCCACCTTCGTATCTCCGTAGTCGACTATTTCATACTGCTGCAGCGCCGACAGCGCGTTCTCGCCGCTGCCTGTATAGTCCACGTTACAGCCCAGATAGGCAGCATCCGACATTTCCATCAGCTCCGCCAACCGTTCCATCCCATAATCGAACTCGTGATTTCCCAGTACGGCAAAATCATAGCCCACCTTGTTCATGATATCCACGAGATACTCTCCCTGGGAAATCGTTCCTATGGCGTCACCCTGCAGCGCATCTCCGCAGTCCACCAGCGCAACGTAAGGAGTCTCCTCCTCCACCTGCTTCTTATAGGCCGCCAGTCCGGCATAGCCGATATTCTCATCTACAGCACAGTACACGTCACCTGTGTAAAGAACGACGATGTCCTGCTGTCCATCGTCGCTTCCGCAGCCTCCCATAAGTCCGATAAGGAGCGCCAGCAGCAGCGACAGGGTCAATACTTTTACTTTCTTCAGCTTCATGTTTTAATCTCCTAAAAATTCTTTCATCCAGTCGGCCGCCGGCATCCACGAGCGGTCACTGTACTCATCTCCCGCCACCCTCTCCAGACTGTCGATATCGATATCCTTTTCCGATATCATCTCCTGAGTGATGACGCTTACGGGTATCTCCAGCCAGTCGCTCGCTTCGCCTGTAGACGGGTCAACGATATCTCCATAGTCTCCGGTCATTTCCAGAGCCAGCACCCGCATGCCGAATTCTCCGTTATTATGCCAATTTGTAGTAGCACACGCCTTCCATGATGAATTTTCTGCTGTCATCATTTCCATATCGCGGCCACTGATATCTACACTGACCATAGGAATATCGCGGCCCGCTTCCGTCAGAGCCTCGTATACTCCTTGTGCATACAAGTCGTAGCAGCACCAGATGGCGTCTATCTCATCATCCTGATAGTTTTCGAGAGTCCCGGCCATCACTTCCTTCATGGATCTCTCCGCATCCCCGAAATCGGAAGGCCCTATGGTTTCCACCGTATCGATAAGGCCTTCTTCCTCGTATCGTGCGTAACCGGCTTCACGCCTGTCGAATGCAGCCAGGTAGTCCGGCCCCACCCATACTTTCAGGATGTTCACAGGCTCTCCGGCTTCCACTTTCTCTCCATAAAGATCATTGCAGATGTAATCCAACAAATCTTCCGCCATCCGGGAATCCTGCTGGAAAAACTGGGTCACGCCGTCTATCTTCACGCTGTTCCCCTCGTCATCCTCGAAAAAAGTGTCGAAGGTAGCTATCTTCAAATTCGGATACTGTTCCATGAGTCCCGTGAGGAATCCATACGAATATTCCTCGCCGCCGTGGCTCAGAAGCAGCCCATCATAGCCCTCCCCGGCACACTGCTCCACCGTCTCCATCCACTGCTCATCGGAACCATTGCAGAAAAAGGCTTCGTACTCCATTCCCAGCCTGTTGGCCGTTTCCTCCGCGGAGGCCGACCACATCTGGAATATCTCCGACGGCGCCATCTGCATGACATAGGCCACCTTTTTCCCGTACAGCGGAGAGGTCTCCGTATCCGCATTCTTCTTATCTTCCACCTCATTGCCGCAGCCCGTCAACGACAATACTGTCGCTAACGCCAAAAACAGTATCACTATCTTTTTCATATCTTCACCTTTCCATATCCACATGCATCATCATTCCGACCGGCCGACCGCTCCATCAGAGGCTCCGGATCCAGTCCGTCCCTCTAATCGATTTACAAGCTCCTCAGTCGTACATGTGAAGGCTATCTCCGCCTTACTTCCGTCGGATACGAGAAATTCCGTAAGACCATACTCCGATTCACCGCCGCTCCAATCGTAAGTATAGCCTAGCCTGGTCCACGGATAATCGCTCTCGAAATACGACCATATGATATTGTCGTCAAACCACTCCTTATACTGTCCATCTCCAACCCTTCCGTAATCGTTTTTCATCTGAGCCGTCACATCAGTCACATAAGCGGGACGTATCGCGTCTTCCGGCGATATCCAGAATGCCGTGAACCGTGTGTATCCTTCGTCCTTATGGACCCCCAATAACTGAGCGAACCTGAGATCCCAATCCTCTACACCATCGCCGTTTTCTTCATACCATTCTTTCATCTCACCAAAAGAAGTCGCCCATATATCGCCGAAGGCTTCAGTATCTATATCGTTTCCCGGAACGCATTCATCATCGTAATCATGCCACGTCAGCAGCAGCACCCGTTCTCCCTCATCATCCCATATCACACGGTCATCATCTGCTGTCAACGTGACCAGCTCCATCACTTCATCGTCATCACTGATGACAGCGTCTTCCACCGCGGTCTGCCACAACTCCGCGTCGGACATTTTCTCTTCCGCTCCGCATCCCGATATACATGCCATGACCACCAGAACAGCGATGACAGAAACAGTTTTTCTGAAACTCATGCGTTCGCCTCACTTCCATCTTGATCTAATGCTGCAGATCTCGCCCTATTCCCGGACAGGCTCTCCCTGCCCGTCGAATACCGGCAGCGTTTCGAGACAGATTATATCCTCACGGCCGATAGCATCGCCTTCAGCCAGCACCGCCATCCTTCCCGCGATCTCTCCTCCCGCAGTGCGTATGAGCTTTTCCATAGCCGCCAGCGTCTCTCCGGTGGAGATCACATCGTCTACCAGCAAGACTCTCTTACCTCTCACGGCCTCGACATCGTCTCCTCCCATGCACAGGGTCTGCCTGTGATCTGTCGTGATAGAATCCACCTCCGTCGTCAGCACGTCGTTCATGTAAAGTTTGGCCTCTTTGCGCATTACCACGTAATAATTATGTCCTGACTGCTTAGCCATTTCATAAAGCAGCATTATCCCCTTCGATTCTGCTGTGACCAGCACATCGAACTGCGGCGCCTTTTCCAGAAGTGCGGCAGCGCACCGCTCTGTCAATTCCACATCACCGAACATGACAAAAGCGGCTATATTCAGATCTTTGTTGACCCGGCAGAGAGGCAACCGCCTGGTCAGCCCCGCCACCTGCATTTCATAAAATTTTTTCATGTCATCTTTCCTTTCACTTATCATTCGTTCCGATATCGATCCACTGCCTTTTTCATATCACCAGCGTGATTATCCGCAACGCGAACACCCCGAATGATACCCACATCACAGGGTGTATCTCTCTGGCTTTCCCTGTCAGCACCTTCAGTATCACCCACGTGATGATGCCGAACATGATGCCATTGGCGATGGAATAGGTGAAAGGCATCATGACTATGGCCATGAACCCGCCTGTCACATCGGCAATGTCTCCTTCAAAGGTCATCTCTTTCACAGAACCCATCATCAGCCATCCTACGAAAATGAGGGCCGGCGTCGTGGCAAACCCCGGAATTGCCAGGAATATCGGCGAAAAGAACAAGGCCAGCAAAAACAACGCCGCAGCAAATACGGCCGTAAGGCCTGTCCTTCCTCCCTGTGCCACACCGGCGCTGCTTTCCACATAACTGGTGACTGTCGAGGTACCCAGGCACGCTCCTGCCACCGTTCCTACCGCATCAGCCATCAAAGCCCGGCCTGCACGCGGCAGGTTCCCGTTTTCATCCAGCAGATTTCCTTTTTTCGCCACGCCTATCAGCGTCCCCACCGTATCGAACAGATCCATGAAAAGGAACGAGAACACGATGACTGCGAATTCCGTCACATGACTGGCCACATAGGAAAAATCAAAGCTGAACAAAGCCGGAGCATCCGGCAGGAAATGATAGCCGGAAAAATCAGGAAACAGCGAAGGCGAACCTGCCGCCGGATCCACATGATACCATCCGATCAGCTGAGCAACGATCCCCAGCCCCCAGGTGAAAATTATGCCCCACAGGAGAAAGCCCGGGACATTGTAATGGTGAAGGATCCCTATAAATATCAGGCCCAGCATGGCCAGCGCAAACTGCGGCGTGGCCACATCACCCAGGGCGACGAGAGTGGAAGCGTCTCCAATGACGGCACCTGCGCTTTTCAGCCCGACAAGGGTGATGAAAAGTCCTATCCCCACCGTGATACCCAGCTTCAGGTTCATCGGCACCTTATTGACCAGCGTCTCACGGAATTTGAACAGGGACAGTATGATGAAAATGATGCCTTCTACCAGCACCGCCGTCAGCGCTATAGTCCACGGATCCTCTATCCCTGCCTCCGCCATCGGCACGCAGACCGAATAAGCGAAGTAGGCGTTCAGCCCCATCCCGGAGGCCAACGCCACAGGATAATTGGCGAAAAACGCCATACACAGCGTGGCCAGCGCTGCCGAAATGGCCGTAGCGGTGAATACGGCCCCGGCATCCATCCCCGCTGCAGCCAGCATCCCGGGATTAACAGCCAGGATGTACACTACCGACAGGAATGTAGTGAGACCTGCGGCAGCTTCAGTTCGTACCGTAGTACCGTTCTCCTTGAGTTTAAACAACTTTTCCATTTTTCCTCTCCACGATTGAGGTGCCGCGCTCTTTTCCGCACAGCACATACGACGATAACTTTAGGATTATATCACACAGGCCGTCGGCCATATGTTTCTGTGACAAATAGGGATTCTCTGTGACGATTTGATTTGCCCTCAGGATGAATTCTTCGGTGGAAAATCCTTCTGCGAGGACACCTTTGGCATGGATATCCTGAGGCGGAACCAACCGTCTTCTACCTGATAATCGTACATCGCCCCGTACTTCTTGCAAAAAGCAGCGATGGAACGCGAGCCTATGCCATGCCCCTCCCCGGAGGACACCGGCAGCCCTTCGCTATCAACCTCTATGTACCCGGAGCATGTGTTCTCTATCTTTATCATAAGATTAGGGTAGCGGATACTGCGACACATGATCTTCCTCTTCCCTTCCGGCACATCCTTACATGCCCGTATGGCGTTTTCCAGAGCGTTGGCAAAGACCATGGAAAGCTCTACGGCTCCGACAGGTAATTTCTCCGGAAAGTCTATCTCAATCTTCATGTCTATGCCGCCCCTTTCAGCCTGTTCGAAATAATATGCAAACATGGCGTTCAGCACATCATTTTCACACCATCGATGAGTCCGGCTGTCCTCCAGGTGCTCCCTGGCCGTCCCGATGAGTCCCAGCGCCGCCTCTTTATTTCCACTTTCCACCAGCTCCGAAATCGCTGCCCATTGATGACGCATATCGTGGCGCTGGACTTTCATGGCTTCCTCTGCATTGCTCATAGCCTTCATCTGCCTCTCCAGCAAGTGTATCTGCACGTCCATCAGTTGTCGGCTGTTCTTCAGCTCATGCTCATGGAGCTCTTTCGTAAACAGCTGGAATATCAGCACATAAGCACCGGCGCATATGGCCGTCACACATATGAGGGCGATCGCCACAGGCAACGGATCTTTCGGCAGCAGCTCGTTGTTGAGGTAGAGTATTGTGAAGGATGTCACCATCGGAGGTATGCACAATATCCCCCATCCGTGCTCCAGTATACGCAGCATGCGGCGGTAATACGGTCTGAAAGTCCTCAGGAGAAAGTAAAGAAGCGTGAACCCTATCACACGGACAACGAGACGCACCCACTCGTGCCCCGGAAAAAGCGACTGCGCCAATATACCTGCGGTATCTGCGGTACAGCCCATCCACAGACATGTACACACATTGAAAACGATCTTGAATCCCCTGTATCTGGAGCACCATAAGATAAGAAGGGTATAGGGAAGAGTCAGCAGAAACACCGCTACATATTGATAATTATCCCCTCCGAAAGCCGCCCGAAAAAAAGCATTGACGATTATCAGTCCCCCGGTTATCACCACGCACCTTCTCATCCACACCTTCTCGGGCGAGCGAAACTCCACCAACAGCGTGGCGTAGGCCGCAATGAACACGTTGGAGAGCATCATTAAAAAATTGACAGTTTCGCTGTATTGCATGTCCGATGTTCCTTTGCTCTGAAGTAGATTAATTATATCATGACGCCTGCTCCGGTTCAATCTTCTCCTCGCGTCAGTCAGCATCAAGTTGTTGCAGAGCTTTTGACCGGCGGGAAAATACAGATATTTTTCTTCAAAAACGAAAAATGTCTGTAAAACCAGCGTCATCGCTGTTTCCTGAACTGATCGAAATGGTGTATACTGTGATCATACTGATACAGGAAGTGATGACGATGATACTGAGCGTGAGCCGCAGGACGGACATTCCCCGTTATTACTCGGAATGGTTCTACAACAGGATAAAAAAAGGATTCTGCTTCGTAAAGAACCCCATGAACCCCCGCCAGATAAGCAGGATAGATCTTTCGCCGGATGCGGTGGACTGCCTGGTATTCTGGAGCAGAGACCCCGGCCCCATGCTGGAAAGACTGGACGAGCTCTCATCCTACTCCTACTATTTCCAGTTCACGATGACAGGTTACGGGAAAGATGTGGAACCCGGGGCACCTCCTGTGAATGAAGCTCTTACCACTTTCAAAAAATTGTCGACGCGGACAGGACCCCACAGGGTGATATGGCGATACGATCCCATCATGTTCACGGAGCGCTATACCCCGGAGTATCATCTGCACGCATTCAGCCGCCTGGCAGCCGGGCTGTCCGGCTATACAAAGCGGTGCGTCATCAGCTTCGTCGATGAATACGCGAAAAACAAAAAAGCCCTGAAAGCAATATCGTCTTATCTTCCCGGCCAATCACAGCTGATGGAGTTTGCGAAAAAGATAAGCTCTGCGGCTGAAAAATCCGGTATAACAGTCACCAGCTGCGCAGAAGCGATAGACCTGTCATCATGCGGCATAGAACACGGCAGCTGCATAGACCGCCATCTGACGGAAGCCATCATCGGTCATCCTCTGGATTTTAAAAAAGATACGCGACAGAGGGCTTACTGCGGCTGCATGGAAAGCATCGACATCGGTACTTACGACACATGCCCCTGCGGCTGTGTCTACTGCTATGCCAGCGGCACCGCCGGAAAAGTCGCCGCAAAGCGCCGCATCTACGATGCTTCTTCACCGCTGCTCTGCGGTGAACTGGGCCCCGAAGATAAGATCCGTGACAGGCGACAATAAGGCGGCAGCAACTCCTGCAGCAAATAATATACTGAGCGCCTGGCACTATCGGTGTCAGCTCCTTCCGTACGATCCTCTCTGTCGTCATTATTTATCATTTTCCGCTCAATAAATCTTTTCCTTATCACTTTTTTCATAAAAACAGTGGAATTTTTCGGCGAAGTGATGTATTATATAAATCAGTCGGTTTCGGGATGTGGCTCAGTTTGGTAGAGCGTTGCGTTCGGGACGCAAAGGCCGCAGGTTCGAATCCTGTCATCCCGACCAAATCAACCTTTCCAGCGTGGAAAGGTTTTTTATTTTCTCGATCTTACAACTTTTTTACAACCATATATAATTAAAAAAACGGCATTCCGCCGGGGACTGTACTACATTCCCACCTGATCAAATAAAAAACCTGTTCGGCGTGTTCTTTTTGTACGTGCGCCATCTGCTCAACAGATACAGCAGATGAATCAATGTTCTGCAATTTGTACTGAATCCAGCTTTCCCGACATTTTTCAGTATAATAATTTATCTTCCATTCTCTCAAAACACTGTTGTTTTTATACGGGTTTCTTCATCATCAGATTAAACAAGTATAGAAATCACGAAAAAACCAGCTCTTCATTATACGGGAAATGGGCAAAATTGATCAAAAGTATATAAGGAGTCATGCCAATTTATGGTTTTTCTGCTTTTCTATAAAAAAACACCAATGAACTGCAATATATCATGGTCATTGGTGTACCTGTTTCTGTTGTTATCTGCCGAGGGCTCGCTTAAAGCGAACCCTTTTCCCTGTGATATGCTTTTGCCATTATGCAATCGCTCTCTATCTGTCTGCTGAGAGCTTCGATACTGTCGAACTTTTTTTCCTCACGCGTCCTTTTTATGAACTCTACTTTTATCTTCTTTCCGTAGAGTTCTCTGTCGAAATTGAAGATATGAGTCTCGATATTTTTGGCATATGTCCCTACTGTAGGCTTCACTCCCACATTGGTAACGCTCGGGTATTTCACACCGTTGTAGGTACAGTATGTGATATACACCCCATTAGGCGGTGTGGCCATAGACTCGTCTATCATGATATTTGAAGTGGGGAACCCAATAGTTCGTCCCAGCTTATTACCGACCACCACCTCGCCTCCTATGGAATACATACGCCCCATAAATCGAGTGCACTTTTCCATATCTCCTTCAGCTATCAACTTCCTTATATATGTGCTGCTCACTACTACGCCATCTATCTCGTACGGCTCCTGGACATGGATACCGAAACCGTGTTTGATACCTTCATGCATCAACACCTCCGGCGTTCCCTCAGCCTTGTATCCGAAGCTGTAGTTGAAGCCGCAGTAAGCTTCCCTTATCATAAACTTATCGACCAGGATATCTTTGACGAACCGCGCCGGCGGCATGGTCAGGATCTCCTCTGTGAATGGTATGTTGAAAAGGTAATCTATCCCCATGTCTTCTATTATCCTTGCCTTTTCCTCCGGATACAATATGTTTTTCACATCCGGAAGCTTCTTGATGAGGGTACTGGTGTGATTGGAAAACGTAAAAACTGCGCTCCTCAGCCTCATGGCGTCGGCACTCCTGACAGTCCTCTCTATTATCTGCTGATGTCCTCTGTGCACCCCGTCAAAATTCCCCAGGGCTACTACAGTCGGCTCTATATCTCTTATCTCTTCCAGTGAATTGAAAATTTCCATCCTCTATGCCTTTCAAAGTCTTTTCCAGTCAAATCACACAGCGGTCAGTATCTTATCTGCCTTCAATACATTTTTCTCCTGATCCCGGTATCCTATGCCGAGGAACCTTCCGCTTTCCGACTCATACACCGTATATATGTCGCTGTAACGTCTCCCTCTGCTATTGTACTTATCGCAGTTCTTCTCATCAGGTTCCCGGCGCACCTTTATCTGATGCCACCTTATACCGTTGCCGCTGCAGAAATATTTCGCTCTGTCCCTACTCATCTCCGCCTTCCCCAAATGTCTCAAAGGCAGATCCATATCCAAAAGTCTCTTTTCGATCTCATCAGGTCCCATGGTCTTCAGCTCTTGCGGTGATACTGCGTTCTCCAGAGTGAAAACTCCACTGGCCGTTCGTCTGAGCGCCTCCATGGAGCCCCCGCATCCCAGCGCTTCTCCCAGATCATGGCATATGCTTCTCACATATGTCCCTTTAGAGCATGTGACATCAAAAGTCACAGTATATGCCTCCATATCGATGTCCTTTATTTCCAGCCTGCTGACCCGAACCCTGCGTGGTTTTATCTCCACATCCTGACCATCGCGGGCATATTCGTAGAGACGCTTCCCCTTAACTCGCACAGCAGAATATTTGGGGGGCAACTGTGATATCTCTCCACGAAACAGCTCCATCTTCTCGCGTATATCCTCCTCGGTGATTCCTTCCGTGCTCCTCTGCTCCACGACCGTCCCCCACACATCCATGGTATCAGTCGTGATGCCCAGCTTCGCCCTGCATCTATACGTCTTATAGTCCAGATCCAGATATTCCATGATCTTTGTCGCCCGGCCTATGAAGACAGGCAGCAGTCCCTCCGCCATAGGATCCAGCGTGCCTCCGTGCCCTGTCTTTTTTACACCGGAAGCCCTCCTGCACACCGCGACACAGTCATGAGAAGTCCAGTTCTGCGGTTTATCTATTATAAGTATGCCATCCTTCATCTATCTCTCCCAGTAATCGCAAAGCTCCTTCTTCATGACCTCCATGGCCTCATCCATGGACATATACAGCGTACACCCGGCCGCCTTCACATGACCTCCTCCTCCGAACTTCACAGCTATCTCATCTACATTGCCGTAAGACTTGGCTCTGAGACTGACTTTCACCGCGCCGCTCTTTTCCTTTAGGAAGGCTGCCAGTTCCACACCGCGTATATCTCTCAGCGCATCCACGACGCCTTCACAGTCTTCCAGAGCAGCGTTTTCCGCTGCCAGCATTTCCTCCGTTACACAGGAAATAGCTGCCTTGCCCTCTGCCAGCAGCTCCATCCGGCTCAATATCTCGCTCTCCATTCTTACGCGTTTGTAACTGACGCTGTTATACAGATTTACGATGATGCGCGTATGGTCTATACCTTTTTTGAACAGCTGAGCCGCTATGAGATGGGATTCGGCAGTTGTGTTGGAGTGACGGAAGCTGCCGGTATCAGTGCTTATCCCTATATAGAGAGATTCTGCTGTCGTCTTCCCTATCTCCAGGCCCATTTCTACAAGAAGTCTGTATACTATCTGAGCCGTAGCCGCTTCATCACCATCTACATAGTAATAGTCTCCGAAGCTTCCCGATGTCACATGGTGATCCAGACACAGCTTTATCCTGCCTTCCCTGTATTTTGCAGCTCTGTCCGGAAACCGGCTCTCTTCGCTGCAGTCTATGCATACACATACGTCAGGCTTTCCTATGATGTCCTTATCTTCCGTGCAGAATTCCGTATCCATGAAAGCCAGATAGCCGGTGACCGGCTCATCCAGCAATATCCACACAGTCTTCCCCGCTTCCCTCAGAGCCCGGCACAAAGCCGCGCATGAGCCTATAGCATCTCCGTCAGGGCTGGTATGTGGGAAAAGCAGGATATTTTCAGCCTCCATAAGCATCCTGCCTATATCCTTCAGAGAAGAATTGCTTATCATCTGTCTTCTCCCTCATCATCGTTACTGTGGTCTATCTCCAGCTGATCTATTATATTCGATATGTGCCGCCCATACTCCATGGATTTATCTATCTTGAAAATCAGCTCCGGCACATGTCTCATCTTTATCTGATGACTTATCTCACTCCTTATGAAGCCTTTGGCCCTGTTGAGAGCCGCAATAGTCTCCTTCTGCTGTTCTTCAGCCGTCTCCTGACCGGGATCAGCGCCCAAGACAGACAGATATACGGTAGCATAGCTTCCGTCGCTGGTCACCTCCACTGCCGTTATGCTTATCATCGCTGACAAACGCGGATCCTTGATGTCCCTGATAAGCATCTCGCTTATTATCCTTCTTATCTCCTCTCCCAGTCTGCCTTGTCTATATCCTCTCGCCATTTAAATCTCCTGTCTGATGTGCTCAGCTTCTCTCCACCTCTTCCATAGTGAAGCATTCGATCACATCGCCTTCCTTGATATCATTGTAATTCTCTATCCCGATACCGCACTCGTAGCCCTGAGCCACTTCTCTGACATCATCTTTGAATCTCTTGAGAGACGATATCTTTCCTTCATGGATCACTATACCATCCCTCACGAGACGTATCTGTTCGTTTCTCACTATCTTTCCATCGGTGACATATCCACCGCCTACTATGCCTACGCCCGGTACCTTGAAGGTATCTCTTATCTCTACTGTTCCCAGTATCACTTCTTTGAATTCAGGATCAAGCATACCCTTCATGGCGTTTTCCACATCATCGATTATATCGTAGATGACTCTGTATGTCCTTATCTGTACGCCTTCACGCTCCGCTATAGTGCTGACGGCGGAGCTTGGTCTCACGTTGAATCCGATTATTATCGAATCAGATGTCCCAGCCAGCATTATATCCGATTCGTTGACTGCACCTACTCCCGTATGGACTATGTTCACCCTCACCTGATCATTGGAAAGCTTCTCCAGCGACGAAACGATAGCGCCTACCGAACCCTGCACGTCTCCCTTGACGATGAGGTTCAGTTCTTTTACTTCGCCTTCCTGAATCTGACTGAACAGCTCTTCAAGTGTAGTGCTGGAATTTCTGGCCAGTACTTCTTCTCTGAGTTTCAGTTGCCTGTTCTCAGCGATCTCTCTGGCCAGCCTGTCATCCTTGACAGCATTGAACACGTCGCCTGCGTGAGGCACCTCTGTAAGTCCCAGCACCTCGACAGCCGTCGCGGGGCCGGCCTGTTTCAATGTCTCGCCCTTGGAATTGGTCATCCTCCTTATTTTACCGGAGCACGTTCCCGCGACGATACTCATCCCTGCCTTCAAAGTCCCGTTGAGCACCAGCAGGCTGGCGATAGGGCCTTTGGCCTTGTCGAGACGAGCCTCCAGTACTGTTCCCAGAGCCAGTCTGTTAGGATTTGCCTTCAGTTCAAGCACTTCTGCCTGCAGCAGTATCATTTCCAAAAGGTTTACGATACCTTCGCCTGTCTTGGCCGATACGGGAACGCTTATCACGTCTCCTCCCCAGTCTTCTACCAGTACGCCATTATTTGCCAGATCGGATTTTACCACATCCGGATTAGCTCCCGGTTTATCGATCTTGTTTATAGCCACTATCATAGGGACTCCGGCCGCCTTGGCATGGCTGATGGACTCCAGAGTCTGCGGCTTCACACTGTCATCGGCAGCTACGACCAGTACAGCGATATCCGTCGCATGAGCTCCTCTGGCTCTCATGGCAGTGAACGCCTCATGTCCCGGTGTATCGAGGAAAACTATCTTCTGTCCGTTTATCTCTACTTCCGACGCACCTATATGCTGAGTGATGCCGCCTGACTCTTGTGCCGTGACATTGGTCTTCCTGATGGCGTCCAGCAACGACGTCTTTCCGTGATCGACGTGACCCATTACTGTGATGATAGGTGCTCTAGGTCTGAGATCTTCCTCCTTATCCTCGAAGTTTTCTATGCCTTCTTCCTCGACCTCTTCTTTCACGTTTCCTATGGCGACCTGTATCCCCATCTCATCAGCCAGCAGTACTACCGTATCCTCGTCCAGATTCTGATTTATATTGGCCATGACGCCCATCTTCATCAGTGTCATGATGATCTGCGATACCGTCGTCTTTGTCTGTTCAGCGAATCCCGCTACTGTAATAGGGACGTTGATGAGGACCGTTCCTACCGGCAGTGGAGCAGCTTCGATCTCAGGTTCCGGAGCCGGTTTCGGCTTGTTGTGTTTCTTGTTTCGCACTTGCTTTTCCAAAGACCTGGCCGGTTTCATCTTCTTTCCGCCGCCTCTTTCCAGCTTGGAGAATTTATCATGCTCCTTATCCCTGTCCCTGTTCTTCTTATCAGATCTGTGGGAACCAGGTTTCTGAGCCATGACTTCAGATGCTCCGCTGTCCTTCCTTGCTGCCGGACGCTGCGATCTCTCCTGGCGCTCGTTCCTGTCACCTCTGTCGTTTCTTCTGTCCTGCGGCCTTCCGCCATGCTTTCTGTCACTGTTTCTCCTGTCACCGCGTCTCTTTCCGTCATCACCTTTCTGGGAAGCCCTCTGTTCTTCCTTCTTCTTTTCAGCTTCCCGTCTGGCTGCCTCTCGTCTGGCGGCGGCTTCCTCTTCCTCGCGCTTCACATCTTCCGCCTTCTTGATGACCTTGAGCCTGCTCTGTCTTCTCGGCGCTTCCGTCCTCTTCGGCTCTGCTTTTTCCGCAGCCGGTTTAGCGGTCGGTTTTGCTGCCGATCCGGCCTCCGCGACTTTTGTCTCCGCCGCTTTTTTCTCCACAGGTTTCTCCTGCGCCGGTGCCGGTTTCCTTTCGCCGACCGGCTTTTTCTCTTCCGGTTTGACGGCGGCCTTCTTTTCAGCTTGCTTCTTTTCAGCCTGCTCCTTAGCAAGGCGCTCCTCCAGCATCGCTTTCGATACGACCGGCTTTCCTTCAGGCGGTTTCATCCTGCTCTCTACTTCCTTTGATACGATCGGCTTGCCTACAGGCGGTTTTGCCGTCGATTTCTTCGTGGAGGATTTTGCTGCTGCCTTGGCTGATTTCTTCACCTCGGGAAGCTTGATATTGGCGGCCTTTACAGTCACTTTCGGTTCTCCGTCCTTCTTATCGCTCTCGGATTTCTTATTCCTCACTCTCACTACCTTGGTTTCCGCGTGGGCGCCGCTTTTCGTGATCGTATTCTTCACTGCTGTCGCATCGATGTCCGACAGCTCGTCGTTCTCATTGGTCACTGCGATACCCATAGATTTGGCTTTTTCAAGAACTTCCCCGCCGGTAAGACTCAACTCGGTCGCCAATTCCTTTATCTTCATAAGCACTTCCTCCTTTTATTCTGTCTCTCCCTTTATCTCATCCAAAATAACTTTCGCAAAATTATCGTCACATATGGCAAATACGCTTCTGCCCGACTCTCCCACGATATGTGAAAGCTCTTCGCCTCTACCGTATTTCACATGTTTTACACCGTGTTTCCTGATTTCCTTCATCATCTTCTTTTCGCTGTTTTCGGAGATGTCCTCCGCCAGGATGACCAGTTTCACCTTTCCTCTGCTGAGCCCAAATGAGCAGGTATTTATCCCCGACATCAGATTCCCCGACTTCTTGGCGAAACCAAGATAACTATCTATTTTCTTTTTCATAGCCCTCCAGTTCTCCGAACAGCGCATCCAGTCTTTCTTCGCTTATGGCAATGCCGAAATTTCTCTGAAGAGCTCTCTTCTTCCTGGCCTTCTCCATACATTCTCTATCAGGACACATATAAACGCCCCGTCCTTTCGCCTTGCCTGCGGGATCGATGGATATCTCCCCTTCGTAGCAAGCTATCCTTATCATGCTGTTCTTCGGCTTGGACTCCATACAGCCTACGCATCTTCTCATGGGGATCTTCTTATTCTTCAAGTTCATCGCCCCTGTCTTCACTCATATCTTCATCTTCTGATACTTCTTCGTCAGTCTCGGCATCGACGTCCTCTGCTGCCTCCTCTTCGCCCTCTTCACCGGCGTCATCAGCATACTCATCATCAACATATTCTATGCCATATTCGTCTGCATCATCATCTACATATTCTATACCGTCTTCGATATATTCCTCCTCATCCTCCGGAGCATCGAAGTACTGACTGTGACTTTTTATATCTATCTTCCAGCCGCACAGCCTGGCTGCCAGCCTTACATTCTGTCCGGACTTTCCAATGGCCAACGAAAGCTGATAGTCCGGCACCACAACCGTAGCCGCCTTTTCCTCCTCATCTACCATGACTTCTTCCACCTTGGCAGGACTGAGGACGTTCTTTATGAGGACTTTCGGATCATCGTCCCACGTGGTTATATCTATCTTTTCCCCGAAAAGCTCGTCGACGATATTCTTTACACGGGATCCTCCCGTCCCGACACACGCTCCTACAGGATCCACATTCTCATCCTCCGTATAAACAGCTATCTTCGTCCTGGATCCGGCCTCTCTGGCTATGCTCTTTATCACCACAGTCCCATCCTCTATCTCCGGCACCTCCAGCTCAAAAAGCTTCTCTACGAAACCCGGGTGGGTCCTCGAAAGGAATATCTGCGGTCCTTTAGTACTTTTTCGCACATCCATGATATATGCCTTTATCCTGTCGTTGACCTTGTATCTTTCCCCTGACGCCCTCTCGCCGGCCACCAGGATGCCTTCCGTATTGCCCATATTTACAAAGATGGTCTCGTTGCTTATCCGCTGTACCACGCCTGTGATCAACTCACCCTGCCTGTCGATATAATTGTCGAATACGATCCCTCTCTCCGCTTCTCTTATCCGCTGCACCACCACCTGTTTGGCAGTCTGCGCCGCTATCCGTCCAAAATCTTTCGGTGTGACACGATACTCGACCACATCTCCCACCTGATATCTTGGATCTATTTCCAGAGCCTCGTCGATGGAGATCTGAGTGAATTCGTCCTCCACCTCTTCCACCACGTCTCTCCTCATCAGCACATCCACGTCGCCTTCCTCTCTGTCGATGTTCACCCTGACGTTCTGCGCCGTGCCGTAGTTCTTCTTATATGCTGAAACGAGCGCCGATTCTATGGCCTCTATGAGGACATCCTTGGATATCCCCTTTTCTCTTACCAGATCGTCGATAGCGTTTATAAACTCCTTGTTCATTTTTCTCACATCCTCCTAAATCTATATCAAAACAACCAAGTTGGCTTTTGCGATCTCATCCAGCGGCAGCTTCCATTCCCTGCCATCGTGGTCTGTGACCGATACGATGCCGTTGTCGTCTATGCCTCCCAGCACGCCCTGTATCCTCTTCTTTCCGTCTTTACCCTTGTAGAGCCTGATCTCAACTTCGCTTCCCGCATACCTTTCATAATGCTCCGGTCTGAGCAGCTTTCTGTCCATCCCCGGTGAGGACACTTCCAAATAGTAATTCTGCTGTATCAAGTCCTCCTCATCCAGCCTGTCGCTCAGAAATCTGCTGACCTTTTCGCAATCCTCTGTTCCTATATATTCGTCCTTCGCAGGTCTGTCAACGTACACCCTCAGGAACCAGTCCCTGCCTTCCTTGATGAATTCACAGTTATAGAGCTCGTAGCCTTCCTGATCCATGAATTCCGCCAGCAGTTCCTCCACCGCATCGGTTATCTTTTTCTTCGACATAAAAATCTCTCTTTCGCTCTCCATCGGGCAATCGCTTTCCTGCCCGTTCACAAAAGTAAAGAGTGGGTGAACACCCACTCTTACTAAAGCCATTAGTCATATCATTGTTATATTATCATACTATCATTGAAATTTCAAGGGTTTTTATCATATTATTTTACAGACATCCACCCATTTCTCATACCCTGTCGTCTTTTCCAGCTCCTCAAGACTCATTCCGATAGCGCTGTTGGAGCTTCCACATGCGGGATATACTTTTTCCAGCCGTTTAAGCGACTCGTCCAGATATACGATAACTCCATCATTTATTCCAAATGGACATACACCGCCTACGGCATGTCCTATAAGCCCTTCCACTTTATCGAAAGGAAGCATCTTGGCCTTTGTAGCGAATTCCGCCTTGTACTTCCTGTTATCCACTTTGCAGTCGCCTGCCGCCACTATGAGCGCAGGGGTCTCCCCCACCATGAAAGACAGCGTCTTCGCTATTTCACACTCCTGACAATCCAGCGCTTTTGCTGCCTCCGCCACCGTAGCTGACGAAACATCGAATTCCATTATCCTGTCGTCAAGACCGAAGCCTTTCAGATATTCTTTTGCCTTTTCCAATGACATATCAGTTCTCCTTCCCGTTTCCATTTGTGTCAAATTTCTTTCTAAGAGCCTTCTCCGTCGGTACGATAGGTGCCAATAACGGTATCATCTGCAAGAACAGGACTGTCAGCCCTATGTTTTCCATCCTGTCGCCATCCAGACCCGATACTGCCATCCAGCTCAATACCACACCGGTCAGGATCAGTACAGGTATCCCGATCAGTAGCCACAGTCTTCCAAAATACTGATGAGCGAAACGCCACGTTTTCTCGTTCTTCATGGACATCCTGGTCCTGTATCCGAAAGCGCCGTTTATGATCCTCGGCGGTCGCTTGACGAAAAGCAGCCCGATACCAACCATTATCACCGGTATCAGCATGTCCGACACCATCATGAGCACTGTATCCCACGACATTTCCCTTACCTCACTTTCATCCCGCTTCCCTTCGGCCTGCTCCTATTATACCATCTGCTCCGGCAGAAATAAACGGGAAAAGGCAGTGAACCTTCCAGGGCCTCCTCTGACAGCGTTTCCCGCCCTTACCGCAATCGAATTTCAGGGGTGGATGTGCCGAAAGTGGCGTCGCGAGAACGCTTTTTCGGCATTCTCTCATGACCAGCCTTGCAAAATCCGTGGTGAATCAAATGATGGTTGCCGAATATCGTTATCCTCTTGAAAATCCGGCACGCCCGACATGATGGCTTGCCGGATTTTTAAATCTGACCCGGAATCCGGCACGCTTGACACGGCCTCTTGCCGAATTTTTTGTATAAGTTGATTATCCGGCAACTATTTATAAATATATTCCATATATAACATTCCATCTCTGCTGCAACTGCAGTTCGTTACTGTTTCGGCTGCCGGATTTCTTCTTTATAGCGTATATCCGGCACGAAGTTGCGTCAGCGCTGCCGAATTTATGACTTTTTCTTAAAATGCGGCAAATTTAGCTGTAAATCGCAAGAGAAGGTGATTGTCTATTGTACAAACTACATATGTTCCATCCTGCCTCCTGTATGCATAGTCACCCACACGATAAGAGCCATTAAAAAAGAGGGCGGCTTCATTTTATCATATCAAATTTATTTCTTAGAATAGAAATTCCTTTTTCGGTGATTTGGCAATTATTTTTTCGGCATTTTGGCATGGTACTGATGTGAACACTTATGGCTTGCTGAAACTTTCACAACCGCTGTCCTTCCTGTCGCTCCGCCCGAAGAAAGAATATGGCCGCCTTGTACTTTCCCGGCGGCTCAACTATAATAAATATATAGAAGGAGGTAGAAAAATGAACGATATCATAAACGCAATGGAGACAAGGCGAAGTGTCAGAAACTACAAACCTGACATGATACCTGAAGAAACCATAAGGAAAATATGCGAAGCAGGGACTTACGCGGCGTCGGGAAAGGGCAACCAATCTCCCATAATCATCGCCGTAACCGACAAGGCGCTCCGGGACAAACTTTCCAGAATGAACGCGAAAATAATGGGGACCGATATCGACCCATTCTACGGCGCGCCGGTAGTGCTGGTAGTACTGGCTGACAGAAAATTCCCGACATACATCTACGATGGCAGTCTGGTCATCGGCAATCTGATGCTGGCTGCTCACAGCGAGGGCATCGGCAGCTGCTGGATACACCGGGCCAAGGAAGAATTCCAGTCGGAGGAAGGAAAAGAGATACTGAAATCCCTGGGTATAGAAGGCGACTACGAAGGTATCGGTCACTGCGTGCTGGGATATGTCGACTGTCCACAGCCTGAGGCCGCACCCAGAAAGGAAAACTACGTTTACTACGTGTAACTTCCGCTTTCCATATATAAAGCAGCAGCCGCGTCAGACTCCTGACGCGGCTGTGATCGTATAAACAGACGAAAGCCTCATGACCATTCATGCTTCTCATCTTATCCAAACAGGCTTATCTGCGCCGTCTCCGGCAATCCATCCAAAACTCCGTGCTGCCTCATCTCATCCAGCGCGGTCCTGTTTATCTTGCCACGCTCACTGACATCTTCCACAGTCTCATAAGGCCGTTTCCTGTACTCTTCTTCGAAGTAAGTCGCCGCCCCCTCGCCAACGCCTGTGATAGCGACGAATGGCAGCAGCACCTTCCCCTCATATGACAGGAACCTGAGGCTGTCGGATATCCCCAGCCTGGCCGGAGCGAACTCATAACCTCTGGAACACATCTCATAGGCTACTTCCAGGACAGGCAATTCGTCCTCTTCCTTCTTGGAAGCATCCTGCCCCTTCCTGATTATCTCGTCCATCCTGGATTCTATAGCTTCTATTCCCCGCAATATTACTTTTTCGTCGAAATAAGCCACCTTAGCCGTGAAATACACGGCGTAGAATTCCACAGGATGATATACTTTGTAATAAGCGATCCTGTTGGACATCATCACATAGGCGACGGCATGAGCCCTCGGGAACATGTATTTAATCTTCTTGCAGGACTCTATGTACCAGTCAGGGACATCGTTGGCCCGCATCAGTTCCTCCTGCTCCGGCGTAAGGCCCTTGCCCTTACGTACCTTCTCCATTATAGTGAACGCATCCTTGTTTGGAACCCCTTTGAGCCGCAAGTAATTCATGATATCGTCTCTGGTAGAAATGGCGTCCTTCATGGTAGCTGTCCCGTTGGTTATCAGTTCCTGAGCGTTACCCAGCCACACGTCGGTGCCATGGGAAAACCCGGATATCCTGACCAGATCGGCAAAGGCTTCCGGTTTCGTATCGTCCAGCATCTGGCGGACAAACTTTGTGCCGAATTCCGGTATGCCGTAGCTTCCATGCGTGAATCTGTAATCAGGGTTCTTTATGTCCAGACCTTCTATGCCGTTGAAGATGGTCATCACTTTATCGTCCTTTATAGGCACCTTGGTCGGATCCACTCCGGTCATGTCCTGCAGCTGCCTTATCATTGACGGGGCATCATGACCCAGTATATCCAGTTTCAGCAGGTTCTGGTCTATGGAGTGATAGTCGAAATGAGTGGTTATTATATCTGACTTTACATCATTAGCCGGATGCTGGACAGGACAAAACTCATATATCTCGTGGCCCTCCGGTACGATGATGATGCCGCCGGGATGCTGCCCTGACGTTTTCCTGACTCCTTCGCAGCAGGATGTGAGCCGATCCATTTCGAATCTGTTGACATTGATCCCTCTTTCTTCGAAGTACTTAGCCACATATCCAAAGGCCGTCTTGTCCTTGATGGTACCGATGGTCCCGGCTTTAAAGACGTTCCTCTCTCCGAATATCTCCTCCACGTATTTCTGCGCAGTCCCCTGATATTCTCCGGCAAAGTTAAGGTCTATGTCCGGTTCCTTGTTGGCCTCGAAGCCCAGAAAAGTCTCGAATGGTATGGTGAAGCCTTCCTTGTTATAAGGAGTGCCGCACTCCGGGCACACCTTATCCGGCATATCCACACCGCAATCGTACTTCTCGTTGTCTCCCCACTCCAGATGTTTGCAGTTAGGACAGAGATAATGAGGCGGCAGCGGGTTCACCTCGGTGATCCCCGACATTGTGGCTGCGAAAGAAGACCCTACTGAACCTCGCGAACCTACCAGATATCCGTCAGCCAGCGATTTTTTCACCAGCATCTCAGCCGATCTGTACATCACCGCGTAGCCATTATCTATGATAGAGTTAAGTTCCTTGTCCAGCCGCGCCCTTATCTCCTCCGGCAGCGGCGAGCCATACATGGCGGCGGCCCTCTCTTCGCATGCCTTTCTCAGATCTTCCTCCGCGCCCGCTATCTTCGGCGGGAACTTTCCTTCGGGTACAGGCATCATAGGCTCTATCATGTCGGCTATCCTGTTGGTGTTCTCAACGACCACCTCGTATGCCTTTTCCTCGCCCAGGTACATGAATTCCTCCATCATCTCCTGAGTCGTCCTGAAATAGAGGCCTTTGTCACCTTCCACGTCCTTAAATCCCTGACCTGCCATCAGTATCCTTCTGTACAAAGCCTCCTCTTCGTCGAAGTAATGGGCGTCACAGGTGGCCACTACCGGTTTGCCGTAACGCTCACCCAACGCTATTATCTTCCTATTGTTCTCCTTCAGCTCCTCTTCATTTTTTACAAGGCCATTTTCGATGAGGAACTTGTTATTGATGAGCGGCTGTATCTCCAGATAATCATAGAAATCGACAAGGCGCTTCAGCTCATCCTCGCTTTCCCCGTTGAGTATGGCTCTGTATATCTCACCGGCCTCGCAGGCGGAGCCTATGATAAGACCTTCCCTGTGCTGCTGCAGGACCGACTTTGGTATCCTCGGCTTTTTATAGAAATATTCCAGATGTGATATGGAAACCAGCTTGTACAGGTTCTTCAGTCCTTCCCTGTTCCTGGCGAATATTATCACATGATTGGTCCCCCTCCCCTTGTAATCTATCGTGCCATCTTCCCTTATCAGATCCTTGTCTTCAAGCAGATAACCCTCGCAGCCGTACAGTATCTTGATATCCTTTGCCGCGTGTGAGGCATCAGGAAATGCCTGGACGACACCGTGATCCGTGATGGCAACAGCCCTGTGGCCCCACTTTTCAGCAGTCTTTATCATATGCTTTATATCGTTGAGACCATCCATAGCGCTCATTTTCGTATGGGCATGAAGTTCCACACGTTTCTCAGGATATGTGTCCACCCGTTCATTTTTCTCAGTTTTCTCTATACTATCGGCCATTATTGTAACGCAGTTATCGTACCTGTCCCACTGAGCCATTCCCTGTATCCGGATCCCGTCTCCTTTTGACAGATGTGTGTCTATATCCTCCCACTTCTCATTGAGTACGAATGCCTTGACACATATACTTGTCAGCTTATCGGTAATATAAAGACTTACCAGCTTGCTGTCGCTTCTGGTCGTCCTGCTATCCTTTCTGAACAGCTCTCCCTCTATTCTCACGATACCGCTCTCCGAAGTCACCTCTCCGATAGACGTAAGTACCCCCGAGATCGGGTTTCCCATTATAAGATTTCCCTTAACAGGTGTGTACGCTTTCTTTCGTCTGCCTTTGAACCCTTTGCCTCCACTGCCTCCAGCGGACTGCGACGGAAACGACCTGGAATTCTCGACTGATGGAGATGCTCCCGGAGTGGCAGCGTGATCCTGTCTGTCGCTCCGCATCACAGCCGCACGTTCCTGATGCTCCTCGAACACTGAACGTTCTTTCTCTTCCATCTTTCTTCCCAAATCCCTGTACTCCTGGCTGTCGTTCTCGAACCTTACGCTGATATCCTCCTTCAGATCCCGCTTCAACAGCATCTGGAATTTCCCGGCGACATCCCTGTTGAGGATCTCCACCGACAGCTCACCCAGAGCGTATATCACCAGCTGATTTTCCTCCAGACGCCACTTGTCTCTGTATATGGTCTTGGTCACATGAGCGTACCGCCCGTTGACCAGCGCTATCATATGCTCTATGTAAGCGCCGATGGCTTCGTCCCTGCTCTGTATCAATCCGTCATAGGACAGCCTGATCGATATATCCTTTATTTCCGGAAGCCGTCCTTGAAGAGTCCGCTTGAATCTGTCTATGGTCTCATATGGCAACACGAAATTGAGCTCTGCCTCCAGCTCCAATACTCCCGTTTCCCTGGACAGCACAGCTCTCTTCATCTCAAACTTTATATCATCCTTCGAATACCCTTCCAGTTTCGAAAAATCAATGGAATTTTCCAGTATCTCTCTCATATGCCTCCGCCATCTTCACTATCTCATCCGCGATGTCTTCTTCCTTCACCGTCTTCACTATCTGTCCTCCTGTAAAGAGGACTCCTTTTCCCTTGCCGCAGGCCACCCCTATATCTGAACCTTTGGCCTCTCCGGGACCATTGACCACGCAGCCCATCACAGCGATCCTCAGATGCCTGCTTATCCTGTCTCTCAGCACCTCGGTCCGCCGCTCTATCTCATCGGCTATGGCCTGCAGATCCACCTCGGTCCTTCCGCAGGTAGGGCAGGATATGATCTCTATTTTTTCCCGCCGCATCCCCACAGCCGCCAGTATCTTCTTGGCCAGCAGCACCTCTTCCACCGGATCTGCCGTCAAGGATACTCTCATAGTGTTCCCTATCCCTGAAAGCAGCAGCGCCCCGATACCCGCTGCCGATTTTACCTTGCCCATTTCCAGTGTTCCTGCCTCTGTCACTCCTATATGGAGAGGATAATCGGATCTTTCGTCTACCAGCCTGTAAGCATCGAAGTTCATCTTCACGTCAGATGATTTCAGGGAGATGACTATGTCATCGAAGTCATACTTTTCCAGCAGCGCCACATTCCTCAATGCGCTTTCCGCCAGTCCTTCGGCTGTCACACGCCCGTACTTTTCCAGGATATCCTTTTCCAGAGAGCCTGAATTGACGCCGACCCTTATAGGAACACCGCACCTCCTGGCCATCTTCACAATCTGGCGTACACCTTCTTCCGAGCCAATGTTGCCGGGATTTATCCTTATCTTGTCGGCACCCGACTCCATGGCCGCCAGAGCCAGACTGTAATCGAAATGTATATCTGCCACCACCGGTATACGCGCCTTGTTCTTTATCTCCTTCAACGCCTCCGCCGCGTCCATATCCGGCACAGCCACCCGGACTATCTGACAACCCACTTCCTCCAGCGATCTTATCTGCTCTACGGTGGCCACGATATCGGATGTTTTCGTATTTGTCATGGACTGTATGGAAACAGGGCTTTCTCCGCCTATTTCCACATCACCGCATAAAACGCTCTTTTTCATGATAATATCACGTCTTCCTTTCCCCGATGATCGGCGCCCTGCACTCCTATGAGAACAACGGGACGATGAATCTCACGATATCGTTCCACGTGACGTAGACCATCAGCGCCATCAGCAACACGATGCCGATGAAGTGTATCTTTCCCTCCATCTCATCAGTGACCTTCTTTCCCGTTATCTTCCTTATCAGCAGGAACAACAGCCTTCCTCCGTCGAGGGCCGGGAACGGCAACATGTTCATCACCGCCAGGTTAAGGCTCAGCAGCGCCGACAGATATACGACATATATCACTCCGGCTCTCGCCGTGTCGTTGACCATGTATACTATACCTACAGGGCCGCTCAATTCCTGGGTAGACACCTGCCCGGTGATGAGCTGCTTGATGATGTCATACATCATCACCGTCATCTCACCGGTGTTCTTCACGCCATCGCCTATGGCCGTGAACAGATTGTGACTCACTCTGGCGCTTATCCCGACCATAGCTCTGCCTGCCTCTTCATTGTATTCAGGCTGAGTCGAAAACGTCGCTTCCCGTCCATCCCGCATGACTGTTATATCGGTTTCCGCGCCTTCTCCGGCTCCTATCAGCGATAATATCTCTTCCCAGTCGTCGATCTTCTCTCCATTGACAGCTACGATCTCATCTCCTGCCTGAAGTCCTGCTTCATATGCCGGAGAATCGGTCTGGACTTCATCTATCACTGTAGTAGCCTGGCCTGACCAGAAAGCGATGATTATCATCAGTATCACTGCCGTCAGCAGGTTCATGAAAGCCCCTGCCGCCAGCACGATAGCCCTCTGCCATGCCGGCTTATTATTGAATGCCCGCTCGTCCTCCGAATCCTCGTCTTCTCCTTCCATGGCACAGAATCCACCTATAGGAAGTATCCTCAGTGAATAGAGCGTCTCACCTCTCTGCCGTTTGAAAAAGGCCGGCCCCATCCCTATTGAAAATTCGTTGACCTTGACACCGCAGGCTTTAGCTGCGATGAAATGTCCGAACTCGTGAACGAATATCAGCACACAGAATATCAAAATGGCGTATATTATCGTCATCAGTCTCCTCCACTCAGATCATTTTCCTCATTTTATCTCTTATCTTCATATCTTCTTCCAATATCCCCTCTATATCCATATGGTATTTAGGCACATGCTCCTCCATGACCCTCACCAGCATATCTTGTATGTCTACGAACCTTATCTTTCCCGACAGAAACATTTCCACAAGGATCTCGTTGGCTCCATTGAGCGCCACAGGACAGCTTCCACCTCTGCGGCATGCCTCATAAGCCAGATCCACCGTCCTGAACACGTCCCTGTCAAGCTTATAGAACGTCATCCCTTCACCTAACGCTGTCAGATCCAGCCCCGGCTCTTCCTTCGGGGCTTCCAGTCTGTCAGGATATGAAAGCGCATATGCGATAGGCACCCTCATGTCCGGGTCTCCCATCTGTCCTATGACGCTGCCATCTCTGTACTCTACCGCCGAATGAAGGATGCTCTGAGGATGGACCACTACTTCTATCTTCTCCACAGGGATGTCAAAAAGCCATCTGGCCTCTATCACTTCCAGCCCCTTATTCATCATCGTCGCCGAATCTATCGTTATCTTTTTTCCCATGGACCAGTTAGGGTGAGCCAGCGCCTGCTCCAGCGTGACATGTTCCAGCTGACTGCGGCTGCAGCCTCTGAAAGGCCCGCCTGATGCTGTCAATATCACTCTCTTCACTTTCCTGACATCATTGCCCTGCAGGCATTGAAAAATAGCGCTATGCTCGCTGTCCACCGGCAAAAAAGCCACACCTCTGCGCTTCACGGCTTCCATCACCAGCTGACCGCCTACCACCAGCGTCTCCTTATTGGCGAAAGCTATATCCTTACCGGCTTCTATCGCTGCCATGGTAGGCTCCAGCCCCTTCATGCCCATCAGAGAATTGATGACCATATCGCACCCTTCCATAGATGCGATGGCTTTCAGGCCCTCGTCGCCACAGAAGACCTCCACCTTCGGGAATTCTCCCGCCAGTTCTGACGCGTCTCTCTCGCAGGCCACGCACACTGCTTCCGGTCTGAAATCAGCTATCTGCTGCCTCAGCAGCCCTACGTTCTTTTCACAGGAAAGAGCCGCCACAGAAAATGCGGCTCTGTTTCTCGATATCACATCGAGAGCCTGAGTCCCTATCGATCCCGTACTCCCCAAAATCGAAATCCTTTTCATAAATATAAGCCTCTTGAATCAATACAGCTATGCCAAATATCCCATCACCAAAACTATATAATAGTATACCATCGGCCCCGTAAACAATACGCTGTCGAACCTGTCCAGTATACCCCCGTGACCCGGTATCAGGTTGCCGTAATCCTTTATTCCCATCTTCCTCTTGAATACCGACGCAGTCAGGTCCCCGAACTGGGAAATGATCCCTCCAAGGACGCCTATTATCATGCAGTGGACGAGAACGTCATCCATGAAGAAATATCCGAACAGTCCGCTGAGCACCACGCTTCCGATAACACCTCCGACAGATCCCTCTATGGTCTTCTTAGGGCTTATATGAGGACACAACTTGTGTTTTCCCAGCAAGTACCCGCTGAAATACGCCATTATATCAGTCCCGAATGCTGTGATGACGATGAGCCATACCATCAAGCCATACTGAGTCTGCTCCACCAGTGTCACATGGAATGAAAAAAACACCACATAGAATATGCCGGTAATGGTCGCCATGGCGTCCTCCAGCTTTCTATGTTCTATGTCGAACAGATACAGAAGACTGGCCACTACTACCGCGAAGGACCACAGCATATACCACTCAACGCGTCCATCGCCAAAAAGCTCCACCGCATACAACACTACAGCCGCCGCTACGGCAATGGTGAAGCTGGGCTTCACTCCCATCGCTCTGAATCCATTGTAAAATTCCCTCACGCCCATTATTCCTATGAGAAGGCAGGCGGCAAAAAGTACATATCCTCCCAGCAGCAGGATCACCAATAGCGGGAGCATGATAAGTCCCGAAAGAACTCTTGTCTTCATCTGTCATCTACCTCCGAATCTTCTGTCTCTGCTCTGATACTCAGCGATGGCTTTTTCGTATTCCTCGGGAGTGAAATCAGGCCACAGCACATCGGAAAAGACCAGTTCGCTGTAGGCACTCTGCCACAGGAGGAAATTGGAAAGGCGCAGCTCTCCGCTGGTCCTTATTATCAATTCCGGATCAGGTACATCGGCATGGAGCCGTCCTGTTGACAATTCATCCGATATCATCTCCTCAGTGATGTCTCCCGGCTGCAGCTGGCCCGCCGCCACCTTTTCGCCCAGCGCTCTGACAGCCTCTTTTATCTCGCCGCGTCCTCCGTAATTGAGGGCTATATTGAACTGCAGACCTGTATTGTCAGCAGTATCCGCCAGCGTCTTTTCCAGGCTTTTCACCGCATCCTTAGGCAGCTCGCTGTAATTACCCAGCACCTTCACCTTCACATTATTTTCCACCAGCTCCTGAAGATCGCTGTTGACATACGTCACCAGCAGCTTGAATATACCGGTGACCTCAGTAATGGAGCGCTTCCAGTTTTCGGTAGAAAAGGCGTACACCGTAAGATATTTTATCCCCAGCTTATCGGAATGATCCACGATCTTTTTCATGGCCTTCATCCCGGCGTTATGACCTGCCAGCCGCGGCAGGCCCTTGCTTTTGGCCCATCTCCCATTGCCATCCATTATGACAGCTACGTGGACGGGCATCCTCTCTTTATCGATCATATTAAAACCTGTATCTCGCAAATAGATGTGACCACCGGGCCACATCTATCTGTCATCTCACATATTTATCAACTGATTAAACTTCCATTATCTCCTTTTCCTTGTCGGCCACGATCTTGTCGATATCCTTGATAGCTTTATCCACAGCCTTCTGGATATCGTCCATGGTGTCCTTCGCGTCATCTTCGGTGAAATCACCGTTCTTTTCCATCTTCTTGACCTTGTCGTTGGCGTCTCTTCTCAGGTTCCTGATAGCCACCTTCGTGTCCTCGCCCATTTTCTTTACTGTCTTGTTCAGCTCTTTTCTTCGCTCTTCTGTCACCTGAGGTATCTGGAGCCTGATCACCTTTCCGTCGTTGACAGGATTGATGCCGATGTTGGCCGCATTGATAGCTTTCTCTATCTCAGGGATACTCTTGGGATCGAATGGAGATATCATCAATGTCCTGGGTTCCGGCACCGATATGTTAGCCAGCGCCTTCAGCGGCGTCGGCGTACCGTAATACTCCACTGTAACCTTGTCGACGAGGGCCGCGTTGGCTCGTCCCGCTCTCACCGTTCCCAGTTCTTCCTTCAATACGTGCAGACTTTTTTCCACCTTTTCTTCCATGGTTTTGATATCAAAATCACTCATCTTGTTTCCTCCAAATATCATTTATCATTTAATGATGGTTCCGATCTTCTCTCCGCAGACGGCTTTCATCACATTGCCTTCTTCCGCCAGAGCGAATACATGTATAGCGATATTGTTGTCCCTGCATAAGGACGCTGCCGTCGAATCCATTACTTTCAAATCCTTCTCCAGTACCTCTCTGTGGGTAAGAGACTCGTACCTGATAGCGTCCGGATTCTTCTCCGGATCGTCCGAATACACAGCGTCGACCTTCTTGGCCAGCAGAATCACTTCCGCGTCTATCTCCGCAGCTCTCAGCGCAGCTGTCGTATCGGTAGAGAAGAAAGGGTTCCCCGTTCCGGCACCGAATATGACTACTTTCCCGTGTTCCAGATGGCTCATGGCTTTTCGCCTTACATAAGGCTCCGCGACCTCCCGCATCTCAATAGCTGACTGGACTCTCGTAGGGATACCTTCCGCTTCGAACGAATCCTGAAGAGCCATGGCGTTTATCACTGTCGCCAGCATCCCCATATAGTCCGCTGTCGCCCTGTCCATGCTCTTGCCGGTACGCCCTCTCCAGAAGTTTCCGCCGCCTACTACCACGGCCACTTCGACACCCATCTGGGTGATTTCCTTTATCTGGAGCGCCACTTTCTTCAGCATTTCCTCGCTGATGCCAAAGTGATCCTCTCCCGCAAGTGCTTCTCCGCTGATCTTCAGCAGTACTCGCTTGTATTTTGCCTCCATAACTGACTCCTTAACGTGGATTTTATCATTGGTGGGATTATTATATCATAAATCAGTTCCATACGCTACCACGCTTTTAATCTATCCACACTTTCAACATGTTTCTGAGTTCTTCCATCTTGAGAGGCTTCGTCAGATATCCGTCCATCCCAACTTTCTCCGCCCTCGCCCTGTCGTCCTTGAAGGCGTTGGCCGTCATGGCAATTATAGGGATATCCTTGTCTGATCGGTTGAGCCCTCTTATCATCAGTGTCGCCTGATACCCATTCATGACTGGCATCTCTATATCCATCAACACCGCTTTATAGAACCCTTCCTCCGATTCCATGAACAGGTCCACCGCTATCTCGCCATTAGCCGCTGTTTCGGATTCATAGCCCAGATCTTCCAGATATGTGACCAGCACCTCTTTATTGTCGACGATATCCTCCGCCACCAGTACTATCTTCCTTTCCTTCAGCCTGATCTGCTCCTGCCGTTTGAAATCCTCGATATCACTTATCTTTGTCACCCCGTCGGCTATTCTGAAATCCAGATCCACAGTAACTCTGGTTCCTCTGCCTTCGGCGCTCTCTATGGATATCTCACCCTGGAGGGCGTCCACGATCTTCCTGACGATGGACATTCCCAAACCCGAACCGCTCACTTCGCTTACCCTGGCGTCATCATTCCTGACAAAGGGCTCGAATATCCTGTCCAGAAAATTCTCCGGCATCCCGATCCCGTTATCCTGACATGTGAATCTGTATGTAACCATATCGTTGTCCGGATTTTCCAGCTCCGTGACCTTTATTTCGACGAACCCACCCTGAGGAGTATACTTTATAGCGTTTGTCCCGAGATTTATCATCACCTGCATGACATGACTGTAATCTCCGGTGACATGACCGTTGGTGACATCCCTGTCAGAAATGCGAAGTACGGTGCTCCTCTGCGACGCCAGCGGTTCGAGCATATTCTTCAGCTCGCCCATGAACTCAGCTATACCGAAATCCTGCTCCTTTATCAGCGTTTTCCCCTGCTCTATCCTGGTGATGTCGAGAACGCTGTTGACAAGCTGCGTTATATGGTCTCCCGCTTTGCTTATCTTGCAAAGACATGCTTCCACCTTTTCCCTGTCGTCGATGTGATTTCTGGCGATATCGCACATACCGATTATCACATTCAACGGAGTCCTTATCTCATGGGACATATTGGACAAAAACTCCGTCTTGGCTCTGTTGGCCCTTTCTGCTTCACTCTTCATTTCGTTCTCCCTGTGGCGGCTCCTTCGACATGATCGACAAGAGCCGCAGATATTTACAACACATATTTTATCTGGTGTGCTAAAATTTCTACAGGGTATTTAATCGACATACTATATCATATTATTATATATTATACTCTATTCAGACATTTTTCGACAAATTATTCAATTGACGCTACTTCATCCGCTCCTGTTTCACCTTGTGATCTATCACATGGCGTTTTGCCAATTCCGCCGTCACGTCCGAAAGCTCGATACCTTGTTCTACCATCATCACCATGATGTGATATGCCAAATCGGCTATCTCATATATAGTCTCTTCTTTATCGCCCTTGGCTCCGGCTATGATGACCTCCGTCGATTCTTCTCCGACCTTTTTCAATATCTTATCCATCCCTTTATCGAAGAGATATGTAGTATAGCTGCCTTCCTTAGGCTCCGTCTTCCTTCCTTCTATCATCTCATAGAGGCCTTTGTAGGAAAACGGTGTCTCATCCTCCGCCACATACTCCGTATTGAAGAAACAGCTCTCTGCTCCTGTATGGCAAGCTGGCCCCTTCTTTATCACTTCCACTACCAGAGCGTCCCTGTCGCAGTCGGAAGTTATGGAGACCACCTTCTGGGTATTGCCGCTGGTCTCTCCCTTTCTCCACAGCTGCTGTCTGCTTCTGCTGTAAAAACACGTCTTCCCTTCCCTGATCGTTGTCTCCAGAGCTTCCCTGTTCATGTACGCTACCGTCAGCACCTGCTTGCTGTAGTAATCCTGCACTATCGCCGGTATCAGTCCCTTTTCGTCGAACTTAAGCTTATCCATATCCATTTACAGTCTTACCTCCACTCCCTGTTTTCTCAGATATTCCTTGAGATCAGCTATCCTTATCTCCTTATAGTGAAAAATACTGGCAGCCAGTCCCGCGTCGATGCCCTCATGTTTGAAAAGCTCCGAAAAATCCTCCATCTTTCCGGCACCACCCGAGGCTATTATCGGGACATTGACCCTGGCTGCTATCTCGTCCAGCATCTCCAGGTCGAAGCCGCCCTTGACTCCATCGGTATCGATACTGTTGACTACCAGCTCTCCGGCGCCGCTGTTGACTCCGTCTACCGCCCACTGAAGAGCGTCGATGCCCGTATCTTCCCGGCCGCCCTTTGAAAACAACCGGAAGCTGCCCTCTACCCTCTTGATGTCCATGCTGAGAACGACGCACTGATCTCCGTACTTCTTGGCCGCCTTTTCGATGATATCCGGGTTCCTTATGGCTCCGCTGTTGACACTGACCTTATCGGCGCCGCACTTGAGCACCCTGTCGAAATCGTCCAGTGTATTTATCCCGCCTCCTACGGTCAGCGGGATGAATATCTCCGAAGCGACTTTCTTCAATATATCCGTAAAGAGACTTCTTTCCTCGACACTGGCGGTGATATCGTAGAAAACCAGCTCGTCGGCGCCTTCCTCGTTATAAAACCTCGCCATCTCAACAGGATCCGAAACATCTCTTATCCCTTCAAAGTTTTTGCCTTTTACGACTCTTCCGTTCCTCACATCCAGACACGGTATTATCCTCTTGGTAATCACGCTCTTTCCTCCTTCTGCCGGGCCAGCTCCACAGCCTTCTCCAGGTCAAGCTTTCCGCTGTATATGGCCTTCCCCAGGATAGCCGCCGATACGATATCCTTAAGCTCTGTTATCTCCTCTTCAAAACTGATCCCTCCCGACGCTACCACTTCCAGACCTTCTATATCTTTCAATTTTCTATACGCGTCCATGTTAGTGCCTTCAAGACCTCCATCTTTCGAAATATCAGTATATATTACCGTCTTCACACCGATACTCGAAAGATGACGGCAGAAATCGAAGCTTTTCCTGTCGGTGATCTCCTTCCATCCATTGACTGCCACATAGCCATCCCTGGCATCGACACCCACGGCGATCTTCTCTCCGTATTTTTTCACCATCTCTTCCAGGAATCCCGGATCCCTGACGGCTACAGTCCCCAGTATCACCCGGCCCACGCCTATGTCAAGGTACTGTCTGATTCGCTCCTCGTCTCTTATTCCTCCGCCTACTTCCACGAACATATCGACACCCTGAACGATCTCTTTTATCGTCTCGTAATTGACCAGCTTCCCGTCCTTGGCTCCGTCCAGGTCGACCACATGGAGGCAGTCAGCGCCTTTCGCTTTGAAAGCCCTCGCCACATCCGCCGGATCATCGCTGTAGACTGTCATCTTATCGTAGTCTCCCTGAAAAAGTCTTACGGCCTTTCCATCTCTCAAATCTATCGCGGGAAAAATCTTCATAAGTACATTATACCTCCATAAATGCTCTCAATATATTCAGTCCCACATCTCCGCTCTTTTCCGGATGGAACTGGGTCCCGTAGATCCTGCCGTTCCTCACGGCGCCTGTTATCTTTATTCCATACATGGAGTCAGCGATAACACTGTCGGCGCAGTCCTTCCCATAGTAGCTGTGGACGTAATATACACAGTCTCCCTGCTTTATGTACTTGAACAGAGGCTCCTCCTGCGCGAATCTCAGCGCGTTCCATCCTATGTGAGGTACCTTGAGACCCTCTATCCTTTCTTTCTTCAGATCTTCATCTATGGACGCGATGACTCCGTCTATAAGTCCCAGGCCCTGATGGATACCGTACTCATGGCTTTCTCTGAACAACAGCTGCATGCCAAGACATATCCCGAGCAATGGTTTTCCCCGGGCCGTCTCATCCATTATCGTATCTACCAGACCTGTGGCCCTGAGCTTGGCGATGGCGTCCTCAAAGGCGCCTACCCCCGGCAATATTATCCTGTCAGCAGCCTCTATATCTTCCTTTTTACCAGTGACCCTGGTCTCAGCCCCCAGGTACCGCAGCGAGGCTGTCAGTGAGAACAAGTTTCCCACACCGTAATCTATTATAGCTATCATCACAAAACTCCTTTTGTCGACGGTATCTCGTCGGCGTATTCCTTCTCGATTGCACAGGCCTGTCTCAGCGCCCGGCCCATTCCCTTGAAAACAGCTTCTATGATATGATGGGAATTCTCGCCTGCCAGCATCCTGAGATGTATCGTCAATCCCATCTCCCTGGCCATGGCCTCCACAAATTCCTTCACCAGCTCAGTATCGAAATCACCCACTTTCTGGGTCGGTATATCCACATCGAAGATCACGCAGCTTCGTCCGCTTATATCCAGAGAACACAACACCAGCGCCTCGTCCATCGGCAGCAGCATACTGCCGTACCTGTATATCCCTCTTTTGTCCCCGAGCGCTTCCCGGAAAGCGCTCCCCATTGCTATCCCTATATCTTCAACCGTATGATGGTAATCCACCTTTGTATCGCCTTCGCACTCCACGGCTATGTCGAATCTTCCGTGACGGGTAAACAGTTCCAGCATGTGATCGAGGAAACCACATCCCGAATCTATCTCATAAGCGCCTGTCCCGTCTATTTCGAGGGCCAGAGCTATTTTAGTCTCCTTTGTGTCTCTGACTATCTTTTTCCTTCTCATCGGTAATCTCCTTTACGTGTTTTTACGCACTCCCCGGCCTTCATGCCCAGCGACCCCTTTCTGTCTCCCTATATACTTTCCAGTATCTTCCGGGTCGCTGATATCAGCAGTTCCATTTCTTCCGGAGTGCCTATGGTTATTCTAACATAATCGGCTATCTTTTCATCCTTAAAATGTCTCACGATTATATCATATTTCCTCAGCTCGTTGAAAAACCTTTCGCCTCTCATCCTGTCGCTGGCAGCGAACACGAAATTGGCTTTTGACGGGAGGACCCTGAACCCCAATCCTTTCAATTCCTCCACGAAGTGTTCTCTTGTATCGATGATCTTTTTTCTGGTCGTCTCAAAGTATCCCCTGTCCTTCATGGCCTCAGCTCCGGCCAGGATGGACAAACGGTTCAGATTGTACGGATTGAAGCTGAACTTTATCCTGTTCAGATCCTCGATGAGCTCCTCGCTTCCCATAGCGAATCCTACTCTGGCTCCTGCCAGGCTCCTTGATTTTGAAAGGGTCTGTACCACCAGCAGGTTATCGTATCTGTCTATCAGTCCCACGGCGCTGTCGGCTCCGAAATCCACATAAGCCTCATCTATTACGACCAGGTTGTCTCTGTTGTTCTCCAGTATATCCTCTATCTGAGAAAGCTCCAGAGCCATTCCCGTCGGCGCGTTAGGGTTGGTTATGACTATCGTACCATCGGCACCATAGTAATCTTCCGGTCTCACGGAAAAATCATCGCCTAACGGGACCTTCACACCTTCCGCGCCGAAGATATCGCAATAGACAGGGTAAAAGCTGTAGCTTATCTCCGGATACCACACTTTGCCTGTCTTGCCTCGAAAAGCCATGAAAATAAAAGCCAGGATCTCATCCGAACCGTTCCCGGAGATGACCTGCTCCTGTCTTATCCCGTAAAAATCAGCGATGGCTTCTGTCAGCAGCGATGCCGCCGGCTCCGAATACAGCCTGAGTTTCTTTGCCTCATCGCTGTTTATGACATCCACTGCTCCCGGTGCCGGCTCATAAGGGTTCTCGTTGGTATTGAGTTTTATCAATCTTCCCAGCGTCTTCGGCTGTTCCCCCGGAGTATATGGCTCCAATGTCTGAAATCTGTCTCTCAAAAATCTGCTCATTTTACCTTCTCCCCCAGTTTCCTAAGCATATCGCTTATCATCTCGTTTTCGAATTTAAAACTGGTCTTGTTGGCAATGAATCTGGCGCTGATATCCCGGAACTCCTCTATCACTTTCAGATGATTCTCCTTCAGCGTATTCCCCGTCTCCACTATATCAACTATCACATCCGAAAGACCCAATATAGGCGCCAATTCTATGCTCCCGTTGAGTTTTATTATTTCTATGTCTCTGTTCCTGCTTCCATAGAAGTCTTTAGCTATATTTACATATTTGGTAGCTACCCGCAATGTCCTGTCCGGATCCTCCACATATCCTTCCGGAGCGGCGACAGCCATCCTGCACTTTCCTATCTTCAGATCCAGCAATTCATATACATCGGATTTATTTTCCAGCAATATGTCTTTTCCGACTATACCCACATCAGCTGCCCGGTGCTCCACATATATCGCCACATCGCTGGGCTTTACCAGCAAATATCTAACATTTTTCTCCGGACTTTCAAACACCAGCTTTCTGTTCTGCTCATAATATCCAGGACAATCATATCCTATTGACGCCAGCATATCGTAGACCTGGTCGCCCAGCCTTCCTTTAGGCAGCGCTATATTCAACATTTATTCGTCCTCCTTTACCGTCATCCCATCTCTGAGCCTGTACTTATACCTGTACCTGAGACACGCGGGCGCTTCAGTCTCAGCCCTTACCGACATACCTTCCTTCTGCAGCCCCTGGACAGCCTTGAGCACCGCCGCTATCGGCTCTCCTTCATCATACAGCAACAGAGAGTCCACATCGTATCGGGATACTTCCGTCTCTCCTTTTGTCAGCTCATCCAGATATATGGCAAAGCCTACAGCTCCGGCGTCTTTGCCAAAGAGGCCCATCGCTTTGTCGTACTGACCGCCCGCAAGCACACATCCCGGCAGATTCCTTATATATCCGCGGAAAATTATGCCGTTGTAGTAATCGATATCGTTGACCATGGACAGATCGAGCTGGATGTTCCTGGAATACCCCAGGCTTCTGAGAGCGTCACAATACTCTCCCAGCTCTTTCAGATCAGCCAGCATCTTATCGTTGACGGCCATGGCCCTTGCTTTTTTGATAGTCTCCTTCATCGGTCCATACAAGAATGGTATCTGCCTCAGCACCGAGGCTCTTTCCTCATCCAGCCCGGCTGCGGCAGCTATCTGCTCTATCCCTGTCATGTTTTTCTGCCTTATGTTATTGAGAAGCTCCCCGTACAGACCTTCCTCCAGCCCCAGCTGATCCAGGAAGTCGACGGTATAATGCATGTGAGAGATCTCCAACAGATAATCAGGGTCTATGGTCTTGAGAGATTTGGCGGCCAGCGTCATGACTTCCAGGATGCTGTACTTATCTATCCTGCCCATGTACTCCAGCCCCATCTGGTTTATCTCCTTGAAGCAGTGGCTTTCCCTGTTCTCCCTGTATACGTTCTCTATGTAATAGAGCTTTTCGCTCTTATCCCTTGTGGCGCCGGTATTGTTGATGACGCTCAGCGTAACGTCCGGCTTCATTGCCAGCAGCCTGCCGTCCAGGTCGGTGAAAGTCAGTACTTTATCGCCTGTAAAAAAGTCCCTGTTAGTGGCATAGAGGGAATACTCCTCGAATTTGCTTATCTTGTATTTCTTATAGCCGTACTTCTCATAAAGGCCTCTCAGCTCCAGAGTAGCCCTCTCGTCCGGCTTCAGATTGTACTTCATATCTATTCTCCTTCCGGCTTCTGCCTCATTCGCATTTAAGCTTTGTTTCACAGCCAACGCTTTATTGCATTAAAGCATTACTTCGTTACTGTTGTATAGTATACACCAGCGTATCACCTTTGTCCAGCCCTGTAAGCACAAAAAACTAAAAAGGCTCCGTCTTTTCCGGAGCCTTGATCCTTCACCGTTTCCTGTTTATGACTGATGCCAGATACGCCGCTCCGAATCCATTGTCGATATTGACTATCCCCACACCGTTGGCGCAGCTGTTGAGCATGGAAAGGAGCGCTGACAGACCTCCCAGATTAGATCCATAACCTATGCTGGTGGGAACAGCTATCACCGGAGTATCCACCAATCCTCCAACTACACTGGCCAGAGCACCTTCCATTCCCGCGACCACGATCACCACGTCGGCGGCTCTTATCCTGTCCAGTTTGGCGAAGAGTCTATGAATCCCTGCTACTCCCACATCGTATATCCTGTCCACATCGTTGCCCAGGATATCCGCTGTGACAGCCGCCTCTTCGGCCACCGGTATGTCGGCGGTACCCGCCGTCACTACGGCGACTTTTTTCCGTTCTCTGTTATCATTGCCGTCATCATCCCCTAACGCAGCTATTATCCGTGCCGTCTCAAAATACACAGCATCCGGCAGGATTTCCCTGACCACATCGAAATCCCTGCGGCTGGCTCTCGTCCCCATGATGCTACCACCGCCTCCAGCCAGCTGAGCCATGATGTCACGGATCTGCTCCGACGTCTTCCCCTGACAAAAGACTACTTCGGGAAAGCCTGTTCTCAGCGCTCTGTGATTGTCGACGCTGGCAAATCCCATATCCTTGAACGGCAAATCCTTCAACTCCTCACAGGCTTCCTCCACATCTACTTCTCCGCTCTTCACCTGCTCCAGCAGTTTTCTCAAATGCTTATCATCCATATCTCTAACCTTTCCTTTTTATTTTATCATCCGCTTCTCGCTCACGATCATATCAGGTCTGACATCGTGTACCTCCGCAGGCAGCTCCTTCATGATCTGAAAATCATAACACACCGCTATAGTCCTGTCATTTTTACGTCCGGTGAGGAACCTATCGTAATATCCCCCGCCATAACCTATCCTGTCGCGTCTTTCAGAGAATACCGTCCCCGGCATTATCACCAAGACCGGCGTTTGCTCCGTCAACGCTGTCAACGGCTGCGCCGCCGATCCGCCCGGTTCTCTTATGCCAAAGGACCCCGTCGTCATCTCCATATCCTCATCCCATCGATAAAAGGTGAGGATCTCTCCTTCCACCTTCGGTATCCAAAGCGTCTTTCCGTCCTTCCTCGCCTGTTTCTCCATGAGAGTCACCTCCACCTCATTTCTTACAGGCATATAAAGACATATATTTCCCGCCTTCTCATAGGCTTCCGTTTCGGCGATGACGGCGCATATCCTTTCCGAGCAGCGCCGCACTTCCTCCTGCGTAAGGCAGTCTCTTGCCTTCAGCATTTCCTTTCGCATTTCCTTTTTGCTTTTCATATCCATATATTATCAAACTTTCCCGCGCTTTACAATCTATAAGAAATATGGTATCATTTAATGCGGTAATATTACAATCAAGAACAGAAAGGTGGGACCACAAGTGAAGAGGATAAAAACTTTAGTATCGCGCGATCTGGAAAAATCCGCTAAGACAGGCGGTTGCGGTGAATGCCAGACTTCATGTCAGTCGGCCAGCAAGACTTCCTGCAGCGTTGCAAATCAGCAGTGCGAGAAGTGCAAGAACTAGCGGAATCGTTTCAAACGATATCTGACACGACCAAGATAACGACTGCTGCATCTTTCTGAGAGATGCAGCTGTTTTCATGTATATGACATTTTTCGGAGGAATAAATGGTACACCAATATAAGATGAATGGATACAACATCGTTCTCGATTCCGAGAGCGGGTGCATACATACTGTGGATGACGCGGCGTACGACGCGATAGAGCTGTACGGGAAGAAGAAACCTGCAGATGAGATAATCTCCACGATCTCCTCCCGTTACAGCATCAGCACAGCTGAGGTGGAGGAGATACTGGATGATATCGAGGCCCTGAAGAAAGAGCGCAAGCTGTTCACCGAGGATCTGTTCTCAGGCAGCGCGGAGCTGTTCAAGGAAAGGCAGTCTGTGGTGAAAGCCATCTGTCTCCACGTAGCTCACGCTTGCAACATGACATGCGAATACTGCTTCGCCGGCGATGGCGAATACAGCGGCCAGCGCGCTATCATGAGCTACGAGACCGGCAAACGGGCCCTTGATTGGCTCATCGAGAATTCCGGCACAAGAAAGAATCTGGAAGTGGACTTCTTCGGGGGCGAACCGCTGCTGGACTTCGACGTGGTCAAGAAGCTGGTAGCCTACGGCCGGAGCCGCGAGAAGGAAAGCGGCAAGAACTTTCGCTTTACCCTGACTACCAACGGTATGCTTCTGAGTGACGAGGTCATCGACTTCCTCAATGAGGAAATGAGCAACGTGGTCATCAGTCTGGACGGACGTAAAGACGTCAACGACAATATGCGCAGGACCCACAGCGGTGAAGGCACTTATGACATCATACTCCCCGCGTTCAAAAAACTGGCTCAGTCCAGGGGGCAGCGCGATTACTATGTCCGCGGCACTTATACTCACTACAACACCGATTTTGCCAGCGACGTCCTCCATATGGCAGATCTGGGATTCAAAGAGCTTTCCATCGAACCGGTCGTTGCTCCCGCAGATGCTCCATACGCGCTCCGGGAATCGGACATCCCCAAGCTGCTGTCGGAATATGAGCGCCTGGCCTGCGAGATGCTGGAAAGGAAACGGGAGGGTAAAGGACGTGATTTCACATTCTATCACTACATGATAGACCTGACAGGCGGTCCCTGTATCGTCAAGCGAGTATCCGGCTGCGGCGTAGGCACTGAATATGTGGCTGTTACGCCTGCAGGTGACCTCTATCCTTGTCACCAGTTCGTAGGTGACGAGAAATTCCTGCTGGGCAATATCTACGACGGCATCACCAACAGTCAGGTGTGCGACGAGTTTAAGAGCTGTAACGTCTATTCCCACGAAGAATGCTCCGACTGCTTTGCCAAATTGTACTGCAGCGGAGGCTGTGCCGCCAACGCCTATCACACTACCGGCTCCATCACCGGCGTATACGATCTGGGATGCCAGCTTCACAAAAAGCGTATAGAGTGCGCTATAATGCTGAAGGTAGCCGAAATGGAAGAGGGCCTGTAACGATCCATTTCAACAAAAATGGCATACCTCTGCACATTGCAAAATTGCCCGCCGCGAACGGATCTCATTCACGGCGGGCAATTATTCATCCTTCACTACAGGCCGGGGCATTCCCCGCCCGGATTAGCTTTAATAGTTCTCTGCGTGGATCTCAAAATAGCTCTGAGGATGCTTACATGTAGGGCATACTTCCGGAGCCTTCGTTCCTACGATGATATGTCCGCAATTCCTGCATTCCCAAACCTTCACATCGCTCTTTTCGAATACAGCCGCAGTCTCAACATTGTTGAGGAGCGCTCTGTATCTCTCTTCGTGATGTTTTTCGATAGCCGCTACAAGTCTGAACTTAGCTGCCAGTTCCGGGAATCCTTCTTCGTCAGCGGTCTTTGCAAACCCGTCATACATATCTGTCCACTCATAGTTCTCACCTTCCGCAGCAGCCTTCAGGTTAGCAGCCGTATCACCGATTCCTTCCATTTCCTTGAACCACATCTTTGCGTGTTCCTTCTCATTATCGGCCGTCTTCTGGAATAACGCGGCGATCTGCTCATAACCTTCCTTTTTCGCGACAGACGCGAAATACGTGTACTTGTTTCTTGCCTGTGATTCTCCGGCAAACGCTTCCATCAAATTCTTTTCCGTCTGTGTTCCTGCATACTTGCTCATTTCAAACCTCTTTTCTGCGCTGCAGCTGTTACCCCACACGGCGCGCGTATCGCAGCACTGATTTTGCGCGCGTCGTGATATTGATCACTTTTCGAAGACGTCTACGATGACATTTCCTTCCTGCACTTGTCGCACAGATAATGGATGTTGAGATCATACGACTCGATAGCGAGTCCCGTCTCCCTTTCCAGCTTTTCCGACAGATCCTCAAGATGTACATCGGTCAGCCTGCCACACCTGTCACATACCAGATGGTCATGTCGAGTGTTCCTGTCGTAGCGATCAGGACTTCCATCCAGCTTTACACGCCGCACCATCCCTTCCGCCACCAGAGCGTTCAGATTATTGTAAATGGTAGCCAAAACTATCCTTGGCGCCTGTTCCTTCGCTCTTAAGAAAATCTGCTCGGCGGTCAAATGTTCTTCAGACGCGTAAATGATCTCCATTATCATTTTTCCGTTTTTCGTCATGAAATCGCCTTCTTTTGATTTAGAATTATTCTATTTTTAATTATACACTCTTTCAGATCAAAGTCAAGAGGTTTTTATGAACTTTTACGTCCTACCTTCCAGCCTTTCCGAACAGCCTCCTTGCCATGATGCCCTGTTTGACGATGACTATCCACAGAACCACTGCGACGACGACACATCCGACACATATGACAGAAAGTCCTGTCAGATAACTGTTCCAGCTCAGTGTAGCCAATGACGCGCCGACAGTCCCCACTATATTCAGTATGAAATTCACCATTGCACTGGCGGCTCCCGCCACACGTGAATACTGCTCTAAAAGCACTACCATTCCCAGTGCTCTTATCATGCCCTCCGCAATTATAAAAGGTATCGTCGACAGCAGGAACATCACCGGTGCCATCCCTCCTACAGTCGGCAGCATGATACCCGACAACAGGATGAGTCCGAAGCACACTTCACATGCCCTGCCGGTGGACGATATCTTCGTTATCACCATGTACAGGAACGGAGCCACACAGGAAACGGCTGCTCCCAATGCGTAAAATACACTGTACTCAAGGTTGGACACACCGAAATCGTTAAAATATATATAAGAGCACACGGAGATGTACGCCCACATCGGTATCGTAAGCACAGCCATCATCCCTGCAAATACAGCGAAAGGCTTGTCCTTTGCAGTATTCAGAGTATCCTTTATGGCCATGGTTGTGCTTTCAGACGTCCTGCCTTCCTTCGGCCATGTCTCCCTGGCCGCCGCGATGAACAGCGACGGGATCACCGACAGGCCCGCGATAAAAATGAACAGCCAGTGCCAGCTGAAATGGCTGATGATAAAAGATCCCAGAGATGGAGCTATCATCGGTCCCGCTATAGCAGCCGACTGCAACACCGTCATGATATTCTTGAACTTTATCCCCGAAAACGAATCCTTTATCATGGCTGTCGTCACCGTCAGTATTATCCCGTTCCCCAATCCGGCAACACCCCTCACCACAATGAGGAATTCGACACCTCCCGCAAAAGTACACAAAAAAGTAAACAGGACACTCAGCAGCGCTCCCAGCATAAATACCGGCTTTCTTCCGTACTTGTCGCTGAAAGGCCCTCCTACCAGCGTTCCCACAGCCGTCGTCACGATCCCCACCGTAAGAGTCAGATTCAGATAACTTGCTGACACACTGAACTCTTCCTGCAATACAGGCAGCGCCGGCAGATATATGTCCAACGACATCCATACCACCGCTGTCAGCACCATGATCGCAATCGAAAACAGCGCCGAACCCTCGCGCTGTTCATTCATCATATCCTTTCCCTTTTCCATAAATCCTCACAATCCTGCATCTATATCTGTATTTATCTTCTTAATTATACAGGAGCCGTTGCCCGAAGACAATCCCCAACAGTCTACTCCCTCGCGCCGTCGCCCTTCTCGCCTGCTTTTTACCTACATTTTTGATTTCCAAATAAATGTAGGTAAAATCCAATGGGTTTGAGTAATCTGGACTTTTTTTGTAAAGGGCTGAGAAAGTGCTTTTTCAGCTTTAATGGACTCATCATGGTCGTAAAGGCCCGCAAACGTTAAAAAAAATACCTACATTTCGTCAAAACTCAATAATGTAGGTAACATCTGCCCGAATATTGACAAAAGCGCCATACGATCATTTATCGCAGCCCCTGTATGCCTTCATGCAAAGAACTGTTTTTATACAGTGCTATCTTTGCCTCCAAAAAAGGAGCCCCGCACTAACGGTCGTTTTTCGTTAATGCGAGAGCCCCCTCTATGCTTTTAATTAACAGCGTGTCACACGCCTATGCGTTCTTCTGAGTTATAGCTGCCTGCGCTGCCGCGAGCCTTGCGATAGGCACTCTGAACGGCGAGCAGGATACATAGTGGAGTCCGATCTCATTGCAGAAAGCGATAGACTTCGGATCTCCGCCGTGTTCTCCGCAGATACCCAGCTTGATGTTAGGCCTTGTCTGTTTTCCGAGCTCTACAGCCATCTTGACCAGCTTTCCTACGCCTACCTGATCTATACTCTGGAACGGATCGTCGTCGAAGATACCCTTATCGAGGTATTCCTTGATGATCTTTCCGGTATCGTCTCTGGAAAAGCCAAATGTCATCTGAGTGAGGTCGTTCGTTCCGAAGGAGAAGAACTCGGCTTCCTTGGCGATCTCATCAGCCGTAAGTGCAGCTCTAGGGATCTCTATCATCGTTCCTACCATGTAGTCGAACTTGACACCCTCAGCTTCCATTACGGATTCCACCGTCTTCACAACGGTAGCCTTTACGTCTGCCAGCTCCTTTTCTATCCCAACCAATGGGATCATGATCTCAGGAACGATATCGAGACCTTTTTCCTTCCTGACTTCGATAGCAGCCCTGATGATGGCTTCCGCCTGCATCTCGGCGATCTCAGGATAAGTTACAGCCAGTCTGCAGCCTCTGTGTCCCAGCATAGGGTTGAACTCGTGGAGTTCTTCAGCCTTCTTGGCCAGCTTCTCGTATGGTACGTTTATCTGTTCCGACAGCTCGTGAAGCTCCTCATCGGTATGTGGGATAAACTCGTGGAGAGGTGGATCCAGCAGTCTGATGGTAACAGGTCTGTCTCCCATCACCTCGTAGATACCCTTGAAGTCACCCTTCTGGTAAGGCAGCAGGAATTTGAGAGCTTCTCTTCTCTCTTCTTCCGTATCAGCCATGATCATCCTTCTGATGGCCGGGATCCTCTCCTCTTCAAAGAACATGTGCTCTGTCCTGCAGAGACCTATTCCCTCAGCGCCGAATTCAACGGCCTGCTTGGCGTCTCTAGGGTTGTCGGCATTCGTCCTGATCTTGAGGGTCCTGATCTCGTCAGCCCACGACATGATCTTAGCGAAGTCGCCCGACAGTTCAGGAGGAACAGTCTTCACCTGACCGTTGAGCACATCGCCTGTACTTCCGTTCAGAGAAATATAGTCTCCCTCTACCATCTTGTACTGACCGACTTCGAGAGTCTTATTGTCTTCGTCCACCTTTATTTCGGCACAGCCCGATACGCAGCATTTACCCATGCCTCTGGCAACTACAGCAGCATGAGACGTCATGCCGCCTCTGGCTGTAAGTATACCTTCAGCCGCTACCATTCCCGCCAGGTCCTCAGGCGATGTTTCCAGTCTTACCAGTACTACCTTCTCTCCGTTTGCCGCGGCGGCTTCCGCGTCGGCGGCGTTGAAGTAGATCTTTCCTGTCGCGGCTCCCGGCGAAGCAGGCAGACCCTTCGTCAGCTTTTCCGCCTTAGCCAGTTCATCAGCATCGAACATCGGGTGGAGCAGCTGATCTATCTGCGACGGTTCTATCCTCATCACAGCAGTCTCTTTATCTATAAGTCCTTCAGCTTCCATGTCGACAGCGATCTTAACAGCTGCCGGAGCCGTTCTTTTTCCGTTTCTTGTCTGGAGCATATAGAGCTTTTCTCTCTCAACAGTAAACTCCATATCCTGCATATCTCTGTAATGGTTTTCCAGAAGCTCGGCTATCCTTACAAACTCTTTATATACATCCGGGAAAGCCTGCGCCATCTCTGCGATAGGCTGAGGCGTCCTGATACCTGCGACCACGTCTTCGCCCTGAGCATTCACCAGGAATTCACCGAACAGCGCCTTTTCTCCCGTAGCGGCGTTTCTCGTAAAGGCAACGCCTGTACCTGAAGTATTTCCCATGTTTCCGAAAACCATCGACTGCACATTTACCGCGGTCCCGATGCTGTCAGGGATATCATTGAGCTTTCTGTAAAGGATGGCTCTGTCGTTGTTCCAGGATCTGAATACAGCCATTATCGCTTCCATCAGCTGATCCTTAGGCTCCTGCGGGAATTCTCTCCCCATCTCTTCCTTTACGAGGGCTTTATATCCTACGATGATCTCCTTCAGATCGTCAGTAGTGAGATCAACGTCCGATGTACAGCCCTTCTCATCTTTCTTTCCGTCAAATATGGCGTCGAATTTTCTCTTGTCGATCTCCATCACGACGTCACCGAACATCTGGATGAATCTTCTGTAGCTGTCATAAGCAAATCGAGGATTTTCAGTAAGAGCCGACAGACCTTCTACTGTTTCATCATTTAATCCCAGATTCAAAATGGTGTCCATCATTCCCGGCATCGAGATCTTCGCCCCTGAACGAACAGAAACCAGAAGAGGATTTTCCACATCGCCGAACTTCTTTCCGGAAACATTCTCAAGTTCTTCCATCTTCTCGAAAATAGCCGCAACGATATCATCGCCGATAGTTTTTCCTTCTTCATAATATCTGTTGCAAGCTTCCGTAGTTACCGTGAATCCGAAAGGCACCGGCAGTCCGATCTTGGTCATCTCCGCCAGGTTGGCGCCCTTTCCGCCCAGAAGATCTCTCATATCCTTCGAGCCTTCATTAAATGAATAAACAAACTTTTTCATATTACCTTATACTCTCCTCGCTTTAATCATTAAAAGATTAACCTTTGTTCTATATATTCTCTGACCTGATCTACAGGTATTCGAATCTGTTCCATCGTATCTCTGTCCCTTATAGTCACGCATCCGTCGTTTTCCGTATCAAAGTCCACGCAGATGGAGAACGGCGTACCGATCTCGTCTTCCCGCCTGTATCTCTTCCCTATGGATCCCGTCACATCGTAATCCACAGAAAAATATTTTGCCAGTTCCTCGTAGATCGGCTCAGCTACAGGTGCCAGCTTCTTCGCCAGCGGCAGCACGGCCGCCTTGAACGGAGCCAGCGCCGGATGAAGTCTCAGCACAGTCCTGACATCTTCCTTTCCCTTGCTGTCCGTCAGCACTTCCTCGTCGTAGGCGTCCGTCAGGAAGGCCAGCGCCACACGGTCCGCCCCGAGAGACGGCTCTATGCAGTAAGGGATATACTTTTCGTTGGTCTCAGGATCCATATATCTCATATCCTGTCCTGAATGCTCCATGTGCTGCTTCAGGTCAAAGTCCGTCCTGTCGGCGATGCCCCACAGCTCGCCCCAGCCAAACGGGAATCTGTATTCGATATCAGTAGTAGCGTTGCTGTAATGGGAAAGCTCCTCCTGATCGTGATCTCTCAGCTTTATGTTCTCTTCCTTCATTCCCAGCGACTTGAGGAAATTCACGCAGTACTCCTTCCAGTAGGCGAACCACTCCAGATCAGTCCCCGGCGCGCAGAAGAACTCCAGCTCCATCTGCTCGAACTCCCTCGTCCTGAAGATGAAATTGCCCGGCGTTATCTCGTTTCGGAAGGATTTACCCACCTGAGCGATGCCGAAGGGGATCTTTTTCCTGGAAGTACGCTGCACATTTTTAAAATTCACGAATATGCCCTGAGCAGTTTCCGGTCTCAGGAAAATCTCCGCCTTGGAATCCTCGGTAACGCCCTGGAACGTCTTGAACATCAGATTGAACTGCCTGATTCCCGTGAAATCGCTCTTGCCGCATTCAGGGCATTTTATCCCCTTCTCTTCTATGAAGGACTGCAGCTTTTCATTGGACCAGCCGTCTACGGTGACATCGTCCATCCCGTTTTCCTTGAGCCAGCCTTCGATGAGCTGGTCGGCTCTGAATCTGGCCTTACAGCTCTTACAGTCTATCAAAGGGTCTGCAAAGCCTCCCACGTGCCCTGAAGCCACCCAGGTCTGCGGGTTCATCAGTATCGCCGCGTCGAGACCTACGTTGTACTTGGATTCCTGCACGAATTTTCTCCACCAGGCCTTCTTGATGTTGTTCTTGAACTCCACTCCGAGGGGACCGTAATCCCATGTGTTGGCAAGCCCTCCGTAGATCTCCGAACCGGGATATATGAATCCCCTGTTCTTGGCGAGGGCTGTCAGCTTTTCCATTGTCACTTCTCTGCTCATGTTTTCTTTCTTCCTTTATGCTGTTTATTTTTCTTCTTTTTCCGCGGCGTCTTCCTTTTCTTCTCCAGCCTCCGCCGCGGCTTCTTCAGCTACCATATCGGCTGCCTCAGCTATATCGTCCACTTCGATAGAAGTCTCGTCTTCAGCCTCTATGCCTGCATCTGTATCATCCTCGTCGAAACACTCGGAAAAATCTATTTCTTCAGAGTCCTTCCTTATCTTGTTGACAGCTTCTTCTGCCTTTTCCTTCCCCTTCTGATACATCTGGTTGCCTTTTTCCTTGACCTCATCCATGACAGTGCTGCTCTTTTCCACCACCGTTCCCATGGCGTCCGTCACCGCGTCACTGACATCGATGATAGTTCCGTCATTTTTGATCACTTCTATGGTACACTTGAATCCGAAAGCCGCTACTACCGCGACTACAGAAGCGAGAGGCGCTATGACCACTCCCACGATGCCAGCGTTGACAGGCACATTGAGGACCATCTCATCATCCTTCTTCACCTGTATCCTGGCCACGTTGCCTTTCTGTACCAGCTCCTTGATGCTCTCGAAAAGGGCTTCTCCTTTCTTACCGAATCCTCTCTTCCTGTCTCCTGCGTTTATGGTCTCTTCTATTGCTATTATCGCGTCAACTACGCTGCCGTCGGCTTCTTCCAGCGCGGCTTTGGCTTCAGCATAGGTAACACCTGTTCTGTCTTTCACCAGTTCGATCTTTTCCAATGTGATTTCCATACTCTACCTCCTGTTAATCTTTAGATTTATATAAGCTTTTCGCTTTTAAGATCAGAAGCGTCCAGGTAATAAGCCGCATACTCCCTTATTATCTCCTGCAGCAGCTTCCCGGCATCCTCTTTCAGCGCGATATTTTCCAGTTTCTTCAGTGGATTCACTGTAAAATACTTTAATATATCTAATATACCAAATTTTATGTCATAAATCAACGCATGGGGTCCTAAATTTTCCATGGCCTGAAAACAGTCCCGGCAGATGACTCCCCCCTCCTCGACGCTGAATTTGAACGCCGGCTTCTCCTCTCCGCAGATTGCACAGCGTTCCAGCTGTGGCATCACTCCCGTGTATCTGAACACCTTGGTCTGGTACGCTAATACCAGAGTGCCGATACCTTTGTCTCTGTTTTCCAGCAGATCGAAGAAATCTATCAGCAGGCTGAATATACCTGGAGACGGGACTTCCTCCGCCAGCACCCGCTCGGTGAATTCCAGCACGTACGCCCCGTTCATGTACTTGTCCACATCTTCTCCTATACCATAGTAGCTCTTCAATACTTCGGCTCCGTTGATATTGTAGCTATCCCTGTTCTTGAAGAGTTCGTATCTGCCATAGGTGAATGGTCTGAGAGCCAGGGAACTCTTTCCCTTTCCCCTTTCGTTCAGCCCCGTGCCCGCGCTTATCTTTCCGTATTTCTTGGAAAAGAGCAGTATCATCCGCCTGCCATATGAAGTTTTCACCTGTCTCAGCACGATCCCTTCTGTATCGGTCAGCAAATCTCCCACCTAGTCCTTATATCCGAAATCGGAGAGAGCCACATCACTGTCTCTCCAGTTTTCCTTCACTTTCACCCACAGCTCCAGGAATACCTTCGTTCCCAGCAAAGCCTCTATCTCTTTCCTGGCGCTCTTTCCTATCCCCTTCAGCTTCCTTCCGCCTTTTCCTATTATCATCCCCTTATGGGATCTCTTCTCGCAATAGATGACGGCGCTTATCCTGGTCATATCCTTTTCTTCTCTGAACAGCTCGATATTGACAGCCACTCCGTGAGGGATCTCGTCCTGCATATACATCAATATCTTCTCTCTTATTATCTCACTGACGACGAATCTCTCAGGATTTTCCGTCACCATATCATCAGGGAAATACATAGGCCCTTCATCCATGAAGCCCACGACAGACTTTATCAAAACGTCGATATTCTTTCCCTCTTTGGCCGAGACACCAATGATATCCTCAAAGATCCCCACTGCTTCGTATTCTTTGTATATCTTCTCGAATACGTCCGGCGGCATTTTATCTATCTTGTTTATCACCAGTAATTTAGGCGTCGTCACGTCATCCAGCAGCTCAACGATATACTTGTCCCCCGGTCCTTTTGAAAGCTCCTCGTCCACCATCAGCACAACAGCATCCACTTCCCTCAAAGTACCGGTAGCCGCGTCAGTCATATACTCTCCCAGCTTCGTCCGCGGCCTGTGGATGCCCGGTGTATCTATGAAAACTATCTGTACATCTTCATCCAGCTCACCGTCAGCATAATGGGTATAGATGCCCCGGATGGTATTCCTCGTAGTCTGAGGCTTATCGGTGGTTATGGCGATCTTTTCACCCAATATCCCGTTGAGCAACGTCGATTTCCCTACGTTAGGTCTTCCTATGATGCTGACAAAACCTGTCTTCATGGTTTTCCTCCTTTCCCCTGCTCCGCCGCGCGGCACGCGATATCACCTTCCTGCCGCGTCCAGCGCAAATCCCAGCGGCAGCAGCTCTTTCAGGCTCTGCACGTTGAGCCGTTCACGATCTGTACCGGTGATGATGTATATTTCCGGTGAAAACTCGTACATGAATTGCCTGCATATACCACAGGGCAATGATTCCACCGGTCCGTCCGCCACTGCTGCTATGGCGATGGCGGTGAATCTTCTTTCCCCTTCTGAAACAGCCTTCACTAAAGCTGTCCGTTCAGCGCATATGGATGCTCCATAGGACGAATTTTCCACGTTCACTCCCGTGTACACCTTGCCGCTGTCAGCCAACAGCGCCGCTCCGACCCGAAAACCGGAAAACGGAGCATAAGCATTGATCGTCGCAGCCGCGGCCATATCGTACAGTTCCTTCATCATTTCCTCGTAGCCACTTTCCATGGCCTTGCTGTCCGTTCCGCCCATCTTCATTCCCTTTCCAGGCCCAGCTGAGCCATGACTTCCTCCTCACGGTCCCGCATCTCCTGCTTTTCCTCCTGCTCCATGTGGTCGTATCCCAGCAAGTGAAGCACGCTGTGGACGAACAGATATACCACTTCCCGTTCCTCCGAGTGACCGTATTCCTTAGCCTGCTCTCTGGCCTGCTCCCTGCATATCACCACATCACCGAGGAGCATTTCTTCATCATCGTTCACCTCGTTAAAGTCCTCTATAAGAGGAAAGGACAACACATCCGTATGTCTGTCCACATTCCTGTACATCCTGTTGAGTCTGTGTATCTCTTCCTTTGAAACAAAGGAAAGGCTTATCTCAGCTCTTTGAGGGTCTAATCCCTCCTTCTCCAGACACAGACACGCGGCCTCTTCAAAGGTTTTCATCAGCTGATTTTCGACAGCTTTCTCGCTGCTGCACAATATCCTCATAGGCTGTCTACTCTTCCTCCTTCGGAGGATGGGCTTTGTAATACACGTCGTAAGCGTTGATTATCTTCTTCACCAACCTGTGACGGACTACATCCACATCCTTCATATAACAGAAACTTATCTCTTTTACGTTTTTAAGTGCCTTCGACGCCTCAATAAGGCCCGACTTCTTTCCTCTCGGCAGATCTATCTGAGTCACATCGCCGGTCACTACCACTTTGGAGCCGAATCCCATCCTGGTAAGGAACATCTTCATCTGCTCCGGAGTCGTGTTCTGAGCTTCATCCAGGATTATGAAGGAGTTGTCCAACGTACGGCCTCTCATATAGGCCAGCGGTACGACCTCTATTATCTCCTTCTCCTTGAGACGCAGCGCGCTCTCCCTTCCCAGCACATCATAGAGAGCATCGTAAAGCGGTCTCAGATACGGATCCACCTTCTCCTGCAGATCTCCCGGAAGAAATCCAAGCCGCTCACCGGCTTCTACTGCCGGTCTGGCCAGGATTATCTTCTGGATTTCCTTGTTCTTGAAAGCGTTGACGGCCATAGCCACCGCGATGTACGTCTTTCCCGTTCCTGCCGGACCGATACCGAAAACCACGTCCTTCTTCCTGATACAGTCAACGTATACCTTCTGTCCTATAGTTTTCGGCCTCAGCGGTTTTCCTTCATGGGTGAAGCATATTATGTCGCTGCCCACCTTTTCGTTTCCGTATGACATTCCCTTATCGCTGAGATCAGCGATGTAGCTTATCTTCTGTTCGTCCAATTTTTCTCCTTTTTCCAGCACACCCATCATTTCCTTTATTATCTTCTCTGCCTGGGACGTGCGGTCTCCCTTGAGTATCAGCTGATTGTCCCGCTGTATTATATCAACGTTGAAATTATCCTCTATGAGCTTCAGGTTCTTGTCCAGTCCTCCGAACAACTCCCCTCTGTCTATGGTATCACTTATATCGACGTTGATCATGTTCATCTTTCCGTTTTTTTGATTTTCCAAATACTCTCTCCTTCGCCACGTCGGCCTTTTTCTGTCTTCTATTATTATATTTTCTTCAGCATAAAAATTCAAACTATTTATTGCGTTTATCGCTGCTCCGTTTCCTCCCGGACGGTTTTTTCCCCTTTTCCGTCATCCTCAACGGCTATTTCCCTCTCCATCCCGATTTCCTCCAGCACTTCCAGAAGCACTTCCGCTCTGATGACGCCTGCACTTTCCCGATAATCCACAGTTTTCCCGAGTATCTCTTCCTCCCCGCTCAGCTCTTCTCTGGCGTACTGCCTCACAGCTGCCTCAACCACAGCCTTCACTTTCTCCATATCACGATGCCTTTGGCTGACCGTCACTTCCTCTATCTTCACCAGGTTCAGCCTTATGGGAACAGGCTTCGCAGTATTTAGAAGTGTTTTCTCACTGCGGCGCGAGGTCACATATTCGTTGAAGCTTGCCGCCGTGTCAATTTCCACATCACCTATCCTGAGGTATATTCCGCGGATCGCCCTTCCTGTCCCCTCCATAGTCCTGATGTTTTTTTCCACATAATATGTAAGCCTGCGGGGCGTCTTGGCCAATACCTGGCCCGACGCGTGACTGTACATGGTGAACACGTCGTCTCCCCGGCTGTAATCACTGCTCTGATATTCATAAGCTCCGCTTATGAGGATGTCACCCTCGTTGACATAATCACCCTTCTGGACTACGGCGTTGCCTTTGAGCGGAAGTATCCGCTCCACCATAGCCGATCTTTTCGCCACTATATCCACAGGTGTCTCGTCGTTCTCTTCGGCTTCCTGATTTCCGGACGCTTCGGCTATGGAAACTCTGACCAGTCTGCCTTCTTCCGATATCCCCACCCACGTTATATCTTCAAATTCATCATAAAGCGCGGACTTCACCGTTTCATAGTTTTCCTGCCGCCTGGCCCCTTCATAAAGACCGGTTTCCGCGATAACATCCCTGATGCGTTCCTCGCTGATACTTTTATATCCGTCGATCCTTACCTCAGCGATGAACAAGCTCTGATAAAAAAGAAAAGCACCCAGTAAAAAGGCGCCTGCTACTGTCAGGACATTTGCTCTCAAGCTCCTGAAAAATGGGATGACTCCCCCTTCCTTCAGGACCGTGACCTTGTACGAATGTCCCGCTGCGGCTTTTAGGCCGTCAAAATCATCCTCTTCCACCTCCGCAGTGGACTCCAGCATGTTCTTCCATTTGAGATTTCTCAGCCGTATCTCCCTGCTGATGCACTTGTTGATGATATCGCTGAGATTTATCCCCTCTATCTTTACCTTCATGTGATGGCGAAAAAAACCGAATCTCCTCCACTTCACCAGAAACCAGCATCCTTCCCTCTTTAAGCTCGGTCACAATAAACCCTTGTCCCTCGACGGAGGTATACTTCTGTCCGTTGTACACTACTATTTTGCTGTCAGTAAGCAGCATCACCTTCTTCACATTGTCCAGCACCGCAGTATTCCCTGTTACCAACATCCTGGGCATGTTCAGCGCAAAGTCGAAAAGCAGCTCTTCCTTGATGGACATGATATCGCCTCCATCGGATATTTGCCGCTGTGACGCGGCATGGTAAATTATATTCGGTTTTCAGCGAAATATCACATGCAAAATTTTCTCGGCAGCCTTTATCCCATCCACTGCCGCCGATACTATCCCGCCAGCATACCCTGGCCCTTCTCCTGCCGGATATATACCCCTGACGCTGGCCTGGCCTTCCCTGTCTCTCAGTATCCTCACCGGCGACGAGCTCCTCGTCTCCACCGCCGTCATGACAGCGTCGCCGCGGTCGAACCCGGCCACCTTCTTTCCCAGGAAAGGCATGGCCTCTATGATCGCTTGCGACGCAAACTCCGGTATGCTGCGCCTCACCTTGTCATCTCTGTCACTGAGAAAATCTCCATAACTGGTCCTTGGAAGGCGCCCCTTCCCATTTTCCCAGGCCATCCTCTCGTACCGTCTCTGGAACTCGACACCTGCCAGCGGATGGACAGACATGAAATCCTCGATCCTCACATCCACCAGAAGCCCGCTGTTGGCATACTCTCCCTTTCTGTCGCTGTTGCTCATCCCGTTGGTAACCGCTGTATGGACTTCTGAAGACGCGTCTATAACGAATCCGCCCGGGCACATACAGAAGGTATACACACCTCTGCCATTTTTGCATTTGTGGCTCAGCTTGTAATCAGCCGCTCCCAGCAATCGAGCCATATCGGCTCTGCCGTACTGGGCCTTATCTATCATCCTTTGGGGATGTTCTATCCTGACTCCTATGGAAAAAGGCTTCTGCTCCATGCTGATACCTTCCTCCAGCAGCATATGGAACGTATCTCGCGCGCTATGTCCTATAGCCAATACCAGGCTCTCTGTATCCAGTCTCCGTCTTTCACCGCTCCGGGCTACCGTTTCCACGCCCTTCAATTTCCTTCCGTCCGCGCATTCTTCCGCAACGATGGCTTCCATCTTCGTATCGAAGAGTATTTCGCCGCCAAGGCTCTCTATCTTTTTTCTTATATTTTTGACCACACTTCGCAGCTTATCCGTCCCGATGTGAGGCTTTTGCCTGTATAATATCTCCGGACTGGCTCCCGCCTTTACAAATTCCCCCAGGACTTTCGATATCCTCACATCCTTTATGCCTGTCGTCAGTTTACCATCGGAAAACGTCCCCGCACCGCCTTCACCAAACTGGACGTTAGACTCCTCATCCAGAGTTCCCTCCCGCCAGAACCGCTCCACTGTCCTGACGCGTTCTTCTACAGGCTGACCTCTTTCTATGACGATAGGACGTCGGCCTGCTTCCGCCAGGATGATTGCCGCGAACATGCCGCAAGGTCCGAAACCGACTACCACAGGTCTCTCCCGGCTGTCATCCTTCGGTATCTCTTTTTCCAGTCCGTCGTAATCCCTCTTTTCCGCCTTGTCCAGTCTCAGTTTCTGAGGGCATGAAAAATCCACCGTATATATCAGCTTTATATCCGGCTTTCGTCTGGCATCTACCGACTCCTTCACTATCTCCAGTTCACTTATGTCCAGGCTCGGCTTCTTCAGCTTCCGCCTGATAGCGTCGGCAAGAGCTTCATGGTCTTCACCGACATCGAGTTTCACCTGATTTATCCTGTATCTCGTCATCTGTACTGTCTCCGTCTCTCTTCCCCATATCGCCGGTTCAGCGCGGAAGCCGCTTTTATTCCTGTCTCCCATGCGTTCTGCAGGTTATATCCTCCACACGGGCCCTGCACATTTATTATCTCCCCTGAAAAATAAAGTCCTTCTACCAATCTGGATTCCATGGTCTCCATATCTATTTCGTCCAGCGTCACACCGCCTGCGGTGCACTGAGCCTGTTTCCACCCCTTAACACCTTTCACCGGGAGCCTCCATCGCTTCAGCTCATCGATCCCCACCTTTTGCGCCAGCTTTTCCGAAAGTATCCCGAAAGTGCTTTCTCTGCGAAATATTTCCTCTTCATCAAAATCAGGTGCCAGATCTAATTCTACGGAAAAATGTCTCAGAGCCTGTATGAAAGATTCCCCTTCTTCTGCTCTTATATGTGGCGTGATATCGAACACACATATCCCGGATATCCCATCAGCTGTGAACTGAACTTCACCCAGCTCCGAAATCAAAAGCGCTCTGTCTCTGTAAAGCGATATCCTGCACTTGGCTCTCACCCCTTTTATGTCGCTGAGATCCCCGCACTCGATGGCCGTCAGGATAGGGTATACCCGCTCCACCCGATGGCCCAGGGCCCGAGCCATGCCGTATCCGTCACCTGTGGTCCCCAGCTGGGGCGCGGCCTTTCCACCTGCGGCCAGCAATACGTTATCGGCTGCCACGCTCCCCTTCTTTCCTCCCCGTGCCGTATACTCTATCTGAAAGCGCTCGCCGTCTCCCGCCTTCTCATTCACCTGTCTGATATCGTTGGCCGCCGTTCCCGTAATGATATCCACATCTTTTCCTTCCACAGCTCTCATCAGTATCCCCACTACATCAGGCGCATGATTCGAGTATGGAAAGTACCGGCCTTCATCATCCTGATATGTCTCCAGTCCCAATGATTTAAAAAATTCCAGGGTAAGAGCCTTGTTGATACAGGCCGCGTTGGTGATATTACAACGTCCGCCGCCTGTAGCCATGACCTTTTTCCCCGGAATATCATTCTTTTCCATCAGACATATCTTTATTCCATCACTCATCGAAGCGGCAGCGGCCAAACCTGACGCTCCCGCTCCGATAATGCAAACATCATACTTTTTCATCGTTCTGGACTCCCGCAACGGACGGATCGATCCCCTTCTCCTCCGCCTCTTTCATCTTGAGGCGTTCCATCACCTTTTCCGGCGTCTCGTCTTCATCCGTTATCCTTACAGGTTCTCTCTTTCTCTTATATATCTTTACATAAGACTTTTTCTCATGTGGCATATGTATTCCCAGCTCTATGACATTGACACCCTGCATGACCAGGAATATACCCAGCAATACAGCCGTCGTCATCCACTGAACCAGCGGATTTATGAATCCAAAGAGCCCTACCAGCACTGTCAGGATACCAGTTATCATCGTCGTTCTGAAATTGGAACGTTTTCGTTCTTTGTCTATATGAGTGCTGGCCTCTATACGAAGTATACCCGCCACTAACATCCACATGCCAAATACCAGCGGTATAGCGGTATCTGCCACCAGCTGATTACAGAGGATCAGGATCCCCAGTAAAAGTGTCAGCAACGCGTCAGTCAATATCCATCCGTTGTTATCGCCCCTGTTGTGGAGGCCTCGTCCTATAAAATACGCCAGAGCATGTATCAGCCCGTTCAATACCATTATCAGTCCCACCACAAAAGCAAGCGACAAAAAAGTCTGCCCCGGATTCATGAGACAGAAGGCTCCGGTCAAGACCATCAGGATGCCGCTTATTATCGTCAATATTCGCATATACCGTCTACTCCTTTACCAATTATGATCTACCAAATGTCGTCGAAAACTTCCGACTGGGCGTTTTCGTCCTTACCGCTCTTCTTTCTTCCCTCTATCAGCGTGAAGATCACAGCTGCAGATCCTGCTATGATTATAACGGCCCTCATGACCCTGTTTATCTTCCTAAGCGCCTTAAGCATAATTACTACCTCTCGAAAAAACTTCATCTCGGCAACGCCATGTCCAACAATGTTTTATTATAACACGCAAGCTTGGCGAAGCGTGTTTCAATAAAAACTTCATCCCGGCAACGCCGTGTCCAACAATGTTTTTATTATAACACGCAAGCTTGGCGAAGCGTGTTTCAATAAAAACTTCATCTCGGCAACGCTGTGTCCAACAATGTTTTATTATAACACGCAAGCTTGGCGAAGCGTGTTTCAATAAAAACTTCATCTCGGCAACGCCGTGTCCAACAATGTTTTTATTATAACATAAATCTCCTTTTTGTAAAAAGGAGATTATGTGTTTTATTTATGCTGTCGATTTCCGTTATCGTATCGATCGCCAAAGCTGCCGATACCTCAGTGAATTTTTCTTCTATAAAGAAGCGATCTTGTTTATTATCTGTCTGATATCCTCCGGGGCAACGATCCTCGGATTGGTTTTCGTGCACACGTCGCCCATGGCGGCCTCCACCATTTCTTCCCGGACTTTCAACACGTCATCGCCGCTTATATTTAGCTTCTTCAGGTTTTCCGGAATGCCGAAAAGCCTGTTCATCTCTCTTATCCGTCTTACCAGATTATTGACCGCCAGTGGGACGTTGCTGTACGGCAAGCCTATCAGCTTTGCCATCCTCTGGTATTTCCGGGCGCACACGGTCTCTTCCGGCCCGTCTAAGTGAGCGTTGAATTCCACTACATACGGAAGTATCATAGCGTTGCTCCTGCCATGAGGAACATGGAATTTCCCGCCTACCGTATGAGCGATACTGTGGCAAATACCCAATCCCACTTTGTTAAAGGCCATTCCCGCCAGACACGCGGCGTTATGGACTTTTTCCCGGGCCTCCAGATCATCTCCATGGGCATAGGCGAAGGGAAGAAATTTCATCAAAAGCGTCACAGCTTTCTCAGCCAGTGCATCGGTAAAATCGTTGGAATCCGTCGAGACATAGGCTTCCAACGCATGAGTAAGAGCGTCCATACCCGTGTCGGCGGTGATACCGGGCGGCACGCTCCTCACCAGCTCCGGATCCAATATCGCCACCATCGGCAGCAGTGAATCATCCACCAGTGGATACTTCACCCCTTTTCGGGCATCGGTAATGACTGAGAATCTGGTCACCTCCGAGCCTGTACCGCTGGTTGTCGGTATAGCATAGCACTCATTTACGGCAGCTATACCAAGGCGGCCCGCCAGTTCCCTTATGGCTTTGGCTGCGTCTATGGACGACCCTCCGCCGACGGCTATCATCACATCGGCACTGCATTCCGATAACTGTTTTATCCCTTCCGATACTATTTCGATTGGCGGATCCGGTACGACCCTGGAAAACACACTGACACGACACGCCTTGAGGTGTTCCTTGACTTTATCCAGGATCCCCGAAGCTTCCATGAATTCATCGCATACGATGAATACATTCCTGTCCTTTATATCCTCCAGGACGCCCAGAGAATTCTCTCCAAAATATACATTGGTGCTTATGTTGAAATTTTTCATCGTCTATCAGCTCCCTGATTCCTCTATCTCTCTGTACTCCCTGCTTTTCTATCTGTGTACTCCGTGTGGAGCAGCTTTTCGGCCATTTCACTCAGTGGCCTTCCGTAGAACTCCGTATACACGCGGTTTACCTCCGGATTGTCGACGGAATTTCTCAATGTCATAGACTCATCCTCTTCATACATACTTTTCATCCTGCTGAGCCTTATATCATCGGTGACAGGTATCCTGTGCATCTGAGGCTGTCCCGCGCCGCTTATGCACCCGCCCGGACATGTCATCACTTCAATGAAGTGATAGCCGGAGATATCGCCGTCAAGAAACTCCGCCGCATTGGCCGTACCGTATATCACAGCTATCCTGACAGCCGTGCCGTCTATATCTACCGTCGCTTCCTTCACGCCCCTCATACCACGCACCGGCTCCAGGTCAAATAAAGCCTCAGGAGGCTTTCGTCCCGTCAGGCTCCCGTAGGCCATCCTCAACGCAGCTTCCATCACTCCGCCCGTATTACCGAATATCACCCCGGCTCCGCTTCCCTTTCCCAGCATGGAATCAAAGCTGCCGTCAGGAAGACTGGCAAATTCTATACCTTCTTCTTCCATCCACTGAGCCAGTTCCTTGGTAGTGATGACATGATCGTTATCACGCATGTCAGGCCTCCCCAGCAGCTCACCTGCGTCGTTGAGCTCCGGCCGCCTTATCTCCGCCTTTTTCGCCGTACACGGTGTTACGTTGACCGTCACGATATCCAGCGGACTGAGCCCCATCTTCGCCGCGAAATACGTTTTTATAGTAGCCCCCTGCATACCGATAGGACTTTTTGCCGAGGAAAGATTAGGTATATACTGAGGATAATATTCCTCCACATATCTCACCCAAGCCGGGCAACAGCTGGTAAACTGCGGCAGCGGACCGCTTCCCGCAAGCAGCCTGCTCAACAGCTCGCATCCTTCCTCGATGATAGTCAGATCAGCCGCAAAGGTCACGTCCAAAACATAATCGGCTCCCAGAGCTCTTATGGCTGACACCATTTTCCCTTCGGAATATGTTCCCGCCACATCGGTGAATGCGTCGCCTATGCCTACCCGGACCGATGGAGATGTGGAAAACACCACTATTTTTGAAGGATCATTCACAGCCTGTCTCACCATGTCTATCTCCGACCTGAGAGTTATGGCCTGCTCCGGGCATGCTGCACTGCATTGACCGCAGCCTATACAGTTTACCTCAGCTTCAGCCCCCGGTACATCCCATGTGTTTCCCGATACTCCTATTTGTTCCTGACACACGGCCAGGCAGTGGCCGCACGCCACGCACAGATCCAGGTCTTTTACGATAGCCGGATTATCACCGGAAACAGCTACATATCTGTCATATCGTTCTCCGTTCATGATATCCCGCCTTTCTACAGTCCCAGGTCGGCGCGCTTATCCGTTATCACCGCTTCCAGTCGGTCAGCCGTCGACCTTATATCGGTATCCACTATCAGTTGTCCGCCAGTAAGACCTTTCATCTGCTCTGTAAGGACGTCCAGGATCACAGGACTTCCTGTAACGAATGGAGGAAGCCCCAGATGGAGCGTGAATCCCAGAGAAAGGGCGAAAGCTCCATCCGCCAACGCCTGCTCCTCAAGCCACTGAGGTGCTGATATCACCACCGGCAGCTGAGGTATATCTATCCCCAGCTCAGCAGCGATCTCTCCCGCTACTGCCTCCATACGGCCTATGGCCAGACATGGGCCGAAATTCAGCACAGGAGGTATACCAAGACTCTGACAGACCTCTTTCAGCCCCGGTCCTGCCAGCTCTGACGCCGACGGACTCATGAGGCCACAGTTTTCAAGACCTCCGCAAGTGCAGCCGGCAGACAGTACTATTATATCCCTGGCTATCAGCTCCTTTGCCAGCTCCACAGTAAATACATCGTGTCCCTTGGCTCTCAGGTTAGAACAGCCCACGACTCCCGCAATACCCTTGATTTTCCCCTGCTTTATCAACTCTATCAATGGACCGAAACTGCCTCCCAGGAAATCCTTCAATGTCATCTCGGTCACGCCCGTTATAGCATCAGGGTACCCGTGATCCCTCATCGGATTGTTTCGCCCCGATTTTCTCGCGCTGTACGCATTCACGGCAGCACCGGCAATTCTTTCACTGATATTTCTCCTCTCCCTGTAGCTGTATTTCACATATTCGGCATTAGCCTTCTTCGCTACGTCGTCCAGGCAGATCTGTGGTATTTTCAACTCATCGCAGATCGGCTCTATCCCCGGAAGAGTACAGTTGAATTCACTGACGACGAGATCTACGCATCCGGTCATCAGTACCGCTTCACTGGTGTAGTTATTTCCCGCATGACCGCAGAAGACTCCTGTGCCTGCTGCCTTACGAAGCTGGAAATCCTGGCCTACACATGTACATCCGACTATCCTGAAGCCTTTAGCGCCTGCCTGTTCTGCCGCCTTCATCGCCTCAGGGCTCACCAGATACTCCTCCAGATCTCTGAAGAAAGCATGCTGATGCCCTGTTGTCATGATGTTGATATAATCCGGGTCTATGATCCTGAGTCCTACCGGATCAAAGCCTATTTCAGCTTCTCCCATAATTATATCATTCAGCATATTGGTGAGAACCAGTCCATAAATTCCTGTGGATATCCCCAGTCTGAGACAATGGAGAAGCATGTTGACCGGATCTGAATTGAGGTTAGTCGACGTCTTTACAACAGCGTTAAAGACCTCATCCTTCGCTCCGCCCGGAATTATGCCAAGATCCTTCCATACTTCGACCCTCTTAGGATATCCTATCCGTTCGATAAGCTCCATTTTTTCTCCGACTGGTCTCCTGAGATCTTTCAGCACCATCTCAGCGATTTTCCCTGCCTTTCCCCAATTGCTGTAATCGTCGATCCCAAGTGCACGCGCAAGGCGATCCAGCGCTTTTTCACCCCTGATAGGCGCTCTTTTCGCCGCTATCTCCGCCAGCTCCATAGCCGCGTTTTCCACTACATGGATATAGCATCCGGAGCCTGCGGCTACCTGCCGCAAGAAATTTCTCGCCGCTATCGTGTCCGCATCCGCACCGCAGACGCCTTTAGGCCTTGCCGGCGAAAGCCTGCATGGTCCATTGGAACACAATCTGCAGCAAACTCCCTCCAGCCCGTAGCCGCATTTATTTTCCTGGTTTACCATCCTATGATGCGACGTATTGCAATCAAGACATTCTATGTAATTCTTCAAACTCATATCCGCATCGTTGCAGATCTTCTGTTTTCCGTTCATTTTACCAATCCTCCGATAAACCCTCATACCATCCTGTTCTCATGATATAGCGGGAGGTGGATATTCCATATATCCACCTCCCGGTAATCTGTCTCGTAAGCGATAAGCTTATTTCTGCGGAAGTATATCTTCTACCTCTGCATGAGGACGTGGAATAACGTGTACCGACAGCAGTTCGCCTACTCTCTGAGCGGCAGCAGCACCAGCGTCAGTAGCGGCCTTTACAGCACCTACATCGCCTCTTACCATTACTGTTACCAGTCCGCCACCTACGAATTCCTTACCGATAAGATATACGTTGGCAGCCTTTACCATAGCATCCGCAGCCTCGATTGAACCTACCAGACCTTTAGTTTCGATCATTCCCAATGCTTCGTTCTTAGTCATTTTGATTTCCTCCCTGATATAAAATTGATTTCTCAAAAATGTAACTTATTGATTTTATTTTATGATCTTAACGATCGTCGATGAATCAACGCCCATAGCGTTGGCTTCTTCAGTGTCTATGTGACACTCGAGAGCTGACGTGTCCGTCGCTCTTATGACTACGTTCCCGTAGACTCCGCCTCTTGGTCCTTCCACGCTGATCTTGACTATCTGACCATCGTGCACTCCATAGTTCTCCGCGTCTCGAGGTGTCATATGTATGTGCCTCTGAGCCACGATCACGCCTTCTGCTGTCTGGACAGCACCTTTCGGGCCGACTATAGTGATCCCCGGCGTCCCGGTCAGATCTCCGGACAGCTTGGCCGGAGCCTTTATTCCCAGTTTGAATCCGTCGCCTGCCAGTATCTCTATCTGTGACTTTCCTCTGACAGGGCCCAGGACTCTTACCTTTTCTATAGCTCCCTTCGGGCCGACTATGGTGACCGTTTCCTTACACGCGAACTGCCCTGGCTGCGACAAATCCTTTATCGGTGTCAGCTTATAGCCCTGACCGAACAACGTGTCCAGATCAGCCTGCGAAAGATGTACATGGCGGTTCGAAATACCCACCGGGACTTCATCCGTTGATTTGGTCCTGCTGTCGTTTACAGTCTGCACTGCTTCCAGCAGCAGCCTCAGGACAGCTTCGTACTCTTTGCTTGCCATATCCTATTCTCCCCTCATCGCCTTTACCAGCGCTTCTATCATATCGTTGAGCTGATTGGTATCTATCGGCTGATCGCTGGCAACAGGAGCCTGCGCATTGCTGCTGCAGCTGTTGCAGCCTACTCCGTATGAAATACCGCTGTTGTTCTGGTTCTGATTCTGATAGTCGGCCGGTGACAGATAGGCTGACATAGAGCCGCTGTTGGCTGGCGATGATACAGTCTGAGCAGGTGTTGGTGCCGCAGCATTGCACGATGCGGCGGCGCATGGAGCAGGAGCGACATTGGCTGTCGTCCCCGGTACCTGAGCAGCCATGTTATTCAGCTCAGGATGATTGAATGTAACGTCATCTGCCGCCAGCGTCGAGCAGTTCTTGATACCGTAAGCCACCTTCTTGACATTTACCAGATGAAGAGGACTCAGGTTTTCCGAAATGGAGCTTCCTCCCCATGTACCGCATCCCAGTGTGAAAGACGGAAGAAGTCCTGTGCTGGCACCTGTGCCTCCCATGCTGCTTCCCGTATTTACCAGTATCCTGGAAGCAGGTTTTCTGGTGAACTCCAGTACTATATTCTTGTTCTCCGTATGGAGACTCATGGTGTGTCCTATACCGTTCTGCAAGAGCTCTATGCTCAGCTCACATGCTTCATGCCAATCCTTCACCACATAGAAGGCCAGCACACTGGTAAGCTTTTCATATGAGAGCGGGTATCCTTCTCCTACACCGCCCTGCGGCCCCACCAGGACTGTCGTGTTCTCCGGAACAGAAAATCCGGCAGCGCTGGCTATCCTCAGCGGTGATCTTCCCACGAACTTGGCGTTCATGGCGTGACCATTCTTGAAAAGCAGCTTGCATACTTTATCCGTTTCTTCAGGTGACATGAAATAAGCGCCCTGCTTCTTCATCTCTGCTATTACGGCATCCTTGTTGCACTCCTCACAGATAATCGACTGCTCAGACGCGCATATGGTTCCATAATCAAAGGTCTTGCTCGCTATTATGTTGGTAACGGCCTGCTGTATATTGGCCGTCCTCTCGATATACGCCGGCGAATTTCCGGCACCTACTCCCAAAGCCGGCTTCCCGGCGCTGTAAGCAGCCTTGACCATTCCCGGGCCTCCGGTAGCGATGATCATTTTCACTTCTTTGGAGTGCATCAGCTCATCGGTAGCCGGCATGGAAGGCATGGACATGCATCCAATGATGTTCTCCGGAGCTCCTGCCGCAACAGCCGCGTCACGCATCAATTCAGCTGCTCTGAGAGTGCATTTCGCTGCCGATGGATGCGGCGAAAATACGATTGCGTTCCTCGCCTTCACAGCGACGATAGCCTTGAATATGGCTGTCGATGTCGGATTAGTAGATGGAACGATACCCATCAGAAGTCCGACAGGATCTGCTACGTCCATCGTCCTGGCCACCGGGTCTTCGCTTATTATCCCGATAGTCTTCATGTCCTTGATGGCGTCGTACAACATAGTCGAAGCCATATGGTTCTTGTAAGTCTTGTCTGCCACTTTGCCGAAGCCCGTTTCCTCCACTGCCATCTGGGCCAGTGAAACGGCGTTTTCTTCAGCAACGCGTACCATGTTTCGTATGATTTTGTCGATCTGCTCTTCATTATATCCTGCTATCTTCTCGGTAGCTATTTGACCCAGCCTGGCCAGATCTCTCGCTTCCTGGACAGATCGCAAATCATAATCGATATTCTGCATACTGTGGCACCTCCTTTTCTGTAATTATTCGCGGAATATCACTATCTCCTCTATTGAGCGCTGCCGCTGTAGTGCTTTTCAAAGCCCTCCAGCAGCATGGTCTTATTGGCTTTCGATATCTCTCTTCCGGCTATTCCGAAATCATCATAGCCTCTTGCCAGATTTCTCAGCCTTACCACTCTGCATTTTTTCAACGCGTCCATGGTCTTCTCCACACCGTAAGCTTCCACCAATGCGTCCACTTCTTCCTTTGAAAGCGGATCGGCTTCCGCTACAGCATTCAGCGCTTCTTCATCTTCCTGTATATCTTCTGTCTTTGCTTCTTCCGTTATGCCTCGTTTGGGGCCCTCCTCCTCATCGTCATCCGAAGATTCTTCTTCCTTCTCTCTCAGTTCCGAAAGAGGTATTGGATTGACGATGGTCTGACCTACCTCGACATGCGGTCTAGGTATCACGTGCTGTGTCACGAGACAATGTTCGCCCAGCCTGGCTGCTGCCGCCGCTCCCGCGTCTACCGAAGCCTTTACGGCTGCCACGTCTCCCGTGACAGTGATGGTGACGAGACCGCCCTTGACGAAAGTTCTCTCCAGAAGCCTTACCTCAGCAGCCTTCAGCATAGCGTCGGCAGCCTCTATCGAAGGCACGAGACCATAAGTCTCTATCATTCCCAATGCTTCCATTTACTGACCTCCTTATTATTAATGAGTAGCGTAGAACACCTTTACGTAGTCAGGCGACCCGAAGGTGAGCTTTGCTCCGTTCTGGAAGAACAGGCAATCTCCCGGATTGGCCGTAAATACCCTTCCGTCCTTTTCCACCGTCAATGTCCCTTCAACTACATAGTAGATTTCCTGACAGGCGACGTCCCATGGGAAATTACATTTTTCGATAGTCATGAACCCTGCGTTCATGGCTGAGCCGTCGTCTGCTCCTATCAGCTCATTATAGAATACTTTATCAGCAGGATTTCCCGTGTCGAGAGGCTCCCACTTGGCGGTGCTGCTTCTCACCAGCTTCAGCATGCCGCTTCCGTCGCCTTCCGATACATAAGGGACATCCTGGCCTATGGAGCTCATCACGCTTCCCAGCATCCCCTTATCCATCAGTTTCTTGAGCGCGTTATAAATCACTTCGCTGTCTATGCCTCCGTTTGCCGCAGGCTGGCAGGCGTGAGTCCCCTGTGATGTCTCTGTGGCGCAGCACTCACCCTGAGGATCTCCGGTGCGGAATTCTATTCCCGCCGCGCTTGCCGCGTCACGTGCAGATGGCGTTATCAGTGTGTCCGCATCGATGTACATCACTTTCTGACTCTGCTGTGCCAAAGCTTCGACATCCTTTGCACAAATCAGTCTTTTCATGTGTCCACATCCTTTCATCTATCGCACTGCTTGAGTAATAATTGATGATCTATGGTAATACACACCCTACAAAAGGGATGGTACTATCAGTTCCGAAGGTGATGGTATCACCTCTGAATTTACCAGAAGGCCCTTTTCCTTCGCGATGGCCTCTCCGGCATCCGTTCCGGATTTTACCGAAGCCACATCTCCCGTATATGTGAAATATGCCTTACCGCCCAGTCCGTTCCCCAGCCTAAGCTCTATAGGCTCTATCTCAGCCGCTTTCAGTATCTGGTCGGCACAGATTATCATCGTCGCCAGTGAAAAGGACTCCATGATGCCCACAGCCTGTATCTCGCTCGGCATCGTCGCCCCGGTTATGGCCGGAAACACGCCCGGATCTACGTTAGGTATCACGATGGAGTCCACGAAGAACTCTTCCGCGACACGCTCTCCGATTCGGACGGAATCCTCGACAGCCGCCACGTCTCCGTGAACAATGGCGATATACTTGCCCGGACATGTGCTGGAGGCCGTAACGATTTCCACCTCGGATATCTTTACCATCTGGTCAGCTGCATATATGCCTCTGGCGATACTGTTGAACTCGACCATTCCTATCGCTTTTTCCATCCTAGCTCCTCCTTATTTCAATGTAATCCTCAGTGACCTCCGAAACCATACCGTCGATACTGGAGTGTATGCAGGCCCCCAGGCTCCCTTCAGGTATGGTACCTATCATCTGTCCGGCCTGTACTTGCTGACCCGCCGATACTGTCGGCTGAGCCGGTGCTCCCACATGCTGACGCGTCGAAACGCGTATCATGTCAGGCTCCAGCTTCACATCCGTCATAGGTGCCGGGAGGTCAAAATCTCTCAGTCCCAGTCTGGCTATCAATCTCTTGCTCGGTACCAGTCGATACTCTCTGACTGCCCTGGCGGTGAATTCCGTCTTCTCAGGCTTGTATTTCACCTTCTGCTCCGCCAGTATATCCTTGAAGTAGAGGTTGGCCATCTTAGGATGGAGTCCGGCAGGACATGCGAACAATTCGCACATATTGCACTGACAGCACAGCTGCGCTGTCTTCATGGCCTCCGTATCATCGATGGAATAATTCATTATCCTCATCATCTTGTGAGGCTGCATGTTATGTCCTAACAGATATCTTGGACACATATCGGTACACATCCTGCACTGTTCGCAGGTAGCCCTGTTGACACGCCTTGCCTGTTCCTTTGTCACGGTCTTCTTCCTTATCAGGAAATGATCCTTTTTAAGGATGACGAAGCCTTTATCCTTTTTCGTTACGAACCCGTCGATATCCGCCAGTACAGGCCCCATCATAGGTCCTCCGCCGATAACCGCGTAATCGCTGAAATCATCTATACCGCTCAGCCTGAGGACGTCTTTTACCGGTGTCCCCACCGGGACTCTGACCGTCAGCCTGTTAGGAACATCTCCCGCCACCGTGATATATTTTTCCGTGGCAGGAAGCCCCTGAGAAGCCCGGTATATGTTGAGAGCCGTCTCCGAATTTATCACGACACATCCTACCATTATAGGGATGCCCGTTTCCGGAACGATCCTTCCCGTCAGCTGATACACCAGCACCTGCTCGTCTCCCGCCGGATATATATCGGGCAGCAGCTTCACCTCTGCCTGTTGAGAAAGCCCCAGCGCGTCTATCCTGCTCTGCAGCAGCTCTATCACTTCTCCGTGCTTCTTCTTTATGCCGATGATAGCTTTTTTTGCCTTTACAAGCCTCCCTGCTTCCACCAGTCCTTTGATGATCTCGTCGGGATAAATAGCCATCAACTGCTGGTCTACCCTGAGCAGCGGTTCGCACTCAGCTCCGTTCAACAGTATGTATTCCGCCTCTGATGTGAGTTTGGCATGAGTGGGAAAGCCTGCTCCGCCCATACCGATAATGCCGGCGTCTTTTATCTGATCTAAAAGATTCATTATCCCCACCTCTCTCTATTCGAATTTACAGTTTTCATCTATGATTCCCACGACAACCGCGTCCACTGGTATCATATCGTCTCCCAGCATACGCCTGGCAGAAGATCCTGTCGTTACGATAACTCTGTCACCTATGCCGGCGCTTATGATATCGGCGACAATGATCTTTTTTCCTGAATCTATCCCTCCCCCTATTATCTCAGCCTGCATCAGCTTGAGACCGTTGAGAGATTCAGCCTTTCTCGTGGACCATATATGGTCTATCAGTTTTGCTGTTATCACAGGTATCTGCCTCCTTCCGCTTCCTGCTTTATCTGTGCCAGCGCCGACTCCACCGAAGCCGTGTCGCCGAATATCGCCAGCAGGATCATGTTCTGAGGGCAGCTCCCTCTAATATCTTCTACCGTTACCCCTACAGCCTTTTCCGCTATGTCTGCCGCGACGACCATCTCTATCATCCTTCCCTGTACCAGGCCGATGGCGTCGATGACGGGAGGCGTTTCCGAATGGGGAGAACCTTTTCTCCTCATCAGAATGTCTATCGTCCCCTGGGACGGTGATTTTATTATCCTGATCTCCATATCGGTACCTCCTTTCTCTCTACATCTCTTCCTGCCTGCAGCTCAGCGCTATCCCAAGCGGTGTCACGAACATCGGATTTTTAGGCTTATGGGTGTATATCCCGGTACGCTTTTCTATCATCTCCTCTATTCCCGTAAAGCAACAGGTCCCTCCTACCAGAGAGATCTCCTCCACCGGATATCCGGAAACGTGATTTGTTATGATAGATGACACCTTGTCTATCACCGGCTGCAGCACCGGCCTCAGCTCTTTGTGATTGGTCTCATCTCTCTTGAAAAGCTCCGCTTCGTCGAAAGGTTTCCCGTAAGCTCCCGCCACTACGAGAGAGAAATGCGTCCCTCCTGTAGGTTCGTCAGCTATATACACTACCTCTCCGTCTTTGAATATGGAGATGCCGGTCGTGCCGCCGCCTATGTCGACTACGGCGCCGTTCTTCATCCTGAGCACCAGATTAGCTGCCGTGGATTCGTCCAGCAGATTAGTACATTCAAAGCCCGCTCCCTGGATAACATTTTTTACAGCTCCCGAATCGAGAAGGTCTGTTCCCGGCGGTATGGCTCCGGCCGCATAAATGAGCTCTGTGTCAAGATCCTCTTCGACTTTTTCCTTCAGCTCTCTCACTATCTGAACAGCTCCTATGTAATCCACGACCATTCCATCACGCACCACATCCGCGTATCTGTACGCGCCTGCAACAGGTCTCTTGTTCTCATCGAGGACAGCTACCACGACGCAGGCCGTCCCCAGATCCACTCCCGTGTAATACACTGATGATTTCTCACGTATGGGATTGTCTATCACTTTCTCGAAATCGGCCACCATGTTGTCACAATACTCGAACGTTAACCTTTTCTCTGACATTCCTTACCTCCCATAGCTTTACATATCATCTGCGAAAGAATGTTGATGATCTGGTTCAGTTTTGCTTCCAGCTGCCTTCCGCTTTCGCTGCCAGTCAGCTCCTCCGCCTCGATGGCCAGTATCTCAGTCTCGCTTCTCAGCCTGTCAAGCAGCAATATGACTCTGCCGTTATCCATCTGCATGTGGAACTCGGTGATCTCGAAGCATTCTCCCAATGACTGAGAGAAATTTTCTTCATTGATACCGGAACATGCCTCGCATTTCATATCACCGGCCTCACAGATGCCTTCCGGCGCATTCTTCAGTCCTTCCAGCTGCCTGTAAAGGTGCATCAGTTGCTGAGAGGCGCACACGTCATCCTTCAACAGGTCCTTGGCGGTAAGAAGGAAAAGCGCCCGCAGAGAGCCCAACCGACAGCGCAGCTTCCTGACGTTCCGTCCACAGCCGCCGCCGCTTCCTGTTCTGCCGGAGCTTTCGACGTTCCTGCCGGCCTTCGGTTCACCTATATCATACATATCGATACCTCTGTCCACCAGAAATTGTCTCGCTCCGGGAGTGAGCCGCTCCCCCTCCTGCAGATCGTAATTCGTAAAGGGCTGTTTTCTGTAAAGGTCTCTTAAATCTTCTTCTGTTATGAACTTCATTTGAGCCCTTCCCTTCCTCTCAATTCCAATAAATAACGTTTCAACTCTCCAATCCCTTTCCCTTCGGGCACACAGACATCGAAATACGGTCTGTCTACACCTATAGTCTCCAGCTGCCTCTCGCACACCGGTCTGTTTTCCGGAGCCATATCACTTTTGCTTATGACTCCTATGACCGGACATTGGAATGCTTTGGCAAACCCGTGAGAATACACTTCGTCCGTCCTGGATTGGTCCACCATCAAAAGCATGCACCACGCATCCTGGGACAACGCTATCATGTGTTTATACATCCATGCGTTCTCTATATAAGCGCTGGGGACATCTATCGTGTTTTTACCGTAAATGGTATCCTGCGTTCTCTTTAACGGGCCGTCGTAGTCATTGAGGGAATTGACCAGTGTCGTCTTCCCACATCCTCTCGGCCCTATGACCATGATCCTTTTTCTCTTCATGTTCTCGTGATCGGCACTGTCGTAAAGTCCAACAAGTTGCACAGGGTATCGGTCACTGCCTTCAGAGCCGTTTCCACGCTCTGCACATCTCCCGATATGACTACCGAACCGGTGAATCTATCGAGAAAACCTATTTCCACATCGGCGGTCTTAGTAGCGATATCGGCCGCTATGATGGCCGTTTCATAGGGTGACAGCGTCAATATCCCTATGGCGCCCTTGTCATCTATACCCAGACGTTCATATATATCGAACATCGGAGACGCGATCACATGAGCTATGGTCACCTGCTTGCCCGGCACGGATTCCTGTATGATCCTATCCATGGTCTTTTCATTCATTATGCCCATATCAATCCATCACCTCTCTGCCTTGCGCCTAGTGTTTGATTACAGAAACCGGAAAATCGTATTCCTTCAACCAGCCTTCTATCCTGTCCAGATCTTCATCCGACAAGCTCGGATCGCCTTCTATCGGATATTCCATTCCCAACTGCAAATATTTATTGACCCCCAGCTTGTGATACGGCAGCAGGTCTATACCTTCAAAGTTTTTGAACTCCTTGAATGGCTCCAGGAATTCGATCACTCCGCGGATCTCTTCCCTGCTGTCGTTGATACCCTTCAGCATCGGCATCCTCACCTTCACATGCTGTCGCTTAAGCAGCAGCTCCTCCAGGTTTTCCAGAATGATCTCGTTCCTTACTCCAGTCAGCTGGAAATGGCGATCCGGATCTATATGTTTCAGGTCGAAAAGGAACAGATCCACAAACTCGGCAAATCGCATCAGTACGTCTTTTTTCACATAGCCGCACGTTTCGATAGCCGTATGGAAGCCGTCCTGTTTGCACGCCATCAGCAGGTTTATGGCCGCCTCCGGCTGGGCGGTCACTTCACCGCCCCCCAGAGTAACGCCGCCGCCGGACTGCTCGTAAAAAGCTCTGTCCTGCTCTATATATTCCATCAGTGAGGAAATCGACTCCTGCTGGCCTGCCACCTTCAATGCGTCAGGTATGCACGCTTCGACACACGCTCCGCATCCGATACAATTCACATTTCTGTCTATCAGATGAACGCCATCTGAGGAGATGCTGTGTATCTTCTGCGGACAAACGGGAACACACGATCCGCAGCTGACACATATGGTCGGCTTTAACATGATCTGGTACTTCTTCTCAAGTCCCTCCGGGTTGGAGCACCACTTGCAGCGAAGAGGACAGCCCTTGAAAAATATCAGTGTCCTGACACCTGGCCCGTCATACATGTTGTATTTCTGCTTGTTAAATATGAACGCTTTTCTTTCCAATAAATTCCTATCGTTCATTCCGTCTCGTCTCCCGTCCGAAAATCGATCAGTCTCCGTTAAAACTTGGTAAGCATCGTTCTGCTTATGATCTCATCCTGTACGTCCTTGCACAGTTCTGTAAAGAACGCGCTGTAGCCAGCTACTCGGACTACCAGATCCTTGTACTGCTCAGGATGCTTCTGAGCTTCAAGAAGCGTATTGTTGTCCATGTAGTTGAACTGCATCTCTCCGTTTCCAAAAGCACAGGCTGTACGCAGCAGCGTGATTATGCCGTTCTCTCCTTCCGGCGTATCCAGAAGTCCTGCCATCAGCTTGAAGTTGTGCACCATACCTATATTCATATTGTCATTGGACAACTTGGCTACCGACTTGATGATCGCCGTAGGTCCGTTGACGTCCGCACCCTGAGTCGGGCTGATACCGTCTGATAACGGTGTCCACGCTTTTCGTCCTCCTGCGGAAGCTCCTGTCATCTGACCAAACGGAGTATTGTTGGAAATGGAAAGCGTACCATGACTCAATACAGAATAGAGCGTCTTGTACTTCCTGTGCTCCATCTCCGTAAAATTGATAAGATCAGCAGCGATAAGGTCTACATAGTCGTCATCGTTACCATACTTAGGTGCTGCCAGACAATCGGCCTGCATCTGCTCATATCCTACGAAATCAGCCTTCAGTCCTTCATTCAGCTGCTTCAGTGTGTATTTCTTATCGTCGAATACCAGTTTCTTGATGGCTGCCATAGCGTCAGCGTATGTAGCCAGCCCGGACCATACTACGCCCGGACCAAAGTTGTACATAGCTCCGCCGGCCGATACGTCCTTACCGTGTTCCATACATCCTTCGTACATGATGGACATCAGCGGCTTCGGTGCCAGATCTCTGTGAACTCGCTGCGAAATAACAGTTGCCACCGCCGTCCACTTGGTTACGTACTTGATCTGCTCCTTCACAGCCGCATCGAACTGTTCGAAGGTCGTGTACTGATCCAGGTCTCCCAAGTCAGGAGTTACCTGCTTACCGTACCAGAGAGGTACTCCGTGGTTGAGAACCAGCTCTATACAGATCGGCCACTGAGTATAGGACGTGGATGTCCACTGATACAGTCTTCCTGCCTTCTGCGGCTCAACGCATCCCATCAGACAGTAATCTCTTGCGTCCTCGATGGAAACGCCTTTTGCCAGCATCATCTTTATATGAGTATCATCGAAGTGACACGCAGGGAATCCCATTCCCGAACGAACTACGTCAACGATCTTCTTCATATACTTCTGAGGCGACTTGTTATTGATCCTGCATGCCAGTGACGGCTGATAGATCTTAACGTGTCTTACTGCATCCATCAACAGATAAGTAAGTTCGTTGGTAGCGTCTCTCCCGTCTCTGGTCAGTCCGCCTACGCACATGTTTACGAACGGCTGATAACCTGCGAAGAACTTTGAACCGCCTTCACTTGTGATCCACATCATCTCGGACATCTTCACCAGCATACATCCGGCCAGCTCGAAAGCCAGGAAATTATCCATACGTCCGGAATCGATGTCAGCCTTGTAGTACGGATACATGTACTGGTCCACACGGCCTATGGACATTCCTGTCTGATTTTCTTCTACCGGCAGCAGCGACTCTATAGTCCATACAGCCTGTATAGCTTCCCAGAAAGTCTCCGGCTTGTGAGCAGGAACCTTGGCGTTTACCTCAGAGATCTTCAGCAGTTCTTCCTTTCTCTTCGAATCAGTTTCCTTTGCCGCCAGCTCGGCAGCGTACTGCGACATACGTCTCGCATAGATCATAACGCCTTCAGTCGTATCGATAACCGACTTGTAGAAGTAAATCTTATCCAGATCTTCAGGGTTTTCATAATCAAGCTGAGCCAGGTGGTCTCTTGCTTCCTGCTGGATGTCCAGCATACCCTTCTTCATCAGGATAACGTCATATCCAGGGTTAGAGTCTCCTCCTCCGTTGACAGCATGATATGAACAGTCGGAAACGAAAGACTCTCCCGAAAGCTCCCATACGCCTGCTTCACGATACTGGCTCTCGCAGTATTCGTCAACGGATTTGCCTTCCCAGAATGGGAACAGCTCTTCACGCATGATCCTCTTGTCCTCTTCGGAAATGTAGAACGGGTCCTGCGGACGATTGCCGATAGTATCGATCTCGTCTACCATCCATCTCCACGCGATATCAGGAGAAAATGCTCCCGCTCTTGGAGCTCCATTAGGCGCACCTACGATCAGCTCGTGATCCTGGATTACGAGAGGCGCCGTTTCACAGCAGTATCTGAAGCACTTGGCTCTCAGCTCGATCTTCGGCATTCCCGGGTTTTCCTTTGTGATCTTCGTTACCGCCCTTGCTCTGTAGGTGGTGATGGACGGAACCTGCTTCAGGAAGTTCTCCTTCAGCTTCACCAGTCTCTCGGTAGGTCCCAGAGGAACTCCATCCTCATCCACCTCCGTAGTCGCCGCGGCGATGGATGAATAATACTTAGGGCGATCTCCGCATCCTGTCGCAGATGACTGCTCCTGCTGATGAGGAGGTACTACCGAGGAAATATCGTCCGCAACCGTTTCGAACATCTTCATCAGCGAGTTGCGTTCTTCATCAGACATATTCTTCGTCGCTTCTGCGATCTTATTTGAAAATTCTCGAATATCCAACTCCTTTACCTCACTTTCTTAATTTATCACACAGTTGTATAACTTACTTTATGCTTGCCAACGCTTCTTCCAGGAGCCTCTGAAGCCTGAGCAGTCCATCGTCATCGCATTTGCATTCCCCTGCTGCGACACTTTCCGGGACGCCCATCCCCAGATCTTCGATCTTCCTCACTCCGTATCCGACCTTCCTTATATAGATAAGGTTCATCGGAGATACGTTGTCGGACGTGATCCCCTTGCCGGCAGAGCCGCTTCCCAGCGTCATAGCCGGGAACAGATTAGTGGTAGCTCCCATGCTGCCGTAGACAGCCGGCGTATTGACCAGCATCCTGCCTACAGGCTTCTTTATGGCGAACTGATGTATCACATCCCTGTCGTTGGAATGTATCACCAGAGTATGTCCATGTCTTTCGGAAAGCAGTAGCTCGATACACTTTTCACAGGCATGCATCCAGTCGTCTTCTATGAAGTACGAAAGCACCGGACACAGCTTTTCCTTTGAATAAGGATTATTTTCCGATACATACTTCTGCTCTGCGATAAGCAGCCTTGTATTTTCCGGAACTGATATCTTAGCCCATTTCGCCAGATCTTTGGCTGTTTTGCCCGCCATTTCCGGATTTGCGCTGCCATCCTTGAAGTAAAACAGCTTTCCAAGTCTGTCAGCTTCTTCCTCCGTCATGAAGTATGCCCCATTGGCTTCAAATTCCCTTCTCACTTCGCCGTCGATGCAGCTGTCCACTACCACCGACTGCTCTGCCGCTGAAACTACTCCGTTATCAAAGGTCTTGCTGGCTATGATATCCCTCACTGCCTGGCGTATATCGGCCGTCCTCTCTATGAATGCCGGTCCGTTTCCCGTCCCTCCGTATATCACCGGTTTCCCGGAACGGTAGGCGTCCTCCAGCATACCGGGAACTCCTGTATTGAGTATCATGGCTGTTGCCTGATGATTCATCAGTTCTCTGGTCCCGGCCTTAGTCACTGTAGGAAGATACGACAACACGCCTTCAGGCAGGCCGCATCCTTCGGCTGCTTCGATCATGATATCCAGTACCCTGCAGATAGTGTTGTAGGCTCTCGGGTGCGGAGAAAACACGATGGAATTCCCCGACTTTATCGCAATGAGCGCCGAATACACGGTCGTAGACACAGGACTTGTCGCAGGGCAAAGGCTTACTAAAACACCCATCGGGACTCCTACATCCACGATCTGTCTCTCATGATCTATGTTTATCACGCCAACGCATTTCATGTCTCTGATATGCGCCGGCAAATACTCGCACGCGAATCTGTTCTTTATGTACTTATCCTGCCACCTGCCGTAATCCGTCTCTTCCACCGACATCATGGCCAGCTCTCTGGTGTGACGCGATACTTCCTTCGCCATACACTCCATGATCTCATCCAGCTTTTCCTGCGGGAACTCGACCAGTTTCCTGTGAGCTTCATAGGCGTTCTCGGCCAGAATACGGGCTTCCTGGATCGATAGCAAATCATTATCTATGATGTTAACCTTCATTTGCCTCTCTCCCTTTCTGTTTCTGTCAACTCAGTCGACACGTCAATCGCTGTATGGAAGCAGGTTCTCCAGCTTATACAGTCTGGTTATCTTCTGCAGATCCTCATGAGGTCTTGCTATGACTACGGAGCTGTAAGGCTCCGTTCCCATTTCCTGGACCGCCTTGACTCCTGCCGCTACCGCTGTCTTACAGGCTCCCACATCACCTTCCACCAGCACGGAAATATATCCTGACGCGGTGTTCTCAAATCCGACCAGCTCGACATCCGCCGCCTTACACATGGCGTCGGCAGCCTCGATAACGAACACGATCCCAAAGGTCTCAACTAAGCCTAACGCTTCTGTTCTTGCCATCTTTAGTCTCCTCCTTTATAACTCATCGACATCGTAGATCGAAACGATGTCTCCTATCGGTTTTATCGGCCGCGGAATGACCTTCGTCGCTGTCAGCTTCCCGATAGCCTCGGCAGCTTCCGCTCCGGCTTTTATGGAAGCCGTCACGGCGGCCACATCTCCCTTGATCATGATGGTCACCAGGGTCGAGCCCACATTTTCGTAAGAGATCAGCTCTACATCTGCGGCCTTGAGCATCTTGTCACAAGCTTCGAGAGCAGGGACCATTCCCACGGTCTCCAGCATTCCCAACGCTTCCTCTGCATAGTATCTCATGCCAAACTCTCCTTTCAAATTGAAATCGATATATCCACACCGGCCTGTCGACACAGGCTCGATGCGGATATATTATTAACTGGAATTTAAAACAAATTACTTTATGTAACTGTTGATGGTATCGATGCTCTCCTGATTGGCCTTATAATAGATGACCAGATTGCCCTTCTCATCCAGCTCGTATCTGCTTTCATCTATCAGTCCGTTGGAGCAGGCCGTCATCAGAGCTTCGTCCATAGCCTTGTCCTTGAAGGCCTTGAAGCTGCCGTACTGGTCTCTGAGAGCATCCTGCACGTCTTTCCTGCAGGCTTCCTTGCCTGATGTGAAATATTTCAATACCGAAAAGAATAATGGTCTCATATCCTTACGCCTCCTTTGCAGTTGCTCTTTGCTGTGAAATCGCGAGAACGAAGATACCGATAACCATGACAATAGCTCCTACCCAGCCCTGCCAAGGAATAGCATATCCGTCTACACCGAATACCAGTCCGCATATCACGAAGCACCATACAGGGCCCCAGAAAGCGTATGTACCGTTGCATCCCATGCCGAGAGCAGCTCCGCACATGGCGGCACCCTTGTACCAGTACTTGAATGACCATGACGCGAATATACCGCCGATAAGGAACAGCCAGATTGACGGCATGTCGGTCAGCGCCTGTCCTACCATCGAGATACCTGTACCGATCCCGTCTCCGCCTATCAGCGACAGGATGGAAACGAGGACGATCCCGTTGCCTATCCCGGAAGTGACCTGACGAATAGTGATGGCTACTTCAGTATCTACCATGGAGCAGGCATATCCTCCCATGGCGCCTTCGATCCCCCATCCGAGAGCACATACGAAAGCAGCGATGAATCCTATCAGCATAACAGGATCGAATCCGTCCAGCGACATTCCCGTGCTTCCTATGAGTGTGGCGGCTGCCAGGCAGATAACGATACCCAGTACCATGCCCTTGGACAGTACCTGTTTGTAAATTATCCTTCCGATGATAGCTCCCAGTGCCGCATTCAGCGATGCGATAGGAACGATGATCGAGCCAGCCGTCTGAAGAGCCAGCGCATAAGCTGTCGATGCCAGCGGTCCTCCGATAAGGGCTACTGTGATGAGTATCCTTCCCGGCTTGGTCTTGAGAGTCCTGAAGAAATCTCCCAGTCTTCCCAGCACAGCTGCCTGTATCAGCGTATAGACAGCTGAGCAGATGTCGTTAGTCGCCGCTCCTATGGCGCTGAGGGTGTATGTCAGCGCGAAGCCTGTTATCGCGCCTCCGTACCAAGTTTCCCATATGCCTGTTGCCATTCCCTGCGTCATGAACGCGGTGTATCCGCCATACAGGAATCCTGACATGAGGGCGATGAACAATCCTTTTTTGCGATATGCCTTTTCCTGCGCCTGTTTCGCTTCCAGCGCCCCTGCGGACACAGCCATTGAACTTTCGCTCATAAATAAATCCTCCTCTTTTGAATAATGATAATAAATAGTAATAACTTCAGCGAAGCGTTACCCTTCCGGGATCGCCCGCGTTCCCCACAGACTTTCTCAGAAGCAGCACAGATAACACGGCCAGGACCGCCTGCGCCACCGGCACTGAGAGCCATACGCCTGTTACCCCCATAAATGGAGGCAACACGACTGTCGCCAATATCCCCATCAATATCAATTCTCCATATATAAGAGTATAAGCATATCCGTTCCTGTCCATAGCGTAGAAGACCGATGTCATGACCCGCTCGATGGCCATGAATATCATCCCCGCCGCGAAATACGGCATTGTCGCCTCCACATCAGAGACTCCCTGGCCGCTCATCCCGAAGAATACGGATACCGCCTCACTCCCGGCTATCAGCAGTATCACCGATACCGCCGCTGTGATCTCAGCCGTTATGAACGCCATGTTCCTGAGCCTTTTCACCATATCCTGGCGATCTGCGCCGAAATAACGGCTTATCAGCGGCTGAGAACCGTCTCCTATACCCTGTATGAGCATTTGAACGATATAAGTCACGTAAGATATGACTGCATAACATGCCGCAGCTCTCTCTCCTCCATGTATTATGGCATTCTTGTTTATTATGATCATCACTACGCTTCCCGCGAAGGTCAGTCCGAAAGGCGATACGGCAACTGCCAGTATCTCCCGTATCTTTTTTATATCTCCCCTGAATCTCGCATACCCGACCAGCTTCTTCTTTTTTATCAGGAAGGCCAGGCTCGGAACGATGGAGCATCCCTGCCCCAGTACCGTAGCCAGCGCAGCTCCCATCATCCCCCATCCGAAAAGGGCTATGAACACCCAGTCCAGCACCACATTCACCATGAAACCGGTTATCATGGAAATCATGGCGATGTGTGCTCCGTCGTAATTTCTCACCACAGTCACCAGACCGCTTCCAATAATCTGGAATAATGTTCCGAAGATTATCCATCTGATATACTCTTCCCCTAAGGTGAACAGTTCTCCGTATGCTCCGAAAAACCTCAATACCGTCGGAAATACAGCGTACATCAGGAGCATTTCCACGATCCCGGCCACCAGCAGCAACGCCAGCGTTATTCCCAGATACACCCTCTGATCCTCACTCGCGCCCTTTCCGCGAGAGATAGATATGAATATGGAGCCGCCCATCCCCAACGCCGTTCCTGTTGCCAGGATGAACGCCGTGATAGGATATGCCACATTTATGGCAGCCAGGCCCGTTTCATTCAAATAATTCCCTACAAACCATCCGTCTACTATCGAATATATCCCCGAAAAGGAAAACGCGATCATGGATGGGATGACAAACTTAAAAAATTCCCTGCTCACTGTCTTTGCTTTAACGTGTTAAATTCCTTATACTGTATACTTCTTCTCTATACTGCTATTTTAAGCTATACTGCTATTTTAAGCTATACACCTAAGAGGAATGTCAATTACAAAATCGACAGATTTTTTTGCGCTCGCACGCAGTCTGTCTTTCCTCTTTTTTCTGTGCGGAAGAACTCAGGTTTTTCACCGTCACACCAGTTTGTTATTTGTTTAACACGCCGTTTTCCCAACTTGCCCGCAAGAAAAAGCGGAGAGATTTCAAACATCCGTTCGAAAGCTCTCCGCCGTGCTCCGCAATATTTTGTCGTTAAATAATGCCTTTTCAGGTTCAAAAACATTCCCCTTAAGGGAATACTTGTTTCACGAATATCCATCGTCCCTGGCCTTTGCCTCTTCCCACGGGAGCACATCTCCATCCTCCTTGAGATACTCCAGGAGCTCCGGTATCCCCTCTCCTGTATAAGCGCTGACAAAGAATATCTTCTCGCATCCCGCCAGTCTAAGCCATTCCGCCGCCTGCGCGGGCTCCGCCAGACGATGCTCTATCTTCGTTACGATACCGATCACCTCTCTGTTGCACATGGTAGTGACGTTAGGAGGATACAGAGAATAGGGCTCGATAGCGCTCAGCAGCAGGCCCACCACATCAGCCTCATAGGAATACACTGCCAGAGCGCCTCCCAGATGCTTCGTCTCGGCATATTCGCCCGGCGTATCGATGATCACGTCATAATTGTTGACGTATTGGGTCTTATGGTATGTAATGGTTTCTCCCTTCATCGCCTGCGTCAGTGTCGTCTTGCCGGCCTCGCTCCTTCCCATGAAAATTATCTTTCTCATAACGCTTACCTTCTGCTGATCTCACAGACTGCATAACCCAGATCCTGCCCGAAATATCTTACGATCTCCTCCACCGCGTTGGTCACTTCGGCGATCAGTCCTGTTATTATCAGAGTACCGCTGAACCTGTCAACGAACCCCAGGTACACGTCTCCCTCCTTTGTGGCGATGTCGCCAGCTATGACCGCCGATTCCGCGGGACTCATATTTATTATGCCTATCGCGGATTTATCGTAATCCACATCGGGATTGAGTCCCAGCTTCCTGTAAACTATCGGCCTCGGTCCTCCGATGATATGTGCCAGCGTTATCTGTTTGCCGGGTACCAGCTCCTGTATTATCCTGAGCCTGCCTTCCGCGTCCTGAGGCAGTATATCTTTTATATCGACCATTTCTTCTTGCCTCCCTCTTCCTTACTTGATTATGTCCACCAGTATCTCGGTGACGAAATCGTCCACCTTATGTATGGTCCAATAATCAGTGACATATCGTTCTATAGATGTGTTCCCGTATTTATACCCGTGAGCCTTCGCCCATCTGAATATCTTCTCATACGTTTCATTTATGTTATCATGAGATCCTATGTGATACGCCGACAGCATCATTTTCCCGCCTATGTTCATGGTCCTGCTGTCCTCTATGTCCTTCGCTCCCCGCTGGAAAACGCGGACTTTCGTCGGTTTCCCTTCCATCTTTTCCTTTACGTCGAGGAACTCAAGATACACTGCCCCCGTTATGGCATGTCCTATTTCCTCCAGATAGTTGGTCCACTCTATATTGATGATGGAATCCATGTAGTTGTGGGTGAATTCCTGCTCCATATAACAGACCCGCATGGATTCTATATACTTGACCGAAACTTCTGTGACCTTGTTCTCGATCACGCTGACAGCTTCCATTATAAGATCATACCAGTCATTTACCGATATGTAGGATACATTTATATCCTCCCGCAGCCGCTTGAGTTCGTCTATTTTATTGCGAAAGCTCTCCTGATGCACTTCATAGGTCTCGCTTTCCAGCACCTCTTTCATTTCCTCCAGCTTGAAGCCCATCTGCTTGTAATACTTGATAACCGGCACCAGCAGCAGCGTCCGCCTGTTGTAATATCTGTATTTGTTTTCTTCAGAGATATAGTCCGGTGAAATTATATGTATCTTATCGTAAAAGCGCAGCGCCTTTTTCGATATATTACATATGCTGCTCACTTCCCCTATGGAGTACAGTTTTTCATCCTCTGTTTCCGTCTTTTTTTTCTCATCTTTCACAGCGCTCACCTTTTCCTTCTGCCTTTCAGGATCTTACGATCGCAGCCTCGGCGGAGTCGAGACTCTCATACCCGTAAAAACCGACCGTCGCGGCGTGTATCACGAAGGAAGGATTTTCCAGTTCAGACGACGTGTCCAGGCCGCTGAGATAAGAGGACATAAGACTGAGAGTCCTCTCCGAATATGTCTTCAACTCCCCTATGGTATATACATGAAACGAGACGTCACCGCCTCCGGTCCCCACGACAGGTCGGCTCTTGCTTCCCAGACCGGGGTAGCGCCTGACGAATTCCTGCTCACATCCTATCAGGATGTTGGCGATCCTGTCCACCATCTCCTCTTTGATCGGCGATACAGGGGGCAGATTTTTTTTCAGCACGCTGTCGAAATAATCCGGCTCGGTGAACTCCATCATATAGGCGTATTTTTCGGTAAGGAGATTCCGTCCTGCGTTTTTCGCTTCCTCCAGATCCTGCCTGTAGCTGGCCAGCACGTTCTCCGGAAATGATGAAAATTGACTGAAGCGCATGGCATAAAATGTCCACCAGTCATCCTGGCAAGCAGCCCGCCCTCCCGCGTTGTTCACCTTATCGAACATATTCCATTCTATATCTATTATATCGTCTATCATCCTGTCTTTCGGCGTCTCTCTCCGCTTTATCTCATCCCTCATGACAATTCTCCTTAAAATTCCCGAAAAGCTTCATCTAGTCACAATCCGCCATGATGTGGAGGTTCCTCAGCCTCACATCTCTTATGGCTCTCATCAATTCATCCCCATGGGCCTGCAGGAAAGCTTCCGTGGTCCTTGTAAACCCTCTGCGGTTCAGCTCTCTCCCTACGTCCACACACACCTGTTCTATGAGCATTTCTTTTTTTGCGCTGTTTTCCGCTGTATCGGGAAGCATCGTTATATTCCTCAAACGTTCCACCGTTTCCCTGAGCACATTGAAATCTTCCGCTCCACGGAACACCCATTTATAATACGGCATATACGTTTCGTTCAGCAGATATACAGCTGACATGGCTGTCTTGACGAATTCACCACAGGACAGATACGCCGCCTGAAAATCTCTCCGTTTCATAGACCGGCCGTAGTTGTACTGGCCTGTCTGCGCCATCATGGCGCATCTGGCTGCCAGTTTTTTCTTTACTACGTCCTCCGGATAAAATCTCTGCAGCTCGCTCCTTATCTGTGAAAACCGTCCGTTGTTGTCCACAAAGACCTGGCCGTTGACTGCCGTGGCCAGAAACCTCTCCGGTATCCTGAACCATTCCATATTATCAGCCGGAGCATGATCCAGCCCTGTGAACTTACGGTAAAACCCCTCTGTCGTCAGGACTCCCACTCTGCCGCCACCCTGGGCTGACGTTATCCTCCTGTACCCCATGTAGCTCTGAGGCAGACTGTCATACGCTTTCTGTATCTCAGCCCCGGCAGTCTCATACAGGCTTTCAGGGATCCAGATGCAGAAAGCGGGGCCGAAATCATGGTCAGCAGACAGCTGATCATCAAATCCAAAACACTCCGAGCCTTCTCCCACCAGCCCTGCCGCGATGTATTCCCTGTACCGCGACAGCTTTTCATCTATCATTGTCCTTCCGTACTCTTCAAAATACCGTCTCGAAAGCTCCATCCCTTTCATCGCTCACATCCCCTTCACCTTTTCCAGGTTCCGCTCCATCATTCTGTACTGTTCCGTCTTTCCGAAATCACGCTCGATCAGCCGCAGCGCTTTTTCATAATACTCCGCAGCTTCCTTCATTTCACCTCTGAGATACGATATCTCTCCCAGACCTGCACATGCCGCCGCATAATGGACGTCACCACCGCCATCCTCCTGAAATATCCGGCAGGCGTGGAGAAAGCTTTCCTTGGCCATCTCCAGTTTGTTCTGACACACCTGCAGCTGACCAAGATTCACATATGTAGTTGCCAGCTCTCCTCTGCATTGCGGCAGTCCTTTTATTATATTGAATGCGACGTCCAGCGCCTGCTCTGCCTTGTCCGATTCCCCGGTGGCACGATACACCATGCTGATATTGTTGCACAACGCGGCCATCCTGTAATCGCCTGAAAGGCCACATTCCTTCAGCAATTCTCTGGCCTGCAGGAAATACTTGAGAGCTTCCTGCTGTCGACCCGCGCTGATATATACATCTCCCGTGTTTATTAAAGCCGTAGCATAATGTTCAGTTTTTGACAGCCCCATCCGCTCCAGTTTTTCCAATACATCTCTGTACAGCTCTTCGGCTCTGCCGATCTCGCCGACAGCACGACAAAATCCTCCCAGCTCGTTGCTCACCGCAACGATCCCGGAGGTATCGTCTCTGTGTCGCGCTTCTTTCAGCCAATCTTCCAGATAGCGCCTCGTCTCCGCCGCGTCCTTGGCCTTGAATCTGGCATCCAGTCCGTTGTAAAACTCCTTGATGTCTATCCCGCCGTACATGCTGTCTCACCTATCCTTTCCGAATGAAATTCGTCATGATAGGTTTCTCATATTCCGGCTGCTTCACATGCTGTCTCAACCCGGCATACCTGTTGCGAAGATCATAGGCAATACTTTCACCCAGCGTCCTCATGGTCTGCATCCCCTCCGTGTCTTCCAGGACCTCCTCCGGCTTATTTCCGTGGACTTGGTTCCAATACTGGGATGTGGCGATAGGCATCTTGCTTATGGTGAAATACTTGTTGAGCCTGTCAAAGGCAGCGCTGGCCCCGCCTCTTCGGCAGGATACTACCGCCGCAGCCACCTTACCGGTCATGCGCCCACTGTGCATGTTGCTGTAGAACAATCTGTCGAGAAAACAACACAGCTGTCCGGACGCACTGGCATAGTAGACCGGAGAGCCCACTACCAGGCCGTCGAATTCCACCAGCCTTGATGAGATCTCGTTGACGCCATCGTCAAAGACACATTTGTCCGTGGTAAAACAGCTTCCACAACCTACACAGCCTCTGATAGGCTCTGAGCCTATATGATATATCTCCGTGGCCACATCGTTTTTATTCAGTGACCCGGCCACTTCTCTGAGAGCCGTATAGGTGCATCCGAATTGGTGCGGACTGCCGTTTATCAACAGAACTTTCATTGTTACTCCTTACTGTAAGCCTTTTTTCAGTAAAAACGTAATCATTGAGAGTCTGTTGTCATTATACCATACTTTCCTATCATGTGGATACATTAAATTCAGTTTGATAACAGGTATAACTTCCACTCCCCATCTCATCCATGATGACATGTGCCGGCAGCTCTCCGCGCATCTGTATCAAAACGCATCAAGAACGCTTGTTCTTCGAAGCTTTCAGTGATATAATAATGATGACAAGCCGGCAAAGGATCAGGAAAGGAACATATATATGGACAGAGTCATCCTCCACTGTGATATGAACGGGTTCTACGCATCGGTAGAGCTGATAGACTATCCTCACCTGAAGGACAAACCCATGGCGGTCTGCGGCAGCCCTGAGAACCGTCACGGTATCATATTGGCAAAAAACGAAATAGCTAAAAGATACGGCGTCGTAACAGCCGAGACTCTCTGGCAGGCCAGGAAGAAATGTCCCGGCCTCCAGGTCGTGCCGCCCCATCATGACAAATACAGGCATTACAGCAGACTGATAAATGAGATCTATCTGAGGTACACCGACATGGTCGAGCCTTTCAGCATCGACGAGTCGTGGCTGGATGTGACTGCCAGCACCAATCTTTTCGGTACCGGCAGTCATATGGCTGATGAAATAAGAGAAACGGTAAAGAAGGAACTGGGTCTCACGCTCTCCGCCGGTGTTTCCTTCAACAAAATATTCGCCAAGATGGGCAGCGACTACAGGAAGCCGGATGCCACCACCGTCATCTCCAGGGAAAATTTCAAGGAAATACTGTGGCCGCTGGACGTGAGGGCCATGTTCTTCGTTGGCAAAGCGACAGCTCAGAAACTGCACGACTTCGGCATAAAGACCATAGGCGAGCTGGCTGCCGCCGACAAAAAAATGATATCCGGTATGCTCGGAAAACAGGGCAGCACCATCCACGACTACGCCAACGGTCTGGACACTACGCCGGTTGCCCGCTATGATCAGCCGGAACAGATAAAATCCGTCGGCAATGGCATCACATTCAGACGTAACCTTCACGGTATGGAAGATATAAAAACAGCCGTGACAGGCCTGTCCGACACAGTAGCCACACGGCTGAGAAAGCACGGGCTCAAAGCCTTCGGCGTCAAAGTCGATATAAAAGATCCTTCCCTCAAGGTCATATCACGGCAGCAGCAGCTGGACAATCCCACCAATGTATCAGAGGTCATCGCCTCCAGCGCCATAGACACCATAAAGAAGTCGTGGCGCATGAGAGATCCCATCAGGATGCTGACCATCACCGCCATCAATCTGTGCGATGAAAACCAGGCCCAGCAGTTGTCTCTCTTCTCCAACGAGAACGTGCTGGCAGAAAAGGGAGAAAAAGTCGAGCGTGCCATGGATAATATCAGGAAAAAATTCGGGACCGGAGCCATCAGTTTCGGTTCGATCATCAACAACGATATCGGACTGGACGCAGGGAGCACAGATCCGGCATTTTCAGACGTCAGGACTCCTCCGGACAGAGATGACTGAGATCGTAAAACTGCTGCCTGCTCCGAAGCTTCGCAGCGCTTTCATCCATACGCTATCTTCTCTCGATAAGATCTATCAGTTCCTCCAGTCTGCTCAGATTCAGTATTACGTGGTCAGCGCCACATCTGAAATATGTCTCGGTGGCATTCTTCTGCCGCGTTACCTTCTCTTCCTGCGGCAGCGCTTCATATTCCTCTTCCGTCAGCCCCATCACCGAGCTGCCTTCCACGATGCCTACCGATATGAGTCCGGCATTTTTCCCTTCTTTTATATCAGCGACAGTATCTCCCACCTTGATGGCGGCAGCCACCGATGAAACTCCCAGCTTTTCCAGATTTCTGAAGATCATATACGGGTATGGTCTGCCTTTGCCGCCAACGTCATCCGGAGTGATATATACATCCGGCTCATAGCCCTTTGCTGCTGCCGCAGGAGCGACGATCCCCATCATCTCAGACGTATATCCTGTAGTAGAGCCTATGGATATACCGCGTCCTCTCAACATCTTCACCGTGTCAGTTACATAGGGTTTAGGCCCGGCAAAATCAGGGAGTATCTCCATGATCGCCTCTTCGCTCACTTTGTAGACCTGATCCACATCAGCTCTCGTCCATGGTGAGCCGTATACCTGCTCCCATTCCCCGGCGATCCTGTCCATCTGCATCATCTTATGGATATGGTCCCATTTAGGCATGCCCATAGGCTCTCTCACCTCTTCCAGAGTAGGTACGATGCCAAACTTCCCAAAAGCCTCTATGAAGGCCTGCACGGGGGCAGTGGAACCGAAGTCCACTGTCGTTCCCGCCCAGTCGAATATCACAGCTTCTATTTTCTTCATGTTTTCCTCCGTCCGTCTCCTTACAGGTCAGTCCATTCCTCATGCATGTATATCTGTCTCTTTTCCAGTTCCCGGAATATCACTTCAGGCTGGAATGCGTATTCAGGTATCAGTATCCCCGGACGAGGAGCACAGCCCTTGGCCAGCAGTTCAGCGGCGATGGCCAGAGGGATCCCTACGTTCCTCGTATAGGCTCTCAGTCCCTCCCAGCCCTCTACAGAACCATCGGAGGCCGGATGGGTATGGTATATTATCCCCTGCTTCTTCTTTCCATCCTTTGTACCGATCACTTCGATATGAAGACTGTATCCGTAAAGCTTCGTGGTTTTTCCCTCCGGGCTGTTCACCAGGTAGTCGCCGATGATATCCATAAGCTTTGCCGGCCGGTCTCCCACCATCACCTCAGGGTTTTTCAGTATCCCATAGTCGTAAAGGCCTCTCACCAGTGTCATATTCTGCTGCGGCCACGTTCCTCTCACCTCGATGAGACGCACGCCCTTATCAGCCAGCGCCTCAGCCAGCGTCACCGTCTCCGAATGAGGAATTATGTATTGTACTGTCTCCCCGTAAGGTTCCGGCAGCTTCACCTTTCGCGGCCTGGCAAAAGGCGGTACCTGTATGAATTTGCCATCCTCGAACACCACTCTGGTCTCCAGCTCAGGATCGTACTCGTAGGTAGTTGTCTCCGTTATCGATTTGGAAAAGGCGAAAGGTCTGAATGCTCCATGCGACACATATACCTCTTCCACTGTATCCAGCTGATTAGCCAGATGCATGGCCATCATCTGAGTCGTTCCCGGAGTCATTCCAAAACCTGGGACACATGTCTTCCCCGCCTTTACGAACAGGTCGTCCCACTGGTTCTCGTCACCGAAACCGTTGAGATTGACTCCGTGACACCCCGCCTTGGCGATACACTCGGTGGACTTGCCGTTGAGAGTGATCTGCGTCCCGTCCATCACCACGTCATAGCCTTCCATCAGCTTCGCCGTTCCCGCTACATCGTTGACATCTGCTTTCACCACGTCTACTCTGGCGTCGTCCAGCCATTGGGCCACCTTTTCTGCCTCCTCCACATTGTAGTCGCCTATGGTTATTTTATCAAAATTCGAGTGCTCCACAAGATCCAGAACAGATTCTCTGCTGATCCGACCTGCTGCTCCCAGACAAAAAACTTTCATATCTTGACCTCCTCTATAGTTTTGAGTAATCTCTTTATGTCCTCTGGATATATCTCTCCTATATTCCCTATCCTGAACGTCTCCGCCTTCGACACCTTTCCGGGATAGAGGACGAATCCCCTGGATTTCATGGCTCTGTAGAATTTTCCGAAATCGAAATCCTCATAGGGATACATAAATGCTGTTATGATAGGGGACTGTACGCTTTGTGGCAACAGCGGCCTGTACCCCAGCGCATCCATCCCCTCACTGAGAATGCGCTGATTCTCGCTGTACCTGCCATATCTCTTCTCGATGCCGCCCTCTTCATCCAGCTCGTTGAGGGCCTGCTGGAAAGCTCTCACCGTATGGGTAGGCGATGTGAATCGCCACTTTCCCTTCCCATCCATGGTTTTCCATTGATCATACAGATCCAGACTATATGAATGAGCGTTACCTTCGCATTTTTCCAGTTCGCTCTTTCTTGCTATGACAAAGCTGAACCCCGGCACTCCCTGGACGCATTTGTTTGATGAGCTTATCATGTAGTCTATCCCCATCTTTTCCATGTCCATGGGGATACCTCCGAAAGCGCTCATAGCGTCCACAATGGTGGCTTTTCCCATTTTCTTGGCAAGACTGCATATCCTTTCCACCGGATTCAATATCCCTGTGGTAGTCTCGCAGAAAACTACGGCCACATGAGTTATCGCCGTGTCTTCATTCAACACTCCTTTCACCGCTTCCGGATCAGCCTGTTCCGTCTCGTCAAAGCTGAGCAGTCGGAAGGAACGTCCCATGGTCTCCATAAATCTGACCATCCTCATGCCGTAGGCTCCATTGGCGATAAGAAGCAGCTTCCCGCTCCCTGGCACCGCTGTTCCCAGACATGCCTCGACTCCAAATGAACCGCTTCCCTGCATCAGCACTGCCGTATAATCATCCGGTGACGATGTGGCATATCTCACCAGTCTCCTTCTTATATCTTCAACTACATCTATATTGTAATCATCGTCCCACGTACACCAGTCGCGAAGCATAGCTGCTCTCACCTTCTTAGACGTGGACAATGGTCCCGGTGTCAGTAACAGGTAAGGGTTATCAGGCACTTTCGACCACATCTGTCTTCCTCCTCTCATTTCTCTTCTTTATCCTGTACACCAGCAGCTCATATATCCCTCGGGCAACGATGTTCACCAGCAGTATCAGCAAGCTCATAGCTGCCGCCTGAGCGATGTCCCCCGCTTCTTCCATATGGGTTATGGCGATAGATGCCACCTTGAACTGAGCGCTGTAAAGGAACACCACCGCTGACACAGTCACCATGGAGTTCATGAAATAATAGAGGAATATCTCCAGTATGGCCGGAAGAGACAGCGGCACTATCACTCTGGTGAAGCTCTTCCACAGCGGGATCCGCATGCTGTCGGCCACATTCTCATAATCCTTGTCATGTTTTTTCAGCGCGCTGCTGGCAGTGACGAAAGGTACCGAATAAAAGTGCACTACGTTGGCCAGCACCAGTATGGCCACGGTGCCATATATGAAATTCAGCGGATTATCAGGGCTGTTGAAGAAGAATATGAAGCTGAGGCCTATGACCATCCCCGGCAGCGCCAGTGGGATCGATGACAGCAGTCTTCCTATCACCTTCAGCACCCTGGAGCTCTTGCTCCTTTCCACCAGATACACGTATATGAACACAAAAGCCGTACCTGCTACAGCTGACAGGAGACTCATCACAACCGAATTGATAAAGCTCTGGATCCCTCCTGTCGACTCGCTGAAATTGAAATGTTCCAGCGTGAACCCCATTTCATATGGATAATATTTCGTAAATGCTCCCATGAACAACACTGCCACCATGATAAACAGGCACAGCGTCACACCGCCGCATATCACATAAAACACCACGTCTCTGGGCGTTGAGTCTTTTATCCTTAAAGCGCTGGCCTTGGAGCTTATCGCCCCGCTTTCCTTTCTGGACGTTATCCTGTCTACGGCGAAGCTGATGATGGCCGGTATCAGGAGCAGTGTCCCTACCACTGCCCCCATGTTCATGTTGAACTGACCTGCCACCTGCTTATATATATCTGTAGCCAGGACATTGTAGCTGCCGCCTACGACTTTTGGAGCTCCGAAATCTGTGAATGCCAGCGTGAAGCATACGAAAAGCGAATTTATCAGTGTGTACTTCACCGACGGTACAGTGATATATCTGAACTTTTTCAGATTGCCGCACCCCATGGTCTCCGCCGCTTCGTATAATCTTCCGTCAGCATAGTTCAACGCGATGTAAAACATCAGGAAAGACTGTGGAAATGTATATATGATCTCGGAAAGTATTATGCCCGTCTTACCGTAGAGGCCAATGTCCCATCCTAAGTTGGTAACTACTCCCTGCACACCGAACAGATACACAAGGCTGAGTCCGTGGACCACGGTAGGGAGAAACAGCGGTATGAGGGCCGCATAGCGGAAGAACTGCTTCCCCTTTATGTTGGTCCTCGTCACACCGTAGGCATAGACAAATCCTATCAGAGTGCTCACGATAGCTGTGAACACCGATATGTATATGGTATTGCCGATGGACACCGACAGGGCCGGCGTGGAAAAATATTCCGCATAATTGCCAAGGCCAACGAAGGTACCGTCAGCAGAAATGAATGCTTTGGAAAAAAGGCTGTAGAGAGGGCAGATCAGGACTATTACGAAGCATATGGTCATCAGCCCCATCACTATGTTTACAGACTTTATCTTACTGGTATCGCCAAGCCTTGTCATCGTCAGCACACCTCATCATCAGCATATTTGAGTATTCCGGCCTCAGGAATCTGGAAAAAGATCCTGTCTTCCCTGTGAAGATCCAGCTTTGTGACTGCATCAGACGATATATCCACACAGATAGGCTCATTGGATTCCAGCTGTCCGTATATCCTGGTGACAGGCCCTCTGAATTCCACCTCTGTAACTTTGCCTGCCCAGTTTTCTGTCCCATTGCCGCCCATCTCTCTGGAAACGCCTATGTTCTCCGGCCTTACACCATACAGCTCGTTTCTGTTTTTCCTGTATATATTCATAGTCCCTATAAAATTGGCGACGAACACGGTCTTAGGATTGTTGTATATCTCCTGAGGCGTGCCGATCTGCTCTATCATGGCGTTCCTCATGACAACGATCTTATCAGCCATTGTCAGGGCCTCTTCCTGGTCATGAGTCACCATTATGGTGGTTATCCCCAGCTTCTTCTGGATACGGCATATCTCAGCTCTGAGCTTTACACGTACTTTGGCATCAAGAGCTGAAAGCGGTTCGTCAAGCAGCAGATACTCCGGTTTTGGAGCTACCGCTCTTGCCAGCGCCGTCCTCTGCTGCTGTCCGCCGGAAAGCTGCGACGGGTACTTCTTTCTATGTTCATACATATCCACCATCTTCAGGACCTCTTCACATCTGGCTTTTCTTTCCTTTTTGTCCAGTTCCTTCTGCTCGTTCAGTCCGAACATTATGTTCTGCTCCACGGTCATATTGGGAAACAGCGCATATGACTGGAACACGATCCCGAAGTTCCGCTTTGAAGGAGGCAGCTTGGTACAGTCTTTGCCATTGATGACGATTTTTCCCTCCGTAGGCTGCTCCAGCCCGGCTATGATCTTCAGGAGCGTCGTTTTGCCGCACCCGGAAGGACCCAGGATGCTGACCATCTCTCCCTTTTCTATATCTATGGAAATATCCTTTAAAACTGTCTGATCATCGAATTTCTTATTTATACCTTGTACAGATAAAAACATGTATCGATCGCTCTCCTTTCAGTTGATTGATTTTACTCAGCCAGATGACCGCCAGGCGGCGGTCATCTGCATTTATACAGGTACAGAAGTCTGTAAGTCTATTGCTTATTCCTCTTCCGGCTCTGATTTGGCGTCATATTTTTCCATCCAGGTGTTGAGGATGTTTTCTCTGTTGGACGCGGCCCACGAGAAGTCGTTCTCGATCAGCTGATCCAGCGGATTTCCTTCATACCCTTCGTATTCACCTACATCGTTAGTCGTTATTATCGGGTAATTCTCCTTATACATGGCCATCGCGCTGTCGGATATAGCCCAGTCGAGGAACGTGTACGCGGCAGGATTTATCTCGTCCTTCTTGATAAGAGCGTTAGCTTCCAGATCCCAGCCGGAACCTTCCTCAGGGAAGATAACTTCTACAGGCGCTCCGTCTTCCTGCTGGCTGAGACCGGCATATCCAAAGCTGATCCCTACCGCGCATTCACCGGAAGCCGCCATCTTGGCAGGTTTAGAACCTGAATGAGTGTACATAGCGATATTCTTATCCAGTTCGTCAAGATAATTCCATCCCTCGTCCTCGCCCATCAGCTGCAGTATGGCTGATACCGTGAGGAATCCCGTTCCCGATGAATTAGGGTTGGACATGACGATATGACCTTCGAAAGCCGGATCCAGCAGATCCTGATATGATGTTATCTCCGGCAGTCCCAGCTTCTCGGCTTCCTCAGTATTGACTACGATAGCCGTCTCCCATGCGTCGATGCCTACCCATGTAGGAACCTCTTTATCCGATTTGAACTCCGGAAGTATCCTGTCCACTCCTTCAGGGGCATATGGTTCAAGACCTCCCTGATCATCCAGCACCATCATGGATGAAGCCGCTGTGCCCCATACCACATCAGCCTGCGGATTGTCTTTCTCTGCCAATAACCTGGCTGTGATGATTCCAGTGGATTCACGGACGATGTTCACCGTTATATCAGGATACTGTTCATTGAAATCCTCCAGATATGTGCTGACCTGCTCGTCTTCCAGTGCGGTGTAGACAGTTATCTCACCTTCCGTGGCCTTATCGCCCGATTCAGCATTTTCGTCGCCGCCAGAACATCCGGTAAAGACCACTGCCGAAACAAGCATCGTCATCATCAAAAGAGCGCTAACTAATTTCTTCTTCATTTTCAGATTTCCTCCTAAATATTCAAGTACATAATCATGATCTGAAGCGGAGTATGTAGACCAGGCTCTCACCATCAGCATGTCTCTCAGCTTCACACCCGCATTCTATCGTCCCGCCCGGCGCCGAACAAGCACAGATGTGTAAAATCTCATGAAAGGCACTCCCGGTATACCTCTTCATTTCTGTAACTTTTCTACAAATCAGTCCGCATCATCCCATCATCCTGTGCCTTGGCTTCCTGCTGTACTGTGACTGGGCCACTGCTGCCGGATGCCGGCTCGATACCGGCAGTTACAACGGATTGTCGCCGTCGATGGCGAACCCGTCCGATATGGTGCTCTGCTTCTTTATCTTCCTGGAATACTTCTCGTAGTCCGACAGCAGTATACAGGCGTACAGCATGTCCACTATGGCCAGTTGTCCGCATCTCGAATACAACGCATTGCTGTAGATATACTGCTCCGTACCGGTACAGAGGATGATGTCGGCGTATCTGTTGATGGCCGAATCCTCGTAATTGGTCAACGATATGGTCCCCGCCCCTGCCGCCTTGGCGTTCTGCAGCGCCTTGACGGTGCTCCGCGAAAGCCCCGTATAGGATATCCCTATAGCTGTATCCTTTTCCGTCAGGTCTCCCGCCATCATGTTCTGCCTGTAGATATCCTGGTAGTAGACGGCGTTTATTCCCAGATAGATCAGCTTGCTGGCCAGGTCCTCCGCCACCGTCGACGAATTCTCGGCAGCCAAAAGCAGCACTGTACCGCTGTCCGATATGGTCTTTGCAGCACGCATCAGCTCCAGCACCGACAGGTTCTTCAGGGTATCCTCCAGCTGTCTTATATTGGCGTTGACCACTTTCATGGGAATGTCCACGGACTTCTCGTCGGGAGAGATGTCGAAGGTTATCAGCTCAGTCATCTCAACTTCCTCCTCCGCCATCAGGCTCTCCTTCATCAGTATCCGCTTCATCTCCCTGAATCCGCTGAGACCCATAGCCCTGGCGAACCGTATCACCGTCGGCTGACTGACCCCTGCCTTTTCCGCCAGCTCTTCTATGGTCAGTTCCGTAGGGTCAAAATCCCCTTCTATTATCCTGTCCGCCACCTTCTGCTCCGACGGCCGCAGCATTCTGTACTCTTTCCTTATTTTAAGAACAAAATCCGAACTCATATCCTCGATGTACCTTTCCTACAAAACTCCCGTTTTCCGCTTGCCTTCCGGCTGACTCTTTTTGTCGTTATTCCGGAAAAAATCCCCTTGGTTTAATGTCTCCCGGCAATTTCTCATATTAAGATCCGCCTTTGCTTTGTTAATTATATTCGACTACGGTTAAATCCTTATCTGGCCTACATTAAATGTAAGTAAAAACAAATCAGCTTCTCCGTCATCCCGCCACCGCATCAGTACGGAATGCCAATTCCCTGAGATATCCAGCGTCTTTTATTACAAACGGAAGGTCAACCATGTGCCCTACAGATGCTAAATGCCTATAACCCGATTTGCATCAATGTTTTTTGGCATATTTTAAATGCTTCCCGCAGATTTTATGCCAACAAGTAACATATCAACAATCATTCTTGGCATATAACAGATATGAGACTTACTCCAAACCGCCCTTTTATGCCAAATAAAGCCTTAAAAAATCTTGATTTGGCAATACGCCAAGCCGCCTTTTGTCCATGATCTCTTGCCCCACAAAAAAAGAGGAGCAGACCGCATCCGTTCAAACGGAATGCTATCGCTCCCCTGTATCATATAAATTTCTTACTGCGCCGTCTTCCTTCTGTATAGCGCTACTCCTGCTACTTACTGTTGTTCCTACGCCAATGTCTCAGCTATGTCGTACAGATCCTTTCTGAACTCCCGTTTCATCTTCAGCGCCTCCGCCAGATCGTATGCGACTATCTCGCTACCGTTTATCCCTACAGCCTTGCTTGGCTCGTCGTCGTACAACAGCTGCACCGCCTTGGCCGACATCACGCTGGCCAGCAGCCTGTCCCGTCCCGACGGAGTGCCGCCTCGCTGGATATATCCCGGAACTACCGATCGCGTTTCCCTGCCGGTCCTTTCCTCCACGATGGTGGCCAGTTCAGCTGAGCTGATATCTACACCTTCAGCCTTGACGATGATGCTGTGAAGCTTTCCCGACTGCTGCCCCCGCAGCACTCTCCTGCACACCATGTTGATGTCCGGCTCCACCTCCGGCACCAGTATCACATCTGCTCCACCGGCAAGCCCCGCGTAGAGGGCGATATCACCACAGTGCCTTCCCATCACCTCCACGATGGTGGTCCTCTCATGGGCGGAAGCCGTATCCCTCAGGTTGGATATCATGGAAAGAACCGTGTTGACTGCCGTATCGAAGCCGATGGTGTAATCGGTATATGCCAGATCATTATCGATGGTCCCCGGCACTCCCATCACCGTTATGCCGCGGCTGTCCAGCTCCAGCCCGCCGTGGAGCGAACCGTCGCCTCCGATGATGACCAGTCCTTCGATACCAAAAGTCTCCAGGATACCTACGGCGTGACGCTGGCCTTCCCCGGTCCTGAATCGCTCGCTCCTGGCTGTTCTCAATATCGTCCCGCCACGTTGAAGTATATCACCGACAGAATGCCACTCCATCTTTTCTATCTCGCCGTCCAGCAGACCCTCATAGCCCCGCTCTATACCGAAGACCTCCATGCCCATGGAAAGTCCTGTCCTGACGGCCGCTCTTACAGCCGCGTTCATCCCCGGCGAATCTCCGCCGCTGGTAAGCACCCCTATCCGTTTCATATCGCACTCCTCCTTGTTTCCGCTCGTTTTCCGGCCTCATACCGTCATCCTTTGTAATTGGCCTCTCCCACTATATCAACTATGGCTCTGCGAAAATCCATGTTCGGCTCCACCCACAGCTCACGCTCGGTCCTGAATGAGCCTCCCGTCGGCATGTAAACTATCGCCTGGTACATTCCTCTGTGAGCCGTCATCACCTGCTTTATCTCTTCCAGCATTGCGGACGCGTCTCCGCCTTCCGGCAATTTTATCTTCACAAGCCCGGCCGGCTCCCGGTTTTGGGTATCCGAAGCTGTGGACGGGTCGGCCGGAGCTGTACCGCTGCCCGCAAGCTCCCTGATATCAGTTATCCTGTCGGCCAGCAGCTTCGGCACCTCGCCTTCCTTGAAGTTGACCGTTCCCGCGATGGCCACGATCTTATCCTCGGCCACCAGTGAGCCATACCGCTCGTAGACGTTGGGGAACACCACCACTTCTACCGTGCCGTACAGATCTTCCATGTCGACGAAGGCCATCATCTTGTTATTCCTTGTTATCAGATTCTTCTTTCCCGTTATTATTCCCGCCATCACCACGTGCATGCCGTCAGTGATGAAATCGTGGCTTTCGCCGCTCTCCTCGCTTTCCAGCACCTCCGCCAGATCCTGAGACGTGACGGTGACTGACCGCTCTATGACAGCCTCGTACTCCGTGAGAGGATGCTCCGTGATGTAAACTCCCAGCATTTCCTTTTCCTGAGCTATCAACACTTCCTTATCGAAATTTTTCACGTCAGGCAGCTTTCTGGCCGACTGGTTTTCCTCCATAGTCTCGGCGTTTGTCTGGAACAGTGAGATCTGCCCTTCTATGGTATTCCTGGCATCTGACTGAGCCGACTCCATCAGGCTCTCATACACTGCCATGTGAGCTGCCCGGTTCCCATCGAAACAGTCCAGCGCCCCGGCCTTTATCAGACTTTCCAACGCTTTCTTATTCATCTGATGAATGTCGATGTTATCGATCAGCTGGAATATATCCTTTGGTTTGCCCTTCTCTTCCCTGGCTGCCACGATGGCATCTATAGGTCCTTCGCCCACGTTCTTCACACCCATGAGCCCGAATCTTATCTTTCCGTCCGAGACGGAAAACTTCTTGCTGCTCTCATTGACATCAGGCGGCAAGACCTCTATACCCATCTCCGTGCAGTTCCTTATATATTTAGCCGTAGACGCCGCGTCTCCCATGACGCTTGTCAACAGCGCTGCCATGAATTCCACCGGATAATGAGCTTTCAGATATCCCGTCTCGTAAGCCACCACAGCGTAAGCCGCCGCGTGGGATTTGTTGAAAGCATATTCGGCGAAGCTGACCATCTGATTGAATATCTCCTCAGCCGTCTCCTTCGGCACGCCGTTCCTGACGCATCCGGCGATTTCCACCGTCCCGTCTTCCGCCGTCTTGCCGTTGATGAAATACTCCTTTTCCTCCAGCATCACATCCATCTTCTTCTTGCTCATGGCACGTCTCACCAGATCGGACCTTCCGTAAGAATAGCCTCCCAGATCGCGCACTATCCTCATCACCTGTTCCTGATACACCAGACATCCGTAAGTCACGGAAAGTATGGGCTTCAGGCTTTCATGGATATATTCTATGGACTCAGGATGCTTCTTGTTCTCGATGTACGTCGGTATGGAAGCCATCGGACCAGGCCTGTACAGCGATATACCGGCCACGATATCCTCGAAGCAGTCGGGCTTCAGATTTTTCATGAACTGAGTCATCCCGCCGCTTTCCAGCTGGAATATCCCCTGGGTGTTGCCTTTGGCGATGATGTCGTACACCGCCGGATCGTCGTAGTCCATCGACGAAAAATCTATCTTCACGCCGTGATTTTCCTCTATCATCTCCAGGGCGTCTCTTATGATGGTCAGGTTCCTCAGCCCCAGGAAGTCCATCTTCAAAAGTCCCAGCTCCTCTATCGTCGTCATGTTGAACTGAGTGGAAAGTCCTTTGTCCGCCAGATACAGCGGAACGTACTCGTCTATGTTTTCCTTGGAAATGACCACGCCGGCCGCATGAGTCGACGCGTGACGGGGCATCCCCTCTATGGCTCTTGCCATGTCGATGACTTTTCTCGTAGTTTCCTCGTTATCGTACTTCTCCTTCAGCTCGGGGCTGGTCTCCAGCGCCTTGTCTATGGTCATCTTCAGTGAAAAAGGAATGGCCTTGGCGATAGCGTCGGTCTCCGGGTAGCTGACGTTGAGGACTCTTCCCACATCCCTGACGGCCTGTTTTGCTTTCATGGTACCAAAGGTTATTATCTGTGAAACCCTGTCCTCGCCGTACTTCTCTATGACGTAGTCTATCACCTCGCCGCGCCTCTCGTAGCAGAAGTCGATATCTATATCGGGCATGCTGACCCTCTCCGGGTTGAGGAACCGCTCGAATATCAGCTCGTTCTTTATGGGATCTATATCGGTTATCCTCAGAGTGTAGGCCACGATGCTGCCGGCAGCAGAGCCCCTCCCCGGGCCTACCATGATCCCGTTGCTCTTGGCATAGTTGATGAAATCCCACACGATGAGGAAATACTCCACGTACCCCATGCTCTCGATGGTGGAAAGCTCGTAATCCAGCCTCGTCTGCAATTCTTCACGCTCCGCTTCATCAGCTCCGGGGTATCGCTGTTCCAGACCCTCCTGACACAGCTTCCTCAGATACTCCCTGTTGTTCAGACCATCAGGGGCTCGGAAATCCGGCAAGTGCAGCTCCCCGAAAGTGAAGATCACGTTACACCGCTCCGCTATCTTAGCCGTATTGTCACAGGCCTCAGGGATATTGGCAAAGATCTTCCGCATCTCGTCCTCCGACTTGAGATAGAACTGATCATTGGAAAACCTCATCCTGTCCTCTTCATCTATGGTAGCCCCCGTCTGGATGCACATCAGCACATCCTGAGCCTCCGCATCTTCCTGCCTCACATAGTGGACGTCGTTGGTGGCGACGAAGGGTATCCCCGTCTCCTGATGGAGCCGCTTCATATCCGGCAGGATACGGGCTTCCTCCTCCAGACCCTGGTCCTGCAGCTCCAGGAAGAAGTTGTCTTCACCGAAGATGTCTCTCATCTCCAGTGCCTCCCGCTTGGCTCCGTCGTAATCGCCATTGAGGAGCCTGTGCTGCACCTCTCCCGCCAGACACGCGGACAGAGCGATGATCCCTTCATGGTATTTCCTCAGCAGATTCTTGTCTGCCCTGGGCTTATAGTAAAATCCGTGGCGATAAGCCTCCGATACTATTTTCATCAGATTCTTATACCCCGTATTGTTCTCTGCCAGCAGCACCAGGTGCCCCATGTGCTTGTCCTTCTCCGAGTCTTTGTCGAACAGCGTCCTGGCCGCTGTATATATCTCACATCCAATGACAGGCTTTATCCCCTGCTTCAGGCACTCCTTGTAAAAATCTATGACGCCGAACATGACTCCATGGTCAGTTATCGCCAGCGAATCCATTCCCAGCTCCCCGGCTCTTGCAACGATATCTCCTATCCGTGAAGCCCCGTCCAGCAGACTGTATTCCGTATGTACATGCAAATGTGTGAAAGCCATATGATTTCCTTTCTGCGATACCGATAAATCACATCGATATCGATGTATCAATTATACCTTAAATCTCCATCGAAGCATATGGAAAAATTTTTTTGCGATTTCAGCTCAAAAAGTATTTTTCCGCTTCCAAATCTAGTATAAATAGAGTAGAATATAGAGGATTCAAGGAGAAGTTATGAAAAAATTCGCTATAACCATTTCAACAATAATCTTACTAATCATCGTCGCATTCACATGCGCAACTGTTGCCTATTCCAATACGGACGCTTATGCGAGCGACAGATTTCCTGACGGGACCACGATAAACGGTATCGACTGTTCCGGTCTTTCCTATGAACAGGCCAGGGAACGGCTCACCGATCAGTGGAACAGCAAGCATATAATGGTGACAGGCCCTCTCAGCGACGATATCGCTACTTTCACCGATTTCGGATGCACTTACGACATCATGGATGAGCTGAAAAAGGCCAAGGAGCAATATAAGGTCTTCGCCGCAGCCAACCATTTTGCCGGGACACCTCTCATCATAGAATTCCCTATGAAGGTGGAATCTTACAACGAGGAATTCAAGGAGCAAGTCATCGCATCCCCGTTTCTCAAACAAAACGAAGCCAGTGCCAGTCAGGACGCTTACGTGGACATCAGCGACCCTGATTTCCCTATAATACCGGAGATCTACGGCGACAAACCTAATGCCGAAAAATTCTTCAACGACCTGCTTCAGCATATCCAGACAGGTGAGATAAAGTTCATGTATGAAGAGCAACGGTATTACACCCTGCCAAAGGTCACTGCGGAAGATAAAGAACTGAAGGAATATCAGCAATACTGCAGAAAATATCTGAAGCAGAAAATAACCTACGATCTGGGAGACGAGACTTTTACATTGACGGCGGAACAGCTCAACGATCTTCTGAAGGATGACATGTCCGGAGAAGCCAGCGAAGCTGCCGTCAAAAAGTTCGTGGCCGGTATGGCGGAAAAATACGACAACGTGGGTACTGACAGGAATTTCACCTCATTGAGCGGCAGACAGATCAGTGTCAGCGGCGGCACCTACGGATGGATCATAGACCAGGAAAAGGAGACCGCGCAGCTGACAGCCGATATAAACTCTCACAAGGATGTGACGCGTGAACCTGTCTTCTCTGAGAGCGGTTACGGTAAATACAGCAGGGATGTAGGCGATACATACATCGACGTGGACATATCTAATCAGGTAGTGAAGATGTATAAAAATGGCGCTCTCGTGTTCAGCGCCAGCTGCGTCACCGGCAACAGAGCCACCGGGACTACCACTGACACCGGGACCTATTACGTTCTCAACAAGATACGCGATGTAGTCCTCCGCGGTGAAAACGTGGACGGTTCAGAATATGCCAGCCCCGTAAAGTACTGGCTGGGTGTCACCTGGGGCGGCCAGGGGCTCCACGATGCCGATTGGCGAGATACCTTCGGCGGAGGCATATGGAAAACCGACGGCAGTCATGGCTGTATCAACATGCCGCCTGCCCAGATGCCTGCTCTCTTCAACGCCGCAGAAGTCGGGATGCCCGTAGTTATGCATTACTGATGACGATGCCGGATTTTCTTCTCTGAATCAAAATCCGGCAAGGTTTTCAGGCAGCGTTGCCGCATTCCATCAAAAATCACATTTTTCGGCAAGGCTGACACGAGCTATTGCCGAATTTTTAGCTTTACAAGATGATTCGGCAACAGCCTGCCGGATTTTTTCTCATTCCAATATTCCCGGCGTACTTATTTTCCATATAAAACAATTCGTTGTACATATTGGTTCGTTCATCGTCTTTTACGCGGATTTTGTTGCCGTATTTTTTACCCTACAACAAAATCCGGCAAACTCTTGCGTCAGCGCTGCCGGATTTCGATCATTTTTCTAAAATCCGGCAAGAAATCATGTAAAGCGGCGACCGGTCAGCGGCCCGCTTTTCTCACAGCCTCCTTCATTTCCCTGACGTATCTCTTTACATGCGCTACACAGTTTTCTCCATATTCAGCGCACAGCTTCACAATGGCCGAACCTACGATCACGCCATCGCTTTTGCAGGCCATTTCCCCGGCCTGCTGAGGCGTGGATATACCAAAGCCTACGGCGCACGGTATATTCCCTGCTTCTTTCACCAGCTTCACCATTTCTCCTATATCAGTGTTTATCTCAGATCGGACGCCCGTCACTCCCAGCGATGAAACGCAATATACGAACCCCGTCGCTCCGGCTGCGATGGCAGATATCCTGTCTTGAGAAGTCGGGGCTATCATGGAGATCAGATCCACTCCATATTTCCTGCACGGGCCATCGAACTCTCCCTTTTCCTCAAACGGCACATCCGGCAGGATGAGCGCATCTGCCCCGCCCTTTCCTGCCCTCTCCAGGAATCTTTCGATCCCGTATGAAAACACAACATTGGCATAAGTCATGAAAGCAAGTGGTATATCTGTGTTTTGCCTTATCCTCTCCACCATGTCAAATATCTCATCGGTAGTTACCCCTCCTGACAACGCTCTCAGGTTGGCAGCTTGTATCACCGGGCCTTCTGCCGTCGGGTCAGAAAAAGGTATCCCCAGCTCTATCAGATCGGCGCCTGCTTCTTCCATGGCGTATACGATTTTTTCCGTCACATCGAGAGACGGGTCTCCACATGTTATGAAAGGTATGAAGGCTTTGCCATGGTCAAATGCTCCCGCAATGCTTTTACTCATGTATATCCTCCCCTCTGTATCTGGCTATGGCGGCGCAGTCCTTATCTCCGCGTCCTGACAACGTTATCACCACGATCTTTTCCTTTCCCATTCCCGGCACGATTTTCCTGGCGTATGCCAGAGCGTGAGCACTCTCGATGGCCGGGATTATTCCTTCCATCCGTGACAGATATTCGAATGCCTCCACGGCTTCTTCATCGGTCACCGGCACGTATTCGGCCCGCCCTATATCGTGGAGATATGCGTGTTCAGGACCGATGCCCGGGTAATCCAGACCTGCGGAAATAGAGTACACAGGCGCTATCTGACCATACTTGTCCTGACAAAAATAAGATTTCATACCATGGAATATGCCCAGCTTTCCGGTAGCCACCGTGGCTGCTGTCTCCATTGTGTCCACGCCCCGTCCCGCTGCCTCACAACCTATCAGGCGCACATCCTTATCATCTATGAAATCATAAAAAGTCCCTATAGCGTTGGAGCCGCCGCCTACACAAGCTATGACCATATCAGGGAGACAGCCTTCCTTTTCCAGTATCTGTTCTCTTATCTCCCTGGATATCACCGACTGAAAATCCCGGACTATGGTAGGGAACGGATGAGGTCCCATCACCGATCCCATGACATAATGAGTATCAGCTATACGGCTGGTCCATTCCCGCATAGTCTCCGATACCGCGTCCTTGAGTGTAGCCGTCCCTGATTCGACGGCATTCACTTTGGCTCCCAACAGCTTCATCTTGTAAACATTGAGCGCCTGACGTTCCGTATCTTCCCTCCCCATGAATATTTCACACTCCATCCCCATCAGTGCCGCTACAGTAGCTGTTGCCACCCCATGCTGTCCGGCCCCCGTCTCCGCGATGACCCTGGTCTTTCCCATTTTCTTTGCCAGCAGCATCTGACCTATCACGTTATTTATCTTGTGCGCGCCTGTATGGTTCAGATCTTCCCTCTTGAGGTAGACCTTCGCCCCTCCCAGATCCTCTGTCATATGAGCCGCATAATACAGTCTGGACGGCCTTCCCGCATATTCGTCCAGCAGTATTTTCAGCTCCTGTCTGAATCCCGGATCGTCCTTGTATCTCAGATACGCTTCTTCCAACTCTCTCACAGCATTCATCAGCGTTTCCGGTATGTACTGTCCTCCATGGATGCCGAATCTTCCTCTCGACACACTATCACTTCCTTTCATCGTTTCCTCCGCTTTCGCCGTCAGCTTCCCTGACAGCTCCCCTCACTATGGCCACTGCCTCTGATATCTTCCTTCTGTCCTTGTTTCCGTCAGTCTCCACTCCGCTGCTCAGATCCACAGCCCATGGCGACAATATCCTTATGGCTTCCGCCAGGTTTCCGATCCCCAGACCTCCCGCCAGGAAATACGGTCTGCCCATACCTCGCGCCAGAGACCAGTCGAAGACTTTGCCTGTCCCGCCAGCCCCCTGATCCAGCAGTATCATGTCGGCGCTGCATTTCCACGCCGCCTCTATATCCCGATCACTCGTCACGGAAAAGGCTTTCATTATCTTTGCAGTCCCGTCCGTCATCTCCCGCAGCTGCTCGATATATTTTTCATCTTCACATCCATGAAGCTGAGCAACAGTGATAATCCCTTCCTTCAACAGTCCTGCCGGAAGCTCCGGCGGCGCGTCAACAAAGACTCCTATCGGGATTATCCTGTCGTCCAATCCGGCTGACAGCCTCCTCACCGCATCTCTGTCTACGCTCCGGCGGCTGCCGGGAACCTCCACTACGAAACCGGCGTAATCCGGCAGCGCCTCATTGACATATCCGATATCCTCAGGCCGCTTCAGGCCGCAGATCTTTATCTTAACGGTCCGGTCCCCGGTCATCTGAGACCTCCTCCGTTGAGCTGCTCCAGCATCTTTTTCCTGTCTCCGCTCCTCATCAGCGTTTCTCCTATCAGCACTGCGTCTATCCTGCTTGCCCGCAGCCTCGCTATATCATCTGCCGTCCGTATCCCACTCTCAGATACGAATACGGTATCCTCAGGCGCGATGCCCTTCAGCCTTATACTATTTGTCATATCTACCCGGAAAGTCTTCAAATCCCTGTTGTTGACACCTATTATCCCTGCTCCGGCCTTTACTGCCCGGCCGATCTCTTCCTCGTCGTGCGCCTCCACCAGAGCCTCCATCCCGAGAGCCCTGGCCAGCGCCAGGTATTCCTTCAGCTCTCCGTCATCCAGCAGGCTGCATATCAGTAGCACCGCCGATGCTCCCAACATTCGTGCTTCGTATATCATGTAGTCGCTGACGACAAAATCCTTTCGCAGTACCGGGATGTCCACAGCTGCCGCGATTTCCGCCAGATATCTGTCGGAACCTCTGAAATAAAACGGCTCGGTGAGACAGGAGATAGCCGCTGCTCCCGCCTCCTCATATTCCCGGGCTATATCCATATATGGAAAGTCGCAGGCTATGACTCCCTTGGAAGGAGACGCTTTCTTGATCTCGCAGATATATGACATTCCTTTTGCCCTCAATGCCGCGATAAACGATGCCCCGCCTCCGGCTGTTCCGGACTGGCGTCGGCACACCTCTTCAGCTTCAGCTCTGACTACAGCCAAAGGCTTGCCTATTTTCGCCTCCGCTACCCGCTGTCGTGTCCTGGCGGCTATCTCGTCCAGGATATTCCGCTCTCCCATCACGTCCTCCTTCACCTGTTGCTTTCATCGACGAACTGCTCAAGCTTTTTCAGCGCCGAACCATCGTCTATCAGCTGCTCTGCCAGCTTCACGCCTTCTTCCATAGTCTCCGCCTGTCCTGTTATATAAAGAGCCGCTCCCGCATTGAGGCATACAGCCTGACGTTTTGCTCCTCTTTCCGCACCCTTCAGTATCGACACGGTTATGGCAGCGTTTTCCTCCGGCGTCCCGCCTTTCAGTGCATCTTTGTCCGCTCGTTCATATCCGAATTGCTCAGGAGTCAGCTCGTATGACTGAAACCATCCGTCCCTTATCTCACACACCGAGGTGGGCGCGCATATGGATATCTCATCCAGGCTGTCCTGTCCGTATACGACCATTCCTCTGTCTACCCCCAGCTTCGCCATCACCTGAGCCAACGGCTCCACCAAGGTTTCATCGAAGACTCCCATCAGCTCCATATTGGCTCCTGCCGGGTTGCTGAGAGGCCCCAGGATATTGAACACTGTCCTTATACCCAGCTCTTTCCTTATGGGAGCCACATACTTCATGGCAACGTGATAATTCTGAGCGAAAAGGAAACAGATATTTATGGTCCTGAGAAGCTCCGCGCTTCTCTCCGGCGATATGTTGATATTCACACCCAGCGCTTCCAGCACATCAGCGGCTCCCGACTTTGACGATGCTGCTCTGTTCCCATGCTTGGCCACCGGGACCCCTGCTGCCGCGATGACTAAAGACGCTGTCGTGGAAATGTTGAACGAATTGGAGCCGTCTCCGCCTGTACCTACTATTTCAAGCACATTCATATCGTGGAGCAGCTTTATGCAGTGAGCTCTCATCCCTGCCGCCGATGCCGTTATCTCATCTATAGTCTCCCCCTTGAGTGAAAGAGCTGTCAGATATGAAGCCATCTGCACAGGGCTGGCTTTTCCGCTCATTATCTCATCCATCACTTCCTGGGCCGTTTCGTAGGCCAGATCCTCCTTTTTCGCCAGCTTCAGTATCGCTTCCTTTATCATTTTTTCACCACCTCCATAAAATTCTCCATCATTTTCATTCCGTCAGGCGTCATCACCGATTCAGGATGAAACTGGACCCCGAATACAGAATACTCTCTGTGCTCCAGCGCCATCACTTCGCCATCGTCAGCTTCTGCCGTCACCACCAGCTCTTCCGGCAGCGAACCGGCCTCAGCTGCCAGCGAATGATATCTCGCAGCCATGAACTGAGGCCCCATCCCTTTGAAGAGCCTGCCCCGGCCGCCCTGATACACCTTACTCTGCTTACCGTGCATCAACTCCCTGGCATAAGTGACCGTTCCTCCAAAAGCTTCGCATATGGCCTGGTGTCCCAGACACACTCCCAGGATAGGGATCCGCCCCGCGAATCTCTTTATGGCTTCCTCGCATATCCCGGCCTCTGAAGGCCTTCCCGGTCCCGGCGACAATATCAGCGCGGCCGGTCCCATTTTTTCTATCTCCTCGACGGTATATCCATCATTTCTTATCACCTTTATATCCGCCTCGACCGAAGCCGCCAGCTGATAAAGGTTATATGAAAAGCTATCGTAATTATCTATCAGCAGTATCATCTGAGTCCCTCCTTGGCTTTTTTCATAGCATCCAGCACGGCTCTGGCTTTATTGAGGCATTCTCCGAACTCCTTTTCGGGAACGCTGTCGGCCACGATACCGGCTCCCGCCCTGATGCAGACTTTTCCGTTCTTCTTGTAGACCAGCCTTATGGCGATACATGTATCCATATTGCCGGTGAGATCTATATATCCGATCGCACCGCCGTAGACACCTCGTTTGTCGCCCTCCAGCTCATCGATTATCTGGCACGCCCTGAACTTGGGGGCTCCTGACAGCGTCCCCGCAGGCAGCACTGCGTCTATCCCGTCTATGGCGTCCTTATCCCGGCGAAGTTTTCCCGTCACTGTGGACCCTATGTGCATCACGTGGGAAAACCTCTCTACAGAAAGATACTTCTCCACCTTCACGCTGCCTGCTTCGCTTATTTTTCCTATATCGTTCCGCCCCAGATCTACCAGCATGTTATGCTCCGCCAGCTCCTTCTCATCCCGCAGCAGCTCCTTTTCCAGCGCCTCATCCTCCTCGTCTGTCCTGCCTCTGAGCCTGGTCCCTGCCAGCGGAAAGGTGCTCAGTTTCCCCTCTTCCAGCTTCACCAAGGTCTCCGGCGACGCCCCTGAAAGCTCTATGTCATCGCTGGTGAAATAGAACATATACGGCGATGGATTCTCAGCTCTCAGCACCCTGTAAGTATCCAGAAGACTTCCTTCCGCTTCCGCTGTCATCGGGTTGGAAAGTACCACCTGGAATATGTCCCCTTCTCTGATGTACTTCTTTGCTTTCTCCACCATGCCGCAGTACTGCGTCTTTGAAAATCGCGGTCCTATCTCTGACTTTAACTCCAGCGGAGCGAAATCTGCTTTTTCGCCTCTCTTTATGAGCTCCGCCATATCTTCCAGCAGCCTTCCCGCCTTCTCATATGACGCTTCCACATCATCTGCCATGACTCCCGTTATCAGCAGCAGCTTCTGCCTGTAATGGTCGAAGACGATGACCTTGTCAAAGAGCATCAGATCCATGTCTCTGAAATCGTCTCTGAAATCCTGATCCCGTGCCTCACCGCTCATCTCCCCCGTAAGCTCCAGCTTCGGCTCACTGTATTTGATGTAGTCGTAAGAGAAGTATCCCACCAATCCTCCTGTGAAAGGAGGCATTCCTTCCACTGCAAACGTCCTGAATTCTTCTGTTATCTTTCTTAGCTCTTTTCCCGGATGATCCGTCTCACAGATCATTTTCTTCTCCGTGCCATCGGGCTCCACTTCTCTGATAGCCATGATACCGTCCGTACATGTTACCTCCATGACCGGATCATACCCGAGAAAAGAATACCTTCCCCAGTAATCCCTGCGGCTGGCGCTTTCCAGCAGATAACAGTGATTGCTGACCTTCCTCAGTATCCTCAGCACCTCTACCGGCGTGTAGCTGTCGGAAAGCATTTCCATGCACACCGGTATCCGCCTGTATTCTCCCGACGCTGCTATTTCCCTTACCTTTTCCAACGATGGATACATATGATCTCCTTTCTCCCTGCCTTCGAATCTCCTTGCTATCGGAGACGGGAGCCTCAGAACGGGGAAATATCGAAAATGATATTTCCTGACATAATAAAAACCCGTCCCCGATAGAATATACTTCTATCAAGGACGAGTGAAAATACCCGCGGTGCCACCTCAATTCATGGTATGACCCATGCTCTCTGCAGAATACCAACATATTCCCGGCAACTGACGCATGCCCTTCGTCGCAGAATACTCAGCATTCCCCGCTCCGCACCGGTCGTCCTGCCGCGACGTCATCATCGTCATCATATCCTCATCATCGCCTGCAAGCTTCCGCGCCTTGGCAGCGTCTCTTCGCCTTTGACTGCGCCCTCAGCGGTCCATTTGGCAATTTGCATCTCCACCCGGCTTCCACCGTCCCGGGCTCGCTGTGGGCGCATCATTGCTTTGATCTCCGCCTCATCGGTTTAACGTATTAACTTGATTAGTAAAATACCACATATTTTTTGCCATGTCAACCGGTTATTTTTGATCCCGGCATGAAATGTCCATATGGGCTGTCCACCGATAATTATAGATCATCTTCCATAAAACTATATTTCACTTCTCGTTTGCGATGTTACTGCCGCTGTTTTTTCACAAAAACAGCTATTTGTTTTCGACCACTTCGAGCAGCTTTTCCTTCAGCTCATTTTCCATCCTTCTCAGCTCTGTCTCCGCTTCAGCCCGTTTTCTCCTGCCTTCCTGCTGGATGTCCATCACTTCGTCCAGCGTGGATATGAGTGTCTGATTGGTATGCTGCAATGTCTCGATGTCCACGATCCCTCGCTCTGTCTCTCTGGCTGTGTCCACGGTGGCCATTTTCAGTGTTTCCGCGTTTTTTCTCAACAGCTCGTTGGTCATATCGGTGACCTCTCTCTGAGCCCTTACCGCCTCGCCGGAATGAGCCACACCCAATGCCAGTACCATCTGGCTCTTCCAGAGTGGTATGGTATTGACCAGAGTGGACTGTATCTTCTCCACCATCAGTGTGTTGTTTCCCTGGACCATCCTTATCTGAGGCGCGGTCTGTATGGAAATAGTCCTTGTCAGCTCAAGGTCATGGAGCTTCTTCTCGAACCGCTGGCACTTGGATTCCAGATCCTTGGCCGCCTGCACGTCTTCCGGCAGACCGCTTGCTTTAGCCTTTTCCAACAGCCGGGCCAGTTCCGTGTCCCTCGTCTGCTCCAGCTTCTTTTTTCCTGCCAGAATGTACATTGTCAGCTCTTTGAAATACGTCAGGTTCGCCTCGTACATCTTGTCCATCACGGCGATATCCTTCAAAAGCTGTATCTGGTGGCCTTCCAGCACCTTGCAGATGCTCTCGATATTGGTCTCCACTTTGGCGTACCGCGTCTTAAGAGCCTCTATCTTATTCTTTCCTTTCTTGAAAAATCCGAACAGCCCTTTTTCTTCTTCCGTATCGAACCCCTTCAATTCGGTCACCACGCTGGAAAGCAGATCTCCAACCTCGCCCAGATCCTTGGACCTGACCTTCTCAAGCGCCGATTCCGAAAAATCGGCCATTTTCTTCTGCGTACCCGCACCATACTGCAATATCGTCGTCGAATCATCCAGATCTATCTGCTGCGCGAAATCGTCGACCATCTTCTGCTCTTCCGGTGTCAGTATACTGTCATCCATCGGCTCCGGCTCAGCAGGCCGCTGTTCTATGATGTCCTGCTTCTCCGCTTCCTTGAAAGGATCCAGTGTAAGTGTAGGCGTCATGTTTTCTTTGGTTTCCATGTTTTCTCTCCAATCTCTTTATTTGATGAATCCATCATCCATAAGGCCCTCCTGGGCCAGCAGCGTCTGAAGTACGGAAATGTCCGACGAGACATCCCAGGCCGTATCCTGGAACAGATTGTCCAATATCTTTTCGTAAGCCGTATTGAGGGTGTCCAGCGTATCTTCGATCTCCTTTTTGGAATTTACGATATTCTCGCCCTGGACAGGCTGGCCGTCAAGTTCCTCGTAAGCTTTCAGCAGCTTTATAGTCATGGGAAGATAATATTCCATCAACCTGTCCAGATCCTGGGCATTTTCCGGATGAGCCTCCGTCTGCTGGAATATCCTCCTCACCAACAGCTCCATCCTGTATATCTTCGCAGATATCAGTTCTCCCGGAATAGCGTCGTTGCTCTCCCTGATGCTCTTTATGTATTCGCTCCCCTTTCGGAGTATCTCCCTCACTTCCTCTGAAAGGCCGCCGTTTTTCTCAGCCTCTTCTTCCTTCCGCCTTCTGTTCTCTTCCTCTCGCAGCCTGGCGTTCTTCACAGCCTCCAGATACTGTTCATAAGCATCGTTTGATATCATCAGGCACTTTTCGCTCTCATCCAGATGTCCCTGCGGGAACCATCCCTTCTGCAGCATCTTCTTTATCTCTTTCAGGACATCCTTTTCTGATCTGTGACAGTACAGAGACAGCTTCCTGATATCCACATACGCATCACCGTCGAGATTCCTGACATGCTGTTCGAACTTCTTTGAAAGCTTCAGTCCGGACACACCTCTGCCTATCATCCCTGCGCCTCCGACCGCAAATATCAGCGAAAGCACGAGAAAGCCTGTTCCAAACAGCTCTATGCCGACGGCTGAACCGATGACAAACAATATGAAAAACACCAGGCCCAGCGCCGCAGCCGCACAACCTCCTATCAGGAAGCCCACCGCTCCACCTTTGCGCTTGCTGCTTCCAGCAAAAAACGCTCTGTTGGAAAGCACTACGGGGCTTGCCGCCTGCTGTCCATGTCCGCTATACGTTCCTGCGCCGCGTCCATGGGATGTGGACGCGCCCGAAGTCTCCCGGGACGCACCGCCTCCATCCGCTTCCCGGCCTTCACCATGCCCCTGCGCCGCAGTCCGCGCGGCGCCTTTCGTCCCGGCGTTCCCGCTCAGGTCAAAGTCCCATCCGTCATTTCCACGGAACTCTTCTCCTGCGATCCCCTGGAACGCCTCGCGTATCGTGTTATTTATATTTTCGTTGAGACGACCGAAATTCCCCATATACACAGCATCTTCTATGATGCGGCTCAAATCGTTCCCCAGATTGTTCCAGTCATTACCCTTCATCATTTCCTCCGATCGTTTGTTTTTTCTCAAGCTGTCTCCATCCGGCGAAGCTGTGTCGATCAATGCAATTATTATAACTTACCCCTTTCTAAAAAGCAACAGCGCGGCACCGGAGCCTTTTAGGCTCAAGTGCCGCGCCATCTGCTTCTGCCGGGATATCGGCTTATCTGTCCGTATCATATGGATTCGTGATTTCCACATAGTAGACATACATGTTTTTTATCCCGTAAATATCTATGATCCTTATATTACCATCCGAATAATCCTGCAATATGATGTAATTGATCCCCACCCCTATGAGGAATCCCTCCTGGTCCTCCGTCGTATTGGAGCCTACCAGCTGCTGTACCCTCACGTATCTTCCTATCTGCGTCCTGAATATGCCGTTCATGTACTGGATGGAGTTGTAATCCAACAACTCACTGTACTCATCGGGCAAAAGCGGATTGGCCGGGACTTTGAAGATAGGGTTGTTGGGAAGCACTACCGGAAACTGGCTTACCTGATCCAGATTACCTGTTCCCAGCACGTTGCCTGTTATATCGGTCACCGGTATGTCGCCGACGCGCACATCTTCGTCGACATCTGCGTTGCTTTCCGATATCTCTTCCATCTCCGCTCTGTCAGTATTGTCCATCACCGGGGTCATGTCGCTGCGCTCTATCCTGCTGGCGCTCCTCTGCTCTACTGCCATCTGATCACCTCTCTGTTCAAGTCTGAGCGTAATATGAGGTAGGAATGTAAAAGCAGTGGTCGTTGATCCTGTTGTGTATCACGCCGACTCGAGTAGGGAAATAAGTCGGGCATACAGGATCGTAAGGATTGTGAAAGAACAGCGAGTGATCCACTCCCGCCAGTCTTCCCCCCTGCATTGCCCAGTCGACGATGTCATAATGCTCCTGCAGCGGAGTCATATTATATACATTCTGCGGATTATACTGGCCTCCTACCGCTGTCTTCATGCATGTGAACTGGTTATATTGCTCTATCACGTTCCGGATGTTGCCGCCATCATTGATCCTGGCGAATTCACCGTAAGTGATCGTCGCCCTGTTCATCACCACCGTCGCGACCCCCTGCATCCCGGCATACCCCTCACCGCCGGCCTCACATTGCACGAGACGCGCAAAAAGTTCCCTCGTATCCATTGCCTCTGGTTCCACCTTTCCATTATCGCTAGGATATCATATGCGGGATATCATTCTTTTGTTCGAAAAATAAGCTTCTTCAATTTGCTCCCGTCCCATGGGATGACAGGGTACAGATACGAAGTCCCTACCAGAGTTTTCGTCATGGCCATCGCCGTCACCGATACGATAAAAGCCGCAGCCATCCCTATCCATCCAAAGAAATGAGCGCAAACCAGCATCAACACCCTCACGGCCTTGATAGCGTATCCCAGTTCGATGCTCGGCTGGGTGAAACTGGCCAGCGCCACTACAGCCATGCAAAGTATCGTCTGCGGTATGAACCAGCCGGATGATACGGAGAATTCTCCCAGTATCAGCGCTCCTATGACAGAAAGAGACATGCCGAGGGATTCAGGCGTATTAAGAGACGCCAGTTTCAGGCCATCTATGGCCAGCTCCAGCAGCAGGAACTGCCAGAACACGCTGATGGCAAATTCCTCATCGGTTATGAAAAACCGAAGAGTATCGTGGACAGGTATGGTCCCCTCCGCAAACATCAGATATACAGGCGTCGCGAATAGTATTATCAATATGTTAGCGATGCGCAGCAGCCGGAAATAATTGCCCGTCAGCATCGGGAAATAATAATCATCCACATCCTGGACGAAATCGAAAATACCTGCCGGCACCAGTATCACCGTCGGCGAGTTGTCAACGATGATAGCGATCTTTCCTTCCTCCACATGGGCTGCAATGACGTCGGGACGCTGAGCATACCGCACTCTCGGGAACGGGTTCAGCTTTCCCAGCTTCTTTCCCAGCAGCTTTTCCACCAGCGTCTGCTCTGTCACCGTCAGGCCGGCTATCTTCAGCTCATTGAGGCTGTCAGTCAGCTTTTTCACCATGCCCATATCAGCCTTTCCTTTCATATAAGCCATAGCTACATCCGACTTGCTTATCTCGCCTATGGAAAATATCTTGAAGATCAGGTCGTTATCTCTGATACGCCTCCTTATCAGCGCGATATTGGTCATCATGGATTCCACAAACCCGTCCTTGGAACCTCTCAGAGATTTTTCCTTGGACGGCTCCTCCACTCCCCTCAGCGGATAGCTCCTGCAATCTATTATGATTATCCCACTGTATCCCGATATGAACAGAGGTACCAGACCCGAATACATATGTCTGATAGCAAGCTGCAGATCCTCCGTCACCAGGGCATCCAGAAAAGGCATGTTTGACTCCAGAAAGTCCTTGGCTGTCCTGGCTCTCTCCACCTTTTCCGCAGTCAGGGAAAACAGACTGAATATGACTCTCTGCATCATCCCGCCGTCTACCAGACCGTCGGCGAAGAACATAGTTGCCTCCTTGCCGCCGATGTTCAGCTTCCGTTCCAGCAGATCGAAGCTTTCTCCCACAGGGACTTCCCTTTTCATCTCTCTTATCAGTTCTTCGTATTTATCCATTAAAAAAACCTCGCATATTTTTGATATTATTTTTCACCAAAACTAACGATATATGCGAGGTTATTTTTATTGAGTCGTCATTGTCCGGCAGTCAGTCATCAGGCCTTCAGCTTGGCTATCAGTTCTCCTGCTTTCACCTGCTGTCCTTCACTGATATAGATCTTGTCGACCACGCCCTTGGAAGGCGCCAGTATATTGGTTTCCATCTTCATGGCTTCGATAACGGCGATAGGCTGCTTTTCATCCACCTCATCGCCCTCCTTCACCAGTACCTTGACGATATTCCCAGGTATATTGGCTCCTATCTCACTTGGGTCTTCCGCGTCAGCATATACTATCTGAGATGCCGTCGCTGCGATATTGGCCGCCGCGTCCTTTATCTTTACAGCGCTCCTGTTGCCATTGACTTCAAAGATGACATTTATGAAGCCTTCCTCATCCACTTCTCTGGCGTTGTCGAGCCTTACCACCAGCTCCTTGCCTTCTGCGATCTTGATCTCGCAGGTCTCTCCTTCAGCCAGCCCGTGGAAGAATATATCGCTTCCCATCAGCCTGAAGTCACCATCCTTTTCAAGACTCTTGAGGTAGTCTTCAAATACTTTAGGATAAAGCGCATAGCTGAGAGCTTCCTTCTCCGTTCCCTTAAGGCCGAACTCGTCTCTCAGTTTCTTCTTTATAGCTTCGAAATCCTCATCCGGCAACAGCTCTCCAGGTCTGCATGTGATAGGCTTTTTGCCGTGGAGCACCAGCTTCTGCAGTTCCTCAGGGAAACCACCCTCCGGCTGTCCCATCATCCCTTCGAAATAGGATACGATAGAATCAGGGAAATCTATATCCTTGGCCTTTTCATAGATGTTTTCAGGCGTCAGCTCGTTCTGTACCATGAATATGGCCATATCACCCACAGCCTTGGATGAAGGCGTTACCTTGACGATATCGCCAAGCATCTCGTTTACAGCCTTGTACATCTCCTTGACATCGTTGAACTTGTGCCCCAATCCGAAGCTTTCCACCTGGGACTTCAAATTCGAATACTGTCCTCCAGGCATCTCGTACTTGTATATCTCTGCCGAACCGGTCATCATATCCGATTCGAACTGTTTATATACAGGCCTTACGGCTGCCCAGTAGTCGGAGATCTCCTGTATGCCGTCCGCCTCTATTCCTGTTTCTCTTTCCGTACTGTCCATCGCGGCTACGATGGAATTGAGGGCAGGCTGGCTGGTGAGTCCTGACATACTGTTGAAAGCCGCGTCCACGATATCCACCCCTGCGGCAGCGGCCATCATCAGTGTCGCTACGCCGTTGCCACTGGTATCGTGAGTATGTAAGTGGATAGGTATGGAAATCTCGTTTTTCAACGCCTCTATCAGCTTCTTGGCTGCTACTGGCTTGAGGAGTCCCGACATATCCTTGATGCCCAGGATATGGGTGCCTTTCTTTTCCAGAGTCTTTGCCATTCTCACGTAGTAATCCAGATTATACTTGGTCCTGCTGTCATCCAGAATATCTCCGGTATAGCAGATGCATGCCTCGGCGATCTTGCCCTGGTTGAGAGTCTCGTCGAGAGCCATTTCCATTCCCTCTATCCAGTTGAGAGAGTCGAATATCCTGAATACATCGATACCTGATGCGGCCGACTCCTTGACGAACCTCCTGATGACATTGTCCGGATAGTTTTTGTATCCGACACCATTGGCGCCTCTCAGCAGCATCTGGAACATGATGTTAGGGATCTTCTTCCTGAGGGTCTCAAGCCTCTCCCACGGCGATTCCTTGAGGAACCTGTAAGATGTATCGAACGTGGCTCCGCCCCACATCTCCAGCGAGAACAGATTCTGTCCGTACAGAGCTACCGCCGGAGCTATCTTTTCCATATCGACAGTCCTGACTCTGGTTGCCATCAGCGACTGCTGAGCGTCTCTCATGGTCGTGTCGGTCAGCAACAGCTTCTTCTGTTCCTTTATCCATTTCACCAGACCCTCAGGTCCCTTTTCATCGAGGATCTGCTTCGTACCTCTCAGTTTGTTTATCTCATCCTGTTTCAATCTAGGGAATACAGGCACGTCAAACTGCGGCTTGATACCTCTGTTGCCGTTTACATACTTTTCTCCCAGGAACGTGAGGACTTTCATCTCCTTGTCTTCCCTTACCATGATATTGAGAAGCTCCGGATTGTCGGCGATGAATCCCGTATCGCACTGTCCCGCCCTGAACGTAGGATGATTCAATACATTCAGCAGGAAAGTCCTGTTGGTCTTTACGCCTGTCACCTTCATTTCCTTGAGCGCTCTCTTGGCCTTATTAGTGGCATCTTTAAAGCTTCTCGCCCAGGATGTCACCTTTACCAACAGACTGTCGTAATACGGCGAGATATTGGCATTCACATAAGCGTTGCCTGCATCCAGCCTTATGCCGTAACCGCCCGCGCTGGTATACTTGGTGATGACACCCGTATCAGGCGCGAATCCGTTTATCGGGTCCTCCGTAGTCAGTCTGCACTGTATCGAATAGCCTCTCGGCTTTATATCGTCCTGGCTCTTGATGTTTATCTCATCGGAATCCAGGCTATATCCTTCCGCTATCAGTATCTGCGACTGGACGATATCGATACCGGTCGTCATCTCAGTGACAGTATGCTCCACCTGTATCCTTGGATTCATCTCGATGAAATAGTGGTTCCCATCATGGTCTACCAGGAATTCCACTGTCCCGGCGCTCCTGTAGTTCACCGCCTTGGCGATCTTCAGCGCGTCGGCGCATATCTTCTGGCGCTGCTCATCCGTTATGGAAAGAGCCGGGGTAAACTCAATGACCTTCTGATGCCTTCTCTGGATGGAGCAGTCACGCTCGTAGAGATGCACCACGTTGCCATAGCTGTCTCCCAGTACCTGTACCTCTATGTGTTTAGGTCTCTCCAGATATTTTTCAATGAAGATATCGTCGATGCCGAAGGCCTTTTTAGCTTCGCTCTTAGCGCTCCTGAACTGATCCGGCATCTCCTCTTTGCTCCTGACTATCCTCATACCTCTGCCGCCGCCTCCGGCTGCCGCCTTCAGCATTACAGGGTAGCCGCATTCCTCGGCAAACCTGAGAGCCACTTCTTCCGATGGGATGGTCTCAGTGATGCCCGGGATAGTCGGCGCGCCCACTTCGTTGGCAACGATCTTGGACTTCACCTTATCTCCCAGTCTGTCCATCATCGTATGGTCAGGTCCTATAAAGACGATTCCTTCTTCTTCACACGCTTTCGCAAATTCGACGTTCTCAGCCAGGAATCCATATCCCGGATGGATGGCGTCTACACCCTTGGCCTTGGCAAGTTCGATTATCTCGTCTATTGCCAGATAAGCGTCCACCGGTGATTTTCCCCTTCCCACCTGATAAGCCTCATCTGCCTTCGTTCTGAACAACGTGTTTTTATCCTCTTCCGAATAAATAGCTACGCTTCTTATTCCTAATTCTTTACAGGCTCTGAATATTCTGATGGCGATCTCGCCTCTGTTGGCTACCAATACTCGCTTGAATTTTCTGCCTCGCTTCATATTCCGAGTCTCCTTTCTTCTGGTGATGCTCTTAGGTCACTCCATCGACTGATTTTTCGCACACTAACAGAGTGACTATCAAGTTATTTTATCACTTTTTACGTTTTTTTTCCACTATTTATTTTACTTTTTTTGTGGTAGATTCACAGAATCCTGAACTTATCTTTTTCGAAATCTATAATTTTTTCCCGCTTCATCTTGTTGAGCTCGTTGGAAAGAGCACTCCTGTTGACGCACAGATACTGTGCCATCTGCTCCCTGCTCATCCTGACGCTGACGATATCTGAGCCGGCCTTTCTCCTGAGGATCTCCAGATACATCAGCACTCTCTTGCGAAGTCCTTTTTCCGCAAGGATCTCTATCTTATGCATCTTCCTGATGTTGTCATCAGCCAGCTGCTGCATGAGCACCTCATATATCTGCTTGCTGAACTTGGAGTTGCTGATACTGCTCAGAGAGATGAAAACTACCGTGCTGTCCTCGTTGCATATGTAATCGATAGGCGCTACCCTCGTCTTCGATACTGCCGTCTCTATCCCGAATATTGAGCCTTCGTCATACACCTGTATTATGTGAAGCTCTCCGTTGGGATACGCCTTCTCGCTCCTGACGCTCCCTCTGTCGATCAGGCAGATCTTGTTTATCTCGTCGCCTTCATTGAATATGACCTCGTTTTCCCTCATGTTCTGGCCGATGACATTCAATTCCTCAAAAGCGCGCAGATATTCCGCTCTGCTTATCCCTTCCAAAATCCCACTGTCTATAACAGTTCCTAAATACTTCATCATTTTTCCCACCGTCTCCCCAGCTCCGCGATAATCGTCTCTATATCCGGCGACCTCAGCTCAGAATCGCGCGATAATCGTAATGGCAAATAAAAAATCCTTTCCGCCAAGCGAAAAGGACACAAAAAAACATATCGTTGAACAAATTGTTGTTGAACGAACATTTTTCCTGTGATATCTGTGATATCCGATGTCTACACAGAACTCTCACAGGCCGGCCATCTATCCTTTCCAAATGCGGGAGGCCCATATGTTTCCACATGAACCCTATCGGTCCAGTCTCCATGCTTTGCCAGAGCGAAGGAATCCAGGACTCGGATCTCTATTCATTTGTTCTTCTGATAACATTTTATCAGGGAATAGCGAAAAAAGTCAACTGCGCACGCAACCTTTTCGGTACTTGTTTGCGATATTTTCAACATATGGTTGCAATATGGCAGCGAGAACAAGGGTGTACCCCTGCTTGCAGGCTCCTTCACCTTTTTCCGCCGTTCCTTTCCTCTATACGCACATTTACCCAAGGAGCCGGGGTCCGTATCTCGTTCTCGTCGAAAAGACGTTTGACTTCTTCCTCCATATAATCCTTTACGGTCCAGTAATCGTCCGTAGCACACCAGGCGAACATATTCATGATGATGGCATTCTCATCCTGATCCGAGATCCCGATATTGGGCTCCGGATCCCTCAGTATCATGGGGTTAGCTTCACAGATACCATGCATCAGTTCCTTTGCCAGAGAAACATCGCTGTCATAGCCTATCCTGAACTGACAGTCCACCCGCCTTATGCCCTCCTTACTGTGATTAACCAGTATGGATGTGTTTATGATGCCGTTTGGTATTGTTATGGTTTTGTTATCGTAAGTCCTTAGAGTAGTGAGAAACAAGTCTATGTCCTTCACCTTTCCCGACACGTCATCTACATCTATATAATCATCCCGGCTGAATGGCTGAGTGATTATTATCATGATACCGCCGGCAATGTTGGCTAAGCTGTCCTTGAGAGCCAATGCGATGGCTGCTCCCGCGGCACCGATCACCGTGATGATGGTGCTCATCTGCACACCCAGGATACCCAGACACATGGTTATGAGGACGATGATACCTACGGCTTTGATAGCGTTGACTATGAAACTGTACAGGACTTCATCCAGCCGGCTCTTGTCCAGGGCTTTTCGCGTTATCTTGAGGATCACCTTCAGGATAAGCAGTCCTACGACTATCATCACAACAAGGCTGAGGACGGTCATTCCCAGATCCCACAATTTGTCGGAATCCATGAACCGCTGTATTATCCTTTCGGCTCTCGTAAGATCTTCCATCCTTTATTCCTCCGTTTTTATCTTCTTTCCCAGTCTTCTTCTGTCCAGCTCTTTGAGATATTTCTTCCTGAGCCTGATATCGTCAGGCACTATCTCCACCAGTTCGTCATCGTCGATGAACTCCAGCGCTTCCTCCAGAGTAAAGACCCTGGCCGGAGCCAGCTTGATGTTCTCATCGCTTCCCGCTGCTCTCATATTGCTGGCCTTCTTGGCCTTGCACGGGTTTACCACCATATCGTCGCTCCTGGCGTTCATCCCTATTATCATCCCTTCATACACATGAGTTCCCGGTTCTATGAACATCTGTACTCTTTCGCTTATGTTGAATATGGCATAAGGAGTGGCGACTCCCTCTTCCTGGGCGATGGCCACGCCATTGACACGACCCGGTATATCGCCCATGTAATGGTCGAATCTGGCGAACCGTCTGACCATGGTCCCTTCCCCTCTCGTGTCATTGATGAACTCGCTCCTGTAGCCCAGGAGACCTCTCGTAGGCACCAGATATTCCAGACGTGTGAAACCATTTTCGCTCTTCATCTCCTGCATCATTCCCTTCCTCACATTCAGCTTGGAAATGACTGAACCGGAATATTCGTCAGGCACCGACAGCACCACTTCCTCCACCGGCTCCAGCACCTTGCCCGCTTCGTCCCTGCGCATTATCACCTCAGGCTTCGACACGGCCAGCTCGTAGCCTTCACGTCTCATGTTCTCGATCAATATGGAAAGGTGCAGCTCACCTCTTCCCGACACCTTGAAGCTGTCTGTGGAATCAGTCTCCTCTACCTTCAGCCCCACGTTGACCTCCAGCTCTTTGTTGAGCCTTTCCCTTATGTGTCTGGATGTCACGAACTTGCCTACTTTCCCCGCAAAGGGCGACTTATTGACCATGAAATACATTGAAAGAGTCGGCTCCTCTATCTGTATCATCTCCAGCGGATCCGGAGCTTCCGGATCGCATATGGTCTCTCCTATGGAAATATCGGCGATACCTGACACTACGACGATATCTCCCGATTCCGCCTGATCTACCGCCATCCTCTTGAGACCCCTGTAGACAAATACCTGATTTATTTTTCGCTGTTCTATGGAGCCGTCGCCCCTGGCTACCGCCACAGTACTTCCGGCCTTCACGATACCCTTGGTGACACGTCCGATACCCAGTCTGCCGATATAGTCGTCATATGCCAGGGCAGATATCTGCAGCTGCAGCGGCTCATCATTGTAATCAGGATAAGGCGCCACATGATTTATTATGGTGTCGAAGAGCGGCGTTATGTCCAGTCCGTTCATACCCTTGGCGCTCTTCTTTATCTTGACGTCGTTGTTTTCCACATGGATATCTCTGATGTCCTCCGGATCGTAGACGACGATCCCCTGTCTGGCTATACCATAGAGGATAGGGAAATCCAATTGCTGATCATTGGCCTCCAGATCCATGAACAGTTCGTAGACTTCATCTACCACCTCGTCTATACGGGCATCCTTCTTGTCTATCTTGTTTATCAGGAGGATAGGATTTATTCCCTGCTCCAGCGATTTCTTCAATACGAACCTTGTCTGCGGCATTGGGCCTTCGCTGGAATCCACCAGCAGTATCACCGTATCCACAGTCTTTATGATCCGCTCCACCTCCGATGAAAAATCGGCATGGCCCGGGGTATCGACGATATTTATCTTAACGTCTCCATGCATCACCGAACAGTTCTTGGAGTATATGGTTATCCCTCTTTCCCTCTCTATATCATCGCTGTCCATTACGCAGTCCACCACCTGCTCGTTGTCCCGGAAGACTCCGCTCTGGTTCAGGAACGCATCGACCAGCGTAGACTTTCCCGCGTCTACGTGAGCTATAACCGCGATGTTTATTATCTTCTGTTTTTCCGACATTCTGCTACCACCTTCTGATGTTTTCTGTTTCCGCCGCCCTCCTCGACGGCATCATCATTATATTGTAAATCAATTGCTATGCTGTGTCAAAAAATAAATGGAACGCATATGATAGACCATATGGCGGGCGACAGTCCCGCTCACTTGATTTTACCCATATGAAAAGGAGGAACCGATCATGCCCAGTTTATTCCTCAGCCCGTCCGTCCAGCAGTTCAATCCTTACGTCAACGGACTGGGAAGCGAAGAATACTATATGAACCTGATAGCTGACGCCATGGAGCCCTACCTTTACACGTCGGGGATAAGTTTCACCCGCAACGATCCCGACGCTCCGCTCTCCCAGGCGATCGCCCTGTCCAATGCCGGAAACTACGATTTTCATCTGGCACTTCATTCCAATGCCGCTCCTGAAAATCTGTCAGGTCAGGTCCGCGGCTCCGACATCTACTACTACTCTACCAGCGCCGAAGGCCGGCGAGCCGCCGATATTTTCGCGGAAAACCTGAAGGTCATATACCCGGATCCTGACCTGGTCAAAGCCGTGGCCAACACTACCCTGGGAGAGCTTCGCCTGACGAAAGCCCCGACCAATCTGATAGAGCTTGCTTACCACGACAATCTCCAGGATGCCCTGTGGATAATCGACAACATCCAGCTCATCGCCCGCACCCTGGTCCTTTCCCTGACGGAATATTTCGGCATTCCCTTCGTGGATCCCTATCAGGGCTGAGCCCTTCCAACGGAGCCTTTTATGTGTTAATATTGTATGGAAAACGACGGCGCTCTCTGCGGCCCGGACCCCATGGGCGTCGTCACAACACATGGGAAAGGACGATGAAAACTGCCATGGAAAAGATCATCGAAACGCTGGCTTACGCCATCAACGGCGGCGGCCTGATAAAAATAATACTCGCCGGAAAGAGGAAAAAGTCACTGCAATATAAAAAGATAACAGTCAGACCTGTGGATATAAAGGGCGAATACATGTACCAGGCGGAATTCCACTTCGACAAAAAAGTCACTCACGAAAACATCCCGTACTACGAAGCCATCGATTTCGTTGCTGAAAAGATACGCGATGCTTTCAAGCAGGTGAACATCCTGACGGAAACGGAAGATATCCAGATACTGGCCGCGAAGCCGGACAAGCCCAGGATCACCCGTTCCGCCGCATCGCGTAAGGCGGGAGACCTGTCCCACGACAAGAGGAAGCAGTACATCATCGAAGACGGTGTGCCCTGTGATTTCCTTGTGGAACTGGGAGTCATGTCGCCGGAAGGCAAAGTGTACAAGAAACACTATTCCAAGTTCAGGCAGATAAACAGATTCCTCGAGATAGCCGACAACTGCTTCGATAACCTGCCGGGAACCGGCACTCTCCGCATTATCGACTTTGGCTGCGGCAAGAGCTACCTCACCTTCGCCCTCTATTATTATCTCAGAGTGATGAAAGGACGCGACGTGGAGATCGTCGGCCTGGATCTTAAGGAAGACGTGATACGATTCTGCAGCGATACGGCCAGGAAGCTGGGCTACGACAGACTCAGCTTTCTCACAGGCGACATCGCCGACTACGAGAGCGACGGGGCTGACATGGTGGTGACCCTTCACGCCTGCGATACGGCTACCGACTTTGCTCTTATCAACGCAGTCAGATGGCACAGCAAGGTCATACTTTCCGTACCCTGCTGCCAGCACGAGCTGTTCTCCCAGATAAGGTGCGATGTCGACGAACCTATGCTGAAGCATGGCATAATAAAGGACAAGTTCACCGAACTGCTGACAGACGGCCTGCGCGGTCTCAAGCTGGAAGCTGCCGGCTATCACGTCAACATGCTGGAGTTCACGTCCCTGGAGCACACCTCCAAGAACATCATGATAAAGGCCGTGATGTCTGAAAAGACCAGCCGGGCCGCCATGGAAAAGGCCGAGAGCCAGTACGAAGCCCTCCGCGATTTCTACCACGTCAGCCCGACCATAGACCAGCTCTGTCCGCCCGGAGCACCTCGCTCACCTGAAAGAAAGGACAACTCCCGATGAATTTCACCAAAGGCCTGAAAGACGGCATTCCCATAGCACTGGGATATTTTTCGGTCTCTATAGCCTTCGGACTGATGGCCGTCCAGTGCGGCCTCACATGGTTCGAAGCGCTCCTCATATCCTTTACCAACCTGACCTCAGCCGGCCAGTTCGCCGGCGTGACAGTGATAGCGGGCATGGGCTCGTACATCGAGATGGCCGTGACTCAACTGGTGATAAACTCCCGCTACGCACTGATGGGGATATCCCTCTCCCAGAAGACCGACGGCAGATTTCGCGGGATATGGCGTGCCATCCTGGGCTTCGCCATAACCGATGAGATATTCGCCGTGGCCGTAGGCAGCGATACGCCCCTCAGCAGACGATACTTCGCGGGACTGGCAGCCCTTCCCATACTGGGATGGTCAGCCGGCACCCTGTGCGGCTCCATACTGGGCAGCGTGATGCCCCTCATCCTCACCAATGCCCTTGGCATCGCTCTCTATGGCATGTTCATCGCTGTCGTCGTCCCGAAAGCCAGGGAAAACCTTCACGTGCTGGCAGTCGTGGCAATTTCCATCGCCATCAGCTCGGCGTTGTACTACATACCAGCCTTCTCCGCCGTTTCATCGGGCTTCGCCGTCATCATCTGCGCCGTCGCCTCCTCCGCCATCGGAGCGCTGCTGTTCCCCGTCGAAGATGAGGAGGTGCAGTGATGGACTTTATGAGCTTCCTTCCGTATCTGCTGGTGATGGCCGGCGTCACATACCTTATCCGTGCCGTTCCCTTCACCGCCATCAACAAAAAAATAGAGAACAGGTTCATCAATTCCTTTCTCTATTATATTCCTTATTCCGTGTTGACAGCTATGACTTTCCCCGCTATCCTGTACGCTACGGGAAATATGACATCCGCGGTCGCAGGTCTGGTCGTCGCGGTTTTCCTGGCCTTCCGCAGGAAAAGCCTGCTCATTGTCGCAGTGGGAGCCTGCGCCGCCGTACTGGCAACGGAGCTGCTGATGGCAGCAATCTAGCCTATTGTGACCGACTCCTACTCCGGTATCCTCCAGTCAACCGGCTCCTGTCCTGTAGATACCAGGAATTCATTGGCGCGCGAAAAATATCTGCCGCCGAAGAAACCGTTGGCTGCTGAGTATGGGCTCGGATGCGCCCCCTTCAAAATGCAGTGCCGCGGATTCGTTATCAACTCCTCCTTGTTCTTGGCATTCCTGCCCCACAGCACAAAGACCATCGGCTTTTCCCTCTCGTTGAGAAGCTGTATCACTCTGTCGGTGAATATCTCCCAGCCTTTTCCGGCATGAGAATTAGGGCTGCTTCTCCTGACCGTCAGCACTGTATTGAGCAGCAATACTCCATTATTGGCCCAGCTTTCCAGATTTCCATGAGAAGGCGAGTCTATATCGAGGTCGCTCTTCAACTCTTTAAATATGTTGACGAGAGAAGGCGGCGCCTTGACGCCTTTCTGCACCGAAAAACAGAGACCATGAGCCTGTCCCGGTTGATGATAAGGATCCTGTCCCAGTATCACTACCTTCACGTCCTCGTACGGCGTGAACTTGAGGGCGTTGAAGATGTCGTACATATTGGGATATATCACTCTGGTACCGTATTCCGACTTGAGGAACTCCCTCAGCTTCAAATAATAATCTTTATCGAATTCTCCTTGCAGGACCTTGTCCCAGCTGTTTCCTATATTGACCATATTCCTATTATATTGACTTCGGGAAATAAAAACAAGTGAAATCATGATATAATAAAACGACATGGCGGAGACGGCAGCATTGCCAAAACCCGCACCATCCGCGCGACACAAAGGAGCTTTACATGAAAAAAAAGGCATATCTCTCAGCTCTGGCAGGAAAATCCCTGACAGACTTTCTCTCGGCAAAGGACTTCGAACCAGTACTTCTGACAGGCATCGCTCCTGACGGAAACCATTCTCCCGTATATGAAGCTGTTTCCACCCACGCCGACATACATATGTGCCGGCTGGGTTTGTGGGAAGGCCCCCACATTTTCATGGGAAATGTCTCAAAGCTGGGAAAAAATTACCCGGGAAATATCATCTATAACGCTGTCTGTACAGGGAAATATTTTATCCACAATCTCAAGTACACCGACCGGGCACTGCTGAAAGCGGCGCAGGAATGGCACGCGAAGACTTTCCCCGCCGGAAAGCTGCACACCATCTCCGTCCCTCAGGGCTACACCCGCTGCTGCTGCCTGCCGGTTGACGATTCTTCCTTCATAACTTCCGACGAAGGCATCGCCAACGCGCTGAAAGGCACCGACGCGCAGGTGCTCCTCATCGAAAGGGGACACATCCTGCTGCCCGGCTTCGACTACGGTTTCATCGGCGGCTGTGCCGGACATCTGACCCTCGAAGACAGCGCCGCACCCGACGCCGGCGGCGAACCGCAGACCCGACGCATCATCGTCTTCAACGGCGACCTTGCGGCCCATCCTGATCTCCATGAGATGAAGGACTTCATCGAAAACAGAGGCGCGGAAGTCGTATATTTCCGCGATTTTCCCCTGATGGACATCGGCAGCATCCTGACGGAATGATACCGGAGACCCTGCTCGACGGCTCATCTCCGTCACCCTTTCTCAGCTGACCTTTCTCCGTCTGGCATCACGCTTTTCCTGCCGGTATCAACGCCGTGACGGAAAAGATATCTCCTGAAAAAGAGATATCCACTGTCCCACCCAGCTCCTCCGCTATATCGCTGATGATACGAAGGCCGTGGCCGTGGAATCGGCTGTCCTTCTTGGCGGTGACGAACCTCCCCTTTTCCCGCAGCACCTCCCCGGCAACAGCGCGGTTTTCTATGGAATAGCTGAAATATCCGCCGCCGCAGCGACCTTTCAGCGTTATGAGCCTGCGCTGCTTTTCCACGACCCTCTCGCTTCCTTCGATGGCATTGTCCAGTGTATTTGCCATCAGGGAACAGAGCCTCACCATATCCATCCCCGCATCCTGCGGCAGCTCCATCATGAAACTGCACTCTATCCCCTTTTCCTCCGCCTGCCGATACTTGGCGTTGAGCAGCGCGTTGACCGTATCGTTTTCGCAGAAGACGCGAAGCGGCGCTGAGAATTCACGTGTAAGGCTTTTGAGATATGACTGAGCCTGGGCTGTCTCATTCTGCCCTAAGAGGCTCTGTATCACACTCAGATGATTCATCATATCGTGCCGCAGCCCACGCACTTCCTCCTGCTCCCGTTTCAGATCCTCGTAATACGCCTGCTGCGTTCTCAGCATGTCCCCTTCCATAGCTCTCCTGACGCTGCGGGATATGAGATCGCAGATGTAACATATTCCTACAGATGTAAGGATACAGGCGATACAGGCCGGCCAGATGACAAAGGTACTGGTGGATCCCACCTGGTATATCAGCGTTATGATGCCCAGCAGCGAAGCCAGGCAGGTCAACGATATGACAGCCCATATGCGGGAGGAAAAGCTGACTTCTCCTGATGCCAGCCATTTCCCTGCCAGCCGTTCCACCAGTACCAGAAACGGTATCTTCAGCAGCGCGCAGCAGAGCATCAACAGCATTTCTCCCGTTTCCGTCATATTCTGCCGGAAACAGTACATCCAGATAACGTATCCGATGTTGTAGGACAGATAAGAGAAGGATACCCACAGCGGGTAGACGATGAGGATGACCGCAGTCTTTACGATGGGCCTGTCGGTAAAGAACAGGAACACAGCCGCCGTCAGCAGAGCCAGTATCCCCAGGGAACCCGTCAGCTCCCCCGGAAGGACTATGGGCGAAGTCATGAGGAACAACACGGCTGAAAAGGACAGCCGTGCCCATATCTGAGACCTTATGGACAGGCAGCTGTTGAATATCCTGTAGAGAAGGTATACCAAAATCAGAGAGACAGGTATATTGATAAGGTAATCCGTGGAAAACATCGTCGCCTCCTTGCAGTGCTCTTACATCTGTCACCTCATTCTAACATATATCTGGCGTAAGCGATGGAAAGAGCCTGTTTGTAGGAACGGCTCACCGGCAGCGGCTCGCCTCCGATCACGGCATGACTGGCTTCCAGCGAATCCAGATACTTCATGTTGATGATATACCTGTTGTGTATCCGCACGAAGCAGGAGGGCAGACTGCTTTCCAACTCTCCCAGCTTTCCGTAAAATGATTTTTCCCCGTCTGTCGTGACGATATGCACTCTGTGACGCTCGCTGAAAAAATACATTATCCTGTCAAAAGATATCCGCAGACTTCCTCTGCGGTTTTCCAGAAAAAAAGACGACTCCTTCGTCATGTCCAGCATCGAAAGAGCGTTGTGAAAGGAGGCCGTTATCTTCTCCCGCTCGTAAGGCTTCAGGATGTAGTCGAGAGCCCGCACCTCATATCCCTGAAACACGAACTCGGGGTACACTGTCACGAATATGATAACGGAGGATGGATCCCACTGCCTGATCTGTCTTGCGGTCTCCATCCCATTCATATTATCCAGCTTTATATCCAGATACAAGATCTTCTGTCCGTGTATCTGTCTGTATTCACTTAATACCTCCTCACCGGATGAATATTCCACTATCCGGTAAGATATCCCCATGAGCCCCAGTTCCGTTTCCAGTATCTGCTTCAGGTCACGGCGAAGGGCTTTTTCGTCATCACAAATGATAATATTGAGCATGCAGTTTTCCGAGCCTTTCTCCCTCGTTTCTTTTCTAAATGATACTACAGACCGTCGCCGATTTCACCGAAAAAGACAGAACTTGCGGAAAAAGATGTCAAACTTGTAATGGTCACGTATCGAAAAGAGAAAACCTTTTTTCTATAATATTCCCCGGATAAAATCAAAGGGAGGAAACGAGATGTTAAAAGTGAATCATCTGTACAAGAGTTACCGCTCCGGAAGCAACGTATACGAAGTGCTAAAGGACGTCAACTTTGAAGTCAGAAAGGGAGAATTCGTCGCAGTTATGGGGCCTTCCGGAAGCGGAAAGACCACACTGCTCAACTGCATTTCATGCTTCATTCCCCACGATAAAGGGGAGATACTGCTGGATGGAACCAATATTTCAGGACTGTCGGAAAGCCAGATAGCCAGGGTAAGGAACGAAAGTCTGGGTTTCGTATTCCAGGATTTCATGTTGCTGGACGGGCTCACCGTCTTTGAAAACGTCTGTGTTCCGAAGGTGATAAAGAATGCCTCCTACAGGCCCGTGGAGGAAAAGGCCGGAAAACTTCTGAAGATCTTCGGTATCTCCGAAATCGCGGATAAATACCCTGCTGAGATATCGGGTGGACAGAAGCAGCGCGCGGCTGTGGCCAGAGCGCTGATGAACGACCCGCTGCTCATCCTTGCCGATGAACCTACCGGAAATCTGGACAGCAAGTCCAGCGAAGCGGTCATCGGAGCTTTTGCCAGCGCGAAGAAGCATCTGGGCGCCACCATCTTCATGGTGACCCACGACAGCTTTTCGGCCAGCTTCTGCGACAGAGTCATCGTTATGAAAGACGGCAGGGTCTTCAGGGAAATCTCCAGAACAGGCGACAGGCGCGCTTTCATGGAACAGCTTCTTGGTGTATTATCGGCTATGAACGGTGGTGATCCGAATGACCCTCAGTAAGATATGGGAAAAACTCCGAAAAAAGAACAAGAATCAGTACCGTCAGCTGCTGTTCTGCGTAGGTTTCGCCATGATGCTCATAACATCCTATCTGATGATGCTGATGAGCCCGCTGATACAGCAGACCCTTCCTGAAGGCGGCGATTCCAGAAAACAGGTCTACATGATATTCGCGCTGGCTGCCGTCGGCTGCATCGTCTTCGTATCCTATGCAGCCGGACTTTTTCTTCGCTACAAGAGCCGTGAAACAGGAGTGCTCCTCGCCCTGGGCGCCGATAAAAAGCATGTGGGCAGAGCGTTGAAGGCAGACATCGTAAGATGCGGCGTCCTTTCCATGGCGGCGGGACTTCTGGGAGGATGTATCCTCTCATGGATCATCGGCACCGCCTTCAAGGCTGTGATGTCGGAAGTGACGGATCAGTCCTTTTCCTTCACCCTGCCTGGCATCATCCTGAGCATAGTATACGCCCTGATACTGATGGGACTGCTGATGGTGCTCACTTCCAGGTTCATGAAGCGCAGCAACATCATGGACATCCTCAACGAGCAGCGAAAACAGGAACCCCTGAGAAAGATGGTATCCTCCGCATATCTTGTGAGGGGCATCATTTTCCTGTTGGCAGGTGTCCTGCTGGGATTCGTAATGCCGACGGTGGTCGTGAATCTGACGAAACACTACCTGGGAGCCTGGACCAATCTGTTCTATCTGCTGGCTCTGGTGGGCTTATACCAGCTGCTGGTCTATTCCGTCTCCTGTCACAAGCGGGGCAGACATCCCCAGAGATATTACAGCAACCTCGTCTCCTACGGTATGCTTAAATTCCAGGGCCGCTCCATCGTCAGGAACATGCTTGTGATAACACTGCTGCTTTTGGGCGGTCTCTTCGCTGTCTTCTACGTGCCGACCAACAACGCCGCCATGAGCAGCAGCCTGTCGGCTTATGAGTCCATGTACGGCTATTACTATACGGATGACATGGATCCGATTACTCAGGATGATGTGGAAAAGATCGCCTCCGACTATGGCGTTACCGTGGAGAACTACCGGCAGGCTACCATGATCCAGGCTGTCGGCAGCGGAGTGAACAGAGACGATACCGATGATAACGGCGACCTGATAGAGATCTACGAAGATCGTCACTGCCTCTATGAATTTATAAGCGCGTCTGATTATCAACACCTCAGCGGCCAGCAGGTAGATATCGAGCCGGGAACGTATCGTCTGATACAGCTTCCGGACTCCCAGGAAAACCTGTTCTTCAGATTTGACGATATGGATAAGGTCTATCTGGACAGGACAAATACTTTCATGCCTATGGAATACGCCGGCAACCTGACATACGTTTCGCTGGTCCAAGGCCGCGGCTTCGACTACGAAGCCCGCATGGTAGTCAACGACTCCGACTTCCAGCGGATAATGGACGGGACGGCCCTCTTCCCTGAGGAAACACAGGTGCTCTTCGACAGCCGGGGAGGCGATGAGCTGGAGTTTTCCAGAGAGCTGTACCGTCAGTTCGGAAGCTCCATACCGGAAGACATGAAGGTCTCCGGCAGCTACGACTTCTGGGCCAAGATGCAGGCTGATGAGGCAGGCGAGGAATACGGCTACGACGGCATCTTCACCTACGATCCCGATAACCCGGTCAAAGAAGCTGACTGGCTGTACGAACCGCATTTCATCCCGATGGAAGAAGCTTATGCCACTGCCAGCTATGCTGTATATCTGATGCTGTTCGTATACGTGGCAATCGTATGTCTGGCCGCAGTGGGCATCATCTCCTGGTCCAGGAGCCGCAGCGTGGGACTTTCCAACGCGCCGGTACTCTCCGATCTGAGAAAACTGGGAGCGGACCGAATCTATCTGCGCATGCTGCTTCGCCAGCAGATAAAAAAGGTATACGTTCTTCCCACCATCATCGGATGTGTCGGTATGCTGGCATTCGAGCTGCTCCTGCTCAACATGAACGACGGCAGGCTGGACAGCTCAGAGCTCCTGACCATGGCAGTCTGCTGCCTGGTGGCTCTGGCCGCCGCCCTGTACCAGTATCTGCTTTACAGATTTTCGTTGAAAAACGTGACGGGGATGCTGGGTCTCGGATGATATCAGGGACTCACCATCGACTCGAAGCTCTCCAGACTCTGACCCATGGACATCCTGACCCGCGGCAGCAGCATCGGATCGTCGCCGGGATATGCCTTCCCATATTGAGTCGTCACAGCGCACAGGAATCCTGCTTCTTCCACGATATCCCGGCATTTCTCCGTATAATCGCCATAAGGATAAGCAAACGCGTCACCACTGCCGCAAATATCGATGGATTTTTTCAAGTCTTCCAGCGCTTCTCCCTCGGAAAGAGCGGTAAATATCCCTCCATGACCTATGTTACCGCCGGCTCTGTGCATATTGTGAGAATGGGATTCATAAATGACGTATTCGCTGCCGTACGCCTCTATCTTCCCCTCTCCGTTCTCCGAAGTTATCATGAAGCAGGTAGCCGGCACCTTGCACTTTTCCAGCACAGGTATACCGTTTTCCAGGAAGCTTACTGCCCCGTCATCGAAGCACAGCACGATGCTCTTTTCAGGCAACAATATCTTCCCATCCACATAATCCCGCACTTCCTGCCACGTGGGATAGTAATACCCTTCTTCATTGAGCCACTCCAGCTCTTCCTCCAGGTCCTGCATGGATATGTAGTTGCCGTAACGCTGATTCAGATCGTCAGGCGGGTTTTCCTCATCGTACACGTAGTGATACATACAGATAGGCAGCCCCGGCGAATCATAATCGGTATTGGCCTCCACCGTCACTTCCCGCGTCACCCGGGTGGTGTTGCCCTCATCGTCGCTGACAGTATAGACTATTTCGTTTTTCCCGGCCTTTTGAAAATCATCGCCGACGACCTTGACTCTGTCGGTTATATCGCCGCCTTTTTCGTCAAAGGCGCTGTAACCCGGATCCTGATATTCTTCTCCCAGCCTGACCGTCTGCTGCACATCCCCGTCCTCCAGCACTATTTTCGGATTCATCTCATCCAGGACTGTGACACTCCTCTCCATCTTCAGCGTTTTCAATCTGTAGACGAGGCGATATGTCCCCGGAGTCGATGTGTCTACCTTCCCTTTCACCTCCACATCATCAGAAGCATCCTTTCCCTTGGCGACGGCCTCCACTCCCGGTTCCCGATAGACAGAGTTGAGTCCCACCGTCATCTCCTTTTCTCCTTTCAGAGCGAGGGAAAACTGGGTATTGTAGTAAACTACGGCAACTGCGATTATACCGATCACTATCACCGCCAATATCAGAACGGTGATAAGCGTCTTCCTCTTTCCAAAATCCTTCAACAAAAAATCCTTCATGATAAACACCTTTTAATGCTGCTACTGGTATGTCGACTTCTTCTCAATCAGTTATATCTATAATACCATGTTTGTGATAAAATGTAACTATGAAAACACATGCCATGATCCCCGTCTTCATCCCCCACAAAGGATGTCCCAACGATTGTGTCTTCTGCAATCAAAAGGCTATCACCGCCAGGGGCGCCGACATCGGGCCTGAGGATGTGAAAAACTTGATAGAGACGTACCTGCCTACTTTGCAGGGGCGAGGTCTGGAAACCATAGAAGTCGCCTTTTTCGGCGGGAGCTTCACCGGTATACCCATGGAAGAGCAGTCCGCCTTCCTCAAAGTAGCCAAAGAATACAAGGACATGGGCCTGATAGACAAGATACACATGTCCACCCGGCCCGACTATATAGACAGAGATATACTGGACAACCTGAAAAGCTTTGACGCCGATACCATCGAGCTGGGTGTCCAGTCCTTTTCCCCGGAAGTCCTGGCCGCTTCCAACAGGGGCCACACCACAGACGACGTATATGAAGCGTGCCGGCTGATAAAAGATTACGGCTTCGAGCTGGGCATCCAATTGATGATAGGTCTTCCGAAGGACAGTCTGGAGCGCTGTATCTTCTCCGCCGAAGAGACGGTGAAAATATCTCCTTCCATAGCCAGGCTCTATCCTACCATAGTCCTCAACGACACGGAACTCTACAACATGTACATGGACGGACGGTACAGTCCTCTTTCCACCGAGGAAGCAGTGGACATCACCAAGGAGATGTACCGGATACTTGACGGTGCGGGCATCAACATCATCAGAGTTGGCCTCAAGAGCACAGACCTGATAACGGAAGGCGGCGAGATCCGAGGCTCCACCTACCACCCGGCCTTCAGACAGCTGGTGGAAGGCGCTATCGCCAGAGAGGATCTGGAAAAGCAGTTGATAGAAATGCTGGACGGCAGCATTTCTGCCGGAGGCAACACATCCGCCGGGAGCAGCGGCCCCGCCACCTACGAATTTCGCAGCAGCGGGCGCTCCTTTTCCAACATGGTAGGAAACAGCAAAAGGAACAAGCGATATTTCAGTGAAAAATACCCGGATCTCAGGATACGGTACAAGACAGATCCTGCTCTTGCCGACGGTCACTATATTGTGGTAAAATGTTGAGTCAGTGAAAAGATCGATTATCAGGAGGATATTATGAAAGCAGTTATTACGGTTATCGGTAAAGATATGGTCGGCATCCTGGCCAAAGTGAGCACCGCTTGTGCTGACGCCAATGCCAACGTGGTCGAAGTCACCCAGTCAGTACTTGACAAATATTTCGCCATGATAATGCTGGTAGATATAAGCAAACTCAACTGCTCGCTGGAAGAGCTGAAGAACAGTATCGAGACGATCGTCCCTACCATGACAGTCCACGTGATGCATGAGGACATCTTCAATTCCATGCACAGGATATAACGGATGTACACAGGAGGTAGGAAATCATGCTGAACACTAAGGATATCATGGAAACCATAACCATGATACAGGACGAACATCTGGATATAAGGACCATAACTATGGGGATCTCGCTGATGGACTGTTGTGATACCGACATAGACGCGTCATGCCGCAAGGTTTACGATAAAATATACAATAAGGCCAGGGATCTGGTCAAGACCGGAGAGGAGATCGAAAAGAAATACGGTATCCCCATCGTCAACAAGCGCGTCGCTGTCACACCCATCTCTCTGCTGACGGCAGTATCCGGCGGTGACCCGGTGAAATACGCCAAAGCTCTGGACAGCGTAGCCAGAGATATAGGCGTCAACTTCATCGGAGGGTATTCGGCGCTGGTCCACAAGGGCTTCGCTGCCGGAGAGAAGGAACTGATAGAATCGATACCCCGTGCTCTTTCAGAGACAGAGTTCGTGTGCTCATCCGTCAACGTAGGCTCTACAAAAGCCGGGATCAACATGGATGCCGTGAAGATGATGGGCAATGTGGTCAGAGAAACGGCTCAGTTGACCAAAGACAGACAATGCATCGGCGCTGCCAAGCTGGTAGTCTTCTGCAACGCGCCTGAGGATAATCCCTTCATGGCCGGAGCATTCCACGGCATCGGAGAACCGGATTGCGTAATAAATGTAGGGGTCTCCGGACCGGGCGTAGTCAGATCCGCCCTGTCTAAAATGCCTAAGGAGGCTTCCCTGTCTGAGGTGGCCGACCTGATAAAAAAGACTGCTTTCAAGATAACAAGAATGGGACAGCTGGTCGGAAGCGAAGCGTCGAAAAAGCTGAACGTACCTTTCGGCATCATAGATCTGTCTCTGGCTCCGACTCCTGCCATAGGCGATTCTGTCGCCTACATACTGGAAGAGATAGGTCTGGAACAGTGCGGGACCCATGGGACCACAGCCGCCCTGGCCATGCTCAATGACGCGGTCAAGAAAGGCGGTGTGATGGCCTCCTCCAACGTGGGTGGTCTTTCAGGAGCATTCATCCCCGTATCAGAGGATGCAGGTATGATCGACGCCGCTGCTAACGGTACCCTGTCTCTGGAAAAACTGGAAGCTATGACTTCAGTATGCTCCGTAGGACTGGATATGATAGTATTGCCGGGGGATACGCCTGCCGAGACCATATCAGCGATCATAGCCGATGAAGCTGCCATCGGTATGGTCAACTCCAAGACCACAGCAGTGAGAGTCATCCCGGCCATCGGGCACAGGGAAGGCGAGATGCTGGATTTCGGTGGCCTTCTGGGGCGAGGCCCTATCATGAAGGTAAACGGCAAATCCTCAGCTGTGATGATAGACAGAGGAGGCAGGATACCCGCTCCGATGCAAAGCCTGAAAAACTGATACCTGAACAGCTTATACATGAGACAATGCGGGTCTCTCCGATCCTGTATAAAAAGAAGGCTGCCGCCCCGACGATATTTTTCGTTGGTACGACAGCCTTTTTCAGTTCATCATTTCCTGTCACTCGAACAGCTGAGCCTATTATCTGTACCCGCAACCGCAGCCGCAACTGCAGCCGCAGCTACAACCACAGGTATCAGTCGACGCAGGACAACACCTCTCCGATGTCCATGCCGTTCCGGTATTATTGGATGAAGATCCGCAGCAGCAATCACCGGTGCAGCAATCGTTGGTGCAACAACAGTCGCAAGTACAGCAATCCGGTACTACGGACTCGCAGCCGCAGCCACAATCGCAGCCCCTCGCAATTCCACAATTTTCACAGGTTATATTAAACGCCAAATTTCCATTCGGCCAATTACAGTTCGCCATAAAAAAATCTCCTTTCATATGCATGGTTTATAATATGAAAGAAGACCTTTTCCCGTTACCTATTTATTTTCATCGTTACCGTCCTCCGAATCGTCGGCGTCCTCGGCCATCTTAGCCTTTTTTGCCATCTCGATATATCTGTCAGACTGTATCTTGTTGACTTTGAATATGACGGCGGCTATTACGACCACAATTATCCCCAGCAATATCAGTAATGGCATGACGACCTCCTTCCCGCAGGCTGAAATCATTTCTTAATATATATTTTACAATAATCCCGTGTAAATTAACAGCAGTTTATATAAAATCTACAGCAAAGGTCTGCCTGCTGTCTTTTATCAGCGTTTCGTCACGATGCCCTTTCCTGCCCCAGCTCTTCAACAGATCTGAATTCGTACCCCATATCTTCCCACCTGGTCAATAATTCATCCAGTATCTCGCTGTTGGTCCTCGATGTGCTGTGAAGCAGAACAATGGCCCCCGGATGAGCTCTCGGTATCAGTTTTTCGAAGGCTTCCTCCTTTGTAGGCTGATCTGATTCATACCAGTCGACATAAGCCAGGCTCCAGAATACCGTCTTATATCCCATATCGCTGGCCATCTTCAGATTGGACTCGCTGTACTTCCCCTGAGGTGGACGATAATATTTCTTCATCTCTTTTCCTGTCACCTCCCGGTATTTTTCTTCCAGCTGTTTCAGCTCCTTCTCGAATGATCCAATGGTCGATATAGAGGACATATCAGGATGAGTATATGTATGGTTACCTACCAGATGGCCTTCCTCCACCATCCTCTTCACGAGCTCAGGACTGGTTTCGATGTAATTCCCAACCAGGAAAAACGCCGCCTTTACCTGATGTTTTTTCAACACATCCAGTATCTTTTCCGTATAGCCATTTTCATACCCGGCATCAAAAGTGATATACATCACCTTTTCATCGGTATCATCAGCATAAAACGCGTTATATCCAGCCAGCTCCTCAGCCGTAGCATTGGCTACCGGCGGCTGCCCCTCTTCCTGGAAGCTGAGTCCCCAATTCCCGTCCGATATGGTGCTCACAGTTTTGTTTTTGGCCACGTCGATACCTGCAAAAACAGCCGCGACAAATAACACTGCCGCAGCTGTCATCAACACCATCCTTATCATCCCTTTTTTTCTCACCATTATTATCATAACATCACCACCTGAGATATTATATTGATATCAGGTGAGAAAAATAACATTTCTCAAGTTCAATTTATGGAAAGTACTTTGTAGTCCTTATCCTCTACAGTCTTCTTCAGCACATCATCGGTCACATTGGAATCCATGTCCACTACGGCAGTCCCCGCTTCGTGGCTCACCTTTGCTCCCCTGACGCCATCCAGCCCTTCCAGTGCCTTCTTGACAGTGGCCTCACAGTGCTGACACATCATTCCTTCGATCTTCATGGTCTTTTCCATCGTTTCTTCCTCCTTTTTATTGCTTTTCACTTTATTTTTCCTTTTCTTATCGCGCTTCGCATCCCTTACGTCAAAGAGATTGAGAGTCAGCGCGTTGGTTACTACGCAGAAGCTGGAAAGGCTCATGGCCGCTGCGGCAAACATCGGGTTCAGCTCCCAGCCCAGCAGATGTATCCACGCTCCCGCCGCCAGCGGGATGCCGATAACGTTGTATATGAAGGCCCAGAACAGATTCTGATGGATATTCCTCAAGGTGAGCCTGCTGAGCCTGATAGCTGCCGGGACATCCATCAGGCTGCTGTTCATCAGCACCACGTCAGCCGCATCTATGGCCACATCCGTCCCGGCTCCTATGGCTATTCCCATATCGGCTCTGGTAAGAGCAGGTGCGTCGTTGATACCGTCGCCTACCATGGCTACCTTACCATTTTCCTTCCGGAGCTGACGTACAGCCTCTTCCTTTCCCTCAGGCAGCACCTGAGCGATGACCTGATCTACGCCTGCCTGCTTTCCTATGGCTTCAGCCGTCTGTCTGTTGTCGCCTGTGATCATCACTACCTTTATGCCCATATCCTGAAGCTGTTTTACCGCCTGCGGACTGTCCTCCTTCATCACGTCAGCCACCGCTATCATTCCCAGCAGCTGATCGTCTTTCCCGAAAAAGAGCGGCGTCTTGCCTTCCCGCGCCAGTCTGTCGGACGTTTCTATGACTTCGGATGGGATAGCGAAGGCCTTTTCGGCAAACGTAAGACTTCCGCCAGTCAGAACGGCGCCCTGCTGTTTTGCCGACAGTCCGTTGCCCGGCAATATAGTGAAATCATCCACATCCAGCGCCTCCATGCCTTGCTCCTCGGAAGCCTCGACGACAGCCTTCGCCAGCGGATGCTCACTCTTTATTTCCAGCGAATAGGCATATCGCAGCAGTTCGTCTTCGGAAACTCCCTGCGCCGGTATCACATCAGTGACCTTCGGAGCGCCCTTGGTTATAGTTCCCGTTTTGTCCAGAGCGACCACCTGCACTTTTCCCGCTTCTTCAAGAGAAACCGCCGTCTTGAAAAGTATGCCATGTCTCGCTCCTATCCCATTGCCCACCATTATAGCCACCGGCGTGGCCAGACCCAGGGCGCATGGGCAGCTTATGACAAGCACTGATATACCCCTGGCCAGAGCGAATCCCACAGTCTGGCCAACCAGGAGCCAGATGATTATTGTCACGATCGCGACAGCTATCACAGCCGGCACAAACACACCGGAAACTTTATCAGCGACCTTAGCTATAGGCGCTTTCGTAGCTGCCGCATCGCTGACCATCTTTATTATCTGCGAAAGGGTCGTGTCCTCGCCTACCCTCGTAGCTTCGCACTTGAGGAACCCCGATTGGTTTATGGTTGCTGCCGATACGGCATCTCCTTCCATCTTATCCACCGGGATACTCTCGCCGGTGAGAGCCGACTCGTTGACAGCGCTCATACCCTCGATGACGATCCCATCGACAGGAATGTTCTCCCCCGGCCGCACCACGAACACGTCTCCCTTTTTCACCTGTTGTATAGGCACCTGGACCTCACTGCCGTCTCTGATCACGACAGCGCTCTTAGGGGCCAGCTTCATCAGGCCCTTCAGGGCGTCCGTGGTCTTCCCCTTCGATCTGGCCTCCAACATTTTTCCTACCGTTATCAGGGCCAATATCATAGCTGCTGATTCGAAGTAAAAATCGTGCATATATCCCATCACCGCACCGCTGTCCCCGGCCACCTGAGCGTCTGTCATGGCAAACAGCGCGTAAGTGCTGTAAACGAAGGCCGCTCCCGATCCGAGAGCCACCAGCGTATCCATGTTGGGAGACAGATGTATGAGGCCCCTGAATCCGCTTATGAAGAATTTCTGATTTATCACCATGATGACCGCCGACAACAGCAGTTGCAACAGCCCCATGGCCACATGATTTTCGGCCAGGAATCCCGGCGCAGGCCAGCCCCACATCATAGTACCCATGGAAAAATACATCAATACCACCAGAAAGGCTACCGACGCTATCAGTCTTTTTTTGAGGACCGGAGTCTCCGTGTCCTTCAACATGTCTTCGTCTTCCAATGCCACGCTGTTCCCCACGGCTGCTCCGGTACCATCTGCCGCGCCACCAGAGCCACCTTTTTCCGATGCTCCGTATCCTGCCGCCTCGACAGCAGCTATTATCTCATCGTCAGATGCTGATCCTTCCACGCCCATGGAATTGGTAAGCAAACTGACACTGCAGCTTTCCACACCCGGGACTTTGCTCACCGCCTTTTCCACCCTGCTGCTACAGGCAGCGCAGCTCATTCCCGTAACTTTATATTGTTTCACAATGATACACTTCCTTTATTTCATCAGCTTCTGCAAGGTGATCACAAGCTCATCTATGGTCTCATCCTTGCCATTCCTTATGTCATCGGCCACACAGGTTTTGATATGGCTTGCCAGCAGCTCCTTGTTGAAGGAGTTGAGAGCCGCGTTGGCTGCCGCCACCTGCACCAGGATATCGATGCAGTAGGCGTCCTCCTCCACCATGTTCTTTATCCCTCTTATCTGTCCCTCTATCCTGCTGAGACGATTCACCAGCTTCTTGTATTCCTGCGGTGAACGCTCCTTGGTCCTGTGACAGCAATTCTTCTCGCTTTCCATCTTGTTTCCTCCTGTCCTTTCTTTACTCTTTCAGTCATCTTTATAGTATACCCCGGTATTGTATATGTCAATAGCTTTTATCGAGAAATATTTTCCTTTACAACATACAAAGCCGCTGCGGCCTGCGGTAATTCCCACAAAAAAACAAGGCCGATCGCCAACTCGTTGTTTAAAACGAAGCTATGATGATCTGCCTTGAGCTTCTTCTGTTCTAACTGTATTACACATCTATTTCCAGCAACACAGGGCAATGGTCACTTCCGTACACGTCAGTCAGGATTTCCGCTTTTTTCAGTTTATCATCCAGCGACCTTGACGTCAGAAAATAGTCGATGCGCCATCCCGCGTTGTTCTTCCTGGCGTTGAATCTGTAGCTCCACCAGGAATACACGCCTTCCAGATCCGGATAGAAATATCTGAATGTATCAGTGAACCCCGCCTCCTGAAGCTGAGTCATCTTAGCCCGCTCCTCGTCGGTGAACCCGGCGTTTTTCCTGTTAGTCTTGGGATTTTTCAGATCTATCTCCCTGTGAGCCACGTTAAAATCGCCGCAGGCCACCACAGGCTTGTCTTCCTCCAGCTTCTTGAGATATGCCAGAAAATCATCTTCCCACTCCATCCTGTAGTCCAATCTCTTGAGTCCGTCCTGCGAATTAGGCACGTAGACATTGACCAGATAAAAATCATCGTATTCTGCCGTTATAGCCCTGCCCTCATGGTCGTGCTTGTCTATCCCGATGCCATAAGAGACACTCAGCGGCTCAGCCTTGGAAAACACTGCGGTTCCCGAATATCCCTTCTTTTCGGCGGAGCACCAGTATTGATGATACCCTTCCAAAGGCACCTCGGCCTGCCCCTCCTGCATCTTCGTCTCCTGTATGCAGAGGACATCGGCATCCTGCTCTTTCGCAAAGTCAAGGAAGCCCTTGCCCATAGCCGCTCTTATTCCATTCACATTCCAAGAAATCAGTTTCATACTGCCTCCTGCATGTCAGCTATCCTCTTTGATATCACGTCAGTTGAGGAACGCTTCGATTATCACGTTCTCCGCTTCTTCTTCCTTCATTCCCAGCGTCCTGAGCTTTACCAGCTGCTCATCGTTTATCCTGCCGATGGCCGCCTCGTGGATTATGGCAGCATCCAGGTGCTTTGCATTTATCTCAGGTATAGAGCGGACCTGGGCCTCGTCCATGATGATGGAATCGCACTGTATGTGAGCATTGCACTTGTTGCTGCCCACCGCGGCCGGATGGAATATCTGGCTTGACTTTTCCTTTGCCACCGATCTGGACACGATCTGAGCCGAGCTGCCGGCGCCGTTAAGTCTTACCTCCATGTTTGATTCAGCGATCTGATCACCATGGGTCATAAGCTTCTCTACTACGAACAGCTTGGCATTCTTTCCCATATCCACCTGGGTCTCTCTTTTAGTAGAATCCACGCCTTTTATCTGAGATGTGTCAAGAGTGAACACGCTGTCATCGTCCATGTATATCTCGGTGACCGGATTGAGTATCCTGGCTCCATCGCCGCTGCCCTCGCCGTAGTGATTTTCCTTGTATGTCACGTTGGCCCCTTTTCCTACATGAAAAGCGTGAACTCCGTCGTGCTGGCTGGCCTCGTGGCCGTCGTTGTGGATACCGCATCCCGCGATTATCACCACATTGGCTCCGTCAGCAATATGAAAATCGTTGTATACTTTATCTGTAAATCCCGACGCGTCCACCACCACCGGAATGTGGACTTCCTCACCGTCGGCGTCTCCGTCGATATATACGTCAATCCCCGGCTTGTCCTCTTTCCTGACTATTTTCACATGTTCACTGTCCCCGTGACACATGGCCATGCCGTTATGCCTGAGGTTGAAGGCGCCTTCCTGCTTGAATCCCAGCTCATCTATATATTTGAGTATCGCCTGTGTTACTTTATCGAGTTCTGCCACTTTAGTCCCCTCCTACATATCTTCAAATCTCTTCAGGTACTGACAACATGAAGGTCCCTGCTTCATCAGCTGGGGCAGGATATCAGCCCGATTTCCGATACCGGCCACTTTCCCGTCCTCTATGACCATGACCCTGTCAGCCATCTGCATGATACGCTCCTGGTGGGATATCAGTATGAGACTCTGGTTTTCGTCTTTCTTTATCTCCTCGAACTGCTGTATCAACATGGAAAAGCTCCACAGATCTATGCCTGCTTCAGGCTCATCGAAGATGCAGAGCTTGTGAGGCCTTGCCAGTACCGTGGCGATCTCCAGCCGCTTCATCTCACCGCCTGAAAGCGTATTATCCACTTCCCGCTTTACATATTCCTGTGCGCACAGCCCTACGCGGCTGAGGAGATCACAACATTCAGCCTCGCTCTTATGCTCTCCTGCCGCCAGCGATATCAACTTGTCCACAGTCATCCCCTTGAAACGCGGCGGCTGCTGAAACGCGAACCCTATCCCGGCCTTCGCCCGCTCGTCTATATCGTAATCCGTGATGTCTTCGCCGTCCAGGATCACCTTTCCCGACTCGGCCTTCTCTATACCCATCAGCACTTTGGCGAGAGTCGATTTCCCACCTCCGTTAGGTCCTGTGATGACCAGCATTTCTCCCTTCTTTACATCGAAGCTTATGTCCGACAATATGTTGAGCTCCGCCCCCTTTTCATTGACGGAAAAAGACAGATTTTCTACCTTCAGCATTTGAAATTCCTTTCACTCATTATTATGTATATCTTGTCGTACGCGACATAGTATGAGCCGCCCCGTTATTGAAAATTTACTTCCTTGCGGCGAAGCCGTGTCCAATCATAGCATTCATTATAACGCGCGAGCTTGTCGAAGCGCGTTTCAATGAAAACTACCTCTCGGCGAAGCCGTGTCCAATCATAGTATTCATTATAACGCGCGAGCTTGTCGAAGCGCGTTTCAATGAAAACTACCTCTCGGCGAAGCCGTGTCCAATCATAGTATTCATTATAACGCGCAAGCTTGTCGATGCGCGTTGCAATGTTCGCTTCGCTCACTCCTCCGCCTTCGGCTACGCTGTCCCTTTTGCCTTGTGAATCGCTACCGCTCTTCGGGCAAAACGGCAATGAAAACTACCTCTCGGCGAAGCCGTATTCAAACAACGTTTTCATTATAATCCCTCACAGAAAAAATAGCAATCACATAAACTGCTATTTCTCCCCGTTATCAGCTCTTTCATCGGCTGCATAGCGCCTACAGCATGCACAGCCCCGCGCCCATCCTCCTGTACGTCCCGCCCTCACGTCTGTATGAACAGAACAGCTCCGGCTCGCAGCAGGTACAGTGAGCACTGACCTCTATCTTCTCAGGCGAAATCCCGGCCGCCACAAGCTGCCTGCGATTCATCTCCTTCAGATCGATGTAATACTTGGTCTCGCCTTCTCCACTGACTTTTTCATCGGTGATGTCTCCGGTGAAATCCCATTTGCCCGCAAACTCATCGTACACCTCACGCCCAGTTTCGAAGCAGCAGCGGCTTATCCCCGGACCGATATATATGTAAATGTCGTCCCTTTCGCACCCAAAGCTTTCAGTCATCCTTTCCACGGTCTTAGCCGCTATGGATGCCGCAGTCCCACGCCATCCGGCATGGGCCAGCCCTATGACGCCTCTTTTCACATCGAAGAAATACACTGGAAGACAATCGGCATGGACCGTCGTCAGCAGGACATTTCTCTGATCCGTTATCAGCCCGTCGGTATCCGGAATGCCGAGAGGCCCTGTCGGAACGCTGTCGATAACGGCGATGGTATCCTCGTGTATCTGCCTGGGCCATACGGGAACGGCCCCGCTCAGTCCCAGTTCCTCGAAGATGTCCGTCCTGTTGTACGGATAGCCGTCCGACGCTCCGTCTTTCAGCGAAAAGAACCCTGTAACTCCTTGCAACTGAGTGAATACTTCCATATACCTGCTGCCCGTTATCTTCTCATGGCTGACGCGCCCGCCGCTTTTTCCGGTATTCATCATATAACGCCCTCCTCTCTGAAATGCTCCAGCAGGGCTTCGCACCCTTCGATGATATCGTCATATGTGGCGTCGAAATCACCCGTGTACCACGGGTCGGAGATATCCCGCGCTTTCCCTGCGAACTGCAGCAGCTTATACACCCTGCTGTCGGAATCCTCCCCGATGATGTAGCTCATGTCTCTGACGTTGGAATCGTCCATGGCGATTATGTAGTCATATTTGTCGTAATCGTTCTTCGTTATCTGGCGCGCCCGCCGCTTCGTGTACGGGATTCCGTGCTGCTCCAGCTTTCTCTTGGTCCTGGGGTCGGTATCGTGACCGATCTCCTCACGGCTTGTGGCCGCCGACTCTATATAAAAATCCTCGGCACATCCTGCCTTCCGAACCATATCCTTGAAAACGAACTCGGACATCGTGCTGCGACAGATATTGCCGTGGCAAACGAAAAGTATTTTAATCATCTATCTAAAACTCCTTGAATTTACTGTATTTCCTTGATTTATCGGTACTTTCCCTCGTTCGCTCTTTCCTCCTGTCCGTGGCATATCGTAGCATAAATTCGCACATCTTTTCCCTCAAAAGTAGTAAAAAAAGTAGTAAATTAAGGGCTGTTTCCCCATTTTACTACTCGGCATTTACTACCCTTTTCAGTTCCTCTTTTGCGTCGTCGTAACCTATATGCGTGTATGTATTTAAGGTTACTCCAATGTCAGAGTGTCCCATAAGGTATTGTAGGGTTTTCGGGTTCATGCCGCTTTTCGCCATATTGGAACAAAAAGTATGTCTGCAAACGTGCGGCGTAACTTTCGGCATTTGTACTTTATAAATACTGTTGTACTTCTCGCAGATATGCTGAAAATATTTTTCCCAGTGCAGAGCCACCATAGGCATATCGTTCTTATCCAAATATAAGAAACCGCATTTGCCGTCTATCATAGGCTCCACTCTCGGCTTCTTCCTGTTGGCAATAATCCGCTCAAAGCACTCATACACTTCATCAGACATGGGAATTTCTCTTGTCCCGCAAGTGGTCTTTGTATCTTCAATCACATATTCCATGTTTCTTTTTCGTTGGAGCTGATGATTGACACTGATTTTTCTATTCTTCATATCAATATCCGCAAGTGTCAGTCCAACAAATTCAGAGATACGCAGCCCGGTCTTAAACAGAATGTATATTCCCTCATAGTATCTGCAAAAATGCTTATCGTTCGCCACAAATTCAAGGAAAGCCCTTTCCTGCTTTCTTGTGATTGCTTCTCTTGTCACGCTGTCATTTACAACAACAGTAGCAAGTTGAAATTCAAACGGATTTTTGCGTATCAAATCATCATCAACCGCCATTTGAAATGCAGGTCTAACGACACCCCTAATAGAGTGAATGGAGCTGTAACCCCGTCCGTCTTTCTGCAATTTTATCAGCCAGCACTTCGCGTCAGACAACTTAACCTTGTCAATTCTTCTTTTACCAAATTCTTCTTTCTTGATAATATTGAGGACAAAGTTATAATTTGCTTCTGTATTGTGCCGCACCCCCGTTTTCTGTAACAGGTACTTTCTAACCAGTTGTTCCACCGTCATTTCTCCACCGCGTGGGACAATTTCATCATCAATATCTTTCAATATCAATTTTTCCTTTTCCCTTAAAGAAAGGTCGTCCCGTTTCCCCGGCGGGGTCTTGTCTGTCTTTTCCAGTTTCCAACTGTAAACAAACTGTGGTTTCCCGGTTGTATCAATATATTTATACGCATACCGTCCGTCCCGGCGTTGGCTCTCTCCGTTGCGGAGAATACGATTTCGGCTGTCCCGCCTTTTTCCGCTCATGTCCATGCTCCTTTCATACAAAAAGAGCCCTGCCGTGATATACTAAATTATACCATAGGCAGAGCCCCTTTTCTATTCTTAATTTAAGCAGCACTGAAAGCGGAAATGCCTAAACAGCTATCCGGCACTGCTACTGCTTACATCTTTATCATATTGATGTTAAATCATTTAAAAAGTTCTCAAATTGTTTCCTCTTTACTAAAAATTTCACTCCATTTTGAATGATAAAACCAGAGTCCAGATTTTCAGAAACGATTTTCCTTAACTTCTTCTCGCCAATATTAAAATACTCGGACGCTTCTTCAATCGTTAAGCAAAACTTGTCTTTTATTTGAACCTGTTTATCATCAGTCATTGAAAGTCCCCCTTTCATATCAAAATGAAATATAATGGGCTTACCGGACGGCTTTTAGCATAGCTCCACGGGACTTGCACCCCTCCGGCGGTCTGCCGAAGCTCTACCCGTTGCCTGCGACGCTTTGAACGCTCGGACTACGGCGGTAAAGGAGTATCATTATACCGATATATGGATTATGGCGGCAGAGTTGCCAAGTCTGCTTTGGAACGCTGATATTTCCCGCTCGGTTTGTCCCTCCTTTCGTCGTCGCGTATCAGCCCAACGGCTCCCCATATATCGAATGTATCCGATTTGCCCTATACTGCGCCGCCGTTATCTTGCGCCGCTTTCTTTGTCAAGGAACAGGGATAAGTTTTGATTAAGCGCGGAAGCGGAAAGGGGAAACGCTCCCGTATAACCTCAATCTAACTTGTAATCAAGAACAACCCGCATGAGCTTTGCTTGCAGACGTTCGCGCATATCCTCATCTATGCCATAGTAAACATTTCCGTATTCATCACGGACTTTCCGGGTAGACAGATAGGCTATGTAACTTGCGTAATGCTGCATAACGATTTTCATAGCGTCGGGGTCGCCCTTTGTCGCGGCTAAAATGACCGGATAAGGCAATAAGCCGCGTTCGTCGGGATTGTTAATATCAATCTTTCCAATCATCAGCTTTTTCCTCCAAAAATCTTTTCAGCAGTTCAAAAGAGCTTGTCCGTCGAAACTGTACTGTGCTGCGCGGTATCTTCATCAGTTCCGCGATTTCCTTATCGCTCATGTCAAAGAAGTAATACAGCAGTACAGCTTGACGTTTTTCTTCTGGCAGAGAGTGCAGCGCGTCGGCAAGCATTTTCGCCGTGATTTCCCTTCCTGCCACAAAAAAGGATTTTTCAGCTTCATCATTCGCGAAATACTGGTCGCAAGTATAAAGCTGATTTTCTTCCTGTGGCGACAGTTCAGAAAAAGTGACTTCATGCTTTCTACGGTATTTTCTTTCTCTGATAGCGTCGATAGCTTCATTCCTCAATACCGTTTTGCAAAAGCCGTTGAACGTGCAGCGTTTTTGCCATTCAGTGCGGTTAGGTTCCATGTTCTCACCCCCTTTCCGTACCCAAGGGGGTGGGCTTATTTGTCCCCTTTCGCGAACCCTCGACGGACGCGCCAAAGAATTTGCCAACTGGGGAGCAGACTTTTTCAAAAAAATTTTGAAAAAGCAAAATGCGCCCGTCTGCAAAACGCAGACAGGCGCAAAGGAAATATTAAAAGTATTTAGGTGATTTGATAGTTCATATTTATAGCCGTAATATCCTGCGGTGGTGGACGGGCTTTTTTTGATAAGTTAGGGGGATTTGGGGCATAGAAAAAGGACATGGCGATACCTCCTTGATACCGCCGTATCCTCAAAAAAGGGCGACTTTAACACACCCTCCGTATTCTCATTTTTGAAAATCGAGTAGGAGGAAATTCCTCTGATTGGGGAATTTCCGACCTCTCACACCACCGCTCATGCGGTTCCGCAAGCGGCGGTTCAACCAACTTAACATATGACACGCCTTTCGGCGTAGTAATTACTCATGGAGACTAGCCCAAATGTGGTTAGTCTTTCATTGCTTATCGCTTTATGTACCCAGCCGTTATGCGCAAGCCTCGCATAACGGTCTCCACTGTAGGCAATTTTGTATGCCGCCCAGCGGGGTACGTCCAGCTTCATCAGGTTCTTTGCCCTATTCTGCGGTGTTTTCCAATGCTTCCAAATACACATCCGCAGACGGTAGCGTATGTTTCTGTCCAAACGCTCACATAATCCCTTCATGCTCCCGATTTTGAAGTAGTTTATCCATCCTCGGATAAGCTGGTTCAGTTTCTGCACTTTGTAACTGTTGCTCACTCCCCAGCTCCTGCATGTCAGCTTCTTCATCTGTGCTTTGAATTTCGCTACTGCTTTCGGGTGCGGTCTGGCTTTATATCCTTTGGCTAATGGGTCATAGTAAAATCCAAATCCGAGATACTTGATTCCTTTGGGCTTGTCCACCTTGCTCTTTTCAGCATTTACTTTCAATCCCAGCTTTTCCTCAATAAATCGGGTAGCACTTTTCATTACCCTCTCCGCCGCCTGCTTACTTCCTACCATGATAATCAGATCGTCCGCATAGCGCACGAAATCCAACCCTCTTGCCTCAAGCTCTTTATCCAACTCGTTCAGCATGACATTTGCCAACAGCGGCGATATATTCCCTCCCTGTGGTGTGCCGACAACTGTATCTTTATACTCGTCATCGATCATCACTCCACTGGCCAGAAATTTCCTTACCACTGAGATAACGTCTCCGTCCTTTATTGTCCGTCCGAAAATCGTCATCAACTTGTCATGGTTTACCGTGTCGAAGAACTTTGCAAGGTCGATATCCACTATCCAGCTATGCCCATCGTTCATCATCTCTAATGCTTTCAGCACTGCCTGTTGCGCACACCGATTCGGTCTGAATCCATAACTATGCTCGTGAAACTGCTCCTCGAAGATTGGCGTGAGTACTTGTGTTACTGCCTGTTGTACAAACCGGTCAACTACCGTTGGTATTCCAAGGTTTCTTGTCCCTCCATCTGGTTTTGGTATCTCCACCCGTCTAACTGGCTGCGGTTTGTACTTCCTTGTCCGCACCTGCTTCCTGATGTTTTCGCCGTTTTCCGCAAGATATGCGCCAAGCTCTTCAACGGTCATCCCGTCTACGCCTGCCGCTCCTTTGTTTCTGACGATTTGCAGATATGCTGCATTGAGGTTATCATTGCTCACTATCTGCTCCATGAGACTTCTTGTGTCCATGCGTTGTTTCCTTTCTGCCCCTTTTGCCTTTGCCGCCTTTGATGTCATCGACAGGCGTTTGCTCCGGCTACGAAGTGGAACGTACTTCAACTGATTGATTGTTCGGTCCTTCGCTCCATCCCCATTACAGGAACTTCTTCACTACTACGACCTCTGCTGACTTCTCACAGTTCGTTGTTACTACGGCTAATGAGACCGCCTGTGAGACCTCCCCGCTTAAGGTGCGGACTCTTTCCCTCCATATACCTGCCACATTTACTGGTACTTCCAGCAACTTTTGGACTTCGATGTTTCTTGCCGTCTTATCCGTATTTCCCAGCCTTATATGTGGTTTCTGTCCGTCAGGTCAGAGGTTTGCCTACAGCTTCCTTCAGATTTCACCTCACGGTGAACACCCTTGCTGTTCAGCTATGTGCTTCGTCGTTGCCTACGCGCACTCGGGACTTTCACCCGTTAGAGCCCGCCCATGGCGGGCGATCGAGTAGGAGGCGGTGACTAACCGCCGTCCTCTCACACCACCGTACGTACGGTTCTCGTATACGGCGGTTTCAATAGTTGACGTGCATCTGCTGGTATGCATCGGCTAAATCATAAAAGCCTTTGCGTACCAGTATTTCTTTTGATAAGGCTCTGTTTACTGTGCTGGTTGCCGATGTAAACCAATGCCCTCTGCGGCTGTTAGCCGCCATGAAGGCATAATGCTTCGGTATCCCAAGCTTCATCAGATACTTCATCTTCGACCTCGGCTTTTTCCACATCTTCCATATACACATGCGTATTCTGTGGTATAGCCATCCATTCAGTTCTTCGATTGCTTGCTTCATCGCTGCGATTCCGTAGTAGTTAAGCCATCCTCGCATATACTCTCTGATTTTGCACAGTGCCGGTATTACGCTCTGAACATGTCTGCGGGAAGACAGGCTTTTCAGTTTGGCTTTCATCTTCTTCCACGACTTCGGATGAACTCGAATGAATGTACCATTTCCGTTCCTTCCCAATGCGAAGCCGAGGAACTTAAAATTTCGAATCGCATACACACTGGCCACTTTGCTCTTCTTTCTGTTGACAGTCAGCTTCAGCTTGTTTTCCAAGTATGAAGTGCTTGTTTCCAATAGCCGTTTAGCCGCTCTCTCGCTCTTTGCAAGTAGTACGATATCGTCAGCGTACCGCACACACGGTACACCTCTCCTTTCGAATTCCTTGTCGAATTCGTCCAGATAGATGTTAGCAAGCAGCGGGGACAGGTTCCCTCCTTGCGGAGAGCCTTCTTCCGTGTCCATGACCACTCCATTTTCCATCACTCCACTTTTAAGATATCTCTTGATGATTTGGATGACCCTCTCATCTTTGACTTCCTTACGCAGCCTGTTCAGTAATATCTCATGGTTCAGTGTGTCAAAATACCTACTCAAGTCGAGACTCACCGCATAGCGATATCCCTCCTCGGCGTATTCCCTTACTCGCTCTATTGCATCTTTTGCGTTCCGTCCCGGCCTGTAGCCGTAGCTTCCGTCCGAGAACATTGGCTCGTAGATTAGCATCAGCTTCTGTGCTATTGCCTGCTGGATGATTCGGTCGATGACGGTAGGAATACCAAGCTTTCGTATTCCTCCATCCGGCTTTGGAATTTCGACTCGTCTTACGGGTGAGGGGGTATATTTCCCTCTTTTGATTCTTCCTATCAACTCGTCTTTATGTTCCCTAAGCCATGGCAGTGCCGCTTCAATGGTCATTCCATCTATCCCCGGCGCTCCCTTGTTTGCCTTCACTCTTTTGTAAGCTCTGTTCATGTTATCTCTTTCCAGTATCTTACCTAAGATGTCCGGCTCTGCACTGTCTCTTTCCTTCCATATCCGGTTAAATGAACGGTGCGCTCTCACATACCCTTTACGTTCCGCGCTATCTCTCTGTGAGCAGCTTTCTTTCTCGTTTTCTGCACTCATTTGCTCATTCCTCCTTTCCAGGTTGTACTTAAGACTCCTATTGATTCGGTCCTTCGCTTCTCAGTTACTATGACCTCTGCTGACTTCTGTGTGCTCAGCGCCACCTTACGATAGCGGTTACCCTTTTCAGGGCGTCTCACACAGACCTCCCTGGGTACCACACGTTTCTTTCTCTCCATCTATCTGCCGCATTTACCATGCATGATTCCGTGTAGCTATCGGGCTTCATCGTGTGTTGCAGACTTACCCTCATGCATAGCCTAATATGCGATTTCTGTTCGTCAGACCGGAGATTTGCCCGTGGGTTAGTAGCTTCCCCACACCCGGCTTCCTTCAGATTTGCAGTCACCTGCAACACCCTTGCCTTCGGCTATATCCTTCCCACTACCGGGCGGATTCGGGACTTTCACCCGTTAGAAACGTGCGCCGCCAGGCGCACAACAAGAAAACGGCGGCCTTGATGTATTCAAAGCCGCCGTAATGTAATCAGGCGTAGGAAAAGAACTGCTGTGCGACGGCTTTTTTTCTTTTGCGGTCGTCCGGCAGTGATAGTGCTTTATATATCTTTTTTACGCCATAACATATTTCTAAGAGGTAGAATGGCAAATGTGTTTTTTCAGTCCGAAGAAAGAGAATTATTGATTTCGGATTCAATACTTTCTCTTATATTATCCATAGCTTCATCTACTTGTTCTTTATTCATTTCATCTCCATTTTCGTCATAATTATGTGAGTAAATACATCCAGACAAAGCTAATGTACTTAACACTAAAATTGCTAGCAACAAGTTTCTAATTGTTTTCTTCAATTCCAAAATTCTGCCTCCTTTAAAATTGCAATTTAGCCAATAGCTAAGTGCCATAGCGAACAAAGCCATAATAATTCATTGGTTTACATATTGCTATAATAAAATTTCCATACCGTCATAGGCAAAAGAGATATTATCTAAAGTTTTTTCTATCTTTTGATAATCAGAATAAGATTTGCCCCAATATTCATCAATATGCGTAACAATAACTTGTTTTATCCTATATTTTTGCTTGATTGCCATTATCTCGTCAATGGTAAACATATCATCTTTGAATGGAGCATTTTTAAGAAGATTTCCCCCTTTCAATATTCCGTCATCAGAAACAAGACCAATAATTAAAATATCTGCGTCGAAGTATAATTCATTATGCACAAATGGCTTCACATCACAACAAGCATATATAACCTTTTTATTTCTATCTGATATGACGTAAAAAGTCATATTGCCACGGTGAGTTTTATTATTCACTAAATGGATTTCAATATTTCCGATTTTGATATAATCAGTTTTAGTGATTGAAATACAGTGAAGAATATTCTGGTAATAATATAAGCCGTCCCCGTTCCATGCGTTAATATCGTCTACAACCTCCGGCAACGCTATAAACTGTATAGGAGTACCTTTATCAGCTATACAGTCATAACCTAAAGGCTCTACAATTCGCATACCCCTCGTATGGTCTGGGTCTTTATGTGATATAGAAAGATATTTTATCTCGGAAATACCTTGTCTATCGCAGGCAACACCAATATCTTCCGGTGTGTCAATAAGCATTTGAATATCTTCAATGTAAATGCTCGGCCCTAACCGTTCATATTTTCCCCTTTTTATGCGTGCTTCTTCACAAATCGGACACCTACAAAAAGGATTAGGTATTTGAAACATTCCTCCGCTTCCAACTATCTTTAATTTCATATCGGTAAGCACCTCCAAATAATAATTATTATCTTGCACATATAGAAAAACAGAACCGATAACAGCCACATTTTATTGTTGCGTTATCGGCTCTGCGTCTTAGCGTCTGGCTCTTTGATAACTGAAATATTCAATTTACAAACATTGATTAATGTTTCCTGTCTGCATTTTGGACAGTATAAAGGAAAATTTCTAAGTATTGTATCTGGTCGTATTTTCAAACGCGTCTTATTTCCACATACAGGACACAATATCCATTCTCCGCCCATTTCAACCACCTCTCTTAATCTATAATTCAAGTACACATTCAAATGCCAGTGCTAAATATTTTTCTGCGCTTGACAATCCGTATTCAACCAAATCTCGCGGTTCCCATTGAGCTGTATCCAAATTATCGGCTCCAAATAAGAACTGTGCAAAGGGCAGTTTACGGAATTGAGTTACGGCTAAAGCAGCAGCACATTCCATTTCAACCGCAATACACCCCGCAGCTTTTCGCTCACTGATTAGAGATTTTGTTTCCCGGTAAATAGCGTCAGTTGTCCATGTTTTTCCTTTTACATAAGGATAACCGCATTCTTTTAAACACTTAGTTAATGTTTCAACCGATTTTTCGTCAGCTAAAATTTCATCAGCCGCTTCTATATAATGGTAGCTTGTACCTTCATCACGAATTGCTACTGTTGGGACTATGATTTTTCCATTAGCTACTTCTTCATTTAATACTCCACAACTGCCAAATAAAACTAACTTCTTTGCCCCTAACGCAATGACTTCCTCTATACCCGCAACACATGCAGGCGCACCAACCCTAGATAAGAAAAAAGCAATTCGGGTATTCTTATACAATATTTCATAAATAGGGATGTTCCCATTTGCAGAATAGAGCCACCCTATTACTTTTACATTTTTTATAGAAGTAAACTTGTTTATAATTTTTTCAGAAAATGTAGATACACATAACTCTGGGAAATTTGGGTCTTGTCTTGTAGTATCTTTTGGGTTAATAAACGCCACTTCTTCATGTGAAAATTTTCTAAAAACAGTTGCCATAATCAACCTCCTAAAAGTGTCCTTTTCATATGAGTGATTATCCGTTCGGGTATTTGTTCATCAATCGGTAAGATAGTTGTAAACATTCGCACCCCTTGATAAGAAAAAATAATTAAGTCAATAATTTCTTCACTATCAACATTTTTAAATTCTCCTCGTTCCACTCCGTAAGATATAAAATTTTTCCACATATCTTTTGAATAGAGGTACTGTTTAAAAAGCATATTATCATTGTTATCCGATTGATTTTCACTATAAAATTCTAGTATTGCTATACTTAAAGAACCAGAACCGTCTAACATTTCTTTTTTATATCGTTCTAAAATTTCATCAAGTATTATAGGTGCAGGAACTCCATTTTTCATTTTTTCGGAAAGTTCGTTATCTTGTCTACTCATAAGAATATCTACAATTTCAGAAAAAATTTGATGTGTACTTTCGTAATGCCTATAAAGCCCGCCTCTACTTAATCCGGTTTCAATGCAAATGTCTTTCATTGTAACATTTTTAAATCCCTTTTTTGCAAATAAGGACAAAGCCTTTTCTAAAATAAACCTTCTTGTTTCGTTTCCTTTTTTTCCCATTGTAACCGCTCCGTTCTGCGACATCTGTGTCGCTAAAACAATTATAAGACACGCGTGTCGCTTTGTCAATCTCAATTTTCGTGCTAATGCCAAGCGAAAGAATATATGGAATTATTTTAGTGCATAGTAGGAAGTGTGTAAACATATCCAAGAGAAAAGAGGAACAGTAAAATGTAACTGGGTGAATGAATATGGCAAAAAGACCAGTACCAAAATATGACTTCAAGGCTTTTGGAGCAGCGATAAAGGCAGCGCGAACGGGCAGGAAGGAAAGCCGCAAGAAAGTGTGCGACGAAATGTATATTTCTCCCCGCTACCTTGCGAATATAGAGAATAACGGGCAACACCCCAGTTTGCAGATTTTCTTCGAGCTTATGCTCCGTTACAATATATCCGTAGACCAGTTCCTTTCAGATAAGCCCGCCGAAAAGAACACGCAGCGGCGGCAGCTTGACGCGCTGCTCGACGGCATAAGCGATACGGGGCTTCGGATTGTAACAGCCACCGCAAAAGAGATAGCGAAAGTCGAAAAAGAGGACGAATGAGAATGTCCTGCAAAATTGAATATGGATTTTAGGAAACGTTGTAATCTTTGCAGATTGCAGCGTTTTTCTTTTGCGTAAGTTTGGCAAAATCAAGGTTTCTTCCGTAGTAGGGATAAAGGGAAAAAGTTTCTTAGCAAGCATAGGAAAGGGGTACCCTTTCCGTATTTTCGCCCTCCTGCGCTGCCGCGCGTCGGTCAAAAATTGCTTGTTGGGAAGTGTCCCAAACCCTCTAAAAAACGGAAAGGAGCGTGAACGCATGGACGGCAGGAAACGGACGGTGCAAATCAAATTCAGAGTAACAGAGGAAGAACGGGCGTTGATTGAGCAGAAAATGAAGCTCGTCCCCACCCGGAACATGGAAGCCTATCTTCGAAAAATGGCAATCGACGGGTACATCATTCAGATAGACCACACTGATATAAAAGCCATGACAGCGGAGATACAGAAAATCGGTGTCAACATCAACCAGATAGCGCGGCGCGTCAACGCCACGGGCAGCGTCTACCAAGAGGACATAGAGGAAATAAAGGGGGTGCTTGCGGAGATATGGCGGTTACAAAGATTAAGCCTATTAAAAGCACGTTGAAGAAAGCCCTTGACTATATCCAGAACCCGGACAAAACGGACGGGAAAATGCTTGTGTCCTCCTTTGGCTGCTCGCCGGAAACGGCAGACATTGAATTTGAATTTACTATAGCGCAGGCGTTAAACCGGGGAAACAACCTCGCCCACCATTTGATACAGTCCTTTGAGCCGGGGGAAGTAGATTACCAGAGAGCCCATGAAATCGGAAAACAGCTTGCCGACGCGGTAACAAAGGGAAAATACGAATACATCCTTACCACGCATATAGACAAGGGACACGTTCATAACCACATCATTTTCTGTGCTGTTAATTTCGTAGACTACCACAAGTATAATTCCAATAAGCGCAGCTATTACGGCATACGCAACATGAGCGACAGGCTGTGCCGGGAAAACGGCTTGTCCGTCGTCGCCCCGCAAAAGGGCGGAAAGGGAAAAGGCTATGCGGAATATATCGCGGAGAAAACCGGAACCAGTTGGAAAGGCAAGCTGAAAATCGCCGTGGACGCACTTATCCCGCAGGTATCCAGTTTTGAAGAATTGCTTTCACGGCTGCAAGCGGCAGGCTATGAGATAAAGCCGGGGAAATACGTTTCCTGCCGCGCTCCGGGGCAGGAACGGTTTACCCGCTTGAAAACCCTCGGCGCAGACTATACAGAGGAAGCCATAAGGGAACGGATAGAGGGCAAGCGTGCCAGAGCCGCCAAAGCTCCCAAGCGTGAAACAGGTGTGTCCCTGCTTATCGACATTGAGAACAGTATCAAGGCGGCGCAGAGCCGGGGCTATGAACAGTGGGCGAAAATCCACAATCTGAAGCAGGCGGCAAAGACGCTCAATTTTCTTACGGAACATCAAATAAGCCAGTATGAGGATTTAATCGCAAAGATAAGGGAAATCCAGACAGAAAGCGAAAAAGCAGACGACGCGCTAAAGGAAGTGGAAAAGCGGCTTGCGGATATGGCGGTGCTTATCAAGAATGTTTCCACGTTCCAAAAGACAAAGCCTGCCTATGATACCTACCGGAAAGCAAGGAACAAAGACCGATACCGGGCAGCCCATGAAGGAACTGTCATTCTCCATGAAGCGGCGGCGAAGGCATTAAAAGCGGCTGGCATTTCCAAGCTGCCGAACCTTGCCGCCCTGCAAGCGGAATATGAAAAGCTGCAAGAGCAGAAAGAAGTCCTCCGCGCCGACTATGGGAAGCTGAAAAAACAGGTTAAGGAATATGATGTTATCAGACAGAACATAGACAGCATTTTGCGGCAGCCAAGGGAGATTGAGAACGAAAAAAAGCTCTTTAGATAATGTAATGTGCTAAGACATATGTTACAGAAATAAATAAAAAAAGAGAGATACTTTGATACAATAGTTTTCAACCAAAAAAACAAGTATCAGTAAGGAGTATCTCTCATGAAAAGTATAACCGAAGAAATGAGATTTCGCCAGCGTTTATGTGAATATGCTTTAAAACATGGCGTAACAAAGGCTGCAAGGAGATATCATACCTACAGGCAGTTTGTATATAGACAACTGGAAAAGTACGATGGAAGCGTTCAGAGCCTTGCGCTGAGGTCCAGGAGGCCTCAGCGCAGCCCGAACGCGCATACGGAAGAAGAACTGAAGCTGATAAAGAACATGCTTAGAAGAAACGGACGATATGGTCTTGCAGAAGTATATGTAAGATGTCAAAGCAGAGGATATAGCCGAAGTTTTGAAAGCATGTGCAGACAGATAAGAAACAGGGGATACAGAAAAGTAGAGAGAAAGAAGAAAAGCTATACGAAATATGAGAACATGCAGGGGACATACCCGGGAGAGAAGGTGCAGGTAGATATCAAATATGTACCTCAGGAATGTATAAGGTTCCCGTGTTACGGAGATAAGTATTATCAGATAACGGCGATAGATGAATACAGCCGGAAGCGAGTGCTGAAGATAGTAAAAGAGAAGAGCACATACGAGACAAAGGAATTCATAAAGAGCCTGAGAAAGAGAATGGGATTCAAGATAGAGACTATCCAGGTAGACAACGGGCCGGAATTCGTAAATGACGATGATAAGACGGAAAAGGACAGTGCGTTTGAAAAAGCGGTAAAAAAGCTGAATATGGAGCTTAAGAGGACGAGACCGTATTCGCCATGGCAGAATGGGAAGGTAGAGAGAAGTCACAGAGAAGACGGGAAGATCCTGTATGGCAGAGAAGTATTCACAAGTGAGAAAGAGCTTAAGAAGAAAGTAGCGAGACACGAGAAGAAATATAACAGCACAGCGAAGACGGTATTGAACTTCAAAAGCCCTGATCAGGTAGTAGCGGAGTATTTCTCAAAGTGTAACAAATGTCTTGACAACTAAGAGAACGAAAAAAAGCTCTTTAGATAAAATATAGAAAACTATAAAATATCATGCTATAATTCTAATTATTATATTAGGAGCAGGTGGAGCCTTATGGAAGTTCAAAATCATATTGTATTATTCTTAGATATATTGGGATATTCAAATATAATATCAAATTGTAAAGACAAGCAGATGGAAAATTATTATCTGGATAAAATCCATAGTATAATATCTAATTTATCTCGTTTTATAGAAAAAAGGTAAGGGTCAAAACATAGGCACAAGGTAAAACAATCCCCTTGTTCACAGAGATGTGAACAAGGGGACTTTTTCTTTATTCGTTTTCTTTTCTTCTGCATTCATCAGGTAACTGCTCTGAATATGGCATAAGGCTGTCTATGGCTTCTTTATCATTCAGATCGATCCTACGGAGCTGGTCAAGCAGATAGCTCAGATATTCAAATGGCAGCAGATCATTTTCTATGGCGCTTACCACAATGCTATACAGAATTGCGCTTGACTTTGCCCCTCTTGGCGTATTGCAGAACAGCCAGTATCACAAACGGCTTTATCGCACGTTCACTCCTGTTATTGGAAACCTCAAGCCTCTCATCAAGGAGGGTATTCATCAATGGTTTCCTCTGGTTTATCGTGTAATTCAGCGCTTTAAGATAAAGCCCCTTGGGAAGTGGCTTTTGTGATTCTTCTTCCGCCCACGCAAAGAAGCCCTCAAATACCTTCCGCATCGTGGTCTTTCTGAATTCACTTCGTTCTTCTTCGGTAGATAATTCATGGCACTTGGCATCTAAAAGAAACAGCTTATCACACCATACGATCCCTTCCTTTATCTTTAAGGCCCCGGGACTTCCTTTATCATTTAACACCTCTAGCGCGTCTGCATAATACCGCCTCGCATGGGCCAGACAGCCTACGTGGATGATATCATCATTCACACTCAGGTAGCCCTGATATCCGTCTGTCTGCAGGTATCCGTGATATTCTTTAAGGAATGTTTCCGGGACATAGCCTGCACGAGAGCCATCCGCATAATGATAAAGCACGATAGGTGATATACCCTTTCCGCTTCGGAACATCCACATGTAGCTCTTTTCCCGCGTCTTATCCCTCAGCACCGACAGGCTCGTCTCGTCAGCCTGGATGATATCATATGACAGGAGCTTCTCGTACATCCTGTCGTAAACAGCCTTAAGATAATTCTGCGTAAGAAGTATCATCCAGTTTGAAAGGGTTGCTTTGCTGATGTTTACACCATAGCGCTTAAGATCTTTAGATATCTTATCCAGAGGATCACGGTTTTCATATTTCCTTGTTATGACGTATGCACCAAGTGACGGTGACAGAATGCTTCCACGAAGCAGAGATCTCGTCATTGGAGAGGCGATGATCGTAGCTTCGGTTCCGTTTTTTTCACAGTTCCTGCAGCTGTATATATGCTTTCTTCTGTAAGCACATATTCTACAGGATCCGTTTTTCTTAAGGCACTGATAAAAGCGTCTTTCTTTCCCTTTCGTTTAATCTTGCGAACAGGACATGCTTTCTCCGCTTTTGGCTCCGGCAACCTCAGATCGGCTTCTTTCTCTATTTCATTAAAAAAGCACTCCTGCTGCCCGTCATCTATTAAAGACTTTTCGCTTTTTCTTCCGAACCTCTTAGCCTGACTAAGGCGAAACATCTTTCTGTAATATTCAAGCTCTGCTGAAACCTCATCCAGTTTTCTTGAGGTGTCCAGTGCATATTTTTCCAATTCTGCTTTTGTCATGGATGAAAGATCTATCTGTTTCATGACTTTATTATATCAAAAAACCATTGAAATTTCAATGATTTTAAGGACTATTCCATGGTTTTAAGGATCCTTCCATATTAATTTTCAATGGTTTTGAGAAGCCTGTCATATTCATATCTGTACATGAAATCACGGGCGTAACTGTGAGATTTTGGCCAGTAAAATGTTCCGTATTCGAGCTTTCTGCTGAAAAGGCAATATCCATTCTTGCATATCTTCAGCGCATAGATCTGTTTCCATTTCTTTTCTATGAAGAAGAATATCTGCCCCGGTATCAGGGGCAGATCCAGATCGAACGCTATGATAGATGCCATGGACTCCATAGACAGATTCCCTCTGATAGGTTCTAAAACGAGAATTGCCCGGATGTTTTCTGATGGCAATCGTACCCACTTCCTACTCTCATCTATGGGCAACAGGACTTTTTCTTCCATAAATCGTAATTTCCCTTCTCGAAGGAGCCTTTCCCGGGCCTTTCTAAAGGTAATATCTTTTATATTGTGTTCCAGGCACCATCTTTTTAAGGGAAGGTCACTTGTATACGCTTCCTTGATTATTTTCTCCCACTCATCCGATGTTCGCCACATATGTGCTATTCCTCCTGTAGTTGCTACTTAGTAGCATACTACCTTGTTCTCTTTTTTTCAATGTGCCTATGTTTTGACCCTTACGAAAAAAGGCACATTTATATAGACCAACAAAATGACAATTTACATTTGTCAAGATTTAGGTCACTGCTTTTTTCAGATAATATTCTTTTCTTTGCCCCTTATAAAAATGAAATCGACAAGGATAACCTTTATATGAATTTGTTATACGGATTAAGTGAATTTCTTGTACGATATACTAAAGAAGATATATTTTTTAGAGGTGGAATAACAGCAGGAAACTTATACTACGACGAAAATTTACACTTTGTTTTTGGTTCTGGATTAGTCAAAGCATATACTTTAGAAAGTAGCGTTGCAAAATACCCAAGGATTGTAATAGACAACGAATTAAAGCCCTCTCCTATATTGTGGGGTATAGCTCAAGAGAATGAAATATATTATCTTGACTATCTTTCTTTAGGTCATAGTTTGATACGCGATTCGGATATGCCGGAACATACCAAAATAGAGCATTTTTCATCTTGTTTAAAAGAACAGAAAAATGCAATTTTTAAAGCCTATCAGAAATACCTTAAAGATGAACGGGTATTTCCCAAGTATCAATGGTTAGCAAAGTATCATAATGATTATTGTAAAAAAAATGGCTTTAATCAATTTATTATCGATGTAGATTAAAAAACGGGGCGCGGAAAGCCGGGAAAGGCTAACCGCGCCCCGCGTCTGTGTGGGTACTGCTATGGTTTTGTTACGCAGTAGAACCCCATTTTTGAGGGAAAAGGTAATCTGTATCGGCTGCGCTGTTTTTCTGCCCGGAGAGCCGCACAAATTAAGGCTGTTTTCGCCCTTATCGCGTAACATGAGCGCGGCGTTTCCTCATGCGCTCCGCTGCCTGCCGGTTCGTGATACGCTTCCGGCAGTCCGGGCAGTATTTGACATTATTAGACTTTGAAGCAAAGAACGCGCCGCACTCGGTACACTTCTTCCTGTCCTCGGTCTGGTAAAGCTCCGCATAGAGTAGCTTGTCGCCGGGAAGTACGGCGATACGGAACCATTTGCAGAGCAGGGAATAGGAAATGAGCTGCGGGCAGACACATTCCTCCCCGTCGTCAAGCAGAATACAATGTCCGTTATCGCAGTTGCAGCACTCCCGCTTTACAAGGGCATTGACTTTCCGGCTTTGCGGCGGCGTGAGCCGCTTGACCGCGCTCATGTTTCATCAGCGGCATAGACGGCAAGCTCCGCATATTCCGTTTCCGTCAGTGCGTCCACTTTGGAAAGGGTACGCTTTGCAAGTTCCCGCATTTCCGCGTCCATGTAAGGCAGCGCAGCGTTCATGTTCTCCCTAAGCTGCTCACGGCTCCCCTCATGGTAAATGCTCAAAAGGTTCATTTCTTCCACGGTAAACTGTGTCATGCTCATACCTCCATTTCTTTCTGTCTGGTCTTTGCCGCCTTTTTCGGGGCGGTTTTCTCTTTGGCTGCGGCAAGCTGCGCCCGGATAGAGGGCTTCTTTTCTGGATTTGCCGCCTTGCCGCGCTCCTTATCCGCTTTGACCGCATTAGCCAGGTCAACAAGAGAAATGGTTTCCCCTGCCTTAACCTTTGCTTCCAGTTCGTCAACGGTCGGGGTATTGTTTATCCGTCCGTCAATCATGTTATAGTTTTGCTCTGTGGTCTGCTCGGCGGCTTTTAAGGGGTTTTCCTGCTCGGCGGCAACGGCAAACGCTCGCGTCCCGTTCCCCATAATCAGATATTTCCCGTCGTCCGACTGATGATGAACGCCATAGCCCGCTGCTTCCATTTGCTCCCGGCTCATGCACGTTACATAGAACGTCCCGCGCGGTGTCCGGATTTTCTCGCCTGTTTCCAATTCGTCCGGGGTAAGCTGCGGCTGCTTCTCCTGCAAAAACTCCGGTACCTGCTTAAAGTCCCCACGGTCTACATAGTGGGCGGTGTCCTGTCCGTCCCGATGAAGCACGACGACATCAGAAACGGAAAGGCTGTGTCCTTTGAAATCTTTCGGGTGGTCGATATTGAATCGGGTAAAAATGTCGTCAAGGGACGTTCCCGACGCAAGGGGCGCGGTATAGACAAGCTCATAGTTTGCCCGGTCAACGGCAAGCCCCGCCGCCTGCAGGCGGTCGTAAGGCTCAAAACGGTAGTCCCGTGTTCCGTCCCCGTCCTTTAACTGGTAAATGGAAAAAGTGTCGTCTTTTCCTGCTTCCGGCTGCTCCTGTGCCTTTGCGTACAGTTCCTTTACCTGTCCCTCGGTCAGCTCCCCGGCGTTTAACTGTCCCAGAAGTTCCCGGCATTTTTCCGGTGTCCCCCGGAAAAGCACTTCGCCCATTTTTGCCCGCCCGTTCTCCTGTGTGACATAGGCTTGCAGCAGATAGGCGTTTTCTTCCCTGTCGCTGTATGGGTTGCGGCGTACCCGGTAAATGGTTTCGGGGGTAAAGGCGGCTTTCTCCTGCGGGGCAGCTTCCGGCTGCTCCGGAGGATTGTCCTCATGCTGCGGCTGTGCCTTTTCTTTCTCCTGTGCCTTTTGAAGCTCCGCAAAATGCCCGTCAATGGCGTTTATCATTTCGGCGGCAGTATTGCGGATTGTTTCAAGGGAACCCCTAAGCTCTGCAAGCTCCTTTCCGCTGCTCCACCCGGCGACATACCCAAACGAATAGTCCGACGTATCAAGCCCGTAGTGTTGGCAGACGGTATAGGCGACGCTTTCCGCTTCCACCTCGCGGGTACGGCGGTCAACGCGGGGCTTTTGTTCCTCTTTCGGGGCGTTTAAGTCTATGTCGTGGAGCTTCGCATGGGCGATTTCATGGATAGCGGTTTTAAGGGTCTGCAAGTCGCTCATGCCCTCGTCAATGGCAATCCGCTTTTCCTCCAAGTGGTAGTAGCCGTGTGCGCCGCCCTCGATTTTCTCAAAGCCAATAGGGACAGGGGAAGCCTGTTCCAGTGCTGCAAAAAAGTCTTTGAAGCGGTCAACGTCCCCGGTCAGTTCGTCCACGGCTATATCCGGCAGCTCCCGCCCTTCGGTCTGGGACACATCAAAGACGGATACCACCTTGTAGGCAGGTACCTTGATTTCCTTTTCTTCGGTAACGGGCTTCCCGTCCTTCCCGATAATGGGCTTCCCGGTCTGCGGGTCGGTTTTCTCCACTTCCTGCTTTACCGTAAACGGCGACGGGGCTATGATTTTAATTCCCTTTTCGCCTTTCATCACGTTCCGTCCAAAGTTATTTTTCCATGAGGAAAAGCCTGCCACAAGGGAAGCGTCGGGCTTCTGCATGGCGATAAGCAGCGTATTGTTAAAGCTGTAATTGTGGAATTTCGACATGACGCGCAGATATTCTTTGTAACGCTCGCTTTCAAACAGCTCCGTTATCCCCTGTTCCAGACGGTCGGTAATCTCTTTGAGCTTGTCGGCGGGTTTTTCGGACGTAAGGACAATGGGGATAACCGGGCGCGGCTCCTGCGCCTGCTCCTTTGGCTGCGCGGCGGTCTGCCCTGCGGGGGCAGCGTCCATTTCCACCTTTTCCGGGTCGGGGCGTTCCGGTTCCTGCGGGGCAGGCGTTACCCGGTATTCCTCCGGTACGTCCCGCCCGTCATACCACCTTGTAAACGTGTTCCGGTTGTTGTAGACGTAACCCCATTCTGTAAATGCGCCCCCGTCATTGATAGAAGCGTCCCGTCCGTATTCCTCATACATGAAATATTTTTTGGCTTCCTCCGGCAGCTCCGGTTCTTCCAGTTCATCAACAAGGTAATGCCCGTATTCTTCCTCATTGTGGACGGACGGGTAAATCCAGTAACAGTCAAGGTTCTGTGCAAGGTTGATAAGTTCCTCCACACTGGAAGCGTGGTCGTTAAGGGCGATAGCCGCCGCAAATTTCTCCCGGTCGTCGTCAAACTGCATTTCCAAGAGCTTCCCTAAATAGTTCAGCTCGTCCGGGTGTTCGTGTTCCCCTAACTTCGCCGCCAGTCCGGGGATAGGGGACTGAAATTCGGTAAAATGCCATGTTTCTTTATTCTGCAAGTCAATGCCGATACGGTCAAAGACTTCCTTCATGTGTTCCGTGGTGGTAGGGAATGTTACCCATTCCCCGGCGGGTCTGCCCCCGGTGTATGCGCCAAGGTTGGACAGGTACCCGCTTAAAATCGGTTCGTCCATTCGTTCACTCCTTTCTTTCTCAATCATGCGGTGCATAAGCTCGTAGTCCTCCATGCTCATGCTGCCGTCATATACATAAGGGTCAAAATCTTCCCCGTCCCGGAACGGCTTTTCGGAAAAGGGAAGTCCTGCGGCGTGGGCGGCTGCCCGTCCTTCCTCGATTTCCTCCGGGGATAAGCGGTCGCTGTACTCCGTGATAAATCCGGTAATGCCGTTCATGCGGTGTTCGTAGTGGTAACGGATAGAGGTCGTCAGCTCGTCAAGGGTCATGTTCTCGCTCAAATATCCGTTCAGTACGATAGCGGCGGGGTCTGCCGCTTCGATTTCCCGCAGCCGCCATTCGTCCTCCGGGTAGAGGGTCGCGCCCATATCAAGGTGGAACGCTTCGCTGTGCCAGGAACGCCCCTCTTTCCAGAACGCCACCCATGCGTTACCGCCTTGTAATTCTTTCTGCTGTTCCTTTATCGCTTCGCGCAAACTTGCCATGCAAAAACCTCCTTTCTGCGCGGTTCATAGAGGGTTTGGGATACTTCCCAACAAGCAAAAATCCCCGTCGTTCCCGGTAAGGGACAGCGGGGATTTTACGGAAAGGGTACCCCTTTCCTATGCTTGCTGCGTTACTTTTGTTTCTTCGGAAGCTCCACCCGGTAATTGACGTACTTCCCGCCCGTATCAGCCAAAAGGACGGTTCCTTCATAGGTCTTGCCTGTTTTCGGGGAATAGAGCTTTTTCACGGCTACCTTGCCGTCCTTTAGGAGCGCGGCGGCGATTTTCGGGGAAAAGGTTACTTTCCTTTCCTCAAAGAAACGGTCGTTCTTCCACATGGTAAAGGTACATTCCCGGCTGCTGCAATAATAGTTCTTTTTCCCCTCATAGACCGGGGAGCCGCAGCGGGGGCATTTGCCAAGCTCGGCGCGTTCCGGCTTGAACAGGTCTTTTTTCTCGCCGGAAAGGAAGGGATAGGATTTCACAAGCCCCTTTGCCATTTCCTCGATACCGCCCATAAATGCGTCCGGGTCTGCCTTTCCCTTTGCTATCTGGGTCAGGTTGTTTTCCCATTCGGCGGTCAGCTTCGGGGAAGTGAGGGCTTCCGGCAGGACGCATACAAGGTTGATACCGTCCTTTGTGGGGATAAGCTGCTTTCCCTTGCGCTCTACAAAACCGCCCTTGACTAACTTCTCAATGACGGCGGCGCGGGTCGCAGGCGTTCCAAGCCCCCGACGTTCCGCGTCCGGGTCGGTTTCCTCATTCCCGGCGCGTTCCATAGCGGAGAGCAGGGACGCTTCATTGTGTGGCTTCGGCGGCGTGGTGTCATGCTCCGTTACCTTTGCCGTGGGGCTGTCAAAGGTCTGCCCTTCGGCAAAGGAGAGCGTACCGGGGAGAAGCCCGTTTTCCTCGCTGTCCTCCGGGTCGGGCTTTGTTTTGAGGGTCGCCCGGTAGCGGCGTTCCAAGCCTTTCCACCCGTCGGAAAGTACCGTCCTTGCCTTAGCGGTAAAGGTCTGTCCGGCACATTCAAAAACCGCCGTGACCGCTTCAAAGGTGTGCGGTTCGGCGGCAGCCATGAGAAGCCTTGCCCCGGCGAGGGTAAGGATATTCCGTTCTGTTTCCGGCAGCCCGGAAAGGTCGGTTTTGGCAAGCTCCATAGTGGGAATGATTGCATGGTGGTCGGACACCTTCTTACTATTTAAAAGCCGGGGCACTTCCGGCGTGAGGGCAACGCCCTCCATAAAGGGGAGCTTCCCGCATAACATTGTGATGATACCCGCCGCCGTGTCGCCCATGTCGTCGGTAAGAAATGCGCTGTCCGTCCTCGGATAAGTAAGGAGCCGCTTCTCATAGAGGGCTTGTGCAAGGTCAAGGGTCTGCTTTGCGGTATAGCCGAAAATCCGGTTCGCTTCCCGCTGTAAGGAAGTGAGGTCAAAGAGCTTCGGCGGGGCTGCGGTTTTCTGCTCTTTCACGACAGAAGCGCACACGGCCTGCGACGCTTCGCAGGCTGTTTTCAGTTCCCGCGCTTCATCAGCGGCGGGGAGCCGGACGCTTACGGCTTCCGCGCCGGAGAGCATGAGCCGCACATGGTAGTATTTTTCTTTCTTGAAAGTAGTAATGGCAGCGTCCCGGTCAACAAGCATTTTTAAGGTGGGGGTCTGGACGCGCCCCACGTTCAAGGTGTGGTTATAAAGGCAGGAGAAAAGGCGGGTGGCGTTGATACCGATAATCCAGTCAGCCTTTGCCCTGCATAGGGCAGAAGCAAAGAGGGGGTCATAGTCCCGCCCGTCCATTAAGTGGGAAAAGCCGTCCCGGATAGCTTCGTCCTCCATTGAGGAAATCCAAAGGCGGCGCATGGGCTTTTTGCAGCCTGCGGTGTTGTAGACAAAACGGAAAATCAATTCCCCCTCGCGCCCTGCGTCGCAGGCGTTGACGACTTCGGAAACGTCGTCCCGGTGCATGAGGTCTTTGAGGGTGTCAAACTGCGCTTTCTTATCGGCGGCAATAGTGTATTTCCATTCCTGCGGCAGAATGGGTAAGCTGTCATAGCTCCATTTCTGGTACTGCTCCCCATAAGCGGCAGCTTCCGCAAGCCCGATAAGGTGTCCGACACACCATGAAACAAGGTAGCCGTTCCCCTCAATAAAGCCGTCCTTTTTCTCCTTTGCGCCAAGGACAGCGGCGATAGACTGCGCCACACTGGGCTTTTCAGCGATTACTAAGATATGTGAAGTCAATAAAAATCCTCCTTCCGGTTATGGTGATACGTTAATAAAGGTTGTATAATAGGAAAAAACATAAGGAGTGATAATGTGGCAAAAAAAATGGATTTAAGCATTTTTCGCCTTTTACTAATGAGTGATGATTTTCAAGATATAAGTAATGAGTTAAAGGTGTTTGACAATCGAAAATGTACCTTTTATTATGATGAATCCAATAACATCCGTAAATTATGGTTAGATGAAAATGACTTCAACGCACCAATAGATAGTGATTTTGTTTTAGGTGGTGTAATGTACTTCGGAGATAAATCAACGGCCGATGTAGATAGCCTAAAAACCAAACTACGATTACAGAAGTCTGCTAAGGAAATGAAATTCAAGCATATAAGCAAAGCAAAATCATTTTTAGAATGTCTAAATGAAGAAAAGGTACTTTTCTTTTTGCAATGGCTTTACGACAGTGATTTATATATTCATTTCTCAAATGTCAATAATCTATATTTTGCGATAGTCGATATTATAGATAGCATAGATGAACCGGGTTATATTCCGTTTATCTACCAAATGAAAAATGAGTTATATAAATTGGTGCGAAAAAATTATCGGGATTTTTATAGTCTGCTTGTTCGCTGTAATTACCCAAATGTCAGTAGTAAAGATATTGATTATTTTTATACTCACATATTAGGGTATATTGATAATTCATGTGTAGATATTCCGTTTGATTTAGAAATACTTCGACAAGGTGTAAAAGCTGCACGAAAACAAAAAGAGCTTTCTTTTTTACAAGGGAATATGGAAAAGACCGTTATTGAAAACTACTTTTCCTTTTATACACGTCCAATAGGCGTTTTCCCTCATGCTAAACACATTTTCGATAATGAATATAAAATTGAAGAAATATTTGCAGAGTATGAATTTTATAATGGTGAAAGCAAATTAGAAAATTATGAGTTTGTTAATTCTATAAATAACCCTCTTGTCCAAGTGTCAGATTGTATTGTCGGTTTATTAGGTAAATACTACACATATACGAATAGCATTGATATATATCAAGCTCACCAACTGTTTACAATACTCTCTGATAGGCAACGAAAAGCGTTGCGTGTATTGGCTCAACTCATTATAAAATCCGAACGATTAAGCAAACTACTCTTAAATTCAACAGAAAGCATAGAAGAACATGATATTAGTAGTTTTATTCTACGAAATGCTTTGATAAATTAGGCTTTTAAATTTTCACGCTCAGTTACCTTTTTCTGTTGAACCTGTTTTATACAGTACCCAATACAAGGGGACTGCCCCCCTATAGGGGCAGCCCGCGCAGCGCGGGGAAAAGGAAGCGGGCGGGGATTTGTCCCGCTTCCTGTCCTCCGGTTTCTGTATCATCATCTTTTCATAGGGGCTGTCTGTGAACAGGGTCATACTTCCTTATCCTCCTGTCCCTCGTCTGCTTCCTCCCCGCCGTCCGGTTCTTCCGGCTGTTCTTCCTCGGTTTCTTCGTCGTAGTCGTCAAAGTCATAATCGCTAAGGTCGTCGCTTCCCTTTGCCGCGTCCTTCTTCGGTTTCAGTACCTTAAAATAGTAGAACGCCGCGCCGCCTGCCCCGGCAAGCACAAGGACGATAAGCAGTAGTCCCATGCTGCCGCCGCTTTCTTCCTCCTGCGGTTCTTCCGGTTCCTCCGGCTCTGGTTCGGCTTCCGCGCCCGCACACTGGGTACGGTCAGTAGAGCATACGGAGCAGTTCATATTGACGGCTCCGGCTTCGCATTTCTCCGTACAGGTGCAGACGGCAGGCGTTTCCTCTGTGGCTTCCCCGTCCTCCAAAAGAGCGGAAAGGTCTGTGTCGTCTACTTGATTGAGGAAATGGACGGTGTTTTCCCCCTCGTCGTCCCGGTCAATGAGGATATAGAAGTAATTCCCGGCTTTGGTCGTCACTGTGATAAGCTGCTTATTCCCGCCGAAATCATCTACAAGGGTGGCGTTCCCCTCCGGCGTGAGGGGTTCGGCTTCCTGCGGTTCCTCCACAACAACGCCGCTGTCATTGGTTACGTCGGGTGTGTCCTCCGGGGTCTGTGCAAAAGCGGGAACGGAAAAGCCGCCCATAAGGAGCAGGGCGGCGCAAAAGGCGGTCAGTGTCCGTGTGATTTTATTCTTCATGTTCTGCGTCCTCCTGTCCCTCGTCATAGTCTGCGGCTTCCCCTGCGCCATAGTCCGGCGCGGGTTCCATGCCCGGAATACCGCCGCCGGAAAGCATTGTGTTAAGCTCCTGCGGGGTCAGCTTCATAGCCCGCACAAGCTGTACGATTTGCAGGTTTTCCGCTTCGGTTTTCTGTGCTTCCAAGCCTTTCAGCTTATTCTGGTACTCTGTGATTTTCTCGCGGGTTTTCTGGATTTCCCGGTCGATACGTTCAATCTTGTTCATAGCCATAAAAAATTTCTCCTTTCATTTTTAGTCGGTTTACCAGTTCATCAGCCCGTACCCTTTGATACACTGATAATTCAGGTCGTAGCTTTTTATCTTGCAGGCGTCGCCGGAATTGCCCTCCACGGTGTAGACGCGGCTCCCGTCTGTGCCTATGACAATGCCTACATGGTCTGCGCTGCCGTCCAAGTCCCAGTCAAAAAAGATAGCGTCGCCGGGGGCGATATTCTCATAGCCCCTTGCGCCCCATTGCCCGCGCGACTGGAACCACGGGACACCCTGCGACTGGCAGGCGGCAAACTTCGGTTCGCTCACGCCCGCCCGGTTGTAACACCATGACACAAAGCAGGCACACCACTCGACGCGGGAATTGAAGCCGTACCAGCTCCAATAGGGATAGCCGCCCACGTTCCCGACTTGCTGCTTCGCAAGGTCTACAAGGGCGGTGTTTCCGGGGCGTGTGCCGTTTACAAACTGTACGCCGCTTAAATCCTCCGACGCGGAAGTGTCCGGGGAACCGCCGCCGAAAATCAACGGCTTATTGCCGCTTGTTTCCATATAGACGCGGAACATTTCAAGCTGCTCCGGGGTCAGAAGTTCTTCCGCAAGTGAGGAAATGGGCTTGTTCGTCAGCTCCACGTTGAGGATATGGTACTCATACGGCACTTGAACCGTATAAGTTTCCTCATGCTCGTTGCCGTCCTCGTCCGTCCATGTGTTAGTGCGTTCTTCCTCCCGGTAGCGGATTTCCACTTCCTCGGTCAGCGTCAGGGTGTACTGTAAGCCAAAAATGCGCTCGATTTCTGCCTGTGCGCTTTGTGGGGTATAGCTCTGCAAAAGGGCGGTCAGATAGGACGCTAATTCATGGGGGTTATGCCCGATTGTGTCAAGGTCGTAGCGGTATTCATCATAGCCGGGGTGGGTGCGTTCGATATTATCAATCTCGCTTTGCAGCTCATTTTCCATAGCGGCATAACTGTTTTCCACCGCTACAAGGTCGCTGTCCTCTGATGTGTAGGAAGTCCCCACAACGCCGTTTATCGTCCCGGAAAACATAGCGGAACAGGACGACAGCCCCGCAAAGACAAGGATAATCAGGAGCAGCGCGGCTATGGCGATACAAACGCCTGCCGGGTGCCTTGCCACAAACGCTATGGTCTGCCTTGTTTTCTCGGCGGCTTTGGCTGCCGCTTTCCGGGTGTTCTCCGCTGCGGCTTTGATACCCTTTGCGCTGCCTGCCCCTGCTGCCTTTGCATACTGCTTTTTAATCTGCCGTTTCTGCCAGAAGCGGGAAAGGGGATTGCTCGTAAGCTGTGGGTTGTCGCGGAGCGTCTTGTGGTACTGGAAGTTGACGTTCGCCTTGAACGCCGCTTTCTCTGCCTTTGCCGCTTTCCGGTAGGGTTTGAGCTTGTGGCTGCGGTAGCCCTGTTTCACTTTCCGCGCCCCGTATTTCGCGCCTTTTTCCGCCAGTTCTTCGGATTTGTGTGCGCCCTCCACGCCGGAATTGTCCTTTTCTACGGAATGTACCTTGTTGTGGACGAAAATACCCGCTTCCTGCGCGGGGCGGGACAGCGGGTTTTTATGGCTTTTGCTTCCGGGCATGGGCTTTTCCCGTTCCTCAAAGCGTAAGCGGGTCTTTGCCTTTCCGGTGGCTTCGTCAAAGGTGCGCTCCTTGACAAGTTTTTTCTGTTTCGGGATAGCTGCTTTTGCCGCGTCCAGGCGGTCGGCTGCCCGGTTGGATTTCTCAATGTACTTTTCCAGTTCCGGGGTGGTAAGTTCTTCTTCGGTAAACTGCAAACGGGACGACTTCGTTTGTGCCGCCGCTTCCTCCTGTGCTTTCCTTACCGCCCTTTTGCTTGCCTTGCGGGTATGGGCTGCGTCGATATGCTCCATGACGCGCTCGGCGGCTGCCGTGTCCTGCTTCGGGACAGCTCCCGGCGCATGGGGCAGCGGGGAAGCGTCGGGGGAAGCGGGAAACGGCTGCGCCGCTTCCTGCGCCGTCTGGTTGTCCGGCTCCTGCGGCTTCTGCGGTTCTGCCTGCGGCTGCTCCCGTGGGTCATGCCGGATTTTCTGCCTGTGGGGTTTCCCCTGCGGGGCTTCCGGCTCTTTCTTCCCGGAAAAGTCTGCTTCCCGTTCCCGGCTGCTTACCCGTTCGGCGGTCTGTCTGGTTTCGTTTACCTCCACAAGCCCGTCACGGGTCATTTTCTGAGTGATTTTATCGCGGGGCTTATACTGTTTTATGTCTTTCCACCTCCAATCCGCGCCCTTGCAAGGACGCAATACTCTGCGTTAATCTCAATGCCGATATAGTGGCGGTCAAGGCTTTTCGCTGCAAGCCCGGTCGTACCGCTCCCGAAAAAGGGGTCAAGGACAATGCCGCCTTTCGGACAGCCCGCCAGTATGCACGTTTCCGCTAATTTCGGGGGAAACGCGGCAAAATGCCCGCCCTTATAGGGAACGGTATTGATAGTCCAAACGTCCCGGCGGTTCCTTGTGGTCGGCATGAGCGCGTCGTCGTAGTAGCCGCCGCGCCTTGCCTTGTTCAGTCCTTGCACTTTTCCCTGTCCGGGGACTTCTGCGGCGTATTTGCTGTTTATGCTGCGCCCCATGCGGTACCGCGCCGCCGTTTTCGGGGAAATGGGTTCAGCTATGGACGCAGCGTCATAGTAGTATTTCTTTTCTTTTGTAAGCAGGAAGATATGTTCATAGCAGCGGGTCGGGCGGTCTTTACAGCTCTCCGGCATGGGGTTTTCTTTCTGCCAGATAATGTCGCTCCGCAGGTACCACCCGTCAGCGCGCAGGGAAAAGGCTAAGAGCCACGGGATACCGATTAAATCCTTTTGCTTGCAGCCTGCTGTTTTCCTTGCGACGGACACACTTTGCCCGTTCCTGCCCTGTGGGTATTTTGGGTCGGTATAGCCGCCCTTGCTGCCTGTGCCGCAGTAGGTGTCTGCGATATTCAGCCAGAGCGTACCGTCCGGGCGCAGCACCCGCCGCAGTTCCCGGAAAACCTCGGTCAGCCGTTCAATATATTCTTCCGGCGTGTCCTCGCGCCCTATCTGCATGGTAAGCCCGTAATCGCGCAGCGCGTAGTAGGGCGGGCTTGTCACGGCACAATGGACGCTTTCAGAGGGAAGCTCCCGCAGGGCATACAGTGCGTCCCGGTTGATAATGGTGTCTGCTTTCAGTCCGTTCATGCTTCGCCCACTTCCTCCGGCTTCGTCGTCATTACCCTGTAAAGCTCCGTGTCCTTCGGGAAGCGGTCTACAAAGGGCAGCACCACGTTCCCATAGAAGATAAGCCCCTCGCCCGCTTCGGTGTGGGTAACGTACTTCATCTGCTGCGGGGAAATATTGAGCTGCCTTGCAAGGATAGCCCGGTCGCCCTGCGCCTGATTGAGCATGAGGACAAAATCGCTGTTTTCAAAGATGTTCTCCACTTCCCGGCTTGCCAGAAGGTCTTTTACGTTCTGCGTGATTGCGGTCGGTATGCCGCCCCATTTACGGAACCGCTTCCAGATTTCCACGGAATAGGCGGCGGTCTGTTCCTCTTTCAAGAGAAGATGAAATTCGTCCATGTAGTAGCGCGTTGCTTTTTTCTCTGCCCGGTTGACGGTAACGCGGTTCCATACCTGGTCTTGCACAATGAGCATACCTAACTTTTTGAGCTGCTTCCCAAGCTGCTTAATGTCAAAGCAGACAAGGCGGTTGGAAAGCTCCACGTTCGTCCTGTGGTTGAACACGTTAAGGCTGCCGGAAACGTAAAGCTCCAATGCCGCCGCAATCCGCGCCGCTTCCGGCTCCGGCTGCTTCAAAAGTTCATTGTAAAGGTCGCCAAGGATAGGCATTTTCGCCGGGTCGGGGTCGGCAAGAAACGGTCGGTACACGTTCCTTACCGCCCGGTCAATGACGGTCTTATCGACAGGCTGCAAGCCCTCCTTGCCGCCAATGACAAGCTCGCAGAGGGAAAGGATAAAGTCGCTTTTTAAAGCAAGCGGGTTGTCGTCCTCACTGTAATTGAGGTTTATATCCATAGGGTTCACATACTGGGGCTTGCCGTCCATGCCTTTTCCCGCCGGGGAGAGCCGCACCACCTGTCCGTTAAGTCGCTGCACAAGGGAAAAATACTCGGCTTCCGGGTCGCAGATAATTATGTCGTCGTCGGTAATGAGGAACGCATTTGTCATTTCCCGTTTTGCCGCAAAGGATTTCCCGCTTCCCGGTGTTCCAAGGATAAGCCCGTTCGGGTTTTTGAGCTGCTTCCGGTCGCAGAGTATCATGTTATTGCTAAGTGCGTTCAGCCCGTAGTAGAGGGCTTCCCCGGTCTGAAAAAGCTCCTGCGTGATAAAGGGAATGAAAATCGCGGTGCTGCTCGTCGTCAATCCCCTCTGGATAGGGACAAGGTTTTCGCCCAGTGGAACGCTGCTCATCAAGCCTGCTTCCTGCTGATAGTCAAGGCGGGTAAGGGCGCAGTTATATTTCTGGGCGATACCCGCCGCCGCGAAAACGTCATTTTCCAGTTTCCGCTTCGTGTCTGCCATATTTACCACAAGGAAGGTCAAGAGGAACATTCTTTCATTCCTGCTCTGTAAATCCTGCAAGAGATTTTTCGCTTCGCTGCCGAACGTGGCAAGGTCGGACGGGATTATATCCATGTCATACCCGGAACGGACAGCCTTTTTCTGTTCCTCAATCTTCATTTTGTCAAGGTCTGTGATTTTCCGCTTAATGGTCTTTATGGCTTCCGTCTGGTCGATACTGCGGATATGTAAGTTGACGATTACGCCCGTTTCCAAGTCCAGAATGTCGGCAAGCATACGGTCGTTCAGTTCCGGCGCAAGGATTTCAAGGAAGCTAACCGCGCCGATTTTACGCCCCATGCGGAAATACCTACCCTCCCCGAACCGGAAAGAGGACGGGGCGATAAAGTCCTTTGTGGCAAGCCCTGCCGGGGCAAGCCAGTCATAGGAAAACGCGAACGGCTCCCCGTCCGGGTGGAATACCCCATGCAGCACCTTTAACCGTTCCTGCCCGTTCATGGGGCGGGCGGTCACGCCAAGCACTTTAAAATTGTTGAGTATGTCGGTTTCAATGCGGGCAAGGCGGGATTTTGCCGCCGCCGGGTTGTCGGCTTCCACGGAAAACGTGATATACTTGTGCTTCACAAGCCCGTTGTTCCCTTTGCTAAGCTGATTTTTCAGCATACCCGCGTACTCGCTGCGGATAGAATTGAAAGCGTCGTCCTGCGGGGGTATGTCAATGGCTTTTTCCGCTTCCTCCCGCTGTGTGCCTTGATTGATAAAGGAAAGCTGCACGCTCACGCTTGCGTCAAAGTAGTTGAGGAAGTCACACCAGTTTTCAAAAATAGCGGTCTTATCGTCGCTGCCTGCAAGCTGATAGTTGATGTCCTCAAACGCGATACTCTTTGAATACTTCTTATCCGTTACCCGGCAGATACCGTCCGGGTACATCTGCAAGTAGGGAATGGTCTGCTGCGCGGTGTGGGTTTTCCCGTCGCCCTTTGCCTGTCTTATAATGCTTTCAATCTGTTTCTTTTCGGCGCGGGTCAGCTTCCTTTTTCTCTTTGCGGGGGCGGCTGCCCGCGCCTGTGCTGCCTGTCTTTTTGACAATCGCTGATACCTCCTTTTCAAGTTTTCTCTGCCGTTCCAAGACGGCGTATAGGTTTTCCGTCCGGTAGGGGCGTTCCTTTGGACGGATAAACTGGGTCTGTATGATGTTCTTTACAATCACTTCAAGGGGCTGCCCGTGTTTCTCATACATGGCAAAGAGGAAGCAGGGCAGCATGACGACAATCATAGCCATAGCTGCAAGGCTCGTCCCTGCGCTGTCCTTGAGCAAAAAGAAAAGCGGCAAGCCTACGCCTAAGGCTGCCGCAAAACAAATGAGCTGCCGCTTCGTAAGGTTGAAAGCGACTTTTGTTTTGACTTTGGATAAATCTTTTGGTACGGGTACATACGCCAAGTGAAAACCTCCTTTCTGCGGGGGAAGCTCCCCGCGTTTTCTGTGTTAGTGTGCATTGAGGATTGATTTTGCCAGTGCGCCGGATTTAAACAGGGAAAAGCAGAGGATAACCGTATAGGCTGCAAGGGAGAATATCGCGCTGTGTAGGTTGTCTGCGATAATCATGTCGTTTACAAGGACGGCATAAATGCCGACACATATCATAATGAGAAACCCTTGAAAGCCAAGGGCGAACAGCCCTTTTAAGTAGTTGTTCCCTATCTGTCCCCATTCCCGGTTTGTCATGGTTGCGAATGGGATAGGCGATACCGAACAGTATAGGTAAATTTCAATCATTCTGCCGTAAAGGATAACCGTTATCAGTACGGACATGATTTTCATGCACAAGCTCACAAGGCTTGTTTCAAGCATGAGTAAGAGAAGTTCGGGGATTTCCATTCCTTCAAGCCCCTCCTGCATGGAAGCAAGGGCTTCGGCAGCGTCGATAGCCGTGTCGCTGCTGATTACCCCCGCCGCGCCGGAAACAATGTGCTGCGCCATGTCAAAGACTGCCATAGTGATGTCAAAGGTATGCGTTACCAGAAAGACGGCAACGAACGCTTTGAAAAACCACTTGAAAAACATGAATGTGTCAATGTCGTGCAGATTGTTCTTTTCCGTTACCATGCTGATAAGCTCCACGCATAGAACGTAGGTAATGACAAGCCCCGCAATGGGGACGATTACATTCTCCGAAAGGTTCTGTATCATGGAGAAGATATTCGCGTTCCACCCTTGCGGGGTCTTGCCTACCTCGTTTGCGATAGTGCCTACCTTTTCGTTTACGTCCCCGAACATAGTTGACAGATTACCGTTAATGGCTCCGATTAAGATACCCTTTATCCATTCGTTAATCGCGTCAAGTATGCTCTGCATAGGCGGCTACTCCTGCGGCTTATCCGAAAAGCCCTGCAAGCTGCGGTACAAGGAGCATACCGATAAGGGCAACGCCGCCGCCCGCCATGAGCTGTTTCATGCCCTGGCTTTTTGCTTATGTGTGATAAAGAAGCAATAGAAGTGCAAAAAATTTTGCCGTTCCTATCCGACACTTGGCCATTGTGTCGGATAGGTCGGGCGGTTATTCGGGCAAGTCAATCTTGCCGACAAAGCTGTAATAAATCTCAATGTCCTGCCTGCGGGTGCCGTTCTCATCATAGCTGCACTCATGCACCACAATTTTCTCGATCATTTCCCGCAAGAGAGTGGGGGTCAGTTCTTCAAAGGCAAGGTGCTTGCGGACAATGCCCATAAATTTCTCGGCGTTGACGGTAGCTGCCTGTGACTTGTCCAGTTCGGCTTGCAGGGCGGCGGCTCTCTTTTTCAGCTCCGCTTGCTCGGCTTCGTAGTCAGCCGACAGTTCCATGAAACGCTCATCGCTGATTTTGCCGTTTACATTGTCCTCATACAGCCGCTTGATAATGCGGCTGATTTCAGAAATGCGTTCCTGCGCCTGTTCAAGCTGCTTGATGGCTGCGGCGGTCTTTCGCTTGCCGCCGATCTCGTTCTGCTGGACAAGTAGTTTCACAAACCGGCTCTCATGCTTGGCTGCGTATTCGGTCACTTGCCGGAGATTTGCCAGGACACCAGCGGTCAACAGATCGGTGCGGATAAAGTGCGCCGTACAGTTGCGGGTGCGCTTCTTGTAGCTGCCGCAGATGTAGCAGTCCTGTTTGCGGTCTTTGTTCTGATACCGCTGCTGATACAGCACATGGCCGCAGTCGGCGCAGAACAAAATCCCGGAGAACAGCCCCACTTCATCGTAGCGGTTCGGGCGTTTGCGCTGTTTGCGTAACTCCTGCACCCGTTCCCATGTTTCCTTGTCGATGATCGGCTCATGGTGGTTCTCGAAAATGGCCTGCTTCTCGACGGGGTTCTCTATGCTGTGCTTGACCTTATAAGAAGGCTTTTCCGTTTTGAAGTTCACCAGACATCCGGTGTACTCTCGGTTTTCGAGGATATGAACGACGGTGTTGGTCGCCCATTTGCACTCATAGCCTGGGTGATAACGGCGGGTGCTGCCTGTCCGCTGATATTCCAGCGTCCCCGGCGTGGGGATTTGCTGCTCCGTCAGCATACGGGCAATCTTGGTCGGGCCGTTCCCGGCAAGGCAAAGCTGGTAAATCTGCTGCACCACCGGGGCGGCTTCCTCGTCTATAATAAAATTCTCGTCCTCGTCCATCACATAGCCGTAAACCGGCTTGCTGGTAACAGGCTTGCCGCTCATGCCTTTTGACTTTTTCACTGCCTTGATTTTCTTGCTCGTATCTCTCACCAGCCATTCATTGAACAGATTTCGCAGCGGGGTAAAATCGTTGTCCATGCCCTCGCTGGCACTGTCCACATTATCGTTGACAGCGATAAAACGCACACCCTTTTGAGGGAACAGCATTTCCGTGTAAAACCCTACCTGCAAGTAGTTTCGCCCTAACCGGCTCATGTCCTTGACGATGACCGTACCCACTTTCCCGGCTTCAATGTCCGCAAGCATGGCTTGAAATCCGGGCCGCTGGAAGTTCGCGCCGGAAAAACCGTCGTCGGTGTACCAGCGCAGATTGGTAAAGCCGTTCTGTTTTGCGTAGGTTTCGAGTATCCTTTTTTGGTTCGATATGGAATTACTCTCGCCTTGCAATTCATCCTCGTGGGACAATCTCGGATAAAGGGCGGTAATGAGGTTTTGGGTGGCTTGTCTTAACATAAAATCCTCCGTTTCCGACAGCCAGCCCCACTATTCCGTGGTTTCATTGTACCACGGAACGGCGGGGGCTGTACAGCGGCAAAAGCGTTAAATTTGCTTCTTTACAGCTTTTCAATTTTCCGATTTTTATGGTATGGGTTGTCGTCCCATATTTGCAGTAGAAAAGTTCATAACTCCGTGGTATACTCTGATTTAACAAAAAAATCAGAAGTTAAAGGAGAAAACATGAAGTATACAATAGATGAATTAACCGCGGCCAAAAGGCAAATTGATTCAACTCTGCACAAGCTAAGAGAAACAGTAAAAACATTTGAATCAAAGGATAATTCCGAGCGTTATAAATCACAAATCACATTGGCAAAGAGAAGAATAAAAGCCTTTGAAATTGCAAATTATTTTATAGAGAATGAGATTAAGAATTGCTAAAGCACTTCCGATTTTCGTTCCAGCGGTCATGCTCCCTGGCATGGCCGCTTTTCCATGCCCCGGTTCACGCCGGATAAGTCGGCTCCTGTGTAGCAGCGGCTTCCGCTTCCAGTACCCGCGCCATTTTGTCGGCGGCTGTGGTTGTGGTGTCTTTCTTGAAATAGCCGGACACGACAAGGACGGAATTGCCCATGCGGATTTCCGTCACACAGTCAGGGCGGCGGGTGGTGCGGGTGTCGTGCTGCTTGTTATCTGCCATAGGCAATACTCCTTTCAGTCGGTAATCAGTTTCTTCATGCTCTCCATTTTCCGCTTGGCGGTTTCCTGCCGGAAGTTGTCGCCGGTAAAGCGTACCGGGACGCACATGGAAAGCAGGCGGTCATAAATCCGGGAATGGGCGGTGTCCTCCGGGTTGTGCAGGTCGTCCAGCGTAAGGTTGGTCGTGACGATCAGCGGCTTGCCGCTGCGGTAACGGCTGTCAATCACATTGAACACCTGTTCCAGCCCGTATTCCGTCCCGCGTTCCATGCCGAAGTCGTCAAGGATCAGCAGCGGATAACGACAAAGGCGGGAAATGTACTCGTTGCGCCCCTCAAAGCTGGCGGCAAGGTCATTGAGGATAAGAGCAAAGTTCGTCATGCGGACGGGGATTTCTTTCTCCATGAGGGCGTTTGCGATACAGCCTGCAAGGTAGCTTTTGCCGGTGCCTACGCCGCCCCAGAACAGGCAGCCGATATTGTCTGTCCGCATATCTTCCCAATGCTCCACATACCGGCGGGCAAGCCCGGTCTGCGGGTTCCTGCCGTTGTCGTTCTCGAAAGTCCAGTCCCGCATGGTGGGGTCGGTAAAGCCCCGGCGTTTCAGTTCTTCCACGGTGTCAAGGTGTCTGCGCCGCTTTTCGGCGGCTTCCCGTTCCTCGCGGGCGGTTCTCTGGCAGTCGCACTCTGCCGGGTGGCGGTCGCGCCCGAAGATAGCGGCCTTATCCGGCGCAAAATAGGCTTCTTTCGGCTTGCGGCACTTGCCGCAGTACAGTAAACCGTCCTCGCCGGTGTAGTCCTCCGGCTCCGGGATGGTGGTCGTCATATTCTCCAAAACCGCGTTGATTTCATTCTTCATAAACTCTCGCCCTCCTTGCATGAGTAGTCTGGTATGCCCTTTTTAGGGGCTTCCTTTTTGTCGTTCCCCGCCCATATCCGCAGGGCGGCGGCATAGTTCTGGTAGCTTTTCCCGTTGGCGGCAAGGTAGCGGCTCATTTCCTCGATGAACCGTTCCAGCCTGTCAGGGTACTCTGCCTGCAACTCGTCGTATTCGGTCTGTGACAGAAAAATATTTCCATATCGGCCATAGGGCGCGGACGGCCCCCCACTCACTCCCTTTGTTTGGCTCTCTGTAAGGTTGTTTATAGTAGTTTGGTTAGGGGACGGTTTTCCGACCATCATAAGGTCGGTTTTCTGACCATCAGTAGGACGGTTTTCCGGCTCTATGAGGGGCGGACTTCCGGCCATCAGTTGGTCTGAAAACTGTACCTGTGGCACTGGCGGTACTTTGACATAAAGCCGGTTCGGTGCGGAGAAGCCGCCCCGTTCCCGTTCCAACAGCCCCGCCGTGTCCAGTTCATTAAGCGCCCCCTTGATGGTGGTGCTGCCTTTATCCAGTATTTCTGCTATCTCCGCGATGGGATAGATAATATAAATCCTGCCCTCGTCGTCCAGCCACTTGTTTTTCTGGGAGAGGGTGGAACGGTCTAACAGCAGCGAATACAGCAGCTTGGCGGTCTGTGAAATCTCCATTTTCAGCAGGAAACGGGGATACGGCAGATAGGCGGGCAGCCGCGTGTCTGCCCTGATATAATCAGCGATAGGATCACCTCCCTGTGTTCGGGTTGATTTTGGCGTATTGTCACGCATTAAAACGCCGTTTCCGGGGGAAAAGGATAAATGTATCGCGTACCCTTTGACACCCAC